>CAVWKK010000001.1:0-8967 GCA_963755605.1 uncultured Actinomycetes bacterium
GTAGCTCACGTTTCGACGCGTCGATCTTAATCCGCGCGGATGGGATCGCCCACGGCGGCGGCCCCCGCGACCTTCGGGCGGCCCTGGCGGCGGCCGTCGGCGGGAAGCACGAGCCGGAACTCGCTGCCCCGGCCCGGCTCGCTCTCGAGCTCCAGCCGTCCGCCGAGCGCCCGCGCGGCCCGCTGTGCGATCGCGAGCCCCAACCCGGAGCCGCCGCTGGCGCGGTCGCGAGCTTCGTCGACGCGGTAGAGCCGGTCGAACACCCGCCTCTGGTGCTCCGGTGCGATGCCGATGCCCGTGTCGCGGACGGCAACGACGAGGTCGCGCTGGCGGCGGCTGACCTCCAGGTCGATCCGTCCGCCGGACGGCGTGTAGCGGATCGCGTTCGAGAGCAGGTTGTCGACGATCATCCCGACGAGGCGCTCGTCCCCTGTTGTCGCCACGGGCCGCGCGTCGACATTGAGCGCGACTCCCGCTTTGCGCGCCGCAGGCAAAAAGCGCGCGGCGGCGGCGCGGCAGAGCTCCGCGAGGTCGAGCGGGTTGCTGCGGAGCTCTTCGGCGAGGTCCAGGCGAGTGAGCGCGCGTAGATCCTCGATCATCCCGGTGAGCCGGCGGGTCTCGCTCTCGATCAACGCTCGCGCTTCCGCGCGTTCTTCATCGGTGTGCAGGCTGCCGTCGGCGAGCGCGATGCCGTAGCCCGAGATCGAGTTCGTCGGAGTCGCGATCTCGTGTGCGACGTCTGCGAGAAACTGGCGTTGATCGCGCTCGGCGCTGGCCAGCCGCTCGGCCATCGAATCGAACGCGCGGGCGAGCCGGGCGAGCTCCTCAGGCCCGGAGGGCCCGATTCGCGCGCTGAAGTCGCCGCCCGCGAGCCGGTCTGCCGCCGCAACGGCCCGTTCGATCGGGCCGCGAACGGCGCGCGTGA
Source organism: uncultured Actinomycetes bacterium (assembly GCA_963755605.1). GTDB lineage: Bacteria > Actinomycetota > Thermoleophilia > Gaiellales > Gaiellaceae > 3-1-20CM-4-69-9. The sequence continues at coordinate 926 of CAVWKK010000001.1, forward strand.
CCATCGTGGCGGCAGCAAGGGCAGCGAGGATCACGAGCAGGATCACCCCGGCAGCGACCAGCGTGAAGGCGATGGGGGCGTCGCGTTTCGGTGACTCGTAGTCGCGCAGGATCACGCGTCCTCCGTTGAAGGGGGCGGTGACCGATAGCTCGAGCTCGTGGTCGGGAAGCGGTGGGCCGGTGAACGACGTCCGGCCGTTGCGGATGATGATCAGCTGGTTGTACGGCAGTGCCTCCTGGACCGCAATGAGCTGTCCGCGATCGGCGCCCGCGGCCGCCTGCGCTGCGATCGCAGCGGCGATGCGCTCGTCCTTTGCGCGATCGGAGGCGCGCTCCTGTGATGACTGGATCCGGCCGTAGCTCACGTAAGCGCCGGTGAGGCCGACCAGCGCGGCGCTAAGCATCGCCAGGACGAGCCAGAAGCGCAGCGAGGTGAGACGCGCGAACATCAGGCCTCGAACCTGTAGCCGACGCCTCGGAGCGCGGTGATCTTGACGGCGGAGCCGAGCTTGCGGCGCAGCCCGGCCACATGCACGTCGACGGTCTTCGCCGACAAGAACTCGGAACCCCACACCAGCTCGAGCAGCTCCTCGCGTCTGTAGGCGCGGTTCGGCGAGCTCATCAGAGCAACCAGCAGATCGAACTCGCGCCGGGTGAGCGAGACGTCCCGGCCGTCGACGCTGACGAGTCGCGACGCGGGATCAACCTCGAGTGAGCCGACACGTAGCGGCGCCGGAGACGCGCTCTCGAACCCTTGGGCACGGCGGAGCTGCGCACGAACCCGGGCGACAACCTCCGGTGCGGAGAAGGGCTTCACGACGTAGTCGTCGGCACCGACCTCGAGCCCGGCGACGCGGTTCGTCTCCTCTCCTCGCGCGGTCAGCAAGATGAGCGGGATCGTCGACTCTTGACGGATGCGCCGCACGAGCTCGAAGCCGTCGAGGCCCGGGAGCATCACGTCAATCAGAGCCGCGTCGACGTTGCCGGCGCGAACGAGGCGAAGTGCGTCGTGTCCGTTCTCCGCCTCGAGCACCGCGAAGCCCTCCTTTTCGAGGTACGTGCGGAGCAGGCGGCGCAACGCGTATTCGTCGTCGACCACCAGAACTTGAGCGCGCGAGCTCATGGCGGATTCTCGCAAAGCGCTCTTCGTCGGGCTTGCCCGCACAACGTCGCCGCTTGTCAGGCGAGCTGTGCGGGCGTCGAGTGCCGCTCGCTCTGACTAGGCGGAGCGGCGTGCCGTAGCTTTGGAAATGGTCGGCCGGTGCTCGGTTGCGGGGGCGTCGGCCTCGGGCTCGACCTTCACGAGCTGGCCGAGCAGGCCGGTGCGCCGCCACCGAACGCCGGCGATCGCAGCCTCGGCGGGATCGAGGGGAAGGGCACTTCGGAGGTTCTGAGTTACTGGCGTCTGGGCGTTCATCTGGAAACTCCTTTTCTGGGTTGCTTCGAAGCTACCCGGGGTCGGTTACAGGACGGTTAGGTGGCGGCCAGCGCTCGCTAAGCCCCTGAACCATGGAGGCAAGATGGGTTGGCGTTTAAACTCGATATCTCGCCACGTTCGCAGTGAGCGACGACCTCGGGAGCGGCATCGTCCTCCTCGTGCTGGTGCCGACCGTGGCGCTCGCCCTCGGCTCGCTGTTCCCCCGGCTCGCCGCCCGTCCCGCGCCGAACGTCTAGACCTACGCGGTCGGGCCGTCTCCGAACGGCTTGACCGACAGGTACTTGAAGCCGGTGTCGACGGCGAGGGTCACGATCACCGCATCCGCACCGAGCCGCTCGGCCAGACGGTGCGCCCCGATCGACGTTCGCGCCGGTCGAGATGCCGGCGAAGATTCCCTCCTCGTTCGCGAGCCTCGTCGTCATCTCGACCGCTTCGTCGTCCCCGATCGGCTCGACGTGGTCGACCTTCTCCGGATACCAGTGCGGCATCACCATCCCGGTCCACCCCTGGATCAGGAAGGGGCCTGGTTCGCCGGCGGTGATTGCGGCCGAGCTCGCAGGCTCGTGCGCCTGGATGAACACACCGTGCGGCTTGAGCGCGTCGGAGACTCCCATCAGCGAGCTCGCGGTGCCCATGCCCTGACAGAACGCGGTGACGCGTCCTTCAGTCTGCTCCCAGATCTCGCGGCCGAGCCGGTCGCAGTGATCCGGGATGATGTACGGGTTGTTGAACTGGTCGGTGGCGTAGTGCCCCGGCTGCGCGGCGAGCTCGGCGGCGCGGGTCACCATGTTGCGGATGTCTTGCGCCGTGACCTTCGGCCGGCCTTCGACGGATGGAACGACGTCGATCTCCGCACCGAGTGCACGCAGCACCTGGAACCGCTCTTCCGTGAAGCAGTCGGCCATCACCACGAGTGCGCGGTAGCCCTTCGCGCGGCAGACGAGTGCGAGTGCAGGGCCGGTGCTGCCGCCGGTGTACTCGACGACCGTCTCGCCGGGCGAGAGCAGCCCGTCGCGCTCGGCGCCCTCGATCATCGCGAGCGCCATCCGGTCCTTCATCGATCCGGACGGATTCCTGTACTCCAGCTTCAGCCAGAGCTCGGCGCCGTTCGCGGGAGCGCAGCGGCGAAGCCGCACGAGCGGAGTGTTCCCGATCGCTTCGAGGATCGACTCCATGTCTCGATCATCTCAGAGTGTCAGCGCCGGACGGTGAACAGCGCGGACATCCCGCGGGCGCGATGATCCGCGATCGAGCACCAGAGCCGGTATTTCCCTGGAGGAAGCTTCGCGGACAGGATCGCGGTGCTCTCGGGAGCGACGACCCGTGTGCCCCACGTCTTTGTGCCGCCGATTCGATGCAGACGAAGGTCGTGCGGATCCTCGCCGTAGTTTGCGAGCTCGATCAGCGCCCTACCCGCCTTGAGCGTGTGCCGTGAAAGCCCGAAGTTGAACTCGGTCGCGGCAACCTGCATTCGCGCGGGTGGGGCGAGCGCGGCAGCGGGCCCGACCAGGGTCAAGCTCACGGCGACCGCGCCGACGACGGCGATTCTCCTCAACGCAGGATCTTCGGCCGGGCGAACGCAGCGGCGCCCGGGATCACCGGCGCAGCGTCTGCGTGGAACCATTGCTCGAAGATGGCCGAATAGACGCCGCGGAAGTCGGTCGTCGCGCGCAGGTTCCCCTGCTCGTCGAGTCGCTCCAGGCCGGGAAACTCGCCGATCATCGAACCGTGAACGCGTGAGCCGATGAGGAACCCGATGCCGGCGGCGCCGTGATCGGTGCCGAGTGATCCGTTTTCCTGTGCGCGCCGCCCGAACTCCGACCACACGTGCACGAGCACGCGGTCGGCGAGTCCACGCGATTCGAGGTCACGCTGGAACGCGAGCAAGGAGTCGGCGGTGAGCTTCAACCCGTCGGAGAGATCCGTGGCCTGATCGGAATGCGTGTCGTACATTCCGGGGGCGCGCATTGCGACGCACTGCATCGGTAGGCCCGCTGCGAGCATCGCGGCCAAACCGGCCAGGCGGCGAGGAAAGTCGTCCTTCTGTGCCTCCGGATAGGGGACCGGGCTTTTCACCCCGGCGGCGAGGGGCGACAGCTGCCCCCGCAGTCGGTAGGCCTGCGCGGCAGCTCCCGCAGCTTGTCGGAGCGCCGGGTCCTTCGCGGTCGAGTGTGCGACGCCGAGCTGCGCGACAGCTTCGAGCATCTGATCCTCGAGTGGAAATCTCGCGCCCTTGGTGGGCACGAAGCCGTATCGATCCGGACCGTCAAGCGATGCCACCGGAACCCGGGCCGTTGCCAGCGCCGGTTGCAAGCGTGCGTCGAGCGAGACGCCTTGCAGCGGATTGTCCGGCGTACCGTGGACGTCGAGGAAGCGGCCGAGCCACCCCGTCTGAAGATGAGCATCGGTCGCGCCCACTTCCCAGTAGTGGCGCGACGTGAAGTGCGACTTGTCCGGATGGTCGTAGCCGATCCCGGGCATGACCGCGACCTTTCCTTCCCGATGCAGGGTCGCGAGCCCGGCCGCAGCCGGATGCCAGAGCAGCCGAGGGTCCTCGGCGAAGGCAAGACCGGACGAGGCCGGCAGAGCCAGTTTCGGGCGCAACGCGTAGTACTTCGAATCGCCGCCGGGGAAGAGGACGGACAGAGAGTCCCAGCCGCCCTCCATGAAGATCGAAACGAGGACGGGCGAGCCGGTCGTTGCCGCGGCCTGGGCGATTCCCTCGTCGAACATTCGCGAGCTCAACCTTCCACCGCCGTACACGGCGAGCGCGAGGCCCGCGGAACGCGCGAGGAAGGATCGGCGCGAGAGGCCCGTTCCAGCCGGCAGCGGCATGCCCGGCTCGATCGCCGGCAAGCCTCGACCCGCCTGAGCCGCGGTACGACGGAGCAGCTCGGTGCGCGAGAAGTCGCTACACGAGCAGGCGTGGCGCGCCATCAGGCAGTTTGGAGGTCGGGGGACATGACGACGAGCTGACGGAGCGCGGTCTCGACCTCGGCGGCCGTTCGTCCACGTGCGAGCCCGGTGCGCGCGAACCTCGTCAGCACGTTGCGAGTGGCGCGGGTGAGCGGAGGCTGGTGCCAGTACTTCAGAGCGCCGTCGACCAGGGCCTCCGGCGTCGCCTTCTTGGGCGAGGCGCCGCCATCCGTTACGAGCGCTGCGAGGAACCAGCGTCCGCGGAACGTCGCGGTGTCGAGCCAGCGGGTCTCGTCCCAGCCCGCCACGTTCGGCGGATAGAACAGGCGTTGTCCGCTCGTCGGCGCGAGCTTGAACCATTGTGTCGTGTGAACACCGCGTCCGAGGACACGCAGCATTCCCGCTGCGAAGACGACGGGTGGCTTCACCATGCGCGGGCCGTTGTAGAGCGAGGGATGCTGAAGAATCGCCTCGACGACCGGACGCACGGCGTAATCGCGCTTGTACAGAGCTTCCAGCGCATGCTGGGTCGCCGCGGGCGGCGGCGTCGGCACGAAGTAGCTCCACAACTTCGTCACGAAGAAGGACGCGTGCTGTGGATGGCTCACGACCAACCGAGCGGCGTCCTGCCAGTCGAAGTCACCGCTCTTGCCGAAGATCGTCTTAGTGCCCTGATCGTGGAACTTCGGGTCGTAGTGAAAATTGGTCGGGCCTTCGCCCTTCACGCGCTTGCTCCGCCAGCCCGTCAATGCGCGTGCCTGCTCGCGTACGTCGGTCTCCGTATAGGCGCCTCGGTCGGCTCCCAGGGTGAACAGCTCCATCAACTCGCGGCCGTAATTCTCGTTCGGCGACGCCTTCGTGTTCTTGTTCCCGTTCAGCCATTGCAGCATCGCCGGGATCGGAGGTGATGTCGTGGACGAGGTCGCGAAAGGAGCCAAGTGCATGTCTGCGGAGGAGGGCGTTCTGATTCAACATCAGGCGCTGGGACCCGACGCCCTGGTTCGACGTCGCGAACCAGTCGTGCCAGACCAGGGTCATCCGCTCGACCAACGGCGTATTCGTGCGCACCATCCGATCGAGCCACCAGAGGTGATCGTGGCCCGAGGCGTCGTAGGGCGCGATTGGAAAGTGCTTGTCGTCAGTAGGCGGCGGCCCGGTGAGTCGCTCCGCCGGAGGACGCGTCAAAGAGAGCACAGCGCGATGGAGGCCTTTGGCTGCAAGCCGGGTCGCCTCTCCTGACCGCGGCCCGAAGCCGGCGCGCCAGAGCAGCCGCTCCGCCTCGGCTGCCCCGAAATGTCCCTTATAGACAGGCGCCGGCACAGCCCCGTTGTAGCCGAGTCCCGTTTGCGACTCGTAAAGATTCGGCAAAGTCCGTGGTGCTCACGCCTCACCTTCTTCTTACGGACGTCTTACGGCGCCCTCAAGCGTGGCTGGCAAAAAGCATCGGTAACCGATTGAAAGGGGTACCGATGCTGAAGAAGGGACGTTTCGCGCTTGCCCTCGGGCTGGCCGGAATCGCAGTGCTCGCGTTGGGAACGACCCTCGCAGGGGCTGCATACAAGCGCGGCCAGGTGGACGTGGCGATTCGGATCGCAGCCTCGCCGCGTCCGACCGCCGTCGGCGCGAATCTCACGTACACGCTCACCCTTCGAAACTCGAGCGCGTCAAGGGCTCAGGCCGTCGTGGTTCGCGATCGTCTGCCGGCAGGTGTGACGTTCGTCTCAGCTGAGGCGTCGAAAGGCTCTTGTAGCGGAACGAGCATCGTCACCTGCTCACTGGGCGGCTTGGCCCGCGATGCGGTCGCTCACGTGACGATCGTCGTCCAGCCGACCAGGACCGGGCGGATCGTTAACACCGCTTCGATCCGTGCGCTCCAGCGCGATCGAGCTGCCTGGAACAACCAGGCGACGCTCACGACGATCGTGGGTCCCGCCGCCAACCTCGGCCTGACCCTCGCGGCGACGCCGCGCCCGGCCACGCTCGCACAGCCGCTGACGTACACGCTCACGGTCCGCAACCTGTCGGCGGTGGCTGCGACAAACGTGGTGCTGACGAGCCGCATTCCGGTGCGGTCGACATTCGTGTCGGCGTCATCGTCGCAAGGCTCGTGCACCGGGACCGTGCCTGTGACGTGCGCCCTCGGCTCGATCGCCGCCGGCGCGACCGCGCAGGTCACGATCGTCGCCCAGCCGACCGGCACGGGTTATGTCACCGCTCACGGTTCGGTGAAGTCGGACGAGGGCGATCCGAATCGCCTCAACAACTCCCGCACGACGACCGTTCGAGTTCACGCTTAGCCGTTGATGAAAGGACGCGCGCCCGCCCTCAGGGGAGCGGGCGCGCGTCCGACGCGCAGCGCTCAGAGCCTCGGCTCCTGGGACACCGCATACTTGCTTTCGACGTGGAAGTTCGCGCGGCCATCGATGTCGAACAGCTCCGAGTCGTCCGCGGCGGGACGGTTGCGCTCGACGGGATCTCTCTCGGGGTGACTGCCGGCCGTGTCACGGGCCTGCTCGGCCCGAGCGGCAGCGGCAAGTCGACGCTGATCCGGTCCGTCGTCGGGGTGCAACGGATCACGTCGGGCGGCGTCACGGTGCTCGGCGAAGCCGCCGGCTCGGCGTCGCTCCGCGCACGGATCGGTTACGTGACTCAGGCGCCGTCCGTTTACGGGGATCTGTCTGTCCGCGAGAACCTTCGCTACTTCGGACGGATCGTCGGGGCGTCGCGGCAGCGGGTCGACGAGGTGATCCGCATTGTCGACCTCACTCCGTTCGCCGAGCGCGTCGTGGATCGCCTGTCTGGTGGCCAGCAGGCGAGAGTCTCGCTTGCGACCGCGCTGCTCCAAGATCCCGAATTGCTCGTGCTCGACGAGCCGACGGTCGGTCTCGATCCGGTGCTGCGTCGCGATCTCTGGGATCTGTTTCACGAGCTCGCCGGCCGCGGCCGGACGTTGCTCGTCTCGAGTCATGTGATGGACGAGGCGGAACGGTGTCATGACCTGCTGCTGCTTCGCGATGGGCAACTGCTTGCGGCCGGCACCCCGCAGGAGTTGCGCGAGCGCACCGGCACCGACGACCTCGAGTCGGTCTTTCTCCGCTTGATCGAGGGCGCCGTATGAGCGTACGAGCTGCCGCGGCGACAGCCGTGCGAGTATTGACGCAACTTCGTCGCGACCCACGCACGATCGCCCTCATCGTCGGCGTGCCGTGCCTCCTGGAATTCCTCTTGAAGGAGATCTTCTCCGGCCGCCCTGAGATCTTCCAGCACGTCGGAGCGCCGCTGCTTGGCTTGTTCCCTTTCGTGTCGATGTTCGTCGTGACGTCGGTGACGATGCTTCGCGAACGGACGTCGGGCACCCTCGAACGATTGATGGCCATGCCGGTCGCGAAGCTCGACCTCCTCGTGGGGTACGCAGCGGCGTTTGCCTTGACGGCGGTTGTCCAAGCCGGGGTCGTCTCATTGCTCGCGTTCGGTGCTCTGGGACTCGAGGTCGACGGACCTCGCTGGGGCGTCGTCGCGCTGGCTGTCGGGAATGCGACTCTCGGTATGGCGCTTGGACTGTTCGTCAGCGCCTTTGCGGAAACAGAGTTCCAGGCGGTCCAGTTCATGCCGGCGATCGTGCTCCCGCAGCTGCTGCTCTCGGGACTCTTCGTCGGCGAGCAATACGAACTGAACGAGTTACGACAACA
>CAVWKK010000002.1:0-256855 GCA_963755605.1 uncultured Actinomycetes bacterium
TGAAGGATGTGACGTTTGCCGTCGACTCGGGGCGAGTTCTTCGGCATCTTCTGGGCCGAACGGGAGCGGTAAGAGCACGCTGCTTCGCATTCTCGCCGGCATCTACGTCGCGGACGCTCGGACACGTTCGCGTGAACGGCTTGCTGTCGCCGTTCATCGAGCTCGGAGTCGGATTCGATCTCGATCTCAACGCTCGCGACAACATCCGTATCAACTGTGACGCTCGCTAGGCCTGACCCGCAGACAGCTCGACTCGAGCGGGTTCGACGAGATCCTCGAGTTCTCCGAGCTCGAGCGGTTCGTCGATCAGAAGCTGAAGAACTACTCGTCGGGCATGCTGAATGCGACTCGCGTACTCCATCGCGATCCAGATCTCCTTTCGACGTGCTCCTCTTTGGATGAGGTGCTGGCAGTCGGAGACGACAGCCTTTCAACGCAAAAGTGCTTCACAACCTTCGAACGCTTCAAACGGGAGGGACGAACAGTGGTGCTGGTCACGCATCAGGTCGAGCTTTTGCGAGAGTTCTGTGACCGGGTGCTGCTGCTTGAACGCGGTGTCGTTGGCGCGATCGGTTGACCGCACGACGTTCTCGATGTGACACGAGCAGGCGCTCTGGTCGAGTCATTCGGCAGGTCCAGGGATGTTGCAGCGGTTCGTCCGCCGACGGCTGAACGCTCTCCGGCGCGCGTTCGGCCAGACGCGCTGGGCGTGGACCTTCCGTCGTTCGCGTCGTGCCCGGCTCAGCATTCCGGCAGCCCGGCTTCCTGATCCCGCCTTTCTGCCCGACTCCCCACAGGAGCTGGCGCTGCCGCCGGAGCTTCGCGATGCGAGGTTGTTGGCGGATGCGATTGCGTGGTCGCACGGCATGGGCGAGCGGCACGCTGCTGCCCGTCCCGCGCCGCGTGAGGTCACCGCGAAGGGGCAGATGCCTGCGAAGAGCCGATCGACCCGAAACGTGCTGCTCATCAGCCATTGCGACTTCACCGGCAACAGCGCGCTGCACACGTACAGGATTGCGCTGGAGCTCCACACCCGGGGCTACTCGCCCGTCATTGCGGTTCCGGGCGATCCGGAAACCGTTGAGGACCTCGGACGGCCTCCTTTCGCGGTCGTCTCGTACAGAGACGCGCACTCCGACCGTCTTCGCTTCCCGGACGGCCGTGGTCCGGACCTGGTCCACGCGTTCACTCCGCGCGAACGAGTTCGCAAGCTCGCCACTCACGTAGTCGCGACGGTGCGATGCCCATATGTCGTTCACCTGGAGGACAACGATCGAGCCGTTCTCAGCCGAGGTCGAGCGGAGAGTCGAAGACCTCGAGCAGCTCCCGGCGCAGGTGCTGGATGACTTCATCGGAGCTGCTCAGGTGCATCCACTACGCGGTCCGCACTTCGTCGAGCGTGCGTCGGGTATCTCCGTGGTGATCGACCGCTTGCTCGAGCTCGCTCCGACCGACATCCCAGCGGCAGTTGTCACGCCCGGCTTCGACGAGGCTTTCGTGTTGCCGGAAACCCCGGGCGAAAAGATCCGCGCCGAGTTCGGGATTCGTCCCGACGATCACGTCGTGGTCTACACGGGCACGATTCACACGGCGAACGTCGCCGACATGCGGAGGTTCTATGTTGCGCTGTCTGCTCTGCGGCGGGAGGGTCACCCGATCGTGTTCGTGAAGACCGGCTGGAATGCGCCGGACGCACCGGAGCTCGAGCAACTCGGTGATTGGGCTCGGAATCTCGGCTGGGTTCCGCGGGCTGCGCTCCCCGGGCTTCTCGCTGCCGCCGACGTGCTCGTCCAACCCGGCGTCCCCGGTCCGTTCAACGATTACCGCTTCCCGGCGAAGCTTCCGGATTTCCTCGCATCGGGTAAGCCGGTGATCCTTGCTCGCACGAACGTCGGCCTCGAGCTGGAGGACGGGCGTGAGGCGCTCGTCCTCGAGCATGGAACCTCTGCGGAGATCCACGACGCGATCGCGCAGCTTCGCGACCAACCGGACCTTGCGCGCCGAATCGGCGAGCAAGGTCGTGCATTTGCCTTGCGCCGGCTCCGCTGGGCCTCGAGCGTCGATCGTGTCGAGTCCCTTTACGAGGAGGCGGTGACGCAGTCTCGCCCGGTCCCAGCCTTTGCGCTCGAGCTTGGCCCGCCGGTGAGAGTCATCGCATTCCTCCCGAGGCAACCCGACTCGGACGCGGCGAAACTCGCGCGCCGCAACGGGATTCACGGGTTCTGCTTCCCGCTCGAGGAGACGTGGGAAGCCACCGCTGACTTTCCCTTCTGCCTGCGTATTGCGTCCACTGAGGATGAGACGATCGGATCGCGGCTCTCCGGGTTGTCGAGCTCTGCCTACATCACAATCGAGGGCGCTCCGCTGCTCGTGTGCGACGATCCCGCCGCGGCGGCGCGCTGGCGGGCCCCGGCCGAGCGCGAAGCCGGCCGTCCCGTTCACTTCGCATTGGTGGAGCGCGCCCACAACGCCTCACCTGGTCGTCATGGGTTCGATTCGCTCGTTGAACCGCCCGGCGTCGCGATGTGGAAGCAGCTCGCCATGCCCCTTCCTGAGCATGCGTGGTTTCGGAGCGTCGCCTTTCCCGAAGGAGGCGTCGAGGACTCCGACTACAAAACTTGGCTGCGCAAGCTCGTCCTGCAAGCGCTGGGCCGGGAGAGCGCCCAGGACCCTGTGATCTTTGTCGACCCCGCCGCGGCGTGGGCGGAGCCGCAAGCTCGAGCAGCGTGGTTGAACACAACGCGGGCCGGGCTCGGCGAAGGGATCAGCCGGTTCTACGCAAGTCGTCGGCTGGACGTCACGGCACACTCGGTGGAGGAACTGCTTGGGCTGGAGTCAGGTTGACGGGACGCGCCAAGCTGCCTGTCGGAAGTTCGTCTGCACCGGAGTCGACTCGCTGAAAACTTCGCGCCACCCTGCCGGAATCGGGTACTCGCCGAACGCGAGCGTCACGCCGTCGACGGGGTTCGTCCACCGCTCCCATTGTTTGAGGTAGACGACGCCACCTCCGGCGACGCTGTCGAAGAGGTCGAGGTATCCCTCGAGCTGGTCCTGCCTCATCTCATGGAGTGACGAAACGGCTACGACGAGATCGACGGAAGCTGCTCCGAGTCGTTGCGCCTCGTCCGGTGGGAGAAACCTCAGGCGGGCGGTTGGAAAGAGCGACGTGAGATACCACCGAGAGATCGACAACGCCGGCTCGATGTCGACGATGGTGTACGTCGCCCCCGGAAACCTGGACAGCAACACATAGGCCGTACGTCCGTAGCCTGCTCCCACCTCCATGATCGAGCTCGGCTTCGTCCCTGCGAGTGCGCGCGCGACCGCGCTCGCTTCGAGCGCACTGTTCGCGAGGTCCTGCGAGATCAGCCTGCCTTGCCAACGCACGGGCAGTGGACTGCCGAGGCTCGGCTCACTCAACGAGAGCACGTCCAGCTCGTCGTGTCGGCGGGCGTACTGCCAAAGGAGCCGCACTGCGAAGACATACAGCCAGCGCTCCTTGCGAGTCCACGGGACTCCGCGCCAGCTCGAGCCGGAGAGACGTGCCGGGGTGAACACGCATCTGAGGATGGTCAAGGGGGTCGAATGCAAGAGGAGGAAGCGAAGCTGTTGGCTCTTGGCCATGCGGCCCCACGACCACCGCCAAGTGAAGTAGTTGAGCGCCTGACGTCGCTTGGTCAAATCCAAGCCGTCGTGCTCGAGGTCGTCGCCGTGTTTTTGCGCGAGCCTTTGCCAGAAGAGCGAGGGCTCCGCAAAGGGCCGCTCTTCGTTCATTTCTTCCCCCGCCACCAGGCGATCGTCTCCTCGAGCCCGCTGTCGAGATCGCGACTCGGCCGCCAGCCGACGACCGACGACAGCTTGCTCACATCCGGCCACAAGACCTCCGGATCATCCGCTCGCCCCGGGATTGCGCCGATGTCCAGCAGGTCCTGCCGCCCCAGCAGCTCGCCGATGCGGTTGACGAGTCGCGGACCGCGATCACGCCGTCCGCGCCGACATTCACCGCACCGCGTACGTCGGAGAGCGCGATCTCTGCGATCGCATCGCCGGCGTCCGCGGCGAACAGGAAGCTGCGCCGTTGCTCGCCCGATGTCGTTGCAGCGCGCTCGCCATGCAGAAGTCTGCGCCCCACCGTGGGCACGAGGCGGTGCCGTGCCTCGCGGGGGCCAAAGGGGTAGTACAGCCGCGGCCACGAGAACGAAACGCCGGCGTTCCTTGCCCAAGCGTTCGCCGGCAGGAACAGCGCGGCCTTGCTCGCGCCATACACCGTCCGTGGGCGGAGCGGGGCGTCTTCCGCAACGGGGCCGGAAGAACTCCTCGTACTCGAGGCACGTCCCGATGCCGACACGCGCTGACAGCTTGTCGCCTGCGCGAGCTGAAAAGCTGTAGCGACGCCGCCACATCCTCCGTATTCGCCGGATCCCCAGGTAGCTGCTTCCAGGCGCGAGCCGCCAGGCGCAATGGACGAGGACCAACGGCGCGTTCGTCGCGAAGCACGGCTTCGACGGCCTCTCGATCGTGGTAGTCGACGGGACGCACGAGCGTGAACACTGTCGCGCCGCGTGCCCGGAGCGCGTCGGCGACATGCGAGCCGATGAACCCGTCCGCGCCGGTGACCAGGACCTTCGGCGGCGTCACCGGAGGCGCCGCAACCCGCCCCCGAAATACGTCACCGCCGTCCGGACATTGCTTTCGTCGAACGGCGGCGCCGGTTCTTCCCTGACAAATGCGTCGTTCTCGGCGAGGAACTCGTCAACGGCGGCGACGGGGTTGTTCCACGACCAGTCCGCAGACGTGCGGTCCGCCGGCGACCTCGCGCATGATTCCGTCGTGCGACGAGGATGTACGAGCCGGGGGAGACGAGCGAGCTGTAAGCCTCAGCTCCGCGAGGACATGATCCCTCGTGTGCTTACTGTCGAGGACGACGAGCACACGCTGACTGCGGCCGACTGCCTCACGCACGCGCGTGAACGTCGCGTCGGCGATGGAGTCGCCATCCAGCAGAGTGATCCGTCGCGCGAGCGGGTGGGCCTCGATCGCCGCACGATTCGCCGGACGGAGGTCAACCTCCACGCCGATCACGTGCCCATGCCCGATTGCCTCGCACACCGACGCGTAGAGAACGAGTGAGCCGCCGTGGGCGACGCCGGTTTCGACCACGACGTCCGGCCCGACGCGAAAGACGAGCTCCTGCAGGCGGACGATGTCCTCCGGGAGTTGGATGATCGGACGGCCGAGCCAGGTGAAGCGGTAGACGTACTTCGCGTCCCAGCCGACACGCACCCACGCCCGCGAGACGAGCTCGAATGCTTCAGGGTCCGCGAACGGAATTGTCCGCGTGCCGTTGTCGTCCTCGACCTCGACGAGCGCGGCCCCCGTGTCGATGCGGACGATCATCCGCGTGGAGCCTCGAGATCCGGGTAGGACGCGTCGCGCGCCGAGATCACGTTCGGCGTGGCGGGCCATTCGATGCCTATCGCCGGATCGTCCCAGCGCACGCCTGCGGCCGCTCCGGGGACGTGCCGCTCCGAGATCTGGTACTGGAGCTCCGAATCATCGGCGAGCGTGAGATAGCCGTGGGCGCAGCCGGGTGGGACATAGAAGGCGAGCTGGTTGTCGGCCGACAGCTCGACCGCCGTCCAGCGCAGATGCGTCCGTGATCCGGGGCGGAGGTCGACTGCGACGTCGTAGACCGAGCCTCGGGTGCAGCGGATGAGCTTTGCCTCCTCGTGCGGAGCGCGCTGATAGTGGAGCCCGCGCAGCGTCCCGCGCAGGCGGTTGTACGCAACGCTGCACTCGGCGACAGTGGCTTCGAGTCCCTGCCCGGTGAACTCGCTTGCGCTGAAGGTGCGCGCGAAGAACCCGCGCTCGTCGTCCGCACGTTGTGGCTCGACGATGTACGCGCCCTCCACTGAGGTTTCGCGAAAGTTCATGCTGCGAGGACGCGTGGGGTCGGGACCGGCGCAATAAATCTCCCACCGGCCGCGAGGTAGGCGGCCTGCTGCTCGGCAATCTCGTCGGCGAGGTTCCACGCAAAGAGGAGGCAGTAGTCCGGTTGCTCGGCGAGGAGTGCAGCAGGAGGCAAGATCGGGATGCCTACGCCCGGTAGAAGCTTTCCTTGCTTGTGCGGGTTCCGGTCGACGACGAAGCTCACGAGCTCCGCGCCGAGCTCGCAGACGTTCGCGAGCACGACCCCTTTCGCCGCCGCGCCGTACGCCCCGATCATGGCTCCCGACTCGGCCAGTTGCGCCACAAGGTCATGCACTTCTACCCGTAAGGTGTCGACGGCCTTCGCAAAGGCTTCGAAGCGCTCCGCGTCGTCGACGCCCCAGATTCGATTCTTCGGCAATCAGCCGGTCGACACTCGGGTCCGCCTCGCCCGTCGCCGACGCATGGATCCGCAATGACCCGCCGTGCACGTCCAGGCGCTCGACCCGCCGTACCGTCAGGCCGTGAGCCTGCAGAACCGGCCGCAGTGAGCTGACGCTGAAGTAGCAGAGGTGCTCGTGGTAGATCGTGTCGAACTCCACAGCGTCGACGAGCTGCCGAAGATACGGCACCTCGATCACGAGGTGACCCGCGCGGCCCGCGAGCGTCGCCAGCGCGGCGACGAAGCCGTGCAGGTCGGGGACGTGCGCCAGGACATTGTTGGCGACCACGAGGTCGGCGCTACCGCGCTCGTCCACGATCCGACCGGCTAGCTCCAGGTCGAGGAACTCCGAAACCGTCTCGATCCCTCGGCCGACGGCCACGTCCGCCACGTTTCGCGCCGGTTCGATTCCCAACACCTGCAGGCCGCGTTCCTGAAAGAACTGCAGGAGGTAGCCGTCGTTGCTCGCCGCTTCGACGACAATGCTCCCAACACCGAGGCCGAGGTCGGCGACCGCCCACGTCGCGAAGCGCCTGGCATGCTCGACGGCGGTCTCGGAAAACGACGAGAAGTACGAGTACGTGCGAAAAGAGGCGTTCAGGTGCGACCGTCTCCGTGATCTGCACGAGCGTGCAGCGTCCGCAGCGTACGAGGTCGAGCGGAAACCGCTCCGCCTCCCGCTCTCCCGGCTCGACGAGCTCATTCACGAGCGGTAGCTGCCCGAGCGAAAGCACCGGCACTACCTCGCGTCCTCCGCAGGCACGGCAGGCGAACGAGCTCGAGCTCACGGGCGAGGCGAAGGTGTGCTCACGGAGTCGTCGAAATGCGCGCGGTACCAGGCGACTGTTCGCCGCAACCCTTCTGCGAAGTCGAAGGCCGGCGACCACCCGAGCTCGCGGCGCGCGAGCGTCGCGTCGAGGTACTGATCCTGGATCTCGTGGGCAGCGACGTCTTCTGTCACCGGTTCGAGGTCCACTCCTACCTCTGTGACGATGGCGTCGACGACCTCGCGCACCGTCAGGGGCCGCTCGTAGGAGATATTCACTGCCTCGCCACGCACGTGATCCTTCGCGACAGATTGCGCGAGCAAGAGGTACGCCTGGACCGCGTCCTCGACGTACACGTAGTCGCGACGCGGCGTTCCATCCGAACGGATGACCGGGCGGCGGCCACGCAAGACGGACCGGATGGTGCCCGGAAACAGCCGGCTCCAGTTGAGATCTCCGCCGCCGAAGAAGTTGCCGGACCGCGTCACGGCAACAGGCAGCTCGTAGGTTGCTGCATAGCTGCGCGCGATCAGATCCGAACAGGCCTTGCTGACGTCGTACGGGTGGACCGGCGTCAGCGGCATGTCCTCGCGGTACGGGAGCTCGGCCTGCGCGCCGTAAGCCTTGTCCGAGGAGGCTACGACGACACTTCGCACGCGTGGGCTGCGTCGACACGCTTCCAGCAGAGCCGCCGTTCCGCGGATGTTGCTGTCGAGTGTCTCGACGGGATTGCGGTTGGCGATGGGCACGATCGTCTGGGCTGCAAGGTGGAAGACGAACTCGCTTTCGTAGTCACCGAGCACCCGCTCGAGCAGCGGCTGGTCCCGAACGTCTCCGAAGACGACGGTCGTGTTCTCGGGCAACTTGCCCTGCAGCAGCGAGGAGCCCGGCACCCAGTCGCGGACGACGCAGGTGACGTCCGCTCCGAGCTCGACGAGGCGGCGAACGAGCCAGCTGCCGGCGAAGCCGGTTCCGCCCGTTACGAGGACGGGGCGGTCGAGCCACTCATCCCGCGGAGTGTCAGCGGGCACGGGCTGCGAAGCTTTCGAGCTGCTTGAACCAGGGCGCCTCGCCGCTCGCCCACAACTTGTTCAGAAGCTCGTATTCGCGATAGGTGTCCATGGGTTGCCAGAAGCCTTCGTGCTTGAAGGCGCGTAGTTCGCGGCCACGCGCGAGTCGGGGAAGCGGATCGTGTTCGAACATCCCGTCGTCTTCGAGCTGGTCGAGGAACGCCCGTTCGAAGACGAAGAAGCCGGCGCTGATCCAGTCGTCGAGCAGCGGCTTCTCGCTGAAGCTCGTGACCGTTTCTCCTTCCAGCTCCAGGACGCCGAACCGCGAGATCGCTCGCACTGCAGTCACGGTCGCGAGCCGCCCGTGGGAGCGATGGAACTCGAGTAGCCCGGTGGCATCGAGGTTGGCCACGCCGTCGCCGTAGCTCACGAGGAACCGCTCGTGGCGCAAGTAGGGCGCGACCCGCTTGAGGCGCCCGCCCGTGCCGGTTTCCTCGCCGGTGTCGACGAGCGTGACGTTGGAGGCTTCTAGCTCGTCGCCGAGGTCGCCGTACGTCACGTCGCTCGAGCCGCCGAGTTGCACCGTGAAGTCCTGGCTCATCGCGCGATAGTGCAGGAAGTACTCGCGGATCAGGTCGCCGCGATACCCGAGGCAAATGACGAAATCGCGGAAGCCGTGCAGAGCGAAGTTGCGCATGACATGCCAGAGAATCGGTCTTCCGCCGATCTCGACCATCGGCTTCGGCTTGTACTCGGTCTCCTCCCGGAGTCGCGCACCTTTGCCGCCGCACAGGATCACCACGGGACAGCGGGCCTCGAACATCCCGCGAGAATACCGCCGGCCCGAGCCGCACGACTCGCGGCGCCGCCAAAACCGATAGAAACGAGGGGTGCCGCGGTTCTCGGTTGTCCTCCCAACGCTCGCCCGCGCGGACACGTTGGAGCACACGCTGGCAACCGTGCTGGGCCAGACCGTGGACGACTTCGAAGTCGTGGTGCAGAACAACGGCGACGACGCGGAGACCAGGGAGCTCGTCGAGAGGCTCGGAGACCAACGTGTGAAGCTCTTTCACACCGACGCGGTCGTCTCCATGATCGAGAACTGGGAGCGTGGACTTTCGCAGTGCACCGGCGAGCTGATCACGGTGATCGGAGACGACGACGCCCTCTTGCCGGACGCGTGCGAGGCGGCGGGCTACGCGTTCGATCTCACCGGCGCGGAAGTCGTCTCGTGGACACCATTCCTCTATCTGTGGCCTTCGTACTGGCACGAACGACGCCGTAACCGGCTGCACGCGGACGTGACGTTCGACTTCGTCCTGCGGACCGAGTCGTCGCGAGCATGGCTGGAGCGCTTCTACGCCTTTCAGACCGACTATTCGACACTGCCTATGCTCTACAACTCATTCGTGAAGCGGACGCTCGTGCAGCGCGTTCGAGACCGCTACGGGAAGTACTTCTTCGGGTCGTTGCCGGACGTGACGTCGGGGATCATCAACGCCGTCGAGTCAGATGTCTTCGTCAAGTCGAGCCGGCCGCTCTCGATTGCAGGCATCTCGGGCCACAGTTACGGACACAAGCTTTCGCGTGAAGATCGGCGGCTCCCGCAGACCGAGCTCGAGCGTCATTTTCCGGACCTGGCTCAGCGGATCGACACGCGGACCGGGTCGAATCTCGAGTCCTTGGTCGCAATCGAGATGGCCGTGCTGGAGGAGCAGGTTCTGCGGGAGCGCTGCCCCGTCCACTTCGACCGGCGCCGCCTCGCATGGGCGATGGCCGCGACCATCAACGAATCCCCTTCCCGCTACGACGATACGAAGACCGCGATCCTGGCGTTGATGCGGGAATTCGAGATCGACGAGTCCGAGCTCGAAATCCCACCTCCGCAGCTCCAACCACCCGCCCCGCCCGACGGGGCCCATCTCGTGGGGCCGAGGCGTGTCTTCTTCGTCTTCGACGGCAACCGCATCGGCCTCACCACCGTCGCCGACGCTGTCGAGCTCGGCGCGCAGCTCGTTCCTGCGGCGGGGGCGATTAGCATGGAGCAACCAGAAGCCCGGCCGACCTTCGTCGGCGCATTCTTGGCGGCCTGCAGAGCGCGTGTCGCACGATTCCTCGGACGCCGCCGCCGGAGGCCTTGATCTTGCCGCGGCGCCGTCGAAGGGCCGGCGCGCACCGGGATGTTTTCACCCGCATCTATTCGGCTCGGGAGTGGGGAAATTCCGAATCACGATCGGGCCCCGGGTCCGGACTGGCTCGCACGGAGGGTCTTCGCGAGACGCTTCCGCGTCTATTGCGTGAGCTCGAGGTCGACAGGCTCCTCGACGCAGGCTGTGGCGACTTCTACTGGTTGAGGGTCGCCGAGCTCCCCGTTCGTGAGTACGTCGGCGTCGATGTCGTGCCCGACCTGATCTCGACGCTGGCCGACGTCTATGCGAGGCCGGGACGCCGTTTCGTGTGCGCGGACATCACGAGAGACCGTCTGCCGCCGGCCGACTTCGTCCTCTGCCGCGAGGTGCTGATGCACTTTCCGGATGAAGACGTTCTGGCCGCGATAGCCAACATGAAGCGCTCACGAGCCCGCTGGCTGCTGACGACGACGTTCGTCGACAGGGCCGCGAACGAGGCGATCGAGCTCGGCGCGTGGCGGCCGCTGGATCTCGAGGCGCCGCCCTTCAACTTGCCAACGCCGGTCCGAATGTTCGAGGACGTTCCGCTTGTCGATTACGAGCAATTCCGCGACAAGCGGCTGGCTCTCTGGGAGCTGCCGACACTGCTCTAGGATCGGCGGACGTGGAAATCGTCATCGGCACCTACCACCTAGGGCTGGGAGGCAGCGAGAGTTACACCCTCACGGTGGCCGAACAGCTGCAGCGGCTGGGGCATGACGTGACGATCTTCGGAGTGCAGCACGGCCCGGCGACCGAGATCGCGCAGGATCGTGGACTGCGGCTCGAGACGCGCGAGGATGAGCTGCCCGAGCGCTGCGACGTCTTGTACGCACAGGACGCGGTCACCGCGTATCAGCTCGCTGAGCGATACGCGCAAACACCACTCGTTTACGTTGCCCATGCCGACGAGTACGACTTCTGCATTCCGCCGCAACTCCCTGGACTAGTGCGAGCGGTCGTCACCCTCAATGAGCGAATCTCGCGTCACGTCGGGTCGCTCGGCGTGGTGCCCGAGGTCGTTCGGTTGCGACAGCCTGTAGACGTGAAGCGTTTCTACCCACGGACCGCGCTGAACGAGCGGGCAAGACGCGCTCTCATGCTCGGGAACTGGGTGCAGGCCGATCGCCGGCGGCTCGTCATCCAGGCGTGCGCAGACGCAGGGATCGACTGCCTGGAGCGCGGTGCGACAAGCGACGCGTACACGCGCGAGCCTGAGTTGGACCTCGCCCGCGCCGACATCGTCTTCGGGAAGGCGCGTGTGATCGTCGAGGCCATGGCCGCCGGTCGTGCGGCTTATGTCTTCGACCACAACGGCGGCGATGGCTGGGTGACTCCCGAACGCTACGAGCTTCTCGAGGCCGATAATTTCGGCGGTCAAGCGGAGGCAGTGGCCACCGACCTGCGGCGACTTCGGACGGATCTGGCTGCGTACAACCCCGAGATGGGCCCGGCCAACCGCGATCTCGCAGTTGCCAATCACAGCGCCAGCCGGCACGCGCATGACCTCGTCTCCCTGTTCGCGCGTCTAGCTCCGAGCGCCGAGCGAATCGATGCTCCGTTGCGGGAGCTGTCGCGGCTCACGCGGCTGCAGTGGGTGAACGAAGGCCGCGTCCTCGAGCTGAGTGCGCAGGTCGTGCAACTGCGCGACGAGGTCGAGCGGCTGAGAGGGCGCGGGCCCGGTGTCATGCCGCCGGTCGTGGCAGTTGCCCGGCGGCTGGCGAACCGCTGGCGCGCCCTGCGCGCTGTCCGCCAAGGCAGGAAGCACCGTGCTCGTCCCGTCTGAGCTTGCTCCCGGGCTCACGCTGGGGCCGGGAGTGACGTTCGGCGCAGAGGTCGTGCTCGGGGCCAACGTCGTCATCCACGCGGATGTCCAAGTCGGAGACCGTTGCTCGATCCAAGACGGAGCAATCCTCGGGAAGACACCTGTGCTTGCGGCGGCTTCGAGCGCTTCGAGGGCCGCGCCTCCCCCGCTGGTGGTCGCAGCCGGAGTGAGCATCGGTGCAGGTGCAATTGTGTTTGCCGGCGCGCTGATCGGCTCCGGCGTGATTGTCGGCGACCAGGCACATGTGCGGGAGCGGGCTGTGATCGGCGCAGATTCAGTGGTGGGTCGCGGCAGCGCAATTGGTAGCGACGCAAAGATCGGAGCTCGTGTGCGCATCCAGACGAATGTGTGGCTCACGTCGCATTCAGTCGTCGAGGACGACGTGTTCGTCGGGCCCGGTGTCGTCTCGACGAATGACCATGCCATGGCGCGAAGTGGCGACGATTACGTCCTTCGCGGCCCGACTCTCCGCCGTGCCTGCCGTGTGGGCGGTGGTGTCGTGCTTGCGCCCGGGGTCGAAATTGGGGAGGAAGCGTTTGTCGCGGCCGGCGCCGTCGTTACGCGTGATGTCCCCGCCCGCGCGCTCGTGATGGGTGTCCCCGCCCGATTCGTTCGCGAGGTACCCGCGGAAGAGCTCCTCCGCTAGAGGGCGATCGGCCGTCCCTCGCGCGCGCTGCGCGCGACAGCGTCGGCGGCCGCGACGGCACTCAGGCCTTCGGCGAGGGAGACCACCGGCGCGTTCGCGTGGCCTTCGAGTAGGTCACAGAAGAAGTCGAACTGGGCGGCGAGCGGCTCTACCAGCTCCAGTGGAACCTCGCGGATCTCGTTGTCGATGAGAACGAGTTGTGGCGCGATCAGATCGGCGGCGAGCGAGCCTTCCTCGCCGAGAACGCGGACGCGCCGGGTCTTCACCTGCGAGAGCCAGTCCGCCACCGTGTTGAAGACGATCCCGCTGCTGAGGCGGCCCGTGATAGCCGCGACGTGCTCATGGCCGACGCTCGGTTGGTAGATCTCGGTTTGTGCGAACACGAGCTCGATCCGCTCATCGACGAGCCACGGGATGAGATCGAGGTCGTGAGTCGCGAGATCGCTGATCACGCCTGTGTCCCGCGTCCGGATGGGAAGCGGCCCCGCCCGCTCGCTCGCGATCGCCACCGGCCGGCCGATCTGACCCGCCCGCAGCAAGCGCTTGAGCTCGACGAGTGCAGGGTTGTAGCGCTCCACGTGGGCGACGGCGGCGTACACGTCTGCTCGGCGGCAAGCTTCGATGATGGAGCGGGCCCCCTGCTGCGAAAGCGCGAGGGGCTTTTCCACCAGCACGTGCACGCCGTCCGCCGCGATCGCCAGAGATGCCTGCTCGTGGAGCGCTGTCGGCAGCGCCACCACCGCGAAGTCGACATCTCCATTCGAGCGCAGCTCGTCCCACGACTTGTAGATCCGGTCCGCTTCGAGGCCCGCATCGGCACCGTTCAGCTCGACGGCCCCGACGAGCTCGACCCGTCGCGAGCTCTCCAAGATGCGGGCGTGGTGGCGCCCAACGGATCCTAAGCCCAGCACGCTGCCCCGCAACCGCACAGGCGAAGCGTACAAGCGCCACCGGTCCGTGCAGTGCACGGGAGCGACGCCCGAGGCGATTGTCGAGGCAATCAGATTGCTTGGCTACGATCGCCTGCTGGTGGATCTCTATTTTCAACAGCCCGAGGTGCATCTTCTCGCGGCTTTGCTGGCCCGGCTCGACCACCACTCGGTCATCGACGTCGGCGCAGAACGTGGCGCCTTCGTCGAGTCGCTGCTCCGTGCCGGGAGCACGGAGGTTCACGCGATCGAGCCGGAACCCGCCAACGTTGATGTTCTACGCCGCCAATTCCAAGGCGATCCCCGCGTTTCCGTTCACGAATATGCGATTACGGACGTCGACGGACCGGTCGACTTGCACAAGTCCGTGCGACCTTCCGGAGAGCCTCTGCCCTACGGGCACACGCTGCTCGAACGTCCTGACGCGGATGAGATCGCCTGGCGCGAAACGGTCTCCGTCACCGGCCGGTCGCTCGCGTCCCTCGTCGCCGCCGGCGAGATCCCGGCCCGCGCCGGCATTCTCAAGGTCGACACGGAAGGCAGCGATCTGGCGGTCATCTCCGGAATGGGCGAGCTCGTCTGCGACGTCGTGATGATCGAGCACTGGAGTGATCTGCCTCACTCCCTCGGGCGTTGCCCCTGGACGATCGGGGATGTCAAGAACGTTCTGCTTCCCGGGGGGTTCTCGCAGTTCGCGTTCCTGGAGCATCGTGGCGACTTCGCCGTGATGAAGTGGAATGACGGGACGGTCGCTACCGGGCTAATGGGCAATCTCGTATTCGTGCACGATCGTGTGCTGGCAGCCCTGATGCCGGTTCTCTTCGAATGCGCATTGGCGATCGGTGAAGCGAGTGTGGAGGTAGGAGAGAGGTACGCCGCGGCGGCGTACGCGAGGCTCGAGGTGATCGAGCAGCTCGAGCGTCAGCGCCCACCCCAAACCGACGATGAGCCTCCGGCAGCTCCGAACGCCCCGAAGCCTCGCTGGAGCCCGCGCGCGCGCCTCCGTTTCTGGACACGGCCTCGCATCGGCACTCTCCATCACTACGACCCGAGGCCGCTGACCGTGCCCGCGAAGTACGTCGTGACGCGACCCCCGGACCCCGCGCCCACGATCTCGATCGTGATTCCCTCCTACCAGCAGGGACGGTATCTCGCGCGCACCCTCTACAGCGTGCTGAATCAGAAGTATCCGGCGCTCGAATTCGTCATTCAGGACGGCGGTTCGTCCGACGAGACGCTGGACGTCATCAACCGTTTCGACCCCGCGCTCAGCCTGTGGCGGTCCGAGCCTGACGACGGCCAGGGCGACGCGATTAACCGCGGCTTTCGGGAAACAACCGGCGAGATCATGGCGTGGCTCAACGCCGATGATCTGTTGCTGCCGGGCTCGCTGGCCTTCGTCGCGTCGTACTTCGCTGCGCACCCCGAAGTCGACGTGGTCTATGGCAACCGGATCATGATCGACGAGCATGACGGCCAGATCGGCACCTGGGTGCTGCCCGCGCACGAGGATCGAGTCCTCGGTCTAGCCGATTACGTGCCGCAGGAGACGTTGTTCTGGCGTCGTCGTATCTGGGAAGCGGCGGGCGGGTACGTCGATCCGAGATTCGCCTACGCGTTGGATTGGGACCTCCTCATTCGACTGCGTAGCGCGGGCGCAAAGATGGTGCGGCTCCCGCGTTTTCTCGGTGCCTTCAGAGTCCACGCTGCCCAGAAGACGACGGCAGACTCCTCGACAGGCACCATCGAGTGCGATCTGATCAGGCGCCGCTTGCACGGCCGGTCGATGACGGGCCGGGAGATTTTCCAGGAGATGAAGATCTACCTCGTCAAACACATGCTCGCGGACATGCGCCAACGGGTCAGCGGCAGGCTCTCCATCCGTCGCGTCGCTGTGCAGACAGCCCCGACCGACGACGATCTGCGACGTTCGATCACGTACGACCGGGCTCTACGGCTCGCAAGCCATGCCGAGCCTTTGGCTGCGGAGGAGACCTCCGTACAAGATGTTTCCCTGATCGTCGCAAAAGAGCAGGAGGAGCTCGACGACATCTACCAAAGAACCATCGAGCGGCCGGGCGGGTGACGCCCTCGGTCGATGTCGTCGTCCCGGTTTACAACCACTGGGACCTAACCGAGAGCTGTCTGGAGCAACTGCGCCTGCAGAGCCTGTCGCACACGCTGATCGTCTGTGACAACGGTTCCACCGACGGAACGCCCGAGCGTGTGCGCGCGTCGTTCCCAGAAGCTCGCCTCATTGAGCTCGGCGTCAACGTCGGATTCCCCGCAGCATGCAACCGTGGGGTGAGCGCGGGGAGCAGCGATGTCGTCGTTCTCTTGAACAACGACGTCGAATGCCGGCCGGACTTCCTCGAACAGCTCGTCGCGCAGTTTCCCGGCAACGAACGTCTGGGCTCTGTGTCTTCGCTCCTGCTTGCTCCAGGAGAGGAACGCATCGAAAGCTTCGGCCTCGCGGTCGACCCGACGCTCGCGGGCTATCCACGCCTTCGCGGGCTTCCTGCCCAAATGGCGCAGACCGAGAATCCGATCCTGATCGGCCCATCGGGTGCGGCGGGTGCATATCGGCGAGCAGCATGGGCTGACGTCGGCGGCCTGGACGAAGGTGTGTTCGCGTACGCGGAAGATGTCGATCTCGCGTTGCGGATCCGCGCAGCGGGGTGGTCGACGGCCGCAGCCGAGGATGCGGTGGCGATTCACATCGGCTCCGCGAGCGCAGTCGCACGCTCGGCCTGGCAGCGATACCAGGGCGGCTTCTCGCGCGGCTACTTCCTCGGCGGTACGGCGTCTTGAGAGGTCGGTCGCGACGCGAGCGGTCGTGACCGAGGCGCTCGTCGGTGCTCGGCGACGCGGTCGTGTTCTCGCACGACCTCGCTGCCCTGCGAGGACGGATTCGCCGGGTGGAGAGCTGCCGCGCGGCCGGGGCCGCGTTCGATGCTCTTCCGGGCGAGGCGATCGATCATCGCATCACCTTTCTCAAGAGCGTCGCCCTTCGCCTCGGCGTCTACGCGGACGCGAGCACCTCGTCGTAGACCGCACGCGTCCGCGCGACCATGTCGTCCGCGTCGAACAGATCGCGGACGCGCCGTTGCGCGTGCTCGCCGAGGATGGTGCGTTCGTGCTCGTCGCGCGCCAGTCGGCGGAACGCGGCCGCGGTCGCCTCTTCATCGCCGTAAGGCACGGCAAGCCCCGAGTCGCCGACGGCCTCGATGTTCTCCGGAATGTCCGCCACGATCGCGGGGAGCCCGCAGGCCATGGCTTCGAGCAGTGCGAACGAGAGACCCTCTCGTTGCGACATGAGCACGAAGAAGTCGGAGGCTCGGAGCAGGTTCGGCACGTCCTCGCGCTGGCCCAGCACGTGGACGTGTGCACCTGCGGCTCGTTCGACTTCGGGGCGTAGCGGTCCGTCCCCGACCATGAGGACCGTGGTCGACGTTTGCTCCGCAGCGCGAACGACGGCGAGCGGATCCCGTCGCTCGTCGAGCGAGCCGACCCAGATGCCGACCGGTTGGCTTCGAGCCAACCCGAGCTGCTCGCGAACCCGGGCCCGATCGGCTGCACCTGTCGCGGGAGGGACGCGGACGCCGTTGTGAACGACCACCGTCCGCCGGGCGCGCGCCGGTCCAGCTGCGACGGTCAGGACGTCGCGCTCTGCGGCCGAGACGCAGATCGTGCGGTCCGCGGCGCGGACAACGGCCTTCAGGTTGAGCTCGGCGACTCGACGGCGAACGCCTGTGGCGCGCCGCAGGAGATGGAGCCCGTGCAGAGTGATCACGGATCGCTTCGCTGCAAGGAGCGGCAGAAACATGCCGGCCGCTCCTTCACCGTGGATGTGCAGCAGGTCGTAGCCGCGCAAGACGCGCCTGAGGTCGAGCACGCCGGCCATCAGCTCGCCGAGGCCGGGCTTTCGCTTCGGGGTGACGTAGACCCGGGTGAACGTGTAGCCGGGCATGGCACCGAGAACGTCCACGTACGTGTCGCCGCCGCCGCCGGCGTGAGGCAGGACGTGGAGGACCGACCGCTCACGCTCGCGCATAGCTCTCCACGACGCGTTCAAAGGACCGCTCGAACGAGAGCCGATCGGAGTTTTGGCGAAACCACCCGGCCGTGGACTCGCGGAGCCCGGGGCCGCCCTGGTGGATCCGCACGATTGCGGACGAGAGCTCGTCGGGCTCGGCTGAGCCGGCGATCGCGCCGTTGACGCCTTCCTGCACGAGCTCGACGGCGGCGTTGTCCGGCCCTTCGACGACGACGACCGGCACGCCCCGGGCGGCAGCTTCGATCACGACGAGCCCGTAGCCTTCACGACGCGACGGGAGGACGAGGCAGAGCGCAGTCGCCAGCGCCCTCTCGAGCACGGCGGCGTCCACGAAGCCCGGCGCTTCGACATCGCCTTCGAGACCGTTCGCTGCAATCGCTCGCAGGACCTTCGGACGATCCGGCCCGTCGCCGAAGATCTCGCCACGAAGGCCCGGGATCTGGCGGCGCGCCTGCGCAAGCGCCGGGACGAGCGCGGTCACGCGCTTCTCGGGGATGTGCCGTCCCGCGAACACCGCGACCGGCCTCGCCGGTTCGGGCTGCGCGCTCGCCGTGGGCCCGGTGAATTGCCCCTCCAGCCGCGTCAGATCTCCGGAGAAACCCTCAGCCCGTGAGCCGTTGCTCGTGGAGCCGCGAGAAGCAGAAGGCTCGCTGGGGTGTTCGAACGCATGCCCGCTGAACTCGCCAGCCGAGCCAGCCGCTCACTTGGCCCAGATATTCGCGCCAGTACGCGCGCGTCCAAACCTCGTGCCAGTCCACGAAAAGCCGGAAGTGGGCTCGCTTGCGTACAGCTGCCGCAGCCAGTAGCGGGAAGTACGGGAACGATGCCGTGTGCACGACGTCGTACCTGCGCCCGCGACGGAACAAATGCCAGAGCACGCCCAGGCCGAAGAGCAGGGGCGGGAGGATCCGTCGCCTGCCGTGCACGTAGAGCTCCATCCTGGGCGACACGGCGACGACGTTCACGCCGGGGACGTGCACGTCGTTGCCCTCCCACTGCCGCCGCGTGAGCAAGGTGACCTCATGGCCGCTCGCCGCGAGCCGCTCGGCGAGATTCCGGTACCAGCGCTCGGCTCCGCCTACCGTGTAGGGGTAGAGGCAGTCGTAGACGAGGCAGATCTGCATCAGGCCATATCCTGGCGGCCCAGACATGGTCGTGTCCGTCGTCATCCCCTGCCTGAACGAGGCCGAGACTATCGCCGAGTGCGTGACACGCGCACGCGGGGTGCTCGCCGAGGCCGGCCTGGAGGGCGAGGTGATCGTCGTGGACAACGGGTCCGAGGACGGCAGCGGTGATCTGGCCCGCAGCGCGGGTGCGCACGTCGTCGAGGAACCTCGGCGTGGCTACGGCAGCGCGTACCTCGCCGGTCTCGCCATGGCGACGGGCGAGTACATCGTGATGGTCGACGCCGACCTGACCTATGACTTCGGGGAGATCCCGAACTTCGTGCGCGAACTGGAGAACGGCGCGCAGGTCGTGATCGGGAACCGCATGCAGAACATCACGCCGGGCGCAATGCCGCTCTTGAGCCGGCTCGGCAATCCGTTGCTCTCGGGGTTCCTCAACGTGCTGCACCGGACAAACGTCCGCGACGCCCACTGCGGCATGCGCGCGCTGCGACGCGACGTCGTCCCGATCCTGAACCTGCGTACCGTGGGGATGGAGTTCGCCTCCGAGATGGTGATCCGCGCCACTCGTGAGCACCTCGACGTCCGAGAGGTGCCGATCGCGCTGCACCCCCGCGTCGGCACGTCGAAGTTGTCGCCGTTCAGGGACGGGTGGCGACACGTTCGCCTGATCCTCGTCTACAACCCCACGTTTCTCTTTCTCGTACCCGGCGTGGTGATGTTCCTCACCGGCTCGATCATCACGCTGCTCGTCTTCCTGGAGGTGCCGATCTTCGGTCGCAACCTGCTCGTGCACTCGCTCATCTTCGGGAGCCTGCTCATCCTGATCGGTGTTCAGGCGATCGGGCTCGGACTGTCGGCGAGAGCATTCGGCGTCTACTTCATCAGCGAGCAGGACCAGCTCTTTCAGCGACTGCGCGGAAAGCTCCGCCTCGAACACGGGCTGGCGTTGGCGTTGCTCGTGCTCGCGGCGGGTCTGGCTCTCTTCGGCATTGTTTTCGGAAAGTGGGCTGCGAACGGCTTCGGCACGCTCCAGGAGGAACGGCTCGCCATTCTGGCCTTCACCGTCATCGCGGTCGGAGCCCAGGTCTTCTTCACGTCGTTCCTGCTTTCGATCATCGGGCTCCGCCGGCCACGCGACGAGCAGTGATCGACCGCGCGCACACGATCGAGCAGGTGGGTCCCTTGCCGATCCCGCTCGAACCGCGTTCGGCCAGCCCAAAGATTGTTCTCGTCGTCCCGGCGCACGACGAGGAGGAAGTCCTCGCTCTCGCCTATGCCGAGATCAAAAGGGTCATGGATTCGCTCGACGTCGACTGGTCGATCATCTTCGTCAACGACGGCAGCCGCGATTCGACACTCGACGTGCTCGAGGAGATCTACCAGGGTGACGACCGAGTGTCGTACATCTCGCTCTCGCGCAACTTCGGTCACCAGAGCGCCCTTGCCGCCGGCCTCGACAATGCGGCAGGCGACGTAGTCATCACCCTGGACGCGGATCTGCAGCATCCACCCGACGTCATTCCCACGCTCCTCGAGGCCTGGCAGCAGGGCTACGACATCGTCCATACGCGCAAGGTCGAGACGGCAGAGCTCGGCGGGCTCCGCCGCTTGCTCACGAGGGTCGCCTACAGGGCGATCGGCGCTACGGCGAACGTCGAGTTCATCGCACAGGCCTCGGACTTCCGGCTCTTCGACGCCCGGGCACAGCAGGCGATTCGTGAGCTACCCGAGCGCGGCCGCCTCTACCGCGGCCTGTCACGGTGGGTCGGCTTCCGTCAAGCCGTCGTGCCATTCCACGCCGGCCGCCGCGCCGCCGGCTCGCCGAGTTACGGCTTTCGCCAGCTCGCGTCACTCTTCGGCCGCGCATTCTTCGACTTCTCGAACGTTCCGCTTCGCGCCGCGCTCGTCCTCGGCACAGCGGCAATCGTCCTGTGCATGGGCTATCTCGTCTTCGTTCTCGTCGCGTGGGCAGCGGGCAAGTCGATCCCACCCGGATTCGTGTCCCTCATCTTCGCTTTCGCGTTTCTCAGCTCTGTCAACTTGACGATGATCGGGGTGCTCGGCGTCTACATCGCCCGGATTCACGAGGAAGTTCGCGGTCGGCCGACGTACCTCGTTGCGCGGAACCGCGTGCGTGGCAACTGAGCTTCACTCTTGCGTGGTCTGCGGCGGCCCGCTTCGGCCCGCGCTTCGAAAGGACGGCTTCGAGCTTGTCAGGTGCGCGGCCTGCAGGATGCTGATGCGGGCGCAGCTCCCCGCCGCGGAGGAGCTCGAGGGTATCTATGCCCCCGACTACTTCAAAGCCACGGCCGACGACCCGGCCGACGGGTACGCGGACTACCTCGCCGACGCCGAACGCCACCGAGAGGCCGCGAGACGCCGCCTCTCGTTAATCGGGCGATTCACACCCTCGCCGGGAAGGCTGCTCGACGTCGGCGCGGCTGCCGGATTCTTCGTCGACGAAGCGATCCGCGCGGGCTGGGCCGCGGCTGGAATCGACATTGCGCCACACGTCGTCGAGTGGGGACGACGCGAGCTCGGTGTGCCGCTCCGGGTCGGCGGTGTCTCCGCGCTGGAAGAGCGCGGCGCTTTCGAGGTCGTGACAATGTGGGACTACATCGAGCATTCCCTCGACCCGGCCGGCGAGCTGGCGAAGACCAACGAATTGCTGGCACCGGACGGGTTCGTCGCTTTGAGCACGGGAGACCTCGACTCGACTGCCGCTCGCCTCTCGCGATCGCGCTGGCATCTGCTCACTCCCCGCCACCACAACTTCTTCTTCAGCGCGCGGACGCTAGGACGACTGCTCGAGCGGACCGGGTTCGAGGTCGCGTGGCTCGGGCACCCCGGCGCTCGCTACTCGCTCGCCCATCTCGCCTACAAGCTGGACCGTGGGGCCCGAACCGGTCCGACCGCGGCAGTGGCCCGCCGGCTCGCGAACTCGCGTCTCGGGCGTTACAGCCTGCCGGTGAACCTTTTCGACATCGTCACGGTCGTCGCGCGGAAGACTCGTTCGCCGCTGTCGTAGGGCGCGAAGAGCGAAGCGTCCAGAAGCTCCAGCCGCCGCGGCGCTGTTGCAGGTTCCGCATGTCCACGAACGCGTCGCCCTGTCCGGACTTCGAGGCGGGAGCCTCATCCCAGGCAAAGATTGCAAGAGCAGGGTGCGCCCGCGGCTGTCGCTCCCGCAAGATGAGGCGGGTGAGGGGGCTCGGAACCCAGGGAAAGTACGTCGACGGGGGCCCGAACTCGTCGTAGCGGACGAGAGGTGCCGCACCCTCGGTGAAGTACGGCTTCACGAACACGACAAGATGTGGATTGGGTGTTCTGAGATCCGATCGCGCCAGCTGCAATTCGGCGCTCTGGGGCTTGACCACGAGTGACGTGACGTTCCTTGCAGCGATGAGGACGCCCCCGAGCACAAATCCCGTCAATGCTAGGGCGCCGACCGCGGCAGCCGGGCGACGGCGGCCTCGAGCTCCGATCGTCCACAGGCCGAAGCCCGCGAAGGCGATGAATAGCGACAGGAATGCTACGAGCTCCGGCCAGTTCGACAGCGTGCCGACGGAGACTCGTTCCAGAGGTTCTACGAGTGGCACGGCGACGAGCGCGAGGGCGACGAAGCTCACGAGCGCAGCCAGTGCGACCACAACCGCGCCGGACCTGACACGTCCGTAGCGGGGGCCCGCCAACGCTCTGCCGATCCCCCACAGGCCGAACCACAGATACAGCGCCAAGAGCGTTGCCAGCGCGGCCGTCGAGCGGTAGCTCGCAAAGTTCTCCGAGATGACGAGATTCGGAATGTAGGAGAGCGGGACGAATGCAGCGGCCAGACCGAGGAAGCCGAACGCACGTCTGCCCGCATTCGCGTGAAGGAGGAGCAGCCCCGCTGCGGCGATGACGCACACCGCCGCCGCGACGCTCGCGGTCGGTACCAGGTAGAACAGCCCGAAGCTGTTGACGAGCGGCTCGTTCCAGAACCAGCGGGCCTTGCCGACGAGATCGTGCACGAGATTCGTCCGGCCGGAGAACGCACCTCCGTAGAAGTGCACGCCGATTCTGACCGCGGCGTAGCCGAAGAACAGTGCGACGGCCGCGACGCCCAGACTGTCGGCGAACTTCCGGACCGCCTGGGCAAGCTCCTGTCCAGGACGCAACACTTCAATTGCGGCAAACACCCAGAAGAACATCGCGGCAGGCTGGTAGCTGACCAGCGCGATCAGCAACAGCAGGCTCGCCTCGGCACGTCGGACGAGCGCAGCACGGCCGTGCAGCCGGGATCCGGAGCGCAATCGCAACGACGCCAGCGCGGCGATGGCCGCAACGTACGGCGCTTCGTAGACGGCAGCCCACGAGACGTAGACCTGAAACGAGCCAAGGCTGACGAGGGACACGCAAATGGCTGTCGAGAGCCAGCGGCCGACCCCGGCTTGTCGAAGCGCCGAGTAGAGCACCACCGCCAGCAACATGACGCCCAACAGTCCGAGCAGACGGACGAGTCGCAACGAAGCGATGTCCCACGCAAAACCGAAGGCGACGCTGAGAAAGAGCGCGTGCAGCGGGCGTCCGAACTGCGTCGCGGTCTTCCAGAATTCGCCTTCGAGACCTTGCCGCCAGGCGAGCAAGTAGTAGTCGTCCATGAACGCGTAAGGGACGACGACCGCAGGAAGGTAGGCGACGACCGCTGCAAGGGGCGCCACCAAGGCAAAGCGGCTTTCACGTAGCAGCGAGCTGCGGGACGGAAGCATGAAGGAGGCCACGATAACCGCCGACGCAGGCAGACTAGGCCCTCGTGTCGTCCGTGAAAGCAGCTCCGCGCCTCGCTACGCGGTGGCAGTCGTTCGAGGAGTGGGCAGGGTCGCGCAGCTCGGCGCTCGCACTCTTCGGCGTGGCCCTGGCCGTGTTCTGCCTGGAGAGCGTGTTCATGCCCGCCTACCCGGGACGCGACATGTCGCGGTATCTGGAGACGTTCTTCCAGCTCGGCTACCACGTGCCCGTCTACCCCGCTGTCCTCAACACGCGCGGCCCGCTTTCTGCCCTTGGCGTCGGTGTGCCGCTCGCTCTCAGCGGTTGGGTGGCGGAGGTCTGGCTCGCCCTTCTCTATGCGTGTTCCATCGTCGCGTGGGCGCGAGTGGCTCTCACCTTCGGGCCCCGCGCGGCGATCTTCACCAGTGCCCTCCTGCTCGTCTATCCGGGTTACGGGATTCTCTTTCACCAGCTGGCCAGCGATTCGCTGTTCGCGGCCGGCTTCGCGATCTGGGCGCTGTTGATCATGCGCGCGATTCAGCACCCCGCCATCAGGGGGTTCGTGTACGTCGGGGTCGGCCTGGGTGTTCTCATGCTCATTCGTCCCGGGAACCAGGTGCTGCTCGTCATGGCTTTGCTGCCGCTCGTTCTGCACGCGCCATGGCGGGAGCGACTCGCCTGGATGGCTGCGTTCTTCATCCCGGCGGTCCTCCTGTCTCAGGCGTGGAAGGCGATCGCCGAGCTTCGTTTCGGCGACGCCGTCTATCTCAATCCGAGCACCGGACTGCTCGCCTTGTCGGCGCTCATGGTTCCCTTTCTCATTCCCTCGCCTTGGCGCGGCCGAGCCTTCGCGGTTATCGCCGTGCTTGTAGTCGCCGCGGTTGCGATCAAGGGCTTGCCGGGGCAGAGCCCGGCGCAGTACACCCGTTCCGTCATCCGGAACGAGTCGAACCAGTTCGTGTACCGCTCGTTCGAGCTCGATCGGATCATGAGGCCCGAGAACGGCCCCGCGTCACGCCGTCTGGCTCACGTCGTCGAGCAAAAGCTGCTGCCGAGGGAGCCGTACCGCTCATACGGCATCGGCGTCCACGAGTTCTTTGCATCGGGCAGTGACCGGATCTTCGGCGATCTGACCGGGGTCGCCAACCCGAGTGATCTCGCAGAGGCAACGCGCGAAGCGATCCGGCGGCACCCGGGAACGTTCGTGCGGAGCATCGCCCGCACTCTCTGGGAGCAGCTCGCGAACAGGCCGGTGTACGGGCCCGAGGCCGCCGCCGCGCCTGAAACGAGCGCATCGGGCCAGGCCGGTGAGGTGCCGGATGCGGCCGTCGAAGGCCGCCGCCTCCCCGAACCGACCGAAGGCCAGCCGATTCCCGCCTCCGCGATCGGCCCTCAGCTCTGGACGCCGGGGGGCACGGCGCAAGAGGTGTGGACCTCGCCTACGCAACACAGCTTCGTGTTTTCCGATCCACGGGATGAACGCCGCTTCGCCAAGCTCGGCGCGGACGTCGAGCGCCTTGCGAACCGTCTCCCCACGCGCGACGGCTCGCCGACTCTGATTCACCGGCTCAACCAGCTCTCCCACCGCTTCCCGCCCCTGCTGGCATGGCTCCTCATCGGCGTCGTCGGCCTGGCGCTCAGGCGGCCGCGAGGAGCTCTTGTTGCGATCGCCCCTGCACTGGCGGGTCTCGTGGTGATCGTGGCGTCCGCACTGGTCGCGCCGTCGGTCCCCGAGTACGCAGCGCCTATGAGCCCCGCGTTCCTGATGCTGGGCTTGGTGGGGCTCGTCGGGGTGCCGGAACGGAGACGTGTTCCGGCCTTTGCAGAATCCTGGCGTTCCCTCGCAGGCCTGGCAGTCGGTGTTGCAGCCGGCGCGTGGGCCACGAGCATCTACTTCGAGCGGCTGAACGCCTTCGTGGAAGGCGCCCGAGCCGGTAACGATCTCGATGTTTTCCTGCGTGCCGCCGGCAAGGTGCTCGGCACTGCCTCTCCCTACGCCTTCAACGCAGACAAGACCTTTGCCTACCCACCGTTCCTTGCCTGGCTTTTGGCACCGCTGCATGCGCTCGGCAGTTCGGCCGCCGGTTTCGTCTGGACAGTTCTCTCCCTGGGGATGGTTGCCCTCGCCTTGTGGCTGCTCGAGTTGCGCGACTGGCGCTGCTACGCGCTTTCGTTCGTGTTTCTCTTCACGCGGAGCTCGATCGACCTGGGCACGATCGAGCCGTTGCTGCTGCTGGTCGTTGCCGCGGCATGGCACTGGCGCGACCGGGTTCGGGAGAGCGTCGGAGCGGTGGCGCTCGCGATCGTGCTGAAGCTCTTCCTCTGGCCACTTGCCGTTTGGCTGGCGCTCACGCGCAGACTCCGCGACGGCTTCGCCGCAGTCGCGCTTGCGGTGGCGCTCGCCGCAGTGAGCTGGGCCGCGATCGGCTTTGCCGGGCTCACCGACTATCCGGGTGTTCTGCGGCACCTTGCAAACGACGAGTCGACCTCCTCGTATTCCGTCGTCGCTCTCGGGGTGCGCGCGCACCTGCCGCTGCTCGCTGCGCGGATCATCTCGGTGCTGGTCGCGCTGGCGCTGCTCGCCGCCGCCGCGTGGGTTGCGCGCGACGAGCAGCGAGGTCCTCGGGACCGTGACGTGGCCACGTTCACGCTGACGCTCGCGGCTGCCCTTTGCGCGTCGCCGATCGTGTGGGTGCATTACTTCCTGCTCCTGCTCGTTCCGCTCGCCCTGATTCGGCCGCGCCTCTCACTGCTGTGGTTCGTTCCGTTCGCGTTCCAGCCGCTCGGGGAGGCCGCGTGGCCCGCAGGCAACGCGCGGAACCTCGGCCTAGCGCTCGCGGCGACGCTTGTCATCCTCGCCGCAGCTGTGGTTCGCACTGACTGGCGTCCGTCTCTCATCCGCAATCCACCCCTTAGGCTGTCGTCGTGGCGCTGAAGCTCGTGATGACACTCCTGGCGCGGGACGAGGCGGACATCGTCGATGCCCAGCTCGCGTTCCACCTCAATGCGGGTGTCGACTTCGTGATCGCGACCGACAACCTGTCGCAGGACGGGACGACCGAGATCCTCGAGTCGTACGCCAAGACCGGGCAGTTGCACCTGATCCGCGAGGACGGGCAGTACCTCCAGCAGGCTGAATGGATCACCCGAATGGGGCGCCTCGCGGCGTCCGACGTTCGGTGCCGACTGGGTCATCCACAGCGACGCCGATGAATTCTGGTGGCCGCGCGGAGACTCGCTGAAGGAGGTCCTGGCTTCGATTCCGAGCCGCTATGGGATCGTGCGTGCGTTGCTCCGGCATTTCGTGCCGAGGCCGGACGACGGATCGTCGTTCGCGGAGCGGATGACGGTGCGCATGTCCACCTCTGCGCCGATCAACGATCCGAGAAGCCTCTTCCGGCCCAACCTGAAGATCATCCATCGCGCGGACCCGGGCGTGAACGTCTCGATCGGTGCACAGCGGCTGATCGATTCGCCGCTCGTTCCGTTGCGCGGCTGGTATCCGATCGAGTTCTTCCACTTTCCCGTGCGGTGCCTCGAGCAGTGCGAACGGAAGTACTCACACCAGGAGACGGGACCGGGTCAGACGCCGAGCCCGTATTACGACCGCGTTCGCGCACTGATCGCAGAGGGGCGCCTCGAGGAGGTGTACGGCGGCTTGGTCGTGGACGATGCCGCGCTCGAGCGAGGTCTCGACGAGGGCTCGCTCGTCATCGACACCCGCCTGCGCGACGCGCTGCGAACGCTGCGCGAAGGGCACCAGCTGACGTTTCCCCGACCGACCGTCGTGGACGAGGCCGCCTACGCGGTCGATGTGGCGGCATTGGGTGAAGCCGATGTCGTCCGGCTCCAGCGGCGGCTGGACACGCTTGAAGGACGCCTGCTCACGGTCGAGCGGCGGCCGAGCGTGCGCATCGAGAACAAGCTGCGGGGCGCCGCGAAGAAGCTGCTCGGCCGGAACAGCGCCTCCAAGGCGCAATGAAGCTCGTCCTCACCGTGCTCGCCCGCGACGAGGCCGATGTGATCGACGCCCAGATCGGCTTTCACCTCAACGCGGGCGTCGACTTCGTCATCGCCACGGACAACAACTCCCGTGACGGGACGACGGAGATCCTCGAGGCGTACGAACGGGACGGCGCCCTCCACCTGATTCGTGAGCCCGCCGAGGGGCTCCGACAAGGGGAGTGGGTCACCCGCATGGCGCGGCTGGCCGCAAGCGAGCACGGCGCCGACTGGGTCATCAACACGGACGCGGACGAGTTCTGGTGGCCGCGCGGCGGCTCCCTGAAGGAGGTTCTCGCCGCCGTGCCCGACACGTACGGGATCGTCCAGGCGTTCTGGCGCTCGTTCGTGCCGCGGCCCGGGGACGGTTCCTTCTTTGCGGAACGGATGACGGTGCGTCTATCGCAGCACGCGCCGATCAACGATCCCACGAGCTTCTATCGCCCGGTCGTCAAGGTCGCACACCGCGCGGATCCGCAGGTCAACGTCGCGCGTGGAAACCACGCGCTCGCCGAGAGCTCGCTGCGGACCCTGTCGACCTGGCACCCGATCGAGGTCCTGCACTTCCCGCTTCGCTCTCGCTCGCAGTGGATGCGCAAGGTTGAGCTTCAGGGCGAAGCGTTCACGAAGCACATCGAGAGATCGGGCACGGGCTACCACCTGAAGGGATACGACGCGCTCCAGAGTGGCAGCATCAAGCAGCAACACGACTCGCTCGTCGTCGACGACGAAGCAGTTGCGTCCGGAGTGGAGCAGGGCACCCTCGTGGTCGACACCCGGCTTCGCGATGCGCTGCGTAGTCTCGCCGCGGACGCGCTAGGACGGCGGTACGCGCTTCCCGAAGAACGCGCCGCGCCGCTGTCCTTCCCGGCGCCGACGCTCTCGGACGACGCCGAGTACGCCGTCGAAGCAGGCGCGCTCACCGAGGCGTATGCCGTTCGCGCCCAGCGCCGGCTGGACGGCATCGAGCAGCGCTTGCAGTCGCTGGAGCGATGACGCAGGTCGTCGGCAGCGTCCTGGTCCGCAACGAGGATCTCTTCGTCGAGCAATCGATCCGCAATGTCGTCGAGTTCTGCGACCGCATCCATGCCGTCGATCACGTCTCGACCGACGGGACGTGGGAGATCCTCCAGTCGCTTGCACGTGAGTACGACCACCTCGACGTTCATCGCGCACGCAGCTCCGCGCTGGCCCATGCGCTGCTCGAACCGTATGCCGGGACGGAGACGTGGGTCCTCGGAGTCGACGGCGACGAGCTCTACGATCCCGAGCAGCTCGCGCTGTTTCGCCGAGATCTCGTCGCCGGAGCCCATGCCGACGTCTTCAGGCTCAAGGCGCACGTTTTGAACTGTGACGAGCTCGACGACGACAGGAAGACCGCATCCGGGTGGCAGGCGCCGCCCTCGCGTCCGATCACGAAGCTGTTCAACTTCGGCGCCGTCGAATCCTGGCACGGCATTCCGGAGCCGCTCCAGGGAGGGGAAGCCGTCTTTCGCCCTGGGTACCACTGGGAATCGCGGCGCGACCTGGCGACCGACACCACGTGGGACACCGATCCGCTTCGTTGCCTGCACGTCTGCTTTCTCCGCCGGTCCAGCTCGGACCCCGACGATGTCGGCGGCGGCCGCAAGAGCCTCGCCGAGTCTGGCGAATTCGACCTCGGCCCGATCGGAAGGCTCAGGCGCCTCTTCGGCCGGACGCAGGTGGCGCCTCACATCGTCGCGTTGGCGCGCCAGGGCAAGAACTGGAAGCAGGAGTGGTACGCGCGCGGAGAGCGCTGCACCATCGACGCCGAGCCCTTCTTCGCTCGCTAGGGTTCGCGCCGGTGCACAGGACACGGACGCAATTCGCGGCGCGGGTCAACCGCGTTGCCAGTGGGCTTGAGCGCAAGGGTGTTGTCGCGACGTACGAGGTCCACGACCGTTTCCTCGCCAACCGTGAGAGCAGGCGGCGCTACGGCCAGTCGGCGCCGCAGCTCGATGCCGTGCAGACGCAGGCGCTCGAGCAGTTGCGCAACGAAGGCTGGGCCTCTTTCCCCTTCTCGGAGCTCGTTGCCGCGCCCGACCTCTGGAAGGAGCTCGAGGCGGATGCCGCGCGCTTCGTCTCGGAGACCGAGGCCGGATTGGCGCGCGAGCAAGCGGGCGGCTCGTCGGAGCTTCGGCGCAGGGCCGGCAAGGAGTTTCTCGTGCGCAAGTACTCGTGGGGGGAGAAGCTCGGGCTCGACGACCCCTGGCTTCGGCTCGGAACGCATCCGCGCCTCCTGGGCCTCGCGAACGCGTACCTGCAGATGTGGGCCAAGCTCGAGTACGTCGACGTCTGGTACACGCCGGCGGCAGGGAGCGACGAGCGTCGCGCGTCCCAGCGCTGGCACCGTGACTTCAACGATCGCCACCTGCTCAAGGCCTTTCTGTACCTGGTCGACGTCGACGAGGAGGCCGGGCCGCTCGAGTACGTGCCCCGCAGCGCGCCGGGCGGAGAGCTGGAGGCGCACTGGCCGTGGCGCCCGCTCGGCGACAACTACCCGCCGGAGGACGAGCTCGCGGCGCAAATCGGTGACCGGGTCGTCACGTTCACGGCCCCGAAAGGCACGTTGATCCTCTGCAACACCTCCGGGTTCCACCGCGGCGGCTTCGCAAGCGGCAAGCCGCGAACCCTCGCAACCTTTACCTGGGATTCACCCGCTTCGCTGAAAGCGCTCTCCGAGCGGAACTTCACCTTCGTTCCCGGCAACGGTACGGCGTCGAGCGAAGAGCAGCGCTACGCACTGACCTGATCGGGCAGGCTCTTGCGGTACGCGTAGACGCGTATGTCTTGTGATCGCTCCCGCGGCAGCGGGCGGTCGAGATGCCCCTCGATCTGGTACCCGAAGTGATTCTCCTCGAACAACGCGAGGAGCTCCGCGAGCCGGTCCTGCGTGCGGACGATGTGATGGTGGTACTCCACCAGCATCTGCTGAACCAGGCGCAGTTTGCTGGAGTCCGCAAGGTCCCGGACGACGTCGAGCTCCGCACCTTCGACATCCAGCTTGAGAAAGTCGACTTCCTCATCGAGGAAGCGTGAGAGACGCACGGCTCTGACCGTTCGTTTGTCCCTCGGCATCCGTTCTCGGACGATGCTCATACGTAGCGAGGCCGGATCGGCCTGGTCGTAGAAGAAGTCGGTCTCTCCCTCGGCGGCGGCCAACGCCGCATTTTCGAGGCAGACATCGGCGAGTGCGTTCCCGTCGACATTCTCACGCAGGCACGCGAATGCGGCCAGGTCAGGCTCGAAGGCCAGCACTCTCGCTTCCGGGTAGAGACTCTTGAAGTAGAGAACCGACATCCCGATGTTCGCGCCGCAATCGACCACGAAGGGAGCCGCGTTGTCGGTCTCGAAAAGATACTGCCGCTCCTGAAAGATCTCGCGGTTTTGAAAGTCGAAGCTCGACCTGCCGATGAAGCGCACGTCGAAGGCGCCGACTTGCGCACGGTCGCGAGGGGCCCCGCGGCGAGCGAAGAGTTTCATTGTGTCCCCGTGCGCCGGAGCACCTTGGTCGCCTGCACTGCTTCGGCGAGCTCGAATCCAGATTCGAGCAGCTCGTCGACGAGTTGTCTCGGTCCGAGATTCGTCTGAATCGTGTCGTGGAACGCGACGTAGCCTCGAAGATGCGGCTCCCAGGCCTCAAAGTCACGCCGCACCGCTTCGTAGCGGTGATCACCGTCGATCCAGAGCAGCCCGACCGGCAGCTGCCAACCCGGTGTAACAACCTCTGACGACAGGTTCACGAGTCGAACCTGCTCCACGACTCCGGCTCTGAGCAGGTTCTCAAAGAAGGCGCGTCGGTCGGCCGGTCCGAAGGTGCCGCCCAGGACACCGTTGAAGTGCTCATGCGGCTCGACTGCGTAGACAGGGACGGTTGCTCCCTTTGCCAGCGCAATGGTGCTCATGCCGCGGTAACTGCCCACCTCCACGATGCAACCGCCTGTGACCTCGCCGGCGAGTCGCGTCAGGAGCTCCACCTCCCCCTCGCCGATCATCCCCTCGATTTGCGGACGCTTGCGGAACACCTAGGCCCGCCGGTCCCGGTCGCCGCTGCCGAGGATCTGTTGCGGATCGAGTCTCGTCCGCACGGGGTGGAAGGCACGCCACCCGTCGTGTTTGGCCAGCTCCGCGCGGATCGCGCTCACGTCGATCTCCTTGTCCCTGAAATGGAAGAACGGATCCTCGCGCTCCCCGTGCCAGGGGCCACGAAGCCGTGTGTCCGCGAGAGGGAAGCCCAGAATCTGCGCGAAGAGCGGCAGGCGCAGCTCGTCGTTGCAGAGGACTGGAGACCGAGTGCGGCGTACGCCTCCAGGAATGCCCTCGGAAAGCACGGGCCCGGGCCGAGGCACCCGTGCGGGACGTCGTTATAACCCCAGTCGGCGCGCGCACGGCTGAGGAGCGTATCCCACTCCCGGCGGCTCTCCTCACGCCGCAACCACGTCCACTCGTGTTCGAGCACGGAAACCGGAGTCAGAGCCGTGAGGCCCACCGTGTCTTGCGGCACGTGTGCATAGAGAGACTGCAGCGGGGCGAGCAGGAGCAGATCCCATTCGATCACGTGCGCGACGTCGAACGGAACTCGTGACCCGACCTCGCGGTACCACGCGGCCACTGCGAGGTCGCTGTGCTGCCAATTCCAGCGCTCGGGTCGGGTCGACACGTACAGCCCTTCGAGGTCGAGCAGCATCTTCGCGACTGAGCGTTCGAGTTTGCTGCCACCGAAGAGCCCATAGATGGGGACCGACGGGTTCAGCGCGCGTAGAAGTGCGATACGGGACCTGCACACGAGCGGCGCCTTGTGAAAGCGGAAGAGGATCAGTCGCTTAATCGACGCGTTCGACCGACCAGTCAAGCAGCGGCCGCACGACGCCGCTCAGCTGGCCCGTGAAACGTCCTCGTGCGCTGTCTCCGTCGCCTGGATCGAAAACCGTGAATGCCACGGCTTCATAGCGCTGGGCACGCTGATGGAGCTTCGGCGCGTGCAACGTGCAGACGGCGACATCGACCGTCGTCGTTCCCTCGGCAGGAGGTTGGGTGGGATCCAGGCGGTCGAGCGATTAGACGCCCGGCGTCGAGGATTGCTCAGCGTCGTGGAGCTGTGTCCATCGCGTTGAACGCAATGTCCCCCGCCGGTCATGGACCCTGATCTTTGCGAAGACGGGAGGGCCCGGCGCAGGACGCGAAAGCCGATCTCGATCCCGACGGTTGTCCGGGCATCGGTCGTCTCGATCGTCCGCCATCCTCGTCATCGCCGGACGGAGCAGGAGCCGGGCAAGATCGTCGCCGGGCGCAGACTCGTCATCGGGCCACTAGATCCTCGAATCGCTGCTGTGCGCCGTGTGGAGATAGTGCGCGACGACCTCTGACGGCTCGCCGTCCTCGACGATCGTGCCCCCATCGAACCAGATGCTCGATCGCAGAGCTGGTTGATCGTCTGCATGTTGTGCGAGACGAACAACACGGTGCGGCCCGTCCCGCTGAAATCTTCCATGCGCCCGAGGCAGCGCTGCTGGAACTCCGCGTCTCCGACGGCGAGCACCTCGTCGACCAGCAGGATCTCCGGCTCGAGGTGCGCGGCGACGGAGAACGCGAGGCGCACGTACATGCCGCTCGAGTAGCGCTTCACCGGCGTGTCTATGAACTGTCTCGATCCCCGAGAACTCCACGATGTCGTCGGAGCTTGCGCTGGATCTCGCGCCGCTTCATGCCGAGGATCGAGCCGTTCAGGAAGACGTTCTCGCGGCCGGTCAGCTCGGGATTGAAGCCCGTGCCGACTTCGAGCAGGCTCCCGACGCGACCGCTGATGATCGCGCGGCCGGACGTCGGCGCCGTGATCCGCGTCAGAACTTTTAGCAGGGTCGACTTGCCGGCGCCGTTGCGCCCGATGACGCCGAGGACTTCACCTTCACGAACGTTGAAGTTGAACGTCGTCGCAGCGCCCAGATCTCTGCCGCGCATGTGGCCTGCTGCAGTCCCGCGATAGCCGACGCGCGCTGACGCGGGACATGGAGTCGCGCAGCGTCCCGTACGCGGCCTGCATCTGTCCGATCCGATAACGCTTTGAGAGCTCCTGGACCTCGATGGCGAGCGGCATCAGATCGTGTCCGCAAACCGTGGTTCGTAGATGCGGAAGACGGCAAGGCCCAGCGAGAAGATGAGGATGGCCGACCGAGACACTCACTGCCAAATGGCCCCATTGAGGTTGTGTCTCGCCGAGGATGGCCCACCGCCAACCCGCGATCACGCTGGACATCGGATTGACGGAGAAGAGCCACTGCCACTTGGTAGGAATCTGGTCGAGGGCGTACATCACGCCGGAGACGAGCGGCAGGATCTGCAGGAACACCGGGATGATGTACGGGACGTCGCGCCAGCGGGCCGTGAAGGTCGAGAGCAGAAAGCCGATCCCAGTGCAGTGACGAAAGCGAGGCCGAGGAAGCCGGTGCGAGCGCGACCGCCGCGCTGCTCGGCCACGTGCCGTAGATGCCCATCA
Source organism: uncultured Actinomycetes bacterium (assembly GCA_963755605.1). Taxonomy (GTDB): domain Bacteria; phylum Actinomycetota; class Thermoleophilia; order Gaiellales; family Gaiellaceae; genus 3-1-20CM-4-69-9. Next base: position 34,162 of record CAVWKK010000002.1, read on the forward strand.
GCACCAGCAGCACCGGCAGGGCGATGAGCAGGTCGAACCAACGGCACCAGCACTGCCGCTATCGGCAGCAGGATTCGCGGAAAGTACACCTTCGTCACAGCGGAAGGTTCGTCACCAGGCTATGCTCGACGAGGTCATCGCCGACGCGAAGTACTGCATGGGGATCACGCCGGCGGCGGTGAGAGCTCGGATAGGGAGTGTTGCCGTGCGGGAAGTTCGCGAACTTGCCGAACACAACGACGTAAACGGTGGTCGTCAGCGCCGGAACGACCAGTGCCCAGGTGACGCCGAGGAAGGTTTGCTTGTACCGGACGACGATGTCGCGCCAGATCGAGCCTGAACAGGCAGCTCGCGGTAATGCCACAGCTCGCGGAGGTCGAGATGCGGCCAACGCTCGCAGGCCGGATGACGACCGTGCGGCGATCGGGCTGCAGGGAATACTCCTCGTCGTCGGGAGATCGTCGCGATTCGCCCGCTCGGCAGCTCGAGCCTGGTCTCGGTCACCGTGGCGATGGTAGATGAGCGGTCCGCCCGGCCGCGTACGATCGACCAAATGCGCCTCCGTCGCCCCGGCGTCCGAACACGCCTGCGAGTCGCGGCGCGCCGGCTGAAGGAGACGCCGCACTGGCTCGTTCTCCGACGCCTCGGCAAACGCCGGCCGCCGGAGTACCGCGACTACCTTGCGACTCAGTTGCGCCGAACCCTCTCGAAGCGAGAGACAGACCCCGGTAGCGGTGCGGAGACCCTGATCAACAGAGTCGCCGAGGAGCAGCCGTCTCGCGGAGCAGTTCTGTGCATCGGCTGTCGGAACGGGCTCGAGCTCGATCGCTTTCGCGCCCGGGGTTTCGGCGAAGTGGTCGGCATCGACATCTTCTCGCAGAGGCCCGACATCCTCACGATGGACATGCACGAGCTCTCGTTCGCAGACGATTCGTTCGACGTCGTCTACGCCTCGCACTCGCTCGAACACTCCTACGACGTCGACCGTGTCGCGGGGGAGATCGGACGCGTGGCCCGTGACGGGGCCGTGGTCGGTGTCGAGGTGCCGGTTCGCGCGCAGGCCAGCGACGCCGACCGGATCGTCTTCTCGGGTCTCGACGAGCTCCGTGGCGTCTTTCGGCTCAACATGGGGGAGGAACTGCTCGCGGAAGAGCAGTCGCCTCACACTCCGACAAACGAGCAGGGGACGGAGATCGCAAGGCTCGTCTTTCGGTTGAAAAAGGAACGCTAGATGCCGTTGGTGTTCTTCGCCTTCCGGGACGCGCCGGACCGGCGGGCTGCGCTCGAGACGCCGGAGGCGCTCGACCGCTACCGCCTCTTCGGTCTCGACGACATTCGCGCACGCGGTGCCGACGTCCGTCACAACCTCGAGCGGCCGGGCCGACCCGCTGCCTGGGCGCGGATCGGCGCGCGGATCGTCAACCGGCTGCTGCAGCTCGCCGGCGGCTACGGAGGGGACTTCGCCTCCGTGCTTGCGACACTCCGCGTCGCGAACCGCGCGGACGTCGTGTTCGCGACGACGGACACGGTCGGCATACCTCTGATCCTCCTCAAGCGAGCCGGGCTTTTACGGGCACCCGTGGTGTATGCGGCGATCGGACTGCCCGAGCGCCTTCAGAGCCTGCGCAACCGGTGGGTGAAGCGGCTCTATGCCGGCGCGTTTCGCCGCGCCGACACGATCTTCGCCTACGCCGCGAGCGAGGCGGCCTGGCTTCGGGCCTGGCTCGGCCCGGGTTCGCCGCCTGTCTTGTTCCTTCCCTTCGGCGTCGATGTGCAGGCCTTCTCGCCCGACGCGAACCGCAGCCCGAAGGTGGACGTCATCTCGGTCGGCGCCGATCCCCGGCGCGACTTCGACCTGTTGGCCGCCGTCGCTGCACGCCGTCCGAACCTGAGCTTCCAGATCGTTGCCACCAGAGATCGTGCGCGGTCGTTGGGGGCCTTGCCGCCGAACGTCGCCGTCCAGACCGATCTCTCGCTCGAGCAGGTCAGGGACAACCTCGCGGGCGCTCGCGTCGTCGCGCTCCCTGTCGTTGGCAACACCTACACCGGCGCGACGACGGTGCTCTTGCAGGCGATGGCGATGGCCAAACCGGTCGTCGTCTCGCGAACGGACGCGATTGCCGAGGGGTACGGGCTGGAAGACGGCGTGAACTGCCGCTTCGTAGCGCCCGGCGATGCGGCTGCCCTCGAGCATGCTCTCGTAGCGACGCTCGATGACGCTGCGGCCGCCGCTTCCCTGGGAGCCCACGCCCGCCAAACGGTGGCGAGCGCGTTCTCGTGGGAGCGCTACACGCAAGCAGTCTGGGAGCTCGTCTCCGCGGCCGCTCAGCGAGGAGCGCGACGAGAGTGAGCTGCCCAGTCCGCGACAATCCGCTGCGATGACTGCTCGTACGTTTCTCCAGCGCTCGTTGTCCCGAGCGACGCGACGTGCCGGCACCGAGTTGGACTGGCTGGGCTCGCGCCGTGCTCGAGCAGACCTGGCCGTCTTCCACGAGTTCCATGCACCGCCGTACGGCGGGGGCAATCAGTTTCTCCTCGCTCTCGTACGAGAGCTCCGGCGTCGCGGCCTCTCGGTCGAGGTGAACCGGCTTTCGGGTGGGACGCCCGCAGCTCTCTACAACTCCTTCAACTTCGACTTCCGCCGGCTACAGCGGTTCGCCCGGGAAGGAGTGCGCATGGTCCATCGCGTCGATGGACCGATTGGGGTGTATCGGGGCTTCGACGACGGGACCGACAGGCGAATCGTCGAGATCAATCAGAAGCTTGCCGACGCGACCATCGTGCAGTCCGAGTACAGCCTCGACAAGCACCGCGAGCTCGGGCTCGAGTTGCGGGATCCCGTCGTGATCCACAACTCTGTCGACCCGGAGATCTTTCATCCGCCCGCGGAGCGCGAGCCTTCGCCGGGCCGCCGCTTGCGTGTGATCGCGACGAGCTGGTCCGACAATCCGCGCAAGGGAGCCGATGTGCTCGAGTGGCTCGACCGCAACCTCGATACCGATTCCTACGAGCTCACGTTCGCCGGCCGCACTCAGGCGAAGCTCGAACGCATACGAGTGCTCCCGCCGCTGACTTCTGCGCAGCTCGCGGGCCTGATGCGCGAGCAGGACGTGTATCTCGCCTCCAGCCGCGACGATCCGTGCTCGAACGCGTTGCTCGAAGGTCTCGCCTGTGGCCTGCCCGCGGCTTTCCGCCGAAGTGGCGGACATCCCGAGCTCGTCGGCGAAGCGGGGATCGGCTTCGAGGAGGCAGAAGAGCTTCCTGCAGTGCTTGGGCAACTGGCGCGCGAGCTCGAAACGCGGCGCAAGGCGATTCGCGTCCCCGAGCTTGCGGATGTTGCCGACCGCTACCTCGCAGTGCTGCGCGGATGAAGGGAGCGCTGCGCCGGCTGGGGCTGCGTGGGTACGTGCCTGCGCGCACCGCGCGCTGGCCTGACGTTTCGCGCCTGTTCGTCGTCGGTGACGACTTCGGGTGGTCGATCGACGACGACCGAGACCGCCTGACTGCGACCGCACAGCGGCTCGGCTACGAAGTCGGACCGTCCGCCTGGGCTCGATTCTCCGAACGCCAGGCGGTGTTCCACCACGACCACTTCAGCGCATTGCAGCCGCGCTGGCTCGGCTCGTCCCATGCACTCGGGCTGAGCTACTTCCACGGGCGGCCCGGAACGCCCGGTTATCCGGAGTTCGACAGTGCGTACGAGACGCTGAAGCGCCACGCGAGCCGCATCGAGCGAGTGCAGGTCACGCACACGGAGATGCACGAGCTCGTGCTCGAAGCGGGAGTTGCTTCGGATCGCGTCCATCGAATTCCGATCGGCATCGACCTGCAGAACTTCCCACTCGTCGGCGAGGCTCGGCGGCAGCGGGCGCGGGAGGAGCTGGCGATCCCACAGTCGGCCTTCGTCGTCGGCTCGTTCGTGAAAGACGGCGTCGGCCTGGGCGACGGCGACGAACCAAAACGGATCAAAGGGCCGGACACGCTCGTTGCCGTGCTTGCTCGGTTGCGGGAGGAGATCCCCGAGCTCTTCGTCGTCGTCAGCGGTCCGGCCCGCGGCTATGTGCGCCGCGAGCTCGAGAGCCGCGGCATTGCGCACCGTCACGTGTTGTTCGGCTCGCGCTCTGAGCTCGGCCGTGGCTATCACGCGCTCGACATGACGCTCCTGACCTCGCGGCAGGAGGGGGGGCCCAAGGCGGCGCTCGAGTCGCTGGCAGCCGGAGTCCCGCTCGTCACGACCAGGGTCGGCCAGGCGCAGGAGCTCGTGAGCGACGGAGAGAACGGCCTACTCGCCGATGTCGACGACATCGAGGGACTGGTTGCCGCGGCCTCGCGGATCCATGACGACCCCGCCCTGGGCGAGCGCCTGCGACCTGCGGGAAGGCTGACGGCGGAGGCGAACGCCGAAGAGCGGCTGGACGGCCGCTGGGCCGCTCTGCTCGACGGGTTCGTCCGGAAAGGCGCGGCTCGTGCGACTTGATCGTGCGCGAGCGGGCCGTTATGCGCGTGCGGCGCAGCGCTGGGCACGGCTGCTCGCGCCGAGGCGAGCGCAGGGCGGCATCCGGGTCTTCTACGGGCACGACGTCGTGCCGGCGGAAGGGGAACGCGTCGCCGGCGGGACGGCCAAGTTTCAGCGGCTCGCACGCCGCTTCCCCAACCACCCCGGCGACTTCAACCTGCTCTATCTCGGCTCGACGTCGCTGCCCCGCGATCTCGAAGCACTGCTGCTGCTCGCCCGGCGGCGTGGCCTCAAGGTCGTTGTGAACCAGGACGGCGTTGCGTATCCCGGCTGGGCGGGCGAGGAGACCGATCGACTGAACGACCGTTACCGCCGCGCGCTGCACGCCGCCGACCACGTGCTCTTCCAGAGCCGGTTCAGCAAGGAGTCGTCCGATCTCTTTCTCGGGGAGCCAAAGGCGGACTGGGAGATCCTCTACAACGCCGTCGACGTCGATCGCTTCACGCCCGCTGCGAACGTGCCGCTCGGCGGTCCCGTGTTGTTGCTCGCCGGCGACCAGACGCAGGCGTACCGCCTCGAGCTCGCTATGCGGACGTTCGCGCGTGTGCTCGAAGGGGAGCCCGAGGCCCGCCTGCTCGTCACCGGCCGGCTCGTCTCACCGGTTGAGCCGCTGCTCGACGAGCTCGGCGTGCAAGACCGGGTCGAGCTCGTCGGCGAATATGCGCAACGTGACGCGCCCGACCTGATGCGGCGCGCTCACCTGTTGCTGCACACCAAGGTGAAGGACCCGTGCCCGAGCGCCGTGATCGAGGCGATGGCGTGCGGGCTCCCCGTCGTGTACCCGGCGAGCGGGGGAACGGTCGAGCTCGTCGGCGACGACGCGGGAATCGGCGTGCCGCATCCCGAAAGCTGGGAGCGGGACGAGCCTCCGTCGCCGGAAGCCCTCGCGGCTGCAGTTCTGCGTGTGCTTCTCGAACGCGCCGCCTATGCCGCGGCGGCGCGCACCCGCGCCGTCGAGCGGTTTGCGCTCGAGCCGTGGCTCGATCGCCACGCCGAGCTATTCGCCCGGCTGCTCGACTGACGCTTCGACCCAGATCTCGCCCCAGCCGAGCTTCGGCTCGCCCATGCTCCAGCCGCCTTCGGCGAGCTCTGCCCGCAGGAGCTCGGGCGTGTACTCCACCTGGTGCTCGGGATCGGAGAAGTGCGCCAGTCCGACTTCTCGGCGAAGGGGCACCGTCCAGTCGCGATCGATCGTCGGCACGCGGATGAGCAGCCGCTTCGCGCCGGTGCGCTCGCGGAGTGCGCGCAAGAGCTCCACCCGCGGGCCGATGTGCTCGAGGACGTTCGAGAGAACGGCGACGTCGATTGGCTCGGGGGGCTCGTAGCCGACAGCGTCTGCCTGCACGTACGTGACGCGAGGATGCGCAAAGCGCTCGCGCGCGAACTCGAGCATCCACGGACTTGCATCGATGGCGATGACGCTCGCGCCCGTGCGTTCGGCGATGTCGTAGGCCAGCTCGCCCTTGCCGCAACCCACGTCCAGCACGCGCTCGCCTCCGTCGATGCGCTCGACGAAGAAGTCGTGGTACCGCGTGAGCCGATGCTTCGCGTGCACTCCTCCGTCGTAGTCGATCGCGCCGAGGTCGACTCCGACGTACGCGTCCTGGTAGATCTCGAGCAGCTCGCGCATCGCCTTCTCGTGGTTGCCCTGCGCCCTCACCGTTCCGAGCCAGAGCTTGAAGAGCGGCCGCCAGACGGCGTAGGGGAAGAGCACGCGAACGGGACGCAACGGCACGCGCCGGCCGATGCCACCTGCGACCCGACGCACCGTCCAGCGCTGTTCCGTCACGACCGGTAGCCGAGCACGCGGCCGCGAAAGGTCGCCAGATGGAAGCGCGCGCGTGCAGAATCGCGGCCCGCCATCGCCAACGACTGCGCCGCCCAGCGGGCGTAAGAACATGCGCGTCACGCGTGCCGAGGGGATAGTGGTGCTTGCGCAGGATGTAACCGATGCTCGCACCTTCACGTGCGCCGACCGAGCGCAGCGCGGCAGGCGACAGCACTTTCTCCTCGTGCATGACGACGAGCGACGGGTCGTACTCGATGCGGGCGCCCGCGTCGAGCGCGCGCACGAGGTATTCGGTCTCTTCTCCTGAAGACGATGGGCTGTCCGAGCCGAGTCCGAGCCGTTCGTCGAAACGTCCCGCGCGCTCCACGACCGCCCGCCGCAGGAAGATCGTGAACGAGATCGCGCGGTTCCAGAGGTTCGTCCCGCGTCAGCAGCGCGCCGTCGGTTGCCCACGATCGGCTCGACTGCCCGTCTGCCCGACGGCGCGACCGGTGATCCCGTCGAGCTCCGGCGCCGTCACGAATCGAAGTGCCACCCGCTCGAGGAGCGTCGGGTGCAAAGACGCAGTCGTCGTCGGGAAACGCGACGACGTCGGCGCGCACGTGGCCGAGCGCGACATTGCGAGCCCGGGAGAGACCACGCGGCGAACGTAAGCGGACGAGCTCGAGGGCGGGGTGGCCGGCGAGCACCTCGTCCAGGCGGTCGTCGTCGTTCTGGTCGACCAGCAGGACCCGGAAGGCACCGTGGGTCTGGGCGTCGAGGGAGTCCAGCAGCCGGCCCAGCTCGTCGGCGCGGTCCACTGTGGCGACGATGAGGTCGAACGATGGAAGCTCGTCGGGCGCCATGGTCGTACGCTAACGCCCATGCCACTCGTCTCCGTCCTGCTGGCCGTTCACAACGACTCGCGCTTCCTCGGCCAGGCCCTGGGGAGCGTCCTGCGCCAGACCGTCGACGACCTGGAGCTGATCGTCGTCGACGACGCTTCCACGGACGAGACGCCGGCGCTGCTCTCGGGCGTCGGCGACGCGCGCCTGCGCGTGATCACGAACGACGAGCAGGCGGGGCTGGCCTCCTCGCTCAATCGCGGGCTCATCGAGGCAAGCGGACGCTACGTCGCCCGTCTCGACGCCGACGACGTTGCGCTGCCCGAACGACTTGCGCGCCAGCTCGAGCGGATGCAGCGCGACGATCAAGAAGATGTCGCAGTTGTCGGTTCCGCCGTGCTCGATCTCGATGAGGCCGGCCGGCCGGGCACGCTGCACCGCAACCCCGCAGGTGCGACGGGCATCCGCTGGTTGACGCTGTTCGGCTCGCCGTTCTTCCACCCGACGGTGCTGGTGGATCGCGATCGCGTCGATCGCGCTCAGCTGCGGTACGACACGTCGTACGCCGAGAGCGAGGACTACGAGCTGTGGTCCCGGCTGCTGTCGGGCCGCCAGGGTGCGAACCTCACCCAGCCGCTCGTGCTCAAGCGGGTGCATCCGGGGCAGGCCTCACTGCGCCGCGCCGGGCTGCAGGAGTCGTTTCAGCGCGAGATCGCGTTGCGCGAGATCGGACGCATCGCCCCGAACCTGAGCAGCGAGCAGGCAGAGCTCGCGTGGGGCCTCGGCAGCGGCCGGAAGATCACACGCGACGCTGCCGATCATTATCTCGCAGTGCTGAGGGCGTTCGAGGATCACTACGGCGTCGACGCGGAGGTGCGTGCCTCCGCCACGCGAATGCTCGTCGCGGCAGGCGCGACACGGAAGGCGCTCGAGCTCGGAGCGTCTCAAACCGCGCGGCTCGCCGTGCGTCGCGCGACCCGGCGCCTGCAGACACGCCGCGCGCACAATCGGGCGTCTTCCTGGTTGACGGCGCTCGACGGGCCCCCTGCTGCCGTGCGCGTTGCGGTGGTCTCTCCGGAGCCGACGCCGTATCGCTCTCCGCTCTTCGATCGCGTCGCAGCTCGGCCCGAGGTCGATCTCACCGTGATCTATGCGGCCGAGACCGTCGCGAACCGAACGTGGACGGTGGAGCCCGAGCATCGGGCGGAGTTCCTGCGGGGACGGAGCCTCCCGGGCGTCCACGGCCTGCTTCGCCACGACTACCCGGTGACGCCGGGAATCGGACGAGCGCTGGCGCGCAGCAATCCCGACGTCGTCGTGGTCTCCGGCTGGAGCACGTTCCCGTCGCAGGCGGCGATCGCGTGGTCGCGCGCCCACGGGGTGCCGTACGTCCTGCTCGTCGAGAGCCACGACCTCGGCCCGCGCGCGTGGTGGCGTCGCGCAGTGAAGGGCTCCGTCGTGCCGAGGATCGTGCGCAAGGCTGCCAACGTGCTCGTTGTTGGAACGGCCGCACGCGAGTCGGTCGTCGCACGCGGCGCTCAGCCGGGGGCCGTGCGGATCTTCGCGAACACCGTCGACGTGGACGCGTGGGGTGAGCGCGCGCTGCGGCTGCAGCAGAAACGCGACAAGCTGAGGGCGGCTGCCGGCTTCGGCCCCGAAGACATCGTCGTTCTCAGCGTGGCGAGACTCGTTCCGGAGAAAGGGCTCGGCACGCTGGTCCGCGCAGCGGCGGCGACCGGCGACCCGCGGCTTCGCGTCGTCGTCGCCGGCAGCGGCCCCGGCTCGGAGCAACTGACGGAGCTCGCGGAGAGCCTGGGCGTCACGCTCACATTGCTCGGTGACCTGCACGAGGATGCGCTTGCCGAGGCGTACGTCTGCGCCGACATCTTCGCGCTGCTCTCGATGCACGAGACGTGGGGGGTCGTCGTCAACGAGGCGGCTGCTTCGGGGTTGCCGCTGCTGCTCTCGGACCGAGTTGGCGCTGCGCGAGATTTCGTCCGCGGCGGGACAAACGGTTTCGTCATTCCTGCGGAGGATGCCGCTGCTGCAGCGACGGCACTGGAGCGCCTCGCCTCAGATGCGGAGCTGCGCCATTCGGCCGGTGAGCAGTCGCGCGAGGTCGCAGGCGAATGGGGTTACGAGCCGTCGGTCGAGAGCTTCGTCACGGCCGTGCGCGCAGCGACGTCGCGATAGATCTCCTCTTGCACGTCCGTGACGTGGTCCCACGACGTTCGTCGCGCGGCCTCGACTCCGCCGCGACCGAGGCGCTCACGGAGCTGCTCGTCCGAAAGAACCTTGCGAACGGCTTCGACGACGGCGTCCCGCTCGTAGGGAACGACGAGCGCTTCGCCGTCCCGGAAGAAGCCGGCGATGCCGGAGCGATCGGAGACGATCACCGGAGTCCCGGCCGCGGCCGCCTCGGCCGCGACGATCCCGAAGCTCTCGCCCGCAGAGGCGAGGACGAAGACGTCGGCCTGCGGGTACAGGTCGTGCGGCGGCTCCTCCGTGACCGGCAGCACGTGGACGCGGTCCTTGGTCGACGCGTCCTGTTGGGCTTGGCGGATGAGCGCCGACGTGCCGTGACGGTCGTCCGGCCCGGCGATCACGAGCTGCGCGTCCCGAAGCTCACGCGTCGCGTCGAGCAGGTGCTCGATTCCTTTTCCCGCCGCGATTCGCCCGACGTAGAGGATCACCTTCGCCGTCGGTGGAATGCCGAGGCCTGAGCGCAAGTCGTTGTTCGCAGTGGAGGTGGCGGGGTCGGGAAAGCCGTTGCCACGCACGCGCACCTTCTCGGCCGGGACGCCCGCTTCGACGACCGCGGCGGCTTCTCGCTCGGAGGCGACCACCACGGCAGCAGCACCGCGCGCCACCCCTCGGTAGAGCGTCGCGTCGAGCGCTCGCTTGAGTGCCACCTTGCGCAACCTCGGCTCGAACATGCCCAGCGGCTCGAAGACGTACGGGACGCGGGCGACGCGGCACCACGCTGCCGTCCCCGTCGTGACCGGATCCCGAAAGCCGAACACATGCACGACGTCGGGCCGCTTCAGACGCGCGAGCGCGACCGGCAGCGTCGGTGTGATGCCCATCCACCGATAGCGAAGCGGCGTCGAGAGATAGCGCACGGTGGCGCCGTCCACGATCCCGGTCGAGGAGCGAAGCGCGGGACGCGAATCGAGCTCGACGATCGTGGTGGTGACGACGTCGACCTCGTTGCCTCGTGCGACCAGGCGACGGACGAGCTCACCGGCGGCCACGACCGGGCCGCCGAACGCACGCGAAGGCGCCCAGACGGGCGAGGCGAAGAGGATGCGAAGACGGGGTTCGTCCACCGGTACTAGCCTTGCCTGAATGTCCGGCCGCCGCAAGCCGCGTCTCCTCGTTCTCAACCAGTACTACTGGCCCGGGGTCGAGGCGACGGCGCAGCTGCTCACCGAGCTGTGCGAGGCACTGGCGGAGGAAATGGAGATCACGGTCGTCACAGGCGTTCTCCACGGGCACGAGGAGCTGCCACGACGGGAGGTGCAGAACGGCGTCGAGGTCGTCCGCGTCCCGTCGACCTCCTTCGAACGCTCGAAGATCTTTGCGCGCGCCGCCAACTATGCGAGCTACCTGACGAACGCGCTGCTACGCGGAGTGCGCGGGCCACGTCCGGACATCGTGCTCTGCATGACCGACCCGCCGGTCATCGCCGACATCGCGCTGCTGGTCGCCCGTCGCTTCAGGGCGCCGCTCGTAGTAATCAGCCAGGACGTCTTCCCCGAGATCGCAGTCGAGCTCAAGCGGCTCGAGAACCGGGCGGTGATGGGCCTGCTGCGCGGGCTCGTCCGCCTCTATCTGCGCCGTGCGGACCGGATCGTCGCGATCGGCGACACGATGCGCCGCCGCTTGGAGGAGAAAGGCGCGCCTGCCGGTCGCCTGCGCGTGATTCCGAACTGGGTGGACACGAAGCGGCTGGCGCCGCAGGGAAGGGACAACGCCTGGGCTCACGGCGGCGAGCTCACCGGGAAGTTCGTGGTCATGCACTCCGGCAACGTCGGTCATGCGCAGGATCTCGATTCGCTCGTGCGGGCCGCGAGCTTCCTGCGTGACCTCGACGACATTCGCATCATGGTGATCGGGATGGGGGCGCGGCACGCCGAGCTCGTCGCGCTCGCGGAGCTCCTCGAAGTCGACCAGGTCAAGTTCCTCTACTACCAGTCGCGCGCCGTGCTGCCGCAGTCGTTGTCCGCGGCCGACGTGCACGTCGTCGGACTGGCGCCGGGGCTGGCGGGCTACGTCGTCCCGAGCCGGCTCTACGGCGTGCTGGCCGTTGCGCGGCCGGTGATCGTCGCCGCGGATGAGGAGAGCGAGACCGCGCAGATCGTCCAGAAGGTCGAGTGCGGCATCGTCGTGCCGCCGGGCCGTCCCGAGTTGCTCGCGCGCGCGATCCGCGATGCGCACGACGGCAAGTACGACCTCGACGCGATGGGCGCGCGCGGCCGCGCGTGGGTCGAACGCGAAGCCGACCGTTCCGTCGCCGTGCGCCGCTACCGCGACCTGCTCTTCGAGCTTGCCTCGTAGCGCGCTCGCCGCCGCGAGCCTGATCGCCGTGTTCGCGGTGGTCGCAGGGTGGAACGCTTATAGGTACCCCAGCGGCGGCGGCTACGACGTTCGGCAGCACCGCGCGTACGCCGACCTGCTGATCCATCACGGCCACATTCCCGGGCCGGAGTCGCGCAGCGAGTACTACACGCCGCCCGTGTTCTACGCTCTTGCGGGTGCGGCGACGCTCGTGGGCGAGCATGTCCATCCCGGCGACCCGCACAAGCTCGGGCAGGTGCTGAACTGGTTCGTGCTCGTGCTCACCGCCTTCGTGCTCTGGCTGCTGCTGCGCGAGCTGTTCCCGCGGCGTCCGTGGCTCCAGCTCTCCGCACTCGCGTTCTTCTGCTTCTTACCCGTCGTGCTGCGCGTCGGCGCGATGTTCCACCCCGAGCCGTTGTCGATGCTGCTGACCGCGGTCGCGCTGCTCCTTGCGGTGCGCATGCTCGGCCGGCGCGATTATCGCTGGCAGCTCGCGGTCGCGACGGGTGTCGCGCTCGGTCTCGGCCAGCTCGTCCGCGCGTTCTCGCTGTGGACGTTCGCCGCGGTCGTGCTCGCGTTCCTCGTCGCGCGTGCGTGGCGCCCGCTGCTCGTGATCGTCGTCGCGACGGCGATCGTGACGGCGCCGTGGTACGTCCGGCAGGCCGTGAAGTACGGCAACCCGGTGTTCGACCGGCCGACGAAGCAGGAGACGATCTGGAAGCGCCGGCCGGCCTGCTTCTACGTCTGTCTCGGCCTTCCGGAGGTCGTCACCGCGCCCATCAGACCGCACTTCCGCAACGAGGCGATCCCGACGACCTACAGCGAGATCTGGGGCGACTACTTCGGGGTCTGGCGTGGCAATCGTGAGCCGCAGAGCATCATCGGCTTCCTGCCGACGCTGCTCGCGCTCGCCGGCTGGGTCGTCCTGCTCGTCCGCTCGCGGGGCAGCCCGGCGCGACTGGCGGTCGCGCTCCTCCCGGGGCTCGGTCTGCTCGGCTACCTCTACTTCACCGTCAGCTACCCCACCTCGGACGGCGACGTGCTCAAGGCGAGCTACATGCTCACGACCGCGCCGGCCTGGGCGCTTGCGTTCGGCTATGCCGTCGACCGTCTGCCCGGCCGGGTCCGCCTCGGGGCCGCTCTGATTCTGGCCGCCTCGGCGCTCGCAAGCCTCCCGTTCCTGCTGTACTGACCGCCGTGACGGCCGTTCTGTTCACCTGCGCCGGGCAGCGCGTCGACATCGTCAAGGCATTCCGCGACGCCGGTGCGACCACGATCGCGGCCGACGTGAACTCGCTCGCCCCGGCCCTCTACCACGCTGACGCGTTCGCGCTCGTGCCGAGAGTCGACGATTCCGGCTACATCCCGGCCCTGCGCGCGCTCGTCGACCAACATGAGGTGCGGCTGATCGTGCCGCTCACCGACCTCGACCAGCTCGCGCTCGCACGGGCGCGCGACGAGCTCGGCGCGCTCGTGCTCCTGCCCTCTGCCGAGATCGTCGAGCGGCTCGAGGACAAGTACCTCGCGCACGTTCTCTTCGAGGAGCGCGGCATCGCCTCGCCGCCGACCTGGCTGCCGAACAACGTCCCCGACGAGGCCGAGCTCCCGTTGCTCGTGAAGGCGCGCCACGGCTTCGGCTCGAGGCACATCTACCGGGCCACCGACCGTGCGCAGCTCGGGTTCTTCCTCGGCTACACGCCCGTCGACTCGATCGTGCAGGCGTGCCTCGCCGGCGAGGAGTTCTCGATCGACGTGTTCTGCGACCTCGACGGCCGCTGCCTGAATGCAATCCCGAGGACGATGATCGAGTCCAAGGGCGGCGAGTCGATCAAGGGGATGACGATCAGGGACGAGACGTTGATCGAGCTTGCGCGCGATGTTGCAGAGAAGCTCGGGCTCGTCGGACCTGCGAACATCCAGTGCTTCCGCGAGCAGGACGGAACGCACTACATCACCGACATCAACACGCGCTTCGGCGGCGGCTTTCCACTGCCACTCGCGGCCGGCGGCCGTTATCCGGAGCTCGCGCTCGCACTCGCACAGGGCGAGCAGCTCGAGCCCAGGCTCGGCGACTTTCGCGAAGGCATCGTCATGACGCGCTTCTTCTCCGACCTCAGCCTCACTCCGAACGGCGACGGGACGCTCAAGCCGCTCGCACCCGCGGAATGAAGTACGTCGTCACCGGGGCAGCCGGCTTCATCGGCTCGCAGCTGACCGAGCAGCTGCTCGCATCGGGCCACGAGGTGCTCGCGGTCGATTGCTTCACCGACTACTACGACGTTTCACTGAAGGAGGAGAACACGGCCGGGTTCGACGTCACGCGCCTCGACCTCGCCGAGGAGGACCTCGATCTCGACCGGCACCGACGGCGTCTTCCACCTGGCCGGACAACCGGGCGTGCGCAGCTTCGGCGACGTGTTCGAGGAGTACGCGCGGCGCAACCTCCTCGCGAGCCGCCGGGTCTTCGAGGCTGCCGCCGCAGCAGGCGTGCGCGTCGTTTTCGCTTCGTCCTCTTCCATCTACGGCGAAGCCGAGCGTTATCCGACGAGCGAGGACGCCGAGCCGCGGCCGATCTCGCCGTACGGGATCACGAAGCTCGGCTGCGAGCAGCTCGCCCACGCCTACGCCCGCGGCTTCGGCCTCGACGCAGTCGTGCTGCGGTACTTCACTTTTTACGGACCCAGGCAGCGGCCCGACATGGCGCTCGCCCGCATCGTGGATGCGCTTGCCCGAGGCGCGTCGTTCGAGCTCTACGGCGACGGCCTCCAGTCCCGGTCCTTCACCTACGTGGCGGACGGCGTGGACGCGACGATCGCCGCGATGACGGGCGCCACTGCCGGCTCCGTCTACAACGTCGGCGGCGGCGAGGAGGCGACGATGCGAGACGCGATCGCGACCCTCGAGCGGGTCTCCGGCCGAACGCTCGATCTCGTCGAACGACCGGCCGCGGCGGGGGACGTCAGGCGCACCTCGGCCGACGCGACCCGCATCGAGCGCGACCTCGGCTGGCGCGCCACCACGTCCCTGGAGAGCGGCTTGCAGGCCCAGTGGGAATGGGCCTCCGCTAGAGTCGCCGCGCCTTGAGCACCCGGGACGTCGACCTCGACGCCGAGCAGGAAGTCGATCTCGGCCGCTACTGGAGCGCGATCGTCGCGCGCTGGTGGCTGCCGCTTGCCGGTCTGCTCGTCGGTGCGGTGATCGGCTATCTGATCTCGCTCGGCGGCAAGCAGGTGTGGAACGCGAGCTCGACGATCTACCTCGGCGCGTCCTACAGCATCATCGGCGGCAACCTATTGCAGGGCCCGCAGGCGAACCCGTCGACCGTCGGCACGATCGCCCACGCGCAGGACTCGGTCGCGGAAGCTGCGGCGCGGGCGGGGATGAGGGCTGCCGACCTCGCCGGCAACATCTCGACGAAGAGCATCTCCACCGGTGCGGGTGCGAGCACGCTGAGGGTGACGGCCAACCCGCTCGTGCGTCTCATCGTGCAGGCGCCGACGCGCCGGAAGGCGCAGGTCGCGGCGAACACACTTGCGCGAATCGTCGTCAAACGTCTCTCGCCCTTCGCCGACGAGAAGATCGCGGGCCTGCAGGAGCGGATCTCCGCCGACCAGCAACAGGTGGATGCGATCGACCGTCAGCAGCGAGGCTCGTCGGACGCGACCGCGAAGGCCGTGTTCGCGCTTCGACTCGGCGACGTGCTCGACGACCAGCTGCAGGCGAAGCAGCTCCTGATCCAGGCGCAGGAAGTCGAGCGGCCCAAGGTGCTCACCCGTGCGGCGGCGGTGAAGACGACGGCGCGCAGCAGGCGGAATGCAGTCGTCGTCGCGGCCTTCCTCGGTCTGCTCGTCGGACTGCTCGCGGCGCTCCTCTGGGAGCCGCTCCTCGGGCGGCGTCTGCCCCGCGCCCGCTGATGCTCGAGGGCAAGACGGTGGCGGTCGTCGTCCCCGCCTACGACGAGGAGGCGCTCGTCGCAACGACGATCCGGGGCGTGCCCGACTTCGTCGACCGGATCTTCGTGATCGACGACGCGTCGCGCGACGGCACCGCGGCGGCGGCGAAGGCCGCCGGCGATCCGCGCGTCGAAGTCGTGACGCACGAGCGCAACTCGGGTGTCGGCGCCGCGATCGTCACCGGCTACCAGCACGCGCTCGCGCAGAACATCGACGTGGCGTGCGTGATGGCCGCGGACAACCAGATGGATCCGGGCGACCTGGCGAAGATCGCGCTGCCGGTCGTGCGCGGCGAGCTCGAGTACGCGAAGGCAAACCGGTTGATCTCCGGCGAGGCGTGGCGCGTGATTCCCCGCTCGCGCTATCTCGGTAACGCCGTGCTCTCGCTCCTGACGAAGGTCGCATCCGGCTACTGGCACGTCGCGGACTCGCAATCGGGCTACACCGCGGCGAGCCGCGAGATCCTCGAACAACTCGATCTCGATCGCATCTATCCCGGCTACGGCATGCCGAACGACATGCTCGTGCACCTGAACGTCTGGAACGCACGCGTGCGTGACATCCCGTCGCGGCCGGTCTACGGCGTCGGCGAGCAGTCCGGCATCAAGATCCGCAAGGTCATCCCGCGGATCTCGTGGCTGCTCGTGAAGGGCTTCTTCTGGCGGATGCGCGAGAAGTACGTCATCCGCGACTTTCACCCGCTTGTCTTCTTCTACGCCTTCGGGCTCCTGATGACGCTGCTCGGGCTCGGCCTGGGGATCGCCGAGGTCGTCCTGCGGTTCATGGGCAACGCCGTCTCGGTCGGCACGGTCGTCCTGGTCGCCCTGCTCCTGATCTTCGGGTCGCAGTTCACGCTCTTTGCAATGTGGTTCGACATGGAGTCCAACAAGGATTTGCGCTGAGTTCGGGACTGTAAAAACGCGGTAAAGCCTGACGCCTCCTCGTCTGAGGGCCGGTAGCATCCCGCCGATGCCCACCGCTGTCGTGACCGGCGGAGCCGGCTTCCTCGGTTCCCACCTCTGCGATCACCTCGTTTCGAAGAAGCACCGGGTGATCTGCATCGACAACCTGGATACGGGCTCGCTCCAGAACGTCGAGCACCTGCGGGGCGACGACTTTCTCTTCATCAACCAGGACGTCACGCACCACCTGGAGATCGAGGAGCCGGTCGATTTCGTCTATCACCTCGCAGCGCTCGCGAGCCCCATCGACTACTTGCGGATGCCCCTGCACTCGCTCAAGGTCGGCTCGTACGGAACGCACAATGCGCTCGGGCTGGCGAAGTTCAAGCGTGCGCGGTTCCTGCTGGCGTCAACCAGCGAGGTCTACGGCGACCCGCAGGTTCACCCGCAGCCGGAGACCTACTGGGGCAACGTGAACCCGATCGGGCCGCGCGGCGTCTACGACGAGGCCAAGCGCTACGCCGAGGCAATGGCGATGGCGTACCACGGCCAGCAGGGCGTCGACACGTCGATCGCGAGGATCTTCAACACGTACGGGCCGCGAATGCGCCCGAGCGACGGGCGTGCAGTGCCCACGTTTGTGAGACAGGCACTTGAGGGCAAGCCCCTCACTGTGTTCGGAGACGGCAGCCAGACGCGCAGCTTCTGTTACGTGGACGACCTCATTCGAGGGCTCGTCGCGCTGGCGGAATCCGGAGAGCACCTCCCGGTCAATCTCGGCAATCCCGCCGAGTTCACGCTCAACGAGCTGGCCGACGCGGTGATCCGGATCACGGGCTCCAAGAGCGAGATCGTCTACGAGGCCCTGCCCGTCGACGACCCGCAGGTTCGGCAGCCGGACATCACGCGCGCACGCCAGCTGCTCAGCTGGGAGCCGGAGGTTCAGCTCGAGGAAGGCCTCCGCCGCATGCTGCCCAGCTTTGGACGGGAGCCGGTCGTTGCGTAGCCGCATCGGGGTCTTGGCGGCGCTTCTGCTCGCCGCTGCGGGTCTGTGCGTGCCTGCCGCCTCGGCGAAGGCGCACATGCTCATCGGCATCCAGGACGATTCGATGACGCTGCACGGCAATCCGCAGTTCACGTTCTCGACGATGAAGCAGCTGCGCACCCAGATCGTGCGCATCAACCTGAACTGGAACGACGTGGCCAAGCGTCGTCCGGCGCATCCGCAGGATCCGGCCGACCCTGCGTACGACTGGACGGTCTACGACCGCGCGATTCGGTACGCAGCGCAGTTCGGGATGCAAGGTCTGCTGTCGATCCTGTTCACGCCGTCGTGGGCCAACGGCGGGAAGCCGCGGAACGTGCCGCCGAACAACTACAACGACCTGCAGAACTTCGCGTACGCAGCTGCCACGCGCTACAGCGGCCACTACATCCCGAACACCGACAACTTCGACGAGACGTACCTGCCCGCGGTGAAGTACTGGACGGCCTGGAACGAGCCGAGCAACCCGATCTGGCTGCAGCAGACGTCGGGCGGCAGGTTCACGAGCCCGCGCTCCTACGCGCGCATCTGCACCGCCGTCTGGCAGGGCGTCCATTTCACGAACTTCCCGAGCGAGAAGGTCGCCTGCGGCGTGACCGGGCCCCGCGGCAACAACGCGCCGCGCACGAGCCGCCCCTCGATGTCACCGCTCGCCTTCATGCGCCTGACCAAGGCTGCCGGCCTCAAGCATCTCGACGCGTACGCGCACAACCCGTACTACGGGAAGCCGAGCGAGACACCCAAGAGCAAGCCGGGCGGGAAGCGCCGTGACGCTCGGAAACATGAACACGCTGATCGCGCTCGTCAACAAGCTCTGGGGCAAGAAGCGGATCTGGATCACCGAGTATGCATGGCAGACGCCGCCGGACCGGATCTTCGGCGTCTCCTTCGCCCGGCAGGCCGCTTACGTCAAGCAGTCTTTTGCCATCGCCCGCGCGAACCCGCGGATCGACCTGATGGTCTGGTTCATGCTCCGCGACGACACGAACATCACGATCGGCTGGCAGTCCGGCTTCCTGACGGCTGCCGGCAAGAAGAAGCCGGCGTTCAACGTCTTCGCACGGCTGCCTCACTGAGCAGCGAGCGATAGAGCTCGTCGACATCCTGGACGAGGCGAGCGACCGCATAGCGCGGTAGGACGCGCTCGCGTCCCTGCTCGCCCATGCGCTCCCGCAGCGCCGGGTCGCGGGCGAGCTGCTCGAGACGGTCCGCGAGCTCGTCCGTGTCGCCCGCGTCGACGAGGAAGCCGTCCTCCCCGTCTCGCACGACGTCCGGCACGCCGCCGACGCGCGTCGCGACCACCGGACGTCCCGCCGCGAGCGCCTCGATCGCGCTGACCGGCGTTCCCTCGTTGCTCGAAG
The DNA here is from genome assembly GCA_963755605.1 of uncultured Actinomycetes bacterium. Classification (GTDB taxonomy): domain Bacteria; phylum Actinomycetota; class Thermoleophilia; order Gaiellales; family Gaiellaceae; genus 3-1-20CM-4-69-9. Next base: position 53,112 of record CAVWKK010000002.1, read on the forward strand.
GCAGGATCAGCGCGTCGAATGCCGAGTAGAACGGCGCGACGTCTTCCTGGTAGCCGAGGAACACGGTGTCGCGTATCACGCCGAGCTCGTGCGCGCGACGCTCGAGCTCTGGCCGGTCGGGGCCGTCGCCGACGAGGCAGAGCACCGCGTCGACGCCGCTGTCGCGCAGGCGCTTGAACGCGACGAGGATGTCGTCCGTTCGCTTCACGGCCGTCATGCGACCGATCCAGCCGACGGCGAACCGGTCTCCCGGAATGCCGAGGTAGCGGCGGTTGTCGGTGCGGCCGTTCGCCGATGTGTCGGCGACCCGTTCGTCGAGCTCGATGCCGAGCCGGATCACGACGAACCGCTCCTTCGGTGCGACGCCGAGCGCGACGAGGTCGTCCCGCACCTGCGGGCTCACGGCGATCAGCGCAGTCGTCTTCGTCGCGAGCCAGCGCTCGAGCTGCCGGAAGAAACGCGAGCGTAGAGGCCCGAAGTAGCCGCGCAGGACGTGCCCGTGGAACGTGTGCACGATGATCGGCGGGCGGCGCGAGCCTGCGAGGACCGCGGCGACGCGGCCGACAGTTCCGGCCTTCGCGGTGTGCGTGTGCAGGATCTGCGGCCGCTCCTTCCTGATCAGCCGTGCGAGCCGGACCGTGGCGACGAGGTCGCGCAGCGGCGAGATCTCGCGGCCGAGCTGGTCGATCTGCACGATCTCTACATCCCTTGCGTCGGCGACGAACGCCATCGAGTCCTCGCCGCGCGCGAGCGTGCCGGCGACGAGCACCGTGTCGTAGCCCCGCTCCCGCAGTCCCTCCGTGAGGTATGCAACGTGCAGCGCCGGCCCGCCCATGTTCAGGCGGGCGATCACGCGCAGGATTTTGACTGGATCAGACCCGTGCAACGATTGCCTCGGCCGTGAGCTCGAGCCCGGCGGCGAGGTCGACGCGCGGCTCGTAGCCGAGGAGCTCACGCGCCGCGGAGATGTCGGCCCAGGAATCACGGATGTCACCGGGGCGCTGCGGCTCGTGGCGTTTCTCGACGGGCTTGCCGAGCAACACGCCGATCGTCTCGGCCACGTGGTTCACGCTGGCCGGCGAGCCGGCGGCGACATTGAAGACCCGTCCGCTCGCTCCCGCTGCATCAGCCGCGCGCATCGTCGCGTCGACGACGTTCGCGACGTAGGTGAAGTCGCGCGACTGCTCGCCGTCCCCGTGGATCGTGACGGGCTCGCCCTGGTCGATCGCAGCGATGAAGAGCGGAACGACCGCGGCGTACTGCGAGTGCGGGCTCTGGCGTGGACCGAAGACGTTGAAGTACCGAAGCACGACGGTCTCGAACGACTCGTACACGCGGCTGAAGCTGATGCAGTAACGCTCCGCGGCAAGCTTGGCGACGCCGTACGGAGACAGCGGGTCCGGCGGCGTCGACTCGGACGTCGGCAGCTCGCGGCTCGAGCCGTACACCGATGTCGACGAGGAGAAGATCACGCGGCGCACGCCCTCGTCGCGCGCGGCAAGGAGGACGTTGAGCGTGCCATCCACGTTGACGGCGTTCGAGGTCAAAGGATCCTGGACGGAGCGCGGGACCGAGCCGAGCGCGCCGAGGTGGTAGACGACCTCGGCGCCGCGCACGGCAGCGTGTACGCGCTCGTACGAGCGGAGCTCACCCTCGACCACCTCGACGTCGAGGCCCTCGAGGTTCGCGCGATTTCCGGTCGAGAAGTTGTCGAGGACCCGAACCTCGTCGCCCCGCTCGACGAGCGCGGTCACGAGATTCGAGCCGATGAAGCCGGCTCCGCCGGTCACGAGTGCCTTCATGCGTCCCATTTTCCCCCAGCGGCCGCCCGACTCCTCTGAGCGGCCGCCGTGGCGGCCAGGCCGAAGCCGAGCCAGGTCACCGCATCGAGCGGGATTCCGGCCACGAGGCCCTGGGCGCCCCAGATCCCCATCGCCGAGAGCACGGCGAACGCCGCGACCACCCCGGGCGGCGCATTCGCCCGGAAGGCGAGGACGATCGCGATCGCGAACGGCGCCAGCCAGAGCACGAGCCCGATCAGCCCGAGGTCGGCGGCAGCCTGGATATAGGCGTTCTGGACGCCCCACTCGTGCTCCTTGGTGGGAAAGGCGAGCGGTGCGACGTCCGGGAACTTCTTCCGCGCGGCCGGAAGCTCCGGGTCGACGACGGCGGGATCCGTCGATGCCTGCCAGCCCGCGCCGGCGACGGGATGGTCGTGCCAGATCCGGTAGCCGATGTACGCGAGCAGCGCATGGTGCGAGTACGTCTCGATGTTGCTCGTTTGCGCCTCCTTCCCCTTGAGGTGCAGGAAGCGCAGAAAGTTCTCGAAGTCGCCGGCACGCAGGACGAGCACGCCTCCCGCGACGACGGCGACCACGGTTCCGCTCACGACGAGGTCGCGCAAGACGAGCCGTCGCCGTCGTGAGATCCCGTAGAGCAGTGCCAGCGTGGCAGCCGCGATCCCGATCAGCCCCGCGCTCGCGCCCGAGAGGATCACGCCGAGCGCGCCGGCGGCGATCCCGAACCAGGCGACTCTACGGTTCGCGAGCAGCACGCCCGCGAAGCCGATGCCGAGCGCAAGCGCCGAGAGCGCCGCGAAGTCGGAGTGCCCGAGGAACGACGGCTGGCGTCGTCCTGCCGCCCAGGCTCCCGCCATGTGGACGCCGAAGAACTGAAGGAGGGCAAAGCACGTCGCGACTGCGCTCCACGCGACGACGGTGGCGGCGACCAGCTCCCAGTCGGCGCGGCGGCGCAGGATCAGCGGCGCCGAAAAAGCAAGGAGCGCGTACTCCGAGAACTTCACCGCCGTGACGAGATGCACGAGTGACCCGGAGCGCACGAGGATCCAGAGCACGAGCGCCGCCGAGGCGACCCAGAGCGGCAGGGCCGGACGCAACAGGGCGAAGCCGGAGCGCAGCCCCTCGCGGAGCGCGGTGAGCGCAACCACGACGACGGCCAGGTCGGAGAGCTCGAGCCCGAGGTGGGTCGAGCCGAGCGGCACTCTCACGCCGGGCTGGTACTTGACGTGCAGGAAGAGGAAGGGGACGGCCAGGGCCAGCGCCACCGCTCCCGCGCTGACGCCCGAGGGTGCCGCCGCGCGCGCCCTCAGCGCCAGGGTCTCCGCCACGGCCATGGGGCGAGTCTAGGTAAGGCCCTCCCTAGAATGGTCGATCTGATGCGCTCTCGGCTCTTCTGGCGCCGCTCGGCCGCCGCTGCCGGGACCTACGCCTCAGCAGCCCTCGGCTTCCTCGGCACGGTCGTCGCCCTTCACGTCTTCTCGACAGAGACCTTCGGGCGCTACGCCCTGGTGATGGCGGCCACGGCTTTCGCGCAGAGCCTGCTCGACCTCACCGTGGAGGAGGCGCTCGTCAAATTCGGGTTCCGGTTCACGACCCGGGAGGACTGGGGCCGGCTGCGGCGCCTCTTCGAGAGCGCGATCGCCTTCAAGCTCACGGGTGGCGTGCTCGCGACGGGATTGCTGCTCGCGCTCGCGCCGGCGGCGAACTCGCTACTCCACAAGAGCGGGCTGACGACTGCGTTGGTGATCGCCGCGTTCCTGCCGCTCGCGCAGTGCACGGAGAACGTCAGCGGGGTTGCATTGATCCTGCGCGGCCGTTACGACATTCGCGCGTTCTTCCTCTTCGTCTCGATGGCACTGCGCTTCACCGCGATCGCCGTCGGCGCGCCGCACGGGCTCAACGCCACGATTGCGGCGATCGTCGCCGCACAGGTCGTCGCGACCGTGTCGATCAGCATCGCCGGCTGGTTCGCCTACCGGCGCTTCCCGCGCGTCGCATCGGTGCCGCTCGGCGAAGAACGGCGTGACCTGTTGTCGTTCGTCGGCCTCTCGAGCGTTGCGACGGCCGTGATCTCACTGACGGCGCCGCTCTCACTGCTCGTCCTCGGCCGCGTCGCGTCGACACGTCAGGTCGCGTTCTTCCGCGCAGCGATGTCGCCGCAGCAGGCGTTCGCCGTCGTCTCCGCGCCGGCCCGGCTGATCCTGCTCACCGAGCAGACCCGCGCCTGGGAGCGCGGAACGCGTGACGCCGTCTTCGGCGGCATCCGCCGCTACATGGCCGGGATGGCCGCAGTGAGCGCGGTGATCCTGGTGCCACTGCTCGTCTTCACGCACGAGCTGGCGAAGCTGCTCTTCTCCGCGAAGAACGCCGGCGCGGTCGATGCGACGCGGATCGTGATCGTCGCCGGCGCGATCCGCATGGTGTTCGGCTGGACAAAGTCGTTCCCGGTCTCGATCGGCCGGCCGGGCCTGCGCATCTGGACGCACGGCCTCGAGATGGTGCTACTCGTTCCGCTCGTCGGCGTGCTCGGCGCAAAGTGGGGAGCGACCGGCGCGGCTTTCGCGGTGCTGATCTCGAGCGTCGCCTTCTGCCTCGCGTGGACCGTGCTGTTCCTGCGGATCCAGCGCGAGCAGCCTCCGGTCGACGTGCCGGTCGATCCCGTGCCACTGGAGCCGGTGCTGCCGTGAGGATTCTGATCGTCTCCGGCATCTGGCCGCCCGACGTCGGTGGGCCTGCGAGCCATGCCCCTGATGTCGCGCGCTTCCTGCAGGAACGCGGGCACGAGGTCGAGGTCGTCACGACGGCGGACACGCCGCCGCCGGCGCGGCCGTATGCCGTGCGCGCAGTCTCGAGGCGGCATCGTCCGGGCGTGCGACACGTGCGCGGTGCTGCGCTCGTCCGGCAACGTGCCCGCGCGGCGGATGTCGTCTACACCACCGGCATGTTCGGGCGCAGTGCGTTCGGGTCGCTCGCTGCGCGTACTCCGTACGTCGTCAAGCTCACGGCGGACCCGGCGTTCGAGCGATCGCGCCGCCGCGGGCTCGTCGAGGGAGACGTCGACGAGTTTCAAGGCCGCGGCGGCGGCGCGACCGTCGCGCTCCTCCGTCTCGCCCGTGATGCCGAGCTGCGACATGCGGCACACGTGTTCACGCCGAGCGCCTATCTCCGCGAGCTCGCAGTCGGCTGGGGTGTCGCGCCCGACCGGGTGAGCGTCCTGCCGAACCCGTCGCCGATCCTGGGCGAGCTGGGCGAAAGGGAAGAGCTCCGGCGGCAGTTCGGACTGAACGGGTCGACGCTCGCGTTCGCAGGCCGGCTGACGGCACAGAAGTCGCTCGAACGCGCGCTGCAAGCGGTCGCGGGCGCGGACGGCGTCCAGCTCGTGATCGCCGGTGAAGGCCCCGAGCGGGAGTCGCTCGAGACGCAGTCGCGAGAGCTCGGCATCTCCGGCCGGGTGAGCTTCCTCGGCGCCTTGCCACGCGAGCGGATCGTCGAGCTGTTCCATGCCGCGGACGCCACGATTCTGACGTCGAGCTGGGAGAACTTCCCGCATACCGTCGTCGAGGCCCTGGCCGTCGGGACGCCTGTGATTGCGATGGAGGTCGGCGGTGTCGCCGAGGTGCTCCACGACGGCGTCAACGGGCTCGTCGTCGCAGCTGGGGACACGGACGCCCTGACCGGGGCGGTGCGAACGTACTTCGCAGACGACGAGCTGCGCGCCCGCCTGCGCGCCGCTGCGGTCTCTTCGGTCGCTGCGTACGCACCGGAGCGCGTCTTCGGCGAGCTCGAGCAGACGCTGCAACGGGTCGTGCGTCGATGAAGCCGCGCGTCCTGTTCGTCTCGCGCCGGGTGGAACTGCCGCTCTCGCCGAGCCTGGCCCGCAAGTGGGATGCGATCGGTGAGGAGATCGACTTCCGCGTCCTCGCGGGCGGCAGCGGCGGCAACGGCACGTTCCGGCTGGCACGCGAGCTCCCTGCGCTCGACGGGCCTGCGTTCTTCGCGGCGCTGCCCGTACGCATTGCACGCGAGCTGCGCGGGTTCCGCCCGCATGCGGTGCTCGCCCAGGGAGCGCACGAGACTGCCGCCGCGCTCGCCGCGCGCAAGCTCGCACGCACCGACACGGCGGTGATCGCCGATCTCCACGGCGACTGGCGGGCGCCGACTCGTCTGTACGGCTCGAGGCTGCGCGGATTGCTGAGCCCCGTTGCCGACCGTGTCGCGCTCACCGCGTTGCGCAACGCGGATGGGATCCGCACCGTCACCGGCTACACCACCGGCCTCGTGCGCGGGCTCGGCCTCGAGCCTGCCGACGAGTTTCCCGCGTACATGGACTTCGACTCGTTCCTGCAGACGCCGCCGCAACCGTCGCCGGCGGCTCCGCAGGCGTTGTTCGTCGGCGTGCTCGAGCGCTACAAGAACGTCGACGGTCTCGCCGACGCCTGGCGTCTTGCGGCACCGCGCGTCCCCGAGGCTCGACTGCACCTCGTCGGTTCGGGGACGTTGCAGCCCATCGTCGAACAGCTGGTGCGCGACCTGCCTGCGCAGACGAGCTGGACCGAGCGTCTCGCGCCGAGCGGCGTCTCGGCGGCGCTCGACGAGTCGACGCTCCTCGTCCTGCCTTCCCGCTCGGAAGGAATGGGCCGCGTGTTGATCGAAGCCTTTTGCCGGGCGCGGCCCGTGGTGGCGAGCCGGGTCGGCGGGATCCCGGACCTCGTCGAGAATGGTGTGAACGGGTTGCTCGTCGAGCCTGGAAACGTCACCGCGCTGGCGGACGCGCTCGTGAGCGTGCTCGCTGATCACGACCTGGCGGGACGGCTCGGCGCGGGAGCCGAGGCAAGCTCCGGCATGTGGACGATCACACCGGAGGAGTTCGCCGCCCGGCTTCGCGCATTGGTCGAGCAGACCGCCGGACTAAGCTAGAGCGATGCGCGCAGACCGGTTCAAGCAGGTGCTGAAGAACTCCGTCTACCGGACGATCGGCGAGACGGCGTCGGCAATCGGCGGGAACGGCAACGGCCACCGGACGCTGCGCGTGCTGATGTACCACAAGGTCAACGACCTGCCCGGCAATCCGCTGACCATGCCGGTGTCGATCTTCGACGAGCAGATGGACCAGCTGCGCGATCTCGGCTACACCGTCGTCGATCTCGACGCCGTGCTCGACCACTACGTCGAAGGCAAGCCGTTGCCCGAGCAGGCGGTGCTGATCACGTTCGACGACGGCTACTACGACAACCTCGCCAACGCGGCGCGCGTTCTCGGGAAGTACGGTTATCCGGCGGTGCTCTTCGTTCCGATCGGGTATCTCGACGATCGCCATCCGCTGCCACACGAGGAGCATCTCGCTGCGCAAGGGATCCTGAACCGCACGATCGAATGGGCAGAGCTCGCCGAGCTCGAGCAGGAAGGCATCCGCATCGAGTCGCACGGCATCTCGCACCGGCCTCTGGCCGACCTCGAGGTCGACGAGGCCGCCCGCGAGATCGCGCTGTCCAAGCTCCGGCTCGAGGAGCGCCTCGGGCGGCCGGTGCGCGCGTTCTCCTACGTGAAAGGGTCGGAGGCGCACTACAAGGCAGTGCATCTCTCGCTCGTGCGGCAGGCGGGCTACGACGTCGCCTTCACGGCGGTCTCGGGCGCGAACTCGCAGGCGACCGACCCCCTGCAGCTCCGGCGCTACAACATCGAGCCCTACTCGCCGCGGACGTTCGAGCTCGTGCTCGCGGGAGCGTGCGACCTGATCTCGCTCAAGGACACGGTCTCGGGCACGCACGCGCGGCGAATCTTCAACGCGGCGCTCGGCACGTCCACCAAGTAAGTGTCCGGGTACGAGCTGTCGGCCTACGAGCCGGCGCAGCGGGACGACTACCTGCGCCTGCTGCACGACGCCTGGGGCGACGCCGCGCTCGACGGTGACGAGTTCGACTGGTGGTTCAGCGGCAATCCGGAGGGATCGCTCATGTCGGTCGCCGTTGACGACGGCCGCGTGATCGGTGTCGCTGCGCACTCGCTGTATCGCCTGGCGCTCGCCGGCGGCCAGCGTCCGGCGACGTTCTCCGTGCACGCGACCACCGATCCCGTCGCGCGCGGCCGGGGGATCTTCGTCGGCCTCGAGCGCAAGCACGAGGAGGAGGCGAAGGCACGCGGCGCCGCGGTCGTGCTCGCGTTCGCCTCGGCGCCGACCGCACCGCTCTTCCTCGGCCCGCTCGGCTGGACGTCGATTGCAAAGCTGCGCGTGTGGGCACGACCGCTTCCGCGCGTTTCACTGCGGCGTGGCGGGGCGGAGCGCGTCGAGCGGTTCGCGTTCGAGGGCGATGCCGCGGCTGCATGGCCGAATCACATCGTGCGCACCGCCGACTATCTGAACTGGCGCTACCTCGACTCGCCTCGCGACTACATCGCCTATCGCGCGCGCGGAGGCTACGCCGTGTTGGGGCACAAGCGGCATAAGGGCCGCCCGATAGCGCTCGTCGCGGACCTCGTCGGGCCGGTCCGGCCGCTGCTGCGTGCCTGCATCGCCGGGGTCAAGCCGGGGACGCAGGCCTTGATCGGCCTGCCTGGTCCTGGAGAACGCGCCGCGTACGCGTCTTGCGGGTTCGTGCCGACGCCGATGTCACTCGACTTCATGGGCAAGCCGCTGGCGGGTGAGCTCGACACCGATCCGAGCGCGTGGCGCTTCACGCTCGGCGACACGGACTTCTTCTAGATGCGGCGACTCGTGTTCATCACGCAGAGCGTCGACCCCGCGCATCCCGTGCTCGCGGCGACGATCCCGAAGATTCGCGCGCTGGCCCAGCGAGTCGACGAGGTGGCCGTGCTGGCGCAGTCGACGGGCGCCGCCTCCTCGTTGCCCGCCAACGTCGAGGTGAGGACATTCGGCGCTTCGACCCAGGCCGGCCGGGCGCTTCGCTTCGAGCGCGAGCTTGCGCGCGTGCTGCCGGCGGATGCGGTCGTCGCACACATGATCCCGCTCTACGTGGTGCTCGCCGCTCCGCTCGTCCGTCCGCGGCGGACCCCGCTGTTGCTCTGGTACACGCACTGGAAAGCGTCGAGGACGTTGCGGGTGGCGGAGCGGCTGGCGACGGCCGTCGTCAGCGTCGACCGGCGCTCGTTTCCGCTCGACTCGTCGAAGCTGCGGCCGATCGGGCACGGTATCGACGTGAGCGAGTTCCCCTGCACGGAGCACAGCGCGCGGCCGGGCCTGCGCGCGCTCGTCCTCGGACGCTATTCCCCTGCGAAGGGCATCGCGACGATCTTGCGCGCGGCGCAGAAGGTCGACGGCGTCGAGGTCGAGCTCCACGGTGTCGCGCTCAACGAGCTCGAGCGCCGCCATCGTGTCGAGCTCGAGGGCCTCGGTTTCCCCCTCGGTGACGCCGTGCCGCGAACGGAAGTGCCTGCGCTGTTCGCGAAGGCCGACGTGCTCGTCAACAACATGGAGGCGGGTGCGCCGGACAAGGTCGTATACGAAGCGGCAGCGGCGTGTCTGCCGGTCCTCGCATCGAACCCGGTGTTCGACGAGCTGTTCGAGGACTATCCACTCTCGTTCGAGCGGGATTCCGCAGAGAGCCTGGCCGAGCGCCTGCGCTGGTTCGCCTCGCTCGACGCAGCAGGCCGAGCGGAGATCGGCCGCGCACTGCGCGAACGCGTGACCGAGCGCCACTCGGTGGAGACGTGGGCGGACGGGATCCTGGCGGCGGCGCGATGAGCGGCGACGGCACCGTCCTCCACCTGCAGAAGGTGGCCGGCATCTCCGGTTCGGAGGCCCACCTTCTGTCGCTGCTGCCACGGCTGCGGGAGCGTGGCTGGAACGTTCGGTTTCTGATGCTGCACGAGCACGAGCCCGGGGCGTGGGAGTTCGCGCGCGAGCTGACGAGCCGCGGCATTCCTCTCGATTCGATCTCGCTCGCCGCCGACGTCGACCCGTTCGCGTTTCTCCGGCTCGCCGGATATCTGGCACGGCGGCGGCCGCAGATCCTGCACACGCATCTCGTGCATGCGGACGTCTACGGGCAGCTCGCGGGAGCGTTGACGGGCGTGCCAGTGCGCGTGTCGACGAAGCACGGCTTCAACGAGTTCAGGGAGAACCCGGGCTTCGCGCTCGGTGACCGCGCGATTGCGACGTTCGCGCACACGCACATCGCGATCTCGCGCGGCCTCGCGCGGTATCTCGAGGAAGTCGAGGGCTTCGACGGGGCTAGCTTCGAGATCGTCCACTACGGCATCGAGCCGGACGGCGAACCTCGGCCGTACGCCGGCGACACTCCGGTGCTGCTGTGCGTCGGGCGGTTGATCCCGATCAAGGGGCACATCGTTCTCCTGCGTGCGTTCGCCGCTGCGCGCAAGCGTGTTCCAAACCTGGAGCTGCGAATCGCGGGCCGGGGCCCGCTCGAGCCGGCGCTGCATGCGCTCGTCAAGGAGCTGGAGATCGAGGACTCCGTGCGCTTCCTCGGGTATGTCGCGCCGGTGCAGCGCGCGCTCGAGGAGGCCGCGATCGTGGTCGTGCCGTCGATGGGGGAGGGCTTCGGGATGGTCGCGCTGGAGGCGATGGAGCGCGCGCGGCCGGTGATCGCCGCGGAGATCGGCGGCCTGGGCGAGCTGGTGCAGGAGGGCGTGACCGGCTTCCTCGTCCCGCCGGGTGAAGCGGAGCCGCTCGAGCGGGCGATCGTGACGCTCGCCGGAGACCTGCCACGAGCGGAGGAGATGGGCGCAGCCGGCCGCAGGCGCGCACTTGAGCACTTCCTCCAGGACCGGTGCACGGAACGCACCGAGCTGCTCTACGAGGGCGCGCTAGCCGCCCGAACCTGACACGCCCTGGTGCCCGAGACGCGGGCGTGTCCGGAGCGCATCGTGGTAGACGGCGAGCGTCCGGTCGACCATCCGTTCGACGCTGAACCCGGCCAGCGCGCGACTCCGGCCGCGCGTCCCGTAGTCGCCCGAATCGTCCAGCACGCGGCTCACCGCAGCAGCCAGCGCGGGCGCATCATCCGGCGCGACGAGCAAGCCCGTCTCGCCGTCGGCGACGATCTCGGGAATCGAGCTGACGTTCGTCGCCACGACCGGCAGCGACGCGAGCATCGCCTCGAGCAGCGCCAGGCCGAAGCCCTCCCAGCGCGCAGGGTGGACGAGCAGGTCGGCGCGGCCGAGCCACGCGGTCACATCCGGGACGCGGCCCGGCAGCAGAACTGGGACGTCGAGCTCGTGCGCAAGCGCCTCCAGCTCCGCACGCTGCGGCCCCTCGCCGAGCACCACGAGCACTGCCTCGGGATGCCGTCGGCGGATCTCCGGCAGCGCCCGGATCGCGACGTCGATTCCCTTCTGCGGCTCGAGTCGCGAAACGGCCAGCAGCACCCGCGAGCCGGGACCGACGCCCGCAGGTGGATTCGACCCCCACGCGGCCGGCACGTCGTCGAGCCCGTAGTGGATGACCTCAACCTTCTCGGCGGGCAACCCGACGCGCTCGACCTGAAAGCGCGCCAGCGCGGCGGTGATCGCGATCACCTTCGACGCCTTCTTCGCCAGCACGCGCTCGACGAAGCGGAAGGCGCCGGCCCGGAACGGATCGTCGTTGTGTTTCGTCGACACGAGGCGGCGGGCGCCGAGCGCGCCGTAGACGTCCGCATGCACGAGGTGCGTGTGCACGAGATCCGCCGCGCGTCCCGCTCTGCGAACGCGTCGCGCCAGACCCAGGTCGAGATCGCGCGGCGCTGGGACGCGCTCGGACGGGACACCGAGCGCGTCGTAGAAAGGATCGGGCGCACGGGCCGTATCGTCGAGGCCGAGAAAGCTGACGTCGACTCCGCGCTCCGCGAGCGCGGGCAGCAACGTCAGCAGGTGGCGCTCGGACCCGCCGATGCCGCCGATTCGATGAACGTGGAGAACCTTCATGCGCGGCGCCGCAGGCGGGAGAGCGCCCACTCGAGCGCCGCAGCAGCGAGCAGCGCGATCAGGAAGTCCGTCGCGACCCGGTAACGAGTTGCGCCGACGAAGGTCATCGCCGCCGCCGTCTGGTAGATCAGCACCGCCGCCGCGAGCGCCACGAACCGTCCAGGGCCCACGAAGAGCCCGATCAGCCCGAGTGCGTAGAGGACCGCGGTGTACAACGGCTGAGCCAGGCTGCGCACTGCTCCGTGCCCGGAGTCGGTCGCCGACGAGGTCGTCCGCGGATCCCACTCCATCCGCACCGCCTGCCCGGCGAGCTTCGCCTTTTCACCGGGATGGCCGCGCACGAACACCCACGCCTTGTGCTGGTAATACGCCTCGTTCGCGCACTCGTCGACGTGGATCTTCTTGCCGGTTTGCCGGTAGATGTCCCGCGCCTCCTCGGGGTTCGGGAACGGATGTCCCGGCGGATCCTTGACGTCGTCGATCCATTTGCCCTGCGCGAGCAATGCGTACGTCTGGTCGTTGTTTGCCTTCCACAGCGCGCGGCCGTCGGTCGTGAGCGCGAAGCACCCGACCTGGACCTTGTTGCGCACGAGCCACGGCGTCACGACGAGCGCGGCCGCCGCGAGCACGACCACCGGCGCCCACGTCCTGCCGTTGCGCGCGAGCAGATACACGCCGACGACGACCGGGATCAGCGCGAGCCTGACGTTCCCGAGGATCGCGACACCCGAGTAGATGCCGGCGGCGGCGGCCCAGCGAATGGAACGCCGGTCGGCTGCGATGAGCGTGCTGAGGACGAGTGCGGCCGCGACGAGCTGATCGAGCACCTCGCGATTCAGATGCACGTCGTGCCACACGAGGTACGGATTGAGCGTCGAGACGATCGCGGCGACGACTCCGGCTCGGCGCGACATCACGCGCGCGCCGATCGCGTAGACGAGCAAGGCGGTCAGGGTCGCGACCACGATCTGCGCCCCGCCGACCGACCACCAGGTACGCCCGAAGATCCAGTAGATCGGAACGAGGAAGAAGCCGTACAGCGGCTGCGTGTAGGCCGACGGCTCTCCCGGAATGAACCCGAAGGTGCCGTGGTGCACGAACGTCTGCGCGAAGTCGTCGCTCTTGTCGGTGAATGCGACGAGGATGCGGCCGCGCTCGTGCACGAGCACGACGAGACGCGGCAGGATGGCCGCAGCGGCGATCAGCCAGAGGTGCGCGCGTCTCAAGCCGCGACGAGCACCGGCGCTTCGACGTGCTCGCGCACCCACAGCTCGAGCATCAACAGGCACCAGAGGCGGTGGCCGTGGTCGGCCCGCCCCGACTCGTGCTCGGCGAGCAGGCGGCGCACGGCGTCCTGCCGGAACCAGCCGCGGTCGTTCGGAGAGCAGGTCGTGCGCGAGCTCACGCAGATCGGAGCGAAACCAGCGGCCGAGCGGAACGCCGAAGCCGGTCTTGCCTCGCCGCAGCGACTTCCGACGGGAGCTCGGCCGCGAACGCGCGGCGCAGCGCGACCTTGCCCTTCACGGCCGCGAGTCTTGAGCGAATCCGGCAGCGCGAGCCCCAGCGCGACGACCTCGTGGTCGAGGAAGGGCGAGCGCAGCTCGAGCGAGTGCGCCATCGAAGCGAGGTCGGCCTTCAGGAGCAGATCGCCGGGGAGGTAGGTCTCGAGGTCGAGGAGCTGCAGGCCGGTGATGCCCGGCCGCTGTGGGACGAGCGCCGCGGGCCGCGCTCGCGCCGAGTCGACCCAGAGGCTGCGGCGCAAGTCAAAGGGAAAGACTTCCATCAGCCGCGTGTAGCGCTCGGCGGCGGGCGTGGCGGCGACGTCGAGGAAGCGCGCGGCGCGGAAGAGCGGTGACCTCGGTTCGCGCCGGGCCGCGGGCAGCAGGCGCAACGCCGCGGCGCCACCCTTCGCGAGGGGAGAGGGAACGCGCCCGGCGAGACCGGTGGCGACGTAGCGCTCGTACCCGGCGAAGGACTCGTCACCGCCGTCGCCCGCCAGTGCGACCGTGACATGCCGGCGCGCCTGTTCCGCGATCAGAAACGTCGGGAACGCAGCCTCGTCGCCGAGCGGCTCGTCGTAGGTCGCGGCCAGGCGCGGCAGCGTCGCAGCCACGTCCTCTTCGATCTGCAGCTCTTCGTGCACCGTGCCGAAGCGCGACGCGACCGCGCGTGCGTACGTCCGCTCGTCGTAACGGTCGTCGGCGAAGCCGACTGTGAACGTGCGCACGGGTTGCGAGGTCGCCTCTGCCATCAGCGCGACGACGATGCTCGAATCGATCCCGCCGGAAAGCAGCGCCCCGAGCGGCACGTCTGCGACGAGTCGCTTGCGCACCGCGGCGCCGACGGTCGTGCGCACGCGCTCGAGCCATTCGTCTTCGTGCGCGCTCGGTTCGGCGTCCTCAGGTTGCCAATAGCGCTCGATCCGTTCCGTCCCGCCCTCTGCGATGAGCACGTGCCCGGGCGGAAGCTTGTGGACCCCGCGCAACGCGGTGCGGTCGCCGGGAACGTATTGCAGCGCGAGGAATGCGTCGATCGCCTCGAGATCCACCTCGCGCGAGACCTGCGGCAGGCGCAGCAGCGCCTTCAGCTCGGAAGCGAAGGCAAGCGTGCCGTCCGGGAGGCGCGTCCAGAGCAGCGGCTTCTTGCCGAGCCGGTCGCGTGCGAGCACGAGCCGTTCGCGTCCCGCGTCCCAGAGCGCGAGCGCGAACATCCCGTCGAGCCGTTCGACGAAGCGCGGCCCGCTCTCCTCGTAGAGATGCGGCAGGATCGGCGTGTCGCCGGTCCCGCGTACCTCGTGCGCGCGCAATTCCTCACGCAGTGTCCGGAAGTTGTAGGTCTCGCCGTTGTAGACGGCAACGACGTCGCCGGTCTCGTTCGCAACCGGCTGGTAGCCGGCGTCGAGGTCGATGACCTTGAGCCGCTGGTGGCCGAGCACGCAATGTCCGAACGAATCGGTCGAGCCTTCATCGGGGCCGCGATGGAGCAGCGCGGCGCGCATGGCGTCCACGTGCTCCGGATTCGGCGTGCCCGTGGGCGAATAGAGTCCGGCGATGCCGCACACGGGTCACATACTGCACGGGCGGTACGCGGTCGTCTCGTGTCATGTGGAGCGGCCGCTCGACGATCGAGTCTGGCAGCGGTTCAGCGGTCTCCAGGTGCGTCGGCCCGGCGGGCTGCCGATCGCGGCGCTGATGCGGCCCCCCGCGGCCGGCGAGGACGCGGGGCTCTGGCTCGAGCGCGCGCGCGAGGCGCAGGCTCGCGGGCCGTTCGGGCTGCACACGCACTGGACCGCGCCCGACCATGCGCGTCCCACGTCGGGTGACCCGGCGGCGCTCGTTCGCGAGCAAGGCCGCTGGCTCGAGTCGGTCGGCCTCAGAGCGACGCTCTTCTGCGGCGGGGGTTGGTACTTCGACGAGCGCGTGGCCGATGCGGTCGCGGAGCTCGGCTACGCGGACTGCACTGCGACAGCTTTCCGCCCGGACTACCTCGCGCCCGGGGAAGCGCACCTGCAGGCAGGCGAGCCCGTGTGGCTCGAGCTCGCGAACGGGAAGCGCCTGCTCGAGCTTCCGACCACGCACTCGCTCGGCATGCTCGCGCGCGGCGTCCTCGCTCCGTTACGCGGACAAGTCGTGCACGCGTACTTCCACGACACGGACCTGCTCGACCGCACAAGGGCGACGGCCCTGCGAGCGGGGTTGAGCCTGCTCGGAGTGAGGAGAACTGTTGCCGATCTGAACGAGCTTCAGCGGGGCTTGCGTCCCGAGAAGACGATGTCGTTTGCGAACAGCCGCGCCTGAAGCGGGACAAGCCGTCCGGCGATGAAATGAAGGCGGGGCTCATCGAAGCCGTCGAGCAGCGCGCGGACGTCTGCCGGCGCGAACATCTGCAAGTGCGTCGGGTCATTCTCGGGCTTGTGGCCGAGGAGGAAGCGAAGACGGTTCTTGACGCGATAGGCGTTGGGCACCGAACCGACGAACGTCCCGCCCGGCCGCAACACGCGCCGTACGTCTGCAGCGACGCGTCGTGGATCCCGGAGATGCTCGAGCAGCTCGCCGGCAACGACGACGTCGAAGCTCTCGTCCTCGAACGGCAGCGGCTCGTCGAGGTCGGCCCAGTGCGTCTCGATCCCGAGCTTGGCGGCGGCGGCGAGGGCGTCACGGTCGGCATCCACGCCGACGATCTCGTTGCCGCCGGCGTAGGCCTGCGTCAGCGCGCCGTCCCGGCAGCCGAGGTCGAGGACGCGCAGACCGGGGCCGCCGACGTAGCGGCGGAAGAGCTCGATTCGCTCCGCTCCCGCGAACACGAAGCCTGCACCTCGCTCGACGCGGTTGTGCTCGGCATAGCGGTCGCTCAGCCGTTCTAGGCTCATTGGGCGCCAAAGTACACTGCTCGGCGTGAGCACGAAGCCAGCCGTGCCGACCGAGCCGCGGCCGGCGACTCCGGTGGAGGACATCCGCTCCGCCCGGCCCTATCTCCTTTCGCCCACGACGCTCCTCGTGGTCCTTCGCAGGCTGGCGAGTGTGGCTGCGCTCGTGGTGCTCGACCTCCTCGGGCTCGTGCTCGGGGTCTTCGTCGCGTTGATGGCACGCGAGCTGTACCTGGGCCAGTGGCCGCCGCTCTGGGGGATTCTCTGGGACACGGAGACGGAGTGGCTGCCGTTCCTGACGGTGATCACGGTGCTCGTCTTCTGGGTCGGCGGCCTCTACCGCCGGCGCGAGCTGCGGGCGGGCGCCGGCCAGATCGTGCTGTCGGTCGGCCTCGTCGCCGTGATCACGCTCGCCTTCGGTCTCGGCACCGGTTACCACTTCACGACCTACGGCCTGACTCCGACTGCGGTGGTGACGACGGCGTTCTTCATCGGCGTGCTCCGTGGGAGCTACGAGGTGCTGACGCGAGACGTGCTGCGGATGACCGGAGTGCGGCGGCGAACGGTGCTGGTGGGCGACGGCGAGCAGCTCTCCGGCTTGCGGCGGACGCTCGGCTCGGATCGCAGCGGGATCCGTTACGAGTTTCTCGGCGCGATCGGGCTCGGGAGAGACACCGGCGGCCTGCCGGTGCTCGGCGGGCTCGATGCGCTGCCGCGCATCCTGCGTGAGCACGACGTGCACGAGGTGATCGTCAGCGACGGTGGCTTCCCGGAGCGCGATCTGCTCGAGCTCGTGGAAGAAGCGCACCGTTACGGCGCCCGCGTGAAGATCGCGCCGCGCACGACGGAGCTGCTCCTACAGCGGGCCGAATACATTCCGGGCGAGGGCGCACCGCTCTTCGAGCTGCGGCCGCCTGTGCTCGCCGGTTCCGAGTGGGCCTTGAAGCGTGGCTTCGACCTCGTCGTGTCGAGCGTCGTCGTCGTCGCAGGACTGCCGCTCTGGGCTGCGATCGCTGCAGCCGTGAAGCTGACCTCCCGCGGCCCGGTCTTCTATCGCGACCGTCGCATCGGTCTCGGCGAGCACGAGTTCGGAATGATGAAGTTCCGAACGATGTACGCAGACGCGGCCGGGCGGCAGGCCGCGCTCGAGGCGGACAACGAGGCGTCGGGGCCGCTGTTCAAGATCAAGGACGATCCACGCGTCACGCCTGTGGGCCGCTTCCTGCGCCGCTTCTCGATCGACGAGCTGCCGCAGGTGCTGAACGTGCTCAGCGGCGAGATGTCGCTCGTCGGTCCTCGACCGCTGCCGATCCGCGACTATGAACAGCTGCAGCCCTGGCACCGGAAGCGCTACCTCGTGCTGCCCGGGATGACCGGGCTCTGGCAGGTCTCGGGCAGGATCGATCTCGACTTCGACGACCTCGTGCGGCTCGACTTCTACTACATCGAGAACTGGTCGATCTGGCTCGACATCACCATCCTCGCCCGCACGCTGCCGGCGGTTCTGGCCCGGCGCGGCGCCTACTAGGCCCTCCGGAGCCGACACACCCCTTCGCCATACTGAGCACGTGCCCGGCGCGCCCAAGATCCTTGCCGTCGCGTCTGCGACCGACCTCGACTTTCGCTACGGCTGCACGCCGGCCTGGTGGCAGATCTGGAAGGGCCTGAACGAGGTCGGCGTCGACCTGATCGTCACGCCCTACCGCGGCAAGGCGATCGAGTCGCCGTGGTGGCGGACCGCGCCGAATCCGCTCTACCGCGAGGCGGAGCTCTTCGCCGGGGCCCGCGGCCTCGCGGCCCGGCTCAAGGGCGACACGCTGCTCCGCCGCGGCGAGGACAACCCCGAGGACACGATGGGCGACAAGCTCACGCGTGAAGCGATCTGGCGTTACGTCACTCCGCGCTGGCAGCGACACCTCGAGCGCATTCTCGAGCGGGAGCGAGACATTGCGGCGGTGATCGTCTTCACCGTCCCGATGGCGCATCTCCGCGGCATCCCGACGCGCCTGCGCGAACGTTTCGACGTGCCGGTCGTCTTCTACGACGGCGACGTGCCGATGAGCCTGCCGGAGTTCGGCGGCATGGACACGGGCTTCAACTACTACCACGGCGCCGATCCCTCGGAGTACGACCTCGTGCTCTCTAATTCGGAAGGCGGGCTCGACCGGCTGCGCGAGCTCGGGGCTCGCCGCGCCGAGGCGGTGTTCTGGGGCGCCGACCCCGAGCTCTTCCAGCCGGCCGCCGTCGAGAAGGAGTACGACGTCTTCTTCTACGGCTACGGCGACAAGTTCAGGCGCGAGTGGATGCACGCGCTCGTCGGCGAGCCGAGCAGGCGCGATCCCGAGATCGACTTCGCGCTCGGCGGCAAGGACTTTCGCGGCGACACGGGCAACGCGCGCGGCATCGGTGACGTCCCCTTCAACGTGTTCGCGCAGGCGATCTCGCGTGCCCGCGTGAATCTGAACATCACGCGGCGCTCGCACGCCACCGTCTACGCATCGTCGACCTGCCGGCCGTTCGAGCTCGCAGCCACGGGCGCGGCGATCGTCTCCAACCCGCACGAGGGCATCGAGCGCTGGTTCGAGGTCGGCTCCGAGCTGCGGGTCGTGTCGACTTCCGAGGAGGCGCTCGCCGCGTACCGCGAGCTGCTGGACGACCCGGGAGCGGCAGAGGCGATGGGCCGACGTGCTCGCGAACGGGTTCTCGACGAGCACACCTATGCGCACCGCGCACGCCAGATCCTGCAGCTCATCGACGTCGCGACCCCGGTGGGAGCGCGTGGCTGAGCTCGCAGAGGTGACTGCTCCGCCGCGCGACTCGGTGCTCGCGCAACTGGCCGAGCTGAAGCGCATCGCGATCGTCCCGGCGTTGAACGAGGAGGAAACCGTCGGTCGCGTGATCGGCGAGATTCAAGCGTTCGACCCGGGCTTCGACATCGTGGTGGTCGACGACGGCTCGGCGGATCGCACGGCCGGGATCGCAGCCGACCGCGGCGCCCACGTTGTGCGGCTCCCGTTCAACCTCGGGATCGGCGGCGCCGTTCAGACGGGGTACCGGTTCGCCTTCGAGCGCGGCTACGACCTGGCGGTGCAGGTCGACGGGGACGGGCAGCACGACCCGACGCAGCTTCCCGCGATTCTCGCGCCTGTCCTCGCGAACGAGGCCGACCTGTGCGTCGGCTCCCGGTTCGCCGGGCCCGGCGGTTACCGATCGTCGTTCACACGACGCCTCGGCATCAAGTTGTTCGCGAGCGTCGTCTCGGCGGTCATCCACCAGAAGGTGACGGACACCACCTCCGGCTTCCGTGCGGCGAACCGGCGGGCGATCGCCCTCTTTGCCGCGGACTATCCGCACGACTACCCCGAGGTCGAGACGACCGTGATGTGCGTCAAGCACAAGCTCCGCCTGCGCGAGGTTCCCGTCGAGATGCGAGAGCGCAGCGGCGGCACATCGTCGATCACCCCCGTGCGCTCCGTCTACTACATGGCGAAGGTGCTCCTGGCGATCTTCGTCGGGCTCTTTCGCCGCTACGCCGTTCCGCCTGAGGAGGATCACCACCGATGACACCACTTCCTGTCTCGATCGCTGCCGCCGTCGCGTCGTTCCTGCTGCTCCTGGTCGTCTTCGAGCTGATCCGCTCGAGACGGCTGCGCGAGCGTTATGCCCTGCTCTGGCTGCTGACCGGCGTCGTGCTGCTCGCGCTTTCCGTCTGGCGGGACGGCCTGAATACGATCGCGGGGTGGTTCGGGGTCGAGACGTATCCGCCCGCGATCCTGGGTGCGGTCGGCGCGCTCTTCATCCTGACTGTCCTGCTGCACTACTCGACCGTGATCTCACGGCTCTCCGATCAGAACACGATCCTCGCGCAGCGGCTCGCGCTCCTCGAGCAGCAGTTGCGCGAAGGAACTACGGAACCGTCACGGTGACGGGCGCGCTCACCACGTAGACGTCGCCGAGGCGCTAGGTCGTCGCGCCAGTTCGCCGACACACCGACGCGGTACGTGAAGGTCCCCTGCGCCGGACTGGTCGTCGTAGGAGGCTGGTCTTCGTTGTCGCGACAGCCTCCGTATAGAGCTGGCACTGGTCGGCCGCCCGTGTTCCGGCGCAACGAGACGTCGGTCGAGCTCTTCGTGCGCAGCACCCGGAAGAAGACGTCTGTCGCCCCCTGCGGCTTCTGCGCGTGCCACGACAGGTGCACGGCGCCGTTGACCGCGTTTGCCTGGAGCCCAACGTCTGACGACACCGGCAGCAGGTTGTCGTCGAAGAGGACCGCCTGGCGGCCGCTGTCCTTCAACACCGGCGTCGCGGCGATCACTCCGAGCGGCAGGACGGCGAAGACTGCGACCGCAGCGGCGAGGGCGACGGTCCCCCGGCGCCCTCGCCAGCGTGAAGGACTCCGGGGCAGGACGCGCTCGCACGCCGGGAACGAGCAGGACCACCGAGGCGGTGAGCAGGAGGTAGGCCGGGAACGAGGGCATCAGGATGCGCCAGAAGCTCGCGTCCTCGACCGACGCCGGAACGTAGGTGGCCTTGGCCACGACGAAGATCGCGAACCAGGCGCCGACGAGCAGGAAGACGCGGCGTGAGCGCGCCAGGAGCGCGATCGTCCCCGCCACCGGCAACCACTCCATCACGCGCGCGACCCAGAAGTGCTCGCGCAGCGACTGCAGCACCGCCCGAAAGTGCGCGTAGCTGTTGAGCTGCGGGTTGTGGATGCGGTCGACCAGGCCGCCGACGCCGCTCGCGAGGCGCACCTGCTCCGCCGGCGCCGCGGCGAGCTGGCCCAGCCCGCGGTACTTCCAGATCGCCAGCGTCAGCAGCGCCGGCGCGAGCCCGGCGGCGAACGTCAGCAGCGCCCGCCGTTTCTCGACGACGAAGGAGCAGCAGCCGGCGCGACGAGGAAGATCGCGTTCGAGGGCTTGATCGCGATCGAGTAGCCGGCGGCGAGCCCGGCGGCAGCGGGTGTCATCCAGCCGCGTGACCTCCAGGGCGCGCAGACAGAAGTAGGCCGACACCAGCAACGCCACCATCGCCGGGAAGTCGGGAACGGACGAGAGCCCGAGCACCTGCGGCAGCGTCAGCTCCGTGTACTTCTGGTGGTAGCCCGGCTCGACGAAGAGGATGCCGAGGTACGGCAGCAGCGATCCAGAGCGCCGCTGCGAAGTAGCCGAAGGCGCGTCCTGCGATGCGCGCCGCGATCGCGTATACGCATAGAAGCGCAACCGGCAGCAGGACGACCGTGTTGAAGAGGACGATCGCCGGCAGCGCTGCAGCGAGATTCGCGTCCCGCGGACTGCGGCCACCGGAAGGAGCAGGACCGACCAGCCGTAGCCCACGAACGTCGCCGGCAGGTGTCCATGTGCCAGGAGATAGGCGCCCGAGTAGTGCCAGAGCTGGTCGCCGCCGGCGTAATAGAGCCAGCCGTTGTGCTTGACGGTCAGCGCCAGCACGGCCACCGCGAGCCACTGCACGACGATCAGCGCTGCGAGCGCCTATGCGCGGGTCTGATCGAGCGCTACGAGCTCGTGAGCCCGCCGCAGCCGTCGGCCGACGGCGTCGAGCGACGACGGCAGCGCCGCGGCATCCGAGCTCACGACGGTGCGCCGGTGGTGGCTCCCGCGTGCTCGCGGTACCACGCGATCGTCCGCTCGAGCCCTTCGCGCAACGGCGTGCGCGCCTCGAAGCCGAACAGCTCCCGCGCGCGGCTCGCGTCGAGACTGCGTCGCGGCTGGCCGTTCGGCATCGAGCTGTCCCACACGATCTCGCCGTCGAAGCCGGTCAGCTCCGCGATCAACTCGGCCAGATCGCGGATCGAGATCTCGGCACCGGTGCCGAGATTGACCGGCTCGGCGCCGTCATACCGCTCGGCGGCGAGCACGAGACCTTCGACGCAATCGTCCACGTAGAGAAACTCGCGCGTCGGCGAACCGTCGCCCCAGAGCGTGACGCGGTCGGGACTGTCGAGCATCTTCCTGATCAGTCCGGGAATGACATGCGACGTCTCGAGGTCGAAGTTGTCGCGTGGGCCGTAAAGGTTGGCGGGCAAGAGGAAGATCGAGTCGAGCCCGTACTGCTCGCGATACGACTGCGCGCCGACGAGGATCGCCTTCTTCGCGACGCCGTACGGGGCGTTCGTCTCTTCGGGGTAGCCGTTCCAGAGGTCGTCCTCGCTGAAAGGAACGGGCGCGAACTTCGGGTACGCGCAGACGGTGCCGGCGATGACGAGCTTGTCCAGCGAGCGTTCGCGCGAGAGCTCCAACACGTGCGCGCCCATCATCAGGTTCGCGTACCAGAAGCGTCCGGGATTCACGCGGTTCGCGCCGATGCCGCCGACCTCGCCCGCCAGGTGGTACACGCGCTCGGGCTCGGCGTCTCGAAAGAGTCGCTCCGCGTCTTCCCACTTCGTCAGGTCGTAGTCGGCCCGGCGCGCGACGAAGACGTCGTCGCCGTCTGCCTCGAGCCGCTCGACGAGGTGCGAGCCGAGAAAGCCGCCTCCCCCCGTCACGAGGGTTTTCACGCCGGGGCCCGGGTCTGCGTGAGCCAGTCGACCCGGCCGATCCAGCGCGGGCGGTTCTCGGCGTACCACGCGATCGTGCGCGCCACACCGTCTTCCCACGAGACCTGCGGCTCCCAGCCGGTCTCGCGATTGAGCTTCTCGTAGCCGACTCGCAATGCCATCACCTCGCTCGCGCCGGGCCGGTAGCGGTCGGCGGTCGAGACGATCTCGCGTGCGTCCCAGTGTCCCTGCTCGCGGCCGACGCGCAGGATGAGCTCCGCCCAGTCGCGCATCGAGATGTTCTTGCCCTGGCCGTAGACGTAGAGGTCGCCCGGCGTGCCCCGTGCGGCGACCATCAGATGGCCTCGCACGCCGTCGGTGCAGAAGCAGAAGTCGCGCATCGGATCGAGCTGGCCGAGCTCGATCGTCTCGCGGGTCAGCGCCTGCGTGATGATCGTGCCGGTGACGTAGCGCGGGTTCTGCCGGGGGCCGTAGTTGTTGAACATCCGCGTCACTACGCCCGGTAGGCCGAACGCGTCGTGGTAGTTCATCGTCAGGAAGTCTGCGGCGACCTTCGACGTCGCGTAGATCGATTTCGGGTTGATCGGCGAGCGCTCGTGAAGAATCAGTCCGCCTTCGTCATCGAAGTCGTGGTGGTGCGCGACCGACTCGTGCGGGTTCCCGTACTCCTCCGACGTCCCTGCGGTGTCGAACTTCTCCAGCTCGAGACCGTGATCGACGATCGACTGCAGCAGGTTGAGCGTGCCGAATGTGTTCGCCATCATCGTCTCGTACGGTCTGTGCCAGGACTCGCCGACGTGCGCTTGCGCTCCGAGATGGAAGACGTACGGCTTGTCCGGCGCGTGGAGCAGCTCCTTCACCAGGTAGTCCACCGACGTTTTGTCGGTCAGGTCGGCGAAGTGGACCTTGAGCTGCTCCCGCAGCGACGAGATGTTGTTCAACGCCCCGCTCGAGGTGGCGCGGACGAATGCGTGGACGTTGGCGTCGAGCTGGACGAGCGCCTCGGTGAGGTGTGAGCCCATGAATCCGTCGGCTCCCGTGACGAGACAGGTGCGGCCGCTGAAGTAGTCGGCGAACTCCCGTCGCAGGTCAGCGACGGCAGCGTCCGTCCAGGTGGAGTCGTGGTTGTCTGCTTTCATGCAGCGGTGCTCGCCGACGAGCAGCCCAAGGGTAGCCCGGCTCGCGGCCGGAGCGCTGTGCGAAGCGGCGCTTTCACCGGGCTCTCGTATGTGACCTTGAGCCTGGCCGCCGCGGTGGCAGGCGCTTTCCTCGCGCACAAGTTCGGGCGGAACCGCGAAACGGACGGTTTCATGGCCGCCTACGGCGTCTACCTGGTGCTCGTCCTCGGGGCCCAGGCCTTCCGGATGGTCGTCGTCCCGGACCTCACGCGCGCCGAGGCCGAAGGGCGGCTCGGCTCGGAGTTCCGCGCCTACGCGCTCGCGTTCGTGGCAGTCGCCGTTCCTGCGTCCGTGATCGCCTGGGTCTTCTCGGATTTCTGGGGCGAGCTGATCACTGGCCGTTTGCCGGAGGACTCCGCTCACGTGGCCGCCCAGGCCTTGCCGTGGCTCGTCCCCGCGGCCTTCGCGCAGCTGATCGCTGCTTTGGCCGCGAGCGCACTGGCGGCGAAGGACAGCTACGTCCCGGCGGCGCTCGGGTTCGCACTCGGCGGCATCGGCGGCGTCGTGTTCTTCGTGCTCTTCGCCGACTCGCACGGTCTCGTCGCGCTCGCGTGGGGGTTGACGCTGAACGGTGCGATTGCAATCGGCCTGCCGATGGTGGTCTTGCTCGCGCGCGGAAATCGGCTACGGCGACACCGAGGCGTTCCGCTGCGGCTCCGGTATCGCTTGTGGCGCTTGCTCTATGGAGCTGCGGTGCCGCTGGCGTTGCAGGGTCTTTACGTGATCGCGTTGCGTTTTGCGGCCGGCACGGGTGAGGGCAACGTCACGAGTCTTTCGTACGCGTACCTGCTCGCAGCGACGTTCGTCAGCGCGACGGCGTTTTCGCTCGCGTTGATCTCCGCCGCTCCACTGACGCGCCGGGGCGTCGACGCCGAGAGCGCTGCCGAGCATGTCGTTCATTCGGCCTGGATCTCGCTCGCCTTCGTCGGTGCGGCGGCCGGGCTCGTCGCGCTCGTCGGCGGCCGTGTCGTCACCGCGGTGCTCGGCGACGCGTTCTCGGGCAACGTCGGTGACGAGCTCGGGCGGCTCGTCGTCTACCTCTCGCCGTGGATGGTCGCGAACGCCGCCTTCCTGATCACCTATCCACTGATGTTCGTCATGCACCGAACGCGGCTGTTGATTCCACTGGCACTCGCAGGCGTGATCGTCGACATCCCGATCTCGATCGTGTGCCGCTCGCTCTGGGGGCTCACGGGAGTCACGCTCGCTCTAGGCGTGACGACCCTGCTCGTTGTGCTCGGGCTGATGGCTGCGCTTGCGCAGCGAATGCTGTTCGTGACGGCAGTCGGGCTCGGGCGGCTGTCCCTTCTGGTCGGTGCGGCGACGGCGCTCGCGTTCGGCGGCGCCTCACTCGTTCTGAGCGCGGTGCCCGCAGCGGCGGCCGGGCTCGCCCTCTATGCCGTCCTTTTGGTGGCGATGCGCCAGCTCGGTCTGGCACAGGCCTGGCACTACGTGCGCGCGCTCCACTGACAGGTTCACCCCGTACAATCCTCTGAATGTCCGGGCCGGAGGCGAAAAACCCGGCGCCTGCAGGTATTTCCTCGCCGGAGGAGATCGACGTCGCCGCCCTGTACGAACGACTCCGCGAGGAGCTTCGACGTGGTGCCGTTCACGGGGATTCGCGGGGGGCCGAATTCGCGGCCACGCGGGCGCTCGCGGAGCGTTTCTGGCCGGTCACCGCCGAGCGCGAGGCGGGCGGCGGGCCGAAGGGGATCGTCAAACGGGTCCTGCGAAAGTTCATGCGCTGGTACGTCGAGCCGCTGGCGTCAGACCAGCGCGTCTTCAACGACTCCGTGCTCAAGCTGCTCGATGCACTCTCGGAGAGCGCTGACTCGGCGGCAACGGCGCGCGAGCAGGCGGAACGGCTCGTTCGCGAGCTGCAGGAACGGCTCGAGCGGCTCGAGCGGCGTGGCTCGTCTGTCGGAGATGGAGCTCAGCCGCCCATGACCGTGGCGAGCCAGCCGGCTGCGGCCGCCGTCCCGGACTACTTCGCCTTCGAGAGCCGGATGCGCGGCAGCACCGACGCGATCCGTGAGCGCCAGCGCCGCTACGTCGACGATCTGCGCGAGTCCGCCCCGGTGCTGGACATCGGCTGCGGCCGCGGCGAGCTCCTTGGCCTGCTGCGAGAGGCGGGCATCGAAGCTCGTGGCATCGACGCCGATGCGGACATGGCCGCGTACGCGAGCGGCGAAGGGCTCGACGTCGAGCAGGCGGACCTCGTCGAGTACCTCGAGCGAGTTCACGCGGGCTCACTCGGCGGCATCTTCATGGGCCAGGTCGTCGAGCACCTGCCGGCGGCTGTTCTGGTGCAGGCCCTGCGTCTCGCCGCGTCGAAGCTGCGCCCGGGCGGCGTGTTGATCGCCGAGACGATCAACCCGCTGTCGCCGATCGCGCTCCGGAACTACTTCGCCGACCTCACGCACGCGCAACCGCTCGTCCCTGAGACGCTCGAGCTGCTCGCGCGCCAGGCCGGCTTCGCAGCCACCGAGATCCGTTTCCTCAACGAGCCGGCCAACCGCCTCACCGAGCCCGACGACCCGGTCATCGCCGCGAACGTCAGGCGTCTGAACGAGCTCATCTTCGCGCCGCTCGACTACGCCCTCGTCGCCCGGACCGCGACCGATGCGTAACGTCGAATCAGACCCTGGCTCGACACGGACACGTCACGGCTTCGCTCGTAGGCTGTTGGTGGGCGGGAGTGGTGGGACCCGGCAACACGTGCGTGTACCTCTAGAGAGGCCGCAGTGAGGATCGCCGTCTGCGCGCCGCAGGTGCCATTCGAGCGGGGTGGGGCCGAGATCTTTGCCGACGATCTCGTTTCGGAGCTACGGGAGCGCGGTCACGACACCGATCTCGTCACGGTTCCGTACAAGTGGTACCCCGGTGAGCGCGTTCTCTCGCAGGCGTTTCTCTGGCGGCTGCTCGATCTGAGCGAGTCCGACGGCCGCGCGATCGACCTCGTGATTGCGACCAAGTTTCCGTCGTACGCGATTCGCCATCCGAACAAGGTGGTCTGGCTCGTGCACCAGTTCCGGCAGGCCTACGAGCTCGACAGAACAGAGCTCGGCCAGTTCGGCGAGAGCTCCGAGGAGCGGGCGACACGTCGTGCCGTGCAGCGCCTCGACCGCGTCACCCTCGGCGAGGCTCGCAGGGTGTTCGCGACCTCACGCAACGTCGCCGACCGGCTGCAACGCTCCACCGGAATCGAGGCCGAGGTGATGCCGCACCCGCCGCAGGAGCTGCCCTACCGCACCGAGAGCTATGACGACTTCGTCCTCTCCGTTGGCCGTCTCGACCGCGCCAAGCGGCACGAGTTGCTCCTCGACGCGCTCGCCGCGGATTCGAATCTGCGCTGCGTGATCGTCGGCGACGGCCCCGACCGCGGCCGCCTCGAGGAGATCGCGCGCAAGCACGGGCTCGACGGTCGCGCGCGATTCGCGGGACGGGTCGACGAGGAAGAGCTCGCCGCGCTCTACGGCAGCTGCCTCGCCGTCTATTACGCGCCCGTCGACGAGGACTTCGGGATGGTCCCGTACGAGGCGTTCCTCTCCGAGAAGCCCGTCGTGACGACAACCGACTCCGGCGGCCCCCTTGAGATCGTCACCGACCAGCTCACCGGCCTCGTGTGCGAGCCCCGGGCCGCCGCGCTCGCCGAGGCCTGCTCCTGGCTCCGCCTGCACGTGGACGACGCGAAGGCCTGGGGGCAAGCGGGGAAGGAGATCGCGCGCCGAGTGTCCTGGGACGAGACGATCGCGCGTTTGCTCGCGTGAGAGTCGCGTACTACTCGCCGCTGCCTCCCGAGCGGTCGGGCATCGCGGACTACTCGGCACTGCTGCTCCCGGCGCTCTCCCGGCTCGTCGAGATCGAAGTCGTCCGCCGAGGCAGGACGCGCCCCGTTGCAGCGGATGTTGCCCTCTTCCACATCGGTAACCATCCGGAAGCGCACGGCTGGATCGTCGACGCGCTCAAACGGCGACCGGGCGTGGTGGTCCTTCACGATTTCGTGCTCCATCATCTCGTCGCCGGGCTGACCATCGGCCGCAAGGACGGCCACGGCTATCTCGCCGCGATGGAACGCGATGCGGGGATTCCCGGACGTTTGCTCGCGCACGGCGTGCTCGACGGCCGCGTCCCACCGCCGTGGGAGACGCAACCCGACGAGTTCCCGCTCGTCGGCGAGGTGCTCGCGAACGCGACCGGGCTCATCGTCCACTCGCACTACGTCGAGCAACGTGCGCGCGAGAGCGGCTATCGCGGGCCGGTCTGGCGGATCGAGCATCCCGCGTGGCCGACCGCTGCGATCGAACCGGCGCACGTCGAGGGCCGGCCGGTCTTCGGCTGCTTCGGCCATCTGAACGCAAGCAAGCGCATTCCGCAGCTGATCGAGGCGTTCGAGGTCGTGCGCCTGCGCCACCCGCACGCGAAGCTGCTGCTCGTCGGTCCCGCCTCGCCCGGCTTCGACGCCGACAGGCTGGTCACCGACGGAGTCGAGCGGATCGACTACGTCGGCGAGGAGCGTCTGTGGTCATTGCTCGCAGCGTGTGACGCGTGCATTTCACTGCGAGCACCGACGATGGGCGAGACGTCCGGCAGCGCGATCCGCGCGCTCTCGCTCGGCCGCCCGCTCGTCGTCAGCGACCTCGGCTGGTTCTCGGAACTGCCAGACGACGTCGCGCTGAAGGTTGCGGTCGACGACGACGAGATCGCGTCGCTCGCCGCCGCGCTCGAACTGCTCGCGTCCAGCGAGGCCACGCAGCTGGCGATGAGCGACGCCGCGCGCGCATACGCGGCGCGCGAGCACGACCTAGGGCACGTCGCCGGGGAGTACGCGGCAGCGCTCGAGGAGGCCGCCGGCGGTGCGAAGGTCGCCGAAGCCGTGATCGCAGAAGTCGCGCACGCTGCCGCCGAGATCGGGATCGAGTCGGGGACGCCGTTCGCCGCCGAGCTGGCCGCGAGGCTCGACGACGTCGGGCTGGCGCAGAACGGACGCCCCGAGCCTGCGCCGCCGCCGCGGCGGAGCCCGCTCGCGCGCGTGCCCGTCTGGGCCTGGCTCGCCGGGCTCGTCGTGCTCTCCTCGCTCTTCCGCTACGGCCTCTCCCGCCGTGTCGTCGCGCCGTGGATCATGGTCGACGAGCTGATCTATTCGGAGCTCGCCAAGAGCTTCGCGAACACCGGCCACTTCCTCATCCGCGACGTGCATCACGGCGGCTACGGCGTCGTCTATCCGCTGCTGATCGCGCCGGCCTGGAAGATCTTTGGTTCCGTCGCGGACGCCTACGCCGCCGCAAAGGCGATCGGCTCGGTCGTGATGTCGCTGACCGCGATTCCCGTCTACTTCCTCGCACGCCGCGTCGTCGCGCCGATCCCTGCGTTGCTCGCCGCTCTGCTCGCAGTCGCCGTGCCGTCACTGATGTACACCGGCACGCTGATGACGGAGACGGTCTTCTATCCGCTGTTCGCCTGCGTCGCGCTCGCGCTCGCGCTTGCGCTCGAGCGGCCGACGATCCAGCGGCAGCTCATCCTGCTCGGCCTCTGCCTGCTCGCCTTTTTGACGCGCTCGCAGGCGATCGTGCTCATCCCGGCTGTGGCGACCGCGCCGCTCGTGCTCGCGTGGCTCGACCAGCGCCGCCTACGGTTGCTCGCCGACTTCAAGGCGCTCTACGGAGCGCTCGTCGCAGCTTTGGTCGTCGTGCTCGTCGTGCAGCTCGCCCGAGGGCATTCTCCGTACGACGTCCTCGGGAGCTACAGCGTCACCGGCCACGCGAATTACCGGCCCGGCCAGGTTCTCAAGTGGGTGCTCTACCACCTCTCGGAACTCGATCTCTACCTCGGGATCGCACCGTTCGCGGCGCTGCTGCTTCTGACGTTCACCGGCCGTTCGCTCGATCGGCGGCTGCGCGTGTTCCTCGCCGCGGCGCTGCCTCTGACCCTGTGGCTGCTACTCGAGGTCGGCGCGTTCGCCTCTGCGCTTTCGCCGAGAGTTCAGGAGCGCAACCTCTTCTACGTTGCGCCGCTCTTCTTCATCGCGCTGCTCGCCTGGATCGAACGCGGTCTGCCGCGACCGCCACGCGCGGCCGCGATTGCAGGCGTCGTCGCCGCCGCGCTGCCGGGAGTGCTGCCCTACCACCGGCTGATCGACGTGCCCGCCGAGTCCGACACGCTTGCGCTCCTACCGCTCTGGTGGCTGCACGAGGTGGCGCTTGGACTCGACACGATTCCCGTCGTCGTCGTGGCCGCGGCCGCGGCGATCTGCCTGCTCTTCCTCACGGTCTCACCTCGTTTTGCCCTGCTTCTACCGGCGGTGGTCTTGCTCTGGTTCGCGTTCGCGACGGAGCGGATCGAGCGCTTCGACCACGGATTCCCGAGAGCGTCGATCGGCGCACTCTACGAAGGCATCACTACGACGCCGCGCGACTGGGTGGACGCCGCGGTCGGCCGGAACGCGGACGTCGCGTTTGTGTTTTCCGGACGCGACAAGACCCATCATCCGGACACGCTCTGGGAGAACGAGTTCTACAACCGCAGCATCGGTCCGGTCTACGACCTGCGCCAGCCGTCGATGGGCGGCCTGCCCGAGACCAAGGTCACGGAACGCGCCGATGGCGTCCTGCTCGCCGACGGGAAGCCCATTCGGCACCGTTACGTCCTGAGCGAAGAGAGCGTGCCGCTCGCCGGGTCCGTCGTGAGCCGCGACGAGCTGAAAGGCATGGCGCTCCGCCGAACCCACGGCTTCGTGCGAATCGGCTACCGCGTCGAAGGCCTCTATGCGAACGACACCTGGTCCGGCAAGACCGCCACGTACACGCGCCTGCGCTGCGCGGGCGGGCGAGTGACCGCGACGGTCGCGAGCGACCCGAAGCTCTTCAGCGGGCCACAGACGGTGAAGGCGGCAGGAAAGAGCGTGACGTTCGCGCCCGACCGCGAGGCAACACTCACGGTGCCGCTGCGCGCCGTCGACGGCACGTGCCGCGTGGTGTTCACGGTTACCCCGACCGCCGTGCCGGGTGGGGCGGACCAGCGCGTGCTCGGTGCGCACTTCCTCGAGTTCCGTTACGCGGCCCCGTGAGAATCGCGTACGACGTCACGCCCCTCTCGCATCCGCGAACGGGCGTCGGCAACTACATCCTCGGCGCGCTGAAAGGCATGCTCGAGGCGCCTGGTCCCGAGCGCGAAGTCGTCGCGTTCGGGCCGGTCAGCATCAGAGGCCGGCGCCTGCTCGACGAGGCGCTCGAGGGACTGAACGTCGAGAAGCGCTTCCTCACTGTCCCGTTCGCGCACGCGACGCGTCGTGCGTGGGGCGCGTTGGGCAGACCGCCGGCCGAGCGCTTCCTCGGCGGCTTCGACGTCCTGCACTTCACGGACTGGATGCTGCCCCCGCAGCGGGCGGGAATCCGCGCGACGATGATCCACGACCTCGGGCCGCTGCGGTTCCCGGAACGGTTGCACCCACGCACGGTGAGCATGCACTCGGCGACGGCGCGCGAGGCGGAGAGGTGCGATGTCGTCTTCGCCAACTCGAGCTACACAGCCAATGACGTGGTCGAAACACTTGGGTTGCCTTTCGAGCGAGTGCACGTGGCCTATCCGGGTGTTGACGCACGCTTTCGGCCGCAAGGGGAGCGGCGCAACCTCGGTCGGCCGTACGTGTTCACGACGGCGACGGAGGACTGGCGGAAGAACCGGCATACAGCGGAGCTCGCCGTGCAGTTGCTCCACGAGGACCTGCAGTTCGCGGCGCTTGGCCACGGAGCGCTCGGCTACCCGCCTGACGACGAGCTGCCCGCCCTGTATCGCGGTGCCGAGGTCTTCGTGTATCCGTCACGGTTCGAAGGCTTCGGAATCCCAATCTTGGAAGCGATGGCCTGCGGGGTGCCGTGCGTCGTCTCGTCGCACCCTTCGCTCGACGAGGCCTCCGGCGACGCCGCCGTGCGGGCCGACCCCGAAAGCCCGGAGGATTTCGCCGAGGGGATTCGCCGCGCGCTCGCCGACCGGGACGAGCTCGTGGAGCGGGGGCTCGCACAGGCTCGCCGCTTCGACTGGGTCGAAACGGGGCGTATTCACGTGCAGAGCTACGCTGACGCGCTGTGATTCGCGTCGCCGTCGACGTCTCGCCGCTCGTCCAGACACGAGCAGGCACGGCGAGATATCTCAAGGGGCTGCTGCGCGAACTAGCGCGGCGAAGCGACGTCACCGTGACGACCCGCTCCTTCGGCCGCGGCGACAAGATCTCGACGCTTGCCCGTGACGGTGTCTGGTACCCGTTTCTCCTCGGCCGAACGACAGACGCCGACCTGCTGCACTGCCCCACGTATCGCGGACCGCTTCGGTCGCGAACGCCACTTGTCGTGACCGTCCACGACCTCGCGGTGCTCAGGCACCCGGATGCCTTCAACCGCTGGACGCGGACGTACAGCCCGCTGCTCGTTCCGCATGTGCTCGCAGCGGCCCGCCGGGTAATCGCCGTCTCCGAGTTCACGCGCCGGGAGCTGATCGAGCTGCTCCACATCCCGGCCGACAAGATCCACGTCGTGCCGAACGCGGTCGGCGAGGAGTTCACCCGCGACGGTGAAGCCGAGACGGGCGACTACGTCCTCGCGGTCGGAACACTGGAGCCGCGCAAGAATCTCGAGCGCCTGGTCGAAGCGGTGCGCAAGACCGGCAGGGAGCTGCGCGTGGTCGGTGCCCGCGGGTGGGGAGGCGTCGACGTGGGCGGCAACGGCGTGCACTGGCTGGGCGAGGTCAGCGACAGCGAGCTTGCCCGCCTGTACCGCGGTGCAACGTGTGTGGCGTACCCCTCGCTGTACGAGGGCTTCGGAATTCCGGTCCTGGAGGCGATGGCGTGTGGCGCGCCGGTGGTGACGACGCGCGGGACTGCGATGGAAGAGGTGGCCGACGGCGCAGCCGTCCTTGTAGATGCGAACAGCCCCGAAGACATCGCCGCAGGCATCGAACGCGCAGCCTCAGAACGCGACGAGCTCGTTGCACGTGGAGTCGAGCGCGCGCGGGCGTTTCGCTGGGATGCAGTCGTCGACGCGACGGTGCGCGTGTACGAAGAGGCGGCGTCGTGAACGAGAAACCGCTCGTGCTCGTCGACGCGGACGTGCTCGGACGCAACAGGACCGGGGACGAGACATACGTCTCGCAGCTGCTGCGGGAGCTCCCCGCAGTTGCGGAGGATCTTCGGATCGCGGCGATCACGCGCGACCCGTCGCTCGTTCCGGACGGGATCGAGCCTATTCTCCTGCCGGCGGGCTCCCAGGAGCTGCGGATGGCGGTGACCTTGCCGCGGCTGCTGCGGCGCTTGCGGCCGTCTCTCGCGCACTTCATCCATGCGTTGCCGCTCAGCTGCCCGTCCGCCAAGGTCGTGACCGTCCAGGATCTTTCGTGGGAGCGCGACCCGAGCGTCTTCGGCTTCTGGGATCTCGCGACGTTCAAGGTCTTCGTACGGCGTGCCGTGCGCAAGGCGGATCATGTCCTCGCCATCTCCGAGCGAACGAAACGCGACCTGGTGGAGCTGTACGGCACCGCGTCGAACAAGATCACGGTGACGCCGCTTGCTCCGGATTCCGACTATCGACCCGCGGGCGAGCACGACTCCTTCCTGCTCTTCGTGAGCGCGATCGAGCCGCGCAAGCAGCCGCTCGACGCGATCGACGCGGCGAACGCGGTCGGCCGGAAGCTCGTCGTCGTCGGTCCGAAGAAGGACGAGGAGCTCGTCGCCGAGCTCGTCCGCCGCGGCGCCGACGTGCGCGGCTACGTCCCGAAGGCCGAGCTCGTCGAGCTGTACCAGCGCGCCGCCTGCCTCGTCTTTCCCTCGCGGTACGAGGGGTTCGGTCTGCCGGTCGTCGAGGCGATGGCGTGCGGTACTCCCGTCGTGGCGGCGCCGGAGCCCGCGATGCAGGAGGTGGCAGGCGACGCTGCGATCTTTACGACTGACCTCGCCGAGGGAATCCGGCGGGCACTCGCCGACCGTGACCGCCTCTCGGCCGCCGGCGTTCGGCGCGCACAGGCCTTCACCTGGCGTGAAACCGCCCGCCTGACCGCCGACGTCTACCGCAAGGTGCTGGCGGCATGAAGGTTTCCGGCATCTTCGTCGCCACCGGCCCGGGAGAGGCAGAGCTGCTCGCCACGTCTTTACCTGCGCTTCTTGCGCAGGTCGACGAGCTCGTCGTCGTCGCGAACGGCCCCGGCAGCCGCCCGAAGAATCTGCCCGCGGAGGTCCGGGTCGTGGAGAACGACCATCCCATCGGCTTCTCGGCGAACGTGAACAAGGGCATTGCCGCAACGACCGGCGACTACGTGGTGATCTCCAACCCGGATGCCGTTCCCGAAGACAGCTGCGTGCGGGAGCTCGCTGCATTCGCCGATGCGCACCCGCGTTGCGGCATCGTCGGCCCGAAGATGATCAATCCCGACGGCACGCTGCAAGCCTCGCGCCGAAGCTTCCCGACGGTCGGCGGGACGATCGTGCGGCGCACACCGCTGCGCACGCTCTTTCCGCCGCTTCGCTGGCAGCGCCGCCACTACCTGTTGGACCAGCCGACCGACGAGCCGTTGCAGGTCGACACGATGCTTGGCGCGTTCCTGCTCATGCGCCGCACGATGCTCGAGGAGATCGGCGGGTGGGACGACGGCTACAAGCTCTACGTCGAGGACATCGACCTCAGCTACCGGGCGATGAAGTCGGGCTGGGAGCGCTGGTGGGTGCCGAGCGCGGTCGTCCATCACGAATACCAGGCGGTGATCGACAAGCACTTCTTCACACGCCGAAATTTGTGGCACCTGCACGCGATGGCGCGCTTCCTGCGCAAGCATCCCGAGCGCCTCTTCGCGCTGCGATGACGACCGACAAGTACGGGCCGCAGGCGGCACGCTGGTCCGAAGACGCCTACGCCGACGCGCCCGCCTATCTTCGTCACCGCGGCGAGCTGATCCTCACAGTTGGCCCGGCGCTGAGACCGGGTGACGCCTTGCTCGATCTTGCCTGCGGCGACGGCGGCCTGGCCGACTATCTCCCGGCCGTGCGCTACTCCGGAGTCGACGCGAGCCCGGAGATGGTCGAGGCCGCAAGACGGCGAAACAGGGACGTCGTTCTCGGTGACCTCAACGACTACGTGCCGCCGGAGCCGGTCGCGGCGACGTCGTGCTTCCGGGCCGTCTACTACGCCGCCGATCGACGCGCGTTCTTCCGCCACGTTGCGGGCTACACGACGACGAAGTTCGTCTTCGACTTCAGTCCGAGACGCTTCTCGGTGGCGGACCTGCGCGCCGAGCTAGAGGCCGCAGGATTCGACCGCATCGAGCTACGCCCGTTCTTCTCCTCACAGCGCCGTTCGCTCCCTGGCCTAGCTGCGCGTTCGTTGCAGCTGCTCGAGCGCAGCGGCCCGCTGGCGCGCCTGCTCCTTGCGTTTCGCTTCAGCTACGTGTGCGCCGCCTACCGCGGCGGCAAGAAGGTGTAGCTGACCTTCGCCCCGAGCTGGCGCCTATCGCTCTGGTCCGAGGCGAGCTGCTGCGGGACGAACGTCGGTGTGATCGTCACCTCGACGCGGAACCTCGGGCCGGGCGCTTTCAGCACGACCACCGTCTCCTGCTTGCTGTGGATGTCGAAGTGCTTCACGGCGGTCGACTTGCCGAGATGCGGTTGCTTGTCGTCGCCCACCACCATCCGGCCGATCGCGACGGTGACATGGCCGGTCTTGTTCGGGCCGCCCCACGCTGCGCGAGACACGATCACGCGAATGCGTCCCGTTCGGTTCCCCTCCGTGGAGTAGCGCGTGTACGCGCTGAACCCGCCCATCCAGCCGTCGGAATAGATATTTGTCACCGAGCCGCGCAGCCGCAGCGGCGGGGCAAGCTTGACCAGCCGCCACGGCTCGAGCCCACCGCCGGCGCGATGGAGATGGGTGGCGACCGTCTTGCCCACAACTTCGATGCCCTGCTCCTCGACGACATACGGATAGTGCGGGTCGTGGGACAGTTCGCCGTCGGCGGCGCCCTGGTCGGGGGTCAGGAACGGGCCGGGGCCCTGCGCGGTTCCGTCGAGGCTCCACACCGCCTTGATCGAGCGGTTCCAGAACTCGAGCAGCCACTCGCCGTTCTGATCGGACATCTGCTGGCCGATGTACAGGGTCGAGGCGCCCCCGGTGGCGTCGTCGACCCACGTGAAGGGCGCGCGGATGTTCTCGGCGAAGCGGTCCGAGGCGCGGTTCGACGCCGATGCAAATGAGATCTCCGCAGTGAGGTTCCACGCAACGACGGCCGCCGCGACGAGCAGCAACAGCCACTTCGTTCCCCGGCCGAGAAAACGCGGGGCGAGGAGAAGCACGACCGAGAACGCCAGCAGCGCGAGCAGCCCGATCTTGGCGCCCGTTGCATCGAGCTGGAGATACCGGTTCGCCTGCTGCAGGATCGCCAGCCCCGGGGCGTTGTACGACAGATCCTGTCCCATGTCGTACGGCGTCGTCAGGATCAGGACCAGCACGAAGCCGGCGGCAGCTGCGAGCGCGACCGGATGCAGGCGCCGCCGCTCGAGCCAGAGCGCGGTCCCCGTGAACAGCAGCGGTGCGAGATAGATCAGGTTCCGCTCGTAGGTGTACGTGCCGAAGCTGATCGACACGTACGTCGACTTCACTGCGGTGTAGAGACCGAAGGCGATGATCGCGGCGAGCAGCACGCTGCGGAAGGTGCGCAGCTCACGCGTGAACGTCTCCCCCGGTGTGCGCCACAGCACGGCGAGACCGGCAACCACCGGGAGCACACCGAGACCGATCGTCAGCGCGCCTGCGGCATCCAGTCCGAGGTCGAGCATCCGGCCCTTGTAGAGGCGGGTCGAGTAGTTCCATTCCAGGGACTTGTGTCCCAGCACGGCGCTGATCACGATCGCGGCGCCGACGACGAGC
The DNA here is from genome assembly GCA_963755605.1 of uncultured Actinomycetes bacterium. GTDB lineage: Bacteria > Actinomycetota > Thermoleophilia > Gaiellales > Gaiellaceae > 3-1-20CM-4-69-9. Next base: position 89,750 of record CAVWKK010000002.1, read on the forward strand.
GTGACGAACCCCGCCCAGTCCCACCTCGTCCAGCCCTGCCGCCAGCGCGTCACGAAGGCGGAACGCCAGAGCAGGAACGCAGCGGCGAGCAGGAAGACCGCCGGAATCACGGCGAGCTCGCCGCGCACGAATGGGGCGATGAGCGAGGCGAGCACGGCACCGCCGATCCACCAACGTGACGGCGTCAGCAGCGCCCGCAGGATCAGAAAGAGCGACAGCGTCGACCAGAAGTACGCGAACGGCTCCTCGACGATCATCGACGAGTATGCGACGGCGGGAATTGCCGCAGACGCTGCCGCGACGAAAAGTGCCGGACGCCGGCCGACCAGGAGGCGGGCGATCCCGTACGCGGGAAAGACGGTCGCCGTCATCACGATCACGGTGATGTACTTCACCGTCGCGTACGCAAGGTGAAGGTTGTCGATCAGCCATGCGGGCGCGAGCACGTAGCTCCAGAGCGTGGTGAAGGAGTACGGCTGGCCGCGCCGTGCCGCATGCCCGGTGTCGGCAATCGCGCGTGAAAGCTGAGTGAGCTGGAGCTCGTCGCCGAAGAGCCACGGCGTCTTGTGCGCCCACGCCTGGATGACGTAGACGATCGCCAACCAGAGGAAGATGCTGAGCAGCGGGACCGTGGCCAGCAGGCGATCGGCAAGCGTCTGCTCGGCTGGCGCGGTCCGCGCGGTCACGACGGCCACGCGCGCGTCAGTCTGCGGTCGCGCCGAGGACGGCGTCCGGGTCGAGGTCGAGGTGGCGCCGCACGAAGCGGCACGGAACCTGCGCAAGCGTGCACGCGTCGATCACGAGCCCCAGCCGCTCGCGCGGCGCGTCCGGGATCGTGACGAGCACCGTATGCGGCAGCGTGCGCGAGAGGATCGCCTCGATCTCCGGCGTGCCGCCAAGAACGGGGACCCCCTGCAACCGGCGCCTCGACAGCCGCGGGTCGTCGTCGACGAAGCCGACGACTTGCTCGCCCTGCGTTTCCCTGAGCTCGCGCAAGAGACTGCGACCGCCACGACCGGCACCCACGATCAGCGTCCGGTGACGATCGCCGCGGCCGGTCAGCGACGAAACGCCGCGAACGAAAGCGCGCTCCCAGAACCGCGACGCGCCGATCAAAACCGTGCAGACGATCGCGTCGATCACGAACACGCTGCGTGGGAATGGCCCCCAGACCTGGGTCGCATCGAGGATGAGATACGCGATGACCTCCGAGACGACGACCGCCCCGACGATGCTCGCCGCATCCCGCGCTCCGGCGTAGCGCCACACGCCGCGGTAGAGACCGAAGGGAATGAACGCGAGGTACCGCACCGCGAGCACGACGACGAGCGACACGAGGAAGATGTGTCGCTGATACGCGCTCCCACCGCCCTGGAGGCGCAGGTAGTAGGCGACGGTGAACGACGCGCTGATGACAGCAAAGTCGACGAGCGACTCGACGAGGCGGCGCGGATTGGCGACGAAGGTGCGCAGCCAGCCGCGATCGCCGGTGAAACCGGGGCTCCGTTCGACGTCCGACAGCACGCTCGCGAACTGCACGAGCAGCGCGAACGTGAGCAGGACGCCGATGAAGGTCACCCAGATGTTGTCGAGCACGTTGTAGGCCAGGCTCGTTCCGCCGAGCCCGGCCGAGATCACTGCGAGCAGGACGACGGCGCGCTTCTCAGAGAGACCGTGGTAGACGAGCCGGTGCGACGTGTGGTCGCGTCCGCCCTGATACACGGGCCGGCCGTCGAGCAGCCGCACGACCGTGACGAGCGTCGTGTCCAAGATGGGAACCGCGAGCACGAGGATCGGCAGCAGCAGTGTTGCGACGGTCGTCCCGGCGACCTTCCAGCTCGCCGTCAAACCAAGCGACGCGAGCGCGAACCCGAGCACCTGGCTGCCCGAGTCGCCCATGAAGACCGCGGCGGACTTGCCGAGACGGAGATTGAACGGCAGGAAGCCTGCGCACGAACAGGCCAAGGCGAGCGAGAGCGCTAGCACTGCATGGTTCTTGTGCACGGTAAGGGCGTCGATCGCGAAGAACACAGCCGCGATCCCGGCGAGCGTGGCCGCAAGGCCGTCCATGTTGTCGAGAAGGTTGAAGGCGTTCGTCATGCCCACGAGCCAGACGAGCGCGACGACTCCGGCAAGGAAATCGTTCGAGACGAGGCCGGAGATGGTGACCCCGTTGAAGATGACGAGGCCGGCCGCGGCGAACTGCGCGGCGAGCTTCGGGATCGGCCCGAGTGAGAAGAGATCGTCGAGCAGGCCGGCCGCAAAGAGGATCGAGATCCCGCCGATAATCGCGACAAGCTCCTTGCTCGCCGGCGCGGCTCCTACGGCAACGGCGACCCAGAAGCCGACCTGAATGCCGACGAAGATGCCGATCCCGCCGAGCACGGGTGTAGTGCGCTCGTGCCAGCGATCCTCTCGAGGAGCTGCCCCCAGCCGGGTCGCGAGCGGCGTTCGAAGCAAGAGCCAGATGGCCGTCGCGGCGGCAGGACCTGCTGCGATCGCCGCGAGCACCTTCACGGAGCGAAAGCGTAACGAAGGGCTGTAAGGAGTAGATGGGCCATGTGAGGCCGCCTCTAGACTAGGCCGCGCTGATGACGACGGTATACGGCGACCTCGTCCGCTACCGCGAGCTCTTCGGGAACCTCTTTCGCCGGGACGTGCAGGCGAAATACCGCGGCTCGCTGCTCGGCGTGGCCTGGACGCTCGCGAACCCTGTGCTTCTGATGGCGGTCTATCTCCTCGTCTTCTCGGTGCTCTGGAAGACGCCGTTCGGCTCGGAGGGCCATTACGCCCTCTTTCTGCTCGTCGGCCTCTCGGCGTGGCTCTTCTTCGCGACCTCGGTGCAGTCCGCATCGCGCTCGCTGCTCGACAACGCGAACCTCATTCGCAAGACACGTTTTCCCAGGCAGCTCGTGCCGCTTTCCATCGTCGCGACGCAGCTGATCAGCTTCGCCGTGATGCTCGTGGCGCTGCTCGCCGTCGACTTCGCACTGCTGCCGCGCGTGCGCGCGACGGAATGGCTGGCGATTCCGCTCGGCCTCGCGGTCGTCGCGTTCTCGGCCGGCCTCGCGCTCGCGATCGCGTCGCTGAACGTCCTGTTCCGGGACATCGAGTTCCTGGTCTCGGCTCTGCTCCTGCCGCTCTTCTTCCTGACTCCTGTCCTGTATCCGCTCAGCAATCCCCAGATCGCGCGGCGCGACTGGGTCGTGTCCCTCATCCATTGGGGCAATCCGCTGTCGCCGATGATCGAAGCGCTGCGCGACCCGCTCTTCTACGGACGACTGCCCTCACTCGGCGACACGATCTACACGGTGATTGCGGCGATCGTCGCGCTCGCGCTCGGAGCGTTCGTCTTCAATCGCGTCGACGACCAGATCGCAGTCGAAGTCTGAGCCTGATCCGCGCGTCGTAGATCCAGGGCTCGTCGCCCTCCGGCTGCCACGCAGGTAGTCCGGCAACTTCCGTGTTCGGCTCGAGCGGCGCGAGCAGCGACGGCAGCACGAGCGGGTGGGCGAAGGCGGGATTGCGGCCGCCGCCCGACGCGTACGGCTCGAGCTCCGAAGACGGACGCCGGGTATCGATCGAGCCGCCAACGGCGGCATAGCCCTCTGCGTGCGCCGCGTAGACGCGCTCCTCCCAGTCGGGGTCGAGGTTGGCATCCGGTGGAAGATGGGCGCGCGCCGACGTGGCGTCGCGCGGCGCGACGTCGATCTCGACCTCCGGGGTGAAGTTTCCGAGCTCGGCGAGCCAGAAGCGCTGCTCGTCGACCAGGTCGAACCCGAGGCGATAGCGGCCAGGTGGGATTGGGCCGCGGAGCTGGATGTCCTTCTCGACCCGTTCTCCCGGGGCGGCGCTCACCTCGTAGCGCAGTCCGTCCCAGATGATCGGGTTGCCGCGCTCGTCGAGCCAGTGGTACGAGAGGTTCAGGTTGCGCCACGGGGCCGAGCCCGCGTTCTCGAGCACGACGCGCGCCCGCGTCAGCGTTCCGGCCTGCGGCGGCTCGAGCTCGTAGCCGAGCCAGCGCGCCGCGAGCGGACCGGCGGGAACGGGATGCTCGCCGACGGGTTCCACGTCGCGATTAGCCTACGTCCTCCGTGGAGCCTCTCCTCGTCAGAGCCTGCAGGCGCGAGCCGGTCGAGCACACACCCGTGTGGTTCATGCGCCAGGCCGGCCGCTCGCTGCCGGAGTACCGCGAACTGCGCAAGAAGTACGGGCTCTTCGACATCGTCGCCCAGCCCGAGCTTTGCGCGGAAGTGACGCTGCAGCCCGTCCTGCGGCACGACGTTGATGCGGCCGTGATGTTCACGGACATCATGTTCCCCGTCCTCGGCATGGGCGTCGATGTCCAGCTCGTCGAGAACGTCGGCCCGGTGATCTCCGAGCCGGTGCGCACCGCCGCCGACGTCGAGCGCCTGGTCGTGCCCGACCCGAAGGAGTCCGTGCCGACGATCCTCGAGGCGGTGCGGCTCGTGCGCGCGGAGCTTCGCGACGACCAGGCCGTGATCGGCTTCTGCGGCGGCCCGTTCACCGTCGCCGGCTACCTGATCGAAGGCAAGCCGAGCCGGGAGTTCGCGGCGGTCAAGTCGATGATGTATTCGCAACCGGAGACGTGGCATGCGTTGATGGACAAGCTGGCCGACGCGTTCTCGCTCTACGTCACGGCGAAAGCCGAAGCCGGCGCCGACGTGATCCAGGTGTTCGACTCGTGGGTTGGTGCGCTTTCGCCTGCCGACTATGAGGAGTTCGTCGCGCCGTACTCGGCGCGCATCATCTCGGCCCTCGACGTGCCGACGATTCACTTCGGCACCGGCACGGCGACGCTGTTGTCGTCGATGGCCGATGCCGGCGGTGACGTGATCGGTCTCGATTGGCGCATCCCGCTCGACCGCGGCTGGGCCGAGGTCGGCGACGACCGGGGCGTGCAGGGCAACCTCGATCCCGCGCTTCTGCTCGGGCCGTGGGAGCGGATCGAAGCCGCGACGCGCGATATTCTCCGGCGTGCCGGAGGGCGGCCGGGTCATGTCTTCAACCTTGGGCACGGAGTGCCACCCGAAACAGACCCGGTCGTTCTCGGGCGAGTGCGGGAGCTCGTCCACGAAGCGACAGTCGGCGCGCCCGCATGAGCGCCGCGGTCGTGCTGATGGCGTACGGCTCGCCGGAACGCCTCGACGACGTCCCTGCGTACTACCGCGACATCCGCGGCGGCCGGCCGATCAAGCCGGAGCTCCTCGAGGATCTCGTCCAGCGCTATCGCAAGCTCGGGATCGAGGACGGCTCACCGTTGAATGCGATCACCGAGCAGACGCGCGCTGCGCTCGAGCGTGAGCTCGACCACGTGCCGGTCTTCACGGGGATGAAGCACTGGACGCCGCGCATCGCCGAGGCCGCGGAGGCGGCGATCGCAGGTGGTGCGGACACGGTCGTCGGGCTCGTACTCGCACCGCACTACTCCTCGCTCTCGATCGCCGGGTACCGCAAGCAGCTCGAGGACGCGCTCGACGGTCGCGCCGAGCTCGCGTTCGTCGAGAGCTGGCACGACGAGCCCGGGTTCGTCGACGTCCTCGCCGACCGCGTGCGGGGCACGAAGGCGCACGTCGTGTTCACGGCGCACTCGCTACCGCAGAGAATTCTCGAAGAGGGCGACCCGTACAAGGAGCAGCTGCTCGAGACCTCACGCCTCGTCGCCAAGCGGGCCGGGCTCGCTGACTGGTCGTTCTCGTTCCAGAGCGAGTCGCAGACCGGCGAGCCGTGGCTCGGCCCGGACATCCTCGACCACCTCGAAGAGCTGCACGCCGCCGGCGTGCGCGAGGTGCTCGTCTGCCCGGTCGGGTTCGTCGCCGATCACCTGGAGATCCGCTGGGACCTCGACAACGAGGCCGCGGAGAAGGCGCAGGAGCTCGACCTCGGCTTCGCCAGGATCGAGATGCCGAACGCCGACCCGGCGTTCGTGGAGGTGCTCGCGGGGCTGGTGCGACGGGCGCTCGCGGTACCCTCGGAAGCGTGATTTCCCCAGGCGCGATCGAGGCCGAGCACGCCTCGAGGCACTTCAAGGTCTATCCGCGCGAGGCGCGGCGGCTGAAGGATGCGGTGGTTGCGCGTCGCCGTTCGCAAGCGACGCAGGTGGTCGCGCTGCGGGACGTCTCGTTCGAGGTGGAACCGGGAAGCGCCGTCGGTCTCGTCGGCCGAAACGGGTCGGGCAAGACGACGCTCCTGCGCCTGCTCTCGGGGATCATCAAGCCGACGTCGGGACGCGTCGAGGTCGGCGGCCGCGTCGGCTCTCTGCTCGAGCTCGGCGCAGGCTTTCATCCGGACTTGAGCGGCCGCGAGAACGTCTTCCTGAACGGCTCGATCCACGGGCTCAAGCGGGCGTACGTCCGCGAGCAGCTCGACGAGATCGTCGCGTTCGCCGGCCTGGAGGAGTTCATCGACCTGCCGGTCCGCACGTACTCGTCGGGGATGTACATGCGACTCGGTTTCGCCATCGCCGCGCACATCGACGCCGACGTGCTGCTGCTCGACGAAGTGTTCGCCGTCGGCGACGAGCAGTTCCAGCGCAAGTGCTTCGGCAAGATCTTCGAGTTCAAGCAGCGCGGCGGGACGATCGTGTTCGTGTCCCACGACGCGTCCGCAGTCGAGCGCCTCTGCGACCGCGCAATCCTGCTGCGCGACGGCGTGGTCGAGTTCGACGGGCTGACGCACGACGCGATCGTCCGCTACCGGCAGCTCCTTGCCGGCGACGTCGACCCGGCGGAGCGCGGCGCCGGACTCAAGGAGTGGGGGAGCGGCGCGGCGCGCATCGAAGACGTCGAGCTGCTCGGCCCCGACGGCGCGGCGCGCACGCAGTTCCTGGCCGGCGAGGCTCTGACGCTGCGTCTGCGCTTGACGGCGCAGTCGCCGCTGCCGCCGCCGCGGCTGTCGCTGGAGCTCCGCGATTCCTCGGGTCTCCTCGTCTCCGGTTCCGGCCGCTCGACGTCCGAGCTCGGCTGGGACGGCTCGACCACCGAGCTGACCGTGCGTTTCGAGGTCGACGAGCTCCCGCTCGCTGACGGCCGCTTCCAGGTGCGGCTCGGGCTCACGGACGAAAGCGGCGAGCAGCTGCACCACTGGCTCGACGAGGCGCTCACGTTTGTCGTTTATCCGGCCGGCGAAGAACGAGGGGTGGTTCGCATCGACGGCCGCTGGAGCGGGGAGGAGATCGGCGCGCAGGCAGAAAGGATTCCAACATGAGCTCGCGCACCTGTCCCGACTGGCCGAAGCTGATGGAGTACGCACCCGACCTGCAGTTCAAGCACTACACGGTCGCGGAGGCGAGGCTCCCCGGCGAGGCGCTGATGAGCATTCCGGACGTCGTGCTCGGTTCGGTCGCGATCTGCTGCGACCTCGAGCGTCACGTGTTCTACGCGGCGCACACCGACCCGCAGGTTGCGGAAGCGCTGCGTGCGACGCACTGGTTCGAACTGGCCGAGTGGACCTCGAGCGGCCCCGGCGCCGCGCTCGGCTAGGACGCGACAGGCGTCACGAGGGGCTCGCCCCGCTCGAGCGCCAGGATGTTGTCGACGGCGATGCGCGTCATCGCTTCGCGCGTCTGACGTGTGCCGCTGCCGAGATGCGGCGTCAGCACGACGTTCGGTAGTGCGAGGAGCTCTGGCGGCACGACCGGTTCGTGGGCGAACACGTCGAGGCCTGCGCGCAGCCGTCCGGAGACGAGCTCGGCAACAAGCGCCGGCTCATCGACGATCTCTCCGCGCGCGGTGTTCACGAGACACGAGCCGTCTCGCATCAGTGAAAGCCGGTTCGCATCGATGAGCCCACGCGTCTCCGGCGTGAGCGGCGCGTGGATCGTGACGAGGTCGGACTCCGCGAGCAGCTCGTCGAGCGCGCGGTATTCACCGAGCTCCGTTTCGGCTTGCGTGCGCTGCGTGTAGAGGACACGCAACTCGAAGCCACGGCGCGCGCTTTGCAACCTCCTGCCCGATCCGGCCCAGGCCGATGATCCCCAGCGTCGATCCCGTCAGCTCCTCGGCGATGAGCCCGTCGGCCCACGATCCGTGCCACTCACCCGCCCGCACTGCGCGGTCGCCCTCGACGACACGGCGCCTCGTCGCGAGGATCAGTGCGAGCGTGAGGTCGGCGGTCGCTGCGGAGAGAACGCCCGGCGTGTTCGCGACCGCGATGCCGCGCCGGCCCAGCTTTTCGACACCGAGCCGGTCGTAGCCGACCCCGAAGTTCGCGACGAGCCTGTAGGTTCGTAAACAGCTCGAGCGGCACCGGCTCGTTCGCGACGATCAGCGCTTCCACGTCGGGCCGCTCCTCCTCGCCGAGCTCTCCGAACGCCCGGATCTCCACGTCGTGAAGCTCGTCGAACGCCGGGACCGGGGTACCTCCGTGTGGCGAGAACCTTCAAGGCATGAGTCTTCCATGCCGAAACGAATGACGATGAAGGTGAGACTTGCGGTCACTCTCGGCGCCGTGCTCGTCGCGTGCGCTCTGCCCGCCTCCAGCGGTGCGTTCCGGCTCGAAGGCGGACGCTGGCCCACGTCCGCGATCACGTACTACAACGAAGTCCCGGCCTACAACTGGGCCGTCGACACGGCGGCGTACGCGTGGAACACGAGCGGTGCGCGAGTGCAGTTCGTCAAGAGCCGGCGACAGGACGCGAAGGTGCTGCTCGGGATCCGCTGGTTCAAGGTCGCCGGCGATGCGAATGTACAGCGCGTCAACGGCCGCTTTCTCGGCGCGAAGGTCGGGATCCGAACCGGCCAGGACCGTTTCACGATGACGCTCGTCGTTGCGCACGAGCTCGGTCACGTGTTGGGACTCGATCACGAAAACAGGACCTGCGCCACCATGAACGCTTATCTCGTGGACGGTCACCCGCAGTACTGTCCCGCCGCTCCGGCGGGGATGTGGATCTGCCGGCTGTTACGCGTCGACGATGTGCGCGGTGCGGTCAGCCTGTACGGCGGCGTCGTTCGCCCGATCCGCGGGCCCGAGTTCTGCTCGAAGTAGTCAGCGCCGCCTGAGAATCTCTTCGACGGGTCGCGTGTTGACGACGTCGGCTGCCGTCGCCCAGCCGCGGCGCGCCGTGCGCACGGCCAGCTGCATGTTCCCGAGCCCGCGCACCGAATGCGCATCGGTCGAGACGACGATCGGCACGCCGGCCTCGATCGCCAGCTTCAGTTCGGCGCCCGAAAGATCGAGGCGGTCGGGGAGCCCGTTCGTCTCGAGCGCGACGCCGGTCTCGAGCGCGACCTCGAACGTGTGCTCGAGATCGAGCTCGTTCGGAGGGCGGTGGTTGAGGATCCGGCCCCTCGGGTGGCTCAGTGCCCGAACCGAGGGATGCCGCATCGCCTCCGTCACCTTCTGCGTCAACACGTCTCGCGACTGACGCTGGCCCGCGTGCAGGCTCAACTGCACCCAGTCGAGCTCGGCGAGGACGTCGTCCGGCAGGTCGAGCGCGCCGTCGGCGCGGATGTCGACCTCGGTGCCACGCAGGACGCGGAACGGCGCGAGCGTCTCGTTCACCTCGGCGATCTCTTCGCCCTGGCGCCTCAGGTCGTCGGCGCCGAGACCGGGGACGACTCGAACGTTGGGAGTGTGATCGCAGATCGCGACGTACTCGTAGCCGAGGTCGCGCGCAGCCGTCGCCATCTCGAGGATCGACGCCTTGCCATCCGACCAGGTCGAGTGCATGTGCAGGTCGCCGCGGATCTCCGCACGCGTGAGCAGCGCCGGCGGCTCGCCCGTGAACGGTTGCTCGCGCAGCTCGGGCGGGCACCACGGAATGCCGAGCGCGGCGTACAGTGCCGCTTCGTCGGCGGCGTCGGGCAGCCCGCCGAGCCCTTCGACGTACGCGCGGTTACCGGTCGCAACGACGAGCTCCGTGCCGAAGCGCTCCGGTTCGGCGACAACCAGCTCGACCGGCACGCCCTCGACCGTGACGCCGGTCGCCCGACGCTCCGCGCGGTCGAGCACGGACACGATCGACGGCAGCGCCTCGAACGCGGCGAGCACGGGCTCCGGGTCCGCGGCCGAGCACACCACGGCGAAGTCGAACGAGAGATCCGACCAGCGCCGCGGATCGCCGGCGAGCTCGCCGCCGACTCCGCCCGCGATCTCCTCCAGCAGAGCTCGCGCACGGTTCAATGTCATTCCCTTGCGCGGCTGCGGTCGTCCCTCGCGCTCGAGTGCTGCGAGCAGACGCCGTTCCGTTTGCGGCCCGACGCCCGGTACGGAGGTGAGCCGGCCTGCGCGCGCCGCCTCGCGGAACTCCGCGGCAGTGGAAACGCCGAGCGCCCTGCCGATCTCCACCATGCGCTTCGGTCCGATACCGAGCAGGCGACCCAGCCCGACGAGGTCGGGTCGCACGTCGCTTTCGAGCTCGTCGAGCTCGGCGATGCGGCCGGTGTCCACGAGCTCTTTCAGCCGTGCGGAAATCCCGGCGCCGATCCCGCGCAGCTCCTGCGCCCTGCCTGCCGCGGCGAGCTCGGCGATCGGCGCCCTGGTCTCGCGGATCGTCTCCGCCGCACGCCGGTAGGCCCGAGATGTGTAGTAGCCGGCGCCCGAAAGGTCGAGCAGCGCGGCGAACGCCTCGAGCTTGTCGGCAATCTCCCCGTTCGTCAGCGCTTTCACCGCCGATAGTCTGCGCAGATGGCAGGCATCGTCGTCCCGTTCCGGGGAATCGCAGGGAAGCAGAGGCTGACCGGCCTCGCGGAGAGTACGCACCGCGCTGTGGTGCTCGGGATGCTCAGCGACGTGCTCGCTGCGACCACCGTGGTCGGGCGTACCGTCGTCGTCACCTCGGACCAGGATGGCCGTCGTGTCGCAATCGGGGCCGGCGCGGAGGTCGTCGACGATCCAGGGGGCGGCCAGTCCGCGGCCGTCGCGGCTGCGCTCGGCATTCTCGACCTCGGTGCGGTGCTCGTCGTCAACGCGGACGTTCCTTGCATCGTCCCCTACGACCTGCGGTCGCTGCTCGCGGCCACCCCGCTCGGAGGCATCGCGCTCGTCGAGTCGGAGGACGGCCGCACGAATGCCTTGAGCCTGCCTGCGCCGAACCTCTTCGAGCCGCTCTACGGACCGCGTAGTGCAAAGCGGTTCCGGCGGGCGGCGGAGGACGTCGGCCTCATCGCCATGTCGGTTGCGATCCCGAACCTCGCCGATGACGTGGACACGCCGGAAGATCTCGAGCGCGTGCAGCTGCGCGCAGGTCCGCACACCCAGGCCGCCCTCCACGCGATGAAGCTCGCCTCGTGAACGTTGCGGTACTCACCGGCGGCGTCGGCGGCGCGCGCTTCCTCCGCGGAGTTGTCGCTGCGATCGATCCTGCCGCCGTCACCGCGATCGTCAATGTCGGCGACGACCTCGAGGTGCTTGGGCTCTCGGTCTCGCCCGATCTCGACAGCGTGCTCTACGCACTCGCGGGAATCTCCGACGAGGAGCGAGGCTGGGGCCGGGCCGACGAGAGCTGGAACGCGCTCGCCACGGTGGAGGAGCTCGGCGGTGAATCGTGGTTTCGCCTCGGCGACCGTGATCTCGGCCTGCACGTCGTTCGCACGCAGGCGCTGCGCCGCGGTGAGCCGCTCTCGACCGTAACGGCTCGCTTCGCGGCGGAGCTTCAGCTCGAGACGACGATCCTCCCCGCAACCGACGAGCAGCTGCGGACCTGGCTCGACACGTCGAACGGCAGCTTTTCGTTCCAGGATTGGTTCGTCGCCCGTGCGCACCGTGATCCGGTCGACCGGGTTCGCTTCGAAGGAGCCGCCGCCGCACGTCCTGCGCCTGGCGTGCTCGAGTCGCTGCATGCTGCGGATCTGATCCTGATCGCCCCGAGCAACCCGTTCGTCTCGATCGGCCCGATCCTGGCCGTCGAGCGCATCAGGCTGGCGCTCGAGCGCAGGCGCGTCCCGTGCGTCGCCGTCAGCCCGCTGATCGGCGGCCGCGCGGTGAAGGGCCCCGCGTCCGGGATGCTCCAACGCTTGCAGGGCGGTACGACTGCGGCCCACGTCGCGCAGTGCTATCCCGGCCTGATCGACGCGCTCGTGCTCGACGAACAGGATGCCGACGATGCCGACGCGGTCTCGCAGCTCGGTGTGCGGCCGGTCGTCACCCATACGTTGATGCACGATGCGAGCTCGCGCAAGCGACTCGCCGAAGCAGCCCTCGACGCGGTGGCGTTCGCATGAAGGTCGCGATCGTGGGCGGCACGGGCGCGTTCGGCCGCGCGCTTGCGAAGCGTTTGCACGAGCTCGATCAGGACGAGGTGCTCGTCGGCTCGAGGGATGCCGAACGTGCGCAGGCCGCTGCCGCGGAGCTGGGCGTCACCGGCGGGCGCAACGAGGACATTGTCGCGGGCGCAGAGCTCGTCGTGCTGGCGGTCAAATCGGAAGCGACGCTCACCACGGCCGCCGAGCTCGCCGCCGCGATCGGCAAGACACCGGTTCTGTGCGTTGCGAGCGACCTCCGCTTCACGCCGGCCGGAGTGCTGCCGGGCCGCCATCAGGGCTCGCTCGCGGAAGAGGTGGCGCGGGTGGTGAGCGGTCCTGTTGCATCAGGACTGCAGTCGTTTGCCGCGGCCAACCTCGCAGACGGCGACCCGGGCGACGCACTTGTCTGCGGCGGGGACGACCGCGCGAAGGAGCTGTCGCTCGAGCTCGCCGGCCGTCTAGCCGGGCGCGCCGTCGACTGCGGACCGCTCGAGAACTCGCGTGCGCTCGAAGGCATGACCGCGGTCATCCTCAACGTGAACAAGCGCTACAAGGCGCACGCCGGCATCAGGTTCACGGGCCTGCCCTGAGCCGGGAGCTCCGCATCATCCCCGTCACCGGTCTCCCCGAGATCGAGGCGGAGGAAGACCTCGCCGTCCTGATCGTCGGCGAAGGTCGAGCTCGAGGACGGCGACGTCGTCGTCCTTGCGCAGAAGATCGTGTCGAAGGCCGAGGGCCGAGTGGTGCAGCTCGCCGACGTCGTGCCGTCAGCGGAGGCGATCGAGATCGCCGGCGACGGAGACGCGCGTCGCATCGAGGTCATCCTCAGGGAAGCAGCGCGCGTCGTCCGCGTACGGCCGCCGCTCGTAATCGCCGAGACGACCCACGGCTTCATCGCCGCCTCGGCCGGGGTCGACACGTCGAACGCGCCCGCCCCGGACATGCTCGTGCTGCTGCCGGTCGATCCGGATGCCTCCGCTGCGCAGATTCGCGAGCGCTTCCGCGAGCTCACCGGCAAGACCGTCGGCGTGCTGATCACCGACTCGTTCGGTCGCCCGTGGCGGCAGGGCACGATCGACGTCGCGCTCGGTGCAGCAGGCATCGAAGTGCTGCGCGATCTGCGCGGCACGCGTGACCGGGTCGGCTACGAGCTGCATGCGACGATGATTGCGATCGGCGACGAGATCGCCAGCGCCGCCGAGCTCGTCATGGGCAAGACCGACGGAATTCCTGCTGCAGTCGTGCGCGGGCTCGAGGTCGCGGGCACCGGCAGTGCCCACGACCTCGTGATTCCCGAAGGCCGCGATCTCTTTCGTTACGCCTCGGCGGCCTGCTTGAAACGGTCGAGCACGCCCGGCCACCCGTTCTCGTAGTCGGCGCGCCCGGCCCTGCGCTCTTCCGAGAGCCGTTCCCAGCCCGAGTGCACGAGCGTGACCGCGGTGCCGTCGCCGTCGGCGGCGAACGTCACCTCGACCTCGGTTGGGTCGTCGTCGTCACGACCGGGATGCCACGTGAAGCGCAGCCGCCCGGCGACCTCGAAGTCGAGGATCTCGCCCCAGACGCTCTCGCTCCCGTCCGCCGCACGTTCGACTATGCGGTCGTTTTCGAAGACGACGGTCTGCACGCCCTCGAGCACGCTGTAGTGCTCGAGCGGCCACCAGTCGCCGATCTGCTCCGTGAAGACGCGGAACGCCGTCTCGGGCGTCGCGTTCACGTGAATCACCTTCGTGATCGCGTCAGTCGCTGTCACGGTCACTTCTTCCTCCGTTCCTCTTTCTCTGCCGCCGCCTTGAAGTTCGCGAGCGCCCCTTCCCAGAAGCTCTCGAGGTACTCGCGCAGCTCGGCGAGGGCATCGGGTTCGACGCGGTACAGACGCCGCGTCCCGTTCTGTCGCTCCGTCACGAGACCCGCCTCCTTGAGGACTCGCAGGTGCTGTGACACGGCAGGCCGGCTGACCGGAAGCCCGCTCGCGATCTCGCCGACGGCCCGGGGGCCGTGCCGGAGCTCTTCGAGCACCGCTCTGCGGGTCGGGTCACCGAGTGCCTGGAGTGCCTGTGCGTAAGCCATGACTTACGGTAAGTATACACTTACCCTCTGGACTGTCAAATAGTGTTGAACGACATGCCCGAGCTGCGAAAGACAGACCTCGCGGCCGAGCCGCTGGAGCAATTTCGCCGCTGGTACGCCGACGCCGAAGCGGCGGGCATGCGGGCCCCGCAGGCGCTGGCGCTCGCCACCGCCACCAAGGACGGCGCGCCCTCGGTGCGCATGGTGCTCCTGAAGAGCGCGGACGAGCGGGGCTTCGCGTTCTTCACCGGCTACGCCAGCCGCAAGGCCGGCGAGCTCGATGCGAACCCGCGGGCCGCACTCCTGTTCCACTGGGAGCCACAGGGACGTCAGGTCCGCATCGAGGGGAGTGTCGAGCGCGTGTCGGCGCAGGAGTCGGACGACTACTTTGCGACGAGGCCGCGCGGCGCACAGCTCGCCGCGAGCGCGTCACGACAGAGCTCCATGCTCTCGAACCGCGACGAGATCGACGAGCGCGTTGCGGAGCTCGACCGCCAACACGCCGGGGGCGACGTGCCGCGACCCGAGCACTGGGGCGGTTACCGGCTCGTGCCCGAGACGTACGAGTTCTGGCAGCACCGCGACGACCGCATGCACGATCGCCTGCGCTACCGCCGTTCGGACGGCGGCTGGGCGATCGAACGGCTTTCGCCCTAGCGCTCGAACAGGGCGGCGAGCTCGTCTGCCTCGGCCGGCGTCAGTCCGTGCTCGAGTGCACGCAGTGCGGGCTCGAGGTGATCCGGCCGGCGCGGGCCGACGACGACGGCCGTCACGTGCGGCTGTGCCAGCAGCCACGCCAGCGCGAGCGTCGGCTCATCGATGCCGCGCTGCCGCGCGATCTCGCCGAAGCGTTCGAGCGCCGTGAACGTCTCGTCGTTGCGGAGATGCTCGTACGGCTCGGGTCGCATCGCCATCCGCGATTCAGCCGGCGCGGGTTGGCCGCGCTTGTACTTCCCGGTGAGCCAGCCGCCCGCGAGTGGGCTGAACGGCGTATAGGCGATCCCGAATTCCTTGCAGAGGTCGAGCAGCAGTCCTTCGTCGGTCCGTTCGAGCAGCGAGTACGAGTTCTGCACGACGGCCGGAGTTCCGAAGTGCAGCGTGGTGCGCAGCTGGTCGGCGTCGTAGTTGCTCACGCCCCAGGCCTTGATCAGCTTCGTCGCCGCGAGTCCCTCGAAGGTCCCGACCACTTCCTCTGGCGCAACGTCCGGGTCGAACTCGTGCGCAAGGTAGAGATCGATCGCGTCGACCTGTAAGCGATCGAGACTCGACTCGAGCTGTCGCGCCATCCGCGCGCGGGCGAGCCCGTGATCCGAGCCGGCGTCCATTGGGTTGAAGGTCTTCGACGTCAGCTCGGGCGTGACGCCGCGGCGTTCCCGCCACTTGCCGATCATCGTCTCGCTCTGCCCGCCGCCGTATGCATCCGCGGTGTCGAACGTCGTGATCCCGAGCTCCCACGCGGCATCCATGATCCGGAACGCTTCGTCCTCGCCTTCGCCGCGCCCGAAGAACTCCGGCGCCGAGCCGATCCCGCCGAAGTTGCCGCAGCCGAGGATGATGCGCGAGACCTCGACTCCGGTCGCGCCGAGCTGGCGGCGTTCCATGCTCGGAGTCTACGAGCGGCGGTTTCGCAGATGCCTGCGAAGCGCCGCCAGGCGCGCGTCCCACTCGGCGCCGACGCTTGCCATCCAGTCCATCGCCACGCCGAGCGGCGCCGGCGTCAGCTGGTAGCGCGTCTCCCGGCCTTCACGCCGACTCTCGACCAGCCCGGCCTCGTTCAGCGCGGCGAGATGCTTCGCCACCGCCTGTCTCGTCACGGGTAGCTCCGCAGCGAGCTCGGTCGCCGTCGCGGTCTCGCGCTCGGCGAGAGCCTCGAGGACATAACGGCGGTTGGGATCGGCGAGCGCGTCGAAGACGCGCCCGGTTGCATCGGTCACGCGTGCGCGTACGCCAAAGCGTGAGCACGGAGCTCGAGCGCGGTCGCGAACTGCGGCGACGATTCGCGGACGAGGAGCCGCGTGCCTTCTTCGACTTCCTCGATTGTGAACTCGACCTCGCCGTCGTCGTCCCAGTCGAGGACGAGGCGCGTGCCCGGCTCGACCACGAGCACGGTGGCGTGGCGTTCCTCGCCGTCGTCCCAGCGGAAGACCCCGTCGCCGCCCGGCCGCACGTCGAGCTCGACGTCGTTGGCGAACCACTCCTCGAGCTGCTCCGGGTCGGTCAGAGCCTCCCAGACGTCGTCGGGAGCTTCAGGAAACACGATCTCACGGGTGACCTCCACTGCTCCTCCGATCCGCAACCTACGGGTTGCATATACTAGACGCAACCAACAGGTTGCACATTACCAGGAGGCACCGATGCCGTTGATTCCGATGGTCGTCGAGCAGGACGGGCGGTACGAGCGGTCGTTCGACATCTACTCGCGCCTGCTCCGCGAGCGGATCGTCTTTCTCGGGCAGCAGGTGGAGGACGAGATCGCGAACGTCATCACCGCGCAGCTGCTCTTCCTCGAAGCCGAGGACCCCGACAGCGAGATCTCGCTCTACATCAACTCGCCCGGCGGCTCGGCGTATGCGGGCATGGCGATTTACGACGCGATGCAGTACGTGAAGCCGGACGTGCGGACGATCTGCACCGGCATGGGCATGTCGGCCGCGGCGATGATCCTCTCCGGCGGCGCCGCCGGGAAGCGCTTCGTCCTGCCGAACGCGAAGGTGATGATCCACCAGGGCTCGGCCGGCTACAAAGGCTCGCCCGCCGACATTCAGATCGCCGCAAAGGAGATCCTGGAGATGACGCGGCGGATGGCGGAGATCATCGCCCGCCATACCGGCCAGCCGCTCGAGCAGGTCCTGAAAGACATCGACCGCGATCACTTCATGACGCCCGAGGAGGCTGTTGCGTACGGCCTGGTCGACGAGATCATCCAGGCGACCGAGCTGCAGCGGCCCGGGAAGGCACGCTGATGGAGCTCGGGAACCCACAGGGAAGAGTCGAGTCGGGTGCCGCCGTCCGCGGCTGGCGGGCCTGGGCGGTCACCGAGACGCGTGACGGTCTCAGGCTCGCCTCGCTGCTGTACGACCATGTCTGGGCTCCGGGCGAGCCCGCCGCAGCGGCCTGCCGCCGGCACGACGACCCGTTCGCAACTCAGATCGGCGCGCATGAGCTCGGCGCACCGGAGTGCGGCTGCGGCTTCCACGCGGCGAAGGATCCGGCCGACGCGATGTCGTATCTGCGGGGACGCGACGAGCCGTCGACGGTCTGTCGCGTGCTCGGCGAGGTGACGCTTTGGGGCGATGTGCTGCAGACCGAAGCCGGCTGGCGCGGTGCGCTCGCGTATCCGGCCCGGCTCTACGTGCCCGACACGCTGCTGGTGGAGGAGTTGGCGGTGTACGGAGTGCCCGTAAGCTCCGCGGAGTGCGGGTCGCACTTCTCTCCGACATGCACGGCAACGCCGTCGCATTCCGTGCCGCGCTTGCCGACGTCGAGCGCTACGACGTCGACCTGATCGTCTCGCTGGGCGATGTCGCCCAAGGTGGGCCGCAGCCGCAGGAGTGCGTCGAGTTGCTGCGCGAGCTCGGCTGCCCGTGCGTGTTCGGTAACTCCGACGACTTTCTGCTCACGCTCGACCTGGGCAACGAGCCGGTCGAGGACGACGAGCGCAGACGGCGCCTGTTCGAGACCGCGGAGTGGTCACGCGCTCAGCTCGGCGACGAAGGGCTCGAGTTC
Organism: uncultured Actinomycetes bacterium; assembly: GCA_963755605.1. Lineage (GTDB taxonomy): Bacteria > Actinomycetota > Thermoleophilia > Gaiellales > Gaiellaceae > 3-1-20CM-4-69-9. The sequence goes on from CAVWKK010000002.1 coordinate 107,749, forward strand.
CTCCGCGGCTTCGAGCCCAGAGTGCAGACCGGCGGCGTGCTCTGCTGCCACGCGACGCCGCTCTCGAATGAGGAGGTGATCCTGCCTGACACCGACAGAGCCGAGCTCGAGCGTGCGCTCGCCGTGGTCGACGCGGCAGCAGTCGCGGCGGGGCACGTCCATTTGCAATGGCTGCGCCGCGTGGAGGGAAAGCTCTGGTTCTGCGTGGGCAGTGTCGGGCTCGTGTACGAGGCGACCGCTCCGCTCGATCCCGTTCCGTTCCTGCCGTGGAGCGAATACGCGATCGTGGGCGACGACCTCACCGTGACGTTTCGGCGCGTGCCTTTCGACGTCGACGAGCTGATCGAGGCGGCGAGAGCCAAGGACTTTCCGTACATCGAGCACTGGTCGGCCCAGTGGCGGAGGTGAAGGTTCGGTTCTGCGACGAGTTCGCTTCCGGCTTCGGCTGGATCGTCGACGAGTTCATGGAGCGCTGCTCCCACGCGCTCGTGGTTGGCGGCACGGTTTGGGTGATCGACCCGGTCGACGGCAACGGCGTCGAGGAGCGCATCCGCGCGATGGGAACGCCGGCCGGCGTCGTGCAACTCCTCGACCGCCACAACCGCGATTGCGCGGCGATCGCCGCGCGCCTCGGCGTTCGGCATCACGTCGTGCCGCAGGGCTCACTCGGACCGTTCGCGTGCATCTCGGTCAAGGAGAGCACGTCGTGGAACGAGATCGCGCTCTGGTGGCCCGACCGCCGAGTCCTCGTCACCGCGGATGCGCTCGGCACCGCGCGTTACTACCGCGCCGATCGCGATCGTCTTGCCGTCCATCCGTTGCTGCGCCTGCGCCCGCCGCGAATGCTCGCTCCGCTACAGCCTGAGGTCATCCTCTGCGGCCACGGGGACGGCGTCCTCACGAATGCGAGTGCTGCGCTTCGAGAAGCGCTCAGCACATCGCGGCGGCGGATCCCCGGGCAGCTGGCTGCCGCTTTCGGCGCGTGGCGGGCGCGCCGGCCCAGCTAGCCCCGAGGAAGCCGACGCCGATCGCGAGCGCGCCGCCCGCTGCATCGAAGAAGAAGTGGTTGCCGGTTCCGACGATCACGATCAGCATCACGACGGGGTAGCTCCAGCCGATGATCCGCACGAGGCGGTTGCGAGCGACGAGCCCGAGCGTGACGCCGACGAGCAGCGCGTAGCCGAAGTGCAGGCTCGGCACCGCGGCGAACGGGTTGTAGAGGCTGCCGAGCAGATCCGAGCTCAGGTTGACCTTTGCGTTCTTCGTGACCGTGTCGACGAAGCCGAGACCCGCGAGGCGCGGCGGCGCGACCGGGTAGAGGACGTAGATCGTCAGGGCCGCGGCCGTCGCGCCGATCAGGGTGTTGCGCACGATCGGGAACCGCTCCGGATGCTTCCGATAGAGCCAGACGAGGAACGCGGCCGTGCCGATGAAGTGCAGCACGATGTAGGCGATCCCGAGCGTCGTCGGCAGGCCGGGAACCCAGTGGGCGCCCCGCTGGACGGCGCGCTCGCCGAAGAGGTGCAGATGCCGCTCGAGCGCAACGATGCCGTCGGTGTGCTCGCGCGCCACGGCCAGCGTCGCGTGACCCTGGCCGCGGACGACCTCGTAGAAGGCGTAAAGGCCTACGAGCGTGGCGATCTCCATCAGTCCTCGATGGGGGGTAGCCACGAGGTTCCGAGGGGAGGGAAGCCGGTGAAGGGTTGCCACGCTCATGCCTTCGAGGCTACGCCCGGCATGCCGGGTCGTCAGTGCGGCTAGCCCCACTTCGCGCTGCGGTTGTCCGGCGTCTTTCGGTGCGGGCGTGAGCTAGGCTCGCCGCGCCGTGTGCTTCGAGCTCGATTCCGTTCCGCCCATCCCCGTAGTTCGCGGCGCCGCAGTCTCACACGAGCACCTCGTGCTCGAAGGGGCTGACGGCAACCGGTTCGCCGCCTTCTCCGCCGCTCCGGAGGACGGTGCCGACGTCGGCGTGGTGCTCCTACCGGACGTGCGCGGGCTCTACCGGTTCTACGAAGAGCTGGCCCTGCGCTTCGCCGAGCGAGGCTACGCCGCAGTGGCATTCGACTACTTCGGCCGCACCGCCGGTGCGTCCACGCGGGACGAGGAGTTCGAGTACATGGAGCACGTCGAGCAGACGACGCCCGAGGGAGTCCAGTCGGACGTCGGCGCCGCAGTCGCTTACCTTCGCGCGCAGGGAGCGCGCACGATCTTCACCGTCGGCTTCTGCTTCGGCGGTCGCAACTCGTGGCTCGCAGCCGCGGCCGGCCACGGGCTTGCCGGCGCCGTCGGCTTCTACGGCCGCCCGGGCGAGGGGCGCGACGGGACGCCTGGGCCGACCCAGAAGGCGTCGGAGATCGAGGCGCCGATCCTGGCGCTACAGGCAGGCGACGACGCCAACATCACCGCCGCCGACAACGCCGCGTTCGACGAGGCGCTCACCGTGGCGGGTGTCGAGCACGAGGTCGTGACGTACGACGGCGCACCGCATAGCTTCTTCGACCGCAAGCAGGAGGAGTTCGCGGCAGCTTCGGACGACGCGTGGGCGAAAACGCTCGCGTTCATCGCCGCCCACTCGAGCTGACTGTCTTACACGGGGCGGCGCGACACGCGCTTGCCGACGTAAACGCCGTTGCGGCGCTCGATCACACCGTCGTCCACCGCACGCCGGACCGCGCGGCGTCCGACACCCGGGCCCCAGTAACGCGCATTCGTGAGCGTGAGCAGCTCGCGCTCGGCCAGCGGCCGGTCGGCCTCGCCTGCGACGCGACCGATCGCCGCGACCTGCCCTTCGAGCCGGTCGTCTCCGCCTGAGGAGTAGGCGTAACGAGGCGCCCAGGTCGCGCGGCCGCGGCTCGGACGCTTCTGCTCAGCGCGCTCCCGCGTCGTGGGCTCGTCGGAATCTTCGCCGTCGTCGTGCTCGGTCGAGGACAACGGCTCCGCGATCTCCTCGAGCGGCTTCTGCTCCGCATCGACCGCGAGGAAGAACGCGGTGATGCCGGCGATGATCAGCCAGCCCGCGGCAATCAGGAAACCGACAGCGGCTTCGGTGAAGCTCTTCGAGCCGATCAGCTTGCCGAAGAGCGCCGGTCCGATGATGCCGCCGAGCCCCGTGCCGATCGCGTAGAAGAACGCGATCGCAAGCGCCCGAATCTCGAGCGGGAAGACTTCGCTCACCGTCAGGTAGGCGGCGCTGGCGGCTGCGGACGCGAAGAAGAAGACGACGCACCACAAGACGGTCAGCGACACCGCCGACAATGTCTTCTGCTGGAAGAGGATGGCGGTGACGAGGAGCACGCTTCCTGCAGCAAGGTGCGTCAACGTGAGCATCGTTCGCCGGCCGACCTTGTCGAACAGCGGTCCGAGCAAGACGGGACCGAGGAAGTTGCCGATCGCGAACGGCACGATGTAGAGGCCGATGTGCGCCTTGTTCGCGTGCATGAACGTCGTCAGCACGAGCCCGTACGTGAAGAAGACCGCGTTGTACGCGAAGGCCTGCGCGGACATCATCATCAGCCCGAGCACGGTGCGGCCGGTGTAGTCCTTGAACAGCACACGCGCAATCGTCGTGAACCCCGTCGTCTCGCGCGGATGGATCTCGATCTTGTCGCCCGGCTCGTCCAGTTGCTCGCCCGTCTCCTTCGAGACGCGGCGCTCGATCCCGTCGACGATCTCCTCCGCCTCCTCGGTGCGGCCGCGAATCATCAGCCAGCGCGGGCTCTCCGGGAGAACGCGTCGCGTGATCAGAACGCCGATGCCCAAGATGGCGCCGAGCCCGAACGTCAAACGCCAGCCGAGGTCGAGCCGGAAGATCTTGGTGTCGAGAAAGACGAGCGAGAGCATCGCCCCCGCGGCGGTGCCGAGCCACCACGAGCCGTTGATCGCGAGGTCGACCCAGCCGCGCACCCGTGCGGGGATGAGCTCGTCGATCGCCGAGTTGATCGCGGAGTACTCGCCGCCGATCCCGGCGCCTGCGATGAACCGGAACAGGAAGAAGCTCCACGCGCTCCACGCGAACGCGCTCGCGATGGTCGCGAGGATGTAGACCGCGAGCGTGATCATGAACAGCCGCTTCCGCCCGAGGCGGTCGGTGAGGTAGCCGAAGCCGAGCGCGCCGACCACGGCGCCGCCGACGTAGAAGGCGCCGATCAAGCCGATCTGGAACGACGAGAGGGCGAGCGTGCCCTTCTCCTGGAGCGTCGGCCCGATCGAGCCGACGATCGTGACCTCGAGCCCGTCCAGGATCCAGACGAAGCCCAGCGCGAAGACGACGAGCCAGTGCCAGCGCGACCATGGCAGCCGGTCGAGGCGCTTCGGGACGTCGGTCTCGATCGTGTCGGCTCTGCTGCTCATGGTGGCCTCCGGCGGCGTCGAATGTCCTGGCGGTTGCGGGAGTTACCCGCCCGGGCGGAGAAGAAACGGGGCCGCCTCTCACAAAGCTCTTACCTTCGTCTCAGCGGATTCTCAGGTGACCCTGGTTCTCTGTGGCAATGACCGAAGCAGGATTCGCCCTGGAGGGCCCTCAGATCCGCGCCCGGCGCGACCAGGCCGCCCGCCGCGCCCTGACCGGGGTGCTCGTGTGGGCCGTCGTTCTCGGCAACGCCGGGGTGATCGTGTGGCTCTGGGCGCACGGCGGCAACGTCACCGACGTCCACAACCGTGGCGAGCTCTTCACGAGCATCGCACGGATCACCGGCCTCCTCGGCGCCTACTCCGCGCTCCTGCAGGTCGTGCTGCTGGCGCGGCTGCCGTGGCTCGAGCGTCTCGCCGGCTTCGACCGGCTCACCGTCTGGCACCGGTGGAACGGGCACGCCTGCCTCGACCTGATCCTCGCGCACGTCCTCTTTTCCTTTTGGGGCTATGCACTGATGGACAAGATCTCGCTGCCGAGTGAGGTCTCGACCATGCTCGGCGGCGGCATCTATCCGGGGATGATCACCGCCACCGTCGGGACGGGCCTGCTCGTCGCCGTGGTCGTGACCTCGGTCGTGCTCGTGCGGCGCCGCCTCCGCTACGAGGCCTGGTACGCCGTGCACCTTCTCGCGTATGCAGGGATTACGCTCGCCTGGTTCCACCAGATTCCGACGGGCAACGAGCTCGTGCTGGACCGCGTCGCGGCCGACTACTGGCGCGCCCTTCCCCTCGCGACGATCGGGCTCGTGGTTGTGTTCAGGCTGCTCGCGCCGATTGTCCAGGCGTTTCGCTTTCGCCTCCGCGTCGCCGAGGTGATTGCCGAAGGGCCCGGCGTCGTGTCGCTCCGGATCGAAGGACGCCGGCTCGACCGGCTCGAGGCGCGACCTGGCCAGTTCTTTCTCTGGCGCTTTTTGACGAAAGGTCGCTGGTGGGCGTCGCACCCGTTCTCGCTCTCGAAGGCGCCGGACGGGCGCTCGCTGCGCATCACCGTCAAGGCGCTCGGCGACTTCTCCAGCCGGCTTGCCGACGTGGCGCCTGGCACGCGCGTCGTCGCGGAGGGCCCGTTCGGCGTCTTCACGTCGGCGGCCCGCCGCCGCGAGAAGGTCGTGCTGATCGCGGGCGGCATCGGCATCACGCCTATCCGCGCACTGATGGAGGACCTGTCCGGCGACGTGATCGTGATCTACCGGGTCGTCCGTGACGAGGATGTGCTCTTCCGCCAGGAGCTCGAGGAGCTCGCGCGCGAGCGCGGGATCACGCTGCTGCTCGTCGTTGGCGACCATGCGACCGAGGAAGGGGCGCGGCTGCTCAGTTCCGAGCATCTGACGGAGCTCGTCCCCGATCTGGTCGAACGGCAGGTCTACATCTGCGGCCCGCCTGCGATGACCGAGGCGCTCGAGCGCAACGTCCGCCGCGCAGAGGTTCCCACACGCCTGATCCATTCCGAGAAGTTCGCCCTCTAACCGAAAGGACTCAACGTGCGCAAGACCATCACGACCTTACTCACGATCCTCGTCTTGAGCCTGCCCGTCGTCGACGCCACCGCTGCGACGCGAGCGACCACCAGAAAGATCGTCGTGACCAAGAAGTTCGTCGGCTCGGTCGCATCGGTCGACCGCTGGGGCGAGCTGCAGGTCACGATCGTCGTTCGCAAGACGACGACGATCACCGGCGCGAAGAAGAAAGTGACGCGCAAAATGACGGCGGTGGCGGTGCCGATCTATCCGAATCACACGGACCGCTCGGTGTACATCAACTCGAACGCGCTGCCGCTGCTGAAGAGTGAAGCGTTGCGCGCGCAGAGCGCCAACGTCAACCTGATCTCCGGCGCGACCGACACGAGCTACGGCTTCGCCCAGTCCCTGCAGGCGGCAATCCTGAAGGCCAAGCGCGCGTGAGCTCCGTGGCCGACATTCCGGGCAGCCGGCGGGTCGAGCACATCATGGGCCTGCCGATCGTGCTCGACATTCGCGACGAGGAGTTCGACGAGTCCGCGGTCGACGACATGTTCAGCTGGCTCGAGTGGGTCGACCGGACCTTCAGCACCTACAAGGACGCCAGCGAGATCAGCCGCCTGTCCCGAGGAGAGCTGGCACTCGAGGACGCACACGAAGACGTGCGGGCGGTACTGGCGCGTTGCGAGGAGCTCCGCACCGAGACGGCGGGCTTCTTCGACATGAGCTTCGGCGACGGCCTCGATCCGTCCGGGCTCGTCAAGGGCTGGTCGATCGACCGGGCGGCCGACCTCTTGCAAGACGCCGGTATCCGGAACTTCGCTGTCAACGCGGGCGGCGACATGCGGCTGAGCGGCCGGGCGGTGCCCGAGCCGCTGTGGCGTGTCGGCATCCAACACCCGCGCGAACGCGAGCGCGTCGCGGCGACCTTCGGGCTGACCGACAGCGCCGTCGCGACGTCGGGGACATACGCCCGAGGCGAGCATGTCCTGAACCCTCACACCGGCCGTTCGCCTGCCGGAGTCCTCTCGGTGACGATCATCGGTCCCGATCTCGCTACCGCGGACGCCTATGCAACCGCGGCCTTCGCGATGGGCCGGGAGGGCCCAGCCTGGACGGCGAGGTTGCGCGGCTATGACGCTATGACCATTCTCGAAGACGACACGGTGATGTACACGGGCGGTTTTCCGGATGCATGAGCGCAGGCTGACGCGACGCCGCTCCTACGTCGCGACGATCGCGATGGGCGTCCACAGGTCTTAACACTCGGCCGCTAGATTCGGGCCATGGAACGGCTCACGCGCGGGGAGCTGCTGTCGCGGGGAGGACGCGTGGCGCTCGCCGCAGGCGCGGTGCCGTTCGCTGGACGTCTGGTCGAGCTCGCTTCCGCCGCCGGGGCCGGGATCTTCGACGAGCTCGCGAACGAGCTCAAGGGCAACGTCGTCGTTCGCGGCGCCTCCGACTACAACCAGGCGCGGCTGCTCTTCAGCACGCGCTTCGATGGGGTCAAACCGCGAGCGGTCGTCTTCTGCGAGTCGCTGGCGGACGTGCAGCGCACCGTGCGCTGGGCGCGCAAGCACGCCGTCCGGATCGTGCCGCGCTCAGGCGGCCACAGCTACGGCGGCTACAGCACCACCACAGGAGTCATCGTCGACGTGTCGCGGCTCAACACGGTGCGGCTCGACGCTGCCGGCCACGCGGTCGTCGGTGCCGGCGCGCGGCTGATCGACGTCTACAGCAGCCTGGCGAGCCACGGGCGAACCGTTCCGGCCGGGTCGTGTCCAACGGTCTGCATCGCCGGGCTCGCACAGGGTGGGGGAGTCGGTTTCGCGTCGCGCAAGTTCGGACTGACGTGCGACAACCTGCTCGAGGCCACCGTCGTCCTTGCCAACGGAACCGCGGTCGTCGCCAACGCCCATCAGCACACCGACCTCTACTGGGCGTTGCGCGGAGGCGGCGGCGGGAACTTCGGGATCGTCACGCGTCTGGTGTTCCGCACCCATCCGGTCGGCCAGGTCGCGACCTACGCGATCGAGTGGCCGTGGTCGGATGCGAAGAAGGTCGTGCAGGCCTGGCAGAAGTTTGCGCCGCATGCGCCCGACGGGCACTTCTCCGTGCTCAACCTCAACGCTGCGGCGGGTGGCCACGCGCGCATCACCTCCGCGGGACAGTTCTTCGGTAGTGCCAACACGCTCCGCGCGCTGCTCAAGCCCCTCACCGACACCGGGACGCCGACGCGGTTCACCGTGGCAACACACAGTTACCTCGACGCGCAGGAGATGTGGGCCGGCTGCTCCGGCCCGATTGCGGAGTGCCACCTGCCGCCGCAGGGACACCTCGGCCGCTCGACGTTCAAGGGCAAGTCGAGCTTCGCCAATGCGCCGCTTTCGCCGCACGGAATCGACACGATGATCGCTCAGATCGAAGCGCGCATCGCCACTCCGAACGGGTCGGGAATCATCCTGCTCGACTCGTACGGCGGCGCGATCAACCGTGTGCCGAAGACTGCGACGGCGTTCGTGCACCGCAACGCGCTGTTCTCGATGCAATACCTCGCGTACTGGGATCCCAGCGTCGCGGCGGACCCGAGCCTCCACTGGCTGCGCGGCTTCTATGCGGCGATGCGTCCGTTCGTCTCACCGTACGCGTACCAGAACTACATCGACCCCGACCTCGGCAAATGGGGGCGTGCGTATTACGGAACGAATCTCGACCGCCTGATCACGGTCAAGCGGCGGTACGACCCGCAGAATGTCTTCCGCTCGAGCCAGGGCATTCCGGTCAGGAAGAGCTGAGCGGAATCTGCGCCGTGACGATCGTTCCCTGGCCGGGCGGGCTGATCACGAAAAGGGTCCCTTCGACCGCTTCCGCTCGGTCGCGCAGGCCGAGGATGCCTGAGCCCGATGCCGGGTCGGCTCCGCCGCGGCCGTCGTCGACGATCTCGAAGCGAAGCGCCTCGTTGGACTGCTCGATCGTCACCTTCGCGCTCGTCGCCTGCGCATGCTTGACGACGTTCGTCAGCGCCTCGAGCACGATGTAGTAGACCGTCGCCTCGATGTTCTCCGGCAGCCGCACTTCGGGGGCGGAGATCTTGACGTCGAGCGGCAGCTTGCCGGCCACCCCGCGCAGCGCGGGACCGAGGCCCTGCTCGGTGAGCGCCGCAGGATGCAGTCCACGCGCGAGCTCGCGCAGTTCTTCGAGCGCAAGGCCGAGCTCGTTGGCGGCGTTCTCGAGTGACGCCGCTGCTGCGTCGGTATCCGTTTCGAGCTGGCGACGCGCGAGCCGCAGCGTCAGCGCAAGTGAAACGAGGCGTTGCTGCGCGCCGTCGTGGAGATTTCGCTCGAGCTTGCGGCGCTGCTCGTCGCCTGCTTTGACGAGCCGTGCGCGCGACGCGCTCAGGTCGGCGCGCGCCTGTGCGCTTGCGACCGCCAGCGAGACGAGCTCGCAGAAGCCGCTCAGGCGCTGCTCCGCCTCAACCGGCAGCGGCTCCGCGCTGGCGATGCCGACGGCCCCCCAGAGAATTCCCGCGACGACGATCGGCGCCGACACGGTCGAGCTGTAGCCGACCGACCGGATCATCTCCGCAACCTCTCCCTTGCGCTTTGTGTAATCGCTGACTCGCGCCGGCGCGCCGGTCCGAAGCACCTGGCCGATGCCGCTGGTCGGGGGCGCATCGATTCGCACGCCGACGTGAAATGGATCCGTCTCGTCGCGTGTGTAGCGGCCGACGACCGTTGCGGTGTCGTCGCCCTCGTAGCGGAATACAGCCGAGGCTTCGACCTCGAGGACGCGCGCGCATTCCTCGGAGACGGCGGTGAAGACTCGCTCGGGGCTTGCCTCGGAGGCGACGAGGGTGGCGACGCGCCGCAGCGCGCGCTGCTCCTGTGCGAGCCTGCCGATCTCCGCGAGCTTCGCCTCCGGATCGCCCTCGAAGGCGCCTTCGTCGTCGACACGCGGATCGCGCGCGCCGAGCTCGATGCCGGTGGTGACGAGAATCGTCGACGTTGGGTTCTCACCGACCATGAGCCGGTTCGACCAGGCGATCAGCTTGCGCTCGCCGTCCTTCGTCACCCAGTGCCCGACCTGCGGGCTCGACAGCCCCGTCTTCCACACGTAGGCGAGCACCTCGCCGAACGCCTCCGCTTCCTCCGGAGGGATGACGAACTCGCGCGCGTCGCGGCCGACGACTTCGTCGCGCGTGAACCCGGTCAGGCGTTCGCAGGCATCGTTGAAGAACAGGATCCGGCCGTCCTGGCCCAGCACGCAGACGAGCGACATCGTCGTCTCGGTGAGGATCCGCGCGAACTCGTCGCCGAGGACGAAGTCAGGAGTCTGCGACATCGAAGAGCGTGACCTCGTAGTCCTCGAGCGCGAGCCGGGTCACGCCGGTGGTCTCCGCCGTCAGCTCGCCCAGCTTGTTGCCCGCGCGTGCGCTGGCCTGCAGCGACTCCTCGTCCACCCAGAGCGTGATCACCAGGGTCTTGCCCTCGGCGCGGCTGGCCATCCTGATCAGGCCGCGGAAACCAGAGCTGTCCCGCAGCCACGGCAGCAGCTGGTCGCGGACGATCTCCAGGCCGAGGTCGTGTTGCTCCGGGGTCGTCTCGAGGACGTGCATGCGCGCGAACACGGTGTGGTTTTACACTGTCCCAATGTCCTTCGCGCCACGACTGGCGATCGCCTGGGCGATCAACCTCGCCGCCCTCTGGGCGGCCGACGCCCTGTGGAGCGGGGTTCGCATCGACGGTGTGAAGGCATTCCTGATCGGGTCTGCGGTGCTCGGGATCGCGAACGCCGTCCTGAAGCCCATCCTCACCGTGATGACGCTGCCGCTGATCATCATCACGCTCGGCGTCTTCTACCTGATCATCAACATCGCGATGGTTGCGCTCGCGGAGTGGATCGCCCCGAACTTCTCGATCGACGGCTTCTGGACGTATGTCGGAACCGTCTTCGTCGTGTGGGCGGTCAACTGGATCGGCGGCCAGGTGCTCGGGGACCTGGAGCGCGGCGGCCGGCCGCGATTGATCCGCGGTTAGCCCCAGAAACCTTCGTGCACGGCCAGCGATTCCCGCGGGAGATGCGGCCCGCTGACTTCGACAGGGTGGTCGCCGCTCGCGAAAACTTCGCGTGACGAAAGCTCGAGCTGCATGTTCTCCGGGTTCCCGGCGCTGACGCGCGTGAATCTGCTCCTGGCTCGTGGCGAAGACGACGCGCCTGATGTTGGCCCAGTAGATCGCGCCGGCGCACATCGCGCACGGCTCGGTGCTCGTGTAGAGGGTGCAGCGCTCGAGGTAGTCGGGCTCGAAGCGGGCGGAGGCGAGGCGCATCAGGTTCGTCTCCGCGTGGGCGGTGACGTCTTTGTCCGTTCGCACGGTGTTCTCCGCTTCCAGCACCACGTTCCCCTCGCCGTCGACCAGCAGCGCGCCGAAGGGATGATTGCCGTGCTCCCGGGCTTGCTGCGCGAGCTCGATCGCCCGGCGAAGGTGCCTGCGGTTGCCGTCGCTCATGGGCGCAGGACGATAGCCGGGCGAGAGGAGGTAAGACGCCTACGCCCTCTCGCCCGGCCCGTGCTTCAGGGCGCTGGGATCAGGACCCGGTTGATCACGTGGATGATGCCGTTCCGGGTGCCGACGTCGGCCTTCACGACCTTGGCGTCGTTCACGAAGACCGCTCCGTCCTTCATCGAGAACGTGACAGACTTCCTCGCAAGCGTCATCGCGGACGTCAGCATCGTCACCCGCGCTGCGGGAACTCGGCCGTTGACGACGTGGTAGAGGAGGACTGCGCGGAGCTTCGCCTTGTTCTGAAGGAGCGTGTTCAAGGTTGTCTTCGGAAGCCTGGCGAATGCCGCATCCGTCGGGGCAAACACGGTCAGGCGTGCGTTCTGGCTCGAGAGTGCGCCGACGAGCCCGGCGCGTTTCACGAGCTTGACGAGCGTCTTGAACTGACCGGCCGCGATCGCCGTCTGGACGATGTTCTTCTGTGGAGCAGCGCTCCGCTCGGTGCGGGCGTTCGCACCGGCCGCGAGGACTGCCGCCGCGACAGCGAGCGCAACGAGAATGAGTGCACGTTTATGCATGTCGTTTCCTTTCAGGCCGCGGTTCGGGTCTGACGGGTGCCACCCACCGAGCGCACCTCGGCGTCGGCGCGGCGCCGAGGTGCGGCGAGGCGAATCGCCTGGTAGACGGCGGAAAGACCGACCAGGCCGTAGACGATCCGCGAGGCCGCGTTCGTCTCGCCGAAGTCGAGTCCGACAATCCACGCCACCAGGTCGAACTTTGCGATCGCGACGAGCCCCCAATTCAGGCCGCCGACGACGAGCAGCGCGCGTGAGGTTAGATCGAGTGCCTTCATGCTGTCCTCCTTCTGTCTAGGGTTTGTGCAGGAAAGATAGCGCACGCTCGCAGGGCTTGTCAAGTGTTTGTCTATACTTGTGACGATGGCTGACGTCGGCGAAGTCCGGATCGGGGAGCTCTCGCGGCGCACGGGCGTGAGCGTCGAGCTGCTGCGAGCCTGGGAGAAGCGCTACGGGCTCCTCAAGCCGTCCCGGACGGCCTCCGGGTACCGGCTCTATTCGGAGACCGACGAGCGCCGGGTCCGTCAGATGCAGAGGGGCGTTGCGGAGGGTCTCGCCGCGGCCGAAGCTGCCCGGGCTGCTCTCGCCGCCGCAAGCGTCGCGACCGGCGCGTCCGATCTCGGGGGTGCCGCGACCGGGCTACGGGAAGCGCTCGAGCGGTTCGACGACGCCGCGGCTCACGCAGCCCTCGATTCGTTGTTTGCCACGTTCACATTCGAGACCGTGGCCCGCGACGTCATCTTGCCATTGCTGAGAGAGATCGGAGACCGCTGGCGGCGCGGCGAGCTCTCCGTCGGCCAGGAGCACTTCGCCAGCAACGTGCTTCGCGGCCGGCTGCTCGGGCTCGCGCGAGGCTGGGATCAGGGTGTCGGCCCTCGCGCCGTGCTCGCCTGTGCGCCCGAGGAACGCCACGAGCTCGCGCTCATCGTGTTCGGCATCGCGCTCCGGGCGCAGGGGTGGCGCATCACTTACCTCGGTGCCGATACTCCGGTCGACTCGCTCGATCCGGGCGACGCCGACGCGGTTGTCATTGCCGCGACGGCTTCCGAGCGATTCGAATCTGCGGCGTCGCAGCTGGAGCAGCTCGCTCGGACCATCGACCTCGCGATCGCAGGCGCCGGCGCATCAGAGGAGATCGCGGACAAGTTGGGCGCACGATTGCTACCTCCCGATCCGTTCGACGCGGCTGCAGTGATGTGGCTGACGCCTAACGCCTGAAGAGGCGGCTGAGCAGCCCGGGCGCCCGGGGCTGTCCTTTGCGCCAGTCGTCGTAGGTCCTGAAGGTTCCGGCCTTGCGTGCGGCGGCGACGCATTCGACATGAGCGTGGCGGCGTCGTTCTGCGTCTCCCTCCGGTGCGATCAGGACGTGCTCGCTCATGGCATGCAGTTGACGTCTGCAGAGCGGGCAGGTGTATGTCGCCGGCTTCCGGCTGTGTGCACGTCGCACCGCCCACCATTCGGTCATCGGTGAAGCGTACGAGTCAGGCGAGCTCGAGGACGCTGCGGATGCCGTCCTGCGCTTCCATCAGCTCGAAGCCCCGATTTACGTCGTCGAGACTGAGCTTGTGGGAGACGAAGGAGTCGACGTCGATCTCGCCGGCGAGGTAGCGGTCGACGAACTGCGGCACCTGGTCGCGTCCCTTCACGCCGCCGAACGACGAGCCGGCGACGCGGCGCCCGGTGATGAGGTAGCGCGGGACGATGTCGAGCGTCTCGCCCTTGCCCGCGACGCCGCACATCGTGGCGAGGCCCCAGCCCATTCGGGCGGACTCGACCGCCTGTCGCATGACGCGGACGTTGCCGGTCGCCTCGAACGTGTAGTCCGCGCCGAGCCCGCCGGTGACTTCGAGGATCTGCTCGACCACGCTCGGGCCCGCCGAGCAGCTCCTCGGTCGCGCCGTGCTTGCGCGCGAGCATCAGGCGCTCGCCCGAGAGGTCGACGCAGATGATCCGTTCTGCGCCTTGCAGCCGGCAGCCCGCGACGGCGCCGAGGCCGACCATGCCCGCGCCGAACACGACGCACGTGGTTCCCGCAGCGACCTTGGCGGTGTTCATCGCCGCGCCGAGCCCCGTCGAGAGGCCGCACGCAAAGAGGCAGGCCCGATCGAGCGGCGCTTCCGGGTCGACCTTGGCGAGCGCGATCTCCGGCATCACGGTGTACTCCGCGAAGGTCGACGTCCCCATGAAGTGGCGAATCGGCTCGCCGTCGCGCGAGAGGCGGGTCGTGCCGTCCGGCAAGATAGCCCAGGTTCTGCTGTTCGCGAATCGCGAGGCAGAGGTTCGTGCGGTGGTCGCGGCAGTGCTCGCACTCACGGCACTGCGGCGAGAACAGCGTCACCACATGGTCGCCCGGCTCGACGTCTTTCACGCCCTCGCCGATCTTCTCGACCACGCCCGCGCCCTCGTGACCGAGCACCGTCGGCGCGTAGCCCGATGGATCCGCGCCCGACGCTGTGTAGAGATCGGTGTGGCAGACGCCGCAGGCGACGAGCCGAACGAGCGCTTCGCCGGCCTTCGGCTCCGCGAGGTCCAGTTCCTGAACTTCGAGCGGAGCGCCGAACTCCTCGAGGACTGCGGCGCGAATCTTCACGGCGCGGTGATTCTGACCGGTCGGCGGGGCGAGCGCGCTAGCCCCAGGGCAATCCGTCCCAGCTCTCCGGCCGGCCGTCCTGCCACTTCGGAAACGGGGCATAAGCCTCTGCCGGCTTGCTCGTCTCGGTCTCGACACCCACGCCGTGACGGATCGCGAGCTCCGAGCGTGGATAGATGACCTCGTGGTTTTCCGTACGCGTGCCGGTCGCGAAGAGCACGCACGGCGAATCGCCGGCGCCGACGAAGCCGTGATTGGTGCCGGCCGGGCAGTGCACGAAATCCCATTGCTTCAGACGGACGTTCCTCCTCTTCGATGATGAGCAGACATTCGCCCGCGAGCACGAGGAAGTCCTCCTGCTCGGACTCGCGGTGATACCTGCCGCCGCTCTGTCCGGGTTGGAGGATGCCGATGGTGTAGCCGACCTGTTCGAAGCCGACCTCGTCGCCTTCGAGGATGAACGCATCGCCGAGAACGGCATTGGTCATCCAGCGCCCGTCGCGGACGTTCACCACGAACCAGCCCGCGGTCGCGGGAGCGAGACCGCCTGCGGTCTCTTCGAGCCGTGCTTCTTCGACCATTGCGGCGGCTAGGCCGTCGCGTAGCGCTTGGCCGCTCGCGCGCGTGCGCGCTCCGCCTCGACCTCGCGGTCCTTCGGCGGCGCGGACGTCACGAGCTGGTCGA
The DNA here is from genome assembly GCA_963755605.1 of uncultured Actinomycetes bacterium. Classification (GTDB taxonomy): domain Bacteria; phylum Actinomycetota; class Thermoleophilia; order Gaiellales; family Gaiellaceae; genus 3-1-20CM-4-69-9. Next base: position 122,963 of record CAVWKK010000002.1, read on the forward strand.
GCAATCGTTTCGAAGCAGCGGCTATCTCGTCGACCGCGAGAGCGAAAGCCTGCTCGTTCGCCTGCGACGGCTTGGTGAAGCCGCTGATCTTGCGGACGTACTGCAGCGAGGCGTCGTGAATCTCTTCGCTCGTGGCGGGTGGCTCGAAGTTGTAGAGCGTGTGGATGTTTCGGCACATGCCGAACAACTTAGCCGATCGCGAACGTCACGCTCACAGTCGCCTCGATCTTCTGCGTCCCCGCTTCGATCGGCACGCTCGAGTCCTTCGCGCCGGCGGCGATGGGCATGGGCGTTGCGCCGCCGCTCTCGACGATCGCCGTGATCTTGCCGAGCGTCGAGCTCGATGCAGCTGCCAGCGCCTCGGCCTTCGAGCGGGCGTCCGCGACGGCTCCCTTCAGTGCGGTGCGGTACGCGGCGTCCTGGTCGGAGGCCAGCAGATTCGGCCCGTAGACCTGGTTCGCGCCGGCGCCGACGGCCGCGTCGACGATGTCGCCCGCGTCGCCGAGCTTCTTGACCGTCGCGGTGACGGTGTTCGACGCGGTGTAGCCGACGATCTGGTCGCCGTTGTCGTTCGTCCGCGGCGACAGCGAGACCTCCGAGGTCTGGAGGTCGGCCTGGGCCACGCCCGCCTTCTTGAGCGCCGCGATCACCCGGGCGACCGCCTGAGAGCTTGCGGCGAGCGCGGCGTTCGCAGTGGCAGCCTGGCTGACTGAGCCGAACGCGAACGAGGCACGGTCCGGCGTGACGTTCGCAGAGCCTGTGCCGAGAACCGTGATGCCGCCAGACGAGGTGTCGGCCGCGGCGCTGCGAGCGCCGGACGGCTGGAAGACGCCGGCGAACGCCGCGATGGCGACGCCTGCAGCGGCGAGCAAGGCGAGACGAGCGAGCTTCATTGGGACACTCCCTTCGGTTGTCTAGGCGTAGTACGCCGCAGACCCCCGCGATCCTCACAGCGCAGGCTCGCTTCCATGTGATCGAATTTCGGCCGTGGCGACCTTCGAGGAGCTGCTCGACCGCTGGGACGGGGAACAGGCCGTGATCCATCGCGATCGCGAGAGCGGCGGCTGGATCTTCATCTGCCTGCACTCGACACAGCTCGGGCCCGCGGCCGGGGGGACGCGCCTGAAGGTCTACGACGCGCCGGCAGACGGTCTCGAAGATGCGATGCGCCTCTCCGCAGGCATGACGGCCAAGCTCGCGGTCGCGGATCTCGGGCTCGGCGGCGGCAAAGCGGTTCTCGCGATGCCGGAGATTCCCGCAGGAGACGAGCGGCGCGCCCTGCTCCACCGCTACGGCGACATGGTCGCGTCGCTGGGCGGGAGTTTCATGACGAGCTCCGACGTGGGCACCGGCGAGTCCGACATGGATGTGATCCACGAACGCACCGAGCATGTGTTCGGGCGGAGCTTGGAGGCCGGCGGCGCCGGCGACCCCGGCCCATTCACGGCGACCGGCGTCTTCCACGGCATCAAGGCGAGCGTCGCGCGTGTCTTCGGATCCGACGATCTGTCGGGACGTACCGTGTTGGTGCAGGGTGCGGGCAGCGTCGGTGGTCCCGTGGCGGAGCTGCTCGGCCGCGCCGGCGCGACAGTCTTCGTCGCCGACGTCGACGCGGCCCGGGCGGGCGCAGTTGCCTCTGCCGCCGGTGGGACGAGAGTCGACGCCGCAACGGCGCTCGAGACCGAATGCGACGTCTATGCACCGTGCGCGCTCGGTGCCACATTGAGCGCGACGAGCATTCCCACCCTGCGCTGCCGCATCGTCGCCGGCTCGGCGAACAACCAACTCGCGCGCCCCGAAGACGCCGAGCTGTTGCGGGCAGCGGGGATCCTGTATGCGCCGGACTACGTGATCAATGCGGGCGGAGCGATCGCGATCAACTATCTGGAGCTCAACGGCCGCAGCCAGGGCGACGTGGACGCCGCGCTCGCGAAGATCGGTGACACGCTCACCGAGATCTACGCCGAGGCTGAGGCGAAAGACATCACCACGGCCGCCGCTGCCGATGCGCTCGCGGCCACCCGGCTCTCAGGGTCGTAGCGTCGCGCGTGTGCCGATCGCGATCTGCGGCAGCGCGCTCGGATCGAGCCAGCGCAGCACGCGAATCAGGTTTGGCCGCAGCAGGCTGACGCAGCCGCTCGTCGCCTTGCCGATCTGGACGTGCAGAAAGATTCCGGAGCCGCGCCCGGACACGACCGGGTGCGTGTTGTAGTCGATCACCGCCAGGTGCGCGTACGCGCGCGGCGAGGTCGACATGTCGGGCGTCGTCACCTTGAACGGCGGCTTTCGTCTGCAACCGATGCGCTGGAACGTGTTGTACGCGCGCGAGCGCGAGTCCTCGACCCACCAGTCGCCGCAGCGGAGCCGGACGTACGGATACGCGACGCCCGGATTCGGCGAGTTGCCGTACATCGTGCGGCCGATTGGGAACACACCCGCGGGCGTCGCGCCGTCGCCTTCGCGCTTGTTCGCGCGCACGCCGTTCCTGCCGACCCGAGCCGTGTAGGGGCCGCCGGCTGCGACCCAGCAGTCGTCGACGCGTTGCCAAATCCGCGCGGCCGCGTAGGTGGCGCGTGCGCTCGCCGCCTCGACGGTGATCAGTTGCTGCGCTGTGCTCGAGGCCGGGGTCGGGAGGTCATTCGCGAGATTCGACGGACAGGAGGCGGCCCCGAGGGCGAGGGCAACGAGCTTGACCGCCAGAAGCATGTCCAGACGGTAGCCGCGCTCCAGAAGTAGGAGAATGGAGCTCCGTGATCCGCACGGCGTTCACCGAGCTGATTGGGATCGAGCACCCGGTGGTTTCCGCCGGGATGGGTGGAGGTCACACGAATGGCGACCTGATCGGGCGCGTCTCCGAAGCCGGCGGTCTGGGCGTCTTCGGGGCGTCGTTCCTGCCGCCCGAAGAGGTGGAGCAAAACGTTGCGCGGGCCAGGGAGATCACGTCGAACCCGATCGGCATCAACCTGTTGCTGCACGTCTCGGATGACAGGATCGACGAGGTTCTCGAGCTCGGGCCGGAGGTGCTTTCGACCGCGTGGCCACGCGACGACCAAGATCTTTCAGCGATCTTTGAGCGGGCACACGAGCGTGGCGTACGCGTGGTGCACATGGTTCCGCGTGTGGAGGACGCGGTGCACGCTGCGGAGGCCGGAGCGAACGTCATCGTTGCGCAGGGATACGAGGGTGGCGGCCACGTGGGTGAGATCGCGAGCACCGTCGTCGTCCGTCAAGTCGTCAAAGCCGTTGCGCCGGTCCCGGTGCTCGCAGCGGGCGGCTTCGTCGACGGCGCCGGCCTGGCGGCGGCCCTCGCGCTCGGAGCGGCGGGCGTCTTGCTGGGAACGCGATTCCTCGCAACCGACGAGTCGCCTGTCGAGGATGCGTACAAGGCGGCGATCGTCGCGAGCAACGGCAGCGACACGATCGTCACCACTGTCGGCGACACGCTCAGCGGACGTGACTGGCCCGGTGCCTGGGCGCGGCTCAGGCGCACCCGCTTCGTCGAGGAGTGGCTCGGCCGTGAACCAGAGCTCCGCCGCCGCCGCGCCGCGGCCTGGGCCCGACTGGAAGAGACCGAGGAGTCGGATCCCGATTACGGATTGATGTGGATCGGACAGTCGGCCGGCCTGATCGACGAAGTGCTGCCCGCCGCCGAGGTCGTTCGGCAGATCGTCACGGAGGCCGAGGCGGCGCTCGTGTCGGCGGCGCAGTTCAGCGGATAGTGCCAATCAACGGGAGGAGCGATCGATGCTGAAGGAGTTCAGGGACTTTCTGTTTCGCGGCAACATCGTCGAGCTGGCGGTTGCGTTCGTGATGGGACTCGCGTTCGCCGCGGTGATCAACTCGCTCGTGAACGACCTGATCATGCCCGTCATCGCGATGATCATCGGCAAGCCGGATTTCAGCAACCTGACGTTCACGATCAACGACGCCGTCTTTCGCTACGGCGCGTTCATCACGAACTTGATCAAGTTCGCTGCCATCGGCGCCGCCGTGTTCTTCTTCATCGTCAAGCCGGTGGACGCGCTGCTGAAGCGTTTCCGCTCGCCGGCGGAGGAAGGCATGCCCGACGAGGAGCGCCGTCACCAGGAGCTGCTGGCTGCCCTGCGCCGCTGACCCCGACGTCGGCCCGCGGGGCGCGATTGTGCCCCGCGGGCCTACAAAGCACTACATGCCCTTCGCGAGCCCGACGACGTGGCCCTCGGGATCGGCGAAGAGCGCGATCGTGACCTCGGGCAGCTCGGTCACCGGGAGGATCGTCTTGCCGCCGAGCTGCTCGGCCTTGTCGAGCGTCGCCTGCGGGTCGTCGGTGCCGACGTAGAACGTCACGTGCCCGTTGCCGTCCGGCGACTGGCCGAGGCCGCCGCCGATCCCGCCGTCTTCCTTCTCGACCATCGCGTACGGCATGTCCCCCGTGAGCTTCTGCGTCTTCCAGCCGAAGAGGTCGCCGTAGAACTGCTGGAGCTTGTCGAGGTCCTTGCCGGAGACCTCGAAGTGCATGACCGGATGTGACATCTCGTTCTCCCTTCCTACATCGCTGGTGCGTTCGCGACCCACGGGTCCTCGCCCGGATCGCCGCCCGCCGCTGCTGTCTCGAGGCGCGGGAGGTAGTGGTCCCAACCGTGTGCGTGGGATGCCACGGCTTCGGCGCTCGGCAGGTGCTTGTGGACGAAGCGGAGGCTCGTGCCGTGTCCTTCAGCCGTCAGCTCGATCTCGATCGTCGACGAGCCCGGCGGCACTCCGTCGTTCCCGTCCCAGCCCCACGTGAAGACGAGCCGGTTCGGCTTGTCGATCTCGACGTACTCCCCACGGGCGATGTGGCCGGGGATCACCTCGCAGCGGAAGATCCCGCCGGGCTGCGCGTCGAGATCGGCGTTGATGCCCTTCCAGCGCATGAGCTTCTCCGGGTCGACGAGGAACTCCCAGACCGTCTCCGGGCTGGCGTCGATCGTGAGCGTGCGCTCGTAGACAGATGTGTCAGTTGCGGCGTCCATGCTTCTTTCGCTCCTCCTTCTCCGCTTCGCGTTTGAGTGCGTCCAGCCGTACGTCCCAGAACTCCTCGAGGAACTGCTTGATCTCGGCGAGCCCTTCGGGGCGTGCGCTGTACAGCCGTCGTGTGCCGTTCCGGCGCTCGTTCACGAGCCCCGCCTCCTTGAGGACGTTGAGGTGCTGGGAGACCGCGGGCCGCGTGACGTCGAAGTGGGACGCGATCTCGCCGGCGCTGAGCTCGTCGTCTCGGACGAGGGTGAGGATCTGGCGCCTCCGCGGCGCGGCGATCGCTTTGAGCGCGGCCTCCACGACTGCTATGTAAGCAGAATCTTACGTAAGCTGCAACTTAAATGCCGAGGGCCGGGCTGAGACTAGCTCGGCCCGGCCCTCGAGGCGCTTCAGACGGCTGTTCGAGCCGGGGTGGTGCGCATGTACATCACGATCGAGACGATCAGGATCCACAGCAGGAAGAGGAACTGCGGGAAGAACACGATCGAGGCCAGGGAGAGGATCCCGACGACGACGCCGAGCCAGCCTGCCCAGGTCGGCCAGGTCCCGGCCCACATGAATGCGAGCGAGGCGGCGATGATCATCGCCGCGAGGCCGAGCGCGCCCGTCGCATGCATGACCCAGCCGACGTCGTCCGCCGCGTGAATTAGCTCCGGGAACACTTGGTGGTGATACGTGTCGTCGCTCATCGTCCTGAGCCCGTCGCTCACCGCGACTGCCGCGCCGGCGACCGCGATGTAGATCCCGCCGCCCAGGCCGACCACGCCGGTGAGGACGCCTTCGGCATCGACGAGGCTCACGCTTCTACGCAGCGCGGAGACGAACCAGAGCAGGAAGAACAGGCTGAGTCCGATCAGGATCCAACCGACGTTGATGCGGTCACGGTGGCCGCTGTCGGAGTAGTACTTGATGACCTTCGCCGGGGCGGCCCCGCTGGACGGTGCGCCGCTGAACAGCATGATCGTCCCGATGACGAACAGGACGACGTAGACGATCCCTCCGAGATACGGCCAGCGCGCTGCGCTGCGCGACCGTACAACAGGTGCAGCAGGTTCCATCGATTGTCCTCCCTCTGAGCGCGGCGCTCCGATGCCCGCGGCTGAGGTCCCGTTTCTCTCCCCGCGGAGGTAGTCCTGCGACGGCTCAGACGGTCAGCTGCTCGAGGGCGGCCGCGCCGCGTTCTCCATCGGCGTAGTGGGCAATCGCATCACGGAGACGTGCCGCTCCCGCCCGCAAGGCGTCGGATTGGAGCGCGTCCTCTACTGCCGCGCGAATCGTCTCACCGTCCGCATCGGGTGAGAGCGCGATCGCGGCACCGAGGTCGGCGGCACGGGCCGCGTTGCCAGGCTGGTCGCGGCCGAGCGGAACGCAGACGCAGGGCACGCCGTGAGCGAAGGCGCCCATCAGCGTGCCGATCCCTGCGTGCGTTACCACCAGTGACGCGCGCGGCAGCACGAGGCTGTGTGGGACGTAGTCGCGCAGCTCGACACTGGCCGGAACGCGCAGCTCGTTCGGGTCCAGCTCGGGCCCGGTGGTCGCCAGGACATGGACGGGCAGCTCCGCGAGCGTCGAGAGGATGCGTTCCAGCAGCCACTCCTGATGCATGTAGGTCGAGCTCAGCCCGACGACGACGAGCGGCGTCGGGTCAGCCTCGTTCCAGGGAAGCTGGAGGTCGCCGGCCGGCGGCTCGGGCATCCAGCCCATGTGCACGACGTTCGCCACCGTTTCGGAGCGAGCGTCGAACTCTGCAGGCATCGCGACGAGCTCGAGGTCGGAGCGCCGTTGCAGCTCCACGAAGATGGTGTCTCCGTCGTCTGCGAGTTGATGCTGCTCGAGGCGTGCTCGACGCTCGTTGACCTGTGGCCGTCCCCAGTCACCGAAGATGCCGGCGTCGCCGTGGAACGAGCGCAGGGTGTGCACAAGCGCAGCAACCGGTGGCCCGAGAGCCTGCGCCGTCGAGAGCGTGGAGGCCAGTAGCGCATCCACGACGAGCGCGTCGGGCGGCTGGCATCGCACCGCTGCCGTCAACGCGTCGGGCAGGACATCGCCGAAGAACGTCTCTTCGATGTAGGCACGTTGTCCGTCTGCCGCCCGTCCGGCCGCCGGGTCGAACTCCGCCTCAGCGGGAAACGGAATCCAGGCGCACCCGGCTGCCTCGACCTGCTCCTTGTGGACTTCCGGTGCCAGCATCTGCACGTCGTGGCCGCGGCCGGAGAGCAGCCGGCCGAGGCCGAGCGCAGGTTGGACGCCGCCACCTGCCTGCCAGGTCACGATCAGAAACGTTCGCGCCATGCGTGCCTTGTTGGTTGTTCGTCAGTACACGCGCACACGCGCGGCCACCCCGAGATTGCCGCCGCCACAGCGTGCGGTGATCAGGTAGCGGCCGGGGCGAACGGACGTCCTGATGCGGACGCTCCGCGAAAACGTGCCGGTCGAGTGTGCGCGTGTCGCGACGGAGTGCTGCACGAAGGCGTTTCCTTTGAACGGCGGCGAGATGAGGTAGACGACGTCGCCGGCACGGCAGCCCGTGCCGCTAACGCTCACGGTGCCTCCGCGCGCGACGCTTCCCGGCTGAACCTTGAGCCGAGGCGTTGCCGCGCCAAGCGTTTCGGCCAGGACGAGCGCAAGGGCTGCCATGCCAACCAGGCCGATCCGCAACCGCCTGAACGTTCCGTTCACAGGACCGAACATTACCGCCCGATCGGCTCGTCCTCACTGCGGAGGCAAGCTCGTTCAGCGACACCACCGTGAAGACCCACGTCGCCCATCTTCTGACGAAGCTCGGTGTTCGCGATCGCGTCCAGGCCGTCGTGCTCGCCTACGAGTGCGGCCTCGCGAGCAGCGAGGTGTAGGCCGCGTCGTCCGCAAGGACGACGGCAGCGTCTTCCAAGATCAACCTCTGGATGACGCGAGATCATTCTTCCCGCCGACGAAATACTGGCCGCGCGGACCTAGCCTTCGAGTGTCAATCGAATAGCACGAAGGAGGCTCGAGATGATCCGCACGGGAGACACCATTCACAATCCGGTCACCGGGGAGCGCATCACCTTCCACGCGACCTCGGCCGACACCAACGGCGAGGCGGTCGTGGTCGAGTGCACGGTTCAGCCTGACGGCGCGGTCGCCGCAACGCACGTCCATCCATCTCAGAGCGAGCGGTTCGCCGTCGTCTCCGGCACGCTTGGCCTCAAGGTCGGCAAGGAGAAGCGCACGCTCGGCCGCGGCGAGGTCGCCGCCGTGGAGTCCGGCACGCCTCATCGTTTCTGGAACGCCGGGAAGGATGAGGTGACCTTCGTCTGCGAGGTGCGGCCTGCGTTGCAGTTCGAGTCGCTGCTCGAGACGATGTTCGCGCTTGCCGCTGACGGCAAGACGAACCGGAAAGGGATGCCGAACCCTCTGCGCCTCGCCGTGATCGCACGTGCTCACTTCGACACGGTGCAGTTGCCGTTCCCGCCGGCGTGGCTGCAGAAGGCGGGATTGGCGTTCGGGGCCTCGATCGGCCGCGGGCTCGGTTATCGCCCGACGTACGCATCCGGAGTCAGCGCACCCGCGATCCCGGCAGTCTGATGAAGCGGCGGTTCTACTTCATGTTGCTCGTGCTCGCTCTGATCCTGCTCGCTTTGCCCGGACTGGCGGTCAAAGGCGCAAAGCGGGCGGCTGGGCCGGCACTCCGCTTCGCCTGAGCGCAGCGCCCCGGCGGAACTGTGAGCCGGGGCGTCGCCGCGAAGTTACACATTCGACACACTTTCCCCGTCCGAAACCGCCACCTGGTGGGGTCAGACCCGAAACGGTGACGTGAGTGTGCCGAGACCGTGATGGAGGTCGCGCGGCCAGCCGTACGTGCGACGCGAAGTTACACATTCGACACACTTTCCCCGTCCGAAACCGCCACCTGGTGGGGTCAGACCCGAAACGGTGATGTAAGCGTGCCGAGACCGTGACGGAAGTCGCACGGCCGGCCGCACGTGCGGGACGACGTAGCTGCCGGTGGGGTGCGGTTAGCCGCACCACGATTGGCGGGGTGAGACCCTTCCCCAGCCTGGCGGCCCACCGGCAACCTGAAAGAGAGCTTCTTACTCCTAGGCAAAGGGTGGACGACATGGTTACTTCAGATCGACGCAAGTGGCTGGCACTGGCGCTGCTCAGCGTGGTCCAGTTCATGGTCGTCCTGGACATCGCAATCGTGAACGTGGCATTGCCCTCGATCCAGGTCGACCTCGGGTTCTCGCAGCAGAACCTGCAGTGGGTCATCAGCGCGTACGCGCTCGTCTTCGGCGGCTTCCTGCTCCTCGGCGGGCGCGCGGCCGACCTGCTCGGGCGCAGGCGGATCTTCCTGGCGGGGCTCATCCTCTTCACGCTCGCCTCGCTCTTCGCGGGTCTCGCGTGGTCGGAGGCCTCGTTGATCTCGGCACGCGCGTTGCAGGGTCTCGGGGCCGCAGTCATCACTCCGGCGGCGCTCTCGATTCTCTCGACGACGTTCACCGAAGGCCGTGAGCGGAACATCGCGCTCGGCGTGTGGGGCGCAGTCGGCGGCTTCGGCGCCGCCGCAGGCGTCCTGCTCGGCGGGATCCTCACGGACGCGCTCAGCTGGTCCTGGATCTTCTTCGTGAACGTGCCTGTCGGCGTGACGGCGTTCGTGCTCGCGCCCATGCTCCTCAAGGAGAGCCGCGACGCGAGCGTCAAGTCGTTCGACGCGCTCGGCGCCCTGCTCGTCACCGGAGGCCTCTCGTCGCTGGTCTACGCGATCACGCAGGCGGGACAGGACGGCTGGCTCGCCGGCAAGACGCTGTCGTTCTTCGCCGCGTCGGTCGCGATGCTGGTCGGCTTCCTGGTGTGGGAGCAGCGGCATCCCGAGCCGTTGATGCGCCTCGGCATCCTGCGCATCAAGACGGTGAGCGGCGCGAACGTGGCCGGTTTCATCATGGGCACCGCGATGTTCTCGATGTTCCTGATGCTGACGCTGTACATGCAGCAGGTGCTCGGCTACTCCGCGATGAGGACCGGCGTCGCCTATCTCGCGGTCGCGGGAACGGCGATCTTCACCTCGGCGATCGCGGCGCAGCTCGTGACGCGCATCGGCGTGAAGCCGGTGCTGGTGATCGGGATGACGACGCTCACCGCAGGCCTCGTGTACTTCACGCAGGTCTCGGTCGGCGGCTCCTACCTCGGCGACCTGCTGCCCGGGTTCCTTCTGATCGCGGTCGGGATCGGCTTCTCGTTCGTGCCGATCTCGATCGCGGCCCTCGCCGGCATCCAGCCTGCAGAGGCTGGGCTCGCCTCGGGACTGATCAACACGTCGCAGCAGATCGGCGGCGCGCTCGGAATCGCGGCGCTCTCGACGATCGCGACGTCAAGGACGGGCGACGCGCTCGCGAAGGGCTCAACTCCGGCTGCGGCGCTCGTCGACGGCTTCCACGGCGCATTCCTCGCCGGCGTGATCATCGCGGCGATCGGCATCGTCGCCTCGCTGGCGCTGATCCGCCGCGAAGAGCTCGAGACGCGCGTCGAGGAAGTTCCCGAGCCCGCGTACGACCTGGCGGCCTGAAAAGACGAAAGTCCGTGGGGGAGCTCTTGCTTCCCCACGGACAGTCTTAGTGCCCAGGGCGCGGTCGTATGCAGCTCACGCCGCAGCTCGGGTCGTCAGGGGAGAAGCACAACCCGAGGGAAACCCTGGGCAAGGCGCCTTTTCGACCTCAGGCGCGGTGCTCCTGTTCTACATCCCCTTGACGACGCCGATCAGTGCCCCTCGGATCCTTGAACTGGCCGAGCTCCCCGAAAACTCATCGCAGGGTCGTAGACTCGCCGGAATGACGGCACGAGCCGTGGAGCGGCGCATAGTCACCGTCCTGTTCGCCGATCTCGTCGGCTTCACGTCTCTCTCGGAGCGTCTCGACGCCGAAGACGTCTCGCTCGTGCAGGACGCGTACTTCGACGCGGTGCGCGAGACGATCGACCGGCACGGGGGCCAGCTGGAAAAGTTTGTCGGGGACGCGGCGATGGCGGTCTTCGGCGCTCCGCGCGTCCGTGACGACGATGCGGAGCGAGCGGTTCGCGCCGGCCTCGCGCTCATCGGAGCAATCGCGCGAATCGGCTCCGGCCTCGGTCTCGAAGAGGAAGTGCTGCGGATCCGCGTCGGCGTGAACAGCGGCGAAGCCGTCTACGGCGAGGCGACCGCCGACCGCGGCCCGGTCACCGGCGACACGGTGAACGTGGCGGCACGTCTTCAGGCCGCGGCCGAGCCCGGGTCGGTCGTCGTCGGTGAGCTGACCGCGCTTGCGGTGGCGGACGCGATCGAACTGGAGCCGGTCGGCCCGCTCGACTTGAAGGGGAAGTCGGACGGCGTGCTTGCCTTCCGCGTCGCCGGGATCTATCCGGAGCGTTCGCGTGAGCGCGCACTCGGCGGCTTGCGCGCGCCAATCGTGGGACGCGAGCGAGAGCTCGAGCAGTTGAGCGGCGAGGTCGGGAACGGGTGTCGCCGGATCGTCGTCGTCGCTCCACCCGGTGTCGGCAAGACGCGTCTGGTCGAAGAGCTCGGTGAACATTCGGCCGCGGCCGGCGCCGTCGTGCTGCGCGCTCGCCTGCGGCCGGACCTGCTGTCGCCCTTCGAGCCCGTCGGCCAGCTGGTGAGAAGCGTCGGCGAGCCCGACGACGTGATCGGCCGGCTTCCCGGGGGCCGGGCAGAAGTGGTTCGGGACGCGCTCGCGGCTGTGATCGCTCCGGTCGAGGCGCCGGCAAGCCTGTGGGAGGAGCGCGAGCGCCTGTTCGCCGCGTGGCTCGAAGGTCTCGACGCGCTTGGCGGGCCACACGACTCGGTGTGGCTCGTCGAAGACTTGCACTGGGCGTCGGGAGACTTCCTAGCGTTTCTCGACGTAGCGGGCCGTACGGCCCGCGCCTACGGGCGACTCGTCATCGGAACCTCCCGCCCGACGCTGCTCGAGGCTTCCGCCGAATGGTGCGACGCCGCCGAGGTGCTCCACCTGAACCCATTGCCGGAAACCGAGACGGCTGCGCTCGTCCGCGCTCTTGTCGCCGATGCGCTTCCGGCCGAGCTCGTCGAGCGAATCGCGGAGTCCTCTGGCGGCAACGCACTCTTCGTCGAGGAGCTGCTGCGAACGTGGGTCAGCACGGGCGCGCTTGCGCAAGCGCCCGACGGAAGCTGGGCATTTGTCGCAGAGGCGCAAGACGTCACGTTGCCTCCGACCGTGCAGGCGATCTACGCCGGCCAGCTCGACGACTTGCCTCCGCAGGCGCGAGCTGCGGCACGCAAGGCCTCGGTGGCGGGCCGGCGCTTTCCGCTGGCGGCGCTCGAGCCGCTCGAGGTCGACCACTACGCCGAAGCCGTTGTCACGCTCGAGCGTCGGGCGCTGGTCGCGATCGCGGCGGCGGATCCGATTCTCGGCGCGAGCTACGTCTATCGACATGCTCTTCTTCGCGATGCCGGCTACGCGAGTCTCGCGCGCGGCGACCGTGCGCGGCTGCACGTCCTGCTCGCGGACTGGCTTGCCGCTCTGCCTTACGATGCGACGCCCACGCTTGCGGAAGTGATCGCCCGTCACTATGCGGCTGCTTTCGAGATCGCGCCATCGCTGGCGCGGGACATCGGCGGACACGGGAGAGATCATGTTCGCGACGAAGCGGCGAGCTGGTTCGAGCGAGCTGCAGAGGTCGCGGTGCGCTTCGCCGCGTGGGAGAGTGCGCGGGCTCTCGCTCAGCGCTCGGTGGAGTTGAGCGCAGAGGCACCGCCGCTTCTCCGTGCGCGCAGGCTCGAGCGGCTCGCGCGGCCGACAGCGAACACGGTTGGCGTGGCGGAGGCCGAGCCGATTCTGCGAGATGCTCTCGAGCAATACCGTCTCGGCCGCGCTGACGACGAGGAAGTCGCCCGCCGCGGCCTCGCATCGTCGGGCGCAGCACTCGGAGATCTGTTGCACTCGCAAACGCGTTTCGCCGAGGGGGAGCAATTCGCGACGGCGCTGCTGGATGAGGTGGGCCAGCCTGACGATGCTGCGATGGGTCGGCTGCTGGTCATGCGCTCGAGCGCGATCGTCAGCGCGTGGGACGATTACGACCGTTCGGATGCCGACGCGGCCCGCGCTCTTGCTCTCGCACGCGAGGCGGGGGACTCGATCCTGGAGTTGGACGCCCTCACGATCAGCGCGCGCATACAGACCGAGCGCGGCGACCCACGCGCGTACGAAGTCTGGGAGGAAGTCGAGCAGCTCGCGCGTCGAGCCGGCAACTGGGAGAAGGTCTCGGCTGCAGCCCGGATCCAGGCGACTCGAGAGCTCGAGGATTCGCCGGATGAGGTGGTGGTGCGTCTCGACGCCGCGAGGGCAGTCGCAGACGCATACGGCCTCGTCGAGGACGGCGCGTGGTGTGATTACGGGCTCGCGGAGGCGTACCTTGCTGCGGGGCGTTGGGACGAGGCGATCGCAGCAGGACGACGCGCGCTCACGGTTGCGGCACGGCACGACTTCAGCCGCGTGGCCGTGCGCACGTGGTTCGTGCTGCTGCCGATTGCGCGTGCGCGCGGCCGCGAGGATCTGATCGGCGAGGCGTCGCGACTCTTTGCCAAACGGCTAGGCAATGAGCCCGACTCGCACTACGCGCGGGTGATCGCCACCGCTGCGCATCTCCAGTTCGCCGCGTCCGGGCTTGAGCCACCCTTCGTTCCCGATGTGGAGTCGAGGCTTCCGTCCTTCGAGCTGGCACACGACGGCCCGAGCTGGCTGGCTGCCATCGAAACTCTGGTCAAGACGTGGATCGAAGCAGGGGAGCTGGATGGAGCAGAGCAGGCGCTCGACCGGATGCGTGCAAGTCTGGACAAGGGCGCTCCGTCACGCCTGGCGCGCGCGACGGAAGCATTGCTTCGAGCGAAGCTGCTCCTGGCGCGGGGCGACTCACGCGCTTCGGGCAGCGAGGCGAAGCGCGCGCTCGAGCTGCTCGGTGACGGGGGCGCTCCGTGGTTGCGGGCGAAGGCGATTCGCGTGTTGGAGCCGGCGGGCGCTGCGAGCCCCGAGCTCAGCGACGAGGCCGTGAGGATCGAGCAGGAGCTCTCCGTCAGAGCCGTGAGCTAGGGGGTGTGGAGCGGAGGCTCCGGCGTGTGCGCCGGAGCCTCCGCTCCACGGACCTAGGCGGCCACGGCGACGGGATCCGGACGGACGAGCACCGTGTCGGCGACCTCGAAGATGTCCGACGCAGGGATGCCGGCTCGTTCCGCGTGCTCGCGGATCTTCTCGGGGCTCGAGGCCTGGTAGACGCAGAACGTCCCCAGCCCGCCGTCGCTCTCGTGCACGACGTAGGAGCGGATCCAACGGATGTCCGAGGACATCTCCTCGTCTCCGACCTGCTTTGAGCGGGCCGCGGCTGCCTGGAGCTGCTCGGGGGTGCGCCAACCGCTCGGTCTGCGAATCACGTACAGGTTCATCGTCAACCTCCTGAAGTAGATAGCACGATCGTTCGTGCGAGAGAGTATACGAACGGTCGTGCTATCTTGTCAAGCGATGGTCGGAACAGCCCGCAAGAGACGAAGCGACGGCGAGCGAAGCCGCAACGCGATCCTGCGCGAGGCCGCGCAGCTCGCAACGGTCGAGGGGATCAATGGGCTCTCGATCGGCCGGCTGGCCGAGGCCGTCGGTATGAGCAAGAGCGGTCTCTTCGCGCACTTCGGTTCGAAGGAGGAGCTGCAGCTCGCGACGATCGAGACGGCGCGCGGCCTGTTCAACGAGCTGGTGATCGAGCCCGCATCGCACGCGCCGACGGCGTACGGGCGGCTCGAGCTGCTGATCGAGAAGTTCTTGCAGCACGTCCAGGACAAGGTCTATCCCGGCGGCTGCTTCTACATCTCGGTGGGCGCGGAGCTCGGGGCGCAAAGCGGCCGGGTGCGTGACGAGGCGGTCGGGCTGTCGGGCGAATGGATGCAGCTCGTCGTCGGCACGATCCGCGAGGCGCAGGCCGAGGGCGACATCACTGCTGCGGAGGACGCCGAGCAGCTTGCGTTCGAGCTGACCGGCTATCTGCTGCTCGGCAACACGCAGTTCGTCGTCACGCAAAAGCCGGCAGCGCTCGACCGGGCGCGTCGTGCGGTGGAACGGCGGCTCACACAGGCCACCGCGCGGTGAGCGTCAGCCGACGCTCTCGATGATCTCGACCAGCTCACTGACGTTGTAACCGTGTCGACGCGCGAATCGAACGAGCTCCCATGCCCGCGCAACGACCGCGCCCTGTTCTGCGGTAGCTGCGACCGTGACGGCGCGGCCGCGCCGGAACTCGAGCAGTCCTTCCTCGCGAAGCTTACGTAGCGCGCGCAGCACCGTGTTTGTGTTCACGTCAAGGACTGCTGCGAAGTCTTTCGCGGGCGGCAGACGCTCCCCCGGCTTCGCCTCACCATCGGCGATCGCGCGGCGGATCTCCGCCGCAACCTGCTCGTGCAGCTCGACCGGCTCCGCTCGGTTGACCTTGACGCTGAACATAGTGCTAGTCATAGTAGCTTTATATTGAGCATCACGGCCACGCCGCAGGCTCGCCGCTCTGTGTTCAGGGCGGTGATCGAGGAGGCGCGCAACCGCGCGCGGCGGCGGCGGACGCGTTACACCCTTGTCGCCGTGGTCGTGTTGGCCGTGGCTGCGGGCGCCTACTTCTCGACGCAGCGCGGCGGTGGAGGTGGTGGTGGTGCAGCCTCGGCGGCCAGGGCCTTGCAGCGCATCGACATCGTCCCGAGCGCGCCGTCGAGAGCAAACGGCGCGTTGACGATCATGGACGTGCAGGCGAACGCGAAGCACGAGGGGCCGGCGGGCTGGTACAGCATCTCGACGGTCGACAAGCTCGGTCGCCTGCACAAGCTCGCGCGCTGTTCCACACATGGGCGTTGGTGCGGTGAGGTGGAGAGCATCGACTGGTCGCCCGACGGCCGGAGCCTCGCTTTCGCGGTCACCTCCATCTCCATGAAGAACCCGTTCAACGGCGTTCACGTTCTCAACCTCCGAACCGGCCGCGACGTGCAGATCCTCAAAGCCGGCCAGTACGGCGAAAACGACTGGGAGTCGCTCGACTGGTCGCCGAACGGAAAGCGGCTCGCCTACACGGGAAACGGCGGCATCGCGGTGATCAATGCAGACGGATCGGCGCGCAAGCTGCTTCGGCCTCCGAAAGGAAGATTCGACCGCGCTCCTTCGTGGTCTCCGGACGGTGCCTGGATCGCGTTCGCGTCAAGCGGGCCGGAGGAGTATCCGGGGATCTGGGCGATGCGGGCCAACGGTTCGCAACGCAGGCAGCTCGTCCGCTCGGGAGCGGCGCCTGCCTGGTCTCCTGACGGGTCACGGATCGCGTTTCACGCACCGCTGGCCCAGATCGAGTTCGTCTCGCCGAACGGGGAGTTGCTCTCGCCGCGTCCGCCGTTCCGGACGGGCGCCTCCGTCGGCATCAACGGCCCTCCGGTCTGGTCGCCGGACGGCAAGAAGATCGCGATGTCGACCAGGCGCTATGGCACGTACGTGATGAACGCCGACGGCACGGGGCTCGAGCGCCTCACGCCGCACGCAGTCGGCGTCTCGATCGGCCAGCCGCCGCGCCCGGCATGGCGGCCGCTCGTGCGCTGACCCGTAGGCTTGCCGTGTGTCCTCGCTCGCGCACCTGAGAGAACATCATCGCGGTCCGGTCTTAGCTGCCGCCGATCGTGGCTTTGACAGTGCGCGGGCGACCTTCAACGGCATGATCGATCGCAGACCGGAGCTCGTCGTGCGGCCCATCGACGCCGAGGACGTCGTGACGGCCGTTCGCTACGCAGGCGATGCGGGCCTGCCGATCGCGGTGCGCGGTGGAGGACACGGAGTCGCCGGACACTGTGTCGGTGACGGCAGCCTTGTCGTCGACCTACGGCTGATGCGCCAGGTGCGGGTCGATCCCGAGTCGAGGACGGCGACCTGCGAGGGAGGCGCGCTCTGGGATGACCTCGATCCGCCGAGCCAGCGTCACGGTCTCGCCACTCCGGGTGGCACGTTCGGCGACACCGGAATCGCCGGCCTGACGCTCGGCGGCGGCATCGGCCATCTCAGTCCGTCGTTCGGCTTGACGCTCGACAACCTGCTCGCTGCGAAGGTCGTGACCGTCGACGGGAAGGTGGTGACCGCGAGCGCGAGCGAGGAACCGGAGCTCTTCTGGGCGCTGCGCGGCGGCGGCGGGAACTTCGGGATCGTCGTCGAGTTCAGGTTCCAGCTGCATCCGCTCGGGATGTTGCTCGGTGGACACATCGACTACCGGTTGGAAGATGCGAAGACCGTGCTGCCCGTCTGGCGCGACGTGATGGCGAACGCGCCGGACAACCTGGCGAGCTTCGGTCAGATCTATCGCGACGGCATGACCGGCGAAGGCGTGGTCAATGCGTCGATCGCGTGGGTCGGCGACGAGGACACAGGTCGCGAGGCGATCAAAGAGCTCACCGACGGCTTGTCACCTGTGGTCAACACCGTCAGGCCGATGTACTACTCGGAGCTGCAGAACTTGTACGAGCGCATGCCATTCGGTCTGCGCAACTACTGGTCCGGACGCTTCCTGGGCGAGCTGCCGGACGAGCTGTTGATGCAAACAAGCGATCTCTTCGTCGACGGTGAGGTCGAGGGCGGCGTGCTCTTCGAGCCGCTTCACGGCGCGCCGACGCGGGTCCCCGCCGACGCAACCGCGTTCGCCGGGAGAGAAGCGCGTTGGAACGCGACGTTCCTCAGCGTCTGGACCGACGAGGAACACGATGAGCGGATGGTCGGGGCCGCGCGTTCGTATTCGAAGTCGCTCGCCCCGTGGGCGCTCGGCGGCGGTTACTTGAACTACGCCAGCGAGGCCGCCGGCGCCGACGGCCTCGAGACGGAGTTCGGGGCGGAGCGTTACGAGCGGCTACGCGAAGTGAAGCGGCAGTTCGATCCGCACAACCTGCTCAGGTTCAACCACAACATCGCGCCGAAGTCGCAGGGCTAGCGCCTCTGCAGCATCCGGGCCGAGTTGCCCGACGGGTCGCGGAAGCCGGCGTCGATGCCGTAGGGCTGTTCGGTCGGCTCCTGCTGGAACTCGACGCCGCGCTTCTTGAGTTCTTCATAGGCGCCCTTGACGTCGTCTGTCGAGAAGAAGAGGCCGCCGGCGGCGCCCTTCGCCATCAGCGCGGTGATCTGGTCGTGTGTCTCCTGGTCGAACACGGGCGGGCCGGGCACTTCCATCAGTGCGAGGGCCATGTCCTGTCCCGGCAGGCCGACGGTGAGCCAGCGGAAGTTGCCGAGCTCGGGCACGGTGGTGTCGTCGCGGACCTCCATCCCGAGCTTCTCGGTGTAGAAGGCGAGGGCTTCGTCCTGGTCGTGAACCCAGACGTTGACGTGGGTGAGGGTCTTCAGCATGTCGTCCTCCAATGTCGTTGAACAGTCGGGACGACGTTAGCCGGGGCGCTTCCCGTTGTCTTCTCGAAAACTGCTGTATGGCGGGCGCGCGTAGGCCTGGAGCACGCAGGTCGGAATCCGTACGCGCGCGGAACTGGGCGGGTAGCTGGCGCGGTAAGTGGTGGGCGACATGCCGAACGCACGGCCGAAGCTCGTCGTGAACGAGCCGACGCTCGTGAGGCCGACGCTGAGGCAGATCTCCGAGACCGAGCGGTCGGTGTTGCGCAGCAGCTCGGCGGCGCGCTCGAGCCGGCGAGTGAGGAGGTACTGGTGCGGCGTCTCGCCGAAGGAGCGGTGGAACTCGCGGCTGAAGTGCGCGGTGGAGAGGCGTGCCGCGCGGGCGAGCGCGGGAACGTCGAGCGGCTCGCGGTAGCGGGCGTCGATCAGGTCCTTGGCGCGGAGCAGGTGACGCGCTGGCGGTACAGGCGCGCGCATCGACGCATTATTGCCGTCTCAGCGCGAGGAGCCGCGGCGGCGGCGGCGTTGACGGCCGAACGGCGGCCGTTTCTTTGCGGTTCGGCCGAGGACGCTGCTCTCTTCGAGGCTGCTGCCGGCGCCGAGCACGACGCACTCGAGTGGATTCTCCGCGACAACCACGGGCAATCCGGTCTCCGAGCTCAGCAGGCGGTCAAGCCCGCGCAAGAGAGCGCCGCCGCCGGCGAGCACGATGCCGTGGCTGCCGAGGTCCGCGGCGAGCTCGGGTGGCGTCGCCTCGAGCGTTCGCTGCACGGTGTCGAGGATCGTCTCGATCGGTTGCGCGATCGCGACACGCACCTCGTTCGAGTCGATGGTGTTGCGCCTGAGCAGTCCGGTGATTCGGTCTCGTCCGGCGACTTGGGTCTCGAGCGTCTCGTCGAGCGGCCACACCGCGCCGCACGCGATCTTCGCCGCCTCTGCCGTTTCTGTTCCGATTACCAGCCGCGCGTTCGCGTCGACATGCCGGACGACTGCCTCGTCGAGCTCGTAGCCGCCGACGCGGATCGACTCCCGAACGATGATGCCACCGAGCGCGAGCACCGCCACCTCGGTGGTGCCACCGCCGATGTCCACGATCATCGAGCCCTGCGCCTCGGCGATCGGCAGTCCGGCGCCGATCGCGGCTGCCATTGGCTCTTCGATCAGCGAGACCCTGCGTGCGCCGGCGGCGAGAGTCGCTTCTTCGACGGCGTTCCGCTCGACGTCGGTGATGCCGCTCGGTACGCACAAGACCACGTGTGAGTACGAAAGCCCGCCTCCGCCACCGACACGCCGGATGAAGTACCGCAGCATCTCTGCGGTCACGTCGAAGTCGGCGATCACTCCGTGGCGAAGGGGGCGGATTGCCCGGATGTGCGCGGGCGTGCGTCCGATCATGCGGCGGGCGTCCTCACCCACAGCTTGGACGCGACCAGTTACGTCATCGATTGCGACGACGGACGGCTCGAACACCGCGATTCCCTCACCCCGAACGAACACGAGTGTGTTCGCCGTGCCGAGATCAATCGCGAGCTCACGACCCCTCTGGAAACCTCTTCGTGCCACAGGCCCGAATTCACGCTACCGGGAGGCTCACCTTCCCGTCGCTGCACATCCGAGGAGCGCCCAGGCCAAGAACCAGCCACACCCGGCGAGACGATTGCGAAGCGATGCGCTGGAACCCATCATCCGAAGCCTCTCTCGGATCGACTGCTCGATGGGTATCTTCGGGTGAGTTGCCACTTCGTAGGTTGAAAGGAGCAATCGGATGAGCGAAGCGGAGACCCTGTACGGCGAAGAGCACGTGCGGCGCTATCGGGAGACGGGCGGCGAGGTCGGGCACCGGTGGAAGCGAGGCTCGAAGATCCTGCTGCTGACGACGAAGGGTCGCAAGAGCGGCGAGCCGCGCACGAAGCCGCTGATCTACGAGGCCGACGGCGACCGCTACGTGATCGTCGCGTCGAAAGGCGGCGCGCCCGAGCATCCGGACTGGTACCAGAACCTGCAGGCCGACCCGAACGTCGAGCTGCAGGTGCTCGACGAGGTGTTCCCTGCGCGTGCGCGCGTCGCGCAGGGCGAGGAGCGCGAGCGGTTGTGGCAGCTCGTCAACCAGCAATGGCCGGACTACGACAGCTACCAGGAGAAGACCGACCGGGAGATCCCGGTTGTTGTTCTAGAGCGCGCTTAGCGTGCGCATGAGAGCCTGCGCGTCGCCTCGCCGTAGCTGCGGATCCCCCCGAAGAGGTGCGGTGTGGAGAAGCCGGTCTCGATCGCCGACGGCTGGATCGTGAACGCCGGCACCTTCGCCATCTTCGTGACCAGCGGCCGGATCGGCTGGACGTACTTCGAGCGGCCGCACGAGATCGAAGCCGCGTAGACGACCTTCTGCCGAAATGTGCGGGCCGCGGGAAGAATGAAGCCGAGCTCGACGCTGTAGTTGCCCGGCGTGAGCTCTGGCTTTCCAACGAGCGCGAAGCGTGTTCGTGACTCGGCTCGCAGCTTCTTTCCGAATGCGAGCGGAACGGCCGCGACCGGAGCCTGTACGGGTAGCGCGGTCTGCAGCCCAGCCGCGTCGGTCGCATTGGCCGTGACGTTCGACGCATCGATCGGGAGCTGGACGATCAGTGGGCCGGCGCAGTCGAGCTGGTACGGAGTGCCGCGCGGCAACTTCCGCGTGCGCAGGTGGACCTCATACGGTCTGGATGAGGACCGCCGACCCGGTCGCCTCGCGGACGTCGTAGACGCCGGTGACGGAGCAGTCGATCCGGACGATCTGTCCAGCGCGCGTCGTCGTTCCTTCCACGTGCTGTGGAGCGAACTCGATCTTCGTCGTCTCCTTCACCAGGACCGGGGGGCTACCGGTTAGGCCCATCGTTATCTGGCCCTCGAAGGCGCACCCGGCCGCGAGCACCGGTAGACAGACGAGCACAAGCGCAACCCCACGCATCGCCGCCTAGAGTATCGCCGCGTGAGTGCCGAGCCCTTCGTGCCGCCGGACTTTGTCGTGCCGCTTCGGCTCGAGACGCCGCAGTTCGTGCTGGAGCCGCTCGGCCCGCGGCACAACGAGCCCGACTACGCGGCCTGGTCATCCTCGATGGAGCACATCCATGAAACGCCCGGTTGGGAAGAGAGCAAGTGGCCGCGCGAGATGACGCTCGACGAGAACCGTGCGGATCTCGAGCGGCACGCCACAGACTTTGAGAACCGGACGGGCTTCACGTACACCGTGCTCTCGCCGGACGGCGAGGTGATCGGGTGCGTCTACATCTATCCCGTTCCGGACGAAGCCGTCGACGCGCGCGTGCTTTCGTGGGTCCGCGCGAGCGAGGCGGAGCTCGATGCGCCGCTGTGGAGCGCGGTCAGCGGTTGGATCGAGTCCGACTGGCCGTTTGAACGCGTCGAGTACGCGGCGCGCAGCTGAGTCAGAGCTCAGGCCAAGGTGCACCCGTCGACAGTCATCGCCCTCGGGCTTGCGCTCGCGTCGACGGTGCTGATCAACATCGCGTATCTGATCGAGCACGATGCGGCCGCCGCACTGCCGGTCCTGACGATTCGGCGGCCGGTGCAGTCGGTGCGCGCCCTGCTCTCAGACCGGAGCTGGTTGCTCGGCTTCGGGCTGGAGAGCGTCGGCTTTCTCCTCTATGTGGGCGCGCTCAGGCTGGCCTCGCTGGCCCTGGTACAGAGCGTCGCGGCGGGTGGGATCGGCCTGCTCGCCTTCGTGTCGTCGCGGATCAACCGGCGTCCCCTTGGCTCGCGCGAGCGCAGTGGGGTGCTGCTCTCGATGTTCGGTCTGGTCGTGCTGGCGGTCTCACTGGTGGGCGGGAGCGGGGAGGGAGGAGCCGGGTCGACGGTCGCGATCGTCATCTGGCTCGCCGCGACGGCAGCACTGGCGGTGTCGGCCGTCACGTTGGGTCGCAGGATGTTGGGAGTCGCCGTGGCCGAAGGCGTCGCCGGCGGTCTGTTCTTCTCGCTCGGAGATGTCAGCACGAAGGTGGCGACCCAGGGCGGCGCGCGGTTCGTCTTCGTCGCCCCGTTGATCATCGGCTACACGCTGGGAACGTGGCTCCTGCAACTCGGGTATCAGCGGGGCGGAGCGCTGACCGTCGCGGGGCTGGCAACGCTGCTGACGAATGCGGTGCCGATCGCGGCGAGCATGCTCGTGCTCGGTGAGCCCGTGCCGTCGGGTGCGTACGGTGCGTTGCGAGTCCTCGCGTTTGCGGCCGTGACGATCGGCGCCATCCTCCTGGCGCGACCTGATAGGAAACCCGCGACATGAGCTTGGAGAGCTTCGCTCGCGTGCCGCTGCTGTTCGGCCCGTCGCCGGTGCATCGGCTCGAACGCCTGAGCGAGCATCTGGGCGGCGAGGTCGAGATCTGGGCGAAGCGAGAGGACTGCAACTCCGGCCTCGCGTACGGTGGCAACAAGACGCGGAAGCTGGAGTACCTCGTGGCCGACGCGCTCGCGCAGGGCTGCGACACGCTCGTGTCGATCGGCGGCGTGCAGTCGAACCACACGAGGCAGGTAGCCGCGGTCGCCGCGAAGCTCGGTCTCGAGTGTGTCCTGGTGCAGGAGCACTGGGTCGACTGGCCGGATGCCGTCTACGACAAGGTCGGCAACATCCTGCTGTCGAGGATCATGGGCGCCGAGGTGCGACTCAGCGAGGCCGGGTTCGACATCGGCATCCGGCCGAGCTGGGAAGAAGCGTTGGCGTCAGTCGAGGAGCGCGGCGGCAAGCCGTACGCAATTCCGGCCGGCGGGTCGGATCATCCGCTGGGCGGCCTCGGCTTCGCGCGCTGGGCGCAGGAGGTGGCAGAGCAGGAGGAGGAGCTCGGCGTCTTCTTCGACACGGTGATCACGTGTTCGGTGACTGGCTCCACGCAGGCCGGCATGATCGCGGGCTTCGCGATGCAAGACGCCGAGCGCAGGGTGCTCGGCATCGACGGCTCGGCGACGGTCGAGCAGACGTGGAATCAGATCGCCTGCATCGCGCGGCAAACCGCCGAAGCGATCGGCCTGGGGCGGGAGCTCCGCGACGATGAGATCGTGCTACTCGACGAGTGGCACGCCGGCACGTACGGGATCCCGGACGCGAAGACGATCGAGGCGATCCATCTGTGTGCGCGTCTCGAGGGTGTGCTCACCGATCCGGTGTATGAGGGAAAGTCGATGGCGGCGCTGATCGAGCTTGTTTGTTCCCGTCGCATTCCATCCGGATCACGCGTGCTGTATGCCCATCTCGGTGGGCAACCTGCACTGAACGCCTATTCAGCGGTCTTCTGAGGTCTCTCATGGACGAACCGCGGACAGAGGTTCAGCACCCCGAAGCTTTACTTCCGCCGCCCTGTTTGGCGTAAGGCGGCGCTCGTGCCCGAAGCAGAGGCGGATCCGATACCCATCAGGCTGGTGTCGCATCCGCCCGACGAGTGACCACAGGTAGGGAGCGCGGGGCCTGAACTGACCCCGCGCTACAAAGCCTCTCTCTAAGAGCAGCCGGTGTTAGTCCCGCAGTCCCGACAGGTGTAGCAGGACCCGGTCCGCACCATCCGCCCGCCGCACTTCGCGCACTCCTGGGCATCCTCGAACGCGTTGAACAACGCGGTCTGCCCTGGCGGTGCCATCTCGACCGGTGCCGACGACGGAGCTCGGAGTGTCCCCGCCGTTGCGATAGCCCTCCGCTAGGCGGGCTCGCACCTCGGCCGACAGGATTCCGATCTCCTCCTGCTGGTCGACGGTCAGGAACTTCTTGCCCATCCACCTGAAGATGTAGTCGACGATCGACTTCGCGGCCCGGATGTCCGGGTCGTTCGTCATCCCGCTCGGCTCGAAGCGCATGTGCGCGAACTTCGAGACGTACACCTCGAGCGGCACGCCGTACTGCATGCCGAGCGACACGGAGATCATGATCGAGTTCATCAGGCCGGCGAGGGTCGTGCCCTCCTTCGCGATGTCCACGAAGATGTCGCCGGGCGTCCCGTCCTCGTACAGACCGACATGGATGTAGCCCTCGTAGTCGCCGACGCGGAACTTGCGGCCGACCTCGACGCGATCCTCCGGCAGGCGGCGCCTACGCGTCGCCGGCAGCGGCGGAGCTGCGGTCGCGGCATCGAGCAGCGTTGCCGCGCCGCCGTCCTTCTTGCCCGACAGCGGCTGCGCGACCTTGCAGTTGTCGCGGTAGATCGCGATCGCCTTCACGCCGAGCTTCCACGAGTCGACGAAGAGCTTCGCCACCTCCTCGACCGTGGCCGACTCCGGCAGGTTCACCGTCTTCGAGATCGCGCCCGAGATGAACGGCTGAACTGCGCCCATCATCTTCGTGTGGCCCGTGTAGTGGATCGCCCGGTCGCCGACCGCGCAGTCGAACACCGGATAGTGCTCGGCCTTCACGTACGGCGCGCCGACGACGGTGTTCCGCTCGTCGACGAACGCGACGATCTCCTCGCCCTCGCTCGGCGTGTAGCCGAGCTTCTCGAGCGCCATCTGCACCGACTTGTTCACGATCGTGATCTCGCCGCCGCCCACGAGCTTCTTCGACTTCACCAGTGAGAAGTCGGGCTCGACGCCGGTCGTGTCGCAATCCATCATGAAGCTGATCGTCCCCGTCGGTGCCAAGACGGTCGCCTGCGCGTTGCGGAAGCCGTGCACCTCGCCGATGTTCAGCACGTCGTCCCAGGCCTGGCGGCACGCGGTGAGCAGGTCGGGCGGAATCACGTCGGAGTCCTGGATGTTCCCGACGGCGGCGCGATGCTGCTGCATGACGCCGAGCATCGCCGCGGCGTTCGGCTGGTGGCCCGCGAAGGCGCCCATGCGCCCCGCGATCTCGGCCGACTTGCGATACGCGCGGCCCGTCATCAGCCCGGTGATCGCGGCTGCATATGCGCGGCCCTCGTCGGAGTCGTAGGGAAGCCCGCGCGCCATCAGCAACGCGCCGAGGTTCGCGTAGCCGAGCCCGAGCTGGCGGTAGGCCTTCGCGTTCTTCTCGATCTCGGGAGTCGGGTACGACGAGTTGCCGACCGCGATCTCCTGCGCGAGGAACATGACGTCGACCGCGTGCGTGAACGCCTCGACGTCGAGCTCGCCGTCCTCGCGGCGGAACTTCATCAGGTTCAGCGAGGCGAGGTTGCAGGCGCTGTCGTCGATCGACATGTACTCCGAGCACGGGTTCGACGCGTTGATGCGGCTCGTGTTCGGCAGCGTGTGCCAGTTGTTGATCGTCGTGTCGTACTGCACGCCCGGATCGGCGCACTGCCAGGCCGCCTCGGCCATCTCCTTCAGCACCTGGCGCGCCTTGACCGTGTCGACGACCGCGCCGTCGGTGCGGGCGGTGAGGTTCCAGTCGCCGTCGGCCTCGACGGCCTCCATGAACGCGTCGGTGACGCGCACCGAGTTGTTCGCGTTCTGGTACTGGATCGACGCCCAGTCGGGCGAGTCGAGCGACATGTCGTAGCCGGCCGACTCGAGCACGCGAGCCTTCTTCTCCTCGTGCGCCTTGCACCAGATGAACTCGGCGATGTCGGGATGGTCGACGTCGAGCACGACCATCTTCGCCGCGCGCCGCGTCTTGCCGCCGGACTTGATCGTCCCGGCAGACGCGTCGGCGCCGCGCATGAAGCTCACGGGGCCCGATGCATAGCCGCCCTTCGAGAGCTGCTCCTTCGAGGAGCGAAGCTTGGAGAGGTTGACGCCCGAGCCGGAACCGCCGCGGAAGATGACGCCCTCGCGCCGGATCCAGTCGAGGATCGAGTCCATCGAATCGTCGATCGAGAGGATGAAGCAGGCGGAGCACTGCGGCTTCTCCTCGAAGCCGACGTTGAACCAGACCGGGGAGTTGAAGGACGCGAGCTGGTTGACGAGGATCGCCTTCAGCTCGGCCTCGAAGGTCTCGGCCTCTTCCTCGGTGGCGAAGTAGCCGTCTGCGCGGCCCCAGCCGGAGATCGTGTCGACGACGCGGCCGATCATCTGCTTGACGCTCCGCTCGCGCTCGGGCGAGGTCATGCGGCCGCGGAAATATTTCTGGGCGACGATATTCGTCGCTGTTTGCGACCAGAACTTCGGGAACTCGACGTCCTTCTGGTCGAAGACCGGCTTCTCCTTGCCGGGGATGAACGCGTCGCGGATCTCCCATTCGATCTCGTCGAACGGGTCGCGGCCCGGGATCGTGAAGTAGCGGCGCACGGCAAGACTCGCCGTTTCGTCGACAACGGTGTTCTCCGCGAGCGGTGCCGCGGGGGCCTGAGTCTCTATGTCTTTGGCGGTCGCCATCCTGTCCCTCCCGAGAGCTAGTCCTACGGATATCAAGTCTCGACCGGTGTGGTGGTGCGTCTTTTAGGAGGCGCCGCCGATCGGGATCTGGACCATAGAAACAGCCCCGGACGTAACCCTCATGGTAGCCGCGAGGCGGCTCCCCAAGCCGGTTTCCGGCGTGTTCGCGGATCTCCGAGCGGAGTCCCTCGGATGAGTGATTCGCCGCAAGTTGCCGGGACTCCGCACCCCTCCCTGGATGCGGATGCGATTCACCCCGACGACCTGTTGGCTCCCGCTCCTGGCGGCGATTGCGCTTGCCCTGGCCGTCGGGGGAGTCGCCCGCGCCGACGTGTGCGTGGTCGTGACCCCCGGTCTCGACCTCGGTTGCCGTGAAGGGCAAGCGGCCCCTGTCGCAGCCGGGCCGGCGGCGGCGGTCGCAGCTCGCGAAGAGGAGCCTGCGATCCGGAGCTCGACCGTGGTGCCCTACGACCCCCGGCGGGTGGCGGTGACCTTCAAGCCCGGGGTCACGCGCGCGCGGGCGCGGGCGGTGATCTCCGGCGCGGGCGGGACGCTCGAGGCCGCGATTCCGCAGATCCGCGCTTACCTCGTGGGCGTCGATCCGGGGCGGCGCGAGGCTGTGCTGTCCTCTCTGCAGAAGTCGGCCGCGGTGTCGAGCGCTGCGAAGGAGCCGCTGGCGGAGGCCCTCGACACGAGCCCGGACGACACCGACTGGCCCCAGCAGGACGGGCTGCGCGTTGCGGGGTTCCCCAAGGCGTGGGACGTGACGCAGGGCTCGAGCAAGACCGTCGTCGCAGTCGTCGACACCGGTGTGGACGCGAAGCATCCCGACCTTCGCGGTGCACTCGTGCCTGGCTGGGATTTCGTCGGCAACGACGCCGATCCGTCTGACGACAACGGGCACGGAACCGCTGTCGCGGGCGTGCTCGGCGCCCGCTCCAACAACCGGGCCGGCGGTGCCGGGACTTGCTGGCGCTGTTTGATCATGCCGCTGAAGGCGCTCGACGCGAAGGGGAGCGGCGACGACACGCTGATCGCAGCCGCGATCGTGTGGGCGGTCGACCACGGCGCGCGCGTGATCAATCTCAGTCTCGGCGGGCCTGGCTCGAGTGTCGCTCTCACCGATGCGCTCGCGTATGCAGATGCGAGGGACGTGATCGTCGTCGCGGCGGCGGGCAACGCGGGCGTCACGACGCAGTTCTTCCCTGCGGCCGACACGCACGTCGTCAGCGTTGCCGCGACCACGGTTGCCGACAGGCGCTACTCGTGGTCGAACTTCGGATCGTGGGTGCGAGTCGCGGCGCCCGGCTGCAACCTTGCGCCGCTGCGCGGCGGTGGCTACGGCACGTTCTGCGGGACCTCGTCGGCCACGCCGGTCGTCGCAGGCCTTGTCGCGCTCGAGTTGAGCGCTCAGCCGTCGGCAACCGCGCAGGAGGTCGAGGACGCGCTTGCGCGTGCGGCGGTTCCGCTGCCGGCGTTCGTGCAGTACGGACGCATCGACGCCGGGAAGACCCTGACGCTGTTGCATTCCGCCGCAGCGGCGAGCGCAGTGTTCCGAGGCAAGCTCGCCCCCAGTGCGCATACGCGTGTGTACGACCTCCTGGTCGGCGCCGGCCCGTTCACGGCAGTGCTCCGTTTTACGGGCGGCAGACGGCTGACCTTGTCGACGCCGTTCGGCCGGGTGGTGGGAAGCAGCCCCTTGCAGTTGAACGGAACCGCCACCGCCGGCACGTATGCGCTGCGAGTCAGCGGGACGGGCGCGAGGACGTCGTTCGTCCTCGCGGTGACCTACGCGCAACCAAGCCACGCCGATCACTCGATCGAGTGATTCGGCGCAAGTGCTGCCAAAAGAAACGGTCAAGTCCAACGACAGCAACGAAAGAAGGAGCCATGAGATCAACACGAGTGCTGGTGGTCGCCGCAGTCATGGCGCTCACTCTCGGTACGGCGCAGACAGCGCTGGCCGACAACAACGCGACGGGCTCGGTCGGAGCAGTTCAGGCCGGTCCGGTCGCGGTCTCGCCGAGCGCAGCCACGACGCAGGCGGGTGCAACCGCCGCGGCGTCGGTCCCGGTCGCAATCGGTGGTCAGGGGAACAACACCGCGACGAACTCGGTCGGCGCCGTGCAGGCCGGCGGAGGCAACACCTCGAGCAACTCCACCGGCAGCCTGCAGGCGAGCGGTGCGAGTGCCTCACCGTCGGCGTCCGCGGGTGCATCGGGCTCGAGTGCGAGCGCGAGTGCTCCGGTGACGATCGGCGGAAGCGGCAACAACGCGTCGGGCTCGACCGGTGCGGTGCAGGTCGGCGGCGGCAATTCGTCCACCGGCTCAACGGGGCTCGCGCAGAGCGGGTCGCCTCAGGTTGCCCCGGCCGTCGGTGCGACCATCGTCGGCGAGCAGATCGGCGCTTCAGCACCGGTCGGCGGGTCTGGTAGCGGCAACAACGCGTCCGGCTCGACCGGCGCCGTGCAGGTCGGCGGCGGAAACACGGTGACTCGTTCGTTGCTCGCAGCTCAGTCCGGTGCGGTCACGACCGGCACGACTGCGGGTGCCGGCGGCACGAATGCGTCGGCGCCCGTGACGATCGGTGGAGATGGTGGCGCGAACTCCGCCACCGACACGATCGGTGCCGCGCAGGTCGGCGGCGGAAACACCGCGACGGGCTCGACCGGAACGGTCCAGTCTGGGCCGGTCAATGCAACACCGTCGCTTGGATCGCCGACAACGGAGGCGGCATCTGTTCCGACATCCTCGTCCCGAACGCCGGCGTCAGCGGCCGGCGCGCCGTCATCCGGCACGCGAACGGGCGAAGCCGCTCCGGCGCCGAGCTCGCCGCGCACCACGCTCGGCGACATGAAGACGCCGGCCGGTGAGCCGCGGACGGTTGCTCAGCTTCCGTTCACAGGGCTGAAGCTGGTTCTGTTCGTACTGCTCGGGCTGGCTCTGATCGCGACGGGCTTCACGACCCGTGCGCACGCTCGGCTGAGCAGCGTCTAGAAGGAGGGTCCAGCGGGCGGCGGGTCTGGCGCCGCCCGGCGGGCCTGCATCCGCCGTGCCAACAGGCTGATCCCGGCCGCGGCCATCAGCGCAAACGCGAGACCGCCGAGAACGAGCAGTGGAATCGGGATCGAGTCTGCAGTGCTCGGGCCGAGCTCTTTCGCGACCCAGTGGAAGATGCCGCCGCCACCCGCGCCGCCGCCGCCGCTCGAACCGCCGCCTCCGCCTGTGCCGCCACCGCCGCCGCCGAAGGGCGGCACCGGCGTGTTCGCCTCGACATGTCCGTCGTGGCTACGGATCACCGACTGCAGCGCGCGATTCAGATCCTGGCGCAGCGTCCCGTAGATGATCTGGTCCTCAGGGATCTGCTTGAGCGCTTCGCGGTAGCAGTGCACGGGATAGGTCTTGTCGACGCGGCCGTCGACGTACCAGTCGTGGATCAGCGCCTTCGAGCAGGTGCTCATCGAACGCGCCTGGGCGGGCTGTGCGACGCCCAGTGCGGCGGCGATGGCCAGGAGTCCGGCCAGAAGGATGAGGGGCTTCAGAGTTTTTGGCATGCGTTGGCCGGCGCTGCGGCTTAGCGGCGGACTCTAACCACGATCTTGCCCACCCTGCCGGATGGGGGTGAGCCTCCGGTGTGTCGCTTGTAAGCGGTTTGTAAAGCAGCTTTTGCCATTCCACCGTTTGTTCCTCTGTTAGCTTCGCGCCAGATGCGCCGGTCTGTCGCCTCGGGAGCCGCGGCCGCCGGGCTGGCGTTCGCCGCGCTCTTCCTCGGAGGAGCCTCGAGCCAGTCGCGGCTTTTCTGGATCGGTGCCGCCGCCGTGATCGCCGCCGCGGTGGGCTGGGCCTGGGGCGGGCCGCGCCTCTCGCGGCCGGGTGTCGCGTTCTTCTGCTCCCTCGGCGCGCTCGTCGTCTGGCAGGGAATTTCGATCTCGTGGTCGGTCGAGCCGGGCCGCTCGTGGGACTACACGAACCGCGGGCTCGTCTACTTCGCGTTCGCGGCGGTCGGGGCGCTCGTCGCAACTGCGGCGCCGCGTCGGTTGGCAGCCGCTGCTTGCGCGCTGCTCGGCGCGCTCTTTCTGTGGTCGCTCGTCGCGAAGGTGATCCCCGGGATCTATCCGGACTACGAACGGCTGGCGCGGCTCCGCTACCCCGTCGGGTACTGGAACGAGCTGGCGCTGCTTGCTGCGGCGTCGGTGCCGCTCGCGCAGTGGGCGGTCGGGCCGCGGCACGAACGGCGTGCGCGTCTCGGCGGCGGCCTGTTGCTGTACACGGCGCTCGTCGTCGCAGTCCTGACGTACTCGCGCGTGGGCATCGTGCTGCTCGTCGCCGCGGCCGTGCTCTGGCTCTGGCTCGACCGCGACCGGCTCGACGCGCTCGGGCCGCTCGCTGTTGCGTGGATCGCGGGTGCGGCGGTCTCCGGCGTGGCGTTGCTCCTACCAGGCGTCAGCTCGGACGGGCAGCCGCACGACGTGCGCGTGCAGGACGGGCTCGTCTTCGGCGCGGTGTTCGTCGTCGGTCTTGTCCTGGTGGGTTTTGCGTTGCGGTTCGTGCTGTCGCGCGCGGTTGACCGTCGCGTTGCGCGCATCGCGGCGGTGGCGCTCGTCGTCCTGCTGCTGGTCGCGCTTGCCGGGGCAGTGGTGCGCGCGGGCGGCCCGGGAGATTTCGTCAGCGCGCGCTGGCACGAGTTCTCGAACAGGGTGAGCTCGCAGGTGACCAACGATCCGAACAGGATCTTGAGCGGCAGCTCGAGCAACCGCTGGCGCTGGTGGAAGGAAGCGTGGCACGGCTTCACCGACAAGCCCGCACAGGGGACCGGGGCGGGGACGTTCGAGCTCATCGACCGGATCGAGCGCACGACACCGCTGGCGACGACCGAGCCGCACTCCGTGCCGCTGCAGTTCCTCAGCGAGACGGGCATCGTCGGCTTCCTGCTGTACGCCGCCATGATCGCGTCGGCGGTGGTGGGGATCCTCCGGCGCGAGCGAACGCGCGCGTGGCTCGCGTTGTCGCTCGCCGCCGGCCTGTGCGTGGTGCATTCGTTCGTGGACATCGACTGGGATTTCATCGCAGTGCAGGGACCGCTCTTCCTGACGGTGGGTGCGCTCGTTGCGGCCCCGGCCCGTAGCCCGGTTGCGGCCGTGGCTCCGGCGCGGCGCTGGCTCGTGTCGGCGACCGTCGGCGTGTGTGCGCTCGCGGCGCTGTATTCGCTCGCGTCTCCGTGGCTGTCGGAGAACCGCGTCAATGCGGCATATGACGCGATCGTGCGCGGCAATCTCCTGCAGGCGCGCACCGAGGCTCGGTCGGCGCATGCGTTCAATCCGCTGTCGGTCGACGCGCTGTTGGTGCAGGCGAGCGTCGAGCCGGATCGGAAGGCGCTGCAGCTGTACAAACAGGCGCGCGACCTCGAGCCGAAGAATCCGGAGACCTGGTACCAGCTTGGCGCGTTCGAGCTGCAAGTCGGGCTACCGCGCGCCGCGTACCACGATCTGAATCAGTCGTACACGCTGGACAGCTACGGGCCGGCCGGCGTGAAGGGCGGCCCGCTCGATCGGGCGCGCTGCAAGATCGACCCGTCTACCTGCCCAAAATAAGCACGAGGTGCGAGCCCAGGAGCTGGGCGGGTCGCATCCCGTCGAGCGGGCGCACGAGCTTGACGTGCAGGTCCTGTCCGAGTCGTTTGCCCTCGGCGGCGTAGCCGGCGCGGTACATGATCAGCGTCCGCAGGGTGGTGCCGGGCGCGTTGCCGACCTGGCCGAGCAGGTAGCCGTGGGCGGTGACCTTGTCCGCGGCGGCGTGAGCCGCGCCCGAGATGCCGCCGCCGTTCAGGACCATGACGGTGGTCTCGTCGCGGGCGAGCTCGGGCTTCTTGGCAGGTGTGGGCTGGGCGCTGCGAATGCGAGGCGTACTGGCGGCGGCTGCCGTCTCGCGCAGGTGGTTTCCAAGCGGGTTGCCGAAGACGACGAGGGCAATCGCGGCGAGCGCGACGAGCTCGACCGCGGCGACGGCGCTGACGGCGATCGTCGCCCGGCGCCAGGGGCGGATCACGTCGGGCAGGTCGTGCGCGTGCTGCATCGCCCGGAGCGAGTTCGTCCCGCGCGCCCGCCCTCCTTCAACGCTCGCCCAACCATCCGTCTCGGAGCTGACCCAAACACCCACCCGCGAACCGTCCCCCTCGGACATGTAACGGGCGGCCACGGCGGGGACTGTCCCCGACACGTCAGATCAGGCCGGGTCCGAGGCAGGTCCGTTACGGACGGGATGGGTGTGACGAATGCGTGACGTTGCGTGCACGGCCGGCTGCGCGGGACGTGGCTCGCGAGCGAACGCCGCATAGGTTCGAGAGCGGCACGCCGCGGTCCCGCGGCGGTGGACATCTTCGTTACGCCGAGCTGGACATCCAGGCCCACGTCGCGGCGAGGCCTTCGTCGAGCGTGTGCCTGGGCTCCCAGCCGAGCTGCAACAGCGCGCGACCCGGGTCGAGGACGCTGCGTTGCAACTCTCCCGGTCGCGCGTCCGCGAGCTCGGGCTCGCGCGCAACGCCGGCGACCGCCTGGATGCGCTCGTAGAGCTCGAGCACCGACGTCTCCGTGCCCGTGCCGACGTTGAACACGCCCCCGCCGCCGTGCTCCGCGGCTGAGAGCGCCGCCGCGACCACGTCGCTGACGTACACGTAGTCGCGCGTCTGCTTCCCGTCGCCGAAGATCCTCGGTGACTCGCTCCCGAGCAGCCGCTTCATGAAGATCGCCACCACGCCGGCCTCCCCGTGCGGATCCTGACGCGGCCCGTACACGTTCCCGAAGCGCAGCGACACGTGCCCGGTGCCGTACAGCCGGTTGTACGCCGCCAGGTATTCCTCGCCCGCGAGCTTCGACACGCCGTACGGCGCGAGCGGCTCGCGCGCGTGATCCTCGTCCGCCGGCCCGTCGCACTCCCCGTAGATCGCACCGCCGGTGGACGAGAACACGATCTTCGTGCCGTGCCGGCGCGCTGCCTCCAGCACCTGCAGCGTCCCGATCACGTTCACCTCCGCATCGAAGTCCGGCCGCTCCACCGACACGCGCACGTCGGCCTGTGCGGCGAGGTGGAAACAGAGCTCCGGTCGCACCTCGTCGAAGACCCGGGCCGTCTCGCTGCGAATGTCGCCGGGATGGAAGATGACGCCGTCGGTGACGTTCTCGAGCTTCCCGCGCGAGAGGTCGTCGAGCACGTGCACCTCGTCGCCGCGAGCATGCAGCGCATCGACGACGTGGGACCCGATGAAGCCCGCTCCTCCTGTGACGACCGCCAGCACGCGCCGTATCGTACGGCCGGCGGTGTTCATCAGCTTCGAAGGCCTGGACGGGTCCGGAAAGACCACGCAGGCGGAGTTCCTCGCGGAGAGCCTCCGTGGCGAGGGCCGGGACGTCCTCACGACCCGCGAGCCGGGCGGGACTCCGCTCGGGGAAGAGGTGCGGCGGCTGCTCCTCGAGGGCGTCGAGATGAGCGCGTGGGCCGAGGCGGCCCTCTTCGCCGCCGCCCGCGCCGAGCTCGCGGGCACGGTGATCTCGCCCGCGCTCGCCGCCGGACGGGACGTCGTCTGCGACCGCTACCTCGACTCGTCCCTCGCCTACCAGGGCATCGCGCGCGGCCTCGGCGTCGAGCGCGTGCTCCAGCTCAACCTCAACGCGACCGAGGGGCTCCTGCCCGACCGCACCTTTCTCGTCCTCGTCGACCCGGCGATCGCCGCCGAGCGAAGCGTTGGCAGCGACCGGATCGAGCGCGAGGGCCTCGAGCTCCAGCGGAAGGTCGACCGCGCCTACCGCGAGCTCGGGAGTATGTTCCCGAACCGGATCACGACGGTCGACGGCAACCGCCCTCCCGACGTGATCGCAGAGGAGATCCGTGGACGTCTTCGAGAGCTTTCCTGAACAGGCCGAGGCCAAGCGGCTCCTGCGCGGCGCGCTCGCCGACGAGGGGCCCGCGCACGCGTACCTCTTCCACGGGCCACCCGGCGTCGGCAAGCGCGCCGCGGCGATCGCCTTTGCCGGCGAGCTGATCGCGACGAGCCCGCGGGCGGAGCCCGCGAGCTCTCCAGACGCCGCCGCCAAGTCGGCGGCTTCGGACCGCGGCCGCGTCGACCGCGGCGCGCACCCGGACGTCTACGTCGTCGAGCCGCTCGGCGACCAGATCCGCATCGACGACATCCGCGAGCTTCGCCGCGACCTGCACATGCGTCCCTTCGAGGCCGACCGGCGCGTCTATCTCGTCTACGACGCGGAGACGATGAACGAGGACGCCGCCGACGCGCTGCTCAAGGATCTCGAAGAGCCACCGGCCTATGCCGTGATCGTCCTCGTCGCGAACGACCTCGGTCCGTTGCCGGACACGATCCGCTCGCGCTGCCAGCTCGTTCCGTTCACGCGACTGTCCGAGCGGGCGATTCGCGCCGAGATCGACGCGCGCGCGCCCGGCCTCGAGCCCAGCGAGGCCGCGTCGCTCGCACGGCTCGCCGCCGGCCGGCTCGACCGTGCGCTCCGGCTGCTCAATCCGGACTCGGCACGCCGCCGCGAGACGCTCCTCGAAGTCGCGCGCTCCGTCTATGCCGACCCCGAGTTCGAGCCGGGGGCCGCGGCGCAACGAATCCTCGACAACGCCCGCGAGCGCGCAGCCGATGCGAAGACGAAGGCGGAGGCAGAGCTCGAGTCGCTCGACCTGACGGCACGTGAGGCCGACCAGCGCGTGAAACGTCTCGCCCGCGGCGCCGAGCGCGAAGAGCTGCTCGCCTCCTTGGAGGAGCTCGGCTCCTGGTACCGCGACCTCGTCGTCGTCGCGGTGGGCGCGGACCGGGCGGTCGTGCACGCCGACCGGCTCGAGCTGCTCGCCCGCGACGGCACGACCGAGCGGCTCGCCGGCGCCGAGCGCGCCGCGGAGATCACGCGCGAGACCTGGCGTGCCTTCGAGGAGTTCAACCTCAGCCCGCCGCTCGCACTCGAGGCGCTGTTCGTGAAGCTCCGCCGCGAGCTCGGCGCCACACCCGTCCTGGCGTAGGCCCCGCAGCGACCCTCGTTCTAGGGTCGTCCCCCTTACGAGGGCTGCCGACAACTCGCAATACGGGCGCTCCGGGCGGGGCGCTCGTAACCGCAGCAGGAGGACCGGTGGCCGCACTACCGCAGATAGGTCGGGCATCCCGCGTCGAGCGACCAGTCGCTCCCGGCGTCGATGCCGCGGGCGATCTCTACGAGCGCTACTCCGCGCAGATCCTCGGCTACTGCCTGCACCAGCTCGGCTCGCGCGAAGAAGCCGAGGACGCCGTCCAGACGACGTTCATGAACGCCTTCCGCGGACTGCAGCGCGGCATCGTCCCCGAGCTCGAATCCGCCTGGCTGTTCAAGATCGCGCATAACGTGTGCCTCTCTCGCCGCCGCTCCTCCTGGCGCCGCGGCAAGGTCGAGGCACCGAACAACCTCGAGGTTCTCCAGGAAGTCATCCCCGGACGCGAGCAGGTGTCGGACGAGCTGATCCGCCTGCAGGACGTCCTCGAGGAGATGCCGGAGACCCAGAGGCGCGCGATCCTCCTGCGCGAATGGCAGGGGCTCACCTACCGCGAAATCTCGGCCGAGCTCGGGCTCACGCAGGCTGCGGTCGAGACGCTGATCTTCCGCGCACGTCGTGCGCTCGCTCAGGGCCTGGAGCAAAACGCAGACACGTGGAAGAGACGGCTGCGTCGCGGCGCCGACGTCGGTGGCGCAATCACTTTTGTGAAAGCGCTCATCGGCGGCGGCGGCGCGGCAGCCGTCAAAGTTGCGGTCACCGCCATCGCGGTCGCGACGACCGCGGTGACGGCCGCGACGGAAATGCCCCGGCAGGTTCACCACGCCGCAGCGGCGAAGCCCGCGCGACTCGCGAAGACGACGAAGCACGCACGGACGCTGCACACGCTCGCTGCTGCGTCGCTGGCATCGCATCCTGCACCGGCCCTCGCACACCGCATCGTGAGGAATCCAACGCGTATGCGACCCGCCGAGCGCAGCCTGCCGAGGCCGGTGACGCTTCCACCGAGCGACACCGCGACGCCGCCTCCCGCAGCTCCTGCCACTCCCGCCGCCGCTCCGCCGACGCAGCAGCCGGCGCAGGCTCAGCCCGAGCTTCCTGCTGCCACTGCCGCGGCGGCGCCGATGCCGCCGGCCCCGAGCGACAACGGCAAGGGCAAGAAGGACGACCGAACACCGCAGGCGACGACCCAGCCGACCGAAACGACTCCCGCACCTCCAGCGCCTCCTGCCGATCCGCCCGCGCAGACCGAGCCCGAGCCCGCACAGGACGCCGGCAAGCCCGACAAAGCCGATCGGCCCGACCGTCCTGATCGGCCTGACCGCCCCGATCGCCCCGATCGCCCCGAGCGCCCGGATCGGCCCGACCGTCCGGACAACGGACACGGCAACGGCAATAGCAATTCAGACAACGCCGGCAAGTAGGAGAAAGCGCCTGGGGCGACGGGAGTGATCATCCCGCCGCCCCATTGTCAGGCAGTTACTTCTTCTTGACGGAGAAGATGCCGTTGCCGGACGTCTGCGTCGCGACGTTCGTGTGCTGACACGTTGACGTGTCGTTGCCGGCCGCGGTGCAGTTGAAGGTCGCGTTCGGCTTGTGGTTCGCGTCGTTCTGGTACTGGTCGTCCGAGTAGATGATCGACGCCAAACCGGTCGTGGGCGACGCCTCGATGCCGAAGTCGTCGTAGAGGTCGCGGTTGCCGGTGCAGAGCGCGCCGCCCTCGCAGACGCCGCCGTGATGCACCACCGGGTTGACGGTCGCGTAGCTGTAGCCCGGTGACGCCGTGGCAGCGTTGAGGCTCTGCGCCATCATCACCTTCCACGCAACGGAGATCGGCGCCACTTCCGGGTTCCCCGAGTAGCCGACCGCCTGGTAATAGACGAGGTCGACCTTGCCCGCGTCACCGGCTGCCAGCCACGGCATCACCGCCGTGTCGGTCCCCTGCGAGATCTGCCGCGGCGAGCTGAACGTCTGGCCGTGGTTCGTCGAGTACTGCACGAAGATGCCGTGGTTGTCGGAGTACGCGACGTAGACGACACCGGCCTTGTCGACGGCGACGTTCACGAACTGGTTGTCGTACTTCGCCGTGATGTCGGGGTTGATCCGCACCGGATAGTCGTGCCAGGTCACGCCGCCGTCGTTCGAGGCGGCGATGCCGACGTTGTGCAGGAACGCGTTGGGGTTCGGGCCGTCCTCGACGTTCTCGTACGCGAAGACGGTGTACATGTTCGAAGGGTTGGAAGGATCGAACACGAGATTCCCGGTTCTGCTGCCGCCCTGCGACGCGGCCAGCCCGACGGTGGATGTGTCGTAGGCGTCGGCGACCTGCGTGAACGTGTGGCCGGCATCGCTGCTGCACTGCACGTGCAGGCCGACCTGCGGCAGCAGGATCCCCGGCGCGGTCAGGTACGAGATGCAGACCTTGGACGCACCGGTAGCGGCGACCCACGGACGGTCGTCGATCGGGAGTGCGGTGGCCGGATTCAGCGACCAGGTCGCGCCGTTGTCGGTCGAGGTCGACACGTCGATGTTCGCGAGCGATAGCGACACGACGTACGCGTTGTAGTTGCCTGCTGCGTTGAGCGCGGTTGCGATCGCGACATCGGTGTCGCCGCCCCCGGGCTCGAAGCCGGACTCCTGTCCGACCGAATCCGATCCGGTCGACACGTCGTTCGGCGAAAGAGTTGATGCGTAGTGGAGGCCGTTGTCCGTCGACGTCCATGCGAGCGTCCCGCCGCCGAGACCGTTCTCGGAGGACGCGTAGAAACGCCCTGTGGGGGTTACGCCGATCGCCGGCTCAGCCGCGCCGTTGTAGCAAAGCGCCGAGCCCGGGCACGTCGTCCCGGCCGGGTTCGGCGGGGTCGCCGCAACCGTGAAATCCGTGAAAGCGGGCCCTGGGGCGGGTTTCGCAGCTCCTGCTCCACCGACCAGAACCAGCACCGCAGTGACGGCGCAGAGCGCCGCGATTCCTCTGCTCATCAGATCGCCTTTCCTGGAGACAAACTGGGCAGCGCTGGGTTACCCCGGGACCACGATTTCTAAGCCGTCACAGAACAGGGCTCACACGTCGAGCTAGCCCTCTTCCGGCTTGAAACCGTCGATGAGCAGGCGTCCCTTCTTCGTCTTCACGACCGTGTAGACGCCGCCGCTTCGCCCCTTCAGCAGGGCGTTGACGTCGGTCGTGGCTCCGTGCTCTTCGACACCCTCGATCTTGAGGAGCTCGCCGTTCTCGTCCGAGAAGCTGCCGGAGTCGAAGCCGTCGATCGTCCGGACGCACGCCGCGTGGGAGCCGACGCGCACGATCGCGCGAATGCCGTCGGCAGTGAGCAGCGAGCAAGCCTTCTCTCCGTCGGGCTCGTCGGCCGCCTCGTAGAACGCGCTCACCGTCTGCGCCGCGGGCTTGTCGGCGTTCTCGCCCTCACGCTCGGCCTCCGAGCCGCCGGATTCCTTGCAGCCCGCCAGCCCGAGCAATGCGACGACCGCGAAGAGTGGCCATCTCGACGACATCGCGCGGCACTCTAGTAAGTGGGCTGCGCGCGGGTCGTTTCCGTTTCGCGGCCGTCGGATCGTCCCCTGACCGGCTACATTTAGAGCCCGTCGCCGACGTAGCTCAGCTGGTAGAGCACTTCACTCGTAATGAAGGGGTCCCCAGTTCGAATCTGGGCGTCGGCTTTCTCTGGTCAGGCTGCTTCTCGGTGCCTTCACTCTCATGCAGCGACACCTGGTGCTCGCCGCAGCCGTCGTGCTCATGCTCACCGGCGCGGGGATGATTCATTGGAGGACTGAGCGCAGGGATTGCCATCCCGCTGTCACGCGACCACCTCGATGCGCAGCACCCGGCGTCCGTCGCGCTCGAGCTTGTTGATCGCCGAGGCTGCTGCCGCCGCAAGGCTGGGCGCATCGATCGTGAGCTCGATCGTTTCGGCCGGCGCGACGACGACGCGGAGCCGATGCGTGCCGGTGGCCGGTCTCGCGCGCTCGAGAATGGGCTGCAAGACGACGAGCAGAACGTCGAGAACGACGAGTGCGCCGAGGGTCCGGATGTAGGCCCCTCCCTCGAGCTCTGCCCACAGCAAGGCGCTGAACATCGACGCGACCACGACGGCGAGGACGGCTGAGCCCGCGAAGAGGAAGCGGGAAAGCCGCGGAATCTGTCCAGCCCGCCGTGACGCCAGCGCGGCGATCTGCACCGAGGCGGCGAGCCAGACGGTCGCCGTCCCGATCGCCTGACCGAGCGCATCGGGTGCGTTGTCTCGCCAGATACCGGTGATGCTGAGTGCCGCAGCCGTGACTGCGAGCGTCACGACTCCCGCTGCGAGACCCGTGAGCCTGTGCTGATCTCGGAGCACCGCGGCCGGAAGGGTGAGCAGCCCGTAGCCGGCAAGGATCGCAGTCGTCGCAAGAATTCGACCTTCGGTCTGGCCGAAGTGGCCGAAGAGAAGAATTGCGATCGCAAGGGCGGCCGCTGCAGACACCAGCACGGCGACGGCGAACAGCAGCATCTGCCTGCCGTTCTTTGGTCGTCTACGTGTCATCAGTCGTCGCCTCCAAGGAGCTTCGCAGCGACCTGCACACGGCGCATGCGGGAGTCCCGGGAGTGAGCCTTGCGGTTTTCCCGCATACACTTGCCCGGTGAAGCCGGGACTCGTCTGGGCTTTCGCCGTGGCTGTCCTTGCGTTGGCCGGTTGCGGTAGCACGACGGTCGTCACGAAGACGGTGACCGTCTCGACGGCCGCGACGTCGGAACTGGGCCCGCCGACCGAGCTCACCCAGTTCGGCTACATCAAGACACTGAGCCGCAAAGGCTCCGGATACGTGCTCCGCTTCGACCCCGCGCTGCTACTCACCGGCGTGACGGCGAATACCGCGGCCGCCGAGGACGGTGCGGTGCCGCCGGGGCAGCCGGTCCCGAATGACAACTACCGGCTGAACGAGGGACACCGCCTCCTCATCTATCTCGTCCCGGCCAACGCGCGCGTCACCGTGCTCACGAACAACGGCCAGGGAGCGCTCGGGGAAACGCCGATTACGGTGGACGAGCTCTTCCGGATCGTCAACGGTGGCAAGCACCGGCGGCTCTTCGAACCTCTGGCCACGGGTGTCTGGCTCCGCCTCCACGGTGACACCGTCCGCTCGCTCGACCAGCAGTACCAGCCGTGAGACCGCTCGCCGGAGAGGTGCTCTCATACGACGCGCCGTCGACGGAGGAGATTGCCCGCCGGACGGGCCTCGACCCTGCGGACATCCTTCGCTTCGACGGGAACACCTCGCCCCAGCTCTTGCCCTCGACCCGCGCCGAGGCGCTCCTGGAAGAGCTGTCGCGGATCCATACGTATCCCCACGGCGGCTATCCCCGTCTCGTGGAAGAGATCGCTCGGTACGCGGGCGTCGAGCCCGAGAACGTCGTGCTCGGCGCCGGCGCTGACGACCTGATCCTGCTCGTCGCGCGCACCTTCGCCGGCCCCGGCGACCGCGTGGCAATCGCCAACGACCCGACCTATCCGATGTTCTCGATCGCCGTCTGGGTCGCCGGCGCCGAGATCGGCGACGAGAGCCCCGCGCTGACCATCTGCTGCCGCCCGAACAATCCGACCGGTGAGCTCGGTGAGCTTCCGGCCGCGCGCCCGCTCGTCGTCGACGAGGCCTATTTCGAATACGCGGGCGAGACCGCTGTCGGCCTAATCGACGAGGGCGTGATCGTGCTCAGGACGTTCTCGAAGGTCTTCGGGCTTGCCGGCGCGCGTGTCGGCTATGCGCTCGCGAGCCGGGACATCGCCGCCGAGCTGAA
Source organism: uncultured Actinomycetes bacterium (assembly GCA_963755605.1). Taxonomy (GTDB): domain Bacteria; phylum Actinomycetota; class Thermoleophilia; order Gaiellales; family Gaiellaceae; genus 3-1-20CM-4-69-9. The sequence continues at coordinate 164,402 of CAVWKK010000002.1, forward strand.
CCGGCGTCAGCATCCCGCTCCGCTCTCGACGCTGTCGGCCGCGCTCGCGCTCGCCGGCCTCCAGACCCCGCCGGATGTCCGCCCGATCCTCGCCGAGCGCGAGCGCTTCGCTTCACGTCTGCGCGAGCTCGGTTACGAACCGCTGCCGTCCCACGGCAACTTCCTTTACGTCCCCGTCGACGATCCGCTAGGCCTTGCCGACGGGTTGCTCCAGGCGGGGCTTGCAGTGCGGCCGGTCCGCGGCGGCGTGCGGATCACAGTTCGAAACGAAGACAATGACGAGGTCCTGCTTCGCTTCCTGGCAGAGCGCGCGTCGTAGCTCCTCCGTAGGGCTCAATCGTAGATCGCGTCCCCGGTATCGGGGTCGAAGAAGTGCAGGCGGCTCGTGTCGACGACGAGCTCCAGCGCTGTGCCTTCCCGGGCGCGAGTCTCCCGGTCGACACGGGCGACCCAGACGTTCCCCTTCACGTCCGCGACCTCCGCCGCTTCCTCGCCGACCGCCGCCTTGACGTCCTCGCCTCGCACTGCCTTCGCGTCGACGCTGAAGTGGACGAAGACCTCGGAGCCCATGTCCTCGCGGATGTCCACGACCGCCGAGAGGCGCGCTCCCTCCGAGGGCTCGCCGGCGTGCTCCGCGTCCTCGATGTCCTCGGGGCGAACGCCGAGGATGACGCGCCGCCCCATGAAGCTGCGCAATGCCGGCCGGCGCTGGAGGACCGCGTCACCAATCCGCAAAGAGCACTGGCCGAACGTCGCTGACATGTCGCCGTTGGACTGCGAGAGGTCGGCGCCGACGAGGTTCATGGCGGGGGAGCCGATGAACTCGGCCACGAAGAGGTTACGCGGCCTGTCGTAGAGCTCCTGGGGCCCGGCCACCTGCTGGAGCAGGCCCCCGCGCATGATCGCGACACGGTCCCCGAGCGTCATCGCTTCGACCTGGTCGTGCGTCACGTAGATCGTTGTCACGTTCAGCTCGCGCTGCAGCCGTGCAATCTCGGCCCGCATCTCGACGCGGAGCTTCGCGTCGAGGTTGGACAGCGGCTCGTCCATCAGGAACGCCTGCGGCTCGCGGACGATCGCCCGCCCCATCGCGACGCGCTGGCGCTGGCCGCCGGAGAGCGTCCGGGGCTTCTTTGGGAGCACTTCGGTGAGGCCGAGCGTCTTCGCGGCGCCGTTCACGCGATCGCCGCGACCGGCCTTCTTCATGCCGCGCAACTTGAGCCCGAAGGCCATGTTGTCGAACGCGCTCATGTGCGGGTAGAGCGCGTAGTTCTGAAAGATCATCGCGATGTCGCGGTCCTTCGGCGGCAGCTTGTTCACGACCTCGCCTGCGATCACGACCCTGCCCTCCGTGATCGGCTCGAGCCCGGCGACCATGCGCAGCGCGCTCGTCTTCCCGCAGCCGCTCGGCCCGACCAGCACGACGAACTCCCCGTCTCCGATCTCGAGGTCCAGTTCCGAGACCGCACGGGTCCCGTCCCCATAGACCTTCGTCAGCTTGTCGAGGGTGATCTCGGCCATTGCGCGGATTGCCTCGAACTTTATTAGGATCGCGATGGAGTGGAGGCAGTCGCGGCTTCACGGCCCCGGGGCAGGCGCTTGACGAATGTGCTCGAGCGTCCGGGCGTCCTTGCGTCCGTCCTCATCTCGCCCGCCGTGCTGTTCGTTCTGCTGCTCGTCGGTGGGCCGCTCCTGATTGCAATCGGCCTGAGCTTCACGAACGCGACCTCTGGACAGCTGCACGGCAAGTGGGTCGGCCTGGAGAACTTCCGTAACGAATGGGGGAACCCGGCGTTCCAGCACGCCGTTTGGCACACGTTCCTCTTCACGGTGATCTCCCAGGCGGTCGTGCTCGTCGTCGCCGGGCTGCTCGCCCACGCGCTGACGAAAGACTTCCGCGGCAAATGGCTGCTCCGCTTCGTGATCCTGCTGCCCTGGGCCGCGCCGATCGCGCTGAGCTTGATGGTGTGGAAGTGGATGTTCGACACGAGCTACTCGATCTTCAACTGGACGCTCGTGCACCTCCATCTGTACGGCCCGCTCGAGGTTCCGCAGTACCTCGCCCAACCGAAGCTCGCGATGGCTTCGGTGATCACCGTGCACGCTTGGCGGATCATCCCCTTCGCGGTCGTCATCTTCCTCGCCGGCCTCGCTTCGATCCCGAAGGAAGTTGACGATGCCGCCGCGATCGACGGTGCCACGGGCTTCAGGAAGTTCTGGTCCGTGACCCTGCCGCTGCAGTTGCCGATCGCAACGGTCGCCCTCCTCTTCGGCATCGTCTTCACCGCGACCGACATGGCGATCGTCTACATCCTCACCCAGGGCGGGCCGCCACCATCCTTCAGCACGGAGATGGTGACGACCTGGTCGTACAAGACCGGCATCGAAGCGGGCTCGCTCGGACCGGGCGCGGCGATCTCTCTCTTCCTTCTCCCGGTGCTCGCCGTGGTGAGCATCGCGATGCTGCTGTTCGCGCGGCGGGCGGAGGTCTCGTGAAGGAGAAGGGCCTCTCCTATCTGATCGTCGGCCCGTTCGCGATCGTGCTCGCGTTCCCGTTCTACGTCATGGTGATCACGGCGTTCAAGAACCGGACGGAGCTCTACGACCCGAGTGTCACGCCGTACTGGTTCGGCAAACACAGCCCGACCTGGGACAACGCCTCATATCTGTTCCACCAGACGCAGTACCCACGCTGGCTCGCGAACACAGCCATCGTCGGTGTCTGCGTCGTGGCGCTCACGCTCGTGCTCGCCGTCCCCGCGGGTTACGCGCTCGCTCGGCTGGCGGGACGCGTGGGCCAGAGCCTCGGCGTCGGCATCTTCCTCACCTACCTTGTTCCGCCGACGCTGCTGTTCATCCCGCTGTTCTGGGTGATCAACCAGGTGCATCTGCAGAACTCGATCTGGTCGCTCGTCCTCGTCTATCCCTCGTTCACCGTGCCTTTCGCCACGTGGCTGCTGATGGGCTTCTTCAAGACCATCCCGGCCGAGCTGGAGGACGCCGCGCGTGTGGACGGTGCGTCGAGGGTGAAGACCCTGACGCGTGTCGTCTTCCCGATCTCGGTCCCCGGAATCCTCACTGTCGTGATCTTTTCGTTCTCGCTCGTCGTAAACGAGTTCGTGTACGCCTTCACGTTCATCTCGCCGTCCGACCACAAGATGGTCTCGACGGGTGTCTATACGGATCTCATCCGTGGCGACCTGCCTGAATGGGGCGCGATCATGGTCGCCGCGCTCATCCCGAGCATCCCACTCGCGCTCCTCTACAACACATTTCTCGACCGCTTCATCGCAGGCTTCACCGGCGGAGCCTTCCGATAGCGGCGAAAGGAGGGTCGATGTCACATTCAGACGATCCGAGTCACCGCGAAGGGAAATACGACCGACGCGAGCTCCTTCGCAAAGCGGGCGCGGGCGCCGTCTCGGTGGGCGTCGCCGGCTCGGGGTTCGGCCAGGCATTCTACGGGCCGCTGCGGTTCAAGGGTCGCTGGCTGAAGGGCGATCTGTCGCTGATCACTTGGGCGCACTTCGTCCCGGCATTCGACGTGTGGCTGGACAAGACGTGGGCTCCACAATGGGGCGAGAAGAACGACGTGCAGGTGAAGGTGGACCACATCCTCAACACGCTGCTGCCCGCACGTGCCCAGGCCGAGGTGGCCGCGCGAAACGGACACGACATCTTCTTCGATCTGGCACCCCGCCCGCAGTTCGAAGACAACGTCATCAATCACAAGGAGATCGTCCAGGAAGTCACGCGCAAGGTCGGAAAGATCGGGCACATCGCGTACAAGGCGACCTACAACCCGAAGACGAAGAAGTACTTTGCCTTCTCCGACAACTACGTCCCCGATCCCGTCGTCTGGCGGCACGACATCTGGAACGGCATAGGAGCCTCGCCCAACACGTGGGACAGCGTTCGGCGCGCTGCCCCGAAGCTCAAGGCGGCAGGACATCCGCTCGGGATCGGCCAGTCAGCGGAGCTCGACTCGAACATGGCGCTGATGTCCTTCCTGATGTGCTTCGGGTCCTTTGTCCAAAACCAGAAGCATCAGGTCACGATCAAGAGCAAGCACACTGTCGAGGCGCTGAAGTTCATGGCCGACATCTACCAGCGTGGTGAGACCGAGGACATCTTCGGCTGGGATCCCGCCGGCAACAACAACTTCCTCTATTCGGGGAAGGGTTCCATGATCTTCAACGCCATCTCGGCAACCCGCACGCCGGAGGACAACAAGTTGCCGTTCGCGGACGACCTCTGGATCTGGCCGATCCCGAAGGGCCCGCACGGCCGCCTGGGATACCAGCACGTCATGGGCTCTTGGTGGATCTGGAAGTTCGCGAAGAACCAGGCGGCGGCGAAGAAGTTCCTGGCCGACCTCGAGATCAACTACAAGGACGCGTTTCTCGCGTCGAAGTTCTACAACTTCCCCAGCTTCCCGGGGGCGTTCCCGTTCGCGAAGATCCGCAAGGCGGTCGCCCAGGACACGCACAAGCCCAGGGGGAAGTACGGCGTGCTCACCACGATCGCGCAGAAGTACACGACGAACCCAGGACATCCCGGCTTCTCGAATGCGGCGTTCGGGGAGATGTTCAGCAAGTTCCTGATCCCGAAGATGTTCGCGGAGGTCTCGCAGAAGAAGATGACCGCACAGGAGGCCGTGAACGCGGCCGACCGCGAGATCAAGCAGATCTACGCGAAATGGCGGAAGCTCGGGAAGATCTAGACGAATGTGAACGGGGGGCGACCGAGGATTAGGTCGTCCCTCGCTCGTCTTCTAATCTAGGCGGGTGGCTTCGAATCCGCACCGCTGGCGAATCCTCGCCGTCGTCGCGACGGCGTTCTTCATGACGATCCTCGACGTCTCGATCGTGAACGTCGCACTGCCGTCGATCGGCCGCTCGCTGAACTTCTCGCGCGAGAACCTGCAGTGGGTGATCACCGCCTACGCGATCGCGTTCGGCGGCTTCCTGCTGCTGGGTGGCCGCGCCGCCGACCTGCTCGGCCGCAGACGCGTCTTCTTCGTCGGTGTCGTCGTTTTCACCGCCGCGTCGCTCGTCTGTGGGCTCGCGCAGTCCGAGGGAATGCTGATCATCTCGCGCGCAGTGCAGGGTCTCGGCGGCGCGATCATCTCGCCCGCGGCGCTCTCGATCGTGATGACGAGCTTCGACGAAGGGCCTGAGCGCAACAAGGCCCTCGGCATCTGGGGCGCGCTCGGCGGCAGCGGCGCCGCGGTCGGCGTGCTCGCCGGCGGCGTGCTCACGAAGTACCTGGGCTGGGAGTGGATCTTCTTCGTCAACGTGCCGGTCGGGGCGCTCGTCCTGCTGCTGACGCCACGGATCGTTCCGGAAAGCAGGCGCGAAGGCGGCGAGCGGAACTACGACGCCCTCGGCGCCGTGCTCGTCAGCGGCGGTCTCGCGCTGCTCGTCTACACCATCTCGCGCGCGCCCGACGTGGGCTGGGCCACGGCGCGGACGATCCTCCTGCTCGTTGCCTCGGGCGCGCTGCTCGTCGGGTTCCTCGTCAACGAGCGTCGAGTCAGCGATCCGTTGATGCCGTTCCACATCTTCCGTGTGCGCACCGTCACCGGAGCGAACGTCGTCGGCTTGCTGCTCGGAGCGGTGCTCTTCGCCAACTTCTTCCTGCTGACCCTGTACGTCCAGAACGTCCTGGGCTACTCGGCGCTGAAAACAGGTGTGACCTTCGTCGCGACCGCGGGAACGGCAGTGGTGGCGGCCGGAGTCGCGCAGGCGTTGACGACGAGGCTCGGGCCCAAACCGGTGATCGCCGTCGGGCTCCTGCTGCTACTCGGAGGGATGATCTGGTACTCGCAGATCCCCGTGCACGGCAGCTACGCCTCGGACCTGCTTGCCGGGCTACCTCATGGTCGGTGTCGGCATCGCCTTCGCGTTCGTGCCCGTTTCGATCGCCGCGCTCGCAGGTGTGGCCGAACGCGAGGCCGGACTCGCCTCGGGCCTGATCAACACCTCGCAGCAGGTCGGCGGCGCTATCGGTGTCGCGGTCGCGTCGACCATTTTCACCACGCACTTCAAATCGCTCATCTCGGACCGCAAGCCGCTGCCCGACGCGTTGACGGGCGGTTACGCGTGGGCGTTCTGGGGGCTCGCGGTCGTCGCCGTCCTGGCGTTGATCGCGGCGCTGACTCTGATCAAGCGCGAAGACATGTCCGAAGCGCCCGCCGCCGCCGCGATCGGCTAGACCTTCGCGACCAACGCCTCCGAGACGGTGTTGTGCACGTTGAAGTGGCGGTCGAGCCCGGAAATCTGGAGCGCGCGCTTCGTCTCGACTCCGGGCGCGGCCAGCAGAAACGCCCGGCGGTTGTCGAGCTTCGTCCGCGCCTCGATCAGGACGCCGAGAGCGGTCGAGTCCATGAAGTCGACCTCTGCGAGGTCGACGATGATCGCGCTCGTGCGAGTCGCCGCAGGCGCGTCACGAGAGCAGAGCGGACCTGCTCGGCGTTGTAGAGGTCGAGCTCGCCGCCGAGGCTGACCACGCAAGCGCCGCCCACGGCTTCGACTCGGAGCACTGGGTCTTTTCGCAAGCCGTCGCCGGTCGATCGTGTTTCCTTGATTGGACCATGGCGTCTCCTCTTGGCTCTGTGAGCGCCGCAGCGGGGTCTCGGCGGGCTTGACGCAGGGGGAATTAGACCACCCGCGGCGGCTCGCGCGCAAACCGTGCGGTTGACCAGCCGCTCCAGGCCAGGGATCTTTCAGGGATGGACGTGGCCGCCGTCGCCCGCCGAGCGCGCACCGAGAACTTCCCGGTGGCCTCGATCCTCTTCCCGCGCCGCCTGCGGCCGCACCTCAGGGCCGTCTACGGGTTCGCGCGCCTCGTCGACATCCTCGGCGACGAGATCGAGGGCGACCGCCTGGCGGCGCTCGACGAGCTCGAGCGGGAGGTCGACGCCTGCTACGGCGGCTGAGCCGCCGACGTGGCCGGTCATGCGCGCCCTGGCGCCGACCATCCACGAGTTCTCGCTGCCGCGCGAGCCGTTCGTGCGACTGATCGAGGCGAACCGGATGGATCAGCAGATCTCGGAGTACGCCACCTGGGACGAGCTGCGCGAGTACTGCCGCCACTCCGCCGATCCGGTCGGCCGGCTCGTGCTCGGGTTGCTGCGACTGGACGGCCAACCCGAGCTCGTCGCCGCGAGTGACGACGTCTGCACGGGGCTCCAGCTCGTCAACTTCCTCCAGGACGTGCCGCGTGACCTGCAGCTCGGCCGGATCTACCTGCCGCTCGAGGATCGCCGCAGCTTCGGGGTGACGGAGCTCGACCGGCCGAATGCCGAGCTACTCCAGCTGCTGCGCTTCGAAGCGGAACAGGCGAGGGGGCTCCTCGCGCAGGGCCGTTTCCTGCAGGAACGGATCGGCGGCCGCATGGGCCGCGCAGTCGGCCTCTTCGCGCGCGGGGGGCTTGCCGCATTGGAAGCGCTCGAAGATGCACACTGGGATGTGTTCACCCAACGTCCGCGTCCGTCGCGCACGAGGCTCGCGCGGGCGGCATTCGCCCGATGACCACCGAGCAGGCATACGCCGAGGTCCAGCGACTCACGCGCCGGCGAGCGCGCAACTTCGCGTACGGGATCATGGTGCTCCCGCGCGAGAAGCGCCGCGCAATCGCAGCCATCTACGCCTTCGCACGCCGCGTCGACGACATCGCGGACGGTGAGCTTCCGCGTGGCGAGAAGCAGGAGCAGCTCGAGGCGTTGCGCGCCGATCTCGATTCCCCGGGCGCGGGCGCGATGTCGGTCGCGCTCGCCGATGCCAGGCGGCGCTTCCCGATTCCGGACGACGCTCTCCACGCGCTCGTCGACGGCGGCCTCCAGGATCTCGACCAGACGCGGTACGCGCACTTCGAAGAGCTGCGCGGCTATTGCACGAAGGTCGCGGGAGCCGTCGGCGTCGCGTGCGTTGCGGTGTACGGCTCCGACGACGTCGAACGTGCCGAGACGCTCGGCATCGCTTTGCAGCTGATCAACATCATCCGCGATGTGCGAGAGGACTGGGAGCTCGGTCGCGTCTATCTCCCGCAGGACGAGCTCGCATCGTTCGGCGTGGGCGAAAACGACCTGAGGTCCGGGGCGGTCACCGACGCGTGGCGCGCGTTGATGATGTTCCAATCGGAGCGTGCCCGTGCGTACCTGCGTGACGGGCTCGGGCTCGTGCGCACGCTCGACAGCCGGAGCGCGCTGTGCGTCTCGACGTTCGCCGGTCTCTACCGCGCAACGCTCGAGCGGATCGAGGCGAATGGGTACGACGTCTTCGACGGACCGCCGCGGCTGTCGGCGCTCACGAAGCTGCGAATCGTGGGCGGAGGCCTGCGGCGATGAGAGCGACGGTTGTCGGCGGCGGGCTCGCAGGCTGTGCAGCTGCGCTCGAGCTGCTCGACGCAGATCATGACGTGACGCTGCTCGAGGCGCGGCCGACGCTCGGCGGCGCGGTGCAGACGCTCCCAGAGCGAGACGGCGATCCTGCGCCGCCACCCGACAACGGCCAGCACATCGCGCTCGGCTGCTTCACCGAGTACCTCGCGTTCTTGCATCGAATCGGCGAAGGCGGCTCGGTCCGGCGCATGCGTCTCAGTCTTCCCGTCGTCGACGAGCAGCGCCGCTGGGCGCAGATCTCGCCGGCGTCGATCCTGCTTGCGCGCTACGGACACTTGCCACTGCGCGACCGCCCTCTCGTCTGGCAGCTGCTCTCGCTCCGCTCCGCCGACGCGGATGCGCATGACGACGAGACGTTCGAGGCGTTCCTGCTCGGCAAGGGACAGTCACCAGCGGCGATAGAGCGGTTCTGGGACGTGTTCATCCGCCCGGCGCTCAATCTTCCGTGTGCCGAGGCGAGCGCGGCCATGGGGATCTTCACCGTGCAGACGGCGCTCCTCTCCGGCTTGCGGGCCGGCGAGCTCGTGCTGCCGACGAAACCGCTCGGCTGGATGCACGGCGATGCGGCGCAGCGGACGCTCGAGCGGCGCGGCGCGACCGTCGAGACCGGCGCGAAGGTCGACGACCTCGACGACCTCGTCACCGATGCGATCGTGGTCGCGACGCCTCCCGCAGAGTCGGCGCGGCTGCTCCGGGAAGAAGACACGCCGCTCGAGCCGTCACCGATCGTCAGCGTCCATCTGCTCTTCGATCGCCCGCTTCTGCGCTCGCCGCTCGCTGCGCTGCTCGGCTCCGACGCGCACTGGGTCTTCGACCGCGGCGAGCTCACCGGGAATCCACCCACGCAAGGCCAGTACCTGACCGTCGTCTCGAGCGGTGTTCCCGAGCTGATGGAGATCCGCGGCCGCGAGCTCGTCGAGCGCATCGCGGGGCAGGTGACCGACCGGCTGGGCCACGCCGAGCTGCAGTGGTCGCGCGTCAGTCGCGAGCCCAACGCAACGGTTGCGCTGCGACCCGGAACCGCGGCGCTCCGGCCCGGCGCGGCGACCTCACGACCGAATGTCACGCGCGCGGGCGCGTGGACGGCGACCGGTTGGCCGGCGACGATGGAGAGCGCCGTCCGGTCTGGCCGCGTGGCCGCAAAGATGTTGGCCGACGTGAAGACGGAGGTGGCTGCGTGAGCAGACACGTGGAAGGGGACGGGGGAAACCGGGAGGTTTCCCCTCTCTTGCTCTCCGGCGAACGCGGCGATCTCAGCGGCGCGTACGTCGGAGCGTCTTCTAAAGAAGGGGGCCCGTGGGGGAAACACGGTTTCCACCACGCGACCGAGCCGAAGGCGAGGGAGGTCGCAGCTTGACGATGGTGCAAGAGCTCACGTCGCTCGACACCGCGGTCGAGCTCGGCGCGGAGCGCCTGCTCTCCCTGCAGCATCCCGACGGGTGGTGGAAGGGAGAGCTGGAATCGAACGCGACGATGATCGCGGAGCATCTGTTCCTGCTCCACTTCCTCGGGCTGCGCGATCCGGAGACGGACCGGCTGCTCGCGAACGAGCTGCTCGCGCGGCAGCGCCAGGACGGCACCTGGTCGACCTGGTTCGAGGGGCCGGCCGACCTCTCGGTGACGGTCGAGGCGTACACGGCGCTGAAGCTCGCGGGTGTCGATGCAGGCGACGCGACGCGCGCCTACATCCGCGGCGCGGGCGGCGTGTCGCGCACGAGGATCTTCACGCGTGCGTTCCTCGCGCTGATCGGCCAGTGGCCGTGGCGCCGTCTCGCGCACGTTCCCGTCGAGCTGATCCTGCTGCCGGCAAACGGCCCGCTCTCGGTCTACGACTTCGCCTGCTGGGCGCGTCAGACGATGGTCTCGCTGTCGGTCGTCGAGGCGCTTCGCCCTGTGCGTCCGAGCTCGATCGACCTGAGTGAGATCGGCGGAAAAAAGACGGCGCCCCCGCGCGCGCCTCGCCTGTCGAAGCGCCGCCGGCGAGCGATCTCGATCGCGGAGCGCTGGGTGCGCGAGCGCCAGGAGGCAGACGGCTCGTGGGGCGGGATCCAGCCGCCGTGGGTCTGGTCGCTGATCATGCTCGCCGCGCTCGGCCACGGCTTCGAGGACGAGACCTTCGCGCGCGGCCTCGCCGGCTGGCAGGGCTTCATGGTGCGAGACGGCGACCGCCTGCGGCCCGAGGCGTGCCAGTCACCGATCTGGGACACAGCTCTCGCCGTGCTCGCGCTCCGCGCTGCGGGCGTTCCGGCTGACGATGCGCGACTGCAGGCCGCGGGTTCGTGGCTGCTCGGCCAGGAGGTGACCGTCCGGGGCGACTGGGCGATTCGCCGTCCCGATCTGCAACCTGGGGGCTGGGCGTTCGAGTTCGAGAACGACCTCTATCCCGACGTCGACGACACGGCCGTCGTCGCGCTGGCCCTGCGCGAGCTCGACCTCGGCGACGAGGCGGTGCGCCGCGGGCTCGACTGGATGGTCGGCCTGCAGTCGCGAAGCGGCGGCTGGGGCGCCTTCGACGCCGACAACGAGGCGCTCTGGCTCTACAAGCTTCCCATCTGCGACTTCGGCAAGGTGACCGACGAGCCGACCGCCGACGTCACCGCGCACGCGCTCGAGGCGCTCGGCCACGAGGAGGGCTACTCGTCCTCGCTCGCCGCCGGGCTCGAGTGGCTGCTCGCCGAGCAGGAACCTGACGGTTCCTGGTTCGGCCGCTGGGGCGTCAACCACATCTATGGGACCGGCGCCGCCGTGCCGGCGCTCGAAGCGTGCGGCCTGCCGCCCGAGCACCCGGCGATCCGCCGCGCTCTTGCCTGGCTCGACTCCGTCCAGCAGCCGAGCGGAGGCTTCGGCGAGGACATTCGCTCCTACCACGATCCCGCCTCACGCGGCCGCGGGGCCGCCACCCCGTCACAGACGGCGTGGGCCCTCCTCGCGTACGTCGCCGGGGGAGCCGCCGCAGGCTTGTCCTGCCGACGCGCGGCCGAGTATCTTTGCGAGACTCAGCGTCCTGACGGCGATTGGGACGAGCAGCACTTTACGGGCACGGGTTTTCCCCTTGATTTCATGATCCGCTACCACCTGTACCGCCTGACGTTTCCACTCCTCGCCCTTGGGCGTCTCAGAGAAAGGCTCAACGGATGAAGTTTCCGCTCCGTTCAACCGTTCAGATCGGCAAGTACGTCGCGAGCCAGCAGCGGAAGGGGGACCGGTATCCGCTCGTCCTGATGCTCGAGCCGACCCTTGCGTGCAACATCGCGTGCATCGGCTGCGGGAAGATCCGCGAGTACGAGTCGAACAAGGCGCGGCTGACGGTCGAGGAGTGCATCGACGCGGGTGCGCAGTGCCCCGCTCCGGTTGTGTCGATCTGCGGCGGTGAGCCGCTCGTCTACAAAGGCATCGAGGAAGTCGTCGCCGGCATGCTCGACCTCGGCAAGAACATCGACCTCTGCACGAACGCCCTGCGGCTCGAGCAGTACCTCGACGTCTTCAAGCCGAGCCACCGGATGACCTTCGTCGTGCATCTGGACGGCATGCGCGAGATCCACGACTACATCTGCGACTACCCGGGACTGTGGGACATCGCCGTCGACGCGATCAAGAAGGCGCGCGAGGCCGGGTTCCGCGTCACGACGAACACGACCATCTTCAAAGAATCCTCGGTCGACGACATCCTCGAGATGATGGGGTACCTGACGAACGAGGTCGGCATCGACGGGATGCTGATCGCGCCGGGTTACCAGTATTCGCAGATCGATCCCGCGCTGACGATGACGCGCGCGGAGCACGAGGAGAAGTTCCGCATCATCCGCAAGGTCGCGCGCCAGCGGAACTACCGCTGGCTGGCGACGCCGATCTACCAGGAGTTCCTCACCGGCGAACGGAAGCTCAAGTGCGCTCCGTGGGGCTCGATCACGCGTAACCCCTACGGCTGGAAGGGCCCGTGCTACCTCTTGACCGACGGGATCTTCCCGACTTACGACGCACTGCTCGACGGGATGGAGTGGGAGGACTACGGGCCGGGCAACGATCCGCGCTGCGAGCACTGCGCGATCCACTCCGGCTTCGAGCCGTCGGCTGCGTACGAAGCGGCGGGTTCCGTGCGTGAGAGCGCCAGGAGCATGGCTTGGACGTTGACGGGCTGACATTCGCCTGCGCGATGGGGGTCGAGGAGCGCATCGCTCGGCGCTTCGGCCGTACGGCAGTCGTCGGCCTGGGTGTGTCCAAAGGCGTTCCCGACGGGCGACTGGTCTCCTTCGGAGTCGCGGGCGCGCTGTCGGGCGAGCTCCCGGTCGGCACCGTGATCGACGCGAGGCGCGTCGTCGACGAATCCGGCGCCGTCTTGTGGGAAGGCGAGCCGCTCGGCGCATCGCCTGCGCGGATCGGGACGATCCTCGGCGCGAGCCGCATCGTCGACGACCCGGCGGAGCGCGCGCGCCTGCACGAGCAGACCGGCGCCGACGCGGTCGACATGGAGTCCGGCGCGCTCGCGCGAAGCGGACGGCTCGTCGGCTGCCTGCGTGCGATCAGCGACACGCCGACGCACCGGCTCGGCGGCGTCGCCGAAGGCGCGAAGGCGAGCGGTGAGGTGGACGTGCTCGGTTTCCTGCGCGGCTTCGTGCGCCAGCCGGTCGTGACCTTCCGTGCGGCCGTGGGTGCACGGCGCGCTTTGCGAAGTTTGGAGGCCCTCGCGTGAGCAAACGAGTTCTTCTCGCCGCTCCGCGCTCGTTTTGCGCGGGCGTCGACCGGGCGATCGAGATCGTCGAGCGTCTGCTCGAGGAGCACGGCGCGCCGATCTACGTCCGGCACCAGATCGTCCACAACGACCACGTCGTGCGCCGGCTCGAGCGGCTCGGCGCGGTGTTCGTCGACGACGAGAGCGAGATTCCGTCGGGAGAGATCTGCGTGCTCTCGGCGCACGGCGTTGCGCCCGTGGTGCGTGAGCGCTGCGAGCGCCGTGGCCTGCGGGTCGTCGATGCGGTGTGCCCGCTCGTCTCCAAGGTTCACGCAGAGGCGCGCAGGTACGCCGACACCGGCCACCTCGTCGCGCTCGTCGGGCACGCCGACCACGTCGAGGTGATCGGGACGCAGGGTGAGCGTCCCGAGTCGACCGTCGTGGTGGAGTCGCCCGAGGAAGCCGCCAAGCTCGAGTCGAACGGCAAGCCCGTCGCGGTGATCAGCCAGACGACGCTGTCGCTCGACGACGTGCGCGCAACGGTGGATGCGCTCGAGGATCGCTTCGGCACGCTCACGCGTCCGGGCGCGGACGACATCTGTTACGCCACCCAGAACCGCCAGGACGCGGTGAAGCGCCTCTCGGAGGAAGCCACCCTCATCCTCGTGATCGGCTCGCAGACGAGCTCGAACGCACAGCGGCTCGTCGAGGTGGCGCGCATCGCCGGCGCTGAAGCGGAGCTGATCGACGGCGAGAGCGAGATCGGCGACAACCTCGTCGACGGCCACCAGGTGATCGGCCTCACGGCTGGCGCGTCCACACCGGGTGAGCTCGTGGACGCGACGATCGAGCAGCTCGCGTCTCGCGGCTACGACGAAGTCGTCGAGATCACGGTCGCACGCGAAGACGTCCACTTCCGTCTGCCCCGCGAGGTCGCATCCGCATGACGTCCGTCGAGATTCCCGTCTCGATCGCCGCGGCGCTGCCGAACCTGACCGTGCTCGACATCACGAACGACGTGCGCCGCGAGGTCGCCGCCACCGGCGGCAGCGGGATCGCGTTCGTGTCGCCGAACGGCGATCCGTGCCTGATCCGGGTTCAGGAACGGGAAACCGGCTTCTTCTCCGATCTGGAGTGCATGCTCGAGCGTCTCGTCCCTCTGACGGCGGACGAGCGAACGAGGCTCGTTTCGATGCTGCTCGGGCCCCGTACTGAGCAGATTCCCTTCAGCGAAGGGGCGCTCTGCCTGGGGCGCTACCAGCGGATCTTCCTCGTGGCGTTCGAGGATCGCTGCAGCAACGAGTGGATGCTCACGCTCGTCTCCTAGCGCTGCCGAGCCTCAACAGCCAAGGGATTTGACCAGCGTGCGCCGGAAGGCGCACACTGTGGATGGGGATGGAACGAGCGCGGCGTCACCAGCGGCTCCTAGCGCGGCTCGCGCTCGGCCTACTGGCGCTCGTCGCGGAGCTGCTCGGCCGCAGCCTTGCGCATCGTCTCGACTTCGGCCGTCATGTCGGCACGCCGTACGCGGGCGCCGACTACTACCCGGAGCTGCTCGCCGTCGTGAAAATCGCCGTCGCGTTGATGCTCGCGCGCGTGACGTGGCGCTTCGTCAAGGCGCACACGGTCGAACGCGCCGCCCGGCGTCTGCTCGACGCGCACGGCTCCAGCGCACCGCCCAGGCGCGCACCGCGCGTGCGACTCGAGCTTTCACCGAAGCTGTGGCTCGGGTCGTTCCTCGTCACGAGCCTGATGTACCTCGTGCAGATGGACGCCGAGGGGATCTCCGTCGGCCGCTGGCCGTTGCTCGCACCGTGGCTCCACACCGCAGCGCTCCCCGTGTTCGCAGTTCTGGCCGTCGTCGTCGCGCTCATCTACCGCGCAGTCGAGCGCTGGCTCTCCGAGTACGAGAGCTATGCGCGAGACACCGCGGCGCGCGCGTCGCGCCTGTTCAGCGCGGGCCTGCCCGTGCCCCGTCCGGCACTGGGCGAGCTCGTCACACCGCGCAGCCTCTTCGGGCTCGCGTTCGAAGTACGACCGCCTCCCGCCGCCGCGTAGGCCCCGCGGACCTCCGTTCGCGGGTCGTGCCTGGTTTCCCTAGACCACGGTAGGAGGACGTCGTGAACGCAGAGCTCATCACCGAACTCGAAGCACCGTTACAACGAACCACCGCGCGCGTGCGGATCGTGTCCGCCCTGGGGCCGGCCGCCGCGCTCGGAGGCATTCTCTGGGCGCTGATCCAGCCCGATCGAGTCACCCTGCTCCACCCGCACGGGCAGGGCTTCTGGTGGCTCTTCGTCGAGCCACCGCTGCTCGTGATCGCTGTTGGGCTCTTCTTCCACTTCTTCGTCGTGCCCGGCTTGCTCGCCGACCTGGAGGAGGAACATGCAGCCGCCCGCTGAGCACGTGCACTGGCTCTTCGCGACCGGCTTCCTGCTGCTCGGCCTCTGCCTGCTCGCGGAGGCGGTGGTCGGAACGGAGGTGTGGCGCCGGCGGGCCTGGCGTGCGTATCTGTGGCCGGGGCTCGCCTTCGCGCTCGGCGTCCTGATGTGGCCGGTGATGACCTTCTATACGAACTCCGCGATCCACATGATCGCGCACGGAACGTGGGCACAGCTGCTGATGTTCGCGGGCGCCGTCGAGATCGCGCTCGTCCGCGGCAAGCTGCAGAGTCACCTGTGGCGCCTCGCGATGGCAGCCGGCTTCCTCGTGTCGGGCACCGCCCTGCTGGTGCACGAGCAGAACGCGTGGTTCTTCCAGCGCTCAGCGTTCCTGCACCACCTGCTCGGCTGGACGTTCGTCGTCGGCGCGGTCTTCCCGCTCCTTCGTGCGGTGAGACCGAAGTCGCAGCTCGCCGTCACGGGCTTCGCGTTGATCTTCGTCGTCGCGGCAGTGATGCTGTACTCCGATCGCGACGCCGCGCCGGTGTTCGGCCACATGTCGCCGCTCGCCGGGAACGAGCACCGATGAAACGGCTGCTGCTCGCCGGAATGCTGCTGGCGCTGCTCTTGCCGGGGCAGGCGTTCGCGCATGCGACTCTTCTGCACACCTCGCCCGGTTTTCGCGAACGGCTGGCGGCCTCGCCGCACAAGGTCACGCTGCGCTTCGACCAGTACGTGAAGGCGCTGCCGGGATCGGTACAGCTCTTCTCGGCGACACGCGCACTGCCGGTATCCCACGTCGGAGTCGACGGTCTCACGCTGGAGGCGTCGCTGCCGCGGTTGCAGCGAGGTGCGTACACGGTGCGCTGGCATGCACTGTCGAACGACGGCCACGTCGTGTCCGGGGTCTTCACGTTCGGCGTGCGCGCCGCCGCGCCGCCCGCAACGGAAGCGTTCGGTGCGTCCGGGCCGACTCGCACCGAGGACGCCGTACGCTGGCTGTACTTCGTCGCGCTCGCACTCGTCGTCGGCGGTCTCGGGTTCCGTCTGCTCGTCCTGCGGCGGCATCCACTCACCCCGCGGGCGGAGAAGCGCTTCTACGTCCTCGTCGGAGTCGGTGTCGTCGCCACGATCGACGTCGGCATCGTCGCCTTCCTGCTCCGCGCCGAGGATGCGTTGCAGCTGCCGTTCGGGCGGCTGCTCTACGGCGACCTCTCGCCGCTCGCACAATCGCGCTTCGGTGACGCGTTCGTCGCGATGACGCTCGGCTTCGCGCTCGTTGCGGCGCTCGTTTTCCTCGCGTGGGTCACGGACCGCACGGTGCTGCTCTGGCCGGCGTTCGTCGTGGCGCTCGCGTTCGTCTCCGGGCTCTCGCTTTCGGGACATTCGGCCGCCGATGCAGGCTCTTCGTGGAAGTCGCAGCTCGCCGACTGGGCCCATCTCTCCGCGGCGTGCCTCTGGATCGGCGGGCTGCTTCAGCTTGTGGTCGTCGTCTGGCCGCTTGTGCCGGACCTGCGACGCGAGGCGTTCCTCGCGTTCTCGCGACTCGCGACCATCTGCGTCGGTGTCCTGCTGGTCGCGGGCGTCTATCTCGCGATCCTGCGCCTGCCGCAGCTACGGGACCTCTGGACGACCGGATACGGCGAGATCCTGCTGTTGAAGATCTGTCTCGTCGCGCTCGCGTTCGCCTGGGGCGGCCTGCACAAGCTGCTCGCCGTGCCTGCGGTGGCCGCCGGGAACGAGCGCGTGCTGCCTGGCCTGCGCGGCAGCCTGCTCGGGGAGAGCATGGTCGGGATGGCTGTGCTCCTCGCGGCCGCGGTGCTCGTGAACGCAAAGCCGCCGCCGGCTGGGCCGGCACCGCCGCCACCGGCGGCCAGTAGCCTGAATCCCTGATGCTCTGGTCAATCTCAGGCGGCGCGGGCTTTCTCGGCCTGCACCTCGCACGGCGGCTGCTCGCAGACGGGCATCAGGTTCGAACGCTCGACGTCGTCCCGCTCGACGATCCCGGCCTCGAGGCTGCGGTCGAAGAGCTGCGCGGTGACGTCCGCGACCGGGACGCCGTTGCACGGTTGGTGGCGGGCGCCGACGTTGTCGTGCACGCCGCGGCGGCGCTGCCGATCCAGGCCTCGCGTCACACGATTCGCTCGGTCAATGTCGGAGGCACCGAGAACGTGTTGCGGGCGAGCGACGAAGCGGGCGTGGGTCGCGTGGTGTTCATCTCGTCGACTGCGGTGTACGGCGTTCCCGAGAAGCATCCGATCGAGGAAGACGATCCGCTCGTCGGCGTGGGGTGGTACGGCGAGTCGAAGATCGATGCGGAAGGTTTGTGCCGCGTCGCCGCGGTCGAGACGACCATCGTTCGTCCGAAGACGTTCATCGGTCCCGAGCGTCTCGGTGTGTTCGAGATCCTGTTCGACTGGATTCGCGAGGGCCGACGGATCTACACCCTCGGCAAGGGAAACAACCGCTACCAGCTGCTGGCGGTCGAGGACCTCGTCGACGCAATCGTGCGCTCGGGCCAGGAGCCGAAGGCGGCACGTGAGACCTTCAACATCGGCGCTACGGAGTTCGGGACGGTTCGCGCCGATCTGCAGGCGCTGATCGACCACGCCGGATCGGCATCCCGTTTGCAGCCCGTCCCGGTCAAGCCCGCCGAGATTGCATTGCGCGGGCTGGAGCTCCTGCGCGTCTCGCCGCTTGCCGAGTGGCACTACAAGACGGCGCACCGCGACTCCTTCGTGGACGTCAGCAAGGCGCAGTCGCTCCTCCGATGGCAGCCGCGCCTGTCGAATCGCGACGCGCTGATCGAAACGTACGACTGGTATCTCGCCAACCGCGGCCGCGTCGGGGGCGCCGGTGTGACACATCGCGTTCCGTGGAACCAGCAGGCGCTCGGCCTGCTGAAGCGCTTCTCGTGATCTTCCTCTCGGAAGCGGAGGTGCGCGAGCTGCTCGACCTCGACGAGCTCGTCGATGCGCTGGCCGCCGCGCACAAGGATCTGAGCGCAGGTGCAGCGTCGATGCCGCCGCGAATTGCAGCGCTGGTGGACGAACGGCAGGGGCTGCTCGGCGTCATGCCCGCGTACCTTCCGTCTGCCGGCCTCGCGTGCAAGCTCGTGACGCTCTTCCCGCAGAACACCGACCGTCACACGCATCAGGCCGTAATCGCCGTGTTCGATCCGGACAACGGCACGCCGCTCGCGCTGATGGACGGGACGTACATCACAGCGACGCGGACCGCTGCAGGCTCCGCGCTCGCGACGCGGCTGCTTGCGCGTGAGGACGCCGAGGTGCTCGCGATTCTCGGCACAGGGGTGCAGGCGCACTCGCATGCCCGGGCCCTGCCGCGCGTGCGTGCCTTCACGGAGATTCGCGTTGCAGGCCGCGACCGGGCGCGCGCAGAGGCGCTCGCGTCGGAGCTCGGACCGCACGCTCGCGCCGTCGATTCGTACGAAGAGGCGATCCGCGGCGCCGACGTCGTTGCCGCGACGACGCACACGCTCGAGCCGGTCGTGCGTCGCGAGTGGCTTGCTCCAGGTGCTCACGTCAATTCGGTCGGGCTCAATCCGCGCGGGCGCGAGGTGGACGAGCAGACGGTCGCGGACGCGCTGATCGTCGTTGAGTCGCGCGAGTCCGCGTTGGCACCGCCACCGGCCGGTGCGCCCGAGCTTGCCGGCATCCGCCCCGATCAGGTTCATGCGGAGCTCGGCGAGCTCGTCGCCGGAACGAAACCGGGAAGGACCTCCCCGGAGGAGATCACCCTGTATAAGTCCGTCGGCGTCGCCGTCCAGGACGTCGCCGCGGCGGCCCTCGTGCTCGCGGCCGCGCAGGGACGGTCGATTGGGCGGGCGATCGAGCTGGAGGAACTCACATGAGCAGCGACAACGAATTCAGGCCGGGTCTCGAAGGGGTCATCGCCGTCGAGACGGAGATCGCCGAGCCCGACCGCGAGGGGGGCGTCCTCCGCTACCGCGGCATCGACATCGAAGAGCTCGTCGGGAAGGTCCCCTACGAGAACGTCTGGGGCCTGCTGGTCGACGACGACATCCATTCGAAGATGCCGGATCCGGAGCCCTACGAGCCCGCGCGGCTGACCGGTAATGCCCCGTCCGATCTCCAGGCCGAGACGGCTCGTCTGTCCGGGGAATGGAAGCTCGGCAAGCTCAACGAGATCGCGGACGAGCAGGCGCGCGCTGACCTCGGGCGGCTCTCCTCCCAGATGATGGGCATCGTCGCGCGCTCCGCGCGTCTCGCAGACGGCCACACGGACCAGATCGCGGCCGACGTCGTCAGCAAGGGCAAGACCGCTGCCGAGAAGTTCTTGCTGCAGTGGCGCGGCGAAGCAGACCCGCGTCACGTCAAGGCGATCGACACGTACTGGATCTGCACCGCCGAGCACGGGCTGAACGCTTCGACGTTCGCTGCGCGCGTGACCGCCTCGACCGGTGCGGACTGCGGCGCCGCGCTGTCGTCCGCGGTCGGTGCGTTGTCGGGCCCTCTGCACGGCGGTGCGCCGGCGTATGTGAAGCCGATGCTCGACGAGGTCACCGCCATGGGCGATCCCGAGAAGTGGGTCCGCGACACGCTCGATGCGCGCAAGCGCATCATGGGCTTCGGTCACCGCGTGTACCGCGCCGAGGATCCTCGTTCGCGCATCCTCAAGCGCACGGCGAGAGAGCTCGGGTCGCCTCAGATCGAGATCGCGGAGCGTCTGGAGGAGGCTGCGCTCGCAGAGCTCGAGCGGCGCCACCCCGAGCGGCCGCTCCGCACCAATGTCGAGTACTACTCGGCCCTCGTGCTCGACGTGGCCGAGATCCCGCCGCCGCTCGCTCCCGCGATGTTCGCGTGCTCGCGCGTCGCCGGCTGGTCGGCGCACATCCTCGAGCAGAAGCGAACAGGCCGGCTGTTCCGACCGAGCGCGCAGTACGTCGGGCCGCCCGAGCGCAGCCTCGCCGATCTGAACTAGCAGGATCGCCGTGGAGCTGACGGAGTACCGCGAGCGGTTCCCGATCCTCCGCGACACGACCTACCTGATCAACCACTCGCTCGGCGCGATGCCCGCCGCCGCTGAGGAACGCCTCCTCGAATACGCACGCACGTGGCGCGAGCGTGGGATTCGCGCGTGGGGCGAGGGGTGGTGGCAGATGTCGATGACCGTCGGCGACCAGATCGGCCGCATCATCGGCGCGCCGCCCGGCTCCACCGTGATGCACCAGAACGTCGCCGTCGCCGAGGCGATCGTCGTCTCCTGCTTCCGGCCCGTCGACCCGCTGCGCAACCGTGTCGTCTACGAGGAAGGCAATTTTCCGAGCGTCCGCTACCTCTACCAGGCGCAGCCCGACCTCGAGGTCGTCGTCGTGCCGGACGACAGGGCAATCGTTGAAGCGATCGACGAACGCACACTGCTCGTTCCGATCACGCACGTGCTCTTCAAGACCGGCGAGATCCAGGATGTCGCGGCAATCATGCGCCGCGCTCACGAGGTTGGCGCGCACGTCGTCCTCGATGCGTACCAGTCCGCGGGCATCGTTCCGCTCGACGTCACCGAGCTGAACGTCGACTTCGCGGTGGGCGGCAGCGTCAAGTGGCTCTGCGGCGGGCCCGGGAACGGCTGGCTCTACGTTCGTCCCGACCTCGCGGAGACACTCGAGCCGACGTTCGTCGGCTGGCAGGCGCACGCCCGCCCCTTCGGCTTCGAGCCCGAGCTCGAGTACGCCGAAGGCTCGGCGCGCTTTCTGACCGGCACGCCGAACGTCCCCGCGCTCTACGCGGCGTCCGCCGGCTACGACCTGATCGAGGAGATCGGCGTCGAGCGCATCCGCGAGCACTCGCTGCGGCAGACCCAGCTCCTGATCGACCTCTGCGACGAGGCCGGCTTCGCGGTCGGCAGCCCGCGCGATCCTGCCCGCCGAGGCGGCACGGTGACCGTACGCACCCCGGAGTTCGAGGCCGTCCACAAGGAGCTCACCGAGCGGCAGATCCTCTGCGATTTCCGCCCGGATGCCGGTCTGCGCCTCGGGCCTCACTACTACAACACCGACGAGGAGCTGCGGCACGCGGTTGCCGAGATCGCCCAGATCGTCACAAGTGGCGCCTACGAGCGACATCTGGGCGCGACCGCAAGATTTTAGCTCCAGGCTCCCCTTGTCGAGGGAAGCCTTATGGATTCAGATCGATACGGTGAGATTCGATGAAGACTGCCGTCGTCTTCACCGCAGCACTCCTTGCGCTGGCCGGAGCGAGCCTCTGCCCACGCCTCCGCGATCATCGACCGAAACGCGCAGCACGTCCGGCTCGCCGTCGACGGGAACGGTCAGGCGCTGATCACCTACGAGGCACACGGACAGCTCATGCACGTACGCGCCTGGGGCGCGATCAATGCACGGCAGCCCACCTCCGCCGTCGCGCAAGTGCGCTTTCGCAAGGACTACTCCGGCCGCTCCTGGACCTCGTTCAAGAACACGTGCCGCGCCTATGACGGACCGAAGCTTGCATTCCAGGTCGCCGCGTGCGCCGCGAGTGACGGCTCGTACTGGGCGCTGCAGTCGTGGCGGCGCACCCTCCCGAACTTCGACGGCCGCACACATTCCGGTCTCGGCAAGTGGGAGCTGCACCTCTCGCATTGGTCGGGCCCGATCGCGTCGCTCGAAGCGTGGACGGACTGGGTCTACGGCGGCCGCTACCACCATCTCTTCGGCCGGCTGACCTACGACGGCAAGCCCGTGTACGGGTTCAGCGCGACGCGCGTCGGATCACCAACCGACGGCTACGGCCGGAACATCTACGTCGACACGTTCGACTCCCGCTACGGCAAAGGCTGGCGGCGCGAGAACGCCTTCCTCGCGCATCGGCCGACCGGCGTCTTCTGTTACGGCTTCTACCGCTTCAGCTCACGCGGCCCAGGCAACGGGTCGAAGTACCGGCTCAATGCGATCGGCCCTGGCGTGACACCCGACGTCAGCATCACCGTGCCGGGGCTCCACGACTTCGACCGGAACAACCCGGCCGACGTTGCGTACGAGCAAAAGCAGAACGCTCTCCTCGACTCCATCGTCGGAGTCGACAAGAAGTGCCGCGTCCACTAGCCGCGCAGCAGCTCGAGCAACCGCTGTGCATACCCCGGCGCGGTCGGCTCGTCCTCGTGCCGGAAATACGCGAAGAGCGGGACGTCGACGCCTCGGAGCCTCGCAGCCCACTCTCGTAGCGCCTCGTCGTCGTACGGCGGCTCGCGAAACCGCACGTACCGGAACGGAGTCTCGTGCTCGAGATCGTTGACGCGAACCGCACCCGCGGTGGCGAGACGTGGCTCGATCCCGTCCCACGACGGGTGAGCCAGGTCGAAAGCGAGCCGAAGGCCTGGATCGAGCGAGCCGAGAATCAGCTCGATCATGCCCTCGTCGCGCGCGCTGATCAGCTGCACGCGAATCGGCCCGAGCTTCTCGCCGAGCGCGAGTACCCGAGGCCCGAAGTCGGCGAGGAGCCGCGGCCGGTTGCCGGCGAGCTTCGGCGCGAACGTGAAGCCCGCGGGGGTCGCGGCAGCCCAGCGCTCGAACTGCTCCTGACCAGGCAGGCGGTAGCCCGTGGTGTTCAGCTCGACGGTCGAGAACCGTTCCGCGTAGAAGCGCAGAAACTCCTTCGAGTCGGTCCCGGCGGGATAGAACCCGGGTTTCCACGAGGGATACGACCAGCCCGAGGTGCCGACATGCACCCCGGTTACACTCGACTCACCGGTGGCCACGACCGACAGAGTGATAGCCGAGGACGCCATCCGCGTGCTCGATCACGGCTTCGTCCGCCTCGACGACGCCATGGCAACCGACCTCTCGGTCGCGAACGCGGCCCGAGTCAGCTTCGCGCGCCGCAAGGACGAGCTCGACGAGGCCGACGAAGGCTTGATCCGTTTCCTGATGCGGGATCGACACGGAACGCCGTTCGAGCACAATGCGTTCCGCTTCCACATTCGCGCCCCGATCTTCGTCGCCCGCGAATGGTTTCGCCATCGTGTTGGCTCTTTCAATGAGTTCTCGATGCGCTACGCGAAGGCGACGGACGAGTTCTACGTGCCTGAGCCCGAGGACGTTCGCAGCCAGGTCGGCAAGCCGGGTGCGTATTCCTTCGAGCCGGTCGATGACGAGCTGGCCGAGCGGACGCGCGAGGAGCTCCGCGAGGTCTACCAGCACGCGTTCGAGACCTACGAGCGGCTCGTCGAGGCGGGTGTCGCCCGCGAGCTGGCGCGCTCCGTGATGCCGGTCGGCGCCTACACCGAGTTCTTCTGGACGGTGAACGCGCGGGCCTTGATGAATTTCGTCTCGCTCCGAGCCGCCGAGACCGCCCAGCGCGAGATTCGTCGCTACGCCGACGCGGTCGAGACGTTCTTCGCTGCGAAGATGCCGGTCACGCACGCCGCCTTCGTCGCGGCGAACCGCACCGCGCCTTAGTCGTTACGTCGGCCTGAGAACGATCTGGTCGGGCTGGAAGTGCCCGGCGGGCTGCCGCGTGACGACCCAGCCGTCCTTGTCGAAGCGGCTGAGGTCGTAGGCGGCATTGAGCCGGATCGCCGCGTCGCCGCCGTTCGAGTTGAATGTGCCGCAGAGAACGACGGGCTTGCCGCCCTGCGTTAGGTAGAGGTCGTAGTAGCCGCCCTTGGCGAGCCGGTCGAGGCCCTTCACGTGCAGCACCATCGGCCAGTTTCCACGCGCGTCGCTGTTGCCGAGCTCGATCTTGCCCGACGCGTTCGGATCGAGCTTCGTCCCGGTCAGCTTGACCACCCGCTCCGCCGTGATCGAGGTCGGGCCGGGAGCCGTCGCCTGTCCGATCACGAAGCCGGCCCCGACCAGAGTGAGGATCGCGGCCGCGAGCAGCAGCGGCCGGCGCCGCGCCGGCTTGCGCAGAGGCTGCAACGACTCGTCAGGCCACGGAACCGCATCGAGCTCGGGCGACAGCTCAGGCGGCGGTCCGGCCTGGACGAGCAGCTCGTGTGCCCGGAGCAGGCGGTCGCGCTCGCCCGGCTCCAGATCGGTGCCGACGAGCTCGTCGAAATCGGGGACACGTGTCATTGCAGCTCTCCTTCGAGCAGATCGGCCAGCCGCCCCAGACCCGCGCGGGTGCGGGTTTTCACAGTGCCGAGGGGGATGCCGAGAAAATTCGCGACTTCACTTTGCGACAGCCCGCCGTAGTAGGCGAGCTCGATGACCTCGCGCTCGCTCTCCGTGAGGCTCTCGAGGGCGCGATGCACGCGCCACGAGACGTACGACCGCTCGGCGCGCTCGTCGGGGCCGAGCTCGAGCGACGGCGTGTCGGGCACCTCGGCGGGAGGCTCGCTGCGGTTCCGGCTGCGGTCGACGATCGCGTTGCGCGCAACGGCATAGAGCCACGGCGCACCTGCGCCGCGCTCCGGCTTGTAGGTGCGCGCGGAGCGCCACACCGCCGCGAACGTCTCCTGCACGGCGTCCTCGGCGCGCATCCGGTCGCCGAGACGACGCAGCGCCAGCCCGAACACGGGTCGCGAGAAACGGTAGTAGAGGGTCTCGAACGCGTTGGCGTCGCGCCTCGCAACCCGGCGGATCAGGTCGCCGTCAGAGAGCCCGCCGTGATCCGGCAGGCCCGCGCCGGCGGTTTCCCGACGGCCGCCATGGGGCATGGCAGCAGGCAACGCGAGACTAATACCCATCTCCTTGGGATCTCTACGGGATTCCACGTCTCCCGGATTGGAGCAGACAGAAGGCTCCCACCACAACCAGCACCCGTACGAAACGCTTAAAAACCGCTTACCAGCGGCGTACGTCTAAAGGGAAGGAGTGGGGCAAACACCAGGGGGTTCCAAGATGCGCAAGTTCATACCGATCGCCGTGGCAGGACTGGCACTGGTGCTGGCCGCACCCGCGTCGACGGCGACGAGCACGGTCCAGATCAAGGCCACCGGCTTCGTGCCGGCGACCGTGACGATCAACCAGGACGACTCCGTCACCTGGACGAACGTGGACAAGAAGGATCATCAGGTCGTCGCCAACGGCGGCTCCTTCGCCTCGGGGGCGATCAAGCCGGGCAAGAGCTACACCCACACGTTCAGGGCGGGCGGCACGTTCCGGTACCACGATGGGCTGCATCCGACGCTGAAAGGGACGGTCGTGGTGAAGGGTGCACCGCCGCAGGTGACGCTCGCAACGTCGGCGCCTGTCGTGAAGTTCGGTACCCAGGTCACGCTCTCGGGCGTCGTCTCGAACAAGCGGGCCGGCGAGACGGTGACGATCGTTGCGCTCCCGTTCGGGCAGACGACGAAGCAGGTCGTCGCGACGCTGCAGACGACGACCGGCGGAGCGTTCTCCTTCGCAGTCACGCCGCAGCTCAACACGTCGTACCAGGCGCAGTGGAAGGGTCTCGAGAGCTCGGTCGGCGTGCAGGTGCAGCCGGTGATCAAGCTGCCGTTCGTGTCCCACTCGGGCTACTTCCACTTCTACGTCACCGCGGGCGAGTCGTTCGCGAGCCGCTTCGTCTACCTGCAGCGCTACACGCTGCTGCGCACGTGGATCAACGTTCGCCGGCTCCAGCTCGGGCAGCAATCGGGACGAATCATGGGAATGAAGTTCGTGCGCTCGGTGATTCCGCGCGGACGCTGGTCGATCCGGATCTACATGCCGGCCACCGAGATGCCGGGTGGCTACATCGACTCGTGGAGCGGAACGCAGCCGGTCGTCAAGAAGTAACGAACTGCGAGAGCGCGGGCTACTTGTCCGCGCTCTCGTACTTCTGCTGCACTGCGTCCCAGTTGACGACGTTCCACCAGGCCTCGAGATACTCGGGTCGGCGATTCTGGTACTTCAGGTAGTAGGCGTGCTCCCACACGTCGATGCCGAGGAGCGGCACGTCCGACTGCGAGATCGGCGAGTCCTGGTTCGCGGTCGAGTAGACGGCCAGACCGGTGCCGTCGTAGACGAGCCAGCTCCAGCCTGAGCCGAAGCGCTTCACGCCGGTGTCGTTCATGAGCGTCTTCAGGGCGTCGAGGCTGTCGAAGGTGTCGGTGATCGCAGCTGCCAGGGAGTCGCTCGGCTCGCCGCCGCCGTCCGGGCTCATCATCTCCCAGAAAAGCGTGTGGTTCGCGTGGCCGCCGGCGTTGTTGCGCACGGCGGTGCGGATCTCCTCCGGGAGGATCTCGAGGTTCGCGAGCACGTGGTCGACCGGCTTGTCCGCCCATTCGGTCCCCGCCAGCGCCTTGTTCGCGTTGTCGACGTAGGCCTGGTGGTGCTTGTCGTGGTGGAGCCGCATGGTCTGCTCGTCGATGTGCGGCTCGAGGGCGGCGTAGTCGTACGGGAGGGCTGGGACCTCGTAAGGCATGACTGGCTCCTTTATGGCTTCTGGCTTTCCCACCGAGGATATGCTCCGCGGCGCCCAGCCCGTAGAGAGAGGAGACCGATGCCGTCGCTCGCGTTCAAGTTCGAGGAGATCACCGCCAGGGAGCTGAAGCCCGAGCTCTACGAGCTCGACGGCATCTCCCGGGCCACGATCGAGGCGCACTACAAGCTCTACGAGGGCTACGTGAACAAGCGAAACGAGATCCTGGCCCGGCTCGACGGCGTCGACACCTCCAGCGCGAACCAGGTCTATTCGGAGATCAGAGCGCTGAAGGTCGACCTCACGTTCGCGATCGGCGGGATCAAGAACCACGAGATCTACTTCGAGCACCTCGGCGGCGGCGGAGGCGACCCGACCGGGTTGATCGGCGATCTGATCGAGCGTGACTTCGGCTCCGTGCAGGACTGGCGCACCGATCTCAAGGCGACGGGGATGGCCGGTCGCGGCTGGGCGTGGACCGCGTACGACTGGGACGAAGGTCGTCTCTTCAACTACGTCGGCGACGCACAGAACAGCTATCCCATCTGGAATGCGACACCGCTGATCGCGCTCGACGTCTACGAGCACGCCTACTTCCTCGACTACCAGACCGATCGCGCGTCCTACATCGACGCGTTCTTCGACAACCTCGATTGGCCGACGGTCAACGACTGGGTGTCGAAGTACCAGATTCAGAAGTAGGACGACATGGACACGGCGCTCCTGGTCGTCGGCGGCTACCTGCTCGGCTCGATGCCGTGGGGGTACTGGCTGCCGCGGCTCGTTCGCCACGAGGACATCCGACGTCAGGGGAGCGGCAACATCGGCGGCACGAACGTGTGGCGGATCTACGGCTGGAAGCTCGGCCTTCCCGTCGTCGCGCTCGACACCGCGAAGGGCTTCGTCCCCGCGCTCGTCGGCGTGCTGTTCGTCTCGCATCTCGCGGCAGTGCTTGCGGGCGCCGCCGCGATGCTCGGCCACTGGCGGCCGCTCTTTCTACGCTGGCAGCGCGGCGGCAAGGTGGTGGCCACGTGCGGGGGCGCGTTCCTCGGCGTCGCACCGCTTGTCGGGGCAGTCGGCGCCTGCGTGTGGATCGTGACCTTCCTCTTGCTGCGCTACGCGTCGCTCGCGTCGATCGTCGCCGCGCTGTCGCTACCGGTTGCAGCAGTGCTGATGGGCAGGCCGTGGCCGGTGATCGCCTTCGCGGCGGGCGCAGCGGTGGCCGTGCTCGTGCTGCACCGTGCGAACATCAGCCGGCTGCGGGCCGGAACCGAGAATCGGTTCAAGTTTCGGCGGCTACGCCGCGAGCCGGTCGCGTAGCTGACAGGATCAGCCGCGCAGTGGGAGAACCAGACTCCAGCTTCCCGCGGCTCGTCTCGCTGGCCGCGCACGACTTGCGCACGCCGCTCGCGACGATTCACGGCTTCGCGCAGACGCTCGTTCGCATGGGCGATCTGGGCGAGCCGAAGCAGCGCTACCTCGAGATGATCGACACCGCTGCGTTGCAGCTCGCCGAGCTCCTCGACGAGCTGGGCGTCGCCGCGCGGATCGAAGCCGGACGCTACGAGCCCGCGTTCCAGCCGATCGACACGCTCGAGCTCGCTCGCGGCGCTGCGGCAGAGCTTGGCGAGGAGCGGGTCGCGGTTCACGGCGAAGGGGCCGAGGTCAGGATCGACCCGGATGCGACGGCGCGCGGCGTCGCCGCGCTCGCTCAGGCAGCACTACGGCACGGTGGTCTCGAGCGCGTCGAGGTTCACGTCGACGGTGCCGTCCTCGCGATCTCGCCGATCACGGCGTCATCCGGACCGGTCGTGCTCGGCGAGGAGCTCCGCGACCTCGGCGCCGCGGTGGCGGTGCGCGTCATTCGCGCCGGCGGCGGCTCGGTCTCGCTTGCAGGTGACACGCTGAACGTCACCTTCTCCACCGAGTGAGCCGGGCGGCTCAGGTCAGCCTGCTGCGCTGGCTCAGGCGACAGCTTCAGCAGCCGACCCCTGCGCGCGAGCACCTAGAGGCTGCGGTCGAGAACGACGACCCTTCGGAAGTGCGCCGCCTCCTGGCCGACATGGAGTTCAGCGACGCGCAGCGCCGGCACGTCGAGGGTCTGCTCGACGCGTGGGAGGAAGGGCGAGGCCCTAGGTCGTAGCCCCGTGCTTCAGCAGGAGCTGCTCGATCCGGGAATCGCCGTTCTGCCGTGCCGCGTCGATGGCGCGAAAGCCGCCGCCTTGCTCCAGGTTCGGATCGGCCCCGTGCTCGAGCGCGAGCTCGACCAGCGCGTAGCGGGTGTCCTCGTCCGTCCCCGGCGCGGCCGCGGCCGCATGGATGGCAGCCGTCTGAACTTGTTCGTTCCGCGACAGCGCGTTGACGTCTGCTCCTCGTTCGAGCAGGAACCGTGCGGCATCGACGTGTCCGAAGAAGCAGGCGAGACCGAGCGGGTGGAACCCGTCGGCTGCGAACGCGTTGGCGCGCGCGGGATCCACGTCGAGGAGCTCGCGCAGGCGGTCGGTGCCTCCGGTTGCCGCGGCCTCGAACACGTCGAGCTCCGGCTCGGCCTGGAGGAGCTCCGCGGCGCGCGCGTTGTCGCCGCGGTACAGCGCTTGCAACAGCTCAGACATCAGCGCAGCAATCGTGACAGACGACGGTCTTTGAGAACGCGCCCGCCGGTCTGGCAGTCGGGGCAGTAGTAGATCGTGTGCTCCTCGAAGTCGACCTGGGCGATCGGCGTGCCGCAGACGTAGCACGGTTCGCCGAGCTTGTTGTGCACGCGATAGGTGCGCTTGTCGTTCGCGCCTGCTTCGCGCAGCTCGAGCCCGCGTTCGAGCTCCGCGTCGATCGCTGCGGCCAGGTCGTCGACCTGCTTTGGGTTCACGTCGCGCGTCAACTCGTACGGCGAGAGCTTCGCGTGATGGAGGATCTCGTTCGCCCACGCCCGTCCGATTCCCGCGATTGCGCGCTGGTCTCGAAGCAGCGAGTGCAGCCGCCTCGACTCGGACGCGCAGATCTCCGCGAGACGCTCGGCGCCGATGCCGAGCGCCTCGGGACCGAGGTGCGCAAGCTCTGTCTCCGCTTCTTCCGGCGTCAACAGCCAGACGCCCGCCCGCTTCTTCGCCCCGGCCTCCGTGAGCACGAGCCGTGCGCCGCCCTCGAAGACGAGCTGGAACGCGGGCTTCTTCGGGCCGGCCTCGCCGGCCTTCAGGTACTTCAGCCGCCCCGCCGTCATCAGGTGCACGAGCAAGACGAGCTCGCCGTCGGTCGTCGGGAAGAGCAACCGCTTCGCACGACGGCGCGCACCCTCGAGCTGGCGGCCCTCGAGAGCGGCAAGGGGCGGATCGAACGTCTTCAGCGTCGCGATGTGCGCCGGGCCGGCCTTCGCGATCGGGAATGCCGACACCGGATCGTTCAGCGCCCGGCGCCAGGCCTCCATCTCGGGCAGCTCAGGCATCGGCGCTCGCCGCTCCCGGCTCGGCGATCATCGCGCCGGGCTCGATCACGCCGCCGGCCATCTCCGCCTGCGAGGCTGTCGGCTCGGCGGCCGTTTCGGGAATCTCCTTCAGCGAGCGAACAGGCGAGAGCAGCACGGGCAACGCAGTGAAGAACGAGCCGATCGCGCCGACCCAAAGCGCCGTGCGCAGGCCCCAGGCCGAACCGATGGCGCCGCCCGTGATCTGTCCGAGCGGAATCGTCCCCCAGACGATCCAGCGCATCGACGCGTTCATCCTGCCCTGCAGCCGTTCGGGCGTGATCGCCTGGCGCAGGCTCACCTGCGTGATGTTGTAGGTCACACCGCCGTAGCCGAACAGCAGGAACGCGGCCACGAGCACGGGCACGGGGTGACTCTGCGGCGCGAGCGGAAACGCAACCGCGGAGACGGAGAAGAGGATGGCGGGCACCACGATCGCCGGGCCCACGCCGATCGCCCGCTGCACACGATGCGCGACGAGCGAGCCCACGATCGCGCCCGCTCCGGCCATTGCGAACAAGAAGCCGACGAGGAACGACGACATGTGCAGCGTGCGGACCGCGTACAGCAGGAAGATCGTGAACGTGATCATCCCGAAGAAGTTCGAGCTGCCCGTGCACGCCGCGATCGGACGGAGATATCGGTGGCGGACGACGTAGGCGAGGCCCTCCTTCAGCTCGGGGAGCATCTTCGGCTTCGCGGCGCCTTCCTGCTTCGCGGGCAGGATCTCCTGTTTCCGGATGCGGAACATGTAGGCCGTCGAGAGCAGGAAGCTGACCGCGTCGAGGAGGATCGCGTAGGGAGCGGTGATCGCCGCGATCAGAGCGCCGGCGATGCTCGGCCCGGCTACCTGAGACGTGGACACCGTCGTCTGGAGCTTCGCGTTGCCCTCGACGAGGCTCGCGCGGTCGACGAGCGACGGCAGGTACGACTGGTAGGCGACGTCGAAGAACACCGTGAACACTCCGACCACGAACTGGATCGCGAGCAGGTGCCACATCTCGAGGACGCCGAGCGCCCACAGCAGGGGGATCGATGCGAGCAGGAAGGCCCGCGTGGCGTCAGAGACGATCAGGATCGGGCGCCGCTGGAGGCGGTCGACCCAGACGCCTGCGGGTAATGCGAACAGGATGAAGGGCAGAAACCCGAAGACGCCGAGCAGCGAGAACTGGATCGGGCTCGCGTGCAGCTCCACGGCGGCCAGCCACGGAATCGCGAGCTGGGAGACCTGCGAGCCGAACTCGCTGATCGACTGGCCGATCCAGAGCTTCATGAAGTCCGGATGACCCCACAGGCCGCCGCGCGGCCGCTTTAGGCTCCACCGCATCGAGGCGATCAGCGTATCCGTGCGTAGAGGGAATACGGTGGAGGCGGTCCACCGCGTCCACGCCGTCGCGGTGCAGGACGGGGCGGTGATCGCCGAAGCCGGCGACCCGGCTCTCGTGTGCTACATGCGCTCGTCGTCGAAGCCGCTCCAGGCGCTGCCGCTCGTACGCTCGCGCGACGACCTCGACGACCGCGACCTGGCGATCGCCTCTGCCTCCCATCTCGCGGACGACGACCAGCTGGAGGCGGTTCGCGCGCTGCTCGCGAAGGCCCCGGCAGGCGAGGAGGAGCTCGAATGCGGCCTCGAGGGCGAGCCGCCGTCACGCCTCAACCACAACTGCTCCGGCAAGCACGCCGGGATGCTCGCCCTCTGCCGGGCCCGGGGCTGGGCGAGTGAGGGCTACCGCCTCGAAGGTCATCCTGTCCAGGCGGAGATGCTGGCCGTGCACGCCGAGGCCGCCGAGGTGTCGGCCGACGACGTCGAGCGCGCCGTCGACGGCTGCGGCGTACTCACCTTCGCGCTTCCTCTCGAGCGCATGGCCCACGCCTTCGCGCGGTTGCCTCGACTCGACGGGGGCGCGCGGATCGCGGCGGGCATGCGTGCGTACCCCGACCTGATTCGCGGTCCGCTCGCTGCCGACACGCGGCTGATGAAGCTCCTCCCCGGGTGGATCGCCAAGGGAGGCGCGGAGGGTCTGCTCTGCGCTTCGAACGGCACTGTCGGTGTGGCGTTGAAGGTCGAAGACGGGAACGGGCGTGCGCTCGGGCCGGCGGCGTCAACGTTTTTCCAGCAGCTCGAGCTCGACCTGAGCGACCTCGCCGTTGTCGCGCTCGAGAATAGTCGCGGGGAGCAAGTAGGAGAGATCACGAGCTGAAAAAAAATCGCTTCTTGCTTTCTGCCGAACCTCTGTAATATCCGGCCGAGAGAGGGTGAGCCGGGGAGGCAGCGGGTATCCGGCTCTTTTGCGTTTGTAGATCGAGCCCCCGTCACCAACGCGAAGAAAGCCGGGAGGTAGGCCGCCGTTGCTCACCGTCGAAATCTCCCTTCCTGAAGTCGAGGAGCTGCAAAAACTCGTCCAGGAAGGTCTCGAGAAAGGCGTTCTCAACTACGACGAGATCGCAAACGGGCTCGAAGACGTCGAGCTCACGAAAGAGCAGATCGAAGACTTCTATACGTATCTCGTCGACCATGGGGTCGAGCTGCTGGAGGGCGAGACGCACAAGCATCCGCCGCACGAGCAGCTCCCCACACCCGAAGAAGAGAAGGGCCCGAAGCTCGACCTGAGCGTCGAGCCTTCGCTCGACTCGCTGCGGCTCTACCTGCGCGAGATCGGCAAGGTCTCGCTGCTGACAGCCGACCAGGAGGTCTATCTCGCCAAGCGCATCGAGCGCGGCGACATGTCGGCGAAGAGGCAGATGATCGAGGCGAACCTTCGGCTGGTGGTCTCGATCGCGAAGTCCTACCTCGGCCGTGGCCTCAGCTTTCTCGACCTGATCCAGGAAGGCTCGCTTGGGCTGATCCGCGCCGTCGAGAAGTTCGACTACCGCAAGGGGTACAAGTTTTCGACCTACGCGACCTGGTGGATCCGGCAGGCAGTGACGCGGGCGATCGCCGACAAGGCCCGCACGATTCGCATCCCGGTGCACATGGTCGAGAAGCTGAACAAGGTCGTGCACATCGAGCGACAGCTCGTCCAGCGCTTGGGCCGCGAGCCTCGCCCCGACGAGATCGCCGAAGAGCTGGAGATGACGACGGAGGAGGTGCGCGAGATCCTGCGCATGTCCCAGCTTCCGATCTCCCTCGAGAAGCCGATCGGCGAGGAAGAGGAGTCGGAGCTCGGCGACTTCGTCGAGGACGAGTCGGCCGAGTCGCCGTTCGACACCGCGACGCTGTCGCTCCGCCGGGAAGACGTCGAATTCGCGTTGTCCGCGCTCCCGGAGCGCGAGCGTCAGGTGATCGAGCTTCGCTTCGGGCTCTCGGGCGCGCAGCCGTGCACGCTCGAAGAGGTCGGGCGAGCGTTCGGCGTCACTCGCGAGCGGATCCGCCAGATCGAGAACAACACGTTGAAGAAGCTCGAGTCGCTGCCGGAGGCCCAGGGCCTCAAAGACTGCGTCTAGCGCGCAGCGAAGTGCACGAGCGGTGCGTGCACGCTGATCGCGCGATCACCGAGGAAGCCTGGGCTGTCCACATGGAAGCTGAGCGTCCATTCGCCGCCGCTCGGCACGTTGAAGCTGAGCGGGATGCGCTGGCCCGGGTGGACCCGAACCGTCCGCTTGATGCCCTTGCCCGTCAGGAAGACGGGTGTGACGCGCGTGTCCTTCGGGAGCCGAAGCACCAGTGAGAGCGTCCCGCCCGTCTTCGTCCAGACGGTGAAGGCGCCACTCGGGGCGAGCCAACCGTCGAGGAACCTGCCGGCGGCGATCATCTGCACGCGCGGTGTTCCGACGGGGCGGTAGAGATCGAAGATCGGCTCGTGCCGGACGCGCTTCACGCCGGTGAACTGCACGGTGGAACCGTACGTCTGCACGAGCAGCGGCCTGCGAGTCGCGTGACCGTGCACCAGCAAGCGCCCGTCGGCCGCCACGCGCACCTGGTAGGAGCGGAACTGGTCGATCGGTGGACTACCCACGAGTAGGAGACGCTTGACCGAGGTGTTCCAGAAGAGCTGCAGCCACGACTGCTCCTTCTGCGATCCGGGCGGCGCGACGAGGTCGACCGGACCGAGCTTCGCGTGATCGACCCAGCGCAGATCCGTGGGCAGGGACGCTCGGACGTGGGAGCTCGAAAGGGCATCGAAGGAGCCTGCGCCGGCAGAGAGCGCGCAGCACGCGGCAATCGCTCCGACGAACGCGAGCGCCGCCGGCACCTTGCGGAAGACGACGAGCGCGGCCAGCACCGACAGAGCTGCGGCGATCAGCGCGACGGCGAGTGAGCCGTTGCCGACGGACGTGAGCGACTCCAGCCGCAGTACCGCCCAGAGCGTGGGCGAGTCGTCCTTGTTGTGTGCCGCGGCGTAGCCCGAAAGCGGAACGCGTGCAGCGACGAGCAGCATGCCGGCCGAGAGCAGGCCGAGTGGGATCCGTCCCGGCAGTCCGCGCTTCACGTACAGGCCGAAAGCGACTGCGAGCAGCGGCACGAGCGTGAAGAGGTAGCGCTCCTGGAACCGCTGTGAGTCCGTGTCGGCGATTTGCGCAGCTTCGAGCATCAGGGCGAGCGCGAGGAAGGCGGTCGTCAGCGCGAAGGCAAGCTCGGCGCGACTGCCCGACCGCCACAGCGCGAACGCGATTCCGGCGAGTGCGCCCGGGACGATCACCCAGCCGCTGGAGTAGAGGAGCAGCATCGCCTCGAGCCCGAGCCAGTGCGCGAGTGACCCCAGATGCACTCCGTGCTTTCCTTTCGAGTACACGCCGAGCACGCGCTCGCTGCCGAGCGTGCCGAAGAGCAGTGCGGGCGGGGCGATGAGCACGACGAGAGCGAGCCAGACACGCCGCACCGACTTGAGCAGGTTGCACCGGTCTGCGACGAGCTCCGCGCCGAGCACTGCGAGCGGCACGACCACGTACTGGACCCGCGCGAAGATCGTGAGCGCGCTGAAGACGGCGAAGGCGAGCTGCGCTGACTTCGTCGGCTCGGAGATCATGCAGACGCCCGCGTAGACGGCAGCGAGAACGAGCGGATAGGCGAGCGGGTCGGCGAGCATCGACGACGCGTAGACAGCATCCGGTACGGCGACGGTCAACGCGGCGACGGCGATGCAGGTCCAGCGAGGCAGGGCAAGCCGTCGCGCGAGCAGGTACGCCGGGATAACGGCGAGCGAGACGAAGAGGGCATGGAGACCCTGCGTCAGCCGGAAGGCGGTGACGGGATCGTTCGTCACGAGCCAGACCGGCGCGGTGACGATCGGATCGAGGAGCGCCGGAAAGTGGGCGGTGCCGCCGCGGATCAGCGGCCGGCCGTGCTCGGCAAAGCTGCGGGCCAGCGAGGGATAGATGTACTCGTCCGGGAGGTAGTCAGGCGTCACCCGGCCGACCGCGGCGAGCAGCCGTCCACTGAAGCTGGCGAGCACGATCCCCGTGAGCCAGACCCACGCGGGGACGGCTGCTACCCACGCAAAGGCGCGAGGAACGGTTGGTGCTTCGTGGTCCGCAGGGGAAGAGGCGACGTCGACTGCCACGCGATCTCTATCGGCAGCCGCTAGGCATCCCTTGAACGAGGGATGCCTCCCGCTTGGCGCCCGGCCGAAAGCTCCGCTTTCGACCGATTTTTGGGATCGCCCGCTTCGCGGGTCAACGTGCGTGGGCGGAGCCCACGCACTCTTCTTTGTGTTGGTGCTGGGCGGATGTTCCCTTCCGTGCGGGCACGGGCGCTGAAGCGGCCGCGCCCGCATCACTTCGCCTCCGCCTAAGCCCGGCTTCGCCTGGTCTTAGTCTCCGGCCGTGACCTGCTGCTGGGTCGGGCGGTTCAGGCGCGGGCGGCCGGGACGAAGAGGCGGCAATGGGGGCACTTGAACCCGCGATGCCGTTCCGTCTGGCCTGCCATCAGCTCGGCCTTGAAGGTCTTCTTGCAGTGCGGGCACACGATCTCGTGCGTCGGCTCTGGAATCGGGGCTTCGGCCACGTGGTCCAAGGTACCTGTGCGGTCTCGGGCTCAGGGCAGGAAGAAGCGGTAATCCTCCAGCGGCGCCCGCTCGGGCGCCGGCGGCTTGCCTGTCGGGGTTCCTAGATGGATCAGGCCGACGAACCGCTCGCCGTCGGGGAGCTCGACTGCCTCACGGCCGGCTTTCGTTCGGAGCACACGCGGCGTTCGCCAGTAGCCGGCGAGGCCGCGCGCGTGCGCGGCGAGCAGCACGGCGTAGATCGCGCTCGCGGTCGCGCACAGATCCTCCTCGTCCGCTTCGAGCTCACCGGTCAGCACGGCCGATGCGACGACGAGCGTCGGTGCGCGTTCGAGCTTCGGCGCCTCCGCGGGGCCGGCTGCTTCCTGCAATCGGCGCAGCGTCTCGGGCCCGAGCACGCGAAAGCGCCACGGATTCGTGCGGTGGTGGTTCGGCGCCCAGCGCGCGAGCTCGAGCAGCTCGTCGAGCGTCTCCCGCGGCACGGGCTCGGGGCCGAACGACTTGTGCGTACGGCGCGAACGGATCAGCTCGGCGACAGCGTCCAAGCCGCGCACACTAGTGACGAGGCTCTAACCGAGCGGAGGCATGCGCCGCTGCTCGCGCGGCGACTGCGGCAGCACACGCCGCCAGCTCAGGAAACGCGCACCGTCGCGTCCGCTGTCCTGGTTCCCGGGCGCGTCGTAGAACCACTTCCACGCGGGTTTGCCGTCGATGGAAGAGATGAAGAGCAGGAAGCCGGCGAGACCGAGGCCGTCCCAGAGGTGGCCGACGATCGCACCGACCGCGACCACGAACCCGAGGAAGGTCCAGAGGGACCAGGGTTGCCTGCGCAGGATCACGGCCGGAGTATCTCTCGACGGCCGGTTGGAAAGGTTGCGCGCGCGTTAAGGCTCATTCGGCGGCACCAGCCGGTTGTTCTCGATCCGGAACCCCGCTGCCTGGAGGTACGGACGCGCGACTTCGATTGCGCGGGCCAGGTTCGTCGCCATCCAGAAACAGACCGCCGCGAGCGGGAGCTCGATCAGCGCGGCCTCGAGCGCGGCCTGGAGCAACTCGGTGCCGGTGCGGGTGGTGAGGACGTCGAACCACGCATCGCAGATCAGAAGAGTGCCGGTCACGGCTGCAGTGACCTCCGCGAACGGCGAGCGTCGTGCAACAAGGATCGCGGTGACGGCGAGTGCAATCCCGAGACCGAGGTCGAAGCCGCCCCAGGCGACGCGCCAGTGATTGGCGCTGTAGCTCCGTGGCAGGGAGAACGTGAGGTATGCCGCCCACGGCAGCAGCAGGAGCGCGCACAGGACGAAGGCAGGGGCGATCCACGGCGGCACCAGCCAATGGCCTTCGCCGCTGCGGAACCCGACGCGCGCGCGGAGTTGAAGGCCGCGCATGAGCCTAGGCCGCGCCGCTTTCGAGCAGCGCCTTCAGCTTGGCCTGGTCTTTGGGGATCTGCTTGCGTGCCTGCGCCCGCGCAACGGGAAGCAAGACCCTGCCGGCGATGCCTTGGCCTTTGAACTCGACCGTGAACGTGAGGCGGGAGCGCGAGCCGTCGCCGACGGGCTCCAGCGAGATCGTTCCGACCGCGCGGATGGGACCGTCGAGGACGCGGAAGGTCGATTGTCGCGGCGGGTCGTGCTCGGTGATCTCGTACGTCATCGAGCGATCTCCGCCGGGCACGCGCCGAGTCTCCTTCACCTTCGAGCCGACGTGGATCGGTAGCGGCGATTGCGGCTCGACGGCGACGATCTGCTCCTGCCATTCCCCGTGTCTCGTCACGTCGTCGAGGTACATGAAGACGTCCTGCGGCGGCCGGTTGATCTCGATGCTTTCCGTGATCGGTGCCATCCCTTTGCCTCCTCGTCGCCGAGTCTTGAATCTAGCCGCTCCGACTAGACATGAATCTTCGGGTGCGTCAGGCTCCGTAGCCCCGACCCTGGTAGGTAACGTCCTGAGGAGGAAGATGGCACTGCAAATCGGCGATACCGCACCTGACTTCACCGCCCAGACGACGGACGGCCCCATCAGCTTCCACGACTGGATCGGCGACTCCTGGGCCGTGCTCTTCTCGCACCCTCGAGACTTCACGCCCGTCTGTACGACCGAGCTCGGCTACATGGCGAAGATCAAGCCGGAGTTCGATCGGCGGAACGTCAAGGTGATCGGGCTCTCGGTGGATCCCGTCGACAACCACGCCAAGTGGGCCGAGGACATCAAGGAGACGCAGGGCGAGGCTCCCAACTATCCGATGATCGGCGACGCCGACTTCAACGTCTCGAAGCTCTACGGGATGCTGTCCTCCTCGACGGAGGGCGATCCGCTCGCACGCACCCCGGCCGACAACCAGACCGTGCGCAACGTCTTCGTGATCGGCCCTGACAAGAAGATCAAGTTGATCCTCGTCTATCCGATGACGACGGGCCGCAACTTCGACGAGGTGCTTCGCGTGATCGACTCCTTGCAACTCACCGCGAAGCACAAGGTCGCGACGCCGGTCAACTGGCAGCAGGGCGAGAACGTGATCATCGCCGGCTCGGTCTCGGACGACGAGGCGAAGGAGACGTATCCGGACGGCTGGGAGTCGCCGCGGCCGTACATCCGGATCGTCCCACAGCCTCAATAACGGCCTTCCCCTGATCTGACGGCCCGAGGCTCGATCGGCTACCGTGGCTTGCCAGAAACGCCCGGCAGGTCGCTCTCATTTACAGGAGGCTCATGGGGACCAAGAGGCAGACGACGATGGCAAAGTTGGCGCGAGAGCGGAAGCTTCAGGAGAAACGGGAGCTGAAGCGAGAGAAGAAGCAGGCCGCCGCTGCCGCCAAAGCCGCGGGCTACCTGCCCGGGGAGGAAGAAATGGCAGGCGACATGACCGAGGATGGCGCCGACCCGGCCGAGTCGGACGAAGCTCCGCTACCGGCGGAGTGAGCTCATGACCGGCACGATCGTCTTCTTGATCGGTGCGTCCCTGGCGGCGATTGCGATCGCAGCCTGGGCAGTCGCACGCTGGCGGACCGCTCGAGGCAGCGGTGGCGGTCGGCGCTGGTGAGCGCTGCAGCGTTTCGCTAGCCGCGGCGCACGACGTAGAACGCTATCGCAACGTACTGACAGCTGACGGCGACGATCGTCAGCGCATGAAAGAGCTCGTGGTACCCGAAGACCGCGGGCATCGGATCGGGACGGCGACGCGCGTAAACGATTGCGCCCGCGCTGTACGCGAGGCCTCCGACCACGAGCAGGATCACCGCCGTCGCAGGGAGATGCGACACCAGTTGCGGTAGGGCGATGACGGCCACCCAGCCGAGCGCGAGCCCGATCGCAGCGGCGAGCCATTTTGGGGCGGAGACCCAGACGAACTTCAGCACGATTGCGGCGAGGGCGCCGCTCCAGACGACGGCGAGAACGACCACCTGCCAGTTGCCGCTGAGCGCGAGCAGTGCGACCGGCGTGTAGGTGCCGGCAATCAGCAGATACACGCCGGCGTGATCGATCCGCCGCATCCAGAGCCGCATTCGCGGGGACCAGGTGACCCGGTGGTAGAGCGCGCTTGCCCCGAAGCATGCGACGACCGATCCGGCAAAGACGGCGGCCGAGAATCGCTGGCGCGTGCCATCCGTAAGGATGACGAGCACCGGCGCGAGCGCGAGCGCAATCGCGAAGGCGATCTCGTGCAGCACTCCGCGCAGCCGTGGCTTGTCCGGCGCCGGCTCAACGGTGACCGTCATGGATGGCCGTTCGTCGCCGGACGCCTCGGCCACTCGGACCACGTCGTGTCGAGCGGCTGCGCTGCTGCGACGCGCCATTCGCCGCAGTCGACGCAGATCGTCATGCCGACTGTCGGGACGGCCGCAGCCCAGCGGATCGTGGGGATGTTCAACGCCTCGCCCTCGAGCCAGGTCGCGTGTTCGGTTTCCCTCGAACACCCAGAGCAGTACCTGTGCAGGCTTCCGGCGATCGGCTGACGCGGGCTCGGCTCTGTTCCACTTTCGAACGACACATGCACCTCCGCAGACCAAATCGAACGATAAGGAAGGCGCTGGGGAGGCGCGATCGGTATTCGTCCCTGTGCGGCGCCAGTCTAGCCTGGGTTCGGCTGCTTTGGGAGCAACACATGACCGTCCACGATCGCCGTTGCGACGTCGATCAGCTTGCGGTTGTTGTCGCGGGCGTGCTCGCGCAGGAGCGTGAAGGCGCGGCCTTCGTCGATCGAATGTCGCTCCATCAGGATTCCCTTGGCGCGCTCCGTGATCGCGCGGCGCCCAAAGGCTCCCTCGAGGTCGTGGTACTCGGCGAAACGCCGGAGCACGATGTCGATCGAGCTCTGCCATTCCTTCGCGTCGGCGTCGGTGATGTATGCGAACACGCCGCGCTTCGATGCCTCCTTCACGAACTCCGGGTCGGGCGCGTGCAGGAGGACGATCACCGGGCAGGCAGCTTCTCGCACGATCTTCTCGATCAGTCCGAGTGCGTGATCGGAGTTGGAGCCGAGACCGACGAGCGCCACGTCCGGCCTTTCCCTGGCGGTGACCGCGCCGACGTCCTTGACGTCGATCTCGCGGGCGATCACCTCGTGCCCGAGTGCCGCGACGATCGGAGCGACGAGGGCCAGGCGATCGATGCGCTCGTTCGCGATCAGGACACGTAGATGTTCGGTCTCGCGGTAGCTCACGTTTCGACGCCACGATTCTAATGCCGATAGAAGAGGTTGCGGAAAAACTCGATATAGGTAGAGTTAACTCAGTGCCGACTCGCAAGCGCCGTCCGTCTCCACAGACCGCCAAGGTTCTCGCGGCACTCGCCGAGCAGCCGAAGGAGTGGCGGTACGGCTACGAGCTGGCGCTCGAGCTGGGACTGCAGTCGGGTTCCCTCTACCCGATTCTCGTGAGGCTTTCCGAGCGTCGCCTTCTCGAGTCTCGGTGGGAGACCGATCTCCCATCCGGCCGGCCGCCGCGGCATCTGTACCGACTTACCGGACGGGGCCTGGACTACCACGCCGCGCACGCACAAGCTTCGCCGGCGCGCGTTTCCGCGCGACGCCGTCCCGAGCTCTCGGGTGCGTCATAGCCTTCCTCTTCGTCGTCGCGATCGTCGTGCTCGTGGTAACTCGAGCTCTGCCGGCGTTGGCACGACCTTTCCGTCGCCGCTCTGAGGATGCGCGCGATGGTGCTGCCACGCTGCTGGTCATCGCGACGCAGGGATTGCCGGCCTCGTATGCCGAGTGGGGAGAGGCGATGCGGGCCGAGCTTGCTCACGTGCGCGGAACGAGAGCGCGTTGGCGTTTCAGCGCCGGATGCGTCTGCGCGGCCGGCCGGATCCACGCCCGGGCACTGCTTGCCGGACCGTCGGCCGGCGGATCAGGATTGCTCGGAGTAGTCCTCGCGGGTCTAGCTGCTGCATTGGCGCTTGCCGCCTATGGCCTCTTGCATTACCCGGGGCTTCGCGCCGGCTCTTCCGTCTGGGCGGCGCTGTCGTTCTTCATCGCTCTTCTGTTCGCATACGCCGTGATGGCGCTTGCCTTGTCGAGCTCGAGTAGGCCGCACGCAAGAGTTTCGCGCCGTTACGGGCTCGCCGGCGGCGTCGCCATCGGCGCGGCGTGGTTCGTCATCTTTGAGCCGACGGGCCTCCTCAAAGGCTTCGTCGTCGTTCCCCTTGCAGTGGCCGTCTTCGGCCCCGCCTGCGTCGCGGTGCTCGCGAGCCGTTCCAGTCGAGATGCGAAAGCGGGAACACACGCCGCGCTCTGGAGCGGGATCGTCGGTGGGCTCCTCGTCTTCATCGTCTGGATCGCAGCCACGTATGTTCAGAACGGTCGTCCGTACGACGCCGGGCTTGTTCAGGACTTCCACCGCAGCGGTGCTCCTGATCTCGCCACGTTCGCGGTGAGCGACGACCTGGGGAGCGGCATCGTTCTCCTCGTGCTCGTGCCGACCGTGGCGCTCGCTCTCGGCTCTCTGTTCGCCCGGATGGTCGCTCGTCCCACGCCGAACGCCTAGACCTACTCCGTCGGGTCGTCTCCGAACGGTTTGACCGTCAGATACTTGAAGCCGGTGTCGACGGCGAGGGTCACGATCACCGCGTCGCGCCCGAGTCGCTCGGCCAGGCGGTGCGCGCCGACGACGTTCGCCCCGGTCGAGATGCCGGCGAAGATGCCCTCCTCGCTCGCGAGTCGCGCGCGTCATCTCGACCGCCTCGTCGTCCCCGATCGGCTCGACATGGTCGACCTTCTCGGGATCCCAGTGCGGCATGACCATCCCGGTCCAGCCCTGGATCAGGAAGGGCCCGCCTCGCCGCCCGTGATCGCGGCCGAGCCGGCCGGCTCGTGCGCCTGGATGAACACACCGTGCGGCTTCAGCGCATCGCGACACGCCCATCAGCGAGCTCGCGGTGCCCATGCCCTGACAGAACGCGGTGACGCGGCCGCTCGGTCTGCTCCCAGATCTCGCGGCCGAGCCGGTCGCGGTGGTCCGGGATGATGTACGGGTTGTTGAACTGGTCGGTGGCGTAGTGCCCCGGCTGCGCGGCGAGCTCGGCGGCGCGGGTCGACCATGTTCGCGGATGTCCTGCGCTGTGACCTTCGGCCGGCCCTCGACGGAGGGGACGACGTCGATCTCCGCGCCGAGGGCGCGCAGCAGCTGGAAGCGCTCTTCGGTGAAGCAGTCGGCCATCACGATCAGCGCGCGGTAGCCCTTCGCGCGGCAGACGAGCGCGAGCGCAGGGCCGGTGCTGCCGCCCGTGTACTCGACGACCGTGTCGCCGGGCGAGAGCAGCCCGTCGCGCTCGGCGCCCTCGATCATCGCGAGCGCCATCCGGTCCTTCATCGACCCGGTCGGGTTGCGGTACTCGAGCTTCAGCCAGAGCTCGGCGCCGTTCGCGCGGCGCGCAGCGCCGAAGACGCACGAGCGGCGTGTTCCCGATCGCGTCGAGGATCGAGTCCATGGTTCGATCATCTCAAAGAGTCAGCGCCGGACCGTGAACAACGCGGACATCCCGCGGGCGCGGTGATCCGCGATCGAGCACCAGAGCCGGTATCTCCCCGGCGGAGCTTCGCCGACAGGATCGCGGTGCTACCGGGAGCGACGATCCGTGTGCCCCAAGTCTTCGTGCCGCCGATTCGATGCAGACGCAGGTCGTGCGGGTCCTCGCCGTAGTTTGCGAGCTCGATGAGCGCCCTGCCCGCCTTGATCGTGTGGCGTGAAAGCCCGAAGTTGAACTCGGTTGCGGCGACCTGCATTCGCGCGGGCGGTGCGAGCGCTGCAGCGGGGCCTACTAGGGTCAAGCCCGTGGCGACCGCGCCGATGACGGCGACTCGCCTCAACGCACGATCTTCGGCCGGGCAAACGCGCCGGCTCCCGGGATCACCGGCGCGGCGTCGGCGTCGAACCATTGCTCGAAGATGCCCGCATAGACGCCACGGAAGTCGGTCGTCGAGCGCAGGTTCCCCTGCTCGTCGAGCTGCTCGAGCCCCGGAAACTCACCGATCATCGACCCGTGGACGCGGGAGCCGATGAGGAAGCCGATGCCTGCGGCGCCGTGGTCGGTGCCGAGTGATCCGTTTTCCTGTGCGCGCCGCCCGAACTCC
Organism: uncultured Actinomycetes bacterium; assembly: GCA_963755605.1. Lineage (GTDB taxonomy): Bacteria > Actinomycetota > Thermoleophilia > Gaiellales > Gaiellaceae > 3-1-20CM-4-69-9. The sequence goes on from CAVWKK010000002.1 coordinate 208,149, forward strand.
GACCACACATGCACGAGCACGCGGTCGGCGAGGCCGCGTGACTCGAGATCACGCTGGAATGCGAGCAGGGAGTCGGCGGTCAGCTTGAGGCCGTCGGAGAGATCCGTGGCCTGATCGGAGTGCGTGTCGTACATCCCGGGAGCGCGCATGGCGACACACTGCATCGGTAGGCCCGCTGCGAGCATGGCGGCCAAGCCGGCCAGGCGGCGAGGAAAGTCGTCTTTCTGTGCCTCTGGATACGGGACCGGGCTCGTCACGCCGGCGGCGAGCGGCGACAGTTGCCCGCGCAGTCGGTAGGCCTGTGCAGCAGCTCCGGCGGCCTGTCGGAGCGCCGGGTCCTTTGCGGTCGAATGTGCGACGCCGAGCTGCGCGACCGCCTCGAGCATCTGATCCTCGAGCGGGAATCTCGCGCCCTTGGTGGGAACGAACCCGTATCGGTCCGGGCCGTCGAGGGAAGCCACCGGAACCCGGGCCGTTGCCAGCGCCGGTTGCAAACGTGCGTCGAGCGAGACGCCTTGCAGCGGATTGTCCGGTGCACCGTGCACGTCGAGGAAGCGGCCAAGCCACCCCGTCTGAAGATGAGCATCGGTCGCGCCCACTTCCCAGTAGTGGCGCGAAGTGAAGTGCGACTTATCCGGATGGTCGTAGCCGATCCCGGGCATGACCGCGACCTTTCCTTCCCGGTGCAAGGTCGCGAGCCCGCCCGCAGCCGGATGCCAGAGCAACCGCGGATCCTCGGAAAAGGCAAGACCGGACGAAGCCGGCAGGGCCAGCTTCGGGCGCAACGCGTAGTACTTCGAGTCGCCGCCGGGGAACAGGACGGACAGAGAGTCCCAGCCGCCCTCCATGAAGATCGAAACGAGAACGGGCGAACCGGTGGTTCCCGCGGCCTGGGCGATTCCCTCGTCGAACATTCGCGGGCTCAACCTGCCGCCGCCGTACACGGCCAGCGCGAGGCCCGCGGAACGCGCGAGGAACGACCGGCGCGAGAGGCCCGTTCCGGCCGGCAGCGGCATGCCCGGCTCGATCGCCGGCAAGCCTCGGCCCGCCTGAGCCGCGGTACGGCGCAGCAGCTCGGTGCGCGAGAAGTCGCTACAGGAGCAGGCGTGGCGCGCCATCAGGCTGTCTGGAGATCGGGGGACATGACAACGAGCTGACGGAGCGCGGTCTCGACCTCGGCGGCCGTTCGTCCACGTGCGATCCCGGTGCGAGCGAACTTCGTCAGCACGTTGCGAGTCGCGCGTGTGATCGGAGGCCGGTGCCAGTACTTCAGAGCGCCGTCGACGAGAGCCTCCGGAGTCGCCTTCGTGACCGAGGCGCCGCCGTCCGTCACGAGCGCTGCGAGGAACCAGCGTCCGCGGAAGGTCGCGGTGTCGAGCCAGCGGGTCTCGTCCCAGCCGGCCACGTTCGGCGGATAGAAGAGCCGTTGTCCGCTCGTCGGCGCGAGCTTGAACCATTGGGTCGTGTGAACACCGCGCCCGAGGACGCGCAGCATTCCTGCCGCGAACACGACGGGCGGCTTCACCATGCGCGGGCCGTTGTAGAGCGAGGGATGCTGAAGAATCGCCTCGACAACGGGACGCACTGCGTAGTCGCGCCTGTACAGCGCTTCCAGCGCATGCTGGGTCGCTACGGGTGGCGGCGTCGGCACGAAGTAGCTCCACAACTTCGTCACGAAGAAGGACGCATGCTGTGGATGGCTCACCACCAACCGAGCGGCGTCCTGCCAGTCGAAGTCACCGCTCTTGCCGAAGATCGTTTTCGTGCCCTGATCGTGGAACTTCGCGTCGTAATGAAAATTGGTCGGGCCGACGCCCTTCACGCGCTTGCTCCGCCAGCCCGTCAATGCTCGTGCCTGCTCGCGTACGTCGGTCTCCGTATAGGCGCCGCGGTCGGCTCCCAGGGTGAACAGCTCCATCAGCTCGCGGCCGTAGTTCTCGTTCGGCGACGCCTTCGTGTTCTTGTTCCCGTTCAGCCATTGCAACATCGCCGGATCGGAGGTGATGTCGTGAACGAGGTCGCGGAAGGAGCCGAGTGCATGCTTGCGGAGGAGCACGTTCTGATTGAGCATCAGGCGCTGGGACCCGACACCCTGGTTCGAGGTCGCGAACCAGTCGTGCCAGACCAGGGTCATCCGCTCGACCAGCGGCTGATTTGTCCGCACCATCCGGTCGAGCCACCAGAGATGGTCGTGGCCCGATGCGTCGTACGGCGCGATCGGAAAGTGCTTGTCGTCGGTGGGTGGTGGGCCGGTGAGTCGCTCCGCCGCAGGACGGGTCAACGAGAGCACAGCGCGATGAAGCCCTTTGGCCGCAAGCCGGGCCGCCTCCCCAGACCGCGGTCCGAACCCCGCGCGCCAGAGCAGCCGCTCCGCCTCCGCTGCTCCGAAATGCCCCTTATAGACAGGCGCCGCCACAGCCCCGTTGTAGCCGAGCCCCGTTTGCGACTCGTAAGGATTTAGCAAAGACCGTGGTGCCTAAGGCCTCACCTTCTTCTTACGGACGCCTTACCGGCGCCTCAACCGCGCGTGGCAAAAAGCATCGGTAACCGATTGAAAGGGGTACCGATGCTGAAGAAGGGACGTCTGGCGCTTGCCCTCGGGCTGGCCGGAATCGCAGTGCTCGCGTTGGGAACGACGCTCGCCGGCGCTGCCTACAAGCGCGGCCAGGTGGACGTGGCGATTCGCATTGCGGCCTCGCCGCGGCCGACCGCCGTCGGAGCGAATCTCACGTACACGCTCACCGTTCGAAACTCGAGCGCCTCGAGGGCTCAGGCCGTCGTGGTTCGCGATCGCCTGCCGGCGGGCGTGACCTTCGTCTCAGCTGAGGCTTCGAAAGGCTCCTGCAGCGGAACGAGCGCCGTCACCTGCTCACTGGGCGGCTTGGCGCGCTACGCGGTCGCTCACGTGACGATCGTCGTCCAGCCGACCAGGACGGGTCGCATCGTCAACAGCGCTTCGATTCGTGCGCTCCAGCGCGATCGAGTTGCCTGGAACAATCAGGCGACGCTGACGACCATCGTCGGTCCGGCCGCAAACCTCGGTCTGACCCTCGCGGCGACGCCGCGCCCGGCGACGATCGCTCAGCCGCTGACGTACACACTCACAGTCCGCAATCTGTCGTCGGTGGCTGCGACGAACGTCGTGCTCACGAGCCGCATCCCGGTGCGATCGACATTCGTGTCGGCGGCGTCTTCGCAAGGTTCGTGCACCGGCACCGCAGCTGTGACGTGCGCTCTCGGATCGATCGCCGCCGGCGCTACCGCGCAGGTCACGATCGTCGTCCAGCCGACCGGCACGGGTTATGTCACCGCCCACGGCTCGGTGAAGTCGGACGAGGCCGATCCGAATCGCCTGAACAACGCCCGCACGACGACGGTTCGAGTTCACGCTTAGCCGTTGACGGAAAGAACGCGCGCCCGTCTCAGGGGAGCGGGCGCACGTTCAATAGCTCTGAGCTCGGGGGCTAGACGGTCTCGGCCGCGGCCGCGGCCTCTGGTGTCCGCTCGCGGCGGGGAAGTCGGAGGACGGTGTTCGTCCACTTGGGCATCCACCAGTTCGCGTCGCCGAGCAGGCGCATCAGGGCCGGCACGAGCAGCGCGCGGATGACCGTCGCGTCGAAGATGATCCCGGCCGCGAGGCCGATCGCGAGCGGCTTGATCTCGTAGCCGGGGCTCGTCGAGAGCACGAGGAACGCGAACATGAGGACGAGCGCGGCGCTCGTCACGAGCTTGCCGGTGCGTGCGAGCCCGAGCTCGATCGCCTTGTCGGTGGAGCCGGTCTCGTCGTAGGCCTCGCGCATCCGCGTGAGCATGAAGACCTCGTAGTCCATCGAGAGGCCGAACAGGAAGGCGAAGATCATCACCGGGATCCACGCGGTGATCGACCCGGTCGCGGCGATGTTCCAGAGCGACGGAGCCGTGCCCCTGCTGGAAGACGAAGACGACGATGCCGAAGGCGGCGGCGAGCGAGACGAGGTTCAGCAGGACCGCCTTGATCGCGAGCACGATCGAGCGGAACGCCCGCGTGAGCAGGATCAGCGTCAGGAGCAGGACGAGCGCCGAGCACGTAGGGGAAGCTGCCGAAGAGGGCGTGCAGGAAGTCGCGGTCGACTGCGGCGACGCCCGTGAGCGTGCCGTTCGTCCCTTCGAGGCTCGCGTTGGCGCGGTCGACGATCGCCTGGATGCCGGGGGCGGCGCCGTCGATCGTGGCGAACGCCTCGACGAGCGAGTTCGGGCCGCGGTGCCAGCCCGGCGGCGCGGTCGCGCCGACGACGCCCGGCACCGCGCGCAGCTTCGCCGCGACCTGCTGGGCGTCGCCGCCGTGCTCGACGAGGACGTCGAGCGGCTTCATCACGCCGGGGCTGATGCCTGCCGCGGCGAGCTGGTCGCGACCGGCGATCGCCGTGCCGGTGCCGGGGAAGTTCTTCAGCTGCGCCTCGTTCGCGTTCAGCTGCGTTCCGAGGCCCGCGAGCACGGCGACGATCACGAGGCCGACGGCGGCGACCGCGAGCGGGCGCCGGAGCACGAAGCGCGCCCAGCGGCCCCAGGCGCCGTCTTCGGGATGGCCGCGGTCGATGAAGCGCCGCGGCATCACCCGGACGCTGTTGATCCGCGGCCCGAGGACCGCGAGCATCGCCGGCAGCAACGTCAGCGAGGCGAGCACGGAGACGACGGGGATCAGCATGCCGCCGATGCCCATCGAGCGCAGCAGCGGTAGCGGCAAGAGCGACCATCGACAGCAGGCCGACCGCCACGGTCGTGCCCGAGACGATCACCGAGTGGCCGGCGTGGGTCATCGTCTCGACGAGCGCCGACTCGACGTCGTTGCCTTCGCGGAGCTCGTCGCGGAAGCGGAAGATCATCAGCAGCGCGTAGTCGATCGCAACGCCGAGGCCGACCAGCGCGATCAGGAACTGCACGATGATCGAGACGTCGGTGACGTAGGTGAGCGCCCAGACGAGCGTGAACGTGTTGAGGATCGACGCGACCGCGACGACGAGCGGCATCAGCACCGCGGGCAGCGTGCCGAAGACGAAGAGCAGGATCACCAGCGCGCCGAGGCCGCCGATCAGCGCTTCCAGCAGGATGCTCGAGCCGCCGCTCAGCCGTGGTGCTCGCCTCCTCGAGCGGGTCGTGACCCGTGACATTGACGCTGATGCCGGCCGGAAGGCCGGCTGCCGCCGCGGCGCGGATCTTCTCGGCGCCGCTCTTCATGTCGAGCCCGGCGCCGGCCGGGCGGATAGACCTCCAGGAACGTCGTGTGCCGGTCGCGCGACACGTACATCGGGTTGCCGGTCGAGAAGTACGAGCTCGTGAGCGCGCCGGGGCTTGCCTTCACGACGCGCGCCATCGCCGCCCGCACGGCCGGGCTCTTGCGTGACGTCGGCGCGCGACGAGTGGAAGACGACGACGTTCGGCGGCCGTACGCCGGCTCCGAGCGCTTTGAGCGTCCGCTGGCTCGCCTCGTATGCCGGCTTGCCGGGAACGGCGAGGCTCTGGTACCAGCGTGAGGAGAGCTTCCCGGCGGCGACGCCGCCGAACAGCGTCAGCACGATCCACGCGCCGATCACCGGCCAGCGGTAGCGGGTGGTGAAATGTCGCGAGGCGGCCGAGTCGTCCATGATTCGCGCCGTCGATCGTCTTCCCGTGTGCTGGCTGGGTCGCCTCCATCTGGATCACGCCTCCCGGTTCGGTTCGCCGCCGCGTCTCGGGTGAGACGAGCGCAAAAGCTCAATCGCTGTCGGCAACGATCCGATCACCGGGCCTAGACGCGCACGCGCTGAGGCTGGCGAAGAACTGCTGGGACGTTTCGACCCTACCAGCAGCTGTTTGCTCTACACACACCCCCGCGCCTGAGGTATTGCACGATTCCGCTGCATTCGCTAAAGTGAACCGAATGGTTCAGTATCAAGTCCCTGTCGACCGTGCTTTCGCAGCCCTCGCCGACCCGACCCGTCGCGCCGTTCTCGAACGGCTCGGCTCCGGGAGGGCGACGATCAGCGAGCTCGCCGAGCCGTTCGGCATGTCGCTGACCGGGATGAAGAAGCACATCCGGCTGCTCGAGGAGGCGGAGCTCGTGACCACGGAGAAGGTCGGCCGTGTTCGGAGCTGCATGCTCGCGCCCTACGCCTTCGAAGGCATCAGCACGTGGCTACAGCGGCTCGACCGTTTCGCACAGGTCGTCGAACGCACGAAAGGAGACCGATGAGTACCAGTACAAAGAGCAAGCAGAAGCCAGCCAAGAACACCAAGAAGAACGAGGGATTCTCGGCCGAGGAAAAGGCCGCGATGAGAGCGCGCGCCCGTGAGCTGAAGGAGCAGACGGATGGGGAGACCGCCGTGCGCGCCGCGATCGCCGCAATGGCGCCGAAGGATCGCGCGATCGCGAAGCGGGTCCACGAGCTCGTCAAGGCGACCGCGCCAGACCTCACGCCGAAGACCTGGTACGGGATGCCGGCCTATGCCAAGGAGGGCAAGGTCGTCTGCTTCTTCCGCGACGCGGGGAAGTTCAAGGAGCGCTACGCGATGTTCGGCTTCAACGACAGCGCGAAGCTCGACAACGGCTCGATGTGGCCGATTGCCTTCGCGCTGCCTGAGCTGACCCCGGCCGACGAGGCCAAGCTTGGCGCGCTCGTCAAGAAGGCGGTCCGCTAGATGAACGAGACCACCGTTACCCAGCCGAACGAGCTCGAGATCCGCGTCGAGCGGATCTTCGACGCACCGCGCGACCACGTCTTCTCCGTCTGGACCGATCCGAAGCTGATCCCAGAATGGTGGGGCGACGGCACGATCGTCGAGGAGATGGACGTCCGTCCCGGCGGCACGTACCGCTTCAACACCGGTCACGCCGTCGTCGAGGGCGAGTTCCGCGAGGTCCACGCGCCCGAGAAGCTCGTGCAGACGTTCCAGAACCACCTACAGACGCTCGAGTTCGAAGATCTCGGCGAGCAGCGGACGAAGCTCACGCAGACAATGCGCTTCGCCACGACCGAGGAGCGCGACACGACGATGCAGTACGGCGTCGAGGAAGGAGCGAAGGGCGGCTTCGCGCGCGTGGACGCGGTGCTGCAGCGCCTGGCGCTCGACGCGTAGTCGCTAACTCAATGAGGAGTGCCGGGCGAGACGAGGCCGGTCTCGTACGCGTAGATCACGGCCTGGACGCGGTCGCGTAGATCGAGCTTCTGGAGGATGCGGGCGACGTGCGTCTTCGCCGTCGCTTCGGTGATGACGAGCTGCTTGCAGATCTCCGGATTCGACAGGCCGCGCGCGAGCAGCTCGAATACTTCGTGCTCTCGCGGTGTCAGCTCGGCAACCGCCGCCGGCAGTGGCGCGCTCGCAGCGGCTTGTTGTTGCCGCGCGAACTCCTCGATCACCGCGCGCGTGACCGCGGGAGCGAGGAGCGCGTCGCCCCGGGCGACGATCTGCACTGCGGCGGCGATCTCCTCCGGCGGCGCGTCCTTGAGCATGAAGCCGCTGGCACCGGCGCGCAGCGCGTCGTAGACGTAGGTGTCGAGCCCGAACGTCGTCAGGATCAGCACGCGTGTGTTCGGCTGCGCGGTGACGATGCGACGGGTCGCCTCGATTCCGTCGAGCACAGGCATGCGGATGTCCATCAGCACGACGTCTGGTCGCAATCGGCGCGCCTCGGAGACTGCGTCTTCGCCGTCGCCCGCCTCGCCGACGATGTCTATCTCCGCCTCGGCGTCGAAGATCTTGCGCAAGCCGACGCGGACGAGGGCTTGATCGTCTGCGATCAGAACAGTCGTCATCGGATCGGTAGCAAGACGCGCACGACAAAGCCGCCACTCGGCCGCCGTCCTGCGTCCAGGCTGCCGCCGTACAGCGCCACGCGCTCGCGCATGCCCACGAGCCCGTGACCGCCGCTCGCTACCGGCGCCGACGCGCCGGCGCCGTCGTCGGCGATCTCGAGCTCGAGCGAGTCCGAGCCGTAGCGAATGTTGACGCTCGCGCTGGCCTCACCCGCATGCTTGAGCGCGTTCGTCAGCGCCTCCTGCACGATCCGGTAGGCGGACAGCTCGATCCCGACCGGAAGCTCGCCACGCTCGCCTTCGACGTGGAGCTCGACCGGAAGGCCGGCTTCCCGGAGCTGCTTCACCAAGACCGGGACGTCGCCGAGGCCGGGCTGGGGCGTAAGCGGTTCGTTCGCATCGCCGCGGAGCATGCCGAGCAGGCGACGCATCTCGGTGAGCGCGCTACGGCCCGTTTGCTCGACCGTCTCGAGCACTTCGCGCGTCGAGGCGTTTGCACCGTCGAGCACACGCCGTTCGGCTCCCGCCTGCAGGACGATCATCGAGACGTGATGGGCGATCACGTCGTGCAGCTCTCGAGCGATCCGCGCGCGCTCCTCGACGACTGCCTCCCGTGCCACGAGATCCCGTTCGCGCTCGGCGATCTGCGCTCGTCGCTCCCGGTCCCCGACCACGCGACGCACGAACAGCATCACGACGAGCGTGATCACGGTAAACGACAGGCCTCCTTTTGGTTCGCCTCGGACGGCGATGCTTACGAACGTCGGCAGCGCGAGCACGGCCGCGCCTAGCGTAAATAGCCGCGTCGTCGTCCAGACCGTAAGCGCGTAGAGCGAGCACAGCCACGCAATGCCGAAGCTCGCGGTGTTGGGCGGTGTCCACACGATCGCGACGACGTCGGCGATCAGAGCGGCTGCGATACCCGCAACGGCGGGATAGCGGCGACGCACGGCGACCGTGCTCGCCATGAGCGGCCCGGCGATCGCGACCACGAGCCGCTCCCGTCCGCCGGCGCTGCCGAACCAGGCCTCGACCTCCGACCCAATGGCGAGGACCACCGCGACGATGAGGTCGAGCCTAACCGGGGCGATACGGAAATCGCCGAGACGCAGAAGGCGTGTTGGCACGACCTCAAAACTAGACCTCGCAGCGCGGCGTGTCATCAGCCAATCGGCCGATTCCGGCGCGCCCGAAGATCACCCGCTCGGCTGACGCAAAGATCGCTCTGCCAGCCGACGATCTCGAGGCCGCAGCGACCTACCTTCGAGACTCGATCACCAACGAGAAGGAGGAACTGCCATGAAGCTCTTGGATCGTTGGGCGCCGCTGACCGGCGTCGCCTATGTGGCCTGCTCGCTCGTGGGCGTGCTGCTGGCGCTCAACCAGCCGCAGGACAAAGACTCCAACGCAAAGATCGTCGCCTACTTCGCCAACCACTCAAACCGAATGCACGGCGTGATCGGCTTCTTCGTCTTCCTCGCAGGCCTCTTGTTCTTGGTTGCGTTCCTGGGAGCCCTGCGTGAACGTCTGCTCGCGTCCGAAGGCGAGCCGGGTCGGCTGAGCGCGCTCGCGTTCGGCGCCGGCATCGCCAGTCTCCCCTTGTGGGCGGTCTCGATGCTGCTCGCGAACGCGGCGAGCTTCGCTGCAAACGAGTCGTCAGCATTCCGGGTCGACCCGAACACGTTCCGAATGCTCGCTGACACTGCCTACTTCGCCTGGGTGGCCGCTGTCGTCGTCAGCTCCGTGGTCGTGTGGGCCACGTCGGCCGTCGTGTTGCGGACCAGCGTGCTTCCCCGCTGGTACGCGCAAGTCGGGATCCTCGCCGGCGTCGTCCAGCTGTTCGGGTTCTTCTTCTTCCCGTTCTTCGTCTGGTGGCTCTGGATCATCGTCACGTCGATCCTGTTGATTCGCCGGCCCAGTCGCGCGCCTGCACGGGTCGCGCAGCCGGCGGTGTGAGCCCGCGCCTCGCGGAAGTCCGATCTCGAAAGGAGCAATCGATGTTCAACGCACGAATCGCACTCATCCTCGCCGGCGTCGCGTTCGCAACCTGGGAGGCGATCGACATCTTCTGGATCTCGTTTCCGGCCGTCGCGGCCGTCTTCGCAGCCCTGTTCCTCGTCGGCACGATCTGGCTCTGGCGCCGCGACAGCGTTCGCGCGGCCCTGCTCTTGCTGGTGCTGTTCGCGTTCGAGGCTGCGGTTGCCCCGACGCTGAAAGCGATGACGGTGACGAAGGTCGCCGACCTCACGCTCTCCCTCATCGGCGTGGCGCTCGCCATCACGGTGATCGCAACACGAAGACGGACGAGGGTCTCGAGGGCCGTCTCCGCGTGACTAAACCACCGCGGGAGGGCGAGCAGCGCGCGACCGGCATTGTCGCCGGTCGCGCGTGGAGGGGTAGCTAGCGTGACGGCTGGACGATGATCAGCGAATTGCCGTCCGGGTCGCGCATCCAGAACATCGGCGGCACCGGCCCGCCGTAGCGGGTGACCTCGTCGTCGACATCGACGCCGGCGGCCTTCAGCGCGGCGTGGTCGGCGTCGACGTCGGTTGTGTCGAGGCAGATGCCTGTCTGGCTGCCGCCGGTCTGCTGGCCGGGCGGCGGTGGGGCGAGCGCGATCGTCGTCGGCGTGCCGGGGATGGCCACCTCGACCCAACGCATGTCCGGTCCCATCGGCTCGTCGACGACTTTCTCGAAGCCGAGCGTGTCGACGTAGAAGTCGATTGCGCGGTCCGTGTCGCCGGTGGTGACGCAGACACGGCCAACCTGGGTGAGACTGAGTTTGGACTGCACCTTCGACATCGCGAGCCTCCTATCGTCGGGTTCGTGTCTTAGACCGCCGCGGAGGACGAAACTCATCGTGAGCGTTCGAGGAACGCCAGCACGCGCTCAGTGAGCAATGCCGCCGCGGAGTCGTCGTATTCCGCGAGAGACGAGTCGGCGAAGAGGTGCTCGCCACCTGGGTAAAGGAACAGCTCGGTCTGGTCGGTCGAGTCAACGAGGGCATGAGCGGCCTCGAGGTCTTCGGTGAAGAACGGGTCGGCGTCCTTGCCATGTACCTGCGCAGGGACGCCTTGGGGCCACGCCTCCCCGAATTCGGAAAATGGGAGGCACCCGGACATGAGCAAGGCGCCACCAGCGCCGGGCCGGGTCTGCGCGAGCTGCTGGGCGACCATGACCCCGAATGAGAAGCCCGCGTAGACGGCCTCGGCGGGAATCGTCTCGGCCGCGGCCAGCCCGCGTCCGACAAGCGCGTCGAAGCCGGCCTCGCGTGCGAAGGCCATGCCCTCGTCGATGGTGTCGAAGGTTCGCCGGTCGAACAAGTCGGGCGTGTGGACTGTGTGGCCTGCCTGGCGCAGCTCTTCGGCGAAAGACTGCACGCCGGCGGTCAGACCCTGAACATGGTGGTACAGCAGGAGCTCGGCCATCTCTCTTTCCTCCTCCAGTGATTGATCCATTAATCTGGAACGTTTTACAATGTTAGTCTATTCGGACTGTGTCTGACAACCTGTCTCCTCCTGACTACGGGCTCGCCGACCGAATCGCGCTCACCAAGCCCTCGCAGGTCAAGGCGATCAGCCATCCCCTACGCACCACGATCCTGGCTCTGCTCCACGAGCGCGCGGCCACGGTGAGCGAGCTGGCCGTCGCCGTCGAGCGGCCCAAGAGCACCGTCGCCCATCACGTCAAGGTGCTCAAGGAGGCTGAGCTCGTGCAGGTGGTGAGGACCCGCAAGGTGCGGGCAATCGAGGAGCGTTTCTACGGTCGCACTGCACGGATGTTCTACGTTGGCGTCGAGCGAAGCGCGGAAGGTGACGACCTACCTCGGGACTTCAACGACTTCGAGGTTGCCGCTCGGGAGTCCTCAGCTGCCTACGGTGACGGAAAGTTGTGGGGTTTCATCCGGCATGCCCGCATCTCGGAGGCGCAGGCGTCGGAGTTCTGGGAGCGCATGGCTGATCTGACGACGGAATTCGACCAGCTTCCGCGGTCGGGCGAGACCGTGTACGGCTTCGCGGTCGGCGTCTATCCCACAGACCATCCGACCTTGCCGAGCGGTCAGTAACACGCCGCCGGACTCTCACCTGCCGTTGCGCGGTGGCGCGGCAGGGAGTTGCACCGTGACGCGGAGCCCGCCGGCGGCGCGGGGGGTGAGGGTGAGGGTCCCGTCGTGTGCTTGCGTGATGCTTTTCACGATTGCCAGGCCGAGGCCGTCACCTGAGTGGTCGGTGCGTATGCGTTTAGTGCCGCGAAGAAAAGGTTCGGCAAGCGTGGCGGCCAACTGTGGGGTGAGCTTCTCGCCGGTGTTCTCGACGGTGAGAACCACACTCTTCGGCTGAACGCTGGTCGTCACCCACACGATCCCCTCCTCGGGCAGGTTGTGGACGATCGCGTTGTGTACGAGGTTCGTGCTCAACTGAAGCAGCAGCGCGTGTGAGCCGATCGCGGCAGCCGGTTCGCCGGAGGTCTCGATCGTGAGGCCGCGCTTTTCCGCAAGCGGGAGAAGCGTCTCAGTCGCTTCCTCCGCTACGAGGGAGAGGTCAACGTCTTCTCGGGCAAAGGACCGCTGGTCGGCGCGGCTGAGCAGGAGCAATGCTTCGGTGAGGTCGATCGCCCGGCTATTGACGGCGTGGAGACGGTCGACGAGCTCGCCGTTATCGCGGTGCCGATCTTTGCGCGCGACGTCGAGCAATGTTTGGGTGATCGCCAGCGGTGTGCGTAGCTCATGGGAGGCGTTGGCCGCGAATCGTTGCTGCTCGGCGAGGTGTGCTTCGAGCCGCCCGAGCATGGTGTCGAACGCGTCCGCGAGTTCGCGGAACTCGTCTCTGCGGCCCTCGAGCTGGATTCTGTGGGAGAGAGATCCCTTCGCGGCTACGCGCGTGGCGTCTGTGATGCGCGTCAGGGGGGCAAGCATGCGTCCCGCGAGCAGCCACCCTCCCAGCAGGCCGAACAACAGCAGGAACGTCATCACGCTGGCTGCGATCGGGGCGAAATAGCGGAGGAGGTCGCCGTGGCTTTGCACGATGAAGATCACCCCTGGGTGCACGCCACGGGAAAGCGAGAAGTACCCGGCGGTGAGGAGCACGACGCCGGCGAGCATGAGGAACGCGGCGTAGCTGAGCGTAAGTTTGAGGCGAACGCTTAGGCCGGGCGCTCTATCCACCATTCGCTCCGTTATCGACGCGGTAGCCGACGCCGGGCACGGTCGCGATGAGCCACGGTTCGCCGAGTCGTTTGCGCAATCCCGACACCGTAATGCGCACCGCGTTGGTGAACGGGTCTGCGTTCTCGTCCCATGCTCGCGCGAGGAGCTCTTCGGCGCTGACGACACCGCCCTCGGCGGCGACGAGAACCTCGAGCACTGCGAACTGCTTCCTGGTCAGCGCCACGTAACGACCGTCGCGGTGGACCTCTCGGCGGAACGGATCCAGCCGCAGTCCTGCGATCTCGCTCACGGGTGGTCTGCTGTGTTCACGCCTGCGGTCGAGTGCTCTGAGACGGAGCACGAGCTCCTGGAGATCGAAGGGCTTCGTGAGATAGTCGTCCGCGCCGAGCCCGAATCCGGTGGCCTTGTCGTCGAGACGGTCGGCTGCGGTGAGCATGAGGATCGGCATGCCGCTGCCGGAGGCGACGATGCGTTTGGCAATCTCGTCGCCGTTGGGTCCGGGAATGTCTCGGTCGAGGACGGCGATGTCGTAGGCGTTGACGCTCAGCAACTCCAGAGCAGTCTCGCCGTCACCTGCGATGTCTGCCGCGATCGCTTCCAGGCGTAGGCCATCGCGGATGGCTTCTGCCATATAGGGCTCGTCCTCGACGATCAACACCCGCATCCTCCGATGCTACGAGCTGGCACGTATCGCCGGCATATCGAGAACCACATACGTGCCGGCAACACCACGCTTCCTTGAATGGAGGCGTGAGCTACAGCCAACCAGCACGAACAGCGACCCGCCGGATTCGGATTCGCAGGGGCCGCGTCGGCGCGCTGCTCGTCGTCGCGGCGATCGCCGCAGTCCTCGGCTACCAGCTGGTGGCGGCCGTGTCCTCGACGGCCCCGTCACCCAGCGACGTCCTTCGCGGTGAGCTCGACAACGTGCCACGCACCGTGTGGCCGGCAGACGGCCAAGCAGCGTTCGTCCGAACAGGACAGTCGCCAATCCAGGTTGGCCCGAACCAGCATGCGGCTGCAATCGCGAGCGTCGCCAAGGTGATGACCGCCTATCTCGTGCTCCGTGACCACCCGCTACAGCTCGGCGAGGACGGGCCGACAATCACGCTGACGGACGCCGATGTCGCCGACACCGACCGCCGGCTCCGACAGCGGGAGTCGGTCGTGGCGATCGCGGCCGGAGAGCAATTGACAGAACGGCAGGCGCTGCAGGCGCTGCTCCTGCCGTCGGCGAACAACATCGCCGCGGTTCTGGCGCGCTGGGACGCCGGCTCGGTGAACCGTTTCGTTGCACAGATGAACGACACCGCGCGGTCGCTGGGCATGAACCACACCCGCTACACCGACCCGAGCGGCTACGACGACGCAACCGTGTCGACTGCAGCCGACCAGGTGCGCATCGTCGATCGGGCGATGCGCCTGCCGGTGTTCGCGAGCATCGTTGCCACACCGAGCGCGACGCTGCCGGTCATGGGCACCGTGCACAACACCAACACTTTGCTCGGGCAGGACGGGTTTGTCGGCGTCAAGACCGGCTCGGACGAGGCGGCCGGCGGCTGCTTCGCCTTCCGCGCCATTCGCTGGATCGACGGCAAGCGGATGACGATCACCGGGGTCGTGCTGGGCCAGCCCGGCGACGACCGGATCACGGCGGGTCTGGCGGCAGCCGCCGCGATGGTCGACCGCATCGCAGGAGTCGACCCGAACAAAAAGCCCCGCCGTGCGGGGCTTTTGCAGAGCCCTCTTCCGGACTCGAACCGGAGACCCCCTCCTTACCATGGAGGTGCTCTACCAACTGAGCTAAGAGGGCAGCGGCCCTAGGTTAGCCGCTCGGTGTTGGCGTTTCAGGCGTTGGCCGGCTGGGGGTCGTTGCGGACGACGACCGTGTCCGCGACCGGAATGATCTCGTTCACCGGCAGGCCCGCCCGCTCCGCGTGTTCGCGGATCGCTTCGGGGCTGCTCGCCTCGTAGATACACACCGTTCCGATCGAGCCGGCGCCTTCCTCGAGCACGTAGCTCCGGATCCAGCGGATGTCGTCGGACATCTCCTCGTCGGCAACCTGCCGCGAGCGTTCCGCGGCCGCCCCGAGGTCTTCCGGCGAACGCCAGCCGTCTCGTCGCAAGATCGCATACAGCTTCATGAGAGCCTCCATTTCGATTGACTGTTCCCCACATGACGGCTGAAGGCTTCGTCAACTTCCGCGGCCACCGCACCTGGTACCGCGTCGCCGGGGACCTCGAATCCGAGGTGGTGCCGCTGCTCGCCCTGCACGGCGGGCCTGGGTCGACGCACCACTACTTCACGCCGCTCGAGCAGCTCGGCTCCGAGCGGCCGGTCGTCCTCTACGACCAGATCGGCTGTGGAGCATCCGACCGTCCGACCGACATCGAATGGTCGGTCGCCGTCTTCCGGGAAGAGGTCGACGCGGTTCGCTCGCAGCTGGGGCTCGACCGGATCCACCTGCTCGGGACGTCCTGGGGCGGGATGCTCGCGCTCGAGCACGTGCTCTCCGGCGGGCGTGGAATCGTGGGCCTGATCCTCAGCTCCACGCTCGCGAGGGTGGACCTGTGGGCCGAGGAGCAGCTCAAGCTGCGGGCCGCGCTGCCGGCCGACGTCGTCGCGGTGCTCGATCGCCACGACAAGGCGGGCACCTACGACGACCCCGAGTACGAGGAGGCGATGGACGTCTACCTCGACCGCCATCTCTACCGAGGGCCGAAACCCCGCGCCGAATTGGAACGCATGATGGCCGAGAAGGCGACGGACGTGTACCGCGCGATGCAGGGCCCGAACGAGTGGACGGTGACCGGCGCGATCAAAGGCTGGGACGTGCGAGACCGGCTGAAGGAGATCGACATCCCAACCCTGGTGATCCGAGGCCGCTACGACATGTGCACGGACCCAATCGCCGCCGATCTAGTGAACGGCATCAAAGGCGCAAGAGAGGTCGTGCTGGAAGAAAGCTCCCACACCCCGGTGATGGAGCAAACCGAGGAGTACCTAAAAGCGATCACGAGCTTCATGAACGAAGCCGAATCGAAATAACTCAGAAGGCGTTTGCGGCCGACTTCCACTCCCGCAGTCGCTGCGCGATCAGCTGGGCGCGCCCATCCTCGCTTCCGCCGTCCAGCACCTGGAGGTCTGACGGATCGGCTCGGAGGTAGACCCCGGCGGTTCGGGCATTCAGCCCAGCGTCGCGATCCGACCGTGTCGTCCAGTAACCGGTGGCGCGGTCGGCGGTCTCCACCGTTATCTCGCCGGTGCCCTCGAGCTGCGGTGCATTCGCGTGCCGAGGGCGCTCGCCCTTCCAGAAATAGAAGATGCCGGCCGGATCCTTGCGCTCCTTCGCAGCCTCGCTCCAGTACCGGGCCGACAGGGTGCCGTCCTCCTGCCAGGCGCGGCCGTTCACGGTCAGGTCACCGTCGCGGTCCCGCGAGATGCGCAGGAGGCTCACCGCCGACGGTTCTTCCTCGCTTCGCATGGTAAGCGAGAGTTGCCACCACAAACCCTCGACCGCTCCGCGGCGACCCTCGGTCTCGATCGCCTTTCGCAGCTTCTGATTAATCGCGCGAACCTCTGCTGGGCTGGTGGCCGGGTCGTAGCGGACGGAGGTCAGTCCGAGCAGGTCGCTCGGCAGCTTCGAATCGTTCGCGTGGAGGATGAACGTGCGCCGGATGCCGAGCGCGCCGCCGAACAGCCCTGCCTCGAACACGACGTTGTCGCGCGGTGACGCTTGACCGGACGGGGACGCATCCGTCGAGGTCCAGTCGTCCTGGGCGAACACGAACGCCGCGAAGTCGACCTCTTGGGTGAGCTCGACGAGCCGGTCGAGGGTGGACCGCCCCGGGTTGAAGGTGGTCGTCCAGGGCTCGACATCGGCGACGTCCTCGAGCCCGCGCGTGATCGCCTGGAGCAGCTTGGTCTGCTCGCCCGACGATCCGAGGAAGATGCGCGGCTTGTTCATGCGCGATTCATGATGACGGACGGGATTCTCGGTGTCCGACACCACAACGCGAACGCAGCGGTAAGAGGGAGGCAAGTGGGGGCGGGAGGATTCGAACCTCCGTAGGCTGAGCCGACGGGTTTACAGCCCGTTCCCTTTGGCCGCTCGGGCACACCCCCTTGAGCGGAAACGCATTGTAGCTTCGGGAACGTCAGAAAAGTCCGGCCGCTTCGCGGCCATGATGACTTTCTGGCGCCTCCTGCCGGTGAGCGTTTCAGGCCGCGCCGGGCAAAGCCCGCCGCGGCGGCGAAGTGTTCCTTCACCGGTTCTCGGCACCATTCGTAACCCGGATGGCTTCTGCCCGGGCGGGTGTAGCTTTGCTTCATGGAGAGGTTCGACGTCGCGGTGATCGGCGCGGGTCCTGCAGGCTCGACGGCTGCCTACCGTCTCGCGCGTGCTCGCGCGCGCGTCTTACTAGTAGACAAAGCGACGTTCCCCCGCGACAAGCCGTGCGGCGGCGGGCTGACGACGCGGGCTGTTCGCCAGCTGCCGTTCTCGATCGAGCCCGTCGTCGAGGACCGGATCACGCGCGTTCGCTGCCGTCTTCGCTACGGCTGGTCTTTCGATCGCGAGTCCTCGCGTGTCCTCTGCCTGATGACCCAGCGGCGTCGGCTTGACTCCTTCCTCGTGGAACAGGCTGTCGACGCGGGTGTGGAGTTCCGCGACGGCGCGCGCGTCGCGGTCGTCTCCGACACCGAGTTGCGGGTGAACGGCAAGCCGGTTGAGGTAGACGCGGTCATCGGCGCCGACGGTGCCAACGGGATCACGGCTCGCTCGCTCGGGCTCGGCGGCGCGATCGTCAACGGCGTCGCGCTCGAGGGCAACCTTCCCTACGAGGAGCTGCCGGCCGGCAGGTGGCACGGGATGCTCGTGCTCGAGCTCGGCACGATCCCGGGCGGCTACGGCTGGATCTTTCCGAAAGGGGATCACGTGAACGTCGGCGTCGGCGGCTGGGCGCACGAAGGCCCGCGACTGCGTGACCATCTCCGCGATCTCTGCCGGCAGTACGGGATCGAGCTCGAGCAGCTGTCCGGCTTGCGGGGCCATCACCTGCCGATGCGCCGGCCGGGGATCGTCCTCGCGCGCGGCCGCGCGCTCGTCGCCGGCGACGCGGCAGGCGCACTCGACCCGGTTTCGGGGGACGGGATCTTCGAGGCGCTCGTCACCGCGCGGCTCGCGGCAGAGCACACGCTCGCCTTGCTCCACGGAACCGCCGAGAGCCTCGAGCCGTACGAGCTGGCGGTGAGACGCGAGCTCGATCCGCTCGCCTCCGCAGGCTGGGGCGCGAAGCTCGCGCTCGATCGCTTCCCCACGGCGGTCTTCGGGGTCATGCGGCTGCCGGTGACGTGGCCCGTCCTCGAGAAGCTCGTGCTCGGCGAGTTCGCCTATCCAGGGCAGGCTCGAGGAGCCGGCCGGAAGGCCATCAGGATCATCGAGGCGCTGGCGCGTCTCGCGCGGAATCCCCGCACCGCGCCTGCCTAAAGACTCCGCAAAGGCCTGCCGATGCAGGGAAAGGCCG
Source organism: uncultured Actinomycetes bacterium (assembly GCA_963755605.1). Classification (GTDB taxonomy): domain Bacteria; phylum Actinomycetota; class Thermoleophilia; order Gaiellales; family Gaiellaceae; genus 3-1-20CM-4-69-9. The sequence continues at coordinate 226,611 of CAVWKK010000002.1, forward strand.
CTATGGAACTCAATTCCCTGCTCAGAAGCGCCGTCGAGCACGGCGCCAGCGATCTGCATCTGAAGGTCGGCCTGCCGCCGATCCTTCGCCGCGACGGCGCCCTCGACCCGCTCGAAGGCTCGGCCATCCTCACCGACCGCGACATGGAGGCCGTGCTGGAGCTCGTGGGCAAACGGACGCCCGACCGGCTCGATGCCTTCAGGCAGACCGGTGACCTCGACGTCGCCTACCAGGACGGGGATCTGCCGCGGTTCCGGGTCAACGCTTTCAAGCAGCGCGGGCACACATCATTCGCCTTTCGCGTGATCCCGAAGAACGTGCCGAACTTCGAGATGCTCGGACTGCCGGCCGGCGTTCGCCGCCTGGCCGAAGAGCACCGAGGGCTGGTGCTCGTCACCGGCGCGACCGGCTCGGGAAAGACGACAACCCTGGCCGCGATCATCGATCACATCAACCGGTCGCGAAAGCAGCACATCGTCACGATCGAGGACCCGATCGAGATTCTGCACAGCGACCACTCGTGCATCGTCAACCAGCGCGAGATCGGTCTCGACACCACTGACTTCATGCAGGCGCTCCGGCGCGCGCTGCGCCAGGACCCGGACGTGATTCTGATCGGCGAGCTGCGCGACGCCGAGACCGCGCAGACTGCGCTGCAGGCTGCGGAGTCCGGCCATCTCGTGCTCTCGACGCTCCACACCGTGGATGCCGCCGAGACGATCGCCCGCATGGTCGAGTTCTTCCCGGAAGGAAAGCAGCAGATGATTCGCTCGATCATGGCCGGCGTCCTGCGGGGCGTCGTCAGCCAGCGGCTCCTGCCGCGGATCGACGGCGGTCGTGCTGCAGCGGTCGAGGTGATGGTCACGAACGCACGCATCGCCGACCTGATCCGCGACAACGAGCCCGAGTCGATCACGGATGCGATCGAGGAAGGCGCGTTCTTTGACATGCAGTCGTTCAACACGGCGCTGATCGAGCACGTCCTCTCGGGCAACGTCGACCAGGAGACCGCGGCCAACGCGGCCACGAACCGGCATGACTTCCTCGTCTCACTCGAGCGCGCGCTGAAGCAGCAGAGCGCTGATCTCAAGGCCGAGCACGCCAAAGAGGAACAAGTACAGCCGGCACCGCAGCGACCGCCGCGGGAGCCCGAGAACGAACTGCCGGCGTTGCGTCTCGCCCAAGCCGGAGACTGATGCGCTTCCTCGTGCTTGCGGCGATCGGCCTCGCGGTGCTGGCAGGCACGGCCCGCGCGGCCGCGCCACCCGTGCTCGGCTTCTCGGTCTCGTCCGGCGCCGGCTCGGCTCGCGTCTCAGGTCTCCCGAGCGCGGCGTCCCCGAACCTTCCCGGCTCGATCGCGGTGCCGGTCTCCTTCACCTCTCCGCCCGCGTCCCCGCAGGTACTCGCTCTCCCGGCGCTGCATCTCCTCTGGCAGCGGGCAAGCGCGGCCTACGGCATCCCCTGGCAGGTGCTCGCCGCGATCAACAAGATCGAGTCGAACTTCGGCCAGAACATGGGGCCCAGCTCGGCCGGCGCAGTGGGGTGGATGCAGTTCATGCCTTCGACGTGGCTCCGCTGGGGAGTGGACGCGGACGGCGACGGGGTCGCCGATCCGTGGAATGCCACCGATGCGATCTTCTCGGCTGCGCGGTATCTCGCAGCCGCGGGCGGCCAGACCGACATCGCACGCAGCGTGTTCTCCTACAACCACGCCGACTGGTACGTCCGTGAGGTGCTCGACCTGGCGCGTGTCTACGGCGGCGGCGGGATCACACAGACCGTCGACCTGCAGCAGCTCCAGACGAAAGTCGACGACGCGCGCCGCGCCGTGGTGGACGCGAACGCGCGGCTGCAAGCAGCACGAGAGCGTGAGGGTTTCATCGGGCGGGTCTCCCAGCGTCTTCATTCCCACGTCGAGGCAACGGCGCTCCTCTCGGATCGACTCGCTGCCGAGCGCGAGGCTGCGCTCTACGACGTCAACCTGAACGCTGCACGCGAGACGACCGCTGAAGCCAGTGCGAATCTCCAGCAGGCGCAGGATGCGCTCGCGAACGCCACTCAGAACGTGCAAGCGCCGTCATTCGCCCCGGGCGTCGGAACGCTGATGAGCGCCGCCGCGTACCAGAACGGCTACGTCTTCCCCGTCGGCGGCGGGCCACAGCTCGTGTCGGTGGCGCACACCCACCACGACTACCCGGCGGCGGATATCGCCGCGCCCGCGGGCTCGCCCGTCTACGCAATCGCCGACTCTGATGTCCTCAACGCCTGGCACACCGCCGATCCGCGCTGCGGCATCGGCATGACGATCCGCACCAAGGACGGTCTCGTCTGGACGTACTGCCACCTCGCCTTCCTGGAGCCTGGGGTCGTCGACGGTGTCTCCCTGGCAGCGGGAACGCAGGTCGGCCTCGTCGGCTCGACCGGCCATGCGACCGGCCCGCATCTCCATCTGCAGCTGCAGCCGCCGACCGAGTACCCGCAGGACCAGGCCTGGTTCCAGAGCTTCGCCGGCACCGCGTTCCAGTGGCAGGACGCCCCCACCATGCTCGAGCTGCCGGATGCGACGCCGGCTGCGCCGCGCGTGTTCTCGGTCGTCCCTGAATCTGTCCCTGAATCGAGGGATGTCATGGTCGGCTTCACTCGCGGTGGGGCTTGAGTTCAACCCGTTTCCTGTCGATGCGGGAACTATGGCTCTGCGGATAGCCACTCGCTTGCCGCGCCTTGCAATCCTGGGCGTGGTCCTGCTGCTCGCAAGCGCCACCCTCGCGGTCGGCGCAGCGAAGCGGCTGACCGCGGTCCCGACCGGCGCGCCCGCTCCTGTCGAAGCGGCGACGCTGGTTGTTCCTGACCTCTCGGGTCAGGCATTCGTCTTCGCGAAAGGCTCGCTCGAGGATCTTGGCTTTGCCTGGCAGGTCGTCGGCTCGGTGCACGGCTACGCGGCGAACAAGGTCGCGACCCAGTCGCCCCCCGCCGGCACGCGCGTCCGTGACACCGGCGCGCCCACGATCATCGTGAAGCTCGCCCACACGGCGTATCCCGAGAAGGGTGAGCCCGAGGACGTGTCGCCGTACGTCGGCACGCCGGTGCAGCCGATCCGGCTGGCGACCGTGACCCCCGACACTCCGGCTCCCTCGGCCGCGGTTCCGGCCGCGCCGAAGGGCGCCGAGCAGAAGGCGCCGGCTGCAGCAGCAACGACACCCGCCAAGCCCGCGGCCACCACGCCGCGGCCACCCGCATTCGTCGTCGCCAAAGCGCCGAAGGAGCCGCTGAAGGAGATGCCGCTGCAGCAGCGCGCGAAGCTGCTGTCGACGTGGCTCGCCTCGCATCGGAAGAACCCCGCGAACGTGCGTCACTTCCTGTACCAGCACAGCTGGATCGTCACCGGCGCGTCGTTCGGCTGGTGGCACGGCGCCCAGGCTCTCCGTGAGCTGATCGCCGTCGACCGCGTCGCCCAGAAGCGGTGGGGCATCGGTCGCAAGAGCGAGCTCGTCGCTCGCAGTGCGCTCGCGGAGGTCGAAGTGAGGATGAAGTGATCGAGCGGGTGCGCAGTCGTCTGCGCAACAGGGGAGAGTCTGGTTACAGCCTGGTCGAGATGCTCGTCGTGATGGTGATCATGAGCATCGTCTTCGCCGGGATCACGACCGTCTTCGTCGCGGGCTCCAGGGCCCAGGCAGAGCAGGACCGCCGCTTTCAGGCGCAGCTCTCGACCAGGCTCGCCCTCGACAAGATCCGCCGCGACATCCATTGCGCGAGCGACGTCACTCCTTATGCGACCAACTCCGTCACGCTGAAGATCACCGGCTGCGGCGGCGGGGACGTCAGCTGGTGCACCGCAGCAGTGGCCGGTTACACCAGCAGGTACGCCCTTTACCGCCAACCGGGCACGAGCTGCAGCGCCGCCGGCACGAAGATCGCGGACTACCTGACGAACGCCAACGCGTTTCCCGCCTTTGCCCACGTCTCGGGCTGCGGTTGTCTCGCGTCGCTGCAGGTCGACTTTACGGTCAGCGTCAAGAGCAGCGCCACCGTCGACAGCTACGACCTCGGCGACACCATTTATTTGAGGAACAGCACGAGGATTTAGTGATGCGACGCCTGAGTCGGCTGCTTGGAGAGGAGCGCGGTTTCGCGCTCGTCCTCGCGCTCGCAGTCACTTTCGTCCTCAGCATGACGGTAGTAACGGTGATCGAGTCCGCGACGTCGAACTCACGCAGCTCGGACCGCTCGAAAGGGAGGGTTTCCGCCTACAGCCTCGCGGAGGCCGGCATCAACAACGCCGCTTCCATCCTGGCCAAGAGCAACTCGTACGATCCGCATCTTCTGCATCCGCAAGGGTCGTACGCACTGGGGGACTGTGCGAGTCCACCCGCGAATCCCAGCCGGGGCAGCTCTTGCTCGGGAACACGTGCTCGCCCTACTCGTGGAACTTACGATGGCGGCACGACGACGATGTGGGGGTGGTTCGACTCGAACACCTCGAACTGGACGATCACGTCGACAGGGTCGGTGCGAAACGCATTCGGCGGCGCAGCCACGACGCCGGACGCTGACGGCTACGGTTCATGTTCTCCTGCGCCGTCTCAGGACAACTACGTAACGGCCTGGAACTACGTTTTCCTCCGTGACACGACACCTGGGGTTTGCAATCTGCAACGATCAGAACCATCGAACGTTAACATTTCGCTCTACATCGAGGGCAATCTCTGTTTCCAGAATGCGTCTTCGTGGCGGAGACGAGATCGCCGACGGTGTACCTCAGGACGTAAACCTCGAAATGCGCGGCAGAATCGTCTGGCTGAACGGCGCAAGCAAGGGCATCGGAAACACCGCCATCAGCTCGCCGGCCAACGGCGCCGTGACGACTGCGAAAATCGGCGGACGGTTGTGCTTCGTCTCTCACCGGGGCAAGCCACCCTTGCTCCTTGCCCGGGGATTACTTCTACGTCCAGAGCGGCGGGTACACAACGACCGCCCCGGCCATCACTACGCCGGTCCTGACGGACACGGACTTCACCAACTATTACGGAAGCACATACATCCGTCCTGGAGATCGGTGTGACAACCCAGGTCCAAACGCCGGCAACCGGCTGCCGAACACCACTTTCGACAACGACACGACGGCCTTGAACGGCACCGGCGGAAATGGTAGTGCGGCGACATTCGACCTGACGCCCAGTTCGAGCTACACGTGCAGCGTGAACGACGCGCAGGGCCATGTGCTCGCCGAGCTCGACTGGGACAACAGCGCCAAGATCCTTACCATCCGCGGCACGATCTATTTCGACGGCAGCCTGACCATGTCGCAGGCCGGGGTCTATCGCGGCGTCAATAGTGCCGGCAACCATCCAACCGGCGACCTTACGGGCAACGACGGCATCGGCGGCCAGGCAGTTCTCTACGCCTCCGGCGGCTTTACGATGTCGAACAGCGCTCAGATGTGCGGCTGGAATACCCGCACCGATGCTTCGGCCAAGAGCGGCGGCAACTGCAGTTTCAGTCTCTGGACACCGAATACGTCGATGCTGATGATCGTCACGCACAAGTCAGGCGCCGGCTCGGTGAGCTTCAGCCAGAGCTCGCAGTTCCAGGGCGGGATCTACGCAGTGGGTGATGTCTCCACCGGGAACTCCTCCGAAGTCGACGGCCCGATGCTGACGAACTCGGTCACGATCGGAAACAGCGTGACGCTGCGGCCGATCCCAGCGATCACGGACCTGCCGCTTGGAGCACCAGGAAACCCCAACACCGCAGGCATCCCAGACGCACCCTCTTACGGCGGCGGCTAAAGCGCCATATCTTGGGCCGCTCGGCGGTCGAGGTCGTTCAGCGTCGGTCTCCTGACGGTCTGCCTTGTCGGCGAGTGGGTGAAGCCCGCCTTCGTGGCGGCGGACATCCCTCAACCTAGGGACACCGGCTGCCGATACGAGACCCGTGGACTTCGCACTCGCCGCCGTCATCTTTGCGCCCGCCCTTGCCCTCGGCAGCTTCCTGAACGTCGTCGCGGCGCGGGTGCCGCTGCGGCGCTCGATCGTCCGGCCGCCCTCGGCGTGCATGTCCTGCGCCCACGAGCTGCGCCCGTACGACAACGTGCCGCTCCTGTCCTACGCGCTGCTGCGCGGCCGTTGCCGTCATTGCCACGCGCGGATCCCGTTCGTCTACCCGGCGGTCGAGCTCGTCACTGCGTTGCTGCTCGCCGGCTGCGTGCTCGCCTTCGGGCTGAGCGCCGAGGCGGCCGTTGCAGCCTTCTTCTGCGCAGTCCTCGTCGCGGTATCCGCGATCGACCTGGAGCACCGCATCATCCCGAACCGGATCGTCCTGCCTGCGACGGTGCTCGTGCTCGTCGCGAACACCGCGCGTGACCTGAGCCCGGAGTGGGCGCTCGGCGCGCTCGGCGCCTCAGGCTTTCTCTTCGCAGCAGCGCTCGCTTACCCGGCCGGCATGGGCATGGGAGACGTGAAGCTCGCGTTGCTGATGGGTGCGGCTCTCGGCAGGACCGTCCCCGTCGCGCTGATGGCCGGCATGCTCGCCGCGATGATTCCGAGCCTCTATCTGTTTGCCCGCCACGGCGCGAAAGCCCGGAAGATGGGCATCCCCTTCGGCCCGTTCCTGGCGATCGGCTCGGTCGTCGCGCTCTTCTGGGGGCACGACATCCTGCACGCCTACTTCGCCACCCTGCACTAAACCGACACGTCCCAGGGACAGTCCCTGGGACATGTCTCGAGGGCCGCGATCAGGAGCGCACGGGAGGCGGCGAAGGTTCCCGGTGCTGCCGACCCACGACTGACTCGAGACGAGCTTGCGGAAATCGCGCCGGCAGCTCCGTGAGCAACAGTCCGGCTCCGACGAGAACGAGCGAGACCACCTCCAGGAAGTACCAGCCGAAGGACAACGGGTCGAGCACGAGCCGCACGATCACGACGGCGAGGGGCGCGAGCCAGAGCGCGTGCACGCTGCGACGTAGGACAACCGCAATCGCGGCGCCTGCCCCGAGGGCCAGCGAAGCCTGCAGCAGCCGCAAAGGCCAGCCGAAGTGCGTGCCCGGAGTGACGACGAAACCGAGGATCGTTCCGGTGGCGACCCGCCACTCGTGCTGGAACATCCCGAAGCTGCCCGCGAGCATAAACGGTGCGAGCATCGCCACGACGACGACGCCCTCCACCACCCCGCCGAGGAACGCGCGCTTCAGCCGCGGCGCGAGCAGCAGCAGCGGCACCCCGAGGACTCCCCAGAGCTCGAAGCCGGCCGACAGGCCGATCAACGCACCAGCGGCGAGAACGCGGTCGTCACGGGCCCAGAGGCCGGCGAGCACCCAAAGGAGTGGCACGAGCGCCTCTGCCGGGTGACCGTCGATGAAGGCCCCCTGGGTCAGCCCTGCGGCCACGGCGAGCACTCCGACGATGAGCCGCACGCGATCACCGACATGAACCCTGCCGAGGACGTAGAGGAGCAGGGCGGCAACCGCGAGCTCGATGACGAACGCGAGCGCGGTGAGGTTGCGAACCGCGCCGAAGACGACGAGCTGGAGCGGTCCGGACTGCAGCATCGGGTCGGAAAAGGTGTTCGCCCAGTTGGCCGAGAGGAGCTGTTCGCCGCGGTGGACGAAGTAAATGAGGTCGCCGGGATCCGTCCCTCGATCGAGGTACGCCCGGCCGGCAGCGAGGCCGAGCACGGGTACCCACACGCGGGCGAGCGGCGAACGCAGCAAGTCCCTCATCTAGGGCGATATCGGCCTCTGGAGGGGTGAGGTTGAGCGCCCCGGGATCAAGCCGGACGCGGCTCCTGCCGATACCTCGAACGAGGGATACATGGACATAGATCGGCCACCGAAACTTCGCACCCCAGGCTCCGAGTCCGGGGCTGCCACGCCGCCCGGTGGCGCAGGGCTCGGCGGCCCGCCGCCGCCGATCAACGCGCTTGCTGAGCTCGTCGCAGATCTCATCGCCGCCACCGGCCTCGTCCCGGCGGACAAGCTGGCGATGGTCCGAAGCGCCGCGGGCATGGGCTCGTTCGCACATGCCCTCGTGGAGCAGAACGTCGCCTCGAGCGAGGGCCTGGCCCGCACGCTCGCAGCGAGGTATCAGATGCCGCTCGTGGACCTGCCTCTCGTCGGCGTCAGCGACGAGGCGGGAACCGCGATTCCGCTCCACGTGCTCGAGCGTCTGGTGGCGATACCGTACGCGCTCGACGACGGAACGTTGCGGATCGCCGTCGCGGATCCGGGAAACATCCAGGGAATCGACGAGCTGCGGCTCGCGACCCGCTATCCGCTCGAGATCGGGGTTGCCGCCCGCGACGACATCCTCGTCGAGATCCGCCGCCTCACCCGTGCTTCCGAGGCGTTCGGCGCCAGGGCCGCGATCGAGGAGGAGCTCGCCGAAGAAGAAGACGAGACCGACGACCTCGAGATCGAGGACGGCATCTCGGATGCGCCGCTCGTTCGCCTCGTCAACTCCGTGATCTTCCAGGCCGCCGAGGACGGCGCCTCCGACGTTCACTTCGAGCCGCAGGAGGATTGCCTGCTCGTGCGCTTCAGGGTGGACGGCGTGCTGCACGAGGTGCAGCGCATTCCGAAGCGGATGATGCCCGGCGTCCTGACCCGTATGAAGGTGCTTGCGAAGCTCGACATCGCCGAGCGACGTAAACCGCAGGACGGCCGCATCTCGCTGAACGCTGCCGCAGCCGGCCGAACGCTCGACGTTCGTGTTGCGACCCTGCCGACCGTCGAAGGCGAGTCCGTCGTCATGCGTCTGCTCGACAAGTCGAAGAAAGCGCCGACGCTCCAGGAGCTCGGCATGTCCGACGAAATGCGCGCAGCGCTCGAGGTACTGATCCGCAAGCCCACCGGCGCACTGCTCGTCACCGGGCCTACGGGCTCCGGTAAGTCGACGACTCTGTACGCGGCCCTGACCGAGATCAACCGGCCGGAGATCAACATCATCACGGTCGAGGATCCGGTCGAGTACCGGCTCGGCGGCGTCAACCAGGTGCAGATCAACCAGAAGGCGGGCCTGACGTTCGCGACGGCGCTTCGCTCGATCCTGCGATCCGACCCAGACGTGGTGATGGTCGGTGAGATCAGAGACGGCGAGACCGCAAAGATTTCGATCGAGGCTGCTCTCACAGGCCACCTTGTGCTCTCGACCCTGCATACGAACGACGCTCCCCAGGCGCTGACGCGTCTCGGCGAAATGGGAGTGGAGCCTTTCCTGATCGGCGCCGCGGTCTCGGCCGTGCTCGCCCAGCGTCTTGCCCGCAAGCTCTGCACGCACTGCTGCGAGATGTACCAGCCGTCGGTGGACGAGCTGATGAAGGCGCGCGTCTCGCGTGATGTCGCGGCTGCCAGCGACGGCATGGTCTTCTACCGCAAGAAGGGCTGCCCGCGCTGTAACCAGACCGGCTACAAGGGCCGAATCGGCGTCTACCAGCTGCTGACGATGAGCGAGCAGCTCGAGAGCCTGGCCGTCACCAAGGCGAGCCGTGAAGACATCGAGCGCGCTGCGATCGGCGAAGGCATGCGCACCCTCTGGGACGACGGCCTGGCCAAGGTCGCCGCCGGCCTCACGTCGATCGAAGAGCTCGCGCGCGTCTCGATCTAGCGGCGAGCTCCGGCGCTAGCGCTGCTTGCAGGGGGAAGATCCCGTGCGCTGCCAGCGTCTTTTGGGTGGGATGAGGAGAAGCGGGGCCCGTATCTGTTTCAAGCCATATGGCGTTAAAGCCATATGAAACGGGGTCTCATCCTGCTCGCTCTCTGCCTCCTGATCGTCCTGACGGCGGCTGCAAGCGCCGCACCGGCAGAGCAAGGACCACCCGCGAAGCAGGCAGACCCCTGCTCCTGGGGAGCCTCTTCAATAGTCGTCGAAGAGGTCGACGGCCAGCTCGTCCAGAGCGAGCCGTCGACCACCGGCTGCATCCCTTAACGGTTTGACGCCGCGGAGGCGGGCTTTGCCCGACTCCCGCGCAACGCACGGTACGACGTTACTGGGCATGTACGTCGCAGCCGAGGACCATTAAAGCCTCGATCGCTTCGGTCATGAACGCGGTGGCCTGGTGAACGTCGGCGAAGGTGTACGGGCCGGGTCTGCTCGGCTCAGCGCTGCGGCCGCCGGTGGGATAGACCTCGGCTTCGACAACGCAGGAGTCGCCGTAGTCCACGGCGCGGAGAATCGCTACGGAGCGGCCGTCGCGGCGCGCATGCCGGACGAAGAGCTCGCGCGCGCCACCCTCAGGCGCTGCCTCGGTCACGTCGAGGCGTGGGCGGCGTTCTGGGCGGCCTGCGCGACGGTTTCCTTGTCGGCGAAGCCGCTGATTCTGGCTGCGAGGGCCCCGGGGCGGATGTAGACGAGGAGGCCTGGATCCGGCAGCAGGCCGAGGGACTCCGTTAGCTTCTCGGACTGGGACTGGCTGAGGACGTTGAGTGGGACGAAGCCTGCGTTTGCCAGCTGTGCGCCGGCGCGGGCCTCTGCGAAGGCGATGCCGTCCACCTCCGAGTACGGGTTGTAGAGCGAGACCACGACGACCGCGTGCTTGCCGAGTGCGTTCGCGATCTGGGGCGGCAGGCCGGCGGCAAGGGCGGCAACGACCACGGAGGGCTGCTCCGGGGCCTTGACCGGGGCGGGAGCGACCGGCTTCGCGACCTTCGCCTTCGGTGCCTTGACGGCGGGCTTCTTGACTGTGGCCTTCGGATGCGTTTTCACGCCTGGGCCGAACGGATGGTGCTTGATCACGTGCGGCGCTGCGGCCGGGCTTCCGCCGTGGCCCATGAACATCAGGCCGCCGCCGACGAGGACCGTCGCGAGGAGGCCGAGCAGGGCGGCGTACCGGACCGGGGGTGAGAGCGTGAAGGTCACGAATGCTCTATCGGCAGCGCAAACGGGTGACTTGAAAAGACGAAGGGCGCGGTTGCCCGCGCCCTTCGGTCAGTCAGGATCTCGCCCTGGATTACGTGCAGGGGTCGGTGACGATGTCGGCGCCTGGGCCGTTCTTGTTCCAGGTCTTGCCGCCGACGGTGCTGTCCACGCAGTAGGTGACCGAGGTCGCCGTCTGGATGTGCAGCTTCGTCGAGACGATCGCCGAGTCGTAGGCCTGCAGCAGCGAAATGGTCATGCCTGCATAGCCGGCAGATGCGCCGGTGCCCGTGTTGTCGGCGTTGTAGGCCTCGACTGCCGGGATCGCAGCGCGAACGTTGGCCTTGGCGGCCGAGTTGTTCGCACGATCCCTGAAGCTCAGGTACGAGGGGATCGCGATCGCGAGCAGGATGCCCAGGATGATGATGACAACGAGAAGTTCGATGAGGGTGAAACCGCTTTCCTCACCGGCCAGCCGCTGCCGGATCTTGCTGGTCATTCGACGAACTCCTTCCATGGGAACGAACGAGTGGCTCAGCACACATCGACCGGATCACCCACCGTGGGTAACCCTCGAATGGGTGAATCGCTGCCTTTTTGCAGGCGGCAACGCGAAGGGGCGCGGTTGCCCGCGCCCCTTCGGTCAATCGAGTACGCCCGGGGTTAGGTGCAGGCGTTGGTGACGATGTCGGCGCCTGGGCCGTTCTTGTTCCAGGTCTTGCCGCCGACGGTGCTGTCCACGCAGTAGGTGACCGAGGTCGCCGTCTGGATGTGCAGCTTCGTCGAGACGATCGCCGAGTCGTAGGCCTGCAGCAACGAAATGGTCATGCCTGCATAGCCGGCGGACGCGCCGGTGCCGAGGTTATCGGCGTTGTAGGCCTCGACTGCCGGGATCGCAGCGCGAACGTTGGCCTTGGCGGCCGAGTTGTTCGCACGATCCCTGAAGCTCAGGTACGAGGGGATCGCGATCGCGAGCAGGATGCCCAGGATGATGATGACAACGAGAAGTTCGATGAGGGTGAAACCGCTTTCCTCACCGGCCAGCCGCTGCCGGATCTTGCTGGTCATTCGACGAACTCCTTCCATGGGGAAACGTGCATCGTGGCTCTCGCTACATCGGTCGCTCACTCGCCGTGGGTGACCCCTCCAACGGGTGAGACGAATCCTTTTTGAAAACCCCGTAGTCGAGAGGTAAAGCCCGCGGCCCGGGCTGCCGATGCCTCATTCGAGTTATGCGGCCTGTGAATTCAATCGATGAGCTCTTGGAGCAAATGGTGGCGCGCGATGCGTCAGACCTCCACGTGACCGTTGGGACGCCCCCTGCTATTCGCGTGCGTGGAGAAGTCGAGCGCCTGGAGGAGTACGCACCGCTGACTCCCGAGGACACGCAGCAGATCCTGTACCGCATTCTCTCCAGCGAGCAGCAGAAGCAGTTCGAGCTCAAGCGGCAACTCGACTTCTCGCATTCGATTCCCGGCCTCGCGCGCTTCCGCGTGAACATCTACTTCCAGCGGGAGTCGATCGGCGCGGCCTTTCGCCTCATTCCTGCAGAGCTGAAGACGCTCGAGGAGCTCGGCATCCCGGCGACGCTGCACCAGCTCGCAGAGAAGCCGCGCGGCCTCGTGCTCGTCACCGGGCCGACCGGCTCCGGTAAGTCGACGACGCTGGCCGCGTTGATCGACGAGATCAACCGAAACAGGTCGGAGCACATTCTCACGATCGAGGACCCGATCGAGTTCCTGCACCGTCACAAGCGCTGCATCGTCAACCAACGCGAGATCGGGCCGGATGCGACGAGCTTCGGCGAAGCGCTTCGCGCCGCGCTGCGCCAGGACCCCGACGTGATTCTCGTCGGCGAGATGCGCGACCTCGAGACGATCTCGACCGCGCTGACTGCGGCCGAGACAGGCCACCTCGTCTTCGGAACGCTGCACACGCAGAGCGCGCCTTCGACGATCGACCGCATCATCGACGTCTTCCCCGCCGAGCAGCAGGAGCAGATCAGGATCCAGATTGCAAGCTCCCTGCAGGGCGTCATCACCCAGGCTCTGCTTCCGACCGCCGACGGCATGGGTCGCGTGCCCGCGCTCGAGGTCCTGCTGCCGGACGACGCAGTCCGCAACCTCATTCGCCAGGGCAAGGTCGAGCAGGTCTATTCGGTTATGCAGACCAACACGAGCCGCGGCATGCAGACGATGGAGCAGTCGCTCGCAGATCTCGTTCAGCGGCGCGTCGTGGACTTCCAGGTCGCGTTGACCCGTTCGAGCCGGCCGCAGCAGTTGATCGGCCTGCTCGAGCGCGCAGGCTTCCCCGTCGACTTGCCTCCCGATCTCAACGGCCACCAGCAGCCCGCCGATTCCCTTGGCAGCGGCTTGCGCGTCGCTGGAGCCTCGTAATGGGCGAATCGATCTGGAAGAAGGAGATGTCCTTCAAGAAGAAGCCGAAGGACCCGTCCGACGACCATCAGGTCGAGCCCGAGGCTGCTGCGTCGACGTCGCTCTGGAAGAAGGAGCTGTCGCTGAAGCGCAAGCCGAAGGCCGACGCGCCGGTCGAGGTCGAGGCAGTGGCCGACAAGCCCGTCGCCGTGCCCGATCCTGAACCTGCTGCCGTCGAGCTTCCTCCCGTCGAGCTGCCCGTCGGGGAAGCACCTGCGGAACAGCTGACCTGGAAGAAGGAAGTCTCTTTCAGTCGCGCGACAGACGACGATGCCGTCGCGGCAGATCCTGTCGTCGCCGAGCAGCCCGACTTGCCGGTGCCTGAAGAGAGCGAATGGAAAAGGGAAGTGTCGTTCTCCCGCAAGCCGGAGGCGGATGAGCCTGTGGCGGTTGAGGACGACGCTCCCGACGCAGAGCCCGCAGAAGCAGACGCCGAAGTCGTTGCTCTCGACGAGCCGAGCGTCGACATGCCTCTCGTCGCAGAAGATTCAACCGTTGCGGACGAGCCCGACGACGTCGTCGAGCCGGCGTGGACGAAGGAGGTCTCCTTCAGCCGCAAGGCAGAGCCTGAGCCCGTAGTTGAAGAGCCTGTTGTCGAGGAGCCGGTTGTCGCTGAGCCCGCTTTCGCTGAGCCCGCCGTGGCGGAAGAGCACCTCGTTTCCGAGCCGGTTGCCGAGGAGCCTGTCGTCGAGGAGCCTGTCGCTGAAGAGCCGTTCGTCGAGGAGCCGTTCGCTGTAGAGCCGGTTGCCGCGGAGCTCGAACCGGTCGCGAACGACGAGCCCTGGAGTGCTCCGCCCGTGCTGCCGCCGGCACCGGTCGACGAAGCACCCACGCTCAGCGTGCCGCTCTCGGCGGTCCCGCTGCCCGCACCCGTCGTGCACCCGCCCGTGCCCGCGGCCGAGCTGCCGCCGCTCCCGGCCGAGGTCGAGGAGACAGTGAAGGCGCCGTTCTGGAAGAAAGAGCTTTCGTTCGGGGCCAAGCGAGACAAGACACCCAAGCCGCCGAAGGAGAAGAAAGAGCGCAAGCGCAAGGCCGACAAGCCGGAGCGCACGCCCGAGGCGAAGAAGCCGAAGGCGAAGAGGGCCAAGGGTCTGAAGGGCCTGAAGCCCACGAGGGAGCCGAAGCAGAAGGGCCCGAAGATGAGGGCCGAGCGCGGCGCGAAAGCGGCGAAGAAGATCGTCGGCCTCAAGATCGGCGCTTCCCAGCTCGCCGCCGCGCGTGTCTCCAACAACGGCAGCGCGGAGCTGCTCCAGGTCGCACGCGAGCCGCTCGAGGCGGGCATCGTCGTCGGCGGAGAGCTGCGCGACCCGGACAAGCTCGCCGCGGCGCTCAAAGAGTTTTTTGCCAAGAACGGTTTGCCCAAGCGCGGCGTTCGGCTTGGCATCGCCAACAACCGCATCGGTGTCCGCACGTTCGAGATCTCGGGCATCCAGGATCCGAAGCAGCTCGGGAACGCGATTCGCTTTCGAGCGCAGGAGGCCCTGCCGATCCCGATCGACGAAGCGGTCCTCGACTACCAGGTGCTCGGTGAAGGTGTCGACGCCGACGGTCAGCCGACGCAGCGCATCCTGCTCGTCGTCGCGTACCGAGAGCTGATCGACCGTTACGTCGACGCGTGCAAGAAGGCGGGCATCGTGCTCGCCGGCATCGACCTCGAAGCCTTTGCGCTGCTTCGTGCGCTGCAGGCGCCGCAGGACGGCGTCGGCGCCGATCCGACCGCTGCGCTCGTCGCGGTGGCGATCGGACACGAACGCTCGACCTTCGCGGTCTCGAACGGTCACGTCTGCGAGTTCACGCGCGTCCTCGAATGGGGCGGCTCGGCGCTGAACGTCGCGATCGCCCGTGCGATCGATGCGGCGCCGTCAGAGGTCGAAGACGTGAAGCGCGCGCTTGCGCTGACCGACGAGATGGTTCCGGAGAGCCTCACTCCCGAGCAGGCGAAGAAGGCGCGAGAAGCGATGCGCAGGGCGATTCAGACCTTCGCGCGCGAGCTCGTCTCTTCGCTCCAGTACTACCAAAACCAGCCCGGCTCCCTCGGGATCGGCGAGATCGTCCTGACGGGCGGGACCGCTCACCTGCCGGGAATCGCCGGCGAGCTCGAGCGGCTGATCGGCGTGCGCGTTCGCGTCGGTGACCCACTTGCACGCATGAAAGTCTCGAAGAAGGTCGGCGACACGGCACAGCTCGGCTCGTTCGCGATCGCCATCGGACTTGGAATCGAGGACTGAGCCGCCATGCGCGCCGTCAACCTTCTGCCCCGAGACGGGGGCCAGCGACAAATCAAGAAGGAAAGCCTCCCGGTTCTCGTCGGCGCGTGCGTCGGCGTGCTCGTGGCGGCATTGCTCGGCGCGATGTTTCTGATGGGCAGCGGCAAGGTCGCTGCGCAGCAGCGCAAGGTGGACGATCTGAACCGGCGCTACCAGGCTCTGCCGCCTCCCCCGGCCGGTCCGTCCGCGGGCGAGCAGGCTCTCGCGAGCCAGCAGAGCGCGCGGGTGAGCGCGCTCAGCACGGCGCTCGGAAGCCGCACCGCCTGGGATCGAGTCTTCCGGGAGTTCTCGCTCGTTCTGCCCGACGACGTCTGGCTCACGACCTTGACCGCGAAGTCCCCGATCTCTCCGCTGACGAACGTGTCGACCACGGGCGCTGCACCGTCGCAGTTCACGATTCAGGGACGCACGTACTCACATGACGGCGTCGCCCGTCTGCTCTCTCGCCTGCAGCTCGTTCCCGACCTGACCAACGTGCAGCTCGTGAGCTCCACGCTCTCGCGGGTCCAGAACCAGAACGTCATCGAATTCTCGATCGCCGCCGACATCAAGGTCGCAGGAGCGCCGGGCTCGTGAAGAAAGGCAAGCCACTCGACTCCAAGGCGCTGATCGGCATCATCGTCGGCGCGATCCTGATCGTCGGCCTCGCCGGCTGGTTCATGCTGATCCGTCCTCAGGGCGCGAAGGTGAAGAGCCTGAAGGCCGAGGCAGTGTCGGTGCAGGGCAAGATCGACGCCTACAACCAGCAGGTGGCCGCCGCGCGCACTGCTCCGAAGATCGAAGTCGCTGATGTCTACCGGCTCGCGAAGGCGATGCCGGACCGAACCGACATGCCCGACCTGATGCTCGAGCTGAGCCAGCTCGCACGTGACACCGGCATCCGCTTCGACTCGATCTCGCCGCAGCAGTTCGCGACGATCGGCAGCTACAGCGTCCTGCCGATCTCCGTCACCTTCCAGGGCAACTTCTACAACTTGGCCGACTTCCTCTATCGCCTGCGCTCACTCGTCACCGTGCACGGCGGACGCCTCGACGCAACGGGACGCCTCTTCGCGGTCGACACGATGACCTTCAACGAGAGCACGCTGAAGTTCCCGCAGATCCAGGCGACCCTGGTGATCGATGCGTTCGTCTACGGCAGCGGAGCCGCAGCAGCTCTGCCGACGACTCCCGTGACGCCGACGACAACCGACACGACCGCGACCACGACAACAGCAACCGAAACCGCGCCACCTGCGGGCGCATCTGCGACAGGAGCCCCGTAATGGCCAAGAAGACCATCGATCCGCTCAAGGCAAAGCAGCGGAAGCAGAAGATCATGGCGATCGTGCTCGGAGTCGTCTTCGTCGGCGTTGCCGCCTTCCAGGTGCCGCGCGTCATGAAGATGATGAAGACGCCGCCGAACCCGCACGCCAACGACGTGACCACGACGACAGCCACGCCCACCGGCACGCCGTCGCTTGCCGCCCCGACGCTTCGCGGCGCCGAGGACCCGAGCGGCGCGACGACGGGCGCACCCACCGGCTCGCTCGCGTCGTCCGATACACCCGCGGTGCAGGACGGCCAGCTTGCTTCCTTCAGCCGCTTCTCGAGCAAGGATCCGTTCTCGCAGCAGCTGAGTGACGAGCACCCGGCAAGTGCACCGAGCAGCTCCTCCGGCTCCGGATCGGGTTCGGGCGCCGGCTCGCCGACCGGCGTCACGTCGGGCCCCACCACCTCGCCGCGGCCCGGCAGCGCAGTGATCTCCGTCAACGGAGTCCTGTACACCGTCGCGACGAACGGCGACTTCCCGCAGGCGACCGCAGCCGATCCTTCCGCCGTTCCGCTCTTCCACCTGATCTCGCTCACGGCCCATGGGGCGAGGATCTCGATCGTCGGCGGCTCCTATACGAGCGGCTCCCCGGCGGTCACGCTGACCGAGAACAAGGCCGTGACTCTCGTGAACACCGCGGACGGAACGCGCTACACGCTGATCCTGAAGCCCGCCGGCACGAACGTTCCGGGTGCGGTTGCCACGAGCAGTGGTAGCAGTGGTAGCAGCGGCAGCAGCGGCAGCGGCAGCGGCTCGGCGCCCGCGAGCCCGACGTCGACGACCGTGACGCTGCCCTCGCCGTGAGGCTGCGGGCTCGGGTTACGCGCCGGTCGAAGGATCGAACGTGGAGGAGACGCGCGCGAAGGTGCGCGTCAGGTCGTCCGGGTTGCGGACGACGATCGTGATCGTCTTCAGCTGATTGCCGAAGCTCGGCGTGTCGAAGTAGAGATAGGTGTCGACGCGATACGACCGGTGATCCGCGCCCGTCACGGTGTAGCTCGGGTCGCAGGCGTTCGTCGGCACGTTGGCGGGACACGACGCGGCAGCCGTGACGAGCGCCTTCGGCGCCACCGGGTTCAACATGTTCTGCTGGTAGACCGTGTCCGAGGTGTAGGTGGAATCGGCGAGCGCGGCGTTCCACTCCGTGGTCGTGAAGAGGATGTTGGCGTACTTCAGGCCGCGGTAGACCTCCATCTGCTTGTTCGCGAGGGTGCCGGCGGTCGAGATTCTGTTGGCCCGTGCGAGGGCCGCGTTCCCGGACGAGAACGCAGCGACGACGGCAAGGATGCCGACGTTCAGCATCACCATCGCCATCAGGAGCTCGAGCATGCCGAAGCCGCTCTCATCACGCGCGCGCAGGTGCATCGCTTGGACCCATCGGCATTGCTCTTAAGGGCCTCAACCCCCCTGCCGATAGTTCCTCCAGGGACTTCTGTGGCTGCCTTCTCATATTCCGCCATCAACGCTTCCGGGCTCGAGCTCACCGGAGAGCTTCACGCGCCCGATCTCGGGGCTGCCAGAGAGCAGCTCCGCATCCGAGGCCTGCTTGCAAATCGCCTCAATGAGCTTCCTGCGTCAGGTGAGGAAGGCGCCCGCAACGTCTTCAAGAAGGTCAAGCCGAAGACGCTCCAGATCTTCTCGCGCCAGTTCGCGACCATGGTCGAGGCCGGCCTGAACGTCGTCGCCGCGCTCGTCATCCTCGAGCAGCAGACCGACGACATGTACTTCGCGTCGGTAGTGAAGGAGCTACGCGCCGACGTGGAAGGCGGTCTGCTCCTCTCGCAGGCGATGCACCGCCATCCGAAGATCTTCGACCGTCTCTTCGTCGCGATGGTCGAGGCGGGCGAGGCGGCGGGAATCCTCGACCAGGTGCTCGACCGTGTCGCGTACCAGATCGAGAAGTCGACGCAGATCAAGCGCCGAGTCAAAGGCGCGATGCTCTACCCGACGATGGTGCTCGTGTTCGCGACCCTCGTCCTCACCGGTCTGCTGATGTTCCTCGTCCCGGTGTTCGTGAAGATCTTCGGCCAGCTCGGTGGCCAGCTCCCGACGCTCACGCAGTACGTCGTGACCGTCTCCGATTTCCTGCGCTCGAAGTACTACTTCATCTTCCCGTTCGTCGGCGCGACGATCTTCGGCATCCGCAAGTACAAGAAGACGGAGCCCGGTCGGCAGCTCTGGGACCGGATCAAGCTCAAGATCCCGATGAAGATCGGCCAGGTCGTCCTGAAGGTGACCATGGCGCGCTTCTCGCGCACGCTCTCGACGCTCGTCTCGGCGGGTGTGGACATCATCCAGGCCCTCGAGATCACCGGGCAGACGGCGGGCAACTGGGTGATCGAGGAAGCGCTCGGCGACGTTCGCGCCAAGGTGGGCGAGGGTGTTCCGATCGCGCAGCCGCTCGTCGACAACGCAATCTTTCCGCCGATGGTCAGCCAGATGGTGAAGATCGGCGAGGAGACCGGAGAGCTCGAGAAGATGCTCGGCAAGATCGCGGACTTCTACGAGGACGAGGTCGACGCGGCGATCCAGTCGCTGACGTCGATCGTCGAGCCGCTGATGATGATCCTGGTCGGCCTGATGGTCGGCGTCATCGTCATCGCGATGTACCTGCCGATGTTCAAGATGCTCTCGCTCGTCAAATAGGCGAGAGCCCGTCCGGCAGCCGCTAAAATCGACCCTACGAGGCGGCGTAGCTCAGCTGGTTAGAGCAGCGGAATCATAATCCGCGTGTCGCAGGTTCGAGTCCTGCCGCCGCTATTCGCCGCCGACGCCGGCAGAGCCGGCGGCTAGCGGCTTCATGTTTTCTTCAAATTGGGATGGTCTGATAGGTGGCCATCCACCGGGGAGGAACATGAACATGCTTTTGGGGTCTCGTAAGGCGTTTGCGGCGGTTGCTATCGCTGCGGCGCTCGTCGGCGGCGTCGGGGTCGGCGCTGCTGCTGCCGGTAAGGGTCACGCGCAGGGGTCGCTGTTGAAGGCGGCGGCGCAGTACATCGGGGTTGGCAAGGCCGCGCTCGCCAAGGACGCCCGGACGGGGAAGACGCTTGCCCACATTGCGACTGCTCACGGCAAGACGGTTGACGGGCTGAAGGCGGCGATGCTCGCTGCGGTCAAGACCAGGCTCGATGCGGCCGTGACTGCGGGGAAGGCGACCGCTGCTCAGGAACAGACGAAGCTCGCGCGGGCTTCGAAGCTGATCGACCGGATCGTCAACGCCAAGCTCGGGAAGGTCACGCGTCGGGCGGCGAAGGCGAGGCTCGTCAAGGTCGCGGCGAAATACATCGTGTGACTCCGCAGGCGCTCGCCAAGGATCTGAAGGCCGGGAACTCGCTGGCCCAGGTTGCAACAGCGCACGGGAAGACGGCCGCCGGGTTGAAGGACGCCCTCCTGAAGCCCTTCAAGTCCCACCTGGACAAGGCCGTTGCTGCGAAGCGCATCACCGCGGCCCAGGCACAGATGCAAGGCTCACCAAGATCTCCGCCCGCCTGGACAAGCTGCGTCGCCCGAACGAGCTAGACCATCCGCCGCCGATGCCGGCTTTGCCGGCGTCGGCCCTTACGGCGGGGATCGACACCAGACCGATCGAAGTCATCATGGCCCCGCGGGAGCCGGGCCGGACTTCGATCGGTTGGGCTACACTTTGCATCCGCGCGAGTCCGAGGCTTGTCTCGGCGTGCGCATTCCCTCGAATCAGAGACAGAAATGGCCACTGGAGTAAGAGACAAAATCACGCTCGCCTGCAACGAGTGCAAGCGGCGGAACTACATGAGCACGAAGTCGAAGCGGAACACGCCCGACCGGCTCGAGGTCCGCAAATACTGCCGTTGGTGCGGCACGCATACCGCGCACCGGGAGACGCGCTAGATGGCGCGCCAGACCCGTGCGCAGCGCCGCGCGCGCCGCGAGCAGATGAGCCCCGGCAGCGAAGCCGCTCTTCCGGGCGGGCCGCCGGCACCGCCGCGTAGGCCGACCGCCAGGGCTGCCGCACGTCCCGAGCCGGCGCGCGAGCCACGGGCTGCGCCAGGGGGCGGCGTCCGAGGCTTCGTCGGGGAATCGTGGGCCGAGCTCAAGAAGGTCGAGTGGCCGAACCAGAGTCAGTTGATCCAGGGAGTCGCCGTCGTCCTGATCGCCTGCGTGATCGTGGGGATCTTCCTCTACTCGGCCGACCTCGTCTTCAAGCGCCTCGTCCAGGACGTGTTCCTCTAAACCATGTTCAAGTGGTACGTCATCAACACCTACTCGGGTCACGAGAACAAGGTGAAGACGAATCTGGAGCACCGGATCATGTCCATGAACCAGGCTCCGAAGTTCCGACGCGTCGTCGTCCCGACCGAGCAGGTGATCGAGACGAAGGAGGGGCAGAAGGTCCAGACCGAGAAGCGCGTGCTCCCCGGCTACGTCCTCGTCAACATGGACATGACCGATGAGGCTTGGACGGTCGTCAAGAACACGCCCGGCGTTACCGGCTTCGTCGGCGCCGGCGCCAAGCCCGTCCCGCTCGCCCAGCCCGAGGTCGACCGGATCCTCCACACCGGCCGCGGCGACGGGGAACGGCCGCGCGCCCAGGTCGAGTTCTCGCTCGGCGAGTCCGTGAAGGTAACCTCCGGGCCGCTCTCGGACTTCGACGGCGAGGTCGTCGACGTCAACGCGGATCAGCAGAAGCTCAAGGTGCTCGTCGACATCTTCGAGCGCCAGGTTCCCGTGGAGCTCACGTTCGACCAGGTGAAGAAGCTCGACTGATGGCGAAAAAAGTTCTCACACTCATCAAGCTGCAGATCCCCGGGGGGCAGGCCAACCCGGCGCCGCCGGTCGGTCCTGCGCTCGGCCAGCACGGCGTCAACATCATGGAGTTCTGCAAGGCGTTCAACGCGCAGACCCAGCAGGAGAACGGGCGGATCACCCCGGTCGAGATCACGGTCTTCGAGGACCGGTCCTTCTCGTTCATCACGAAGACCCCACCGGCCGCCGTCCTGATCAAGGAGGCGCTGCGGGTCGAGAAGGGCTCGGGCGAGCCGAACCGCGAGAAGGTCGGCCGCCTCTCCCGCGACCAGGTCCGCCAGATCGCCGAGACGAAGATGCCAGACCTGAACGCGCGGACCGTCGACCAGGCGATGCGCATCATCGCCGGGACCGCGCAGTCGATGGGCGTCGAAACGGACATCTTGTAATGGCGCACGGGAAGAACTACCGGAACGCGAAGTCGCTCTTCGACCGCGAGCAGGAGTACTCCCCGGCCGAGGCCGTTCGCCTGCTCAAGGAGATGGAGACTGCGAAGTTCGACGAGACCGTCGAGGTCCACTTCCGGCTCGGCCTGAACGTGCGCCACGCCGACGAGCAGCTTCGTGGCACGCTGATGCTGCCCCACGGCACCGGCAAGGAGGCGAAGGTCGCCGTCTTCGCCGAGGGCGAGAAGGCCAAGGAGGCGCAGGAAGCCGGGGCGGACGTGGTCGGCTCGGCCGATCTCGCCAAGCGCGTCGAGGAAGGCTTCACCGACTTCGACGTCGCGATCGCGACTCCGGACCAGATGGGCAACGTCGGCAAGCTCGGCCGGATCCTCGGTCCGCGCGGGCTGATGCCGAACCCGAAGACCGGGACTGTGACGATGGACGTCGGCAAGGCCGTGCGCGACGCCAAGGCCGGGAAGCTCGAGTACAGGACCGACCGCGGCGCATGCGTCCATGTCGCCATCGGCAAGAAGAGCTTCGACCACCGGCAGCTCGTCGAGAACTACGCGGCGCTGCTCGACGAGATCGTCAAGGCGAAGCCGGCGGCCGCGAAGGGCCGCTACATCCGGCAGATCACGCTGGCCACTACCATGAGCCCAGGTATCCGGGTCGACACCGCGAAGACCCGGGGCATCGTCGAAGAGTTGGAGGAGTCACAGCAAGAAGCAGTTCCGGCGTAAGTCAACAACAGCCCGTCGCCAGAGACAGGAAGCAGCGCGCGAGCGCAGAGGCCTTCCCGAGGTGGATCGGTGAAGAGGATTTCCCTCCTTCAGCGAGCCCGCCTGTGTGCGGGCTCGATTCGTTTCGAGGAGGTGAGTAGGTGAAGAAGGAAGACAAAGAGCGAGTGGTCGCGGAGCTGACCGAGCGCCTGCGGACCACCGAGACGCTGCTGGTTGCCGACTACCGCGGCCTGACCATGCCGCAGATCGACGACCTGCGCTCCAAGCTGATCGAGCACGGCGCGCGCTTCTCGGTCGTGAAGAACACGCTCACGCGCCGTGCCGCGGAAGCCGCAGGCTCGGACGCGCTGCTCGCGATGCTCGAGGGCCCGACGGCGATCGCGTTCCTCGAGTCGGACGGCGACCCGGTCGCCGTCGCGAAGGCGCTCGTCGACGCCGCCCGTGACACGCGCGTGCTCGAAGTACGCGGGGGCCTGCTCGAAGGCAGGCCGATCGAGGCCGGCGAGATCGAGTCGCTGGCGAAGCTGCCGCCGGTGGACGTGCTGCGCGGCCAGGTGCTGGGCGCGATCACGGCGCCGCTCACCGCGATCGTGGCGCTGTTCACGGCGCCGGTGCAGGACCTGTACGGCCTGATCGAGGCTCGCATCGAGCAGCTTCGCGAGGGCGGCGACACGTCCGAGGGCGAGGCGGCCGGTCCCGAGCCGACGGCCGAAGAAGCAGCGCCGGAGCCTGCCGCCGAGGCGGAGGCAACGCCCGCCGCCGAAGAAGGCGGCTCGGAACCGGAAGCAGAAGCCCTAACCGAACCAGAAACAGAAACCGAACCAGAGACTGAACAGGAGGAGCAGTAATGGCCGCTAGCGCGACCGACAAGGTGTTCGAGGAGCTCGGGAAGATGTCCGTTCTCGACCTCGTCGAGCTCAAGAAGAAGATCGAGGACGAGTGGGGCATCACCGCCGCCGCTCCCGTTGCAGTAGCCGCGCCCGCCGCAGGTGGGGGCGACGGTGCGGCCGCGGAGGAGCAGACGGCGTTCGACGTCGTTCTCACCGCCGCGGGTGGCCAGAAGATCCAGGTGATCAAGGTCGTTCGCGCGATCACCGGGCTCGGCCTGAAGGAGGCGAAGGATCTCGTCGACTCGGCTCCGAAGCCGGTCAAGGAGGGCGTCGCCCAGGACGAGGCCGACTCGCTCAAGGCACAGCTCGAGGAGGCCGGGGCGACCGTCGAGGTCAAGTAGCTTCGCCCGCCCGATCTGCATGACGCGAAGGGCCGCTTCAGGGCGGCCCTTCGCCGTTCGACCGCTAGCCTTTTTCGGGCCGGTTCGCTACCATGCCATTGTCCTTCGGCGGATTCCGCAGGGGTACCCTTGCGCAGAAGAGGGGTTCTCGGGTACCCTGGCAGGTTGCGCCGCTGTTCCGCTGTCCATGCCCGTCTGCCCGCCCGTTCCAGTTCTCGCACCACATTTCTAAGGGAGGCTTCATCTCTTGACCACCAAGGTCGCTGCGCCTAGCGCGCGCACCAGTTTCTCGCGTCTCAAGCACGTCCTCGACCTTCCGAACCTGATCGACATCCAGAAGGCCTCGTTTCAATGGTTCCTGGACGAAGGTCTTCGCGAGACGATCGACGACATTTCGCCGATCGAGGACTACACCGGCACCCTCGCCGTCGAGTTCGGGGCCTACAAGTTCGGCGAGCCCCAGTTCTCGATCAAGGAGTGCCGCGAAAAGGACCTGACCTACCAGGCTCCGCTCTCGATGACCGTCCGCTTCGTCAACAAGGAGACGGGCGAGATTCGCGAGCAGACCGTCTTCATGGGGGACTTCCCGATGATGACCGAGTGGGGCACGTTCATCATCAACGGCACCGAGCGTGTCATCGTGACCCAGCTCGTCCGCAGTCCCGGCGCGTACCTGATGGAGCCGAAGGACGCGACGAAGCAGGTCTTCACGGCGAACCTGATGCCCTCGCGCGGCTCCTGGCTCGAACTGGAGATCGACAAGAAGGGCATCGTCTACGCCCGCATCGACCGGAAGCGCAAGCTGCCGATCACGACGCTGCTCCGCGCGCTTCCCGAAGAGGACCCGACCACCGGCTTCAAGCTCGACACCTCCACGAACGAGGCGATCCTGAAGCTGTTCAACAACTCGATCTTCATCGTCAACACGCTCGAGAAGGACCCGTCGACGCGCGAGGAAGAGGCGCTGATCGAGGTCTTCAAGAAGCAGCGCCCCGGTGAGCCGCCGACGCTCGATAACGCGCGGAACCTGCTCAAGGCGCTGTTCTTCGACCCCAAGCGCTACGACCTGACGAAGGTCGGCCGCTACAAGCTCAACCAGCGGCTCGGCGTCAAGGTTCCCGAGGACACGCGCGTCCTGACGACCGAGGACATCCTCTCGCTCGTGCAGCGGCTCGTCGAGCTGCCGCACATGCTCGGCGTCCCCGAGGACTCGAAGGACTACGCCGCCGACGCGATCGTGCTCAACCGCGATCCCATCCGGACCGAGCTCGACGAGTACGAGCACTTCGGCAACCGGCGCCTGCGCACGGTCGGCGAGCTGATCCAGGAAGCGTTCAGGGTCGGCCTTTACCGCATGGAGCGGGTCGTCCGCGAGCGGATGACGACGGAAGACGTCGACACGATCACGCCGCAGACGATCATCAACATCCGCCCGGTCGTCGCCGCGCTGAAGGAGTTCTTCGGCTCGTCGCAGCTGTCGCAGTTCATGGACCAGACGAACTCGCTGTCCGGCCTCACGCACCGTCGCCGCCTGTCGGCGCTCGGCGCCGGCGGCCTCACCCGCGAGCGCGCGCCGATCGAGGTGCGAGACGTTCACCCGACGCACTACGGGCGCATGTGCCCGATCGAGACGCCTGAAGGCCCGAACATCGGTCTGATCGGCTCGCTCGCGTCGATGGCGACCGTCTCGGAGTTCGGGTTCATCCAGACGCCGTACCGCAAGGTCGTCGGCGGCAAGGTGACCGACGAGATCGTCTACCTGGACGCGGCCGAGGAGGCGCAGTTCACGATCGCCCAGGCCAGCGCCGTCGTCGACGAGAAGACGGGCAAGTTCCACGACAAGAACGTGCTCTGCCGCTCGAAGGAGGGCGAGGCCGTCACGGCCGAGCCGAAGGACATCCAGTACATGGACGTGGCTCCGGCGCAGATCGTCTCGGTCGCCACGGCGCTGATCCCGTTCCTCGAGCACAACGACGCGAACCGCGCGCTGATGGGCGCCAACATGCAGAAGCAGGCAGTGCCGCTGATGATCGCCCAGGCGCCGATCGTCGGCACCGGCCTCGAATATCGAGCCGCGATCGACACCGGCGACGTCGTGCTCTCGCACCGCTCCGGCACCGTCGTCGACGTCGACGCCGGTCACATCACGGTGGAGACGAAGGACGGCAAGGACGAGTACCCGCTCACGAAGTTCATGCGCTCGAACCAGGGCACGCTGATCCACCACAAGCCGATCGTGTCGCTCGGCGACAAGGTCAAGGCGGAGCAGGTGCTCGCGGACGGCAGCTCCACGGACATGGGCGAGCTCGCGCTCGGCGCGAACCTGCTCGTCGCGTTCATGCCGTTCGAGGGCTACAACTTCGAGGACGCCATCGTGATCTCCGAACGGCTCGTGAAAGAGGACGTCCTGTCTTCGATCCACATCCACGAGTACGAGATCGACGCACGCTCGACGAAGCTCGGCGACGAGGAGATCACGCGCGACATCCCGAACCGCTCGGAGGAGTCGCTCAAGGACCTCGACGACCGCGGCGTCGTTCGCATCGGTGCCGAAGTCGGCTCGGGCGACCTGCTCGTCGGCAAGGTCACGCCGAAGGGCGAGACCGAGCTCACCGCCGAAGAGAAGCTGATTCGCGCGATCTTCAAGGAGAAGGCGCGGGAAGTCCGCGACACCTCCCTCAAGGTTCCGCACGGCGAGGGCGGCAAGGTCATCGACGTGAAGACGTTCTCACGCGAGAACGGCGACGACCTGTCACCGGGCGTGAACGAGCTCGTGCGCGTCTACGTCGCGAAGAAGCGCAAGATCGCGGAAGGCGACAAGCTCGCCGGCCGCCACGGCAACAAGGGCGTCATCTCGAAGATCGTCCCCGAAGAGGACATGCCGTTCCTCGAGGACGGCCGTCCGGTGGACGTCGTGCTCAACCCGCTCGGCGTGCCGAGCCGGATGAACATCGGCCAGATCCTCGAAACGCATCTCGGCTGGGCCGCGGCGCACGGTGTGTTCGCGAACGGCGACGGGCCGAACGGCATGGCCTCGAAGCCGATCGCCGCAGAAAACCCGCATCCCGTCGCGACTCCCGTCTTCGACGGCGCCACCGAGGAGGACGTCGACGAGGCGCTCGTCAAGTGGGTCAACGACCATCCCGAGTCGCCGATCAAGTTCGTCGTCGATCAGAGCAGGCCCGCCGGCCGGAAGGTCTCCGGCAAGGTGCGGCTGTTCAACGGCAAGACGGGCGCACCGTACGAGTCGAAGGTGACGATCGGCTTCATGTACATCCTGAAGCTGCTGCACCTCGTGGACGACAAGATCCACGCGCGCTCGACAGGCCCGTACTCGCTCGTGACGCAGCAGCCGCTCGGCGGCAAGGCGCAGTTCGGTGGCCAGCGCTTCGGCGAGATGGAGGTCTGGGCGCTCGAAGCGTACGGCGCTGCCTACACGCTGCAGGAGATGCTCACGATCAAGTCCGACGACACGGTCGGCCGCGTCAAGGCGTACGAGGCGATCGTCAAGGGCGAGAACATCGCGGAGCCGTCGATCCCCGAGAGCTTCAAGGTGCTGCTCAAGGAGATGCAGTCTCTCGCGCTCGACGTCAACGTGATCTCCGAAGAGGGCAACACCGTCGAGGTGCGCGAGGAAGACGACGAGCTGCTGCGGGCAGCCGAAGAGCTCGGCATCGACCTCTCGCCCGGCTCGCTCCGCGCAGCCGCGCGGCCGCCGACAGCCGAAGAGGCCGAGGAGGGACAGGACCGCGTCGACCAGGACGGGGAGATGGCTCTCCCGAACGACGAGGCGCTCGGCGATCTGACCGACGTGGACGTCGCCGACGACGAGGAGACGCCGGCAGCGGCAGGCGCAGAGGCGCCCGCCCTCGCCGAAGGCGAGCTGGAGCTGGAGGACTGAAGCGAGAACAGGGCGCAACGAGCAGGACCACCACGAGCAAATTTCAAGATGAAGAAGGAGTGACACGCGCTGATCGACATCAATGAATTCGACGCCATTCGCATCGGGCTTGCCTCGAGCAAGCAGATCCGCGACTGGTCCTCCGGCGAGGTAACGAAGCCGGAGACGATCAACTACCGCACGCTCAAGCCGGAGCGCGACGGTCTGTTCTGCGAGCGCATCTTCGGTCCGACGAAGGACTGGGAGTGCTACTGCGGCAAGTACAAGCGCGTCCGCTACAAGGGCATCATCTGCGAGCGCTGCGGCGTCGAAGTCACACGCCAGAAGGTGCGCCGCGAGCGCATGGGTCACATCGACCTGGCCGCGCCCGTCTCGCACATCTGGTTCTTCAAGGGTGTCCCGAGCCGCATCGGCTACCTGCTCGACATCGCTCCGCGCGAGCTCGAGAAGGTGCTCTACTTCGCCGCGTCGATCGTCACCGCGGTGGACGTTGCCGCGCGCAAGAAGGACCTGAACGACCTCGAGGACAAGGTCAAGGCTGAAGCCGAGCGAATTGAGGTCGACCGCGAGGAGGCGCTCGCCGCACTGGAGGACAGGCTCAAGCGGCGCCGCGACTACTTCGCGAAGGGCAAGGACAAGGGCTTCGACGAGGACGACGACTTCTGGGCTCGTGGGCTGTCGAACTGGGCCGAGGAGCAGGCGATGCCGCCGCTCGAAGATGCGCGGACGCTCGCCGGGAAGATGTTCCCCGACCTCGTCGGACAGATCACGACCGAGGACTCCAAGAAGATCCGCGAGCTCGTTCGCAACGCCGCGATCCGGGAGGACCGCAAGCTCACTCCCCGTGAGCTCGAGAACGTTGCGGTCGCAGCCGAGCAGATCCTCAAGGGTCTCGACCCGCTGTTCAAGCAGCAGGCCAAGGCGACCGGCGCCAAGAAGGGCGCGATCTCGAAGCACATCAACCGGATCCTCGACGCCCTCCTCGAGGGTGGCGAGACCCAGGACGAGGACGCGAAGTTCGTCGCGGGCGTCGACATGAAGAATCTCGACCGCTCGCGCGAGCTCGGCAACGGGCTGCTCGCCGACGTGGTCGACACGTGGGACGGCGAGCAGGACATCCGCGAGCTGACGAACGACCTCTGCCTGCGCACCGACGGAAAGATCCAGAAGGAGGATCTCGACGCGATCATCCAGTGGGCACTGAAGGTCCGCGAGATGTACCTCGACATCGAGTCGCGACGCGGCGATGCACGCGAGGCCTCGGTCGACTCGGTGAACAGGCTCGAGCAGACCTGGTTGCTGTTCAAGGATCTCGAGCCGAAGCTGATCGTCAACGACGAGCAGCTCTTCCGCGAGCTCAAGGACCGCTTCGGGTCGCCGTACGGCTTCGGCGTCTACTTTCGCGGCGGCATGGGCGCGGAGGCGATCCGCGATCTCCTCAAGGACCTCGACCTGAAGGCCGAGGCCGCCTCCCTGCGCGAGACCATCCGCACGGGCAAGGGCCAGAAGCAGCAGCGCGCGATCAAGCGCCTCAAGGTCGTCAACGCATTCATCACGTCCGAGAACCGGCCGGAGTGGATGATCCTCGAGGCCGTTCCGGTGATTCCGCCGGAGCTGCGCCCGATGGTGCAGCTCGACGGTGGCCGTTTCGCAACGAGCGATCTCAACGATCTCTACCGGCGCGTGATCAACCGGAACAATCGCCTCAAGCGGCTGCTCGATCTCGGCGCGCCCGAGATCATCGTGAACAACGAGAAGCGGATGCTGCAGGAGGCCGTCGACGCACTGTTCGACAACGGCCGCCGCGGCCGGTCGGTGACCGGGCCGGGCAACAGGCCGCTCAAGTCACTCTCCGACATGCTCAAGGGCAAGCAGGGCCGGTTCCGCCAGAACCTGCTCGGCAAGCGCGTCGACTATTCCGGTCGTTCGGTGATCGTCTCCGGCCCGAGCCTGAAGCTGCACCAGTGCGGGCTGCCGAAGCTGATGGCCCTCGAGCTCTTCAAGCCGTTCATCATGAGCCGGCTCGTCGAGCGCAAGTCGGTGCAGAACATCAAGGCCGCGAAGAAGTACGTCGACTCGATGACCGAGGAAGTCTGGGACGTCCTCGAAGAGGTCATTGCCGAGCATCCTGTGCTCTTGAACCGCGCTCCGACCCTGCACCGCCTTGGCATTCAGGCATTCGAGCCGAAGCTGGTCGAGGGCAAGGCGATCCAGGTTCACCCGCTCGTGTGTCACGCGTTCAACGCTGACTTCGACGGCGACCAGATGGCCGTGCATCTTCCGCTGTCCGCGGAGGCGCAGGCCGAGGCGCGCATCCTGATGCTCTCCTCGAACAACATCCTCTCGC
>CAVWKK010000003.1:0-17193 GCA_963755605.1 uncultured Actinomycetes bacterium
GAAGTGCCGTAACGTCGACGTTCGACACGTCAGGCCCGAGCAGGCCGCGCGCGGTTCACGAAGACGTTGTCGAGTGCGGAGCGCAGGCCGACGGCGAGCGCGCCCATCAGGACGGCCGCTTCGCCGAGGCTCGAGATCTCGACGCGCGGCGGATACGGGAGCCAGGCCGCCAGCAGCCTGCGCACCGGTGTGAGGAGCAGGTCGCCGTTCGCGCCGAGCCCGCCGCCCAGCACGATCAGTGCAGGGTCGGCAACGGCTGCGATCGGCGTGATGTGCGCGGCGATGCGGCGGGCGACTTCCTCGACGACGCTGCGACCGAGCGCATCACCGCGCCTGGCGGCGGCGAAGATCGCGCGCGTGTCGTAGGGAGGGGAGAGGGACGTCGACCCGGCCGAGCCCTCCGCAAGCCGTGTCGCGAGTGCGGCGACCCCATCCGCGGAAGGGTCGACGTCTTCCGCCATGCCGGCGAGCGCCCAGTCGACCTCGCCCGCGGCACCGTGATTGCCGCGATGCAGCTCGCCGCCGAGCACGAGGCCCATGCCCATGCCCGTGCCGACCGAGAGAAACGCGAAGTCCTCGACGCCGCGTGCGACGCCCGCCCAGTGCTCGCCGACCGCAGCGAGATTGATGTCGTTCTCGAGCGTGACCTCGCTGCCGAGTCGATCGCGCAGCTCGAGACCGAGCGCGCGGCCTTCGAGGCCGGGGATGTTCGGCGTCGTGAGGTGCAGCGTCGCCGTCGCGGTGTCGATGACTCCTGGCACGCCGAGCACGACGCCGTCGATTCGCTCGACCGGAAGGCGCGCCGCCGCGATCAACGATTCGCGCAAGGTGGTGATCGCCCGCAGCGCGCCGTCTGCATCGGCGCCACGCAACTCCACGTCCTGGCGCGCGCGCACCTCACCGCTGAGGTCGCAGACCGCGCCGCGCAGGAAACGAGCGCCGAGATCCAGACCGAGCACGTACGCCGCTTCTGGTACGGGCTCGAAGAACACGGCTCCGTAGCTCGGGCCGCCGGGACCCGTCGCGGCTTCGCGCACCAGCCCGGCCTCGACCAGAGCGTGGAGCGCAAGCGAGACGGTCGGCTTCGAGATCCCCGCCCGCCGCGAGATCTCGGCCCGTGAGATCGGGGCCCCGGCGCGGATCGCCTCGAGCACCGTCCGCTCATTGAGGCTCTTGAGCAGGGGCGGGGTGGCTCGCGCTACGGGAGGGGCTGTCTTGGCCATCTAGGCAACAAAGTTAACTCAGGCCCCGGTCTGCTCGTCAAGCTTGACTCTATTTCGCCTCAGTCGTAGAGTCCTCGTTCGGAACCTTTACGAGATGCAAGATCTGGCAATCACCCCAAGGGAGGCGAGGGTATGAGACGCGTTGGGATTGGGTTGCTCGCGGCGCTCGTGGTGGGAGCGGCGCTGATTGCGGCAACCGCGAGGACCTCGGCCAACGCCGGCACATCTGCGGCCAAGGCCGACACGATCACGATCTGGGTCGGCTGGAGCGCCGCCGAGCTCAAGGCCTTCAAGGGCGTCTTGGCGGAGTACGACAGGAAGCACGCCGACGTGAACGTGAAGGTCGTCGGCGGCATCAACGACGACAAGATCACGGCCGCGATTCGCAGCGGCAAGGTGCCGGACGTCGTCAGCTCGTTCACGTCGGCGAACGTCGGGAGCTACTGCAACTCCGGCGCGTGGCTCGACCTGAAGCCGTTCCTGTCCAAGGACAAGATCGACGTCAACATGTTCCCGAAGACGTCGCAGTACTACACGCAGTACAAGGGGAAGCGCTGCGCGCTGCCGCTCCTCGCGGACGTGTACGGCTTCTACTACAACAAAAAGATGTTCAAGGCGGCCGGGCTCACGTCCCCGCCGAAGACGATGTCGCAGCTGACCGCGTACGCGAAGAAGCTGACGAAGAAGAACTCGGACGGCTCGATCAAGGTCGCCGGGTACAACCCGTTCCTCGGCTTCTATGCCGGCAACGCACCGGACCTCAGCTCGTACGCACCGCTCTTCGGTGCCAAGTACGTCGACGGCGGCGGCAAGTCGGTGCTCTCGAAAGACCCCGCCTGGTCGCGACTGCTCAAATGGCAGAAGAGCCTCGTCGACTGGTACGGCTACAACAAGCTGCAGAAGTTCAACGCGGGGGCAGCGGACGAGTTCTCCGCGTCGCACGCCTTCGAGATCGGCAAGCTCGCGATGATGATCGACGGCGAATGGCGCGTCGCCTTTATCGGCCGGGAGCATCCGAGCCTCGACTACGGGACCGCGCCGGCGCCGGTTGACGACGCCCATCCCGAGCTCTACGGGGCCGGATACGTCAACGGGACGATCATCGGCATCCCGAAAGGCGTGAAGCACAAGGATGCAGCGTGGGCGCTCGTGAAGTACCTGACGACGGACAGCCACGCGCTGGCGATCTTCTCCAACGGCGTGCGCAACGTCCCGACGACGAAGGCCTCGCTGTCGTCCAAGGACATCAAGCCGGATGCGCACTTCAAGACGTTCCTGAAGATCTTCGCCAACCCGAACTCGAAGACGACGCCGATCACGGCGGCCGGGAATGCCTACGGCTCGCTGATTCAGGCATTCGCCGTCAAGTGGCAGGCCGGCCACGCCGGTGACCTCGCGAAGGGTCTGCAGAAGCTCGACAAACAGATCGACGCCCAACTGAAGCAGGCACAGGCCGGCGGAGTTCCGTGACAGACACAGCAGCAACTGCCTCCGTTCTTCCAGAAAGGAGGCGGACGAGGCGGAAGGCGGCCTGGCGCCGCCGCCGCCTCGTCCTGCTGCTGATGACGCCGTGGCTGATCGGCTTCTCGGTCTTCTTCGGCTACCCGCTCGTGATGAGCGTGTACCTGTCGTTCACGCACTACGACCTGCTGTCGTCGCCGAAGTGGATCGGCACCGCGAACTACCGCTATCTCTTCACGCAGGATCCGCAGGTCGGCGCTGCGGTGAAGAACACGCTCTGGATCATCGGCGTGATGGTGCCGCTGCAGGTGATCTTCGCGTTCGGGGTCGCGCTGATGCTCGCGCGGGCGCGCCGCGGCGTGGGCTTCTTCCGGACGATCTTCTATCTGCCTGCACTCGCGCCGCCGGTTGCTGCGACGTTGGCGTTCGTCTACATCCTGAATCCCGCCACCGGGCCGGTGAACATCCTCCTCAGCCACCTCGGCATCGACGGGCCGCTGTGGTTCCAGTCGCCGAGCTGGTCGAAGCCGTCGCTCGTAATGCTCGGGCTCTGGGGCGTTGGGAACATCATGATCATCTTTCTCGCCGCGATCCTCGACGTTCCCCGGCACCTGTACGAATCGGCGGAGCTCGACGGTGCAGGCCCGTTGCAACGCCTGCGCTGGGTGACGTTGCCGACGATCAGCCCCGTGATCCTTTTCTCGGTGGTGATCGGCGTGATCGCCGGCCTGCAGTACTTCACGCAGGCGTACGTCGCGGCGAACGTCGCGTCGGGCCAGGCGTCGCAGGCCGGTGACCAGACCGTCAACAACCTCGGCTATCCCGAGGACTCGACGCTCTTCTATCCCGTGCTCCTCTACCAGCACGGGTTCCGCTACTTCAACATGGGCTACGCGTCGGCGATGTCGGTGATGCTGCTGCTCGTCGCCTTCGTCGTCACCGTCTTGATCATCCGCAACTCGCGCCGGTGGGTTCACTACGTGGGAGCCGCGCGATGAGTGGCCGCGCTGGACCCGCGCTTGCTATCTGGGGGAACCTCCCGGTTCCCCCAGACCCCCTCCACTGGTCCACTGCGCGGACAGACGCTCCGCGTCGGGTTCACTACGTGGGAGCCGCGCGATGAGTACCGCCAGCGTCCCGGTGTCGGCCACGCTGACACGGCGCAAGCCCCCTGCGGCCGTGCGCCGCCGGCGCTTCCTGCTGGCCGTCGCGAACCACTCGCTGCTGATCGTCGCGACGATCATGTTCCTGGCTCCGTTCGTGTTCATTGCGCTGACGGCGTTGATGACGAACGGCCAGGCGCTCTCGTCTCATCTCTGGCCGAGCCCGTTCCGCTGGCAGAACTTCGTCGACGTCTTCCACCAGGCACCGATCTGGCGCTGGGCCCTGAACACGATGATCTACGCCTGCCTGGCCACGCTCGGTGTGCTCGTGTCGAGCATTCCGGTTGCGTACGCGCTCTCGCGCATCCGCTGGCGTGGCCGCAACGTCGCGTTCGGGCTCGTGCTGATCGCGCTGATGCTGCCGCCGGTCGTCTCGGTCGTGCCGCTCTACGTGATGTGGGCGAAGCTCGGGCTCGTGGGCGGGCTCGGACCGCTGATCATCCCCAACTGGTTCGGCGACGCCTTCTCGATCTTCCTGCTCCGCCAGTTCTTCCTGACGATTCCGGAGGAGTACCTCGACGCGGCCCGCGTCGACGGGTGCGGCGAGCTCCGCATTCTCGCGACCGTGGTGCTCCGGCTGGCCAAACCGGCGATCGCCGCCGTCGCGCTCTTCTCGTTCCTCTACACGTTCAACGACTTCTTCCTGCCGCTGCTCTACACGCGCGAGAATCCGAGCAACTGGGTGCTGCAGATCGGACTGTCGGAGTTCCGCTCGCTGCACCAGGTGCAGTGGAACCTGACGATGGCTGCGACGCTGCTCGTGATGGCGCCGGTGATCATCGTCTTCTTCCTCGCTCAGAAAGCGTTCGTCGAGGGCGTCACGCTCACGGGAGTCAAAGGATGAAGATCGCGGTCATCGGCGGTGGCTCGACGTACACGCCGGAGCTCGTCTCGGGGCTCTCGCGCGAGCGTGACCGCATCGACGTGAGCGAGCTGGTGCTGCACGACATCGACCCTGAGCGCCGCGAGGTCGTGGGCGGCCTCGCGCGGCGGATGCTCGACAAGCAGGGCTATCGGGGGCGCCTCGAGATCACGGATGACCTCGATCGCGCCGTCGACGGCGCCGACTTCGTCCTGATCCAGATCCGGGTCGGCGGGCAGGCGGCGCGGCTCTCGGACGAGACGGTTCCGCTCGCCTGCGGCTGCATCGGGCAGGAGACGACCGGTGCCGGTGGTCTCGGCAAGGCACTGCGCACGGTGCCGGTGGTGCTCGGCATCGCCGACCGCGTGCGTGAGCTCGCCACGGACGGAGCGTGGATCGTCGACTTCACGAACCCGGTCGGCATCGTCACGCGCTCGCTGCTCGACCACGGTCATCGCGCCCTCGGGCTCTGCAACGTCGCGATCGGCTTCCAGCGCAGCTTCGCGCGGATGCTCGGCGTCGAGCCCGAGCGCGTGCAGGTCGACCAGGTCGGGCTCAATCACCTTTCGTGGGTCCGCTACGTGCGGCTCGACGGCGAGGACGTCCTCGCCGATCTGCTGGCCGAGCACGGGGAGGAGATCTCACAGCAGTGCGGCGGCATCGCGCCGCGCCTGATCGAGGAGCTCGGCGTGATCCCCTCGTACTACCTGCACTACTTCTACGGGCACGACCGGGTGCTCGCAGAGCAGCTCGAGGGCGTGCCACGCGCGACGACCGTCGCGGAGATCGAGGCCGGGCTGCTCGAGCTCTACCGCGATCCAAACCTCGTCGAGAAGCCGCCGCTGCTGGAGCAACGCGGCGGTGCGTTCTACAGCGAGGCTGCGATCGGGCTCGTCGGGGCGCTTGCAGGGAACACCGGTGAGGCGCACGTCGTCGACGTGCGCAATAACGGCACGATCGAAGGCCTGGCGGACGACGACGCGATCGAGGTGCTCGCACATGTCGACGCCGAAGGTGCGCATCCCCTGCCGCAGGCTCCCGTCGCACCGGAGCTGCTCGGGTTGATGCAGCACGTCGCAGCGTACGAACGGCTCGCCGCACAGGCCGCCGTCGCCGGCGACAAGGTGCTGGCCCGCAAGGCGCTGCTCACGCATCCGTTGATCGGCCAGCACCCGCTGTCCGAGGATCTCGTCGACCGGCTGCTCGAGGCCGGTGCCGAGCATCTCCCGCAATTCCGGGCGGAGAGCCGAGCGTGAGCCGGGCCGCGGTGCTCGCCGTCGACGGAGGCAACTCGAAGACGGACCTCGCGCTCGTGACCGCGGACGGCTCGGTGCTGTCGCTCGTGCGCGGGCCGCTGAGCTCGCCGCACCACCTCGGCGTCGACGGGGCGCTGGCCGTCGTCGAAGCGCTGCTCGCCGAAGCGGTGCGCGACGCCAGGCTGAGCGATCACGCCGGCAAGGTCGCGGAGGTTGCGACGCTGCTGATGGCCGGCGTCGACTTCCCGGCGGAAGAGGACATCGTGCGTGAAGCGGTCGAGGGCCGCGGCTGGGCCAGGCGCGTGCACGTCGGCAACGACACGTTCGCCGTGCTCCGTGCCGGCACGGAACGCGGGTGGGGCGTTGCCGTCACGTGCGGTGCCGGAATCAACTGCGTGGGCGTCGCACCCGACGGACGGCACGCGCGCTTTCCTGCGCTCGGTGCGATCACCGGCGACTGGGGCGGCGGTTACGACCTCGGTCTCGCCGCCGTCTCCGCGGCTGCGCGGAGTGAAGACGGACGCGGGCCGCGAACGAGCCTCGAGCGCGCGGTGCCCGGTCACTTCGGGCTCGCCACGCCGAGCGAGCTGGCCGAGGCGATTCACACCGGGCGGATCGAGCAGCGCCGCGTGATCGAGCTGGCTCCCGTTGTCCTTTCCGAGTCCGCGGATGATGCGGTCGCCGCGGAGATCGTCCAGCACCTCGCGGAAGAGGTCGTTGCGCTCGCGCGCGTCGCGCTGGCTCGGCTGGAGCTCACGGACGAGCCGGTGGAGGTGCTGCTCGGCGGCGGCGTCTTACAGGACGCCGGCGGCGACCTGCTCGCAGCGATCGACTCCGGCCTGCGCGAGGTCGCTCCGCACGTCACTGTCAGGCCTACCGCGTCCGCTGCGATCGTCGGCGCCGCGCTGCTCGGCCTCGACGAGCTCGATGCCGACGCCGCCGCGCAGGACCGCCTCAGGCGTGAGCTCGGCACGGCGTTCTCCGGCCTGGAAGGTGTTGCGTCCGTTGGCTGACGTTCGCTACGTCCAGGCGACGCGCATCTATCCGGGCACTGATGCGCCGGCGGTCGCCGCTCTCGACCTGGACATCGCCGACGGCGAGTTCATGGTGCTCGTCGGGCCTTCGGGGTCAGGGAAGACCACCGCGCTGCGGATGCTCGCCGGCCTCGAAGAGGTCGATGCGGGCGCCGTCTTCATCGGACCGAAGGACGTCACCGACGTGCCTCCGAAGGAACGCGACATCTCGATGGTCTTCCAAAACTACGCGCTCTACCCGTATCTCACAGTGGCTGCGAACATCGGCTTTCCCCTGCGCATCGCCAGGGTGAAGAAAGCGGAGCGGGAGCAGCGGGTGCAGGAGGTGGCGAAGCTGCTCGGCCTCACCGAGTATCTCGAGCGCAAGCCGGCGCAGCTCTCCGGCGGACAACGGCAGCGGGTTGCGATGGGACGCGCGATCGTCCGCCTGCCCAAGGTGTTTCTGATGGACGAGCCGCTGTCGAACCTCGACGCCAAGCTGCGAGTGCAGATGCGCGCCGACATCGCCGCGTTGCAGGCCGACTTCGGCATCACCACCGTCTACGTCACGCACGACCAGGCTGAGGCGATGACGCTTGGACACCGGGTCGCGGTCCTCCACGAAGGGCATCTGCAGCAATGCGGCCCGCCGCGCGAGCTGTACGAACGCCCGGTCAACATCTTCGTCGCCGGCTTCATCGGCTCGCCAGCGATGAATCTCTGCACCGTCCCCGTTGCCGGCGGCAACGTCTCGTTCGGCGGCGTCGAGCTGCCGCTTCCTCGAGGCATCTCCGCGAACGGCAGGACCGAGCTGGTGATCGGCGTTCGACCTGAGGCGCTCGATCTCGCGGCCGACGGCGTGGCGGCCAAGGTCGACGTCGTCGAAGACGTCGGCGCGGACGCGTTCGTCTTCTGCAGCGCAGAGATCGGCGGCGATGCCACGAAGCTGGTCGCGCGCACAGACGTGCGCAACGCGCCGAAGCAGGGCGAGCAGGTGCGGTTGCGGCCGCGGGCCGACGACGCGCTCCTGTTCGACCCGGCCACGGGGGAACGGCTGCAAGGCTGATGCAACCCGCCGAACGCGACCCGGGTCCGCACAACCCGGGCGAGCTCTTCCTCGACGAGATTCGAGAGCAGCCCGCGGCTCTTCTACGCTTGCTCTCCCAAAGCGCGACGCTCGAGGCCGTGACGCAGGCGATCGTGGAACGCGCGCCCACGGTCGTGCGACTCGTCGGTCACGGCTCCTCCGACGCCGCGGCGTCGTACGGGGTCTACGCGTTCGGATTGCTGCCCGGGTGGACGGCGATGCGCGACTCGATCTCGCTCACCGTCTACTACGACTCGAAGGTCGACCTGTCGAGCTCCGTCGTGATCGCGCTGTCGCAGTCCGGCGAGACTCCGGACGTCGTCGAGTATGTGAAGCGGGCACGGGCGAAGGGCGCGCTCACGGTTGCGATCACGAACGGGGCGGAGTCCGGGTTGGCGCGCACGGCCGACGAGACGCTCGCGCTCGCGGCCGGGCCCGAGCGGGCGGTCGCGGCGTCGAAGACGTTCGTGAACACGCTGGCCGCGCTCGCCCTGCTCGCCGCAGGCGCAGCGGGCCGGAGCGCCGAGATCGCGGCGGGTCTCACGCAGGTCTCCGAGCAGCTCGCGTCATCCCTCGCTACGCTCGAGCGCGCGGTCCAGCCGGTCGCCACCGCCTTTGCCTACGTCGGCCGGATGTACGTGATCGGCCGTGGCATCGAGTTTGGAACTGCCCGGGAGATCGCGCTGAAGCTGACCGAGACCTGCCGCGTCGCGGCGGAGCCGCTCACCGCTACGGATCTGGCGCACGGGCCGATCGCAGCGCTCGACTCGATGTTCCCGGTGTGGACGATCGCTTCGCGGGACGAGAGCCTGCCGGCTGTCGTAGATGCCGCTGCACGTGTGCGCGAGGCAGGCGCCACGCTGGTGGCGAGCGGCAACGCTGCCGAGGAGATCGAAGGCGCGGCTCACGTGCTGCCGGTCCCGGAGCCGCCGCACCCGATTCTTGCGCCGCTCCTTTCCGTCGTTCCCGGGCAGCTCTTCGCAGGTGCGCTCGCACAGGCGAAGGGGCTCGACGCCGACTTTCCGACAGGGCTGACGAAGGTGACGCGGGCCCGCTGAGAGCTCGGCCATCCCCTCGAACGAGGTAGCTCTAACGGGGGTAGACGGATGTCGTCGAGATGACGAATCTGATCAGTGGAGAACTGCGGCACCATGACGATGTTCGAGACCCACCAAGCGGCGCAGCCTGCGCCCTCAGTACCCCCATTCAGCTCCGCAGAGATGCGCAGCTATCCACTAGGCACGCTCGTGTACCGATCCGGCCTGATGCCGCTCGAGACCGTCAACCAGGCGCTTGCCGAAGCCGCTGAGAGCGGACGTCGCCTCGGTGAGGTGCTGCTCGAGCACGGCCTGCCCGAGCGCGATCTCACCCGCCTGCTCGCAGCGCAGCACGGCCAGGAGTTCGTCGACCTCACGGAGTTCCCGGTCGACCCCGAGATCGTCACTCTGCTTCCTCGAGCCGTTGCCGAGATGTACTGCGCGCTCCCGTTGCGCCGCGACGGCGACTGCACGGTCGTCGCCGTCCCCGACGCCGACAACGCTTCGCACCTGACCCGGTTGCGCGACGCGCTGCACGGGCCGATTCGGCTCGTCACCGCAGCGCGCTCGGACATCAAGGACGCGATCGCGCGCGTCCACGAGCCGGCCGGAATGATCACGCAGATGGCCCTCGCCGAGGCGCGTGGCCAGGCAGTGGAACCGGAGCCCGTTCCGACAACCGTGTACCGCGTCGAGGTCACGCTCGAGAGCGGCGCGACGCTCCTCGTTGCCGAAGCATCCGACTTCGAGTACGCCAAGGAGATCGGCATGCGCGTCATCGACGAAGCCGAGGCGGGTGGAACGGTCGCCATCGGCGATGCCACGATCGACGGCCGCCAGGTCGTGTCGGTCGACGTGCTCGGGCGAAACGGCGCATGAACTTTCCCCTCGCCGCCGTCCGGGAGCTCGTGTCGTCGGTCCGGAAGGACGGACGCCCGGTCGTGCGGCTTACCTGCTCCGACTACGGCACCGAATGGGTTGTCGCCGCGGACGTGTATCCCGTCGACGAGCTCACGGTCGAGCCGAAGAGCGCAGGCCCCTACGTGTTCGACAGTGCCCAGGAAGCACGAAGCTTCGTCGAGAGCTCGCTCGTCGCGTTGCGGGTTCTCGGCTGCGAAGTCGCCTAGCGGCGGCTCTTCTGCCGGATCAGCGCCGCCTGTTCCTTCCAGCGTTGCTTGCGGGCAAGCTGGAGCCGGCGGTCGGTGCGGGCCGCGACCGCTTCGAGCTCACGCTGTAACTTCCGCCAGGAACGAAGCCGGTCGAGCTCCAGCGTTCCCGCGTCGGTCGCGGCAAGGACAGCGCAACCCGGCTCGGTCGTGTGCGCGCAGTTACGGAAGCGGCACTCGAGTGCGAGCGTCTCGATGTCCTCGAATGCGGCATTGATGTCGCCCTCCCAGAACTGCAGCTCGCGCAGTCCCGGCGTGTCGATCACGAGCCCGCCGCCGGCCAGGGGCACAAGCTCGCGATGCACTGTGGTGTGTCGCCCGGTGCCGTCGGCCGCGAGGGCGCGCGTCCGCATAACCTCCGCGCCCGCCAGCCGGTTCAGCAGCGTCGACTTGCCGACGCCGGAGGATCCGAGCAGCACGACCGTACGACCCGGCTCCAGATAGGGAGCAAGTGCGTCCAGGCCCGTGCCCAGCACGTTCGAGACGGCATGCACGGGGACGGCGATCGCGACCGACTCCACCGCGAGCACGGCCGCAGGAACGTCGTCGCACAGATCGGCTTTCGTGAGCACGACGATCGGTGAAGCGCCGCTCTCCCAGGCCGTGGTGATGTAGCGCTCAAGGCGGCGCA
Source organism: uncultured Actinomycetes bacterium (assembly GCA_963755605.1). Classification (GTDB taxonomy): domain Bacteria; phylum Actinomycetota; class Thermoleophilia; order Gaiellales; family Gaiellaceae; genus 3-1-20CM-4-69-9. Next base: position 10,900 of record CAVWKK010000003.1, read on the forward strand.
GGCTGAAGTCGTCGTCGAGCCCGGCGAGTAGAAACGCCGCATCGACGTTGGCGGCGAGCACCTGCTCCATCGAGTCGTCTCCTGCGTGCTTGCGAATGAATGCGCTGCGGCGTGGGAGGATCGAGGTGATCGTCGCCGGCGGCGTCACGCCGACCCAGTCGCCGACGGCGGGCAGCTGCCCGCCGACCTTGTGCTCGTAGAACAGACGGCCGGCAGCTTTTGCACGGATCTCTTCGGTCTCCGCGAGCAGCACGTATTCGCCGCGGTGCTGCGCGGCGACCCGTGCCGGAAACAGGTTGTCGTCTTGCAGTTGCTCGAAGGCTGACGCGAATTCGGCGTCCCATCCGAGCGCATCGAGAGGGGGCACAGCGAGTCTCCTTGTATGAGTGAGTGAACGACGAAGCCCGTCGGTTGTTGCGACGGCTGCAGCTCACGGACTCGCTAGATCAGAGTGGTGCCGGCTAGACGAGCCGCGTGGCTCTTCGGAAGGAGGCAAGCGCAATCGTCATTTGTGTCGACCTCCTTTTCGCCGGGACGGCAAGCACGGTAGCACGCACTTTCGGACAGCACCAGCCGTCGGTGCTACGCGACGGGCATTCGCGCAGGCCCGGGCGGACGCAGCACCGCGAACTGATCCGTGATCTCGAGCTCCCTGGTTCGGAAACGAAAGAGCGAGCCCGGCCGGCCGCCCGTCGGGCCGGAGGCCCGCTGCCGACCCGTCGACTCGAGCACCCCGCGGCGAAGCAGCACGCGCTGAAGGTTCGTTGCGGAGACGTCGTGACCGAGCGCCGCTGCGTAGAGGTCGCGCAGCTCGGAGATCGTGAACTCGTCGGGTGCGAGCGCGAAGCCAAGGTTCGTGTAGGAGAGCTTCGCCCGGAGCCGTTCGCGCCCGGTCAGGACGATCGCCTCGTGATCGAACGCAAGGGCGGGCAGGTCGTCCACCGGGTGCCAGCCGGTGTCGCCGGGCAGCGCCGGGTCGACGTCACTCGGAACGAGCCCGAGGTACGCCGTCGCGAGCTGCCACTCCCGCGGCGAGCGTTTGGGATCGCTCAGTGTCTCGAGCTGTTCCAGATGCGAGAGCTCGCGCACGTCGACCTTCTCCGCGAGGTGGCGGCGAAGCGACTGCTCGAGCGTCTTCCCTGGGGCGAGATAGCCGCCGGGAAGAGACCAGCTCTGTTTGAAGGGCTCCCGCGCCCGTTGCCACATCAGCGCCTGCAGGGCGCCGTCTCGCACCTGCAGAACGACCGCGAGCGTGACGTGGGCGGGGCTAGGGTGCCCGCTGCTGGTAGGCTCCGTCACAGTTTTCGCCCCATAGTCGCAAACCTTAGCGGAAAGGCTGGCAAATGCAGAGATCGCTCGTCCTCCTTGGCGCCGTCGTGCTGCTGCTGACAGCCGGCTGCGGCGGCAGTGGCAAGAAGTCCTCGGCCAACACCACCAGCACGTCGAGCTCGAGCGGCAAGACGATCAAGGTCGGGCTGGTCACGGACATCAGCGGTCTCAACGATCGCGGCTTCAACCATCTGTCCTACGTCGGGTTGAAGCGCGCTGGGGCTGAATTCGGCGTTCAGGGCGAGGTCTTCCAGACGAAGGCGGCGCAGGAGTACGTTCCGAACCTCTCGACCTTTGCGCGCCGCGGGTACGACCTGACGGTCGGCGTCGGCTTCACCGAGGCGATCGCGATCGACACCGTCGCGCACACGTTTCCGAAGTCGAAGTTCACGATCGTCGACGTCGATCAGACGGAAGAGCCGCACAAGCCGCCGAACCTGCTCGGCTTGCTCTTCAAGGAACAGGAGACGGGCTACCTCGTCGGCTATCTGGCCGGCCTCGAGGAGAAGCGCAGGCCGGGCAAGGACGTGATCGGCTCGGTCGGCGGCGAGAAGCAACCGCCCGTCGACCGGTTCATCGCCGGCTACCGCGCCGGCGCCAGGGCCGCGGACCCGGGCATCACGTTGCTCAACGGGTATTCGCAGGATTTCGCGGATCTCGCCAAGTGCAAGCAGATCGCGCTCAACCAGATCGAGCAGGGCGCGGGCGTGGTCTTCCAGGTCGCAGGCGGCTGCGGGCTCGGCGCGCTCGACGCGGCGAAGGAGAAACACGTCTGGGGCATCGGCGTCGATGCGGACCAGTCGTTCCTCGGTCCGCACATCCTCACGAGCGCGGTCAAGCGCGTCGACACCGCGGTGTTCGATGCGATCAAGCTCGTCAAGGATGGGAAGTTCCGCGGCGGCAACATCACCTTCGGCCTGAAGGACAACGGCGTCGCGATCGGCAAGATCAGCCCGAAGGTGCCGAAGTCCGAGGTGGCGAAGGTGATGCAGGTCCGTGCCGACATCATCTCCGGCAAGATCAAGAACATCCCGAAGACGTTCAAGTAACTACGGAAAGCTGGTTGACTGCGGACGGAGGTCCAACGGGCCTCCGTCGGAGCAGCCCGGCGACTGGTAGTCCGTCGGCTCGTTCGGATAGCCGCGCACGTAGAGCCACTGCTGAATCTCCTTCGCCTGCCGCGTGGGGACGCCCAGACGCTCCGCGACGAACGCGGTGTTCTGTAGCGCGTAACACTCGGTTACGCCTTCGTCCTGATAGCCGCGGAGGTGGAACGCTTCGTGCGCGAGCGTGTGCGCGGCCCACGCTGCGTCGAACTGGTTGAAGTCACACGAACGCCGCTCGATGCAGGTGAAGTCGACGCGATCGAGGCGGCGCAGCGCCTTGCACGTCTCCGGCGAGAGGTCCGTGTGATTCGCCGGACGCCCCTGTCCGCCGAACGCGACGCGTCCCGCTTCACCATGCACGTCGACGAGGCCTGCGAGGAAGCTCGGGCAGCGAACGCCGACCTTGCGGCCCGCGAGGTCGCTGGCGATCCCCGACAGCTGGTCTTGCTGGCGAATGCGCTGTTCATGGCGCGCGAAACCAAGCGCCGAGAGGGCGCCGGCGACGACGAGAAGGACTGCGATCGTCCGCACCTCCAGAGGATCGGCAGCCCGTCGGACAGCCTTGATTCGAACCTGGTCCGGAGTGTTTTCAGCCGCCGGCGACCGCGCCCACGACCCGTACCTCCGAGTCAGCGGTCAACGGCTCGTCGAGGAGCGCCCCGCCGCGGGCGTCGATCCCGTCCACGAAGACGTTGATCAGGCGGCGGAGCTCGCCGCGCTCGTCGAACAGGAGGTTCGAGACCGGTAGCTGGCGAAGGGCAGCACCGACGGTCGCCGCCTCGAGCTCAAACCGCTTCTGCCCGCCGGCCTCGGCCGCCAGCGTCCCGGGCAGGACCACGGTCGCCACGTCAGGCTTGAGCCGCCTCGACGGACAGGATCGGCGGTAGGTCTCGCACCGCTTCCGTCCAGCTGCCGCCGCCCTGTGGCGCGGTCCAGACCGAGCCGCTCTGCGTGCCGAAGTAGACGTTGCCCTCGTCGAAGCTGCAGCCTTCGCGGAGGACCGCCGCCCACGCTCGGTCCGGCAGACCGTTGGCGGCGAGCTCCCAGGAGGCGCCCGCGTCGCTCGTGCGGTACACGCCCAGCCTGCCTTCGGCGGTGTAGTGGTACTCCTGCGATTCCTCCGGGATGACATACGCAACGTCGGGGTCGTGAGGGTCGAGCGCGAGCCCGAAGCCGAACTGCGACGGCAAGCCGTTGCCGTCGAGCCGCTCCCAGTTGTCGCCGCGGTCATCGGACCGGTAGACGCCGCAATGGTTCTGCTGCCACAGCCGGTCGGGCTTCGCTGGATGCGCAAGCAGCTTGTGGACGCACTGGCCGACCTCCGGGTACTTCTCCGCATGGAAGTCTGCTGCGACGTCCTTGTTGATCGGCGTCCAGCTCTCGCCCCCGTCGTCACTGCGAAACCCACCGGCCGCGGAGATCGCGATGTACATCGTCCCGTTCGCGAGCTGAATCGAGTGGCAGCACATGCCGCCGGCGCCCGGCTGCCAGCGCTCCCGGGTCGGATGCTCGAGCAGGCCGCGGTTCACCTCCCACGTGAGCCCGCCGTCGTCGGAGCGAAAGAGCACGCCGGGATCGCCGCCGAGCCAGAGCTCCGAGCCGCTCCCCGGCTCGAGGTGCCACGTGGCGTTGAGCTTGAGCCCGGAGTCCTCCGGCAGCCCGATCTCCTCGGCGCGCGTCCAGGTCTTCCCGAGATCGGTGGAGCGGTGGACGGTCGCGCCGTAGAACGGGTTGTTCGTCGCCGCATAGAGCACGCCGTCCCGCGGATCGACGATGGCGTGGTAGACGGCCCAGCCGGGCAGGAGCGGGCCGTCGACCTCCCAGCCGCCGTTCTCGGAGCGGACGAGGAAGAGGCCCTTGCGCGTTCCCACGGGTAGAAGAGCGCCCATCCGGGAAGACGCTATCGGGTCGCGTCGTTGAGGGTCAAAACAACGGGAGGTAGAGAATGGCAGAGCTCGAAAGCAAGAAGCGAAAGTTCCTCGAGGAGAATCCCTTCGTCGGCACAGTGACGACGCTGCGCGAGGACGGCTCGCCGCATTCGACGATCGTCTGGGTAGACGTCGACGACGGCAAGGTCTCGTTCAACACCGCGCGCGGACGCGCGAAGTCGGTTCATCTGGAACAGGACCCTCGTGCCTCGGTGCTGGTCGTCGACCCCAACGACTCCCACAAGTGGGTCTCCGTCAGCGGCCCTGCCCAGCTGACCGAGGAAGGTGCCGACGCCCAGATCGACAAGCTGGCGAAGAAGTACATCGGCCGGGACACGTATCCCTGGCACAAGCCTGAGGAGACCCGCGTCAAGGTGCTGATCGATGCCGACAAGGTCGACGCAGCCGGCTTCGACGACTGACTCAGACAACTGAGCCGTCCGTAAGATCGGCGCGTGAGCGTCGACCAGCAGCAGCTCGCCGCGGCAGGAGAGCGGATTCGAGCGGAAGCGAGCGTCACCGGCCTGCTGGCCGCGACGGCGCGCGCGTACGTCGAGGTCTTCGACGCCCCCGCGTGCACGATTTCGCGCGTGATCGGCGATCTGCTCGTCGACCTGATGCAGTACCAGCGCGAGGGCAAGCCCACGCGGCTGGGTCACGGCTATCTCGTCTCGGACTATCCCGTCACGCGCGCGGTGATCGAGGACCGCGAGCCGCGCACTCTGGCGAAGGGCGATCCCGACGCAGATGCTCAGGAGGTGGAGCTCCTCGAGCAGCTCGGCTTCGGCTCGCTGCTGATGCTCGCGATCGAGGCGGAGGACGGCGCCTGGGGTCTGATCGAGCTGTACGGGGAGACGGGACGGCGGTTCACCGCGGCAGACCTGCTGATCGCCCAGGGACTTGCCGAGGAGGTCGGCGAGACCTTGCGCCGGCTCGAGCGCCGAGGGTAGCGCGATGGACGTGACAATCTGTGACGTCGGGCCGCGCGACGGCCTGCAGAACGAGCCGGAGACGCTCGCGCCGACCGTGCGCGCCGAGCTCGTCAACCGCCTCGCGCGAGCAGGGCTCCCTCGGATCGAAGCGGCGAGCTTCGTGCGAGCGGACGCCGTCCCCCAGATGGCGGGCGCAGAGGAGGTCGTCGCCGCCGTCGAGCGCCGCGACGGGACCGAGTACTCAGGGCTCGCTCTGAACGAGCGGGGTTACGACCGGCTCGTTGCAGCCGGGCTCGACCGCGTGAACTTCACGCTCGCGGCGACCGAGAGCTTCAGCAAGCGCAATGCGAATCGATCCGTCGCCGAGGCGACCGCCGAGGCGGGTCGCGTGATCGCGAAGTCCGAGCTGCCTGTGACCGTGACGATCAGCGTTGCGTTCGGCTGCCCGTTCGAGGGCCGCGTCGACCCGGGCGTGGTGGAAGAGCTCGCCGGGCGCTTCCCCTCCGCAGAGATCGTCCTAGCGGACACGATCGGCGTCGCGACGCCGAAGCAGGTGCGCGGCCTCGTCGAGCGCACGCGTTCGCCGGGCGTGCACCTGCACAACACGCGCAACACCGGGTACGCGAACGCTGTCGCTGCGCTCGAGGCCGGCGCGACCTTGTTCGACGCCGCCTGCGGTGGGCTCGGGGGCTGTCCGTTTGCGCCGCGCGCGACCGGCAACATCGCCACCGAAGATCTCGCGTATCTGTTGAACGGCGACGGCGTCGAGACGGGCATCGACCTCGATGCGCTCATCGCGACCTCGGCGTGGCTCGAAGGGCTGCTCGGCCGCAGGCTCGAAGGCCAGGTCTACCGAGCCGGAGCGTGGACCGGCGACTGACTCGCCGTGGCAAAGGCCGCGAGCGCGAGATCGATCTCTGCATCGTGCGTCTGCCAGTTCGAGACGGAGAGGCGAATCGCGCGGCGCCCGGCCCACGTCGTCCCGCTCATCCAGACGTA
>CAVWKK010000004.1:0-74669 GCA_963755605.1 uncultured Actinomycetes bacterium
CGGCAAGCGGGCGGCCGCTGGCCACTCCGACGAAGGACATGGTCCTCGGCACGTACTACCTCACCTACTGCGGGACCGATCTCGACAAGGTGAAGCTCGAGGATCTCGACCCGCGGCCGAAGCGGTTCGCAAGCGAGGAAGAGGTCGAGCACGCCATCGACGCCGAGCAGGTGACCCTGCAGCAGCCGATCGAGTTCCGCTGGAACGGCGAGCTCCTGCTGACGACCGCGGGACGGGTCATCTTCAACTCCGAGGTCGAGCGCGCGTTGGAGGAGGCCGTCGAGGACTACAACCCCGAAGAGCCGCTCCACGACTACATCAACCGAACGCTCCCGAAGCGTGAGCTCGATGCGTTCATCGCCGAGCTGGTGCACGAATACGGTGCGCATTCGATCGCAACCGTGCTCGACACGATCAAGACCCTCGGCTTCAAGTACGCGACCCAGGCCGGCGTCACGATCTCGAAGAACGACATCGTGATCCCCCCGGACAAGGAAGAGATCCTGGCCGAGTACGAGCAGCGCGTCGACAAGGTGAAGGTCCAGTACGAGCGCGGACTCATCACCGATGAGGAGCGCCACGAGTCGATCGTGAACATCTGGACGGAGGCGACCGACACCGTCGCGGCCGCGATGGAGCGGACGTTCTTCGAGCTGAACCCGATCTACATGATGGCCAACTCGGGTGCGCGAGGATCGTCCAAGCAGATCCGCCAGCTGGCCGGCATGCGCGGCCTCATGGCCAATCCGAAGGGCGAGATCATCGAGCGGCCGATCAAGGCGAACTTCATGGAAGGCCTGTCGGTGCTCGAGTACTTCATCTCGACGCACGGCGCCCGCAAGGGGCTGGCCGACACGGCTCTCCGCACCGCCGACTCGGGCTACCTGACCCGACGTCTCGTCGACGTCTCGCAGGACGTGATCATCCGCGAGGACGATTGCAAGACGAAGGACTTCGTCGAGTTGCCAATCAACGTTCCCGAAGGCGTCAACAAGAGCCTCTTCGGGCGCATGCTCGCGGCAGAGGTGCACAAGCCGCTGGCGAGCGGCAAGCCGGGCAAGACCGTCGTCGCCGAGAAGGGCGAGGAGCTGACGCCGCTCGTCGTCGACGAAATCATCGAGGCGCTCGGTGACACCGTCGACCTCGTGAAGCTGCCGGTCCGCTCGGTGTTGAAGTGCAAGAGCGAGTTCGGCGTGTGCCGAACCTGCTACGGCACCTTCCTCGCGACGGGCGAGACGGCCGAGATCGGCGACGCGGTCGGGATCATCGCCGCGCAGTCGATCGGCGAGCCTGGCACGCAGCTGACGATGCGGACGTTCCACACCGGCGGTGTCGCCGGCGCGGACATCACGCACGGTCTGCCGCGTGTCGTCGAGATCTTCGAGGCGCGGAACCCAAAGGGCGCCGCGACGCTCGCAGAGGTCGGCGGCAAGGTGGAGATCGAGGACACCGACCGCGGCCCGAAGGTCACGATCATTCCGCACGACCTGAAGAAGGACGAGGAGCCGAAGGCGATGCAGCTGCCGCGCCGGACGCGCCTGCTCGTGACCAAGGGGCAGGAAGTCGAGGCGGGCGACCCGCTCCACGAGGGCTCGTTCAATCCAGCCGATTACCTGCGGCTGAAGGGCTACACCGCGACCGAGCTCTATCTCATCGGCGAGGTGCAGAAGGTCTACAAGTCCCAGGGCGTCGAGATCCACGACAAGCACATCGAGCTGATCGTGCGGCAGATGCTGAAGAAGGTCCGCGTCGAGAACGCGGGCGAGACCGATCTGCTGCCGGGCCAGCTCGTCGACAAGAACGTGCTCGACCGCGAGAACGCGCGCATCAAGAAGGAGAAGAAGGAGCAGGCAACGTTCGAGCCGCTGATCCTCGGGATCACGAAGGCGTCGCTCGCAACGGAGTCGTTCCTCTCCGCCGCGTCGTTCCAGGAGACCACCAAGGTGCTCACCGACGCGTCGATCGAGGGCAAGATCGACCGCCTGCTCGGGCTGAAGGAGAACGTGATCATCGGGAAGCTGATCCCGGCGGCCACGGGCCTCAAGCAGTACCGCGGCATCGAGATCGGCCCGTCGGACAAGGTGCCGCCGTCCGCGTACATGCGGCCGGCGACCGAAGAGCAGCTGCTTGCAGCGCTCGAGGAGATCGACTCCGACGGCGGCAACGGCATCGGGCTGGAATCGCTCGGGCTCGACTTCGGCGGCACGCCTGGAGTCGAGGACGGCGGTAGCTCAGGCAAGTCGGACATCGAGGCGGAAGAGATCCCAGAAGTGGACTCGCCGCTCGACAAGGAACCGTAAGAATCCGGCGCCTTCGGCGCCATGATGATTCTCACGGTAAGTAAGGCGTTTGTGAGCAGGGCCGGGGAAACCCCGGCCCTGCGGCTAATGTAAGTCAACGTGAAGAGGCTAGGGGTCCTCGTCGCGGCCGCTCTCGCACTGGCACTTGCAGGCGGGCATGGTGCGCCGGCGCAGCAAATGCAGGCGAACTGCTCGCTCTTCACGGGCAAGGCGCCGCTCTGGCTCGACTTCGCCGACGGGTCGGTTCCGTTCTGGGATCTCTTCGCCCGCCCCGGCGTCACCGCGCTGGCTTCGAACCAGATCTACCCGCCGAAGCTTCGCGCGGGCGGTGCGCAGACCGCCTACTTCGATCTGTACCTGAACAGGCGAGTCGGGACGACCAGCGCGCCGGCGGATCCCAAGACGATCGTCGACAAGGCAAACAAGCTTTACGAGTACGCCGCGCAGGCGATGGACTGCGCGAATCCGGTCATCGCCGAGAACGAGCTCTTCGGGTCCTGGCTCGCCGTGCCCTGGTCCGCGACCAATGCTCAGTATCGCGCGAACGTGCTGCTCTTCCTGCAGACGCTCCGGCAGCGCGGCGCGCAGCCGTGGCTGCTCGTGAACGCGAAGCCGTACACCGACAGCACGGCGGGCGACTGGTGGCGGCAGGTGGCCGACGTCGCCGGGATCGTGCGCGAGGTCTACTTCCCGGCGCCGCTGATCTACAAGCAGGGCCCGACCCGCGGTAGCCGCACGCTGCGGCAGGCCTTCCGCAACGGCATCCTCGACTTCACGAAGATCGGGATCCCCGTCTCGAAGCTCGGCGTGTTCCTCGGCTTCCAGACGACCAAGGGAAGCGGCGGGCGCGAAGGGCTCGAGGCGGAGGCGTGGTTCCGCACGGTGAAATGGCAGGCGCTCGCCGCGAGGTTCGTCGCGAACGAGATGAAGTTCAGCTCGATCTGGTCGTGGGGCTGGGCGGAATGGAAGACGACGCCGGGTGAGATGGACCCGGCGAAGAAGAGGGCGGCCTGCGTCTACTTGTGGACGCGCAGCCCGGCGCTGTGCAACGGGCCGCGCGCTGCCGGAAAGGGATTCGTGCGCTCGCGCACCGAAGGACAGCTGATCTTGTCGCCCGGGCTGCGCTGCCAACTCGGACGTGCGGCCATCCGCTGGTCGCAGATCAATCCGATCCTGAAGCTGACCGGCGACCCCGAGCTCGCCTTCTCGAACGTGTTCGCCCGCGCGGTCGCCCAGCGTGCTGCGGGGGTGAGCTCCTCCGACATCCTCGCGGCGGAGCGGTCCATCATCAGCGCTCGCTTCGGCGGGTCGCGCGGCGCCTACCTCGCAGCGGTCGCGAGTGCACGCACGAGCTTGTCTGTTGCCCGCGGGATCATCGGTGACGAGCTACGCCGGGCCCGGATCGAGAGCAAGTTCCACGTGCGCGGCCCGAGCGCACGCGAGATCGCGGACTTCCACGAGACGTACACGGATCTTCAGGCCAGGCTCGTGCAGGCCAAGGCGGGAGCCCAGTGGCTCGGCGGCCACCGCTCCGGGTACGCGCTCGCCTCGACCGCGCCGCCGAAGCTGATGAGTCTCTCGTCAGGCCGCTGGTCTGCGGTGTGGTCGCCGCTCGGCACGGTGCAGGTGCGGGCGCTCGGCCCACCGTTCCCGCTCGGAACGCTCCCGCTCGGGAACGTGCGCGAGGCTATTCGTGCCGCGCTGACGGCGCAGGCGCGTGAAGACCGCTATCCCACCTGGCTCGCCGCCGCGCAGCAGGCAGCGTTTCCGGAGGCGGTCTGCTGGCGCGACCAGATGCCCGAGAAGGGCGAGGTCGACCTCACGAACTACCTGCCATTTCTCGCGCTGACCTCGTAGGTCAGCCACCAGGCACCGCGTCTCGGACGCGGCGCAGCTGACGTGTCCGAGGGACAGTCCCTGGGACGTGGCGCCTTGGGGCGTGTCGAAGGGACTGTCCCTAGGACGTGGGCTTTTAGGCGGGGCCGAGGCGAGGCGAGTTGGCCGAGACGACCCGGCCCTTGCCCGCTTCTTTCGCGCGGTAGAGGGCGTCGTCGGCCCGCTGGAAAAACGCAGCCGGGTCGTCCTCGGCCCGGAGCTCCGCGACTCCCGCCGACAGGAAAAGCTTGCCCGCGTGGCCGAGCGGCCGGGACGAGACCGCGTTCTGGATCCGGCGGTAGAGCTGGTCGGCGTCCGCGAGAGCAGACTCCGGGAGGATCACCGCGAACTCGTCGCCGCCGACGCGGCAGGCGATGTCGGCGGTGCGCACGACGTCCCGCACACGCTCGGCCGCCTCGGCGAGCACGGTGTCGCCGGCCAGGTGGCCGATGCGGTCGTTGATCTCCTTGAAGTCGTCCAGGTCGAAGACGATCAGCGCGAGCTTGCGCTCGTAGCGGTGCGCTCGGGCGCACTCGCGGGCGAGCGTTTCGTGGAAGTAGCGCCGGTTGTGGAGCCCCGTGAGCGCGTCGAGGTCGGCGAGCTGGCGCGCCTCGCGGAAGCGCCGCGCGTTCTCGATCGCGGGGCCGGCGCGGAGCGCGAGCGTCTCGAGCTGGCGCACGTCGTCCTCCGCGTACTCGTGGCCCTTACGGCGCGTGAAGACGGTGAGGTAGCCGAGCGTCGCGGTCTCGCCGGGAAGCGGCACGGCGAGGCCGGCGTTGATGCCGCCCTCTTCGCTCGACGATTCGCGCTCGAGCTCGGGATAGGTGTAGGACATGGTGATCGACCGGGCGAGCCGGCCGTCCGGCGGGCCGGTGATCGCGTGCCGCTCCGCCTCCTCGACGGACAGGCCGAGGGTCGCGACGAGCGGCTTGCCGCCCTGCGGATCGGGGAGCATGACGAGCGCGGCGTCCGCGTCCTCCAGGGCGCCGGCCGCCTCGAGCGTCCGTGACAGCACCTCGTCGAGGTCGATCGAGCCCGCGAGCTCACCGAAGATCCGGCTCCGGCGGCCCTCTTCCTCCGCCCGCTCGAGCGCCCCAGCCAGCTCGCGGCCGAGCTCGTCCATCCGGGCATTCAGACTGGCGACGACCTCGGCAACCCGTTCATCGGTCGAGTTGTCCGAGCGCCAGCGGACTACGAGCAGGGCCAGGAGGAGCACAACGAGTGCGCCGAGGCCCACACTGATCCCGATCAGAATGGTGGTCATTCGTTTGCCGCAGGAAGGTTGAAACCCGCCGACTCACTGTAGTGGCGTTCAGCCGGTCTCACCAGCGTTTCAAAGTGGGAAAATTGATCGCCGCAAGTCAGAGGAAAAACGCGCCAGAAGCCAGTCTGGTTTCGCTCCAGGAGCGGGATTCTGCGTTTGCAGGGCCAGGCGGCTTTCGCTACCATGCCTCGTCCGGTTGGCAGGGTCATCGGCCCCGCCGACCGTTGCTGTGTGAGAAGGCACTTTCCAGGAGGTTCATGCCCACCGTCAATCAACTCGTCCGCAAGGGTCGCGCTCTCCAAAAGGGGAAGACGAAGACCCCTGCTCTCGGCGGGGCGCCGCAGAAGCGCGGCGTCTGCACGCGCGTGTTCACGCATACCCCGAAGAAGCCGAACTCGGCTCTCCGCAAGGTTGCGCGCGTCCGGTTGACGAACCAGATGGAGGTCACGACCTATATCCCCGGTGAGGGCCACAATCTCCAGGAGCACTCCGTCGTCCTCGTCCGAGGCGGCCGCGTCAAGGACCTGCCGGGCGTCCGGTACAAGGTCATCCGCGCCGCGCTCGACGCCGCCGGAGTCAGTGACCGCAAGCAGGGCCGTTCCAAGTACGGCGCCAAAAAGGGCTCGTAATGCCTCGCCGTGCTGATGTCCAGGCCCGGCCGGTCGAGCCGGATCCCGTCTATAGCTCGCAGCTCGTCACGCAGGTGATCAACAAGGTGATGACGCAGGGCAAGAAGTCGACTGCCGAGCAGATCGTCTACGGCGCGCTCGACCGCATCGGCGAAAAGACCGGCAAGCCGCCGGTCGAGGTGCTCGAGCAGGCCGTCAAGACGGTCACGCCCGTGCTCGAGGTCAAGAGCCGACGCGTCGGCGGCGCCAACTACCAGGTGCCGGTGGAAGTGCCGCAGCGCCGGGCCCGCACGCTCGCCGTGCGCTGGCTCGTCGATTTCGCGCGCGCCCGGCGTGAGAAGGGCATGATCGACAAGCTTTCCAACGAGATCCTCGACGCGCTCAACAGCCAGGGCGGCGCGTGGAAGCGCAAGGACGACGTCTACCGGATGGCGCAGGCCAACAAGGCCTTCGCGCACTACAGGTGGTAGCAGCGATGGCTATCGACACCAAGAGCGGCGTCGCTCTCGATCGCGTCCGGAACATCGGGATCATGGCCCACATCGATGCGGGCAAGACCACGACGACCGAGCGGATCCTCTACTACACCGGTCGCACGCACAAGATGGGCGAGGTCCACGAGGGCGCGGCCACGATGGACTGGATGGCGCAGGAGCAGGAGCGCGGCATCACGATCACGTCGGCGGCCACGACCGCGTCATGGCGCGATTTTCGCATCAACATTATCGATACGCCCGGGCACGTGGACTTCACGGTCGAAGTGGAGCGGAGCCTCCGCGTCCTCGACGGCGCCATCGCCGTCTTCGACGCGGTCGCCGGCGTCCAGCCCCAGTCCGAGACGGTCTGGAGACAGGCTGAGCGCTATGGCGTTCCGCGCATCACCTTCATCAACAAGATGGACCGAACCGGCGCGGACTTCTTCGCATCCGTTCAGTCGATGATCGATCGCCTCGGCGCAAACCCGGTGCCGATTCAGCTACCCGTCGGCGCCGAGGAGCATCACCGGGGCATCGTCGACCTCGTCGACATGCGCGCGATCACCTGGTCCGACGACCTCGGGACGAAGATGGAGACGGGTGAGATTCCGGTTGAGCTCATGGAGCAGGCCCAGGAGTACCACCATCAGCTGATCGATTCGGTCGCCGAGTTCGACGACGAGCTGACGGAGGCCTATCTCACGGACGAGGAGTCCGTCACCGCCGAGATGATCCGTCGCGCCGTGCGCGCCGCGACGCTCGCGAACAAGATCTCACCGGTGCTGCTCGGCTCCGCCTTCAAGAACAAAGGCGTGCAGCCGCTGCTCGACGCGGTCGTCGACTACCTGCCGAGCCCGATCGACCTCCCGCCCGTGCACGGGATCGATCCCCGCACCGAGAACGAGCTCTCCCGCCGGCCTGCTGTGGACGAGCCGTTCTCCGCGCTCGCCTTCAAGGTCATGTCCGATCCGTACGTCGGCAAGCTCACCTACTTCCGCGTCTACTCGGGCAAGCTGAAGGCCGGCGACCGCGTGCTGAACACGAACACCGGCAAGACCGAGCGGATCAGCCGCATCCTCCAGATGCATGCAAACCATCGCGAGGAGCGCGACGAGATCGGCGCGGGCGAGATCGCGGCCGGCGTCGGGCTCAAGGCGACGACGACCGGTGACACGCTCTCCACCGACACGGCGCCGATCAAGCTCGAGTCGATGATGTTCCCGGATCCGGTGATCTCGGTTGCCGTGGAACCAAAGTCGAAGGCCGACCAGGACAAGCTTGGGGTGGGCCTGCAGCGGCTCGCCGAGGAGGATCCGACGTTCCGCGTGCGCACCGACGACGAGACCGGTCAGACGCTCATCGCCGGCATGGGCGAGCTGCACCTCGAGATCATCGTCGACCGCCTCAAGCGGGAGTTCAGCGTCGACGCGAACGTCGGGCGCCCGCAGGTTGCCTATCGCGAGACCATGAGTCAGGCGGTCGAGAAGATCCAGGGCAAGTTCGTCCGCCAGACCGGTGGTCGCGGCCAGTACGGACACGCGGTCATCAACGCCGAGCCGATGAGCTCGGGCGACGGCTACGAGTTCGTGGACAAGATCGTCGGCGGCAAGGTTCCGAAGGAGTACATCCCGGCCATCGACCTCGGGATTCAAGAGGCGATGGAGTCCGGGGTCCTCGCGGGCTATCCAGTCGTCGATATTCGCGTCGAGCTCGTCGACGGCTCCTACCACGATGTCGACTCGAGTGAGATCGCATTCAAGGTCGCCGGGTCCATGGCCTTCAAAGAGGCGATGAAACGCGGCAAGCCGAAGCTGCTCGAGCCCGTGATGGCAGTCGAGGTGATCACTCCCGAGGACTACCTGGGCGACGTGATGGGGAACCTGAACTCCCGGCGCGGACGCGTCGAGAGCCTCGAGCCTCTCGGTAACGCGCAGGTGATCAAGGCGATCGTTCCGCTCGCGGAAATGTTCGGTTACGCGACGGACGTGCGTTCCATGACGCAGGGTCGCGCCGAGTTCACGATGCAATTCGAAAGGTACGAGGAAGTTCCGCAATCGATTCTGGCCGAGCTGGCCACGACCGACGCGTAAGAGGAAGGAAGGAGAAGCATGGCCAAGCAGAAGTTCGAGCGCACCAAGCCGCATCTCAACGTCGGCACCATCGGTCACATCGACCATGGCAAGACGACGCTGACCGCGGCGATCACGAAGGTGCTGTCAGACCAGGGGACGTCGACCACCGGCATCAAGAGCTTCGAGGAGATCGACAACGCACCCGAGGAGAAGGCGCGCGGCATCACGATCAACACGTCGCATGTCGAGTACGAGACCGAGAACCGCCACTACGCACACGTCGACTGCCCTGGGCACGCCGACTACATCAAGAACATGATCACGGGCGCCGCCCAGATGGACGGTGCGATCCTGGTCGTGTCCGCAGCTGACGGCCCGATGCCGCAGACGCGCGAGCACATCCTGCTCGCCCGCCAGGTCGAGGTTCCGTCGATCGTCGTCGCGCTGAACAAGGCCGACATGGTCGACGACCCCGAGCTGCTCGAGCTCGTCGAGATGGAAGTGCGTGAGCTGCTCTCGAAGTACGACTTCCCGGGTGACGACGTTCCCGTCGTGCAGGTCTCGGCGCTGAAGGCGCTCGAGGGCGACGGCGAGTGGGTCCCGAAGATCCTCGAGCTGATGGAAGCCGTCGACTCGTTCATTCCGGAGCCGGAGCGCGACGTCGACAAGCCGTTCCTGATGCCGATCGAGGACGTGTTCACGATCACCGGCCGCGGCACCGTCGTGACCGGCCGCATCGAGCAGGGCAAGATCGAGTCGGGCAACGAGGTCGAGATCGTCGGCATCCACGAGAAGGTGGAGAAGACGGTCGTCACCGGCCTCGAGATGTTCCAGAAGACGCTCGACTACGCGCAGGCAGGCGACAACGCCGGCGCGCTGCTTCGCGGCATCAAGCGTGAGGAGATCGAGCGTGGGCAGGTGCTCGCGAAGCCGGGCTCGATTACCCCGCACACGCACTTCAAGGCCGAGGTCTACGTCCTCTCGAAAGACGAGGGCGGCCGCCATACGCCGTTCTTCAACAACTACCGCCCGCAGTTCTACTTCCGCACGACGGACGTGACGGGCGCAATCAAGCTGCCGGAAGGCCAGGAAATGGTCATGCCGGGCGACAACACCAACATGGAAGTCGAGCTGATTCAGCCGATCGCCATGGATCAGGGTCTGCGCTTCGCCGTCCGTGAGGGTGGCCGTACCGTCGGCGCAGGCGTCGTCACCGAAGTCATCAAGTAAGCGCTACGCGCCCGAGTTACATGAGTTGCGAGCTATCCAAGAGACAAAGTAGTTAGGGAGGGGCCGGTTCGTTGGCACAGAAAATTCGTATCCGCCTGAAGGGTTACGACCATCAGCAGCTCGACAAGTCGGCTCAGTCGATCGTCGAGACTGCTCAGCGAACCGGCGCCACCATCACTGGTCCCGTGCCGCTGCCCACCGAGAAGAACGTCTACTGCGTGATCCGGTCTCCGTTCAAGGACAAGGATTCGCGGGAGCACTTCGAGGTGCGGACGCACAAGCGGTTGATCGACATCCATTCGCCGACACCGAAGACGGTCGACTCGCTGATGCGGCTCGACCTCCCGGCCGGCGTCGATATCGAAATCAAGCTCTGAGGTTGGTGAAGTGAAGGGGATCGTGGGAAAGAAGCTGGGCATGACGCGGGTCTTCGATCCGGAGACCGGTGTCGTCACGCCCGTGACGGTGATCGAGGCTGAGCCGTGTCCAGTCGTCCAGGTGAAGACCGCTGAGGCCGACGGGTACGACGCGATCCAGATCGCCTACGACGAGACCGCCGAGCGCAAGCTGACGAAGCCGGAGCTTGGCCACCTCAAGAAGAACCAGGTCACGGGCGCGTATCGGCACCTGCTCGAGCTGCGCGGACAGAGCGCGGCGGTCGTCGGCGAGAACGTCACCGTCGAGGTGTTCGAGCCCGGTGAGAAGGTGAAAGTGTCCGGCGTCTCGCACGGCAAGGGCTTCGCCGGAACGATCAAGCGCCACCGCTTCCATCGTGGGCCGACGTCTCACGGCTCGCACAACGTTCGCAAGCCGGGCTCCATTGGCGCCTCGGCCACTCCGTCACGCGTCTTCAAGGGAATGAAGATGGCCGGCCGACTCGGCGGCAAGCGTGTCACGCAGACCGGGCTCGTGATCCACGAAGTCCGGCCCGAGGAAAATCTGCTCCTGGTCAAGGGCGCCGTGCCGGGCCCGAAGAACGGCTTTGTCCAGGTGCGGGAGGCGAGTCACTAGTGGCTGCGCCGAAAGCACCTCTGCTCGACATGGCCGGCAAGAAGGCGAAGGACGTCACGCTCGAGGAAGCCGTGTTCGCCGCCGAGATGAAGCCGCACATCGTCCATGAGACTGTGCGCGCCGAGCTGAACGCGGACCGCAGCGGCACCCGTGCCGCGAAGAGCCGCGGGCTCGTCTCCGGCGGCCGTTCTAAGCCGTGGCGCCAGAAGGGAACCGGTCGCGCCCGCGCGGGCACGACGCGCGCGCCGCACTGGACCGGCGGCGGTGTTGCATTCCCGCCGACGCCCCGCGATTTCGAGGTGAAGGTGAATCGCAAGACGCGCCGCTCCGCGCTGCGGGGAGTGCTCTCCCAGCACGCCGCCGACGGCACGCTCGGGATCCTCGACGGCTCCGGTTTCTCGGAGCCTTCGACGCGAGCGGCCGTGGGGATGCTCGCGAAGTGGGGCCAGGAGCTGCCGCTCGTCGTCGTCACGAAGGACGAGCAGAACGTCGTCAGGTCGTTCCGCAACATCGACAAGGTCGTCGTCACGACCCCGGGCGAGCTCGAGGTTGCAGCGCTCGTCTGGGCGAACTCCGTGCTGGTCACGGAGGACGCGCTCGACCTGGTGATCGGGAGGGCCACGTGAGCTTGCATCCCAACGAAGTCTTGCTTGCGCCGGTGGTGTCGGAGAAGAGCTACGCGCAGATCGAGGAGAGCAACACGTACTCCTTCCGCATCCATCCGGACGCGCACAAGACCCAGGTCCGCCAGGCCGTCGAAGAGCTGTTCGACGTCACGGTCCTGCGCGTCAACGTCTCCAAGGTGCAGTCCAAGCCGAAGCGCCGTGGGCAGCAGACCGGTCGCAAGCCGGGCTGGAAGAAGGCGATCGTCCAGCTGAAGCAGGGCGATTCGATCGAGATCTTCGAGGGGGTTCACGCCTGATGCCGGTTCGTCGCTACAAGCCGACCTCTCCCGGCCGCCGCTTCATGACCGTCTCGACGTTCGAGGAGATCACGAAGTCGAAGCCGGAGAAGGGGCTGACCGAAAAGCTCACGAAGAAGGGCGGCCGCAACAACAACGGTCGCATCACGACACGCCACCAGGGCGGCGGTCACAAGCGCAAGTACCGCGTGATCGACTTCAAGCGCCTGAAGGACGGGATACCGGCGAAGGTCGCCTCGATCGAGTACGACCCGAACCGTTCGGCCCGCATCGCGCTGCTCCACTACGCCGACGGTGCCAAGAGCTACATCCTGGCTCCCGCGCGCCTGCGTGTCGGCGCCATGCTCGAGTCCGGCCCCGCGGCCGACATCAAGCCGGGCAACGCCCTTCCGCTCGAGAACATCCCGACCGGCACGCTCGTGCACAACGTCGAGCTCAAGCCGGGCCGCGGCGGCCAGATGGCGCGCAGCGCCGGCTCGGGCGTCCAGCTCGTCGCGAAGGACGAGGGCTACGGCGTCCTGCGCCTGCCGTCTGGCGAGATGCGGCGCGTGTCGCTCAAGTGTCGCGCCACGATCGGGCAGGTCGGTAACGTGGATCACGAGAACATCACCGGCGGCAAGGCGGGACGGAGCCGGTGGCGGGGCAAGCGCCCGACGGTGCGCGGCTCGGCGATGAACCCGGTCGACCATCCGCACGGCGGCGGCGAGGGCAAGTCGAAGGGCGGCAGGCATCCGGTCACGCCGTGGGGCGTGCCGACGCTCGGTAAGCGCACGCGCCGCAAGCACAAGGAATCCGACCGTTTGATCGTCCGCAGCCGCCGGCGCGGGAAGGAGAAGCGCAAGTGATCCCGGAAAAGTGCTCCGCACTTTCCCGGGGTGGAGAGTCAGGACTTCGCTTCGCTCGTGGAAATGAGGGAGAAGGATGAGTAGATCAAGCAAGAAAGGACCTTTCGTCCAGGAGCGGCTGATGAGCCGCATCGAGGCGATGAACCAGAAGAACGAGAAGCGGATGATCCGTACCTGGTCGCGCACCTCGACCGTCTTCCCGGAGATGGTCGGGCACACGATCGCCGTCCACGACGGCCGCAAGCACGTGCCCGTGTTCATCTCCGAGCAGATGGTCGGCCACAAGCTCGGCGAGTTCGCGCCGACCCGGACCTTCCGCGGCCACTCAGGCGACCGCAAGACCGAGGTGAAGAAGCGCTAGTGAGCACTGTCGAGACACCCAGAGAAGTTCGCGCGCAGGCGAAGTACGTGCGCATGTCCCCGCGCAAGGCGCGGCTCGTCGCGGAGCACATCCGCGGCCGCAGCGTGCCCGAGGCGCGCGCGGTTCTCGCCTTCACGTCGCGCGAAGCGGCCGAGGTGCTCCAGAAGGTCCTGCAGTCCGCGGTCTCGAACGCCGAGGCGAACCACGGCATCGCCGAGGAGCGCCTGTACGTGAAGACGGCGTTCGTCGACGGCGGACCGGTCATGAAGCGCTGGCGCGCCCGCGCGCGCGGCCGCGTCGCCCGGATCCGCAAGCGCACCTGCCACATCACGGTGACGCTCGTCGAGGCTCCGCTCGCGAACACACCCACGACTGTCGAGCCTGCCAAGGCGGCGACGACCGAAACAGCGAAGCCGAAGCGCGCGGCGAAGACGAAGACCGCTGCGGCTTCGAAGAAGAAGACCGCGTCCAAGCGTCCCGCCAAGAAGAAGGGAGTGGCCAGCTAATGGGTCAAAAAGTTCATCCCGGCGGGATGCGCGTCGGCGTCATCCACGACTGGAAGTCCAACTGGTACACCGGGAAGAAGGAGTTCCCCGGTTACCTGATCGAGGACATCAGGATCCGGGAGCACATCACCAACAAGCTTTCGCACGCCGGACTGTCGGACATCCTGATCCGCAAGGACAAGCAGCGGATCACGGTCGACATCTACACGGCGCGCCCCGGCATCGTGATCGGCAAGTCGGGCGTCGAGGTCGACGCGCTGCGCAAAGAGCTGCACGCGATCACCAAGAAGAACGTCCACATCAACATCAACGAGATCAAGCGCCCAGAGCTCGATGCGAAGCTCGTCGCGCAGTCGATCGCCGAGCAGCTCCAGAACCGCGTGAGCTTCCGCCGCGCGATGAAGCGCGCGCTCGCATCGGGGATCCGCTCCGGCGCCAAGGGTGTCCGCATCCAGTGCGGCGGCCGGCTGGGCGGCACCGAGATGAGCCGGTCCGAGGCGTACTCCGAAGGACGCGTGCCGCTGCACACGATCCGCGCCGACATCGACTACGGCTTCGTCGAGGCGAAGACGACCTTCGGCCGCATCGGCGTGAAGGTCTGGATCAACAAGGGCGAGATCATGCCCGAGGGCTACGGCGGCCTCGACACCGAGAAGGACGTGCGGCTCGGCGAGCAGGATCAGGCCCGTCGCCGGCGTGCGAACGTCGAAGGTCTCGGCGCCTCACGCGAGGGCGGACGCGACCGCCAGCGCGACCGCGAAGGTCTCGGTCCCGTCCGTCCCTCCCGCAAGCGCGGAGGCGCCGGCCGCGGCCAGGGACGCGGCGCTCAAGCCGGCCAGGGTGGTCGCGGCGGACGTCCGCCTGCGCGCGGCCGCGCAGGCCAGCAGGACAACGTCGAAAAGCCGCGGACCGACGAGACGGCGAAGTCGGCCGAGGGCCGGAAGCAGCCGATCGTTGATCCGCAGGTCGAGACCACGCCTGCACCCGTCGCCGACGCTCCGGACACGACCACGCCGAAGCAGCAGACCGAGGATCCCACGAAGCAGGAAAAGGCTGACAGCTGATGTTGCTCCCGAAGAAAATGAAGTACCGCAAGCACCAGCGCGGCCGCCGGCGTGGTTACGCCAAGGGACAGACGACCGTGCAGTTCGGCGACTACGGCCTGAAGGCGCTCGATGTCGGCTGGGTCACCAACCGTCAGATCGAGGCTGCCCGAATCGCGATGACGCGCAAGATCAAGCGCGGCGGCAAGGTGTGGATCAACGTCTTCCCGGACAAGCCGACGACGCAGAAGCCCGCCGAGACCCGCATGGGCTCCGGCAAGGGCTCGCCCGAGCACTGGGTCGCAGTCGTCAAGCCCGGCCGGGTGATGTTCGAGCTCGCCGGCGTGCCCGAGCCGCTCGCGAAGGAAGCGCTCCGCCTCGCCGGGACGAAGCTCGGCGTCAAGACCAAATTCGTGAAGCGAGAGGCTGATCTCTTTGAGAGCTAGAGACCTGCGGGACATGACGGACGAAGAGCTCGAGAACGCGTTGCACGACCGGCGCCAGGAGCTTTTCAACCTGCGCTTTCAGTCGGCGACGGGCGCGCTCGAGAACAGCGCGCGGCTGAAGCTGGCGAAGCGCGAGATCGCGCGCATCCTCACGGTGCGCATCGAGCGACAGGCAAAGGCAGGGCAGATTTAGATGGCCGACGAGAAAAAGACACCGCGTAAGAAGAAAGACGAGGAGGCTCCGGAGGCCGTGGCCGAAGAGAAGCCGAAGCGCAAGCCTGCGGCGAAGAAGGATGCCGCGGCAAAGCCTGCAGCCGAGAAGAAGCCGGCCGCGAAGAAGGCTGCCCCGAAGAAGAAGGCCGAGGATGCTCCTGTCGAGCAAGCCGCCCCTGAGACGCCGGTAGCCGAGGCTCCGGTCGAAGAGCCGGTGGCCGAAGCGCCTGCCGAAGAGCCGGTGGCCGAAGCGCCCGCGGAGGAGCCGGTCGCGGAGGAAGCCCCCGCAGCAGAGGAAGCTTCCGCCGAGGAGGCCGCGCCCGAACCGGTCGCCGAGGAGGCTCCGGTCGCCGAGGAAGCTCCTGCGGAGGAGCCCGTTGCAGAAGCTCCCGCGGAAGAGGCGCCCGCCGCAGAAGCTGCACCGGCCGCCGAGGAGCCTGCCGCTGCAGAGCCGGAGGCCGCCGGGCCGCCGCCTCAGTCGCAGCCGAAGAAGAAGCGCAAGCCCATTCCCCGCGCAGAGCGGCGCCAGCGGCCGAAGGTCCGCCGCGAGCGTCCCGCCGAGCGCAAGCCGATCTCCCGCGTGCCGAAGCCCGAGGCCGAGCGCGGACGACGGCAGGAGCGCCGAGGTGTCGTGGTGTCGAGCGCAATGGACAAGACGATCGTGGTCCGCGTCGACTCGATCAAGGCGCACCGGCGCTACAAGAAGGTCGTCCGTCGCAGCTCGAAGTTCCACGCGCACGACGAGCAGAACACCGCCAACGTCGGCGACGTCGTCCGCATCGTCGAGACGCGGCCGATCTCCAAGTCGAAGAACTGGCGCCTCGTCGAGATCGTGGAGGCCGCAAAGTAGATGACGGCGGCCCTCCTCCCATCTCGCACTCTCTGGCGCGCTGCAAAGCGGCGCCCTGCGGCGTCCTCAGTCGCGCCCGTAGCCTCCGGCTACGAGCACTCCCTGCGTCCTTGCATGGCTTGCTTTTCGCGGCCAGAGAGCACGATCTGGAAGGAGGGACGCCTGTGATTCAGCAAGAGTCACGACTGCGCGTCGCGGACAACACGGGCGCCCGCGAGATCCTGTGCATCCGGGTCAAGGGCGGCACCGGTCGTCGCTATGCCCGCGTCGGCGACATCATTGTCGCCACGGTCAAGCAGGCCGCACCGCAGGGCGCCGTCAAGAAGGGCGAGGTCGTGCAGGCCGTGGTCGTACGAACCAGAAAGCCGTACGGCCGCGAGGACGGAACCTCGATCGCCTTCGACGAGAACGCCGCCGTGATCATCGATGCGCAGCGCAACCCGCGCGGCACCCGCATCTTCGGGCCCGTCGCTCGCGAGTTGCGCGAGAAGAACTTCATGAAGATCGTCTCGCTCGCACCGGAGGTTCTCTAGTGGCCCACACGATGCGCATCCGCAAGGGTGACCTCGTTCACGTGCTCAGCGGCAAGGACCGCGGTAAGCAGGGGCACGTCATCGACGCACGCCCGAAGGACGGCAAGGTCATCGTCGAGAACATCAATCTCGTCAAGAGGCACACGAAGCCGCGCCCGATTCAGAACACGAGCCGAATGGGCGCCGCGGGCATGACGCCCGGCGGCGTGATCGAAAAGCCGGCGCCGCTCCCGGTCGGCAACGTGATGATCGTCTGCCCCGTCTGCAACAAGCCGACCCGCGTCGGCATCAGGGACAAGGACTCGCACGGACAGCCGGTCAAGGTCCGGGTCTGCAAGCGAGCCGACTGCGGCGAGGACATCGACCGATGAGCACCCGCGTCAGAGAAGTCCGCAAGGAAGCTGCGCGTGCGTCCTACGCGCCCCGACTGAAGCAGCAGTACGAGTCCTCCCTCCGCGCGCAGCTGCAGGAGGAGCTCGGCCTGACGTCTCCGATGGAAGTTCCGCACCTCGAGAAGATCACGCTCAACATGGGCGTCGGCGAGGCGAAGACGGACGCCAAGCAGCTCGACGCAGCGATCGAGGAGCTCACGATCATCGCCGGCCAGCGCGCGCAGGTGCGGAAGGCCCGCAAGTCGATCGCCCAGTTCAAGATCCGCGAAGGCATGCCGATCGGCGCCCGCGTCACGCTGCGGGGCGCTCGTATGTACGAATTTCTCGACCGCCTCGTCGCGATCGCGCTTCCGCGCATCCGCGACTTCCGCGGCCTCAACCCCGACTCGTTTGACGGACGGGGCAACTACTCACTCGGCATCCGGGAGCAGATCATCTTCCCGGAGATCGACTACGACGACATCCAGCAGGTTCGCGGACTCGACGTCGCGATCACGACGTCTGCGAAGACGGACGAGCACGGGTTCGCGCTCCTGCGCGGCCTCGGCATGCCCTTCGCGGCGGACGGAAGGGAGCAGCAGTAGTAAATGGCTAAGACATCACTTCGGGTCAAACAGCAGCGCACGCAGAAGTACCCGGTGCGCGCCTACTCACGATGCAACCGGTGCGGGCGTCCCCGCGCGGTCTTCCGGAAGTTCGGCCTGTGCCGGATCTGCCTCCGGGACCTCGCGCACCAGGGCGTCATTCCAGGCATGACGAAATCGAGCTGGTAACCAATGCTCACTGATCCAGTCGCCGACATGCTCGCCCGCATCCGCAATGCCAACAAGGCGCTGCACGAGAACGCGGAGATGCCCACCTCCCGGTTGAAGGAGGGCATCGCCCGCATTCTCAAGGAGGAGGGCTACATCTCCGACTTCCACGTGAAGAAGGGCGAGAGCTTCGATACCCTGGTCATCCAGCTCAAGTACGGCCGGAGCCGCGAGAGGATCATCACCGACCTCAAGCGGGTGTCGAAGCCCGGCCGCCGTGTCTACGCGGGCAAGGATCGTCTGCCGCGCGTGCTCGGCGGGATGGGTGTGGCGATTCTGTCCACGTCGACCGGCCTGATCACCGCACGCACGGCAGAGGAGAAAGGAATCGGCGGCGAAGTCGTTTGCTTCGTCTGGTAAGGAAATGAGTCGAATCGGTAGACAGCCCATCGAGCTTCCCACCGGCGTCAACGTCTCGATCTCCCCTGGGCGCGTGATGGTGAACGGCCCGCTCGGCGAGCTCTCGCAGCAGGTGCCGGTGCGGATGAAAGTCGAACAGGCCGAAGGCACGATCACCGTTACCCGCCCGACCGAGCGCGGCGACGATCGCGCGCTGCACGGTCTGACGCGCACGCTGATCGCGAACATGGTCGAGGGCGTGACGAAGGGCTTCGAGAAGCGCCTCGAGCTGCAAGGCGTCGGGTATCGCGCCGCGCTCCAGGGCGTCGACCTTCGGCTCGACGTCGGCTACTCGCATCCCGTCGTGCTGAAAGCGCGCCAGGGAATCAGCTTCGAAGTTCCCACGAACACGGAGATCGTGGTCAAGGGCGTCGACAAGCAGCAGGTGGGTCAGACCGCGGCAGAGATTCGCAAGGTGCGCCCGCCCGAGCCGTACAAGGGCAAGGGCATCCGCTACCAAGGCGAGTACGTTCGCCGCAAGGTCGGGAAGCGCGCGTAATGGGTGCTTTGAGCGTCAGAGAAGCGCGACTTCGCCGGCACAAGCGCGTGCGCGGCAAGGTCACGGGCACCTCCGAGCGACCGCGGCTCGTCGTGACGCGCTCGAACCGCGGCATCGTTGCGCAGCTCGTCGACGACCGGGAGGGCAAGACACTTTCATCTGCAACTTGGCTGCAGGTCAAGAACACGTTCAAAGGGACGAAAACCGAACAGGCAGCCGAGGTGGGCCGCATCCTGGCGCGGAACGCTCGCAAGGAAGGAATCGAGGCGATCGTGTTCGACCGCGGTGGCTATCTGTATCACGGACGCGTCAAGGCGCTCGCAGAGGCCGTTCGCGGAGGAGGACTGAAGTTTTGAGCACACGACCCGAATTCACGAGTGTCGAGCGACAGGTGATCGAGCGCGAAGAGACCCGAGAGCTCAAAGAACGCGTGGTCGAGATCAACCGCGTTGCCAAGGTCGTCAAGGGCGGTCGCCGTTTTTCATTCACGGCGCTCGTCGTCATCGGCGACGAGGTGGACCGCGTCGGAGTGGGTTATGGCAAAGCGCGCGAAGTTCCGCTGGCTATCACCAAGGCGGTTGACGACGCCAAGAAGAACCTCTTCACCGTCCCCAAGCATGGCACGACGATCACGCACGAGATACTCGGACGCGCGGATGCGGCTCGCGTCTTGCTCCGCCCCGCCAGTGAAGGAACCGGTGTGATTGCGGGCGGCGGCGTTCGAGCGGTCCTCGAGCTAGCCGGGATCCGGGACATTCTGGCGAAGAGCCTCGGAACGACGAACCCGATCAACATGGCCAAAGCCACCGTGAACGGTCTCAAGCGTCTCCGCCGTCCAGACGAGGTCGCGAGGAGCCGCGGCTTGACCATCAACGAAGTCCTCCCGTACAAGCGCCCTGAAAAGAAGAGCAATGGCGAAAGTTCAAATAACCCAGGTTCGTAGCCAGATCGGCCAGAGCCAGAAGCATCGCGGGACGCTCCGCGCGCTCGGGCTCGGACGGATCGGCAAGACCGCCGTGCACGACGAAGGCCCGGTCCTTGCAGGCATGCTTCGGAAGGTCCGCCACCTCGTGAAGGTCGACAATGCCTGAGAAGCTCAACCTTTCCACGCTCAAGCCCGCCCAGGCCCGAAAAGACCGCAAACGGGTCGGCCGGGGCCTCAGTTCCGGAAAAGGGCGGTACTCCGGCCGCGGCATCAAGGGCCAGAAGTCCCGCGCGGGGTCGCACAAGATGCGGGCAGGGTTCGAGGGCGGCCAGATGCCGATCTACATGCGGCTCGGCAAGCAGCGCGGCGCGACGTCGAAGGACGCGATGCCGATCGGCCCCTTCCGCACCTCCACCGCGCCGGTCAACGTCGGTTCGCTCGACCGCTTCGACGACGGCGCGGAAGTGACGCCCGAGAGCCTCGTCGAGAGTGGTCTGCTCAAGAACACGAAGACGGACGTGAAGCTCCTCGGCAACGGCGAGCTCAAGAAGAAGCTCACCGTCCGGGTGCACGCGATCTCCGCCACCGCGCGCAAGAAGGTCGAAGCCGCGGGCGGCACGGTCGCGTTGCTGAAAGAGCCGAAGCCGAAGAAGAACAAGAAGCACACGAAGCCGAAGCCCGCGGCGAGCGAGACCGAGGCGCCCGCAGCCGAGGCGCCCGCAGCGAGCGAAGAGCCGGTGGCAGAGCAGCAGGCTGACGAGACCGAAGCGACCGAACAGGCCGAAGAGGCCAAGGAGTCTTAGGTGTTTTCCTGGCTCGCGAACGCCTGGCGCGTCCCGGAGCTTCGCAAGCGCGTCCTGTTCACGTTCATGATCCTGGCCTGCTACCGGCTCGGGTCGTGGATCCCCGCGCCGGGCGTCGACTCGCAGACGATCAAGGACTACTTCAACGGCCGCGGCGGAACGATTCTCGGGCTGCTGAACGTCTTCTCCGGCGGTGCGCTCTCGCAGTTCGCGTTGTTCGCGCTCGGGATCATGCCCTACGTCACCGCGTCGATCATCTTGCAGCTCATGACCGTCGTCGTTCCCCAGTTGGAACAGCTGCAGAAGGAAGGCGAGTCGGGGTACGCCAAGATCAACCAGTACACGCGCTACCTCACGGTCGCGCTGGCCGCCGCGCAGTCCACGGGTTACGCGTATCTCTTCAAGCGCGCCGGCAACCTCAACGCGAACACGGGCCGGATCGTGCTCATCGTCGTCACGCTGACGGCCGGGACCACGCTCCTGATGTGGCTCGGCGAATTGATCACGAAGCGCGGCGTCGGTAACGGCATCTCGCTGCTGATCTTCGCGTCGATCCTTTCGTCGGCGCCGACCGGAATTGCCGCCTGGTACAACGGCGGCACGATGGAGCGGCTGTTCTTCCCGCTCGTCGCGATCGGCATCGTCGCCGCGGTCGTCTTCATCCAGGAAGGCCAGCGAAGGATCCCGATTCAATATGCGAAACGGATGGTGGGCCGGCGACAAACCGCCGGGGGATCGACCTACATGCCGCTTCGCGTGAACATGGCCGGTGTGATCCCGGTCATCTTCGCCGCAGCGGTGATGGCGTTCCCGCCGACAATCGCCCAGTTCTTCCCGGCCTCGCAGAGCTGGATCAACTCGCACTTCTCGTACGGGTCGCTCCTGTACATAGGCCTCGAAGGCGTGTTGATCATCGTCTTCACGTACTTCTACACCGCGGTCCAGTTCAACCCCGTCGACCAGGCCGACAACCTGCGCAAGTACGGCGGCTACATCCCCGGCATCAGACCCGGGCCGCCGACGGCCCAGTACCTCGACCGCGTGCTGACGAGGCTGACGCTTCCCGGCTCGCTCTACCTGGCGGCGATCGCCGTGCTGCCGAGCATCTTCATCAAGTACGGCGGCTTCTCGCAGGCGACCTCGCGCGCACTCGGCGGCACCTCCGTGCTGATCGTCGTCGGCGTCGCGCTCGACACGATGCGGCAGATGGAGTCACAGATGATGGCGCGCAACTACGAAGGCTTCCTTAAATAGTGGCGCTCAACGTGTTGCTCCTCGGCCCGCAAGGGGCCGGCAAGGGCACGCAGGCGAAACGGGTTTCCGCGGAGTACGGGATTCCCCACATCGCCAGCGGCGAGATCCTGCGCGAGGAAATGGCCGCGGGCACCGAGCTCGGCAACCGCGTGAAGGAGATCTACGACCGCGGCGACCTCGTCCCTGACGACCTGATGATCGAGCTGATCCGCCATCGACTCGAGCAGCCGGACACCGAAGCGGGCTTCATCCTCGATGGCTTCCCGCGCACGACCGTGCAGGCGGAGGCGCTCGACACGATGTTCTCCGACATCGGCCGCAACTTCAGCGTTGCCTTCGCTCTGCAGATCCCCGACGAGGTCGCGTTCGAGCGGCTGCGCCGCCGCGCCGAGCTCGAGGGCCGCGCCGACGACACGGACGAGGCGATTCAGCGCCGGCTCGACAATTACCACAGAGAGACCGAGCCGCTGATCGAGTACTACCGAACGCGCGGCAACCTCGTCCCCGTGCGCGGAAACCGCACCGAGAACGAGGTCTTCACCGACATCCAGGCTGCGCTCGAGCAGGTGCCCGCTTGATCATCAGGAAGAGCCTCCAGGAAGTCGAGGGAATGGCTCGCGCCGGCGAGCTCGTCGCCGAGACGATCGACCTGCTCGGCGAGCACGCTCAACCCGGGATCACGACCGCCGAGCTCGACCGGATCGCGGAGGACTTCATCCGCGAGCACGGCGGAGTCCCGACGTCGAAGGGCTACCGCGGCTTTCCGGCGGCGACGTGCATCTCGCCGAACACGATGGTCGTGCACGGGATTCCCGGCAACCACCGGGTCGAGGAGGGGGACCTGATCTCCGTCGACGTCGGGATCACGCTCGACGGGCTCGTTGCGGACAGCGCCTACACGTTCGCGATCGGCGAGATTGGCCCGGAGCCGCAGCGCCTGCTCGAGGTGGGCAAGGAGGCCTTGGCCGCGGGCATCGACCAGGCCCGCACCGGCAACCGGGTCGGCGACATCTCGCACGCGGTGCAGCAGGTCGTCGAGGCTGCCGGGTTCTCCGTCGTCCGTTCGCTCGTCGGTCACGGCGTCGGCCGCTCCTACCACGAGGAGCCCCAGATTCCGAACTTCGGCGAGGCCGGCCGCGGCCCGCAGCTGCAGGCCGGCATGACCCTGGCGATCGAGCCGATGATCACCGCGGGCGGCCCCGACGTCTACCTGCACGAGGACGAGTGGTCGATCTCCACCCAGGACGGCTCGCTGGCGGCTCATTTCGAGCACACGGTCGCGGTGGCCGAGGAAGGCCCGCCGAGGGTCCTCACGGCGGCGAAATCGCGAGAAAGAGCGGGTTTGGTACCATAATCCGTCCGCGGCGGGGCCAGTCCCGCCGTCTTTTCATGCCTCTACAAGAAAGGCGATGGCCAACAAAGAAGAGAAGATCGAGATGGAAGGAGAGATCACCGAGGCGCTCCCGAGCACGATGTTTCGGGTGCAGCTCGACGGCGGGCTGTCAGTGCTCGCGACGATTTCCGGGAAGATGAGGAAGCACTACATCCGCATCCTGCCCGGCGACAAGGTGAAGGTTGAGCTCTCCCCCTACGACCTCACTCGCGGCCGGATCACCTACAGACACAGATGAAAGTTCGAGCCTCAGTCAAAGCAATGTGCGAGCGCTGCCGCGTGATCAAGCGGCACGGCCGGACCATGGTCATCTGCACGAACCCACGACACAAGCAAAGGCAGGGTTAGGAACTTGGCGCGAATCGCGGGAGTGAACCTTCCGAACCAGAAGCGGCTCGAGATCGGGCTGACGTACATCTACGGGATCGGGCAGCCGACGGCACGCAAGGTCGCCGTCGCGCTCGGGCTGAATCCCGACACCAAGATCCGCGATCTCACCGACGACGAGGTCACGAAGCTGCGCGGCTACATCGACGAGAAGCTGCAGGTGGAGGGAGACCTTCGCCGCGACCGCTCGCAGGCGATCAAGCGCCTCGGCGAGATCGGCTCGTATCGCGGCATTCGCCATCGTCGCGGGCTGCCGGTCAACGGACAGCGCACCCGCACGAATGCGCGCACCCGCAAGGGCCCGGCGAAGACCGTGAGCCGCGGTAAGAAGGCGACGGCAAAGACCTAAATGGCGCCTCCGCGAAAAACAGCGGCCAGGGGCCGCACGCGTCGGCGCGTCCGCAAGAACATCGCGATCGGCCAGGCGCACATCAAGACGTCGTTCAACAACACGATCGTCGCGCTGACCGACAAAGACGGCAACGTGATCGCGTGGGAATCCGCCGGCTCGGCCGGCTTCAAGGGCTCGCGCAAGTCGACGCCGTTCGCCGCGCAGGTGACCGCCGACTCGTGCGCGCGCAAGGGCATGGAGCACGGGCTGCAAAAGGTCGAGGTCTTCGTGAAGGGCCCGGGGTCCGGCCGCGAGACCGCGATCCGGTCCTTGCAGGCCGCCGGCCTCGAGATTCTCGGCGTCAAGGACGTGACGCCGCAGGCACACAACGGCGTTCGTCCGCGCAAGAGGCGGAGGGTCTAGTGGCTCGCGACACCTCACCGAAGTGCAAGCAGTGCCGCCGCGAGGGGATGAAGCTCTTCCTCAAGGGCGAGCGCTGCCTGACCGAGAAGTGCGCGATCGAGCGCCGCTCGTATCCGCCGGGAGAGCACGGCCGCGGCCGCATCAAGCAGTCCGAGTATCTGCTGCAGCTGCGCGAGAAGCAGAAGGCGCGCCGCTACTACGGCCTGCTCGAGAAGCAGTTCCGCACCTACTACAGCAAGGCCGCGAAGGGCACGGGCGTCACGGGTGAGACCCTGCTGCGCATGCTCGAGACCCGTCTCGACAACGTCGTGTACCGGCTCGGCTTCGCCGCTTCGCGCGCACAGGCCCGCCAGCTCGTGCGGCATGGTCACTTCCAGGTGAACGGGCGTCGCGTCAACATTCCGAGCTACCAGGTCAAGCCCGACGACATCATCAACGTGGCGTCGAGCTCGTCGGCCCAGCAGGTCATTCGCGACGCGACCGACCTCACCGCGTCGGTGGCTCCGTGGCTGCAGGCCGACCATGACGGGCTGACCGGAAAGATCCTCAAGTGGCCGTCGCGTGACGAGATCGACACGCCGGTCCAAGAATCGCTCATCGTCGAGCTCTACTCGAAGTAAGGAAGGAATCGAATTGGCTACTCGCACAAGCTTGATGGAATTTCAGATCCCGAAGATCGTCCACGAAGAGTTGGACGAGCAGCGTGGCGTCTTCGAGATCGAGCCGCTCGACCGCGGCTTCGGCTACACGTTCGGCAACTCGCTGCGCCGCGTGCTGCTCTCGTCACTCGAGGGCGCTGCGGTCACCTCGGTCAAGATCGAGGGGATCTCGCACGAGTTCACGACGCTGCAGGGCGTCCGTGAGGACGTCACCGACATCATCCTCAACCTCAAGAACCTCGTCTGCCTCCTGCACGGCGACTCGCCCGAGATCGAAGTGCACGTTGCGAAGCGCGGTGCAGGCGTCGTCAAGGCGTCCGACATCGAGGCGCCCGCCGAGCTCGAGATCCTGAACGCCGACCTCGAGCTGGCACATCTCTCCGACAAGGGCAAGCTCGAGATGACGCTCACCATCGGCCGCGGCCGTGGTTACGTCCCGGCCGAGCTCAACCGCGGGCCGGAGCACACCATCGGCGTCATCCCGATCGACTCGATGTTCTCGCCGGTGCGCCGTGTCGCGTACGACGTCGAAGCGGCGCGCGTCGGCCAGCGCACCGACTACGACAAGCTTCGCCTCGACGTGACCACCGACGGGTCGATCAGCCCGAAGGATGCGATCGCCCAGGCGTCGGAGATCCTGATCAGGCAGCTCGCAATCTTCACCGACCTCGACCGCATCGAGGGCTTCGGCGAATCAGCTGCGGCGCCGGGCGGTGACGGCGCACAGCCCGAGATGCCGCTCGCGCACGGGATGGAGAACTTCCCGATCGAGGAGCTCGAGCTCGGGGTCCGCTCGTACAACTGTTTGAAGCGGGTTGGCATCGAGACGATCGGCGACCTCGTCGTCAAGACGGAGAATGAGCTCGCTGCGATTCCGAACTTCGGCAAGAAGTCGGTCGAAGAGGTCAAGGAGACGCTGTCCGCGCACGGGCTGACCCTGCGCGGCGACGAGAGCGGCGGGAACGCCGCCTAGCCATGCGTCACCACCGGTCAGGCAAGAAGCTCGGGCGCGACTCTGCGCACCGCAAGGCGCTCTATTCGAACCTTGCCGGCGCGCTGATCGAGCACGGCCGGATCAAGACGACCGAGGCGAAGGCCAAGGCAGTCAAGCCTTTCGCCGAGCAGATGATCACCCTCGGCAGGCGCGGCGACCTCCACGCGCGGAGGCTCGCGCTCGCCGAGTTGCGCTCGCAGGACGTCGTGCACCAGCTCTTCGCGGACGTCGGGCCCCGCTTCGCCGATCGTCCCGGCGGTTACACGCGGATCGTGAAGCTCGGGCCGCGCTACGGCGACGCCGCTCAGATGGTCTACCTCGAGCTCGTGGACTATCAGCCCGCGGGCTCCGCGCCGGCGACGGCCACCGCTTCCTAGCCACGAGCCCGTCGTGCTCCTGCTCGGGGCGATCCTGCTGGCGGTTTTCGTCTTGCCGTCGCCGTGGGGCCTCATCGCGGTCGCGTCCGGAGGGATCCTCGACGTCGCCGAGTCGATCGCGTTGCTGAAGTGGTCGCGGCGGCGGAGGGCACCGGTCGGCGGCGCTGCCCTGATCGGGCGCGACGCGCGCGTCGCGTCTCCGACGCAGGTTCGCGTCGCGGGCGAGCTGTGGGAGGCGCGTTCGGCTGATCCGCTTGTGCCGGGCGAGCAGGTCGAGGTGACCGGTGCCGACGGGCTGACGCTAGAGGTCAGCCTGCCGAGCCGAGAGCCGCGCTGACGGCGGCGATGATCACGCCGCCGAGCGTCACGGACGCAAGCGCGCGGACGAAGCCGACTTCGAAGAAGCGCCAGCGCAACCACGCGAGGATCAGCAACTCGAATGCGACCACGGCGATCGCCGTGAAGAGCGCCGCGTGGTAGTGCGGGATCAGGAACGGGAGGGTGTGGAGGATTCCCCCGATGAAAGTCCCGACGCCCGTGATCGCGCCGCGCGTTACGGGATTGCCGCGGCCCGTGAGCTCGCCCGTGTCCGAGAGACCCTCGGAGAACGCCATCGACACGCCGGCGCCGAACGCGGCCGCGACCCCGGCGATGAACGCGAAGTGCGGCTTGTGGGTGACGATCGCGACCGAGAAGATCGGAGCGAGCGTCGAGAGAGAGCCGTCGATCAGCCCGACCATCGCCGGCTGCACCCGCTGAAGCAGGAAGGTTTGCTGCCCTGTCATTGACTAGAGTATATCAGCAGAGTCGCAAAAACATAGAGCATAAGGCAAGCCTGACAACGAAGGTCAGGAGGCCCTGACGTGCGACTGACGCTAACGCTCGAGTACGACGGCATCGCTTTCCACGGCTGGGCGGCGCAACCCGGCCTGCGCACCGTGGAGGGCGTCGTGCGCGATTCGCTTGCGGAAATCTTTCCCTCGGTCGGAAAGCCTGCGGTCGCCGGGCGCACCGACACCGGTGTCCATTCGCTCGGCAATGTCGTCAGTGTCGACGTCGACGGTGGACCGCCGCCCGAGCGCGTTGCCGACGCTCTGAACAAGGTCCTGCCCGCCGACCTTGCGGTCGTCGCCGCTGCGGAAGTGGCGCCGGACTTCCACGCGCGACACTCGGCACGGTCGCGAAGCTACCGCTACCGGATCTGGCGGCGGCGGGAGCCTTCGCCTTTCGAGCAGCGACGTTCGTGGTGGTATCCGCGGCCACTCGACGAGGAGCGGCTGGCGGACGCGTCCGACCTCTTGCTCGGCGTGCACGACTTCCGCGCGTTCACGCCGACCGAGACGCAGCACCGCGTCTTCGAGCGCACGGTCTTCCGCGCCGAGTGGCATCGCCGCGGGCACGCGCTCGAGTTCGAGATCACCGCCGACAGCTTTCTACGGCACATGGTGCGAACGCTCGTCGGGACGATGCTCGAGCTGCCGCCGGAGCGGATTGCGCCGTTGCTCGAGGGGCGGGAGCGCCGAGAAGGAGGCAAGACTGCGCCACCTTGGGGCCTCTATCTCGAACGAGTCGAATACTGAGAGCACCCGGCTAGCATCAACGTCATGCGCTTTCCGATCGTTCTCTTCGACCTCGACGGCACCGTGATCGACTCCGGCGCGATCATCCTCGCGTCGATGCGGCACACCGCTCTGGAGGTGCTCGGTCTGGAGCTTCCCGACGAGCAGCTGATGGCGTCGGTAGGTGGGCCCGGGCTCGAGGCGCAGATGCGCGCGCTTTCACCGGAACGCGTCGAGGAGCTCGTCGCGGTCTACCGCGCGCACAACGAGCCGCTGCACGACGAGCTCGTCGGGTTCGTCGGCATGGACGACGTGCTCGTCCGCCTCAAGGACGAGGGCCGGCGCCTCGGCATCGTGACCGCGAAGCGCCGCGCGACGGTCGAGCTCGCCTTTGCGCGCATCCCGCTCCAGCATCTCTTCGAGACGGTTGTCGGTGGCGACGAGACGGAGCGGCACAAGCCTGACCCCGCTCCGCTGTTCCTCGCGCTCGAGCGAATGGATGCAGCGCCGAGTGATGCAGCCTACGTCGGCGATGCGCCGTTCGACATCAAGGCCGCCAAGGCCGCCGGGTTGTATTCCGTGGGCGTGACGTGGGGAGGGATCCACGCGCGTGAGCTTTTGGAGGCTGAGGAGCCCGACGCGCTCGTCGATGCACCGGAGGAGCTCCTTGACGTCCTCTGAGCAGGCGGGGCGCGCGGCAGAGCTGCGCGACGTCCTCGACTATCACCTCTACCGCTACCACGTCCTCGACGAGCCCGAGATCTCCGATGCGGAATACGACCGCTTGTATGACGAGCTCCTCGCGCTCGAGGAAGCGAATCCGAAGCTCGTCACTCCAGACTCGCCGACCCAGCGTGTCGGCGCGCCACCGTCGGACAAGTTCCAGAAGGTCGAGCACCCGTCACCGATGGGCTCGCTGGAGAAGGTGACGACCGACGAAGCCGTCCAGAAGTGGCACCAGGACGTGTGCAAGCGCCTGGGGACGAACGAGGTCGCGTACGTCACCGAGCCGAAGATCGACGGGCTCTCGATCAACCTCATCTACGAGGACGGCGCGTTCTTGCGTGGAGCGACGCGCGGCGACGGCCGGCTCGGCGAGGACGTGACCCCGAATCTCCGCACGATCAAGGCAATCTCGATGCGCATGCAGCTCGCGGGGGGCGAGAAGCCTCCGGCACTGCTCGAGGTGCGCGGCGAGGTCTACCTCCCGCTCAGCGGCTTCAACAAGCTCAACGAGCGACTGGTCGCAGAAGGCAAGAAGCCGACGCCGAATCCCCGCAACGCGGCGGCCGGTTCGCTTCGGCTCAAGGACTCCACGATCACGGCCGAACGCCCGCTGTCGATCTGGATCCACGGGCTAGGGGAGCGTGAGGGCCTTTCCGCGGCGGGTCACTGGGAGGCGTTGCAGTGGCTGCGCGAGCACGGCTTCCGGACGAACCCGTTTGCGGAGCGGCACGAAACCGTCGAGTCCGTTGCCGCGGCCTGCCGCGACTGGGAGAAGCGCCGTATCGAGCTCGACTACGAGATCGACGGCATCGTCATCAAGGTCGACTCGTTCGACCAGCAGCGGCGGCTCGGCGCGCTGCACGACCGTCCGAGGTGGGCGCGCGCGTACAAGTGGGCGCCGATGACCGCGCAGACGAAGCTTGAGAAGATCCACATCCGCGTCGGCCGCACCGGCGCGCTGAACCCGTGGGCGCAGCTCGAGCCCGTCGAGGTGGGCGGCGTCACCGTTTCGCAGGCGACGCTGCACAACGAGGACGACATCAACCGCAAGGACATCCGCGAAGGCGACAACGTCATCGTGCAGCGTGCCGGCGACGTGATCCCTCAGGTGGTCGGGCCGGTGCTGCCGCATCTGAAGGGCACGAAGCCGTTCAAGATGCCGAAGAAGTGTCCACTCTGTGGCGTCGACATCGTCAAGCCCGAAGGCGAGGCAATGCATCGGTGCCCGAACCGTGCCTGCCCGTCGCGCGGGCTCGAGTCGCTGATCAACTGGGTGCAGGCGGCCGCGGACATCGAAGGCGTGGGCGAGCAATCGGTGCGGCGTCTCTGGGAGCTCGGCCTCGTGCGTTCGCTCCCGGAGCTCTACAGGCTGACGAAGGAGCAGCTGATGGAGCTCGAGGGCTACGGCGAGATCTCGGCGACGAGCGCGATCGCCTCGATCGAAGCGTCGAAGCAGGTGCCGTTCCATCGTGTCCTCTTCGGGCTCAACATTCCCGACGTCGGTTGGGTGACGGCGCAGAACCTCGCGCGGCACTTCGAGGACGTCGACCGCTTGCAGGGCGCGGCACAGGAGGACATCCTCGAAGTCGAGGGGATCGGTCCCGAGCGGGCCGAGGCGATCGCGGAATGGTTTTCGGACGACGCGAACCGGGCGCTCGTCAAGGAGCTGCGCGAGCTCGGTCTGCGCTTCGAGATCGGAGACGAGCTGAAGCCGGTGGACGGGCCGCTCACGGGGAGCACGTACGTAATCACGGGCACGCTCGAGGGCTTCACGCGTGACGAGGCAGCCGCCGCATTGGAGGCCAAGGGCGCGAAAGTCGGCAACTCGGTCTCGGGCAAGACGACGGGTCTGATCGTCGGCGAAGAGCCGGGGAACTCGAAGCTGACGAAGGCGCGAAAGGCAGAAGTCCCGCTGCTCTCCGAAACAGACCTGGTCGAGCTCCTAAAGCGCACGTAAGTGCAACAAAACAGTAACGACTGAGTCAAAAACCGTCGGTGTCGGACCTGTCCGACAGGTCCCGATGCGCCACGTCTGGGGTCAGACCCGAAACGGAGGCGTAACAGTCACGAAAGTGTGACGACTTCGGGACTACGATCCGGCCAGGATCTGGGCGAAACGGTCTTGTGCTTTGCGGGCCCACCAGTACGACAGGGGGTTGCCGTTCTGCACCACGGCGAAAGCGTACGTGTCGCTCACGTAGCCCGACAGCGCAGACGCGATGTCCGTCGTGCCGGTCTTCGCCAGCACCCGGCCGCGCGCCGGTGGAGTGCGCAGCCGGTCGTGGAGTGTCCCGTTGACGCCTGCGACGGGCAGCGACGCGAGCATCACCGGATGCACCGCCGGATCGGCCCACGCGACTTTCAGCAGGCCGCCGAGTGCGTTGGCGGTCAGTCGGTCGAGGCGCGACAGACCCGAGCCGTCGACGATGCGGACACCGGTCAGCGGCACGCCCGCTTCTGCAAGCGTCTGCGTGACGACCGTTGCTCCGGCCGCGCTCGTGCCTCGATCGAGCACGTTCAGCCCGAGCTGCTTCAAAAGCATCTCCGCCGTGAAGTTGTCGCTCTGCCGGTCCATGAACTTGATCATGGTCGCGAGCGTCGGAGAGGAAATCGTCGCCAGCGGCTCGGTCCACGCGTCGACGGTGCCACTTCGGACCGGCCCCGCGACCGCAACGCCGGCGTTCCGCAACGCGTCGCGGAACGCCGTCGCCGCAGCCAGGGCCGGCGTACGGGTGACGTAGCGCCCGACCCGCGCACGGTTCACGACGAGCGCCGAAAGCGGCGGCGACTCGTCGATGAAGTAACTGGGCTTCCAGCCGGCGACGACACGGCGTGCGTCGAAGGAGCTCTCGTCGCCGACGACTCCGCCGCTGACGCTACGAATCCCGGCGGCCTTGATCTGTGCAGCCAGCGCCCGCAGGCCCGCGGTGGAAAGAGTCGGGTCGCCGTTGCCCTTGAGGACGAGCGCCCCCGTCCAGACAGATCCGTCCTGACCGCCCTGGCCCAGGACGTCGGTCTCGATGCGGTAGTCGGGGCCTAGCTTCGAGAGCGCCGCATACGTCAGCGGCAGCTTCTCGTTCGAGGCAGGCGCGAGGGAGCGGTTGCCGTTCTGGGCGAAGAGGACCGTGCCGCTGGCCAGGTCGAGCGCCACGCCCGCAGAACGGGCGGGAGCGACGTGCGGCACGTGGAGCGCCTTCGTCAGCCGCTGCTGCAGCGTCGCG
Source organism: uncultured Actinomycetes bacterium (assembly GCA_963755605.1). Lineage (GTDB taxonomy): Bacteria > Actinomycetota > Thermoleophilia > Gaiellales > Gaiellaceae > 3-1-20CM-4-69-9. The sequence goes on from CAVWKK010000004.1 coordinate 31,731, forward strand.
TCCTGAGTAGGACCTGCAGCGGTCGTCGACGGGACGGCAAACGCCGCAACCGTGACGAAGGCGGCTAGGAGGCGGCGGCTGAAGGTGGAATCCATTTTGCGAGGCTGATCCGGCGGCACTGAGAAGGCTGGGCCTCTACGAGCTGGAAGATAGTCCGCCCGGCCCATGCGCTGCTAGGTCCCGAGCCTCGATACTGGAGCGAGCGACCCAGTTTCGCTCTCCGCCATGATCCATGAAGAGATCCGCACTCTGCTCGAAGCACCCCCGGCCGGCGACAACGCGCCGAGCCTCGACGCCATCGAGCATACGCTGACCGCCGGATACGCCCGGGCGCTCGCGCTCGAGGCGGAGCGCTGGCGGCTCGAGCGTCGCATCGCCGAGGTCGCCTCGAAGCTCGGTGACCAGTCCGGAGCGCTGCAACAGTCCGAGCTCGCGACGCTGGGCCAGCGGCTCTCCGCGGCCGACGGCGATCTCTCCCGTCTCCGCGGCCTGCTTTCCTCGCTGCGCTCGCGCGCGGACGAGGTTCGCGCGACCGCCTAGACGATCCCGCTGCGCACGGCGTAGACGGCCGCTTGGATGCGGTTGTCGATCTGCAGCTTCATCAGGATGTTGGAGATGTGGTTCTTGACCGTCTTCGGGCTGATGTGCAGCTCGCCGGCGATCATCGCGTTGTCCTTGCCGTTCGCGATCAGCTTCAGCACCTCGATCTCCCGCTCGGAGAGCTCGGCCCGGATCGTGCTCTCGATCGACGGCTGAGTGCTGGACGCGCGTACGCGCTGCAACACTTTCGTCGCGATCGTCGGCGAGATCAGCGACTCGCCTTGCGCCGCGGCGCGAATCCCCGCGATCAGCTCCTGGATCGACGAGTCCTTCAGCAGATAGCCGCACGCGCCGGCCAGGATCGCGTCGATCACGTCGTTGTCCTGATCCGAGATGGTGAGCATCACGACGCGGGTGAGGGGCGCGATCGTGGAGATGTGCCGCGTGGCCTCGACGCCCGTCATGCCCGGCATGTTCAGGTCCATCACGACCACGTCCGGCGCGACGTCGCGCACGATGTCGAGGGCTTCGAGCCCGGCAGACGCCTCGCCGATCACCTGCACTCCTTCGTCCTCCAAGAGGTTCCGCAACCCGCTCCGGAAGAGGTCGTGGTCGTCGACGATCAGGACGCGCACGTCGGACAGCGTTTGCTCGTCCACTCTCATGGGCTCAGTCATACTCGGCGTTCCTCCCCCCGGCCGCAAAGCGGGGCGAAGTTTAATGGAGCGTGATCGTCACCGTGCGGCGGCCCCAGGCCAGCGCCTGCGCGAGCGTCGGGAACCAGAGGTCGATCGTCAGGCCCTGGACCGCGCTGCCTGTGTCCGCCGCGACCGCCTCGCCGTAGCCCGGGATGGTCAGCCGGGTTCCGAGCGGAATCACTGCGGGATCCACTGCCACGATTCCCGGGCCGACCGGGAGGCCGGACGCGGTGTTGCCGCTGAGGGAGTAGCCGGTCGAGGTCACCGTCAGGGTGCGAGGGCCCTGGCCGACCGGAGGAGCGGCGGTCGACGCCGAGGATGTCTGCGCCTGAATCGCCTGAGTCTTCTCGACCACACGCCTAGCGTGGTTGTCGAGTGCGGCGATCTGTCGCTTCGTCAGGCGCTGCTGCCGGGCAAGCGAGGCGAGGAAGGAAACGCGGCTCGCTCGGGTGGCGGCGAGAGCCTGGGCGGTGCTTTCGGCCTGGGACGTGAGCGCCTGAACCTCACGGATGCGGGCGACGAGCTCGAGGGCCAGCCCGCGGAGCTTCGTCCGGCCGTCCCGCGCGTTGGTCGCCGCCTGGGCTCCCTGGAGCGCGCTCCGCTCGAGCTCGTCGAGCCGGGTGACGGCGTCGTCGAGCGATGTGGCCCCGAGGAGGACGGCGATCGCATCGGGCTCTCCCTCCTCGTAAAGGGTGCGGAGGCGGTCGCCCAGGAGCCGCTGGGAGGCCTGGAGATTTCCCTCTACCACGGTCATCTCCCGGCGCACCTGCTCCTGTTCGGCCCTGAGGGCGTCTGCGCGTCCCCGGAGGGCCGAGAGCTCGCTGCGGGCCCTGGCCAGGCGGGAATCAAGGGCATAGAGGCTGAGCAGGGCGGAGTGCGAGCGGCTGGACAGGGCTTGCTGGCGCTGTCTGAGGTGCTGAGGGGACGCGCTGCCTTCGGCCCCCGGTAGACCTGCACCGAGGAGCAACGCGCCAGCGAGCGCTAGCCCGAGCGCGAGGCGGCTCTCCCTGCGCCAACGCACGGCCGCGGACCCTAGCAACCCGAGGCTTTGTGCGGTCCTCATACATGGGAGTTTTGGCAACTTTTAGGCTCGGAATGCGGTTGCAGACGTCCGTAGTCGTTGGTAGGGTGCCCCACTTGTGACGTACCGGCCCCCTCCGGTGCGGCTGTCGCGCAGGGTCTCCCGGCTGGTGGGGCATGGGAGGAAACGACAGGCGCTGGCGTTTCTCATTGGCATAGCGGTGCTGTGCGCGGCAGCGTCCGCGAATGCGACACCCGGCTCCGTTGCAGCGAAGCAGGCTCAAGCGCAACAGGTGCTCGCGCAGATCCAGCAGATCGATCAGAACATGGGCGCCGCGGTCGAGCAGTACAACCTCGCGAACGTGCGGCTGCAGAAGATCGAGAGCGACCAGCAGGAGAACCGCAGGCAGCTCACGCTCACCCGCAAGAACCTGAAGATCGCGCAGGCCTCGCTCGCCGCGCGGCTCGTCTCCACCTACACGAGCACCGAGGACAACTCGACTCTTTCGCTCCTGCTTGGCTCGACGAGCTTCGAGGATCTCTTGAATCGGATCGAGGCCGTGAACTCGACCTCGCAGCAGGACGCGAGCATCGTGCAGCAGGTGACCTCCTTCAAGGCGGCGATCCAGCAGCATCGCGCGGAGCTCCAGAAGGCCCACTCCGAACAGCAGTCCGTGGTCGCGCAGAAGGCCGCCCAGAAGCAGCGGATCGAATCGCAGCTCGCCTCACGCCGGCAGCTGCTCTCGTCGATCAAGGGCCAGATCGCGCAGATCAAGGCCGCCGAGGCCGCCCAACAGCGCCAGCTTGCGGCGTCGGCGCGGGCGCGCATCGCCGGTGAGCCCCCGGTTCCCTCGACAGGTGTCGGCGTTTCCGCTTCGACCCCCGAGGGCTCCGTCATCGCACCCCCCAACGTCCACGGCGGCGTTGTCGGGATTGCGATGCACTACCTCGGCGTCCCGTACGTCTGGGGCGGCTCGACTCCGCGTGGCTTCGACTGCTCCGGGCTCGTGTCGTACGTCTTCGCGCAGATCGGCGTCTCGCTGCCGCACAGCTCGTATGCGCAGTACACGATGGGGACTGCGGTGTCGATCAGCCAGTTGCAGCCCGGCGACCTCGTCTTCTTCACGGGCGCGAGCCACGTGGGGATCTACATCGGCGGCGGTCAGTTCATCCACGCGCCGCACACCGGCGACGTCGTGAAGATCTCCTCGCTCTCCGGCTACTACTCGGCGAACTTCGCCGGCGGCCGGCGCATTTAGCGCGCGACCGTCAACGCGCGACGCGTCGAAGCGACAGCCAGAGCACAGCGGCAACCGCGAGCGGCAGCACCCACCACGCGGGCACCGACGTCGTCGCGAGCAGCGCCGTCACGCCGAAGGCGATGACGATTCCGGCCGCGACGCGCCAGTCGTCGCCGACGAGGAAGTCCCACCAGAACGCGGCGAACTTCTTCACGCGAGCGCAACCTTGCGCCGCCGCAGCACGGTGACGAAGCCGAGGGAGAGCAGCAGAACGAAAGCGAGCACGCCGGGCAGTGACGCGTCGTTCCCGGGCCAGTCGACGCCCGCGCCCTCGGCGCCCCAGAAGATCCCGAACGTCGTCAGCATCACCCCGACCGCGAACGCGAGCGTGTTCTCGGGCACGCGGCTGAGCGGTTCACGGACGACGATGCCTGCGGCGACGACGAGGACGACTGCCGCCGCCGCACCGACGGCCGCGAGCGGGATGCTTCCCTGCGTGCTCCCGAACGTCAGCACGATGAAGGCGACCTCGAGCCCTTCGAGCAGGACGCCCTTGAACGAGATCGTGAACGCATACCAGTCCAGCCCCGCGCGTTCTTCACGTGGTGCGTTTGCGGCTTCGGCCCGCTCGCGGGCGAAGACCGCGTCCTCGTCGCGCACGGCGCGCCAGCCGCTTGCGCGGAGGATCGCCTTGCGAAGCCACTGCAGCCCGAAGACGAGCAGCAAGGCTCCGACGACGAGCCTGAGTGCGCCGATCGGGATCACGGTGAGCGCCGGCCCCAGCGCGGCCACGATCGCCGCGAGGGCGAGCGTTGCCGCCCCGGCGCCCGCCAGCGCCGGACGCCAGCCGCGGGTCAGGCCCATGGCGAGCACGATCGTGAGCGCTTCAACCGTCTCGACGGCGCTCGCGAGGAACGCGGACAGAACGAGGAAAACCTGGGTCAGGAGTAGAGAGCCTCGATCTCGGCGGCGAAGTGCTCCTGGCACGTGCGGCGCTTCAGCTTCAGCGTCGGTGTGACCTCACCGGCCTCGAGCGTGAAGTCGCGCGGGAGGATCGTGAACCGCTTGATCTGCTCGAAGCGAGAGAGCTCGCGGTTGACCTCGTCGACGGCGCTCTGCACCGCGGTCTGGGCGTTGTTCGGGTCGAAGTCCTCCGAGAGCGTGATCAGCGCCGCGACGTAGGGGCGGCGGTCGCCGACCACGAGCGCCTGCGAGATCACGGCGTGCGTCTTCAATGCATTCTCGAGATTCTGCGGCGCGACGTTCTTTCCGCCGGCGGTGACGAGGATGTCCTTCAACCGGTCGGTGATCGTGAGGTAGCCGTCCTCGTCGAGGTGGCCGACGTCGCCGGAGCTCAGCCAGCCGTCGTCGGACAGGACTTCACGTGTCGCTTCATCGTCCTTGAAGTACCCACCGAAGACGGTGTCGCTCTTGATCAGAACCTCACCGTTCTCTGCAACGCGAAGCTCGACGCCCGGCAGAGCCGGGCCGACGGATCCGAAGCGATAGCTCGTCGGCCTGTTGATCGTGGCTCCGGTCGTGCACTCGGTGAGGCCGTAGCCCTCGAGGATGAGGATGTCGAGCGAGGCGAAGAACTCGATGATCTCCTTGGCGAGCGGCGCGCCGCCCGAGACGCCGATCCGGAGGTTGCCCCCAAGACGGTCCTTCACCTTCGAGTACACGAGCCGGTCGGCGAGCTTGTGCTGCAGTGCGAGCGTGCCCGGCACCGGCTGCCCCGCCTCTCGCAGCTTGCTGACCTTGGCGCCGACCGAGAGCGCCCAGTCGATCAGCCGCCGCTTCGCTCCGGTCGCCTCTTCGAACTTGGCGAGTACCGCGGTATGCACCTTCTCGTAGACGCGCGGCACGCTCGGGAAAACGCTCGGCCGCACCGCGGGTAGCGCATCGCCGACCGCGTAGGGGTCAGGGCAGAACGCAATCGTGTAGCCGATGTGCGCGCCGAGGAGCGTCAGGCAGCGGCCGAAGTTGTGCGCGAGCGGAAGGTAGAGCAGCATCACGTCCCCGCTGACAGTGAAGTCCTCGACCTGCCGCACCTCGTCGACCATCGCGTAGTAGTTGCGGTGCAGGATCATGCAGGCCTTCGGCGGCCCCGTCGTTCCGGACGTGTAGATGAAGGTGAAGAGATCGTTCTCGTCGATTGCGGCGGCGGCCTGTTCGACCGCATCGGGATGCTCGGCGGCGTGTGCGCGTCCGCGCTCTCGCAACGCGTCGAGGTCGGCGAACGTCAGCAGGTGGGCGAGCCCGAGCCCCTCGAGCTTCGCGAGCTGCTCGTCGTCTTCGCAAAGGGCGCCGACCGCCTCGGAATGCCGGGCGACGTACGCCGCGTCCTTCGGCGAGCTGTTCATGTAGATCGGGGCGCCCACCGCGCCGATCAGGCCGAGCGCGAAGTCGAAGAGCACCCACTCGAGGCGGGTGGAGGCGAGGATCGCGAACGCGTCTCCCTTCCGGATGCCCAGGGCGAGCAGCCCGTGGGCGAGCTCGTCGACGGCCTGGGCTGCCTCGGCCCAGGAGACCGGGCGCCACTCGTCGCCGCCCTCGTGGACGAGGTAGGCCGGGCCGGCGGCCTGCTGGGCGACGGCGTCCTGCCAGAGGCGGGCGATCGTCCGCGTGCCGGTAGCCGTGGTGGTTGTGGCCACCGTGCCATCGTAATTTGAAGGGAAGGCCTGCCGGGGGGCGAATCAGCCTGGTCCCTCTACAATTACAAGGCGGCCATGCGCACTATCTGGAACGGATCCATCTCTTTCGGCCTCGTCAACATCCCGGTTGGCCTGGCCCTCGCGACGACTCCGAAGGCGAAGCAGTCGGACGTCAGCTTCCGCACGCTCCACCGTGAGTGCAAGACCCCGATCCGCCAGAAGCGCTGGTGCCCCACCCACGAGCGTGAGGTCGGGCCCGACGAGATCGTCAAGGGGTGGGAGGTTGCGAAGGGCGAGTTCGTCATCGTCGAGGATGCCGATCTCGAGGCGATCTCACAGCACGACGACTCGCGGTCGATCGACATCACGCGGTTCGTTCCGCTCGACGAGGTCGATCCGGTCTACCTCGACCGCACCTACTACCTTGCGCCCGCGCAGGCCGCGGCGCAGCTGCGCCCCTACGTGCTGTTGCTCGAGGCGATGAAGCAGGCGGAGATGGGAGCGATCGGACGCTTCGTGCTTCGTGGTGCCGAGTACTTCGCGCTGATCCGTCCGAAGGGCGACGCGCTCGTGCTCGAGACGCTCTTCCTCGCCGAGGACGTCCGCTCGCAGGCCGAGATCGACGAGGCCGTGGCCGGCACCGAGGTAAAGAAGGCAGAGCTCGATCTCGCGCAGCAGGTGATGCAGAGCCTCGTCGGCGAGTTCGATCCTGCCGAGTTGCAGAGCCAGTACCGCAGCGACCTGCGCCAGCTGCTCGAAGCGAAGCTCGACGGCCAGGAGATCGCGAGGCCCGAGCCCGTGGCCGAGGCGCCGGTGGTCGATCTGCTCGAAGCGCTCAAGCGCAGCGTGCAGGAGGCGAAGGACCGCAAGCCGGCGGGCTCGACTTCAAAGAAGAAGAAAGCGTCTGCGAAAAACGGCTCTGGCAGTCGGCGTGCCCCAGCACGTAAGTCTGCTTAAGACGATCTAGGTCGATCGGCAATTGCGCGCGGAGGTGAGACCGCGTCTCGCCGTAGCGCTACGCACAGACGTGTTGCCGAGCCGAGAAGGAGGGGAACCCAGGGTTCCCCCATGGGTCAATGGTGCGCCGGCAGCGCGCCCAAGGCTTCTAGCTGAGCCTGGAACAGCGTCTTGTCGATCTTGCCCTGGTAGATCGGCACGCCTTCTTCGACGCAGACGCGGATGACCTCTTGACGGTCGATCCCGAGTTCCTTGGACAGCTCCTCGGGCGTGAGATGGTTCGCCATCGACGCTCCTCTCTTTGTTGAACGAAAAAGCCCGCCGGCGCGAATGCGCTCAGCGGGCTAGAACGAGCCTCCACATGTCGTTGCCGGATTCAACGGGCCGGCGCTCCCAAATCAGTCATTGGGTCAAAGGATAATCGGCCTGGATGACGGACGCAAAACTGGCCGGTTTGGAGGAGCGCTTCACCCAGGTGAAGGGCGTGCGCATGCGGTATTTCGTGGGCGGAGCCGGGCCGCCGCTGATCCTCGTCCACGGGCTGGGAGGGGCCGCGGCCAACTGGACCGAGCTGGCGCCGCTCCTGGCACGACGGCACCGGTTGCTCGTCCCGGACCTGCCCGGGCACGGGGGCTCGGAGCCTCTGCCGGCCGTGTCGGGGCTGGAGCCGTTCGCCGATCGGGTCGCCCTCGTCGCCGAGGCTGAAGGCATGCTGCCTGCACCCGTTGTCGGGCACTCGCTCGGCGGCATGGTCGTGCTCCGCCTGGCGCTCAGGCGTCCGAACGACGTCACGGCGATCGTGCTCGCCGCTGCAGCCGGTCTCAGCATCGGCAACGTGTGGGGGCGCAACGTGCTGTCGCTGTTCAGCAGGATCAGGCCGGGTCGCGTCGCCGCGCGTCATCGCGGCCGCGTTGCACGCTCGCCGTTCCTGCGCCGACTTGTCTTCGGATTCGTGTCGGTCGCCGATCCTGTGGGCCTCACGGACGACGCCGTCGAGGGATTCCTCGCGGCGCAGCTGCTGCACACCGACGTCGACGGTGCCTGGCAGGCGCTGCGCGGCGATGACCCGCGGCAAGAGCTCGCCGGCATCAGTTGTCCGGCGCTGGTCCTCTGGGGCGCAGAGGACGCGCAGCTTCCGCTCGAGGATGCGTTCGAATACACGCGGCGTTTACACGCGCGCCTGCGGGTCATCCCCGGTTGCGGCCACCTGCTGATCGGCGAGCGTCCGGACGTGTGCGACCGGGCGATCGAAGACTTCTTACGCGACGGCGGCTTCGAAAGGCACCACCTCCCCGCCTGACCCGGCCGGCGCCGAGAGGAACTCGACGCGGTACGCGACGACCTCGACCGCGCTGCGTTTCTTTCCTTCCTCTTCCCACGTGCGGTACCTCAGGCGTCCCTCGAGTGCGACCTTGCGGCCCTTCGCGAGATAGTCGGCGCAGAGCTGCGCCTGTCGGTCCCAGGCCGAGATCGCGAAGAAGTCGGTCTCGGAGTCCTTTCCGACGCGGTCGACAGCGAGCCGGAATGTCGCCACCCGCTTCTCGGTTCCGAACTCACGCAGCTCCACATCGGTCGCCAAGTTCCCGATCAAGATCACGGTGTTCATCCCACTGCCCTCCTGCGTTGTCGATGAAGGCAACGTAGCGGGGGAAATGTGACCGATCTGTTCCAAAAGTGGCTAGTCTTCCGAGCGCCTCGGGGTGTGGCGCAGCCTGGTAGCGCGCTCCGTTCGGGTCGGAGAGGTCCCCAGTTCAAATCTGGGCACCCCGATACACATGGGGGAAACGCTGTTTCCCCCATGAGCTCTTTCAGGCTAGGACGGCGTCGTGGGCAACTGCTCCGACTTGCGGAGCACGGCCACGGTCACGAACGAGATGGCCACCGCAGCGGCGAGGACGCCGACGCCCCACCACGTGCCACTCAGGTCGTCGTCCCAGCCGAGGGCGCGGTCGAGCGAGTAGCGGCCCGGTCCGATCGCCGCGACCGCGACTGCGACGGTGAGCAGCGTCAGCGGAAACTCGATGCCGCCTTTCCCGTTGAAGAACCCGTTCGGCCAGTGCACGACGGAGATCGCATTGATCATCACCACGGCAATGCCGAGCGCGGCGAGCGGCGTCAGGAAACCGGCGGCAAAGGCGACGCCACCGCACTCGCCCAGGCCGGCGAGCAGTGCCATCACGAGCGGTGCGCGGAACCCCATCTTCCCGAAGGAGCCGGCCGTGCCCCGCGGCCCGCCGCCGCCGAACCAGCCGAAGAGCTTCTGCGCACCGTGGGCGAACATCGTGCCGCCGATCACCACGCGAAGAACCAGGAGGCCGAAGGACAAATGAATCGCCTCACTTTCGGTTTTGACGTGTCGAGCAACCCGATCCTTGCCGAGCAGGGCTGCCTCGGAAACGTCACTCTACGCTGCGGATCCTCGGATCTGCGAGCCCGAGCAGGAAGAGGAACGCGCAGAAGGCCATGCTCGACGCGATCAGCGTTCCGGGTGACGCAAGGCCGGACAGGACGGCCCAGAGTCCGAGGCCCGCAGGCAGGAGTCCGAGCGAGCCGAACCAGTCCATGCTGATCACCCGCGAGAGCATGTGCTGCGGCACGCGCTGCATCAGCATCGTGTCCCAGAGCGTGATCGCGAACCCGACGCAGAAGCCTCGAGCGACCTGGACGAGCGCGGCGCCCCAGAACCACGGCGAGAGACCGAGCAGGATGCCCACGGTGTTGTTGATCGCGAGCAGCGAATAGATCAACACGCCGCGGCGGCGGGTGGGCGATGTCTGGCCGAGCACGATCGAGCCGAAGACCATGCCGACACCCTGCAACGTGAACAGCAACCCGTACGAACCGACACCGCCGTGCCACTTGTCCTCGACGAGCTTCGGCAGCAAGACCTGCAAAGCCGCGAAGCCCGTCATCAGCACCAGCGTGAACGTGCCGATTGTGCGCCAGAGCCACGGCACGCGGAGCACGTAGCGCAGGCCGCTCGTGAGCTCGCGACGCAGTCCTTCCGACGGCGCAGGCTCGAACACCCGCGGTCGTGCGGGGAACAGCAGCGCGGCCGAGGCGAGAAACGACAGGGCGTCCACCGCGAAGATCGCACTCGATCCCGCGGTTCCATAGATCACGCCTGCGGCCGCGGGCCCGATCACGATCGCCGCCTGCCGCGACACCCCGATCAGTGCATTCGCCGAGCCGAGGCTCGGCTCCTCGACGAGCAGCGGCAGGATTCCGCCGAACGCCGGCTGAAAGAGACCGCTGCCGAGCCCGTGGAATGCGACGAAGGCGATCAGCACGCCGAACTGCAGATGGCCCGTCGCGTCGACGAGCGCGAGCCCGGCGACGAGGAAGGCGCGAGCCAGGTCGGAACCGATCAGCAGCCACCTGCGCGAGTAGCGGTCGGCGAGCACACCGCCGATCAGCAATGTGGTGACGAGGCCGAACGCTTCGACCATCAGGACGATCCCGAGCGAGCTGGCCTTGTGCGTCAGCGTGAACGCGCGCCAGCCGAGCGCGACCACGAAGGCGGCGTCCCCGATCTGCGAGATCGTCTGGCCCGCGAAGAGCAGGCGGAAGCCTCGGTGCGTCAGCGCGTCGAGAATGCGCAGACGCGGGCCTGCGGGGGTGCCTGCCTCCATGCGGCCAAAGCTATCCTGCGGCCATGCCGGACACGATCCGCGTCGCCTGCGTCCAGATGACGAGTCGCGCCGACAAGGCGGCGAACCTCGAGCGGGCGGAGCGTCTCGTCACGCAGGCCGCCGCTACCGGCGCCGACGTCGTCGTCCTGCCCGAGAAGTGGAACGCGATCGGAGACGCCGCCGTGTACCACGCGACGGCGGAATCGCTCGAGAGCGGAGAGTCCGTCGCTGCGATGTCCGGCTGGGCGCGCACGCACGGGATCACCCTCGTCGGCGGCTCGATCGCGGAGCGCCGCGAAGGGCGGGAAAAGCTCTCCAACACGAGTCTCGTGTTCGATCCCGAAGGTCAGCTCGTCGCGACCTACCGCAAGATCCATCTCTTCGACGTCGAGGTGGGCGGCGTCGTATATCGCGAGTCCGAAGCGGAGGAGCCCGGAGACGAGCCCGTCGTCGCAGACGTCGAAGGCTGGAAGATCGGCCTCACGGTCTGCTACGACATCCGCTTCCCAGAGCTCTATCGCATCCTTGCACTCGAGGGGGCCGAGCTCGTGACCGTGCCCGCGCACTTCACGACGCCGACGGGCAAGGATCACTGGCACGTGCTGATGCGCGCGCGTGCAATCGAGAACCAGCTCTACGTGGTGGCGGCCGCACAGATCGGCGAGACACTCCCCGGCAAGCCCGCATACGGGCGGTCGCTCATCGCCGATCCCTGGGGCGTCGTCGTGGCACAGGCGCCCGACGAGGAGACCGTGATCGCGGCCGAGCTCGACCGCGCGCACCTGCAGGACATCCGCGCGAAGCTGCCGTCGCTCGCGAACCGGCAGCCGAACGCGTACCGGTGGCCGACGCGAGCCTGACGCACGACGTCTGGCTCGAGCGCGTTCCCGATCTCGTTGCCGAATGCGTCGAGGAGTGGGGACTCGCCCTGGGCGAGCCGTACGTTGCGGGCGCGGCGGGATACACGGTTCGCGCCGACCTGGCCGACGGCACGCCCGCCGTCCTGAAGGTGATCTATCCACACCGTGAGGCCGAGCACGAGGCGGAGGCGCTGCGTCTCTGGGACGGCAACGGCGCCGTGCGCCTGCTCGCCTATGACGATGCGCGCTGGGCGATGCTGCTCGAGCGCTGCGAGCCGGGCACCCTGCTCGCGACGACGGACGCGGAGGGGGTGCTCGACGTCTTTGTGGAGTTGCTGCCCCGACTCTGGCAGCAAGCCGGAGCTCCGTTCATGCGGCTGGCCGACGAAGCGAGGTGGTGGATCGATTACCTGCCCGGCGAATGGGAGCGTGCGGGGCGTCCGTTCGGACAAGACATTCTCGATGCGGCGATCGAGCGTCTGCGCGCACTCGTCGACACGCAGGGCGAGCAGGTGCTGTTGCACCAGGATCTCCACGCCGACAACGTGATCGCTGCCGAGCGAGAGCCGTGGCTCGCCATCGATCCGAAGCCGCTCGTGGGCGAGCGGGAATTCTCGGTCGCGCCGATCGTGCGTGACGCCGAGCTCGGGCACAGCCGGAAGGATGTGTTGCACCGACTCGACCGTCTGACGTCCGAGCTCGGCCTCGACCGCGATCGCGCGCGGGACTGGACGATCGGGCAGACGATCGCCTGGTCGCTCGACACGAGCTACTTGCCGAAGCATGTCGAGACCGTGCAGTGGCTCCTCGAGGACGCCGAGTGAATCTGCGCGCCGTTCTCTTCGACGTCGACTTCACGCTCTGCCGTCCAGGGCCCGAGTTGTCGGCCGGCCGCTACGGCGCGATCGCGGCGCGCCACGGCGTCACGCTCGACACGCGCCGCTACGACGAGGCGCGCGACGCTGCGGTCCTCAACCTGAAGCGTCATCCCGAGTTGCTTCACGACGAGTCGATCTGGCATCGCTTCACCGAAGAGATCTTCATCGGCATGGGCGGTCCCGAAGCGCTTGCAAGCGAGTGCGCGACGGAGATCGAAGAGGGCTGGGGAGTGTCGGAGAACTTCGAGGTCTTCGAAGACGTCGTGCCCGTGTTGGAGGAGCTTCGCGCGGCCGAGCTGCGCATCGCCGTCGTCTCGAACGGCATCCGCGATCTCACGGAGTTCGTGGCGCACCATCGGCTGGACGTCGACGTCATCGTCGACTCGCGGTCGCACGGACGCGTCAAACCGCATCCGACGATCTTCCTCGCCGCGCTCGACGCACTTGCAGTGGCACCTGCCGAGGCGGTCATGGTCGGCGACTCGCTGGAGGAGGACTACGAAGGGGCGCGGGCGCTCGGGATGCGCGCCATCCTGGTCGACCGCGAGAACCGCCACCCGGGCTTCGAGGAGCGGCTCACGGATCTGCTCGGCCTTCCGGCCGCGCTCGGGCTCGCCCGACCGCGGTAGCTGGAGGCCCTTTACGATCATGGTGTGCCTGCGTGGCTGATCTGGGCGATCGTCGCGGTTCTGCTGACCGTGGGCGAGATCTTGACGCCCGGTCTGTTCTTTCTCGGGCCGGTGGCCCTGGCCGCCGTGGCCGCCGCTCTGGTCGCCCTCTTCGGGACCGGCGTGGTCGCCCAGTTGATCGTCTTCATCGCCGGCGCGATCGCGACCGTCGCCTTCCTGCGGCCGATCGCGCGTCGCCACCTGCACATGCCCGCTGCCCTGCGCACCGGGACGGCTGCGCTCGAAGGGACGAAGGCCGTCGTCCTCCAACGCGTCGACGCAAACGGCGGACGTGTTCGACTTGGCGGCGAGGAGTGGTCGGCGCGCGCGTACATGGAAGACCAGGTGCTCGAGCCGGGCACTCGCGTCGAGGTCGTCAAGATCGAGGGAGCGACAGCTCTCGTCTACGAGTAGAAAGGCTTTGAGATGACCGCTGGGTTGATCGTTCTGCTCGTGCTCGCCGGGCTGGTGCTGCTGACGCTCGGCCGCACAATTCGCATCGTCCCGCAGGCGCGCGCCGGAGTCGTGGAGCGTCTCGGCCGCTACTCCCGCACGCTCACGCCGGGCCTCTCGATTGTCGTTCCCTTCGTCGACCGTGTCCGCGACATGATGGATCTGCGCGAGCAGGTGGTCTCGTTCGAGCCGCAGCCGGTGATCACGGAGGACAACCTCGTTGTCAGCATCGACACGGTCATCTACTTCCAGGTCACGGATGCGAAGGCGGCGACCTACGAGATCGCCAACTACATCCAGGGGATCGAGCAGCTGACGGTGACGACCCTGCGCAACGTGATCGGCGGCATGGCGCTCGAGAAGACGCTGACGTCGCGCGACGAGATCAACAACCAGCTGCGCGGTGTCCTCGACGAGGCGACCGGCAAGTGGGGGATCCGCGTCAACCGTGTCGAGCTCAAGGCGATCGATCCGCCGGCGTCGATCAAGGAGACGATGGAGAAGCAGATGCGCGCAGACCGGGAGAAGCGCGCCGCGATCCTCACCGCGGAAGGTGTGAAGCAGTCGCAGATCCTCACCGCGGAAGGAGAGAAGCAGAGCGCCATCTTGCGCGCCGAGGGACAGCGGCAGGCGGCGATCCTGCAGGCCGAGGGGCAGGCCAAGGCGATCGACACGGTGTTCCGCGCCATCCACGAAGGCGACGCCGACCCGAAGCTTCTCGCGTACCAGTACCTGCAGGTGCTGCCGCAGATCGCGCAGGGCGATTCGAACAAGGTCTGGATCATCCCGAGCGAAGTGACGCAGGCACTCGGCCAGCTGAAGGACGCGCTACCGCGTGGGCAGGGAGAGAGCTAGGAGCTCGAGCCGCTGAGCGCGGAGAGGTCGACGACCATGTCGTCGGAAGGCGGCGTGACGTTGACATGCACGCCGAAGTCGTAGAGATCCTCGGTCATCGACATGCTCATCGGCGAGCCGAGCTGGCTGCCGAGCGAAAGGGTGAGGGCGAGCCGGCGGACGTGGCCCTGCGCGTCGATCCACGCATCGGCCGGCGCCGACAACGAGCCTGCGGCCTGTGCGAGTTCCTTGAACGCCTTGTTGTCGTGCGCAAGCTTGGCGAAGTCGATCCTGAAGGTGTAGCGGGTCGTGCGCACGCCACGGATCGTGTCGGTGCCGGTCACCCGCGCGCCGTTCGATGCCATCAGCATGCGGAGCGACTGTGACGGGTCCGCCTGGTTCGCGTTCATGAGCGCGCTCATGTCGACGCCTTCCTTCTTCGCGAGCTTGCCCAGATCCATCTTCACCCACTTGCCAGTGGGGAGCATCCGGTTGAAGAGAGCCGAGCGCATGTACATGACGAGCCCGTGGCTGCCGTCGTAGATCATCTCCATGCTCGCATCGGCGGTGCCGAGCTGCTGCTGCGCCGAAGCCGGCAGCGCAAAGTGCATGTTCATCCAGCCGGATTTGCCTTTGCCGTCGAAGATCCCGTTGCCGTGAAACGAGAACGAGCCCGTGCTGCCCGCGTTGAGCGAGGCACGGAACTCGAAGCGCGACGACGTGTTCGCCGCGGTTGTGTTCGCGGCCTGCGCCACCGGATCGAGCGAGAGCGCGTCGCCGCCGCCCGCGCAGCCGGCCAGCGCGAACGCGCAGAGGGGCAGACAGAGCAGGAAGAGGATGCGGCGAGGAGTCATCCTCCACGGGAATCGTCGTCGGCTGAGGAGGCGCCCATCCCTCAAAAGGGGGCGAGCTGCGCGCGCCAGGCCTCGGTGTGCGCGCCGAGGGCGGGTGCCCTGCCGGCGGCAGGAGTCTCGCCGAGCCACTCGGACGCCTCCGGCAGCGTCGCGACGGGCCCGACCATCACGTCCTCGCCCTCGAAGAGCTCGAGCCAGTCGGCGAGCGGCCGCTTTGCGAACACGGTCGAGAGCTCGGCCGCGAGCGACTCCTGATCGGCCTCGTAGTGGCGCTCGACCAGATCGGGCCGGTCGATCAGCTCGCACAACCGCTGCCAGAACTTCGGCTCGACCGGGGTCACGGTGAGCAGGCGGGCGTCGCTCGTCGCGTACATCCGGTAGCACGCGAGGCTGCCGGTCAGGGTGCGCTCCTGTTTGCCTTGTAGCCGGTGCGACGCGAGCCTGTGCGCGTTGCGCGTCATCGACACCGTGAGCTGCGCGCCGCGACCGCCGTTGCGGTCGCGGTCGAGCAGCGCTGCGAGGATGTCGATCACGGCGAACAGCGAACCACCGGCGAGGTCCGCGATCTGCACAGGTGGCAGCGCCGGCGCCGTATCGGCGAGCAAGCCGGCCCAGCCTTGGTAGTTGAGATCGTGTCCCGCGCGCAGGTCCCCTTCGCCGAAGCCGGTGATCGAGCAGTACACGAGCGAGGCGGGCAGGTCGGCCGCGCCGAGGCCGAGCCGTTCGGCGACGCCGGGGCGGAAGCCTTCGAGCACAACGTCTGCCCGCGCAGCCAGAGCAGGGCCGAGGGTTGGATCCCGTTCGCGGTCCCAGACGACCGATTCCTTGCCCGCGTTGAGCGCGTCGTCCCAGCCGGGCGCGACCGCGCGGAGCGGGTCCCCTTCCGGTGCCTCCACACGCACCACCCGCGCGCCGAGCCGCAGCAGCTCGCGGCTGGCAAAGGGGCCGGGCAGGTACCGCGTGAAATCGACCACCAGCAAGCCGCGTAGCACCACTATCGGCGACGCTACCACTACACTCAGACCGTTGACTGAGCGTTCAACAGGCCAGGAGGACAAGCGCCGGCTCATCCTGGACGCGGCGGTGCGAGTGTTCGCGCACAAGGGTTACCACACCAGCCGCGTGGGCGACATCGCCGAGGAAGCGGGCGTCGCGCACGGCTTGCTGTACCACTACTTCCGCTCGAAGGAAGAGCTGCTCGAAACGATTTTTCGCGAGACCTGGCGCGACGTTCTCGATGCGGTGCGCTCGGTCGACGAGACCGACGAGTCCGCGCGCGACCGGCTTGCCGGCATCGCGAAGATCCTGCTGCGCGCCTGGCGGCGCGATCCCGATCTCGTGCGCGTGCTCGTACGCGAGGTGACGCGCAGCTCCCATCTGCAGCAGCGCATCGAGGAGATCGACGCAGCATTCGCCGGCATCGAGCGCATCATCGTCAGAGGACAGCAGGCCGGGGAGTTTCGGTCGGACATCGATCCGCGGATGGCGAGCTACGTGTTCTACGGCGCGCTCGAGGAGATCCTCACGGGCTGGGTTCTCGGCCAGCTCGAAGATGGGGACGAGGCAGTGACGCGTGCGGAGGAAACCGTTGTCGAGCTGATCTGCGGCGGTCTCGCTGCCGATCGAGAAGCCGCCAAGGTCTGACCGCGTGACGCAAGTGACCGCGGCCGCCGCGCGGCGCTCGGACGCCGTCAGGCGAAGCCTCTTCTGGATTCTCGGTTCGGGTGCGTTCGGGCTCGCGTTCTCGATCACGACGACGGCGGCGTACCTGCCGCCCCTGCTGCACCGGTTCACGGAGTCCGGAACGCTGATCGGGCTCGTGCTCGGGGCCGAGGGCGTGTTCGCGCTGATGCTGTCGCCGGTGATCGGGCCGTGGAGCGACACGTTCCACACTCCGCTCGGGCGCAGGCGTCCGTTCATGCTCGCCGCGATCGGCCCGATGGGCTTTTGCCTGCTGCTGATGCCGTTCATGCCGAATCTCTGGACGACGACGCTAATCGTCCTCGCGTTCTTCTTTGCGTACTACGTGTACGAGCCGCCGTATCGCGGGCTCTACCCCGATGTTCTGCCGGCCTCCACGTACGGACGTGCCCAGGGGATCCAGCATGTGTTGCGCGGCATCGCTCTCGGCGCGGCCCTCGTCGGAGGTGGCTTCTTGCTCAAGGTGTGGCACGCCGCGCCGTTCGTGCTGGCCGCTTTCGTCACCACGGGCGCGTGCGCGATTCCGATCGTCCTCATTCGCGAGGACGGTGGGCACGGCCGCGTGTTCGAGGGGGTCCGCGCGTACTTCAAGCGGAGCTGGTGCCTGCTGCGAGACGAGGCCGAGGTGCGCCGCTTCCTGTTGGCGAACGCCGCGTGGGAAGGCACGTTCGCCGCGGCGCGGACGTTCGTCGTCCTCTACGTGCTCGACGGCCTGCACGAGACGAAGACGATCTCCTCTGCGTTGCTCGGCGGCGTCGCAGCGGGCTACGTCGTGGCCGCGCTGCTCGCAAGCCGCCTCGGTGATCGTTTCGGCATCGCCAGGGTGATCTTCCTCTCGTCGTTCTTCTACGGCGGCGGGCTTCTCTTCGCGGGAGTCGCGACGAGCTGGCACAACTGGTACTTCGCACTGATCGTGCCGCTGGCGGTCTCGGGCGGTCTCGTGATGACGCTGGCGTGGGGGTTGCTGTTCAAGCTGATGCCCGAGGAGCATCGCGGTGCGATCTCGGGCCTGGCCACGACGACGAAAGGGCTGGGTCTGTTGCTCGGCGCCCCGGTGGCGGGCGCGGCCATCGACATCGCCCGGCCGTACCTCCATGCGACGGACGGGTACCAGGTTCTCTGGCCTGTCTGCGGAATCCCCATCCTCGCCGCGATTCCGCTCGTCTACCGGTTGATGCGCGTCGAGCAAACAGAGCTGAGCGCCGGTTGAGCGCCGGCTGGGAACGCCTTCGCGGCCTCGAGCTCGATCTCGAGGACGTGACGACCGAGCGGAAGTCGGTGGACGTCTCGACACAGTTCACGCGCGTCACGACGACGGTGTTGCTCGCCGGCGGCGGGGAGGAGGGTCGTGGAGAGGATGTGACGTACACCGCCGAGGAACACGACTGGTTCCCCGATCTTCCGGCGGCCGGGCGGACGACGCTCGGGGAGCTTTCGGCGCGGCTCGACGAGCTCCGCCTCTTCGAAGCGGAGCCCAAGATGGCGGCGTCGAAGGACTACCGGCGGTGGGCCTTCGAGAGCGCCGCGCTCGACCTCGCGCTGCGGCAGAACGGCGTCTCCCTCGGTGCTGCGCTCGAGCGCGACTACCGGCCGGTGCGGTTCGTGGTCTCGACACGCGGTGACGCATTCGCGTGGCTCGAGCATGTTCCGGGGCTCGAGCTGAAGCTCGATCCCGACAACGATTGGGATCGCCCGTTCATGGAACGGCTCGCGGCGACCGGTCGCGTGCGGGTGCTGGATTTCAAGGCGTACTACACGGGAACGCCGGTCGACGTCGTGCCGGATCCCGCGCTCTATCGCACGGCCGTGGAGCTCTTTCCCGAGGCGGTTCTCGAAGACGCTTCGCTCGACGGGGAATGCGGAGAGGTTCTGCAGGGCGAGGAGGGAAGACTCAGCTTCGACGCCCCGATCCATTCGGTCGCGGATGTGCGTGCGCTGCCCGTGACGCCGGGATTCATGAACATCAAGCCGTCGCGTTTCGGCAGGGTGGAGCGGCTGCTGGAGTGCATCGAGCACTGCGCAGCGGAGGGGATCCAGATGTACGGCGGCGGCCAGTTCGAGCTCGGCGTCGGTCGCCGGCACATCCAGGTGCTGGCGTCGCTCTTCTATGCCGACGGCCCGAACGACGTCGCGCCCAGCGAGTACAACGCAGGGGAGCCGCGCGCAGGGCTGCCGCAGAGCCCGCTCGACTCGCCGGAGGCGATTGGCTTCTAGAAACGCTCATCGTTAATAGACCGTCAAGGCCGGAGGCTAAGACCAGGCGGAGCCGGGCTTAGCCGGAGGTGGAGTGATGCGGGCGCGGTCGCTTCAGCGCCCGTGCCCGCACGGAAGGGAACATTCTCCGAGCGCCAACACCAATAGGAGTGCGTGGGCTTCGCCCACGCACGTTTAGCGCGAAGCGCCGTCCCTATGGCCGGTGCGAAAGGGAAGCTTTCGCACCGGGTGGTTCCCACGAGCACAGCGGTGAGACGTCGCCGCCGCGCCCGTTCAGGTTCCGCATTCCGAGCGCATGCTCCGCTTGCATCATCTTGTGGATCTGTGTCGTGCCTTCGTAGATGATCGGCGCGCGCGCGTTGCGGAAGTACCGCTCGATCCCGTACTCCGCGGAGTAGCCGTACGCGCCGTGCACCTGGATCGCCAGATGCGCTGCGCGGAACGCGGACTCGGTGGCATGCCATTTCGCCAGTGACGTCTCGCGCGTGTTGCGAATGCCCTGATCCTTCATCCACGCCGCTTGCATCACGAGCAGCTTCGACGTCTCATACCCCAGCACCATCTCCGCGATCATGTCCTGCACGAACTGGTACTTCCCGATCGGCTGACCGAACGTCTCGCGCTCGCGCGCGTACTCGACGGAACGCTCGAGACACGCGCGGATGACGCCGACCGCTCCGGCCGCGACCGTGAAGCGGCCCTGGTCGAGCCCGTACATCGCGATCTCGAAGCCTTGGCCCTCCTCGCCGATCATGTTCTCGGCAGGCACCTCGACGTTCTGGAAGAAGAGCTCCCCGGTCGAACCGGCCCACACGCCGAGCTTGTGCTCCGTGTCCGCGGTCGTGAAGCCGTCCATGCCGCGCTCCAGCACGAACGCGGAGATCCCTTTGTGCTTCGCCTCCGGGTCCGTCTTCGCAAAGACGAGCGCGTGGTCGGCGACGTTCGCGTAGGAGATCCAGTTCTTCGAGCCGTTCAGAACGTACGCGTCGCCCTCGCGGCGCGCCGTCGACTTCATCGCGGCGACGTCCGATCCCGCCGCCGGCTCCGTGAGCCCGAAGCACGCGAGCTTCTCTCCCTTCGCCTGCGGGACGAGCCAGCGCTGCTTCTGCTCTTCGTTCGCGTACTTGAGCAGCGCGAGCGAGTTCAGGCCGACGTGGACGGAGATCAGCGTCCTGAATGCAGCTTCCCCACGCTCGATCTCCTCGCAGCTGAGAGCCTCCGAGACGAAGTCCAATCCGGCCCCGCCGTACTCCTCCGGGATGACGATCCCGAGGATGCCGAGCTCGGCCATCCCCTCGATCGCACCCAGGTCGAGATGGTGGTTGATGTCGTTCTCGATCGCATTCGGCAGGATCCGCTCGTCCACGAAGCGGCGGACGGTGTCCTGCAGGAGGCGCTGCTCGTCGCTGAGCTCGAAGTCCATGGACGGCCTAGTCTACGGACGCTTTGGGGCTTGCCGCGCTCATCACCACGGCGACGATGCTCGCGCTCACGCCGGCACAGAAAGCGGCCCTCGTCGTCGTCTCCGGCCTACCCGCGCCGCGCGGTGTCGGCGGGGTGATCGTGCGCAAGTGGAACCGGGGCGCGCCACGACCGTCCAGCGCGCTCGTCGTCGCCGATCAGGAGGGCGGGGAGGTCAAGACGTTCCCGCAGTTGCCGCCGTGGTCCGCCGCCCGCGCGATGCGAAGCAAGGCAGACGCCTTCCGCTCCGGCGAGGAGACCGGCCGGGCGCTACGGCAGGCCGGTGTGGATGTTGCGCTCGGACCGGTGCTGGACCTGCCGGACGGCCCGCTCGGGTCGCGGCAGTTCCGCTCGCCGTTGTTCGGAGTCGCGTTCGCACGCGGACTGGCCGCGGCCGGAGCGGGCGCGTGCGTCAAGCACTTCCCGGGCCTCGGCTCGCTGCCCTTCTCCACGGATGATCGGCCCTACGTCACGGGCCGCGTGCGCGACGCCGACCTCGCTCCGTACAGGGCAGCGGTGGAAGCAGGTGTGCCGTGCGTGATGGTCGGCCACGGCGTCTATCCGCAGATTGGCCCGCGCCGGGCCGTGCTCCAGCCCGGCATCTACCGTCTGCTCCGGAGTCTCGGCTTCGAAGGCGTCGCGATCACGGACTCGCTCGACGTCGTGCACGGGCACGCGAGGGAATGGGCGCTTGCCGCGGTCCGCGCCGGAGCCGACCTGCTGCTCTTCACCAGTGCCGCCGACGCCGCGAAGGCGATTCGCGTCCTGCTTCCCCTCGCCCGCAGCGGCGCCCTCGACGTCCACGTGGCTCGTGTCCTCCGCTTCAGGGAAGCGTTTGACTGACCAGTCAATCAAGCTACGCTTTTAGGAGATGACGACGATCGAAGGCAGCCGCACGGCCGGCGGAGTCTCTTTCGGGCTCACAGACGAGCAGCGGGCGCTCCGCGACGTCGCGCACGAGTTCGCCGAGCGGGAGATCCGCCCGAAGGAGCGCGAGTACGACGAGCATTCGACGCATCCCGCCGACGAGATCGCGAAAGCTCACGGGCTCGGCCTGATGAACGTCCACATTCCGGAGTCCTACGGTGGCCTCGAGCTCGGCGCCTTCGAAGGGATGCTCATCGGCGAGGAGCTCTGTTGGGGCTGCTCCGGCATCGGCACCGCGATCGCGGCGAACGGGCTCGGCCACGGGCCGGTGATCATCGCCGGCACGGAGGAGCAGAAACGCGAGTGGTTGCCGCCGCTCGTCGAGCAGCCGCTCATGACGTCGTTCGCTTTGACGGAACCGAATGCCGGCTCCGACGTGTCGGGCATCCAGACGACCGCCGTGCGCGACGGCGAGGACTACATCATCAACGGCTCGAAAATGTTCATCACGAACGCGGGCTATGCCGCCTGGTTCACGGTGTTCGCGTCGACCGACAAGTCCAAGGGGCATCGCGGGTTGTCGGCGTTCGTCGTGCCTGCCGATCTCGACGGAGTCGTGGTCGACAAGCATCTCGACAAGATGGGCCAGCGCTCGACCGATACGTCCGCACTGTCGTTCCAGGACGTTCGCGTTCCCGCTGCGAACCTGCTCGGCGAGGAGGGCGAGGGCTTCAAGATCGCGATGAAGACGCTCGACTTCACCCGGCCGGGGACCGCGATCGGAGCGGTGGGCGTCGCGCGCGCCGCGTTCGAGTATGCAGCCGCTTATTCAAAGGAGCGCATCCAGTTCGGCATGCCGATCGCGATGAACCAGGGCGTCAACTTCCTCATCGCGGACATGGCGACGAAGATCGAGGCGGCGCGGCTGCTCTGCTGGCAGGCCGCGTGGATGATCGACAACGGCATGCGCGCCACGCTGCAGTCGTCCTACGCCAAGCGTTTTGCCGCGGACATCTGCATGGAAGTGACGACCGACGCCGTCCAGATCTACGGCGGGTACGGATACATGAAGGAGTATCCGGTCGAGAAGCTGATGCGGGATGCCAAGCTCTACCAGATCTACGAAGGGACATCGCAGATCCAACGGCTCGTGATCGCGCGCGAGCTGCTCATGCCGCGCGAATGACCATCGAGATCGATCTGTCGGGTCGAGTTGCGCTCGTCACCGGTGGTTCACGCGGGCTCGGTCGTGCCGATGCGCTGACGCTTGCGCGTGCCGGCGCGGACGTGGTGATCGCCGACATCCAGATCGAGTCCGACTCCGGTGAGGATGCCGAGCAGTACGGGCCGCTGGCCCAGGCTGCTCGCGCGCAGGGGTTCGTCTACTCGGAGTCGACGGCGCTGGAGATCTCGGAGCTCGGCCGTCGTTCCGCCGCGGTCAAGTGCGACGTCACCGACCGGGAACAAGTCGCCGCGGCCGTCGAGCGCATCGTCGAAGAGTTCGGCTCGCTCGACATCCTCGTCAACAACGCCGGCACCCTCGATCACCTAGGGCAGCTCTCCGACCAGGCGCCCGAGTTGTGGGAGCGCGACCTCCGCGTCAACCTGACGGGCTCGTTCAACTGCGCGCAGGCCGTGTGGCCGCACATGCAGGAGCGGAGCTGGGGGCGGATCGTGAACATGGCGTCGGTCGCGGGCACGCTCGGCGGGTTCGGCCAGGCGAGCTACTCGGCCACCAAGGCCGGGCTGCTGGGTTTGACGCGAACCCTCGCTCTGGAAGGGGCGCGTCACGGCATCACGTGCAATGCGATCGTGCCGGGTGTGATCGGCACGGAGGCATTCCATTTCGGCAACCCGGACATGAACGAGCGCATGGTGCGCCGAACCGCGATGCGCAAGGCGGGCGAGCCTCAGGACGTAGCGAACGCGATTGCGTTTCTCTGCTCGGACCTCGCGTCGTACATCACGGGCGTGGGTCTCAACGTCAGCGGCGGGATCGAGCTCTTCACCTTTTAATTGGTACGCGCGCGGGCACCCCTGACCCACCACCCACTGCCAATTCTAGGTTGGGATCTGTGCTGGCCGTTGCTCGAGATCGCAACGGATGAGTGACGGCGGCATCTCGTTTCGGCTGACCGACGAGCAGCGGGAACTGCAGCGCCTGGCCCACGACTTTGCTGCCCGCGAGCTTCGCCCGGTTGCGCCTGAGTGGGACGAACGCGAGGCGTACCCGCCGGAGCTGCTCGCGAAGGCCGCCAAGGCCGGGCTCACCTCCTACGCGATCCCCACCGAATACGGCGGCGGCGGTGCGGGCTCCGTCACGTCGGCGCTCATCTCGGAGGAGCTCTCCTGGGGCTGCGCGGGCCTCGCCTCGACGATCCAGGCGACGATGTTTCCCGCTCGTCCGCTCGTCCGCTTCGGGACGCCGGCCCAGCGCAGGCTCTACCTGCCGCTACTCGCGCGTGAACAGGGGACGCTCGCCGCGATCGCCTTTACCGAAGCACATGCGGGCTCCGACCTCGCGGCAATCCGAACCGAAGCGCGCCGCGACGGCGACGGTTACATCCTGCGCGGCGAGAAGGTGTACGTCACGAACGGCGGGACCGCCGACCTCACGCTCGTCTTCGCCAAGCTCGACGGTGCCATCACTGCGTTCATCGTCGAGCGCGGCGACGAAGGTGTCACGGCTGGACGAACCGAGCGCAAGGTGGGCCTACGCGCGTCGCACACCGGGTCGATCCTCTTCGACGACGCTCGCATTCCCGCAGACCGCCTCGTCGGGGAGGAAGGGCAGGGCTTCGAGATCGCGCTCGACTTCTTCCAGGCCTCCCGGCCCCAGGTTGCCGCAGCCGCGGTCGGCCTGGCCCGCGCCGCCTTCGAGCACGCGACCGAGTACGCGCGCGAGCGCGAGGCTTTCGGCCGCCCGATCCTCAACCGCCAGGGCGTCGGCTTCAAGCTCGCGGACATGGCCATCCAGATCGAGGCGGCCCGGCTGCTCGTCTGGCGGGCGTGCGCCGCCGTCGACGCCGGCGAGGACGCCGGCCTACTCGGGTCCTACGCCAAAGCATTCGCCGCCGACATGGCGATGAGCGTGACGACTGACGCTGTCCAGGTGCTCGGCGGCGCGGGGATCATGCGCGACCACCCCGTCGAAAAATGGCTGCGCGACGCCAAGGTCTTCCAGATCGTTGAAGGAACATCGGAGATCCAGCGACAGATCGTCACGACGTACCTCGGGGGAGACGGAGCCGGCCAGAGCCGAAGCTAGACTGGTTCGTCTTGCCGCGGCGCCGGAAATACAGCCTGTCTCGACCCCCGCGCCGTCGCAAGACGCGCGCCCAACAGCGCCTGTTCTGGCAGCGGCTGGTGATTGTCGCGACGCTGGCGGCGCTCGCCGCGGTCGTGCTCGGCCTCGCCTTCGCCGGCTCCCCGTCGCGCCTCGGCAACGGCGTCCGCATCGCCGGCGTCGACGTCGGCGGCAAGACGCCGGGTCAGGCCCGGGCGATCCTCCAGAGCCGGGCGAAGGCGCTCGCCGGGGTGCCGGTCACGTTCCGGGTCGGCTCCCGCACGTGGCGGCTCGAGCCGCGCCGCCTCGGCATCGAGGTGGACTGGGGAGCAGCCGTCGACTCGGTCCGCCGCCAGGGGAACGGCTTCGGCCCGCTCCGCGGCTTCCGCCGTCTCGACCTGCGCTTCTTCGGCCCGGACATCGCACCGCCGACGCAGGTGTACGACGCGGCGCTGGAGCGGAAGCTCGACGAGATCGCCGCTGCCGTCAATCGTCCCGCACGTGAAGCTGCGATCGTCCTCAAGGGACTGAGCCCACACATCGTCGGCGCGAGAACGGGGCACGTGCTCGACCGGCACGCCGCCGCCGCCACGATCGTGCGCGCGCTCGCCAGCCTGAAGCGCGAACCGGTGGGTCTGCCCATCGACGTCGACCGGGCGAAGGTCACGGCCGGCGACCTCAAGGTCGCGCAGGCGCAGGTGCGAACGGCGCTCTCCTCCAACGTGCACCTCTCGCTCGATTCGACACGCTGGAATCTCCGCCCGCCCAAGCTCGCCCGCCTGCTGCAGCTGCCCGCCGCCGGTCGCCGCGACCTCCGGATCGGCGGCGCCGGGGCCAGCAAATGGTTCACGGCCTTGTCGAAGCGAGTCGACCACCCGGCGACCGACGCCGACTGGGCCATCGGCTCGAAAGCCATCCGCGTCATCCCTGACCATCCCGGCTACACCCTCGACGTCCCGCGGAGCGCGAAGGCGCTGATCCAGGCCGCCCTCGTCACCGACCCCACCTTGCGCTCGGCAAAGCTCGTCGTCGAGCGTGCCGATGCCGACCGGACGACCGCCGAGGCGAAGGCCATGCACATCACCGGACTCGTCGCGAGCTACCAGACGTTCTACGGCGGGGAAGCGGGCCGCATCCACAACGTGCAGCTCGTCGCGCACCTCGTCGACAAGCATGTGATCGCGCCCGGAGAGACGTTCTCGTTCAACGGGACGACGGGCGCCCGCACGCAGGACAAGGGCTTCGTCGAGGCGCCGGTGATCATCAACGGCGAGCTGAAGACCGGTCTCGGCGGGGGCGTGTGCCAGGTCTCGACGACGGTCTTCAACGCCGCGTACGAGGCGGGTCTGCCGATCGTCTCGCGCACGAACCACGCGCTCTACATCAGCCACTATCCCCAGGGCCGCGACGCGACGGTGAACTATCCCGACACCGACTTGAAGTTCACGAACGACACGGGTCACTGGCTCTTGCTGCGCACGTGGGTCGGCTCCTCGTCCCTCACGGTCGCGCTGTACGGAACACCCGTGCACCGCCGCGTCGTGAGCGAAGTCGCGCCGCTCGTCGTGACAGGCCCGCCGCCCATCAAGAAGGTGTCCGATCCCACGCTCTACGTCGGCCAGACCGCGCTCGAGGAGAGCGGCTCGCCGTCGCGCTCGACGAGCGTGGAGCGCAAGGTCTACGACGCCAACGGGAAGCTCCTCTACGACACGCGCTTCTACTCCTCCTACCGCGGCGAGATGCGCGTGATCCGGGTCGGCACAAAGCCGAAGCCGGCGTCGGATCAAACCGAGACGACGACCACCGGCACCACGACGACGACGACCACCAAGAAGCCGACGACTACGCCGACGACGACGACGCCTCAGCCCTAGCGATCGCCTCGGCCAGGCCGGCCGGGATCCGCGTCGGGCGGAGGGTCTTCGAGTCGACGCACGCGTGGGACGTCCAGCCGTCCGCGATCGCTTCGCCGGCAGTGTTCGTGATCTCGTAGTCGAAGCGGAAGCGGGCCCCGCGGAGCTCCCCAACTCTCGCATGGATCGTGAGCCGGTCGTCGAACCTGGCGGGCTGGAGATAGCGCACGTGCGACTCGAGCACGAAGGACTCGAAGCCCTGCTCGCGGATCGCCGAGTAGCCGCCTGCGTATTCGGCGAGGTAGGCAACACGGGCCACCTCGAACCAGACGAGGTAGTTCGAGTTGTGCGCGACGCCCTGCGCGTCCGTCTCGGCGAAGCGCACCGTGACGTCGGTGCTGAAGCGAAATCCGCCCATCCACGACACTCTATGGCGGATACGGGAAGAGCTCGGTTACGCGGCAGCGCGCTTGATCGTCTTTTCCTCGAGGAGGCGCCGGCAGTTCGCACAGACCTTGCGCTCCACGTGGTACGGAACCCCGGCGCGCTGTCGGATCGCGTGAACTGTGATCTCGGTGTGCTTGTGCCTGCGCAGTGTCATTCCGTGTCCTCAGAATAGTGAGACGTTCGGCCGTCACACTTGTTGTCGGCAAAAAGTCGCCAAATCTGCACACCTTTTTCACCGGTACGCTCCAGTCGTGCGCTGGCCGGCCTGGATTCCGCTTCTCGGCGTCACCCTTTTGGCGGGCTGCGGCGGTTCCGCGAAGACGGCCGACACAGGCAAGGCCGTCGCCGCAAGCCCGCGAACCTGCACGGACGGCGCCTTCCGGCGGCTCGGCTCGCCGCGACTCTCGTATGCGGCAGTGGTCCGGTTCCGCGCCGACGTGGCACGACGGCCCGGGGCCCCCGCCTTCGCCCGCTTCCACCGGCTGAACGTCAACCACGTGCCAACGGTCTTCTCGATCAGAGGCGCCCGGGTCGACGCGTCCTGCAAGCCGCGCGTCTATCTCGTGCAGATCCCGAAGCGCCCGAACGGCGTGACGGCGTGGGTCCCCTCCACGCAGGTGGCCGTCGAAACGGTCTCGAGCCGCATCGTCGTCGACCTCTCCGAGCGGAGGGTCAGCCTCTTTGTGCGCGGCCGCAAGGTCCTCAGCACCAAGGCCGCAGTCGGGGCGGCGGCGACACCGACGCCTACGGGGCGCTTCTACGTCAACCAGCGCCTGATCCCCACCGACAAGACGGGGCCGTTCGGCCCGGGCGCGGTGGGCATCTCGGCGTTCTCCGATGTCCTGACCGGCTGGACGCAGGGCGGCCCGATCGCGATCCACGGGACGAACGCGCCGTGGTCGATCGGCCAGGCGGTCTCGAACGGCTGCATCCGGATTCCGAACCGGATGCTGACGAAGCTCTTCCCGCGGGCGCTGAGCGGCACGCCCGTGCTGATTCGCAGCTAGGGCAGGCGGACCCTGGCCCAGAGCCCGGCGTGATCCGACGGCCAGAGCCCGTTGAGCCGGTCGCGCGGCTCTTCGCCGACGATTCCCGCGGCCACCGCGCGAGGGCCGTTGCGAAGCAGGACGTAGTCGATGCGGCTGTAGAACGGGCCGCCGAGCTCCCGGAGATCGTCACCGTGGCAGCACGTGAGGCCGATTGCGTTCGGATGCACCTGCAGCCACGCGTCCTGGAAGCCCGCGGCGAGCAGGTTGGCATGCGTAGGTGTCCCGGTCCCGTCGGCGCGCGAGTTGAGATCGCCGAGCAAGATGGTCGGAAGCTTCGAGGCCCCCGGACCGGCGGCGAGCTCTTGGCCCTGCGCCACCTGCGACGTGTCGTTGAAGGACTCGAGGTGCGTCGTGATCACCCGCACCTTCCGGCCGCCGACCGTCGCGTCGGCGAGCACCCAGCCGCGCTTCGCCACCACGAAGCCGGCGAAGAGCGGAGTCGTCGTCGCATAGAGACCCTTGCGGACCGCCTTGATCTTGATCCTCTTGTCCACCTTGACCAGCAGCCCGTCGCGAACGGTGATGCGAATGTCCTGCTGCGGCGGGTCGCCGGCCGGGAGCTCGGCGTCCGTGCCGTTCGAAATGGCGAGGAAGCGGTATTGGAGCTTTCGCGCGGCGAGCGCTCGCCGCAGCTCCTTGGCGTAGTCGAGCGCGACGGCCGTCGCAGGAGTGACGGTGAGATCCGCGGGCGTCTGGGTGCGATAGAGGGTCAGCTCCTGAAAGCCGACGAAGTCCGGCTTCGTCTGCGCGATCTCGCGTGCGATCGCTCGCGCGCGCGTCGCGAAGTCGTTCGCCTGAACCTGTGCCCAGCCCGCCGCGACCGCCGTGAACGCTTCGTGCAGCGATTTGGCCTGGACGATCGGGTCGAGATTCGCACCGAGGTAGAGGTTCCGCGTCATCACCGTCACGGAGACGGGCGTGCGCTTGGCCTCCCCGGTCGAGGCTGCGATGCAGGCGAGGAGAACGATCAGCGCGGCGGCTGCCTTCACGCCGACGAGCCTAGGGACGACGCGGTCCGACCGCAACTGGCACGATAGGGCCATGGCCAGACCGAGACAGAAGAACATCGTGGAGCTCCTCACCGGGGCGGGCGAGGACGCGATTCAGAAAATCGGGGGCGCGCCCGGCGCGGACCGGGTCCTCGGAGCCCTCGGAACCCTCCGCGGCCGGGTCGACGAGCTCCAGAAGAGCGTCCGCACGATCGACAAGCTGGAGAAGCGGCTGAGCGGGATCGAGCGTCGCCTCGACAAGCTCGAAGGCACCGGGTCGACGACCCGCAAGAAGTCTGCCTCCAAGAAGTCCGCCACGGCGCGCAAGCGCAGCGGCAGCAGCTAGCCGGGAACCCGCACCTTTAGCGCGTTCGCCGCGAGCTCGAAGCGTGCCGGGGTCGTGCCCGGCTGCTCGCCGTCGAGCTCGATCGGCAGCTGAACGGCCGAGTCGACAGTCACGACGGCGCCGCGAAGAAGCTCGGCCTTCGGGTGCGGGAGATGGGTGCCGCGAAAGATCTTCGGCAGAGTCACGGCGAGATCCCGTTTCGTGATGTCGCCGATCAACAGGACGTCGAACGCCCCGTCGTCGGGCTTCGCGTCGGGGCAGATCTTCATCCCGCCGCCGAAGTACGGTCCGTTCGCGACGACGACGTCGTGCATGCGCGCGCGACGCGTCTCCTCGTCGACCGTGACCTCGATCTCGCTGTTCGCCCAGTGCGCGAACACGGCGAACGTCGCCCAGACGTAGGAGACCTTTCCGCCGAGCGCCTTCGTCGTGTCGTTGGCGCGCTGCGCGATCGCGCCGCTCATACCTGCGCTGCCGACGTTCGCGAACCACGACTGCCCCTCGCCGCCGGCCCATAGGTGGTACGTCGCCCGGCCGAGGTCGATCGTGCGTGCGCGGCCGGAGAGCGCCACCTCGATTGCCCGGTCGGCGTTGTGGGGGATGCCGAGCGAGCGCGCGAAGTCCCAGCCGGTTCCGCGGGGGATCACCGCGAGCTCGACGTCGTTGCGTTGCGCGACGCCGTTTGCGACTTCGTTCACTGACCCGTCGCCGCCAACGACGACCAGCAGCTTCGCGCCGCCGTCTGCCGCGTTGCGGGCCAGCTCCGTGAGCTCGCCGGCGCTCCGTGAGAAGAGCGCATCACCCACGAGGCCGGCCGCCGCCGCGCGGCGCGCGATCTCGGGCCAGCGCTTTCCCGTCGACCCGTTCGCCGACACCGGGTTGACGAGGAAGACGGTGTCGCTCAGTGCTTCTCGTCGGCGGTGACGGTCGCCAGCGCCACGCGCGTCATCCGGTCGACCGCGGCGCGCAGCTCCTCGTCGGTGATGCGCTTGAACTCGCCCTCGACGACGATGTCGCTGACGGTCAGCAGACAGCCCGACTGTACGCCGCGCAGCGCGCCGACGGTAAAGAGTGCGGACGCTTCCATCTCGACTGCGAGCACACCGCGCTTCGACCAGCGCTCGTACTGGTTCTCGTCGGGGTTGTAGAAGACGTCGCTCGAGACGATCGGCCCCACGTGCATCGACTGCTTCATCTCCTTCGCAGCGTGCACCGCGCCGTGGATCAGCTCCCAGCTCGCGGTCGGACAGTGCGGCTCGTGACCGACGAGATGATCGGCGGTGCGGTCGTCGGCGACGGCGGAGAGAGCGACGATCAGATCGCCGAGCTCGTGGTGCGCCTGCAGGCCGCCGCAGGTGCCGACGCGGAGGAGCTTCTTGACGCCGAGCTGGATCAGCTCCTCGAACACGATCGTCGCGCCCGGGCAGCCCATGCCGGTGCCCTGCACGGAGACGGGCTTCCCCTCATACGTGCCGGTGTAGCCGAGCAGCCCTCGCTCGGAGTTCTTCTCCACCGGGTTGTCGAAGTACGTCTCGGCGATGTACTTCGCCCGCAGCGGGTCGCCGGGGAGGAGGCACGCCTCCGCGTACTCGCCCGGCTCGGCTCGAATGTGGATTGGCATGGCTCGGGAGCCTATCCCGTGCGACCATTCGGGTCGTGAGTGACGCGATCGAACCGCGGCTCGAGCAGATTCTCGCGTTCTGCGCGGAGGATCCCGTCGAGCGCGTCTTCCTCGAGGACGTCGCCCGCCGCCGTCTTGGACGCTTCACGGCATTCGCCGACAACGGGCGGCTGACGGCGCTCTGCCACGTCGGCGCGAACGTCGTCCCGTCGGGACAGGACTGCCACCGCTTCGCGCGGGTCGCCGCCCGCGGCCGGGCGAGGATGATCATCGGTGACGAGCGCGCGGTCGACGAGCTGTGGTCGGACCTCGGGCCGCTGATGTCACGGCCGCGGAACGACCGGCGCGGCCAGCCCGTCTACGCACTCGACACACAGCCGCCGCCCGGCGACACCGGCTTGCGCGCAGCGACCGGAGACGACTTCGCCCTCCTGCTCCCCGCGTGCGCGACAGCGCACGAGGAGGAGATCGGAATCGATCCGATGGCGCGCGACCCCGAAGGCTTCCGCTGGCGCACGCGCTCGCAGATCGAAGAAGGACGCTCGTGGCTCTGGGTCGAGAACGACACGATCCTCTTCAAGGCGGAGGCTTCCGCCTGGACTCCGGCGGCGGTGCAGGTGCAGCAGGTCTGGGTCGACCCCGAGGCGCGTAACAAGGGCTATGCGCAACGCGGAATGCGTGACCTCTGCAGGCTGCTGCTCGAGCGGGTGCCGACGGTCTGTCTGTTCGTCCGCCCCGAGAACGCGCCGGCGATCAGGGTCTACGAGGCTGTCGGGATGCAGCGGCACGGGTCGTACCGCTCGCTGATCTTCTGATGCGGCGACTGGTTCGCCTCGTCGTGGCGCTCTGGCTGGCTCACTGGGCCGCTCAACAGCTTGCCGCGTATGTGTTGCGACACCGATTTCCGCCCGGTACCCGAACGGGTGATGCAGGCTCACCTTCCGGCGCGCCGACAAAGGAGGCGTGAAGCCCCGCATCACTGCGGCCGCGGGACTCGCTGTGGCGATCTTCGCCTCGGGTTCTCTGGTCCTCCTCGTCGGTGGAAACAGCAAGGCTGCTGTTCTCCACACCTGCTCGGCCACCGACCGGCAATTTCTCGGGGCGGCGCAGCTGAACATGGCCGCGCTCGGCTCGATGTCCTCCGACTACCTGCAGGGCGAGGCCCAGGCGGACGACGTGATCGAGCAGACCGACTCTGCTGTCACGACGTTGCTGAACACGAACCCGAGCGATCCCTCGCTCTCGAAGACCCGCTCGATCCTGCGCGCGATGTTCCTGGAGTACGGCCGGGCGATCAAGGCCGACAAGCACCACCACGACCCGGGGAAGTACATCTACCGGGCGTACGGTCTCGCGAACTTCGCCCACGACGTGCTGTCTCAGGCCCAGCCTGCGCTGGCCAAGCGCGGTTGCGACGTATCCCCGCTGCTCTAGTCGCTACTTGAGGAACTCGACTGCGTCGTCGACGACGCGCAGGCGGAAGAAGCGCTCATGCAGATCCGGGTGAGGCTGCGAGGAGCTGGTCTAGCTCGTCGAGCGCGCCTCTGACCTCACCGTCTGGGCCTTCGATCAAAGCCTCGACCGCCTTGCGCGCCTGGTCGCGCAGGACGTCGGGAAGCTCCTCGACGGCGCGCCGTGCCTCCTGCTGCTCCTCCGTCCACTCGGCCGCCTGCCGCTCAGCTTGGCGCCGGCGCCACGCCTGAAAGAACGACGTCATGGGGTGAGCATCGGCGCCCGCAGATCCGTGCTGTCTACCCTGTTCGGGTGGACACCCGAGAGCTGCGGGCCCGCGCGGAGGAATTCATCCGCCGGCACGAGCTGATTCCCCCGTCCGGGGAGATCACGTGCCTCGTTTCCGGCGGTGCGGACTCGACCTGTCTCTGGCACGTGCTAACGGTGCTCGGCTACCGCGTGTCGGCTCTCCACGTGAACCACGGGCTGCGCGGCGCCGACTCCGACGAGGACGCGCGCTTCTGCGCAGAGCGATTCGGCGCCGAGGTCGTCGACGGCAGCGGGGGACGCACCGAGGACGAGTGGCGCGAACGTCGCTACTCCTTCGCAACCGACCGCCTGCGCGGGACGGGACATACCGCCTCCGACCAGGTCGAGACCGTCCTCTACCGGCTGGCCGCGAGCGGAGTGGCGAAGGGGATCAAGGCGCGGCGAGAGGACGGAGTCGTCCGGCCGCTCCTGACGATCTGGCGCGAAGAGACCGAGGCGTACTGCAAGAGCGAAGGTCTCGAGTTCCGGATCGACGAGACGAATCGCGACACGAAGCGAGGGCTGATCCGAGACGAGATCCTCCCGCGGCTGCGCGAGCTCCATCCGGCGGCCGATCGGAACCTGCTGCGTCTGGGCCAGGGCGAGCCGTCGCCGCTCGACGAGCTGCTCGCCTCGCCGGCCGGCTCGAAACGGCTCGACCTCGGCAGCGGCTTGACCGCCGTGCGCGAGTACGAGCGCGTCTGGCTCGAGCGGACTCCGGTGACGCTCGACGGCGGCACGGAAGTGCGCTGGGGCGAGTGGCGTATCGCTGCGGAGCTCCCAGGCCTTAAGGTACGGGCCTGGCGTGCCGGCGATCGGCTCGCCGGGAGATCGAAGAAGATCCAGGACGTGTTCGTCGACGCCAAGATCCCCCGTTCCGCCCGCGAGTCGTGGCCGCTCGTCGTGCGCGGCGACGAGGTGGTCGCGGTGCCGGGGATCGTCGAAGCGGAAGGAGTGCGCGCCGAACGTGTCGCAGACTGAGCTCGAGAGCGGAGTCCGGGAGGTTCTCATCGACGAGGAGCGCCTCCGTTCGCGTGTCGTCGAGCTCGGGGAAGAGATCTCGGCCGACTACGCCGGGCGCGACCTGTTGCTGATCGGCGTCCTCAAGGGCGCCGTTTTCTTCATGGCCGACCTGATGCGGACGCTGACGATTCCGTGCGAGATCGACTTCATGGCGATCTCGAGCTACGGCGCCCAGACCGACTCCTCGGGCGTCGTCCGGATCCTCAAGGACCTCGACATCAACATCGAGGACCGCCACGTGCTCGTGGTCGAGGACATCATCGACTCGGGGCTCACGCTCTCGTACCTGATGCGGAACCTCGAGGCCCGGGAGCCCGCAACCCTGGAGGTCTGCGCCCTCCTGACCAAGCCCGACCGGCGGGAAATTGACGTTCCGGTCCGCTACATCGGGTTCGAGATCCCGAATCGGTTCGTGGTCGGCTACGGGCTCGATTTTGCTGAGCGGTACAGGAACCTGCCCTACGTGGGCGTACTAGACAGCGAGTTGGTGCCCGAAGGGGCCTAGTTCCCCTCGTTTGAGGGGGCTGTAGCTCAAACCGAGGCTGGTACCCTGCCGAAAGAGGCTTAGTGAACCGATTCTTCCGTAGCGCGCTCTTCCCGCTCGTCATCATCGCCGCCCTCGTCTGGCTGGCCCTGCAGACGCTCGGCCACAGCAGCTCGCCGGCCTCGAAGCTGACGCTCTCCCAGGTGCAGCAGAAGATCGCGGCGTGCGACGTGAATGCTCCCTCCGACTGCGCCTTCAGCGAGATCGTCTTCAACCCGAACAAGAACGAGCTGAAGTACACGCTCACGGACAACAAGAAGGGCACGGTCCACTACCCGAGCGATCAGTCCGCCGCGAATCTCCAGCAGGAGATGAGCAAGCACGGCGTGACGTTCGACTCGAAGGGCGTCGGCTCGTCACCGTGGTGGTCGATCCTTACCTCGCTGCTCCCGTTCGTCCTGCTCTTCGGCTTCTGGATCTTCCTGATGAATCAGGTCCAGGGCGGCGGCTCGAAGGTCATGTCCTTCGGCAAGTCGCGCGCGAAGCGGATGACACCGGACTCGCCGAAGATCGGCTTCAAGGACGTCGCCGGCGTGGAGGAGGCAGTCGAGGAGCTGCAGGAGATCAAGGAGTTCCTCGAGAACCCGAAGAAGTTCCAGGCGCTCGGCGCGCGCATCCCCAAGGGTGTGCTGCTCTACGGGCCGCCTGGCACAGGTAAGACGCTTCTTGCCCGCGCAGTTGCCGGTGAGGCGGGCGTGCCGTTCTTCTCGATCTCTGGCTCCGACTTCGTCGAGATGTTCGTCGGCGTCGGCGCCTCACGCGTGCGCGACCTCTTCGAGCAGGCGAAGCAGGCGTCGCCGTGCATCGTCTTCATGGACGAGATCGACGCAGTCGGTCGTCACCGTGGCGCCGGCCTCGGCGGCGGCCATGACGAGCGCGAGCAGACCCTGAACCAGCTCCTCGTCGAGATGGACGGGTTCGAGCTGAAGGACAACATCATCCTGATCGCCGCCACCAACCGGCCGGACATTCTCGACCCGGCGCTGCTGCGTCCCGGCCGCTTCGATCGGCAGATCGTCGTCGACCGGCCCGACCGCAACGGACGCAAGAAGATTCTCGAGGTGCACTCGAAGGGCAAGCCGCTGGCGTCGGAGATCGACCTCGACGCGCTGGCTGCCGGAACGCCCGGGTTCACCGGCGCCGATCTTGCGAACCTCGTCAACGAGGCCGCGCTGCTCGCTGCGCGCCGCGGCAAGAAGGTGATCGAGCAGGAGGAGCTCGAGGAGGGGATCATGCGCGTGATCGCCGGCCCCGAGAAGAAGACGCGCCTCTTCTCCGAGGAAGAGCGGAAGATCACCGCGTACCACGAGCTCGGCCATGCGATCGTCGGCCACTACCTCGACGGTGAGTCCGACGTGCACAAGATCTCGATCATCGGCCGCGGCCAGGCGCTCGGCTACACGATCTCGCTGCCGCGTGAAGACCGGTATCTGACGACGAAGCAGACCTTGATGAACCAGCTCGCCATGACCCTCGGCGGTCGCGCCGCGGAGGAGATCGTCTTCAACGAGGTCACCACCGGCGCCGCGAACGACCTCGAGAAGGTCACGCACACCGCCAAGCAGATGATCATGCGCTTCGGGATGAGCGAGAAGCTCGGCCCGCGCGTCCTCGGCCGCAACCACGACATGCCGTTCCTCGGCCGCGAGATGGGCAACGAGCCCGACTACTCCGAAGAGATCGCGCGCGAGATCGACGACGAGATCCGCCGCGTGATCGAAGAGGCGCACATGACCGCGACCGAGGTGCTCAAGGAGCACAGCGACGAGCTGCACCGGATCTCCCTGATCCTGATCGAGCGCGAGACGATCGACAAGGATCAGTTCGAGCGCCTGCTCGCGGGCGAGGCCGAGGAGTCGGTCTTCCCGGACGAGGTTCCCGCGCCGAGCGCCGAGCCGCAGCCCGAGGGCGAGAAGAAGCGCAAGCCCGAGCCGAAGACCCGCCCGTTCCCGATCCCGGGAGCGACGATGCAGCCGCCGCCTCCCGAAGGCGCCAAGGGCTGAGCTTCAACGAGCCTGGTACCCCCTAGGGGTATCATGGCTCCATGAGCACCGGTCAGCTCGAGCTCGAGATCGGCGGCATGACCTGCGCCTCGTGCGCGGCGCGTGTCGAGAAGAAGCTCAACTCGCTCGACGGTGTCGAGGCCAGCGTGAACCTTGCGACCGAGCTCGCGTCGGTCTCCTACGCGGGCGTACGGGTCGACGAGCTGATTCGCGCTGTCGAGGCCGCGGGCTACACGGCTGAGGTTCCGGCCGAGGCGCGGCCGAAGGCGGATCCTGCGGCGCCGATGCGGCGGCGGCTGCTCGTGGCGCTGGTGCTGACGGTGCCGCTGCTCCTGCTGGCGATGGTTCCGCTGCTGCAGTTCTCCGGGTGGGAGTGGGTCGCGCTCGCACTCGCGACGCCGATCGTGTTCTGGGCCGGGTTCCCGTTCCATCGCGCCGCCGCGTTGAATGCGCGGCATCGCGCCGCGACGATGGACACGCTCATCTCGCTCGGCACGCTCGCCGCCTGGATCTGGTCTGTTGTCGTTCTCGTCGCAGGGCTCGATGCAGACGTCTACTTCGAGGTCGCGGGCGTGATCACCACCTTGGTTCTTCTGGGGCGGTATCTCGAGGCGGGGGCGCGCCGCCGCTCGGGTGCCGCGATCCGGGCTCTGCTCGAGCTCGGGTCGAAGGACGCGGAGGGTCTGGAGGTGGGCGACACGTTCGTCGTCCGCCCGGGCGAGAAGGTCGCGACCGACGGCGTCGTCGTAGAGGGTGAGTCGGCCGTCGACCAGTCGATGCTGACGGGGGAGTCCGTTCCCGTCGAGGTCACCGTGGGCTCCGAGGTGGTCGGCGCGACGATCAACACCTATGGGCGGCTCGTCGTCCGCGCGACGAAGGTCGGCGGCGAAACGGCACTCGCGCAGATCGCTCGGCTCGTTGCCGAGGCTCAGGTCGGCAAGGCGCCGATCCAGCGGCTCGTCGACCGCATCTCCGGCGTGTTCGTTCCCGTCATCCTGGTGATCTCGCTGGCGACGCTGGTGGGCTGGCTCGTGTTCGACGGAGGTGTGAGCTCCGCCTTCACGGCGGCCGTTGCCGTGCTGATCATCGCGTGCCCGTGCGCGCTCGGGCTCGCGACACCGACGGCATTGCTGGTCGGCACGGGCCGCGGCGCGCAGCTCGGGATCCTGATCAAGGGACCGGAGGTGCTGGAGCAGACGCGGCGCATCGACACGGTGGTGCTGGACAAGACCGGCACCGTCACGGAAGGACGGATGGAGCTGGTCGATGTCACGCCGCTCGACGGCGCGACTCGTGCTGGCTGCGCTTCGCCTCGCCGGTGCGCTCGAGTCCGCAAGCGAGCATCCCGTCGGGCGGGCGATCGCGGCTGCAGCGGCAGACGAGGTCGGCGTTCTTCCAGGGGTGACGGAGTTCCGGAACGTTCCCGGAGTGGGCGTGCAGGGAGTCGTCGAGGGACATGCCGTCGACGTGGCACGGCGTGAGGGGGCGATCACTGTCTCCTGGGACGGCTCGCCGCGTGCGACGCTCACCGTGCGCGACACCGTGAAGCCCACGAGCGCCGAAGCCGTCCGCGCGCTCGAGCAGCTCGGGTTGACGGCCGTGCTCCTGACCGGTGACGACGACGCGACCGCGAGACGGGTCGCTGCGGAGGTCGGCATCGAGCGAGTCCACGCGGAGGTGCTCCCGCACGAGAAGGCGGCGGAGGTGCGGCGCCTGCAGAGCTCGGGCGCGGTGGTCGCGATGGTCGGCGACGGCGTCAACGACGCGCCGGCGCTTGCGCAGGCCGATCTCGGCATTGCGATCGGCACCGGCACCGACGTGGCGATCCAGGCGTCCGACCTGACGCTCGTCTCGGGCGACCTGCGCGGCGCGGCGGATGCGATCCGGCTGGCACGGCGAACGTTGCGGACGATCAAGGGCAATCTGTTCTGGGCGCTCGCCTACAACGTCGCTGCGATCCCGCTGGCGGTGGCGGGGTATCTGAACCCGATCGTCGCGGCGGGTGCCATGGCTTTTTCGAGTGTCTTCGTCGTCACGAACTCGCTGCGACTGCGGCGGTTCCACAGCTCCCGGGAGGCAAGATGAAGCACGGCTACGACAAAGAGGCGCTGGCGAAGCGTCTGCATCGGATCGAAGGGCAGGTGCGGGGGATCGAGCGGATGGTGGAGGACGACCGGTACTGCATCGACATCCTCACGCAGGTCGCCGCGGTCAACACGGCGCTCGAGAATCTCGCGTTCAAGCTGCTGGACGACCACGTGAACCACTGCGTGGCCGACGCGCTCTCCTCAGGCGACAAGAAGGTCGCGAGCGCGAAGAGCAAGGAGCTGCTCGAGGCGGTTCAGCGCTTTGCACGAACACGCTGAACCAGATCTGAACCGCGCCGCGTTCGCGGCGACGACGCACTGCCTCACCGGCTGCGCGATCGGCGAGGTGGTGGGAATGGCGCTCGCGACCGCGGCGGGCTGGGGCAATCTCTCCTCGATCGTGGTGTCGGTCGTTCTGGCGTTTTTCTTCGGCTACGCCCTGGCGGTATGGCCGGTGCTGCGCGCGGGTCTCTCGTTGCGGCAGGCGACGGGCGTGGCGGTCGCGGCGGAGACTGTGTCGATCGCGATCATGGAGGCCGTCGACAACGGCTTCGTCCTGGTCGTTCCGGGCGCACTCGCGGCCGGACTGGGCGATGCGAAGTTCTGGTGGAGCATCGCGCTCGGGTTCGCGATCGCGTTCGGCCCGGCGTGGGCCGTCAACCGGTGGCTGATCGCCCGCGGCAAGGGACACGCGGTCATGCACGAGTACCACCGTCACTGACTGATCGGGACGGTTTCGGTGCGAGACAACGTGCCGGATGCGTAACGGATGTGAAACAAGTGCCAGAAATCCTGCGCTTTCCGGACCAGGCCGACATGTCCCAAGAGCACACCCGTGGGGTCAGACCCGAAAACGCGCCCGTTGTGCCTCGGATCTGTGTCGTCTTACACGCGAAAGGTGGCGCTAGGCCGGCGCCGCCAGGCCCGCTTGCCACGACGCCCAGAGCCGGGCGTAGCGGTCGCCCTGCTCGACCAGCTCGTCGTGCGACGCGACCTCGACCAGGCGCCCGTGCTCCATCACCGCTACACGGTCTGCCCGCTCCGCCGTCGACAACCGGTGCGCGATCGTCACGACCGTCCGGCCCTCCGCCACCGCGGACAGCGCACGCTCCACCTCCGCTTCCGTTGCCGGATCCAGGCTCGACGTCGCTTCGTCGAGGACGATGACCGCCGGATCCGCGAGCGCCACGCGCGCGATGCCGACGAGCTGACGCTCTCCCGCTGACAACCGCACGCCCCGCGTCTGCACGTCCGTCGCGAGCCCGTTCGGCAGGCTCTCGAACCGTTCGAGCGCACCGATGCCGCGCAGCGCACTCCGCACCTCCTCGTCCGTCGCCTCCGGATGAGCGAGCCGCACGTTGTCCGCGATCGTCCCGCTGAACAGATGGCCCTCCTGCGGCAGCAGCACGATACGCCGGTGAAGCGAATCGAGCGTTGCATTGCGGATGTCGATGCCGCCGAGCTCGATCGCGCCCTGCTGCGGGTCGTACTGGCGCGTGAGCAGCTTCGCCACGGTTGACTTCCCCGCGCCCGTCGCGCCGACGAGCGCAACATGTTCGCCGGGCGTGAGCTCCAGAGTGAGCCCACGGACCACAGGCCGCGCATCGCTGTAGCCGAACGTCACGTCACGCAGAGCAAGCGTGCCTTCGCGCGGAAGCTCGACCGCGTCGGGATGCTCCGCGATCGGGCTCGGCACGTCCAGCAGCCCGACGATCTTCCCCAGCGCCGCGAGGCCCTGCCTGAATTCGCCGAGCCACTCGGTGAAGCGCCCGATCGGATCGAAGAGCTGCACCAGATAGAGCACGAACGCCGTGATCGTCCCGATCGAGATCTCGTTGTGCGTGTACATCGTCGCCGCCGTCAGCAGCACCACGATCAGCGCCGCGGACTGCGCGAGCGGCAGGAACGCGAAGAGCCGGATGTTGACGAACGACGCGCGCCGCCACGCGCTCACCTGGGCCTGGCTCCGCGGCGCATATCGGTCGAGCGTGCGCGCCTCCCGCCGAAAGGCCTGCACGACCCGCACTCCTGCCAGCCCTTCCTGGAGCACGGTCAGCGTCTCGGCGACCCGGTCGCGGATCGTCCGGTACGCGCGCCCGGCGCCGTGATGGAAGCTCCAGCTCGAGGCGATCAGAATCGGCAGCGCCACCAGCGAGATCAACGCCAGCTTCGGCGACAGGAACACGAGCGCCACAACGGTCAGCACGATCTGCAACCCGCTCCCGGCGATCTCGATCAGCGCGTCGCGAACGAGCTCGTTGAGCGACTGGACGTCCGAGGTCAGCCGCGACACGAGCACACCTGCACGCTCCCGCTCGAAGAAGCCGAGCGGCAGCGCCTGCAGCTGGTCGAACGCCGCCACCCGCAGGCTGTCGAGGAATCGCTCGCCCGCCGTCGCCGAGAGCAGGATCTGGGCACGCACGACGAAAGGCTTCACGACGGCGAGCCCGATGAAGATCAGCGCGGCGACGTTCAGTGGATGCGTGTCGTGCTTCTTGATCCCTGCGTCGACCGCGTAGCGCACGAGCGCCGGGCCTGCGAGCGTGATCAGCGTCGCGACCGTCACCGCCGCAGGCCGCGCCGAGGTACAGCTTGCGCACGGGCCGAAGCAGCCCGCGCACGTGCCGCCAGACAACCCGGGCGGACGCGCGCTCCATCATGCCGCGTCCTCCATCGCCAACAGCGTCCGGTAACGCGGGGAAGTCCGCAGGAGCTCTCCGTGTGTCCCTTGTTCGACGATGCGTCCGCCTTCGAGCAGCGCCACACGGTCTGCGAGAGCGATCGTCGCGGGACGGTGCGCGATCACGAGCGTCGTGCGACCGGACATCACCGTCGTCAGCGCGGCGCGGATCTCGTGCTCCTTCGTCGCATCGACGGCCGAGGTCGCGTCGTCGAGCACGAGCACGGCCGGATCGGCGAGGATCGCCCGCGCGATCGCGACGCGCTGCCGCTGTCCTCCGGAGAGCGAGAAGCCGCGCTCACCGAGCACCGTGTCGTAGCCGTCCGGCAGCTCCTCGATGAACGCCGCCGCGCCGGCGAGCGCGGCCGCCCGCTCGACGTCGTCGTCGTGCGCGTCCGGGCGCGCGAAGCGGATGTTCTCGCGGACGGTCTCCGTGAAGAGAAACGTCTCCTCGAAGACGAGCGCCACAGCGCCGCGGACATCCGCGATGCGCAGTTCGCGCACGTCATGCCCGTCGAGGAGGACTCGCCCCGCGTCGGGGTCGTACAGGCGCGCAAGCAACCCGGCGACCGTGCTCTTGCCGGACCCGGTCGCGCCGACGAGCGCGAGCGATTCCCCGGCAGCCACGTTCAGGTCGAGGCCGTCGAGGATCGGCCGGTCGCCCTCGTGTCCGAACTGGACGCCCTCGAGCCTGACCTCGCCTCGAACCGGCCGCTCCAGTTTCAGCGGATGCCGGGGCTCACGCAGCTGCGGCTCGGCGTCCAGCACCTCGCTGATGCGCGCGCTCGCGCCGAGAGCCTTCTGCAGCGTGGTCACGCGCTGCCCCAAAACGCGCAACGGCCACACGAGCATGGCGACGTAGGCATTGAACGCCACGAACGAGCCGAGGCTCAGGTCGCCGGAGATGACACGACGGCCGCCGAGCCACAGCACCGCGAGCAAGCCGAGCATCGGCAGGAACTCGAGCGTCGGCAGGAAGACCGCGTCGAGCCGCGCGATGTCGAGCGCGCGCCCGACGATCTCGCGGCTCCGCACGCGAAACTGCGCCGCCAGCGGCGCACCTGCGCCGAGACCCTTCACGACGCGGATCCCGACCACCGTCTCCTCGACGAGCGTGGCGGCTTGGCCCCAGCGCTCCTGCAGCCGTTCGGTGCGCGCGTGATACCGCCGCGAGTACGCCCAGCCCGCGAAGGAGATCAGCGGCAGCGGGATCAGGACGATCAACGCCAACTCTGTGTCGAGGAAAAGCAGCACGATCGCGACCGCGAACACAGTGAGCACGTAGCCGATCGTGTGGCCGATCGAGTCCATCATGCGCGCGACGTGCTCCGAGTCGGAGGAGGCGCGTGACATCAGCTCGCCCGGCCCGACCCGGTCGTGGTAGGTCGCGTCTAGTCGCAGGGCGTGCGCGAAGATCGCGTCGCGGACGCGCGCATCTGTGCGCGCCCTGTTTCTGATCGCGTACAGATGGCGGACGGCGCCGCCTGTCATCTCCAGCAGCCCGACGGCGAGCAGCGCGCCGAGCCAGATCAGCAACGCGTGCCGGTCTTTCGTGAGCACGCCGTGGTCGATCGCGTACTTGACCATCAGCGGCGCCGAGACCGCTCCCGCCTGCCAGAGCAGGCCGGAGAGAGCGGCGCCGACGACCCCGCTTGCCTGCGAACGAATCACGGCGCGCACGAATCTCCACGCCGCGCGCCGACGCGCGTCGTGTTCCC
>CAVWKK010000005.1:0-40153 GCA_963755605.1 uncultured Actinomycetes bacterium
GTACGTCACCGGAGCCAATCTCGTTGCCGACGGCGGCTGGTCGGCCTGGTGACGTAGAGCCAGCCTCGGCGTGCAAGATCGGAGATTGCCGCCGGTCCGTTGCGGGGGGTAGACGTCGTGCGATCCGGGCGGGCAGCCAAACCGGCGACGAGGCGAACAGAGCCGCGCAGGCTATCCGGAAGCACGCCCTCGAGCTGTTGCGCGACGAGCAGAGCACCGGCTCCGTCACTTGCCACCGTCCCGGGAGGGGCGGTTCGCCGGACGAGCGCACGAGGTACGGAGACGACTGTTGCGCCCGAGGCGACAACGCGCGCGAGCAAGGGCCAGTCTGCGTCGCGCGGAGAGGGCCACGCCGGCGTGAGGTCTCCTAGCACCGTGCGCTTGAAGAGCCCGACTCCGCCGTACGCGTTGTCGAGAACGCCGAGACCGCCGGGGTCCCCGGAGAAGAAGTGCAGCGTTGTCTCGCCGTTCGTGCCGCCCACGCGGATTCCGCACGAGGCGACATCCGCCTCTGCGCTACGCAGGGCCTGAACGAGCGTCTCCAGCAACGCCGCGTCGGGTACGTCCTCCTCGTCGAGGAAGACGATGTACTCCGCAGTGCCCGCTTCGAGGCCGGCCTGCCGCGCTGCCTCGACGGAAGATCCCGCAGACGTGACGACACGCGCGCCGGCCACGTCCTGCGGAGGTCGTACCTGGCTCGTTGCCGCCACCGTCACTGCAAGCGCCGGGTAGCTCTGCCCTCGTAGTGCAGCAAGGCAGCGCGACAGCGCAGCCCGTGATTCGCGGTGCACCACGATCACGTCGACTGTCGGCTTCTCGCGGTGAGGAGCTACGGCGCCGGGCGGCCGCAGCTGCAGCACTTCCGCCCAGCACTGGAACGAGGCCTCCGGGTCGAAGGCCGCGCGCGCCGGCGCAGGAACGTTCCCGTCGGCCAGCACACGCCTGAGCGCGCTCTCCACTCCCTCGGGAGTCGGCTCGAAGAGCACGCGAGGCCGATCATCGGCTGCGATCAGCTCGGGCACGCCGCCGACGTTGCTTGCGATGAACGGAATGCGCGTGCTCCAGGCATTCGTAGACCGTGTTCGGCGAGTTGTCCTGGAGAGAAGGCATCACCGCCAGCGTCCCGGGAAGACGAATCCGCGCCAGCGCCTCGTGCTGGTCCAGCCCTGTCTCGAATGCAATCTGCCTGAGGGCTCTGCGGGTCTGCTCGGAAAGGAGACTCTCGACACGTTCGCGTGGCCAGCTCGTGGTCGTCTTACCGACGAAGTCGAGCTCGAGGCCCTCGATCAGCTCCGGCTCGAGCGCATTGAGGGCCGCCGTGAAGATTCGCAGTCCCTTTTTCTCGTCCACGCGGCCGAAGAACGCGATTCGTCGCAGCGGGTCGGGATGGGGGCGGTCGGCGACCCAGGCGTCTTCGCCGGTCGCGCCGAACCTCGTGAAGTAAGGAATCACGAGCGTGCGTGCAGGGAGCTGCCAGCCCTTGTCCCTCATCCAGTCGAGCAGGTAGGCGCTTGGACTGACGACGACATCTGCGAGCTCGACGGACGCCTGCTCGAGAATGCCGACGCCGAGCACTGCATCGAGATCCTTCAGCGCGATGTTCGGCGAAAGGTCCGCGACATAGCGGCGCGTGCCGTGACAGAACACCACGAACAACGAGTTCTGGAATGCAAGGCCGGCCTGCCGCA
The DNA here is from genome assembly GCA_963755605.1 of uncultured Actinomycetes bacterium. GTDB lineage: Bacteria > Actinomycetota > Thermoleophilia > Gaiellales > Gaiellaceae > 3-1-20CM-4-69-9. The sequence continues at coordinate 1,689 of CAVWKK010000005.1, forward strand.
GACGCAATGCCGAATACACGGGCGCGCCGAAGTCGTGCGCGATCACGACATCCGCCTGGCCGGCCTGCAGGCCGAGCTCGATCCTGTGCGGATGCACGAACTGCCAGGGCTCGACCTGGTCGTCACCCTCGGGGGCCGGGCGGATCCGAACCTCGGCGCTCTCGTAGACGCTCGCCCAGTACGGGTCGATCGACCCGGGCGAGTGTTTGCCGAGCAGGATCTCGACCGAATGCCCGCTGCGCGCGAGCGCGAGTGCGAGGAACGACGTCGCGGTGCCCATCCCGCCGACGGGCAGGAAGCCGCGCAGCTCGTGCGCGATCACCGTCACACGACGAGGGGATGCGGTTCTCGGCTGAGGTGTCATCGGTTCCAGCTCCGCTTCGTTCGCTCACCGGCCGAGGTGGGCAGCCGACCGCTATATCGTAGGGCGCTCCGCATGGGTTGCGTCCACTAGCTCGATGGCCTCGGAGGGCAGACAAGAAGCACCACGCAGGATTGCGTTCGTCGCCGACGAGTTGCTCGGCTACGCGGGGAACGGCATCGGCACGACGACGGCATTCGTCTCCGTCGCATTAGCCCGGATGGGACACAGCGTCGAGGTCCTCTTCGTCGGGACCTCCTCCGACGGGCCCTGTCGATCCGGAATGGCAAACCCTCTACGAGGGCGCAGGCGTTCGAGTCCGCGTCGTGCCGCGCAGCGCGGAAGTGGTCGAGCCGGCGTATTTCGGCCGAGCGCGCGACGTCGAGGTCGCGTTGCGCGCAGATCCCCCCGACGTCGTGATCGTGCAAGACCTCGGAGCTCCCGCCTACACGCCTCTTCGGCTTCGCCGGCTCGGTCTGGCGTTCGAGCGCACGTCGTTCGTCGTCTTCTGCCACGGGACGAGGCAGTGGATCACCGACGTGAGCGGAAAGGTGAGCGTGCTACCCGGAGCCCTGGCTGTGGCTGCGCTCGAGCGCGCTTCGGTCGAGCTCGCGGATGTCGTCGTGAGCCCGAGCGCGTACCTCGTCGAATGGATGCAGCGGCAAGGGTGGAAGCTGCCGGCGCAGACGTTCGTCATTCCTCACGTGTCACGGGCAGGGGCGACCGGAACAGCTCCAGCTAGTGCGCGAGTGGACACGAGCCCGGTGAGCCGGCTCGCGTTCTTCGGGCGGCTCGAGGAGCGCAAGGGTGTGCGCCCCTTCGTGGAGGCGCTGAACCTGCTCGAACCGGAATTGCTCGAGCGAGTCGAGCTCGAGTTTCTCGGCCGGTCCACACCTGCGTGGCCGGTCGAGCGCGTTACAGGGCTCTTCTCGGAGCGAACCGCCCGCGCGCTTCGCGGCATCGTCTTCGAGTCGGCCCTGGACCAGCACGAGGTGCTCGACCGCCTCCGGCGCCCGGGCACGGTCGCCGTCGTGCCCTCGTTCGAGGAGAACTCGCCCAACACGATCTACGAGTGCCTGGAGAACGGGATCCCTTTCCTTGCCAGCACCGCCGCCGGGATCCGCGAGCTCGTCGCACCGGAGGATCACGCGCGGGTGCTCTTCGACCCGACCCCGGACGGGATCGCAGAGGCGTTGCGCGGTGTCCTGAGAGACGCGGAGACCTCCTGGGCTCCCGCCCGCCCCGGCTACGACGACGGAGAGTCGCTGAGACGCTGGCAGGAGGTGCTGGCGCCCGCCCCCAGGCAGGGCTCCCTCGCCGGTGCGTCTCCAGTCGTTGAGCTCGTCGTCGTCCACCGCTCTTCGGCTGCCGCGCTCGAGCGCTGCCTGGCTGCCGTGTCCGGCCAAAGCTGGGCTCACGTACGCGTGACCGTCGTCCTGGCCGGCGCAGGCGTCTCGAGCCCGGAGCGCCTTCCGGCCGAGACGCGCGTCGTGCGATCCGAGCGCGCCACGCCGGAAGCCGTCCGCTCGGCGGCACACTCCGTGGCCGAGGGCGAGTGGGTCGTGTTCCTGGACGAGGGCGACGTCGCGGAGCCGGCGCTCGTGGAGACGCTCGTCCATGCGCAGACGGCTGCCGGCGCCGACGTCGTGTCCTGCGGCCTGTTTCTGGGCTCCACGTCTGAGCCGAAGAAGATTCATCTCTTCCTCGGAGAGCCGCGCGGGCTCGGGCTGCTCGCCAACGGCTACGGGACCGTCTCGCTCCTCAGGCGCTCGCTGCTCGATTCCCCGGGGGAGCGCCTCCCGGCTCATGGCGCAGAGGAGGCCACTGACTCGGATTGGCCGTTCCTGGCGCGACTGAGCTTGGAAGGAGCCAAGATCGTCTCGATTCCGATCCCGCTGGTGACTCGAACGGCCCGCCCGGGAGCGCTTGCGACAGACGCGGGCGAAGCCCGGCGTGTGTTGCACCTCGTGGAACGGGCACTGCCGCGCAAGCTCCGGCTCACCGCCGAGCTCGGCACGCGGCTCGCTGCCGAGCTGCAGCAACCCGTGGCGACCCCAGCCGGCGGTCTTGCAGCTCGAGTGGTGAGCGTACTCAGGGAAGACGGCGCGTCTGAAGTGGCTCGCCGTTCGTTTCGGCGACTCGTCCCCGGGCGCGGCCGATGACGCCGCGACGGATCACCGTCGTCGCTAGCGAGATCCTCGGCGTGCCCGGTACGGGAGGTCCCGGGACCGCGGACTCTTTTCTTGCCACTGCTCTGGGGCGCAGGGGACACGAGGTCGAGCTGCTCGTTGCACCGGGTCGAGATGTCGGCGAGCTGAGCTCCGATTGGGAGCGAACCTATTCCGCGGCAAACGTGCGTGTACGTCCTCTGACGGCGGGCGCTTCCGTGCGGCCGTCCTTCCTCGCGCCGGCCTGGCACGTCCACGCGGCCCTGCAGAGCGAGCCACCTGACGTGGTCATTGCAGACGACTGGCGTGCGCTTGCGTACGCGGCGCTGCGGTCGCGGCAGGTCGGCAGGTCCTTGCCGCGGACGGCGTTCGTCGTGTACTGCCATGGGCCCGCGAGGGTCTTCGCCGCGGCCGCGCAGAAGGTGCCGGACACGGTCGCGCGTTTTGGTGAAGAGATCGCCCAGCGAGCCTGCCTGCAGCTGGCCGATGCCGTCGTCAGCCCGAGCCGGTGGCTCTTCGACTGGCTCGATGACCACGGCTGGCCGGCGGACGCGCCGAGGCAGGTCATTCAGAACCTCTGGCAGTCGGCGGCTTTGGGAGAGCCTGTCGAGCGGGCCGTGACGGGGTCCCCCGTGCGCCGCCTGGCGTTCTTCGGGCAGCTCCGGGAGGGGAAGGGCATCCGGCTCTTCCGTTCGAGCCTGCAGAAGCTGCCTTCCGGTCTTTTGGAAGGTGTCGACCTCGTGTTCCTCGGGCAGGCGCGGCGCTGGACGCCGACGCAGATCGTGGAGGACCTCGGGAGCGACGTGGCCGGTCGCCTCGCCTCGATCCGCTTCGAGACGGGGCTACAGCGCGAAGCCGCGATCGCGGAGCTCAAGGTGCCCGGGACACTCGCGGTCATGCCGTCATTGCTCGAGAACTCGCCATACGCGGTCGCGGAGTGCATCGAGCATGGGATTCCGTTTCTCGCAACCGCAGTAGGCGGCACCCCGGAGCTCGTCGCTGCCGCGGATCGGGAACGAGTGCTGTCGCGGCCCGACTCCGACGACTTCTCGGCAGCAATCGAGCGAGCGCTCGCGAGCCCTAGCGGGATTCGAGCCTGCGGCGCCGCAGCACGCGCCGGAACGGTCCCTCGGGCAATGGCTCGAGCTCGTCGAGACCGTCACGGCGTCGCCGGGACCGACATCGCCGGGAAGGAGGTCGCGGGTTTCGGTCGTCGCCGCTGGGGACGCGAGCAGCATCCCGCGCGCGGAACGACTCGCCGAGCGGACGCAGTCGGTCGAAGTGGAGGTCGTACCGGCTGCGACGCGCGCAGCCGGTCTCGACGCAGCGACGGCCGAGTGGGTGCTCTTCACCGACGAGGACGACATTCCCGACGACGCCCTGCTCGACAGCCTTGTCGCAGCGCAGGTGGCAACGGGCGCCGACGTCGTCACCGCCGGCGTTCGTCCAAGTGACGACGCCGAGGCCGTTCAGTTGTTTCTGGGCGACCCCGGTTCTCTCGGGCTCATCGAGAATCAGTACGGCGTGCTCGGTTTGGTCCGTCGTTCGCTGGCAGCGCGGGCCCTGGCGGCAGGCCCTACTGACTCGGACTGGGTTCTGATGGCCCGGCTCGCAGCTGCGGGCGCGCACTTCGTCTCCATTCCGGACGCGCTCTCGGAGCAGGTGGGACGTCCCGCGTCTGTCGCGCGGTCGCCCGCGGAAGGCCTCGCGGTGCTGGAGGCGTTCGAGCAGGGGGACCAGGAGGTTCTGGCCGGGCTGCCGCTGCTCACCGCGACGCTCGCGGCAGCGGTCGCAGCTCTCGAGGCAGCGCGCCAGTCGGATGGCGTGGCGCCTGCTCCGGTCCCGCGCGCTCTTCGCAAACTCAGCAGGCAGCTGCGGTCGATCCGGAAGCCAACCCTTGGCTAGTCTGCGCTCGATGCCTGGTCCGCTCGCCGCTGCTCGACGCGGGCTCATGCGCCGGCTGCGGGGTGGGTCAAGCCGTCGGCCGGTCGCGAGCGTTGCGGATCCAGCCGACGGCAGGCCACCGCTCAACGTCCTGCACATCGGCAAGACCGGCGGAACCGCGCTGAAACACGTCCTCTCCGAGAACGTCGACGCTTCTCGCTACCAGCTGCTGTTTCGCGGACACGATGTGACGCTGGACGATCTGCCGCAGGGGGAGCGATTCATGTTTCTCATTCGCGATCCACTGTCGCGCTTCGTCAGCGCCTTCAACGGCCGGCTGCGAGAAGATCGCCCCCGCTATCACTACCCCTGGCGCGACGAAGAGCGCGTCGCCTTCGCGATCTTCAAGACGCCGGATCAGCTGGCGGTCGCCCTCTCATCGACCGACGCGGCGGAGCGCGAGCAAGCGGAGAACGCGATGCGCGGTATCGGACACGTGAACACTCCGTACACGTTCTGGTTTGCCGACGAGGCCGCCTTCCGTGCGCGCATTCCCGATCTGTTCTTCATCGGGCTGCAAGAACGGCTGAACGAGGATTTCGAGCTGCTCAAGCACAAGCTGGGCTTGAGCCGCGAAGTGCGGCTGCCGGGAGACGAGACCGTTGCCCACAAGACTCCGCCCGGTTTCCAGGAACACCTCAGCGACCGTGCGCGTGCGAATCTCGAACGCTGGTACGAGCGCGACATCGAGCTGGTGAAACTGTGCCGCGAGCTTGCCCCTCGTGTGAACGCTGCCGACTCGGCGGCTCCCCTCAGGGCTTGAGCGCGATCCGGGCCGTGTTGTCGATCCGGTTCAGCAGCAGGCGCAGGCCGTTCTCGGCGAGGTACTCGTCCACTGCGCGTCTTGCCCCCTGCCAGTACCCGTAGTCGTCGAGAATTAGAACGCCGCCGCTCGTGAGGCGCGGAAACAGGTGCACGAGCTCGTGCTTCGTCGACGAATACCAGTCGGTGTCGAGACGGAGTAGCGCGATCGCTTCAGGCGCGTTCGCGGGCAGCGTGTCCTCCACCGGGCCCTGAACGAAATGAATCCGTTCCTCGGGGTAGCCGACGCTCAGGACCGCCTCCCGCACGTCGTCGATCGCAGCGATCGCCCAGATGTCGGAAGACCGGCTCTCCTCCGCCAGCAGGTCGGCGGCACGCTCACCGGAGCGCCTCACGTCTTCGTCCGTGGGAGCCGTCATGCCGGTGAACGTGTCGTAGAGGTACAGGTCCCGGTCGGTGACTCCAAGCCGCAGGAGAGTGAGGGCGACGGCCATCATGCTTCCGCCTCGCCAAACTCCGCATTCGACGAACGCTCCCGGCACGGCTCGGGCGGAGACGTATTCCACCGCGCGCACGAGCGAGTAGATGCGCGCCGGAGTGGTCATCGTGTACGGGGCCGACGCGTAGGCACAGCTCGATGTCGGCGTCTTCGAAGTCCATCGGGAAGACGTGCGCTCCGCGTGACTCCTGCTCGATCGCATCGCCGTTTTCGGTGCCACGCAGCCGCGTACGGAGTTGTTCGAGCGCGACTCGCGGATGAAGTCGCCACCAGCGGCTCGACTCGACTGCGGCGAGTCGGGCGCTCAACTCCCGGACTTCCTTCGCCAGACGATCGTTCTCCCTGTTCATGCGGTCTGGGTCGCCGTTCATGGGCCGATCATGACCAAGGGGCGACCGTGCGTGCCAGTCGTAGCGCCGTCTTCCCGAATGACATCGCGGGCGGAATCCGCGGAATTAGAAGGGGGTCGGTCTCCTCGCCCACGGCGGTGCGCCCGGTGGTGAAGCCTCGCGTGAACCCCGCCGTGCGCGCCGCCTGTGCGACACGGTCGTCGGCCTTGCCGTACGGGTAGGAGATGACCTCGAGGGGCCTGCCGGTCACGCGCTCCAATTCTTCCCGCCCTTCGCGCATGGCCTCAGCCAGCGCCGCATCGGAGAGCCCCGGGAGGAGGTCGTGTCTGACGGTGTGAAAACCGACAGCGAAGCCGGCGGCGACCAGGGCTCGAACCTGATCAACACGAAGCCCGTCGTTCTCGTCGGGGGAGCCGACAGCTGCGCGCAGCTGCAGGGCCGTCTCCTGCCGTTCCGACTGGCCCAGCTTTTCGATCGTGCCGGCGACGCGGAAGATCGCCTTCGGGGAACGCTCGAGCGCCGAGCGCAGGTCCGCTTCGGCGACGTGGGGAAGGGCGTCGGGCTGAACGAGCTTTTCGTCGATCGCCGTTTGCAGGTCCTCCCACCACAGGGGATGTGGTTTCCGCAGCGAGACGCCGCCCAGGAAAAACGTCGCCGCGAGCCCCTGCCGTTGTAACGCCGGCACGGCATCGTCGAGATGGGAGGCGAGGTCGTCATCGAAGGTGATCGCGGCCGGAAAGCGTTCGCCCCGACGCCTGTTCCGTACAGCCTCGAGGAGCTCGGCTGCCGGAACGACCCGATAGCGTCGCCGGAGATGGCGGAGCTGCCGCTCGAACACGTCGCTCGAGACGGCGGGCAGGATCTCGAAGTGGGGGTTACCGGCGGTGTCGCCGATGCGGTGGTAGACGACGGCGATCCCCGCACGAGCAGAGGAAGCGCGTGCGACCCAGCACGTGAAAAGCGCGAGCACCGTTCGCGCCGCGTCCTTGGCGGCCGTCACGCTAGGTTGGCTTCGGACTGAGGCATGCTCTGCCAGGCACGCCATTCAAGCTACCGCTTCGGCTAAAACGCTGCCTACAGTGAGAATCGTGATGACAGTGTTGGCCCGCAACGAGGCCGACATCATCGACGCGCACATCGCGTTTCATCTAAACGCAGGCGTCGACTTCTTCGTCGCGATGGACAACGGGTCCCAGGATGGGACTCGAGATATTCTCGAGTCGTACGCGCGTGACGGTTGTCTGCACCTCACCTACGACGACGGGGACCTCAAGCAAGAGGAGTGGGTCACCGACATGGCGCGCCGGGCGGCCACGGACTTCGCGGCGGACTGGGTCATCAACAGCGACGCGGACGAGTTCTGGTGGCCTCGTGGGGGCTCGCTGAAGGATGTGTTCGCGGGAGTCCCGCCGCGATTCGGAAGCGTCCGTGGCATGTGGCGCCATTTCCCGCCGAGACCTCACGGTGACGAGTTCTTCGCCGAGCGGATGACCGTTCGAGTGCTGAACCCGGGCGCAGAGGACAACAGTCCGTACAGTCCGCGCTTCAAGGCAGCTCATCGCAGCGACCCGGAGGTGAAGGTTCTCAGCGGCAACCATCAGGCCATCGGTCGTGACCTGCGGGCGCTCACCGGCTGGTATCCGATCGACGTGCTCCATTTTCCGTTCCGTTCTCTCGAGCAGTTCAGCGAGAAGCTGCTGCGACGATTTGCCCTCGATCCCTCGCGGTTTCGGAACTCGGCTCACGAGGCCGAGCAGGCCGGGAAGATGCGCGAGTTCTACGAGTCGTATCTCGTCGACGACGACGCGCTCGCGCGAGGCTTGGGTGAAGGAACGCTTGCGGTCGACACGAGACTTCGTGACGCGCTGCGCTCGATCGAGGCGGGATCGAGGTCGTCGCTGACGTTTCCCGCAGCGGCGGTCGACGAGGGTTATCTCTCGGAGTTCGCGATGCTTGCGGCCGGAGATCCGCACGTCCTTGCCCTGAGCAAGGCAGACGATCTCGAGGCACGCCTCATCGCCCTGGAGCGGCGGCACTCGTCTCGCGTCGTGAACGCGTTGACGCAACGAGTCCGGCGCGCCGGATCATGAACATCGTCGCCGGCCGCGAAGTCGCGGCTAACTCCGGCCGTACGTTCGAGAAGTCGCGGCCGATCGACGGGTCGTTCCTCTGCGCGCCACCAAGGTCGGACGCGGCTGACGTTGCGGCGGCAGTTGCAGCAGCCCGCGCCGCGCAGCCGGTATGGGCTGCCACTACGGCTGTCGAACGCGGGCGTCTGGTTCGCGAATTGACGCTGGCGTTGCAGGCTCGTCGCGAGGAGGCGGCCGCGATCGTGGTCGAGGAGACCGGCAAGCCGCTGGAGCTGGCCGTTGCCGAGGCGGACGCCGCAATCGAGATGGGCTTCTTCGTCGCCGGTGAAGGCCGCCGGCTTTACGGGCGCACGACGACCTCCTCGATGCCCAACCGGACCGTCATGGCGACGCGACGCCCCGTCGGGGTTGCCGCTCTGCTCGTCTCCTTCAACACGCCGTTGCCGAACTACGCCTGGAAGACTTTCCCGGCGGTCCTCTGTGGGAATACGGCCGTCCTAAAGCCGTCCGAGCACACACCTGAGTCGGCCTCGTTCTTCGGCCGGCTCTGCCAGGAGTTGCTTCCGGCGGGAGTGCTCAACCTGGTGCATGGGCTTGGCCCCGAGGCCGGGACCGCTCTCGTCGAGCACGAAGACGTCGACCTCGTCAGCTTTACGGGATCGGCCGAAACCGGTCGCTGGATCGCCGAACGCGGCGGGCGCCGGTTGGCGAAGGTCGTGCTCGAGCTCGGAGGGAAGAATGCGCTCGTCGTCTGTGACGACGCCGACCTCGATGGCGCCGTCGAGTGGTCACTCGCGTCCGCGTTCTCCAATGCGGGCCAGCGTTGCGCCGCGGCGAGTCGCATGGTCGTGTTCGATTCGGTCTACGACGAGTTCCGAGAACGGTTCGTGGCAGGAGCGCGCGCCTACGAGCCGGGCCCGGTGATCAGCGAGGAGAGCCTCGAGCGGATTCTCCGCGCGCTCGGCGGCGCGAAGCTGGCGGTCGGCGGAGAGCGCCTCGATCGCCCGGGCTGGTGGCTCGCGCCGACGGTGGTCGAGGATGTGGCGGCCGACGCCGAGCTTTCCTGCACCGAGCTGTTCGGCCCCGTCGCGATTCTGTATCGCGTCGGCGGGCTCGAAGAAGCGATCGCACTCGTCAACGACTCGCCGTACGGATTGACATCCGCGATCCACACGGCAAGCCTGCATCGCGCGATGCGCTTCGCCGACGAGGTCGAAGCCGGGGTCGTCGTCGTGAACGGCGGCACGCATGGAAGCGAGCCGCACATGGGCTTCGGCGGCGTGAAGCAGTCGGGGACGGGCTGGCGCGAAGCCGGCGTGGAGGCGCTCGATGTCTACACGGAGTGGAAGTACGTCAACCTGATCGCCGATCCGGCCGCGACATGAGCAGCCCCCTGTGGAAACCACGTCACACGTCCGTCACGGTGTCCGACACCAGGCCGTGGATTTTGGAGACGTGACGTGAACGAACGCGTGGCGGTTCTGGGTCCCGGCGCTGTTGGCGGGGTCCTCGCGGTCGGGTTCGGGCGCGCCGGGGTGCCGGTCGTTTGCGTGGCTCGGCCGAGCACGGCTGCGCTGATCGGGTCCGAGGGGCTGACTCTGAAACACGGCGAGGAGGTCGAGACGACTCGACCCGAGGTCGTCACCGAGTTGCGGGAGCTGGTCGAGCTCCTGCTCGTCACCGTGAAGGCTCCCGCGCTCGACGATGCGCTTGGCCGCATCCAGGCGACAGCTGAAACGATCGTTCCGCTGCTGAACGGCATCGAGCACATGGAGACCATCCGCGGCCGCTTTCCGGAGAGCAGGGTCGTCGGCGGCACGATCGGCTTCATCGAAGCGTGGCTGGAGCGCCCCGGCGTCATCGTGCAGAACACACCGCGCACCGTGATGACTGTCGCCTCGGACGCCGGCGACGAAACGGCCGAGCTCCTGCGGCGGTCGGGTGCGGAGGTTCGCGTCGGCGAAACCGAGCAGGCAGTCCTGTGGGAGAAGCTCGCGCGCCAGGCTCCGGTCGCCGCAGCCACGGCCCTGAGCCAGCGCCCGATCGGTGAGCTCCGCAGCGATCCGGAATGGCGCCCCCGCCTGGAGGACGCCGTCGTCGAAACCTGCCGCGTCGCTCTTGCCGACGGTGTCGAGCTCACGCCGGCGGCGCAGTGGGAGATCATCGACGCCATGCCTCCAGCTTTGACCTCGTCCACCGCCCGCGACATCGCCGCAGGCCGCCCGTCCGAGCTCGATGCGATCACCGGCGCCGCGGTGCGCGCGGCGCATCGCCTCGGCGTGCCGGCGCCGGTGCTCGAGGGCCTGCTTGCGGAAGCGGAGGACGCGTGCCGAGCGCTATCGCGCTGATCCCAGCCAGATCCGGCTCGGAACGTGTCAAGGACAAGAACATCCGGCCGCTCGCGGGCCATCCGCTGCTCGCGTACGCGATCGCGTCCGCGCGGCAGTCCGGCCTCTTCGACCGCGTCATCTGCTCGACGGACAGCGGCAAGATCGCCGAGGTCGCCCAGCGCTACGGCGCCGACATCCCATTCCTGCGCCCACCCGAGCTCGCGACGTCCACGTCCCCCGACATCGAATGGCTCACGTACACACTCGACCAGCTCGGCGAGCACTACGACCTGTTCGCGATCGTCCGCGCCACCAATCCGTTCCGCGGGCCCGACGTTCTGCAGCGGGGACTGCAACAACTGCTTGCTACACCCGAAGCCGACTCGATCCGGGCGGTCGAGCTCGTCAAGCAGCACCCGGGAAAGATGTGGATCGTCGACGGCAAGGTGATGCGACCCTTGTTGGAGCAGTCGCAGCTCGACGTCGCCTGGCACGCCGGCCAGTATCAGGCGCTTCCCGAGGTCTACGTGCAGAACAGCGCGCTCGAGATCGCGTGGACGCGCGTCGTCTCGCAAACGGGAACCCGCGAAGGGCGTGTCGTCGCCCCGTTCTTCACCAAGGGCCACGAGGGCTTCAACGTCGACGACGAGGAGGACTGGTCGCGTGCGCGGGCTCTCGTCGACTCGGGAGCAGCCTCGCTGCCCAGCGTCGAGCGGCCGCAACGTCCGTATCCTGCGGCGGAATGAAAGTCGCACACCTCGAGACGCTCTACTGCGATGCGGGCTGGCGGCCGTGGATCTTCCTGAAGGCCACGACGGACGACGGAGCCGTTGGCTGGGCCGAGATCACGGATTCCCACGGCTCGCCTCGCGGACTTGCCGGCATCGTCGAAGATCTGGCCCCGCACGTCGTCGGCCGTGACCCGCGCGCGGTCGAACGGATCGTCTGGGAGCTCTTCCGCGCCACACGGCAAAGCCCGGGCTCGGTGATCCAGAAGGCGATCGGCGGCATCGAGAACGCGCTGCTCGACCTCAAGGGCAAGGCACTCGGCGTTCCCGTCTACGAGCTGTTCGGCGGGCCGACCCGCGACGACGTCGATGTGTACTGGTCGCATTGCGGGACGACGCGCGCACGCGCCTGGCAGGTGACAAACACCGAGAAGCTCGCGTCGTACGACGACGTGACGAAGCTCGGCGCCGAAGTGGTCGCCCGTGGCTTTCCCGCCTTCAAGACGAACATCGTCGTTCCCGGCGAGGAGCCGCAGGTCCTGATGCCCGGCTTCCACGGCGACGGCCTCGACCGCAACCCGTCACCGGAGCTCGAGGACTCGCTCGTGCAGTTGCTCGACGCGTTCGCCGAAGGGACCGAGGGGAAGGCCGAGCCGATTGTCGACCTCAACTTCAATCTCACCGCGGAAGGCGTCTTGCGCATCTCTCGGACACTCGAGGATCACGACCTGATGTGGCTCGAGGTAGACGCCTTCGACCCGGTCTCGCTGGCCGCCGTTCGCAACGGCTCCGCAATTCCGATCTGCTCCGGCGAGAACCTCTACACGAACCGTGGCTTCCGTCCGTTCTTCGAAGCCGGTGCGATGGACGTCGCGTCGGTGGACGTGATCTGGAACGGATTTCACCAGGCCAAGAAGATCGCCGACCTTGCGGAGACGTTCGAGGTGAATTGCGCACCGCACAACTACTACAGCCATCTCGCGACATTCATCTCCGCGCAATGGTGCGCTGCGATCCCCAACGTGCGCATCCTCGAGGTCGACGTCGACGACGTGCCCTGGCGTGAGGAGCTCACCACGGCCGTGCCGGAGATCGCCGATGGCAAGCTCACGGTTCCCTCGGGGCCAGGCTGGGGTGTGGACGTGAACGAGGACGTGCTGCGGGAGCATCCGTGGAGCTGACCCTCATCCCACGAGGCGAGTTCGAACGCGCTCGCGACGATCTGGCGCTGCTCGCCGACATGTGCCGTGTGAATGCGCTCGTCGCCGTGAAGCGGGCCGGCTCGGGACACCTGGGCTCGAGCTTCAGCGCGATGGACATCGTCGTCCAACTCTTCTTCAAGGAGCTGAACACCGCGGCTGTCGGCTTCGACCATCCCGATCGTGACGTCTACTTCTCCTCCAAGGGCCATGACGTGCCCGGGCTCTACGCGGTGCTTCACGCGCTGGGCGTGCTGCCGCCGGAGCGATTGCTCAAGCTGCGGCGTCTCGGCGGTCTCGACGGCCATCCCGATGTGGGTGTCCCCGGCATCGAGGCGAACTCCGGCTCCCTCGGCATGGGGATCTCGAAGGGGCGCGGGATGGCGTGGGCCAAGCGCTTGCTCGGCCGAGGTGGTCGCGTGGTCGTGATGGTCGGTGACGGTGAGCTGCAGGAGGGTCAAAACTTCGAGGGACTGCAGGCCGCGGCAGCGCACTCCCAGGGCAACCTGTGGGTGATCGTCGACCGCAACGAGCTGCAGTCGGACAAGCCGACGACGGAGATCTTGCCGCTGGGCGATCTGGAGGCCAAGCTGACTGCCTTCGGCTGGCACGTCGCATCGGCCGACGGCCACGATCACGACCAGCTCGCGCGCGTGTTCGCAGAGTTCCGGTCCGCGGCCGACGTCCCGAAGGTGTTGATCGCCAACACGATCAAGGGCAAGGGCGTGTCGTTCATGGAGCATCCGTTCGCCTTACAGCAGGGAGGCGGCACCTATCGTTGGCACGCGGGTGCACCGGATGACGAGGCGTTCGAGCGTGCACATACGGAGCTGATCGAGCGCATTCGGAAGCGTGTCCCGGACCTCGAGCTGACGCCCGTTCCCCGCCTCGACGAGGACGTCGCCTACAGCCTCGAGGGCGAGCCCGAATCGGGCGCCGGCACTCGACCAAAGGTCACCGACGAGTACGTGGCCGAGGCGTACGGCAGGGCGCTGCTGGAGCTCGCAGCCGATCATCCGGAGCTCGTCGTCCTCGACGCCGACCTCGCTTCCGACTGTCGCATCCGGCCGTTCGAGCTCGCGTATCCAGAACAGTTCCACGAATCGGGCATCGCCGAGCAGGACATGGTGTCGGCCGCCGCAGGAATGGCTCGGCAGGGATTGCTCCCGGTCGTGAATTCGTTCGCGGCATTCCTTGCGGCGCGCGCGAACGAGCAGATCTACAACCAGGCGAGCGAGCGAACCAAAGTCATCTACGCCTTGCACTACGCCGGCCTGATCCCCGCAGGCCCGGGCAAGTCGCACCAGAGCATCCGCGACATCTCGCTGCTCGGAGCGCTCCCAAACATGATCGTCGTGCAGCCCGCAAATTCCGAGGAGACCGAGACAGTTGTTCGCTGGGCGGTCGACGAGGCCACGGACAACGTCGCTCTGAGGCTCGCCATCGGCCCTTCGCCCAGGCGAATCGCCTTTCAGTCGCAACCGCTCGAGGTCGGACGCGGCACCGTCCTCGCCGAAGGCACGGAGGCTTTGCTCTTCGCGTACGGGCCGGTGATGCTGCACGAGGCGCTGACGGCGGCCGAGCTCCTCGACGGACGCTTGCAGGTCGTGAACATGCCGTGGCTCAACCGCGTCGACGCGCAGTGGCTTGCGGAGATCGTTGAGCGCTTCGGAGAACTGTTCGTCGCTGGAGGATCACGCGCCGGTCGGCGCGCTCGGAGACGCGCTGCGTCGCGCGCTCGACCCGGCAGGATGACGGTGTTCGGCGTGGAGGGTTGGCCGGCGTGCGGCACGCCGCTCGAGGCGCTCCGCTTACCACGGGCTCGACGGCGCGTCGCTCGCAGACCGGATCGCGCTGGCGCTGCGCGCCCGCGCGACCTCGTGACCCCGGTCTGGCTCGTCCTCCCGGATCCGTTCTCGTCGCGGCTGTTCTTCGACACCGGCATCGTCGAACAGCTGCGCTCGCGACTCGGCGACCGGCTCGCGCTTGTTCTCGCCGGGTGAGCGACGGAGTTCTGGAGCAAGCGCGCGCCGGAACGCGCATCATCGACCCCGGTGAGCTGCATGAGCGCCCAGGCGCCGCCGACCGAGAGGCGTCTGCGGCGCCTCGACGGCTGGCTCGACGCGAGGATCGGCTTCTATCCGCTCTCGCTGCGGCAGAGCCTGCGTTACGGGTTCAACCGCGAACGATGGACCGGGCACCAGAACTGGTTCCTCGACCCGACGCACGCCGGGCCGCTGCCCGCGCTGGTCCTCGCTCGACCCGGCGATGACTGCGCTGGCACTACGGCCGGCTGCGCTACTTGCCGCAGCCGGCTCCTCGAGCGGCTTCGGCGCGAGCGACCTGCGATCGCTCTTGGCGAACACGCAGATGCACGTCTGTCGTGCCGTTCATCGTCGGCGCGCGCCGACTGGCGCTCCCGTCGTCGGGCACATCGCGAGCTGGGATCACACCGTCGGCAAGGGGATCGTGCCGCCGAGCTGCGCCGCTACATCGTGCAGAACGAGCGTCATGCGGACGGACCTCGTCCGCTACCACGGCATCGACCGCGCCGGATCGTCGTCACCGGCTGGCCGCAGACAGACGTCTTCCACCGACGCGCCCGCGCGACGACTACGAGCACGTCGTGCGCGGCCTCGGGCTCGATCCGACCCGGCCGGTCGTGCTCGTCATGGGCAACACCCCGACGAACGCGCCCTACGAGGCGCGCTTCGTCGAGCGGCTCGTCGCCTGGTGGGAGCAGAGCGGCGCGCGAGCTCGCTTCTCGCTGCTCTTCCGGCCTCACCCGCGTGACCGCGAGTGGCGCGAGCGCTTCGCGCCCGCGCTCGTCCGCGAGGGGCTCGCGGTGCAGGAGCCGAGCTTCACCGACCTGGAGACGCTCGCGGTGCTGCTCCAGCACGGGGACGTCGTCGTCTCGAACGCCGGGACGATTCTGCTCGACGCGCTGGTCAACGACCGGCCCGCGGTGTGCGTGCTCTACGACGAGGGCGCGCCGCCAGGCGGAGAGCTGGGCGTTGAAGAACGTCAGCGGCGAGCACTACAAATCGTTGATCGAGTCCAACGCCTTCTATCGCGCCGAACGCTTCGACGACGTCACCGCCGGGATCGAGCGGGCGCTCGCCGCATCCGGGCGAGCTGGCCGCCGAGCGCGCGCGTGTCGCCGCGAGGTCGTCGGCGAGGTCGACGGGCGCGCGGCCGAGCGCGTCGCCGACGCGGTGGTGACGGCAGTCCGGTGGGCGCGTCGATCGGCCGTCATCGGCGCGTTCGTCTTCCTCGTCGTCGTCTGGATCGCGATGCCGTGGGTCTCCGGCGACACGCCGTTCGTCCTCGACGGCAGCAACGCCTTCCTCACGTGCCTGTCGCAACCACGACTACTCGGCTGCGGCTACACCGGCGCAGCTGAACTACTGGGGCTTGATGACTTCGGTCGGGGACTGGCCGCTGATGCAACACATTCCCGACCTGATCTCGATCGGAGCTCGGAGCGGACGGCCACGCGGCGCGTGACGAGGGTGCTCGAGCTGCTCAGCGTGACCGCGGTCGGCGCGACGGTCGTCCTCGCGTGGATCGTGCTGTCAACCGCATCGGCCAGCGCGGCCTGGTTCTGGGCCTTCATGCTCGTGCTGCTGAGCAGTCCGTTGTTCTGGTACGCGCGGACGACCGCCGCCGAGGCGCTCGCCACGGGCCTGCTCGTCTGCCTTTGTCGCCGCGACCGTACTGCCGGCTCATCCCGTCTTGTCGGCCTCGCGGCCGTCGGTGCAGCGTGGACGAAGGAGACGTCGTATCCGTTCATCGTCGCGCTCGGCGTGCTCGGGCTCGTGCTCGCGCGCACGCCGGACCGGGAATCGACATCCGGCCTCACCTGATCTGGGGGCGCGCCGGTATCGCTATCGGCGATCTCGCTGCGTCGCTCTTCAACGTCGTTCGCTACGGCAAGGTGGTCAGCCCGAACTTCTTCGAGGCGAAGCTGCATACGCCCGGGGCTCGGACGAAAGGTTGAGTACGCGGCCGGCGTGCTCGTTCTCTCCGAGCGGAGGCATGTTCGTGTTCTGGCCTGCCGCGTGCATGCTCGTGCTCGCCGCCTGCGTTCTCGCATTTCGGTGGCGACGTGAAGTGGACATGCGGCCGGCGCTGGTGCATCCTGGCCGTCATTGCTCGGCCTGACCTTCGGGTTCGCCTCGTGGTGGACACCGTTCGGCTGGCGTGCAATCGGACCGCGCCTGGCGCTACCGTGGGGGCTTCCGCTAGTGCTGCTCGACGCTCGTCGCGTACGGCGACGCTCTCCGACCCGTCTGTCCGGGCTGCTCGCATCCCCGTGGCGGCTGCTCGCCGTCGCTTCGCCATCGTGCTCACGTTCACGCTTCCGAACATCGGCACGATGTGGCGGCCAAACGCGACCGGCGCATTCTTCCAACCAGGAGAATCCCCCCTGCGATGCACCATGGCGCGGCGGCGTCGAGAAGTGGAACCGCTGTCAGCACGAGCAGATGTGGTTTGACCGCCCGATGCCGCTCTACGGTCTACATGGAGTGAAGTCGCCGGGTGGCGCACTCACAACTGCGCTCGTGGCGCTCGGGTTGCTGGGCTGCCTACTGTTGCTCCGCGGGGAGCTGGTCCCCGCGGAGCAACAGCGATCTACTTGACGATGAGGGTCAGTGTCTTCTGCGCCGTGGCACCGAGGGCATCGATCGCGCGCACGGTCACTCGGTACTTGCCGGCCTTCTTCGGAATCCCGATGAACAGATGCAGCCTCTTGCCGAACGTCACGCCCGCAGGAAGCTTCCCGCCGTACGCTCCACGTTGCCGGTGCAACGCCTCCCACCGTCGTGATCGTCGCGCGGTAGGCGGCGCCGGCCCTTGCCGGCTTCAGTTTGACGCTCTTGATCGCGAACCTCGACGCGACGACGAGAGTTGCGTTCACGGTCGCAACACGTCCTTCCCCGTCGGTGACACGCATCACGAACGCGAACCGTCCAGGGGCGGCGGGTGTGCCGGAGACCGTGCCGTCGGGCGCGAGCTCGAGCCCTGCCGGTGCAGAGCCACTCGCGAGCGACCACGTGAACGCTCCGTTGCCGCCTGTCGCAGTCTGCGTCACGCTGAACGGAACGCCGACCTCGGCCTTCTGGGCGGGCCCTCGGAACGGCGAGGAGACGGCGAGAGGCTGACGGACGACCAGCGTTTCGGTCTCGGTGTCGGAAACGCCGCCGCCGCCCGACGGCGCGCACCACGAACGTGTAAGAGCCCTCAGTCGCTGGCGTCCCGCTCAGAACACCGGCGGTCGAGAACGTGACACCATTGGGAAGGTTCCCGGACTGGATCGTCCACGTCGCGGCAGCGGGCGAGCCCTGTACGGGATTCGTGCTCGTGATCGCGAGGGCGGTGAATGTCTGAGAGTACGGCTGGCCGATCGTGCCGCCGGGGACCGACTGGTTCTGGATGCTGAGGCCCGCGACGACGTTGAACACGAACTGGCGCTCGGACTTGTTGTCGCCACCGCACCACGAGTTCCCGCCCTCGGCCGCTGTCAGGTCGTGGACGGTCATCCACGGCTCCGTCGATCCGGAAGCCGTTGGCGTCCCTGTCACCAGACCGCTGGAAGACATCGAAAGACCGGAGGGCAGTCCTCCATTCGTGACTTCCCACCGGTAGATGTCGCAACCCGCCAGAGCGCGGAGCTGAAGAGAGGCCGGCTGGCCTACTTGCATCGTGGGGCAGACGAGCAGCGGACCATTGGCCGGACACGGATTGGTGTCATCGAAGCTGGCGGCGGATCCAGGCGTCGCGACGACGCCGACGAAAAGGGCAGCAAAAGCGGCGATCAGTGCAAAACGTTTCATGTGGCTTGTTTCCTCCCCGGAGGTCTCAGAAGCGGTCAAAGTAGCAGAGGATTACGACGTTGCAGGCGGGCGAATGTGTCGGGCGATGTCGTAGTCGAAGAGATAGACCGTCAGCGGTCCGAAGTGATGTGTCGACGTGGCTCGGGCGGCAAACGGGGGCGCAAGGATGACGTTGTTCGTTGGGTCCACGAGCAGGAACGTCGGCCCACCTGTCTTCACGTACCAGGAGCGGATTGTGAAGAATCTGTAAGGACAGAGCAGCTCCCCGCAGTTCACCACGGGTGACACGAGCAGGTGCATGTCGGTCTGCCAGCTGAGGTTCTGCGCATCCCAATAGCCGGCGTAGCCGCGTCTCACACCCTCACGCTCGAGCAGCTGCTGGATTGGCTGCGCGAAGGTCTCGAGCGCGGGGAGGCCGCCGGCACGCCCGTGGACTATTCCCGCCATGTTGACTGCGCCGACCGTCGCGACAGCGAGCGCAACTGCGAGCTGGCCGGGGCGCGAGTGCATTGCCAGCAGCGCCACACCTGCTCCGGCGGCCGGAGCCAGGGTGAGCAGGTAGTTCGACGCTCTTCGGCCCGAGCGCGGCCGCGTTCGGCGTGACGACGAAGATGAGGCACAGGAGACTCACTGCTGTAGCCCAGTAGCACGCGTAGGCCCGTACCGTAGGATCGCCGCCGCGTAGCTTGAGCGCCGCGATGATCGGGGCCCCGACGCCGGCGAGCGCGAGGATCGCAACGATCAATCGGAGCGGCTCCTGTGGGTATGGCCCGGGCAGCGCGTAGTTCGCTCCGCCGAGGAGCGCGATCATGCGGCCGAGGTGCTCCACGTTGTGGGGTAGGTCATGCGGGCGCGACAAGCCCAGATCGAGTCCGGTGACGTGAAAGTCGAGCGCGCGCATGACCAGCGTCGTCACAACTGCGGAGCCGATGGTCAGCCCAACCGTCACGCCTGCCCGCAGCGCGACGTCTTTGCGCTGTGTCGTCCGCGCCAGCAAAGCAGACGCGACCGCGAACGGGACGATTCCCGCGATCCAGAGCAAGCGGATCCGATGCGGCGTTCGTGCCGGCGAAGAGACCGACGGCGATCACGAGCAGCCACGACCTCGTCCGGGTCAGCAGCACGAGCGCCGCAGCCGAGTACGACCGCGGCTACTGGATTGGTGACATGTGAAGAGAGCGACAACAGCGCGCGTAGCACGAAGGGGCCGACGACGAGCGCGGTGGCGCCGGCAGTGATCCCCGCCCAGCTGTCCGGCGACGCGCCTGGTTGCCCAGGCGAGCAGGCCTGCAGAGGCGACCGCAAGGGCGTAGCCGGAGGCTTCCCAGAGCGTCGCGTGCCACGGTAGTGCTCGCGTCGCAAGGAGCCACCAAAGCGTCGTCCATTCGCCGTAGTGCGGGACGTGCACGGGGCCGCTGCCGCGGAGACCGCTCGGCAAGCGTGAAGCGGACCGGACACGTCGGTGTCCCAGCCGTTGTCTTCGCATGAGCTGCGAGCCGAGCGCTACAACGGTCGCGACGTACGCAGACCCGGCGAGCACCGGAAGCCAGCGCAAACGTCATCGCTTGCCGAGCAGAGCGCATGACCCGAAGAGGATGAACGCAGGAGCCACGGGAAGTGCGAAGTGGGGGTCGGCGAACAGACCAAGGGCATTGAGCGATGATCACGACGAAGGCCGCAATGCAATCGCGGACAAGGGGTGCACTCCGCGCGGACGGCGTAACGCAAGCGCGATCAGGCCGAGCGCGATCCAGAGGATCAGCCGCGGATACCAGCGCGACGCCTGATTCATCCGCAGCGCAAGCCAGGCATTCGGCGTGCGATCGGGCAGGTTGGCGAAGAGATCGTCGAGCTCATGGGTGATCGCGTCGAGTCGACGCTTGAAGCGTGGATTGCAGAACGTGAGGTGATGTTCGGTTGCCGACGTCCACACGTCGCGAATGCAGTTGTCCGGACGCGAGATCCACGAGCTCTGGCCGGCGGGGATCGGCTGGCCCTCGGTCGGTGTCGGCAGCACGTGTCCGTTCACGGGCTCGACCGCCGGCGTGGTTGGGGCTTGGCCCGGCTTGCCGGGTGGCGAGCGGAAGTACGACTTGCTCAGCTGTTCCCAGATCGTGTCGAGCACACCCGTTGCGTACTTGCCCGGGTGCTTCCGCACGCCCTCGATGCCCGCTTTCCGGAGGATCGAGTAGTTGCTGTTCCAGCCGAAGTACTCGTCGGAGAGCAGATAGAAGTCTTCGTGGATGCGGAAGCTGCCGCTCCGAAAAACGTCGTCGACGGTGACGCCGTAGGACCTGTATGGATCGCGCGTGACCAGGTGGCGCCGAACCGCCTCGCCGAGTCGCCGGGACGCCGGCCCGTTTTCCGGTGAGACGATCTTGTCGGTGATGAAGGCGCGGTAGAACGGGATGACGGCGTTGCCGCCCCGCGCCAGCGTGTAGTCCCCGTACCGCACGCCGTTCAGGATCGCCCAGGCGACGAGCGGGAGCAGCCCCGCAAGAACGAATGCGCCCGCGCGCACGAGGCGGTCCCTGCGGCGACCTGCGACGACGAGCGGGAAAGCGGCGAACGCGAGCAGCACGGCGTTACCGGGACGGATCATCGCCAGCAACGCGACCCCGAGCCCGGCCAGGGCGAAGCGCGCAGCGGACGGTCTCGTCGCCGCGCGGACGACGAGGAAGGCCCAGAGTGCGAACGCTGCCGCGAAGAGGGGCTCGCTCGATACCTCGTGGAACATCAAACCGTACGCGGGGTACACGAGCAGCGCCACGGCGACGAGCAGAGCTGGTCGAGTTCCGAATGCCCTGGCCGCGATGCTCCACGCGACGACGGAACCGGCAAAGAGCACCGCCATCAGCGGCTCCGCGAAGAATCCGCCCGCGAAATCCAGAGCCGCGCCATCGACGAGCCCGGGTACGGGCGTGCGAAACAACATCGGCCAGGGCAAGAGGGGATGCCAGTCGAAGGCCTGCACGTAGCCAAAGAGGTACTCATCGAGATCGCGACCGCCCGCGAGTGGCCACCCAATCGCCCGTACCGCGTATACGGCCAGAGCCACAACGAACAAGACAACGGCTCCGAGGCGCCGGTCGGCAAGCTGCTCCAGCCGGGCGAACATTCGCGCGATCGCCGGCATCAAGAGCCGGCGGCTAGTGCAGGCTTGCGAAACAGGTGGATGTCATGCCGGCCGTCGTCGGCCGCAGGGCGGAACGCGACGAGATCGAAGTCGCCGCCCAGCTCGCGCGCGACGTACTCCGGGGGATGGTAGGCGCTGCAGAGACTCGTCCCAGAGGCCCCCGCATACAGCACAACGAGGTTGCCCGCCGCAAAAGAGCTCTGTTCCTCCTCGCTCAGCCGGTTGCGAGAGACGAAGTAGTCCCCGAGCGTCGAGAAGAGGAGGTAGCCGCCCGGCTTGAGCGCCCGGCGGAACTCGTTCATCCACGAGTGCTGGTGATCCTCGGAAAGATGCGTCATCACGGAGAACGCGTAGATGAGATCGAAGGAGGCTTCCTCGTAGGGGAGCGGCGGCGAGAGCTCGGTCACAGAGGCCTTGGCGAACGGCAGGTTGTCGTTGCACCACTCGACCATCTTCGGGGTGATGTCGCATCCGAAGACACCCGTATTGGGAAGCTCGGACCAGTGGCGTAGGACGCGTCCGCACCCGCAACCCCAGTCGAGCAGGGCGCCGATCTCTTCCATCGAGGCGCCGTTTTCGCGCAGAACGTCGCGGATCAGGTCGGCGTTGTGCCGTCCGCTCGTCAGAAAGAAATTGGCGTCGGCGTGCAGTGGTCCGACCTGTGCACGCAGCCGAGCCGGCGGCAGGGGCAGTCCATCCGCCGTCTTCTGCGCCGCGCCGAGGTGCGATCGCGCCGCCAGCAGCAGCTCATAGGCGCGCACCGCAGGCCGGGACAGGTGAAGCCGGTCCAGGAGGTCGAGGAGGTTCCTGCGGCGACCCCACTGTGCCGGCTCGTTCACGAGGGGACCGTACCGGCCGGGGCGGGGGCGTTACAGTCGAACCGGTGCTGACGGCGATCCTGCCTGTGTACAACGGGGGCGAGGAGATCGTCGACAACGTCGGCGTGATTCGTCGCGCGCTGGCCGAAGGACTGCCCGGTGAGGAGATCGAGGTGATCGTCGTCTCCGACGGCTCGATCGACGAGACCGCGGAACAGCTCCTCGCCGCGCGCGGCGCAGCAGGGTTTCGCGTGATCCACTACGACCGCAATCTCGGCAAGGGCTATGCGGTGAAGGTTGGTGCTCTGGCTTCTCGAGGGGAGTGGGTAGCGCTGATCGACGCAGACCTCGATCTCGACCCTGCGTCCGTGCCGCTCTACCTCGAAGTCGCGCGTCGGGAAGGGCTCGACTTCGTCATCGGGTCAAAACGCCATGAGGACTCGGTCGTGCACTATCCGCGCGCGCGTCGCATTGCGAGCTGGTGGTATCAGCAGCTGAACCGCCTGCTCTTTCGTCTAGACGTGCAGGACACCCAGGTGGGTTTGAAGGTTTTCAACCGGCGTGTCGTCGACGAGGTCTTTCCACTGCTGCTCGTGAAGCAATTTGCATTCGACCTCGAGCTCCTGGCGGTGGCGACCGCGCTCGGCTTCGACCGGATCAAGGAGATGCCGGTTCGACTCGAGTACCGCTTCACGGGCTCTGCTCTCGGCTCGGTCACGGTGTTCCGTGCGCTCTGGGATACGGCAGCGGTGTTTTACCGCCTGCGTGTGCTTCGCACGTACCAGCGCAAGAGGCGCTTGCTCGGCGCTCGCCGGCCGCACGCAGAGCAAGCCCCGCTTGTGAGCGTGATCGGCGATCACGAGGCCGCTGAGGCGCTCGACTACGCGCCGCTCGAGCTCGTTTCTTCAGCGCGGGACGCGAGCGGCGCACTCGTCGCTGTGCTGGACCTCGGGGTGCGGCCCGCCGGCAACTGGGTCAGTGCGGCCGTCCCGTTCTTCGCCGACCCCGATGTGTCGGCTGTCGTCACTCCGGTGCTCGCACCGCTTCGCGCACCGCTACGGGAGCGCGTTGCCGCGGCCGTGCTCGAGTCCCGGCTGGGCGGCGGTTCGCGGCGCTCGAGCTTCTTTCCGGGAAACCTGCGGACGGTCGTGGACCATCCGGCCGAAAGCGTGGTCGTCCGGCGAGACGACTATCTCGAGGCAGTCGGCGCGGGTGTCGGCGACGAGGAGCTCGTCGCCTGGCTTGCCTGGCGCGGCAAGCGCACGATCTATACGCCGGACACGTCGCTCTCCGCAGTACCCGCGCCGCTGATTCGTCCCCACCTGGCAGGCGTCGTGCAGCACGCGCGTGCGCGTGGACGCGCGGCGCGTCGCACGCAGGGCCGGAGTCTCAGCGGTGCGACTGCGTTGTCGCTCGCTCCTGTCTTCGCGGCGCTCGCCGGGGCGATCCTGCTGATTTCCGGCGGCGCCCTGGAGCCTGTCGGCCTGGCGCTGGTGTCGGCATACCTGGCCGCGTTGCTCCTGAGCGGAATTCATGCGGCGCTGCGATTTCGGTCCGTAGTCGTCGGCGCGCTCGAGCCGCCTGCCGTCGCCGCGAGTCAAGCGGCCTACCTGGTTGGTTTTGCGCTCGGACTCAGGTCGAGCTCCGAGAGCAAGTTCCCGAGCAGGGTGTTCCAATCGAAGCGGCGCGCGTAGTCGAGAGCGAGCTCGCGCCGTGCCCGCCATTGCTCGGGCGAGCTGAGCGCGCGCGAAATCGCGTTGGCGAGTGCGGCCGCATCGTCCGCGACGACTTCCGCACCTGCGTCTGACTCGAGCTCGCGCGCGTTCGGGGGGACGTCCGTCAACACCACCGGCAGACCGGCGGCGAAATATGCCTTCAACTTGCCGGGGTCGGCGTAACGGGTGAAGGTCTCGTCCGTTTGCGCGTACGGCGCGACCGCCACTGACGACAAGCTCAGCATTCGCTCCACCTCGCTGTGGTCGGCGACGTACCCGTGGAAGGTGACGTCGAGGCGCTCGCGTTCGGCTCGCGCTCGCAGCTCCTGTTCCAGGGGTCCGGTGCCGATGACATCGACCGCGACGTCGTCCAGGGCCGGCACTGCGTCGAGCAGCGTGCCGACGCCCTGGCGCGCGACGAGGTGGCCGAGGAAGACGACACGTCGCTGCCGAAAGCCGTCGAGTGGCGTCGTCGGCGCTCGATCGATCCAGGCTCCCATCGGCACGACGTACGCTTCGGCGTCCCTTCCCGAGAGGTGGTGCCGGTCGTTGCGCCCCTTGCGTGCGGCTTCGGAGAGCTCGATGCGGGCGTCGGCGCGCAGGCAGCACAGCCGGTCGACGCGGTCGTAGATCCGCGTGGGCACCGTCCCTCGCCCGAACCGGTCGGGAACGAAGTCGACCGACCAGAGGACGACCCGGCGCGCCCGGTGCTGAGCTCGCGCCGCCAGTCCGCGCGCGCAGGCGAGCGGGTTGAAGCCGAACCACGCATCGACCTGCGGCGGGAGCAACGGCACGAAGGGATCCAGCACGAAGGACGCCGGAGGCTTCAGCG
The DNA here is from genome assembly GCA_963755605.1 of uncultured Actinomycetes bacterium. GTDB lineage: Bacteria > Actinomycetota > Thermoleophilia > Gaiellales > Gaiellaceae > 3-1-20CM-4-69-9. The sequence goes on from CAVWKK010000005.1 coordinate 26,458, forward strand.
GCAGGCGCACGCTCCGCTCCTTCACCTGCACACCGTCTGCGTAGAGGGCGACCCGATGGTGCGCGCCCTGCTCACGCGTGAGCGGATGGAAGATCGTGGCGACCGGAACCCCTTTGGCGACGAGGTAGTCACGCAGTGCCTGGGCGGGGCCGTCCGCGAAGCCGTTGGAGACGATCGCGACGGTCACGCCACCGCGAAGTTGTACGACAAGAGAGGGCGGGCAGGCGGGAAGCGCTCGAGCGCTTCCTCGATGAAATCCTGCAGCGCGACGGCTCGACCGAGTCGCGGGACATAGTGCGCCTCGAATGCTCCGAAACGCGCCTCCGGAAAGACCGCAGAGACCAGGGCACGAAAACGGCGGCGCGTGAAGTGTTCATGTCCGAGCGCGCGCGTCATGTGTGGATAGAAGATCGGGTTGTAGCGATTGGCTTCGACGATCAGAGCCGAGCCGGAGGGCTTCAGGACGCGGCGGTATTCGGCCAGCGCGCGCTCGGGCGAGTCCATGTGGTGCAGCGAGTCCTTCGAGTGCACGACGTCGAACGATGCGTCGGCGAACGGGAGCTCTTCTGCATCCGCGACGGCAAAGGTGAGCCCCGGTTCCTCGCGCCACGCGGCTGACGCTTCCACGTCGACGGCGACCACCTCTCGGACGCGCTGGCGGAGCAAGCGCGCAACGCCCCCGTTGCCGCAACCGGCGTCGAGTAGCGACTCGTCGCCGCGGAATTCGTGCCGGAGCTTGTCGATGCAGCGGACGCGGTAACGAAGCTCGCCGTCAGCGGACGCGCCGCTTGCTCCTCGAATGGTCATGCCGCCGAGTTTCCCTCAGGAGCGGATCAGGAGACCCTGTCCTGTAGGCAGCGACGCGATCGACATGTTCCGCCGGCGGGCGAGCGCTGCGAGCGCGTGCCTCTGTGGTTCGTAGCTGCGGTAGCCGTAGTCGTCGAACAGGACGACTGCGCCGGGAACCAGCCGCTCCCAGAAAAACTCCAACGCAGCCACCTCGGGCGCCGAGGAGTTCATGTCGAGATGCAAGTAGGCGACCTCCTCTGTGAGCACCAACGGGAGCGTCCCCGGGACCGAGCCCTCGACGACCTTGACGTTCTCCCACTGAGAGAACCAGCGCCGAACGGAGTTGGCGTCGGCGAAGTTCATCCGCTCGTTCCGCTCTCGTGCTGCTGCGAGCTCGTCGCCTTCGAGTTGCGACAGGTCGATCCCCGCGAAGGTATCCAGCAACCAGAACTGCTTGCCCACGCGGTTCCAGTCGAGGTACTCCATGATCGCGCTGCTGAGGAAACCGCGGTTGACCCCGCACTCGACGAAATCGCCGGGAAGCCGGGCCGCGGTGGAGGCAGCCCACAGGCCGATGTGGACACGCCAGCGCCACTTGAGGTCCCCAGACGCTTCGATTCCTCGCCCGTAGGCGCGGACGAAATCGGGGTCCTCGACGAAGTCTCGGTTGTGGCGCGAAAACAATCCGTCCTCGTACGGAAGGCCGACTCCACGTGCGACGTGGCCGACCACGCTTAGCGGGTTGAGCTTCAGTCTGCGTGCCATGCGCGGCAAGTCTCGCACGGCAAGGACGCCGTCCCGTCGGCGAACCGCCACGCCGGTCAACCGTCAACCTCTCGAGTCCGGTCTCTGGAGCCCCCCATCCACGCACGCTAGTTGCGCCGGGTAGGCGTTACGGTGGAGCGGTGGACATTCCCCAGTTGAGCGTGATCATTCCCGTGCGCGACGAAGCGCGGCATCTGCCGCTGACCATTGCCGCCCTGCTCAACTCGCTCGACGGCAGTGGCTTCGACGCCGAGCTCGTGCTCGTCGACGACGGGTCCAGCGACGGCAGCGCCGAGGTGGCGCGCGACAGCGTGGACGGGCGGGTTCCGCTTCGCGTTGTCCGCCGGGGTGGCGAGGGCCGGTTCGAAGCGAGACGTGCAGGCCTGGAGGCTGCGTCCGGCGAGCTGGCGTTGCTTCTGGACGCCCGCGTCAGGCTCGATCCGGATGCCCTTCACTTTCTGCACGATCGGGTGGCGGAGGACGAGCTGGTTTGGAACGCGCATGTGCACGTCGAGTCCGAGTCGGCTCTTGGGACGTTCTGGGGTCTGCTGGCCGAGCTCGCGTGGCGCGACTACTTCGACGACCCGCGGACGACGAGCTTCGGTGAAGAGGACTTCGATCGCTTCCCCAAGGGGACGACGTGCTTCCTCGCGCCAAGAGCGGTGCTGCTCGCGGCGTTCTCGGCGTTCCGGACGCGGTACAGGGATGCGCGGCTGGCGAATGACGATACGCCGATTCTCAGAACGGTGGCCGCGCGCACGCGCATCGGAATCTCGCCGTGCTTCGCCTGTGACTACTCCCCGCGCACCAATTTGGGCCGGTTCCTCCGGCACGCGATCCATCGTGGAACGGTCTTCGTCGACGGGCACGGGACACCGAAGTCACGCTTCTTCCCGGCTGTCGTCGCGTTCTTCCCCCTCAGCGCCGCGCTGGCACTTCTGGCGCTTCGGAGGCCGCTGGTCGCACCGGCTGTCGTGGCCGGTAGCGGTCTCGCTGCCGCCGCCTACGGGCTGTACGCGGGCCGCTCGAGAAGGGAGCTCGTGGTCCTCGCAACAGTGACACCGGTTTACGCGATCGGCCACGGGCTCGGCATGTGGCGCGGTGCGTTCGAATTGCTGCGAGGTGTGAGGGCACAGTGATTCTCGTCGTGTTCGGCACGACGGGCGAGTTGATCAAGTTGGCGCCCGTGCTGCTTCGGCTTGACGAGCGCAGCCACCCCTATCTGCTCGCGACAACGGGACAGCAGGTTCAGCAGATCCCCGGATTCCTGGAACAGTTCGGTCTTCGGCAGCCCGATCTCTGGCTGGCGCGCGGCGCAGGCGGACGAGATCTGCGTGTCAACTCCGACATTCCGGGTTGGGCCGCACGAGTCGTGCGTTCATGGTTGCGAGAACGGCGGCGGGTGCTGCGCGTCTTGCGTGACGGCCCCGGCCGGCCGCTGCTCCTGGTTCACGGGGACACGATGACGACGGTGCTCGGCAGCGTGATCGGCCGGTCGATGCGCTCCACGGTCGCGCACATCGAAGGCGGCCTGCGCAGCTACGACCTGCGCCATCCTTTCCCGGAGGAGCTCAACCGAAAGGTTGCAACCGCGCTCAGCCGGATCCACTACGCGCCGGGTGCCTGGGCCGCGTCCAACCTGCGGAGCGGCGAGGTCGTGGACACGGGCACGAACACGATTCGCGACAGCCTGGAGCTCGTGTCCGACGAGTCGCCGGCCCTGAGATTGCCGGACCGTCCGTTCGGCGTCGTCTCGCTCCATCGCTTCGAGCTCCTGAACAACGGCAGGCTCCTCGCGGAGACGATCGAGGTGCTCGCGGACGCCGCGCGGCGAACGCCCCTGCTCTTCATCGACCACCCGGTTACGGTCGCCGCGCTCGAACGCTTCGGTCTCGTCCGTCATTTCGACGCGGAGACGTTCGTGCGCATCCCGCGCCTGCGCTTCTTCGACTTCGTGCGAGTCGAGCGCCGCAGCGCGTTCGTCGTGACCGATAGCGGCGGGAGCCAGGAGGAGTGTTACTACCTCGATCTCCCGTGCCTCGTGCATCGAGTCAAGACCGAGCGACGCGAGGGACTGGGCGAGAATGCCGTTCTCTCGGGGATGAGCTCGGACGTGTTGCGCAGCTTCCTGGAGGAGCCGGCGCGTTTCAGCCGGACGACGGCGCTGGCCGCCGCGTCGCCTTCCGAGGTAATCGTGCGCGACCTCGAAGCCCGGGGCTTCGCGTCAAAAGCCGGGCTCGCCTGAGGCCGGAATTGCGTGCAACGTCGCGGCGCCTGAACCAGGCTCGACAGTCAGCCGCGAGAGCACGACCGCGTCCGCTTCGGACGTCGGTGCGGGGTCGGTCTTGAGCACCAGCTGGGACACGCCGCGCTGAACTGCGACGTTGAGGTCGAAATGCATCGACCCGTTGAACGTGAACGGCTGCTCTCCCTGTGCGTCCTGAATCCGGAATTGGCGCTCACCGCTCGGAGCGGTCGCGTCGAAGACGAGGCGAACGACACCGGCAACCTTGGCCCGCAGCTCGAGCACGGCCACGCCCGCTGTGTCGACCAGCGGATAGCCCACCACGTTGCCTGCGACCAGTCGAGGCGTTGCGAAGCCGCTCGGCAAGGTCACGAGCGCGGCTGCCGGCGCCGCGACGACGGCCCAGACGGAGGAGCCGTCGGGGAAACGTCCGACCAGCCGATAACCGGGCGTGGCTGCCGGGTCGCGCGGCTGGAGTGGAGTGTCCGCCGGGCCGCCAGGATGGATCGCGACCGCGGTGACACCGAGCAACGCCAACGTCGGCGGCGTTTCCGCTTGAGCCGGATCAAGGATCATGAAGCGTGCCTGGTCGGCCACTGATCCGTCGGGTGCTCCGTTTACGAGCGGCCGGCCGTGCACGCGCTGCCAGAGGCGGTAAATGTCCGAGTAGCCGAGCGGGTATTCGGCCACGATCCCATTCGGTGTGTCCTGCTTCAGCGCGGTGTACTCGGGCGGCACCGGAACGGTTCGGAAATGTGCAACGCCATGGGTCGCCAGCTCGAAGAACGAAAGACCCATCGCCACCACGACTACCGCGACTCCGGTGGAGCGCCGCACCGTTTGCAATCCCAGCGCGGCGAGTGGGAGCAGCGCGGTCATGAGCAGCGGATCCCAGCGTGAGGGCACGCGGAACGCCGGGAGGACATCCCACAGCAGCTTCGAGGGCATGGAGATTCCCGCCACAGGACTCGGCAGGGCAAACAGGAAGCCGACGACAAACGCAGCGGCCAAGCCGGCCGTGATCGCAGCCATCCCGTTTCGTCGTCGGCGCACGACCACGAGCCAGACGATTGCGAGTGCGATCGTGACCAGTCCGACGTAGTTGGTGATCTCGGTCAGGTTCGGCGAGCCGTGCATGTGCCGGGCCCAGAAGGAGTGGAGGTCGAAGACGACATGGTCCGCCGCTGGAACGACGAGCTCGAGCGGACGCAGGCCGTACGGGGCGAGCGCATCGGCTTCTCGATGGATTCCTGCGCCGGCATTCACACCGGATGCGTAGGAGCCGATGCCGACGAGTCCGCTGGCGAGAATCGCCGCTCCGATCGCGCCGCTCGTAAGTCGCAGCCACTCGCGTCGCGGCGGGGTCAGCGCAGCGCCGACCGAGAAGGCGATCACCGTGATCACTGCCATCCCCCCGAAGTAGCCCGACGTCAGCCAGCACCCCAGAGTTGCGGCGCCGACGAGTGCGAAACGGGTCCACGTCGGCCGGCGCGTGACCGCGACCAGCGCGAGCAGTAGCAGTGCGAGCACTTCGAGATGCGTCAGAGAGGCGTGCTCAGCCCGCACGAAATGCCAGGGGAAGATGATGAACGCGACTCCGGCCCATGTGGCCACGAGACGGCTGCAGCGGAGGTACCGCACCAGGAGGTACATCGAAGCGCCCGACAGGACATACCCGGCCAGGGTGATCAGGTTGTACGCGGCGACTGCTCCGAACAGCTTTGTCGCCAGATAGGCCGGGTAGTAGGGCAGCGACCACTGGATGTTCAGCCCGTTCCCCTGGTCCCAGCCGAACGGTGCGCCGCTCAACGTGTGATGCGTGTTGCCGAGCAGGTGGTAGCCGCTCTCGTGCTGCAGCGTCCAGAAAAACGAAACCGATCCGGTCGAGTCCGACCCGGGCGAGCCGATGATCGTCGAGCTCAAGTGCCTGACGACCGGCCACATCAGCGCGCACACGAAGAGCGTCGCCCCGAGAAGAACGAGGGACGTTTCGATCGCAATGCGTCGCGCGCGAGCCCGCGTCGCCGCAGACACCCGGCCCAACCCCGCCCGCAGTGCGGGAACGCTGGAACTGACGAGCAGCTCGTGCGCCGCGAGCAACAGCACCGCGACGACGACGTTCGTCCACACGACCCCACGGAGACTCGAAGGGATCACCACGAGCGCGACCACCTGGACGACGACGGTTGCGGCAACGATCCACGCGTAGCGAGTCTCCCCCCGCGATAGGTGGTACCCGACCAGCAGGTTGGCGACGGAGTAGAGCCCGACGGCGATCGCGAAGGGAGCGAGCACGTGGCCGCCCTGTGAGAAGTCGGCGCCGAACGTCATCGAGACGAGGCCGACACCCGCGGCTGCGTACACGAGCGCGAGCAGGCCGCAAAACGCGACGGTCGCCAGCAGCGATCGTCCGAGGATGTCGTCCGTCGCTTCGCCTCGCGCTTGGCGTGCGGCGGTGCGCGGGAAGAGCACGGTCAAGATCGTGGCGGGCAGGAAGAACGCGACGCGCGCGAAGGCTGACGCTGCCGCGTACGCGCCGGCTTCGTGGCCGGAGAATCGAGCCTTGACGATGAGGATGTCGACGTTCGTGAGCAGGGCGATGCCTATGAGGCCCACCGCCACGGGCCAGAGATAACGCAGAAACGTCATGAGCTCGGAACGTGGCAGCGCGTCCGCCCCGCGCAACCAATCGCGGATCAGAATCAGAGCCAGCGCCGTGGTCGCGGCCGCTCCGGCCAGCGTTGCGAAGGTGGCTCCCCCTAGCCGATAACCTGCCGCCGCCGCAATCCCGAGGATCACGAGACGGACGAGCCACGGGAGCACAGACAGCGTGGCCAGGCCGAGGAAACGCTGCTGCCCCTGCAACACGCCCATCGCGACCGGGAAGACGAGCGCGGTGGAGAGTGACAGGATCGCAACCACGACGACGCCGACGGAGTGAATGTGCAGCAGGTGGGCGACCGGGATCGAGAGGGGAATCGCGACGACGACGAGCGGCGCCGTTGCGATCACGGAACCGCGCAGGACTCCGCGGGCGAGGCTGCCGGCACCGCTCGCATCGCCCGAGGCCGCGCGGCGCGACACCTCCCGCGACACAGCCATCTGCAGCGCCCCCGCCGGGATGAGGACGATCGCCAAGAGCCCCAGCAGTGCGGCGAGTGACCCGTACTCCTCGCTGCCGAGGATCCGTCCTGCTGCGAGCAGGAACACGTATGCCGCGACGATCGACGCGGCCGTAGCGACAGCAAGCAGCGCGCCGCTGCGAGCGCCGCTCGGCGGTCGTCCGGTTCGCCGCGGATCCGGTGCGGGTTGAGGGGTGCCGGAGAGCATCGGCGCATTCTCCGGGACGGCGGCCGCGACTGCTGGAGAACGGCTCCGAGCCTCAGGGCGATGTTCCGAAAGGAATCGCTACGCGTTCAGTCTCGATGCTGAGGGCAGCGGGCGGCTCGGCTAGCCTGTCGGTCGAGTGGGGGAGATCTCCTATCCATTGACGGCCGCCCGGCCGACGAGCGGTCTTGCCTACTACCTGCGCGTGCTGCGCGTGGTCGGCGTCATCGAGTTCAAAGCGAAATACGCCGGTGCGGCACTGGGCTACATCTGGTCGCTTGCGAAGCCGCTGGCCTACTTCGGCGTACTGTGGCTCGTCTTCGCACACCTGCTGCGAACGGCGAACCAGACGCATGACTTTGCGCTGTTTTTGCTGATCGGAATCTTGCTTTTCACATTCCTGTCGGACACCGTCGGCGTCATGTTGCCGTCAATCGTCGCGGGCGGTTCGATCTTACGCCGCCTGGCTTTTCCGCCGATTCTCGTGCCGCTTTCAGCGTCCGTTGGGATCTGCATCACCTTCCTGGCGAATATTTCCGCGATCGTCGTCTTCATCGGGATTGGCCGGGTAGCCCCGCGGCTCGAGTGGCTCCTCGTCGTGCCCCTTCTGGCCGAGCTCTATGTCTTCTGCATCGGCGTGGGACTTCTGTTCGCTGCCCTGTACGTGCGTTTCCGGGACATCGGACAGATCTGGGAACTTGGGGTGCAGCTGCTCTTCTTCGCGTCCGCGATCTTCTATCCGATCGGGATTCTCCCCGGCTGGGCGCAGAAGGTTGCGTTCCTCAATCCGTTCGTCCAGGTCATGCAGGACGTCCGCCACGTTGTCCTCGGGCCCGGCGGCCCGAACGACGTCAGCGCGGGCGCGGTGTACGGCGGCACAGGCGGGAGAGTGATCCCGATCGTGATCGCCTTGCTGATCTTCTTCGGAGCCCTCCTCTTCTTCAGACGTGAGGGCCGGTATTTCGCGGAAAGGGTTTGAGTGGCTGCGATCGAGGTCGCCGGCGTTTCGAAGGCTTTCCGGATCCCGCATGAGCAGCGGATGTACTTCAAGGAGTACTTCCTGCATCCGTTTCGGCGCACACAGTACGAACGGAACGATGCGCTGAAGGATGTGACGTTTGCCGTCGACTCGGGCGAGTTCTTCGGCATCTCTGGGCCGAACGGGAGCGGTAAGAGCACGCTGCTTCGCATTCTCGCCGGCATCTACGTCGCGGACGCCGGACACGTTCGCGTGAACGGCTTGCTGTCGCCGTTCATCGAGCTCGGAGTCGGATTCGATCTCGATCTCAACGCTCGCGACAACATCCGTATCAACGCGACGCTCGCAGGCCTGACCCGCAGACAGCTCGACTCGAGGTTCGACGAGATCCTCGAGTTCTCCGAGCTCGAGCGGTTCGTCGATCAGAAGCTGAAGAACTACTCGTCGGGCATGCTGATGCGACTCGCGTACTCCATCGCGATCCAGATCCCTTTCGACGTGCTCCTCTTGGATGAGGTGCTGGCAGTCGGAGACGACAGCTTTCAACGCAAGTGCTTCACAACCTTCGAACGCTTCAAACGGGAGGGACGAACAGTGGTGCTGGTCACGCATCAGGTCGAGCTTTTGCGAGAGTTCTGTGACCGGGTGCTGCTGCTTGAACGCGGTGTCGTTGGCGCGATCGGTTCACCGCACGACGTTCTCGATGTGACACGAGCAGGCGCTCTGGTCGAATGATTCGGCAGGTCCAGGGATGTTGCAGCGGTTCGTCCGCCGACGGCTGAACGCTCTCCGGCGCGCGTTCGGCCGAGACGCGCTGGGCGCGGGCCTCCATCGTTCGCGTCGTGCCCGGCTCAGCGTCCGGCAGCCCGGCTTCCTGATCCCGCCTTTCCTGCCCGACTCCCCACAGGAGCTGGCGCTGCCGCCGGAGCTTCGCGATGCGAGGTTGTTGGCGGATGCGATTGCGTGGTCGCACGGCATGGGCGAGCGGCACGCTGCTGCCCGTCCCGCGCCGCGTGAGGTCACCGCGAAGGGGCAGATGCCTGCGAAGAGCCGATCGACCCGAAACGTGCTGCTCATCAGCCATTGCGACTTCACCGGCAACAGCGCGCTGCACACGTACAGGGATTGCGCTGGAGCTCCACACCGGGGCTACTCGCCCGTCATTGCGGTTCCGGGCGATCCGGAAACCGTTGAGGACCTCGGACGGCCTCCTTTCGCGGTCGGGTCGTGGGAGACAGCCGCACTCCGGACGTCTTCCGCTTCCCGGACAGCGCCGTGGATCCGGCCCTGGTCCACGCGTTCACTCCGCGCGAACGAGTTCGCAAGCTCGCCACTACGTAGTTCGCGACGGTGGCGATGCCCATATGCTCGGTTCACCTGGAGGACAACGATCGAGCCGTTCTCTCAGCCGAGGTCGAAGCGGAGAGTCGAAGGTCTCAGAGCAGCTCCCGGCGCAGGTGCTGGATGACTTCATGGGAGCTGCTCAGGTGCATGCACTAGCCCCGGTCCGGGCGAGCCCGTCGAGCGTCGTCGGGTATCTCCGTGGTGATCGAGCCGCTTGCTCGAGCTCGCTCCGACCGAGAGTCCCAGCGGCAGTTGCAGCGGCCAGGCTTCGACGAGGCCTTCGTGTCGCCGGAAACCCCGGGCGAAAAGATCCGCGCCGAGTTCGGGATTCGTCCCGACGATCACGTCGTGGTCTACACGGGCGGGCCGATTCACACGGCGAACGTCGCCGACATGCGGAGGTTCTATGTTGCGCTGTCTGCTCTGCGGCGGGAGGGTCACCCGAGAGTCGTGTTCGTGAAGACCGGCTGGAATGGGCCTGGAACGGCGGGGCCGACTCGAGCAACTCGGTGATTGGGCACGGAATCTCGGCTGGGTTCCGCGGGCTGCGCTCCCCGGGCTTCTCGCTGCCGCCGACGTGCTCGTCCAACCCAGCATCCCGGTCCGTTCAACGATTACCGCTTCCCGGCGAAGCTTCCGGACTTCCTCGCATCGGGTAAGCCGGATCGATGCTTGCTCGCACGAACGTCGGCCTCGAGCTGGAGGACGGGCGTGAGGCGCTGGTAGGTTTCGAGCATGGAACCTCTGCGGAGATCCACGACGCGATCGCGCAGCTTCACAACCAACCGGACCTTGCGCGCCGAATCGGCGAGCAAGGTCTGTGCATTTGCCTTGCGCCGGCTCCGCTGGGCCTCGAGCGTCGATCGTGTCGGAGGTCCCTTTACGAGGAGGCGGTGACGCAGTCTCGCCCGGTCCCAGCCTTTGCGCTCGAGCTTGGCCCGCCGGTGAGAGTCGTCGCATTGCCTCCCGAGGCAACCCGACTCGGACGCGGCGGAACCCGCGCGCCGCAACGGGATTCACGGGTTCTGCTTCCCGCTCGAGGAGACGTGGAAAGCACCCACTGAGCTTTTCCCTTCTGCCTGCGTGTTGGTTGCCCACTGAGGATGAGACAATCGGATCGGCGGGCTCTCCGGGTTGTCGAGCTCTGCCTACATCACGATGGGGGCGCTGCGCCTGCCTGAGTGGTGCGACGATCCCGCCGCGGCGGCGCGGAGCTGGCGGGCACCGGCCGAGCGCGAAGCCGGCCGTCCCGTTCACTTCGCATTGGCGTGGAGCGCGCCCACAACGCCTCACCTGGTCGTCCTAAAGGGTTCGATTCGCTCGTTGAACCGCCCGGCGTAGCGATGTGGAAGCAGCTCGCCATGCCCTTCCTTGGAGCATGTCGTCGAGCTCGGAGCGGTCGCCTCTTCTCCCGAGAAAGAGGGAGACGTCGAGGACTCCGACTACAAAACTTTGGCTGCGCAAGCTCGTCCTGCAAGCGCTGGCCGGGAAGAGGCTGGCCCAGCTTTGCTCCGGACTGAGGCTTCGCAGCCAGAGTTTTAATGGGAGTCCTTAACACAGCAAAAACTCACGACATGCTCAGAGGAAGGGGCATGGCGAGCTGCTTCCATGCGCGACGCCGGGCCTGTCAACGAGCAAATCGAACCCCCCATTGACGACCAGGTGAGGCGTTGTGGGCGCGGGCCAGGCCAATGCGAAAAAGGAGGGACGGCCGGCTTCGCGCTCGGCCGGGGCGGGGGCCGCGGGGCGCGGCGGTGCATGGCGCACGAACCAAGCAAAACGGGGGGCCCTCGAGTTGCTATATTAGCACACCAACAACCGAAAAGCTGCGTCGATGCCGATGGCCCCTCATCCTCGTGGAACAATTCGCAGGCGGAGGACGAGGCGGTGGAAGCTTCCACGTCTCCTCGAGCGGAAGCAGAACCCGTGATCCCCGTTGGGGCGCCCACAACTTCGGCCGCGTTGGAGTCGGGTTGCCTCGGGAGGAATGCGATGACTTCTCACCGGCGGGCCAAGCTGGAGCGCAAAGCCCAGGACAAGGACGGAGGCTCCGTCACACCCTCCTCGTAAAGGGACCTGTCGCACCCAATGGAGCAACTGGAGGACCACGGAGCCGGCGCAAGGCGAATGGCCGACCTTGCTCGCCGATTCGGCGCGGGGTCGCGTGTGGCGAAAGCCTGCGGGCGAGCAGCATCATCGATCCCGCAGAGGGTCCCATGCTCGAGGAAAACGAGCGCCCTCACGCCCGTCCTCCCCAGCTGCGAGGCCGACGTTGGTGCGAGCAAGGATCACCCGGCTTACCCGATGCGAGGAAATGCAGAAGCTCGCCGGGAAGGGGTAATAACACAAACGGACCGGGGACGCCGGGTCGGACGAGCACGTCGGCGGCAGCGAGAAGCCCGTGCGAGGCCCGCGGAACCCAGCCGAGATTCCCGACCCAATCACCCGAGTTGCTCAAGCTCCGGTGGGCGCTCCAGCCGCATTCCAGCCCGGTCTTCACGAACACGGAAAGTCGGGTGACCCTCCCGCCGCAGAGCAGACAGCGACAACATCAAGAACCTCCGCATGTCGGTAACACGCGGTTCCCGTGTAGACCACGACGTGATCGTCGGGACGAATCCCGAACTCGGCGCGGATCTTTTCGCCCGGGGTTTCCGGCGACACGAAAGCCTCGTCGAAGCCGAGTTGGATTCCGCTGGGATTGTCGGTCCGAGAGCGAGCCGGAGCAACAAATCGTCGCCACGGAGATACCCGACGCACGCTCGACGAAGTGGGAGGGCCGCGTTTAGTGGATGCACCCGAGCAGCTCCAATGAAGTCATCCAGCACCTGCGCCGGGAGAAGGCGAGAGGTCTTCGACTCTCCGCCTCGACCTCGGCTAGGAGAACGGCTCGATCGTTGCTAGAGGTGAAGCGAGCTTGTGACCGTCGGCGCCGTCGCGAACTACGTGAGTGGCGAGCTTGCGAACTCGTTCGCGCGGAGTGAACGCGTGGACCAGGTCCAGAAGACGGCGCGGTCCGGGAAGCGGAAGACGGTGCGGAGTGCGCCCGTCTCTGTACGAGACGACCGCGAAGGGAGGCCATCCGAGGTCATCGACAACTTACAGATCGCCGGAGAAGCACAATGACGGGCGAGTAGCCCGGGTGTGGAGCTCCAGCGCAATACCTTGTACGCGTGTGCAGCGGGGGGCTGCCGGTGAAGTCGCAATGGCTGAGGTCGCAGCACGTTTCGGGTCGATCAGCCTTCGCAGGCATCTGCCCCTTCGCAGTAACCTGGCGCCAAGCGGCAAGACGGCAGCGGCAGTTGCCGAGTACGCCCAGTGCGTGCGAGCACGCAATCGCCGATCCGCCAACAACCTCGCATCGCGAAGCTCCGGCGGCAGCGCCCAGCTCCTGTGGGGAGTCGGGCGAGGAAAGGCGGGGACTGTGTGGGAGACCAAGAGGGCTGCCGGAATGGTGCAGCCGGGCACGACGCAAACGACCGGAAGGTCCACCGCCCAGCGCGTCTGGCCGAACGCGCGCCGGAGAGCGTTCTGCCCATCAGCGGAACGAACACTCCGACGTCCTCAGACATGCCCCACAAATCGTACCAACCAGCTGCACGCCTGCTCGTGTCACATCGAGAACGTCGTGCAGATGAACCGATCGCGCCAACGACACCGCGTTCAAGCAGCAGAGGGGGGGAGCAGAACTCTCGCAAAAGCTCAAAAACCCTTAATTACGTAGACCAGCACCACTGTTCGTCCCTCCCGTTTGAAGCGTTCGAAGGTTGTGGACACTCTGAGTAGAAGCTGTAAATTTCGACTGCCAGCACCTCATCCAAGAGGAGCACGTCGAAAGGGATCTGGATCGCGATGGAGTACGCGAGGTCGGCATCGGCAGCCCGACGAGTCAGTTCTTCAGCTTCTGATCGAGGGACGACTCGAGCTCGGGAGACTGTGAGGGTGTGCATTCGAACCTCGAGTCGAGCTGTCTGCTGGGGGTCAGCTCTGCGAGCGTCGTGCTCGTGATACCAGATGCTGTCGCGAGCGGTGAGATGGAGATCAATGCGACTCCGAGCTCGATGAACGGCGACGAGCAAGCCGTTCACGCCGGACATGTGCCAGGCGTCCGCGACGTGAGAATCCGAGCCGAATGCGAAGCAGCGTGCTCCTTACCGCTCCGTTGCGCCAGAGATGCCAAGAACTCGCCGAGTCAACGGCTGACGACCACGTGTTCACGCATCGTTCGTTCGTACTGTGTGCGCCGA
>CAVWKK010000006.1:0-128702 GCA_963755605.1 uncultured Actinomycetes bacterium
GCCGACCAGCCGCCGTCGGCGACGAGATTGGCGCCGGTGACGTACGACGACGCATCGGAAGCGAGGAAGACGACGGGGCCGACGACCTCGCCCACAGCCGCCATGCGTCCGAGCGGCATGCGCTCCGCGTAGGCCTGGAGGAACTCGTCCGGCTGTTCGTTCGCCACGCCGGCAAGCGTGAGCGTGTTGACGCGGACACCGCTCTTCGCCCAGTAGGTGGCGAGATAGCGGGTGAGGTTGTAGAGCGCTGACTTCGAGACGGAGTACGCAACGGGTTTGAAGAACTCCTCGCCGCCCCGCCTGCGGAAGTCGTAGAGATCCTGAACCGGCGAGAGCATCCCGTAGACGGAGGAGACGTTGATGATCGACCCACGACCCTCGCTCGCCATGCGCCCGCCGACGACCTGGCACGCAAGAAAGGTTCCCTTCACGTTCACCGCCATGACTTCGTCGAACGACTGCTCCGGATACGACTCGAACCGCCCGGCTTCTGCCGCCGGTGCGTCGGGAGGTGAGTCGAGCGCGGCAGCGTTGACGAGCACGTGCGGCACACCCCATTCCGCCACGACCTCGTTCGTCGCCGCCTCGAGCGCCGCGCGATCGGTCACATCGACGCGGTACCGGTCCGCAACCAGGTCGAACACCGCCACGCGCGCGCCGCGTTCCTCCAGCCCACGCACGATCTCGCTGCCCACCTGGCCTGCGCCGCCGGTGACCACCGCGGTCCTGCCCTCCAGAGAGAAGAGGTCGCTCATGCCTTCTGAGCTTCCCACACGCCGTCGCAGAACTCGCGGACGCAGCCGTCCCCGCCGCCGCGCGTCAGCACCCAGCTCGCGAGCGGCTTTACCTCGGGCCACGCGTCTGCGGGCACGACCGGGCAGCCGACGGCACGGAGACAGTCGGCGTCGTTGATGTCGTTCCCGACGAAGGCCGTGTCCGCAAGCGAGACCCCGGCGTCGGCGATGCGCTCTCGCACCACGGCGAGCTTGTCGTCGACCCCCTGGACGCAGTCGACCTGCAGCTTCTTCGCGCGCGCACCGACGATCGGGTTCTGCTCCATCGAGACGATCAGGTGGCGCACGCCGACCTCGTCGAGCCGTCTGAGACCAAGCCCGTCGCTGCGCGAGAAGGCGAGCGCCTCCTCGCCACGTTCGTTCACCCAGACGCGATTGTCCGTGAAGACACCGTCGAAGTCGAAGACCGCGAGGCGGACCCGCGCGAGCAACTGCTTCAGATCGGTCACGACCGCTGGGTGGCGTGCGCTGCGACCGGCTCTGCCGCGAGTTCGAGATCGACGAGCTCGACGTTCTCGTCGGTCCGCAGCGGACGGCGCAGCCTGAGCCCGACGATCCGGTCGAGCTCGTACGGAGGCAGGCCCCCGTCCGCGGGTGACTTGATCGCGATGTCCTCGCTCGTGATCACGTGACCCTGCTCGAGCTCGCGCGCCGCCACGAGCTTCTTCGCCATCTTCTGGATGGGCTTCTGCTCGATCTCCAGTGGACGCTTGACCCCGTCGCCGAGCGCGCCTGGGATCCGCTGGAGGTCGCGCACGAGCTTGCGCATCCCCTCCGGCATGAGCGAGAACGCGTGGTCGGTGCCCTTCGCGGCGTGATTGAGCGTGAAGTGCTTCTCGATCACCCGCGCGCCCAGCATGTAGGCGGCGACCGCCATCGCAATCCCGTTCTGGTGATCCGAGAGCCCGATCACGAGCTCCGGAAACCGCTGGCGAAGCGTCACGATCACGTTCAGATTCAGGTCGTCGGTGTCCGCCGGATACGCCGCGGTGCACTGGAGGATGCAGAGCTGCTCGTTCAAAGGCAGGATCGCGTCGACCGCCCGCTCGATGTCCATCAGCTCCGCGCCGCCGGTGGAGAGAATCATCGGCTTGCCGAACGCCGCGACGTGGCGCAGGAGCGGCGTGTTGCGGATGTCGCCCGACGCGAACTTGAACGCTGGCACGTCGAGCTCCGCCAGCTGGTCGGCGCTCTCGAAGTCGAACGCCGTCGCGAAGAAGGTGATGCCGATCTCACGTGCGTGGGCCTGCAGTGCCGACAGCTCGGCCGGCGCCAGCTCGAGCGCCTCCCGATGTTCACCGTAGGTTCGCCCGAAGCTCGACTCGTTGTCGTAAGGCTGATCGAAGAAGTCACGCGTGTAGAGCGCGCGGTTTGCGCGCTTCTGCAGCTTGACGGCGTCCGCGCCACATTCCTTGGCAGCGTCCACCAGTTGCAGCGCCTGCTCGAGGCTGCCCTGGTGGTTGTTGCCGATCTCCGCGATCACGTAGCACGCGCTGCCGTCGTGGATCTCGACACCGTCGATCGTCAGGCGGCGACCGTCGCTCATCGTTCCATGCTAGTCGCGGGAGCACTGAGCCGTTCCAGGTCAGCGTCGACGAGCAGCCGCACCAAATGTTCGAAGTCGAGCTCGGGTCGCCAGCCGAGCCTCTCCTGCGCATGGCTCGCGTCCCCAATGAGGCGGTGAAGCTCCGCCGCACCGCGCTGCAGCCGTGGATCGACGCGAACGTGGTCTTGCCAGTCGAGCCCCACGTGCGCGAAGGCGCCCTGGACGAGCTCCCTAACCGAATGGCTTTCTCCGGAGGCGACGACGTAGTCGTCTGGCTCGTTCTCCTGCAGCATCAGCCACATCGCGCGAACGTAGTCCCCTGCGTAGCCCCAGTCACGCCGCGCGTCGAGGTCGCCGAGCACCAACTCGTGCTGCAGGCCGAGTGAGATAGCTGCGGCGCCGTGGGCAACCTTCCTCGGCAGGAACTCGAGCGGCCGCCGAGGCGACTCGTGGTTGTAGAGAATCCCGGAGCACGCGAACAGGCCGTACTGCCGTCGGTACGAGCTCACGATGAAGTGCGCATACGCCTTCGCCACGCCGTAGGGCGTCACGGGCTTGAGCGGCGTCTGCTCCGTCTGCGGGCTGTCGCGTGGCTCGCCGAAGATCTCGCTCGACGACGCCTGGTAGAAGCGAATCGCGGGATCAACTGCCCGGATCGCTTCCAGCAGCGACGTCGCCCCGACGGCGGCGAACTCGGCAGTCGTGACCGGACGCTCCCACGACGCCGGCACGAACGAGGGCGAGGCGAGGTTGTAGACCTCACGCGGCCCCGCGATCTCGAGGGCGGCTGTGAGCGAGCTCTGATCGAGGAGGTCTGCCTCGAGGAGCTCGATGCGGTCACGAACCGTCTCGAGGTTCGGATACTCCCCGGCTTCCGGCCGAACGAGACCCGTGACCGCGTAGCCGCGTTCGAGGAGCAACTCCGCCAGGTACGAGCCGTCCTGGCCGCCGATGCCGGTGATGAGGGCGCGGCTCACGAGCCCATTGTCCCTGCAGCCTCGGCGTAGGCGGCGAGGGTCGCGTCGGTGACCGCGTCCCAGCCGAACTGGGCCCTCGCGCGCTCACGGCCCGCCGAGCCGAGGCGGCGGCGGAGCTCGGGATCGCCAGCAGCCGATCGAGCGCGGACCGAAGCGCCGCCGGGTCGCGGGGCGGGCATCAGGAACCCCGTCTCGCCGTCGACGACGAGGTCGCGGAGGCCGCCGACACGCGAGTCGCGACGACCGGGCGGCCATGCGCCATTGCCTCGAGGCACGCGACGCCGAAGCCTTCGCGCCGCGAAGGGCAGACGACCACCGCGGCGCGCGCGTAGAGCTGCTGCAGCGCGTCATGCGGCACGAATCCCTGCGCGCCGGGAACGCGCGTGGCGGAGCGGCCCGTCACCTGCAACGACGAGGTTCAGCCCGTCTGCCGCCTCGACGAGCTCGAGCACACCCTTCTCCGGCGAGAGCCGGCCTGCGTACAGAACCTCCGGCGGATCGGCCTCCGCACCCACCTCGGCGGGTAGGTCGACGCCGCTCGGGATGACGCGCACCTCGCGCGCGCCGAGCGCACGCGCGTCCTCGGCGAGCTCGTTCGAGGCTGCGACCACGAGGCGGGCCCGGCGCAGCACGCCTCGCGCCAGCCACGGCGCACGGCGCGCGAGGGCCAGGTCCGTGCCCCACACCTGGACGACGTACGGCTTGCCGGTTCGGGCCGCGACCCAGCCAGCGGGAAGCCAGTGTGCGTGCAGAAGGTCGGCGTCGAGCCGGCGCGCCGCGCGGACGAAGCTCGCGAGCAGCGCGGGAACGAGCGGTGCGAGCCAGGGTCGCCTGCGCAGGTTGCCGACGACGCCGTGTCCGTAGGCGATGCCGAAGTGGTGAAACTGTTCTGGCCCGACCACCTCGACGTCGATGCCGCGGGCGCGCACGTGCTTCACCGCGTCTGCGACGAACCGCCCCACCGCATCTCCGGGAAAGCGCGGATAGGACGTCGTGAGCACGCCGACGCGCATCAGCTCTCGACTCTGAACACGGCGTAGCCTTCGGACCCGTCGGTCAGCTGCGTCAAATGCGGAGCAGAGCACGCTGCCCAGAACGACGGCTCTCCGGAGACATGCAGGAACTCCTCCATGTAGCGCTTGCTGCCCTCGTCCGTCGAGAGGACGAAGACGCGAAAACGGTGGAGGTCGTTGCATGAGTTCGGGAACGCCTGCTCGACACGGCCGGGAAAGAAGAAGCGGAACGCTCCCTCGGGTGAGAGCAGCAGGTCATTCGGCCGCATCTGCGGACGAACGGCGTCGAGAGCTCTGCTGAAGGCGGGAAGCACGATGGCCCGCATCGTCGCCTTGTCGAACCACGCTCGCGCCGGAGTTCGCCGCACCTCACTCCAACCGGACTTCTGCAACCCGTCGATGTTGTAGACGTTCTCCGCAACGACGATCGCGAACAACGCAACGGGAACTGCGAGCAGGACAGGTCCGCGACTCGCAATGGTGACCGCCGCAGGCAGTGCGCACACGACGACGAGTGCAATGAGCGGCGGCCAGGCGGGAGCAAGCAACCGAAAGTCGTAGGCCCCGTAGACAACCCAGGCCACGAACGTCGGGAGGCCCCAGACGACGAACCGCAAAAGCTCGTTCCGGGAAGGGCCGACGTCCTGCGACGACGCGAGGCCGAAGGCCAGGAACACCGCCGTGCCAACCGCGGCGACCGCAGCTCCGACAGAGTGGAACGAGCCGACGGTGAGCTGGTCGTGCCGCGCTGCGAACCACGGCCCCAGCCAGCTCAGCAGCAGCGCGAGCGACAGGCCGATTGCGGCAGCCAGGCGATGGCGTGCGCCGAACAGACGGAACAGGCTGTAGGCAAACGCGTAGAAGACTGCAACTCTCAGTCCGTCCCCGAGCCAGTTGCCGTCGGCGAGGGCGTAGCGCCGCGCCTCTGCAGCGAGCGTGCTGTAGTAATCGGTGTTGACGCCGGCCTGCAGAAACGTCTGCAGGCCCTGGTGGACGTAGTGGGCTTGCGCGAGGTCGTAGAGGAGCCCGAGCCCGATGCCGACGACGACAGGCGTAACGCGATAGAGGAGCCGAGAGCGCCAGGTGCCGCCGAACGCGAGCTGCGCGAGCGCCAGACCGATGAGCGCCAGGAGCGCACTCGGCTTGGCCAGCATCGCCAGCGCAGACACGAGTGTCACGCTGATCTCGGAGACCGCGCTCGGACGCCGGACCCAGAGCAATGCCCCCGCGACCGCGATGAGGGCCGCGACGGGAATGTCGGTCAAGCCCGAGGCGGCCTGCATCGCGAAGACCGGTGACGAGATCAGGGCGAACACTGCGAGCAGTCCGGCGAGCCGCCCCCAGGGCCGGTCGCGCAGAAGCGCGAAGAGCGCTCCCGCCAGCAGCACGGCGAATACCGCACTGAGGACGCGCCCGGAAGCCTCGTCGAACCCGAAGAGCCCCCAGAGCCAGCCCTGCAGGACGTAGAACAGCGGGCGCCCGTACTCCTGGCCGGTCGCCGACGGATAGTGGAGGTGCCAGTGCTGCGAGATGAGGCGCGACCACTCCCCGAAGGTCAAGGCGTCCTGAGCGTGGATCGGAATGACAATCGCGACGAAGAACACGGCAGCGAAGAACAGCGCAGTCGTGATCCAGACGATCGCCGACGCAGGACGCAGCGGCGACGCTGTCATCTGATCGCTTTGCGACCGAAGACGATCGGTAACGCGAGCACGAGCACCGCGAACGCGTAGAAGTAATAGAACTGCATCGTCAGGTAGAAGAAGTTGGCCGCCATCGTCCCCGCGAGCGCCGCCGTCATCCCCCAGGCGAGCGGGCGCACGCGCCGCGCGAGCGCCGCGCCTTCCGCGGAGAGCCTGCGGCCGAGCTCGCGCGCCGCGCGCAGGCGAAGGAAGAGGTAGCGCAGGAAGAGCAGGAACGCGACGGCGCCGACCAGGCCCGTCTCGACGATCAGCGCGACGTAGAACGAGTGCGGCCCCCAGTTCGACTTGCCGGTGACGAACTCGTAGTAGACGGAGAACGTGTTCAGGCCGAGCCCGAAGAGCGGGTGCGAGTGGATCACCTGCGGCACGAAGTCGTAGACCGCGAAGTGCGCGTTCTCCGAGCGCCCGCCGGTCTGGATCCGCGACTTCAGCAGCACCTCGAAGTAGTGCCGCCGGCTCCAGACCACGGCGAGCAGTAACGCCGCGATCCCGCTCAGCGGCAGGATCAGCGCGCGCGAGACGAGCCGGCGCCGATAGGGCACCGCGAGCACGAGCAGGCCCACGACGAGGCCGAGCAGGCCGCTGCGCGAAAGCGTCGAGAGCATCACGAGGAAGAGAAAGCCGAGCACCGCCGCGAGCGGAATCCTCAGCTTGTGGTCGCGCTCGAGCCGTAGGTAGACCGGCAGGAGCGTCAGCAACGGGATGCAGATCATCACCGCGAGGTGGTTCGGATCGGCCGTCAGTGCGTTCGGCCGGTAGACCGCGGTGCCGCCGATCGCGCCGTAGACGTTGATCGAGCTGGCGCCGCCGGTCAGCGGTGCGAGCACGAGGTGGTCCAGGTTCGTACCCCCACGCGCTGCGAGGAGCTGTAGTACGCCGTAGATGCCGTTGACGACGAGCCCGGCCGTCAGCGCGCCGAGCGCCTTCCAGTAGAAGAGCGTCGAGCGCCGCGCGAGATACGCGACGCCGGCTCCGAGGAACAGGAAGTGGATGACGAACTTGACCATCCCCTTGCTCCACTGGTCGAGCGACTGCTTCGTCTCGATGTTGAAGAAGCCGATCAGGTAGATGACGAGCAGCACGGCGAAGATGCCGAGCACGGTCACGGTCGTGCGCGGGAAGCGCGGTCGACCCCACTCGAGCGCAAACGCGACAAGGAACATCACGGTGAGCACATCGGCGAGGCCGACCGCGCCGGCGACGTTCCACTGCACCTTCTCCCACGTGACGCAGAACAGGGTCGCGAGAAAGAGGGTGCCGGCGATCTTCACGTGGCGAGGCTCCTCAGCACCTCGGCGAGCTCCTCGATGCGCGCACCCCGGCCCAGGCGTTCGCGATCGTCGTCGGAAAGCGGGGCAGCGCTCAGGTCGCCGGCCTGCCAGCGGGCGTGCAGCTCCTTCAGGGCTGCGGTGAGAGCCGGCACGTCGTCAGCGGCGACGACGATCCCGGCGCCCGTGTCGCGGATCAGATCGGCGGCGGCTCCATCAGGCGGCACCGCGGCCAGGATAGGCCGCTCGGCCGCGAGATATTCGAAGACCTTGCCCGAAAGCACGCCTTGCCCCCGGCCACCGGCGTCGGGAATCAGGAGCAGCAACGCGTCGGAGTCACGCTGCAGCGCAAGCGACTCCCGCCGCGGCACGTACGGATGCAGCTCGAGCAGCGGGCCCAGGTCGAGGCGTTCGGCCCACTCGCGGTCGGAAACGCGGAAGTCGCCGACGAAGCGCGCGACCACATCGTCGAGACCCGACTCGGCGAGCGCCGTCAGGAACGGACGCGGGTCGCGCTTGCCGAAGAAGCTGCCCGTGTGGGTGATCCGGAAGCGATCGCCCCGTTTGTACTCGAGCCCGGCGAAGTCGTCGAAGTCGGCGCCGTTCAGGATCGTCGTCACGATCCCCGCAGGCTCGAGCCCGCGCGCTTCCTCGGCAATCGCCTCGGAGGCGGCGACGATCACGTCGGCCTGCCGCGCGACGAGCCGCGCGAGCGACGCGCTCACCTTCTCCTTCGCACGCACGGTCGCGCGTTCGACACGCCGGTGAGGATGCGCCGCGATCGAGTCACGCAGATCTGCGACCCAGCGCACACCGGTCGTGCGCTTCACGGCTGCGCCGATCAGATGCACCGAGTTCGGCGGCGAGGTCGTGATCACGACGTCGATGCCCTCCGAGCGCACGATACGCACGGCTGCGGGAATCGCCGTGAGGTTCCAGCCGACGTTCTCGTCGGGGACGAGCACGCGGCGCGACAACGACCGCGCCTGGCGCGACAGGCGATCGAGCCCCCCGCGCCCGTGCAGCTCGTCGGCGAGCTTGCGGGCACGTGGGCCGAGATAGCGCGCGCGGTGAATCCAGGCCTGCGTCGGCGGCACCGGAGCGGGATCGGAGTGCAGCCACTTCGGATCGTCGGGCGCGAGCACGTGCGTCTCGATCCCGTGCGCCGGCAGATGCGTCGCGAACTTCAGCGGGCGCTGCACGCCGCCGCCCCCGGCCGGCGGGAAGTACATCGTCACCAGGAGGACCTTCATCCAGCTCGATGGTAGAGCGCATACCGATCGTCCTCGTACACGAGCCGCCAGGGCGGGTTCACGTCGAAGCGGCTCTTGTCGACGACGAGCCAGCCGGCATGGAAGCGATTCAGGATCGCCACGTCACCCGTCCGGAAGAAGCGGATGATCGAGATCCGCCGCGAGTACGGGCGATTGGCCTTGGTGTCTGCGACGTGCGCGGGCGGAGCGCCGGCGACGTACACAGGCGCCAAGGCGGAGATGCGATAGCTCGTCTCCAGATCGGAGAAGACCACGGCGCGCTTCGGCACCTCGGTTTGCAGCGCGTTCAACAGCCCCGGCGTCAACGCGTGCGAGTCGTGCGCGGCTGCGGGTGACCAGTTCCGGAAGCCGTGCACCGCGACCGGCAGGCAGAACAGCACGACCGCGATGGCGACGAGGACGCCACGCGCATCAATGCGCCGCTTGAGCAGCAAGCCGACGACGAACGCCACCACGCCGCCGCCGGCAGCAATCCACGTCGCGAGCGCAGGGCCTCCCTGTTCCAGGCCCGGCCCGAAGTCGCCGGGGAAGGCGAGCTGCAAGCCGATGCCGGCGCTGAGCGCGGTGGGCAGAACGAGCGGACCCGTCAGGGCGGTGAGGACCGCGGCGCCGCCGGCGAGCGCGAAAGGAAACGGCACGAAGCCTGCGAGCCGCCGTGCCTGCGACACGGAGACCGCATCGGCGAAGTGGGGAAAGACCCATGGGATCAGCTCGATCGCGAGCACCGCGAGGGTTCCGCCGAGCACGAGCGCCGCCCACCGCTGCCGCGCAGCGAGCGCGGCGAGTGGCACGAGGACCAGCGCTGCGACGACGACTGCCCCACCCCGCGAGACGACCTCCGGCCGCAGCGCATAGTGGTGCAACGAGCTGATAGTGAGCTCGTCTCCGTATTTGCGCAGCGCCCGGGCGAGCTCGACGTGCGACGGAGAGTGCGACGCGGTCTCGCGTACGAGCGGCAGCAGCCAGACAAGCGCCGCTCCCGCCGGTAGGAACAGCGCCGCCAGCGCGGCGGCCGAGCTGCGCAGGTCGGTGCGGGCGAGCACGACTCGCGCGACGGCGAATCCGAGCAGCGGGATCCCGAGGAAGACCGCCGTGCTCGTGTGCACGAGCAGCACCTCGACACCGATCGCGGCGAGCGACAGGCCGAGCACCGGCGTCGGATGCCGCAGAAACAGAAAGAAAAGCGTGAGCGCGGCGGGCACGAGCACTTGCCGGTCGAGCGTGCCGGGCTGGCTCAGCAACGCGAAGGAGCCGCCGTGCCCGGCGGCGAGCGCGACCGCGGACACCGAGGCCGCCAGCACCGCGACTCCGAGCCACACGGACCGGAAGAGCGCGAGCCCGGCCTCGTAGACGACTGCGAACGCGACCGGAGCGATCGCGCTCGGCTCATGCACCATCACCTGCGTCGGAGTTACGCCGCCGACCTTTGCGACGAGCGCCAGGAAAGCATGCCAGAGCGGAAACGCGTAACCGGGGTGCAGACCGCCGTCCGCGAACTCGTCGACCGAACGAACGCGCAGGTGGCCGAATGAGTACAGCTTCTGCACACGGCCGAGATGGAAGAGCGCGTCGCCGGTGATCACTCCGGCGACATGCCAGAGCGCGATCCCGAACACGAGCCCGAACAACGCGACGGTGACGGTGTCCCACGCCGGCGGCCCCGAGACGACACGCAGCGCGAACGGCAGCGCGACCAGCGCAACGATCCCGAGCACAAGAAGCGCGAGCAGGATCGAGCGGTGCATGACGAAGACGAGCAGCAGAGCGGGGCCGAGCGCACCGAGCCCCCACGCCACCGTTGCCGACGCGCCGCGGAGCCGCAGGGCACGCGCGACGAGTGCGCCCGGCAGCAGGACGACGAGCGAGGCCGCGACCAGTCGCAGCCAGAGCCCGACGCCGGACGCGGGCAGCAGCCGCGCGACGCCGAGGAGCGGCAGGGCGAGCAGCAGGATCGGGGCGCCGCTAGCGCGGCGGCGCAGTGCCCACACGGCCGTTCCATTCGTCGGCGAGCTCACGAAGTCCGGGGCCGGTCACCCGCCAGGCGTCGCGCGCATGGAGCCGCATGCGCGCTCCGGTCTGCGGATCGCGGCGGGTCAGCGGCGCTGCAATTGCCCGCAACCCGTATTGCGCCCCCGTCGCGAGAGCGGCGAACCGCGCCCCGGCGCCGCTGTGGTGCTTGCGCCAGTAGCGATGACGGCTCCGCCACATCTCGTTGATCCGCCGCTCGGGAATGCCTGCGCTGAACTGCGACTCGTGGTGGACGACGGTCGCCTCCGGGTAGTAGTGAACCTCCCAGCCGGCCTGCCGCAGCCGCGCTTGCAGATCGACCTCCTCCGAGTAGAGGAAGAAGTCCTCGTCGAAGAGACCGACCTCCTCGAGCGCCTGCCGCCGCAAGACGAGGGCGGCGCCCATCACCCAGTCGACTGCGCGCGGCTCCGATCCACCCGACTGCGTCACACCGCGCCTGCCGAGCGTGGCGAGGCCGACTGCGCTCACGAGCGGCGTCGGAAAGCGCCACGCCGAGTCCTGCAGGCGGCCGTTCGGGTAGACGAGGCGAGGGCCGAGGGCGGCGACACGAGGATGCGCATCGAGGTACGAGGCCAACCGTTCGAGCGCCCAGTCGTCCGCGGTCGTGTCCTCGTTCAGGATGTAGACGTAGCGACCTGTCGTCGCGCGGATCACGGTGTTGTGGTTCGCTCCGAAGCCGGCCCTAAATGGTTGAGCGATGACGCGCACGTCCGAAAAACGCTCGCGCACGGCCTCGACCGACCCGTCCTCGGACGCGTTGTCGAGCACGACGATCTCTGCCGCAGCCGCCGAAAGCGAGTCGAGACAGGCGAGCAGCAGCTCGCGGCTCTCCGTGTTGACGATCGAGACGCTGAGATCCACTAACGCGCGAGGCCGCGCGCAACGAGCGCTTCGCGCGCCGCGTCAACCGAGTCCGCCGCCTCTTGCCCCTCGAGCCACTCGAGCAGCTCCTGCATCCCGGCCTCGAGGGGAATCTCGGCGCGAAAACCGAGCAGCTCGGCGGCGAGACTCGTGTCCGCGTAGCAGTGGCGGATGTCCCCCGCCCGATATTCGCTGACGACCTCGGGCTCGATCTCCTTGCCGAGCCCGCGCGCGATCAGCGTGGCGACCTCGACGACCGACGTCGGCCTGCCCGTGCCGACGTTCACGGTCCGCCCATCTGCTCCGCCTTCCTGCAACGCCAGCGAGCAGGCCCTGGCGATGTCGCGCACGTCGATGAAGTCGCGCGTCTGCTTGCCGTCTTCGAAGATGAGCGGCGCGCGGTCGTTGAGCAGCCGCGACGAGAAGATCGCGGCAGCGCCCGTGTACGGATTGGACAGCGCCTGACGCTCGCCGTAGACGTTGAAGAACCGCAGTGCGACCGCGGGAATGCCGTAGGCCGCGCCGACTGCGAGCACCATCTCCTCGTGGTCGCGCTTGCCGATCGCGTAGATCGAGGTCGGCCGCAGCGGCTTCGTCTCGGCCGTCGGTTCGGGCTCGAGCGGCTCGCCGTCGTCTCCGAGGACCTCCCAGTCGCGCGCCGCGAGCTGCGTCTCGGGCCGCAGCCACGGTGCGAGCCCGGTCTCGCCCGTGCGCGGATTGCCGTACTGGCCTTCGCCGTAGATCGACATCGACGAGGCGACGAGGATCTTCCGGATCGCATCGCGGCGCTCGACGATCTCTTCGAGCACGACCGCAGCCCCCAGCGCGTTCACGGAGGTGTAGCGCTCGATCTCGTACATCGACTGCCCGACGCCGACGGCGGCGGCGAAGTGGACGACTGCGTCGATCCCGTCCAGGGCGGTGCGAACGGCTTCGTGGTCACGGACGTCCCCGACCTGCAGCTCGACCGCATCGTCGAGGTAGTCGGGGCGCTCGCCGGACGGATGCACCTGGGGATCCAGGTTGTCCAGCGCCCGCACCTCGTGTCCCTCGGCGAGAAGCCGGTCGGCGAGATGCGAGCCGATGAAGCCGGCGCCGCCGGTGATGAGTACGCGCATGGCCGCGGCGGAGGCTATCTGAGCCCGGGGGCCTGCGGCCTCGACACCCCGCGGAGATTCTCGAGGCCGAGGATCACGGCGCCGGGCAGGGCAATCGCGATCGTGACGACGAAGAACAGGAAGCCGCAGGCGAGCGCCGACTCCTTGTCGACTCCGAGCTGCGTCAGGAAGCTGACGAAGAAGGCCTCCCGCACGGCGAGGCCGTTGATCGTGAACGGGACGAGGATCACGAGGAAGAGCAGCGGCCCCATCACGTAGTAGGGCCGCGGCGAGAGCTCGATGCCGACCGAGCGGCCCGCCATCCAGATCGCGAGCACGCGCACCGCCTGCACGCCGAGGGTCAGCAGCGAGATCCAGGCCATCAGCCGCACGTGCCTGCGAAAGACGTGGACTCCCTCGTAGAGCGCGCGCAGCGGCCGCTCGAGCCGGAGCCGGCGCAGCAGCGGCACGAACCAGCGCAGCAGCCCACGCGCGCGGTGGGAGAAGAACAGGACGCCGAGCACGATCGTCCCGATCACGAACGCCGCCTCGATCCAGAGATACGCGCCGACGTCGTAGCGTCCGACCGCGAGCACGAAGCCCACGGCTGCGAGCACGAGCGTCGCGACACCCCCGAGCGCGCGCTCGAGCAGCACGATCGCGGTCAGGTCACCGAGGCGTCCTGGGTGACGCCGCGAGCTCTCGTAGACCCGCGAGGCGTCCCCGCCGACGGCGGTCGGCAGCACCTGCCCGGCCGTGTACGACACAAGGTAGGAACGGATGAGCCAGCGGAGCCGCTCGTGGACGCCGCGCGCCTCGAGCAGCTTCTGCCAGCGGAATGCCATCGGCGGAACGCCTCCGAGCATCACGAGCACCGCGCCTGCGAACCAGCCGAGCTGGGAGTGCACGAGGATGTGCGCGGTCTTGCGCACATCGAGCTGCCAGAGGATGTAGGCGAGGCAGCCGCCGGTCACCGCCAGCGTCAGCAGGACCCTGACGAGGCGCTTGCGTGTCATCCCGTGAAGCGTTCGTGCACGCGCCGCAGGGCAGCGATCACATCGGCGATGTCGTCGTCCGAGTGCGCGGGCGACAACGGCAGCGACAGGATCTCGTCACCTGCGCGTTCTGCGACCGGCAGTGCCGGCTGGTCAGGGAAGCGCTCGCGGTAGTACGTCAGCTTGTGCACCGGCAGGAAGTGGATGGACGTGGCGATGTTCTCCTCGCCGAGCGCACGCTGGTACTCGTCTCGCGTGGCGCCTGCGCCTTCGGGATCGATGCGCACGACGTAGAGGTGCAGCGCATGCACGTCGCGATCGTCGCGCGCGAGCGGCGTGATGCCGGCGAGCCCGGCAACCGCTTCGTCGTAGGCGGCGAACTGACGCTTGCGAATCGCCGTGTGCTTATCGATCTTGTCGAGCTGGCAGAGCGCGATCGTCGCCAGCACGTCGGAGAGGTTCGCCTTGTACCCGGGCACGGGGATGTCGTAGAGCGACCCGTCGCCGCGGCGCATCAGCCTGAGGTCGAGCACCGCCTGCGCGATCTCGTCGCTGTTCGTCGAGATCAGTCCGCCCTCGCCCGCGGCGATGTTCTTCGTCGCGTAGAGCGAGAAGCAGGTCACCTCGGCGATCGAGCCGATCTTGCGCCCGCGGTATCTGCTCTCGGCGGCGTGCGCCGCGTCCTCGACGATGGGGATCCCGAGCTCCAGCAGCGGGTCGAGATCGGCCGGCTGCCCGGCGAGGTCGACCGGCAGGATCACCTTCGTCCACTCGGTCACCGCGGCCGCCACGAGAGCAGGGTCGATGTTCAGGTCGCCGTCGAGCACGTCGACGAACACTGGCGTTGCTCCCGTGTGCACGATCACGTTCGCCGTCGCGGGCCAGGTGATCGGCGTCGTGATCACCTCGTCGCCGGGACCGACGCCGAGCGCTACGAGCGCGAGGTGCAGCGCTGCCGTGCCCGACGCGAGCGCGAGCACGTGCTCGGCTTCGAGGTATTCCGCCATCCGCTGTTCGAGCTCGGCCGCGCGCGGCCCGGTCGTCAGCCAGCCGGAACGCAGCGTCTCGGCGACCGCGGCGATCTCCTCCTCGCCGATCGCCGGCGGCTGGAAGCCGAGCATCCGCTCGCGGCGGGGACTAGACGAGAGCTTCGACATCGGTCTCGAATCGAATCGTGTTTTCCGCCTTCGCGGCGCGCGCGAGCGCATCCTCCCGGCTGTCGCCGACGGCGAGGATCGCTCCCGCCCGGTCCGCACCGCGCCTGAACTCCTCGAAACGGTGCCCCGGCCGGCGGTAGATGCGGATGCCCCGAATCCCTTCCTGGCCGAATGCCTCCTCGACCCCCGTGACCTCGCGCAGCTCGCCGGGCGGGGCGACGAGGAAGCGCACGCAGGCCCCACCGACCCGCGCCACCGGCGCGAGGCTGTTCGCAGGCACCTCTTCGCCGAGCGCCGCGGAGATCGCTGCGCCGTTCAGATCGACGCCGAGCGCGACGCGGCAGAGCTCCGCATCGTGGCCGCCGCCGAGTCGTGCTGCGAGCTCGCCGACGCGCGGGCCGTCGGGACCGGCGAGCACCTGCGTGTAGCTCGGTCCCTCGGTGATGCCGACAGCTGCCGCGGCGGTCGCAGCGGCCTCGACGACCGCGCCGATCTCCGCGGGCGCGAGCTCGCTCGGCCAGACGTGGGTGAGCGCGACGCCGAACGCCGGCAGCGGCGCAGTGAGTCGGTCGGTAACGGTCAACGGATAGAAGTGGCCGCCGGACGAGAAGGCGTTGACCGTCACCTCACGACCGGGAACGTGTTCTTCCACGAGCAGCGTCGCCGTGCGCGAGGCGTCGAGGGCGACCCGCACCGCCCCCGCGACCTCGTCTGACGAGCGCACGAGCGTGAGGCCGCGCTGTCCCTGCCGATCCGGCGCCTTGATCACGCACGGGAAGCCGATCCGCTCCGCGGCTTGGATCGCTTCCTCTGCGCCGGAGCAGATCTCGTACTCGGGCTGAGGCACTTCCGCCTCGGCGAACCGCTCGCGCTGCCGCAGCTTCGAGGTCGACAGCGCGGCAGTCTCGGGCGAGAGTGGATGCGGCAGCCCGAGTCGCTCGGTGATGCGCGCGGCGATCGCGACCGGCCAGTCGATGCCGGGCGCAATCAATCCGTCGACTCGCTCGGCGCCGGACAGGCGCTCGATGCCCGACTCGTCCTCGGTGGAGACGATCGCGCGACGGTCGGCATAGCGGAAGCCGGGTGCAGACGGATCCCGGTCGAGCGCGATCACGTGGAGCTCACGTGCGCGGGCAGCGGCGAGCAGCCCGAGCTGGGCCGGTCCCGCGCCGAGGACTAGGAGACGCTTGCCCCGGTCTCGCTCTGGAGGATCCCCCGCCACCACGCCTCATTCTCGCGGTACCACGCGATCGTGCGCGCGAGACCTTCCTCGAATGACGTACGCGCCTTCCAGCCGGTGAGGCGCTCCATCTTTTCGGTCGAGCCGATGTGCCGGTCGACCTGACCGAGCCGCTCGGTGACGAACGTCTTCAACGACGCGGGCTTGCCCAGGGCCTCGAGCACGGCATCGGCGATGTCCGTGACCGAGATGTCGATGCCGGTCGCGATGTTCAGCACCTCGCCCGCGATGTTCTCGAGCGGCGCGGCGATCACGGCCTCGATCGCCTCCGCGTCGTCGTCGACGTAGAGCCAGTCGCGGCTCGCATGACCGTCGCCGTGGATCGTGAGCTCGCGGTCCTGCAGCGCCTGCGTGATGAACCGCGGAATGACCTTCTCCGGATGCTGCCTGGGGCCGTAGTTGTTGAACGGCCGCACGATCGTGACCGGCAATCCGTACGTGACGTAGTAGGAGTACGCCAGCCGGTCCGCACCCGCCTTCGTCGCCGCGTAGGGACTGCGCGGGTTGAGCGGATGGTCCTCGTCCATAGGTGCGGACTCCGCCGTTCCGTACACCTCGCTCGAGCTGAAGAGGATGAAGCGCTCGACGGGAGCCTCGCGGATCGCGTCGAGCAGGATCTGCGTCCCTTCGACGTTCGTGGTCACGAATTCCCGCGCGCCTTCCTCGATCGACTTTTCCACGTGGGACTCGGCCGCCGCGTTCACGATCACGTCCACGTCGGCGACGACCTCGCGGACGAGATCGGCGTCGCGGATGTCCCCGTGCACGAACGAGAGCCGCTCGTGGGACATCGCGCCGCTGAGATTGTCGACGTTGCCCGCATAGGTGAGGGCGTCGAGCGAGATCACCTCGTAGGGCGTCTTCGCCAGGAGGTGATGGATGAAGTTGGACGAGATGAATCCCGCCCCGCCGGTTACGAGGACGCGCTTGGCCACGCCGGGAGACTACGTGTTTCAGCCGAATGCGATTCGGGGCAGGTGATGTCCAGAGTCTGGCCCAGACCATGCCCAGAGACTTCGAGTCCTCACCTGTGCGGGTGGTGATCGTCGACGATCATCGTCTGTTCGTCGACGCCGTGGCGATGCTGCTCGGCCACGACGACCGGCTCGCCGTGATCGGAACCGCCCTCGACGGCAGGACGGCGATCGAGCTGGCGGTCTCGGAGCACGCCGAGGTGGCGGTGATCGACGTACGCATGCCGGAGATCGACGGGCTCGAGTGCACGCGGCGTCTGCGTGTCCGCAGCCCCGAGACGCAGGTGATCCTGGTCACGGGTCTCGACGAGCCGAAGCTCGTGGACGAAGCGAAGGACGCCGGAGCGGTGGCACTGCTCACCAAGGGCGCGCTACACGATCAACTGAAGGAAGCAATCATCGCCGCAGCGCATTAACCCGATCGGACCGCAAGAACAACCAACACCATCAAGGCCGGAGACTAAGACCTGGCGAAGCCGGGCTTAGACGGAGGCGAACTGATGCGGGCGCGGCCGCGCCAGCGCCCGTGCCCGCACGGAAGGGAACAAGCTCCAAGCACCAACACGATCGAGAGTGCGTGGGCTCCGCCCACGCACGTTCACCCGCGAAGCGGGCGTACCAATTCAGACCTCTTTATCGATCAGATAAAGAGGTCTGCCTTCCACATCTCGTTGGATACGGCCGAGGTACTCGCCGACGAGGGCGAGGATGAAGCCCTGCACGCCGAGCACGAACAGGACCGCGACGCCGCCGAAGAGCGGGCCGGGGAAGTTCGCCTCGTCGATCCAGAAGACGATGCCGTAGCAGCCGAGCCCCAGGGCGAGCAACGACGAGACCGTTCCAATCAGCACGCCGATCCACTGGATCGGCTGCGGCCAGAAACCGGCAAGGACGTGCAAGGCCATGCGCGTGAGGCGAAGCGGTGAGTACCGCGACGTGTCGCGTCGCGGCGCATGCGCGACGTCCACCTCGACCACGCTCGCACCGCCGGAGAGGATCAGCGCCTTCGTGAACTTCTGTTTGCCGATCGAGCCGAGCATCGGCTCGACCGCATCGCGCTTGTAGGCGTTGAACGCGCAGCCGAAGTCCGAGATGGGGGCGCCCGTGAAGCGGCGCAGCATGCCGTTGATCACACGTGAGGGAACCGAACGGCCCACCGGATCTTTGCGTGCCCGCCGCCGCCCGCTGGCGACGTCGTTGCCCGCCTCGACTGCCTCGACCAGTCGCGGAATGTCCTCCGGCTCGTTCTGAAGGTCACCGTCCATCGTCACGACGACGTCGCCACGCGCACGCGCCAGCCCGGCGTGCATCGCGGGATGCTGGCCGAAGTTGCGCTTGAAGCGCACGGCGCGAACGCGCGGGTCGCCGGCGTGCAGACGCTCGAGCGCCGCGAACGTGCCGTCCGTCGAGCCGTCGTCGACGAAGATCAGCTCGAACGTGCGCGGCCCCGGATCGAGCACCGCCACGGCTCGCCGATAGAGCTCCTCGAGGGACCCTGCTTCGTTGTAGACGGTCACGACCACCGACACATCGGGCGCCGGAAGATCCGCATGGGAGACTCGGGCGCTCTCGAACGCCTCGGTATCGGTCATCGCGACAGAGGATAGTGCCCTGGCGATCACTCGTTCGAGGGACGCGGGCCACTGCTCGAGGGACGAAGCTGGAGGGGTGTCTACGGTGTGGCTCCAGCGGCGTCTGCTGATCCTGCTTTCCATCGGGCTCTACGCGGTCGTGTTCACGTCGTTCGTCCTCTTCGAGAAGCCCGGTCTCGGCCTGGGCCATTTCTTCTACATCCCGGTCGCGCTGCTCGCACTGGCGGGCGGAGCGCGCTTCGGCCTGCTCGGCGGCTTCCTCGCGACCGCCCTGTACACCCTCGCAATCGCGGCGACGCCGCGGGTTCCGACCGGCGACGTCATGACCCTCGCCACCGCGATCCGGCTCGTGACCTACAGCGCGTGCGGCGCACTCGTCGGCTGGTTCGCGAGCCAGCATCGCCGTCATCTCGGCCAGCTGCGCGAGCTCGCCGACCGCGACTTCCTGACCGGCCTGCTGAACGCACGTGTCTTCGATGACACGCTGGCGGAGCGTTGCCACGAAGGCGAGCGCTTCCTGCTGCTGCTCGGCGACATGGACGATCTCAAGGAGATCAACGACACGCACGGGCACACGACCGGCAACAAGGAGCTCCGCCGGCTGGCGGACGCGTTACTGGCGGGAACGGATCCGGTCGATGAGGTCGCGCGCGTCGGCGGCGACGAGTTCGCCGTCGTCACGAACGCAGGCGTGCAGCAGGGAGCCGACACGTGCGCCCGGCTACGCGCAGGGCTCGAGGAGCTCGACCTCCACGTCAGCTTCGGCTGGGCAGCCTTCCCCGACGACGCGGCAGGCCCGGTGGAGCTGTTTCGCAAGGCAGACGATCGTCTCTACGCCGCGAAGCTGATCCAGCGGAACCACCGCGTCGTCGAGCAGCTTGCTACGCGGGCTCCGCGTACGCCGCTGACTCCGGAGCCTTTGCGCCTGCCTTCTTCAGGCTCGGGATCATGAACGCGGCGACAGCGCCGAGGAAGACGACCGCGGCGCCGATCCACAGCGCGGGCAGCATCCCGTCGACGAAGGCCTGACCGCTCGAGTAGCTCCCGTAGTGCGACCACACCGACGCCAGCACGGCGACTCCGAACACGCCGCCGAGCTCGCGAATCGCGTTCTGCGCACCCGAGGCCTGGCCCTCCTCGTGGGGCCGGACGGCTGCGAGCACGACGTTCGCGACCGGAGCCCAGAACATCGCCATCCCGATGCCTGACACCATGAACGGCGCCACCAGCTCCCAGTACGGAGTGGACGGCGTCGAGATCGCAGCGAGCGAACCGAGCCCGCCGGCCTGCAACGTCAGGCCGATGCCCATCAGGCGCGCGCCGCCGATCCTGTCGGACAGCGCGCCTGCGATCGGCGCGACGAACATCGGCATGATCGTCCACGGCAGGATCCGCAACCCCGATCCGAGCGGCGAGTAGCCCTGCACGGTCTGGAAGAACTGCGAGAGCAGGAAGATCGAGCCGAACATCCCGAAGAACATCAGCAGTGACGCGACGTTCGCGAGCGCGAACACTCGATTGCGGAAGAAGCGCATGGGCAGCATCGGCTCCGCGGCCCGAAGCTCCCAGACGACGAAGAGCGCGAGGACGATCACGCCTGCCGTCAGTGCGGTGACGATCTCGGTGGACGTCCAGCCCTGGCCATGCCCGCGCACGAGCCCCCAGACGATGCCGGTGAGACCGACGCTCGCGAGCGCGAGGCCGGGCAGGTCGAGCTTGCCGGCGGCCCCATGCGTTTCCTTGAGGCGCAGGAGCGCGAGCGGGATCAGCACGATGCCGATCGGGACGTTCAACCAGAAGATCCAGTGCCAGGAGATGCCGCTGACGACAGCGCCGCCGACGAGCGGGCCGAGCGCGACCGCGAGCCCGGCGATGCCGCTCCACGCACCGATGAAGGCGCCGCGACGATTCGCCGGGACGCCGGCGCTCAGGATCGTCAGCGTCAGCGGCGTGATGATCGCTCCGCCGACGCCTTGCGCAGCACGTGCTGCGATCAGCGCATGGGCGCTCGGCGCGAGCGCGGCTGCCGCGGACGAGATCGTGAAGATGCCGAGGCCGATCGCGAGCATGCGCCGCCGTCCGAAACGGTCGCCGAGCGCCGCGCCGGTCAGGAGCAGAACGGCGAACGTCAGCGTGTAGGCGTTGACCGTCCACTCGAGGCTCTCGATGCTCGCGTGCAGGTCCTTGCGGATCACGGGCAGCGCGGTCGTGACGACGAGGTTGTCGAGGGTGGCCATGAACACCGCCACCGAGGTGATTGCGAAAGTCCACATCGTTCGAGTCTTGGCACTCATGGATTCCTCCTTCGGGTCGTCAATTGCTTGTGAGTGGTCACTTACTTCGTTCCGAAAAAAACTCGCCTAGACGTCCTTGTGGCAGCCCTCGATCAGGCGCTGCGCCCAGCCTTCGTCGGCGCCGAGCAAGTCCATCGACGCCACGACATTGAGAAGCATTCCTTTCGCGAAGAAGTGCGAGACGCGGTCCGGCGCCAGCCCGGAGGTGCGCTCGACGTACGCGACGAGCTCGCCGTAGCCCTTCCGCACGACCTCGCGAATCTGCGGGTCGTTCGAGGCGGCGTAGGCCTGCATCTGCGAGTGGAGATAGGTCGGGTCCGTGTTCAGACGCTCGACGTAGGCCTCGCCGATCGCCTTCAGGGCCTCCTCACCTTTCAGGCCGGCCGAGGCAGTGCGAAACATTTCGAGCGTTCCGCTCATGCAGCGCTCGATGGTCGCGATGAAGAGCTCCTTCTTGGTGCCGAAGAGGCGAAAGACGTAGGGCTGGGAGATGCCGACCGCCTTCGCGATCGAGTCCGTCGAGCCGCCTTCGAGCCCGCGCGCTGCGAACTCGACCAGGGCGGCCTCGAGGATCTGCTCTCGCCGTTCCTCGGCGCTTCTTCGCTCTGCGACTGCCATCGGCGTATTGTTAGCTATTACTCACTAACTTGTCAAGTCACTTCTCGAGCAGGGCCATTCCGCGCGCGAGGCGGACCGGCTTCCGGCCTTCCTGGGAGGCGAAGCGGGCGAACGCCTCCGTCGAGTTCACATCGTCGGAGACCAGCACGCCGCCCGGTCGCAGCGAGGGCCAGGCCGCATTGAACTCGAACCACATGCAGTCGAACGAGTGCTCGCTGTCGTGCATGAAGACGTCCACGGACCCCAGTCGCCCGAGCAGCGGTGGCAGCTCCTCCTGGCTGCGGCCGAGGATCAGCGTCCAGCGCTCCTTCAAGTCCTGGGGGATCAGCCAGCCCGGCTCGGATCCGGACGGAATCCCGGCGCGGCCCTCGCCTTCGAAGAACGTTCCCGGCTCGTACTCGCGGCCCACCTCGCGCGGCAGGTCGATCGAATGCAAATGGCCCGTTCCATTCGCTTGCAGCGCGAGCAGCGAGAAGGCGGTGGAGAAGCCGTTCGCCACGCCCGTCTCGACCACGACCTCGGGCTTGACGGCGCGGAGCATGGCGTAGAGATAGACGCCCTCGGTGTAGCCGATGGCGCCGAGCGAATGTCCGGCTCCCGCAGCGACCACGGCTTCGTGATGCTCGCGTCCCTTCTCGAGCAGGTGGTCCATCAGGCCGCTGGCGCGCACCTCGCGCTCGTAGCCGGCAAGCACTGCGCGGCCGCCGAGAAAGCGTGCGACCTCGTCGCGAATGCGCCGCCGCTCGAATGCAGGTCCGGGTTGGCGAACGTTGCGAGCGATGCGGTAGAGGCGTCGTTTGAGCCCGGCGGACACGGCCGCGGATCGTATCGTTGTCCCCATCGACGCCCGGGTCCTCCACCTCCCCATCAATCTCGCGGGCACCGGCTGGGCCCACGTGAACGCCCTCCGGCGCAGAGGCGTCGACGCCAGGCTGCTCGTCTTCTGGCCGCAGAAGTGGCGTCCCGACGAGTACGACATCAACCTCGACCTGCCGCGGCAGGGACTCCTGCGCCAGCAAGCAGTGCAGTGGCGGGCGCTCGCGCGCTACCTGCCGCAGACCGACATCTTCCACTTCTACTTCGGCAAGACGCTCGTGCCGAAGTCGTTGAACGTGCCGATTCTTCGCGCAACACGCAAGAAGTCGGTGATGCACTTCCTCGGCGACGACATCCGCGGCAAGTCGCTCGAGCAGCTCGAGTACCGCAAGAAGTTCGACGCGTGGATCGTCGGCTCGTACGCCGCGACTCGCTGGGTGCCGGATGCGACCGCGGTGATTCCGCCGGGTCTCGACCTGCGCGACTACGAGCCCGTGCCGGCCGTCTCGCGGGAGCGTCCGCTCGTCGTCCATGCCCCGTCGAATCTGGAGAAGAAGGGGACGAGCTACGTGGTCGAGGCGTGCAAGCAGCTGCCGGTCGACCTGGACGTCGTGCACGGCGTTCCGCACGACCAAGCGGTCGAGCGCTTCAAGCAGGCCGACATCGTCGTCGACCAGATGCACTATCTGTGGCACGGCGTGTTCGCGATCGAGTCGATGGCGTACGGCAAGCCCGTGGTGACGCACCTCGACGCCGAGGCGGTCGCGCAGACCGAGGAGGCGTTCGGTGTGAAGGTGCCGATCGTGTCGGCGACGACCGACGATCTCGTGGAAAAGCTGCGGCCGCTCGTCGACTCGTTCGAGTTGCGCAAGCGGCTCGGCGAGGAGGGCCGCGCGTACGTCGAGCGAGTCCACGACCTCGACAAGGTCGCCGACCGCTTCATCGAGATCTACGACGCGATCCTCTGAGACCTGTCCCAGGGACAGTCCCTCGGACCGGCCTGGGGACCCGTCACGTGCCTGGCACCGGACTGGTCCCGAACGGCCACGACCCAGGGACAGTCCCTCGCA
The DNA here is from genome assembly GCA_963755605.1 of uncultured Actinomycetes bacterium. Classification (GTDB taxonomy): domain Bacteria; phylum Actinomycetota; class Thermoleophilia; order Gaiellales; family Gaiellaceae; genus 3-1-20CM-4-69-9. Next base: position 23,318 of record CAVWKK010000006.1, read on the forward strand.
CACGCCGCAATCAGACACGTGCCAGGGACTGTCCCTCGGACCTGTCCATACTCTGACCGTGTTCGAGCGCATCAAGGAGCTGCTGCGCCACTCCGCTGTCTACGGGCTCGGCAGCATCGTCGCTCGTGTGCTCGGCGTCCTGCTGCTGCCGCTCTACACGCGCTACCTCTCGCCAAGCGACTACGGGCTGATCGAGACGCTCGTCGCGCTCTCGGCCGTTTTGACCGCGCTCGTCGCGCAGGCGATGAAGAGCGCGTTCTTCCGCTTCTACTTCGACTCGGCCGAGCCCGAACGGCGACACCTCGTCGTCCGCACCGCCTTCTGGTACGTCATGGCCGCGTCGACGATCGTCTCGGTCGCCGGGATCGCGCTCTCGTCGCAGATCTCGTGGCTCCTCTTCGGCACGCACGGCCACGGCACCCTCGTGATCGCGGCGTTCGTCGGTCTCTGGGCCGCGCTCAACTACGAACAGATGACGTCGCTCTTCCGCGTCGAGCAGCGCTCTTCCGCGTACGTGGTGGCGACACTCGCCAACGTCGCGATCACCATTGCCGGGACGATCCTGCTCGTCGTCGTCTTCGACAAGGGACCGCTCGGCGTGCTCGTCGGGAACTTCACCGGCACGCTGATCGTCTACGCCGCGCTGCTGCTGTACAGCCGCCACGCGCTCGGCTTACAGTTCGACCGCTCGCTGTACCGCGCCATGAATCGCTTCGGCCTCCCGCTCGTCCCATCCGCGGTTGCGCTCTGGCTCACCAACTTCAGCGACCGCTTCTTCCTGATCAAGCTCTCCGACGCACACGAGGTCGGGCTCTACTCGATCGGCGTCCGCATCGCCTCGGCGATCGTGCTGCTCTTGACGGCCTTCCGGATGGCCTGGCCCGCGTTCGCCTACTCGATCGAAGACGACCGCGAGGCGCAGCACACGTACAGCTTCGTGCTCACCTACGTCGTCTACGTCTGCTGCTGGCTCGCCCTCGCGCTCGGACTGCTCGCGCCGTGGATCGTGCGCCTCGTGACGACGAAGCCGTTCTATCCGGCGCAGAACGTCGTCGCGCCGCTCGCGTTCGGCGTGGCGGCATTCGGTGCGTACGTCGTGGTGCAGATCGGCACCGGGCGGTCGCGCCAGACGCGCTCGAACTGGCTCGTCACCGGTGCTGCCGCGGTCGTGAACCTGACACTGAACCTGGCGCTGATCCCGACGTACGGGCGCATGGGCGCGGCGATCGCCACCGTCGTCGCGTACACGCTGCTGTTCGTCGCGATGGCCTGGCGCGCACACCGGGTTTTCCCCGTCCCGTACCAGTGGCGCCGCGTCGCGACTGCTGCGTTTGCCGCCGTCGGGCTCACGCTGATCGGCAAGCTGCTCGACGTGCCGCTACCGGTGGCACTCCTGCTCACGGCGGCCTTCCCGCTCGTGCTGCTCGCGCTGGGCTTCTACCTGCCGGCCGAGCGCAGGCGGCTGCGTCGCCTCTTGCCTATCCTGGGGCGATGAGCCTGCTCGCAGCGGTTCTCGTGGCCTCGACCTCGCTGCACATCACGGTCTGGCCGAACGGCGCGGACAAGCCGGGGAAGCACGAGTACACGCTTCGCTGCGCTCCCGCCGGCGGCACGCTGCCGCACCGCGCCACTGCGTGCCGGAGCCTCCTCCGCCTGAGGACGCCGTTCGCGCCGACGCCCAAAGGCTCGGCCTGCGCGCAGATCTACGGCGGGCCCCAGACGGCGCTCGTCACCGGCCGTCCTGCGCGGCAACCTAGTCCGTGCGGGCTTCAGCCGGAAGGACGGTTGCGCGATCGCGAGATGGAACCGCGTCCGGTTCCTCTTCCCCGTCAGCCTCTCCTCGTAGCGCAGCAGCCGAGAACGCCAGCGCGCCTGCGGTGAACGCCGCGGCACTGACGAGGAAGACGGTCGTGATGCCCACGTACTGCAGCGACTGGCCGACGGCGAGAAAGCCGAGCGGACCGATGATCACCGAGATCGTCATGACCGCGGTCATCACCTTCGGGCGCAAAGCCGCCGGCGGGCGCGTGGTGAGAATCGCGAGCACCGGTGCGTTGACGAGCGGCGCGCAGAAGCCGAACGCGCCGAGGACGAAGATGACCGCCGGCCACGGCATCGCGATCGCGAGGAACCAGAGCGGCAGCGCCATGCCGAGGATGGCGAGCCCCGCGAGCTTCAGCAGCGGCACCTTGCGCACCACCTGAGCCGCCACGAGGCTGCCCAGGAGCGCGCCGCCACCGAATGCCGCGAAGCAGAAGCCGAGGATCTTCGGATCGGCGTCGTAGCGGCGCAGGACCAAAACGGGAATCGCACCGAACAGCGCCTGAGCGACGAAGTTGATGACGGCCGCAGCCGCGAGCATCGGTCGCAGCACACGGTCACGCAGCACGTAGCGAAGCCCGGCGAAGACGCCGCGGGACGACTCGTCGGGCGCAACAGGCTTGCCCGCGCGCACGAAGGTCGCGATCACGAGGAAGGAAAAGGCGTAGGTCGCCGCGTCGATGACCAGCACCGCGGGCGCGCTGATCCACGCGATCAATAGGCCGCCGAGAATCGGTCCGCCGAGCTGCGTCAACTGCGTCGCGGCCTGGACGAACGCCGAGCCCTGCGCGACGAGCTGTTCGTCGTCGCCGACGACCTCGGGCAGGATCAACCGCGACGACGCGTAGTACGGCGCGGCGAAGCAGCCGATCAGGAAGGTGAACGCGAGCAGCAGCGGGAACGAGAGGTGCCCGGTCCAGTGCAGCACGGGCACGGCCGCCATCAGCGGCGCCCGCGCGGCATCCGCGAGGTTCATCGTCCGCTTCGCGCCGAGGCGCGCGATCAACGTTCCGGCCGGAATCCCGAGCAGCCCGATCGGGAGGAGCTCGGCTGCCAGGACCCAGCCCATCTTCGCGGTCGAGCCCGTCGTGATCAGGACGAACCAGGGCAGGGCCACGTAGGTCATCGCCGTGCCCGTGAGCGAGACGAGCTCGGCCACGAGCACCGAGGCGAGGCTGGGGTTTCGGAGGATGCTCACAGCCAATAATATAAGACGTACGTACGGTTTTGTAAAGTGAGGGCGATGCCCAAGGTCTCCGAAGAGCACCTGCAGGCCCGCCGGGAGGAGATCCTGGAGGGCGCGCGTAGGGCGTTCGCCCGGCATGGCTACGAAGGCGCGACAGTCGCGCTGCTCGAGGAGGAGATCGGCCTCTCCCGCGGCGCGATCTTCAATTACTACCCGGACAAGTGGTCGCTCTTCTTCGAGCTCGCCGCGAGAGACCAGCACGAGCTCCTGACGATGATGATCGAGCAGGGGCTTGACGCGACCATCCGGCACCTGACCACGGAGAGCCCCGACTGGCTGGCCGTCTACATGGAGGTGACGCGCCGGCTCCGCGGGAATCCCGAGCTGATGGAGGCGTTCCAGGAGCGAGGCGGGCCGGAGATGCAGCTGCGTGCCAAGGAGTGGTTCCGCACCCTGCACACGGAGGGGACGTTCCGATCAGACGTGAGCCTCGAGCACATCGTCGCTTTCATCAACGTCGTGGCCAACGGGGCCGCCCTCGCGACCTCGCTCGGGCTCGAGCTCGACGCCGACTCGCTCGTGCACCTGGTCCACAAGGGCATCGACGCTCAGTAGCATCGCCGCTTCGATGCGCGACATCTCCGTCCTCGTCACCGCGACCGGGGCTCCCGGCACCGCGGCCCTGCTCCGCGCGCTCCGCCAGAACGGCGAGCGTGGCGTGCGCGTCGTCGGCACCGACATGTCGCCGCACGCGATCGGGCGCCACTTCTGCGACCGGTTCTACGTCGTGCCGCGCGGCAACGACCCCGCTTTCGCCGACACGGTGCTCGACATCGTCCGCCGCGAGAACATCGACGCGGTCCTGCCACAGTCGACACACGATCTGCAGGCGCTCGCCGACGCCCGCGAACGCTTCATCGGCACGACCGTCCTCGTGTCGCCGCCGGAGGCGATCCGAACCGCGAACGACAAGGCGCAGACGTACGCGCTGCTCGAGCGGATCGGGCTGCGCGCACCTGCGTGGCGACGGGTGAGCGGCGCCCGCGCGCTCGGACTCGCAGCCGAAGAGCTCGGCTACCCGGACCGGGCCGTCTGCTTCAAGCCGGTGTTCAGCTCGGGCTCGCGCGGCTTCCGCGTCCTCGACGCGACGGTTGATCGGGCGCGACAGCTGCTCGAGGAGCGTCCCGGCAACCTGGCGATGCGCCTGAAGGACGTCACCGAGCTTCTCCCCGAAGAGGGCGGCCCGGATCTGCTCGTGATGGAGCTGGCGCAGGGCAAGGAGCGAACAGTCGACGGGATCGCGCGCTCCGGGCAGGTCCTGCTCGGCCACGCGAAGACCCGCGAGTCGATGCGCGCCGGGCTGGCGATGTACTTCGAGACGCTCCAGGACCACTGGCTGATGGAAGTCGCGCAGCGCATCGTCGCGGAGCTCGGGATCGACCACTTCTTCAACATCCAGCTCGTCGGCGACCACGTGATCGAGATCAACCCGCGCATCTCGACGATCGTGTACCAGGAAGATCTGAACCTCCCGTATCTCGGGATCAAGCACGCGCTGCAGGAGATCTCGCGCGAGGAGCTCGCTCAGCTCAGCGCCAACGTGCGTCCGACGCGGCGTGCGTTGCGCTACTTCGATCAGGTCGAGTGGGACGACGCGAGCTCGGCAGCGGGAACGCACCTGCCGCCTCGTTCTTTCACCGCAGACAGCAGCCGCGAGTAGAGCTTGTCCCACCCGCCCGAAGTGGCGGGGTCGAAGCGGTCCGGATGCCAGAGCACCGCGAACGCGCCGCCGTGCTCCGCGGCCCAGTCGAGCAGGCGCATGAGCTGCGGCTCCGCGCGCTTGGCCGAGAGGCCGAGGTAGCGCTCCTCGGCGAGCGTCGCGTCCATCGCCGCAAGCGGAATCTCCAGGAGGTCGAGCGGCGCGTCACGCTCGAAGTCCCAGGGCCTGAAAGGGCGCGCGATCCCGGCGCGAAAGCCCACGGCGTCCGGGAAGCCGAGCGTCGTGTCGTAGCGAAGCCCGGACTCGGCGAGCGGCGCGAGATTGCGGTGCGGATCGACGCGAAGGTAGTGGTAGCGATGACCGGCGACTGGGCCGGCGAGCGCTTCGAGCTTCTGCTTCTCCGCGGCGAGCCGAACCGGATCGACCGCCGCCGTGTAGCTGCCGTGGAGCCCGACCTCGGCGCCCGTTTCGAGGATCGTTTCGACGAGCCGTGCGCGCAGGCGGCCGTAGTCGTCGGGCGCTGCACCGTCATGCGGATCGTGATGGCTGGCGATCACGTAGAAGCTCGAGCCGCTCGCTCCATGGCGACGCTCCTCCGCGACGATCTGCTCGAAGCGCCAGTTCGGATCGGTGCCGCGAACGCGATGCAGCGGCGCCGTCGCGAGACCTGTTGCTTCGCGCACCGCCGGGCCGAGGCGCACATGCAGCACGTTTCCCTTCAAGCGCGCCGCCGCGCCGCGCAGGCCGATGCGCGTCCAGCGCCAGGGCGTGTCGACGTCGTGCGTGAGTGCAATCGTGAAACGAGGACCGCTCTCCGCAACAACGCCGAGGCGGCGCCGCAATCGTTCGAGCGGCGGATCGAGCGGATCGAGGCACGACCACTCGGCGCGAAAGCGTCCGTGCTCGTCGCGAGGACCTGTCCTCTCTTCGACCCGGGCGAGATGGAAGAAGCATTCCGCAAGCTCGTCGCCGACGGGCTGCTCGCCGCGCTCGACCTGCTCCCACGCCTCGGCGCGATACGGAAGGTCGTCGCCGAAGCCGACCTCGACGGCGCCGATCGAGTCGAGCACCCAGCGCGCGCGGCGCTGCACAAGATCCGGAATCACCGCACCGCACTCCGCACGACGCGAACGAGATGCACGAGCCCGGGCTTCGGATCGTCGCGCGCGAACACGGCGTCGACGTACGGCGGCCGCTGGAACGCAGCCCGCTCGCCGGGAAGGAGCGTGATCGCCCAGCGCCTGCCCATGTGCGTCATCGTTGCGGGAGACGGCGTGTCGCCGACGAGATCCGCGTACGCGAGCCGGGGCAGGTCGATGCCGCACGCGGCGGCAAGGCCGTGCCATTGCCAGAGTCGCGGGTTGATCTCCATCAGCTTGAAGCTGCCGTCGCGTGCATCACGCTTGAATTCCACCTGAGAGAGGCCGACGTAGCCGAACCCGCGCAGCAGGCGAAGCGCGGCGTCGACCGCAGTCTGCTCCCACACCGCCTCACCGACCCGACACGTGCCGATACCCGGCGGCGTCTGACGCAGCTTGCGGCCAGAGAAGACACCGAGCGCAACACCATTGCGATCGAGGTAACTGCCGACCGTGTAGAGCGTGTCGTCCCCGCCGGGAATGAGCTCCTGCACCATCGGCGCGAACTCCGCCGCCCGGTCGTACGCGTCCGCGACCTCATCGCTGGTCTCGCAACGAAAGGCCTGTCGGCGAAAGCGCTGCTTGAACCCGACGTGATGCTCCGGCTTGATCAGCACGGGCAGGCCGAGGTCCTCTGCGGCCGCGCGCGCCTCTTCGCGCGAAGCCGGATACGCGGTGCGCGGAACGTCGACGCCCGCCGCAACGGCCTCTTCGAGCTGGGCGCGCTTGCTCTGGACGCGCTCGAGCAGCTCCCAGCCCGGAAAGGGCGCGTGCACCTGCAGGTCGCCCAGGTGCTGGGAGATCAGGTTCAACTGCTCGTCGTGCGTCGGAAAGACGACGACCTCTCCCAGCGCGCGCAGGGCCGCGATGAACCGACCCGGCTCGGCGTGCGCATCCGGCACGAGGTAACGCTCCGCGTAGCGTGACCGGAAGCCGAGCGCGCTCGGCCGGTGATCGACCGCCAGCGTTCGGACCCCTGCCCGCCCGAGCGAGCGAATCGCGGCGAGCCCGTTGATCCAGCCGGCGTCGACAACCGCTGCGGGGATCGCGTCTATCGGAGCGCGTCCAGGGAGGCCACGTCGTCCGGCGTCGGTTCCCATGCCGACGCCTCGACGTTTGCCTGGACCTGCTCCGGCTTCGTCGCGCCCGCGATCACCGAGGCGATGACGGGCCGTGCGAGCAGTCCGCCGATCGCGACCTGCAGGAGGGTCAGACCCCGTTCTTTGGCGAACGCCTCCAGCGCTTCCAGACGGTCGAAGGCCTCGTCGGTGAACACGTTGTCCCGTCCGGCCAGCCTCGTCCCTTCGGGATGCGGTTCGCCGCGCCTGTACTTGCCGGTTAGCAATCCGCTCGCGAGCGGAAAGTACGGCAGCACCCCGAGCCCGAGGCTCTCGCAAGTCGGCAACAGCTCCTCCTCGGCTTCGCGTTTCATGAGTGAGTACTCGTTCTGCGCGCTCACCGGACGCACGAAGCCGTTCTCGCGGCACAGCGCGTCGACCTCCTTCACCTGCGAGGCGTCGAGGTTCGAGTGGCCGATGTAGCGCGCCTTCCCCTCGCGCACGAGCTCGTCGAGCGCGCCGAACGTCTCCTCGAACGGCGTGACGTTGTCCGGAGTGTGGTACTGGTAGAGATCGACGACGTCGGTGCGCAGCCGCTCGAGCGACGCGTCGATCGCCTTGCGGATGTACGCGCGCGAACCACGCGCCTCGGTTCCGTCGCCCATGTCGCTGCCGAACTTCGTGGCGAGCACGACGCCGTCGCGCCGGCCCTCGAGTGCCTCGCCGAGGAACGACTCGCTGCCGCCCTTGTTTCCGTAGATGTCGGCGGTGTCGAAGAGCGTCACGCCCGCAGCAAGTGCCGCGTCGACGACGGCGCGCGTGCCTTCGAGATCCACGCGCATGCCGAAGTTGTTGCAACCGAGGCCGACAACTGAGACCTCGGGCCCTTCTGCTCCCAGGCGACGTGTACGCACGGGTGGGGATGGTAGACCTTCCCTGTGCGTTACCGCCGTCTCGGCTCGAGCGACCTGAACGTCTCCGAGATCAGCCTCGGTTCCTGGCTGACCTACGGTGGCGGCGTTTCCAACAAACAGGCGCGGGCCTGCGTCGACAAGGCGTTCGACGTCGGGATCAACTTCATCGACACGGCGAATGTCTACTCGCAGGGCGGCGCCGAAGAGTTCCTGGGCGAGGTGCTCTCGAAGCGCCCGCGCGATTCCTACATCCTCGGGACGAAGCTCTTCTGGCCGATGAACGGCGACCGCGGGCTGTCGCGCGAGCAGGTCTTCAAGCAGCTCGACCTGTCGCTCGGGCGCCTGCGCACGGAGTACGTCGACCTCTACCAGTGCCATCGCTATGACGAGGAGACTCCGCTCGAGGAGACGATGACCGCTCTCACCGAGGTCGTCCGTCAGGGCAAGGTGCGCTACCTCGGCTTCAGCGAATGGAGCGCCGATCAGATCCGGGCAGCTGTCGCCCTGGTGCCAACGGTCGAGAAGTTCGTCTCGTCGCAACCGCAGTACTCGATCCTGTACCGAGTGCCGGAACGCGAAGTGATCCCGCTCTGCAAGGAGAACGGCATCTCACAGATCGTCTGGTCGCCGCTCGCCCAGGGCGCGCTCACCGGCAAGTACAAGCCGGGTGAGGAGCCGCCCGCCGGCACGCGCGCGGCCTCGCACCAGATGGGCTGGTCGATGGACAGCTACCGCGACGACGATGTGCTCGAAGCGGTGCAGAGGCTCGTGCCGATCGCCGACGGCCTCGGCATCACGATGGCCCAGCTCGCGCTCGCGTGGGTCCTGCGTGAAGACAACGTCGCGTCGGCAATCGCCGGCGCGTCGCGACCGGAGCAGGTCGAGGAGAACGCGGCCGCTTCGGGGATCGAGCTCGACGAGGCAACGCTGCAGGCGATCGACGACGCCGTCGCAGACGTCGCCGTGCGCTAAGCAGGAACAGCCGCCGGCCCGGCGACGTTTCCAGGCGTATGAGTCGGTTCACGACGGGACTTGCAGAGCTGGTGCTGATCGTCGAGGACGTGCCGCGCGCGGCCGGCTTCTATCGCGACGTCGTCGGCCTCGATCCCGAGAGCCCAGCCGACGACCAGTGGGCCTGGTTCTTCGCCGGCGAGCGCGGCAAGCCACAGCGAATCGCGCTGCACAAGGGCTCACTCCTCTTCGAAGAGCACTCGCCGCACCCTGCGGGAGAGCGGTTCGGCAACGTCCATCTCGCGTTCGAGGTGCCGCGCGACCGCTTCGACGCTGCGGTCGCACACGTGCGGGAGAGCGGCACCGCCGTCTACGGCCCGACACGCTTCGACTGGATGGGCGCGACCTCGTACTACTTCTACGACCCGGACGGGAACCTGCTCGAGCTCTGGTCGCCGGACGGCCCGTGAGGCTCGCGTACACGATCCTGCTCGCGGACGATCTCGCCCCGATGCGTCACTTCTACGTTGAGGTGCTCGGTCTGCGCGTCGTCTCCGAGCACGCTCACTGGATCGAGCTCGACGCCGGCGCGGTCGTGCTCGCGCTCCGACCACGCGACCGGCCCTACGACGGCGACGCAGGCGCGGGAGCAGGCACACAGCTCGCCTTCCGCGTCCCGCTCGACGCACTCGGGCATGAAGAGGCGTCACTGCGCGCGCAGGGCATCGAGATCGTCGAGCCCGTCACCCGGAACGACGGCTCCGGCCACACGACGCTCTTCCTGCTCGATCCCGAGCGCAACGTGGTGGAGCTGTTCGCAGAGCATGAGGCCCCGGCGCGATCGCTCGCAGCCGAGGCCTCACAAACGACGCCTTAGGAGGCGAGGCGCTTGCGCGCCTTCTGCACTGACGGCAGCGCGGCCTTCGCCTTCGCCAGCGGCCGCGCCTTGAGCGCGACGGAGGCGGGCTTCGCCGAGATCGTGATCTCTTCGCCGGTCGCAGGATTGCGGCCCTGGCGAGGCTTGGTTGCTTCCTTCACGCGGACCACGAGCTGGACGACGCCGCCGATGCGAACCTTCTCGGCGTTGCCGAGCTCCTCGAGCACGATCTCCTCGAGGGCGGCAAGCGCTGCTTTCGCGTCGGCCTTGCTGAGGTCGGCGCGTTCTGCGACCTCACTGGCGAGTTGCGTCTGGGTCAGAGGCATTGGACTCCTTCGGTTGTGGTCGGAATGACGGACGGATTCAAGCGGGGCTGCCAGACGGACGCCCGGATTTCAGGTGACCACCCGGTAGACCTCGAAAACCTCCGCATACTCACGATTGACGTTGATTCCGTGCGTTCGGGCGACGTTCCGGATGTATTCGGGATCGCTGTAGCGCCTGTGCTGCTGGGAAGCGTACTTCGCCAGGGCGGCGACCTTACGGTCGATATGGGGCTCCTCGAGCGCAAAGTACGCCTGATAGGCGAAATCGAAGTTGTTCCAGGGGATCTCGTAGCCCAGGATCGTCGTCCGCTTGAAGGCCCGCAGGCCCTCGGCGGCGATCACCTGGTGGTCCTGGTGGATGTCGTGGAGGCTCGGCTGGAAGACGGCGTCGGGCCGCCAGTCCTCCCAGAGAGCGACCAGGAGCTCCAGAATGTCCTGGCGGTGCTCCGGGAAGGTCCTGACGTCGAAGTCGTGGACGGTCAGGCTCTCGGGGGCGATCCCGAGCTCGGCCGTCGCGTCCCGCACCTCCCGGGCGAGGGTGTCCGGAGGAAAGCCCTCAGGCAGCGACCGCGTGGCGATCGAGAAGGCGACGTACCGGACGTCCGCACCCTCCTCGACGAGCCGCGCCATCGTCCCGCCGGCGCCGAATTCACCGTCGTCGGTGTGAGGGGCGAGCACCAGCACGCGCTTCCAGGCTCCGATCACGCGGCCCTTCCTATCACGACCTCCGTAGTCTTTGTCTCTCATGCCCCATGGCGACCTGGCTCAGCTGTCTGCGGTAATCGGTGGGCTGGGAGCGGCGGTGATGCTCCTTTCGCGCACGCGCGCCCAGCTCCTGGCGGGTCTCGCCCTCACGACCGCGGGCGAGGCGGCGCTAGCTGCGGCCCTCATTCCGGGGCGGGACCTGAAGCTCCTCGTCAGTCCCGTGACGCACGCCGCTGCGCTCGTCGTCGCAGTCCTCGTGATCGGCGCAGGCGCTGCCGCGCTCGTTCGGTACCCGGCGGCCGTGCCGGTCGCCTTGCTCGTGGCGGCGCCCTTCCGCATCTCGGTGTCGATCGGATCGCAGAAGGCGTATCTGCTCGTTCCGCTCTACGTCGTGCTCGCAGCAGCGGTGCTCGCGCTGACGGTGCGCGTCGTCCGTCGCGAAGCGATGCCGCCCTTGCCGCCGCTGCTCGCGGTTCCGGCGGCGGCCTTCGTGCTGCTCGCGGGCCTCTCGCTGCTCTGGACCCGTGACGTGCGGCAGGGCAGCGTCGAGCTGCTCTTCTTCCTCTTCCCCTTCTCGGCCCTGGTGGTGGCGGTCCGCGCCTCGCCGTTCCGCTCGTGGCACCCCCGCGCTCTCGCCGTGACGCTCGTCGCGCTCGCGGCGCTCTTCTCCGCGGTTGCACTCTTCCAGCGCCTGACCCACGGCCACCTGCTCGCGGGTGACGTCGCGCGCGCCAACGCGTACACCACCTACTTCCGCGTCACGTCGCTGTTCAAGGATCCGAGCATCTTCGGACGCCACGTCGTGATTGCGATCGCCGTTCTGCTCGTCGCGGTTTGGCTTGGACGGATCGGCTTCTGGTGGGGAGCGGCCTTGATCGCGTTCCTCTGGGCGGGACTGCTGTTCTCGTACTCGCAGTCGAGCTTCGTCGCGCTCTTCGCCGTCGGCGTCGCCGTGTCGTATTTCCTCGGCGGCCCCAAGCTGCGACGAGTGCTGATCGTCGGCGCCGCGGCCTGCGTGCTCGCCGGAGGAGCGTTCGTCGCGGCGACTGCGGTGAGCGACTCTGCGCGCCAGGCGACGAGCGGTCGCACGCGGCTCGCGCGTGTCGCCTGGGTCGTCTTCACGAATCACCCGGTCGTCGGCGTCGGCATCGGCGGCCAGCCGCAGGCGAGCAAGGACGAAGCGAAGACGCAGCTCTCCGCGAACCGCGACCGGTCGCATACGACGCCGCTCACGGTTGCAGCGGAGCTCGGTGTCCTCGGATTGCTCGTGTACGCGGCACTGCTCGCCGGAGCGTCACGCCTGCTCTTCCTGCTCAGCCGACGGGATCGCGCGCTCGGCATGGCTGCCGCAGCCGTCTTTCTGACGCTCTTCGTGCACTCGCTGTTCTACTCGGGCTTCTTCGAGGATCCACTCGTCTGGGGAGTCATGGCGGTCGCGGGCTGGGCGCTCGTGGCGATGCCACGAGAGCGTGTGCTTCAGCCGAAACCGGAGCGTGACGAGCCGGCACGAGACGGTGCGCCCGCAGCCGCGGCTGTCCAGCTGCAGCATCGGGCTCCACTGGCAGACTAGTTCCGCCGGGTGCGCCGTCGGATCCTTCTCATCGTTCTCCTCGTTGTGCTGCTCGCGGTCGGCGCGGCCGCGGCCTACCTGCTCAAGTCGCGCGAGCGTCCGGGCGGCAAGCTCGACACGAAGCTGAACGGCGTCTCGGCTTCGATCGCGTCCGACGCGACCGCGCCGATCCAGCCGAAGCGCAAAGGGCGCTACCACCTCGTCGACGACAAGCAGTGCTGGAACACGTTCGGCGGCAACTCCGAGCGCACGCTCTCTCGCCCCGGCATCGACATCGGCCTGCCGCTGCGGCACTTCTGGGTGGTCGGGCTGCGCAGCTACATCGAGTACCCGCCGAGCTACTGCGGCGGCATCCTCTACGTGAACACCTTCGGCGGCCGCACCGTCGCGCTGGATTCGCACAACGGGCACAAGCTGTGGGAGCGGCGCGGAGGCAAGAAGCCGTCGACGCCTGCGATCGCCGGCCCCAGGCTGCTGGTCAGCTCGCACGACGGCAGCCTGACGGCGTACAACCGCTACAACGGCCACGTCCTCTGGCGTCTGCACGTGAACGCGAAGATCGAGTCGTCTCCGGTGGCGATCGGCCGCGTCGCGTACTTCGGCGCGACGGACGGACGGGTGTTCGCGGTCTACGTTCGGACGGGGAACGTCAAGTGGGCCTACAACACCGGCGGCCGGATCAACTCGAGCCCGTCGATCTTTCGCAACCGCCTCTTCGTCTCGACGTATGCCGGCTCGATCTTCTGTCTACGCGCAAGCGACGGCCACAAGCTGTGGAACACTTACCTGCGTCGCGACGTGCTGCGCTACGAGAGCTTTTACGCGAGCGCTTCGACCGACGGACGTCGTGTCTTCACGATTGCGCGCTCCGGCAAGATCTACGCGCTGTCGGCAAGCGACGGTCACGTGATCTGGACGGCACACGTCGGCGGACTCGGCTATTCCACCCCGGCGATCTCGCGGGGACGCGTGTTCATCGGCGGCTTCGACGGCAGCCTGCGCGCCTTTCGGGCCGCGACCGGACAGTTGCTCTGGCGCCGTTATCTCGGCGGCCGCATCCTCGGCGGCTCGTTCGTCGCCGGCAACCTCGTCTTCACCTCCACGCTCGCCGCGCACACGTTCGCGATGCGGGTAACGGACGGCAAGATCCTGTGGCGGCTGGCGATCGGCAAGTACTCACCGGGGATCGTCACCGACCGCCACTACTTCTTCACGCTGAACGGGATCGTGATGGCCTGGCATGCACGCCGCAGCCCCCAGATCCTCGCCGAGCAACGCGCCAAGCGCCGCCACGCAAAGAAGAAGACGTCACCGCAGGGGCGGGTGACGACGGCGCCAAAGCGGGGAACGCCGTAGACCGAAGCTCGCCGCGCGCCAAGCAGCGGCGCGAGCGTGGTAGGAGGACCGGCGAAGACGCCCGGCGGTGTCGGGATGTTCGTGCGTCTCGTAGCCGAGGTCGTCGAGCACGTCACCCGCAACCCGGTCGAATGCGCCAAGGTCGTCCGGCGACATCTGGAGACGCCAGTCGCGCAGTCCCGCTGTCGGCGGCTGCTTGAGGCTCTGCTGGTGCGGCTTGGCGGAGACGTCGACGTTGCCGGCGTAATCCGCCATCGCAGGCTCGTACGCCAGGTGCGTAAAGGTCGAGATCTGGCGCAGCGTCGACTCGACGTCGGCGACGAGATCCTCGTAACGCACCTCGAGGTAGCGCTTGCCTCCTACCCGCCGACCCAGCCTGCGCGCCGCCTTCACCTCCGCGCGCCACTGCGCTGCGAAGCCCGCAACGTTGCGAGGCTGCATCCACGTCTCCGTCATCAGGCCTTTCGGCATCGAGAGGAACGAGAGCGCCGCATCGCGACCGTCCCTGATCAGATGCACGTAGAGCGCGTCTGGAAAGAGCCGGTCGAGCAGGCGCAGGTTCTGCATGTACATCGGCGTCTTGTCGCCCCAGCGCGGCTTGCCGCGTTCCTCCGCATAGACCGCGTAGACGGTCGCGATCGCGGCGCCGATCGGCATCTGCTCGGTGACCCGGGCGCGCACCTTGTCGAGCGGCACCTCCCACTCGGTGACCGTGTCGATGCGCCGAAGGTCGTCGATGAACTCATCCGGATCGACGCGGCGCAGATGCCGGTCCGCGAGCTGCGGCACGAAGTAGGACTCGTCCGGGACCGCGAGCTGGGAGTGGCGGTCGAGCATGACGCGAAGCAGCGTCGTGCCGGAGCGGCGGACACCGAGGACGAGGACGGGCGGACCGCCCGGCGTCACGGCAGTTGCACGGGCGCCGAACGGTTTCCGGCGAGGTCCTGTGCGACGAGAACGAGCTGATGCCTTTTCGGCCGGACGATGCGGCCCTTGATGCGCCCATACCAGGTCAGGCGACCGCGCCGCCGCGTCCCGTAGGTGAACACGGCGCGGTGTCCGTTGACGACGAGGATGCCGTGAGCCGGCTCCGAGACCGTGTACGTGATCTTCAGCTTCCGCCCGTTGCTGCGCAGCCGCTTCGCCGTGATCGCCGGCTTCACCGTGTCGACGCGGATCGGGTTCGGCAGGTCGATCGTGCGGCCCGCGCGGCTGAGCCGGACGAGCGGCAGGTAGACGCCGTCGGGCACGAGCTCGCCGGCCGCGTCGCGCCCGTTCCAGCGCACGTGCACGTTGCCGCGGGGGAAGGACCCCTGAGCCACCGTCACCTCACCCGAGCCGATGCGAACTGCAACGGTCAACTGGTCCGCGCGCCGCAGGGAGAAGTCGATGTTCGCAACCGCCGACGGACAGCGGCAGACGGGGGAGAAGACCTTGTCGATCCGGGTCTGGGAGACCGGGCTAGGCTCGAGCTTCAGGCGCTGCGTCACCGCGAAGGCCGTCGCGGTCGCGACGAGCAGCAGCAGCGCCAGGATCGTCGGTGCGTTCCGTCTCATCGGGGCGCGATTGTACGCCGCGCATCCCGGTTGCCAGCCAGAGCACAAACGCTACGAGCCCGACCCCGAGACCGATGGCGATCACGTAGCTCGCCTCGGGCACGTTCAGGAGCTTGATACCGCTGAGCGCGAGCACGCCGGCGAGGCCAAGGCGCAGCGCGTCCTGCGGAATCTGCAGCGTGAACCGGCTCGAGACCCAGATGCCCGGGATCGAGCCGAGCAGCAGCCAGCCCATGGCGTGCAGGTCGACGTTGCCCTGAACGAGATGTCCGATCCCAGCGACCCAGAGCAGCGCGGCCGCGTGGAAGATGTCCGTGCCGACGATCCGTGCGACGGTGAGGGGATAGATCATCACCATCACGAGCCCGAAGAACGTGCCGCTGCCGACGGACGTGAGGCCGACGATGAAGCCGAAGACCGCGCCGATCGCGACCGCGCGGATCTTGTCCCTGCGCTCGAGGACGAATCCCGCTTCGCTCGGCTGCATGCCGCGCTTGACGAACGTCTTCGCGACGAGCCCGGCGGCCCCGAGCACGAGCGCGGCACCGACCGCGTAACCCTCTGCCGACTGCACGCCGTCGCCGTAGGAGCTCGCCAGCCAGCTGGAGACGGCCACGCCGAGCAGCGACATCGGGCCCGACCCCGCGAACATCCAGAGCGTGAGATGAGCGTGGACGTTGCCGAGCCGACGGTGCCGCACGGCGCCGAAGCTCTTGAATACGGCGCCGTGGAGGATGTCCGTGCCGACCGCGTACGTCGGCTTGAACCCGAACACGATCACGAGGATCGGCGTCAGGAGCGCACCCCCACCCATCCCGGTGAGCCCGACCAGGGCCCCGATCAGCAAGCCGGTGAGGGTGAACTGCCAGGTCATCGGTGCAGGTGCACTTAGTCCCGGTACGCCTGGATCAGCACCTCGGCGACTTCGGGCCGGGAGAACTCCTGCGGCGGCAGTTGACCCTCCACCAGCATCTCCCTGACCTTCGTACCGGAAAGGAAGACGTGATCGTCCGCGCCGTGCGGGCACGTCTTCGCAGATGCCATCGACCCGCACGCGTTGCACCAGAACGAATGCTCGAAGAACATCGGCTCGATCCCGAGCTCGTGCGGCTCGAACTCGTCGAAGATCAGCTGTGCGTCATACGTGCCGTAGTAGTCGCCGACACCGGCGTGGTCGCGTCCGACGATGAAGTGTGAGCAGCCGTAGTTCTTGCGGCAGATCGCATGCCAGATCGCCTCGCGCGGACCGGCGTAACGCATCGCCGCGGGGAACGCGGAGAGCACGACGCGATCGTCCGGGTAGTAGCCGTCTAGCAGAACGCGATAGCACTCGACACGCGTTGCGGCGGGAACGTCGTCGGACTTCGTGTCGCCGACGAGCGGGTGCACGAGCAGGCCGTCGACGGTCTCGAGCGCGACCTTCGTGAGGTATTCGTGCGCACGGTGGATCGGGTTGCGAGTCTGGAACCCTACGACGCGCTTCCAGCCCCGCTCCTCGAACTCGGCGCGCGTTTCCGCCGGGTCCTTCGCGAGCTCGGGGAACGACGACTCCGCCCGCTCGAACACGGTCACGCGTCCTGCGAGGTACAGCGGCTTCTGCTCGTAGAGCCGCGCGACGCCCGGATGTGCGCCGTCGGTCGTGCGGAATGCCTGCGTCGCCTCGTGCTCCTTGTCGTACTCGTAGGTCTCGGCGACCTCGAGCACGGCGACCACCTTGCCGCTCTCGTCTGCGAGGGCGACCCGGTCGCCCTGCGGCGCTGCGTCGACGGCAAGACAGACGGGCAGTGCCCACGGGAGCCCGTTCGCGAGCCGCATCGTGTCGAGCACGGCCTCGTGGTCGGCACGCCCCATGAACCCCTCGAGCGGCGAGAGCGCGCCCGAGGCGATCATGTCGAGGTCGGAGAGCTCACGCGAGGTCAGGGTCACGACCTCGAGCTTCTCGACGTCGCCGGGCCGGTCTCCGGTGCGATCGACGAGCGTGCCTCCGTGGGGCGCAATGAGCTTGATGTCGGTGGCGACGCTCATGCGGTTACCCCGGCCCGAATCAAGCCGCGTTCTTCGAGGTGCTGGATGATCAACTGCGCGCTTTCTTCCGGCTCGTGCTGCTCGGTGTCGATGCGCACGTCAGGGTTGGCCGGCTCCTCATACGGATCGTCCACGCCGGTGAAGCCTTTGATCTCGCCCTTGAACGCCTTCTCGTAGAGGCCCTTGACGTCACGTCGTGCGCACTCCTCGACCGAGGTCGCGACGTGCACCTCGACGAAGGTGCCCCACTCCTCGACGAGATCGCGCGCCTTCTGCCGCGTCTCCTCGTAGGGTGAGATCGCTGCGGCGATCACGGCGGCCCCGTGCCGCGTGAGCCGTGCGGCGACCCAGCCGATCCGCTCGATGTTGGCGTCACGATCCTCCTTCGAGAAGCCGAGGCCCTTCGAGAGGTGCGTGCGCACGGTATCGCCATCGAGGTACTCGACGATCGGACCGCGCTCTTCGATTGCCGGGCCGACGAGATGCGCAATGGTCGTCTTGCCGGAGCCCGAAAGCCCCGTGAACCAGAGCGTGAACCCGCCGTCTTTGCGGCGTTCCGTCTCCGGATGCTCGTGCGCGTAGATGTGATCAGTCATTGCTCTCCTTCACCAGTCGTGTGTTGCCATGGATGCCGCACTCGAGCTTGTCCGAGCCCGACCAGCGGCCCGCACGCTCGTCCTCGCCCTGAACGACAGGACGCGTGCACGGGATGCAGCCGATCGATGGATAGCCCGCGTCGTGCAGCGGGTTGTACGGAATCTCGTTCACGTGTATGTACGCCTGGATGCGCTTCGCGTCCCAGTCGACGATGGGCTGCACCTTCCACACGCCGTAGCGCTCCGACCACTCGACGCGCTTCGCGTCCGCGCGCGTGAGCGCCTGCTCGCGACGGATGCCGGTAACCCAGGCCTCGTACGGCGCAAGCGCGCGCTCGAGCGGCTCGACCTTGCGGATGTGGCAGCAGCGATCCGGATCGCGCTCCCAGAGGTTCGGCCCTTCCTCGATCGCCTGCTTCGCGACGGTGATCACCTCGGGGCGCTCGAGCTTCAGCCCGTAGCGCTCGACGAGCCGGTCACGAGTCTCGTAGGTCTCCTTGAAGAAGAGCTGCGTGTCGAGCTCGACCACGGGAATGTCGAGACCGAGCTCGCCGAAGACCATGTGCACGAGCACCGACGACTGGCGCTGCCAGCTGCACGTCAGGCACATGCGGTTGCCGAAATGCTCGTATGCCCAGAGCAGCGCCTCCTCGGCCGTCATCGCCTCGACGTCAGGGAGTTGAAGTGCCGGCGCCGTCGCCAAGCAGCACCTCCTTCAGCGTGTCGCCGCGCAGACCGCGGCGCAACGTCTCGAGCGCGATCACCTCGTCCGGCGGAATGTTGCCGAGGTTCACGCCCGGGCCGAACTGCTTGATGAACCAGGCCTGCGAGGACTTGGACGGCGCCTCGAAGAGCAGCGAGTCCAGCTCGATCTCGTGGACGATCTCGTCGACCAGGCCCGTGCGCATCTCGCCGGTCGGGCGGTAGATCCCCGCCGTGCCGCCCTCGCGCCCCTCGGTGATCACCTTCCACGCGCCGGCCTCGAGCTCTTCCCTGATCCAGCGAACCCATTCGTACGGCGCGAACACCGCCTCCGAGTCCTTCGAGCCAACCTCCGAGAGCACCGTGAAGTCGCGGGCGAACTCGGCAATCAGCTCGAGCTTGCGCTCGCGCGGCAGGTCAATGACGCCGTCCGAGATCTCGACGTGCGTGAGCCCTAGGTCGCGCAGCCAGCGCTTGTACTCCTCGAGCTTGTTCCGCGTGACGACCGCCTCGAAGAACGTCCCGCCGATCACGACCGGCTTGCTCGCGAGCACGTCGAGCTTGCGACGCAGGTTCGGCGTCACGTACGACGTGCCCCAGCCGAGCTTGACGATGTCGATGTACTCGCCGCCCGTCTCGAGGATGTCCTCCCACGCGCGGGGGCCGAGGCCCTTGTCGATGACATGGGTCAGGCCGCCGTCGCGAGGCGGCAGGTTGAGATCAAAGTCGGCCATAGAGCTCCTCGAGCTTGGCGTGTGCACGTTCCTGCACGTCGTGGAAGAGCGAGTTGCCGTGAGAGTCGATGCCGACGGTGAGCGGCCCGAAGTCTCTTAACGCGGAACTTCCAGAGGCACTCGGGCATCAGCTCTTCCCAGGCGACCTCCTCGATCTCTTCGATCTGCGTCGTCTCCAGCGCGGCCGCGCCGCCGACGATCGCGAAGTACACCATGCCGAGCCGCTGCATCGGCTCGATCGCCTCGTCGGGCAGGCCGCCCTTCCCGCAGATCGCGCGCACGCCGTACTGCGCACCGAGCCCTTCGGTGAAGCGCACCATGCGCGCCGACGTCGTGGTGCCGATGCACACCTTTTCGTACTTGCCGGGACCGAGCTTGCGCACACCGGGTGCGGTGTGGAGCAGGAACGCGCCGCTCAGATCCATCGGCGGCTCGATGCCCTGGTCGAAGATCCGGATCTGCGTGCGGTCGCGGATGCCGATGATGTGCCCGTCGACCGTCACCTCGTCGCCCGCGCGCAAGTCGCGGATCGCCTCTTCGGTCGTGGGGAAGCTGAGCGTCTTAGAACTCACGATCGAACTCAACCTCTCCGGTCGCAGCGATGTGCGCGCTAGCGCGCCTGGCCGCCCAGCATTGGTAATTGACCGCCACCGGGTTCAATGTCATGTGCGTGTCCGCGTGCTCGATGTGGCACTGCAGCACGGTGACGTCGCCGCCGAGCCCCATCGGGCCGATCCCTGTCTCGTTCAGCAGCGCGAAGAGCTCGTCCTCGAGCGCGGCGACGTGCGGATCTGCGTTACGCGTGCCGATGGGACGCGTGATCGCCTCCTTCGCGAGATACATGGCGTAGTCGGCGCTCCCGCCGATGCCGACGCCGACGATCCCGGGCGGGCACGGCTTGCCGCCCGCACCGACGATCGACTCGAGCACGAACTGCTTGATGCCCTTCACGCCGTCGGCAGGGACGCACATCTTCAGGAAGCTCATGTTCTCGCTGCCGGATCCCTTGGGCACGCATTTCACGTCGAGGCCGTCCCAATCGGGGATGAACTCCCAGTGCACGATCGGCAGGCGGTAGCCGGTGTTCGGTCCGGTGTTCTCGCGCGTGATCGTGTGCACCGCGTTCGAACGCAGCGGATGCTCGACCGTCGCGCGCTCGGTGCCGGTCTTGAGTGCATCGTAAATTCGTGCCGGGTGCAGGGGAAAATGCTCGCCGACGCGGCAGGTGTAGACAGCGATGCCCGTGTCCTGGCACACGAGGTTGCTCTGCGAATCGGCGACCTCCACGTTCTTCAGGATGGTCTGCAGCACGCGCTGCCCGGTAACGGACGTCTCGCGCTCCGCAGCAGCAGCGAGGGCGTCCCGCAGGTCCTGCGGGATGTCCTTCAGCGCCCACACGTAGAGGTGCGCGGCCGCGTCTTCGACAACGGCTTCGAGGTCGGTGATCGTGACGGTGCTCACTTCGCTGCCTCCGCGGCGGCCTTGCCGGCACGGCGGCCGAACACGCAACACTCCAGCAGCGAGTTCCCCATCATGCGGTTGCGGCCGTGCGTGCCGCCGGCGATCTCGCCGCAGGCGTAGAGCCCTTCGAGAGTCGTCGCTGCATTCGCGTCGATGACGAGGCCACCGTTCTGGTAATGCAGGACCGGATACGTGAAGAGTTGTTCCTGCAGAGGATCGATTCCACCCGCACGGTAGCGGCGCAGCATGTACGGCAAGGAGACGTTCGCGTCGCTTTCCGGTATCCGAGTGGTGTCGAGGTAGACGGCGGGCCGACCGTCGGGCGTCTCCACGCCTTTGCCCTTCTCGACCTCCTCGACGATCGCCCGGCTCACCTCGTCGCGTGGGCCGAGTGAGTCGGTGAACTCCTCACCGTCGGCGTTCAGCAGCACGGCGCCGTAGGCACGCGTCGTTTCCGGAATCGAGTACCCCTGCATGTTCTCGGGCCAGGCGCCGCCGTTCGGGTGGTACTGCAGCGCATCGAAGTCGCGCAGCTCGGCGCCGAGGTCGACGGCGATCTGCGTCACCTCGCCCGTAGCTCCGGGATGATTCGTCGACAGCTCGCCGCGCTCGGCCGCGACCTTGAAGCACCGCCCGCCCGCTGCGAGGACCACCGTCGTGGCGTCGATCGTGTGATCCCCGCAGCGCGCGCGCCAGCCGTGTTCGGTGCGAGCGAGCTCTGCGAGCGGCGACTTGGGAAAGGTCTGAACCCCGGAGCTCTCGGCGGCGTCGCGAAGAGCCTTCGTGATCGCGTGGCCGGTGCGGTCGCCGACCTGCAGCAGCCGCTTGCGCGAGGCGCCGCCGCAACGGGCGAGGCGGTAGCCGCCGTTTTCGCGCGTGAACTCGACTCCGAGCTCCTCGAGCCAGTGAATCGCGGAGGGCGCCTCGCCGGTGAGGATCTCGACGAGCTCGCGGTCGGCCGTCTCGTGCGACGACTTCCAGACGTCGTCGGCGTGCTGCTCGGGGGAATCGTCGTCCCCGAAGGCCGCCTGGATCCCGCCCTGGGCCTTCGCGGAGTTGCAGGACTGGAGTGCGCCCTTCGTCGCCAGCGCGACCCGTGCTCCGGCCCGTTCGGCCGAGACGGCGGCGGCGAGCCCGGAGGCGCCGCTGCCGATCACGAGCACGTCAAAAGAAGAGTCCGCCACGACTCCCGGAGAATATCACGCTTCCGCTAATTAGAGGTATTAGCGATGGTTATTCAGTAGATCGACCGGAGCAGCTGCTCGACCTCGGCGTCGCTCGCCGGGCGCGGGTTGGCCTTGGCACCCGCCCGCTCGACGGTCGCGGCTGCGACCGCGCCGAGCTCTTCCTCGGGAATGCCGAAGTCGCGCAGCCGCTCGAAGCCGCCGAGTCGCGCGAGCTCCTCGACACGGCCTGCAGGATCGTCGGAACCGAGCGCCTCTCCGAAGCGACGCACCGCGTCAGGCGCCACGGTTTCGTTGAAGCGCAGCGCGGCCGGGAGAGCAAGCGCATTCATCGCGCCGTGGGGCAGCCCGTAACGCCCGCCGAGTGCCTGCGCGATCGCGTGGCCGAGCGCCAGCATCGAGCCGCCGAGCGCCATGCCTGCGTGCATCGCGCCTTCGAGGAGCTTCGTCCGTCCGTCCAGCTCCTCGGGCTCGTCGACGACCCGCGGCAGCCATTCGCCGATCAGGCGCGCGCCTGCGAGGGCGTGCTCGTCCGCCTCTGCGTTGTGGCCTTTTACGTAAAGAGCCTCGGCGCTGTGCGCGAGGGCATTCAGCGCGGTCCCCACCGTTACCTCTCGTGGGAGTGAAAGCGTCAGCTCCGGCTCGTACACTGCCGCGGCAAGGTGGGCGCCCGCGCCGCCGCCGCGCATCTTTCGATCTGGATCGCGGATGCCGTAGAACGGCGTCCACTCTGCGCCCGCATAGGTCGTGGGCACCGACACGAGCGGCACGTTCGCCTCCGCTGAGATCGCCTTGCCGAGATCGATCGCACTGCCGCCGCCGACCGCGAGCACGCCGTCGCCGGCTTGGTCCACTGCGTCGCCGATCCGATCCGAGGGAACCTCCGTCCAGCGTGCCGCGGTCCGTACGCCGAGGTTCGTTCCCGCCCAGCGTTCGCTCGCGACGAGCAACGGCTGTTCGATGCCGAGCTCGTGCAGCACACCGGGGAGCTCCGCGACGCCCCAGCGGACGATCACGTGGGCAGCCGCTCCTGCGTGAACGCGATGAAAGCTCGCGCCACGCGTGTCTCGCTGCGGCCGCTCGCGCGGGCGAGCAGGATCTCGCGGACGGGGTCGAGGCCCCGGACACGTGCGGTTGCGACTCTGCCGGCATCGAGGTCGGCCTCGATCGCGAGGCGAGAGATGAAGGCGATGCCATGGCCCGCGAGGACCGCGCTGCGCACGGACTCCTGCAGGCCGAGCTCGAGCTTCACGTCGAGGTCGCGCAGTCGCATGCCGGCCTTGCGCAACTCGTCCTCGAGCACCTGCCGAACGCCTGCGCCTTCCTGCATCACGATCAGCTGCTCGCCCTTGAGCTCGTCGAGTGAGATCGTCTTGCCGGCAAAGCGATGTCCGGGCGGACAGGCGAGGACGACCTCGTCACGGAAGAACGGCTCGAACGACACGCCGCGATGACGCCGTCCGGCGCCGACGATGCCGAGCTCGAGCTCGCGTGCCGCAACGCGGTCGACGAGCGTCTGCGTGTCGGAGACGGTGAGCCGGACGCGAACGTCCGGGTGGTGCTCCTGGAACTCGCAGAGGAGAAGCGGCACGACCGTCCCACCCGGGCCCGTCGAAGCGCCGAGCTCGAGGGTGCCGGTGATTTCCCCCTCGTCGTCCGCGTCGAGCTCTTCGAGCAGATGCTCCTCGAGCGCGAGCAGGCGCTGGGCGGATGCGTAGAGCCGCAGCCCGGCCTCGGTCGGCTCGACGCGGCGCCCAGAGCGGTCGAGCAATTGCCGCCCGAGCCGCTGCTCGAGCGAGCGGATCTGCAGGCTGACGGCGGGCTGCGTGACTCCGAGCCGTTCGGCCGCCTGGGAGAAGCTCTTGCGTTCGACCACGGCGCAGAACGCTGCCAACTGACGCGTATCCATAAGCGTTCATTATGCAAAAATGGCTCTGCCGGACGAGGCTCTACGATCCCTGGAGTGTCCACGCCGCAGTCGAGTGACTCCTTCATTCTGCGGTTCTCGGAGCTGACGCAGGCGAGCCCGCCTCGTCCGCGCGACGCGGCGCTTCGCACGCTCGACGTCGTCTTCTCGGCCTTCTTCCTGCTCGTGACGCTGCCGGTGACGCTCCCGATTGCGCTGCTGCTGCTCCTGACAAGCGGCCGGCCGCTCTTCTATCGCGGCGACCGCGTCGGACGCGGTGGCCGCGTGTTCCACATGCTCAAGTTCCGCACGCTGAACAAGAACGCTGAAGAGCGACTCGGGCCGTTTCTCGGCGAGGAGCTCGTGCGGCGCACACGCGAGGAGACCACGTCGATCGGTGCATGGCTGCGTGCGACCCAGCTCGACGAGATCCCGCAGCTCTGGAACGTCGTCCGCGGCGACATGAGCCTCGTCGGCCCACGACCGATCAGGCCACGCTTCTTCGCCTCCCTCGTGGACGAGCTCCCCGCGTACTGGCAGCGGCTCGTCGTTCGCCCGGGCCTGACCGGGTTCGCGCAGGTGCGGCGCGGTTACGAAACGTCGATGGCGGAAAAGCTTGCGCACGATCTCGAGTGGATCGCGGATCGCTCCGTGCGTCTCTACCTGCGCACGCTCACCGCGACGGCGTGGCGCGTGCTGCGGCAGTTCGCGCGCGGCGTGTCAGGCAGAAACTAGACCTCGAGCCGGGCGTCCTCGAGGTCGAGCTCGCGGGTGAGGCGCCGCTCGACTTCGTCGTCGATGACGCCGCGCCGCCGCAGGTCGACGATTGCCGTGCGCTCGGCGTCGAACAGCTCCCGTCGCAAACGCTGGTAGTTGAGCGACTGCTCTTCGATCGCGCCGTCGTCGTTCTCGTCGAAACGAGACAGAAACCGGTTGCGGCGGAAGCCGTAGAGACCGCGCAGCCGCTCGGCAGTTCCCTCTTGCACCCAGTCCTCTTCGAGCAGCTCGTCGAGCCGTGCCAGCGCGGCGTCAGCGGCCTTGATGCGCGCCTTGGCGTGTTCCTTCTCGTCGAGGTGGTCCGCTTCGATCCCGAGCACGCGAATCACGACCGGCAGCGTCAGGCCCTGCACGACGAGTGTCCCAAAGATGACGCAGAACGTCAGGAAGACGATCAGGTCACGCTGCGGAAACGCGCCGCCCCCATTCGTCGTCAGCGGAATGGCCAGGGCGGCGGCCAGAGAGACTGCACCCCGCATGCCTGCCCACGAAACCACGAATGCACGGCCGGGCGGCGGCGGCGGATTGTTCGGGTCGAAGGCTCCCAAGAACCTGCGAGGGAGGTAGGTGAACACGGGCACGAAGACCAGACGCGCTGCGACCACGGTGCCGGTGACGAGCACGCCCCACCACAAGAGCTTCGCGGCCGAGAAGCCTGTGAGCGCGTCCAGGATCCGCGGCAGTTGCAGACCGACGAGGACGAACAGCAGGGCGTTGAGCACGAAGGTCAAGATTTCCCAGACCGCGCCCCCCTGCAGCCTCGTCTGAAACGAGGTGAGCTCGGGCGTATGCCAGCCGAGATAGATGCCGGCCGTGACGACTGCGAGCACGCCGGACGCTGAAACGGCATTGGCGGGAATGAACGCGACGTAACCGGTGAGGAGGGCGATCGTGACCTCGACCGGGGGATTGTCGAGCCGTCGCCGAACGGCGGCGACGAGGAAGCCCACGACGAGGCCGATCGCCACTCCGCCGGCGATGCTCCACAGCAAGCGCCACGAGGCGTCCCAGATCGAGAACGTGCCGGCGACCGCCGCCGTGACTGCGACGCGGTACAGAACCAGAGCAGTGCCGTCGTTGACGAGGCTTTCGCCCTCGACGATCGAGACCGTCCGTCGCGGCACGCCCAGGCGGCGCATGATCGCGGTCGCTGCGATCGGGTCGGTCGGAGAGACGACCGCGCCCAGGACAAAGGCTGCGGTCCACGACATGTCGTCGACGAGGGCATGCGCGACGACGGCGACCGCGACCATCGTCGTGAGCACGAGCCCGATCGAGAGTGAACCGATCGGACGGATGTTGGCTCGAAGCTCGCGCAACGACGTGAAGAACGCCGAGGAATAGAGGAGCGGCGGCAGGATCGCGACGAGGACGAGCGCCGGCGGGAGCTGCACGGTCGGAACGCCCGGAACGAAGCCGAGCGCAAGCCCGCCGAGGACGAGGAGGATCGGATACGGGATGCGTAGCGTCGGCGCGGCCGCGAGCAGGGCGGCGACAGCGATGAGCAGGGCGAGGAGGACGAGCTGGGCGTGGGTGCCGAAATCCACCCCGCGAGCCTAAAGCGCCGCTATGTCTCTACGTCGACCTCGCTCAGCGCATGACGTGCGACAGCACGACCGCAAGCACGTTCAGCACCGAGACCGCGAAGGCGATCGACGTGATCGCAGCGGTCGCATAGACGAACACTTGTGTCTGTGGATCCAACCTCACCCCTCCCAGGCCGAACCTTGTCACCCAGAAGGGGTACAACGCAATCCCTCGTTCGAGGGCCTCTCTAGACTGGGCGCCCGTGTGCGGGATCTGCGGCATCGCCTCCACGAACGGCTCGGCCGTGACCGACAGGGTCGCCGCGATGAGCGGAACGCTCGTCCACCGGGGGCCTGACAGCTTCGGTGAGTTCAGCGACGGGGACGTCGCCCTCGCGGCCCGCCGCCTCTCGATCATCGACCTGGAGACGGGCGACCAGCCGATCGCGAACGAGGACGGCACCGTCCACGTCGTGCAGAACGGCGAGATCTACAACTACCGCGAGCTGCGCCGTGAGCTCGAGCGAGCGGGCCACCGATTCCGCACCCACGGCGACACGGAGGTCCTGTTGCACCTCTACGAGGAGCACGGCGACCGCTTCGCGGAGCGTCTGCGCGGAATGTTCGCGGTCGCGATCTGGGACGCGCGCCGCCGCCGGCTCGTGCTCGCCCGCGATCGCTTCGGGATCAAGCCGCTTTACTACCGCGCCGCCGACCGCGAGCTCTCCTTCGCCTCGGAGCTGCGCGCGCTCCCGCGCGGCGAGATCGACCTCGATGCACTGGAGGCGTTCCTCGCGTTCAACGCGATTCCCGCGCCGCTCACGATCTTCCGCGAGGTGCGGAAGCTTCCGGCCGGGCACCTGCTCGTCTGGACCGACGGCGAGATCGAGCTCGAGCGCTTTGCAAGGCCTGCGCCCAGCGCCGAGATCCGAACGGACGATGAGGCGGAGCTCGTGGAGGAGCTGCGCTCCCGCTTGCGCGACTCGGTGCGCGCACACCTCGTCAGCGACGTTCCCGTCGGCGTCTTGCTGTCCGGCGGCGTCGATTCCGCGTTCCTCGCCGCGCTCGCCGCACAGGAGACCGCGGAGCAGCTGCACACGTTCTCGATCGGCTTCGAGGAGCGGTCGTTCGACGAGCTCGCCGGGGCAAGGAGCGTCGCGGAGCGGTACGGGACCAAGCACCACGAGCTCGTGCTGCGACCCGATGCCGCCCTGCTCCTGCCTGCTCTGGCCGACGCGTTCGACGAGCCGTTCGCGGATTCCTCGGCGCTGCCGACGTATCTCGTATCGCAGCTTGCGGCGAAAGACGTGAAGGTCGCGCTCTCCGGCGAAGGCGGCGACGAGCTGTTCGGCGGCTATTACACGTACGCCGCCGACCTGCTCGCCGCGCGGGTGGGCGGCCTGGCGCGGCTGGCAGCTCCGCTCGTCGAACGGCTGCCGACGTCGACCGCGAAGGCGAGCTTCGACTACAGAGCGAAGCGCTTCGTGCGCGCGGCCCACCTGCCGCCGCTCGAGCGGCATCACGGCTGGAAGGAAATCTTTTCGCCCGAGCTTCGCGCCGAGCTGACCGGCCGCACGACCGCGTTCGATCCGGTCGACCTCCTGCGTGCGCGCTACCGCGAGACGGAAGGACGCGACGAGCTCTCGCGCCTGCAGGACGTGGATCTCGGTGTCTACCTCGTCGACGACCTGCTCGTGAAGACGGACCGCGCGTCGATGGCGCACTCGCTCGAGGCACGCGTTCCGTATCTCGACACCGTCGTGACCAACCTCGCGCTCGCCTTGCCGACGCGCCACAAGATCCGCGGACTCTCGAAGAAGGTCTTGCTCCGCAAGGCGGCGGCGCCGCTGCTCCCTCGTGAGATCGTCCACGGCAAGAAGCGCGGCTTCTCGATTCCGGCCGCAGCCTGGCTCAGAGGCGAGCTCGAGCCCTTCGCCCGCGAGACGCTCGCGGCCGACGTGCTGCGCCGTCAGGGGTTCTTCGACCCCGGAGTGGTGACGCGGCTCCTCGACGATCACGTCGCCGGCAGGGAGGACCGCAGCCGCCAGCTCTGGGGCCTGCTCGCCTTCACCCTCTGGCACGAGCGCCACGTCGAACGCGCGCCGCAGCTCGCTGCCAGTCCAGAAGTGCTCGTCGAGCGCTGACCTACACTCCTGCAAATGGCCAGCCGACCTCTCGTCGTCCATGTCGTCGGCGCGCGGCCGAACTACATGAAGGTCGCACCGGTGTACGACGCCCTCGAGCAGCGTGGCACCGTCGAGCAGCGACTGATCCACACCGGCCAGCACTACGACGCGTTGATGAAGGACGTCTTCTTCGCAGAGCTGCCGCTTCCGCGGCCGCACGTGGCGCTCGACGCGCAGACGCTCGAGGACGCGCTCAAAGGGCTCGACGAAGTTCTCGGCGAGCTGCGGCCGACGCTCGTGGTCGTGCCGGGAGACGTCAACTCGACGCTCGCAGGTGCGGTGGCGGCGAGAAAGCACGGACTGATGGTCTGCCACATCGAGTCGGGCTTGCGAAGCGGTGACTGGGACATGCCCGAGGAGCGAAACCGGTTGATCGCGGATCACCTCTCTCGGTTGCTGCTCACCTACTCGGAGCAGGCCGACGAGAACCTGAAGAAAGAGGGCATTCCGAACGAGCGGCAGACGGTCGCGCGGGTCGGGAACACCATGATCGACACGTTGCGCGCGAACGAGGCTGAAGCCCGGGCGCTCGAGGCCTGGCGGGAGTACGGGTTCGAATCGGGGAAGTACGTGCTCGTCACGCTCCACCGTCCAAGCCTGGTCGATGATCCTGACCTGCTGCGGCGCACCGTCGCCGCGCTCAACGACCTCACGAACAGCATCCCGGTGATCTTCCCGATGCATCCGCGCACGAAGAAGATGCTCGCCGGTCTCGACGCGGAAGCGAAGTTCACCGTGACGGAACCGCTGGCGTATCGCTCGTTCCTTTCATTGGAAGCTGACGCCGCGGGCGTGATCACCGACTCCGGAGGGATTCAGGAAGAGACGACCGTCCTCGCTGTGCAGTGCTTCACCCTTCGTGACAACACCGAACGGCCCGAGACGTTGGCCGTGACCAACAGGCTGCTGAACCTCGAGCCCGAGTCGCTGCGCGACGTCCCGGCGCTGCTGGCGGACCCGAAGCACGGCCCGATCCCCGAGCTCTGGGACGGACATGCAGGCGAACGCGCCGCGGACGCCGTCGAGCGGCTGGTGCTGCACGCGGAGGTCGCTGCCTGAAGGTCTGGGTCGACATGACGGCATCGGCGCACGTGCTCGTGTTCCGACCGCTGATCGGGCTGTTGCGCGAGCGAGGCGACGAGGTCGAGATCACGGCGCGCGACTACGCGCAGACGCTGCAGCTCCTCGAGCTGCACGGGCTCGAGGCGACCGTCGTCGGCAGGCACGGCGGACGCTCGCGGCTCGGCAAGGCGCGCTCGCTCGCCTCGCGCATGCGCGCGCTGCGCAAGTGGGCGCGGCCCGCGCGGCTTCGACCTGGCGCTCGCGCACGGCTCGCACGAGCTGACGCTGACCGCGCGCAGGCTCGGCATCCCCAGCGCGACGACGCACGACTACGAGTTCGCGACGCTGCAGCACCAGCTGGGAATGCGCGCCGCCACGAAGGTCGTCGTGCCCGAGGCGATCCCCGAGGAGCGGCTCGAGCATCTCGGCGTCAGGCCGCCGAAGCTGCTGCGCTACCCGGGGTTGAAGGAGGAGTACTACCTCTTCGACTTCGAGCCGGATCCCAGCGTGCTCGAGCGGATCGGAGTCGACCGCGAACGCGTGCTCGTCGTCCTGCGGCCTCCGCCCGACGTGTCGCTGTACCACCGGCATTCGAACCCGCTCTTCCCGCAGACGCTGAACCACCTCGGCAGCCTCGACGACGTGCACGCGGTCGTACTGCCGCGCACGGAAGAGCAGCGCGACTACGTCCGCGGGCTCGCGCTGCCCTCGGTGATCGTGCCTGGCCGCGCGGTCGATGCACAGAGCCTGATCGCACTCGCCGACGTGGTCGTCTCCGCAGGCGGGACGATGAACCGCGAGGCCGCTGCGCTCGGTGTCCCGGTCTACACGACGTACGGAGGCAGGCTCGGCGGCGTCGACGAGCAGTTGATCCGCGAAGGACGGTTGAAGCCGCTCACCGATCCGCGCGCACTCGAGCTGCGGAAGCGCGACCCGGAAAGCTCAGGCGGCCGCGTCCGCCGCGATCCGGCCGGACTGCTCGACCTCCTGCTCACCGCTCGCGGCGACGACGCCTAGGACGTCGCTGCCGTAGCGCTCGAGCTTGGCGGGCCCGACACCCGGCACGACGCTGAGCTCGGACAGGTCACGCGGACGCCGGCCGGCGATCTCCGCGAGCGTGGAGTTGTGGAAGACGACGTACGCGGGCAGATCGTCTGCCGTCGCCCGTTGCAGCCGCCAGCGTTTCAACGCGGCGTAGAGCGGATCGGTCGGCTCCGCCGCGCGTGCCGGGCGTGCCGCCGAGATGCCGAGCTCCGCGAGGAACTGGCTCGGCTTGCCGCTCCACGTCAGCGCCAGGTGGCGCTTCGCGCGCGTCAGCCCGACGTAGAAGAGCCGCCGCTCCTCCGCGAGCTCGCGGGGCTTCTTCGCCTGCCTGATCGGCAGCTCCTTCTCTTCGATGCGGGGGATGAAGACCGCGTCGAACTCGAGACCCTTCGCTCCATGCAACGTCAGCAGGTGGACGCCGCGCCGGTCAGCGCCGGTCGAGCCGAACCGCGCTTCCAGGTCGGCGACGAAGTCGCGGGTCGTGCGCTCGCCGTCGTCGAAGTCCGCGGCCAAGCGCACGAGCCGCCCGAGGTCCGCCTGGCGAACCATCTCCCGTTCGCCGAGCTTGTCCGGCAGGTTCTCCCGCCACCCGGCGTCCTTGGCGTATGCGCGCACCGTCGCCGCGACCTCAGCCGACTCGAACCGGCGCAATCGCTTCAGCAGCTGGCGGGCCGCTTCGCGTCCGAGCAGCGACGCGCCCTGAAACGGAATCTCGGCGTCGTGGAACGGTTCCTCGAAATCGGCCAGCCGTGCGTTCGTCCGGCAGAGCACGGCCATCTCCTCGAGCGCGACGCCCTCGCTCCGCAGCGCACGCACACGGTCGACGACGAACGCCGTCTCCGACTCGCGCTGCGGGAACGCCTGCGTCAGCGGTGCGGGGCCCGGCGGCAGCGTCGGCCGCAGGATCTTCTCGGCACCGCCGAGAGCAGGCACGATCCGGTTTGCCAGCGCCAGCACCTCGGGCGACGAGCGGTAGTTGTCCTCGAGCCTGACGACCGTTGCGGCGGGAAAACGCTCCGGCAGCCCAAGGAGGTAGTCGGGGGTCGCGCCCGTGAACGCGTAGATCGACTGGTAGTCGTCGCCGACGGCGCAGAGCTCGTCGCTGTCTCCGAGCCAGCGGTCGAGGAGCGTCTGCTGCAGGAGGTTGACGTCCTGGTACTCGTCGACCGTGAACGCGTGGAAGTGCGCACGCACCTCCGCGAGCGCATCCGGCTGCTCGTCGAAGAGCTGGACCGTCAGCTCGAGCAGGTCCTCGAAGTCGACATAGCCGCGATCGGACTTCTCGGCCTCGTAGCCGCGGAAGATCCGGAACATCAGATCCGGCGGGATCGGCGGCACGTGCTCGCCGATGCCGTCGAGGTACGTGCCCGGCGTGAGGCGCCGGTTCTTCGCCCACTCGATCTCGGTGGCGAGGTCTCCCGCAGGCCGAAACTTGAACGGCGGCGGCAGCGTGTTTGCCAGCTGCCTGAGCAAAAGCGCCTTGGAGGCCATGATCCGCTCGGGTGGATCGCCAAGCCGGTGGAGCTGGCGCAAAGCCGCCGAGTGAAACGTGCGGGCAGTGACGCCGCCGACGCCGAGCCGCTCGAGCCTGGCGCGCATCTCGGTGGCCGCCTTGTCCGTGAACGTGACCGCCAGGATCGCGTGCGCCTCGAACTCGCCGATCGCAACCTGATTCGCGATCCGGCGCGTGATCGTCGTGGTCTTGCCCGAGCCGGCCCCGGCCAGGATGCACACGGGCCCGCGCACGGCCTCGACAGCGCGGCGCTGCTCGGGGTTCAGCCCGGCGAAGATGATGTCCCGGTCCACCCGGTCACCCTAGTGAGCGCCGGGGACGGAGACTGTGCCGGGTTAGTGCAGAGTGTCCTCGAGGACTGCGTTGCCGGCGCGCTTCGGCTCGCGCAGCATGGCGGTGAGACGGGAGACGACGTCGAGCGTCTCGCCTCGCTGGACCATTCGCTCGAGCTCTGTGAGCTCGTCGGAGAGCCACTCGGCGTCGATCGGCGGCCGCGCGGCACGCAGGATCTTCGGATGCGAGGTCGGCCCGACGGTCTCGCCGGCGGTCCAGAGCTCCTCGTGCAGCTTCTCGCCGGGACGGACGCCGACGAACGTGATCGCGATCTCCGTGTCGGGCTCCTTCCCGGAGAGGCGAATCATGTTGCGCGCGAGGTCGAGGATCTTCACGGGCTCACCCATGTCGAGCACGTAGACCTGGCCACGCCCGCCGATCGCGCCCGCCTGCACGACAAGTGACACGGCTTCCGGGATCGTCATGAAGTAGCGGGTCATCTCGGGATGCGTGACGGTGACCGGCCCGCCCTTCTCGATCTGCCGCCGGAAGATCGGAATCACGCTGCCCGACGAGTTCAGGACGTTGCCGAAGCGAACGGCGACGAAGCGTGTGTGGATGTCGTCGCGGTGTCCGTACGCCTCGACGATCCATTCGCAGAGCGCCTTCGAATGGCCGAGCAGATTCTTCGGGTTCGCGGCCTTGTCGGTCGAGACGAGGACGAATCGTCCCGCGCCGTACTCGACCGCGACGTCCGCGATCACCCTCGTCGCGAGCGTGTTGTTGCGTACCGCCTCGAGCGGGTTCGCTTCCAACAGGGCGACGTGCTTGTACGCGGCGGCGTGGAACACGACCTTCGGCTTGTAGCGCTCGAAGACCTGGCTCATCTTCGCGCGGTCGCCGCAGTCGCCGAGAACCGCCGCGACTGCCGAGAAGTCACGTTCGCCGACGAGCTCGCGCTCGATGTCGAAGAGCGCCGCCTCCGACTGTTCGACGAGCACGATCCGGGCCGGGCTCATCCGTGCGATCTGGCGGCAGAGCTCCGCGCCGATCGACCCTCCCGCGCCGGTGACGAGGACGGTCTCGCCTGCCAGGTACTTCGCGATCGAGCCGACGTCGACCTCGATCGGTTCGCGCCCGAGCACGTCCTCCACCTGGACGGGCCGGATCTGGCCGGCGAGGTTGAGATCGCCCGAGATCAGCTCGTACAGGCCGGGCAGCGTCTTGACGGGAACGCCCGCGTCCTGCGAGATCTCCACGACCCGCTGGCGCGTCTCGCCCGAGGCAGACGGGATCGCGATCAGGACCTCGTCCGGCGGGTTGTCGCGCAGGATGTGCGGCAGGTCGTCGGCGGTGCCCAGCACGCGAATGCCGTGCAGGCGGATGTTCTTCTTGCGCGGGTCGTCGTCGATCAGGCCGATCGGCGTGTAGCCGAGGCCCGGCGCCTTGAGCATCTCGCGGATGACGAGCTGGGCCGCATCGCCGGCGCCGACGACGATCACTTCCTTGCCGCGGGCGATCAGCGACGCCGCGCCCGGCCGTTCGATGAGGCTGCGTGCGATCAGGCGCGTGCCGGCGATGAAGGCGAGCAGGATCAGCCAGTCGAGGACGGCGATCGACCGCGGCAGCGGAAAGCCGCTGACCGGGTGCGCGAAGTAGACGACGAGATCCGCAACGATGCACGCAGCGGTGACGCCGCGCGCGGCACCCCACATGTCGCGTGTCGAGACGTAGCGCCACCAGCGGTTGTAGAAGCCGAAAGCGATGAACGCCGCAAGCTTGATCGCGATGACGACGAGGATCGTGTCGATCATCAGGCGGTGATACGGACCGGGCACACCCTTGTCGAAGCGCAGCCAGAACGCGAGCCACCACGCAATCGCGATCAGCACTGCGTCGGCGAGCAGCTGCCACAGGCGGTGCCTATTGATCGGCATCATGACGCCACCGGCGCGGCGGCCTGCACGACGGAGACGACGCGTTCCTGCGCGTCCGCATCGATCCCCGCCCACAGCGGCACCGAAAAGTTGTCGAGCGCGAGCTGCTCCGTGACCGGCAACGACCCGTGCGCATACCCGAGATCCGAGAACGACTGCTGCAGATGCAGCGGCGTCGTGTAGTAGACGGCGTTGCCGATCCCGGCCTCCTTCAACGCGGCGCGAATACGGTCGCGCTCGGGCGAACGACAGACGAACAGGTGGTAGACGTGACCGGGCTCGTCCTCCGGCAGCTCGCAGGCCGCGCCGAGGCCGAGCTCGGCATAGCGGGCGGCCGCCTCACGCCGCAGGGCGATCCAGCCGTCGAGCTCGGAGAGGAAGATGCGCAGCAGCGCTGCTTGGAGCTCGTCGAGCCGCGAGTTGTAGCCGATGAGCTCGAAGTCGACCTTGTCGCGCGAGCCGTGGAAGCGCAGCATGCGAATGCGTTCGGCCAGCCGCGGATCGTCGGTCGAGACGAGTCCCCCGTCGCCCATGCAGAAGAGATTCTTGGTCGGATAGAAGCTGAACGTCGACGCGATGCCCGTGCGCCCGATTTCCGGCGAGCCGAACGCCTGCGCAGCATCCTCGATCACCGGCACGCCGAGTTCGTTCAGCTGCGCGACGGGAGCGGGGCGGCCGAACAGATGCACGGCGAGGATCGCCTTCGTGCGCGGCGTCATCCGCGCGGCGACGTCTTCCGGGTCGAGGTTCATCGTCGCAGCTTCGACATCGGCGAACACCGGCGTCGCGCCGCGACGCGCGATCGCCTCCGCCGTTGCGTAAAACGTGAACGCGGGGCAGATCACCTCGTCGCCCGCGCCGATCCCGAGCGCGTCGAGCACGAGGACGATCGCGTCGGTCCCGTTGGCAACACCGATCGAATCGTGGACGCCGAGATAGTCAGCGGCCTCCCGCTCGAATGCGGCGACGTTGGGGCCGAGAATGAACTCGCCACTCGTGAGGACGCCGTCGATCGCCTCGCGAATCCGAGGGAGAAACGGCTCGTACTGAGCCTTTACGTCAACGAGAGGAATCGGTCGCACGCTTGGAAAGTGTAGAAGACCGCTTTCGCCGGTAGAACAAATACGCCACGAGCCCCACGACCAGCGCCACAATCGCGTAGTCGACAAAGCGGAAATCGCTGTGGAGATGCTCGTAGGAGCTGCCGAGGGCGTATCCGGCCCCTGCCAGGGCGAAAGCCCAGACGGCGGACCCGATCAGGGTGAGGACGGTGTACCGCCAGAACGGCATCCTGAAGACGCCGGCCGGAATCGAGATGAACGAGCGGATGACGGGTGTGATGCGCCCGATCAGGACCGCGAGATCGTCCCAGCGGTCGAACCAGCGCTCGGCGCGGTCGAGCTGCTCGGGCCCGAGGTGGAACCAGCGGCCCCTGGATTCGAGCAACGGGCGCCCACCGTAGAGGCCGATGCCCCAGCCGACGATCGAGCCGGCGAGATAGCCGAGCGTCCCGGCGAGCGCCATCGCGACGAACGCCCAGGCGTGGCTCGAGATTCTCGACCCGAAGAGATCGACGTGCTGGCCGGCGAAGGCTCCGGAGGCAAGAGCCCCCGCATAGGCGAGCACGAGCTCACTCGCCGCGGGGAACACGGCGTCGATCGCCATCAGTCCGAACACGGCATAGATGCCGTGGTTTCCGATCAGCGACGTGAGCGAGCTGGTGAGGCCGGCGACCGGCACTCGGGAGAGACTAACGACGCAGCCGGAACGGGACCGTCAGCTCGACGGCCCCCACCTCATTCGTCGCGGTCGCGCTGAAGACGTAGCTACCCGGCCGGCCGCGCCACGAGATCGTGCCAACGCCGGCCGCGAGGCTGCGAGTTGCGAGGGTCTTGACGATGCCGCCGCCGGTGGTCTCGACGCGAAGCGCCACCTTGGCCGGCCTCGCCAGCCTGAACGTCCCGGTCATCCGCTTGTGGCTCGCGGTCGCTTTCACGAATCCGAGCGTGTTGTTCAACGAAAACTGACGATCTGCCGTGGAGTGTCGCCCGAGGTCGTCGTCGGCGACCGTTCTGAAGGTCCACGCACCCTCTGGTTGGCCCTCGCCCGTCCAGTTGAACTTGTAGAGGCCTGCGGCTTTCGTCCCCGCATCGAGCGGCACGACGATCCCACCGGGGCCGATCAGCGTCGCGGTCACCGTCGAAGGACGCACGAGCTTGTAGGCGAACGTCTGCGTGTCGTCGACACCGTCAGCGTTCGGCGAGAGCACGCGCGCCGGCGGCACCGGTGCGTACACGCCGTAGTAGAAGAGCGTCAGAGCTTCAGCGACGGCGCGCTCTCCGCCGGGATCGGAGGGCCTGTTGAGGAGCTTCCCGTCGAAGGCCATCGTCGTCGAGCCGCCCGCGTCGAGCGCCGACGCGGTGACGCAGCCGAGCCGCATCATGGTCAGTGCGAGCTCGAAGTTCGTCAGGCCGGTGCTGTAGCCGGGCTGCCGCCCGTCCACGGCGACGAGCAGGACCCTGCCGTCCGCGGTCTGCCCGACGCCGGTGCGCGGGTGGCGGTACGCGAGCTGGTCGGTGGTGAAACCCTCGAGCGAGCGGAAGACCGGCTTGCCGTCGCGCACGATGACCGGGCCCCCGCCGACCGCCTGGAGCACGTTGGCCCACGGTGGCGTGAGCGTGAGCAGGATCGTCACCTTCGCGCCGAGCGGCGCTTCCGCTGCGAGAAAGCCCGCCTGGCTGCCACGCGCGACGAGCACCGCCCCGTCGGCCGGGATCGGCTGGTTGCCGCCCGTGACGTACTGGGTCACGGTGCCCACGAGCGGCGTGTTCGGCGTTGTCGGAGGGAGCGGCTGGATGATGGCCTGGGCGCCCGCGTTCTCGGCCGGAGTGCGCGCGCCCCACGCACGCGTGTAGAGCGTGGCGCGATTCGCACGCGGCAGCTCGTTGATCCCGAGGATGCGCCGCTGGCCCGAGCCCTGCCACGTTCCGGCCAGCCGCACGCGCTCGACGTGAACGGTGCCGTCGGTGTCGATGCCGACCGTCGAACGGGTGTCGACCGGCGCACTGTCGAGCACGCCGTCGCGAATGAGGCCGCCGGTCGGATGACCGTCGGTCCAGCTGAACAGGTCGCCGTTGACACCGGCGACGGTTGCGTCTCCCGAGAAGCGCTTCTCCATCGACGTGACGCGCTCGCGTCCGAGGATCGAGTTGTTCGAGAGGATCGGCTTCAACGCGTAGAGACCCGTCGGCTTGGGTGCGGTGATGACGTGAATCACAACGGGCCCGTGTGCAGTGAACTCCACCTGACGCGAGTACACGACGCCCGGCATGAGCGTCTGTCCACGCACCGGCGTCGCGGCGACCGCGGCTCCGGGCAAGAGGAAAAGCCCTGCAAACAGGGCACAGATGAAGGCTCTGCGGACCACGACCCCGGTCGAGGGTAGCGGAAGGTCGTGACGCCTACTGCAAAGAGACTGTTAGCTCGACGAGCCGGCGCGACTGTCTGCCGCGCCGGCAGTTGTCCAGCGGCGCTAGCGGCGCGTTGCCGCCGGACGTATCACCTTGAACGCATGCAGCCCATGGAGCTTCGCCGAGTTGAGCACGCTGGCACACGTTGCGCCGACGTCCAACAGGAACACGGTCGGCGTGTCGGGTGACTGCGCGATGTTGAGCGCCGTCGTCAGAACCGTCGACCCGTCCGCAGCGCGGTGCTCGTACCCGGGGAAGCTCGCTGCCGGGACAGCGCCGTTGAAACAGACGTTCAGGACTGCCTGAACCCCCTGGTCGTCCTTCTTCAGCGTGGCGACCTGCTTCTTCAGTGCGTTGAACTCAGCCCGCGTCGGGCCTGCCTGCTGACCCCCGACGGCGGTCGTGACGTACAGCAGCGCAGCGCCTGCAAGCGCGCCGACAAGTAGCGCGAACCCCTTCATGCTTTCTTCCCCTTCCGGAGGAATGACCCAGTCCACCAACACTGGCACGGTTGGCGGGTTGCGGCAAGGGCGCGCTAGGGAATCGAGCGGGCGGCGTGCTCGCGGGACTGGCGGCCGAGGCGGTCGTCGGCCTCCAGCAGGTGTCCGCGTGCGGCCCAGGCATGCGCGGCGCCTCGCGGCACTTGGCCGTCTCGCAAGTGCGCCGCGGCGGTCCGGCAGTGCTGAACGGCGAGCTCGAGCTCTGCAGCGGCCTCGTCGTAGAGCTTCGCCGAGGACTCCAGCGCGTCGCTCAATTCCAGACCTTGACCTCGCGGTAGAGCGTGTCGCGCTGGACGGGCGTCTTGCCGAGCGCCTTGATCAGGTGGACGAGCTCCTCCGTGGAGGTTCTATGCGTCGTCCCGGCAGCGGACACGACGTTCTCCTCGATCATGATCGAGCCCATGTCGTCGGCGCCGAAGCCGAGCGCGACCTGGCCGATCTTCATCCCCTGCGTCACCCAGGACGACTGAATGTGCGGAACGTTGTCCAGGTAGATGCGTGAGACCGCCTGCGTGAGCAGGTAGTCGAACGACGTCGGCATGTCCTCGGGCCGGACCTTGCCGGCGAGGCGGTTGCCGTCGTTCTGGAACGTCCACGAGATGAAGGCGCGGAAGCCGCCGGTCTCGTCCTGGAGCTCGCGGATGCGGCGCATGTGCTCGACGCGCTCGGCGACCGTCTCGACGTGCCCGTACATCATCGTCGCGGTCGTCGACATGCCGAGGCGATGAGCGTGGCGCATCACGTCGAGCCATTCCTTCGTCTTCGTCTTCTTCGGCGCGATCTCGTGCCGGACGCGGTCGACGAGGATCTCGCCGCCGCCGCCGGGAATCGAGTCGAGCCCGGCGTCGCGCAGCCGGGAGATCGTCTGCCAAAGGGTGAGCTTGCTTCGTCGCGCGATGTGCTGGATCTCAGGCGGCGACAGCGCGTGCAGGTGGATTTTGTAGCGCGCCTTGATCGAGCGGAACAGATCCTCGTAGTAGTCGATCGCCAGGTCGGGATGGTGGCCGCCCTGCATCAACAGCCCGGTTCCGCCGAGCCCGATCGTCTCTTCGATCTTCTTGAAGATGACCGGCTTCGGCAGCAGATAGCCCTCGCGCGTATCGCCCGGGCTGCGGTAGAAGGCGCAGAAGTCGCAGTCCGTGTGGCAGATGTTGGTGTAGTTGAGATTCCGGTCGATGATGAAGGTGATCCGGTCGGGGTCGGCCTTGCGGTTCCGGATCGAGTTCGCAGCCCGACCGACCGCGACGAGGTCGCGCGACTCGAGCAGCGCGAGCGCTTCGGCGTCGGTGATCCGCTCGCCTGCGAGCGCCTTCTCCAGGATCGGCCCGACGTGTCCAAGGGACTGTCCCTGGGACACGTCCGCAACGGTCACGCCACCACCGCCTCGCGCACGAAGCGCAGCTCCGGCACCTCGTCGAGCTCGCCCGCCTCGTGTGCCAGCTCGAGGAACGTCATCAACCCGGCTCGCTCGCGAGGGCCGAAGCGATAGCGCAGCTTCTCGAAATAGCGCGCGAGGAAGCCGGCCGGATAGCCGTAGCGCTCGCTCGCCTCGTACGCGAGCTGTTCCGGCTCGGCCCGCGCCAGGCGCACCGACGCGACGAGCGCGTCCTCGAGGTCCGCCAGGCCGGGCTCCACCGGCTCGGGGCAGGCCCACACCGCGAACACCATCGGCAATCCTGTCCGCTCCTGCCAGAGCCGGCCGAGGTCGAAATGCGGCGTCGGATCCTCGAACGCCGACTTGAGCGCGGCGTCGCCGATCAGCAGCTTCGCGTCGGCCTCCTCCCCGAGCGGAACGTGCGAGGCCTCGGGCAGCAGCACCTTCGTCAGCACGACCGACGTCGCGGACTCGGGCGTGACGGCGACGGTGCGCACCTGCTCGAGCGGCTTGCGCGACACGAGCTGAATGGAGTCCACCGCGCCCTCCGAGCTCACGCACAAGCGCGGCAGCAGCCGCAGCCGGTCAGCGTTTCGCGCGTACTCGATCGACGAGATCGGAGCGACGTCGAGCTCACCGGCAAGCACACGCCGGTTGAGCTCCGTGGGCACGCCCTGGATCTCCTCGACCTCGGCCTCGAGCCGGTAGAAGACCGGCGCCATGTTCACGTAGGAGATGCGGCCGAGCCTCACCATCGCTCCACCTCGTTGTAGAGCGTGTCGCGCTGGACGGGGGTGCGGCCGGCTTCGCGCACGAAGCGTACGAGCTCCGGGATCTTCTGCTCGGTCGCAGTGCGCGCGCCCGCGGCGTGGAAGATCTGCTCCCGCACCACCGTGCCCTGCACGTCGTTGGCGCCGAAGTGCAGCGCGACCTGCGCGAGCGGCAGGCCCATCATGATCCAGTAGGCCTTCACGTTCGCGATGTTGTCGAGCACGAGCCGCGAGACGGCGATCATCTTCAGATCGTCCGAGCCGGTCGTGTGCTTCCAACCCCGCCGCTCGAAGACCGTGTTCTCGGGATGGAACGCAAGCGGGATGAAGGCGAGGAAGCCGCCGGTCTTGTCCTGCTGCTCGCGCAGACGCAGAA
Organism: uncultured Actinomycetes bacterium; assembly: GCA_963755605.1. GTDB lineage: Bacteria > Actinomycetota > Thermoleophilia > Gaiellales > Gaiellaceae > 3-1-20CM-4-69-9. The sequence goes on from CAVWKK010000006.1 coordinate 63,914, forward strand.
GGTGGTCGATCCGCTCCTCGTAGGTCTCGACGTGGCCGTAGAGCATCGTGCAATGCGTGGGAATCCCCAGCCGGTGCGCCGCGTCGTGCGTGTGGAACCAGAAGTCCGGATGCTCCTTGCCCGGCGCGACGATCCGGCGCACGCGATCGGCGAACACCTCGGCCCCTCCGCCCGGCAGCGACCCGAGGCCGACCGCCTTGAGCTCGCGCAGCACGTCTTCGTGGCTCAACCCGGAGAGCTTCGTCATGTGATGGATCTCGCTCGCGGTGAAGAGCTTCAGGTGCACGTCCGGCAGCGCTTCGTGCAGCGAGCGGACGATGTCGACGTAGTAGTCAAAGCCGACGTGCGGTGTCTCGCCGCCGACCATGTGGATCTCGGTGAACCCGGTGAGCTCGTGCTGTCGCACCGCATCCTCGACGAGCTCGCTGCCGCTGTACGTGTACGCGTCTTCCTGTTTCTGCGTCACTGCGAACGCACAGAACTTGCACTTCACGCGACAGACGTTCGTCTGGTTGAGGTAGAGGTTCTGGACGAAGTACACGCGGTCGTCGCCGCCTCGAAGGCGCCGTGCGAGGTCGGCGAGCTCGCCGAGCGCGAGAATGTCGTCGCTCTCCATCAGCGTCACGCCGTCGTCGAAGTCCAGCCGCTCGCCGGCCTCGACCTTCTCGCGGATCGCCGCCAGCGTGTCCATTCGCTCGAGCAGAGCCATGCCGGCTAACGCTCCCTGTCCACGACGGCGTAGGTCAGGGACTCGAGCTCCTCGCGGTGCAGCTCGCCGTTCAGGCAGGCGCGCGCGCTGCGCGCATACGCGAGCGCGACTTCGCGGCTCTCCTCGATCGCGCCCGTCGAGGCAACGCGGAGCAGCGCTCCCTCGGGCTGCGGGCCGCCGCCGAGCGCATTGCGCACCGCCTCGTCGCGCTGAGCGGCAAGCAGCAGCGGGAGCGTCGGTGTGCCTTCACGCAAATCGGTGCCGGCGATCTTCCCGGTCTCGATCGTGACGCCCGAGCAGTCGAGGATGTCGTCGGTGATCTGGAACGCGACTCCGAGCGCAAGCCCGAAGGCGCCCGAGCCGCCGGCGAGACGGCACGCGGCCTCGAAGAGCTTCCCGGTCTTCAGGGTGCAGCGCTCGAGGTAGGCGTCGATCGTCGTGTCGGGATCGAAGCGCTGCGACCGCTGCATCGCCTCGCCGCGCGCGAGGCAGAGGGTCGCGTTGGCCAAGATTGCGACCGCGCGGGCATCACCCGTGGATGCAACCTCGGCGAAGGCGCGCGCAAACAGATAGTCGCCGGCGGCTCGCGCGGCATCCGGGCCGTGCGCGGACCAGGCCGACGCGTGCCCGCGACGCAGGCGCGCGCCGTCGATCAGGTCGTCGTGCATGAGCGTCGCGAGGTGCACGAGCTCGACAGCGACTCCTGCGACGACGGGCGGCGGGGAGCCCGGAGGCGCGGAGAGGTAGACGAGCAGCGGCCGCAACCGCTTGCCGCCTGCCGCGAGCGCTTCGGCGCCGACTTCGGAGACGACGCCGCGATACGCCACGACGGCGCGCTCGAGCCGCTCCTCGAGATCGGCGAGGTACGCGTCCAGCCCAGGCGCCTCGCGGATCTCTGCCAGCGCGCTCAGCGGACGGCCTCTGCCGTGTGCAATGCGACGATGCCGCCGGCGAAGAGCCGGAACTGCACGTCGCGAAAGCCTGCCGCCCTCATCAGCTCGGCGAGCTCCTCGGGTCCCGGGAAGCGGCGCACGCTTGCGGGGAGATACGTGTAGGCAGACCCACCTGGTAGGAGCTTGCCTAGCAGAGGCACTGCTCTGTCGAACCAGAAGCGATAGAAGGGCGCGAGGACTCCGCGCGGCCGGGTGATCTCGAGAATCCCGACCCGGCCACCGGGACGAAGGACACGTCGCAGCTCGGCGAGCGCGGTTCCGAGCTCGTCGACGTTCCGGACGCCGAAACCGACCGTTGCCGAGTCGAAGCTCTCGTCCTCGAAGGGCAGCGCCATCAGATCACCGCGGATCCATTCCAGCCCTGGTGCCTTCTTCCGTGCTCGCGCCAGCATCGGCTCGGAGAAGTCGAGCCCGGTGACGGTGCCGCCGACCCGCGCTGCCGCGATCGCGAGATCGCCGGTGCCGCAGCAGGCGTCGAGCACGATGTCGCCTTCGCGAACAACCGCCTCCGCGGTCAACCGGCGCCAGCGGCGATCGAGACCCATGGTCATCGTCCGGTTCATCGCGTCGTAGACCGGGGCGATGCGGTCGAACATGCGCCGGACTGCGTCCGGCGCCAGCCGGCCTGTTTCGTAGTTGACGCTCATTCGCCGACCTGTGGCGAAGGAGCCGGGGAAGGGGCGTCGGGGGGAACCGGAAGGTTCCCCCAAATGGTCTCCTCGGCTTTCGCGGCGATCTCAGCGGCGCGGGAGCAGAGGCGTACCTCAAAGAAGGGGGCTCGCGGGGGAAACATCGTTTCCCCCGCGGGAGCGAGCCGAAGGCGAGGGACGCTCATTCGCCCCACCGCTTGGCCTGCTCGAGCTCCAGCCCGAGTTGATCGAGCGCGCGACCGACGATGAAGTTCACGAGGTCGTCGACGGTCTCGGCACCGTGGTAGAAGCCCGGAGCGAGGAACAGCACGGTCGCGCCTGCTTCCTTGACCGCGAGCATGTTGCGCAGGTGGATCAAAGAGAGCGGCGTCTCGCGAGGCATCAGGACGAGCTTGCGCTCCTCCTTCAGCGCAACCGAAGCGGCGCGGTGGATCAGGTTCGACATCGCACCGGAGGCGATCGTTCCGAGCGTTCCCATCGAGCACGGACAGATGACGTACGCGTCGACCTTCGCTGAGCCGCTCGCGTACGGCGCCTTCCAGTCGTTCGGCTCGTACACGGTGACGTTGCCACCCTGCGCATGCTCGAGCAGACGCGTGAGCGTCTCGTCCCGCGAGAGCCGCGGATTCCCGTAGAGCTCGGTGGCGAGCACCTCGATGCCTGCGCTCGACGCGCAGATCCCGAGCTCGACGTCCGCGCCTGCCAGCGCCTCCACGAGGCGAGCCGCGTATGGAGCGCCCGAGGCGCCCGTTATGCCCAGAAAGACGCGCACCGCGGGCCTATTTCGGGCCCTTGGAGGCGAGCAGGAACGCAGCGAGCTGCGAGAGCTGCTGATCGTTGAAGCCGAACTTCGGCATCACGTTGTTCCCGAACTTCGACGGATCGGGGATGTAGCTGGTGAAGAACTGTTTGGTGCGTCCCTTCGACCCCTCGGCGCTCAGGTCCGGCGCCCCTTGGTTCGAGCTGCCGGTGCCGAGATACGTGTGGCAGGCGGTACATCCGGAGCTGGCGAAGATCTTCGCGCCGGCGATCGCCTCCTGGTTCCCCGTGAACCCCTGCCGCTGCGCCCAGGTCGGCACCGCCTGCACGACCTCGCTCGCGAGTGCCTCCTTCGCGGTGGCGCCTTTGTACGTGAGCACGCCCATCGAAAGGATCACGAGGATCGCCCCGATGACCGCGACCGGCCGGCGGGTCAGCCGCCGCTCCATGCGCCGGTCGAGGAACGGCAGCATGATCGCGATGATCAACATGATCGTCGGGATGCCGACCGTGCCGAGGATCACCGAGTTCGGCCACTTGAAGATGCGCAGCAGGTAGAAGAGGAAGTAGAAGTACCAGTCCGGCCGTGGGACGAAGTTCGTCGTTGCCGGGTCGGCGGGCTCCGAGTAGCGCGGCCCGAGCAGGCACGAGTCGCCGCTGCCGCACTTCTGAGGGTCCTCTCCCGACGTGTAGTACCAGACGGCCGCGAGCGCAATGATCACCGAGACCACGACGAGGCTCATCACGGTGTCGTGGAACATCGCGTACGGGAAGAACGGCTTCCCCCGCGTCTTGACGTCCTCTTTGTACTTCGTGTGCTGCCTGCGCCAGTCCTCGGTGCTGGCCATCAGACTTCACCTCCGTTGCGGCGCCAGCCGCTACGCGCGCCCGGTTGCGTCAGCCCACTGCGGCCGTTCCCGTTCGGCTTCGGCTCGTCGGCCCAGTCGCTGCCCGCCGCTTCGCTGGACCACGGCGGCGACGTCACGCCGAGGCGGATCACGAGGTAGAGGTGCAGGCCGATCAGCGCGAAGATCAGGCCGGGGATCAGCAGCATGTGCATCGAGTAGAACCGGCTGAGCGTCTCGCTGCCGATCTCGGCGCCACCGCGTAAGAAGTCGGCGAGGAACGGGCCCAGGAACGGCGCCGTGCCGTTGAGGTTGATCCCCACGACGGTGGCCCAGTACGCGGTCTGATCCCACGGGAGCAGGTAGCCGGTGAAGCCCTCGAGCATCCCGATCGCGAGGAGCATCACGCCGATGATCCAGTTCAGCTCGCGCGGATACTTGTACGCGCCGAACAGGAACACGCGCGCCATGTGGAAGAACATCAAGATGATGAAGACGCTGGCGCCCCACTTGTGCATGCCGCGAACGAGCCAGCCGAGCGTGACGTCGTTCGTGATGTGCTGGATCGACTGGTAGGCGCTCTGCGGATCGGGCTTGTAGTACATCGCGAGGATCGCGCCGGTCAGCGCCTGCACGAGGAACGCGGTCAGCGTCGCCGAGCCGAGCGTGTGGAACCAGTTCGTGTCGCCGGGAACTTTGCGGAAGAGGAAGTACTTGATCCCGCCGACCAGACCTGAGCGCTCTTCGAGCCAGTCGATCGGATAGTTGATCGCCGCCTCGAGCTGGCGGCGGCGCGCGGACTTCTTGCGGGTCGCGACGGCCACTAGTGGGGCGGCTGCAGTGGGTAGAGGAGCTGTTCGATCCCGTCCACGTGCTGGCCGGGGCCGGCGAGTTTGTACTTGTGGATCCGCGCGTTCTTCCCCTGCCCGTCGACATGCGTGACGCTGTACGGCTTGCCGAGGATCAGGTGACCGTTGACGACGTCGAAGTCGTAGCGGTCGAGCGCACGAACCGGCGGCCCAGAGACGCGGTTGCCTTCGACGTCGTACTGGCCGCCGTGGCAGGGGCAGCCGTAGCCGCCCGCCGGAATCGCCGGGATCATGGTGATGCGCTGGCCGGCCTTGCCGTCGATCTCCTTCTTCTGGTTGTCCTGTACCGGGCCGTTCGGCTGCACCGGACAGCCGAGGTGGGCGCAGCGGTTCGAGATGATCGTGAAGCTCGGCTCGCCGTTGAGCTGGCCGTTGTTCCTGATGTACGCGGTGCGGTGCGAGACCTCACCGAGGTCCGGGTGTGTGAAGAACTTCGTGACGAACCACTGGCCTTCCGTGAAGTTCTCGAGTGGGCCGAGATCGATCTTCGGCGAGCCTTGATCCTTGAACGCCGGCACGATCATGAAGCCGAGCGCCGGCACTGTCACGAGGCCGCCGATCACGCCGCCGAGCCCGAGGGTCGCCCCCGCGAGGAAGGTGTTACGCGGGAAGCGCTCGCCCGATTCCGGATGGGGCATCGCTGCTTCGCCCTGATCCGCGGGGATCGCGGGTGCCGCCGTCGATGCCGGCGGTCCGCCGCGCTCCGGCTCGATCGCCGCTACGGGCTCGCCGCGGAACTCCTTCGTCGCGGTGCGCGCCCAGAGGAAGCCGAAGACGATTGCGATCACCGCGCCGATCGGGACGATCAGCTTCGGGTTGATGATCAGGCCGACGAGGAGAACCGCGATCCCTGCGGCGAATCCGATCGGATAGAGAGACGGGCCCGGGTTGTGCGACCGGTCCCCGTGTTGGGGTTCCGTCACCGAGCCTCCCCGTTCTGGGTCACTACCAGTGGATTCAATCCCCGCCCTGTTCCGTGTGTCAACGACGTAACAATCCGCGCAACGGGCCGGAACTCTGACGGATCCGGCCATTCTCTGCAGCGGTGTCGAACGAGAGGCCGTACTCGGCCCACCGCCGGTCGACGAGCGCCTTCACCTCGGGGGTCATCTGGATCTCCGGCGGCCACTCCCGCGTGCCCTCCTGCGGCCCCTTGTGGGTCGCGTCGATCCCGATCTTTCCCCCGTAGAACTGACGCGTGGGCGCGTGATCGAGGTGGTCGAGGGGCCCCTCGGTGAGCAGCACGTCACGGGCCGGGTCGACGTTGGCGCCGACCCGGAACATCACCTCGCCGTAGTCGTGGACATCGACCCATTCGTCGACGACGACGATCGCCTTCGTCAGGCTGAGCATCCCGAGGCCCCAGAGGGCGTGCATCACCTTCTGGGCGTGGCCGGGGAAGGCCTTGCGGATCGAGACGATGCAGCAGTTGTGGAACGCCCCGGCCACGGGCAGGTCGTAGTCGATGATCTCCGGAACCGTCATGCGGATCGCGGGCAGGAAGATCCGCTCCGTCGCCTTGCCGAGCCAGGCGTCCTCCTGCGGGGGCTTGCCGACGACGATCGACGGATAGATCGCGTCACGCCGCATCGTCATCGCGGTCAGGCGGAAGACCGGAAACGGCTCGGGCGGGGTGTAGTAGCCGGTGTGGTCGCCGAACGGTCCTTCCTCCGTGAGCTCGTCCTTGTCGATGTAGCCCTCGAGGACGATCTCGGCGTTCGCGGGCACTTCGAGGTCGACGGTCTTCGCCTGCACGAGCTCGACGGGCTCGCCGCGCAGGAAGCCGGCGAGCATGAACTCGTCGATGTGCTTCGGCAGCGGCGCACTCGCCGAGTACGCGGTGACCGGGTCGAGACCCAGCGCGACGGCGACCTCGATCTTTCCGTCGGTCGCGAGATAGTCGGCGCGTCCGTCCTTGTGGATCTGCCAGTGCATGGCAGTCGAGCGCGGGCCGAGCTTCTGCATCCGGTACATGCCGACGTTGCGCGTCCCCGTGCGCGGGTCTTTCGTGATGACCGCGGGGAGCGTGATGAAGGGCGCGGCGTCGTCCGGCCAGCACGTCTGGATCGGCAGCAGGTCGAGCGACGCGTCGTCGCTTTCGAGGACGAGCTCCTGGCTCGGCGCGCGGCGCACCGTCTTCGGACGCGAGTCCGCGATTGACTTGAGCTTTTGCAGGCCGCGCACCTTGTCGACGAGACCGGCAGGCGGCTGCATCTCGAGCACGTCGCCGAGCTTCGACGCGACGCTGTCGAGCGATGGAGCATCGAACGCGAGGCACATGCGCCGCTCGGTGCCGAACTGGTTAATGAGCAGCGGATGCTCGGAGCCCTTGACGTTCTCGAACAGCAGCGCCGGGCCGCCGGCCTTGACCGTGCGGTCGTTGATCTCGGTGATCTCGAGCACGGGGTCGACTTCGGCGCCGATGCGGACGAGCTCTCCCTCGCGCTCGAGGAGCGCAATCCACGCGCGCAGGTCTGCGGGCGGAGCCACGACGTCAGTCTAGGCTGGAGCGGCCGGCCGGGTCAGCGGCGGCGGTGACGCAGCCAGTGCATCGTCTGGCCGAGGGCGATGACACTCACGAAGATGAGACCGACGATCAGCATGCCGGTGATCACCTTCTTGCCCTCGGTCGCCGCGTCCTCGACGGCGAGCAGCTGCAGGAGCGCGTGCATCGCGGGCGACTTTATCGCAGCCGGCTGCGGTGCGTTGCGAGGGCGCGATCGAACTCGGCGTCCCCGGCCCGCGTGCGCGCAAGCCGCTCGAGCGGCCCGGGATCGTTGTCCAGCCTGAGCGAGCTCCGCCCCTCGTCCAGCTCACCGCGTCCGAGCGACACGGCGGTCGCCGCCCAGACCGGCCCGTCGCCGGCGATTCCCTCTGCCTGGAGATACGCACAGAGGGCGATCAGCTCGGCGAGGTCGCTGACAGCATCGACGGTGCCGACCTCCTCGATGCGCACCAGGCCGTGCGCGTACAGGTAGTCGCCGAGCAGCAGCGCTGCGTCTCCGTCCTGCGGCGCGAAGAGCCGCGGAGTGCCGTAGTGGAGCAGATAGCCCTCGTAGATGGTTTCGATCCCGAGCGCGTACCGCTCCTCGCCCAGCAGTGAAAACACCGGCTCGCGCTCCTGCTCGTCCGGCGGCCGCAGCGCGTCGCTCCAGAGGCTGCTCTCGCGCCCGGCGTCCGCCGCGATCGTCGTCCAGACCTCAGCCGTCGAACTCGGCAACTGCCTGCACCGTCCGGTCGATTTCCTCGTCACCGTGCGCGAGCGAGACGAACATCGCCTCGTACTGGCTCGGCGCGATGTAGATCCCGCGCTCGAGGAGGTGGCGGAAGAGCGCCGCGTAGCGGCCGGTGTCGGACCGCTGCGCGTCGTCGAAGTCCCGCACCTGGTCGTTCGCCTGGAACAGCGTCGCCATCGCGCCGACGCGCTGCACGCGGCCGTGCGCCGCGAGCCCGGCCTCCAGGCGCGCGCCGCGACGCTCGAGCTCCTCGTAGACCGCAGGATCCTTCAGGCGCCTGATTACAGCGAGGCCGGCCGCGGTTGCGAGCGGATTTCCCGACAGCGTTCCGGCCTGGTACACGTCACCGGCAGGCGCGACCCGATCCATGATCTCGGCGCGGCCGCCGAACGCCGCGAGCGGCAGACCGCCGCCTGCGATCTTGCCGAGGATCGTGAGGTCCGGCAGGACGCCGTAGCGCTCCTGGGCGCCGCCGCGCGCAATCCGAAAGCCCGTGATCACCTCGTCGAAGACGAGCAATGCCCCGGACGCGTCGCAGAGGGCGCGCAGCACCTCGAGGAAGCCCGGCTCGGGTGGAACGACGCCCATGTTCCCGGCGACCGGCTCGACGAGTATCGCGGCGAGCCCTTCGCCGAACTCGGCGACGGTGGATGCAACCGCGTCCACGTCGTTGTACTTGCAGACGATCGTGTCTCTCGTCGTCGCCACCGGCACGCCGGGGCTCGCCGGCAGGCCGAGCGTCGCGACGCCCGAGCCCGCGCTCGCGAGCAACGCGTCGGCGTGGCCGTGGTAGCAGCCGGCGAACTTGAGCACGCGGTCGCGCGACGTGAATGCGCGGGCAAGCCGCACTGCGCTCATCGCGGCCTCGGTGCCGGACGACACGAGCCGCACCTTCTCGACCGAGGGCACGGCGGCGGCGATCTCGCCCGCGAGCTCGACCTCGGCCTCCGTCGGCGCACCGAACGTCGTGCCGAGCTCGGCAGCGGCGCGAACGGCGTCGATCGTGGCGGGGTCGGCGTGGCCGAACAGCAGCGGCCCCCACGACATGACCCAGTCGACGTAGCGGTTGCCGTCGACGTCCACGAGGTAGGCGCCCTCGCCGCGCCGGACGAAGAACGGTTCGTCGACGCCGACGCTGCGCATGGCGCGGACCGGCGAGTTCACCCCGCCGGGGATCAGGTCGAGGGCGCGGCGGTACAGCTCACTGCGCGCTCTCAGAGCCAGGTCGCGAGCTCCTTCGTCCAGTACGAGACGACGAAATCGGCGCCCGCCCGCTTGATGGCGGTCAGCGATTCGAGGGCCGCCTGCCGCTCGTCGAGAAATCCCTTTGACGCAGCCGCCTTCACCATTGCGTATTCGCCCGACACGTTGTACGCCGCGAGCGGCAGGTCGAAGCGCTCACGCGCCGCGCGAATCACGTCGAGATACGGGAGCGCCGGCTTGATCATCAACACGTCGGCTCCTTCGGCGACGTCCTGCTCGCACTCGCGCAAGGCCTCGCGAACGTTGGCCGGATTCATCTGGTAGCTGCGGCGGTCGCCGAACGCGGGAGTCGACTCGGCGACGTCGCGGAACGGCCCGTAGAACGCGGACGCGTACTTCGCGGAGTACGCGACGATCGGTATCTCGGGCAGCTCCTCGCGAATCGCGCCGACGCGTCCGTCCATCATGTCGCTCGGCGCAACAGCGTCTGCGCCCGCCTCGACGTGACTGCGTGCCGTGCGCGCGAGCAGCTCGAGCGTCGCGTCGTTGTCGATCTCGTCGCCGTCACCGATGACGCCGCAGTGGCCGTGCGACGTGTATTCGCAGAGGCAGACATCGGTGAGCAGCACGAGCTCACGGCCGCGGAGCTCGCGGAGCGCGCGTTGCACGACCCCGTCCTCGTCCCATGCACCCGAGCCCTCCTCGTCCTTCTCGTCGGGAATGCCGAAGAGGATCACCCCCTTCACGCCGAGGCGAATCAGCTCGTCCGCTTCCGCGCCCACCGTCTCGACCGAGTGTCGTCGCATGCCCGGCAGGTCTGGATTGTCGAGCGGCTCGGGCCCGATGAAGAGCGGCATCACGAAGTCGTCGAGGTCGAGCCGCGTTTCGCGCACGAGGTCGCGGAGGCCGCTCGTTCGCCGCAGCCGGCGCAGCCGGGTTACCGGGAAGGTCGTCACGCCTACAGCCTAGACCCGCCCTCAGGCCAGGAGGCGCCTGGTGGCGATCCGGGCCAGGCCCGCAAAGAGCGCGCCGAGCCCGAGCAGCCACAACAGCTCGCGCAGCATCTCGCCCCACGGCTTCGGGTCGTAGAGCGAGGCCGAGAAGTAGCGCACCGCGTGACTGAACGGCAGCGCGTCGCTGATCCAGCCGGCGACCGGTGCAACTTCACGCGGCACGAGGCCCAGGAACACAATCGGCATCACGACGAGCACGGCGACGAGGGACGCCGTCCGGGTCTCCCTCGCCAGCGCGCCGAGCAGCGTGCCGATGGCCCCGAGCGCTGCGCCGGCAAGCAGCAGTCCCAGGGCGAGCAGAGGCAGACGCTGCCACGGCTCGCCGCCGGCCACTCCGCCCACTTCGACGATGACTCCGAACACGAGCGCGATCGTGAGGCCGAGCGCGACCGAGACGACCGCCGCGAGCGCGACCTTGGCCGACACGAGCTCGCCCATCGAGACGAGCCCGCGGCGCAGCCGGCCGATCGCGTTCTCGTCGCGTTCGCTCGCGATCGCCCCCGCGGCGAGCAGCAAGGCGAGAAAGGTGATCGTGAGCGCGAGCGCGTACGACTGCACCTGCGCCGAGAGCAGCGAGCTGCGGGAGTGCTCGTGGGCGCGCTCGAGCCCGATCGGGCTGGCCGTCGCGCCGAGCAGGCTCCCGGTCTCCGCAAGCGCGACGCCGGCGATCCGCGCGAACTCGGCGATGCGGTTGCGCTGCGGGCTCGGCGGGAGCTGGGCGAGCAGCTTTCTCATCCCGGCGAGCCCGAGCACGTCGTAGGTCCGGCCGAGGAACGTCGCCTTGCCACCGCTCAGGATCAGCTGCACGTAGTGCAGGTCCGTTTGCAGGTAGGCGGACTGCAGCCGTCCGTTGAGCGCGTATACGAGAGCCTGCACCTGCTGCGTGACCCGTGACGAGATGCCGCCGCGGGTCGTCTCGTATACGAGGCTCGGCGAGTGCAGCCCGCTCTTCAGGTCGGCGAGGAAACCGGGCGGCACGGTGAGTGTTGCGACGACGCGACCCGTCGCCAGAGCGCGGCGCGCTTCCTCCGGTTGCATGCGAACGAGGTGGACGTTGTTGCCGACTTCGTCGATCGCCTCCTTGATCGCGAACGAATGACCGCCGACCACCACGACGCGGGGAAGGTGGTCCTCGTCGACGAGCGCAACGCGCGGCTTCGCGCTGCCGTAGCCGGCCACGAGGCCCACGAGACCGGCGACGAGCAGCGGGTACGCGATCAGCACGCCGAGCAGGAGCGGCGACCGGATCAAGACGCGCAGGTCCTTCCGCAGAATCAGGCCGGCGCGACTCACGTGAATACCTCGTCCGCGTGCAGCTCGCGGTAGTCGGCGGTCGGGCCTGCGAACGTCAGGCGCCCTCGCTGCAGGACCGCGACCCGGTCTGCATAGAGATCGAGCTCCTCGAGGTTCTGGGTCGCGAAGACGACGGAGCCGCCCTCGGCGCGCAACTGCGTCACGGTCTCCCACAACCGCCGGCGCTGACCCGGATCGAGCGAGGCTGTCGGCTCGTCGAGCAGGAGCACACGCGGATCGCCGAGCAGGGCGAGCGCGACGTTCAGCCGCTGGCGGTTCCCAACCGACAGCGTATGCGCCGGACGGTCGGCCGGAACGTCGAAGCGCTCGAGCAGCCGACGCGCCGCACCGGCGGGCTCGTGCTCTCCTTCGAGTCGTGCGAAGAGCTCGAGGTTCTCGCGTGCGCTCAACCGGTCGTACAGCGCTGCCTGCTGCGGCACCCAGCCGACACGCACGCCGCCCACGCGCTCGACGCTGCCTGAGCTGGGCTCGAGCGCCCCGCCAAGGAGAGCGAGCAGCGTCGACTTGCCCGCGCCGTTCGGCCCGATCAGCGCGAGCGTCTCGCCGACACGAACCTCGATCTCCGTCGGCTCGAGCGCGACCTGCGCGCCGAAGCGGCGCGCAACGTCGTGCGCGCGCAGAAATGCGTCGCTCAACGGCGCGACGCTGCGGCCGGCGTGTCCGGCTCTTCGATCTCCACCGGCACCGGCACGGTCGTGTCCTCGTCCCAGGGCTCGAGTGCGACACGCTCGCCGAAGAACTCCCACATCGCGCGGCCTGCGGCCAGCAGCGGCAGCGCGATCAATGCGCCGGGTAGCCCGTAGATCTCGCCGCCGGCGAGCAGACCGAAGATCACGAGCAACGGATGGAGGCGAAGTGCGCTGCCCATCACATTCGGAACCACGATGTGACCTTCCACCTGGTGGATCGCGAGAAAGAGCAGCGCCACCCAGACCGCCGAAACCGGATGCACGACGAGCGCGTAGAGGAGCGGCGGAATCGAGCCGAGCCAGGGACCGAGGTACGGAATCAGCTCGGTGATCGCGACCCACGCGCCGAAGAGCAACGCGTACTTCTGCCCATGCGGCAGCCAGCCGAGCACCCCGAACAGCCAGAGGCCGACCCCGGCGCTCGTGCCGATGATCAGCGAGACGAGCGACTGGCCCTTCACGTAGCTGACGAGCGAGTGCTCCATCCGCAGCAGCAGAGGTTCGGAGCCGTGCTCCGGCGGGAACCGCCTGTTGATCCGCCGCTCCAGCTTCGGAAAGTCGAGCAGCATGTAGACCGAGACGACGAGCACCACGATCACGCTGAAGAGCAGCTTGCCGATCGAGATCGCAGCGCCCTCGAGAAAGTTGATCACCTTGTTCGTGTACTTGCCGACGTCGTGCTTGCGGATGTCGCTCACGAGCCGGTGGCCGCGATCGGCGATCTTGATTCCACCGAGTCGATGCGTGTCGAGCCAGTGCTGGAGCGCGGTGACGTCGCGGTCGGCAGCGACCTGGCCGGTTCGTCCGTTCACGTCCGTAAAGTAGGAATCCACCCGTTTTGCGGCTGTTTTCGTCTCATTGACGACGACGGTCCCGAGCGCTCCGATGGCGGCGATCAATGTCACCGCAAACACGAGGTACACGAGCGCGACTGCGAAGCCGCGCGGCACGCGGACCCGCTGGACCGCCCTGACTACCGGATTCAGGAGCAGGGCGATCAGCAGCGCGACGAGGAACAGGAAGACGACGTGACGGACCGCGCCCGCCACCACCCAGAGGAAGAGCAGTACGATCGGCAGGCCCACCAACTGGATCCAGCGCGGAATCTCGATCTTCGCCGCGCGGGCGGGCATACGGGTGATCGTACAGCGGAGGTCGTACCCCTCAGGCCGCCGGAATGGGACTGGAACTGGGCCGAGGACGGCAACCTGGCCCTCGACCGTCACGAGGTCTGGGAGGAAACCCTGGTAGATCGCAGAATCCGACTGTCACAAACTCGGCCCCCTCTTCGGTTGAAAGACGGGTCCGGGTTCGTTACGGTGCCGCGGATGCCGGCCCCCTCCCGCCGACCGTCGGCCCCTTCGCGCCGTCGGCGCCAGCCTGTGCCTCACCGGGCGCGGCGACTGATCGTCCTGACGGTCGTCTGCGGCCTGCTCCTGGGGACGCTCCTGGTCACGGCCTTCGGGCAGGGCGCAACACGGCAGCCCTCCCGAGCGCTGCCGGGCCCGGCCAGCCGGCTGCTGCCGCTGGGACCGCCCACGCCGCTCACGGTCGCGCTCCACAGCGGGCTGCGCATCCAGCTGCCGATCGAGCAGAGCCGCGTGACGGCGATCGGCTACCACTCGTCGGGCGACGGCGCAATTCCGCTCAGCCCACTCGGCCGGCAGGGGAATGAAGGGGCGCTTTCGCGGCTCGCGCACAAGATCTTCGGCGGCGGCGGCGCCGGCTTCGTCTACTACCAGCTGAGCGGCGGCGAGACCGCGGTCCTCGACGTCGGCGCGATTCCGGGAACCGACGTGTACGCACCGGTCGACGGGACGATCGTCGGAATCTCCGATTACATCCTGAACGGACGCGCGTACGGCTCGCGCATCGACATCCAGCCGTCCGCCGCGCCCTCCCTCGTCGTGTCGCTCACGAACCTGAGCCCGGACCCGGCGCTCACGGTCGGCTCGACGATCGCGGCGTCGAGCACGAAGGTCGGACGCGTCATCGATCTCTCCGGAGTCGAGAAGCAGGCGCTCTCCAGGTTCACGCAGGATGCAGGCAACCACGTGGCGATCGAGCTGCGCGCCGCCGCAACCCTGCTGCCCTAGCCGACCACGAGACGCACGTGAGAATTCTCTTCATCGCCGACGCGGTCGGCGTGCCTGGACGGCGCGCCCTCGAGGAGCGGCTGCAGTCGCTTCGTGAGGAGCTGCGGGTGGACATCTGCATCCTGAACGGCGAGAACCTCGCCGACGGTGTCGGGATCACACCGAAGCTCGCCGACAAGATGCTCGCGTGCGGCGTCGACGCGATCACGCTCGGCAACCACACCTGGCGGCGCGGCGAGATCATCCCGTACCTGAAGGAGAGCGACCGCCTCATCAGGCCGGCGAACATGTCGAAGCGCGCACCGGGGCGTGGCCTCACGTTCGTCGCCGCCGCCGACGGCACGGAGGTCGCTGTGATCAACCTGATCGGCTCGCTCTTCCTCGGTCCGCCAGTCGGCCCGTTCGAGGTGATCGACGAGCTCGTCGACGAGGCGCGGAAGCGCACGCCCGTGATCGTCGTCGACATGCACGGCGAGGCGACGAGCGAGAAAGTTGCGCTCGCGAACTGGCTCGACGGCAAGGTCACCGCGGTGCTCGGTACGCACACCCACATCCAGACGAACGACGCCCGCGTGCAACCCGGCGGAACCGCGGCGATCACCGACGCCGGCATGACCGGCCCGCACGATTCGGTGATCGGCGTGCAGGCCGAGCTCGCGATCCGGGCGATGCGCACCGGCATGCCCGTCCGCTTCGAGACAGCCTCGGGGGACGTGCGGATCGAGGGTGCGCTCGTCGAGTGCGGCGCCGACGGGCGCGCGGTTACCTGCGAAGCGGTGCGCGTCTCAGTTACGTGAACTCGCCGACGGTTCAGTACGCGCAGAACGGCGACGTCCACATCGCCTACCGCGTGCTCGGCGATGGCCCGCTCGACCTCGTGCTGGTGGCCGGAGCGCTCACGAATCTCGACGTGCTCTGGGAGTTCCCCGATTACCGGCGCGCGTGTGAACGACTGTCGTCGTTTGCACGCCTGATCACCTTCGACAAGCGCGGCATGGGCCTGTCGGACCGGGTTCGCGTCGGCACGCTCGAGGAGCGGATGGACGACGTACGCGCGATCCTCGACGCCGTCGGATCGGAATCTGCGGCGCTGCTCGGCATCTCCGAGGGGGGGCCGATGTCGATGCTCTTCGCCGCGACCTATCCGGAGCGGACCCGGGCCCTCGTGCTGTGCGGCGCAGAGGTCAAAGAGGAGACGACGGACGACTGGCCCTGGGGGGAGGCGACGCGCGAGGAGTTCGAAGCGGCGATGGACCTTGACCGCGTCGTGGAACGCTGGGGGCAGGGCCTCGTCGCAGATTTCCTCGTACCGAGCCGCAAAGGCGATCCGCAGCTGCGCGAGCTGTTCGGGCGCCTCCAGGTGCAGTCGGCCACGCCGCACGACGCTATTGCGTTCATGCGTATGGCGTTCGAGATCGACGTGCGCCACGTCGCGCCGCTCGTGCGGGCGCCGACGCTCATCATCCACCGGGTCGGCGACCAGATCTGCGCGGTCGGCAACGCCCGCTGGCTGGCCGAGCACATCGAGGGCGCCCGGTACGTCGAGCTCCCAGGAGACGCCCATCTTCCCTGGACCGACGGCGAAGACGAGATCCTCGACGAGATCCAGGAGTTCCTGACGGGCGTGCGCGAGCCCGCCGCGCCGGACCGCATGCTCGCGACCGTGCTCTTCACGGACGTCGTCGGCTCGACCGATCGGGCGCGCGAATTGGGAGACCGCCGGTGGCGCGATCTCCTCGAGCGGCACAACGAGGTCATCCGCCGCGATCTCGAACGCTTTCGCGGCGTCGAGATCGACACTGCAGGCGACGGGTTCTTCGCGACCTTCGACGGGCCGGCGCGCGCGATCCGCTGCGCCCGCTCAATTGTCGAGAACGTTCACAGCAGCGTCGGCCTCGACGTGCGCTCCGGCCTGCACACCGGGGAGTGCGAGCTGAGCGGTAGCGCCGTTCGCGGCATCGCGGTCCACACAGGCGCGCGGGTCGCAGCAATGGCCGGCGCCGGCGAAGTGCTCGTCTCCAGCACGGTCAAAGATCTCGTGGCCGGATCGGGAATCGAGTTCGCCGATCGTGGCGTGCACGAGCTCAAGGGGATTCCGGGCGAGTGGCGGCTCTACGCCGTAGCGTGAACGCCAGAAGCACGGTCAGCGCAACGAGCACGAGATCGCGGGCGAGCAGCACCCACGACACTCCCGCCTCGAAGTGGAGCGCGAGCCTGAAGTAGCGGAATGGGAACCAGACCTGCGTCAGGACGAGCGCAGCCGCGAGCAGGGCGCTCGCCCAGAGCCCCCGGCGTCCGCGCACGAGCGGCACGATCGGGATCAGCCAGATCAGGAACTGCGGCGAGAGCACCTTCCCGAGCGCGATGAACGCGCAGAGCGCAGCGGCGCTCGAGCGCACGAGCGCTTCCCGCGTTCCCGCGCCTCGCGCAAACGACAGCCAGATCCAGAGCAGCATTACGACCTGCACGATCGAGGTCACGACGGCAAGGACGCCCGCAGCTGTGCCGGCGACGTTCTGCGACCCGTGGCTCGTCTCACCTGCGAGCCCGAAGCCGAAGACGTGGTGCGCAGCGAGCAGGAACGCCGCTCCGAGGCTCTCGACCTGCAGCGGCCGGCTCAGCTGGATGCTGATGCTGTGCCAGACACCGCCCGGTGAGAGGACGACGAACGGCAGGAAGACCGCCGCGACGACGCCGAGTGCAAGCGCGAGGCAGGTCAGCGCCTCGCGTCGGCCCGCGCGCTTCCAGACGTACGCGACGCCGAGCGGGACGAAGACGGCCGGATAGATCTTGGCGGTCACGCCGAGGCCGAGCAGCACGTGCCCCGTACGTACGCGGCCGGAGACGAGCGCCGCGAGCGCCGCTGCCACGATCGCCGCCGGCCAGAGATCGAAGCGGCTGAGGATCACCGAGCCCAGGAGCAGCGGTGCCAGGGCCGTGAAGAGCAGCGGGAACCACACTTCGACATTGCTCCGGCGCAACTGGCGCAGCACCACCGCCATCGCCGCGAGCGCGAGCGCGCCGCACATCCACATCAACGTCTCAAACGCGCGACGAAAGCCGGCCGAGACCTGCTGATCGTGTCCGTGCCGCGCCAAACCCGGCAGCGCGAACATCGGCAGCGCACCCGGTGGATACTCGACGTCGAAGTCGCGGTACGGGACGTTCCCGTCCGCGATCAGGTTGCCGTAGTGCTGGTAGACCGGCGTGTCGATGATCTGCTTGTTCTTGTAGAAGCCGGTGTGCAGCACCGTCCACGACACCACGAAGAGCGCGATCGCCGCGAATGCGGCGGCGGTCACCGAACGGTCAGATGCTGGGCTCTGCGTGCTCGCGGCCATTGCTGAACAGCACAGCAAACACGACGAAGGGGAAGAACCACGGGATGTAGAGGTAGAACCAGTGCGTGAGCACGAGCTCGAAGCCGATCAGGAGCGCGCCCGTCAGCGCCGCGAGCTGCAGCGGCGTCTTCGTGCG
Source organism: uncultured Actinomycetes bacterium (assembly GCA_963755605.1). Classification (GTDB taxonomy): domain Bacteria; phylum Actinomycetota; class Thermoleophilia; order Gaiellales; family Gaiellaceae; genus 3-1-20CM-4-69-9. The sequence goes on from CAVWKK010000006.1 coordinate 81,727, forward strand.
TGGGACGAATGCCACGACAACGGCGCCGAGGACGAGCAGTCCCTGCAGCACGCGCTGAACGATGTGCAGATCCGGGATACCGCGGGCGTGGTACTGCGCCCAGTCCCAGAGCGAGAACGGTGACTCGCGCGTGATCTGGGTCTTCAACGTCCGGTCGTAGAACGTGTGCGCCGCCTGGAGCGGGTGGCCGTCCAGCAGGAGAATCGAAAACGCCGCGAGGGTCGCGAGCAGGAATCCCGCGATGTAGAGGACCGCCTGCCGTCCCGGCCGCCGCCAGCGAACTGGGCCGGGATAGGTCAGCCAGAGCGGCGCAACGGCCAGTGTCGCGAACTTCGTCCAGCCCGATAAAGCAACGCCGGCGCCGCGGGCGAGCGGCGACCCCGCAAGCCAGAGGCCGAAGATCAGAAACACGGGAACGATCGCGTCGTTCGTGTTCGACATCGAGACGTACTGCGTGAACGGAAACGCCGCCCAGGCGAATGCGAGCGCGGCGCCAAGCCAGCGGCCGCCGTAGCGCAGACCGGCGAGACCGAGCCCGAGCGCGCAGAGCACGTCGAAGATGATCGACGTGAGGTGGACCGCGGGGAGCTTGTCCCACTTGCCGGACCAGCCGCGGATCCAGTAGCCCGGCAGATAGGCCTCGTAGGCGACGGGCCCGTACGTGTCGCCCAGGGGGTTGGCGGACTCGCAGCGCCCGTTGAACTGGATCCGGTCCCTGATCTCGCCCTCGGTGTCCGCCGGCCCGCAGGCCTTGAGCGCATCTTCCTTCGGGAAGTGGTCGTAGGGCATCACGCCGCTCGAGATCCGCTGCGCGCCGATCACGCCCGCATACCCGACGTCGATGACGTTCGAGTCTTCGAGGTTGAGGCCGATCCGGAAACCGATCAGGAAGACCGCGGCGGCGAGGAGGATCACCGGCTTCCAGACCGGTGCGGCTGCGCGAACCGGACGGCCGCGCACTCCGATCCAGACGCATCGCGCGAGCAGGTAGACGAGCGGCGGGTAGGCCAGCGGAACGCTGGTGAAGATGTTGCCGTCGTTGAAGAACCACAGCGAGACGGAGAACGACAGCAGCGCCAGCAGGTCGAGGTTGCGCAACGACAGCGGACGCCGCAAGTCGGCGAGCCCGAGCAGAAACGCGGCGCAGAACGCCAGCCATACCGGCAGGCTGTTGATCTTCTTGCCGCCGAAGGCGCCGTCGTAGCCGCGGGCCATCTTCCACGCGACCTGAGGGCCCGTCCAGGCCTCCGTCACGCGCGCCGACGCATCGTCGACCTTCCCCTGCGCGATCTCCCCGGCATCGACCTGCTTGTTCTTGCTCCACCAGACGTGCACCGTCCAGCAGCCGGTCTGCGCATCAGTGCACTTCGCCGCATCGGACTCGTAGGTCGCGTCCGTGACACGGCCCTTCTTCGGATAGCGCGCGACCCAGTCGGCGACCTTGTCGTTGGCGAGGAAGATCGCAATGGCGCGGTCCTTCGTCAGCCGCGCCTTCGCGTCGGCAGCTCCGGCCGAGCTGACGAACATCGCCGCCACGAGGGCCGCGCCGGCCAGCGCGATGACGCGCGTCAGTGCCGTCTCCGAAACGACCAGAGCTTGTTGCCGACGAAGTTGGCCGGCGTGACGAGCACGATCGCGATCGCCTGTGAGACGATCTTGCCGAGGCCGAGCTCCACAAGCACGGTGAGGATCGCGAGGTTGCAGACGTAGACGATCGCCGAGACGACGAAGAAGCGCAGGCCCTGGTAGCCGAAGTGGCCGCGGTGATGCCGGAAGGTCCAGAGCCGGTTCCACAGGTAGTTGTTCGTCACCGCGACGAGGAACGAGCCTGTCGCGGCGAGCCGGTAGTGCAGGTTCGCTCCGTCGAGCAGGGCGACGTAGACGAGCAGATTGACGACGTAGCCCGAGACGCCGACGAGGCAGAACTTCGCGAGCTCCACCCAGTTGCGCCGTGCGCGCAAGGCGCGCGTCGTGCGCGCACGCAGACCAGTGTCGACGGCTGCTTCCCGCTCGTCCATCCGGCCGGAACCTAGCTGCTACGCAGCGGAACGGCGCTTGGGAGGAAGGACGAGCGTGCCGTCGTACGGAACGCGCCGCTTGCTCCCGTTCTGCTCGACGACCAGCGCGACGAGCTCACCGTCCGGGGCAAGCACCACGTCGGCGAGCGTGCCGATATTGCCGCGACCCTTGCGTTCGACCGCGCGTCCGCGGAGCGCGCCGAGCGCCAGTGTCCGCGAGCGATAGAAGTCGAGCTGCTCACCCTCGAGCAGCACGAGCGGCGAGCGGATCGAGAGCTCGCTCGCGGTGAGCAGCGCCGTCGGCAGCGGCAGGAATCGATGCACGTCGTCGCCGCAGAGCACGTCGAGCCCGATCACCCGCATCGTGTCGCGGTCGAGCAGGAGCTCGACCGGACGTCCGAGCTGGATCCCGTGCAGCCGCACGGGCAGAGCCAGAAGCTCGTCTGCCGTCCGCTCCTTCATCCCGCCGCCATCGTGCCCGAAGGGTTCCCGTGCAAACACGGCTTCAGAACCCCTCCGCACCGAGCAGCGGAACGAAGCGGCAGGGCACGGAACGCAGCACGGCCGGCCCTTCCGGGCTGCGAACGATCACCTGGAGCTCCTGGATTCCACGCCGCCCGACGGGAACCACCAGGCGCCCACGCGGCTCGAGCTGGTCGTACAGCGTCGAAGGCAGCTCGGGTGCGGCGGCCGCCACCGCGATCGCGTCGAACGGTGCGTGCGCCGCGAGACCGAGCGAGCCGTCCCCGACGTGAACGCGCACGCGTTCGTAGCCTGCCGCCGCCAAATTCGCGCGCGCCTGTTCAGCCAACTCGGGGATGCGTTCGATCGTGTCCACGTCCGCGCCGAGCTCGGCGAGGACGGCTGCCTGATACCCCGAGCCGGTGCCCACGTCGAGGAGGCGCTCGCCGCCGTGAAGCTCGAGCGCCTCGGCGATCCTCGCCACCATGTACGGCTGCGAGATCGTCTGACCGTCGCCGATCGGGAGTGCGGCGTCGTCGTAGGCGCGTCGCCGGAGCCGCTCCGGCACGAACAGCTCTCGCGGAACCTCGGCCATCGCGGCGAGCACTCGCTCGTCGACGACATCGCGGCCGCGCAGCTGCTCCTCCACCATGCGGCCCCGCCTCTTGCCGAGCTCAGGCGACACGCGCAAGCGAGTGCTGGTACGCCGGCAGCGGGACGCCGAAATGCTCGAGCACGGCCGGCGCGATCTCGACGATCGACTGCGGCTGCGCTGGAAGCCCGATCGTGAGCATCGGTATCTCCGAATCGCCGCGGCGGAGCGAACCGTGACTGCCGCCCCCCGAATGGTGACGACCGGCCAGGTCGCCGAATTCGAACCCGGGCGCCGCCGAGACGATCACCTCGCCGGCGTGAGGATTGTGCAGAGCGGCCCAGGCCCGCTCGCGGCCGCCGGGGTACCCGAGGATCTCCTCGTCGCCCGTCGCCGTGTCCGCCGTGAAGCGCAGCTCCTCGCCGTCGCGTCGCGCAACCGCTTCGTCTCCTTCGAGAAACAGCACCGTCTCCGCAGCCTCCTCGTCGTCCAGGCGCGCGGCGAGCTGTCGCGGGTCGAGCGTGCATCCCGGGAGCCGGTAGATCATCCCGGCGCGATTCGATGCAGTGACGAGCGCGCCCGCGACGCCTTCGAAGCGCCGCTCGAGCCTAACGTGCCGTTCCACGTTCGTCTGCCCGTGATCTGAGCAAAGGATGACGGCGTAGCGCTCGAGGAACTCGTCCGGGCCGCCGGCCGCGTCGAGCAGCGCGCCGACGGCTGCGTCGCTCCGCGCGAGCGCCTCGAAAGCCGCGTCCGGGCCCTGTGCGTGCGACGCGAAGTCGTAGTCGGGGAGGTAGTAGACGAGAAAGTCGAAGCCGTCGCGTGTCACGAGCCAGCGTCCGACCGCGGCCGCGTAGCCGTCGATCGATCCCTGCGCACGCCCGAACACGGCGAGCGGCGCGCCCGTCGGATCGGACTCGAAGAGGTTGTAGAAGAAGAACCGCTTCGGGCCGTAGGCAGGAATGGTCAGCCCGGGGAGGGTCGGAAGGTGCGGCGTGCGCCCGCGGTAGCACGTGATGTTGATCGCGGCAGTGGTGAGGCCCGTGTCCTCGAGCGCCTCGTAGAGGGTGACTGCGTCCGGCCCCAGGTGCAGGCGGTTGAGGTTGATGATCGTGTCGAGGATCGAGCGACCCATCCCGGCCGCGCGGACCGCGGCGAACGACGAGCCGTACTCGACGAGCCGTGAGCGCTCGCGGTCGTACCAGACGAGGTGCGGGATGTGATGGACGTCGGGATGTGCACCGGTCGCGATCGACGACAGGCACACCGGCGTCAGCGACGGAAAGGTCGACAGCGCGCGGCCGTACCGGCCCAGCTCGCCGAGAAACGAGAGCGCGGGGAAGCGGCCGTCCCCGACTGCTGCTTCGTACATCGACGGCGTCAGCCCGTCGATGACGATGAGGATGACCTTTTTGCCGTCAGTCCTTGGCAAGCGAGCGCAGTCCTGCGTACCGCTCGGCGGCGCGGCCGCGCAGACGCGCGGCAAAAGCGGGGACGAGCAGCGCCTCGAGGTAACCGGCGACCGGAATCCAGGCGACGGCGGCGAGCACGAGCGCGGCGAGACCGACGAACACCGCAGTCCCGAAGCGCGCTCCGCCGCGGCGAAGCGTCCCGGAAACGAGCTGCGCCGCACCGACCGCACCGACGACGCCGCCGACGCCGCCGCCGACAGCCTCGTCCCACTGCCCGAGCGCAAAGCCGACGAGCACGCCTGCACCGGTGGCGACCACCAGAGCGGCGACCGCGGCCGCTCGCGTGCCGGCGAGCAACCCCGCGAGGAGCACGCCAATCGCCGCGCCGAGACCCGCGCAGACACCGATCCAGTACCAGCTACCCATCTGCGGGCCAGTGTAGTGGCTCGGTTTGAACCGACCGTTTGCAGGGGAAAGAACCGCTGTCCGCTCCCCCCGCGGTCCAAAATCCAGGAGGACTCCTAGCGTGAGCAACGATAAGCCCTTGCTCGTCTTCTTCTCGTCCGAACGATCCGGCCCCGCACGACGGATGGAGAGCCTGCTCGCCCATCTCGCGCGCAAGGAACGAACCCGGCTGCGTGTGATGCGCGTCGACGTCGACGACCAGCCCGACCTCGCGGAGAGGTTCAAGGTCGTCGCAGTGCCGACGTTGGTGCTCGTGAACGGCAAGCGCGTCGTCGATCGCCTCGACGGCCGGGCAAGCGCGCCGAAGATCGAGGACATGCTCGACCGGCACTTCACGGCCGCCGCGGCCGCTGCCTAGAGGCGAAATCCGCTCGCGGCGTCCCCGCGTACATGAGGGTGGACGTCCGGGTGCCACTGCCCCGGTACCCGGACGCCTTCGTCTTTCGCCAGTTGGATGAGGGCGACCCAACCGAGGACAGCGAGGCGGCCCGGCGCGGACTCGCGGCGCCGGGCGCCTGTCTCAGCGCTGTTCGAGCCTGCGGATGACGTCGAGCCCGAACTCGGCCGCGCGCGCGCCGTCGACGACCCGGTGGTCGAAGGTCAGCGAGAGGTAGCCGATCTGCGCCGCGACGACGGCGCCGTCGCGCACGACCGGGCGCGCGCCGATGCGGCCGATGCTCAGGATCGCGACCTCGGGATGGTTGACGATCGGAGTCTGGAGGAGGCCCCCAAGCTTGCCTGCACTTGAAACGGTGAAGGTCGAGCCGCGAAGCTCCTCGGGCTCGAGCTTGCCGGCGCGGGCGCTCCCGGCGAGCCGTTCCACGTCGGCGGCGAGCTCCTCGAGCGAACGCGTGCCGCAGTCGCGAACGACCGGAACGACGAGCCCGGCGTCGGTCTGCACCGCGACACCGACGTCGTAGCGGTCGAGGTAGACGATCTCGTCGCGCTCGAGCCGCGCATTCAGCTCCGGAAACTCCTGAAGCGACGCCGCGACTGCCTTGAGCGTCGTCGGCACGAGCAGCTTCAGGTCGACGCCCGAGAAGTCGCACTCCTCGACCCACGTGACTGCCGGCACCTCGTGGTGCGCCTTCGTCATGTGCTCCGCGATCACGCGGCGGACGCCGCGCAGCGGCTCCCGCCTGCCTTCGCCCGGCGTCGCCGCTCCACGCACGTCGGCCTCGGTGACGCGCCCCTGCGGCCCGGTTCCCTTCAGCGCGTCGAGGTCGACGCCGAGCTCCTGCGCGATCTTGCGGACGAGCGGCGTGGCGCGTCCTTTCGACGAGGACTGCGCGGGCGAAGCCGGGACGGCAGTCTCGGCGCGCGCAGCGGTGGCACCGTCGGAGTCGCCGCCGATCACGACGAGCAGGGTGCCGACAGGAACCACCTTTCCTTCCTCGACGAGGATGCTGGTGACGGTGCCCGCAGCGGGCGACGGAATCTCGACGGTGGTCTTGTCCGTCTGGATCTCGACGAGCGGTTCGTCCTCGGCGATCTCCTGACCCTCGGCGACGAGCCAGCGGGAGATCTCGCCCTCCGTCAGCCCTTCGCCCAGGTCGGGCAGCTTGAACTCGTACGCCATGGTCAGGCCATTCTTATCGCGCCGTCGGGAAGAACCGCATGCACACCTACCACGCCGTTCACGACCTGGGTGATGCGAACGTCGACGACGACGCTCGCGAACGCGAGCGCCTGGGCACGCTCGAAGCCGTGCTCGCGTCCCAGGAGGTTCAGCATCCCGTCGACCGCGATCGCCGTCGCGGCGTCGAGGTCGGCCCCGAAGCCGAACGTCACCCACGCGTCGGGCAGCCGCGCGACCGGCCAGTCCAGCGGGAGATCATCGCGGACCGTGAGGGTCAGCTCCGCGCGCGCGACGGGACATTCGATCGCCGTGCCGGAGAGCTCACCGTCGCCCTGACGACCATGTCCGTCGCCGGCAGAGAACCGTGCGCCGTCCACCGGGACCGGCAGGAAGAGCGTTGCTCCCGGCCTCAGCTCCTTGCAGTCGATGTTGCCGCCGCAGGGGCGCGGCGGCCCTGTTGCGTGCACACCTGCCTCGTCGGGAGGCATGCCGAGCACACCGAGAAACGGATCGAGGTCGACCTCGCGTCCGTGCTCGTCGCGCCCGACGCCGGCGTCGGCGTCGAGGCTCCAGCGCACGAGCTGCTTCTCTGCGTCTTCGCCCAGCCCGAGAGCGTCGTTGAGCCACGAAGACCAGCCGCCTGCGACGGTGAACCCGAAGTCGCCCACGCGCACCGCATCGATTCGCACGGCAAGGGTGTGTCCCTTGCGCGCCCCGCGGACCTCGATCGGCCCGATCAGGGCGTGACCTGCGTCGAGCCTTTCGTCGCGTGGCTCGAAGTATTGGCCAGGCGCAACGTGCCAGCCTGCATCGAGGCACGGAAACGCGATCGTGTCTCCGCTGTCGATCGTCAGGATCGGCCGGAGGTCTCGCGAGAAATGTCCGTGGAGCGTGCGACGCTCGAGCGTGATCTCGTGAATCATGCGCGCGGCACTCCGATCCAGGCGTCGCGCGGCGCGAGCAGCACGCGCAGCCCGGCACGCTTGCCGCCGTCGAAGAACTCTGCGAGCGCCACGGCCTGCCACTCGTCGGCGACGAGGTCGGGGGCGATCTCGGCAGGAACGTAGCCGGCCTGTATGCGTTGCTCGGCGTCCCAGATCGCGACCGCATGCGGATCGTGCTCGTTGTGCGGCTCGGGGACGAGCGCGAGCCGCCTGCCGGCCGCGAAAGCGGGATCCTGCAGCTCGTCGAGACGGAACGAGACGCCCGCGACCTTGATCACGCGAATGCGTGGATCTTCTCGAGGGACGAGCTCGTTCGTGGTCGTGTCGCGCAGCCGAAACCCAGGCCCGGCCCGCTCGAGCCAGAGCCTGAGCCGCTCATCCGTCTCCTTCCCCGGCATGTCCCGAGGACCCTAGTCGCGACCGAACACGACGGGGACTGTCCCCGGCATGTCCGACGCCTACCTGTCGTTTCGTCCGAAGCCGCCACGGCCTTCGCGCCGAAAGCGTGACTTGTGCGGGGCGGACAGGTGCGCGCCCGACGGTCGTGTACGAGAATGCCCAGGGAACTGTCGGCGACGACTGGAGCACTCTCGGCGGAACCGGTTTGCCGGCGGCCCTGCCTAGAACTCGAGCAGGCGCCGGACGGCGGCGACGACGCGTGCAGGTGAGGGCATGTACGCGTCCTCGATCTGCCAGTAAGGATACGGCACGTCGTAGCCGGTGACGCGCAGAACCGGTCCGCGCAGGTCGAGGATCGCCTTCTCCGCCAGGATCGCCGCGAGCTCCGCGGCAAAGCCGCACGTCCGCGGCGCCTCCTGCACGATCACGACGCGGCCCGTCTTCGCCGCCGAGGCGAGCAGTGCGTCCTCGTCGAGCGGTTTCAGTGAACGGATGTCGAGCACCTCAACCGACACGTCGTCGAGCACGTCGGCCGCCTCCTCGCAGACCTTCACCATCGACCCGTAAGCGACGAGCGACACGTCGTCGCCTTCGCGGGCGAGCCGCGCTTTGCCGAGCGGCACGACGTAGTCGCCTTCCGGGACCTCGTCCTTGCCGCTGCGGTAATGCAGCTTCGGCTCGAGCACGACGACCGGGTCGGGATCGCGGATCGCCGCAGCGAGGAGCCCTTTCGCATCTGCAGGCGTCGACGGAATCGCAACCTTCACGCCCGGCGTGTGCACGTAATAGGTCTCGGGCGAGTCGTCGTGCAGCTCGGGCGCGCGCACTCCGCCGCCGTAGGGCATGCGGACGACGAGCGGGAACTCCATCTGGCCACCGGTCCGCCAGCGGTACCGGCCGACATGCGTGATCAGCTGGTCGAGGCAGGGGTACGAGAACGCGTCGTACTGCATCTCGCACACCGGACGCCAGCCCGCCATGCACAGACCGACGGCGGCGCCGAGGATGCCGGCTTCCGCGAGCGGCGTGTCGAAGCAGCGGTCGGCGCCGAAGCGGTCGCGCAGGCCGGCGGTCGCCCGAAAGACGCCGCCCGCGCGCCCGACGTCCTCGCCCAGGACGAGCACCGACGGATCGCGTTCCAGCTCGACGTGGAAGCAGTCGTTGATCGCCTCGACGATCGAGAGCTCAGCCAAGCGTCCTCCGCAAGTCGTCGAGATCCGACCCGAACGACTCGGGCGGATCGACGAGGGCATTCGAGAAGAGCAGCTCGATGTCTGCGGGCGGTTCTGCCTCTGCTGCGGTGATCCCCTCGCGCATCGCATCCGCAGCCTCGGCCCGAATCGACGCGGCGAGGTCGTCGTGCAGGATGCCGGCGCGCTGCAGGTAGCCCTCGAAGCGACCGACGCACTCCCGTTGCTTCGCAGCCTCGACGCGCTCGGCGTCGATGTACGCACTCGGGTCGTCGGCTGTCGCATGCGGGGCGGCGCGATAGGACACCGCTTCGATGAACGTCGGCCCTTCGCCCGCGCGCGCACGCGTGACCGCTTCACGCGTCGCCTCGTAGCAGGCGAGCACGTCGGTCCCGTCGACGCGCAGACCGGGCATGCCGTATCCGACTGCCTTGTCGGCGAGGGTCTTCGCGCGCGTCTGCTCCTCGACCGGCGTCGAGATCGCCCAGCCGTTGTTGTTGCAGAAGAGGATCAGCGGCGCTCCCGTCACGGCCGCGAAGTTCGCGCCCTCGTGAAACGCGCCTTCGGACGTGGCGCCGTCGCCGAAGAAAACGAGTGCGCACGCCGGCTCCTGCTTCAGCTTCTTGCCCCAGGCGAGCCCCGCGGCGTGCGGGACGTGCGTTCCGATCGGGACGCAGATGGATGCGACGCGATAGTCCGCGGGGTTCCACCAGCCGGCGGGATGACCGCGCCACCACGACAGCACGGTGGCCACAGGAATTCCACGCAGCAATCCGATGGCCGATTCGCGGTACGACGGGAAGATCCAGTCCTCGTCCGCAAGCGCGTGGTAGGCCCCTGCCTGCATCGCCTCGTGGTTCCAGAAAATCGCGTACGTGCCGATGCGGCCCTGGCGGTGGTAGACGACCGAACGCTCGTCGTAGGTGCGCAGGCGAACGAGCGAGCGGTAGATGTCGAGCAGCTCCTGCTCTCCGAGACCGTCGACCTGGCGGTCTCCCGCGCCGTCCGATTCGCCGATCACGCGCCGCAGATCGCGCTCGGCAGGAAGAACCTGCGCCATTGCAGGCGCGACTCTAGCCGAGCCGCAGTTAGACGAGCACCGAGACCGAACGGCGCTCCGCTTCGAACACCGCGCTCGTCACGTCTCCGAGATCCTCACCGTCAGCCTGGAGCGGCAGCGGCTGCTCGCTCGTGATCGCGATCCGGTCGAGATCGTGGCCGCGGAGCGCGTTCTTGGCCGTTCGTCCCGTCGCGAGGGAGAGGAGAAGCGGCGGCAGCGTCCGCGGCGTGAGCGAGACCGGTGCGAGGAAGTCGAGCCCCTGCTCGAACGCGGCTTCGGGGCTGGCCTTGATCGCGACCGCCTTCAGGAAGCTGTAGGGATTGACGTTCGCGACGAGGACGAAAGCCGCTGGACCGTGGCCTTCGATCTCGAGCACGGGATCGAGCCGGCCGCGGCTTGCGACGAGGATGCGGGCGAACGTTCCGAGGAACGCGAGGTCGCCGGGCCGCTCACCCTCCGGCGAGCGCCCGCGCGCGTCGATCCTGCGCACCGCCTCCGCGTCGATCCCGATCCCGGCGCCGAAGCCGAAACGCCTGCCGTTCACGCGACCTGTCGAGATCGTTCTCGTTCGTCCTTGCAGCAGCGAGTCAGCGATGCGCTCGGCGGCGGCAACGGGATTCCGCGGCAGCCCGAGCGCGCGCGGCAACACACTGGTGCCGCCACCGGGCACGAAGCCGAGCGGCAGATCGCTCCGCCCGATCCCGTTCAGCACCTCGTTGAAGCCGCCGTCGCCCGAGAAGACGATCACGGCGTCCGCCCCATCCGCCTCCTGCGCGAGCTCCACCGCATGCTGCGGCCGCTCGGTCCTGACCGTCCGCACGTACGCCGCGCGCATCAGGGCATGCTCAACCGCCGCTATGCCTTCCTCGGTGACCCTCGTGGCGTGCGGGTTGGCGATGAGGACTACGCGTTTCATCGGGCTACAAGCATCTCACGCCCCTGTCGCGTAACCGCGCATGCCGTCGAGCAGGAACGCAAAGAACCGGTCGGCGAGCTCGTCGGTGTCGACGCCGGGACGCAGCCACGTGTACGCCCAGTTCGCCGCGGACAAGGCGAGCAACGTCGCCGTGCCGTCGTCGAGATCGGTGCGCAGGCCGCCGAGCTCGCGTCCTTCACGGAAGAGCGCGCGAAACCGTTCCTCGTAGCGACGCCGCTCGGCGATGAACTCGTCGCGGCGCGGGCCTTCGAGGTAACGCCACTCGCGAATGAACACCGTCGCGACTTCCAGCTGCTCCGCGATCACGCGTAGGTGCGCGCGCAACGCCAGCCGGATCTTCTCCGCGGGCGGCAGCTCCTCGGGCACGGTGTCGAGGGCCGAGTGAAAGGCGACGGCCCCATCGTGGGCGACCGCCCAGAGCAGATCGGCCTTGGAGTCGATGTGCGCGTAGAGCGACCCCTTCTGGACGCCCATCGCCTCGGCGAGGTCGCCGATCGACGTCCCGTGGTAGCCCTTCTCGGCGAAGAGGCGGGCCGCCTGGCGCGTTAGCTCCGACTTGCGGGTGGGCATGCTTCAATAGACCCTAACGATCGTTAGGGTAGGGAGGCCATGGACGCTCGCACAACCCAGTTCCTGGAACACGTCCAATCGGGCGGGCAGGTTGAGACCACCGACTGGCTGCCGGACGAATACCGCTCCAAGCTGATCAAGTTCATCGAGATGCACGGCAACTCGGAGCTGATGGGCGTCCTGCCCGAGCGCGAGTGGATCCTGCGGGCGCCGACGCTGCAGCGCAAGCTCGCACTCACCGCGAAGGTGCAGGACGAGGTCGGGCACTCGCAGTTGATCTATCGCGTCGTCGAGGACCTCGGCAAGCCGCGCGAGCAGTGCTTCGACGACCTGATCTCCGGCAAGTCGAAGTTCCACAACGTCTTCCACTACCCGACGAAGACGTGGGGCGACGTCGGCGTGATCGCGTGGCTCGTCGACGCGGCGGCGATCATCTCGCAGAAGGCGCTGCTCAAATGCTCGTACGCGCCGTACGCGCGGATCATGAAGAAGATCTGCTGGGAGGAGTCGTTCCACATCCTCCACGGCCGCGACGTGATCCTCACGCTGATGAACGGCACCGACGACCAGCGCGAGCTGGTGCAGGAGGCGCTGAATCGCTGGTGGGGCCCGCTGATGCAGTTCCACGGCAACCCGATCGCCCGCGAAGAGGACCCGATGTACGTCTGGCGGATCAAGTCGCAGGGGAACGAAGAGGCGCGCCAGCAGTTCCTCGACGGCTACGTGCCGCAGATCTGGGAGCTCGGGCTCACGGTTCCCGACACCAAGCTGCGCAAGAACGAGCAGGACGTCTGGGAGTACAGCGAGCCCGACTGGGACGAGCTGAAGAGCGTCGTGACCGGACACGGCCCGAGATCTCAGGACCGGCTCGACCTCAGGCGGATGGCGCGCGAGAACTCGGCCTGGGTGCGCGACGTCTTGCTCGCCGAGGCAGCTTGAGGCCGACGGCATCAAGCTGCGGGGAAGGGGTCGGGGGAAACCGGGAGGTTTCTCCAGTCTTCCTCTCCGATCTGCGCGGCGATCTCAGCGGCGCGCCGGTCGGAGCGTCCCTTAAAGAAAGGGGCGCTTGGGGGAAACATGGTTTCCCTCAAGGGAGCGAGCGCACGCGAGCGACAGCGGCGTAAGTTGATCTACGAAGTCTTTCGGCAGGAGCGCAAGGGACAGGCGTTCCAACATGCCGGCTCGGTCGAAGCGGCGGACGATGCATTCGCGGACGTGTACGCACGCGAGCAGTACGGACGTCGCGGCGAGTCGACGGCGCTCTGGGTCGTCCCGCGCGACGCGGTGATCGAGATCGACGACTTCGTCGACGAGCTCAACCGCAACTACCACCGAGTCGACGGCTATCCATTGAAGGCGAAGCTGAAGGAGGCGCGTGAACGAGCAGGAACAGCAGCTCCTTCTGGAGATAGCTGACGACGAGCTGATCCTCGGCTGGCGCGACTCGGAGTGGACCGGCATCGCGCCGCTGCTGGAAGAAGACGTCGCGTTCTCCTCGATCGCGCAGAACGAGATCGGGCACGCCCGTGCGCTCTACGAGCTGGTCGCACGTGAGCGCGGCACGACCGCGGACGAGCTGGCGTTCGACCGCTCACCGGACGAATACCGGTGCGCGCCGATCGTGGAGCTGCGCCTGCTCGACTGGGGCCAGACGATCGCGCGTCACTACCTGTACGAGGAAGCGGACGCGGTCAGGCTCGAACGCTTGAAGCAGTCGGATGACCTCGAGATCGCCGGGCTCGCAGCGAAGATCGACCGCGAGGAGGCGTACCACCGCATGCACGCCCAGATGTGGTTCGACCGCCTGCAGGGCGAGTCGCGTTTCACCGCCGCGCTCGAAGAGCTGCGGCCTCAGGCAGCGGCCCTGCTCGACTCGGGCCTGCGCGGCGAGCACACATCGGAGCTGGCCGGGCTCTGGGAAGAGATGACGATGGTGCGGCGCTCTCAACCGGCAGGCACGAAGTGGTGACCGAGGCGCAGGTCTGGGACGCGCTCGCCGAGATCCCGGACCCCGAGATCCCGGTGATCTCGCTCGTCGACCTCGGCGTGGTGCGCGAGGTGAGTGTGACTGCTGATCAGGTTCGCGTCGACTTCACGCCGACGTTCCTCGGCTGCCCCGCTCTCGAAGTGATGCGCGACGCGATGGCCGACCAGATCCGCTCCCTCGGTGGCGAGCCCGAGATCAACGTCTGCCTCGACGACTCGTGGTCGACCGACCGGATCACGCCTGAGGGACGCGAGAAGCTGCGCGCGTCCGGCTTCGCTCCTCCGTCCCCGCGTGAAGCGTCGCCGCCAACGCTCGTGCAGCTGCAGAGCAGCGCACACCGGTGTCCGTACTGCGGCTCGACCGAGACGCGGCTCGAGAACATCTTCGGCCCGACTCCCTGCAGGTCGCTGCGCTACTGCGCGTCGTGCAGGCAGCCGTTCGAGCAGTTCAAGACGATCTAGGGCGCTTCCTCGAGGACGTTCGGGCCGTCTTTGTCCTCGAAACGGTCGAGAACACCCGACTCGAGCAACCGATCGCGCGCCTCGTTCGCATCGGTAAGTGAGTCGAACTCGAGAAAGATGAAGACGTGGTTCGGGTCGTCGATGTTTCGGAAGACCTGCTGCCGGGTGGCCTTCTCACGCGCCAGGGGGCGATCCTGATCGAACATCGGCCTCCAGCGGTCGTAGTCGCCGGTCTGGATTCGCGTGATGATGTACGCAGACACGTGGACACGAGCTTACTGCGCAACAATCTTGGGCGGCGACCATCTACTTCGCTAACCTCGCAGGCGTGAAGGTCGAGATCTTCTACTGCCCCGTCTGAAACGGCTACGACCGCCGGGCTGCGAGTCTCGCAGCCGAGTTGAACGAGAGCACCGCGCACGAAGCCGCCGCGGTCTCCGGTGAGAAGAGCCAGTTCGACGTGGTCGCCGACGGCGACGTGATCTTCTCCAAGCAGCGCGAAGGCCGGTTCCCCGCGCACGAGGAGATCATTCAGGCTCTGTCGTGACCTCCGGGGGCGGCGCGAGGCGCGGATACGCCGGCGTCACGAGCAGCACGTAGGCCTGCACCTCCAGCACGTAGCGCAGGCAGAAGGTTCCGAGCTCCTGCAGGCCCGCAGTCGTCCGGCCGAAGATCACGCCTGCGAACCAGGCCGGGATCGTCGTGGCCGAGAGGACGACGTTCAGGACACTGCCGAGGATGAGCGCCGGAAGGGCGAGCGGCAGTCGCAGCAGCGTGACGAGCCGCCGCTGGCGTGGCCGTTCCGCGAGCAGGATCCGAAACGGATGGTCCCGTGTGTGCAACGGATCCGGGTAGTGGGCCGACAGCATTCCGAACCAGGCAGTGACCTGTCCCTGGTAGCGAACGAATGCCGCCAGCTGGCGATGCAGCCACGTCGGCAGCCGGGCCTCGATCAGCAGCGCCAGCCACGCGATCGCCACCGCAGGAACGATCAACAACGTCCACACGGAGAGGACGATGTAGTGGGGAATCACGAGCAGGACGCGTAACAGCACGGCCCACCGCCGGCGGCGGAGCGGCTCTGCAGCGAGAACCCGAAGCCGGTCGTCAGCCACCGGCGATACCGTAGTGCCTTGTGAGGCCGGCATCCTCTCTGGCGCTGGCGCTGGTCTTCCTGTCGGGCTGCGGCGGCGGAGGCGGTGGCCCCGCTTTGACGAAGGAGCAGTACGCGACGAAGGCGGATGCGATCTGCGGCAAGTACAACAAGCAGGTGAACGCTCTCGGGAATCCGAGCAACTTGCAGGATCTCGCAACGGTCGCCGACAAGACGCTACCGATCCTCGGTAGTGCGATCGACAAGCTCGACGCCCTGAAGCCGCCCGCCTCGGCAAAGGCACTATCGGACCAGTGGCTCACGCAGGTTCGGAACCTGAAGGACGATCTGCAGGAGATTCGAGACAAGGCGAAAGCGGGCGACACGCAGGGCATCCAGTCGGTGCTCCCTAAAGCGCAGGATCACAACTCGAAGAGCAACTCGCTCGCAGCCGAGCTCGGCATGTCGGTCTGCAACAGGGACTAACTGCCGCCGAACGACGGCGGTCGCTTCTCCAGGAACGCGGCGACCCCCTCTTTGAAGTCGTCCGTTTGCGTCGCAGCGGTCTGCAGCTCGGCCTCACGCTCCAGCTGGCTCTCGAGCGTCGCGCCGAGCGCGCGGTCGATCAGGCGCTTCGTCATGCCGACGCCGCGTGTCGGCAGCGCGGCGAAACGCTCGGCGACCTCGGCAGCGTGGGCCGCGAGCGTATCGGCCGCCACGACGTCGGAGACCAGCCCCCAGCCCTGGGCTTCCGCTGCGCTCAACTTGCGTCCAGACGCGAGCCACTCGAAGGCCCGCGCCGGCCCGAGGAGCCTCGTCACGAAGTACGTGGCACCGGAATCCGGCACGAGCCCGATGTTGATGAACGCCGGCACGAAGCTCGCCGTGTCTGCCGCGATCCGCACGTCGCACGCGCAGGCGAACGACAGCCCTGCGCCGGCCGCGGCGCCGTTCACGGCCGCGACCACCGGCTTCTCCAGGCCGCGGATCGCGACGACGTTGGGGTGGTAGTTCTCACGCAGGCGTGAGCCGATGTCACCCGGAGCCTCGCGGAACTCCGTCAGATCCTGGCCGACGCAGAACCCACGCCCCGCGCCGGTGATGACGACGGCGCGAACGTCAGGCTTGCGCGCATCCTTCAGCGCCGCTGCGAGCCCGCGGTGCATCGCCGCGTTGAACGCATTCAGCACGTCAGGACGGTTCAGCGTGATCGTCAAGACTGCGCCTTCGCGGCTCGTCTCCACCTCGGCCATCGCCGGACTTTCGCAGATCGACCCAGCCATCGGGGCCGTTGCTAGCTTGGCGTGATGGAGCTCACGTTCATCTCGACGCCACTCTCGGACAGCAGCGACGACGAGGCTCTCGACGCCTATTCGCGCGCAGTCACGACCGTTGCGGAACGGCTTTCGCCTTCGGTCGCGAACCTCCGGGTGTCGCGACGGGTTCGCGGCGGCCGCATCCTCGACGGCGGTGGCAGCGGCGTCGTGATCACACCCGACGGCTTCACGCTCACCTCGGCGCACGTGGTCGCGCGCACCGAGGGCCGCGGTCGCGCGTCTTTCGTCGACGGCCGCGAGCTCGAGTTCGAGGTGATCGGCTCGGATCCGCTGTCCGACCTGGCGGTGTTGCGTGTGGACGGCCGGGATCTCGTCCCCGCCGAGCTCGGTGACGCGGAACGCCTACGAGTCGGACAGCTCGTCGTCGCGATCGGCAACCCGCACGGCTTCACCGGCTCGGTGACCGCCGGCGTGGTCTCGGCGCTCGGCCGCTCGCTGCCGACACGCTCAGGTGCGAACGTCCGCGTTGTAGACAACGTGATCCAGACCGACGCCGCGCTGAATCCCGGGAACTCCGGAGGTGCGCTCGCGGACGGACGCGGGCGCGTCGTCGGGATCAACACCGCCGTGGCGGGAGTCGGCCTCGGCCTCGCCGTCCCGATCAACGCTGCGACGAGGCGGATCGTCTCGGCACTGATGTCCGAGGGACGCTTCAGGCGTGCGTATCTCGGCATCGCCGGCGGCCCGCGACCACTGCCGCCGCGACTCGCGCGCGAGCTCGGCCGCAAGAGCGGCGTGGAGATCGCACAGGTCGTCGAAGGCGGCCCGGCAGAACGCGCGGGACTGCGCGCCGAGGACCTGATCGTCGAGCTGGCCGGAACGCCCATCGAAGGCATGGACGACCTGCAGCGGGTCGTCGTCAACGAGCTGATCGGCCGCGCCGTGCCCACCCGCGTCATACGCGGCGGGCGCGAGCAGGAGCTCGAGCTCGTGCCGGCAGAGCTAGAGGGCTAGGCCCCGGCGGGATGCGCGTGCGCCTCGTGGCGCGCGAGCTCGTAGACGACCTGCGCGACCAGCACCACCGCGAGCAGAAGCAGCACCGCCAGCGGCGCGAGCTCGAACGGCACAAGCGCGAGTGCGAGCACTGCCGTGCCGGAGCGCAGCCAGAAGTCGGCGTCGAACACGACCGGCGGAGCGACGGCGTCGATCACGGCGAGGCCGAACATCGTCAGCGCCAGGCCCGCGCACAGGACCCACGCGGTGCCGTCGTACTGGTGGTCGCCGCCTGCTGCGAGGATGGCGAGCTTGACGCCGGCGCCGAGAGCCGCCAGCCCCACGACGATGAAGAAGTGCATGTACGTGAACGTCAAGCCGCTGACGATTCCGCGCGAGCCGATCGTCGTCTCGTCGAGGAAGTCGAAGTAGATCCACCACAGTGCAGCCGCGACGAGGAATCCCGCGGTCGCAGCCAGAGCCGAGCCGGCCACCCAGCTCACCTTCGAGACACCGAGCACGACTGCGAGCACCGACTCCCCGAGCACGATCAGCGTGAGCAGGCCGAAGCGCTCGGGGATGTGCCTCGGATGAATCGGCGCATCGCGAATCTGCCTCCAGGTGAAGAACGGGATCGCCAGCTCGATCGCGAGGGCGCAGCTCCAGAGCACGTAGTTCCAGGGCTTCGGGAGCGCGAGTGAGACGAGCCAGATCACGACGGCGGTACCGAAGGCGGCCAGAAACATCCGCGCGAGCAGGCGCGCTTCGGCAACGTGACGCGCGGCCCGGGCATAGAGGACGAGCAGAACCACACGCGCACCGACGTAGGCGAGCGGAAAGCCGATCGTGGCGCCTGCGAAGACGCCGGGAACTGTGGTTGCGAGCACGGCGATGGCGAACATTCCCGCGAGCGTCAAAAGTCGGTAAGGGAGGTCGTCCGTATCGAACCGATTCGCGTAGAACGTGAAACCGGACCAGGCCCACCAGACGGGCACGAACAAGCCGACGAACTCGAAGAAGCGCGTCGGCGTCGGGTGCGCCGCGAGCGCGCTTGCGAGCTGGCCGACGGCCGCGACGAACACGAGATCGAAGAAGAGCTCGAGCCACGTAGCCCGACGATCGTCTTGCTGGCCTGCACCGAGCGTGCGCAGCCGCGGGGGCTCGAAGAAACGCGAGCGCGCGGCCACTAGCGGCCGCGGAACTCCGGCTTGCGCTTCTCGACGAACGCTGCGAGGCCCTCGTCGGCGTCCTCGGCAGCGCGCGCGAGGTAGAACGAGCGCCGCTCGAAGTCGATTCCCGCGGAGAGCGGCGTCTCGAACGCCTCGTCGATCGCCTCCTTCGCGAGCCGCACCGACACCGGGCTCTTCGCGGCGATCTCTGCGGCCACGCGCTTGGCGGCCTCGAGCCACGCCTCCTGTGCGACGACTCTCGCCACGAGGCCGAGGTCGCGTGCCTCCTCCGCGCCGAGCGTGCGGCCGCTGAGGATCATGTCCATCGCAACCGCCTTGCCGACCGCACGCGTCAGGCGCTGCGTGCCGCCTGCGCCCGGCATCACGCCGAGGTTGATCTCCGGCTGGCCGAACTTGGCCGACTCGGAGGCAACGATCAGGTCACACGCCATCGCGAGCTCGCAGCCGCCGCCGAGGCAGAACCCGGAGACCGCCGCAACAAGTGGAGTGCGCAGGGTGCGGATTGCGTCCCAGCGCTCGAGCCGGCGCCCGCCGTAGAGCGAGATCGCCGTGCCGGCCGCCAGCTCGCCGATATCCGCGCCGGCGGCGAACGCGCGCTCGTTGCCGCCGAGCACGATGCAGCGGACCGCCTCGTCGGTGTCGAGCTCGCGCAGAGCGGCGACGAGCTCGTCCATCAGCTCGCTCGACAGCGCGTTCAGCTGCTGCGGCCGGTTGAGCAGGACGACGGCGACCGGGTCGTCGCGCTCTACGAGGACGAGCGCTTCAGAAATGCTTTCACCGCCTCCTGTGCCTCGTCGCCGAGCATCGACATCGCGAGCCAGTCCCGCGCGTGATTCACCGTCTCGTGCCAGGACAGGTCGCGCCAGAAGTTGAGCTGCTGCTTCGCGTAGCGGGTCGTCTGCGGCAGCTTGGCCGCAAGCTTGCCGACGTAGTCGTCGACGGCCGCGTCGAGCTCGCCCACGGGAACGGCGCGATTGATGAGTCCCCACTCCTCGGCCTGCCGGGCCGGAATCTCCTCGCACAACATGATGATCTCGCGCGCGCGCCGGTCGCCGACGAACACGGGTAGCCATTGCGTCGCACCGCCCGCGGGCACGGAGCCGTGCTCGAGACCCACGTGGCGGATGAACGCGTTGTCGACCATCACGGCAAGATCGCACGCCATCTGGAGCTCGTTGCCGCCGCCGACCGCGATGCCGTTGATGCGCGCGAGCGTCGGCTTGCCGATCTCGCGCAGCTTGTCGTGCGCATCCTTGAACGCGCCAAACCACTTCCAGTACTCCTTCGGATTACCGAGGTAGTCGGCTGCCCACGACTTGAGGTCTGCACCGACGCAGAACGCGCGACCCGCGCCGGTGATCACGACCACGCGAATCTCGTCGTCCCACGAAATGTCCTCGCAGGCTCGCGCGAGCTCGCGCAGCATCCGGAAGTCGAAGGCATTGAGGACCTCGGGCCGGTTGAGCGTGATCGTCGCGCGCGGCGGCACCTTCTCGTAGACGATCGACGTGAAGCCGAGCTCCTCGGGCGAGGAGGGCCTGGGATGTGTGGGCTCAGTCAACGTCGGCGAACATCACGGTGAACTTGCCGCCCATGTCCATCGCGTCCTTGCCGGTCGCCATGAACTCGTCGCTCCGGGCCGCGGCCTTGAACGCATCCCGGTCGGGCCACTCCCACTCGGCGTAGTAGCGGTACGGCGGCTCTCCCATCGGTGCGCCGAACACCTTGCCGTGGCGAAACGTTGCACCGGGAACCTTGCGGCACAGATCCGCATGTTGCTCGTATCGGGCCGCGTCCGGCTCCTCCTCGTACAGCACGATCGCGCGAACCATCGCCTCCCCTTCGTCGTTGAAGCGTGAGCGTATAGCTTCACCCTGAAAGGAGGAATCGACATGGGCAAGAGAGTCGTGCACGTCGAGCTGCCGGCGAAAGACGCGGACCGGGCACAGAAGTTCTGGGAGGGGGTCGGCGGCTGGTCGATCTCCGACTCGGGCATGCCGGACATCGACTACCGCATGTTTCGGGAGGGCGACCAGGGCGGCGCCGTTTACCCCGACGAACGTGGGACCCAGGGCCCGATCGTCTACTTCGGGAGCGACGACATCGATGCCGACGTCGCAAAAGTCCGCGAGCTCGGCGGGGAGGCCGACGACAAGCAGCCGATCCCCGGCACCGGCTGGTTCGCCGGCTGCAAGGACACGGAAGGCAATGCCTTCAGCCTGTTCCAGAGCGATGAGTCGGTTCCGGCGCCGGAAGGAGCACCCGAGTCGTGACCGGGCTGGCCGTCGCGCTTGCGGTGGCCGCGGGACTCGCGGGCGCCGTCCAGGCAGCCGTGATGGGCGAATTGGGCGGGCGCGCGGGAATCTTCCCGGCGCTCGCCTTCTCCGGCGTCGTCTCGGTCGTCATCGGGCTCGCGCTGCTGCTGATCGCGAAGCAGAGCCTGCGGGGGCTCGGCGACGTGGTGCGGCAGCCGGTCTGGCTCTGGACCGGGGGCGCGCTCTCGGTGCTGATCATCCTTGCGGTCACGGTCGCATCTCCCCGGATCGGCCTGGCGGCGACGATCGGGACGATCATCGCCTTCAACCTCGGCGCCGCAACGCTCATCGACCGCTTCGGCTGGTTCGGCTTCGATCAGATCGCGATCACGTGGACGCGCGGGCTTGGACTGGTGCTGTTGGGCGCGGGCGCGGCGCTGTCTCTGTTCAAGAGTGGCTGACGAGCTCGTCATCGGCACGATCGTCGGCGTCGACGAACATCCGGGTGCCCGCGCTCCCTCGCTGCTGCTTACTGTCGATCTCGGCACGTACGGGACCCACGAGATCGTGATTCCGGCCGGCACGATCGAGCGTGACGATCTGAAGGGCGCCCAGGTTGCCTGCCGCCGGGTGGAAGACGGTGCGAGGATTATCGGCGCCCACTCGCACGCGGCGGGGTTCGTTCCGGTCCGTCCCTGGGACGACGTCGAACCGGGGACGCTCCTGAGCTGATGGTGTCGCGGCGAGTTATGCTCGCCGCATGCAGCTACGCACAATCGTGGTGGTCGGGCTCCTCATCGCCGCGGCGTTCGCGCTGTCGAGTGCACTCATGACCCGCGACGGTGTGGGTGCGGTCGAGTGGGTGGTCGGGGTGGTCATCGTGGTCGGTCTCCTGCTCCTCGCGGCTCAGACGTCTCGCCGCGCACTCACGCGCGGCTGACGCTCACAACCCGACGATGTCGTCCGGCTTGACCGGAACGCGGTTCAGCTCCCGCCCGGTCGCCGCGCGCAACGCTGCGACGACAGCGGCGGTCGACACGACGGTCGGCGGCTCGCCGACGCCCTTGACGCCGTAGGGAGCGTCCGGCTCCGCCTCCTCGATCAGCTCGGAGACGACCGGCGGCATGTCGAGCGTCGTCGGGATCAGATAGTCGGTGAAGCTCGCGTTCGTGATCAGTCCGTCCTTCGTCTGAATCTCCTCCATCAACGCGAGGCCGAGGCCCTGCGCGGTACCGCCCTCGATCTGACCCGTCACGGCCTGAGGATTGACGGCCTTGCCGACGTCCTGCGCGGTTCCGATCCAGACGACCCTTGTCAAACCGAGCTCGACGTCGACTTCCGCCACCACGCGCATCGCCGCGCAGGCATACGCGACGTGTGCGCGCTCGCCGGTTACCTGGCCGGTCTCCGGATCGAGCGGCGTCGTGCGCGGATGCCGGTAGATCCGCTCGACGTCCACCTCGCCGTGCCCGCCGTTTTGCTCGCGCTCCTCGAGCGCGGCTTTGCACGCGTCCCGCACTGCGCCGGCCGCCATCCAGGTCATCCGTGACGCCGACGCCGAGCCGGCGGAGCCGACGGTCGCCGTCGTGTGCGGGGCGAGCACGACCTCGTTCGTGCCGAGCTCTGTTCTCGCCACCTGGAGAATCACGTTCACCACTCCCTGTCCGACCTCCGCGGCGGCGCAATGCACCTCCGCGCTCCCGTCCTCATGCAACTTCACCCGCGCGGCCGTGTAGTCGTCGTACCCCTCCGAGTAGCCGATGTTCTTGAAGCCGACGGCAAAGCCCACGCCGCGCTTCACGCCCTCGCCTCGAGTCGTGTTGCCGGAGCCGCCGGGCAGACGCATCGGGTTCCGTGGCAGCTCTTCGGGCTCGGGCAGATCGAGCGCCGCGGCCCGCCGGATCACCTCGGCGACGGGAAGCTTGCCGGTGAGCTTCTGGCCGGTCGGCAGCGAGTCGCCGGGTGCCAGCGCATTCAGCAGGCGCAGCTCGACCGGGTCGATGTCGAGCGCGTCGGCGAGCTTGTCCATCTGCGCCTCGTGCGCAAAGCACGACTGAACCGCCCCAAAGCCGCGCATCGCGCCGCACGGTGGATTGTTCGTGTACACGCACGTGCTCTCGATCAGCGCGTTGTCCACGGCATACGGTCCGACCGCGAACGCCGCAGCGTTCGACGTCACCGCGGTCGAGCTCGAGGCGTACGCGCCGCCGTCGAGCAGGATGCGCACGCGCACGTTCACGAGCTTGCCCTCCTTCGTCGCGCGGTGCTCCGCCCAGATCTTCGCCGGGTGACGGTGGATGTGACCGACGAACGACTCCTCCCGGTTGTAGACGATCTTCACGGGACGGTTCGCGTGCAGCGCGAGCAGCGCACCGTGGATCTGCATCGAGAGATCCTCGCGGCCGCCGAACGCGCCGCCCACGCCCGCAAGGTGAATGCGCACCTGCTCGGGCGCGAGGTTCAGACACGGCGCGACCTGGTCGCGGTCGACGTGCAGCCACTGCGTCGCGACATAGATGTCGACGCCACCCTCGCCGTCGGGGACCGCAAGCCCCGATTCCGGCCCGAGAAACGCCTGATCCTGGATCCCGACCTCGTAGAGCCCGGAAACGGTCACGTCGCCTTCGGCCTCGGGATCACCGTGCCTGATGACAAGCGAGCGGACGACGTTCGGACGCGGGTCTTCCCGGTAGCCGTGACCCATCGTCGGCCGGTCGGGATGCAGCGGCTCCTGTTCCAGCGCACGTTCCGGGTCGGTCACCGGCTCGAGCGGCTCGTACTCGACCCGGATCCGCTCGGCCGCACGACGCGCCTGCTCAGGATGCTCTGCGGCGACGAGCGCAACGGGTTCCCCGAAGTAGCGCACCCGTTCGTAGGCGAGCACTGGCTGGTCGGGGAACTCGAGCCCGTAGCGTTTCGCGCCGGGAACGTCGTCGTGCGTCAGGACGGCATGCACGCCGGGCATGCCGACCGCCCCGGAGATGTCGATCGAGACGATGCGCGCGTGCGCGTGAGGGCTGCGCAGGGTGTGGCCCCAGAGCATGCCCGCGGCTTGGAGGTCGCTCGAGTACGCGAACTCGCCGGTGACCTTGGGAATGCCGTCGACGCGCGCGACGCTCTCGCCGACACGGCCAAGCTGAAGTCGAGGAGCCGCCGTTTCGCTCACAACGCTGCCGCCGCCATCCGCACAGCGTCGAAGATCTTCGCGTACCCGGTGCAGCGGCAGAGATTCCCGGAGAGCGCTTCGCGGATGTCATCGTCGCTCGGATAGACGTTGCGCGCGAGCAGGTCGGCGGTCGCGACGACGAAGCCTGGCGTGCAGAACCCGCACTGCACCGCACCCGTCGCCACGAACGCCTGCTGCACCTTGTGCAGCCGTCCGCCTTCGGCGAGCCCTTCGACGGTGACGACTTCGTGACCTTCGGCCTGCGCCCCGAGCACGAGGCACGCGCACACCAGCTTTCCGTCGAGCAGCACGGAGCACGAGCCGCACTCGCCTTGCTCGCACGCGTTCTTCGAGCCGGGGAAGCCGAGCCGTTCGCGCAGCACGTACAGCAGGCTCTCGCCCTCCCAGACGTCCGTCTCGTGCGCCTCGCCGTTGATGCGGAGCTCGATCCTCATACGAGACACCGGTCGAGCGCGCGCCTCGTCAGGATCCGCAGTGCGTGTCGCCGGTACACCGCAGAGCCGCGCACGTCGTCGATCGGGCTCGCGGCTTCGGCTACGCGTTGCGGGAACGAATCGGCGTCCGCAAGCTCCGCGCGCACGAGTGTCGTCACCGGCCCGGCCGATCCGAACGCCGCGCGCAGCTCGCCGTTCACGCGGACCGCGAGCGACACCACCGCGATCACCATCGCGTTGCGCGGGCCGACCTTCATGAACGTCTGCCGGCTTTCGGTCGCGTCGGCGGAGACGCCGAGGATCAGCTCGTCTTCTGCGAGGACGTTCCGCTTGGGCCCGACGACGAACTCGGGTAGCGGAACCTCCCGCTCACCTCGAACGCTCGCGAGCTTCACGGTGGCGCCGCACACGAGCAGGGGCGGCAGCGCATCGCCGGCGGGTGACGAGGTGCCGAGGTTCCCGCCGATCGTGCCGCGGTTGCGGATCTGGGGCCCGCCGACCGTGCGAGCCGCCTCTGCGAGCGCAGGCAGCGCCTCGGCGAGCCGCGGCTCCATCGCCTCCACATAGGTCAGCCCGGCTCCAAGCCACACGGTATCCCCGTCCCGCGACCAGCCGCGGAGCTCCGGCACCTCGTTGAGATTCAGGAGCGCACCCGGCCGGGAGCGGTCGAAGTTGAGCTCGACCATCAGATCGGTGCCGCCCTGAATGGGCACGGCCGCGGGGAGCTCCGCCTTCAGGCGCAACGCCTCTTCGAGGGTTCGGGGCGTCAAGACGTCCACGCGCCAAGCGTACTTCGCCGTCATGGGAGAATCGCCTCGCCCATGTCCGTCTCCGAGCTCTCCCGACGCCTCGCCGTCGCCCGCGGCGACCAGCCGGCCGACGTAGTCGTGCGCGGCGGCCGCGTGCTCTCGGTGTTCACACGCGAATGGCTCGACACCGACATCGCGATCGCCGACGGCTGGATCGCAGGTCTCGGCGACTACGACGGCGAGGAGATCGTCGATGCGACCGGCCAATTCATCGTTCCCGGCTTCCTCGACGCGCACATGCATCTCGAGTCGACCAAGCTCCTACCCGACGAGTTCGCGCGCCTCGTGCTGCCGCTCGGAACGACGGCGGTCGTCCTCGACCCGCACGAGCTGGCGAACGTGCTCGGCACCGACGGCGTGCACTGGCTGCTCGACGCCTGCGAAGGCTTGCCGCTCGACTTCTACTTCATGGCGTCGTCGTCCATTCCCGCCTCGGAGTTCGAGTCACCGCGCCGGCCCTTGCTGAGCGGCGACCTCGAGAGCCTGCTCCGTCGGCGCCGCGTCCTCGGGCTCGCCGAGATGATGAATTTCCCCGGAGTCGTCAACGGCGATCCCGGCGAGCTCGACAAGCTGCGACTCGCCGAGGGCGTCCAGGTCGACGGCCACGCACCGGGACTGCTCGGGAAAGAGCTCAACGCATACGTCGCGGCCGGCATCCGGTCGGATCACGAGGCGCTGACGCCCGACGAGGGACGAGAGCGGCTGCGCAACGGCATGTGGCTGCTGATCCGCGAGGCGTCGATGGCGCGCAATCTCCAGGCGCTGCTGCCGCTGGTGCGGGAGTTCGGCACCACCAGGATCGCGTTCTGCACCGACGACCGCGATCCCGAGGACATCGCCGAGAACGGGCACATCAACGGGATGGTTCGCGAGGCGGTCGCAGCAGGCATCGCTCCGGAGGATGCCGTCGTGCTCGCGACGATCAACCCGGCGACGTGGCACCGCCTCTGGCATCTCGGCGCGATCGCGCCCGGCTACCAGGCCGACCTGTTGCTGCTGCCCGACCTGGAGCGGTTCGAGCCCGAGCTCACGCTGAAGTCGGGGCGGCCCGTGGACGAGATCCCTCAGCCCCACGTGCCCGAATGGGTGAAGCACTCGGTGCGCAACCGGCCGGTGAGCGCCGCAGATCTGCACATCCCGTGGGAGGGCGGCAAGGCGCGCGCCATCGGGCTCGTGCCCGACCAGGTGGTGACGGAGTCGGTCGAGGTCGAGCCGCCTTCGGCCGACGGCTTCGCGATCGCCTCCGCCGCGGACGACCTGGCGAAGATCGCGGTGATCGAGCGCCATCTCGGGACCGGGAGGATCGGCCGCGGCTTCGTCCGCGGCTCGGGACTGAAGCAGGGCGCACTTGCCTCCACGGTCTCACACGACGCGCACAACATCATCGTCCTCGGGATGAGCGACGACGACATGGCGCGCGCGGTCGAGCGCCTGGGGGAAATCGGCGGCGGCATCGTCGTCGTGGCGGACGGCGACGTGAAGGCCGACCTGCCGCTACCCGTCGCCGGTCTGCTCGCCGACGCGCCGCTCGCCGACGTGATCGCGAAGAGCCTGGCGTGCAACGACGCCGCGCGAGCACTCGGCTGGTCCGGTGCAACACCGTTCCTGACGCTGTCGTTCCTCGGCCTATCCGTGATCCCGAGCCTGAAGATCACCGACCGCGGGCTCGTCGACGTCGACCGCTTCGAGATCGTGCCGCTGAAGCTGTGAGCACACTGCTCACCAACGCCCACGTCGTGACGATGAACGACGCGGGCACGGAGTACGAGGGCGGCTGGATCCTGCTCGAGGACGGTCTCGTCAAGGACCTCGGCGCAGGTGCGAAGCCCGAGGGCGCGGACGTGCACGACCTCGGCGGTGCCGTCGCCACTCCGGGGCTCGTCAACACCCACCACCATCTCTGGCAGAACCTCACCCGTGGGCGCGCGCAGGACGAGAACCTCTTCGGCTGGCTCAAGGCCCTCTATCCGATCTGGGCTGCGATCGACGACGAGGCCGAGTACGCAGCGGCGCGCGTCGGGCTCGCCGAGCTTGCGCTCTCCGGGTGCACCACGGTGTTCGACCACCACTACCTCTTCCCGCCCGGCAGAACCGGCCTGCTCGAAGCCGAGATCCGCGCCGCGCGCGAGCTCGGAGTGCGAATCGTCGCGTCGCGCGGCTCGATGGATCTCGGCGAATCGCAGGGAGGCCTCCCGCCCGACTCGGTCGTGGAGTCGCGCGACGACGCGCTCGCTGCGACCGAGGCTGCCGCCGCGCTCGCCGACGGGGCGCACGTCCAGATCGCCGTTGCGCCCTGCTCGCCGTTCTCCGTCACCCGCGAGCTGATGACGGAGTCCGCAGCCCTCGCGCGCAAGCTCGGCTTGAAGCTGCACACCCACCTCGCGGAGACCGTGGAAGAAGAGGATTACTGCCGCGAGCTCTACGGCTGCAGGCCCGTCGAGTACCTCGAAGAGCTGGGCTGGCTCGCGGGAGACGTGTGGTGCGCGCACTGCGTGCACCTGTCGGACGATGACGTTGCGAAGTTCGGCGCGAACGACGTCGGGGTCGCGCACTGTCCGACGTCGAACATGCGGCTCGGCGCGGGCATCGCGCGCGTGCGCGATCTGGTCGACGCGAACGTCCGGGTCGGGCTCGGCGTCGACGGCTCGGCCTCGAACGAGCGCGGCGATCTCTTCCTCGAGGTCAAGCAGGCACTGCTCGTCGCCCGCGCGCGCGGCGGTCCGAAGGCGCTCGGCACCCGCGAGGCGCTCCGGCTCGGGACACGCGGGGGCGCAGCCGTGCTTGGCCGTACCGACATTGGCGAGCTGTCCGTCGGTAAACGGGCGGACGTCGCCGTCTGGCGAACCGACGGCCTGGAGCTCGGTGGCGCCGACGATCTGGTCGCAGGGCTCGTCTTCGCAGGCCCACATCGGGTCGATCGCCTCTTCGTCGGCGGAGAGGAAGTCGTCCACGACGGCCACCTCGTTCGTGCAGACGAACGGGAGCTCGCGAAGGAACATCGCGCCCAGGCGGAAAGATTCCGGGGATGAGCGTCTCCATCTCCACCCACGTCCTCGACGTCGAGCGCGGCAGCCCCGCGAGCGGCGTCCGCGTCGAGCTCTGGCAAGAGGACCTCGTCACCGCAGCGGAGACCGGCGCGGACGGCCGCATCGCCGAGCTCGCCGCCGACCTCGAGCCCGGCGTCTACCGCCTGCTCTTCCGGCCTCAATCCCCGTTCTTCAGGGGGATCGGCCTCGAGGTCGAGCTCGAGGACGGCCACTACCACGTCCCGCTGCTCGTCTCCTCCTACGGGTGCACGACCTACCGCGGCAGCTAACGACGGACCAGCTCGCGGACCTGTTCGAGGGACGAACGCGACTGGTCGAGAAGCTCGCCGAGCGCGAGGACCCGCTGGGCTCCGCGCACAAGGTGATCGCCGGGCTCAGCGAAGAAGAGAAGCTCGAGGCGCTCGCCGCCCATCCGGCGATCGGCGCGAAGCACCTGTCGGCGCGCTCCGCCGAGGAGCAGGGCACCGATGAGGATCCCGAAACGCTGGCCGAGCTCGCGCGGCTCAACGCCGAGTACGAGCAACGCTTCGGCTTTCGTTTCGTCGTGTTCGTGAACCGGCGCCCGAAGAGCGAGATCGTTCCGATCCTCGAGCAGAGGCTGAAGCGCACGCGCGAAGAAGAGCTGGACACCGGCGTCGCCGAGCTCGTTGCGATTGCGGAGGACCGATGGCGACGCTCCTAGCGTTCGACGCGTACACGACCGACTGGCTCAACTTGCTCGCGCGCTGGCTGCACGTGATCGCCGGCATCGTCTGGATCGGCTCGTCCTTCTACTTCATCGCACTCGACAACCATCTGCGCCCACCCGCCGATCCGCGCGACGTCGAGGACGGCGTCGGCGGCGAGACATGGGAGATTCACGGCGGCGGCTTCTACAACATCAAGAAGTACCTCGTCGCCCCTCGTGTACTGCCGGAGACGCTGCACTGGTTCAAGTGGGAGGCATACACGACGTGGCTGAGCGGCTTCGCGCTCATGGTCGTCCTCTACTACCTGAACGCGGACACGTACCTGATCGACAAGAGCGTCGCCAACCTCTCCACCGGTGAGGCGGTCGCGATCAGCGTCGGACTGCTCGCCGCCGCCTGGATCGTCTACGACCTGCTCTGCCGCGCGCTCGCGTCGCGACCGCTACTCCTGGCAGCGCTGCTGCTCGCACTGATCACGCTCGCGGCCTGGGGCGTCGGACACCTTTTCAGCGCGCGCGCTCTCTATCTTCAAGTCGGCGCGATGATCGGGACGATGATGGTCGGCAACGTCTTCTTCGTGATCATCCCCGCGCACTGGGAGCTCGTGCGCGCGAAAGAGGCGGGGCGTGAGCCGGACCCGGCGGCGAACGCGCGCGCGAAGCTCCGCTCGATTCACAACAACTACCTGACGCTGCCGGTGGTCTTCACCATGCTGTCGAACCACTTCCCGTTCACGTACGGACACAGCTACGCCTGGCTGATCCTGATCGTGCTGCTCGTGATCGGCGCCTGGATCCGGCACTTCTTCAACCTGCGACACATGGGGCGCACCGTGTGGTGGATCCCCGCGAGTGCGGCCCTGGCGATCGCGGTGCTCGCGATCCTGATCCGCCCGCAGGGCGAGTCCGTCGCGGGAACTCCGAGCGTGCCGTTCGCGCAGATCCGCGGCATCGTCGCCGAGCGCTGCACCGCCTGCCACTCCCAGCATCCGACGAAGGTGGACGCCGCGCCGAAGGGGATCACGTTCGACACACCGGCGCAGATCAAGGCGGAAGCCTCGGCGATCAACCTGCAGGCAGTGCAGACTAAGGCGATGCCGCTCGGAAACGTCACGGGCATGACCCAGGCCGAGCGCGACCTGCTCGGCCGCTGGATCGCGCAGGGAGCAAAAACCCCATGAGCATGATCGAGATCGTCAGCGGCGACCTCCGCTTCCTCGCCCGCTGGGAGGAGGACCTCGCACCGCAGACCGTGGCGGCGTTCAAGAGCATCCTCCCGTTCGACGAGCGGATCATCCACTGCCGCTGGAGCGGCGAGTCGAACTGGATCCCGTGGGGCGACCGCGAGCTCGGTATCGGGCCCGAGAACGCGACCTCGTATCCGCACCCGGGCGAGCTGGCGCTCTACCCGGGAGGGCAGAGCGAGACGGAGCTCCTCTTCCCGTACGGGTACTGCTCCTTCGCGTCGAAGGCGGGGCATCTGTGGGCGAATCACTTCGCGACGCTCGTCGAAGGTCAGGAACATCTGGTCGAGCTCGGGCGCCGCACGCTCTGGGACGGCGCGCAGCCGATCTCCTTCCGAGAGAGCTAGCGCTCCTCACGGACGTACGGCACGCCGAGCGCCGCAGGCGCGCCGAACCGTAAGCGCGCAGCGCGGGACGAGACGAGCACGAGCGCGACGATCGTCGCGACGTAGGGCAGCGTCTGGAAGAGCTCGGGCGC
Source organism: uncultured Actinomycetes bacterium (assembly GCA_963755605.1). Lineage (GTDB taxonomy): Bacteria > Actinomycetota > Thermoleophilia > Gaiellales > Gaiellaceae > 3-1-20CM-4-69-9. The sequence goes on from CAVWKK010000006.1 coordinate 112,498, forward strand.
GACGGTCACGCCGTGACCCTGCAGGGCGAACGGCAGCGCGGTGAACGCACCGAAGAAGTAGGCGCCGAGGAGGCAGAGCGTCGGCCGCCAGAACGCGAAGATCACGAGCGCGATCGCGATCCAGCCTGCGCCCTGCGTCAGCCCGTCCACCCACTGCGGCGTGATCGAGAGGCTGAACGCCGCACCGCCGACTCCGGCGAAGGCGCCGCCGACAAGCGTGTGCGCGTAGCGGTACCTCGGAACGCTGACGCCCATCGCGTCGGCCGCGGCAGGCGACTCGCCGACAGCACGCAGGTTGAGGCCAAGTCGCGTCCGGGTCAGATACAGCGCAACGACGATCACGCAGATCCACGACGCATACACGAGCAGGGACTGCCCGAAGACGATCGGCCCGATCACCGGCAGGTTCTGCAGCGAGTTCGGGAAGACTTCCTGAAACTGGTAGCGGGCCGGCTTCCCGGAGAGCTGAAGATCGTTGCCGAGATAGGACGAAAGCCCGGCCGCTCCCGCGAAGATGGTCAGCGCCAAACCGGAAACGATCTGATTCGCGCGGAGCGTGATCACGAGAAAGGCGTGGATCGCCGCCATCACCGCGCCGGCGAGCGCAGCGACACCGATCGCCGCGAGCAGCACCAGTGCCTTCGGCCCGTCGACGCGCTCCACCGTCCAGAAGCCCATCACTGCTCCCATCAGCATCATTCCCTCGACACCGAGGTTGAGCACGCCGGCCCGCTCGGCGAGCAGCTCGCCGAGTGCCGCGTAGAGCAGCGGCGTCCCGTAGAGGACGCCCGAGGCCAGAACGACGACGACGATGCTGTTGTTCACCAGGCGAACCTCACGCGGTAGCGCACAAACAACTCGCCGCCGAGCGCGCAGAAGAGGATCAGGCCCTGCATCACGCCGACGAGCCCCGCGGGGAAGTCGGCGCCCTGCAACGTGAAGCCGGCGTTCGTCAAGCCGCCGATCAGCAGCGCCACGACGACGACGGCGAACGGGTTGTAGCGCGCCAGCGCGGCGACGACGATGCCCGTATAGCCGTAGTTCGCCTGACGGAGACCGCGCGGATCGAGCTGATGCCTGAAGTCGCCCGTCTGGCTCGCGCCGCCGAGACCCGGCGATCGCTCCCGACAGGCACATCACGGCGAGGATCTTGCGACGCGTGCGCATTCCGGCGTAGCGGCCGGCTCTCGCGGAGTCGCCGATGACCTGCACCTCGAAGCCGAAGCGCGTGCGCGAGTAGAGCACCCACACGCCAACCGCGACCGCGATCGCCAGCACGAACCCGAGGGGCAGCATCAGTCCGTGCACGGTCCAGCTCGACCAGGTCGCCTCGTCGGGAAGCGTCTTGCCTTGCGGGAAGACACTCGCCTCGAACCCGGACGTGTCACGCAGATAGGAGTGGCTGTCGAAGATCAGGTACTCGAGCACGAGACCTATGACGTAGTTGAGCATGAGCGACGTGATGATCTCGTTCGTCGAGAAGAACGCTTTCAGCACAGCGGGGATCGCGGCGAGCAGCGCGCCGCCCGCAGCTCCGGCCGCGATCATCCCCGCGATCACGAGCGGGGACGGCGTGCCCGCCAGCAGCAGTCCGGCCGCAGCTCCCATGATCGCGCCCGCATAGAGCTGTCCCTCGCCGCCGATGTTGAAGAGGTTCATGCGAAACGCAACGGCGGCCGCGAGTCCCGTGAACGCGAGCGGCGTCGCCGAGACGATCGTCTCGCTGAGGGCACCATGCGCGATGAACGCGGCGTCGAAAAGGCGGTGCAGCGACTTGACGGGAGGATGGCCGGTGAGAAGCAGCACAACCGCAGAGAGAACGAGTGCCGCCGCGATCGACACGACCGGCACGACGACGGTGAGCCACCACGGCTGGCCCAGGCGGCGCTCGATGCGCATCAGTCTTCTTCGCCCTTGCCGCCGGCCATCAGCAGCCCGATGTCCTCGGCCGTCGCCGTCGCCGCGTCGCGCTCGCCGACAACAGAGCCCTCGTACATCACGGCGACGCGGTCGGCGAGCACGAGGATCTCGTCGAGATCCTCGCTGATCAGCAGCACGCCGAGACCCTGCGAGGCGGCGTCGCGCAAGTACGAATGGACCGACTCGATCCCGGCGACGTCGAGGCCGCGCGTGGGCGCCGCCGCGATCAGCACGGCCGGGTCTCCCGAGAACTCGCGCGCGAGCACGACCTTCTGCAGGTTCCCGCCGGACAGCTGCCACGCGGGAACGTGGGGACCGGAGGTCCGCACGTCGTAGCGCTCGATCACCCGGTCCGCGAGCTCGCGGATGCGGCGAAAGCGAAGCAGCGGCCCGTGCGAGACGTCGCGGCTCGCGATAGGCCTTGAGCACGACGTTGGAGGCGACGCTCAGGCTCGGCGCGACACCCGTGCCGAGACGATCTTCAGGAACGTAGGCGACACCGGCAGCGATCGCGTCACGCGGGTCGCCGTTGTTCAGCGCACGCCCGCGAACGCGCACAAGACCTGCGGTCGCCGGGCGCATGCCGACGATCGTTTCGGCGAGCTCGCGCTGGCCGTTTCCCAGCGACACCGGCGACACCGACGATCTCGCCGGCGCACACCGTCAGGTTCGCATCCTTGACCGCGCTCTCGCCGCGGTCGCCGTCCGCCCACAGCTCGTCGATCTCGAGCACCGCCTCCCCCGCGGGCCCCCGCTCGGAATCATCTCGGCGGCCGGCTTCAAGCTCGCGCCCCACCATCAAGCGCTGCGAGCGAGCGCGGCGTCGCCTCGGCGGTCGAAACGGTCGCGACCGACTTGCCGCGCCGCAGCACGGTGACGCGGTCGGCGACGGCCTTCACTTCGTTCAGCTTGTGCGAGATGAAGATCACCGTCCGGCCGTCGGCGACCATCGCGCGAATCGTCTCGAACAGACGCCTCCGCCTCCTGCGGCGTCAGCACCGCGGTCGGCTCGTCGAGGATCAGGATGCGCGCGTCCTGGTAGAGCGCCTTCAGGATCTCGACGCGTTGCTGCTCGCCGACGGAGAGCTGCCAGATACGCGCGCGCGGCTCGACCGCGAGGCCGAAGCGCTGCGAGAGCTCCTCGACGCGCCGCTCGATCGCGCGCGGCTGCAGGAGAAACGAGCGGCCGACGTCACGCTGGTCGCCGAGCACGACGTTCTCGGCGACGGTGAAGGACGACACGAGCCGGAAGTGCTGGTGGACCATCGCGATGCCCGCATCGATCGCGTCACGCGGCGACTGGAACTCGACCGGCTTGCCGAAGAGCACGATCTCGCCCTCGTCCGGCCTGTAGAGGCCCGTGAGGATGTTGGACAGCGTCGTCTTGCCGGCGCCGTTCTCTCCGAGCAAGGCATGCACTTCGCCGACGGCGGCCTCGAAATCGACGCCGTCGTTCGCGACGACCGCGGGAAACCGCTTGGTGATTCCCCGCAGCGCGACGGCAGGGTGCGTGGGCGGGGAAGCTTGACCTTCCCCGCCCACCGAGCTGTCAGCCCTTGGCGCTACCGATGACGCCCTTGACGAGCCAGGTCATGCCGTAGAGATCCTTCACGGACATGCGCTTGCCCTTCGGGATCCGCAGCTTGCCCTTCTGGTCGTACAGCGGTCCGGCGAACTCGTAGAACTTGCCCTTGATCAGAGGCCGCCTTCTTTCTCGCGATCGCCGCCTTCGTCTTGGCGGTCACCTTCGGCCCGTACGGCGCGAGGCCGACCAGCTTGTCCTTGAAGTTGCCGTAGTAGAAGTTCGTCTTCCAGGTCCCGTTCATCGCGGCCTTCGTCTTCCGCAGGTAGTACGGGCCCCAGTTGTAGACCGCCGCCGTCAGCCACTGCTTCGGAGCGAACTTGTGCGCGTCGGAGTCGTAGCCGACCCACGGCAGCGCCCTTCTTCTCCGCGTACTGGCCTGCTCGCAGGACTGTCGACGTTCTGACCGAGCACGTCGGCGCCGGCCGGCGTGCAGGCTCTGCGCGGCCTTCGTCTCCTTGCCTAGGATCGAGCCAGGAGTTCGTCCAGATCAGCTTCACCTTCACACCGGGATGGGTCGCCTGCGCTCCGAGCGCGAACGCGTTGGCATGCCGGATCACTTCCGGAATCGCGAATGGGACGACGTAGCCGATGATGCCCTTCTTCGTCGCTGCCCCCGCGGCCATCCCCGAGAGGTAGATCGCGTCCTCGCCTGCCCCGAAGTACTCCGCCATGTTCTGGCGACTGCGCCGTGCCCGTCGCCATCTCGAACTTGACGTCCGGATGCTTCTTCGCCTCGGCAACCATCGCCGGCTGGAAACCGAATGACGTCGCGAAGATGATCTTGTTGCCGTCCCGGATCAGGCTCTCGATCACCTGTGCGACCTGCGGTCCTTCCGGAACGTGCTCCTTGAACGTCGTCTCGACGCTCGATCCGAGCTTGCTCTGAACATAGAGGCGGCCCTTGTCGTGCGCCTGCGACCAGCCGCCGTCGTTGTGCGGGCCGACGTAGATCCACGCGGCCTTGAATGCCGCGGCGTGCTTCTGCGTTCTCGCAGAGCCGGTCGAGACGCCGAGCGCGAGTATCAGTGCGGCGGCGAGCGCGAACGGCAAAGCGAGAGCGACCTTCCGTTTCCTCATGTTCTCCTCTCTCCTCTTGCCGGGGGCGTGCGAAGGCGACTATAGGACTGTCGTCGGGCGCTGCCTAGTGGGTGACTCAGGTGAGCCTCGCCAGGGCGCCTGTGAGCACCTCGACGGCGAGCTCGACGTCCTCGTCGGAGGACTCTTCCTGGGGCGAATGGCTGATCCCGCCGTTGAGGCTCCGCACGAAGAGCATGGCGGTCGGCACCCCGGCGCCGGCCAGCACAGCGGCATCGTGGCCGGCCCCCGAGGGGAGCTCGACCACCTGGAGGCCGCGAGCCTCCAGCTCCTCACGAAAGGCGCCGAGCGGGCGTGCGGCCATGGGGACGGGCTCGAGCCGAAAGTCGGCGCGCAGGTCGAGCGCGGCGACGAGGCGGTCGAGCCGGGCCCGGTCCGGGGCCCGGGCGTCGACCGACAGCCTGACCCGGCTCGGGATGACGTTGACGGCGCCGGGCTCGACGTCGATCTGGCCGACGGTTGCGACGGCTCCGTCGATCATGCTGGCGGCGTCGCGAACGCGGAGGATGTACTCGGCGGCGGCGACGAGCGCGTCCTCGCGGCCGGGCATCGGCACGGTTCCTGCGTGACCTGCCCGGCCTTCGAACGTGCGCTCGCCCCGGACGATGCCGGCGATGCCCATCGCCAGCCCGAGCGGAGACTCGGCGCGCTCGAGGACGGGACCCTGCTCGATGTGAACCTCGAGGAAGCACTCGGGTAGCTCGCCGTTCGCGACGAAGGACATGCTCCCGACGCAGCCCCGCTCCTCGTCGCGAAAGACGGCGACCGCGCCTTTCCCGACTCGTTCCACCGCCTCGATCGCGGCGACGACGCCGAGCGCGCCGTCGAACTTGCCCCCGTACGGCACGGAGTCGAGATGCGAGCCCGTCCAGACGCCCGGCTCCGCGGTGCGGCCGAAGAGGTTGCCCGCCTCGTCCACCTCGACGCTGAGCCCGGCCTCACGCATCCAGCCGGAGGCCATTTCGTGCGCCAGGTCCTCGCCGACGGTGCCGGCAACGCGGTTGGCGCCGATGCCGCCGCCGATCTCGTAGAGCTGCTCGAGCCGCTCGTGAACGCGCACGGCCCGATCATCCCTCCCGGACGTGACGCCGCGAGCCACGACCGGGTGTCGGACACCGTGACGTAACTGTGACGAATGTTCCACAACGCCAGTCCCCGTACGGGCGCCAACGCTCAGGCGTGGTGTCGGACACCTGCCGTGGGAGGCGTTACAGCCCGAACGGGTTGAACGGCTTCGGGCTCGTCGAGACGAGGACGCTCTTCGTCTCGAGGTAGAGCTCGAGCGTCTCCAGGCCGAGCTCGCGCCCGAAGCCCGACTGCTTGTAGCCGCCGAACGGGATGCCCGGGAACGCCGTGTACGGCATGTTGATCCCGACCGTGCCCGCCTTGATGCGGCTCGCGACGCGGTGGCCGCGCGCGGGATCACCCGTCCACACAGTCGCCATCAGGCCGTACTGCACGTCGTTCGCGATCCGGATCGCGTCCTTCTCGTCCTCGAACGGGATCACGGTGACGACCGGGCCGAAGATCTCCTCCTGCGCGACCGACATGCCGTTCTCGACACCGGCCAGCACCGTCGGTGGATAGAACGCGCCCTTGCCTTCGCCGATCGTCCCACCCGTGACGACCTCGGCGCCCTCTTCGCGCCCCCGTTCGACGTAGCCGTGCACCTTGTCCCTGTGCGCCTCGGAGATGAGCGAGCCCACCTGGGTCTCCGCGTCGAGCGGATCGCCGACGCGCAGCTGCTCCGCGTAGCCGGCGAACTTCGCGACGAAGTCGTCGTAGATCGAGCTCTCGACGAGGACGCGCGAACGCGCCTCGCAGCTCTGCCCTGCGGAGTAGTAGATCGACCAGACCGAGCTCGGGATCGCGTCGTCGAGATTGGCGTCCGCGAAGACGAGGTTCGGGCTCTTGCCGCCAAGCTCGAGCGTGAGCCGCTTGATCGGGCCCGAGGCGAGGCGCATGATCTCGCCGCCCGTCTCGGTCGAGCCGGTGAACGCGATCTTGTCGACGCCGGGATGACGCACGAGATATGCGCCCGTGGTCTTCCCCGGCCCGGGGACGATGTTCACAGCGCCCGGTGGAAAGCCGACCTCGGCCGCGAGCTCGCCGAGCCTGAGCGCAGAGAGCGGTGTCGCCGAATCCGGCTTCAAGACGACGGAGCAACCCGCGGCCAGAGCAGGAGCGAGCTTCCACGTCGTCATCATCAGCGGGTAGTTCCAGGGCACGATCTGGCCCGCGACCCCGACCGGCTCCTTCAGCGAGTAGAAGAGGATCGACCCGCCTAGGGGATTGGATCGTCCCGCAATCGACGCGATGGCCGAGGCGTAGAAGCGGAAGTTCTCGACAGCCTGGTTGAGCTCGGCCTTCACCGAGGACAGCGCCTTGCCGACATTGCGAACCTCGAGCTCTGCCAGCGCCTTCCTGTCGGCGACGATCGCGTCGGCGAGCGCATGCAACAGGCGAGAGCGCTCCGTCGGCGGCGTCTTCCCCCAGGGCCCGTCCAGCGCTGCGCGCGCGGCGTCGACGGCGCGATCGATGTCTGCGTCTCCACCCATCGCGACGTGGGCAAGCGCGGCACCTGTTGCGGGCTCGGCGAGATCGCGGGTCTCTCCGGACTCCGGCTCCACCAGCTCCCCGTTGATGAAGAGCCCGTACTCGCGCGTCGCTGCGACGGCCATCGGTCGAGCAGGATAGGCGCTCGGAGCCTCGCGCCGCGCCGGTCAGCGCTCGAACAGGGCCGCCTGGCCCTGCCCGACACCGACGCAGAGAGTCGCCAGCCCGTAGCGGCCCCCGCGGCGGCGCAGCTCGTGCAGGAGCGAGACGACGAGCCTCGCGCCGCTCATGCCCAGCGGATGGCCCAGCGCGATCGCACCGCCGTTCACGTTCACCTTCTCGTCGTCGAGCCCGAGCTCGCGGATGACCGCGACGCTCTGCGAGGCGAAGGCCTCGTTGAGCTCCACGAGATCGAGCTGCGAGACGTCGAGCCCTACTCTCTCGAGCAGCTTTCGCACGGCGGGCACGGGGCCGATCCCCATCACGCGCGGGTCGACCCCGGCGACAGCGCTGGCCACGAACCGGCCGAGCGGCTCGACTCCGAGGGCCGCTGCCCGTTCCTCGCTCGCGATCACGAGGGCAGCGGCGCCGTCGTTCACGCCACTCGCATTGCCTGCCGTGACCGAACCGCCTTCACGAAAGACCGGCTTCAGCGCGGCAAGCTTCTCCGCGGTCGTATCCGGGCGGGGATGCTCGTCACGCTCGACCCCGTCCACCGCGACGAGCTCGTCGTCGAAGCGTCCGGCTTCGGCCGCGGCGGCCCAGCGTTGCTGCGAGCGCAACGCGAACGCATCCTGCTCCGCCCGCGACACGTCCCAGCGCTCTGCGACGTTCTCGCCCGTCTCGCCCATGGACTCGAGCGGGAACTGCTCTGCCAGCCGCGGATTCGGAAAGCGCCAGCCGAGCTGCGTGTCGTATTCGTCATCCCCTTCACCGAGATCGGGCCGCGTGCGCACGAAGGGCGCGCGGCTCATCGACTCGACACCGCCCGCCACGAAGAGGTCGCCGTCGCCCGCAGCGATGGCGTGTGACGCAGCGACGACCGCGGAGAGCCCCGACGCGCAGAGGCGGTTCATTGTCACCCCCGCGACCGACTGCGGCAACCCGGCGAGCAGCACCGCCATCCGCGCAACGTTGCGGTTGTCTTCGCCCGCCTGGTTCGCGGCGCCGAAGTAGACGTCCTCGATCTCCTCCGGAGGAACGCCCGCCCGCTCGACCGCGGTAGCGATGACGGTCGCCGCGAGATCGTCGGGACGGATCCCGGCAAGCGCGCCGCCTCTCCGCCCGATCGGCGTCCGGACACCGGAAAGGATGACCGCGCGACTCATGCGCCGACGAACTCGACGCGAACGGGCCGTTCGTACGTTCCCGTTTCCTCGGCTCGGCGAAGCAGCTCCGACACCGCCTGCCGGCCCTCGTCGCCGTAGTCGGTCGTGAGCTCGTTCACGTACATCGCGATGAACCGGTCCGCGGTCTCCGGAGCGAGGTCGCGCGCAAAGCCGAGTGCATAGGTCGTCGCCTCTTCGCGGTTCGCGAGCCCGGCCTCGATCGACTCGCGCAACACTGCCGACAGCTCGTCGAGGCGCGGCACGTCGCGCCGCGCGACGTTGACGCCGAGCGGCAGCGGCAGGCCGGTCTCGAGCAGCCACCACTGACCGAGGTCGAGCACGTTCACGAGACCTTCGTCTGCGTAGGTGAGCTGCCCTTCGTGGATGAGCAGACCGGCCGACGCGTCGCCTGACTTCACGGCGTCGAGGATGCTGTCGAACGGAAGCGCGCGGTGTGCAAACCCGCCGCCGAGTGCCATCCCGAGCACGAGGAACGCGGTCGTCAGACGCCCAGGCACTGCAATCTCGACGTTGCGGAGCTCGTCGAGCGACAGGTTTCTACGCGCGACGACGATCGGTCCGTACCCGGAGCCGATCGACGCACCGTGGGGCAGCAGCGCGTAGCGGTCCTGCACTAGCGGATACGTGGCAAGCGATAGCGCAGTCACTTCGAGCTTCCCTTCGAGCGCCCATTCGTTCAGGACCTGGATGTCTTCCGGCACGAACTCGAGCTCGAATTCCCGCGGGTCGACGCGCCCCGACACGAGGCCCCAGGCCATGAACGCGTCGTCGGGGTCTGCGGAATGACCGATGCGGATGCGCATAGGGACCAGCCTAGACTGTGGCGTAGTGGCTAAGCCCGCACTGACGGAAGCGATCCAGGATTACCTCCGCGCGATCTACAAGCTCGGCGAGGAAGGCGGCAGCGTGTCCGTGACCGCGCTCGCCAAGCGCCTCAGCGTCTCCCCTGCGTCGGCGAGCGCCATGGTCAAGAAGCTCTCCGCACTCGAGCTCGCCGCGCATCAGCCCTACCGGGGCATCGAGCTGACCGCGGCCGGTGAACGCGTCGCGCTCGAGGTGATTCGCCACCACCGCCTGCTCGAGCTCTATCTCGCGGAAACGCTGGGCGTGGACGTGAACGAGGTGCACGACGAAGCCGAACGGCTCGAGCACGTGCTCTCGGAGGAGTTGGAGGAGCGAATCGACAAGGCGCTCGGCTTCCCGACCCACGATCCGCACGGGGATCCCATCCCGGATGCGAACCTTGAGTGGCCTAACGGCGACCGAAAAACCAGCGCTCCAAAGGCTTCAGCAGCTCGCCGCGGGTGAACGGCCCGAGATGCTCGGGCCTGCCGTCACTTTCTGACACGCTCAGGTCGTCTTCGAGCGCGCCGTTCGCCGCCTCAAGCGCATCGTCGAGCTCGTAGCCCTCGAAGAGGTAGTCGTCGCGCCGCCCTTCCTGGCTCGGCCGCTGCTCGGGATTCACGGCGCGGCCGACGGCCCACAGAGCACCTTGCTTCCGCTCGATCCAGATCAGGACGGTCTCCGCCGCGCCTGCGTCGTCGACCCCGTGGACGACACGCTCGGCAAAGCGGCCTTCCGTCGATTTCCGCTTCACGGGCGCAAGGATACAATCGGTCGATGCAGCGACTTGGAGGCTTGCTGCGCTCCCCGTTCTCCTTTCTGTTCGCGCGTTCGAGCGCCGAGGAGCGGGTTGCGGCGTACGTCATCCGCGAGCATGGGCGCGGGCGCGGCCTCGGCGAGATCCTCGAAGACCGTTACGTCCAGAACCGCCTGAGCCCTGCACAGCGCCTGCGGCTGCTCGACCGCCCCGAGGTGATTCAGGCGCTCGGCGACGAGACCGTCGAAGACACGCGACGGGACCTCGAGAGCGCGCGGACCTAGAGCTCCGTCCCCACGCCACGCTCGCGTGCGCGTTCGACTGCAGCCACTGCGATCGCGACGTCCCACGACGCGATGCCGTTGGACTTGAACACAACGATGTCCTCGGGCGACTGCCTGCCGGCGGACTCGCCGGACACGACGTCGTGCAGCTCGTGCACTTCGAGCCAGTCGAGCACTCCTTGCCCAATCGGCTCGATCAGGTCGGCCGATTCGATTCGCGCCTGCTCCTTCCAGTCGCAGCAGACGAACGACGCGCGCTCGAGCACGACGTTGTCGAGCTCGCGTGACGCCGTGTTGTTCGCGCCAGCCGCGCAGACGAGGGCACCCGGTCGTAGCCACTCGCCACGAAGAACAGGATCGCGCGACGTCGTGATCGTGACGACGATGTCCTGTTCGGCCGCCTCACGGTTGCTCTCTGCGGGCTCCGCACCGACCCGCTTGCAGAACGCGCGTAGGTTGCGCTCGGTGCGGCAGTAGGCGACAACACGGTCGATCGATGGCACGGCTGCGCGCATGCACGAGACCTGCGTCTCCGCCTGGTCGCCGCAGCCGATCACGCCGAGCGACGTCGCTCCCTCGCGCGCGAGGTACTTGGCAGCAACCGCGCTCGCGGCGCCCGTGCGCAAGCGGCCGAGGAAATCCGCCTCCAGGACGGCGACGAGCTCGGGCCGGTCGACGGCGAAGAGCGTCACCGCGAAGGCCGCGCCCATCGCGAAGCCTGCGTACGACTTCACCGCTGCATAGCCGAGCTCGAGATCCGCCGCGGCCATGTCGGCAAGGCGTCCCTCGGCGAGCTTCAGCCTGCGACGCGGGGCGACCTCGACGGCGCCGCCCGCCATACGCCGGAACGCGCCCTCGACCGCCTCGACTGCGTCGGCGGGAGTGAGCAGCTCCTGGACGTCGCTCTCCGAGAGGAAGAGCGTCACACGAGCTCGGTGCCGTCTCGCACGACGATCTTGCTGCCCTCGATGCGGACGACGGACTCCCAGGGGACGGCATCGGGAGCCTGACCCCTCGGGGTGCCGATGCCGAAATGCTCGAGCCGGCCACGCCGGCCGACGACGAGCTCGGTGACCTTCAGGGTTCCACGACCTACATCGGCACGCATGTCGCGGCAGCGCCCAATTTTCCGCCCGGACTCGGTCTCGACCATGCGGCCGACCATAGACGAGTACGTCCTCAATGGTCCGCCCCGGGAATCTTCTCGACATACGGCCGCAGCCGATCGTCGCCGCGGCCGAGCCCGAGCTCGTCGGCCCGTTTGCGGAGCTTGACGTGCGAGTGAATCTCCGCCACCTCGCTCCACGGGATGCGAACGCGGCCGCCGCCGCCCAACCAGGCCGCGATCCGTCCGAGCACTCCGGAGCGGTCGCGCCAGACTCCGGGGCCGCACAGAATCGCAACGACCTCGAGCTCCTCGCCGGGGCCGCCCTCGAGCGCGAGATCGTCGACCTTCCCGCAGCGTCGATCCTCCGAGTCGAGGAGCTGGTGATCGAAGACGTTGAGCCCGAGGTCGACCGACTCGTTCAATTCTGGCCCACGTTGGTGAGGATCATCAGCGGTACTGCGGTGATTGCGATCACCATGATCACGACCAAGTAGACCAGCCCGAGGACGTTTCCGAGCCGGCCGTTCGTGTACTCGCGCATGTACGTGCGATCGTTCGCGACGAGGAAAATCGGGATGTAGGTCAACGGCAGCGCCACGGCCGAGAAGATCACTGCGTACTCAGTCAGCTGCACCGGGTCGACACCCGTCATCACGGCACCGAGGGCGAGAACGAGCAGCACGAGCCACGTCGCCGTGAAGCGAGGCGCGCCGCGTGGATGCCGGTAGCGGCCCCATTCCCACCCCAGGAACTGCGCCATGTTGTAGGCGCCCGAGAAGAGAGTGTCGATCGAGGCGCCGCCGACCGCGAAGAGAATGCCGACGAGCGCGAGCAGCAGCCCGATCTGGCCGAGCGGCACTTCGACTCCAAGTGCGATCGAGCCGAGGAACTCCGGCTGCAGCCCTTTCTCGAGAAAGAGCGCGCCACCGACAATCATCAGCGCGAACGAGAGAAAGCCGCCGAGCCCGTAGCCGATCATCGCGTTCACTCTGTTCAGCTGCAGATCCTTCGGGCCCCAGCGTTCCTCGACGCCGCCCGAGGAGTAGAAGTAGACCTCGTACGGCGTCATCGCGGCGCCGAGCAAGCCGATGGCGAAGTACGCATACAGGAGCGGGCTGTGCGTGTACATGTGCGGGACGAAGCCATGGCCGACAGCCCCCCAGGCCGGATGGAGCTTCACGGCTGCGACAGCGAATACGAGCATGCACAGTCCGCCGTAGCCGAAGATGCGCTCGACCCATTCGAACGGCGTCACCCAGACCACGACCGCGAGCACCACCCCCGCGACGAGGATCAGCCAGCGGTACGAAAGCCCTGAGAGCAGCTGCAGGCAGATCGCGACGCCGCCGATCTCCGCGGTGAGCGTCATCAGGTTGACGACCTGCGCCGAGATGAGCGCGACGAGCCCCACCTTGAAGCCGAGACGCTCTCGCACCGCGTCGAAGACCGCCTTCCCCGAAACCGCCGCGACGCGTCCGCACATCTCCGAGTAGACGATGATCCCCACCACTCCGATCACGACCACCCAGAGCAGCTGATAGCCGAAGGTCGCGCCTGCGGAGACGTTGAAGACGAGATCGCCGATGTCGACGAAGCCGCCGATCGCAGCAAGGATTCCGAGCGCGACCTGGAAGATCTTCACTTCGCGAGCTTGTCCGCCGCGTCGGCATCGTCCTTGAACGGCTGCTCGAGCGACTTGGCAACCCGGCGGTCCGTCGGGTGCAGGTGCAGCTGCTCGAGCTGACCGGAAACCTTTCCTGCAAGCTTTGAGAGCTTGCGCACGTCAGGCGTGATGCCGGATGAGGTCGGACGTTTACCGAGCGCATCGGCCAGATTGCTTGCGGCGCGCGACAGCTCCTTCGCATGCACGCGGGCGAAGTACTTGGTCGAGGCGCCCTTCGACATGTCGTTCGCGAGCAGCCCGCCTTCGCTCGCAAGGGATGAGACCTTCTCCGCGTCCCGCTTCAGCGCGTGCTTGTCGACCGTTCCGCCGTTGCACCCCGCGACAACCGCGGCGAGCAAGGCGAGCACCACCACGCGACGAGAGGAGGTCGCCACGACCACCGTCTTGCTCGGCCGCATTCGGCGCGAAACGTTGGGCTGAGCGCTAGGCGCTCTTGATGAAGCTGATCTGCCCGCTCGTCTCCAGCACCGCCCATTTCACCTGCGCAAGCGACTCGATGTTCTGCAGACGCGCTGCGGCTGCGATCTCTTCCTGCGTCAGCCGGTTCCGCTTCACGTTCTTCTCGACCACGGCTCCATCCTCGACGAGGATGACGGGCACACCTTCGAGCACCGGCCGCAGCACCTGGAAGCGCCAGGGGAGGTACGAGAAGAACAGCGTCAGCACCCCGATCGTCCCGATCGCGAGGATCATCCCTGTGACGGAAAAGTCGTTCTGGGTCACGCCTTGCTGGACGAGATCGCCGATCGTCACGAGCAGGATCAGATCGAACGGCTCGAGAGAGCTCAATTCGCGCCGTCCGACAACACGCGTCAGAAGAGAATGACGATGAACGCAACGGTTGCTCTGAGAACGATGTCCACGGCTAGGGGAAGATCGTGATCGTTCGGTCGACAGAGGTCAGGAACGTGTCACCGTCGTAGAGCGCGACATCCTGGGAGCGGCGACCCAGGTTGGTCGGATTCACCTGCACCTGCATGAAGAGGATGTACACCTTGCCCGCGCCGATGTGACCGAGCTCGAAGACCAGCTTGCCGTTCCGGCTCGCCTCGTTGATCGGTCCCGGCTCGATCGTGTTGATGGTTTGGCCTTCGGCCCAACCCGGGTCCAGCATGAGCGTGGCCTTCGCAATGTCGGCGCGCGCGTTGATCGTGAAGCGAGCCTCGTAATAGAGACCGCTGCGAACGCGTGCAGGCGCGTACACCTTCAGTGACACGGACGACGTGGCCGCGGTCGAGCTTCCGGCCGCTGGCCGAATACGTTCAGCAAGCCTGCAAGGCAGAAGAGCGCGATCAGCGTTGCGCCGGCACGCCGAACCCACAGCTCGCGGGCCCCGAACCGTCTCGATTGTGCTTGAGCGTCAGAAAGTCCGGCGTGTCGGCCATGCCAAAGCGTTCGCGGCCGGTGGTTCCTTCCCTCCCTCGCTAGACTGGTGCGGCTTCGGGGCGCCCGTAGCTCAGGGGATAGAGCGCTGCCCTGCGGAGGCAGAGGTCGCAAGTTCGAATCTTGCCGGGCGCACTCCGCCTGGAAATCCGCCGCGCTACGCGCGGCATGATGATTTCCAGGCGCTCGGTTTCGATCCGGAGCGATCGTTAGCGAAGCCGGGCAAAGCCCGTCTTCGCGGCGATGTTGAGTGTTGCGTCTTCGGGGACTGCGACTCTTACGTAACCCAGAGCTACTCCCTTCACAGCGCTGGTGATGCGTCCTACCGGTTCCCATCCAGCTGCAGCTCGTCTCCTGGTTCCGCATCCCCTTCGATTTCGAGCACGCGCAGCTTTCTGTTCACCTTGCCTCGATAGCGCTGCCTTGCGATTGGTTCTTGGCCTGGATAGCAGCCCTTGCTGAAGCTGATGTGCGTTTCGTCCAAGCCCGCTTCGGCCGGCATGATTCGCTCGTCGATCTCGCTGCCCCAGCGCGGGATTCCCGACTCGATGCGCCAGCGCTCCAGCTCGTCGTCGCCGACCTCTTCGCCGGCGGGCCGGTCGTCCAGCACCTCGTCGCCGCCGAGGACCAGCCACGACTCGTGCTGCTCCGGTTCGATCTCGGCCTTGGCGGCAAAACGCGTCCGCAGGAGTTGTGCGCGAACGGTCTCGCCGAGCTCCGGCTCGGTGAGCACCAGAAAGTCCTGGTCGGACCGGCGCACGATCCGTAGCGGCGCGATCACGCGGGCCTTCGCGGTGAGCAGCAGCGCGTCACAGGCCTCGCCGACTGCAAGAGCCTCGACGTCGTTCGAGACCATGCGCTGCAGGTAGTCGGCGGCGTCAGGCCCGGCGACCCGGAGATAAGCCCGCCGAAGCCGTGCCACGCCGGTGACGTAACGCTTTGCACGACGATTAGTCTAGGTTCCGATGAGCCTCTTCCGATCCAAGGCTGAGCAGAAGCTCGTCGACAAAGGGCTCGACCCCGCCCGCCTTCCTCCGGGCCAGTACCTCACGGAGAAGTGGCCCGTGCTCCACGCCGGCACCGTCCCGCACACCGACCTGGCGACGTGGGACTTCAAGGTCTTCGGCGAGGTCGAGGAACCCGTCACCCTGAGCTACGACGAGCTGCAGGCGCTGCCCCAGACGGAAATCACGACCGACATCCACTGCGTCACGCGGTGGAGCCGCTTCGACACGTCCTTCCGAGGAGTGCACTGGCGGAGTTGGCGAAGCTCGTGCGGCCAAAGCCGAGTGCGCGCTTCGTGCTCGCGCATTCCGAGCAGGGATTCACGGCGAACGTGCCGCTCGAGGCGCTCGAGGACGACAACGCACTGATCGCGTGGGCCGCGGACGGCGAGCCGCTCGAGCCGGACCACGGCTGGCCGCTGCGCCTCGTCGTTCCCTCGCGGTACTTCTGGAAGAGCGCGAAGTGGCTGCGCGGGATCGAGCTGCTCGCAGCCGACCAGCCGGGCTTCTGGGAGCGCTACGGCTACCACAACGACGCCGACTACTGGCAGGAACAGCGCTACAGCTTCTGAGCTAAGCTCCCCGCCGCTAACCGAGGGGCAAGCGAAGGGGGAGAGACATGAGACGATTCGCAATC
>CAVWKK010000007.1:0-1034744 GCA_963755605.1 uncultured Actinomycetes bacterium
ATTGAATTGCCCGAGCCGGAAGTAATTCCGGTGGACATTAACCGGCTAATAACGGGGAAGCCCTCCTCGTATGCGGCGCGTCAAGGACGCCGTAGTAGCGAAAGGGTAATCCCGTGGGAAGTCGACACACTATGTGTTTGACCCCGTAACGACTGATCGTCCTATTTGGACGTGAGATCGCATCTCCTTCGTCCGCATCTTCGGCGAAAATCTATGAGTGCGATCAGACGCCGGCCCCAGACACAGTCGCGAGTTCCTCTCGGCCTACATCTCCGGTTACGTCGACGGAGAGGGTTGCTTCACCGTCTCCATCTCGCCTCGAGCCAAGCTCGTGGTCGGATGGGAGGTGCGGCCAAGCCTCTCGGTCAGTCAGAACGGAGACCGGGCCGAGGTGCTTCAGTTGATTCAGGCGCACTTCGGATGCGGAAGCATCCGGCCTGATCGCAGTGACAGGACTCTCAAGTGGGAGACGCGTCGTCTCGAGGACATCCTCGTGCGCGTTATCCCTCACTTCGAGCAGTACCCGCTGTTGTCGGGAAAGCGGTTCGACTTCGAACGGTTCGCGTCGGTCTGCCGGTCAATGGCAGACGGCGACCATCGAACGACAGCCGGCCTGAGCAAGATCGTCGAGCTCGTCGCCGGGATGAATCCCAGCGGCAAACGACGATACGAGACTGAAGCGATTCTCGCGAGTCTGCGTCAGGGTGAAGGGATAGTCTGCGCCTCCGGAAACGGAGGAATCACGCGAAGTTCCGACCTGCACGAATGGCGTAACGACTTGGGCGCTGTCTCAACGAGGGATCCGGTGAAATTGTAGTCTCGGTGAAGATGCCGAGTACCCGTGGTTGGACGGAAAGACCCCGTGCACCTTTACTACAGCTTGACGTTGGAGTCTGGGATTCGTTGTCCAGGATAGGTGGGAGGCTGTGAAGCAGGGACGCCAGTCTCTGTGGAGCCACCCTTGGGATACCACCCTTCGAATTCTGGGCTTCTAACCAGGGACCGTTATCCGGCCTTGGAACAGCGTCAGGTGGGTAGTTTGACTGGGGCGGTCGCCTCCTAAACTGTAACGGAGGCGCGCAAAGGTTCCCTCAGCACGGTTGGAAATCGTGCGTAGAGCGTAATGGCATAAGGGAGCTTGACTGCGAGACTGACAAGTCGAGCAGGTGCGAAAGCAGGCCATAGTGATCCGGCGGTGAAGCGTGGAATTGCCGTCGCTCAACGGATAAAAGGTACGCCGGGGATAACAGGCTTATCCTTCCCAAGAGTCCACATCGACGGAAGGGTTTGGCACCTCGATGTCGGCTCGTCGCATCCTGGGGCTGGAGCAGGTCCCAAGGGTCGGGCTGTTCGCCCGTTAAAGCGGTACGCGAGCTGGGTTCAGAACGTCGTGAGACAGTTCGGTCCCTATCCACCATGGGCGCTGGAAGCTTGAGAGGAGTCGCTCCTAGTACGAGAGGACCGGAGCGAACGGACCTCTGGTGTATCAGTCGTCGTGCCAACGGCGCCGCTGATTAGCCACGTCCGGATGGGATAACCGCTGAAAGCATCTAAGCGGGAAGCCCACCTCGAGATGAGGCTTCCCATCCCCTAGAGGGAGTAAGAGCCGTGGGAGACCACCACGTTGATAGGCGGGACGTGCAAGCGCGGCAACGCGTTCAGCGGACCCGTACTAATTGCTCGAGGTCTTGATTTTGAACACCGAGTGTGGAGCTATGGAGTTTTGAGGGTGCGCATCTATGCGCGGCGCCCTGACAACTTCGGCGGTCATAGCGGCAGGGAAACACCTCTTCCCATTCCGAACAGAGAAGTTAAGCCTGCTTGCGCCGATGGTACTCGGAGGGCAACCTCCCGGGAGAGTAGGCAGCCGCCGATTATTTTCAAAGAAGGCCTCCGCCGTGGGGCCTTTTTTGTTGGACCTACCTACGCCGGCAGCGTCAAGCTCTCGAGGTCGCGCGGGTAGTACGTCAGGAAGTCGAGCCCGTCGTCCGTCACGGCGACGGTGTCGGAATGCCGGAAACCGCCGAGGCCGGAGGCATAGAGCCCAGGCTCGACGGTGAACACCATCCCCGGCTTGATCTCGGTGTCGTCGCCGATGTCGAGGAACGGTCCCTCGTGGTAGCGGAGCCCGATGCAGTGTCCGACGTGATGCTTCCAGTAATCCCAGAGGTCGTGCTCGTCGTAGTACGCGCGGACGGCGCGATCGACGTCCGAGCAGAGCGCGCCGGGCTTGATCGCCTCGAACGCGGTGTCCTGCAGCGCGACCATGTGGTCGAACAGCTCCTTCTGCTCCGTCGACGGCTTCCCGATCACCATCGTGCGCTCGAGCTCCGAGAGATAGCCCCACACCGGGGCGCTCGCGCCCGTCACCAGCACGTCGCCTTCCTGAAACGTGATGTTCCCGGTCAGGGCGTGGGGGATTGCAGCATTGCGGCCGATCTGGCCGCGGTAGCCGGCGCTCGCGCCTTCAAAGAATGGGTTTTGTGCACGGTAGATCGGTCCGATTGCGTCGAGCATCGCGAGCGTCGCCTCGTTCGTGGCGCGCTGCGACACTTCGACCTCCGTCTTGCCGGGCCGGGTGTAGCGCTGCAGCAGCGTGTGCGCGAGGTTGCCCCACTTCGAGCTCTCGCGAATGAGCGCGATCTCGCCGGCGCTCTTGATCGCGAGCTGATCCTCGACGAACGCCGTGATCCGGCCCGGCGTTGCCCCCGTCAGCTCGGTCAGCGACTGGCCCCGGTAGCCGAGGATCCAGGGGTAGCCGTCCTGATCTGCGCCGAGCTTCCCGGTCATGTGCATCTCGTCGAGGAGTTTGCGGAGCGACTCCATCGGATGGGTCTCGCCCGGATATTCCGGATAGTCGGCAACGTGGCTTACGAGCGCGTTCGCCTGCGCGTGCTCGCGCTCCAGCCGCGGGACGAGCAAGCCGCCCTCGCCGTCGGCGTTCAGCAGAAACGCCATCGGCCGCTCCGTCGGGACGAACGCAAAGCCGACGTAGTACAGGACGTAGGTGGGGTCGAAGAGAACGACGCCCGACAGGCCGAGCTCTTGCACATGAGTCGTCAGTGCGGCCGTGCGCTCCTCATATTCCTTTTGTTGCAGCTTCATGCCGCGCGAAGCTTCTCACGCCAGTCGGGGTCGAGCTCGCGTAGCCGGCGAACGCGCTCACCGACCGGAGGATGCGTCACGAACAGTGCCGCCAGGCCTTCTTCGAGGAACGGGTTGATCGTGTAGAGCGGCTCGGTCGCGGGGCTGCCTTGGAACGACACCAGCTCCGCTGCCTGGTCGAGCCGCACGAGCGCGTCGGCAAGCGGATGGGGTGACGCACAGATCGTCGCGGCCGCCCGGTCGGCGAGGAACTCCCGTTTCGGCGACAACAGGAGATGCACGAATGCCGAGGCGAGCGGGCCGAGAAACCAGAGCAGAACTCGCTGCAACCAACCGCCGACGCGGCTCAGCTCCAGCAGCGTCGCTGCGAGGACGACGACCGAGGTCTGGACGACGATGTCGCGATGCCGAACATGGGCGAGCTCGTGTGCCAGCACGCCCTCGAGCTCGGCCGGCGACGCCGCCGTGAGCAGACCGGTGCTGACGGCGAGCACCGAGCCGCGCGGCCCGCGGCCCGCGGCGAGCGCGCGCGGCAAGCCGTCGTCGATCAGATACAGCCGCGGCTTCATGACACCGGCAACGGCGGCGAGCCGCTCGAGCGTCGAATGCAGCCCGGGCGACTCCCCGACGGGAAGCTCGCGGGCGCCGACGAGGCCAACCGCCACGCGGTCGGCGTACCAGTAGAGCGCACTCGCCAGCAGCACGCCGCAGAAGATGAAGATCGAGAGGAGCCGATAGCCGCCGAGCACCCAGCCGACGAGACCGAGCACCGCGCACGTTCCGAGCAGGAAGGCCCAGGCCTTGAGAACGTTGCGAACGATGACGAGACGGCCGCCCAAGCCGGCGGCCTAGCTGCCGTCTTCCTGCTCGAGCCCGCGGGGAGGCCAGTCGTCGTCCGGCGCGTCGCAGCGGCTCGAACAGTGAAGCGAGGCGATGTTCTGCAATGGCACGAGGATGTGGCCGTTCAACTCGATGTGGGCGACGTCCTCGACGTAGCAGTACGCGGTCAGCACGCCTTCCTGGTACTCGCCCCCGAAAAGCGCGACCTCCACCTGCTCGCCCTTGTATTTGTTCGTGTAGTCCTCCACCGGGGGCCTCAGTCTAGCGGCGCCAGTTTCCCGTCTCTCGCCGTGTATCGGGACACCTCACAATTGGCCACGCCGGGAATCAGCCGGTGGTCCTGGACGTAATCCAGGCCGGCCGCGAGCGCGTGGATCACGCGAATCGAGCCGCCGTGCGACACCACCAGCACCTGCTCGCCCGGGTGGAGGCGCAGCACATCCGCGAGGAAGTCGTTGATGCGGGCCGAGAAGTCCTCGAACGGCTCGGCGTCGTCCGCGCCCGGGCCTTCCCCTGCACGCCAGCGCTGATGAGCTTCGCCGAACCGTTCCTCGATCTCGGTGGAGGTCAGCCCTTCCCATTCGCCGAACCCGCGCTCGCGCAGCCTCGGATCGAGGCGCACGTCGAGGCCGAGCTTCGCCGAGACGATCTCGGCCGTCTCCCGGGCCCGCGCGAGATCGCTCGAGTAGACGACGTCGATGTCGCCGTCGAGCTCCGCGGCCAGAGCGCGGGCCTGGTCGCGGCCCAGGTCGTTGAGCTCCGTGTCGGAGCCGCCCTGCCAGCGGCCGTCCCGATTCCAGTCGGTCTCGCCGTGCCGAACGAGAAGCAAGGTCGTCATAAGAATTAGGCTAGCGAGCCGATGGACCTCGGCCTCAAAGATCGGATCTGCGTTGTTACCGGCTCCACGGCGGGCATCGGCCTCGAGACTGCGAGGCTGCTCGCAGCAGAAGGAGCCCGCGTCGTGATCACAGGACGGGACGCCGGCCGGGCCGAGCAGGCCCGTGTGGAAGTCGGGGCGGCGTTCGCACTCGCAGGCGATCTGGCGGATCCGGCCGCCGCAGCAGACCTCGTCGCTCAGACGACCGAAGCTCTCGGTCCCGTCGACTGCCTCGTCAACAACGTCGGCGATGCCTATCAGGCCGGCTTCGAGGAGCTGACCGACGACCAGTGGGACGCCATGTGGCAGCTGAACGTGATGAGCTACGTTCGCTGCATCCGAGCCGTTCTGCCGGGGATGAAAGAAGCAGGAGGCGGGACGATCGTGAACGTCTCGTCGACCGCCGGCAAGCGACCGTCGACCGGGATGCCGAACTACTCGGTGACGAAGGCGGCGGTGCTCTCGCTCTCCCGCCTGGTTGCCGACCTCTACGCGAAGCACGGCATCCGCTGCAACGCCGTCGCACCAGGCCCGACGGCTACGCCGGCGTGGCTCGCGGAAGGGGGCCTGGCGGACCAGCAAGCAGCGTCCTCTTATAAGACGCGTCTACAAGTACTCGAGGCCGTGGGTGGGGGCCGACCGCTGGGCCGCCTCGCCGAGCCCGGAGAAATCGCCTCTGTCATCGCATTTCTCTGTTCGGAGCGCGCTTCCTACGTGACGGGCTCGGCCTGGAGCGCAGACGGCGGAACCGTCCCGATCATCATCTAGCCTGGAAGCGATGCCCGAGCTTGCCGGAAAGGTCGCCGATGCCTTCGAGGCCCGAGCGCGCGAGCAAGAGGAGCGATCGCTTTCACCACTGGCAGTGCGTTCCTACGAAACGCGCGGGCGGCTCCGCCCCGAAGACGACTGTCGCCTGCGCACGCCGTTCCAGCGCGACCGCGACCGCATCCTGCACTCCAAGCCGTTTCGCCGCCTGAAGGGAAAGACCCAGGTCTTCATCGATCCCGCCGGCGACCACTACCGCACGCGTATGACGCACACGCTCGAGACCACAGGGATCGCCCGCGGTGTCGCACGAGCGCTGCGCCTGAACGAAGACCTCGTCGAGGCAATCGGGCTCGGCCACGACATGGGCCATCCGCCCTTCGGCCACGCCGGCGAGGAGGCGCTCGATGCCGCATTGCAAGAGCGCTTCGGCCGCCGTTTCCGCCACAACGAGCAGTCGTTGCGCATCGCCGAATCGTTGAACCTCACGGAGGAGGTTCGCGACGGGATCCTCACGCACACCGGCGACCAGGAGCCCGCAACGCTCGAGGGCAAGATCGTCCGGATCGTCGACCGCGTGGCCTACATCAACCACGACATCGACGACGCCGTGCGCTTCGGGATCCTCGATCCCTCCGAGCTCCCGGAGGAAGTCGCCCTGCTCGGCGACCGCGGCTCACGGCGGATCGACACCCTCGTCCATGACCTGGTCGAAAGCTCGGCGCAGGCCGGCGACATCGTGCAGAGCGAGGACATCGGCGGAGCAATGCTCGCCTTGCGGTCGTTCATGTTCGAGCGGGTCTACCTCGGGCCGCACGCCCGCGGCGAGCAGGAGCGCGCCAGAACGACCGTTCGGAGGATCTTTGACGAGCTCGCGGCACGAGGGGACGAGCCGGACGCCATCGTCGAGTTCATCTCGGGGATGACAGACCGCTTTGCCCTGGAGTACGTTCCCAAGCTGTAGCGATGGCCAGAATCAAGGACACATCCGTGGAGGAGGTCAAGGCCGCAGCCGACATGGTCGCCGTGGTCTCCGAGCGCACCCAGCTGCGCAAGGCGGGCGCGCGCTACATGGGCCGCTGCCCGTTCCACGAAGAGCGAACGCCGAGCTTCTCCGTCAACGCGGTGGACAAGTTCTACTACTGCTTCGGCTGCGGCGCGAAGGGCGACCTGATCACGTTCGTCCGGGACACCGAGCAGCTCGACTTCGCCGACGCGATCGAGTGGCTGGCCGACCGCTTCAACGTTCAGATCGAGTACGAGGAATCGACGCCGCAACAAGACGCGCAACGCAGGCGGCGCGAGCGTCTGTACGAGGTGCTCGAGGCGGCCGCGTCGTTCTACGAGCGTTACCTCTGGGACTCACAGGCGGGCTCGCTTGCACGCGACTATCTCGCCGGACGTGGTCTCGCAGAGGAGGTCTGTCGCGAGTACCGTCTCGGCCTCGCGATCGGCGGCACGACGCTCGCTCGGAAAGCGGTCGAGCGCGGGTTCACGCGTGACGAACTGCTCGCCGCCGGACTGCTCAACAAGCGCGGCAACGACTACTTCTTCGGCCGCCTCCTCTTCCCGCTCACCGATGCGCGCGGGCGAGTGCTCGGCTTCCAGGCGCGCAAGCTTCGTGAAGACGATCCGCTGAAGGCGAAGTACGTGAACTCACCGGAAGGCGAGCTCTTCCGCAAAGGCGATCTGCTCTACGGCCTCGACCGTGCGCGCGCCGCGATCGCGAAGCAGGAGCGCGCAATCGTGGTCGAGGGCAATACGGACGTGTTGGCTCTGAAGCAAGCCGGGCTCGAGCCCGTGGTCGCGTCGATGGGCACGGCGCTCACCGAACGACAGCTGAAAGAGCTCGGCCGTCTGACCTCGAGAGTCTGGCTCTGCTTCGACGGCGACGCAGCCGGCGAGGCCGCGACGTTGCGCGGCATGGAGCTCGCGGCGGCGCAGGGCCTGGACGTCCACGTCGTTGCGCTTCCTGCAGGGTTCGATCCCGCCGATCTCGCCGACGGATTCGAGGCGCGCCTCGCACGTGCAGAGAGCTACCTCGGCTACCGCGTGCGCCTCGAGATCGAGCGCGCCGCAGACCGGCAGGAAGGATTCGTCCGCGTGCGTGAGGTGCTCGCGCGCTTCGAGGATTCGCCGGAGCGGCAGGACGCGATCCGCTACGCCGCGGACAAGCTCGACCTGCCGAAGGAAACGCAGCAAGGGCTCGCGCCGCGGGCGGCCTCCTCGTCGACGGGCCAGGTCTCGCCGCGGCTGCTCGACGCGGGCGATCGGCTCGAGCGAAACGCGCTCGCCGGAGTCGCCGCACACCGGAGCCTGGTGCCGATCCTCGCCGAGCTCGGGCCCGAGCATTTCGACAGCGAGCAGTACCGCCGGGTCCGCGAGGGGCTCGTGTCGGGCGGCGAGCAGGACGCCGATCTCCTGGGCCTGGTGGCCGAGCTCGACGCCCGTGCCGCGTCGGAGGGAATCGACGAGCGGACCGCCGAGCAGCTGTTGCTCCGTCTGCGAGAGCGCAAGATCCGGCGGGAGCTGATCGACGCCGACCCGGCGCGCACCCTGGAGCTGCAGACCGCCTTGGAACGAATTCACGCCACAGTGGAGGAATTGGCGGCAGCCCAGGCGTTTTCCCGCTAGTTCGGCCCAAGGTTACGCTCGTAACTTCCGCGAATCCGGGTTACGATCGTTACCCATGCGCCAGGAATCCGAGGTCTGGCAAGCGCTGCTGAAGCGCAAGGGGTTGTCGGTCACCGACCTGGCCGGACAGCTCGGCGTGACACGGCAGCACGCCCATCGACTCCTGACCGGGCGGCGCCCGGCAGAGTCGCAGCGCGACGAGCTCGAACACGCGCTCGCCCTGGGAACCCCATCGACGGGCAACCCGTTGTTCGCCGTCGGCGAGCTCGATGACAACGGTGAGCTGGACATCGTTCCCGCAGGCGACGCACAGCCCCTGTTCGTCAGCAGGGAGGTGGCGACGGAGGTAGCCCGGGCACTCGAGCCCGCTTCGCTCCACGTGTGCGTGGTTCCGGTCTGGCCGGCCTACGCCTGGCGCAACCTCGTGGGTTTCCACGCGGCGTGGGGCGCCCAGCCGGAGCCGCGGAAGCTGTTCGTCGTCGACAACGGCCAGACCGACGTGCCGGTGGAGGCGATCGTGGAGGAGATCCGCTCGGGCCTCGACGTCACCCTCCGAAGCCGCGCGCAGGCGCGCGACCCGGCCTATTTGAGCGAGGTCGAGCTGCGACTTCAGCGGCTAAACTAGCGCGCTCCTTTCCCCGGTAGCTCAATTGGCAGAGCATCCGGCTGTTAACCGGAGGGTTGTTGGTTCGAGTCCAACCCGGGGAGCTTCGACTCCAATTGATTTCGAGCTCGCCCTCGGTTGGGAACGCGGCTTGGTCGATCTGAGTGACCACCGCCGTGGCGTTGCCGAACGCCCAAAGCTACGCTCCGAACTGGATGCGGAAGCGGTACTTCATGGTGACGGTGTCGGGAGCAATGGCGCTCACGTGGAGTGCATTTGCGCAGGCAGACGGTTGGTGGCCACATCCCAGTGACGCCTCTTGGACATACCGGTGGTCAGACAGTGTCTACAACAACAGTCCAACGAGCGAGAAGGTCACTGTCGAGAAAGTGAGTGGCAAATCCTTCGTCCTATCTTGGACGACGAAGGACCAGGACAATTCCGATGCTGCGCCCATCAGTTTCGGTCACGTGACCTTTCAGGAGACAAAGGCGGGGCTGGTCAACACCGCTTGGGCAGGCAGTCCGCCGCCGCCGGACTATCCGATCCTCTGTCCGCAGGTCAGCGGCTGCAACAACAGCCTTGGAGGCACGATGTACGACCTCATCTGGGGCAGTCGAAGTCCGATGCTGGCTTTGCCGCTCCTACGCGGGATGACCTGGCAAGGCGTCGGGGGAGCCCAAAAGGATGTCGCAAGCCGCTCCAGCTACGAGGGCACAGAGTTCATCACGGTCCCGGCCTTTCCCCAAGGCATCCTCACCGCACGAGTACGAACAGAGATCACTCAGACGGGGGCGCTGGGAGATCCCTACGGCAGCGGCGTTCGGACCGTCTGGTGGGCTTTCGGTGTCGGTCCGGTCAAGCTGACTTTCGAGCACGCCGGCCCAGGCGCCCCGCTGACCACATCAGAGCTCCGCGAGACGAATCTTGTCGCGAAGGCACCGCCAAGCGACATCAACTACTTTCCTTTCGTCAAAGGCAGGAAGCTGAAGTACCGCTGGGAGAATTCGCGGTATCTCCGGAGACCTTCGGTGCAGCAGTTGACCGTCGCTGCGGTGCTCAACTCCTCCGGGCGATTCACCGTGAAGCAGATCGGCGGACCGATCCGAGTTGCCGGAAGCTACGGGTTCTCGACGCGAACGGACGGCGTCACCAATGTCTTCGGTCTCGTGAAGGCGGCAACTCCGATCAGGTTTCCGCCACTCGGACCGAGGTCGCTTCCCGCGGGCAGAAGGCCTCGTTTTGTCACGCCGTTCGACCTGATGACGTACGGATTGGGCCGGCTCCTCCCGGCGTACCCATCTGTCGGGCAGACCTGGGCTTCCAAGCACTCGAGTCGGGACTTCTCGACGTTCGGGGTGAGCGGCACGGCCAAGATCGTTGGGATCCGGCGAGTCAGTGTTCCCGCAGGAAGATTCCGTGCGCTGGTCGTCCGGGCCACCCTGAACCAAGCTGGATTCGCGTTCGGGAGCGGGACACGCACTACCTACTTCGTGGGCGGCAAGGGAGTCGTGAAGCTTGTCTTCCGTCACCGCGACCACAGCATTTCGACTGTTGAGCTGCTGAAATAGGCCCGCGCCCTGCTCGGCTAGAGCCGCGACTTAGTGCGCCTAGATTCTTGACCTGAGCAGGGCTTTCTGCACTGAATAGAGCATGCTTCTTCGGGAGGTCGAGTACGCACGCCCAGCGAGCGTTCAGGAAGCCCTGCGCCTGCTCGGCGAGAACGACGGTGCGCGCGCGCTTGCAGGCGGCCAAACGCTGATCAACGTGATGAAAGCGAGAGCCGCGTCGCCCGACGTGCTCGTCGATCTTGCCGATCTGAAAGAGCTCCGCGGAATCGAGCTCAGCGCCGACGGCACGCTCGAGCTCGGGGCGATGACGACCTACACCGACATCATCGAGTCCGCCGAGGCACGCGCGCGGCCGATCCTCGGCGAGGTCTGCACCCAGATCGCCGACGTGCAGGTGCGCAACCGCGGCACGATCGGCGGCAACGTCTGCTCGAACGATCCGACGAACCACCTGCCGCCTCTGCTCGTCGCGATCGGCGCGACGATGACGATCGTCGGCGAGGCCGGAGAGCGCGACGTGTCAGCAGAGGAGTTCTTCCTCGGCGTCTACATGACCGCCGTGGGGCAGGGAGAACTGTTGACGAAGATCTCCGTTCCGCCGGGGAAGAGCGACGGCTTTGCATCGGTCCCGATCGGCAAGGATGGGACGTGCATCGTCAACGTCGCCGCCTCGATGGACGGAGGCGCTCCGCGCCTGGCGATCGGATGCGTCGACGCGACTCCCGTTCTCGTCAAGCCCGAATCGGCCGAGCCCGACGCTGTGCGCGCGGCAGTCCAGGGCGCCGGCCTCGATCCGCCGTGGGACGTGCACGCCTCAGCCGACTACCGGCGACATCTGGCCGAGATCCTCGCCCTGCGCGCTGTCGCGCAGGCCGGAGAAAGGAACTAGTGGAAGCAACTTCCCGCAAGACGATCACGGTCGACGTCAACGGACAGCAGTACGAACGGGAGGTCGACGCGCGCCGGCTCCTGATCCACTTCGTCCGCGACGACCTCGACCTCACGGGCAGCCACATCGGCTGCGACACCGGCAACTGCGGCGCCTGTTCGATGCTCGTCGAAGGCACGCTCGTGAAGAGCTGCATGATGCTGGCGGTCCAGGCCGACGGCGCCAAGATCGAAACCGTCGAAGGCCTAGCGTCAGAAGGCGAGCTGAACGGCCTGCAGCAGGCATTCTCGGATCACCATGCGCTTCAGTGCGGATACTGCACGCCCGGGATGCTGATGAGCGCCACTGCGCTGCTGCGGCAGAACGCGAATCCGAGCGACGACGAGATCCGCAAAGGGATCCAGGGGAACATCTGTCGCTGTACCGGCTACGTGAACATCGTCGAGGCGATCAAGGCGGCCGCGCAATGACCGAGACGACTGTCACTCCCGAGCGTCCCCTCGTCGTCGAGGAGGGCGAGTCGAAGGCCGGCTTCATCGGCCAGAACATTCCGCGCAAGGAGGACAAGCGGCTCGTCCAGGGCGAGGGCGTGTTCTTCGACGACGTCAAGCGGCACGAGATGGGGTTCGTCCACTTCGTGCGCTCGCCGTACGCGCACGCCCGCATCAAGTCGGTCGACGTCGCGAAGGCGCTCGAGCTCGACGGTGTCTACGGAACGCTCACGGGCGACGAGGTCGCGATCCTCACCGATCCGTTCTTCGAGCTTTCGACGCCCCCCGGGGCGCACATCAAGGACTACGCGCTCGCCGTCGGCCGCGTGCGCCACGTCGGCGACCCCGTCGCGGCGGTCGTCGCGCGGACCCGCGAGCTCGCGCGGGACGCTGCCGAGCTGGTCGAGGTCGACTACGACCCGATGCCGCACGTGCTCGACGGCGAGGAGTCGCTGAAGGACGAGGTCGTCCTCCACGAAGATGCCGGCTCGAACACCGTCTGGTCGGGAGTGTTCGACTGGGGCGACTTCGACGCTGCTCTCGCCGACGCCGACCATGTCGTGCGCATCGAGCGGCTGCACTTCGACCGCTTTTCGTCCACACCGCTCGAGTGCTCCGGCTGCCTCGTCGAGTTCAACCGCGGCACGGGGCAATGGACGATCCACGGCAACCACCAGATGCCCGGCGTCGGCGCGATCTGGATGGCACCGGCGCTGCGTGTCGGCATCGACAAGCTGCGCTTCGTCAGCCAGGACATCGGCGGCGGCTTCGGCAACAAGATCACGCTTCATCCCCAGTACACCGCGTGCTGCCTCCTCGCCAGGAAGCTCAACCGTCCCGTGCAATGGACGGAGTGGCGCACGGACCAGCACACGGCGAACACGCACGGGAACGAGCGCACCTTCCTCGACGTGACCGTCCCGGTGAAGGCCGACGGCACGATGCTCGGGTTCTCCGTCAAGGCGATCGACGATTGCGGAGCTTTCCCTCGCTACGAGCCGCTCGGCTGCATCATCTGGGCGCAGGTGACGCCCGGCTGCTACCGGTGGCGCAACGTCCGCGTCGACTTCACCCAGGTCTGCACGAACAAGTCGCCCGTCGCGCCGAACCGCGGCTACTCGCGCATGCAGCACCTCTGGCTGACCGAGCGGATCGTCGACATCGTCTCGCACGAGCTCGGTCTCGATCCGGTCGAGGTCCGCAAGAAAAACTACGTCAAGCACGAAGAGTTCCCCTACGAGACGCCGAACGGCTGCATCTACGACTCCGGCGACTACGCCCGCTGCCTCGACATCGCGCTCGACCTGATCGGCTACGACTCGCTGGACGAGAAGCGCCGGGACGCGGAGGCGCGCGGGAAGCTCTTCGGGATCGGCATCGGTTCCACGCTCGACTCCGGAACGAACAACTTCGGCCAGTCGATGATCCTCAACCCGGAGCTCCAGTTCTCCGGCAACAACGAGGTCGCCACGGTCAAGCTCGACATCTTCGGCGAGGTCGTCGTGACGCTCGGCACCGTGCCGCAGGGGCAGGGACACGAGACGACGTCGTCGCAGGTCGTAGCGGAGATCCTCGGCTGCACGCCCGACGACATCAACGTGCGGGCGGGCCATGACACGTACTGGAACTCGACCGCCGGCTTCTCGGGCACCTACGCCTCGCAGTTCGCGGTCACCGGCCTCGGTGCGGTCAAGGGTGCCGCAGAGAAGCTCGCTGTCGAGATGAAGCAGCTCGCCGCGGCAGTTTTCGGCTGCGGCCCGGACGACATTGAGCTCGTCGAAAGCCAGGCGCGGATCAAGGGCAACCCTGAGGCGGCACTCCCGTTCATGGCGCTCGGCGCGATTCTCAACGCCAACAACGCCGGGCTGCCGGACGACCTCGACGTCACGCTGAACGTCCGCTACGTCTATCGCCCGCAGTTCGAGAAACCGGACCTCGAGCGGAAGTTCGGCAACCTGACGCTCACGTATGCCACGCAGATCCACGCGTGCGCAGTCGAGATCGATCCGGAGACCGGGGTGTACGACATCGTCGACTACGCGGCCGTGGACGACTGCGGCAACCGCATCCATCCGCAGATCGTCGAGGGCCAGGTGCACGGAGCGACGGCGCAGGCGCTCGGAGCTGCGACCCACGAAATTTTCACCTACGACGAGGAGGGCAACCTGCTCACGCCCAACTTCTACGACTACCACGTGCCGCACGCGCTCGACATGCCGCCGCTGAAGAACGGCTTCATCGAGTCGGAGTCGCCGTTCACGCCGCTCGGGGCAAAGGGCATGGGGGAGGGCGGTGGCGCCGGGATCCATGCGGTGTGCGCGGCGCTCCAGAATGCGCTCGGCAAGCGCGGCGAGGGCCCGATCGTCTGGCGGAGCTGCAATCCCTACGAGGGCGTGTGGGACCTGATGCGCGATCCCGGCGCGACCCGCAAGCTCGTCACGGTGGAGAACAGATGAAGGTCAGCGGAGAAAGGCAGTTCCAGGCGTCGCGGGAGACGGTCTGGGAGGTGTTGAACGACCCGGCGCAGATGGCGAAGACGATGCCCGGCGTCGAGTCGTTCGACATCCAGGACGACAGGCACTGGCGCGCGCACGTGAAGATCCCGCTCGGGCTCGGCGGGCTGCGCATGTCGATCGACTTCGAGAAGCTGGAGGAGCGCGAGCCGGAGTTCGCGAAGCTGCACGCGAAGGGCAACGGCGTCGGCGCGGTGCTGAACATGGAGACCTCGTTCAACCTCACCGAAGCCAGCGACGGGACGAACATGAAGTGGGAAGCGGACGTGCACCTGCTCGGCCCCGTGGCGTCGATGGGCCAGCGCGTCCTGCAGCCGATCATCAACCAGCAGGT
Organism: uncultured Actinomycetes bacterium; assembly: GCA_963755605.1. Lineage (GTDB taxonomy): Bacteria > Actinomycetota > Thermoleophilia > Gaiellales > Gaiellaceae > 3-1-20CM-4-69-9. The sequence goes on from CAVWKK010000007.1 coordinate 14,624, forward strand.
GTCACAGGTGCTCGGAGCGCTCGACAAGCAGGTGCAGGAGGCGAAGGGATCGTGACGAGCGGCGAGCTGGGAGACGCAGGGACGCCGGAGCCGACGACCGAACGCGAGCCGCCGGAGACCGACCCCGAGCTGAAGGACGCGGGCGAGCCCGCCGACGGCCCAGCCGACCCGGAAGGCTCGAGCGGCGCCGAGGAAGGGCTGAGCCCCTGGTCGCCCGAGGCGTACGACGCGGACGCCGAGGGGCCGACGACGTCGACCGAGGACCCGTAGCCGAGCGGCTGCTTCGCTGTCGCCTCGTCGAGCCTTCCGAGGCGGCTGACATCTCCGCACGCCTCGCGGACGTGCATGCCGACGCACTGAAGTCGGGCATGGCTCTGGGCGCCCTCGACTCGCTGGGCCACGGCGTTCTCGAGCGCTCGTATCGCGACGTCGTCGCTGCGCTCGGCAATCGCGACCGGCTCTTGCTCGTCGCGGAGGAAGACGGAGAGATCCTCGGCATGGCGCAGGTCGTCTTCAGCAGCGCGACGAACGCCGACCACCGCGCCGAGGTTCAGCGCGTCGGCGTCGCAACGGCTGCTCGCGGGCGAGGAATTGGGCGGCTGCTGATGACGTCAGTCGAGCAGGCCGCCCGCGAGCACGGCGTGACCCTGTTGTGGCTGACGACACATGCCGACACCGACGCCTGCGGCTTCTACGAGGCGGTCGGGTACACGCGCATGGGCACGATGCCCAACTACTCCCGGCGCCCCGACGGGACGCTCTGGCCCGGTGCCTTCTACTTCAAGGAGCTGGCCGCGTGAGAAGATCGGTGTGATGGCCCCGCCTTTCCGGATCGGCGTGATGCAGCTGACGATGGAGCCGCTCGACGAGATGCTCGAGTCGGCGCGAACGATGGACCGCGCCGGCATGGACACGATCTGGCTCGCCGAGGCGTATCCGTGGTGGCGCAAGCACGGCATGGAGGCGCGCTCGTCGACCGTCGTCTCCGCGCTGATCGCCAAAGAGACGGAGCGACTCACCGTGGGCTGGGGGATCATCTCGCCGTTCACGCGTCACCCGGTGCAGGTCGCCATGGATGCGCGAGTCGTGCAGGAGGCCGCCGGGCCAGGGCGATTCCTGCTGGGCTTCGGGACCTCGAAGATCTTCCTGAACAACGCGCGCCTCAGCGGCAAGCGAACGCTCGGACCGATGCGCGACGCCGTCGAGATCGTCCGCGGCGTTCTCTCGGGCGAACCGTTCACGTACGAGGGCGACACGTGGAGCGCGGACGTCCCCGGCCTGCAGGCGGAGGCGGAGACGCCCCGCGACGTTCCGCCGGTGTACGTCGCCGCCACCGCACCGAAGATGCAGGCGCTCGCGGGCGAGATTGCGGACGGCTGCCTGACGCCGTCGATCACGACACCGCAGTTCGTCCGCTACACGCGCGAGAACGTCGCCGCCGACATCGACATCGGCTGCACGGTTGTGGCGTCGATTCACGAAACGGACCGCGACGCGGGCCGCGACGGCGCACGGGAGATCGCCGGCATGTACCTCGCGAACAAGGTGCAGAACATCAAGGGCTCTGCCGACACGCTGCTCGATCTCGCCGGGCTGAGCCAGGAGGAGATCCGGCCCGTCGCCGAGGCGATGGAGCAGGGTGGGCGGCTCGCGGCCAAGGCGAAGGTCACCGACGAGATCCTCGACAAGTGCAAGCCGATCGCCGGCACGCCCGCCGACTGCATCTCGGCGATCGAGGAGTACCGCGACGCAGGCTGCACGCACGTGATGCTCGAGCTCTGGGGCGAGCGGCGGCACGAGCAGATCGAGCTCTTCGGCAAGGAGGTGTTGCCCCATTTCCGTTGAGATCGACTCCGACCGCCTCGTCGCCCTCGCCGTCGACCTCGTCTCGATCGCCAGCCCGACCGGTGACGAGCAGGCGATGGGAGAGCGGGTCGCAGCCGAGCTCGAGGCGATGGGCCTGCAGGTGCAATGGCAGCAGGTCGAGGACGGACGGCCGAACGTCGTCGGGCTCTGGGAGGGCACGGGCGGCGGTAAGTCGCTGATGTTCAACGGGCACATGGACACGTCGTATTCGGGCCGGGAGCCGTGGCTGAAGAGCATCCGGGGCTTTCAGCCGGAAGGGTTCGTCCAGGATGGGCGCATCTACGGGCTCGGCATCTCGAACATGAAGGGCGCGCTCGCGTGCTACCTCGAAGCTGTGCGGTCGATGCAGGACGCCGGCGTTCGGCTTGCGGGGGACGTGATGATCGCGTGCGTGTGCGGGGAGATCGAGAAGACCCAGTGGCATCCCGACTTCGTCGGGCGTGAATACCGCGGCTATGCCGCCGGCTCTCGGTTCCTGCCGACGCACGGCGGCGTCACCGACATGTGCATTCTCGGTGAGCCGACCGAGCAGAAGATCGTGCTCGGCCATTACGGCGCGCTCTGGATACGCATTTCGACGAGCGGGCCGTTCATCCACACCGCCTTCAGCGAGGGACGGCGCGCGGAGACGTCGATCGTGCGCATGCGCGAGGTGCTCGACGCCGTCCTCGAGTTTGCCCCCGAGTGGGAGGAGCGCACCTCGTACGGCGGCAAGAAAGGCATCGTGAACATCGGCGCGATCAACGGCGGGTTCGCGTGGCGCGCGTCGCGGACGCCGCACCGCACAGATCTGTTCGTCGACTTCCGCGTTCCACCGAACATGCCGATGGCAGAGGCCCGTTCCGCGCTCGGCGACTTCGTGCGCGGGCTGCGCGAGCGGTTTCCGGACCACGGCATCGAGTCGGAGGTCTATGTCACGGCGCCGGGCTCCGAGATCGCCGAGGAGCACCCGCTCGTCGGAGCGATCGACGAGGCGCATAGCCAGGTCTTCGGCAGCAGGCCGGAACGCGACACGGTGCGCTGGTTCTCGGATGCGTCGGCGCTGACCCGCTACGGGATCGAGAGTGTGAACTACGGAACGTCGAGCGGGCTGCCCGATCCGGTGCTCGGCGAGAACCTCGAGATCGACGGGCTCGTGAAGATGGCCGACGTCTACGCGCGGGTCGTCCAGCGTGTCTGCGCAGAGGAGGGAAAGCGGTGAAGCTCGTGACCTTCGACGACGGGCGCGTGGGGGAGCTGCGCGACGACACGATCGTGGAGCTCGACGTCCCGACGATGCGCGAGTACTTCGAGCGCGGTGGGGCTACTCCGACTGCAGAGGAGCATGCACTCGCCGACGTCCGGCTGCGGGCTCCGATCGTGCCCAAGAAGTTCCTGCACACCGCCGGCAACTTTCGCGAGCACGAAGAGGAGTCGAAACGCGTCAACTGGTCGCACGAGATCGCGCCCTGGATCGTGTTCTTCCAGAACGTCGACGCGATCGTCGGTCCCGACGAGCCGATCGTCTATCCCGAGCATCTGACCCAGGAGCTCGACTACGAGCTCGAGCTCGCCGTGGTGATCTCGAAGGCCGGCAAGTGGTTCGGCCCGGAGGAGGCGGCCGACTACATCGGCGGCTACGTGATCTTCAACGACATCACGGCCCGCGACATCCAGCGGCGCGAGATGCGCTCGGGTGTCTTCTCCTTCTGCAAGGGCATCGACACGTTCTGCCCACTCGGCCCGTGGATCGTCACGCCCGACGAGATCGGCGATCCTCACGATCTGCGCATGGAGCTGCGCGTGAACGGTGACGTGCGCCAGGAGTCGCACAGCGGCAACATGTCGGTGACGATCCCGGAGATCCTGGCGCACTACTCGGCGCTCGGCTACTCGGCGGGTGACGTCGTTTCGACGGGAACGGTCAGCGGCGTCGCCGGCTTCAGCGAGGACGCGGCGTCGCTCTACCTGAAGCCCGGCGACGTGATCGAGGCGGAGATCGAGAAGATCGGCGTGCTCCGTAACCCGGTCGTCTCCTGGCAGGACGCACACGGCGAGCCTGCGCCGCCCCGCGTCGCCCTGTGATCTGGCCGCGAGACGACGCCAAGCTCGACCGCGTCCGCACGCTGATGGAAGAGGACGGGCTCGACGCCCTCGTCGTCCGCGCCCCCGACAACGTCCTCTACCTGACGAACCTCTGGGGGATGAAGGGCTACGACGCCGCGGTCTTTCCCCGCGAGGGCCCTCCAGTCCTGATCACGATCGAGCCCTCGGCTGCGGATGCGGCCGAGAACGCCTGGACGGAGGACGTCGTGCTCGTGCCCGGCTATGACCCGGCCGACGCCCGTCCGCCGCTCTCGCGCACGCTCGAGGCCGTTCTGGAGGCCGCTCGGCCCTTCGGCAAGGTCGGGCTCGAGCTCTCGCTCGGCACCCAGGCCTCCGACCGGATGGTGGGCGAGCCGACGACCTTCACGAAGGCCTGGTTCGACGCCTTTCCCGGGGCCCTCGACGCGACGCCTCTGCTCAGCCGGGCCCGTGCCGTCAAGACCGGGCAGGAGCTCGAGAGGATGCGACTGGCGAACGAGATCGCCGCTGCGGCGATGGAGCACGTCGCCTCCGAGCTGCGTCCGGGGATGAAGGAGAGCGAGGCGGCGGCCGTCTGGGAGGGATTCGTCCACGGCGAGGGGACCGGCTGGAACGGACAGGTCGAGTTGGCGCTCGGCTTCTCGCTCGTCTGGTCCGGCCCGGGCATCCGCACCTTCACCGCGACCGGGCACAGACCGGTGCTCGAGCACGAGCCGACGCTCTTCGAGATCTGGGTGTGCGCCGACGGCTACTGGTGCGACCACACGAAGAACGTTTGCCCCGGCACGCTCGAGCCCCGCTACGACGAGCTGCTCGACGTGCTGCTCGGTGTCTACGGCAGTGCGCTCAACCACTGCCGCCCGGGAGCGAGCCTGGCCGAGCTCGACGTCTTGATCCGCGACGGTCTTGCAGCCGCCGGCTACGCAGGCCAGCCGTCACATCCGATCGCACACGGGGTCGGCGCACGCGCGCACGAGCCGCCGTACGCGCATCAGGCCGGCACGGGCACGATCGAGGAGGGAATGGTGCTCGCGATCGAGCCGGGCGTGTACTGGGAGGGCGGCGGCGGGCTGCGCATCGAGGACAATTTCCTGATCACGAGCGACGGCCCCGAGAAGCTCTCCAGCTACCCCGACGATTTCCGATGACGGCTCGCAAAGCCGCCAACCTTCTCATCTCGTGCCCGGACCGGCCCGGGATCGTGGCGGCGGTGTCGATGTTCCTGTACGAACAGGGAGCGAACATCCTCGAGGCCGATCAGTACGCGACGCAGCCTCAGGGCGGCACGTTCTACATGCGCATGGCATTTCAGTTCGGCGTGAGCTCGCCGGCGGACTTCCAGCAAAGCTTCGCCGCCGACGTGGCTGCACCCCTGCAGATGAACTGGCGGGTGTCGCAACCCGAAGAGCCGCGGCGCGTCGCCGTCCTGGTCTCGCGCGAGGAACATTGTCTGCTCGACCTCCTCTGGCGCGCGCGCCGAGGAGACTTCGAGGGCGAGATCGTCCAGGTCATCTCGAACCACCCCGAGCACCAACCTGACGTCTCGGCATTCGGCGTCCCCTACGCGCACATTCCCGTTGGCGACGATCAGCGCGAGGCGGAGGCCGTGATGGCCGAGCTGCTCGCGGGAAAGGTCGAGCTCGTTGTCCTCGCGCGCTACATGAGGATTCTGAGCGGTGAATTCCTCGACCGCGTTGGCGTCCCGTTCATCAACATTCATCACTCGTTCCTGCCTGCGTTCCCCGGCGCCGAGCCGTACGCACGGGCCGCTGAGCGTGGCGTCAAGATCATCGGCGCGACGGCTCACTACGTCACGACCGAACTCGACGAAGGGCCGATCATCGAGCAGGACGTCGAGCGCGTGTCACATCGACACTCGATTGACGAGCTCGCGGCGATCGGCCGCGACATCGAGCGAACCGTTCTCGCCCGCGCGGTTCGGTGGCACCTTCAGGATCGTGTCATCGTCCACGAGAATCGGACCGTTGTCTTCTAGCGGGCTCTTCTGGACCGGCGCTCTCAACGCGCCGCACGCGTTCACGGCCGACGTCGGGTTCTACGACACGACGCTTCGCGACGGCGAGCAGACCGTGGGGGTCGTGCTCGATCCCGAAGACAAGCTCGAACTCGCACGCGGGCTCGACGAGCTGGGGATCGAGCGGATCGAAGCCGGCTTTCCGCGCGTCTCGCAGGACGACTGGCGCGCTGTCGAGCTGATCCGCGACGCCGGCCTGCGCGCCGAGGTCTGGGGCTTCTCGCGCGCGGTCGAGGCCGACGTGAAAGCGCTCGTCGAGCTCGAGATCGGCGCGAGCGTGATCGAGTCGCCGATCTCGGACCTGAAGCTCGAAGCGCTCGGCGTCGACCGTAAGGCGATGCTCGAGCGGATCGTCGCGGCGGTCTCGTTCGCGGTCGAGCAGGGAATCACCGTCGCCTTCTTCGGCGTCGACGGGACCCGCGCGGACGCCGGCTACTTCGAAACGGTCTACAAGACGGCGATCGAGGCGGGCGCGCAGGAGGCCGTCGTCGTGGACACGATCGGCATCGCCAGCCCGGAGGCGGTCGCGGAGCTCGTCGGCCGCACGAAGGAGTGGCTCGGTCCCGGCGTGCCGGTCCACTTCCACGGTCACAACGACTTCGGACTCGCCACCGCCGCTGCACTCGCCGCCGTTCGCGCCGGCGCGACCTGGATCCAGGGAACCGTCAACGGCATGGGCGAGCGTGCAGGCAATGCGAACATTCCGGAGATCGCACTCGCGTTGCGCGGCCTCTACGGCGTCGAGACGAATCTGCGCCTCGATCGGGCGCGGGCGTTCTCGGAGCGGCTGCGCGCGCTGTCGGGCTACGAGCTCGAGCCGTACAAGCCGCTCGTCGGCGACAACCTCTTTCGCCGCGAGTCGGGCGCCGTCGCGAGCCAGTTCCACGATCCGCCCGCGATCGAGCCGTACTCGTCGGAGCTCGTCTCCGCGCAGCGGGGCATCGTGCTCGGCAAGAAGAGCGGCATCGACTCGATCCGGATCAAAGCGGAGGAGCTCGGGCTCGAGCTCTCCGACGACGAGCAGCGCGAGCTGCTCGTGCGAGTCAAGGCGCTCGGCACCGAGAAACGCGGGCTCGTGACCGACGACGAGTTCCGCGCGCTCGCGCATGGCTGACTACGACGCGGTCATCGTCGGCAGCGGCATCAACTCACTCGCCTGCGCGGCGTTTCTGTCCCGCGCCGGCTGGCGCGTCGCCGTGCTCGAACGTGAAGCCCAGCTCGGCGGGGCGATCCGTACCGCGGAGCTGACGGAGCCCGGCTTCCATCATGACGTCTTCAGCGCCTGGCATCCGCTGTGGGTGGGCGGGCCGGCGCACGCCGAGCTGGCGGGCGACCTTGCAGAGCGCGGGCTCGAATACCTGAACACCGAGCATCCGACCGGAACGCTCTACCCCGACGGGAAGAGCGCGTTCCTCACGACCGACACCGCGGCGAACGCGGCCGAGCTCGACCGCCACGCTGCCGGTGACGGGGCCGCCTGGCGCGACGCGATCGGTTCGATCGGGTCACAGGCGGAGCTCGTGTTCGGGGTCCTCGGCACGGAGCTGTGGTCGGGCGCGGGGCTGAATCTCGGGGTGACGGCGTACCGGCGTCTCGGTCGCCGCGGCCTCGTGGAATTCGGCGGCGAGGTCGTTCAGAGCAGCCGTGACTGGCTCACGGAGACCTTTTGCTCCGAGCGCGCGCACGGCCTGCTCGCTCCCTGGGTGCTGCACGCGGGCCTCGGCCCGGACGCCGCCGCGTCCGGCTTCATGACGCGGGTGATCGCGTTCGCGATCGAGGCGGGTGGGATGCCGATTCCGCGCGGCGGCGGCGCGCGGCTCGTCGACGCGCTCGTCCGGCTGATCGACGATCACGGCGGCACCTGCGAGACGGGCCGCGACGTCGAGCGTGTCCTCGTGTCGCGGGGCACCGCGGGCGGAGTCCGGCTCGCGGGCGGCGATGTCGTCACGGCCGAGCGCGCCGTCATCTGCAACGTGACGCCGACCCAGCTCTACGGGCGGTTGCTCGACCCGGCCGACGTTCCCCCGGACGTGGCGGCTGCGGGCAAGCGCTTCCGCTTCGGCCGCTCCGAGATGCAGATCCACTTCGCGCTCTCCGAACCGCCGCGCTGGGACGGCGACGAGCGCCTCGGCCAGACGGCGATCGTGCACGTCACGCCGGGACTCGACGGCGTCTCGCGTGCGGTGAACGAAGCAGAGCGAGGGCTGCTGCCCGCCGAGGCAACGATCGTCGTCGGGCAACCGCTGACGATGGACGAGAGCAGGGCTCCGGCAGGGAAGGGAATCCTCTGGATTCAGCTGCAGGAGCTTCCCTGGCACGTCAAGGGCGACGCCGCGGGAGAGCTGGAAGTCGGAGACGGCCGCTGGACCGAGTCTCTGCGCGAGCGGTACGCGGACCGAATCCAGGCCAGGCTCCAGCGGCACATTCCGAGTCTGGAAGGCTCCGTGCTGCGGCGGGTCGTGCTCTCGCCTGCGGACCTGCAGGCGGCAAACATGAACCTCGAGCACGGTGACCCGTATTCGGGCTCGCTCGCGCTCGACCAGAACTTCCTCTGGCGTCCGTTCGCGCGCCAGCCCGGGCACCGCACGGCGGTCGACCGGCTCTTTCACATCGGAGCGAGCACCTGGCCCGGCCCGGGCCTCGGCGCCGGTTCGGGGACTCTTGTCGCGCAGCAGCTCCTGCAGCCGCCCGCGGCCACGCGGCTGGCGGGTCGCCTCGGCTCGTTTCTGCGCCCGCGAGGGGCGTAGAATCGCCTGCATCCGGCCGCCTTTCTCGATCTCGCAGATCACGACCCTGGCATCGACGTTCGCGGCGGATGTCGCGGCGTACGCGGACGCCGGAGTCGACGGAATCGGCATCTGGGAGATCAAGCTCTCACCGGGCGGCGACGCAGAAGCCCTCGCGCAGCTCGAGGCGAGCGGCCTGGGCTCGGCGTCGGCGGTTCCGGCGGTGCCGTCAATCCTGCCGCTGCCACTGATGGAGGGACCGGCCGAACCGGCGGCGCGAATCGACGCCATCTGCGCGTCGATCCACAGACTCGCGCCCTTCGAGCCGGGCGCCGTCGTCTGCCTGACCGGCCCCGGCGACGATCGCGACATCGTCGTGGACGGGCTTCGGACGATCGCCGACGAAGCCGCGCGCGCGGGCGTGCGCATCGGCCTCGAGCCGATCAACCGAGTCGGCGGTGAGGACTGGACGATGATCTCGTCGCTGGCTGAGGCCGCCGAGCTGCTCGACGACGCGGACCGGCCGGCACTCGGAATCCAATTCGACAGCTGGCATCTGTGGAACACGCCCGAGCTCGTCGACCAGATCGGGCGCTACGCGGACCGGTTCGTCGGCGTGCACATCGCCGACTGGGGCGGAGGAACGCGAAGCTGGTGCGACCGCGTCCTGCCCGGTGACGGCGTGGCGAGGCTTCCCGAGATCCTCGGGGCCCTCGACCGCGCGGGCTGGGACGGGTTCTACGACCTCGAGATCTTCTCGGACAACGGGACGTTCGGGAACGCTTGGCCCGACTCGCTCTGGGACGTGCCGCTGCCGGAGCTCGTGCGCAGGGGGCAAGACTCGTTCGAGCGGGTCTGGGACGCACGAAACCGAACCACCCTTGACCAGGTATCGCCCGGTGCCGTGTAATCGAACGAATGAGGACGACCCCAAGAGGAGGCACTAGATGAGAGCACGTGGAAGGTGGGCGTTCGTCGCCGCTTCGCTGGTGGCGCTCGCTCTGATCGGGAGCGCGCTGGCGGCAACGGCGGGGCACCGTACCGCGCAGGCGAAGAAGCCGATCATCATCGGCTGGGCATTCGACAGCACAGGTGCGATGAAGCCATTCGACACTCCCGCTTTGGCTGCGGCGCAGCTGCAGGTCGCCAAGGTCAACGCGAAGGGCGGAGTCGGTGGACGGAAGCTTCAGATCCGGACCTGCGATACGCAGGGGAACGACCCCGCAACCGCGAAGGCGTGCGCTCTGCGCCTGCTCGGACAGAAGGCCAACGTCCTCTTTACGACCTGCGATGTCGACTTCGCCGCACCGGTCGTCAAGGCGGCGATCGACCGAGGCGTCCTTGCGATTGCGCCGTGTATCGGCACCGACCAGATGGGACCGAAGCGGTTCGGCCCGAAGGGGCGCCTGGCGTTCAGCTTCGGCAACGTCGCACAGGACGAGGGGTCGGCCATGGCCCAGTACGCGCGGAGCAGGGGCTGGAAGACAGCGGCCCTCGCGACCGACACGGTCATCGTCTACTTCAAGAACGTGGTCCAGGCGTTCGACGTCCGCTTCAAGCAGCTCGGCGGGAAAATCGTCGCCAACGAGACGTACCAATCGCTCGGCGGAAACAACGTCCAGAATGCTGTCAGCCGGCTGAACAACGTCAAGGCCGACGTGATCGTCACCTCGACCGCCGGCGCTTTCGGGGCTCTTTCGCCGTTCATCACGGGCCTGCGCACACTCGGGAACAACACGCCGGTTCTGAACTCCTGGGCCGGTGACGGCACGTACTGGCTGCCGACGAATCCCAAGGTGTCGAACTACTGGTTCGTCACGTTCGCGTCGTGCTTCGGCGACGACCCGAGCAAAGCCGTCAACGCACTGGCCAAGAAGGTCGGAGCGGGAACCGGCGGTTTCATCACGGGCCCCTCGGCGATCGACGGGCTCGTCGTGGCGATCAAACGCGCGCACGGCTCGACGAAGGGCATCACGCTCGCGAAGGTGATGGAGAAGTTCAAGAACGTTCCGACGATCTCCGGCAACGTGAACTTCTCCCGGACACTGCACACGGTGTTCGGGCGCCGGTATCGAATCATCAGGATCCAGGACAACGTTCCGAAGGTCGTTGGAACGATCGTCGCCAAGAAGGTTCCCAAGATCTAAGTCTCGCTTGGCACGAGCAAACCCGGCAGAAACGACGAGGAGGCCCGGAGACACACTCCGGGCCTCCTCCGTGTCGCGGTCATTCGAAGGTGTGCACGCTCTTCGCGACGTCACCCTCGAGCTGGGCCGGGCGGAGATCGCGGGGCTCATCGGCCCGAACGGAGCAGGCAAGTCGACCTTCGTGAACGTTCTCAGTGGATTCGATCGCCCGACGTCCGGGACAGTCGAGCTCGAAGGGCGCGACGTCACGCACTGGAGCCCGAGCCGCCGTGGCCGGCAGGGCCTGTCGCGCACCTTTCAACACAGTCACGCTTTTCGATCGCTCTCGGTGCGCGAGAACCTCGAGGTCGCCGCGCTCGGCGTCGGCGTGGTTGCTCGCGAGGCACGGCTCCGGGCGTCGGAGCTGCTCGAAATGCTGGGTCTCAGCGCGCAGGCAGAGGCGCTCGCCGGCACGCTCGCGCAGGGTGACGAGCGGCGCCTCGGCGTCGCACGAGCGCTTGCGACCAGACCGCGCTTCGTCCTGTTGGACGAGCCGGCCGCGGGCTTGCCCGAGTCCGAGGTCCCCGGCTTCGCAGAAGCGGTGCGCGGCGTTCGTGATGACCACGATGCCGGCGTTCTGCTGATCGACCACAACATGGCGTTGATCATGGGTCTCTGCGACCGCATCTACGTGCTCGACCAGGGGCGCGTCCTCGCGAAAGGGACGCCAGATGAGATCCGCGCAAACCTCGACGTAGCGGCGGCCTACCTCGGCGAGAGCGCGGTACACGAGGGGGACGAGGGTTGAACATCCCGCTGCTCGCCGTCGAGGGCCTCGAGGTGCGTCACGGTGCCCTTACGGCCGTTCACGACCTCTCGTTCGAGGTCGACCGTGGCGAGATCGTCGGGCTGATCGGTCCAAACGGCGCCGGCAAGTCGTCGACGCTTCACGCGATCATGGGCGCGGTTCGGACCGCAGCCGGCGACGTGCGCGTGAAGGGAGAGTCGGTGGTCGGCAAGCGTCCCGAGGTGGTGGCGCGAAAGGGAGTGGCACTCGTGCCGGAAGGACGGCGGATCTTCGCGGACCTGACGGTGGAGGAGAACCTCAAGCTGGGTCTGGCGGGCCGGCGCACCCGTGACGGCGTGGCTGAGGACATCGCGCGGGTCTACGACCTCTTTCCCGTCGTCAAGGAATCCCTTCGACGGAAGGCCGGCACGCTCTCGGGGGGCCAGCAGCAACAGCTTGCAATTGCGCGTGCGCTCGTTGCCGATCCCGAGGTGCTGCTGCTCGACGAGCCCTCGCTCGGACTGGCGCCGCGTATGGTCGACGTCGTCTTCGAGACGCTCGCTGCGATTCGGGACCGTGGGCTCGCGGTGCTGCTCGTCGAGCAGCGTGCGCAGCGGACGGTCGCGCTCGCGGACCGCTCGCACGTCCTTGCGAACGGGCAGCAGCGACTAACCCTCGGTCCGGAGTCGGCAGGTGACACCGCCGCGCTCGTCAGTGCGTACATGGCATGAGCGTCGCCCTCCTCAACATCGACTGGCAGACGCTCGCTGACGCGACCGGGCTGGGGGCGATCTACGCACTCATGGCCGTAGGGATCGGGCTCGTCTTCGGCGTGCTGCGGCTCGTCAACTTCGCGTACGGGCAGCTCGTCATGGCCGGCGCCTATGCGCTCGCTTTTGCCTCGGAGCGGGGCTGGCCGGTCTCGGTCGGCATCGTGCTGTGCTTCGCCGTCGTCCTCACTCTTTCACTGCTCCTGGACCGGATCGTCTTTAGGCCTCTGCGCGCGCACTCGCCGGCCGTGATGCTCGTCGCGACCTTCGCCGTCGCGTTTCTCCTCCAAAGCGTCGCGCTTCTCTGGTTCGGTCCACTTGGCAAGATCGCCGCATCGCTGGCCTCGCTCAACCGGCCCGTGACGATCTCCGGCGTGGACATTCGCAAGATCGCGATCGTCGCGACGGTGCTCGCGGTCGTGGCGCTCTTGCTGCTCGTGCTGTTGCTCGGGCGCACGCGAGTCGGGCTGCACATGCGCGCCGCCGCGATGGATTTCCGCACGGCCGAGCTGCTCGGCGTTCGAGCCGGCCGCGTGATCGGCGCGGCGGTGCTCGTGTCGGGCCTGCTTGCGGCGCTCGTGGCGGTGATGCTGACCGTGCAGAACCCGCTCGTCACTCCGGACTTCGCGCTCCGCGACACCATTCTCGTGCTCGCGGGAGTGGTCCTCGGCGGCATGAACCGGCTCGTGCCCGCGACGCTCGGCGGGTTCGCAATCGGCTTTGCGTCGGGACTCCTCGGCGGCGCTTTGCCCACGAATCAGAGCCAGTACCTGCCGTCGTTCCTGTTCGCGGCCGTAATCCTCGTGCTGCTGGTCCGGCCGGGCGGTCTCTTCACGCGAGAAGGCCAGCGAGCAGTGGAGCGCGTGTGAGACGCGGCGTCGACTCGGCCGCGCAGCTGCTCGGGCCGCTCGTTCTCGTCGCGCTGGCGGCGCTGGTGGGAACCCTCGTCTCGACCTCGACCGAGACGTACGTGATCAACGCGCTCGTGAACGTCGCGATCGTCGTCGCGCTGTACGTCTTCATCGGCAGCTCGGGAGTGCTCTCCTTCGGACACATCAGCTTCGTCGCGGTGGGAGCGTGGGCCGCGGGGGTGCTTTCGATGCCCGTCGAGGAAAAGCCGGCGATCATGCCGAACCTCTTCGGACTGCTCGGAGACCACACCGTCGGCAACGTGTGGTCGCTCGCGATCGCCGCTGCCGTCGGGGCCTTGTACGCATTCGTTGTCGGGCTGCCGCTGATGCGGCTCTCGGGGCTCGCTGCGGGCATCGCGACCTTCGGCGTGCTCGAGATCACGCACAACGTTCTTCGCTACTGGGAGCGGATCGGACCAGGACTGAGCACCTTCTCCGCCGTGCCTGAGACGACCGGTCTCCTGCAGGCGACACTCGGGGCCGGGCTCGCCGTCCTCGTCGCCTTCGCGTACAGGCGCAGCCGCTTCGGGCGGCTCCTCAGCGCGACCCGCGAGGATGCCGCGGCGGCCCGGGCCGTCGGGATCTCCGTGTACCGCCAGCGGCTCGTCGCATTCGTCCTCTCCGGGGCGCTGGCCGGCTTCGCCGGCGGGCTCTACGTCCACCTGCTCCCCGTGAACACCGAGTCGGTGTATCTGGACCTGACCTTCCTCACCCTCGCGATGCTCGTGATCGGCGGCGCGACCAGCCTCTGGGGAGCCGTGGTCGGAGCGCTCGCGGTCAGCGGCGTCGACTCCTTCCTCGCCGAAGCCGAAAGCGGCATCCACCTCTTCGGCCACTCGCTCGACCTGCCGGCGGGCACCAGGATCGTCGTCGTGGGCGCCCTGATGGCGCTTGTCCTGATTCTTCGTCCCCAGGGGCTCACCGGAGGGCGCGAGCTGTCGCTCCGCCGAGCCCGACCCCTGCGCGTTCTGACAAAGTTCGCACGATGACCAATCCAAAATTCAGCGAACTGAAGCAGCGCCTCGCCGAGGTCAACAACCTGACGAAGGCCGCCGGGCTCCTCTTCTGGGACCAGCGCGTGATGATGCCCCCCGGCGGTTCCGCCGCCCGCGCGGAAGCGATCGCAACCGTCAGCCAGCTCGCGCAGGAGCGCTTCATCTCGCCGGAGATCGGCCGGCTGCTCGAAGACCTGCGGGGCTTCGAAGAGGAATCGGGCTACGACTCGATCGAGGCGAGCCTGATCCGCGTCGCGCGCCGAGACTACGACAAGGCCACGCGCGTGCCACCGGAGCTCGTCGGCGATCTGAACCGCGCGTCTGCGACCGCCCTGTCCGCGTGGGGGCCTGCGAAGGAACAGTCGAACTTCGAGCTGCTCCGCCCGCACCTCGAGAAGAACCTCGAGCTCCGCCAGCGGTACGTCGCCTGCTTCGAGCCTGCCGACGAGACGTACGACGTCCTCCTCGACAACTTCGAGCCGAACATGAAGACGGCTGAAGTGCGCGAAATCTTCGACGGGTTGAAGGAGGAGCTTGCACCGCTCGTTCGTGAGATCGCGGATGCGGGTGACGTCGACGACTCATTCCTCCACCAGGAGTTCGACCCGAACGCACAGCGCGCGTTCAGCATGGAGGTGCTGCGCCGCTTCGGCTACACCGACGAGGAATGGCGGCTCGACCAGACGCCGCACCCATTCATGTCGACGCCGGGGCAGGGCGACATCCGTTTGACCACGAACTTTCGCCCGGACGACCTCAGCTCGGTCTTCGCGACGATGCACGAGTTCGGTCACGGCATCTACGAGTGGGGGGCAGCGGGCGGGGACCTGGCCGGCACGATCCTCGCGTCCGGCGTCTCGCTCGGGCTCCACGAGTCTCAGAGCCGAACGTGGGAGAACCTCGTCGGTCGCAGCCGCTCGTTCTGGCGGTGCTTCTACCCGAAGCTCCAGCAGTCTTTCCCCACGCAACTCGGGGGTGTGGACGAAGAGGCCTTCTATCGCGCGGTGAACAAGGTTCACCCGTCCCTGATCAGGATCGACGCCGACGAGGTGACGTACAACCTGCACATCATTCTCCGCTTCGAGCTCGAGCAGGAGCTGATCGACAACCGCGTGGCAGTTCGTGACCTCCCGGACGCCTGGAACGCCCGCATGGCGGACTACCTCGGGGTCGAGGTCCCGGACGACGCGCACGGTGTCCTGCAGGACATGCACTGGGCCGGCGGCAATCTGGGCTACTTCCCGACCTACGCGCTCGGAAATGTCATCTCGGTTCAGATCTGGGACCGCGCGCGGGAAGATCTCGGCGACCTCGACGAGCGGTTCGAGCGCGGCGAGTTCGGCGACCTACGCGGGTGGCTGCACGAGCATCTCTACGTCCTCGGCCGGAAGTTCACGCCGCAGGAGACGATCGAGCGCGTCACGGGCAGCCGTATCGATGCGGCGCCATACGTTCGTTACCTGCGCGAGAAGCTCGCCCCGCAGGCCGTTTGACCACGGCAGCGCAAGAACCGTCGCTCGAGCGGCTGAAGGAGGTCCTGGCCGAAGTTGCGGACATCTCGCACGCGGAGCACATCCTCGACTGGGATGCACGGGTGTTCATGCCGCACGGAGGCGCGAAGGCGCGCGCCGCCGTGGCGGCGACTCTGGCGCAGCTCTCCCATGCGCGGTTCGTTTCCGACGAGGTCGGCGAGCTGCTGGAGGCACTGGACGGAGCGGCGGATCCCGACTCCGTCGACGGGGCGCTCCTGCGACTGACGCGTCGGGAGTGGGAGCGCGCGCGACTCGTCCCGTCCGACCTTGCCGGTGAGCTCGCGCAGGCGAACGGCGTTGGAGTCGCGGCCTGGGACGAGGCGAAGGCAGCGTCGGACTTCTCGATCTTTCGGCCCCACCTCGAACGCCAGCTCGAGCTCAAGCACCGGTACATCGCCTGTTTTCCGGAGACGCCCGAGCCGTACGACATCCTGCTCGAGGACTACGAAGAAGGACTGACGACGGCGCAGGTCGAGAACGTCTTCGGCCAACTGAAGGGCGAGCTCGTTCAGCTGGTGGAGCGGCACCGCGACGAGGCTGTCGAGGATCTCACAGGCCCGTTTCCGGCCGATGCGCAGACGGAGGCTGGGCGTCTGGTGCTGGACGCATTCGGCTGGGACACGAGCTCGTGGCGGCTCGACGAGACGCCCCATCCGTTCGCATCGAAGCCGGGCGCGGGCGACATCCGGCTGACCACGCACACGAACGAGGGTGATCTGACGTCGCTCTTTTCGACGATGCACGAGTTCGGTCACGGCGTCTACGAGTTCGACATCGACCGCGCCCTGGCGCGAACGCCGCTCGGTACGGGCACGTCGAGCGCCATGCACGAGTCGCAGAGCCGCACCTGGGAGAACCTCGTCGGCCGCAGCGCCGGCTTCTGGCAGTGGTTCTATCCCACGCTGCAGGGCCTCTTCCCCGAGGCGCTCGGCAAGATCGACGAGAGCTCGTTCGTCCGGACGGTCAGTGCGGTGCGCCCTGGTCTGATCCGCGGTGACGCGGACGAGGTGACCTACGGGCTGCACATCATCCTGCGGTTCGAGCTCGAGCGGGAGCTGCTCGCCGGTGCCGTCGCCGTCGAGGATCTCCCCGAGGTCTGGAACGCGCGCATGAAGGAGTACCTCGGAGTCGACGTCCCGGACGACGCGCACGGGGTGCTCCAGGACATGCACTGGTCGTCCGGGCTCTTCGGCTACTTCCCGACCTACCAGCTCGGCAACGTCATCTCGCTGCAGATCTGGCAGCACGCGCTCGGCGAGCTGGGGGATCTCGAGGAGCAGTTCGCACGCGGGGAGTTCGGGCCGCTGCGCGAATGGCTGAGCGAGCGGATCTACCGGCACGGCAGCAGGTACCCGGCCAACGAGCTGCTGCGCCGCATCACAGGCTCCGAGCTCGACGCCGGCCCGTACCTCGAGTACCTCCACGCGAAGTTCGCGTGAGAGTGTGCGTCATCGGCGCGGGAGCGATCGGCAGCCTCTTCGCCGCGCATCTCGCGAAGGTCGCGGATGTCTCCGTTCTCACGCGCCGGGACGAGCACGCACGGGCACTCAACGAGCAAGGGCTGACCGTTTCCGGGCGGCACGAGTTCACGGCTCGCGTGCGTGCCGAGGCCGACCCGCGCGAGCTTGCGGCCTTCGACGTCGGCATCATCGCGACGAAGGCGACCGGGGTGGAAGCTGCCGCCTCGTCTCTCGCTGGACAGTTCCCGGGGGCGCTGGTCATGACCGTCCAGAACGGTCTCGGCGCCGAGGAGATCGTGCGTCGTCACGGAGACTGGCCGCTCGTCTCGGCCGTGACGTTCATGAGCGGGACGAAGCATTCCGACACGCACGTCGAGTACATCCTCGACACGCCCACCTGGCTCGGTCCCTACGGGGAGACGCCGTACGCGCGTGTCGAGGAGATCGGCCGGCTGCTCGTCGACTCGGGGCTAAAGGCGGAGGTGCTCCCTGATCTGTTGCCGGCGCAATGGTCGAAGCTCATCTTCAACGCGACCGTCAACGGCGTGTCAGCGCTGACCGGTCTGCCGCACGACGCACATTTCGCCGCCGAGGAGGGACCAGCTGATCTCGGGCACCTCGTGCACGAGCTCGTCGACGAGGGGAAGCACATCGCAGCCGCTGCCGGCGTCGAGCTGCATGACGACCCCTGGGAGATGAACGTCCTCGCGACGAAACGCGGGAGCGCTCACTATCCGTCCATGCTCGAAGACGTGGAAGCGCGGCGCCCCACCGAGGTGGAGCTGATCAACGGTGCGCTCGTGCGGGAGGCCGGCCGGCACGGCGTCGCCGCGCCGCTCCATGACGCGATCTACCGGCTCGTCAAGGCGCGCGAGGCGTCGTACTCGTGAGGGTCTGTGTCGTCGGCTGCGGCGCGGTGGGCTCGCTCTTCGCGGCGAACCTCGCACAGCTCGACGACGTGGAGGTGTGGGCGTACGACCTCTACCGCGAGCATGTTGATGCGATCAACCGCGACGGACTGCGCCTGAGCGGCGCCGGCGAGGCTCTCGGCCGCCTGCGCGCGACGTCGGATCCGTCCGAGCTCCCATCGTGTGACTTCGGGATCGTCGCGACGAAGGCGATGCACACCTCCGCCGCGATCTCGGCGACGGCGGCGGCCTTTGTGAACGGCTGCGTCGCGACTGTTCAGAACGGCCTTGGCAACGAGGAGGCGATTGCCGAATTCGCGGACCGCGTGATCCGCGGCACGACGTTCCCTGCGGGCAAGCTGCTCGAGCCCGGCCACGTGCAGTGGGACGTCAAGGGCGACACGACGCTGGGTCCCTTCGAGCCGAAGCCCGCCCCGGGCGAGGAGATCGCCCGCCTCGCGGAGGCCTGCACCCGTGCGGGGATGCCGACCACGGCGGTGGCCGACGCACGCGGCCCGCAATGGCGCAAGGTGATCTTCAACGCCTCGACGAATCCGGTCGGGGCGCTGACCCGGCTGACGCACGGTCAGGTCTGTGAAGACCCGGAGCTGCGTCGGCTCGTGAGCGGGCTCGTCGACGAGGGCAAGGCCGTTGCCGCCGCCCAGCGGATCGAGCTCGACGCGGATCCCGAGGAGCTGATCGACCATGCCGCCAAGCCGGAGGTCGCCTACGGCCACAAAGCATCGATGCTCCAGGACGTCGAGGCGAAACGGCCGACCGAGATCGACTACCTGAACGGCGGCATCGTCAGATTTGGATCGGAGCATGGCGTCGAGACGCCGTTGAACCGCGCGACCTGGTCGCTCGTGAAAGGGTTGGAGCAATCATGGTGAGCCGCGGCGAGATCGACCGTCGTTACAGCCTCGTTCGCGAGGCCATGGCGGAGGAGCAGCTGGACGCGCTCGTGGTGTGCGGCTCGGAGTACACCGGGTTCGAAGGCGCCGTGACGTACATGTCGGGCTTCGGGATCGTGCACCGCTACGCGTACGTGATCCTGCCCCGCGAGGGCGAGCCGACGATCGTGTTCCCCGCGGAGGCGCGGTACGTCGGCGAGCACGGCACGTCGTGGATCGAGGACCAGGTCTTTGCCGAACGGCCCGGCCAGTACATCGCGGAACGCTGGAGAGCGCAGAGAGTAGGCGTGTACGGCCTCGACTACGTGATGGCCGTGCGTGACTTCGAAGGCACGCACCTACAGGTGGAGTTCATCCCCTTTGACGTCCAATTCGATCTCGCGCGCTCGGTCAAGAGCGCCGCCGAGCTGGAATCGGTGCGCGAATCGGTTCGGATCAACACGGAAGGATTCTGGGCGTTCCTCGAGGCCTTCGCACCCGGTCGTTCAGCCGCCGCGGTGCTGGCCCCCGCGGAGCGGCTCTTCGTCGAGGAAGGCTGCGGCCGCCTGACCATGAACATGGTGCTCGTGGGCGCCGAGTTCGCGATCGCGCGCAAGGAAACGGCACTCTCCGACTTCTGCATCCCCTCCCTCGAGATCGCCGGACCGGGCGGCCACTGGGTCGAGGTCTCGCGGGCGATCGGCGAGCCGAACAGCGAGGTGAAGCGGATGCTCGAGGCCTACGAGGAGTACTTCGAGGCCGCGAAGCCGGCTCTCCGTCCCGGCGCGACGTCTCATGACGTGCACCGTGCTGTGTCGAAGGGCTTCACCGACCGCGGCTACCACCTCGGGCACGTGACGGGGCACTCGATCGGCATGACGATGATCGAGCACCCGAAGATCGGCGAGGGTATCGACACCGAGCTCCGCGAGAACATGGTCTTCTCGATGCATCCGCACGTGATCGCCGAGAACGGCGTCGACTGCCTGTACATGCAGGACACCTGGCTCGTGACCGCCGACGGCGGTGAGCCGCTGGCCGGCTTGCCGATGCGGATCTACGGCGCGGGCGAAGGGCGGACCGAAACCGTCAGCTGATCTCGGCGTGGATGCGGCCGCTCGATTCCCGCAGCCGGCCGCCGTCCCGTCCTGCGCGCACCGCCATGATCTCGGCGAGAATCGACAGTCCTGTCTCGGCCGGGCTGTGTGCACCGATGTCGAGCCCTGCAGGGCCGCTGATCCGTTCGAGCGCCGTCTCGTCGAGCCCGGCCTCGAGCAGCCGCTCGCGCCTACGTTCCTGATTGCGTCGTGAGCCGATCGCTCCGACGTAGAACGCCTCGGTCGACAGGGCGCCGACGAGCATCGGCACGTCGAACTTGTCGTCGTGCGTGAGGACGACGATCGCGGTGGCGTGATCGGGCTGGACCTGCGCGAGCGTCTCTTCGGGCCACGCGACGATCACTTCGTGAGCGTTCGGCAGGCGCTCGGGCGTCGCAAATCGCCCCCGCGCGTCGGCGGCGATCGTGTGCCAGCCGATGCTCCGGGCTGCGGCGCAAAGGGCGTCGGCGGTGTCGACCGCTCCATAGACGAGCAGGCGCGGCGGCGGGCCGAACACGTCGGCGAAGACGCGTCTGCCGTCGAGCTCGACCACCTTGCTGTGCCCACCGCGGATCAGCTCGTCGGCCACCGTTTCGTCGCCGTCGTGGACGAGTCGCTCGGTGCCGTCGTCGAGATCGATGAAATCGACCGCGCGCCGCTCGCCCCTCGCGACCTCCGCGAGCTCCGTCAGGACCGCGTCGTGGGGCTCCGAGACCCAGACGTCGATCTCGCCTCCGCACGGCAGGCCGACGCTCAGCGCCAGGTCGTCGGAGATTCCATAGGTCAGCAGCCGTGGCTCGCCGCCGGCGAGCACCTCGCGCGCCGCTTCGACGACCTCGCTCTCGACGCAGCCGCCCGAAACCGAGCCTGCGAGCTCACCTGTCTCCGAGACGATCAGCTTGGATCCGACGGGACGCGGCGCCGAGCGGCGAGTGGCGACGACGCGTGCCATCGCGATGCGGTGACCATCGGCACGCCAGCGTTCGAGCTCGGGGAGGATCTCCCTCACCGAGGCATCGTAGCCCGGGGGAATCAGGCCAAGACTAGTGGCCGCAGCGGCAGATCGACTCGCCGAGCTCCGAGCGTTCCAGCTTCAGTCCGCAACGGGCGCACATCGCTGGGACGATCCGGGCCCGCACGAGCAGCGCCCGCATCAGCGCGGCCCAGAGCACCATGTAGGGAACGAGGAGCTGGGCGGTCATGACTCCCCTTATCGGCCGGAGGGGCCGCCGGGTTTAGTGGACGATCACGACCTGGGTCATCCGCGCCGGGTGGAGCGAGCAGAAGAGCCTGTAGGTCCCTGCTCGGGCGAAGCGGTAGCTGAAGGCTCCGCTCCTCATGCTCGGGGACGCGAACCCGGCGGGACCGCTCGCGAGCGTCACGTCGTGGTCGACGCGGCCGCGGAACTTCCACGTGAACGTCGTCCCCCGCCGTAGCGATACCCGTTGGGCGCCGAACGTGTAATCGCGGACGGTCGTGCTGCGGAGGTTCCGGTGGAGCGGTCCGCTCGGGACCTTCAGGAGCTGGATCGTCACGCGGTCCTGCGTCGTTGCCGCGGGGATGGGTGAGGAGTAGGCGTTGCACGCCGACACGGGTCCCGGTGCGAGATAGAGGATCATGATTCCCATCACGCGCACGTGCGGTCGCTCGTTGTCGTACGTGGCGGTGAGGCGGACGGTGTCGCCTGCGCGAACGCCTCTTCCGGCCGGGTCCGCAAACGTCGTCATGTGCAGAGGGCCAGGCTCGTGCATCACGGGAATCGGCTCGACGAGACCCCACGTCGGATACGACGTGAAGAGCGAGCCGCAGCTCGTGTCGCTGACGTCGAGCGACACGCCGCCGCCGTGCAGGTGGCCGCCGGCCGCGACGAACCGGCCGCTCTCCGGCATGCGGAAATCGGCGGTCTGCGTCACCGTGGAGCCCCTGCCACCGGTTCCGGGAACGCTGAAGACCGGATCCGCTTTGCAGTTCTCCACGTCGAGCCAGACAGGCTTCACCGGCGTTCGCGACTCGCCGGTGACGTACCTCACGGTGTATTTGATGCGCACCACCATCGTGTGCGGATGGTGGTTCATCAGCATGTACAGCATTCCCCAGGAGTCGGAGCCGCGGTTCGGGTAGCCGTAGCCGTCGGGTAGCCCGAGCGTGAAGTGCTCCTCGCCTTCGGCATAGAAGCGCTCGGCCCGTAGGGCCGAGGCCGTTCCGGAGTAGTCCTCGACGGTCGAGCACGTGTAGTCCGGCACGCCGACCTTGGCGAACACGATGTGGTGGAGCATCACGGCCTGCATCGGCACCGAGTTGCCGAGCACGTCCACGACCTCGGCGCTCAGCCCGACGACGTAGCCGTCCACCTGGGGGGAGGGGGCAAGCTGGACGCCGCGGGCAACCTGGAAGGCCGTCACCGTGATCGGGGCCGACTGAAGCACCAGCGTCTCCGTTCCCGCTGAGGCGTGTCCGGGAAGGGCGAGCGCGGCGAGCCCGGCCAGGATACAGAGGCGCAGAAGGGGGCTCACGCCGGTCGAATCTAGCACTGCGCAGCCGGGTAGAATGGCGCCGTGGGCTGGTTGATGATCGCCCTGCTGATCGGCACCGTGGCGGCAGTGCTCGGCGCCGAGTGGCCGAGGCTCTGGTCGCGGTTCGGGAGCGAAGCCCGGCACCGGCGAGAGCGTGCGCGCCAGAAGAGCCAGCTGAAGCTGCTGCGGACAGAGACGGAAGAGTTCGCCGCGAGCGTCGAGCGGGACCTCAACGAGCTACCGACGATCGAAGACGCCGACCGAAAGCGCTAGCGCTTCACGAACGTGACCCGCACGGTCCGTGTGTTCGGCAGGATCCGCGCCACGTTCTCCATGTTCTTCGTCTCCTGATAGTCGGAGACCGCGAACGTCAAGGTGTGCGAGCCGCGGGCAACCGAGGCCAGCGAGACCCGAACACGACCGGAGGCATACGAGCTGGGCACGAAGTCGTCGCCCACGTGAGCCTGCAAGGACTCCGGGTCAACTCCCGAGCGGCTGTCGCCGACGGCCAGCTCGTAGAACCCTCTGCGCACCCCCAGCGGGCGCACCGTCGGCGGGCTCGCGTCGCCGAGCCAGAAGCGGAAGCGAAAGCCGCCGGCACGTCCGCGTGACGGCGTGTCGAAGACCACGTCGTACAGACCGGGACCGGGGAGGGCGACGCCGGCGACGAGCCGGTGGCGGCCGTAGCTCGCGCGGTACGGGTTCTGGTCGAACGGCAGCGCGGTGTATCCGGCGAGGCGGTTCTCGTCGCCGGAACGCACGATGCGGGGCTCGACGCTCACGCCGCGGTCTCGCGCGATGACCGCGACGCCGAAGTTCGCGAGCGGCCGGGTGATGCGAACGCGGTAGACGAGCTCGCGTCCGGTGAGTCGCACGGGGAACGCCGCGTGGCCGGCGGGAACGTCTGGGTAGCGATATGACGTGACTCGCGCTGCGCCGCGCGCCGTGCTCGCCGAGTACGTGCCGGGCCGGCTGAGCAACGTGCTCCGGTCGAGCCGCAGCTTTGGGCGCTCGATCCGCAACCAGAAAGGAATCCGGCGTCGAGTGGTGCCGCGTGAAAGGACGACGAAGCCCGCCACCTCGCGCTCGCGCGCGCTGCGCGGCACGACCGCACGAAGAGTAAGAGTCCCCGGGACCGTCGCCTCGGATGCTGTGGCGACCGGCGCGCCCGCGGGGCTGATGCTCACACTCCACGTTCCCGCGCCACCGCCCGCATCCGACAGTGCGACGTGGCGTGACGCCCGCGCTGCGGGTCTGAGCAACCCGAACGAAAGCGAGGTCGGCTGAACGAACACGAGCGGCTCGTCCGCGCGCGGAAGATCGATCCTGCCTCCGCCTTCACGGAGCGGATTGACCTCGAAGGTGCTGCCGTTGTGCACCGGGTCGCCGGTCGAGGCGAGCGCCGACTTGATCTCGGCGGGGGTCCACGAGGGATGGCGCTGTTGGAGCACGGCGGCCGCTCCTGCCACGTGCGGCGACGACATGCTCGTCCCGCTGTTCTCGACGTAGCTGCCGCCGGGCGCGGCAGAGGCAACGTCTTCGCCGGGGGCGGTGACGTCCGGCTTGAAGGTGAGGGAGTACGGCGTCGGTCCCGCGGAGGAGAAGTCCGCGATGTGATCGACGTCCGGGCTGCCGTGACCACCGCTCGACGCCGCCACGGTGATCGCCTTGGCGGCGTTCGCCGGCGACGTGATCGAGCCGTATCCGAACTCGGTGAAATCGTTCCCCGCAGAGACGGACGCGACGACGCCTGCATCAGCAGCTGCGTTGATCGCTTTCGCGACGACATCGCGCTTCGGCTCGATCTCGCTCTCCCCGAGCGAGAGGTTGATCACGTCCATGCCGTCGCGCACGGCCGCCTCGATCGCGGCAGCGAGCTCGGGCGAGTTGCCGTTGGCACCGAATTGGCTCGGGACGCCGAGCGCCTTGTAGTTGCCGAGATACGCGTCGGGCGCTATGCCGGAAAGCACGACGCCGCTGCGGGTCGTGGTGTTGTGATCACCCGCTGCGATGCCGGCGACGTGAATGCCGTGGTCCGAGAGGTCGGGATCGAACGGTAACCGTGCGTTCTTGTACACGGGAGTCGCCGGCGCAAAGGCGCGGGCCACGATCACCTTCGGCGTGGTGTAGGCGGTCTGGCCTTTCGGAAAGCCCGGCGGATACGCGAAGCCGGTCGGCGAGAAGAACGGGTGCGTCTGGTCGATGCCGTCGTCGATGATCCCGATCTTCATCCCCTGTCCAGCGGTCGCCAGCGTGGGGCCCCAGACCTGTGGCGCCCCGATGATCCCCGGCGTCTTGTCGAGCAGCGGGTGGTACGTCACGCTGGGCCAGACCTGCGCCACCCCCGGCAGCCGGGAGAGCTTCCCGACCTTGCCGCGCGGGACGACGACCGCGAACCCGTCGAGCGTCACGCCGTAACGCCAGCGCACGGCCGCCGTCGGGATCGACGCGCGGATTCTGGCCTCGAGCGTCCGCTGGGTCGTCGTGAGCCGCAGCAGGTAGGCGCGGCTCGAGGGTGTGCCGAGGAGCAGCCGGTGCGGCCGAGCGAACGAGGAGAAGGCGAGGGTGCGGGTGTGCGCGAAGGTCTCCGCGAGCGGGGGTTGCTTCAAGGTAACGAGCACCTCGACGTTCCCGGCGTGCGCCATCGGGGCGAGTGCCAGGCCGAGCAGTCCGCAGATGACGAGACCCCGTCTCAGGCCGAAATCGTACTGTGAGAACCGAAAATGCGGCTGGCTAGACTGTGCGTCCGCGCGGATGTGGCGGAATTGGTAGACGCGCACGGTTCAGGTCCGTGTGGGGGCAACCCCGTGGAGGTTCAAGTCCTCTCATCCGCATAGCCAAAACACCCGGACATCGTAAGCATCGGCGATACAACGTATTGGTCCGACCCGGCACGAACTTCCCTGCCAGACGGTCGGAGGGGCTACATCTGGTGTTTACCTACCCGACAAACATCTTCCTTGCTCCCGACGAGACCGCCTTGTTCAGCTTCTTCATTCACAGCGACGCAAACGTCTATGACAACAACCACCTGGCCTATGGACCCGGCTTCATCTCCCAGATCGGCTGCAAGATCCAAGGAGGCTAAGGTCGTCGGGACAGTCACCGGGCGCCTCGTCACCGGCGTTTCAGTCCGTTACGCCCTGCGGGCAAATGCCCACACGGAGATGGGGAAGTCCGGTTCATTGCGAAGCGAATGACGCCATGGAACGTACGGGACCCATTTGTGAAAGTTCGCCTTTATGCAGCGACGATTCCCCCAGGCGCCGGTCTCCACCTCTGGAAAGCCGCAGTCCTTGAGGATCTGCTCTAGTCCAAACGGCGTCCAGCGGGAGCAGTCGTTCGGATACTCGTGGATCCGCACGAGAAACGGTGTGGTCACCAGTAACAGTCCCCTGGGCTCGAGCATTGCGTGGGCGTTGCAGAGAGCCGCTGTTGGTTTAGGCAGATGCTCGAGCACCTGTTCCGCGATGATCACGTCGAAGGTCTTGTCGAGCGGGCCGGCGCACCAGTCATAAGCTGGATATTGGGCGCGTTCGTACGAGCCGAAGCCGAAATCAGCCCATTTCTTGCCGCTGATCTCGAGAGCCCGCATCGATTTGTAGTCGAGCCCACGCATATAGGCGTCGGTTTCACGGTCCATCACTACACGGGCCCAATGCGTCGATGTTCCGAGCACAGACTTTCGCAGGAATCTCAGGCGAGCGCTAAGCGACGCGGGGAGGCGGTCTTTCAACAAGCGCGAGAGCGCTCAAAACCGCGCCGGTCACTCGCGATGGCAAGTCCTCTCATTGAGGATGATGAAGCCCGCCCATGAGAGGGAGCCGCCAGGCTTTCCGACATTTGGGTCGCTGCCGTCGTAGAGCCCGACCGCCTCGACGTAGCTGTGGTTCTCCGTCGCAAAGATGAGGTTCTTGCCGAGTGTGTAGGCGAACACGACGCCGCGTTGTGTGTTGAACTTCGACGGTCTCAGCTGCTTGCCGTAGGCCAGCTTGAGCTCCGAGACCGTTGAGCACGGGCCAATTCCCAGTGCCGTCTTGTACCGCTGATCCCAGGTGGTGATCATCACACCGCCCCGGAACTTCTTGGGTTGGAAGTAGACACTCACTCTCGGGAACACGAGACGCCAAAAACCGATCGGCTTCTGGTCGTCATGAAGGACCGTCCGCTTGTACGCAGGTGCGCCGACAACCCTTTTGTAGGTGGCCGGTGACAGCCCGAGCCTCAACCCCGCAATCGAGTTCTGGGTAATCGGCGGCGGCGAGGCTCCCGCGACGCTCGCCGACAGGACAACCGAGCTGCAGACAACTGTTAAGAAGAGTCTTCTCAGGGCGCGGCTCCCCGGATGTGGTGGCGCTCATTGCGCTCACTCCCGGAATCTTAGAACACGGGGGCGGAGACGATCGTTCAGGTGTTCAACGCCGTGGCTCTTCGCGAGCCGTTTCCGGCGGGCCCTCGTTGGCGACGATGTCCTAGGTCTCGTGCGACGAGACCACCCGCTCGCTGCCCGCCTTCGCGTGCGCGGGGAACACTGCGAACTGTGTGGGGACCTCCCGGACCGCCTCGTACTCCGATCTCGTGAGGCGGATCCGCTCCACACAAGTGGCGTCGTCGCACTCACAGATCAGGTCGAAGACTTCGTCGGGTCCCCAACTGAACGTTTTCGCCAGGCTCGCGAGGCGTTCGTTCAGCTCGCGAAAGACCGTCTCGTTACGCTCCAGGTGTTCGCCCCGAGGGCTCAGGACCGGATCATCGAGTTCCACGCAGACCATCGGCCTTCTTCACGAAAGCGGGAGGGCGCTAGAGCACCACCGGGTCCGTCGCTAGATCTGTTCAGGGTAGCTGTGATCGGCCGGGATGCGGCCTCCGGATCAAGACCTTCGGCCGCTCGCTCGATGCGTTGGACCGGCTTCCTGCGACCCGAGTAGACTCGGAAGCCGGATGCTTCGTCGGGGACTGGGGGTAGCGGCGCTTCTGCTCGTCTTCGCGGCACCGGCGCAGGGCGCCGGGACGCTCGGGCTCGCCGAGGTGCGCTCTGCCGACGGGACCCTGATCGGTAAGGCCGGCGCCGGTGCGTATGCGTATCCGGCAGACGGCTCCGTGCTCCGCGTCGGCTCGTCGCGGGCCAATGCCGCCCGGGTCGAGCTCCGGGACATCTCGATGTTCAACGGGCGCGTCACGGTTCGGCGTCTCGTCGTGCCCGCTCGTGGACTCGCCGGAGCCAGCGTGCAGGGACTCGTCGTGGACGGGACCAGCTACGTCGTCGGCCCGAATGCCCTCATCCCGCTCGACGGCGGCAGCTACATCGTCGCTCTGCAGGAAGCCGTCTCTCCCGGGCGGACCGGCTCCGGCCTGGTCGGGCTGCGGGCGTTCGTCTCGGACCCGTCGCTCGGCCTCGCGCCGGGGACTCAGCTGCTCGTCGGACTTGCACGCGCAGCGCATCCCGACTCGTCGACGAGCAAGGCCGCTGCAGTGCTCGGCCTGCCGCAGCTGCCGGCGGCGCAGGCTTCCCTGGCCGGCGTGCCGACGTTTCTCGAGCCCAACATCCTGCCGCCGGCGAACACTCTCGGGGGGCAGGCGGTCGCGCTCGCCTATCGCTTTCTCGGCGTCCCCTACGTGTGGGGTGGCGACTCACCGTTGGGCTTCGACTGCTCGGGCCTGACCATGTACGTGTACGGGCAACTGGGAATCAAGCTCGGGCATTACACGGGCTTTCAGTACTACGCGGGCCTACGTGTGACGCGCGACCAGCTCGAGCCCGGCGATCTCGTCTTCTTCCACGCAAACTCTGCGGGAGTTCCTCAACACGAAGGCATGTACATCGGCAACGGGTCATTCATCCACGCACCGCATACGGGCGATGTCGTGAAGATCTCGAGTCTCTTCGACACGCGGTACGCGCTCGCGTATCTCGGTGCAGTGCGCCCGTACGCGGCAGGGATGAAGTCGTCGACGCTGCCGTCCTGGGAATCGGTGTCGGGCTAGCTACGCGGCGAGCGAGCCGAGCACTTCCGAGGCGTGACCCGCGGGCTTGATGCCGCGCATCGCCCGGGCAACGTTGCCGTCGGGGTCGATGATGAACGTCGACCGCGTGATCCCCATGGACTTCTTGCCAAAGGAGCTTCGCTCGCCCCAGACGCCGTACTTCTCGGCGACCTCGTGCTCCGGATCGGCGAGCAGGGTGAACGGCAGCTCGTACTTCGTCTTGAACTTCCCGTGGGAGCCGACGTCGTCAGGGCTCACGCCGAGGATCTCTGCGCCGCGCTCGCGGAAGACGTCGTAGGCGTCGCGGAACTCACAGGCTTCCGTCGTGCAGCCGGGCGTATCGTCCTTGGGATAGAAGTACAGGACGACCGAGCGGCCGCGGAAATCGGAGAGCTTGACGGTCTTGCCGCTGTCGCTCTCGAGCTCGAAGTCGGGGGCGGGCTTGCCTTCTTCGATCACGACGGATCCTCTCTGTAGGGTGCTCGCGATGCTAGCGGCGCATCACGGGTTGGCGTTCGTCGTAGTTGCGGTGTGCATTCTCGCCGCGCTCCTGGCGCTGGTCGCCTATCGGCGCCGCCAACTCGGAGGGGGGCGCCTCGTCGCGCACGCACTCGCCCTGGCGCAGACGCTGGTCGTCGCGCAGGCCGCGCTGGGCCTGCTCCTCCTCGCCGACCACAAGCGAGCCGGCCAGGACGAGCACTACATGTACGGCAGCCTCGCCGTGCTTACGGTTGCCTGGCCGTGGTTCTACGCGCCGCCGGAGCCGCGGCGGAGGCTGGCGTGGTTCGCCGGGGCTACCCTGTTGGCAGCAGTGCTAGCGGTTCGCGCCTTCATGACTGCCTGACATGGCGAAATTTCTCTCCGACCGCCCGACGCTCCGCGGCTTCCTGATCATCGGGCTCATCGCGCTCGTCGTGGTGGTGCTGAACCAGTACACCGCGCTGCTCGCGATAGCGATGTTGCTCCGCATCGCGTTCTTCCTCGCCGTCGCCTTCTTCATCTACCTGATGTGGCGGGACCGGCGCGACGAGATCGACACCTGGTCCACGCGCGAGCGCATCGTGTTCTACGGAGCGGCGCTGTTGATCGTCACCGCGATCGGCGTCTACTTTTGGCGCGGCGTGCCCGGGTACGAGCTGCTCGCTTTTCTCGGTGTGCTCGGAGGCTCGGGGTACGCGATGTTCCGCATCTGGCGCGGACGGCACTCCTATTCCTAGCCTCACCCGTGTGGGGGTTCCGAGCCGCGGCGCTCGACCGATGCCACTCGGATGAAGCTCAAGCGCCTTCTTCGCCCCGCGCCGCACCTCGAGCGGCGCGCCTCACAGCATGCGCTGCTCGTCGCAATCGGCGGAGCCCTCGCGCTCGGCGCCGTGGTCGGAATCGCGTGGGCGGCGGGCTTCGAAAACGTGCTCCACGAGTTGCGCCACATCGACCCGATCTGGCTCCCCGTGGCGTTCGGGATGGAGCTCGCAGCGTACTTCGGCTACGTCGTCGCGTATCGCGAGGTGGCGCGCCTTGAAGGAGGGCCGCGTCTCGGCATGGCTCGCGCGGGAGCAATCGTCGCAGCGGGCTTCGGCGCGTTCGTGATTCGCGGCGGCTTCATCGTCGACCGGCAGGCGCTCGAGGCCGCCGGCCTCGAGCCTCGCCAGGCACGCATTCGCGTTCTCGGGCTCGGCGCGCTCGAGTATGCGGTGCTCGCGCCCGCCGCGACCCTCGCCGCCGTCGTGCTGCTCGCGCGTGGCTCTACTCACCCGAGCCTCGGGTTTACGCTGCCTTGGCTGATCGCGGTGCCGCTGGGGTTTGCGGCCGCATTCGCAGCCCTCACATTGCGCCCGCGAGTACGCGACGAAGGCGGCTGGCGTGCCGTCGTCAGACACGGGCTCGAAGCCGTGCACATGCTGCGGCAGCTGGCCTCGCAGGAGGCGAAGCATGGAGGCGCGTTCTTCGGCACCACGCTCTACTGGGTCGGTGACGTCGGCTGCCTGTGGGCGAGCCTGCGCGTCTTTCACGAGTCGCCCGACCTCGCCGGGCTCGTGATCGGCTATGCCACTGGGTACGCGCTCACGCGGCGCACGCTGCCGCTCGGCGGTGCGGGGACGGTCGAGGCGCTCGTCTCCTTCGCGCTGGCGTGGACGGGGATTCCGCTGGCGAAGGCCGTGCTCGCGGTGTGCGCCTATCGCATCTTCAATCTGTGGCTGCCGCTGGTGCCCGCGGCGATCGGTCTACGTCACCTCAAGCGCTGGCGTGACGTGGCAGCCGGAACCGGCTAGGGAGCTACGCCGCCGACTCGTGCGGCCGCGCCGTCGAGGGCGTCCAGCGCGGAGCGGATGTCGACGTGCTGTCCGACGAAGATCGGGGTGTCGCGCTCGGTGTACCGGGAGGCTTCGCTCTCTCGCAGCGTGAGCATCAGATGCATGAAGTCGGACGGCTCGTCACATTCGAACGCGGTCATGAACTCCTGGTCGTCGATCCCGAACGAGTAGGTGGTGTGGTTGTGGATCGTCGAAAACTCGGCGCCGATCCGCATGTGCTCCTCCATTGCCCGCTGCCGGTCCTCCGGGGAGAGCACGTACCAGGGCCGGAGCTTCACGAACGGGTAGACGACGAGATACGGGGATCCTTTCGGGATCACCTTTCGCGGGCGCCTCGCCTTCGTGTACTCGGAGGCCTTGGTCGTCGCGAGGTACGAATAGGGCGTCTCGAGCCAACCGGCGAGAGGCGTCCCGTTGAGCGCCGCGCCGAGCTCACCGAGATCCTCGTAGCGCTGCGTGATCTTCCAGAGGAAGAAGTCCGAGTCAGGGCGGACACCGGTGACTGTGTAGGCGCGAAGCGCATCCAGCCGTCCGGCCCAGTCCTCCACGACTTCCGCGAAAGCGTCCTTGCCGGCCGCGCGCTCCTCAATCGGTAGGCGGCGCCAGGCGGGATCGACGCGGAAGAAGCTGTAGGCGACGTACTGGCCTTCCATCGAACTGATGCTAGCCCGTGGAGGCGTCCACGAGAACCCACTTGCCGACGGCGGCCGATCCCTTGGCCGCGGCGGCTGTCACGTCGGCTTCGCGCCCGAGCGACCAGCCTCCCGTGTCGGTGCCGATCGGAGGCGGCGTCTCGCACTCGATCGCGCCGGACCGGATCGAGTTCATCTCCTGCTTCACGAAGGAGCGCGTCGACTTCGGTGTGCCGTCGGCGTAGTAGACGCCGGACTGCCAGCGGTTGTAGTCGGTCTCGTCGGTGACATGGAAGATCAGGAAGCCGCGCACGGTCGGCTGGCAGGCGGCGAGCTCCAACGCTTCCCGGTAGTAGGCAGCCTGCACGCCTTCGCTGACGGGCTTGGTCGTCGCGGGCTCGCGGCCACCGTAGAAGCTGCGCTTGGCGACCGGGATCTGCGAGTCGACGCCGTACTCGTCGTAGACGATCGGCAGTGTCGTACCCCGTTGCTTCGTGCCGTCGAACGCCTGGCCGAGCAGTGCGACGAGCTTGTCGTAGTCGGACAGGCCGAGCGACGTGCCCGAAGCGTGCACGAACGTGGGGGGTGTGCTCGAGCTTTCGCCGTAGGGGTGGAAAGAGAAGCCGTCCATGATCGGCCGCGGCCGCTTCAGCGCCCGGTAGGCGGTCCCCATGTCACGGATGAACGCCGTCGGCGAGTGCGTGTCGCGGCCCGTTCCCGGACGGTCGATGCCACGAGGGGCCAGCGAGCCACCGATGATGAAGACGCCCCGGTCTGCCGCTTTCATCGTGTCGTACGTGCGCGCGAGCAGCTGCGTGTACGCGGTCGCGGCGGCATCGCTGTCGTTCGACGTGAACTGCGGGAGCCAATAGCGGTTGAGGTTCGGCTCGTTGCCCACGATGTACTCGCGAATGCTCGGAACGCGTCTGACGAGATCGGCGGCGAAGCGGGCGAACTGGACTCGGGCGGTGAGCGTGAGCGGGGTTGTCTTGCTGCCGAAGTTCATCACCGTCGCGACGATGCGAATCCCGAGGAAGTCCCCTGCGGCGGCGATCGACTGCAGCGCCTGAAGCTGGTCCGCGGGAACGGCCGTCTGCCCGGGCGACCAGACGGCGGTGACGCGGATCGTGTCGAAGCCGGCCGCTTTGGCCAGCTCCATCTTGGCCATCGCGACAGCCGGGTCGGCATTTCGGCCCTCGTCCTCCGCAGCGCCCATGTACATCTGCTCGCTGGCGAGGCCGCGCGCGGGAACGGCCAGCAGCGCGAAGGCACAGAGAAGAACGATGAGGGATCGAGACGGTTTCAAGAGAGAGACCCGGCCAGGGATTGGGCCCGGGCGCCGAGCCAGTGTAGGAACGGGGCCGGAAAGCGTCAACAGGGAACCGGCCGCCGAAGGTTCCCCCGTTTGGGGGACTCATTCCTCGACTTGGAACCGATAATTGACACAAGTCAGGATTGTGTTGCCAAGGCTCTCGCCGCAGGGGGCCCGGGAAGCTCGCCACATCCCTCACCGATCCTCGACTTTTGCGGCGGCCCAGGCTCTCCACCTGGGCCGCGCTTCTTACCCGGGCTCTCGCCGGGTGGCACGGCCGTTGCTGGCTAGGCTAAATCGGTGCCACAGCGTCTCGAAGACCAGCTGAAATCGCTGCCGGCCAAGCCCGGTGTCTACCTGTTTCGAGACCGGGCCGGTGACGTGCTGTACGTCGGCAAGGCCAAGTCGCTGCGGCCTCGCGTCCGCTCCTACTTCCAGCAGTCGCAGGACGCCCGGGCGGCGATTCGGCAGCTGCCGGAGCGGGTCGACGACATCGAGGTCATTGTCACCCAGAACGAGGTGGAGGCGCTGCACCTCGAGCAGAACCTCGTCAAACGCCATCGGCCGCCGTTCAACGTGCGGCTCCGGGACGACAAGTCGTTTCCGTACATCGCAGTCACCGTCGAGGACGAATACCCGCGAGTCATGTTCACGCGGGAGCGCCACAAACGCGGCGTCGTCTACTTCGGGCCGTACGCGAACGCGAAGAAGGTCCGAGAGACGCTCGACGTGCTCAACCGGGTTTTCCCATACAGGCCGTGCGAGGGCCCGAAGCCGGGCCGGCACTCCGGGATCCCCTGTCTCGACTACCACATCGATCGCTGCCTCGCGCCCTGCGTCGGCTATGTCGGCAAGGACGACTATCGGGCGATCATCGACCAGGTGATCGAGTTTCTCTCGGGACGGACCGAGCCGATCCAGCGCGAGCTGGAGCGGAAGATGCAGGAAGCGGCCGGCGACGAACGCTTCGAGGAGGCCGCGCGGTACCGCAACAGGCTGCGGAGCGTCCAGCATCTTGCGGAGCGGCAGGCTGCGGATCGCCGCTCGGTCGGCACGATTGACGTCGTCGGTCTCGCGATCGAAGGCGATCGTGCCGTGGTTCAGATCTTCCCGCTCCGCGACGGCAAGCTGATCGACCGCTACTCCTTTCACCTCGAGAACGTCGGGGGGCAGGACGTGCCCACCGTGCTCGAGTCGTTCTTTCTCGAGTACTACGGCTCCGCGCCGAGCGTGCCTCCGCAGATCGTCGTTCCGCGTGAGGCAGGCGACACGGCCGCCCTTGCAGACTTCCTGTCCGAGCGTCGCGGGGCGCGCGTCGAGGTGCGCGCACCGGAGCGTGGGGAAAAGCGGAGGCTGCAGGAGCTCGCTGCCGAGAACGCGAGGCACGCGCTCGCCTCCGACACGCAGCAGGCGGAGCTCAAGCGCCTGCGGAGGGTCGAGGCCCTGGAGGAGCTGCGGGAGGTGCTGAACCTCGAGGCGCTGCCGATCCGGATCGAATGCTTCGACATCTCGACCGCGATGGGGCAAGACAACGTCGGATCGATGGTCGTGTTCCGGGACGGCGTCGCCAAGAAAGCGCACTACCGCAAGTTCGGCGTGAAGGGCCAGGTCGGCATGGACGATTTCGCTGCGATGGCGGAGGTCGTGTCGCGCCGCTTCGCGCGGCTCGCCGACGCCACCTCGGACGACTACGACGAGTCGTTCGCCGCGACGCCGAACCTCGTGGTCATCGACGGCGGCAAGGGCCAGCTCTCGGCCGCGCTCGCGGCGATGCAGGCGTTCGACCTCCCGCGAGTCGCCGTGGTCGCACTGGCGAAGCGCGTCGAGGAGGTGTTCGTCCCGGGGAGGCCCGAGCCGATCCGCCTCGCGGCGCACTCGCCCGGCCTTCAGCTCCTGCAGCGGATCAGGGACGAAGCTCACCGGTTCGCGGTCGGGTTCCACCGGCAGCGTCGCGACACGCGGTCGTTCGCGTCGATCTTCGACGAGCTCGAAGGCGTCGGACCGGCGCGTCGGCGGGCGCTCCTGCAGCACTTCGGCTCGGCCGAGCGCTTCCTTCTCGCCACGCAGGAGGAGCTCGAGGGTGTCCCGGGAGTTCCGGCCAAAACGGCCCGCGCGATTTACGCCCAGCTGCACAAGGCGGGGCGCGCCTAGTCCCTCGAAAGGGGGCACCCCCACAAGCGATCCCTTCCTGCGGCGGAGGAGCCGATACCTCAAGAGCCGCAGCATGGAAAGCCGCATCCTTACCCCGCTTCGCGCCGCCCCGCAGCGCGCGACCACTGGTCTCGGCGCCCGCCTGCGCCAATTGCGCGTTGCTGCCGGGCTCACCCAGTCCGAGCTCGCCGGTGACCGGTTCTCCAAGGAGTACATGAGCCAGATCGAGCGCGGCAAGACCCGCCCGACGCAGGAGACGCTGTCGTGGATCGGCGAACGGCTCGGCGTCGACGTCTCGTACCTGGAGACGGGACAGAGCTGGGACGAGTACGCCGGGGTCGAGGCGGCCATCACCAGGGCCGAGGCCGCGGTCGAGGGACAGCAGTTCGACGAGGCGCTCGAGGCCCTCGCCGGCATTCAGTTCTCGCCCGAGGCATGTGAGCTCGAGTTCCGTGCGCTCTTGGCCGAGGCCTGGGCGCGCATGCAACTCGCCGAGCTCCGTCCTGCACTCGAGCTCCTGGTCCGTGCGCGCGAGCTCTCTGAGCAGCCCGGCTTCTCCGACGTGGAGCGAGCCGACGTCTTCTACCGCATGGGCATCTGCCGCTACAAGCTCACGTCGGTCAACACCGCGCAGAACTTGCTGAGCGAGGCGCTCGAGCTGGCCGACCGCTCGGGGATCCCGTGCGACCGGCTTCGCTCCCACATCCTCGAATGGCGCTCGCGCTGTTCGCGGCGCCAGCGGGACTTCGAAGCTGCGCGCGAGGACATCGAGCGCGCGCTCGAGCTGGCCGAGCGGCTCGACGACACACTCTCCGTCGCCCACATCACGTTTCAGGCGTCGCTCGTGGCCGAGCGTGACGGCCACTGGCTGCGCGCGCGCACGCTAGCCGAGCGCGCGAAAGAGCTGTACGAAGCACACGGTGACCGCCAGAACCTCGGCCGCATGCTCAACAACCTGGGCGGCCTCAACTATTTGCTCGGCAAGCCGGACGACGCCATCTCGTACCTCAAGCGCGCCTTCTCGGTCGCGCTCGAGATCGGCAGCGATCCCGACGCGGCCCAGGCCGTGTCATCGCTGGCGCAGGTGCATCTCGGCGCCGGCGACTGGGATCTCGCCGAAGAGCAGGCGCGCCACGCGCTCGAGCTCCTCGAAGGCCGCCCCGATTTTCTCGACGAGACAGGCAACGCGCAGATCGTCCTCGGTCGCGCCTTGCTCGAGCAGGAGCGGCTCGACGAAGCCGAGAAGGCGTTCGCCGAAGCCGAGCTCAGCCTGTCACAGCTTTCCTCTGCCAGCCATCGTGCGGTTGCCTGGACGGCCCAGGGCGATCTCGCATCACGTCGCGGTGACGACAAGGTCGCCGCGTCGCTCTACCGGCGCGCGGCAGAGGCCCTGCAAGACGTGAGATTTTAGGAAAGGAGGTGATCAGGATGCTGCGGAAGATGTTCTCATTGGGAGCTCTCGTCGTGGTCGCCGTGACGTTCGGCGTCGGCAACGCTGCCGCTCAGCCCAAGAAGCCGGGCTCGCCGGCGGTCAACACAAGCCACGGAATGTGGACGCAAGGTTTCTCGGACGGTCGCGACTAGCGACCGTCCGGCCCTTTCGTCGCCGCGGTTTCACCCGCGGCGCGATCGGCCTCGGCCACCCGCCGGACCCTGAGCGTGCCCGTCATCAGCAGGATCGCGCTGAATCCGACGATTGCGTTGACGACGATCAGGGTCACACGCATGCCGACGCTGAAGCTGAGCGCCACACCCTTCGAGGTGACGTTCCGAAAGACGTAGACCAGGAGCGCCTGCTCCGTGCCGATGCCGGCAGGGCTCACGGGGAAGATGGTGGCAAGGCTCTGGCTCACCTGTACTAGAAGCGCGTTTCGTGCTGTGGCCGGAATTCCGAATGCCTTCAGGAAGAAGAAGACGGTCACGAGGCGGAGCGACCAGTCCAGCACTTGCCACGAAACGACGTGGGTGAGGTAGTAGGAACGGTCGCGAAACGCTGCGAATCCCTGTGCGACCCTCGCCTTGAACTCCTCGACGCGCTCGGCGATCCACGCGACGAGCAGCGTGCCGAAGAGGAGCAGGAGCCCGAACAGGATGAGACCCGCGGTCGGATGGCGGAACGCCCAGCCGTAGTCGAGTGCCGGGAGCTTCGGACTGCGCAGCACGTTGAGACCGGGGAGGACGTGCTGCGTGATCGCCCAGAGGATGAAGCAGCTCGCGACCACCATGTCGAAGAGCGTCTGCAGCAGTGACGTCGATACGAGCGTCGTGTACGTCGCGCCTTCGACGCGTCGCTTGGCGAGGAAGAGCCGAACCACGTCGCCGCCCCGCGCCGGGATGACCGCATTCACGCCGGTGCCGGCAACGTAGGCGCCGTAGAGCTGACGCCAGCGGACCGGTTGATCGGGATACGCCGCCTTGACGATGTTCCGCCACGCGCGCGACACGGCGAGCAGCTTGCAAAGGTGGCAGGCGATCCCGATCGCGAGCCACTTCCAGTCCACGGACGCCAGGTGATGAAAGAACACACCGATCGCGTGAAGGACGGAGTGGATCATGCGCTCAGTGTGGCCGAGAGCCCGCTAGAAGTCGCGCCGCCGCTAGTGCGGCGATCGCGAACGGCCGTTTCACCGCGTCAGTTGGAGTTGCGCCCGTCTTCGGGCGCCATGAACGGGTAGCGGTAGTCGGTCGGCGGCACGAACGTCTCTTTGATGGTGCGGGGGCTGACCCAGCGAATCAGGTTCCAGAGCGAGCCTGCCTTGTCGTTCGTCCCGGAAGCCCGCGCGCCGCCGAAAGGCTGCTGGCCGACCACTGCGCCCGTCGGCTTGTCGTTGACGTAGAAGTTGCCGGCCGTGTAGCGGAGTTTGTCGCCGGCGAGCTCGAGAGCCTCACGCTCGCGGGCGAAGACGGCCCCGGTCAGGCCGTACGGCGCGCCCTGGTCGATCAGGTCGAGCGTCTCGCCGTACTTTGCCTCGGGATAGACGTAAGTCGTCACGACCGGGCCGAACAGCTCGTCGCGCATCGTGCGGAAATTGGGATCGGTCGTCTCGAGCACGGTCGGCTCGACGAAGTAGCCCTCGGAATCGTCGTAGCCGCCGCCGACGAGGATGTCGACTTTGGCGTTGGCCTTCGCCTCCTCGATCGCGTCCTTTTGCGTTTTGAACGAGCCCGCGTCGATGACGGCGCCCATGAAGTTCTGGAAATCGGAGACGTCGCCCATCTTGATCGACTGCACCTGGTCGACGACACGCTCGCGAATCTCGGGCCAGAGGTTCGACGGGGCAAAAACGCGGGAGGCCGCGGAGCACTTCTGACCCTGGTACTCGAAGCTCCCTCGCACGATTGCGGTCGCGACGGCCTCGGCGTCGGCTGACGGGTGGGCGACGATGAAGTCCTTGCCGCCGGTCTCGCCGACGATGCGCGGGTAGTTGCGGTAGTTCGCGATGTTGCTCCCGATGGTCTTCCACATCGACTGGAAGACCGGCGTCGACCCGGTGAAGTGCACACCGGCGAGGTCGGGGCTCGCGAGCGCCGGATCGCCGATCTCCGCGCCCGACCCGTAGACCAGGTTGATCACGCCGGGCGGCAGGCCGGCCGCTTCGAACAACTTCATCAGGTAATGCGCCGAGAACGCGGCGGTCGAGGCCGGCTTCCAGACCACCGTGTTGCCCATCAGCGCCGCGCTGCCTGGAAGGTTCCCGCCGATCGCCGTGAAGTTGAAAGGCGTGACCGCAAAGACGAAGCCTTCGAGCGGGCGATACTCCATGCGGTTCCACGTGCCCGGCCCTGAGATCGGCTGCTCGTCGTAGATCCGCAGCATGAACTGCACGTTGAACCGGAAGAAATCCGTGAGCTCGCACGCCGCGTCGATCTCGGCCTGATGCGCCGTCTTCGACTGGCCCAGCATCGTCGCCGCGTTCAGGGTCGAGCGCCAGGGCCCCGCAAGCAGCTCGGCCGCCCGCAGGAAGATCGCAGCCCGGTCCTCCCAGGGGGTGCGATGCCAATCCTCCCAGGCTGCAGCCGCCGCCTTGATCGCCTGCTCCACGTGCTTTGCGCCGCCCTTGTGCACCGTGGCGAGGACGTGGTCCTTGTCGTGCGGCATCACCGAGTCGAACGTCTCCCGCGTTCTGACCTCCTTCCCGCCGATCACCATCGGCGCCTCGATCTGCTCGGAGGTCATCTGCTGGAGGCGAAGCCGCAGCTCTGCGCGTTCCGGCGTTCCCGGCGCGTAGGAGTTCACCGGCTCGTTCTCGGGAGCCGGCGGGCGAAAGAGGCCTGGTGCGGCGGACATCGGGGGCGATTGTAGGCTTGTGGACGGTGCCCGTGACGTCCGCCTCGTACTCGGTCGACGGCTGGGGCGTAGGGGAGGTGTGGCTCGAAGGCCCCGCCCTCGCCTGGCACGAGCTGCCGCGGCCCTCCATAGGTACACGCGCGCGCGTGCGCGAGGCCCCCACCCGTTCAGTGGGTGGGGTTGAACACCCACCACCCTCGCGGTCGACGGTATCCAAAAAACGCGCACAGGTCAGCAACAAGAGCGGGCCGGAAGTCGAACAGTTGATCAACCGGTTCCGGAGCTACTTCGAAGGAGAGGCCGTCACATTCGACGACGTGCGGCTCGACGTTCATGACTGGACGCCGTTCCAGCTCGACTGCCTCCGCGCACTTCGAAATGTGCCGTACGGCGACGTCGTCTCGTACAGCGAGCTCGCGCGCCTCGCAGGTCACCCACGCGCGCAGCGCGCCGCCGGCACCTTCTGCGCCGGCAACCGTTTCTGCCTCGTCGTCCCTTGCCACCGGGTCGTCGCAGCCGACGGCCTCGGCTCCTATCCCACGCTCGGCGTCGACTACAAGCGGCGGCTGCTCGCACTCGAAGGTGTCACTCTCTGAGGATCTCCGACACGAGCTCGCGGCCATCACGCCGCGCAGCTCGTGCGACCGCCTCGCCGAGCTGTCGGGACTGTTTCATTCCGCCGGCAGCGAGCACCTGAAGGGCCGCGGCCAGGTCGCGGTCCACCTCGACGTCGTCGACCCCGCCGTGGCGCGGCGCGCCTTCAGCCTCCTGCGGGCATTCGGCGTCGCCTCCGAGATTCGCACCTACCGCCGACGCGCCTTCGACGGTGGAACCCGCTACCAGCTGCACGTCGCCGGAGACGACCGGGCGCTGCAAGTTCTGAACGAGGCCGGAGTCGTCAGCTCCCGCCTGACACCGCTCGAACATCCACCGCGACGAGTCGTCGCCCGCGCCTGCTGCCGCGCCGCGTACGTGCGGGGCGCCCTGCTCGGGGGAGGTTCGCTGAGCGGCCCGCGCGCACCACATCTCGAGGTCCGCAGCGCCGGCACCGACGGAGCCGAGTTTCTCGCGAGGGTCGCTGCCGAAGAGGGAATGCGACTCGGCGTCCTCGACCGCGGCCGGCACGCAGTCGCCTACGCCAAAGGACTCGAGACGATCGCCGACATCCTCGCCCTCGCCGGCGCGAGCGAGACGGTCCTGCTCTTCGAAGAGCGCGCCGTCATGGCCGATACTCGAGCGCGCGCAAACAGGCTCGCCAACGCCGACCACGCCAACCTCGTCCGCACGAGCCGTGCCGCGCACGAACAGCTCCGGGCGGTCGAAGCGCTTCGGCGCAACGGACGGCTCGCCAAGCTCTCAGCGCCGCTGCAGGAAGTAGCAGAGCTCAGGACCCGGCACCCGACGCTCCCGCTCCGTGAGCTTGCGCTCAAATGTCGACCACCCACGACGAAGGCTGCCGTTCACAGGCGTTTACGGAAGTTACAGGAGCTCGCTTCCACCTAACTTTCACGCGCGGTTGTCGTCTTAGTCCCCCTTTCGTCATACTCACGAAGTGGCGGGTCCGCGCTCGTCCGGCGCCGGATTCAGACCCCGTCCGACGCCAAGGTCCTGAGCGTGGTTCAACCGGAGGGGGAGGTCGTCCTCGGAGCTTCCCCTCCGGCCCGCCTCATCGGCCGAAATCCGGCGCGCTTGCGCGCC
The DNA here is from genome assembly GCA_963755605.1 of uncultured Actinomycetes bacterium. Lineage (GTDB taxonomy): Bacteria > Actinomycetota > Thermoleophilia > Gaiellales > Gaiellaceae > 3-1-20CM-4-69-9. Next base: position 55,685 of record CAVWKK010000007.1, read on the forward strand.
ATGATGATTTCGGCCGATTTCGCTGCTGCCGGACGGCGGGAGCGGCCGACGCCGGCGGAGCCGGCATCGGCGGCGATCGGGGTTAAGCGGCAAGGCGGCCCCGGTAACGGCCGGGACATGCGTCCGACCTAGGATCGCGGCTCGGTGTGAGGCTCATTTAGACTCGTTGCCATGGCCAAGACACGCGTGGGGATCAACGGGTTTGGACGGATTGGGCGGAACTTCTTTCGCGCTCACCTCGAACGGGATGCGGACTTCGAGATCGTCGCTATCAACGACCTCGGCGACGCCAAAACGATGGGACACCTTTTGAAGTACGACTCCGTGCTCGGTCAGCTCGACGGGGACGTCGAAGTCGGGGACGGAGTCATCAGGGCCGGCAAGTCCGAGCTCAAGGTGCTCTCCGAACGCGATCCCGCGGCACTTCCGTGGGGGGACCTCGGAGTCGATGTCGTGATCGAGTCCACCGGCTTCTTCACCGACCGCGACGGCGCGCAGAAGCACCTCGACGCCGGCGCGAAGAAGGTCGTCATCTCCGCACCCGCCACCGACCCCGACGTCACGATCGTGCTCGGAGTCAACGACGACACGTACGACCCCGACCAGCACCACATCATCTCCAACGCGTCCTGCACGACCAACTGCGTCGCGCCGCTGACGAAGGTCCTGCACGACAACTTCACCGTCGAACAGGGCTTCATGACGACGATCCACGCCTACACGAACGACCAGCAGATCCTCGACCTCCCGCACAAGGATCTGCGCCGCGCTCGCGCTGCGGCGATCAATCTCATTCCCACCTCGACCGGCGCGGCGCGCGCGATCGGGCTCGTCCTGCCCGACCTCAAGGGAAAGATCGACGGCATCTCCGTCCGCGCGCCGGTCCCGACCGGATCGATCACCGACCTCGTCGTGCGGCTTGGCCGCGAGGTGACCGTCGACGACGTCAACGGCGCATATCGCGCCGCCGCCGACACGGGCAGGTTGCAGGGAATCATGCGCTACTCGGACGACCCACTGGTCTCGACCGACATCGTTCACTCGCCGTTTTCCTGCATCGTCGACAGCGATCTGACAATGGCGAACGGGACGATGGCGAAGGTGTTCGGCTGGTACGACAACGAGTGGGGCTACAGCTGCCGGCTCGTCGACGTCGTCGGCAAGATCTCGGCCGACATCCCTGCAGCAGTCTCCGCCTAGGTGCACACGCCGCGATCGGTTCGCGACGCTGAGGTCGGCGGCAAGCGCGTGCTCGTCCGTTCCGACCTGAACGTCCCGCTCGAAGACGGCAAGATCGCCGACGAAACGCGGATCCAGGCGTCGCTGCCGACGATTCGCCTGCTGCTCGACGAAGGAGCAGACAAGGTCACCGTCTGCTCGCACCTTGGGCGACCAAAAGCCCCGGACCCAGAGTTCTCGCTGCGACCGGTGGAGGAGCGCCTGAGGGAGCTCGTCGCCGACGAACGGCTCAACGTGCTCGAGAACACCCGCTTCAACCCCGGCGAGACGAAGAACGACCCGGCGTTCGCGCGCGAGCTCGCAGACGGGAACGACCTCTTCGTCCAGGACGCCTTCGGCTCCGTGCACCGCGCACACGCCTCGACGGTCGGTGTTGCCGAGTTGCTGCCGGCGTACGCGGGACTCCTGCTCGAGCAAGAGCTCGAGGCACTCGGCAAGCTGCTGGGCGAGGTAGAGCACCCGTTCGTGTTGATCTCCGGCGGGGCGAAGGTGGACGACAAGCTCGGTGTGCTGCAGAACCTCGGCGGCAAGGCCGACACTGTGCTGGTCGGAGGGAAGATGGCCGAGCAGATCCGAACCGAGAATCCACTCACGTTCGACGTCGTCCTACCGGTGGACGTCGTCGCCGCGAGCGAGTTCGCCGCCGACGCGGAGGCGAAGGTCACGCCGTACGACGCACTGCCCGAAGGCTGGCTCGGGCTCGACATCGGGCCCGAGTCGCGCGAGCTCTTTGCGCAGCACGTCTCGGCTGCGCGGACGATCTTCTGGAACGGCCCGATGGGCGTCTTCGAGTGGCCCCGGTTCGCCGAGGGGACGAAAGCGGTCGCCACCGCGGTCGCGGCCTCACCGGGTTACTCAGTCGTCGGCGGCGCCGACTCCGCCCGGGCGCTCACCGAGCTCGGGCTCGCCGAGAAAGTGTCGTGGCTTTCGACCGGGGGCGGCGCGGCGCTCGAGCTGCTGGAGGGCAAGGAGCTCCCGGGCGTCGCGGCCATCCCGGCGCAGTAGGGACGCTTTCGTAAGATCTGCCGGCTTGGCGCTGATCGCGGGCAACTGGAAGATGTACAAGGGCCCGGCGGAGGCGGCCGAGTTCTGCCTCGGGCTTCGCGGACAGGACCTGGGTGACGTCGACATCGTCGTCTGCCCGTCGTACGTCTCGCTCGCGGTGGCCGTGCAGCTCCTCGCCGGCACCGAGATCGCAGTCGCGGCGCAGAACGTGCACTGGGAAGAGGAGGGCGCCTACACCGGCGAGGTCTCCGCGTCGATGCTCCGCGAGCTCGGCGTCTACGGGACGATCGTCGGGCACTCGGAGCGGCGTCAGCACTTCGGCGACACCGACGAGACCGTCGGCCTGCGAGCGCGTGCCGCGCTCGCGGCCGGGCTCTTCGTCATCGCGTGCGTGGGCGAGACCGAAGACGAACGGGAACGGGGTGAGACGGAGGAGGTTCTTCGCCGTCAGGCCACGGCGCTCGAGGCCGACGACAACCTCGTGATCGCCTACGAACCGGTCTGGGCGATCGGGACCGGCAAGACGGCAACGCCCGAGATTGCGCAGGAGGCGCATGCCCTGATCAAGTCCGTGCGTGACGTCCCCGTCCTTTACGGCGGCTCGGTGAAGCCCGACAACGCCGAGGAGCTCCTCGGCCTACCCGACGTCGACGGCGCCCTCGTCGGCGGCGCGTCGCTCGAACTCGACTCCTTCACAGCGATTTGCCGGGCCGCCGCGACAAGCCGCTCGTAGCGCTCGTCATCCTCGACGGCTGGGGTTGCGCGCCTCCGGGGCCCGGGAATGCCGTCGAGCTCGCCGACACGCCGAACTTCGACCGGCTCTGGCGCACGTTTCCGCACACGACGCTTGCGGCCTCCGGTGAGGCGGTCGGTCTGCCTCCGGGGCAGATGGGCAACAGCGAGGTCGGTCATCTGACGATCGGCTCCGGCCGCGTCCTGTTCCAGGACCTGATGCGGGTGAACAAGTCGATCGCGGACGGCTCGTTCTACGACAACCCGGCCCTCCTCGCGGCGTTCGAGCGAGGCGAGCGGGTCCACCTGCTCGGCCTCGTCTCCCACGGCGGTGTCCACTCGCACATCGACCACGTCACCGCGTTGCTGCGCTTCGCTCCCGAGAAGACCTGGATTCACGCCTTCGCCGACGGCCGTGACGTCTCACCTCATGCGGCGGTGAACGATCTGGCGGAGCTACCGGTCGACCGGATCTCGACGGTCACCGGCCGCTACTACGCGATGGACCGCGACCAGCACTGGGAGCGGACGCAGCGCGCGCTCGACGCAATCCTCAAGGGCGAGGGTGAGCCGGCGGACGATCCGATCGCGGCCGTCCGGAGTAGCTACGAACGCGGAATCACCGATGAGTTCATCGAGCCGATCGTCGTCACAGACCGCCCGCGGCTTCGGCCGGAGACGGACACGGCGATCTTCTTCAACTTCCGACCCGACAGAGCCCGCCAATTGAGCATGAAGCTCATCGAGTCAGGTGTCGATATCACCACGATGACGCAGTACCGCTCCGACCTCGACGTGCCGATCGCCTTCCCCGAGCAGCAGGTGCAGGAGACGCTCGCCGAGGTCCTCTCCGACCACGGAGTGCGCCAGCTCCACGTCGCAGAGACCGAGAAGTACGCTCACGTCACCTACTTCTTCAACGGCGGCCGTGAGAACGAATGGGCGGGAGAGACCCGGGTGCTCGTCCCGTCGCCCCGTGACGTTCCGAGCTACGACCACAAGCCGGAGATGTCGGCGCACGAGGCAACCGGGAAGTTCGTGAGAGAGCTCGATCGAGGTGACTACGGGTTCGCCGTGATCAACCTCGCCAACCCCGACATGGTCGGCCACACGGGATCCATCCCCGCCACGGTGAAAGCCGTCGAAATCGCAGACGAGTGCCTGGGCGAAATCGTCGACGCAGTCGCTCGCAAGGGCGGTGTCGTCCTGATCACCGCCGATCATGGGAATGCCGAAAAGATGCTCGAGCCAGACGGTGCAAGCCCCCATACAGCCCATACGACGAACCCCGTGCCCCTGATCGTTACAGACCCCGAAGTGACCCTTGCAGACACCGGCGAGCTGTCCGATTTAGTGCCCACTGTGCTGGGGTTTTTGGGTTTCGAACAACCTTTACAGATGACCGGTAAACCGCTAACGAGTCCGGCCTAATCCGGGCTATACTCCGGAACCTTTTGTCACTTCAGCAACCAGACTTTGGCGTCCTGCGGAAGGCACAGAAAGGCGACGAGCGAGCGTTCTCGCTCATCGTCCGTGCCTATCAGGTGCCTGTCTTCAATTACGTCCTGCGCCTCGTCGGCGACCGTTCGCTCGCTGAGGACCTGACACAAGAGGTCTTCCTCCGGGTGTTCCAGGGACTGCCGCGCTTCTCGCTGCGGTCGAAGTTCACGACCTGGCTGTTCCAGGTGACGAAGAACCGAGTTCTCGACGAGCTGCGCGCATCCGAGCGCAGGCCGCGTGCGGTCCTGGCGCTCGAGGACGTACCGCCGCTCGAAGTCGTCGATGCGCCGATGGAGCGGATGGAGGCGATCGACGCCGTCTGGCGCGCCGTCGAGGGACTCAACGTCGACCTCAAGATGGCGCTGCTGCTCCGTGACGTGGTCGGGCTGTCCTACACGGAGATCGCCGACTCGCTCGAGATCACGCTGGCAACCGTCAAGTGGCGGATCTACAAGGCGCGTGAAGACGTGCAGCTTTCGATGGCCCGTGAGGGCATCACCTTCGGCGAGGAGAAACCCTCCGACGCCGAGCGCGCCGCTTCGTAGTCAGCGCGAGTGCCGGCGTAGCCACGCGCTGAGGTTTCGTGCCCCTGCAGCGGGCGTCGCCCCGCGCGCGGGCGCCGAGATTCCGACCGGAACCGTCGGCGTCTTCGAGCCGCCGCCGCCCTCGCCGAGCCGGAGGACTCCAAGGATCACGGCGACCAGTGCGACCGCGGCCGCACCTGCGATCCACAGCCACGCGCTCCCACCCGGCAGGCTCTCGTACCTGCGGGACTGGAGTGACTCGGTGAGCGCGGTCGCGAGCAGCGGCTCGGGTCGAAGCGCGGTCGTCGTGGCGAGCTCGTCCGCGAGCTCGGAGGCGGAGCCGGGCCTGAAGAGCGGGTCGCGTGCGAGCGCGTGCATGACCGCGGCCTCGACACCGGGTGGTACAGCTGGCTCCAGATCGCAGACGGGAGTGATCAACCCGGCGGATTGCTGCTCGGCGAGCTCCGGCAAGGACGAGAACGTGTACGGCGGGCGGCCCGTCAGCAGCTCGTAGACGACCGCGCCGAGCGAATACACGTCTGCGGCGGCGGTGACCTCCTCGCCGGCGGTCTGCTCGGGCGAGAGATACGCAGCCGTTCCCAGCACGGTTCCATGCTGCGTGAGGCGGGTCTGCTCGACGGCGCGCGCAATGCCGAAGTCGGCGATCTTGAGGACGTCGTCCTCGCGCACGAGCAGGTTCGCCGGCTTCACGTCACGGTGGATCAGCCCGGCATCGTGCGCGTGCTGAAGTCCTGCGCACGCTTGCAGCGCAAGTGCGACTGCAGCATCAGGTGCGATCTTGCCGCGGTCAGCGAGTGTGTCGCCTGACACGTACTCCATGACGATGAAGGGCTTGCCGTCCGCGTCGCCTGCGTCGTACACCCGGACGACGTTTGGATGCGCGAGACGGCTTGCCAGTCGAGACTCCTGCAGAAAGCGCGCGCGAAAGGTCGAGTCGCTGAGCAGATGCTCCGCCAGCACCTTGACTGCGACGCGGCGCTGCAGCTCCTCGTCGTAGGCGAGGAAGACCACGGCCATACCGCCGCGGCCGAGCGTGCGCTCGATGCGGTAGCGACCCTCGGCAAGCGTCTCGCTCAATCGTCCCTCTTGCCTTTGTGCTTCTTCTTGTCCTTGCCTTTGTGCTTGCCACGATCCTGAGGCTGCTGGACAGGGACGCACACGATCCGGGAGACAAGGTCGGTGACGGACGCTGCCAGGTCCTCCTGGAATGGAGCAGGAACACGATGCGCGTTGATCGCCGCGATCGTCTGTTGTTGGAGCTCCTTCGCGAGAGCCGCTGCGCCGCAGCCGTCGCCGGCGTCGAGCGCCCGCGCCACCCGGTCGCTCTGCGCGGCAAGGTCGGAGCCGAGAGTGGGTGGGAGCTTCGGCGGCGGCGCGGCCCGGTGCTCCGAGCCGCCCCCGCAGCCTGCCAGTGCGAGCGCGGCCAACAGGGCCGCGCCCGCGCTACGACGTTTCGTTCGGGTCTTCCTCCGCTGCAAGCTTGAGGGAACCCTGCCGGACCAGCTCGAGGTGGCGCTCCTGGATCGGGATGCCCCAGTCGACGAGCTCTTTCACGCTCTTGTCTCCGGCCCGCTCGTTGAGCGTCTTCAGGATCTCCCAGTGCCCGACCTCACCAGCCTCGGCCATCGTGAGGAACTCGAAGCCGTCGAGCCCGTCCGACTCGGCGTCGAGGTAGTCCTGCATCATCTCGGTCGCCTTCTTCTTCACCTCGCGGGCCTCGTCGAGGATGGCGGTCTTCTTGCCTTCGAAGTTCTCCGCAACCTTGGTTGCGCGCTCCTCCGCCTCCTTCGCCTCACCGTGCATCCGCTCGAGACCCCGCACGAGCTCCTGGTCCAGGTCGTCGAGCTTGCTTACCTTCTCGGTCGCGCCTTGTGCGGCCATCGCCAGACCGAGCACCTCGCCGAGCTTCGTCTCGAGGTTGGTCAACTCCGCCATTGTGCCCCCTTTGTGTCGATTACTCGCCTCGCGTCAGTCGAGCGGCCAGCGCGTCCGGAAGGCCGCGCTCACCCATCTCGTCCTGCGTTCGCTCAACTGAATATGGGACCCGGCGGAACGCAGCAAACCTCATTTCGAAATCCAGCAGCAGCCAGGCCGCTCGAGGATCGCCGTCGCGCGGCTGCCCGACCGAGCCCGGATTCAGTAAGAGGCGGCCTTCGAGCGGTACCTCGGTCCCGGCCGGGGCGACGCCGCCGGTGACGCGATCACCCGCGTCGATGAGGGCGAGCGCCACGTGGCTGTGTCCAACGAGGATCAGCGGAGCCTGTGTGAGCTCGAAGGTCCCTCTCGCAGCCTCGTCGGTCAGGACGTATTCCCAGACCGGATCGCGTGCGCTCGCATGAAAGAGCTCTGCTCCCTCGGCCCGGCCGGACGGGCTCAGCCCTTCGAGAAACGAGCGCGACTGCGATGTCAGCACCTCGGCTGTCCAGATCGCAGCGGCGGCGGCATCGCCGTTGAAGTCGTCCACGTCGAGCTCGCCGAGAACAACGAGGTCGTGATTGCCGACGAGGCAGGGGGCAGCTCGCGCCCGCACGACATCGCAGCACTCGTTCGGCAGGGGCCCGTAGCCAACCGTGTCACCGAGACACCAGAGGGCGTCCACTCCCTCGGCGTCGATTTCTTCGAGCACGGCCTCGAGCGCGTGATAGTTAGCGTGGACGTCGGATATGACTGCGACCCGCATCGGCAGAGTCGCGACCTTAGCCGTCGCGGCCCTCGTCTGGGCGTTCGCCGGCGCGGCACTCTGGCGGACGAAGATCCCGAACGACCTGCGGCTGCCGGCGCTCGATCCCAACACGGTCTTCGGCGCAGCGGCGACACGTGCGGGCGAGCACTACGAGCGCTTTCTCGTCTACGACTGGCTGTTCGGAACCATTGCGGCGCTGGCCGCGCTCGTCGTAATGGTGCGGCGCGGGCCGGCGCTCGCCCGTTCGCTCGGGCTGGGTCGCGTGAACACCGGGATCGTCACCGGGATCGTCGTCACCACCGTGGTCTGGGGCGTGGCGCTTCCCTTCGGCTTCGCATCCGCGTGGTGGCAACGAAGGCACGGGATCTCGCGGGAGAGCTGGGCGACGATCGTCTTCTCCCCCTGGGAGGACCTGCTCGCGACGACGCTCGGCACCGTCGTCCTACTCGCGATCCTCTTACTGTTCGCGAAGCGCTTCCAGACGCACTGGTGGCTCGCCGGCGGCGTCGTGCTACTCGCCCTCGGCTTCGTGTTCCAGTTCGTGCTGCCGTACACGAGCCGAATCGGCACGCATCCACTTCGATCGGCCGAGCTGAAGTCCGCGATCGGCCGGCTCGAGGCACGCGAGCATGCGGGCAAGCCCACGATCCGAGTCGAGCCGGTGCACAACCGGACGACCGCCGCGAACGCCTACGCAATCGGCCTCGGCCCGAGCAAGACCGTCTTCATCTGGGACACGATGCTCGACGGCCGCTTCAGCACGCGCGAGGTTCGCTTCGTAATCGGGCACGAGCTCGCCCACCACGCGCGTCTCCACCTCTGGAAAGGGCTCGCGTGGGGCGGGCTGATCGGCCTGCCGCTCTTCGCCGCAGTCGCCTTCGTGACCCGTCGCCGTGGTGGGTTGCTCAGCCCGGGCACGATCGCGTTGGCACTGCTGACCCTCACGGCGCTGCAGCTGGCCCTGTCGCCGCTGACGAACGCCGTCTCACGGCGCTACGAGGCCGAGGCCGACTGGGTCGGCCTGCAGGGAACGCAGGATCCCCAATCCGCGAAGGGCGTGTTCAAGGAATTCGTCGTCACCGACCTGCAGGACCCGAGCCCCCCCGGCTGGGTGCACGTGTTCCTCGACGACCATCCGCCTCCGCTCACGCGAGTGGAGCAGGCCGACGCGTTCGCTCGGCTGAAACGCTAATCAGGGTCGGTGCGGGGCGGCGCTTCGGGAAGGTTTCGGATGCCTTCCTGTGTCGACCACTTCGAGAGCGAGTCCTGCATCGCCACCAACAGCTCCTGAAAGAACTGATGCGACATGTTGACGCGCGAGACGACCACGCCCGGGACGTCGCCGTCTTCGATCTCGTGGTCGATGCGGGCGAACGTCAGCGTGAACTCGTACGGAGAAAAGGTGACGTTCGCGAAGTTTGCGTAGGCCCCCGCCATCTGCTCGGGATCCAGGTGGATGTTGAGCTGTCGCTCTTGAGCCTCGTCGTCCACGTCCCAACGATACTACTGGGCATGGCTCGCTCCTCTCACGCGTCGGGTAATGCGGTCTCGCGGCTCGCGGCGCGGCTCGGCGAGCTCGCAGGCGCGCCGGTCGAGCTCGAGCGCCCGGGCGATCCGGCCCACGGCGACTACGCGACGAACGTCGCGCTCCGCACCGCCCCGCAACACAAGCGCCCGCCGCGCGAGCTGGCTGCCGACCTGGCGGAGCAGGCTGCGCAGCTCGACGAGATCGAGCGGGCGGAGGTGGCAGGCCCGGGCTTCCTCAATCTCTGGGTGACGAACGCCTGGCTCGCCGCTGCGCTCGGGGAGATCGACGCGGAGTACGGAGCCGGCGATCCGGACGAGCGGCAAAAGATCCAGGTGGAGTTGATCTCGGCGAACCCCGCGGGGCCGCTCACAGTCGGCTCGGCGCGAAACGGCGCCTACGGCGACTCGGTCGCGCGCGTGCTCGCGTTCGCGGGCAACGAGGTCGAGCGCGAGTACTACTTCAACGACACCGGCCGCCAGGTCGATCTGTTCCGCGCGTCCGTCGAGGCGCGCCGGCGTGGGGAGGAGCCGCCGGAAGGCGGCTACCAGGGCGAGTACATCAACGAGCTCGCCGGGCTGCGCGTCGATCCCGTCCAGCACATGCTCGAGGAGATCCGCCGCGAGGTCGCGGAGTTCCGGATTCACGTGGACACGTGGCGCCATCAGGGCGAGATCGAAAAGGGAGTGCCCGACGTGCTGCCAACGCTCGATACCTATGAAGCCGAAGGGACGATCTGGGCGCGAACGAGCAGCTACGGCGACGACAAGGACCGCCCGCTGGTGCGGTCCTCCGACGGGTCGTACCTCTATTTCGCCGCGGATGTCGCGTACGTGCGCGACAAGCTCGAGCGCGGGTTCGACCGCGCGATCTACGTGCTCGGCGCCGATCACCACGGCTACGTCGGGCGATTGAAGGCCGCAGCCGCGATGCTCGGGTACGACCCGGAACGCGTCGAGGTCCTGATCTACCAGCTCGTGCACATCGTCGAAGGCGGCGAGACGAAGAAGATCTCCAAACGCCGAGGCGACGTCGTGTTCCTGCACGAGCTCGTCGAGAAGATCGGCCTCGACGCCGCGCGCTGGTATCTCGTCTCACGCGGGCACGACCAGCCGATCGACATCGACGTCGACCTCGCGGCCGAACGTTCGCAGAAGAACCCCGTCTACTACGTCCAGTACGCGCACGCGCGCATCGCGGGAATCCTGCGCAATGCCGAAGGCGATGCGCGCGGGGATGCTCCGGCGGAGCTGGCACGTGAGGAGCGGGATCTGATCAAGCGGCTCCTGGAGTTTCCGGTCGTCGCCGCCGAGGCGGCCGAGCGCCGCGCGCCGCACGCGATCCCGATCTACGCCATCCGCGTGGCGGACGACTTCCACCGCTTCTATCACGAGCACCGCGTCGTCGGATCCGAGACGGAGGCGTTCCGGCTGACCCTGTCCCGCGCGACCCAGAACGTCATCGCGAGGGCGCTCGACCTGATCGGCGTCGAAGCGCCGGAACGGATGTAGGGTCCCGGACTCGTCATGAGCGCCAGACCGCCCGACCGAAATCTCGCGCTCGAGCTCGTTCGCGTCACCGAAGCAGCCGCGATGGGCGCGGGGCGTTGGGTCGGCCGCGGCGACAAGATCGCAGCCGACCAGGCCGCGGTCGACGCGATGCGGGCGATGCTCGACTCGGTCTCGATGGCCGGCGTCGTCGTGATCGGCGAGGGGGAGAAGGACGAGGCGCCGATGCTCTTCAATGGAGAGCCTGTCGGGGACGGAACCGGTCCGCAGGTCGACGTCGCCGTCGACCCGCTCGAAGGCACTCGGCTCACCGCGCTCGGGCAGCCGAACGCGATCGCCGTCATGGCCGTCGCTGAGCGCGGCTCGATGTTCTTTCCGGGTGCAGCCGTGTACATGGAGAAGATCGCCGTCGGACCGCAGGGCATCGACGTGATCGACATCAACGCCTCGCCGACGGAGAACGTCAACGCGGTTGCGAAGGCGAAAGGCGTGTCGACTCGCGAGATCGCCGTGGTCGTGCTGGAACGCGACCGCCACGACGAGTTGATCGGCGAGTTGCGCGACGCCGGGGCGAAGGTGTCGCTCATCCGCGACGGTGACGTCGCGCCGGCGATCGCCGCCGCGCAGATCGGGACCGGCGTCGACATGCTCTACGGCATCGGCGGCACGCCGGAGGGAGTGATCTCGGCTGCTGCGCTGAAATGCGTCGGCGGCGGCATCCAGGGAAAGCTCTGGCCGCGCGACGACGACGAGCGCCGCCGGCTCGTCGACGCCGGGCTCGATCCCGAGCGGGTGCTGATGACGAACGACCTCGTGGCAGGCGAGGACGTGTTCGTCGCGGCGACCGGCGTCACGACGGGTTCGCTGCTTCGCGGCGTGCGCTATCTCCCGAACGGCGCGGTCACGGATTCGATCGTGATGCGATCGCGTTCCGGTACGTCGCGACGAATCGAGGCGACGCACCTGCTCGACAAGCTCGAGGCCCTGACCGGCCGCGAGTACCGGTAGCCCTCTAGGCGGGCACCGCCTCCTGCTCCAGCTCCGGCGAGTATTTGCCCAGCTGCGCGAGGCTGTTCATCTTGGCGCGGTGGCGGTAGGCACGCTGAGCCGCATCGACGTTTTCGTCGTGGCCGCCCCAGGCCTTGAGGGTCGCCGCCTGCAGCGCGCGACCGTACGAGAACGACAGCTTCCAGGGATGCGGGCCCATGGCGTTCATCGCATTCAGCCGGCGCGTCGCCTCTTCTTCCGACTGCCCGCCTGAGAGAAAGACGATGCCGGGCACCGCTGCGGGAACGTGCCGCATGAAGCACCGAATCGTCTCGTGCGCGATCTCCTCGTCGGATGCCTGGGCAGCGCCGTCGTAACCAGGCAGCACCATGTTCGGTTTCAGCAGAATGCCCTCGGGCTGGATTCGCTGGTCACGCAGCTCGGTGAAGACCGCGTGCAACGTTCGGGAGGTCACTTCGAAGCTGCGCTCGAGCGAATGATCGCCGTCCATCAGGACCTCGGGCTCGACGATCGGGACGAGACCAGCTTCCTGGCAAAGCGCGGCGTAGCGCGCAAGGGCGTGTGCATTCGTCCAGATGCAGTACTCGCTGGGGATGTCCTTGCCGATCGTGATCGTTGCGCGCCACTTGGCGAAGCGTGCCCCGAGCTGGTGATACTCCGCGAGACGGTCGCGAAGTCCGTCGAGCCCTTCGGTGACGGTCTCTCCCTCAGCAAGGGCGAGCGGCTTGGCGCCCGTGTCGACCTTGATTCCGGGGACGACGCCCTTCGAGCGGAGGAGCTCGGGAAACGGTGTGCCGTCGGCGGTCTTCTGCCTGATCGTCTCGTCGAAGAGGATGACTCCGCCTATGAACTTCTCCACTCCCTCGGTCGTGAAGAGCAGCTCTCGGTACGCGCGGCGCGTCTCCTCGGTGGACTCGACGCCGATCGAGTCGAACCGCTTCTTGATGGTCGAGTCGCTCTCGTCGGCGGCAAGAATCCCTTTCCCGTCGGCGACGATCGACTCGGCGATCCCGTGTAGCTCCTGAATGTCCATATCCCGCTCCCTCCCTGGTCTTGGTACCGGGCGAAGTATCCCCTAAGCTCTCCCATTTGGAGGGGCGACGCTGCGGCGCTCGCCCCTCCGTCTTCGCGTTTGTAAGAAGCCTGTGGGGGGCCTTTCTCCGGGCTGCGAACGTGAGTACGATTCCGTCCACGTGATCCGCCGTCTCGCTCTCATGGTGCTCGTCGTCGCGGCTCTTGCTCCCGCGCTCCGTGGCGACGCTGCGCCGCCGGTTCTGATCGCCCCTCGCGTCACGGTGGCCGGGATTCCGGTCGGGGGCATGTCGAACGAGCAGGCGCAGGCCGCGCTGAGGCCGGCGTTTGCACGGCCGGTGCACCTCGTCTACGGCGACCGGAGCTGGCGGCTCCTGCCCGCGCGCTTCGGAGCCCGCGTCATGATCGCCGACGGCGTCGGCGCGGCGTTCGGGGCGCGACCCGGTACGGATGTGCCGCTCGTTCCCCAGCTGGACGTGCAAGCGGTGCGTCAGTTCGTGTCCGATCTCGACAAGCGGGTCTCCGTGCCCGCGGAAGATGCCGAGCTCACGGGTCTCAAGGGCCTGCGGCCGCAGTTCAAGCCGGAGAAACCGGGTGTGCAGGTTCTCCGCGCTCTGACGGTTCAGCGGATCGTGCGTGCGCTCCAGTCGCCGCAGCTGCATCGTGTGCGAGTTGCCGCGAGGGCGGTCGCGCCCGCTCGAACCGTCGCGAACTTCGGTCCGGTGATCGTGATCCGCCGCGGCGCGAACCAGCTCCGCTACTACACAGGCGCGAAGCTCGTGCGGACGTTCGGCGTCGCGACCGGGCAGGCCGTGTATCCGACACCGACCGGCACCTTCAGCATCGTCGACATGCAGCTGAACCCGTGGTGGCTGCCGCCGGATTCGGCGTGGGCGAAGGGCGAGAAGCCGATCCCACCCGGCCCCGGCAATCCGCTCGGCACACGTTGGATGGGCCTCTCCTCACCCGGAGTGGGCATCCACGGGACGCCGGACGACGCGTCGATCGGCTACTCGGCCTCGCACGGCTGCATCCGCATGCACATCCCGGACGCCGAGTGGGTGTTCCATCACGTGGACATCGGCACGCCGGTCGTCATCGTCGACTAGCGCGCCTCGTGCGGCAGGCTAAAATGCCGTCAGTGCGGACGTAGCTCAGTTGGTAGAGCATCAGCTTCCCAAGCTGAGGGTCGCGAGTTCGAATCTCGTCGTCCGCTCTTTTTCGTGGACCCCGATGCCGTAGAGATCCGAGTTCTCGGTTGCTTGATCGAGAAGCAGCGCACGACACCTGACGCGTATCCGCTCTCGCTGAACTCGCTGCGGCTTGCATGCAATCAGGCGACGAACCGCGAGCCGGTCGTTGCCTACGAAGAACGTGAGATCAAGGCGGCGCTCGACCGGATGGCGCATCGTGGTTGGACGCGGTTCGCGAGCAGCGCCGGCAGCCGCGCGCTCAAGTACCGCCACTTGCTCGATGAAGCGCTCACGCTTTCGAACGAGGAGATCTCGCTGCTCGCCGTCCTGATGCTGCGTGGGCCACAGACGCTCGGTGAGCTCAAGCAACGGGCCGAACGGCTGCACAGCTTCGGCTCGACCGGCGAGGTGGCCGAGACGCTCGACGGTTTAAGCGGCCGCGAGCTCGTGGTTCGCCTCGAACGGAGGCCCGGTCAGAAGGAGGAGCGGTGGGCGCAATTGCTCGGCGGCGAGAGCGAGGGGGAGGCGGCGTCAACCGAGAGACCGGGTGCAGCGGCACCCCAGGACGACGACCGCGTCGGCACGCTCGAAGCGCGTCTCGAACGGCTCGAACGAGCCTTCGACGAGTTACTGGCCCGCGTCGATAAGGTGCCCGGCGGTGAGTGACGCACTCGGCAAGCTGCAGGAGCGCCTCGGACGGATCAGCGACCTCGAGCGCATCAGCAGAGTCCTCGGCTGGGACCAGCAGACGATGATGCCGCCCGCCGGATCCGATCACCGCGCCGAGCACCTGGCAACGCTGCGCGGCTTGTCCCACGAGCTTCTGATCGACGACGAGACCGGTCGTCTGCTCGACGAGCTCCGGCCGCTGGAAGAGTCACTCGACCGCGAGTCGGACGACGCATCGCTGATCCGGGTCACGCGCCGCCAGTACGAGAAAGCAGTGCGCGTGCCGACGGAGCTGCGAACGGAGATGACGCGCGCATCGGCGCAGGCGCGGCCGGTCTGGGTCAAGGCGCGTGCCGAGTCGAACTTCGAGCTCTTCCTGCCGGTGCTGGAGCGCAACGTCGAGCTGCGGCGCCGGTACGTCGACTGCTTCGACAACGTCGACGAGCCCTACGACATCCTGCTCGACGACTTCGAGCCGTACACGACGACTGCCGAGGTGCGCGAGATCTTCGCCGAGCTCAAGGCGGAGCTCGTGCCGCTGATCGCGGAGCTGAAGGACGCCGACGTCGACGATTCGTTCCTCCAGGGAAACTTCCCGATCGACCGGCAGGAACGCGTCGACAAGGAGGTCGTGTCGCTCTTCGGCTTCCGGCCCGACACCTGGCGCCTCGATCCCACCGAGCATCCGTTCGCGTCCGGCGCCGGCGTCGACGACATCCGCATCACGACGCACTACGACCCCACGACGATGAAGTCGTTCTTCTCGACGATGCACGAGTACGGGCACGGCCTCTACTCGCATCAGCTGCCGCGCCACCTCGAGCGGCTCCCGACGGGCAGCTCCTGCTCGCTGGGGATCCACGAGTCGCAGAGCCGGCTCTGGGAGAACCTCGTCGGCCGTAGCCCGCAGTTCTGGCGCTTCTTCTATCCGCGCGTCCAGGACGCGTTCCCCGATCAGCTCGGCGGGGTGGACCTCGACCGCTTCGTGGCCGGGATCAACCGCGTGCAACCGTCGCTGATCAGGATCAAGGCGGACGAGGTCACGTACGGGATGCACATCATCCTTCGCTTCGAGCTCGAGCAGGACATCGTGAACGGCCGCGTCGAGCTGCGCGATCTCCCGCAGGTGTGGAACGAGCGCATGAAGGAGTACCTCGGCGTCGACGTGCCCGACGATGCCCGCGGCGTCCTGCAGGACACGCACTGGGCCTCCGGCCTGATCGGCTACTTCTCCACGTACCTGCTCGGCACGGTCATGTCGGTGCAGATCTGGGAGAAGGTGCTCGAGGACGTTCCCGATCTAGAAGAGCAGATCGAGCGGGGCGAGTTCGGCGCTCTTCGCGGCTGGCTCGGTGAGAACATTCACGCCCAGGGCGCGAAGTTCTCGCCGCAGGAAACGCTCGAGCATGCAACCGGCGCGCGTATCGACGCGAAGCCGTACCTCGCGTACCTGCACGCCAAGTACGGGGCCGGCGTAGCCGCCTAGTCCGGCCAGCCCGCGCTGAGGCGAGCCCGGGTATCGGCGAGATGCTCAGGCAGAACCTTCACGTCGGCCAGCACGGGCATGAAGTTCGTGTCGCCTCCCCAGCGCGGCACCACGTGCAGATGAACGTGGTCGACGATCCCGGCGCCTGCCACGCGGCCGAGATTCCAGCCGAGGTTGTAGCCCTGCGGCGCGTAGAGCCCGGCGAGGGCCCGCATGCCGGCCGCAGCCAGGGCGTGGAGCTCGAGCACCTCGTCCTCGTCGAGCTCCCCGTACTCACCGAGATGCCGCGAGGGCGCCACCATGAAGTGGCCCGACGAGTAGGGGAACTTGTTCAGGAGGACGATCGCCTTGACGCCTCTCTTCACGACAAGACGTTCTTCGTCATCGCCTTCGACGGCGGCGCAGAAGACGCAGCCGGTCTCTTCGTCCGCGGACTTGATGTACTCGAGGCGCCAGGGCGCCCATAGCTCCTTCACTCCGACGAGTCTAGAGCTGGTGGTCCGACTCGACCGAGAGCGCCACGGGGACCGGCTCGAGGCGCGCGCGAAGCGTTGCGAGGAAGAGCAGCGATCCGACCATCCCGAGGACGAGGAGCAAGCAGGAGGTGAGGA
The DNA here is from genome assembly GCA_963755605.1 of uncultured Actinomycetes bacterium. Taxonomy (GTDB): domain Bacteria; phylum Actinomycetota; class Thermoleophilia; order Gaiellales; family Gaiellaceae; genus 3-1-20CM-4-69-9. The sequence continues at coordinate 72,421 of CAVWKK010000007.1, forward strand.
GGATCGCCTGGAGTGTGAGCATGTCGTGAGTAGAACGTTCGGCTCACGACTTCGGGTGCGCGGTCCGGATTCCTCCCGCGCTACGGCGTGGCGGCAGCGACCTGGAAGCGCCCGGCCCGGCCGCCGGTCACCCGGGCAGCCACCGACCGTTGCCCGCAGACGAGCCCGCTGACGAGGGTCTGCGACGATCGCCTCGGGTGCAGCGCGCCGGTCAAACGAATCGACGAGCCGCGCGGCCCCTGCAACTGGAGGGCGACGACTCCGTCGAGCGGTGTTCGCAGGAGAGCGGTCCCGAGCTGGCCGCGGCGGCTAAAGCGCCCGTTCCAGTGCTGGAGTGAGTAGCCCGTCCACGGAGCGACGACATCCTGCTCGAGCGCAGCGAGGGCTTTGGCGTCGGGCGCGAACATCGGGTCGTAGCCCCACGGCGTCTCGGCGACCCCGAGCTTGACCTCGTTCAGGTGCAGGAATGACTCGGCGAACGCCTCGCCGGGATTCTGAGAGTAGTGGTCGCCCTCATCGCCGGGGAACGCACGGCCTCCGGCTTGTTTGGCGCAGACGCCCTCGTAGGTGGCCCAGCGCTTCGTGCCCCATGCGACCGCCGGCCACGGCGCATTGAGCCGGTGTGCTGCGATGTGGTGACCGTACTCGTGCGTGACGACCTCCTCGACCGTGCTCCACTGCGAGTCCTCTCCGATCGAGACGATCTCGCCGGTCGCCGGCGAGTAGCACCCATCGGCGTCCGTGGACCCGCAGAGGACGCCGACCTCGTCTGCGGGGGCGAAGTAGATCCGCACCTGCGACAGCTCGGGCCCGTGCACGAGGCTGTCCAGGTAGTCGGCTGCGGCCTGGTTGGTGGCGTCGTCGACCGGATAGGCGCTCGACGAGTAAATGGTGACACTTTCACCGGTCTTCGTCGTGTACGCGCCGCCCCAGGCCGTCGAGGGGAACGAAGCGAGCCGCCGCGTGGTGCGAGTGAGCAGGTGCGAATGAACACGGCCGCTCCCTGCCCCGAGCCCGGCGGCGCTGAGCCGCTTGAGCGCAGTCTGGTGCGCAGCAGGCGTTGCGCGGCCGGCCGCGAGCGCGGCAACGACGACGACCAGCAGAGCAAGACCCCTGCGTCCGTACGACCCGGACATGCACCTAAGGTCGGCGCTGGGCCGAAGTGCTAGACCACTCGAACGAGGGAGCCGCGTCGCACCGGACGCTCTTCGAGAACCGGCTCCCTGCGATAGATCGCGCGCACGACCGCATCGGCGAGGCGAATGGCCTCGTCTGTCATCGCAACCCTGCTCGTCTTCTTGCTGTGAGGTCGCTCGATCGGCTCGTAAGTCGCTGGCAGTGCCATCTAGTCGCACCTTCGGCGACCCGCGGAATCCGAGCATCCGCGAGCGGCACGTCTCCCTTGCGGGAAGTCCGCAAGCCGCAATCCGGCTCGACGGCTCCGTTGAGATGGCCTAGGTTTCCATTGATGAGTCGGGCAGGCGCCCTCACGGCTCTCCTCGTCGGCTTGCTGCTTGCCGTCGGCGGCAGCGCGGCGGCCGCTGCGGGGAACGCCACCTGCACGAGTGCCGAGAAGTCGCAGTACCAGTCCGCAGCCGCCCGCTATGCCAAACAGGTGCCGAAGGACCGCGCACGTTATTTCAAGGCGCACAAGAGCCCGAAGCTCAGGGCGGCGTTCGTCAAGAAGCAGCAGGCGAAGTTGAAGGCCTTGCGTGCCCGAGCGGCTTGCGACGACACGCCGGTTCCGCCGCCGATCGACCGCAACCCCGCGCCGTCACCGAACGAGACCTTCACCTTCGGGCCCGGGATGTCTGCCGCAAGCCAGCAACTGATCGAGGGTGACATCGCCTTCGCCGGAGAGGACGAAGCACGGCTCGTCGGCCTGTCGATCGCCAAGGTCACCATCTTCGCCTCGACCGATGCCAACTGGCTCGCAACTCAGCAGTGTGGCTTCTACGGCTACGGCGGTGACTGTATTTCGGGCACCGCGGCGTTCTATAGCTCCGGCAACTCTGCTGCGCAAGGTGGTCCCGGCGCCGTCTTCCTCTACTGGGGCGCCTCGTCCTGGCAGGCCGGCGCGGGCGACGTCCAGAAGATCATCGCGCACGAGTTGTTCCACGCCCTCCAGTACCAGACGGATCACCTGAACAACGCCGGCTCGACTCCGTTCGACCAGGTTCGCCCGACCGGGCCTGTGTGGCTCGACGAAGGCGTCCCGGAAATGATCGCGTACCGCGTGGCCGACGACCGGCTGCTGCTGAGCTACTCGGCCGTTCTGAACAATCAGATCGCGATCACAAAACGGATCGGCACGCCGCTGAACCAGCTCGAGCGGTTGAGCCAGACGGGGATCCCGAACGTGTACTCGCTGTTCGCGCTGTCGGTCGACCACCTAGCCAAGACAGCGCCCGGCGGTCTGGCGTCGGTGGCCGCCTACTACCGCGCACTCGGCGCGGGGGCGGCGTGGCCGGACGCGTTCAAGCAAGCATTCGGCATGAGCGTCGCGGACTACTACGCGAACTTCGCCGAATTCCGTTCGACGCTCTGAGGCCAAGACCGGCGCTTCTACCGTCATCCGTCCTTGCCTAGGCTTCCGTCCGTGCACCAGCTGACCAAGGCTCAAGCCCGGCGCATCGCGATTCGCGCACAGCTGCTGGATGCGCAGCGGCCAACAGATCTGCTCACGACCGTCGAGCATCTGACGTTCCTGCAGCTCGACCCGACAGCCGCGATCGCGCCCAGTGCGGACCTCGTTGCCTGGAGCCGGCTTGGCGAGTCATACCGCCCGGCGGACCTGACCGCTGCGTTGGAGAGAGACCGGACCTTGTACGAGGTCCGCGCGATCATTCGTCCGACCGCCGACCTCGCGCTACAGCGGGCCCAGATGGCCGCCTGGCCGTTCGCCGACGAGGGGAGCGGCCAGGTCGCCGTACCCGGTCCGGGTGCCGCCCGCTGGTTGGAGGCCAACGACGCCTTCCGCAAGGACGTGCTCGAGCTGTTGAGGAAATCCGGGCCTTTGCTGTCACGCGACATACCGGACACCAGCGCCGTGGCGTGGAAGTCGACGGGGTGGACCGGCAACCGCAATGTCACCCAGATGCTCGAGTTCCTGTCTGCACGCGGCGAGGTGGCAACCACCCGGCGCAAGGGGCGGCAACGTATCTGGGACCTTGCCGAGCGTGTCTACCCGGAAGTGGCGGAAGTCGTCCCCCTGGTAGAGAGCCGCCGGCTGATGGCAGCACGACGAATGCGCGCGCTCGGGATCGCGCGGCCGAAGGTGGTCGGCGTTGCCGGGGAGCGGCAATTCGAGGAGGTCGAGGGAGAGCCGGCGGAGGTCGAGGGAACAACTGGCACATGGGTCGTCGATGCAGCCGCGATCGGCCAGCCGTTCGAAGGGCGTACAGCTCTGCTGTCGCCGTTCGACCGTCTGGTCCACGACCGCACCCGAGCCCAGGACCTCTTCGATTTCGAGTACTACCTGGAGATGTACAAGCCCAAGGACAAGCGTCGGTGGGGTTACTTCGCCCTTCCCGTGCTGCACCACGACCAGCTGATCGGCAAGCTCGACGCGATCGTCGATCCGAAGGCCTCGGTGCTGCGCGTTCACGCGATCCACGAGGACGTGAGGTTCACACGCACCATCACCAAGGCCGTGCGGGCCGAACTGGAGGACCTGACGTCGTGGCTCGGGCTCGGCGCGATCGAGTATCCAGCGGCCTAGAGCCAGCGCTTGTACTTGAAGAAGCCGATCATCCCGATGATCACGCTGACCATCAGGCCGACGATGGCCCAGAACGCGGCATGCGTGTGCTCGCCGGGAAAGAGCACGTTCATTCCGAAGATGCCGGAGATGAGCGTGAGCGGCAGCAGGATGACGGAGAAGACCGTCAGGATGCGCAACACGTCGTTCTGGCGGTGCGAGATCACCGACTCGTTCGTGCTCTCGAGCGCCTCGACGACTTCCTTGTAGTTGTCGAGCAGGTCCCAGATGCGTTCCGAGGCGTCGACGAGGTCGTCGAAGTAGAGCTCGAGGTTCTCCGGTAGGAAGCGCTCGATGCGACGCTCAAGGAGGCGCAACGCAGGGCGCTGCGGCTTGATGATCTTGCGGTAGGAGATGATCTCCTGCTTCGCCTTCGAGATGTCGGTGACGATCTCCTCGGAACGGCGGTCCTCGATGTCATCCTCGATCGAGTCGAGCTTGTAGGCGATCTTGTCGAGGATCGGGAAGCAGTAGTCGAAGAGGTCGTCGAGCACTTCGTAGAGCAACCGGCCCGACCCTTTGCTGAAGAGCTGCTCCCGGAACCGCTCGTCCTCCTGCACGCGGTTGAACAGGCGCGTGACCGGGAGCAGCTCGACGTTCGAGATCGTGACGAGGTAATCCGGGCCGAGGAAGAAGTCGAGCTCGCCTGCGTTCAGCCGCTGGACGTTCTTGTCGTACGCCGGGAAGTGGAGGATCCCGAAGAGGTAGCCCTCGTCGGCGTAGTCGTCGATCTTCGGCCGCTGGCGCTTCGAAAGGACGTCTTCGACGTCGAGTGGATGCCAGCCGAAGCGCTCCCGGAGCGTGTTGACCGACTCCGGGTCGATCGGCGGGTCGAGGTGGATCCAGGTGAGGCCGTTGGCGCTGAGCTCAGCGACGTGGGGTTCCGGGCGCGGGACGACCGCCTCGGCGAACCCGCGAGGCCTCGTCCGCCGGATGCGGGGAAGGCTGGGCATTGGTACTGAGGGGATCGTCGGTCGCTAGCGCCATGTTCGCCATGGTACCCGGGACGCCTGCGACGGATTCGACGCGGGGCGTGAGGTGGAGCTCTCGCGGGATCCGGCGTTCCAGCGCCAGGGCGTACGCGGCGGCGCCGACGCAGATCGCCGCGGCCGCGGGCCAGAGCGCGAGCGGCTTGTGCTGCAGGACGAAGCCGCCGACCGCCGGGCCGACGAAGAACCCGATCTGCCAGGTCGAGCTCGAGAAGGCCATGTAGCGGCCGAGCAGCTGCGGCTCCGCGAGATCGACGACGAGTGGGGCGTAGATCGCCCCATGGAGGCACTCGGCCAGTGCGAAGACACCGACGGCGATGCCGAAGACGATCGCTGCGTGCGTTCCGGTGAACCAGGCGCCGCCGGCCATGACGCCGAGCAGTGCGCCGGCCCAGATGATCCCCATCAGGGCGAGTCCGCGCAGCCGCCGCTTGCCTTCGACGAGCTTCACGACCGGCAGCTGTCCGATCGCGACTCCCGCCGAGAACACGAACCAGATCAGGCCGATCCCGAGCTCGCTGACATGCGCCGTGTTCTTCGCGAACGGCGGCAGCAGCTCGCTCATCACCGCGATGCCCGCGCCGATGAAGATGACGTTCAGGACGATGTAGGACAGGAAGACGCGATTGCGGACGACGTCTGCGTAGCGCCCCGGGTCGCGGTGCTCCTCGCGATGTCGCGGCGAGGGTAGGAGCTGCAGCACGCCGGCGAACACGAGAAACGTGACCGCGTTGAGCAGGAAGAGCAGCGTGAACGTGCTCGGGTGTGCGGTGCGGGCGATCGCGCCGGCCACGAGCGCGCCGAGAGCGAATCCGACGTTCATCGTCATCCTCTGCTGCGCGAAGGCAGCGTGACGGCGCGCGGGCGGCGTCAACGAGCTGAGCAGCGTCGACTGGCTCGGCCAGAACGATCCCGTCGCGACACCGACGAGCAGGTTCAGCGCGAACGCGTGCCACGTTTCGCGGATGAGCGGAAAGAGCGAGAAGGCAACCGCCGCCAGGAACAACGCGCCGCTCAGCACGACGCGAGGCCCGAACCGGTCGGAGAGCGCACCGCCGACGAAGCCGGACGCGAAGGCCGCGAGCGAGCCCGTGGCGACGACGAGCCCGGCGATGCCGAGCGAGATGCCGCGCACGTTGTGCAGGTAGATGATCAGGAACGGCCCGATGACGCCGTTCCCGAACATGTTCGCGAGCCCGCCCGCCTGAAGAATCCAGACGTCGCGCGGCAGCTGAGGGTTCAAGCTCCGGAGGTAGGCCCGCACCGCGCGAGCCTAACGGTCGCCCGCGCGGGACTAGGCGGCGGCGTTGACGGCGTAGACCTCGATCGGGGCCGCCCCGATGAGCATCACGCGGCAGGCGGCGCGCTTCAGGACGTGCTCGACCGTGCTGCCGAAGAGCAGCGTGGCACGCGTCGACTGACGCTTGCGCGGGGCACCCAGCACGATCAGCTCGCACGAGCTGAGCGCCGCCTGCGCGAGGATCCCGCCCGCGGCGTCCCGGTCGCGCACCCGGCGGGTCGAAATGCCGGCACCGTACGAATCGGCAACCGCCGCGGCTCGCTGCAGTAACCGGTGCGCGTGCTCCTCCGCTTCGTCCATCCGAGCGTCCAGGGGTAGAAGCGCCGGCACCTTTACGACCGCCACGGCGATGACGAGGCCGCCTCGCGGCGTGACGAGTCGGCACGCGACATCCATCGCCTTTTCCGATTCAGGGTTGTCCGCGATCGGGACGAGCACCCGTCGATAGCTCAGCTCGCCGGCCACCGTTCGACCGTAGACCGCGTCGCCCTAAGCGCCCCTTAAGCCTCGGCGCGCGGGCCTTAAGAAGTCGCTAAGACAGCATCGCCTCGTTCGGGTCGACGATTCGGTAACCCACGCCTGCCTGATTCAGGAGGTAACGCGGCCGTGCGGGATCGGGCTCGATCTTGCGCCGAAGATGCGAAACGTGCACGTGCAGGTAGTTCGATTCCTCCTGGAACGCAGGGCCCCACACTTCGCGCAGGAGTGTGGGGTGGGTGAGCAGCTTTCCCTCGTTTTGCGCGAGGACGCGGAGCAGGTCGTACTCGATCGGAGTCAGCGCGACAGGGCGGTCGCCGATCGTCACGAGCCGCTTCTCGAGGTCGACGACGAGGTCCCCGATCGTGATCAGCCGGTCCGACGAGGGTGCCGCCCGGCGAAGCACCGCGCGAAGCCGCGCCAGCAATTCCTCGCCGCTGAACGGTTTTGTGACGTAGTCGTCGGCGCCGGCGTCGAGAGCCTCGATCTTGTCCTTTTCCTCGCCCACCGCAGAGAGGACGACGATCGGCGCGCGGTACCAGGCTCTGAGCTCCCGGCAGACATCGGTGCCGCGACCGTCGGGGAGGAGCACGTCGAGGATGATCGCGGCAGGTGGACGCATCCCGGCTTTCATCAGTGCCTCGGCCGCCGTCGCCGCGGTGTCGACAGCGTAGCCTGCGCCGCGAAGCTTCATCTGGACGGCCCGAAGGATCTGGGGCTCGTCGTCGACGACGAGGATGCGTCCGTTACTCATGTCGCTGCGATGCTCGGGACGTCGGCCACTGGTAAGGCGAGCGCGAACGTCGTCCCGTTGTTCGCGCCTGTCTCGATCCAGAGGCGGCCGCCGTTCAACTGCGTGAATCCGCGTGCGATCGCGAGCCCGAGGCCGGTTCCCGAGCCGCTGTCTCCGTTCGCTCCCCGGGCGAACGGCTCGAAGAGCCACTCTCGTTCCTGGGCAGGTATGCCCGGCCCGTGGTCGGTGATCCGCACGACCACCTCGCCGTTCTCTCGTGCGGCTCGCAACTCGATGCGATCTTGGGGCGACGAGAACTTGAGCGCGTTCTCGAGCAGGTTGACGAAGACGTGCTCGAGCTGAGCCGCGTCGACGCGAACGGGCGGCGACTCGTCGGGAAGCACGGCGTCCACGCGTTCGTTCTCCGGCCCGATCGCCTCGAGTGCCCGTGCGATCAGCCCGTCGACGGTCCAGAGCTCGGGCGCGGGCAGGGCTGCGCCCGCCTCGAGGCGCGACACGTCGAGCATGTTCGAGACGAAACGGTTGAGCCGCTGAGCCTGGAGGCGAATGGCGGCGTGGAGCTCCTCCCGCTCGTCGGGCGAGAGGTCCTCGCGCGAGCTTTCGAGCACGTCGCTCGCGGTCATGATCGCCGTGATCGGAGACCGGAGGTCGTGGCTCACCGAGCGGAGCACGGCGGTCTTCGCCGCATCGCTCCTCCGCAAGGCTGCGGCCTCGCTTGCCTCCCGTGCGAGCTTCTCGGCTTCGCCTGCACGACGGCGGGCGCGGGCGGCTAGCTCGCTGACGCTGACCGCCGTCACGAGATACACCGCCAACGCGACCCAGTTCTCGGAGTCTGCGAGCCGGAAGGTATGCCTCGGTGCAAGGAAGAGAAAGTTGAACGTGAGCATGCTGACGACCGAAACGCCAACGGCATAGCGAAGGCCGAGGAGGGCCGCCGCGGGGAGCACCGCGAACAGGTAGAGCACTCCGAGGCTGAGCACCGGCGCGACCGGTCGAAGCGCGTAGATCGCTCCGGTCACGACTGTGACCGAGACGAGGCTCAGGAGAGCTGATCTGACGCGCATGGGAATCTGCATGAAGGTTACGCCTGCGACTGAGCTTGCCGTCCGGGTGGCTTAAGAAGTCCTTGAGATTCGAGCCGACGCTCTGTTTGCGGTTCGCCCGCCGCTAGGTTCAAGGCGAGGACAGGCAGCGACGAACGTGATCGATACGACCGAAGAGGAGGCGGCTCCGCCGCAGCGGGGTGAGCGCCTCGACTCCTTGAAGCGGGTCGTGATCGGCAAGCCGCGAGGGACCGGGGAGATGCACGAGACGCTCCTCTCGAAGAAGCTCGCGCTACCGATCTTCGCGTCCGATCCGCTGTCTTCCGTCGCCTATGCCACCGAGGCGGCGCTCGCCGTCCTGGTCGCTGCGTCTCTCGCCTCGGCGCATCTCGTTCTCCCGATCTCGGCCGCGATCGCGGCGGTGCTCGCGATCGTCGTCCTGTCGTACATGCAGACCGTCAGGGCGTACGAGACGAGCGGCGGCGCGTACGTGGTCGCCAAGGAGAACCTGGGAACACTTCCGAGCCTCGTTGCCGCGGCGGCGCTCCTCGTCGACTACATCCTCACGGTCGCGGTCTCCGTCACCGCCGGCGTCTTCGCACTGACGTCCGCCGTTCCGTCGCTCGCGCCGCACCGCGTTGGGCTCTCGTTGCTCTTCGTCCTGTTGCTCACGGTCGTGAATCTGCGAGGAGTTCGCGAGTCCGGCATCCTGTTCGCGGTCCCGACCTACGCGTTCGTCGCCGTCATGTACGTCATGATTGCCACCGGGATCGGCAAGTGCGCGACGGGTGCGTGTGCGCAGGCTCACGTGCCGGACCCGCTCGTCTCGGGGGCGGGCGCTGTCGGGATTCTCGTGCTCCTCCGTGCGTTCTCGTCCGGTGCGGCGGCCCTCACCGGGGTCGAAGCGATCTCGAACGGCGTGAACGCCTTCAAGCCGCCGCAGGGACGCAACGCGGCGAAGACGCTGCTCGCGATGGGGCTCATGGCGATCTCGTTGTTCCTCGGCGTCTCGTATCTCGCCGTTCATATGCACGCCCGCCCGAGCTCGTCGGTGTCGGTCATCTCGGAAATCGCGCGCGGGACGTTCCCGGCGTCCTCGTGGACGTCGTTTCTCTACTACGCCGTCCAGGGCTTGACGTTCGGCATCCTCGTCCTTGCCGCGAACACGTCGTACCAGGGATTTCCCCGGCTCGGCGCGGTGTTGGCCCGCGACCGTTTCTTCCCGCGGCAGTTCATCAACCTCGGCGACCGGCTCGTCTACTCGAACGGCATCGTCGTTCTCTCCGGAGTCGCCGCACTCCTGATCTGGGCATTCAACGCGAACGTCCTGGCGCTGATCCACCTGTACGTCATCGGTGTGTTCACCGCGTTCACGCTGTCGCAGGCGGGAATGGTCAAGTACTGGCTCCGCCGCCGCGATCCAGGGTTCCGCCGCAGCGCAATCGTGAACGGCCTGGGTGCGACCGCGACCTTTGTCGTGGCCGTGCTTGTCATCCAGACGAAGTTCCTCGCCGGCGCCTGGGCCGTCACGGTGGCGATTCCGCTGCTCGTCCTCGGCTTCTACGCCGTGCGGCGTCACTACGGGAAGGTCGAACGCCGTTTGTTCGCAGGAGTGGCTGCGGTCGCTGCCGCCCCGCCGGCGACGAATGAGGTTGTTCTCTACGTCGAGTCCGAGGATCCGTCCCTCAGCGAAGCGCTCTCCTACGCGCGCCGGATCGCGGGGCGCCGCTTTCGCGCCATCCACGTACCGGGCCGCGGCACGGATTCAGGGATCCGCCCGAGGTTCCGCGAGCTCACGGATCTGCAACCCGATCTCGAAGTGCTGCCGTCGGCGTCCGGCCGCGTCGATGCCGTGATCGACTATCTCTGGGCGCTGCCGCGCGGCGAGTCGAGCTTCGTCACGGTGGTGATCCCGGAGCTCTTCCGGCGCCGCTCGCTCTGGGCGGCGCTCGCGCGGCGGACGCAGTTTTCGCTCAAGCTGCGGCTGCTCCGCGAGCCGGGCGTTGTGATCACGGACGTTCCCGTGCTCGAGCGGAACGGAATCGTCCGGCCGCCTACCACGGTGGCGTGCCGGATTCTCGTGTCGGGAGCACATGCGGCCTCGCTCCGTGCCGTCAACTACGCGGGCACACTCGGATTGGACGACACACGCGCGGTGTACTTCGCATTCGATACGGAGGAGGCGGAGCGCTTGCGAGAGGACTGGCTCCAGCTCGCGCCCGCGGTGCCACTCGAGATCGAAGAGGCGCCGTTCCGTGACCTGGGCGACCCGTTGCTTCGCCATCTCCGGCGAATCACCGCCGACCCAGAGGCAGTGGTCGTCGTGATCATGCCAGAGCTCATCTTCAGCGGCCCGCAGCGCCTCCTCCATAACCAGCGAGCCCTGTACATCAAGAGACTCCTGTTGTTCGAACCAAGAGTCATCCTCACGAGCGTCCCCTACCGCCTGAGCTAAACCCACCGCCGCGAATGCCGGCTCAGCCGGCGTTCGCCGCAAACGCTCTCCGGTCGAACGAGAGGCCGAACGAAGTCATCATGGCTCGGCGTAGCCGAGCCGGACTTCGGTCGGCGATGCGCCTGGCAGGAATCGAACCTGCGACCTTGCGCTCCGGAGGCGCACGCTCTATCCCCTGAGCTACAGGCGCGGGACAGCCAGTCTAGCCGCGGTCGTTTCCAAGGGCTCGTGCACTAGGGTTCGGCAGGTGAACATCACTGGCCGCATCGCTCGGTTGGAGCTCGCCGAGACGTTCGTGATCGCCCGCGACTCGACCGACATCGCTGAGGTGGTGCAGGTCGAGATTCGCCACGGCGACGTCTCCGGCTACGGGGAGGGCGCGCCGATCGAGCGCTACGAGGAGAGCGCGGAGTCCGCGCTTGCCTATGTCGAGGAGCATGCCGAGGCGCTCGGCGACGATCCGTTCGCGCTCGACGAGATCGAGGCACGCCTGGCGCCCTGCGAATGGGCTGCGCGCGCAGCGATCGACGGGGCGCTCCACGACCTGCAGGGGAAATTGCTCGACGTGCCGGTGTGGCGGCTGCTCGGGCTCCGCCGTGAAGGGCCGCCGACGTCGTGGACGATCTGGCTCGGCGATCCCGACGACATGGCGAGCCGCGCCGCGAAGGCGGTCGACTTCACCCGCCTGAAGCTGAAGCTCGGTGCGCGCGACGGTCTCGACGTCGACCGCGTGCGCGCGGTGCGCGAGGTGACGCATGCGCCGTTGCAGGTCGACGTCAACGAGTACTGGTCCTACGACGAGGCGCTCGACGCGCTGCCGCAGCTCGCGGCACTCGGCGTCGAGTACTGCGAGCAGCCGCTCCCGGCAGGAGACCCTCACGGCCCGAAGCTGAAGGCGGCCTCACCGATCCCGATCTATGTGGACGAGGACTGTCACCGGCTTGCCGACGTCGCAGCGTGTGCGGGGCGCGCGCACGGGATCAACATCAAGCTCGCAAAGTCGGGCGGCATCCGTGAAGCGGTGCGCATGGCGCATGCGGCGAAAGCGCTCGGGCTCGGCGTGATGCTCGGCTGCATGGTCGAGTCCGGGCTCGGGATCTCCGCTGCCACGCAGATCGCAAGCCTCTGCAATCACGTCGACCTCGACGGCAACCTGCTGATCGCCGAGGATCCGTGGCCCGGGATCGACTTCAGCGAGGGTGTGCAATGGCCGTCCGAAGAGGCCGGCCTCGGTGTAGCTGCCGCGGCGCGTGCGTGAGCAGCTCGTAGCGGATCTCTCCCGGGACTACGGCGTCCATCCGTACGGAAAGTGGCGTGGCGCGTTCTGGCGCCTGGCCGCGCTCGTCGAGCTCGACGTCGCACGCAATCAGGAAACGGACCGCGACGTGGAGAGCGTGCTCGGCTGGCTGGCGAATCCACGGCGACTGCGCTCGTTCCCCGAGCTCGACGGACGAGTGCGGCGGTGCGCCTCGCAGGACGGTCTCGCGCTCTACGTGAGCTGCCGGCTCGGCGTCGCCGATCCGCGACTTGACGTGTTGGCCGAGTCCCTCGTGGCGAGCCAGTGGCCCGACGGAGGCTGGAACTGTGACCGGCGTCCCGCCGCGCAGCACTCGTCCTTCAACGAGACGTGGGGGCCGATCCTCGGCCTCGCTGCGTACGCTCGCGCGGTGGGTGACGATCGTGCTCGGCGGGCGGCGGAGACCGCCGCGGACTTCATCCTCGCTCACCACGTCTACCAGTCGCACAGGACCGGCGTGCCGGCGCATCCCGCCGTCTTGAACCTGCGCTTTCCGCCGTACTGGCACTACGACGTTCTCGTCGGGCTCGTGACGCTGGCGCGCAGCGTCGGGCTCGGCGATTCGCGCACTGCCGCGGCACTCGACCTCGTCGAGTCGCGACGGCGAGCCGACGGGACGTGGCGAACGGAGGGCAAATGGTGGAAACGTCCCGGCTCGAAGGGAAGCAACGTCGAGGCGGTCGACTGGGGCGAGACCGCCGACGAGCTGCTCACGGAGCGTGCGCACGAGGTCCTCGAGGCCGCTGGCCGGAAGTAGGGTTCCCGCGTGAGCGAGAAGCGCTATCTGATCCTCGCTGAAGAGTTCTCGCACGACCCCCACTACGCGAAGACCGCGCGGGGCGTGCTGCGCTATCGCCGCGACGACGTCGTGGCGCTGCTCGACTCGAAACGGGCCGGGGAGGTGGAGGACGGCGTGCCGATCGTCGGCACGGTCGAGGAGGCGCTCCGCTTCGAACCGAACACTGCGCTCGTCGGCGTCGTCACGCAGGGCGGACATTTCCCCGGTGACTGGCAGGCGCTGCTGAAGAGCTGCGTCGAGCAGGGTCTCGACGTCGAGAACGGGCTTCATGTCCGCCTGCACGACATTCCGGGACTGCAGGAGCTCGCGGACCGGCACGGTGTCGAGCTGCGCGACCTGCGCGAGCCGCCGGCCGATCTCAGCACCGCGACGGGAGAGAATCTCGACGTCGACGCGACGATCGTGCTCGCCGTCGGCTCCGACTGCGCGATCGGAAAGATGACGGCGATCCTCGAGCTCGACCTGGCGGCGCGCAAGCGAGGTCTGAAGTCGGTGTTCGTCCCGACGGGCCAGACCGGAATCGCGATCGCGGGGTGGGGCATCGCGGTCGACGCCGTCGTCTCAGACTTCCTCGCCGGCGCTGCCGAGCGGCTCGTCGTCGAGGGCGGCAAGCGCGGCGACCTGCTGTGGGTCGAGGGACAGGGCGCGATCCTTCATCCGGTCTACTCGGGCGTCACGCTCGGGCTCATCCACGGCAGCGCGCCGCACCTGTATGTGCTCTGCCACGAGGTGGGAAGGACGGTGGTCGAGGGCGACGAGACCGAGTCGCCGATCCCGAGCCTCGCTGAGCTCGTCGACCTGCACGAGCGGATGTCGCTGAGGCTTCGGCCCGCGCGCGTCGTGGCGATCGCGCTGAACACGTCCACGGTCTCCGAGGACGAGGCACGGGCTGCGATCGCGGCTGCGGAGGAGGAAACCGGCCTGCCGGCGGACGATCCCGTCCGCTTCGGGGCCGAAAGACTCCTCGATGCAGTGCTCAAACAGACCGCCTGATCTGCCGAAGAAAGGAGCATGTGGCGGATCACTGCGGTCCTGGCGTGCGCCTGCGCGGCTTTGAGCCTGGCGGGAGCTGCGTCCAGCACCACCTTCGGGGTGGCGGACGACGCGGGCAAGTACGCCGAGGACGGCGGGGCCGGGTTCTTTCACATGCTCACCGACCTCGGGATGACCGAGAACCGGATGGCCGTCTTCTGGGATCCGAGCCAGCCGAACACGATCGTCGACCAGGCGTTCTTCGACCGGGCGCTCCCGATGGCGATGCGTCACGGCATCGAGGTGATCTTCGCGATCTATCCGCAGAAGGCCCGCTCGCTCGTCGACACGCCGAACGGCGTCCAGCTCTTCGCGCAGTACGCGGCGAGAGTCGTGCAGCGCTATCCCTACGTTCGCAAGGTCATCTGCCTGAACGAGGGCAACCAGCCGCGCTTCCACCAGCCGCAGTTCGACGATGCCGGCAAGGGGATCTCGGGCTACGTGCAGGAGCAGGCGATGGCCGCGTGCTACGACGCCGTGAAGGCAGTCGATCCGAAGATCACCGTGATCGGCTTCGGCCTCTCACCGCGTGGCAACGACGACTTCGAAGCTTCCAGCAACGTCTCGCATTCGCCGATTCGCTTCCTCGAGGAGGTCGGCGAGGCGTACCGCGCCAGCGGGCGGACGAAGCCGATCGCCGACGAGATCTCGATCCATTGTTATCCGAACCTGAACACCGACGCACCGACGGTCGGGTACGCGTGGCCGAAGATCGGCTGCGCGAACCTCGACCGGTTCAAGCAGGCGTGGTGGGACGCGTTCCACGGAACCGGCCAGCCGCTCTTCCGCGAGTCCGGTGACACAGGCCCGGGGCCGTACGTGCAGATCTACGTCGACGAGGTCGGGTACCAGGCAAAGATCGCGCCGGACAAGGCGTCGCTCTACACGGGGAGCGAGAACGTCCCCGCGATCGACGAGGCGACGCAAGGCAACTACTACGGACAGCTGATCGCGATGATGGCGTGCGATCCGAACGTCGCGCTACTGAACTTCTTCCATGCCGTCGACGAGACGAGCCTGCCGGCGTGGCAAAGCGGTGTTGTGCTCCCCGACGGGACGCGGCGCGCATCGTTCGGTGTCGTGAAGAACGCGATCATGGCCAACCAGGGCTGTCATGGAAACGCCGTCCAGTGGCATCACACTGAAACCGTCGTCGGAGCGGGAGCAACGTTCAAGACTCTGCCGCGATCGTTCCTCGTGCGCGCAGACGAAGGGTTCTCCTACGACGTGAAGATCACGCGCACGAAAAGCACGCGCAAGCTGACCGGCGCGTCGGGCCAGGGCGAAGCGGCCCGCGACCTTCTCTTCAAGCTCCCGCGCCTGCAGCACGGCTCCTACCGCCTCACCGTGACGCTGCGGGCCGAGTCCAATCCGGAGCGCACGACCACGCTGACCCGCCTCTTCCGCGGCTAGAACGCTGACTAGGACACGTCCGATTTGGCCGCTCTTCAGCTCCGGCGGAATGCGATATAAGAAATGACATGACTGACCCGCGCGTGGCGAACCTGGCCGACCTGCTCGTGAATTACTCGCTCGAGTTGCAACCTGGCCAGATCGTGAGACTCGACGGCGGCACCGTCGCGGCGCCGTTTCTACGCGAGCTCTACCGCTCGGCGCTGCACGCCGGTGCCAATCCCCGTCTTCGTGTCGAGGTGGAAGGCGTCGACGTGATCGCCGTGAACGAGGCCTCGGAGGAGCAGCTGAAGTTCGTGTCCGAGATCGACCAGTTCGAAGTGGAGAACGTCGACGCGATCGTGACGATCTGGGCCGACCGCAACACGCGTGCGCTCAGCGAGGCCGACCCGGGGCGCGTACGCGAGAAGATCGCATCGCGGCGCAAGCTCACGAACCGGTACTGGGAACGGATCGACGAGGGCAAGGCGAAGTGGGTGGGCACGCGCTTCCCGACGGACGCACACGCACAGGACGCCGAGATGTCGCTAGCGGCCTACGAAGACTTCGTCTACGGCGCCTGCCACGTGCAGGCCGGCGAGGATCCGGTTGCCCACTGGCGCACGGTGTCGAAGGAGCTGAACGAGCGTGCCGACGAGCTGAACACGTTCACCGAGTTCCGTGTCGTCGGCCCGGACACCGACCTGCGCTTCAACGTCGCCGGCCGCACCTGGCTCGCCGCGGACGGCAAGCTCAACATGCCGGACGGCGAGATCTTCACGAGCCCCGTCGAGACCGAGACCGAAGGCGAGATTCGCTTCTCGTTCCCGGCGATCTTCCAGGGACGCGGAGTGGACGACGTGCGATTGCGCTTCGAAGGCGGCCGCGTCGTGCAGGCCGAGGCCGGAAACGGCAACGACTTCCTCCAGTCGCTGCTCGACATGGACGAAGGCGCGCGCATCCTCGGGGAGGTGGCGTTCGGCCTGAATTACGAAATCGACCGCTTCACGAGAGACATCCTCTTCGACGAGAAGATCGGTGGCACGATGCACTTCGCCCTCGGTTCCAGCTTCAAGCAGCTCGGTGGCAAGAACGAGTCAGGGTTGCACTGGGACCTGATCTGCGACCTGCGCGCGGACGGCGAGGTCTACGCCGACGGCGAGCTCGTCTGGCGTGCGGGCGAGTTCCTGAACGAGCCGCGTGCCAGACGAGCCCAGCCCGAGCCGGTCACCGCTTCCTGACCCGCGTCGCGATCATCTCCGACACCCATCTGCCGCGCGGAACACGTGCGCTGCCGAACGAGTGCGTTCGCCTGATCTCGTCCGCGGATTTTCTGCTCCATGCCGGCGACTTCGTCTCGCAGCAGTTCCACGATGCGCTCGGAAAGCTCGGGCCGCCGCTCGAGGCCGTCGCCGGGAACATGGACGAGCCCTCGCTGAAGGAAGCGCTGCCGAGGCAGCGAGTCGTCGAGGTGGGAGGGGTGCGGATCGGGATGGTCCACGACCCGGGCCAGCGCCAGCGCCGCGAGGCGCGTCTGGCCGCCCGCTTCGAGGACTGTGAGGTCGTCGTCTACGGGCACACCCACGTGCCGCAGGTCGAGCGCTTCCAGCACCTCTGGGTCCTGAACCCCGGCTCTCCGACCGAGCGGCGGACCGCGCCGACCCATTCCATGATCGTCCTGACGATCCAGGGAACCCGGCTCATGCCCGAGCTCGTGACCCTCTAGAAAAGGCCCTTGACAAGACGAACAGGTGTTCGCTACTCTACGAACACATGTTCCCCCGGCTCGCAGTCCTGCTCCTGGCCGTCGCCCTTCTGGTCGGCGTGGCCGCCCGCCCCTCCGGGGGCGCGGGCAAGCCCGTGAGCTACGTCGTCAAGCCGACCGACACCCTGTGGTCGATTGCCGCAAGCCACTACGCGGGGGATCCCCGCGAGGGGATCTGGAAGCTCCAGCACCGGAACCATCTGGCCGGGACGACCCTCGTGCCCGGGCAGCGGCTCGTTCTTCCTTAAGCGCGAGACCCGGGGGCTAAAGCTCGGCCAGCGGCAACCCAGCCGTGTACACCTTCTCCCCCCGAAAGAGGTGCCGCTCGGGATCCCACGGGAAGAAGATCACGACCTTCCACTCGAGCTTCTCGCCCGACGGCGGGACGCCGAGCCATGCGGCCTTGTGCGTCCCCGTGACGTTCGCCTCCTCGCAGACGCCCTGCGGCCCGATCACGATGTCCGTCAGGTCGAAGTGGATGTCCGGGAAGGCCGAGAGCAGCTCCATGTAGAAGCGCGTCGCGCCTTCATGACCTTCCCAGCGATGACCCGTCTGTGCGAGCTCGTAGACGCAATCGGGAGTCAGCGTCGAGATCAGCCCGGGCAGGTCGCGCTCGTCCTCCGCGATCGAGTGGCGCTTCCAGAGCTCGCGAATCTCATCGTGCTCGGCGCTCGACGACTCACGGCGGATGAGCTCGCGAACGTCCTCGCTCACTCGGCGCCCCAGAAGGAGAGCAGCCGCTCGTTGAAAGGCTTGCCGAGCAGCTGAGGGTTGTGCGCGGACGGAAATGTCGCCGACTCCGCGTCGAGCTCTTCCTCCAGGACGTCGCACACGGCATGGAAGATAACCCGCGCCCGCGCGCGCGCGGCCGCAGGAGCCGCTGTCCAGTCGCCGCGCACCACCAGCGTGCGCACGCCACGCAACGCCGCGAACGGAATCTCCGCCTCGGCGGGGCTCCGCTCCTGCCACGATGATCGGGCCGCTTCGTAGGCCGGGCCCTCGAGCTTCTGCGGGGTCGCGTCGAAGCCGAAGTTGCGCAGGAAGCGTTGGCGGTAGTCACTTGGATCGGAGGCCTCGCGCATCGCGTCGTCCACACCGCTGATGAACGCTTCGACGACGACGTTCCCTCGGGCGACGCCGAACGCCGGCGGCTCGATCACCGTCAACGAGCGAACAGCCTCCGGCCGCAGCCCGGCTGCAAGCAGCGCCACGACCCCGCCGTACGAATGTCCGACGAGGTGAGCGCCGTCACCGAGCAACACGGCGATGTCGTTCGCGTCTCGGTCGAAGTCGACACGACCGTCGGCAGGGCTGCCGCCGAAGCCGCGGCGGTCGACGAGCAGCAAGCGATGGGAGGCGGCGAGCGGCCGTTGCTTCGCCCACGTCTCCTCACCCCAGCCGAAGCTGCCGTGCACGAAGACCGCCGGCTCGCCCTCACCCCAGACGGTGATGTTCAAACCCGGGGAGGTCTGCACGCGTGCGAGCCTACAAGCGGCTCAAGCGCTGACGGCGACCTCGTACGACTCATCCGGCTCGAACACCACGGGCTGACGGCGGAACGCGGCGAAGAACGCGTCGACCACGTTCGGCGAGAACTGATTGCCCCGGCAGCGCCGCACCTCCTCGGTCGCCTCCTCGATCGTGAGCGCGGGGCGGTACGGGCGGTCTGTCGTCATCGCGTCCCACGCATCGGCGAGGCCGACGACGCACGCCTCCAGCGGAATGTCGGTCCCGCCGAGGCGATCGGGATAGCCGTTGCCGTCCCACCGCTCGTGGTGATGACGAATCAGCGGCACCGTCGCATGCAGACGACTGAAGTGCGAGACGATCTCGGCTCCGTCGGTGGGGTGGCGCTTGATCGCCTCGAACTCGCTGTCGTCGAGCTTGCCGGGCTTCGTGAGGATGGTGTCCGGGACGCCGATCTTGCCGATGTCGTGGAACAGGCTTCCGAATCTGACAGCGTCCATCTGCTCGCGGTCGAAGCCGAGCTCCGCGGCGACGGCCAGCGCGATGCGCTGTACCCGCGCCGAATGCCCGGCGGTGTACGGATCCTTCGCGTCCACCGTTGCGTTAAGGCTCTCGATCGCCTCCAGCGAGCTCTCCTCGAGCCGCCGATACGAGTCCATGAGCTCACGCGAACGCTTGCGGAGCGTTACGCCCTGTCGTTGCATCGTGGCCGAGGCATGTCGCACGAGCAACCCGAGCGCCGCGTAGAGAGAGGCGAAGACGGCAATCACAGTCGCCCAGATCACGTGCTTACGGCTCGCGATGAAGCTTTCGGTGTGCTGGGGTTTTGCGTAGATCTCGTACGCGCCGAGCGCGCGCCGGCCGTTCTCGCTCAAGATCGGTGCGTAGATCTCGAAGACATGCGTCAGCCCGAGCGATTTCTCGACGGCGTTCTCCTCACTGCCGAGCTTGCTGATCGCCGCACTGGTGCGCTTGGTCTCGATCGTCTCGCCGAGGTCACCGTCGACCGAGAAGCGCTTGCCAATTCGCTCGGGCGAGCGGTTCGTCCAGACGAGCGTGCCGTCGGGGCGCCACACCTTGACCGTGATCAGGTCCGGCTGGCGCCGAAGCTGCGCTTCGAGCTGAGCGGGCAGGTGCGGAGAGATGTGCAGCTCGTTGCCGCGCACGAGTAGTGGCCGCAGCACACCGTCGACGTACTGGGTCAGCCCGCTGCTGGTGTCGTCCAGAGCCTGATGCTGCAGCGAGCTCGTCAGGACGGAGCCGAGGACCGTCGCGCCCAGGAAGAGGATGCCGGCGCTCGCGAGCAAGAAGATGCGCAGCAACGTGACAGAGCGCCGAAGCGCACCGCCGCCGAGAACTTCTGAAGCCGCATTGGAAGCCATGTGATTCGCCCCTCGGAGGGCTATCGGCGGGAGCGGGGGATGACTTGAGGGCGCGAAACCTAGAATCGACCGATGGATCTCGACCTCGTCTTCCTGGGCACCGCAGGCTCGATGCCGACCGCCCAGCGGGCACCCGCGGCGCTGCTGGTCCGGCGCGGGGGCGACCGCCTGCTCTTCGACTGCGCCGAAGGGACCCAGAGGCAGCTGCTCCGTTCGTCGGTTGGGCTCGTCGATCTGCCCGACATTTTCATTACCCACTTCCACGCCGATCACGTGCTCGGCCTACCTGGTCTGCTGAAGACCTTCTCCCTACGGGGTCGCGAGCTTCCCCTCGTACTTCACGGGCCGCGGGGACTGGCCGACCTGATGGGCTCGCTCAAGCGCGTCGTCGGGAAGCTGTCGTACGAGGTTCAGCTCATCGAGCTCGAGGCGGGTGACGTTCTCGAGCGGGACGGCTACCGCCTCGCAACGTTTGCCGTGTCGCACGGCGTCACGGCGCTCGGCTGGTCGCTGATCGAGTCCACGCGCCCCGGACGGTTCGACGTCGGCGGGGCCGAGGCGCTCGGCGTTCCGAACGGCCCCGAACGCGGGGCGCTCCAGCGAGGAGAGCCCGTGACGCTGGCCGACGGTCGCACTGTCACGGCGGATCAGGTGCTCGGGGAACCGCGGCCCGGTCGCAAGCTGGCGCTCACCGGCGATACGGCCCCGTCCGACACGATCGTCGAGGCGGTATGGGGAGCAGACGTGCTCGTCACCGAGGCGACCTTCTCCGAGGAAGAGCGCGAACGAGCGCGCGAGACGATGCACCAGACGGCGGCCCAGGCCGCGGACGTCGCACAACGCGCGAACGTCGGCCTGCTCGCCCTGACGCATCTGTCCAACCGCTACTTCGGGCCGGAGATCGCCCGGGAGGCGCGCGACATCTTTCCCGAGACTGTCGTCCCGAAGGATTTCGACGTCATCGACGTGCCGTTCGCGGAGCGAGGGACAGCGGAGCTCGTCAAGGGCGGGGCGCTGCACCGCCGTGAGCCCGAGGCCATATCATCGGCGCCACAATGACGGGCATGGTCAAAGTCGCGGTCGCAGGAGACGTCACCGAAGCCGAAGAGATCCAGGAGATCCTGCGCTCCGCCGGCATCGACGCCGAGATCCGCGATGGGGAGGACGACTCCGTGACCATCTTGGTCCCGGAGGAATCGGTGGAACAGGCCCAGGACGCGATCGAGGCGATGACCGAGCCCGAAGACGTGATCGGCGAACCGTAGGAGTGGAGGTAGTCATGAGCATGGTGGTCTTCCGTGGCCGTCCGACCGCGACAGCGTCGCGGGCGCGGCCAGCACTTTCTCCGCAGTAGCAAGCTCGCAGCCGAGCTCGTGGCCGCGGCGGGAATTCAGCGCGGCGATCTCGTCCTCGACCTCGGTGCCGGCACAGGCGCGCTCACTGCCGCGCTTGCAAAGCGAGAAGCCCGCGTGTGTGCGGTCGAGATCGACCCTGAGCTCGCTGCCGGCCTGCGGCGGCGCCTCCCGAGCGTCTCGGTGACCGAAGGAAACGCATTGGAGGTCGCGCTTCCGAGAGAGTCGTTCAAGGTCGTCGCGAACCTGCCTTTCGACGGAGAGACCGCGATTCTGCGCCGCTTGCTCGATCCGCGGTCGGCGCTTACGACCGCAAATGTCATCGTCGACTGGGGTCTGGCCTCCAAGCGAGCGGCGGTGTGGCCGGGGACACGGTTGAGCGCGTACTGGGGAGCATGGTTCGACCTGTCGATCGCGCGCCGGCTTCCACGCTCTGTGTTCGCCCCACCGCCTTCGGTCGATGCCGCCGTGCTGCGGGTCGTGCGGCGAGCACGGCCGCTCGTTCCAATCGCAGAATCTGTCGCGTACGACCGGTTCCTCAGCCGGGGCTACGGCGGCGGCGTGAGGTCGGTGGTGACCACGCGGCAGCTCAAGCGGTGCGAGGCCGAGCTCGGTCTGGCACGTCACGCCGGTCCGCGCGACCTGGACGCGGCGCAATGGGCGGGCCTCTGGCGCGCCGTCCGGCAGAGCGTCTAGAGTCCCACCCGACCTGAACCCCTTTAAGCCGGTCCAGTGAGGCCGGGAAGGAGTCATATGAATCTGCCTGGCCGTAAACCGTCGTCCCTGCCTGCGCCGTGAGCGCCGGGGTGGCGTCTCCCGAAAAGGTCCTGCTCGACGCCGACGGGCTCGCGCGAACGCTCTCGCGGATCGCGCACGAGCTGATCGAGGCGAATCCCGACCTCTCCCGTGTCGCACTCGTCGGGATCCAGACACGCGGTGTCCCGATCGCGCAGCGCCTGCGGCGTCTCGTCGAGGAACGGGCCGGGGCCGCACCGGCGATCGGCGCGGTCGACATCACCTTCTACCGCGACGACGTTCAGGTTCGCGGAGGCGGCGCGCCGCTGCACGCACAGCCCGTTGTCCGTTCGACGGCGCTCGACTTCCCGCTCGAAGGCAAGACGGTCGTCCTCGTCGACGACGTCCTCTACACCGGGAGGACGATCCGCGCGGCGATCGAGGCGCTCTTCGATTACGGCCGCCCCGAGCGCATCCAGCTCGCAGTGCTCGTCGACCGAGGGCACCGCGAGCTGCCCATCCGCCCCGACTACATCGGGAAGAACCTGCCGACGTCCCGCGACGAGCGCATCCAGGTGCAGCTCGTCGAGGTCGACGAGGTCGACCGCATCCTGCTCGTACCCGCAGCCGAAGAGGAGAGCCATGACAGCTGACATCCGCCTCATGCGGGGGGATCTCCGCCCGCCCGCGACGCCGCCGCGGCGGCACTTCATCTCGATCAAGGACGTCACGCGTGACGACGTCGAGCGGCTGCTCGCGACCGCACGCACCTTCGAACGGAGCATGGAGCGAGAAGTGAAAAAGCTCCCGACGCTCAAGGGCCGCCTCGTGATCAACGTCTTCTACGAATCGTCGACCCGCACCTCGTCGAGCTTCGAGCTGGCGGCGAAGCGGCTTTCCGCCGACACGATGTCGATCAAGTCGAGCGGCTCTTCTGTCGACAAGGGCGAGTCGCTGAAGGACACCGCGATCACCCTCGGCGCATACGACCCCGACGTGATCGTGATCCGCCACCCGCAGATCGGAGCGCCCGACCTCGTCGCTCGCGTGACCGAGGCGCACGTCGTGAACGCCGGCGACGGGAAGCACCAGCACCCGACGCAGGCTCTCCTCGACCTCTACACGATGCGCGAGTCGCTCGGCCGCCTCGAAGGCCTGCACGTGGCGATCGTCGGCGACGTCCTGCACTCCCGGGTCGCGCGCTCGCTGATCCAGGCGCTCGCACTCATGGGCGCACACGTCACGCTCGTCGGACCGCCCGCGCTCCTGCCGCGCGGCATCGAGGCGATGGGCTGCGAGACGACCACCGACATCAGCGCGATCGGTGGCGCCGACGTCGTCTACGTCCTGCGCATGCAGCGCGAGCGGATGCAGGAGGGCGCGAACTACGTGCCGTCGCTGCGCGAGTACACCGCACGCTGGGGCGTGACACCGGAGCGGCTGCGCGCCGGGCAGAAGGTGATGCACCCGGGCCCGATGAACCGCGGCGTCGAGATCGACCCCCGCGTCGCCGACCACGCGGACGCGCTGATCGAGACGCAGGTACGCGCCGGTCTCGTGACGCGCATGGCGGTCCTCTACGACCTGCTCACGAGCGGCCCGATCGAAGTCAAGACCGAATCAGTGCTGGAGGTGGCGTGAATGCTGTTCGCTAGGGACGGAGCCAAGGAGAGCATCGTCGTTCGCGGCGCGCGCGTCATCGATCCGACCGAGGGAATCGACGCGGTGCTCGACGTGAGGATCGACGACGGCGTCATCGCCGCGCTCGGAACCGAGCTCGACACGAACTCCCATCGCGTCATCGACGCCGCCGGGCTCGTGCTCGCTCCCGCGTTCGTCGACCCGCACGTCCATCTCCGCACACCAGGCAGGGAGGACGAGGAGAACATCGCCTCCGGCACGGCAGCGGCAGCGGCGGGCGGCTACTGCGCCATCCTCGCGATGCCGAACACCGATCCGGTCGTCGACTCGGCGGCCACCCTCGGCTCGCTCGCCGACACGGCGCGGGTCGAGGCGGCGATTCCGGTCGGCTTCCTCGCCGCGATCACGAAGGGACAGTCCGGCCTCGAGCTGACGGAGATGTGCGAGCTCGCCGCTGCAGGCGCTGTCGGGTTCAGCGACGACGGCGTTCCCGTCGCCGCGCCGGGGCTCATGCGCCGTGCCTTGCAATACGGCGCGGTCACCGGCCGGCGCATCGCCTTGCACTGCGAGGAGCGCACCCTCTCGCGCGACGGACAGATGCACGAAGGGACGGTCTCCGCGGAGCTCGGGTTCACCGGCTATCCCTCGGTTGCTGAGAGCCTGATGGTCGAGCGCGATCTCGCACTCGCCGCCTACGAGCGGCAGCCGCTGCATCTCCTGCATCTCTCCGCCTGGGAGTCGGTGCAGGCGCTTCGGCGGGCGCGCGCGGAAGGCGTGCAGGCGACGGGCGAGGTGACGCCGCACCATCTGTGCCTGACGGACGAGGCGATCCGCACGCTCGATTCGAACCTGAAGATGAATCCGCCCCTCCGGTCGGAGTCGGACCGCACGGCGCTGATCGAAGGGCTGAAGGACGGGACGATCACCGCAATCGCCACCGACCACGCGCCGCACGCGCGCCATGAGAAGGACGTCCCGTTCGAGGCGGCGCCGTTCGGCGTCACCGGGCTCGAGACTTCCTTCGCGTCGCTGTACACCCAGCTCGTCGAGCCGGGGATCCTGCCGCTCGAGACGCTGCTCGAGCGGATGTCCGCAGGCCCGGCTCGCGCGTACGGGCTCGACGAGCCGCGAGTCGCCGTCGGCTCGTCCGCGAACCTCGTCGTCCTCGACCTGAACGCGAGCTACCGCATCACCGAGGAGACGTTCCGCTCGAGGTCGGTGAACTCGTGGCTGCTCGGCGCGGCGGTGAAGGGCAGGGTGCGCGTGACGATCGCCGCCGGGAGGCTGGTGTACAGCGCATGACAGGCTTCCTCGCACTGGAGGACGGCACGGTGTTCCGAGGCGACTCGGTCGCGGCCAACGGCTTTGCGGTGGGCGAAGCGGTGTTCACCACCGCCATGACCGGTTACCAGGAGATCGTCACCGACCCGAGCTTCGCCGAACAGCTCGTCTGCTTCACGGCGCCGATGGTCGGGAACTACGGGGTTGCCGAGGGTCGCTCCGAATCGACCCGAGCACACGCGCGGGCGGTGCTGATGCGCGAGGCGCGCGGGCCGGCCTGGACGGACTGGCTCCACGAACGCGGCATCGTCGCGCTGAGCGGGATCGACACGCGCTCGCTCGTCCTCAAGCTGCGCGACAGCGGCGCCCTGCGCGCCGTTGCAGTCGCCGGTGACGGGTCGGTCGAGCAGGCAGTAGAGGTTGCCCGCACACAGCCTGCGATGGCCGGCCGCTCGCTCGCACCCTCCGTGTCCACCGCGCAGCCATACGCGTACTCCGACGCGGGTCGCGCTCGCATCGCTGTCGTGGACTACGGGTGCAAGCGTTCGATCCTGCGGCGGCTCGCGGGCGCCGGCGCAGCGGTCACCGTCTTTCCGCACGACGCTACGGTGGACGAGCTCCTGCGCTTCGACGGCGTACTGCTTTCGAACGGCCCCGGTGATCCCGAGCCACTTGCAGACGAGATTGCCGTCGTGCGCGAGCTGATCGGCCGCGTCCCGATCCTCGGCATCTGCCTCGGCCATCAGCTGCTCGCGCTTGCCGCAGGGCACGAGACGTACAAGCTTCCGTTCGGACACCGCGGCGCGAACCACCCGGTGCTCGAGCGCGCCAGCGGGCGCGTGCTCGTGACGAGCCAGAACCACGGCTTCGCGGTCGCTCCCTCCGAAGCGCGCGAAGCGACACACGTCTCGCTGTACGACGGAACGGTCGAAGGGCTGGACTTCCCGCTCGAACACGCGCGGTCGGTGCAGTTCCATCCAGAAGCAGGACCGGGCCCGCACGACGCGTGGCCGATCATCCGCGAGTGGGTCGAGGAGGTGGCATATGCCGAGGCGGCCTGATCTCGAATCGATCTGCCTCATCGGTTCCGGTCCCATTGTGATCGGACAGGCTTGCGAGTTCGACTACGCAGGCTGCCAGGCGCTGAAGGTGCTGCGCGAGGACGGCTTCAGGACGATCGTCGTGAACTCGAATCCGGCGACGATCATGACCGACCCCGGCTTCGCCGACCGCACGTATCTCGAGCCGCTCGACCTCGAGGGCGTCACCGACGTGCTCACGCGCGAGCGTCCCGACGCACTGCTGCCGACCATGGGCGGACAGACCGCGCTGAATCTCGCGCAGGAGCTCGCCAACGAAGGTGTGCTCGACGAGCTCGGAGTCGAGCTGATCGGCGCGCCGCTCGACGTGATCCAGCGCGCAGAAGACCGTGAGCTCTTCCGCGACGCAGTCCGCACCGTTGGGCTGCGCACCCCCAATTCACGAATCGTCACGGAGCTCTCCCAGTTGGCCGGCCTCGCCACTCCAGCGGTCGTCCGACCGGCATTCACGCTCGGCGGCCACGGCGGCGGCTTCGTCGAGACGACGGAGCAGCTCTACCGTCAGGTCGAGATCGGCATTGCGGAGAGCCCGATCGGCCAGGTGCTCGTCGAAGAGTCTGTTCGTGGCTGGGACGAGTTCGAGCTCGAGGTCGTCCGCGACCGCAACGACAACGTCGTGATCGTGTGCTCCATCGAGAACATCGACCCGATGGGGATCCACACCGGTGACTCGGTCACCGTCGCGCCTCAGATGACCCTCTCGGACCACGCGTACCAGGAACTTCGTGATGCGGCCGCCGCGGTCGTTCGCGCCGTCGGCGTGGAATGCGGCGGGTCGAACATCCAGTTCGCGCGCGAGCGCGACACCGGCGAGCTGCGCGTCATCGAGATGAACCCACGCGTGTCCCGCTCCTCGGCGCTCGCCTCGAAAGCGACGGGCTATCCGATCGCGAAAGTCGCCGCCAAGCTCGCAGTCGGCTACACCCTCGACGAGATCCCGAACGACCTCACCGGCACGACGCCCGCGAGCTTCGAGCCGACGCTCGATTACGTCGTCGTCAAGTTCCCGCGGTTCGCGTTCGAGAAGTTCCCCGGGGCCGACCCGACACTTGGCACGCAGATGAAGTCCGTCGGTGAAGCGATGGGCATCGGCCGCACGTTCGCCGAGGCGTTCCGCAAGGCACGCCGGTCGCGCGAGCTCGACGGCGGCGAGACGTGGCAGCTCGACGACGAAGCCCACCCCTGGTTCCATGAAGAGCTCTCGAAGGAGCTCGGCGAGCTCCATCTCTACAACCTCGTCGCGGACGATTTCCTGCGGCTGAAGCGGGCGGGCTTTTCAGACGCGGACATCGCAGCGAAGTGCGGGCAGACGGAGGAGATCGTCCGCGCGACCCGCCGGTCCTGGAACGTGAGGCCCGTCTATCGGCGCGTCGACTCCTGCGCCGGCGAGGTCGAGGCGGCGTCAACGTACTACTACTCCACCTGGGGCGAGGCCGACGAGGCGCCCCCGCCCGGCGAGAAGCCGCGGATCGTCATCCTCGGCTCCGGCCCGAATCGCATCGGACAGGGCATCGAGTTCGACTACTGCTGCGTCCACGCGGCCCAGAGCTTCCGCGCCCTCGGCTACGAGGCGATCATGGTCAACTGCAACCCGGAGACGGTGTCGACCGACTACGACACCTCCGACCGCCTCTACTTCGAGCCGCTTGGACTCGAAGAGGTTCTGTCGATCTGCGAGCGCGAGCAGCCCGACGGGGTGGCGATCCAGTTCGGCGGCCAGACGCCGCTGAGGCTCGCGCGGGGGCTCGAAGCCGCCGGGTACCGCATCATCGGCACGCCCTTCGATGCCGTCGACGTCGCCGAGGACCGCGAACGGTTCGGCGCGCTGCTCGACCGGCTCGGCATCCGCTGTCCGGAGTGGGGGATCGCAAGGAGCGATGCAGAGGCACGCGCGATCGCCGAGCGGATCGGCTTCCCCGTTCTGATCCGGCCGTCCTACGTTCTCGGCGGGCGCGCGATGCGTGTCTGCTACTCCGCCGACGACCTCGGGACGATCGAGGGCGCCGTCCTCATCGACCGCTTCGTCGAGAGCGCGATCGAGATCGACGTCGACGCGGTCTCGGACGGCTCGGAGACATTCGTCGGCGCCGTCATGCAGCACGTCGAGGAAGCCGGGGTGCACTCGGGCGACTCCGCGTGCGTGCTGCCCGCTCCCTCGCTCACGCCCGCGCAAGATTCCGAGATCCGGCGGATCGTGCAGACGCTCGCCGAGGCCCTGGGCGTGATCGGGTTGATCAACGTTCAACTCGCGCTCGTCGACGACCAGGTCTACGTCCTCGAAGCGAACCCGCGTGCCTCGCGCACCGTTCCGTTCGCCTCGAAGGCGACCGGCGTGAACCTCGTGCAGATCGCTTGCCGCGTCATGGCCGGTGCACGACTGGCCGACCTGGCCCTGTCCAAGGGACAGTCCCTCGGACACGTCTCCGTGAAGGCGGCCGTCCTCCCGTTTGCGCGCTTCCCGGGCGCGGATCCCGTGCTCGGACCGGAGATGCGTGCGACCGGCGAGGTGATGGCGAGCGCCGCGGACCTGCCGACTGCGTTCGCGAAAGCGGAACGCGCTGCGGGGCGGCCCCTGCCTGTATCCGGGACGGCATTCCTCTCGGTCCGTGACGCGGACAAGACGGCAGCGGTGGGGGTCGCGCGCCAGCTCGCTGCGCTCGGCTTCAAGCTGCTTGCGACGGCGGGAACGGCAGACACGCTCACGCAAGCCGGGCTCGAGCACGAACGGGTCCGCAAGGTCACCGAAGAAGGCGGCGGCCCGACGATCGTCGACCTGATCCGGCGCGGCCGCTGCAACCTCGTGATCAACACGCCACAGGGATCCGGGGCTCGGACCGACGGCTACCTGATTCGCGAAGCGGCACTCGTTGCGCGCGTTCCCTGCATCACCACGCTGTCCGGCGCGGCAGCCGCCGTGCATGCGATTGCGAACGCCCGCAGCGAAGAGTCACTGTCATTGCAGGAGCTACAAGAACGGATCGTGCATGAGACGCGAGCGGCTTAGCGTCGTCGCGAACGAAGACGTCGGCCCGTACACATTGCTGCGGGTGGAACGCGGCGGGCTCGAGCCCGGCCGTCCCGGACAGTTCTTCATGGTCGAAGCCCCCGGACGCCTGTTGCCGCGCCCGATGAGCCTGTGCCTCGCACCACCTCGCGAGCTCGCGTTTCTCATCGACGGCATCGGCCCCGGCACCGATGCACTCTGCGCGGCGGAGCCCGGTGAGCAGGTCCACGTGTTCGGGCCGCTCGGCAACGGGTTCCAGCTCGACGCGGAGCGGCCCCTGCTCGTGGGGGGCGGGATCGGCATCGCCCCGCTGCCGTTCCTCTCGGAAGCATTGGGCCGACCGCCGGCCGTGCTCGGCTTTCGCTCCGACTGGCACGCGCAGGCGGCAGAGCTCGTCCCCAATGCCCAGGCCTGCATCGAGCCCACGCTGGTCACCGAGTTGATCCCCGCGGGAATGGATGTGCTGGCGTGCGGGCCCGAGCCGATGCTCGAGGCGGTTCGCGCGCTCGCTCCCAATGCCCAGCTCGCCTGGGAGGCGCCGATGGCCTGCGGCTACGGCGCCTGTTACGGGTGCGCGGTCGAGATCGACGGGGAGCTCAGGCGCCTCTGCATCGAAGGGCCGGTTCTCTGTGCTGCTTAACGCCTCCGGCTGCCTCGACGCGCTGACTGCGCCCGATGTGGCGCGCAGCCTCGACACCTTCGTGACCAAGACGGTGACGCCACTGCCACGTGAGGGCAACACCCCGATCCGGATCGCCGAGACCGACGTCGGCATGCTCAACTCGATCGGCCTCGCGAACCCGGGCATCGACCGGTTCGTCACCCGGAACCTGCCGCGGCTCGAAGAGCTCGGCGTGCCCGTGTGGGTCTCGGTCGGCGGCTTCGAGATCGACGACTACGCCGAGATCTGTTCCCGCCTCGACGATCACCAAATCGTCGGCGCAATCGAGCTGAACGTGTCGTGTCCAAACGTCGAAGCCCCCGCCGAGAGCGCTGCCCAGATCGTCGCCGCAGCAAGGCTCGCGACGCGCAAGCCGCTCTGGGCGAAGCTCTCGCCGGCGGTGCCGGACATCGCCGAGGTCGCACGCGCCGCGCAGTCGGCAGGGGCCGACGGCCTCTCCCTCGTGAACACAATTCGCGGGCTCGCTCTGGATGCGCGCACGCTTCGGCCTGTCCTTGCGCCGGGGCACGGTGGTCTCTCCGGCCCGGCGCTCAAGCCGATCGCGCTCGCCGCCGTGGCGAGCTGCTACCGCGCGACGGAATTGCCGATCGTCGGCATGGGCGGCGTCAGCACCGGCCTCGACGCGCTCGAGCTGATCGCTGCGGGCGCACGTCATGTCGCACTCGGCACCGTGCTCTTCGCCGATCCGGATGCGCCGGCCCGCGTGCGGGCCGAACTGCACGCCGCGGCAACCGAGCGTGGTTGGAAGACATACGAAGATGCATATGCGGTCGCACACGAAGAGGCGTTGTCCGTCGGGACAACTCTCGACGGCAGGTCGAGCGTCTGAGGTTTAAAACACCTGCTCAGGACGCAAACCTTGGCGCTTGACCGCCGCAGGTCGCTTGTTAGACTCCCGCGCTCATGGTGTCGCCCAAGACCCAGGCCGAGGCACCCGTTCGCTCACTCGACCAACGCATGGAAGCGCTGAAGCGAGCGAACGACATTCGTGTACGTCGTGCGAGGCTGAAGAAAGATCTGAAGGACGGTCGTGTCCAGATCGAACAGATCCTCAGCAACCCTCCGGAATACGTGTCGACCGCGAAGGTGTTCGACATGTTGATGGCGGTCCCGAAGTTCGGGCGGGTCAAGGCGGCACGCTTTCTCAACATGTGCC
The DNA here is from genome assembly GCA_963755605.1 of uncultured Actinomycetes bacterium. Classification (GTDB taxonomy): domain Bacteria; phylum Actinomycetota; class Thermoleophilia; order Gaiellales; family Gaiellaceae; genus 3-1-20CM-4-69-9. The sequence goes on from CAVWKK010000007.1 coordinate 103,284, forward strand.
GGATCAGTCAGTCGAAGACGGTGGGGGGCCTCTCCGAGCGGCAGCGCTCCGAGCTCATTGGCCTCTTCCACCGGTAGATCGCTGGTCCTCGTCGTCACCGGCACCTCGGGCGCCGGCAAAGGCACGCTCGAAAAGATCTTGCTCGAACGCATGCCCGAGCTCGAGCTTGCCGTCTCCGCGACAACACGCGAGCAGCGCCCGGGTGAAGAGAACGGGCGCGAGTACTGGTTCATCAGTGCCGGGAAGTTCGAGCGCCTCGTCGAGGATGGAGAGTTCCTCGAGTACGTCGACCTGCCGTGGGGTGCCCGCTCTGGAACGCTCCGATCCGAGATCGACCGTATTCAGGCGCACGGTCACGTGCCGCTGCTCGACCTCGAGACCGACGGCGCCTTGAGGGTGCAGGAGACGATTCCGGGAGTGGTGACGGTCTTCGTCGACGCTCCAACCTTCGCCGAGCTCGAGCGCCGTTTGCGGGAGCGGGCCACCGAGAGCTCGGGGGAAATCCAGGTGCGGCTCGACCTCGCACGTCGCCAGCAGACTCAAAAGGACCAGTTCAACTACGCCATCGTCAACGACGATGTCAACCGCGCCTCGGAGGAGCTGATCGGAATCGTCCGTCGGGAACTCCAGACCGCAGGTAGCATGAGCCGCCCATGATCCATCCCCGCATCGATGAGCTCCTCGACAACGTCGACTCGCGCTACGCGCTTGTCATCGTCGCTGCCAAGCGAGCCCGCCAGATCAACGACTACCACCACCAGCTGGGTGAGGGCATTGGCTTCGACCAGGCACCGCCGCCCCTGGTGGAATCTCGCTCCAAGAACTACTTGACGATGGCCCTCGAGGAAGTCGCTGAGGGCAAGCTCAAGTACAAGTACCCCAAGTAGCTCGGGCCCCGCGCCGGTCGCGACCTCTGCCAAAAGGGCAGAATTCAGGCATGGCTCGAGTCCTTGTCGGCGTTACCGGTGGGATTGCCGCGTACAAGGCGTGCGAGCTCGTCCGCCTGCTGGTCAAGGCCGGGCACGAGGTCGTCCCGCTCGTCACCCCGGGAGCCGAGCGTTTCGTCCGGGCCGAGACCTTCTTCGCTCTTGCCCGCCGGCCGCCCGGCGATGATCTCTACGCGCACCTCACGCGAGCCGATCTGCTCGTCGTCGCACCGCTGACCGCGAACACGCTGGCGAAGCTCGCGCACGGGCTCGCCGACACCCTGGTCACGGAAGCGGCGCTCGCACATCGCGGCCCGGTGTTGCTTGCGCCGGCGATGAATCCCCGCATGTGGTCGAACCAGGCGACGCAGGCGAATCTCGCGACGGTGCGTGAGCGAGGCGCCGAGCTCGTCGGTCCCGACGAGGGCGAGACGGCGGAAGGCGAATGGGGCGTGGGGCGGATGGCGGAACCGGCGGAGATCTTCGAGCGCTGTCGCGAGCTTCTGGGTGAGACGAACTCGCTCGCCGGCAAGCAGGTCCTCGTGAGCGCCGGGGGAACGCGCGAGCCGCTCGACGCGGTGCGCTTCCTCGGGAACCGCTCGTCGGGACGCATGGGGGTCGCGCTCGCCGAGGAAGCGAGAAGGCGGGGCGCCGACGTGACGCTGCTCGCCGCGAACCTGACTGTGCCGGCGCCGGGCGGTGTCAGTCTCATTCAGGTCCCGACCGCCGACGCGATGCTCGAAGAGGCGCTCGCGCGAAGCGACGCCGACGTCGTCCTGATGGCGGCCGCGGTGGCCGACTACCGGCCCGCCGAGGTCAGCGAGGAAAAACGTTCGAAGGACGATCGGCCCTGGCAGGTGACGCTCGAGCCGACCGCCGATGTCCTGCGAACTCTCGGCGAACGGCGTTCGGACGGGCAGGTGCTTGTCGGCTTCGCCGCCGACACCGGCGATGAGGGACTCGCCCGAGCGAAGGCGAAGCTCGCACGCAAGCAGCTCGATCTCGTGGTCTACAACGACATCTCGCGGGCCGACATCGGCTTCGACGCCGAAGACAACGAGGTCGTTCTGGTCAGCGCCGACGGTGAGCGTCGCGTGCCGAAGGCGCCGAAAGACCAAATCGCGTCGGCGATCGTAGATACCGCTGAGGAGCTGTTGCGTGAGCGAGCCAGATAGCCAGCGAGCGGAGACGACGGCCGCGGCGGAAACGATCCGCGCGATCGTCGACAACCTTGCCCGCGTCGTCCACGCTCCCGACGAGACACTTCGGTTCTGTGTCCTCTGCCTGGTCAGCGAGGGCCATCTGATCCTCGAGGACTTTCCCGGAGTGGGGAAGACGATGCTGGCGAAAGCGCTCGCCCGCTCACTCGACGTCTCGTTCTCCCGCATGCAGTTCACCCCGGACCTCTTGCCATCCGACGTGACCGGCGTAAACGTCTTTAATCAGCGCTCGAACGATTTCGAATTCATGCCGGGACCGGTCTTCGCGAACCTCCTGCTCGTCGACGAGATCAACCGCGCCTCACCGAAGACCCAGTCGGCGCTGCTCGAGTGCATGCAGGAGCAGCAGGTGACGATCGACGGCGTGACCAACGAGCTGACGCGCCCGTTCATGGTGATGGCGACCCAGAACCCGATCGAGTACGAGGGCACGTACCCGCTGCCCGAGGCGCAACTCGACCGCTTCACGATGCGGATCGCGATCGGGTATCCACCGCTCGCCGAAGAGGCGAAGATGCTCACCGAACAGACGGGCAATCCGCCGCTCGAGGGCCTGCAGCCCGTGGCCGACGCGGCGGATGCGGTCGCTCTCGCCGAGGAAGCGAAGACGATCTACGTGGAGGAAAGCCTGAACCGGTACGTCGTTGCGCTCTTGCGGGCGACTCGCGGTGACTCCCGGTTGTATCTCGGCGCGAGCCCACGGGCGGGAATCGCCATGCTCCGCGTCGCCAAGGCGCGCGCGCTCGCCGACGGGCGCGGCTACCTCGAGCCCGACGACGTCAAGGCGGTGGCCGTACCCGTGCTGGCGCACCGGCTGATCCTCGCGCCGGAGGCACGCTCGACCGGTCTGACGGGCGAGCAGATCGTCCAGGAAACACTCGACAAGACACCCGTCCCGGTCTAGCCATGCTCACGCGGCGCGGCCGGTTCATCTTCGCGCTCGGCTTCGGGGTCTACCTGGCCGCCTGGGCGTTCGGGTCGAAACCGCTGTATCCCGTCGCCACCGGGCTGCTGCTCGTCGTGGCTGTCGGTTGGATCTGGGTGCGGCTCGCCGACCGTCCCTTCCGGGTGCAACGCGGCTGGGGCGACCGCGAGCACGTCGAGGGGGATGACGTGCCGGTCGTCGCCGAGCTGCTTGCAACCGGACACGTGATGCCCGCCGGTGTAACGCTCGTCGAGCAGGTCGGCCGTCTCGGGGAGCAACGGCATGTTCTGCGACGCAGTGGCTCGCGGTTGAGCATCCGCTACGTGCTCGAAAACCTGCCGCGCGGGCGGTACGAGTTCACCGACGTGCGGGCGGAGCTCGCCGACCCGTTCGGTCTCGAGTGCTCGGTCGTCGGGTTGCCTGCGCCAGGTGCGCTGCTCGTCTATCCGCGGCTGGTGCAGCTCGGCCCGCTCTTTTCCGAATCCGGCGAGCGCTCGCAGAACGGGAGGCGCCTGCTGCTCCGCCGGAACAGCGGCTTCGAGCTTCACAGCGTGCGCGAGTACGAGCAAGGCGAGTCGCTGCGCCGGGTGCACTGGCCGTCGACGGCGCGGCGGGCTCAGCTGATGGTGAAGGAGCTCGAGGATTCGCCGCGAGACGAGATCGCCGTTGTTCTCGACGCGGATCGGCGGGCCGTCGTCGGTGAGAGCTTCGAAGTCCAGGTCCGGGCGTCGGGTTCGATTCTCGATGCGTACGTTCGGCGCGGACGCCGCGCCGTCCTCGTCGTCAATTCCGAGCACCGAGATACACAGCACGTGCATTCACCCGGGGCGGACTGGCGCCGCGCGCTCGAGTTGCTCGCAGCCGTGGAGCCGACCGGGGAGACGCCCGTATCGAGGCTCTTGCTCGAGGAAGACGGTGCGGCGGCACGGGCGCTCGAGCTCGTGGTCGTCACGGCTCGCCTCGAGCCTGCACTCGTCGATCGGCTGGTTCAGCGTGCGCTCTCGCGCCGGCGCGTCTCCGTCGTCTACGTCGACGCGGCGACGTTCAACGGCGCCGCCAGGCGTGCGGAACCAGGCCTGTTGCGCCTGGATGCAGCGGGCGTCGCAGTCGCCGCGATCCGCGCCGGCGACAATCTTGCAGCGTCCCTCTCCGGCGAGCCCGCCGTGGGGACCGCCCTTGCTTAAGACGGTGTCGCTCTCCGGCCTGGCTGCGCTCGTGATCGCGGTCGACTGGCTGCGCTTCGAGGAACCGCGACCCGGCGGTGAGCGGCCCGTCGTCCTCGTCGCGCTGGCGATTGCGCCTGTCTTGCTGCGGCCGCTCTGGTTGCGTCTCGTTGGCATCCTCGTAGCGGCGGTGCTGGCAGCCTCGGTCGCCTTCTCGCTCTCGCCGCTCTCGATCTGGCCCGGTGGCCGCGGCTTCTTCGGCCCGATCAGTTCGCGCTTCTCACGCGGATTCCTCGACTTCTACGATTTCCGGTTGCCGATCAACGGCGTGGCGCGGCCGCAGATGCACGCCGTTCTCCTCACGGCGATTTTCGGCTTCACGCTCGCCGTCGCGCTGGCGATCGCTGCGCGCCGCGCGCTCGTGGCGGTCCTCATCTTCTTCATCGGAGCGGGCTGGCCGGCGACACTGCTCTCCGGCGGCAACGAGCTGGGCCGCGGCATCGCGATCCTCGGTGTTGCGCTCGCGATTCTCGCTGCCATGACTGCACGACCGAGCCGGCTCGCGCTGGTTGCGGCCGGTGCTGTCATCGCCGGAGCATTTGCGTTGTCGAGCTCGCCCGCGGTTGCGAAGAGCGCGTTTCTCGACTGGCAGCACTGGGACTTTTCAACGCATGCGCAGAAGTCCGTCAGCGTCCGCTATGTCTGGGATGCGCAGTACAACGGCATTCACTTTCCAAAGAAGCAGACGATCGTGATGACGATTCGTGCGCCCCACCGTCCGTTCTACTGGCGGGCGACCGTGCTCGACCGGTTCGACGGGACGCGTTGGCTCGAGCGCATCTGGCACGAATCCCCGGCAGAGGCGCGCGCGCTCCAACCGGCGGCCGCGCGTGCGGAGAAGAACCTCATTCCCCAGAAAGTCACGATCGCGGCGCTCCAGGACAACCACGTGATCGGAGCAAGTGTGCCGGTCACGAACGACCTCGGCAAGGGGGGCGCTTACGCGGGCCAGGGCGTGACGCTCGCAATCGGAGGTCTCCACCGCGACGAGCACTACACGGTGTCGAGCTACGCGGCGAGCCCGACACCGCAAGAGCTCGTGCGCGTTCGACCGGACTATCCGCGGGCGCTCACGCGATCCGGCCGCGAGCTCGGAATCGGCGAGGGCGTCAATGCCCTGCCATTCGGCCGCCCCGGCCGCGAAGCGAAGCTGCTCGACTCGCTGAAGGGTCGGCTGCAGCCGTACGCTCAGCTCTTCCGGCGTGCACAAGCGGTTGCAGGCGAAACCCGCTCCCCGTACGCCGCGACCGTCGCTCTAGAGGCCTGGTTCCGCTCGACCGGCGGCTTCACCTATTCGGAGCAACCGGGCACCACGCCCGGCCTGCCGCCGCTCGTGGGCTTTGTGACCGACACGAAGACGGGCTACTGCCAGCACTTCGCCGGCGCGATGGCCGTGATGCTGCGCCTGCTCGGAATTCCGGCGCGCGTTGCCGCCGGCTTCGTTCCCGGTCGCTACCAGAGCGATTTCTGGCAGGTGACCGATCACGATGCGCACGCCTGGGTCGAGGTGTGGTTCAAGGGCTACGGGTGGCTTCCCTTCGACCCAACCCCGGGGCGCGGGCGCATCAGCGCGAGCTACAGCTCGACGTCGGCCGGCTTCAACGCGCAAAGCGCGGCGAAGCTGCTGGCCGCCGTCGTACGTGGGGGAGAGGTGTTCGGTCGAGGCGCGGTGGGAGACGTGCTCGGCCACGATCCGAATCGCCGGAACCCGCGGTCGACCGGCGACCTGCCGCTCGGCATCGGCAGCCCGGTGACGCCCGAGCCGAAACGGCGCGCACCGAGCCTGCTGGCCTTCCTATTCCTGCTCGCAAGCGGCGTTGCCGCGTTGATCGTCGTCCTGAAGCTTGCGCGGCGAAAGAGCCGTTACCTGACGCGCGATCCACGTCGCATCGCTGTCGCGTGCGCGCGGGAGCTCGCGGAGTTTCTGCAGGACCAGCGCGTGGTGACCGCTAGCGCCACGACGTTCCAGGAGCTGAGCGGAACGGTCGGCTCGCGCATGGGGGTCGATGCCGCCCGCTTCGGCCGTGCGGCAACGGCGGCACGCTACGGCCCGCCGAACGAGGCTGGCCTTGCTGCGACAACGGCGCGCGAGGAGCTTCGCGGGCTGAAGCGACGGCTTCGCCGAAGCCTCACGCGCTTCGAGCGCGCCCGGGGGCTGCTCTCCGTGCGCTCGCTCGGGCTTGGGTAACCGCATGGAGGCCGTTGTGATGGCGGCGGGAGCGGGCACCCGTCTCCGTCCGCTCACCGAACGCTGGCCGAAGCCCATCCTCCCGATCGACGGCAGGCCCGTGCTCGCCACGCTGCTGCGCGACCTCGCCGCAGCCGGCATTCGCGCGGTGTGGCTCGTGACCGGACACCTGGCCGAGCAGGTCGAGGCCCTGGCCGGCGACGGAGCGGCTTTCGGGCTCGAGGTGCGTTCAGTCCGCCAACCGGGAGTCCTTGGCTCCGCAGACGCGGTGCAGCGCGCGGTGACGGCTGGTGCAAAGACACCGTTCCTCGTCTCTGCGGCCGACACGCTGTTCGGGCGAGGGGAAATCTCCTCGTTCGCGTCGGTTTTTGCGAGCCAGAGCGCGGCGGCCGGTGCGCTGGCGATCCGGACCGACCCGCCGCCGGGAAAAGGCCGCAATGCGATCCGCAGCGTCGATGGCCGCGTGGTCGCGCTGAGGGACGACGATCCTGCGAACCCGTGGTCGGGCGCGCCGCTTTGGGGAATCCGGGATCCGGTCGCCGAGCGCCTGTGCCTCGACCGCGCGCCGTTCGAGCTCGAGAATGCCTTCCAGGCGGCGATCGATGCGGGTGAGACGGTTATGTCGGTCGAGATCGGGAAAACACGCGATTTGACGTATCCGCTTGACTTGGTGAAGGAGAACTTTCCCTACCTACGAGCGACATGAGCGAGACCTACGATCTCTACCAACAAGGACGAGCCCACCTCCGCAAGGGGCGTGCCGCGCAGGCGACCGTTGCGCTCGAGAAGGCCAAGCGCCGCGAGCCGGAGAAGGCGTCGATTCGCGAAGCGCTCGGCATCGCGTATCTGCGGATCCAGCGCTACAAGGAAGCTGAAGCGGAGTTCCGCGTGATGCTCGAGCTCTCTCCGGCCGATCACTATGCGCATTACGCCCTCGGCCGCGCGCTCGAGAAGCAAGGCAAGCAGTCGGAGGCCAACGGCCACTACAAGCTCGCAAGCTCGCTCCGCCCGCAGAACGAGCACTACGCCTCGCGGATCCTCGACCTCGATCGCGACGACGACGAGGAGGACGAGGACGGGGAATCCGGCGCGCCGACCGACCCGGCCTGAAGCGGCGCCGATTCGGCACGCCGGCGTGACGCTTTCCCGGCCGTTTCGACGGTAGGCTCGAACGCAGTGGGCGGTGGGAATCACCCCCACCCGGGTGGGGACGCGCGCGCGACTACATCTAAAGGGTCCTCGGATCCAGAGGCCGCGTCGGTGAAGATGGGAGCCGGATGAGGGCGGTTTGCCAGCGGGTTTCGGAAGCACGCGTCACGGTCGACGGCGCGGTCGCCGGCGCGATCGGCCCGGGCCTCGTCGTACTGCTCGGCATCGCGCGCGGCGATAGCGCGGAAGAGGCCGGTCGCCTCGCTGCGAAGGTCGCGGTGTTGCGGATCTTCGAGAACGAGGACGGGAAGTTCGACCGCAGCCTGGTCGATGTGGAAGGCGAGGCGCTCGTCGTCAGTCAGTTCACCCTCATCGCCGACACGAGCAAGGGAAACAGGCCCAGCTTCGCGGCCGCCGCGCCGCCGGGCGAGGCCGAGCCGATCTACGAGCACTTCTGTGCGGCCCTGGCGGCAACAGTCCCACGGGTGGCCCAAGGCGTCTTCGGGGCGAAAATGTCCGTGGAGCTCGTCAACGACGGCCCCGTGACCGTCGTTCTCGGCTAGGACGGCGGGAAAGCAGGGCCTGCTATCCTGCAAACACCACATTTCGAGCGGTTTTCGGAGTGGGCCTGCGGGCCCATTTTTTGTGACAGGGCTAGGTCATGGCAGCGACACACGACAAGGAGAAGCAGCTGACGCGGGAGATTGCACCGAAGGTCGAGAGCGCCCTGCCGGGCACTGAAGTCCTGGCGGTCGAGCTCACGAGCCCGGCGCGATTCACGGTCTTCGTGGATCACATCCAGGGCGTGGATCACGCGCTCTGCGAACGCGTCACGAATGTCCTGCGTGACTACCTCGAGGAGTACGCGGTCGACGTGTCGTCGCCCGGCCTCGAGCGACCGCTGCGCACGCCGGCTCACTTCCGTGACGTCGTCGGACGCCGTGTGGCGCTGCGGACAAACGAGCGGAGCCGCCTACGCGGGGAGGTTGTCGCCGCAGGCGAAGCAGCGGTCACGGTCGAAGCGGATGGAAAACCGGTGGACATCCCGTACGAGGCGATCGTGCGGGGCAATCTGATCGAGGAAGCGGGGAAGAGATGAGCCAGGAAATCGTCGAGGCCGTTCGAGACATCGAGCGGGAGAAGGGAATCGAGAGCGGCACGCTCGTCGCGGCGCTCGAAGACGCCCTGCTCGCCGCCTACAAGAAGATGCCCGGCGCGGCCCGCCACGCCATCGTCGAGATCGACGAGGCGGGTGACTTCCGCGTTTTCGCCGTGGAGCTGCCGGCCGACATCGAAGAGCGGCTGATCGAGGAGGCTCGCGAGCGGAAGCTCGAGGAGCTCGAAGCCCTCGAGGTCGAGACCGGAGAGCGGTCGCACACGCTCATCTCCGACGACGACCTCGACGTCGACTGGTCCGACGTTCCGGAGAATTTGATCAAGCGAGAAGACGTCACGCCGGCGAACTTCGGCCGGATCGCCGCGCAGACTGCGAAGCAGGTCATCCTGCAGCGGATCCGCGAGGCCGAGCGCGCGATGATGTACGACGAGTACGTCGACCGCGTCACCGAGGTCGTCACGGGAATCGTCCAGCAGGCCGGCGACCGCAACAACGTCCTCGTCGACCTCGGCAAGGTCGAGGCGCTCTTGCCGCGCTCCGAGCAGGTCGACGGAGAGCGCTACGAGCAGGGCTCGCGGATCAAGGCTGTCATCACCGAGGTCCGCTCGGGCACGAAGGGGCCGCAGGTGATCCTGTCGCGCCGCGATCCCGAGCTGATCAAGACGCTCTTCGAGCTCGAGGTGCCGGAGATTGCAGACGGTCTCGTCGAGATCCGCGGCGTCGCTCGTGAGCCGGGGTACCGCTCGAAGATCGCGGTCGAGTCACACGCGCAGGGCGTGGATCCCGTCGGTGCCTGCGTCGGGCCGAGAGGCTCGCGCGTGCGCATGGTTGTGTCCGAGCTTCGCGGCGAGAAGATCGACATCATTCCGTGGAACCCGGAGCCCGCGCGGTTCGTCGCCAAGGCGCTCTCGCCCGCACGCGTGCGCGAGGTCTTCGTCGACGACGACACGAAGGAAGCGACCGTGATCGTTCCGGACGACCAGCTCGCGCTGGCGATCGGGAAGGAAGGGCTCAATGCCCGCCTCGCGGCGCGTCTCACCGGCTGGAAGGTGGACATCCAATCCGACACCGAATTCGCGCAGGCGGAAGCAGCAGCTGCGTACGGCGGCGTCGAAGGCGAGGAGTTCACGGGCCGCTGCTCCGCGGTGCTCTCGAACGGCAAGCGCTGCCCGAACGAAGCTCTGCCCGGTTCACGGTATTGCGGCCTGCCCGCACATCAGGAGCTTGCGCTCAAGGAGACCGAAGACGACGTCGAGCCGATCGTCGCCGAGTCCGACCCCGAGCTCGAGGCACGAGCCGATCTCGCTCCGCCCGAGGCGGAGAGCATCGGGCCGGAAAGCCTCGACGACGTGCCGGGCGAACCGAGCCTCGAAGCGCCGGTGCTGGCCGAGCTCGGCGAGCCGGCCGCCGCGATCGACGGTGGCGGTCCCGAGCGAGCCGAGCCGGATGAGGTTCCCGCCGGCATCCCGGTCGAACGCCTCTCTGCCGAGGCAGAGGGCGAGGAGCATCCGCCGGCTGCGTGACCGAGCCGATCAGAAGCTGCATCGGCTGCGGCCGGAAGGCCGCACAGGGCGAGCTTCTGCGGTTCGTTGCAAAGGACGGCCAACTGGTGGCCGCGCCCACCGGCGCCGGTCGCGGGGCGTATACCTGCCGGAGGCTTGCGTGCTTCGAGCGCGCGGTGTCGCGTCGCGCCTTCAATCGGACGCTGCGACAGACCGTCCGGATCGGGCAACAACTCCCATCCCTCTACACTTGAACACCTAGATGGCGAACGAACCCGGCTCAAACAGACCAAACAGGCCCATGCGGCCCCGGCAGGGCGGCGCCGGCCAGCGCCGCAAGCGCCGAGTCGTCATCGACAACGCGGCGAACCGGCCGCGCGACGCGCGCCAGCAGCAGCGGGACCGCGAGGCTGCACGGCCGAAGACGCCGCGTGAGGTCGTTGCGCCCACCGGGCCGGTAACGGTCGAATCGGGGGTCAGCGTCCGCGATCTCTCGCAGGCACTCGGCGTGCCTGCGCCGAAGATCATCATGTTCATGATGGGCCTCGGCAAGGCCGTGACGATCACCCAGACACTTGCCGACGACGAGGTTGAGCTCATCGCCGCGGAGTTGGCTCCGGAGCGCGAGATCCGCATCAAGCATGCGGCCGACGAAGACGAGGAGCCCGAGGGCTACGAAGACGCCGAGGCCGATCTTGCTCCGCGCCCGCCGGTCGTGACGATCATGGGTCACGTCGACCACGGCAAGACGACGCTGCTCGACGCGATCCGGAAGACCTCCGTCGTGGACACCGAAGCCGGTGGGATCACGCAGCACATCGGCGCGTATCAGGCCGAGCACAACGGCCGGAAGATCACGTTCCTTGACACTCCGGGCCACGAGGCCTTCACGGCCATGCGCGCCCGCGGCGCGAAGGTCACCGACATCGCCGTGCTTGTCGTCGCGGCCGACGACGGCGTGATGCCCCAGACGAAAGAGTCGATCTCGCATGCGCGCGCGGCCCAGGTGCCGATCGTCGTCGCTGTGAACAAGATCGACGTCCCCGACGCCGACCCGAACCGCGTACGCAGCGAGCTTTCGACCGACGGGTTGCAGCCGGAAGAGTGGGGAGGAACGACGCAGTTCTCCGATGTGTCGGCCAAGCAGTCGGAGAACCTCGACGACCTGCTCGAGAAAGTATTGCTCGTGGCGGACGCCGAGCTCGTGCTCACGGCGAACCCCAGCGCTGAAGCATCCGGTCCGATCATCGAGTCGCGCCTCGACGTCGGCCGCGGCCCGGTGGCGACGATGCTCGTGCACCGCGGCACACTTCGCGTCGGCGACGCGGTTGTCGCAGGCGACGCCTGGGGCAAGGTTCGCGCGCTCTACAACTTCCGTGGCGACAAGGTCAAGGAAGCACGGCCGGGCGATCCGGTCGAGATTCTCGGTTTCGACAAGCCACCGCCCGCGGGCGAGCTGTGCCGCGTCGTCGACAGCGAACGGCGCGCACGCGAGATGGCGAACGCGCGGAGTGAGCGTCTCCGCCGCGAGCAACTCGCGCAGGCATCGCGCGGCGTCTCGATCGAGGGCCTCTTCGAGCAGATGGAGGCCGGCGCGATCCAGGATCTCAATCTCGTCCTCAAGGGCGACGTGGTCGGATCGGTCGAGGCCGCCGTGTCGGAGCTCGGCAAGATCCAGCATCCCGAGGTGCGCGTCCACGTCATCCACCAGGGTGTCGGCGGAATCACCGAGGGCGACATCATGCTCGCGTCGGCATCCGGGGCGACAGTGGTCGGCTTCAACGTCCGTCCGAATGCGGAGGCGCGCGCGCTCGCCGAACGCGAGGGCGTGGAGATCCGGACGTACCGCGTGATCTACCAGCTGACCGAGGACATCGAGCAGGCGCTCGTCGGCATGCTGAAGCCGGTCGAGACCGAAGAGACGCTCGGCGAGGCGGAAGTGCGCGCGCTCTTCAAGGTCTCGCGGCTCGGCACGATCGCCGGCTGCATGGTCACGAGCGGCGTGATCCGGCGCGGTGCGCAGGCTCGTGTGATCCGCGACGGCACCGTGATCAACGAGACGACGATCTCCCAGCTCAAGCGCTTCAAGGACGACGCGCGTGAAGTGGCGGAAGGCTTCGAGTGCGGGATCCTGCTCGACGGCTTCAACGACGTGAAGGAGAACGACGTCATCGAAGCGTTCGAGACACGCGCCGTCGAGCGGACCACGCTCGACGAGCCCTCGGCCGCCTAGGCCCGCGAGCTCCAGCCGTGGCGGCGGGATACGTCGGCATCCTCAGCGTCGAGCTGCACTTCCCGGAAGCCGGATCGCTGAAAGGGAAGCGGAAATATGTGAAGTCGGCGAAGGCGCAGCTTCAGAACCGGTTCGGTGCGTCTGTTGCCGAGGTCGACCATCACGAGCTGTGGCAACGCGCGCAGCTCACGCTGTCGTGCGTGGCCCGCGAGTACGGTGAGGTCGAACGGCTGCTCGACGAGGCCGCGCGCTACCTCGGCGGGCAGGAGTACGAGCTCGTCCGCACGCGGCGCGACGTGGTGACGCTCGACTAGACGGCTGCCTGAACGAGCAACGCCGAGCCCGCGACGAGCAGGACGACTCCGACGGCGCGGAGGAGCTGTCGCTCGTCGAGCCTCCCGGTGAGGGTGGCGCCGAGGATCGAGCCGGGCACCGACGTTGCAGCGCCGATGCCGAGGAGCGTCCAGTCGACACCGCCGGACAGATGGCCGAAAACGCCCGCCACTCCAAGACAGAAGCCGACGGCGGCGTTTGTCCCCACCACCCGAAAGGCGTCCAGGCCGACGAATCGGAGCAAAGCCGGCAGGCGAAGCGCACCGAGGATGAGACCGACGAAGCCGCCGAGCAGGCCGATCAGCGCGCCGGCAACGACTGCTGCGCGCACGTTCGGTTTTCCGGGGCGCCCGACGGTGGGCCGCGCAGCGTGCGAACGGAGCAGGTCGATGCCGAAGAGCAGCAGGGTCACGCCGATCGTCGCGAGCAGGGCCCTTGCCGGAATTCGGTCCGAGAGGAGACCGCCGACGACGGCGCCCACCATGGAGGGCGGGGCCATCCATGCAAAGAGCCTCCAGTCGATGCGTCCGGCACGGATGTGGGAGACCGCGCTCGCGAGAGCGGCGCAGGCCGAGATTCCGATGTTCGCGCCGGCTCCGGCCGCCGGGCTCGTGGCCGCGAGCACGACCACGGGTAGCCGTATGTTCCCGAGAACGAGGCCGACGAGGCCGCCGAGCAGCGCAGTCGCGAAGCACCAAAGGCCGACAACAACGAGGATCAGGGTGTGCAACCGCTTGAATATCCCGCATGACGCAGCGAATGCGCCGAGTCAACGAGTCCATCCGGCAGGTCCTCTCGGAGGCCGTCGGTGAGCTCAAGGATCCCAGGATCGGATTCGTCACGATCACGGGTGTCGTCACTTCACCAGACCTGCGTCACGCGCGCGTGTACGTGTCGGTCCTCGGCGCCGAGCGGAAGCGCACGCAAAGTCTCACGAGCCTTCAGGCTGCGCATTCGGTCCTGCAGGCGCAACTCGCGCGAGAGCTGCGGATGAAGCGAACTCCTCAACTCGCCTTCGAGTACGATCCGTCGGTCGAACGCGGGGTCCGGATGACAAAGCTGATCGATGACCTTGCCCCAGACGACGGCCAGTGATCTTGCCGCGGTCGCGAAGGCGATCCGCGAGCATGACAAGTTCGTCATCACGACGCACGAGAACCCCGACGGCGACGCACTCGGCTCCCTCCTCGCGTCCAAGCTCGCGCTCGAGCAGCTCAGTAAGGACACCGCCATGGTGCTTCACGGCGATGCGCCGCTACCGAGCGAGTACGCCTTCATGGCTCTGGACGACTTGCAGCGACGCTGGCCCGAAGACGTCTCGGAGCGGGTCCTGCTCGCGGTCGACTGCGCCAACGAGAGCCGGATCGCAGATCCGGAGGTGCTCGGACGTGTCCCGTTGTCGCTCGACGTCGACCATCACCACGACAACACGCGCTTCGGCCGGATCAATCTCATTGTCGCCGATGCGTCCTCGACCGGCGAGGTGCTCCGTGACGTCTTCCGCGAGCTCGGCGTCGAGCTGACGCCCGAAATCGCGGAGGCGCTGTACATCGCGCTCGTCACCGACACCGGGCGTTTCCAGTACACGAACACGACTCCGAAGGCGCTCCGCCTGGCGGCAGAGCTCGTTGACGCCGGGGCCGACGTCCATCGCGTCTTCCAGGGCGTGTACGAGTCGGTTCAGTTCGCGAAGCTCAAGCTGCTCGCGCGAGCGCTCGAGCGTGCGCAGGTCTTCGAGGGCGGCCGCATCGTCGTGTCGTACCTGGTGCGGACCGACTTCACCGAAGTCGGAGCCGCCGAGCCGTACTCCGAAGGGATCATCGATTTCCTCCGGGCCGTCGAGGGCGCAGACATGGCAGTGCTGATTCGTGAACCCCCGAGACAGGACGGCCCTTCTCGGCGCGTGAGCCTGCGTGCGAGCATCGACGAGCTCGACGTGTCGGCGATCGCGCGGAAGTCCGGAGGTGGCGGGCACCGTCAGGCCGCCGGCTTCTCGAGCGAAGCGTCGATCGAGGAGATCACGGACTTCGTGCGCCGGGAGTTCCTTGCCTCCTCGCGCGCTTAGCCCTGCGGGGATCGTCCTGGTCGACAAGCCGGCCGGTCCCTCGTCGTTCGCGATCGTCTCCGACCTGCGGCGACGGACGGGCGCGCGCACCGGCCACGCGGGAACTCTTGACCCTTTTGCCACCGGCTTGTTGCTGCTGTTGTCCGGTTCGGCAACTAAAATTGCGTCATGTTTCGTTGGCCTCGACAAGCGATACGTCACCGACGTCGATCTCACCACTCGCACGTCGACGGGCGATCCCGAGGGCGAGGCGATCGAGCGGAACGACCCGCCGACGCGCGAGGAGCTGGAACGGCGCCTCGAGGGCCTCCGCGGTGAGATCGAGCTGCCGATCCCGGCCGCCTCGGCGGTAAAGATCGGCGGCGAGCGCGCGTACAAGCTGGCGCGGCAAGGCGTCGCCATCGAGATGCCGTTGCGGCGCTCGCGGGTCGAGGCGCTCAACGTCATCGCCTATACAGGAGACGAGGTTCGTCTCGATCTGCGTGTGAGCTCCGGGACCTACATCCGGGCCATCGCGGATGCGCTTGGCGGCCATTGCCGGTCGTTGAGACGATTGGAGATCGGGCCGTTCTCGATCGATGAGGCAGATCCGAGCCGGTTCATCCCGGCTGACGAAGCGCTGGCCCGCCTGTGAAGGTCGCGTACAACGTCGACGAGCTGTCCAGCGGCGAGTGCGTTGCCGCGATCGGAAGCTTCGACGGAGTGCATCTCGGCCACCGACGGGTTCTCGAGACTGCACGCCGCGTCGGACCTCCGGTGACGGTCGTGACGTTCTGGCCGCACCCCCGTCTCGTGCTCGGGAACGACGTCCAGCTGCTCTCGACACTCGAGCGGCGCCTGGAGCTGCTCGGCGAAGCAGGGGTCGACGCAACGCTCGTCGTCGAGTTCACGCCTGAGCTCGCAGGGCAGTCGCCGGCGGACTTTGCCGAGACGATCCTGCGCAGGATCGGCGCGGAGGTCGTGGTGATCGGCGAGGACTTCCGCTTCGGGCGGGGGGCAGCAGGCGACGCAACGCTGCTCGAGGAGCTCGGCTTCGACGTCCGCACGGTGGAGAAGGTGGCCGGAGTCTCATCGACCGAGATCCGCGAGCTCGTGCGGGCGGGGGACGTCGTCGGAGCAGCCGCTCTGCTCGGTCGTCCGGCTGAGGTGGAGGGGACCGTCGTGCGCGGTGATCAGCGCGGCGGAACGCTCGGCTACCCGACGGCGAACCTCGCGGTCGCGCCCGAGTTGCTCGTGCCCGCCTACGGGATCTACGCGGGGTTTGCCCTCGACCATCGAGTAGCGATCTCGGTCGGCGTGAACCCGCACTACGGCGGCGGCGAACGGCGAATCGAGCCCTATCTCCTCGACTTCGAAGGCGACCTCTACGGTCGGCGCCTGGTCGTCGAGCTGTGGCAGCGCCTGCGAGACGAACGGGCCTTCGACCGCGAGGAAGAGCTGATCGCCCAGATCGCACGCGATGTCGAGGCAACCCGCAAGACGCGACGCCCTTCCTGACCAGGCCACAAGTATCGGCCGGGCCGAGCGTCGTCTGCACCGTGGAAACTCAGCTCGAACCGGGCGACGTCGTCCGCTGTGTGTCCTGTCACGGTCTGTACGAGCCGGCGCGGTCGGGCACGCAAGAGGATGGGGTGGGGTGCCCCGCCTGCGGCGAGACCAGGTGGCTGGCCGAGCGGGTCCCGGTGGTCGAGGAATCCGGCGCGGCCGGGACCAGGTAGGACCTTTTAGGACTTTCGCTCAGAGCGGCACGCAAGTTTCCGCAAAGAGCGGAGTCTTTTCCACGTGGGTTCGCATTTGGGAGACGAAGCCCCCTATCTGACAGTCGTCGAGAGCGTCCGCTGCCTCGAATGCGGTTTCGTGTACGCGAAACCGTCCGGCGGCGGGACGGTCCGGGAGAACCCGGGGTGCCCGGACTGCGGCTACGTGGGCTGGCTCTCGACGAGCCTCGTCGACGAGCTCACCCAAGAGTGGTTGCCGAGCCGCTCCGACGCGGATCGCCTGCCGCCCCGGCCGAGCTGACGACGCTCACTCCCCCGAAGTAGTGGTGCGGAGCCGGCCAGCGCCGGACCGCGGCACCGCTTGTCTCGAGCTCCTCGAGCGCACGTGCGTCGACGCCCGGCTCGGCGTTCACGACGCCCGGCGCCGGATGGAAGCGAGGCCGCTCGACCGCAGCCTCGGCTGCGAGCCCTTCGTCGAGGATCCCCGCGATCACGGTCAGCAAGGCGCTACGCAGGCGCGTTCCACCGGCGGCACCGGCAGCAAGTTCGAGCCCCTCTCTCCGAAACGCCAGCGTCGGGGCCATCATGCTGTGCATCCGCGAGCCCGGCTCGAGCTCGCCGCGCAGCAAGTCGGCCTCGCCGAGCATGCTGTTCAGATGGAGGTCGAGCCCGGGGAGATAGTCGCCCGACCCAAGTCCCAGGCTCGACGTGATCACACAGGCGTTGCCGTCGGAGTCGACGACGGTGGCGTTCGTCGTGTCGCCCTCGTCCTCGACGGGAGACCGCAGGGCAGCCACCAGTACAAGCACGCGCGCCGTCTCGTCGAGACCGCGCAGGCGCGGCAGGCGTGGGACCGTCTCGGGCACGCCCGAGAGATCCGCCCGGGTGAGCAGTCTGCGACCGGCGTAGTCGACCTCGACCGGCTCACTCCAGCGCGGCGCATACGCGGTGAGGTCGCTCCGCGTGATCAGGCCGCCGCGCTCCACGACCACCGCTAGCAGCGCGTCGGCGAGAGCTCCTTCGTACACCGTTGCCTCGTCCTCGGCCAGCTCTCCCAGCACGGAGACGAGTCCCGGCTGCTCGAGACGATCGCCCGCCTGCAAGAGCTCGCCCCCCGGCGCGTAGATGCGCTCCCCTTCGTTCATGGTCATGACCGGCGCCAGCATTGCGAGACACGCCGCGTGCGCCGCCGGAAAGGCGACACCGTCACGGGCAAGCGCGAGCGCGGGCTCGACGAGACGACGCCAGGGCAGGCGTCCGTGCTCGCGCGCGAGGGCAACGAGGCCGGCGGGCAATCCCGGGACCGCGCACGACGCTGGCCCCACCGCGTAATGCACGAGCTCCGCGCCGAACGGGACGTCGAGGTGGATCAACTCTGGCGTACGCGGCTCGACACCTAACCCCGGGACCGCTACGAAGCAGTCGAGATTGCGCACGCGCCCGCTCGCGGCATCGAAATAGATCGCGTGTCCACCGCCAAGCAGCCCGGTCATCACCGTCTCGGCGACGCACGCTGCAAGCGCTGACGCAACCGCTGCATCCGCGGCGTTGCCGCCGTCCTCGAGGATCTCGACTCCTGCCGCCACCGTCGCCGGATGACCGCCCGCCACCGCCGCTCGCATCTCGATGGACGCTACCGCGCGCTTCGGGCATCCGCGCTGCCGCTAGGTTGCAGGGGTGGCTGGTGCAGGCGACCAACTGCCGCTGGTGCATGCCCGCGGGCTCATCAAGACCTTCGACGATCTCGTCGCCGTCGACGGGGTCGACTTCGACGTACAACGAGGCGAGGCGTTCGGTTTCCTCGGGCCGAACGGCGCGGGCAAGACCTCCACCATGCGCATGGTCGGCTGCGTCTCGCCGCCTTCGGGGGGAACGCTGCGCATCCTGGGGCTCGATCCCGTGGCGCAGGGAGCCGAGATCCGCGCCCGGCTCGGCGTGGTGCCGCAGCAGGACACGCTCGACTTCGAGCTCACCGTCCGCGAGAACATCGTCATCTACGGCCGCTACTTCGGCCTCGCACGCTCCGAGCTCAGACGACGGGCCGATGAGCTCCTCGACTTCGTACAGCTCACCGAGCGCGCGGACTCGAGGGTGGAGCCGCTCTCCGGCGGGATGAAGCGCCGGCTGACGATCGCGCGGTCGCTCGTGAACGACCCAGACGTCCTCCTGCTCGACGAGCCGACAACCGGGCTCGATCCGCAGGCCCGGCATACCGTCTGGGACCGGCTCTTCCGGTTGAAGCAACGCGGTGTCACCCTGATCCTGACAACGCACTACATGGACGAGGCCGAGCAGCTCTGCGATCGCCTTGTCGTCATGGACAAGGGCAAGATCGCCGCCGAAGGATCGCCGCGCGAGCTGATCGCGCAGTACTCGACGAAAGAGGTCGTCGAGCTGCGCTTTCCCGCCGACGAGCGGCCGGAAGACGTCGCGCCGCGGGTCGACGGTCTCGCTCAGCGCGTCGAGGCGCTCCCGGACCGGCTGCTCCTCTACAGCGACGACGGCGACGAGACGGCCTCGCGCATCCACGACCTCGGGATCCGGCCCGATAGCGTGCTCGTCCGCCGCTCCACGCTCGAGGATGTGTTCCTCCACCTGACCGGGCGAACCCTGGTGGACGAATGAGCGCGCTTGCGCCCTCGCTGCGGGCGTACGAGTTCTGGCTCATGCAGTACCGGCGCATCTGGCGCTCGAGCGTGATCACGAGCGTCGTCAACCCGGTCTTCTACCTCGGCGCGCTCGGCATCGGCCTGGGCACGCTCGTGAACCGTTCCGGCGGACAGCCCCTCGGTGTCTCCTACATCGACTTCGTCGCCCCCGGGATGCTGATGGCGACCGCGATGCAGATTGCGTCGGCGGAGGCGTCCTGGCCGGTGATGGGCTCGTTTCGCTGGACGCGCCAGTACTTCGCCATGCATGCGGCGCCGCTGGGAACACGCGACATCGCGGTCGGCCATCAGCTCTGGATGCTCACGCGCGTCGCGTCGACCTGCGCCGTCTACCTCGTCGTGATCGCCGCGTTCGGCGCAGTCAACTCGTGGCTCGCCGTCTTCGCGCTCCCTGCTGCAGTGCTGCTCGGCTTCGCGTTCACCGCGCCGACGGCCGCCTATGCCGCGACGCAGAACACCGAGGGAGCATTCGTTCCGTACAACCGTTTCGTGATCCTGCCGATGTTCCTGTTCTCGGGAACGTTCTTCCCCGTGTCGCGGTTGCCGCTCCCACTCGAGTGGCTTGCCTACGTGACGCCGCTCTGGCATGGCGTCGACCTTGCGCGCGAGCTCACCCTCGGTCACGTCCACCTGCTGCGCGCGGCCGGCCACGTCGCCTATCTGCTCGTGTTCGTCGTCGGCGGTCTCATCTGGATGGAGCGGAGCTACGCGCGGAGGCTCCTGCGATGAGCGCGTACGCGTTTCCCGGCAGCAGGGGCCGCCTGCTCTTCGAGCGGAATCTGATGGTCTACCGGCGCACGTGGATGATCATCTTCTCGGGTCTCTTCGAGCCGCTCTTCTACCTCTTCTCGATGGGAATCGGGCTCGGCCATTTCGTCGGGAAGGTGCCCGGTCCCGGGGGCCGCCTCGTCGACTACTCGAGCTACATCGCGCCCGCGTTGCTCGCGTCCGCAGCGATGAACGGCGCGGTCTACGACTCGTCGAACGTCTTCTGGAAGCTGAAGTACAACAAGGTGTACGACGCGGTGATGTCGACGCCGGTCGGGCCGGCGGACGTGACTGTCGGGGAGACGTCGTGGGCGCTCTTCCGAGGCTTCCTCTATGCCGTGTCCTTCATGGTGGTCGCCGGCGCCCTCGGGTTGATCGAGTCGGCGTGGGGGCTTCTCGCGCTCCCCGGCGCGATCCTGATCGGCTTCGCCTTCGCCGGCCTCGGCGTTGCGGCGATCACGTTCTTTCGAACCTGGCAGGACTTCGAGCTGCTGGCGCTCGTGCAGCTGCCGATGTTCCTGTTCTCGGCGACGTTCTTTCCGATCTCGACCTACCCGCACGCTCTGCAATGGGTCGTTCGCTTCTCGCCGCTCTACCACGCGATCCAGCTGCTTCGGTCGCTCACCCTCGGGACGGTCGGCTGGCCGCAGCTCCTCGATGCCGGCTATCTGCTCGTGCTCGGTGTCGCCGGCGTCTACATCGCGCAGCGCCGTCTCGGAAAAGCCCTGCTCAAGTGATCGTTGCTACCCTGTCCCGACCGCAGCCGCGGCTTTCCGTCCACTTCCGACGGATTGCTGGGACTGACGACATGGAGGTGAGATGGGACTTACGAAGGAAGTCAAACAGGAGATCGTCTCTCAGCACGGGGCGAGCAAGGAAGACACCGGCTCGACGAAGGTGCAGGTCGCGCTCCTTACGAAGCGCATCAACGACCTGACCGAGCACCTGCGGGCGCATCCGAAGGATCACTATTCCCGCCGCGGACTGCTCAAGCTCGTCGGCCGCCGCCGCCGCTTTTTGACGTATCTCCAAAAGCACGACCTGGAGGGATACCGGGCACTGATCAAGGAACTGGGGCTGCGTAGGTAGCCCTGTCGTAACCAGAGAGGGTGGAGATTCGAGCGAGCGTCGCTGCACAGGCGCTGGCTCGAGTCCCCACTCTCCCGTTAAGCAGAGTGGAGGACAACTGATGGCAATTGCCACCGAACGCCGGGCCGACGTCAGCGTGACGATCGGCGGGCGCGACATCACCTTCGAGACCGGCAAGCTCGCGAAGCAGGCGGATGGTTCCGTCGTCGTGCGCTCCGGGGACACGATGGTGCTCGCGACGGCGCAGGGGCGGATGGAGCCGCGCGAAGGCGCCGACTTCTTCCCGCTGACCGTCGACGTCGAGGAGCGCATGTACGCGGCCGGGAAGATCCCCGGCGGCTTCTTCAAGCGCGAAGGACGCCCGACGGAGCGTGCGATTCTCACCGCGCGCATGATCGACCGGCCGATCCGGCCGTTGTGGCCGAAGGGCTACAAGAACGAGACCCAGGTGATCTGCACGGTGCTGAGCGCCGACCTGATCACCGCGCACGACATCCTGTGCATCAACGGCGCGTCCGCGGCTCTGATGCTGTCGCCGATGCCGTTCATCGGCCCGGTCGGCGCGGTGCGGATCGCGATCATCGACGGCGAGCTCGTCGTCAACCCGACGCTTCCCGAAGTGGAGGAGCACAAGGAGCTCGACCTGATCGTCGTCGGCAGCCCAGAGGCACTCACGATGGTCGAGGCCGGCGCCAAGGAGGTCTCGGAGGAGAAGCTCCTCGAGGCGCTCGATCTCGCCCAGGAGGAGATCAAGAAGCTGTGCGACGCGCAGCTCGACCTCCAGCGCCAGGCGGGCAAGGCGAAGTGGCTCGACGACAGCGTCACGGACGACGTCGACCGCGAGTTCGGTGACAAGTACCGCGAGCGGATCGGCGCAGAAGGCCTGCGGTCGGCCGACGCAGTCACCGAAGAGGCGCTCGGCCAGCTCAGCATGGACTCGACCGAGGAGGACGTGCTCCGGCAGGTCCAGCGCAAGATGAGCCTCGCCACCGTGCTCGAGAAGATTCGGCTCGAGCTCGTGATCAACGCCGTCCGCGAGCAGTTCGAGTCGGACCTGCGCGCGCTCACCGACGCGGAGCAGGACTCGAAGGAGCTCAAGTCCGCGAAGCGGCAGCTCCTCTTCGACCACATCATCGAGACGGTCAAGCTGCCGTTCCCGGTGGGGCCGTCGGTCGGCGAGGGCGATGCGGCGACGGCCAAGGACTCGATGACGAAGAACTACGTCAAGAAGTCCGCGGAAGCGATCTACAAGGAGCTCGTCCGGCGCAAGATCGCGGTCGACAAGCACCGCCCCGACGGACGCAGCCCCGAGGAGATCCGCCCGATCGACTGCGAAGTCGGCGTCTCACCGCGCGTGCACGGCTCCGGTCTCTTCACGCGTGGGCAGACCCAGATCATGTCGCTGCTGACGCTCGGCACCGCCAAGGAGGGCCAGCGGATCGACGATCTCTCGCTGGAGACCGACCGGCGGTTCATGCACCACTACAACTTCCCGCCCTATTCCGTCGGGGAGACGGGCTTCATGCGCGGGCCGAAGCGGCGCGACATCGGCCACGGTGCGCTCGCGCAGCGTTCGCTCGAGCCGGTCATCCCGCCCACGGACGAGTTCCCGTACACGGTTCGCATCGTGTCCGAGACGCTCGAGTCGAACGGCTCGTCGTCGATGGGCTCGGTCTGCGGATCGACGCTCGCGCTGATGGATGCAGGCGTGCCGATCAAGGCGCCGGTCTCCGGCATCGCGATGGGGCTCGTCAAGGAAGGTGACGACTACGTCATCCTCACCGACATCCAGGGAGCTGAGGACCACCTCGGCGACATGGACTTCAAGGTCGCCGGCACCCGTGAGGGCATCACCGGCCTCCAGATGGACATCAAGATCACCGGTGTCACGCGGGAGATCATGCAGGCCGCGCTCGAGCAGGCGAAGCGGGCGCGCGAGATCATCCTCGACAAGATGCTCGAGGCGATCCCCGAGGTGCGGACGGAGCTGAACGAGAACGCGCCGCGCATCTCGACCGTCAAGATCGACCCGGAGAAGATCGGCATGGTGATCGGCAAGGGCGGCGAGACGATCCGCGCGCTCGAGTCCGACCACGAGGTGCAGATCGACATCGAGGAAGACGGCACGATCCTCATCTATGCCACCGACGGCCAGAAGGCGGCATCTGCAATCGCCGCGGTCGAGGCGCTGACGAAGGAGCCCGAGGTCGGTGACGAGTTCCGGAACGCCAAGGTCGTGAAGACGACGCAGTTCGGCGCGTTCGTGGAGCTCAAGAAGGGCACCGACGGACTCCTGCACGTTTCGAACGTCGGGCCGGGCCGGGTCGGTCACATCGAGGACGTGATCAATCGCGGTGACATCCTCGACGTCATCGTCCAGGAGGTCGACAAGGCACGCGGACGGATCGGCCTGAAGTTGATCCAAAAGCACGAGAACGGCAACACGGTCAGCCCCGAGGAGCTGATCGAGCGGGCGAAGGACGCGCCACCGCGCCCGCGGGAGGAAGAACGCCCGCGTGACGGTGGCCGGGGCGGACGCGGCGGTGGCGGCAGGGGCCGCGACCGCGAGCGGCGCTAAGACCGAACCGTTCGTGAGTTGCAGCGAGGGCGGCCGCAAGGCCGCCCTCGTCGTTTCGACAGCGTTTTGCGCGTCCTCGTCGTTTCGACAGCGCGTTGCGCGTCCCTCGGCGTGTGCCTTTTCGGTGCGGAACTTTTCCAGAGCCGCGCGCGGCACCTCGGTAGCGTCGACCGCGAGGGTGGTGGGTGTCACCCCACCCTGAAGGGTGGGGGTGCGCGCCCCGGACGGCGTCGGCCTAGGATGCGTTCATGCTGTCGCTGCAGCACGTCACGTTTTCCTGCGACGACCCGACGCGGCTGGCGGAGTTCTGGGCGGCACTCCTCGAATACGACACGTCGGAGGCGGGCGAGAGCGTGCTCGCGATCGACCCGCGCGGCGAGGGCACGCGCTTGCTCTTCAACCGCATGCCGAAGTCGCCGACGATCGAGATCCCGATCCACGTAGACGTCAACGTGCCGGACCGCGAGGCCGAGCTTGTTCGCGTGCTCGAGCTCGGCGGCTCGCTCGTCGAGACGAAGTCGCACCAGGTCGGTGACCTCGAGGAGATGTGGACGGTGATGCGGGACCCCGAAGGGAACGGCTTCTGCATTCAATCGCCGCCGAACACGCAGCACCGCTTGATCGGAAACGTGACGTTCTCCTGCGCCGAGCCGCGGGAGCTCGGCCGGTTCTGGGCCGAGGCGCTCGGCTGGCCCGACGAGCCGATCGACGAAGGTTTCCTCCAGCAGCTCCGCGACCAAGGTGTCGGCGAGCACGAGCTCAGCGGCTTCTACGTCACCCGGCGCCCTGACGGAGGACGCCCCCGGTTCCTCTTTCAGCGCCGCGAGAAGTCCCGGCCCGAGTCCTATCCGATTCACCTCGACTTCTCGACCGAGGACCGCGAGGCGGAGGTCGAACGCCTCACCCGGGCGGGCGCAACGGTCGTCGAGACGAAAACGGGGACCAACGTGACGTTCACGGTGCTCCGCGACCCCGAGGGCAATCCCTTCTGCGTCGGCTAGCCGCATAGCCGGGAACGCCGCCTGACGGCCATCGTGCCCGGCCGGGATAATGGGGTCGTGCAGAAGTATGTGCTCTCGGAGCTCGACTCGGGCGAGCGGGTCGTCTCGGAGCGAATTCCGAGCGTCCGTTCGGTCGCCCTCGGCTTCTGGATCGGGGCGGGCTCGCGCGACGAGACCGACGCCAAGGCCGGCGCCTCGCACTTCATCGAGCACCTGCTCTTCAAGGGCTCGCGCGCCTACACCGCGCAGCAGATCGCGGAGATCTTCGACGGGCTCGGCGGCGAGCTGAACGCGGCGACGTCCCGGGAGCACACGATGGTCTACTCACGCGTTCCCGACGGTCACGTCCAGACGGCCCTCAACGTCATGACCGACATGGTCTTTGCGCCCTCGTTCAACGATCTCGACTCGGAGCGCGCCGTCGTGCTCGAGGAGATCGCCATGTACGAGGACACACCGCCGGAGCTCGTCCACGATCTCTTCTCCGAAGCCGTCTTCGGGCGACATGCACTCGGACGCCCCGTGATCGGCACCGCCGAGGTCATCTCCTCCGTGACCAAGCGTGTGCTCTCGACGTACCACCGGCAGATGTACGCCGGCGGCAACGTCGTGATCGCGGCGGCGGGGAACATCGAGCACAACAAGTTCGTGCGCATGCTGCAGCGCGCTCTGAGCCAGCAGCGGCCCCCGGCGGGAGGCCCTCGGGTGCGACGCCCGCTCGTCAAGGCGCCGCCGCCGGGCTTCCGCTTCGCGAAGAAGGACACCGAGCAGTACCACGTCTGCGTCGGCGCTCCGGGAATCGCGCGCTCCGACCGCCGCCGCTTCGCGGCGTCCATCCTCGACTCGATCCTCGGCGGCTCCGCCTCGTCGCGGCTCTTTCAGGAGATCCGTGAGAAGCGCGGCATGGCCTACTCGGTCTACTCGTTCGCCTCCCAGTACACGGACACCGGCCTGATCGGGGTATACGTCGGCACGCGCGAAGAGAACCTCGGGCCCTGTCTCGAGATCGCCGCCGAGCAACTTGCCGACATCGGCGCCGGCAACCTGCGTCCCGAAGAGATCTCACGTGCGAAAGAGAACCTCAAGGGACGGATCATGCTCTCCATGGAGTCGACGTCGAGCCGGATGAGCCGGCTCGGCAAGTCGCTCATCAGCGACACGGAACTTCTCTCGCTCGAACGGATCGTCGCCGAGATCGAGGCGGTCGAGGCCGACGAAGTCGCCGAGCTCGCCAGCCTGCTGTTCGCACCCGAGAAGCTCTCCATCTCCGGCATCGGGCCGAAGGAACGCGTCTTCCGCGATGCAGCACGGCGCGTCAACCCCGGCGTCCTGCCGCGCGCCGCGTGAAGCTCGTCCTCAACGGGCGGGGCGGCAAGGTCGGCCGCGTGCTCGCGCCCGCACTCGAAGCGGCCGGGCACGAGCTGGTCGAGCTCGACGACGCCGAGGCGATGGTCGACTTCACCGCGCCCGACGCGGTCGAGGCGAACGTGACCGCGGCTCTGGAGCGTGGAATCCCGTGCGTGATCGGAACGACGAGCTTCGACCAGGAGCGCGTCGATGCAGGCGCACGCGAACGCGGTGTGGCGTGCTTCCACGCGCCCAACTTCGCCCTCGGCGCCGTCCTGATGATGAGGTTTGCGCAGGAGGCGGCAAAGCATCTACCGCGCGCCGAGATCGTCGAGCTGCACAACGAGGCGAAGAAGGACGCTCCCTCCGGTACCGCTGCTGCGACCGCGAAGCTGATCGGCGGCGATCCGGCCATCCACTCGGTCCGCCTGCCCGGTCTCGTCGCGCACCAGGAAGTGTTGTTCGGCGGCGAAGGACAGCTGCTCACTCTCCGGCACGACGCGTTCTCCCGCGAGGCCTTCGTTCCCGGCGTGCTCCTCGCCCTGGAGCGACTGCCCAGCCTGCCCCCTGGGCTCACCGTCGGGCTGGACACGCTGCTCTGAGCATCGCCCGCGTCAACGAGGGCGACCTGGCGGAGCTCCTCCCGCTCGTGCGCGCCTACTGCGACTTCTACGAGGTCGACCCGCCCGACCAAGCGTTGCTCGAAGTGTCACGGGCTCTCATCGCCGATCCGGAGCGGGAGGGAGTCCAGCTCATCGCCCGCAGCACGGAAGGTACGGCGCTCGGGTTCGCGACCGTGTACTGGAGCTGGGACACCCTCGCGGCGAGCCGGGTCGGCATCATGCACGACCTGTTCGTCGCTCCCGACGCGCGCGGAACGGGCCTCGCCGACGACCTGATCCGCGCGTGCATCGCCGAGTGCGCACAGCATGGCGCCACGAAGCTCGGCTGGCAGACGGCGCGCGACAACGAGCGTGCGCAGCGGGTGTACGAACGTGTCGGCGCGACGCGCGACGAGTGGCTGGACTACTGGCTGCCCGTCACGTCAGCGTCTTCGTGAAACGCTTACCTGTCTCTTCGAGCCCCACTCGTTTGTAGAACTCGTGCGCGTCGGTGCGGCGCGCGCTCGTCGTCAAGAACAGCAGCGCGCAGCCACGCGCGCGCGCCTCGGCGTCCATGGCCTCGACGAGCGCCCGTCCGATCCCTTCGCCGCGGTGCGCTTCGGTGACGATCAGCGCGCCGATCTTTGCGGCCGGGCGGTCGTGCTCGATCGCAGGTGTCACCTGAAGATGTGCAAGCCCGACGACCTCGTCATCGCTGTCGGCGACGACGACCCGGTCGCCGACGATCCCCAGCAGTTCCAGTCGGGAGTGGGCGGCCTCGGCCGTGGTTGGATAGCCGAGCTCGCCGAGCAGCCCGGCGACCGCCTCACTGTCGGCCGGGCGTGCGTCTCTGATCGTCACGGGCACGCGAGTAGACTAGAGGCCGTGCTCGGCGAGGTCCTGACTGCCGTCGTCACGCCGTTCAGAGCCGACGGCTCGATCGACTACGACCGGTTCCGCGAGCTGGCGCTCCACCTGGTCGAGAACGGCTCCGACGGCATCGTCGTCGCGGGCACGACGGGGGAGAGCCCGACGCTTTCCGACGACGAGCGGCTCGAGCTCTTCCGCGTCGCCGTCGACGCTCTCGGCGGCCGCGCGACGGTCGTCGCCGGAACCGGCACGTACTCCACGGCGCACTCGGTCCATCTGACGAAGGAAGCACACGAGATCGGCGTCGACGGCTTGCTGATCGTCACGCCCTACTACAACAAGCCGCCGCAGCGTGGAATCGTCGAGCACTTCAAGGCGATCGCCGAAGCCAGCGACAAGCCGATCGTCGTCTACAACATTCCCGCGCGGGTCGTCATCAACATCGAGCCGCAGACGATCTCCGAGCTCGCGAAACTCCCGTCCGTCAAGGCGGTCAAGCAAGCGAACGACGATCTCGCGCAGGCGAGGCACATCGTCGAGGAGACCGGGCTCGACCTCTATGCGGGAGACGACAATCTCGTCCACTCGTTCCTCGAGCTCGGCGGGATCGGCGGAGTCTGCGTTCACACGCACGTCGTCGGGCCGCAGGTGAAGGCGATGGTCCGCGCCTACCACGAAGGTGACACCGAGACTGCGAAGAGGATCGACGAGGAGCTTCGCCCCGCCTACGAGCTGCTGAAGGTGCAGACGAACCCGATCGCGATCAAGGCGGCGCTCAACCTCCTCGGCCACGAGGTGGGAGGCTCGCGCCTACCGCTCGTCGCGCCGGACGAGAGCGAGATCGCGGCTGTCCGCGTCTGTCTCGAGCAGCTGGGCGTCCTGAGCCAGGTCGCCGCCTAGCTCCGGCCGCTCGGCCAGCGCCAACCCGATCTCGTCGACCGACTCGAGCAGCGCGAGCTCCACGTGGCGTGGCGGCAGCTTCGGCGCCGCGACGACGAGAAAGCCGACGAGCGCGCTGTTGTCACGGCGAAGCGGCAGCGCAGCGACGACACCGTGCCGGCCGAGCTCCACGCCCGGGGCGACGATGGCGTCGCGGCCGGACTCCGCCTCGCGGACGAGCCAGCCCGTCAGCGCGGCGAGTGGCGGTGCGTCCTCTCCGCGTGCCTGCTCGAGCGTTCCGCCCAGGCCGTCCTCGTCCCACGAGAGCAAGCCGATCCACTCGTGGCGCCAGACCCGTGCGATCGTGTCGGCCAACCCTGAGAAGGCGCGCTCCCTCTCTTCCCCGACACCGAGCGCACGATGGATCGCAGCTGCCGCCCGTTCGGCGCGGAAGCGGACGACCGAACGGAGCGCGAGACCCAGCACGGCGATACCTGCGCCCGTCGCCGCGAGCCAGCTTTCCCCGAAGCCGAGCCCGGCGAGAGCGACGACCACGCCGCCGATGGCGACGAGCTCGGGCCGCTCCTTCAGGTCGCCGAGCCCTGCAAGCCCGATCTTGTAGGACACGGATGCACTGCGGAGCTCCTCGAGCTCCTCCCGCGAGAGAACAGCGGCGGGATCGACGCCGCGCTGGACTGCGACGAAAGCTTTCGCAACGGTGGGATGGAACTGGGTGCCGGCGTTTCGCTCGATCTCCTGCAGTGCGGCGGCGTGCGTGAGACCCGCTCGGTACGGGCGGTCCGTTGTCATCGCGTCGAAGCTGTCGGCGACGATCAGAAAGTGCGATGCGAGCGGGAGCTCGTCGCCGCCGACACCGTAATACCCGTGCCCGTCCATCCGCTCGTGGTGGAGCTCGACGGCGTGCGCCTGAGCGGAGACGAACTCGAACCGTTGCAGGAGACGCGCCGAGAGTCTGGGATGCCGGCGCATCGCGGCCCATTCGACGCCGTCGAGGTGGCCGCGCTTGCGCAGCAGCGAGGCGTCGACCGCCACTTTGCCGAGGTCGTGCAGCCTGCCCGCCCAGCGCAAGCGGTCGATCTCGGAAAACGGGAGCTGCAACGCGCGGGCCAGCCCGTCCACGTAGCCCGCGACGCGCAGCGAATGCCGATAGGTCGACGGGTCGCGTTCGTCGACGATGTTCGCGAACGTCTCGAGGGCCCGTAGCGTCTCGTGTTGCAGGCTCTTCAGCCGGGCCTGCATGTGCTGCACGGCGATCGCGACCGGAACGAGCGCGATCACGTTCCACGGCTGGTCGATCGTCAAGAGGGCGACGGAGGCGCCAAGGCCGATCTCACCGGCGCTCGCGACGAGCCGAGGGTCGAACGGCTCGCCGGCGCGGATGACGTCGAGGAGGAGCGTGCGAGCGGTGAGGTACGTGAGCGCGAGCGCCACGAGTGGGACGAGGTCGTCCAGCAGGCGCAGGCTGCCGACATTCCCACCTGCAACTCGAAAGGCGATCCCTGCCGCCGAGGCGGCAATCGCCCCGGCGCTCGCATCGAAGAGAACGCTTCGCAGGACGGCGCCGCGGAAGAGTCCTCCGGCGATGATTCCCGCCGCCGCGACGAGCGCTCCCGCCCAGGGACCGAGCACGATGATCGCTGCGATCTGAATCGCGGCTGCCACGTGGAAGCGGCCCCACTGGATCGGCTCGCGCGACCGCTCGCGATCCGACTCCTCGAACAACTCCACCAGGATCACGCCCGCGAGGAAGAGCGCAAACGCCGTGTGGCCGAAGTCCGGCAGCCGCGTGAGCGAGAACGCGACGACGCCGGCGCCGAGCGCAAGCGTGGCCAGGGATGGGCGAGACGGCCGCATACGCCCCTTATCGGCCAGAACGAGTCCCCCGCTTAGACTGGAGGGAGAATGGCTGAAACCTGCAAGATCGTCGCCCTCGGCGGCCTCGGCGAAGTCGGGAAGAACATGACCGTCTACGAGTGCGACGGCTCGATCGTCGTCGTGGACGCGGGCCTCGCCTTCCCGCGCGACGAGCACCTGGGCGTGGACCTCGTCCTGCCGGACTTCGCCTACCTCCGGGAACGGGCCGACTCGATCCTGGCGGTCATCCTCACGCACGGGCACGAGGACCACGTCGGGTCGCTCCCGTACCTGATGCGCGAGGTGCCGATTCCCGAGGTCTGGGCGACCCGCCTCACGCTCGGCCTCGTCAAATCGAAGCTCGACGAGCACGGCCTCCTGCGCTCCGCAGAGCTGCGCGAGGTGCACCCGGACGATCCCCCGCGAGAGCTCGGCCCCTTTCGGATCTCGTTCGTGCGGATGGCGCACTCGATTCCCGATGCCGCGGCGGTCGTGCTCGAAACGCCGGCCGGACGGATCGTGCACACCGGCGACTACAAGCTCGATCACACGCCCGTCGACGGGCTCAAGACCGACGTTGGGAAACTGGCGGAGCTCGGCAACCTCGGCGTCGACCTGCTGCTCGGCGACTCGACGAACGCCGAGCGTCCGGGGTTCACGCAGTCCGAGCGAATCGTCGGGGAAGCCTTCCGCCAGATCTTCCCTTTGCGGCAAGGCCGCATCCTCGTTGCGTCATTCGCGTCGAACGTCCATCGGATGCAGCAGGCGGTCGACGTCGCGGTCGAGCTGGGACGCAAGGTGTGCG
Organism: uncultured Actinomycetes bacterium; assembly: GCA_963755605.1. Lineage (GTDB taxonomy): Bacteria > Actinomycetota > Thermoleophilia > Gaiellales > Gaiellaceae > 3-1-20CM-4-69-9. The sequence continues at coordinate 134,366 of CAVWKK010000007.1, forward strand.
TCGTCGGACGCTCGATGCGCAAGAACACGAACATCGCCCGCAACCTCGGCTACATGGAGGTTCCGGACGGAGTGCTCGTGCGCCCGGTCGACCTCGAGGAGCTCCAGCCGCACGAGCAGCTGATCCTCTGCACCGGCAGCCAGGGCGAGCCGCTGTCGGCGCTCACGCGCATTGCCTACAACGACCATCCGGCGATCCACGTGGAGCGCGGCGACACGGTGATCATCTCCGCGAAGCCCGTTCCCGGTAACGAGCTCCGCGTGCACGACACGATCAACCAGCTCGCGAAGACGGGCGCCGAGGTGCTGCATCAGGAGATCGCACCGGTCCACGTCTCCGGTCACGCGTGCGCGGAGGAGCTGCGAACACTCTTGGCACTCGTGCGACCCAAAGCCGTGATGCCGATCCACGGTGAGTTCCGCATGCTTGCAGCACATGCACAGCTCGCACGCGAAGCCGGAGTGCCGGCCGCGAACATCATCCTCGCCGAGAACGGCACGGTCGTGGAGCTTTCCCGTGACGGCGTGCGCGTCGTCGATCACGTCGACACGGGCGTCGCCTTCGTCGACGGCCTCGGCGTGGGGGACGTTCACGACGTCGCGCTTCGCGACCGCCGCCGCCTCTCCGAGGACGGCGTGCTGATCGTCGTTGCAACGGTCGCTGCGTCCGATGATGGGGCCGTCGGGCCCACCGAGCTGATCGCGCGCGGCTTCGGGGACGGAGCGGGTGAGCTCCTCGAGGAACTGCGCGAAGAGGCGGACCGGGTTTTGCGGGACCTCTTGCGGAACGAGATCGTCGAGATCAAGCTCCTACAGGAGCACTTGCATGATGAGCTCGGACAACTCGTCTACGACCGAACCCACCGCAGGCCGATGATCCTTCCGGTAGTGGTAGAGGTCTAACCATGTCTACGCTGAGAGCCAGAGAGCCCGGTTGGGCCGACGTCCTCGAAGACCACGCTGCCGAATGGGCGACGGCGCGCCGGCTCGTCGGCCAGCTCGGTGCGTGCGAGGCGGCGGCGCTCGCGTTCTGCCGGCTGCTCGAACGCTGGGCTCGTGGCGACGCCCATCCATCGACGGCCGGTGCGCGCGAAGCAGCGCTGCGCCACGCGGCCGACCGGGCCGAGACCGCCCTGGCCGGGCTCGACCACCCGCTCGACCGATATCTGCTCGAGCTCGAGCCGGACCGGGCAGAAGGCCGCTCCTGGTACGGCGGCCCGGGCGCCGGCGAGCTGCTCGAGTGGGAACCAGTCCTCAGGCGCGCCGGTGTGGAGGCCAACGCAACACGCGTCGCGCAGGCATACCTCGAGCTCGCCGTGCTCGTGCGTGCGCTGCAGGGGCTTGCGGACATGGCCCGCATCGACGCGGGACCAGACCGGTCGTCGCTCTGGGCCGGCCTGTTCGACCTGCGCGAGAATCTCGAGCGCGCAGAGCTCGACCTGCGCGCTCTTGCCGCCTGAGGCGCCGCCGCACCTCACCGTCGTCGGGTCGATCAACCTCGACCTGGTCGCGAAGCTCGAACGCTTACCGCGACCCGGGGAGACGCTCAGTGGCGCGGCGCTCTCGCGCATTCCGGGAGGCAAAGGAGCAAATCAGGCCGTCGCCGCCTCGCGGCTCGGCGCCGAAGTGCGGATGATCGGCTGCGTCGGCCGCGACGCGCACGCGGTCGAGGCGCTGGTCGGCCTGCAGGAGGCAGGTGTCGACCTCGATGTGCGCGAGGTCGACGCGCCGACCGGTGTGGCGATCATCCTCGTCGCCGCCGACGGCGAGAACGTGATCGTCGTCGTACCGGGCGCCAACGCCTCGGTGAGCGGGGCCTCGGCCGCGGGCAACGTTCTCTGCCAGCTCGAGATTTCGGATGACGCCGTTCGGGAGGCGCGCGCACATGCGGACTGGTTGTGCGTGAACGCTGCGCCGGCACGGACGCTCGTCGTCGACGCAGACCTCGTCGTCGCGAATCGCTACGAGGCGGAGGTGATCGGTCCGCAGCCACTGCTCGCCGTCACACTCGGCGAGGAAGGCGCGATTCTTCTCGAACACGGCAAGGAAGTCGCCAGGGCTGCGCCGCCGAAGGTCGATGCCGTGGACGGAACCGCAGCCGGTGACGCGTTCACCGCCTGTCTCGCCGTTTCGCTGCTCGAAGGACGCGACCGTGAAGACGCGCTCCATCGTGCTTGTGCTGCAGGCGCCATCGCCGCTTCCCGCTTCGGCGCACAGCCTTCTCTGCCGACCGCGGACGAAGTAGACGCGATACTCGGCCTATGAGCGCGATCCCGACCCCGATCCTGATCGACTGCGACCCGGGTCACGACGACGCGATCGCGCTGCTGCTCGCACTCGCCTCGCCTGAGGTGCAGCTGCTCGCGGTGACTAGCGTCGCCGGCAACCAGACGCTCGACAAGACGACGGCGAACGCCATTCGCGTGCTCGAGTTCGCCGGTCACCCGGACATCGAGGTCGCGGCCGGCGCCGACCGTCCGCTCATCCGCGCGCAGTACTCCGCCGCCGAGGTGCACGGGGAGACCGGTCTCGACGGGCCGGACCTGCCCCCGCCTGGAAAAGCGCCCGTCCCGCAGCACGCCGCCGACTTCCTCGCCGAGAAGATCCGCAGCTCGGAACAACCGGTGACGCTGGTCGCGGTCGGACCGCTAACGAACGTGGCGCTCCTGCTCGCACTTCATCCCGACGCGCGGCCTGAGCGGATCGTCCTGATGGGGGGCGCTATCGCCGAAGGCAACGTCACTCCTGCCGCCGAATTCAACATCTGGTGCGATCCCGAGGCGGCCGCGCGCGTCTTCGCGAGCGGCATCGACATCACCATGGTCGGCCTCGACGTCACGCACAAAGCGTTGTTCACACAGGCGCACATCGGCCGGCTCGCGGGCCGCGTGGGGGGGATGGTCACCGAGCTGCTGCGTTTCTACAACAGCTTTCATCGGAACGTGTACGGCTTCGACGGCTCGCCCATTCACGACGCGCTCGCCGTCGCCCACGTGCTGGGACACGATCTCGTCGAGACGGCGGAGCGCAACGTCGAGATCGAGACCGAGTCCGAGCTCTGCCGTGGCCGAACGGTGGTGGATCTCTGGCAACGGACGGACCGCACGCCGAACGCGCACGTTGGTGTGGAGGTCGACGCGGAAGGTTTTCTCGAGCTGCTGGTCGAGCGGATCAACTCGCTCGAATGAGCCTCGTCTTCGCCGCGATCGCGCCGCACGGAACGCTCCCTGAAGCGCCGGTGCCCGGCGCCGAGACGACTCATGACGCTCTCGCCGAGCTCGGGCGCCGCTTCGATGCCGCCGCTCCCGACGCCACGATCGTGCTCACCCCGCACAACGTCCACGTCGAAGGACACTTCGCCGTGACGGTCGCCGGCACGGTCGCGGGCTCGCTCGCGGAGTTCGACGCTCCCGACGTAAAGCTGGCCTGCCCGGTCGACGTCGAGCTCGCCGCCCAGTCGATCGCCGCCCTGCGTGACGAGGGCCTTCCGGCCGTCGGCGTGAGCTTCGGCGGAAACGACCCGGCCACAGCCAGCGCACCCCTCGATTGGGGAGCGTTGATCCCTCTCTGGTGCATGGGCGGCCGCTCGGACCCACCGGTGCCCGCAGTCGTCGTCAGCCCGGCTCGCGACCGCCCGCTCGACGAGCACGTCCGCGCAGGACGCGCCATCGCCGGCGCCGCCGGGCAGTCGGGCAAACGGGTCGCGCTGATTGCGAGCGCCGACCACGGCCACGCCCATGATCCCGAGGGCCCGTACGGGTTCGACCCGGCTGCTGCGCTCTACGACGAGGAGATCGTGAAGCTCGTCCGCGAGAACCGCCTGAGCGGGCTTCTGGAGCTCGAGCCGGCGTTCGTGGGTGCCGCCAAGGCCGACAGCTGGTGGCAGCTCGCGATGCTCCACGGAGCGCTCGGCGACGGCTGGCAGGGAGAGTTTCTCTCTTACGAAGCATCAACCTATTTCGGGATGCTTTGTGCCGCCTATGCACCTAATTAAAGACAGGGGCTTTCCAGGCCGAAACCGTCCTGGTAATGCCATCCAGTGGAGAATTGCGGCTGCGGACCCTCATCCTGGCGCTGGTTGCGCTTGGCGGTATCTGGATTGCCCTCGTGATCCAGAGAGGCCATCACGCCCTTCCGGCGGCGTCGGTCGCGGCTGGTCCCCAACGTCCTGACTCTCCCGCACACCCACTCGTCCGGGTGAAGGGTCTCGACCGGCCCGTCGCCGTCACACCGGTCACGACCCCGACGCCACGCGTCCAACCGTTCACGCGCGTGCCCACGAAGCAGACGCCCGATGTCCAGGTCCTCGCGGCCGCACCGAAGCCGAGCCGTACGAAGGCCCCGCAGAGCGCGCCGCCGACGACCGAGGTCGTTCCCCAGGTTGCGCGCTCGTACGCCGAGACCGCGACGCCGCCGCTCGAGCCACTCGAGATTTCCGATGCGCAGGTGACGTCGGTGACGTCGTCCACTGCACGCATCACATGGAAGACCAGCGTTCCCGCCCAGACGCAAACTGCGTTCGGGCTCGACGCGCCGACGATCTGGGCTCAGCCGAGCGGCCAGAGCCTCGTCGACCACGAGAGCATTCTCACCGGCCTCGACTTCTCGACGACCTACCAGGTGTATCTCAGGGCGGTCGACGAATGGAACCGCGCGCAGACCGCGACCGTAACGCTGACGACGGAAGCGATGCCGGACCGAAGCGTTGCTTCGACGAGCGGCAGCCAGATCATCGTCGACAACCGCGCGTTCTTCCCCACCGCCGTGTGGGCGCAGTGCTCCGACGGGTTCGGCTCGAACATCGACGACGGCATCAACCTCTTCATGGGCGACGGCTGCAGCAAGGACGACAGCAGTCTGTCGTCACGTCTCGACGGCCGCGCGTACTCGATCGTCAACGCCGACAACCCTGATGTCGACGGCCGCGGCCTGATCGGCTGGTACTACCCGGACGAATGGGACGCCTTCCTGCAGGGCAGCGTCACGCGCCAGCAGCTCGACAAGAGCATCCCCGCGCCTCATCCGGGCCGCATCAGCTTCCTCACGCTGACGAACCACTTCTACAGCCTGGCGGAACCCCTGCCGCAAGGGAAAGGCATGTACCCGCTGCTGATGTCGATCGCAGACGTCGTCGGGTTCGACCTCTACCCGCTGCAGGTGTGGTGCCGGCCCGCCTACGGCGACGTGATGGACGCACAGCACGAGCTCCGCTTGACGTCCGGCGGCAAGCCGACGTTCCAGTGGATCGAAGTCGCGCCGATGGAGCACAAGTGCGCCGACGACAAGTCGCTCGATCCGACTCCGGCGACCGTACGCGCGGAGACGTGGCTCGCCATCGCCGGGGGAGCAGGAGCGATCGGCTACTTCCCGAACCGCTGGTCCGCACCGATCGGCGCCGGCATCGCCGACACGAACCGCGAGATCAAGGCCTTGAGCCAGGCGCTGCTCGCACCGATGTCGGCCGTCACCTCCGACGCACCTGCTGTTCGCGTCTCCGCGAGAACACTCAACGGCGCGACCTACGTCATCGCCGTCAACACCACCGCTGCAACGGCGCAGGCGAAGATCACGCTCGATGGGATCGCCGGTAGGTCGACGGTGATCGTCGGTGGCGGCCAAGTCCTTGGGGCGGACGACACAGGGTTCACCGACAGTTTCGGCCCACTCGCCGCGAAGGTCTACATCATCCCGCCTGCCGGCTGGTAGAAGCCCTCCCGCGTAGGAGGCGCAGCTTTCGCGGCGAATGGGCCGCTATGGCGCCTAGGCGGAAGAAGAAGCGCACTCTCAAACCGCGCCTGCCGGCGCGGGTTCGCACGAAGCGACGCAAGGGTAAGCCGAAGAACCAGCAGCATCCCGAGCTGATCGGCCTCGGGCTCGTCGCGCTCGGGATCTTCCTCGCTTCGGTTCTCTACCTCGGCTGGAGCGGGGGGATGGTCGGAGGCTGGATCGCCGACGGCTTCACCGCCGCGATCGGGTCGGCTGCCTACGTTGCGCCCGTCGCCTTCGTCGTCGTCGGCTCCTTGATGGTTGCCCGCAGCGCGCTCGTCGACGTGAGCCCGTTCCGCACGGGTCTCGTCGTCACCGCTTTCGGCCTGCTCGCAGCGCTCGGCACCGCCCACGGGGGGGCGGTCGGCCGCGGTCTCGAAGGGATGTTCGGTCTCCTCGTCGGCTCCACGGGCACGACGATCATCGGCGTGCTCGCGCTGATCATCGGCTCACTGCTGCTCTCCGGCGCTTCGGCCGGCGCGCTCGTCCGCCGCTCGGGACATGCGGTCCGACGGGCGCACGACCGCGCTCGCCGCGCGCGTCCGATCGAGACGGACGTCGAGCCGGCCGCGGTGATCCCGCTACGGGCCGCCGAGCCCCCGGTCGACGTCGTCCACGACTTCCCGGACGTGATCGGAGACGGCCAGCCGTCGCCTCTGCTGATCGAGCCCGTCTCCACCGAGGACCCCGACCAGACGAGCCTCTTCGACGTGGGGGAGCTCGCGGAGCACGAGGAGTACACGCTGCCGGACCGCGCGATCCTGCGCAGGTCCTCGTCGGCCAACGAGGTAGCCGTCGACGTCGCGGAGCGCACCGCCGCCGCGCTGGTGCAGACCCTGAAGCACTTCGGAATCGAGGCCACGATCTGCGGCCAGATCTCCGGACCGCGCGTCACACGCTACGAGCTGCAGCTCGCGCCTGGCACGAAGGTCTCGAAGGTCGCAGCACTCAAAGACGACCTCTCCTATGCGCTGGCGACGACCGAGATCCGGATCCTCGCGCCGATCCCCGGCAAGCAGGCGGTGGGCGTCGAGATTCCGAATCTCCAGCCGAACCTCGTCACGCTCGGCGACATCTTCGACGACCTGCCCGCAACCGCGAGCCCGCTGGCGGTCTGGCTCGGCAAGGACATCTCGGGCACCGCGGTCTGGACCGACCTCGCGCGCATGCCTCACCTGCTGATCGCCGGCACCACCGGCTCCGGGCAAGTCCGGCTGCATCAACACGATCCTCACGTCCGTGCTCCTCCGCTCGACGCCGGACGAGGTGCGCATGATCCTGATCGACCCGAAGCGGATCGAGCTCGGGTTCTACGAGACGATCCCGCACCTGCTCGCACCGGTCGTGACGAGCCCGAAGCAGGCCGCCGCGGCACTGACGAACGTCGTCGCCGAGATGGAGCGTCGCTACGAGAAGCTGTCGATTCTGCGGGCGCGCAACCTTGCAGAGGCGAACCGCACCTTGCGACAGCGCGGCGAACAAAGCCTGCCGTATCTGCTCGTCGTCATCGACGAGCTCGCCGACCTGATGATGATCTCGCCGCAGGATGTCGAGGACGCGGTCATTCGCCTCGCGCAGAAGTCGCGTGCGGTGGGAATCCATCTCGTGCTCGCAACGCAGCGTCCGTCCGTCGACGTGATCACGGGAATGATCAAGGCGAACGTGCCGTCGCGCATCGCCTTCGCCGTCTCGTCGCAGACCGACTCACGCGTGATCCTCGACGGCGCGGGGGCCGAGAGCCTGCTCGGCCAGGGCGACATGCTCTTCAAGCCGCTCGGCACGTCCCGCCTGCAGCGTGTCCAGGGCGCCTACGTGTCGGAGGAGGAGATCGCGCTCGTCGTCAGCCAGTGCGGACAGCAGCGCGAGCAGGAGCTCGACGAATCTCTCCTCGAGCTGCCGGAGGTCTTCGCCGAGGACGCCGACGCGGGGGACGGGGAGTTCGATCCCGACGAGGATCCGCTGCTCGAGAAGGCGATCGAAATCGTCATCCAGACGCAGACTGCATCCGTGTCACTGATCCAGCGCCGGTTGCGCGTCGGCTACACGCGGGCGGGCAGGCTGATCGACATGCTCGAGCGGCGCGGGATCATCTCGGGCTACGAGGGCTCCAAGCCCCGCCGCGTGCTCGTGCAGGACAACGAGCACATCGCGCTCTGATTCACGGCGTCAGCGTCGGTCGAGCCGAAGCGCTTCGAGGCCCCAGATGACGAACGCACCTGTCCGCCTCGGCTCCTCGGCGAGCTGAAAGTCCGGCCAGAGCTCGCGGAGCGCGTTCACACTCGCTTCGAGCTCGATGCGGGCGAGCGGAGCCCCGATGCAGACGTGGATGCCGCCGCCGAAGCCGATGTGCTGCGCGGCGTTACCGCGGCCGACGTCGAACTCGTCGGGCCGATCGAAGACGCGCGGGTCGCGGTTTGCCGAGCCGAAGAGGAGCGCCAGCTTTGCGCCGAGGGGAATCGCGACATCGCCGATTGAGAAGCCATCCTCGAGCACCCAGCGCTCGAAGAGCTGGAGCGGCGGGTCGAACCTGATCAGCTCCTCGATCGCGGCCTGCGGAGCGACGTCGCCGGCGACCACGCGGCGCCACTGAGCGGGATGCTGTGTAAACGCGAGCATCCCGTTGCCGAGCGTGTTCACCGTTGCCTCGTGACCGGCGTTCAGGAGGACTATCACCGTGCTGACGATCTCGTCGTCGGACAACCGGGCGCCGTCGACTCGTGCCTCGACAAGCGCCGACACCATGTCGTCGCGCGGACTGGCGCGCCGTTCGGCGATGAGGCCTCGAACGTATTCGTGGAACTCCGCCGCGGCGTCGTTTGCGGCGGCTGCGACGTCGGCCGGCACGTCGAACTCGTACATCTTGACCATGCGATGCGACCAGCCGAGCAGGTCGCGATGGCGGTCGAGCGGCACTCCCAACATCCGGCAGATCACTGCGATGGAGTACGGCTGCGCGTAGTCGTAGAGGAGCTCCATCTCGCCCGCCTCGGCCAGCGGCGCGAGCAACTCGCGCGCAAGCTGCTGCGTCGGCTCCCGCAGAGCCTCGACGCTTCTCGGAGTGAACGCTGCGGCAACGAGCTTCCTGATCCGGGTGTGGTCCGGCGGCTCCAGCCAGAGGAGGCTCCAGCGTTCGACGTCCCAGAACGCCTGCCAGCGTGGGTCCAGCGGCGGCACGCCGATCTCTTCGGGCGCCAGGACGTGGCGAAAGTTGCGTCCGAGCCGCTTGTCACGCAAGCAGCTGCGAACGTCCTCGTGGCGGGAGACGAACCAGCGCCCGCGTGCCTCGTCGTGCAGCACCCTCGCGCTCTCCCGAAGCCTCGTGAGGGCCGGATACGGATCGGCCAGGAAGCCCTGGTCGGAAGGGTCGAAATCCAGCGTCTCTGCGAGCCCCACGGCCGGAAGGTACCGCGCAGGCCGTTCGTCGCCTAACCCGCGCGCAGCCCCGGCGTCTTACCTTTCAACAGGGGTTCGAAGGGGAGTAGCATAGGCGCGCCCCGGGTGGGTTATCTGGCAACGTAGGAGGAGGGTTTCTTTGAGTAAGAACCGATTTACGGCAGGGATGCTTGCCGCGCTCATGGCGGCGGCAGTGCTCTCAGCTGTGCTCGCCGGCGGCGGCAGCGCCCGTCCGAGTGCAACGTTCAAGGCGGCGCTGATCAGCGACGTCGGTCACTTCAACGACAAGAGCTTCAACCAGTCCCAGCTGGCGGGACTGAACCTGGCGAAGCAGAAGCTGAAGGTGCAGACGGTCGCGATCCAGTCGAACAACTCGAGCGACTACATCCCGAATCTCACCAGTGCGATCCGGCAGAACTCGAATCTCGTGATCGCAGCGGGATTCCTGATGGCGGCAGATCTGAAGACCGTCGCGGCTCAGTTCCCCAACACGCACTTTGCGATCACCGACGACACGGTGTCGTCCGCGTTCGGTGACTTCCAGGGTGCCGATGTGCACAACATCGAGGGCCTCACGTACGCGACTCAGCAGAACAGCTACCTGATCGGCTGCATGGCCGCCATGGTCACGAAGGCCGAGAAGGGCAAGGGCCAGGTCATCGGTGTGGTCGGCGGCATCAAGATCCCGCCGGTCGACATCTTCCTCGCCGGCTACGAGGCAGGGGCGCACAAGTGCGTGCACAGCACGACCGTCCTCAAGGGCTATTCGCAGGACTTCGTGAAGCAGGACCTCTGCAAGAACGTGGCCGAGAACGAGATCCAGGGTGGGGCCCACGTCGTGTTCGCCGTCGCAGGCCTGTGCGGCCTCGGCGCTTTGAGCGCGGCGAAGGACCACCACATCTGGGGCGTCGGCGTCGACCGCGACCAGTCGTTCCTCGGAACGTACATCCTGACGAGCGCCGTGAAGCGTGTCGATGTCGGGGTCTACAACGCGATCAGGGACGCCAAGGCAGGCAAGTACAAGGGCGGATCGAACGCGGTCTTCAACCTGAAGAACAACGGCGTTGCACTTGGCAAGATCAGCCCGAAGCTGAAGGGCAAGCTTCGGAAGCAGGTCCTCGCCAAGGTCGCCCTCCTCAGGAAGCAGATCATCTCCGGGAAGATCAAGGTCCCCACCAGCGTCAAATAGCGTTTCGCAACATCGGATCGGCGAGCGGGGCGTTCAGCCCCGCTCGCCGTTTCCAGACGCATAGAATCGCCGCCGATGGACGCGGCTCCTGTCCTCGAGCTTCGAGGCATCACGAAACAGTTCCCCGGCGTGCTGGCCAACGACCACGTCGACTTCGACCTGAGGGACGGAGAGGTGCACGCCCTGCTCGGGGAGAACGGCGCCGGCAAGTCGACGCTGATGAACATCCTGTACGGCCTGTACTCGGCCGACGAAGGCGAGATCCTCATCAACGGAAAGCCGGTGGCGTTCGGGTCGCCGCACGACGCCATCGACCACGGCATCGGGATGGTGCATCAGCACTTCATGCTGATCCCGGTGATGACGGTCACCGAGAACATCGTGCTCGCGAGCGAGCCGACGAAAGGCGGTGTGTTCCTCGACTATGCGGGCGCACGCAAGCGTGTGGAGGAAATCTCGCAGCGGTTCGGCTTCGCGATCGACCCCGACGCACGGATCCAGGACATCACCGTGGGCCAGCAGCAGCGGGTGGAGATCCTCAAGGCGCTCTATCGCAACGCCGACATCCTCATCCTCGACGAGCCGACGGCCGTGCTCACGCCGCAGGAGGCGGTCGAGCTCTTCGCCATTCTCAAAGGCCTCGTCGGGGAGGGCATGTCGATCATCTTCATCAGCCACAAGTTGAACGAGGTGCTGGACATCGCCGATCGCATCACGGTGCTCCGGCGAGGCAAGAGGATCGAGACGATCCCGCGCGAGGGCGCGACAGAGGCGAGCCTGGCCCGCTCGATGGTCGGACGGGAGGTCCTCCTCCGGGTCGACAAGAAGGCTGCGTCTCCCGGCGACACGCTGATGCACGTCGAGGACCTGCATGTCGTCGACGACCGCGGCCTCGAGGCGGTGCGCGGCGTCTCCTTCGATGTCAGGGCGGGGGAGATCGTCGGCCTCGCCGGCGTTGACGGCAACGGCCAGTCCGAGCTGATCGACGCCCTGACCGGTCTACGACGGCCTGCCTCGGGACACGTCGTGATCGAAGGTCACGATTTGACGAACGCGAATGCGAACACGCACCTCGACGCAGGGCTCGGGCACATTCCGGAGGATCGCCAGCGTCGCGGGCTCGTCCTGGAGTTCACGCTCGCCGAGAACCTTGTCCTTCACGACTACGACAAGAAGCCGTATTCGAAATTCGGCGCGCTGTCGTTGCGACGGATCTTCAATCAAGCCAAGAAGCTGCTCAGCCGACTACGACGTACGGGGAGGCAGCCCGAGCACCCCTGCCGCCGCGTTGTCGGGCGGGAACCAGCAGAAGGTGGTCGTCGCACGGGAAGTCTCCCGCAACCCGCGTATCCTCATCGCAGCTCAGCCGACACGAGGGCTCGACGTCGGCGCGATCGAGTTCGTGCATCGTCAGCTCGTCGCAGAGCGGGACACGGGTCGCGGGGTGCTGCTCGTGTCGCTCGAGTTGGACGAGGTTCTGTCGCTCGCCGATCGGATCCTCGTGATCTACGAGGGGCGCATCGTCGGTGAGTACTCGCCGGACGTGAGCGAAGAAGAGCTCGGGATTGCGATGACGGGAGGCGGGCGCGAGGTGGCGGCAGCGTGAGCTCCGAGCCGGGCGGCGGCAACGGCGGCAGCGAGACACCCCCGACGGGGGAGCCGCTCGGCGCGGACTCGACCGCCTATGCACCGAGCGTCGCCGAGAACCTCGCGAGCTACCAGAAAGCCGGCGGGATCATCACACCGGTCATCACGGCCGTTTTTGCCTTCTTCATGGGCGGCATCGTGGTGCTCGCGACCGGTCACAACCCGTGGAAGGTCTACAAGGGAATCTTCAGCGGCTCCGGCCTGAACTGGTTCTTCCACTTCGGCAACTACAGCATCACCGTTCCCGGTACCAACCATCACGTCTGGTTTTGGTGGAACACATCGATTCAGAGCAACGCCGCGTACAACCTGCAGCAGACGCTGCTGCTGACGACGACGCTCATCCTCACCGGCCTCGCGGTCGCCTTCGCGTTTCGCTGCGGCTTGTTCAACATCGGCGGGCAGGGCCAGTACCTGATCGGCGTGATCACCGGGCTCTGGATCGGCACGAGCTTGCCACACCTCGCACGCGGCCCACACGTGCTCCTCGCCATCGTCGTCGCATCGGCTTGCGGGGCGATCTGGGCGGCCATCGCCGGCTTTCTGAAGGCGACGACCGGAGCGCACGAGGTGATCACGACGATCATGCTCAACTGGGTCGCGTACTGGATCGGCAGCTACCTGTTCGGACAGGGCGGGCCGCTGCAGAACTCCGCGAACAAGTCGGTGCCGGTGTCGGACAACGTGGTCGCGTCCGCCAAGCTTCCGGTCTTCTGGGGGAACGCGGTGCTCCAGGGATTGCACATCGGCTTCTTCATCGCCATCGCGGCACTCGTCGCCTTCTGGTTCACCCTCAATAGAACGACGACCGGCTACGAGGTGCGGGCAGTCGGCTTCAACCCGGAGGCGGCCCGGTACGGCGGCATCAGCGTTGCCCGCAACTACATCCTCGCGATGGCGATCTCGGGATCCTTCGCCGGCCTCGCCGGGTGCATGGACATGCTCGGTTACCAGTACCGGTTCGGCGTCCTCGACGTCCAGACGTCGCAGCTCGGCTTCATCGGCATCGCGGTCGCGCTGCTCGGGAGGAACAAGGCGGTCGGTGTCGCCCTTTCCGCGCTGCTCTTCGCCGCGCTGCTCTACGGCACCTCGACGCGCAGCATCGACCAGTCCGTTCTCCGGCCGGAGCTGGCCGGAAATCTCACGCTGATGATCCAGGCACTCGTGTTGCTGTTCGTGGGAGCGGACGTGCTCATCCTCGCCCTGTGGCAGGCGCGGCGGCGCGTGCTGCCAGGCCGGCTGAAGCCTCGGCCCCCCGCCGCGGAGGCCCGTTGATGGCCGCGAGGGCGGAGCCAACTCTCGTTCAGCGAGGCATCACGCCGCGGCAGGTCGCCACGCTCGGGATCCTCCTCGGCTGTTTCGCCTTCCTGCTGGCCCTGCCTCCGATCACCGCCCGAGCGCCGTGGTGGCCTGCGCTCGCGGGCATTCCCGCCATCGCCGCCGGTGTCTGGGCGCTTTCGCGTGGTGTCAAGCGGCCGGGCTGGTTTGCCGTCTCGGCGGGCATCCTCGGTATCGGGCTCGGCGTGCTCTCCACACGGACGAGCTCCTCCAACCTGGATTACGTCGCGTCGTGGACGCCGCTCTTCACCGCGATGTTCGCCTTCGCGACGCCGCTGACGTTCGCGGCGATCGGCGGCATGTTCTCCGAGCGGAGCGGTGTCGTGAACATCGGCCTCGAGGGGATGATGCTCACGGGCGCGTTCTTCGCGGTGCTCGGGGCGGACAAGCTCGGCAACTGGGCGCTCGGGCTGCTGTGTGCCGTCGTTGCAGGCGGTGTCGCAGCGCTGATTCATGCTTTCGTCGCGATTCATTTGCGCGCGGACCAGATCGTCAGCGGAACGGCTATCAACTTCCTCGCCCTCGGCGTGACTGGATACTTCTTCATCCAGGTCTACGGCGACAACGGCACGCCTGGCTCGATCTCGCAGGTCCCCAACGTGAACATTCCGGGCGCGGATCACGTCCCGTTCTTCGGTCCGGTGTTCGGCCATCTCAATCTGATGATCTGGATGACGTTCCTGACGCTGATCGTCTCGTACATCGTCATGTTCCGGACCCCGATCGGTTTGCGGATTCGCTCCGTCGGCGAGCATCCGCGCGCCGCCGACACGGTCGGGATCTCGGTGTACAAGACGCGCTACGCCGCGGTCGTCGTGTCGGGGATGCTCGCCGCGCTCGGCGGCGCGTATCTCTCGATCGGGTTCGTCGGCTCGTTCAACGAGAACATGACTGCAGGGCGCGGCTTCATCGGTCTTGCAGCGTTGATCTTCGGAAACTGGCGGCCGTTCGGCGCGTTCGCGGCCGCGCTGCTGTTCGGCTTCTCGACGGCGCTGTCGTTCCGCCTGGCGCAGCCGTGGGGCAATGCAGCAGTGCTCTTCCAGGCGCTCCCGTACGTCTTGACGCTGATCGCCGTCGCCGGCGTGATCGGCAGATCGATCCCGCCCGCAGCGAGTGGACGACCGTATCGCAAGCAGTAGCCGCCGAGCATGGGTGGCCCTGCTGCTGGCCGTGGCGGGCTTCCTCGTGCTACCGGCGGGGATCGAGGTCTCGCGGCGCTCGAAGAGCATCGGCCTGATCCAGGCGGGCTACGCGATCCCGCTCGCCTTCATGCTGGCGCTGATCTCCCTGGTCATGGCGCGGCGGGCGCGGCACAACCTGCGCTGGCTCCAGTTGCGCGAGAGCGCGACCGGAGTGGCCACGACGGCCCTCGTGATCGCGACGATCACGCTCTGTGTCTCCGTCATGGCGGCGCTCTCCCTCGGCTTCTACGGCCTGGTGGTGGTCTACCAGCACTCCCGCTGACGAGGCGGCTCCGGCGCCCGGCTTCCCGTCTCGAGCGAACAGCGCCTAAGATGGGGCCGCCGCCGTGTTCGAGATAGGAACAAGCCTCCGTGAAGCGCGCTTGCGCCAGGGCCTCGACTTCCCCGAGCTGGAGCAAGGGACGAAGATCCGCGGGAAGTACCTGCGGGCATTGGAGGACGAGCAGTTCGACGTGCTGCCGGCCCAGACCTACGTCAAGGGCTTTCTGCGCTCGTACGCCGAGTACCTCGGGCTCGACGGTCAGCTCTACGTCGACGAGTACAACTCCCGCTTCGTCGTGGGGGAGGAGGAGCACAATCCCGCGCGCCCTAGACGCTCGGCCCCGCCGCAATCGCGGGGCGTCCAGGTGCAGTCACGGGTCGTCCTGCTGACGCTGCTCGGCATCGGCGCGGTGACCGCGCTCGTGATCGTTGCCTGGACACGCGGCGAGCCACAGAAGGTCGCGCCGGTCGGCCTCGGCACGTCCAAGCCGCTGACGACGAAGACACAGCCGGTCACTCCGAAAGTCGTCACCGCGCGCCTGCTCGTCAAAGCCGTGCGCGGCCCGTGCTGGCTGCAGGTGCATCGCACCTCCGTGACCGGGCCGATCCTCTTTCAGGGCACGCTCGAGCAAGGACAGAAACAGCTCTTCACCGCGCGCAAGCTCTGGATCACACTGGATCGTCCTGAGAACCTCGTCACGATCCTGAACGGCCACACGCGCCTCTTGCCCGTCGGCGGTGTGAAGACGCTGGTCGTGACGCCGCGCGGCATCCATCCGGCCGTGTGACCGAGCGCCCGCGCGCGTTCGTCGTCGTCACCGGCAGTGAGCTCGTCCGAGGCGAACGCACCGACCTGAACGGGCCGTTCCTCGCAACGCAACTGCTGCGGCAGGGGATCGACCCGGCCCGCATCTCCATCGTCGGTGACCGTGCCGACGAGCTGGAGCCCGCCCTCGCCGAAGGGCTCCGCGCGGATGTCTGCGTCGTGTCCGGCGGGCTCGGTCCGACCCACGATGACCGGACCGTCGAGCTCGTGGCGCGTGCAGCCGGTGTCGGACTACGGCTCGACGACGCTCTCTACGAGCAGATCGGCCGGATTTCCCGCGCGTTCGCCGAGCGGCTCGGCCGTCCATACGCCGACTTCGAGACGGGGGTCCGCAAGCAGGCGACGATCCCCGAAGGCGCTCTCTCGCTTGGGCTGGCCGGAACCGCCCCGGGCCTCGTCCTGGAGCACGGCGAAACGGTCGTGGTGGTGTTGCCTGGACCGCCGGTCGAGCTGCAGCGTCTCTGGACGTCGGCGCTCGAGAGCGAACCGCTTCGGCGCGTGCTCGCGCGAACGCGTCCGCCCGAGCTGCGACAGCTTCGCTTCTTCGGTGCGAGCGAGTCGGCAGTCGCGAAGGCGCTCGCAGACGCCGGGGGTGACGGCGACGGGGTAGAGGCGACGATCTGCGCCCGCGATTTCGAGATCCATGTGGACCTCGTCGTCGACCCGGGCGCGGAGGCGCGGGCCGATGAGCTCAGCGCACGGCTCGTGGAGCCGCTCGAGCGCTACCTCTTCGGCCGCGACGAGCGGAGCATCGAGGAGCTCGTCCTCGACCTCTGCCGGGAGCGGGGGGTCAAGCTCGCGACGGCAGAGTCGTGCACGGGCGGCATGGTCGCGGCGAGGCTGACCTCGGTCCCGGGCTCGAGCGACGTCTTCACCGGCGCGGTCGTGGCCTACTCCGACGACGTCAAGGCCCGGGAGCTCGGCGTGCCCGTCGAGACGCTCGCGCGCCACGGCGCCGTCTCGGCCGAGACGGCGGCCGCGATGACCGCTGGAGCCCGTGAGCGGCTCGGCGCCGACATCGCGGTGTCGGTGACCGGAATCGCCGGCCCAAGCGGCGGCACCGAGGACAAGCCGATCGGCCTCGTCTTCCTCCACGCGGAAGGCCCCGAGGGCACGCGGAGCGTGGACTTCGTCTTTCCCGGAGACCGCACCTCGATCCGCCGGCGGGCGACCGTGACCGCGCTCCATCTGCTGCGACGCCTTTTGCAACAGAGCCGCGACGAATCCGCGTGAATCTCCCGGCTAGCGTGGCAGGCCGTGAACGCGCGCGCCTGTTCTGCGCCCTCCGCCTGCCCGACGCGGCGCTCGAGGCCCTGTCCGAGTGGCAGGCCGAGCACATCGAGCGGGGCCGGACTGTCCCCCGTGACCAGCTGCACGTCACGCTGGCCTTCCTTGGCCACCGCCCGGTGGCGGAGCTCGAGCTCGTGCTCGACGCGCTGCGCGAAGCCGCCCGGGCCGCTCCGCGAATTCGGCTCGTGCCGGAGAGCTACCGCGAGACGAGGAGTGTCGGGATGCTCGTGCTGAGCGACGTGGGCGGGGGAGCCACCGAGGTGGCGGCCGATCTGCAGGGCCGTCTGGCCGAAGCGGGGGTCTACGAGCCGGAGAAACGGCCCTGGCTCCCGCACGTCACCGTCGTCCGCTTCAGGGAGCGGCCGCGCCTGCAGCCGCCGCTACCCGTTCTCGGTGAGGTCAGTCCGTCCGATGCCGCTGCCTACCATTCAGTGCTGCGGTCCGGTGGAGCGCAGTATTTCGTTGTCGAGTCGTTTGCCCTGGGAGGGTGATGTAAGTGGATCGCGAGCAAGCTCTGGACGCTGCCCTCGGGCACATCGAACGGCAATTCGGCAAGGGCGCCGTCATGAAGATGAACGACCACGCGGCCGTCTCGATCGGTGCGATCTCGACCGGATCGCTCGCGCTCGACCTCGCGCTCGGCATCGGCGGGCTGCCGCGCGGCAGGATCGTCGAGGTCTTCGGACCGGAGTCGTCCGGAAAGACGACGCTCGTCTACCACGTGATCGCGGAGGCGCAGCGACGCGGCGGCATCTGCGCGTTCATCGACGCCGAGCACTCCATGGACCCGACGTATGCGAAGCGAATCGGCGTGAACATCGACGACCTGCTCGTGTCACAGCCCGACACGGGAGAGCAAGGGCTCGAGATCGCCGAGCTCCTGATTCGCTCGGGTGCGCTCGACGTCGTCGCGGTCGACTCCGTCGCGGCGCTGACACCGAAGGCGGAGATCGAGGGAGAAATGGGTGATACGCACGTCGGCCTGCAGGCGCGGCTGATGTCGCAGGCGCTCCGCAAGCTCGCCGGCACGCTGAACCGCACCGACACGATCTGCCTCTTCACGAACCAGCTTCGCGAGAAGATCGGCGTCATGTTCGGCAATCCGGAGACGACGCCCGGCGGCCGCGCGCTGAAGTTCTACTCGTCGGTCCGGCTCGACATCCGGCGCATCGAGACGCTCAAAGAAGGCGTCGAGGCGATCGGCAACCGGGTGCGGGTGAAGGTGGTCAAGAACAAGGTCGCACCGCCGTTCAAGCAAGCCGAGTTCGACATCATCTACGGCTCTGGCATCTCGTGGGAGGGCTCGGTGCTCGACGCCGGGCTCGAGCGCAAGGTCGTGACCAAATCCGGCTCGTACTTCAGCTTCGGCGACGAGCGGCTCGGCCAGGGCCGACAGAACGCGACCGCTTTCCTGCGCGAGCATCCCGACACGTGCCTGGGAATCCTCGGCGGGATCCAGGCGGCGGTCGGCCCGGAGCAGGTCGTCTCGGCGCGGATCCTGCCGATCGCAGTCGACGCGGCCGAGCAGAACGGCAACGTCGTCTCCGACGCCAAAGAGCGCGTCGAGAAAGCAGCCTCGAAGAAGTAATGCCGACGGTGACCCGGCTGCGCGAAGACCGGCGCGGCCGCGTCGCCGTCGAGTTCGACGGCACGCCCTGGCGCACGCTGCCGATGAGCGTCGTCGTGCGGGCCGGCCTCTCCGAAGGTCGATCCCTCGATCGTCCTGCGCTGCGGCTGCTTCGCCGCGAGCTGCGGCGGGCGGAGGGGCTCTCGGTGGCCGGGCGGGCTCTGCGGGCTCGAGACCTCTCGAGGAGCGAGCTGGCCGCCCGCCTCGAGCGGGCAGCCGTGGCCCCGTCGGCGGCGGAGGAATCGGTCGCCGCGTTGGCCGAGGCCGGGCTGGTGAACGACGGCCGCCTGGCCGGCAACCGCGCGGAGGGCCTGGCCGCCCGCGGCTACGGCGACGCGGCGGTTCGCCACGATCTGGAACGCCGCGGCCTGGCCCCCGAGCTCGTCGCTGCGGCCCTGGAGGCGCTGGAGCCCGAGCTGGCGCGGGCCCGGCGGATCATCGAGCGGCGCGGCGTCGGGCCCCGTACCGCCCGCTACCTGGCGGCCCGCGGATTCGCCGAGGACGTCCTGGGCGAGGCAGCGGGAGCCGATTTTGGACACGGCCCCTGAGCGGGAGTAGGATGCAGGAGCATCATCCGACGTTTTGCCTGCATAGAGACATTTTCCGAATCGCAACTGGAACTGTGAAACCTTTGTCCCCGACCAGAACCCTCGACACCGAAAGGCGCTTGGCAGCGGCGATCTAGCCGACCGCTTCGCGAGCCGCGGTGTCGGCTCGTTCCACCGATTCGGAATCTCCGTGCCGGCCGGACTGCCGGGTGGGGCGCCGTGGTAGCGACCGCGGACAACCGACCCAGGAGCTGAGCCCATGCAGGTCGTCATCGGGATTCTGATCGGCCTTATCGCCGGTGGTTTGGGGGGAGCAATCGCCGTCGGCGCGCTCGGAAAGTCGCGGCTCGGGGCCGCGCAGCAGCAACGCAAGCAGCTGATCGAAGACGCCGAGCGCGAAGCGGACACGCTGCGGCGCGAGGCGCAGATCACCGCGCGCGAGGAAGCCGTGCAGCTTCGCGCCGAGATCGACCAGGAGGTCGCAGAGCACCGCTCGCGGGTCGTCAAGGTCGAGGAGCGCGTTCTCGCGAAGGAGGAGGAGATCGACGGGAAGCTGACGGAGCTCACCCGGAGAGAGCAGGGCCTCTCGGACCGAGAGACGCACCTGAAGCAGCTCCAGGAGGAGCACAAGCATGCCCGCGAGCAGCAGTTCAGCGAGCTCGAACGAATCTCAGGCCTCACGGTCAACGAGGCGAAGCTGACGCTGCTCGAGCGGAGCGAGGACCTCGTGCGGCACGAGCTGGCGCGGCGCGTCCGGCAGCTCGAGGAGGAGGCACGCACCGAGGCGAAGCGCCGCGCGCGGAACCTCGTCGCCGACGCCCTGCAGCGCGTGGCCGCGAGTCACGCCGCGGAGACGACCGTATCGGTCGTCGAGCTTCCATCCGACGACATGAAGGGCCGCATCATCGGCCGCGAGGGTCGCAATATCCGCGCGCTCGAGCATCTGACCGGCGTTGACTTCATCATCGACGACACGCCGCAGGCAGTCGTGCTGTCGTCGTTCGACGGGATCCGTCGCGAGATCGCAAAGCTGACGCTGACGAAATTGATCGAGGACGGCCGCATCCATCCGGCCAGGATCGAGGACACGTATTACGCGTCGAAGGCCGAGATCGACGACACGATCGTCCAGGCGGGCGAGCAGGCGGTCTTCGAGGCGAACTGCGGATCGTTCAACGAAGAGCTCGTGAAGATCATGGGCCGGCTTCGCTTCCGCACGAGCTACGGTCAGAACGTCCTCAAGCACACGCTCGAAGTCGTCCATCTCGCCGGCATCATGGCGGCGGAGGTCGGCGCGAACGTCAAGGTGACGAAGCGCGCGGCGCTCCTGCACGATCTCGGCAAGGCGATGACGCACGAGGTCGAGGGCTCGCATGCGTCGATCTCGGCGCAGCTCGCACGCAGGCACGGCGAGACGCAGCACGTCGTGCACGCCATCGAGGCGCACCACTACGAGGTGGAACCGCAAACCGTCGAGGCGGTCCTGCTGATCGCCGCCGACGCGATCTCCGCGTCGCGGCCCGGCGCCCGGGGCGAGAGCCTCGAGCACTACATCAAGCGCCTCGCCTCACTCGAGGAATTGGCGGCCCAGAAGCCGGGCGTTGACAAGGTCTATGCGTTGCAGGCGGGACGGGAGATTCGCGTGATCGTCAGCCCCGGCGACGTGGACGACGACGGCGCAGTGCTTTTGTCGCATGAGATCGCACGGGAGATCGAGGATCAGCTCGAGTACCCGGGCCAGGTGAAGGTGACGGTGATCCGGGAGAGCCGGGCGATCGATGTGGCGCGGAACGTCTCGAACGGCAGCGCACTTGCCGACGAACAGGTCGCCGCGCCTGTCGCGCCCGCCCCGGAGCCGCACGTCCAGCCCGACCACGCGGCGTGAGCTAGGTGCGCTTCGCGAGCGCCGCAGCAGCACCGAGTGTGATGTACACGACACCCGAGCCGTAGCGGACGAGCTTCCGCCGCCGCCTGATCAGGCCGCCGACGGTTCCCGCAGCG
The DNA here is from genome assembly GCA_963755605.1 of uncultured Actinomycetes bacterium. Classification (GTDB taxonomy): domain Bacteria; phylum Actinomycetota; class Thermoleophilia; order Gaiellales; family Gaiellaceae; genus 3-1-20CM-4-69-9. Next base: position 155,453 of record CAVWKK010000007.1, read on the forward strand.
AGCGCGTACAGGGAGTCGCTGATGAGCCCGAGGCCGACGAACACAAAGCCGAGCACCAGTGCCTGCGACCAGACGCCCCCTCGATCCGCGTCGATGAACTGCGGCAGAAACGCCAGGAAGAAGAGCGCGGTCTTCGGGTTGAGCACGTTCACGACGATCCCGCGGACGAGGGCCTGGCGCAGCGGCTCGGGCTCCGTCTCGACGTCCTCTGCGCGGTCGCGTTCGAGGAGCTTTCGGACTCCCAGGTACACGAGGTAGGCCGCGCCTCCGTATTTGACGGCGTTGAAGGCAAGCGACGAGGCGACGACGAGGGCGGAGAGTCCCGCGGTCGCTGCGGCGACATGGACGAGCGAGCCGAGGTGCACGCCGGCGACGGCCGCGAGTCCGACTCGGCGGCCGCGCTCCGCGCTCTGAGTCACGATATAGAGGACCGAGGGCCCGGGAATCGCCAGCAGGGCGAGGGCGGCGAGGCTGAAAAGCCAGAGCGAGGTCGCGTCCGGAAAGACCACGGGTAGCATTCTCGCCCGTGCGGCGGTACCACGTCACGACGTTCGGCTGCCAAATGAACGCTCACGACAGCGAGCGGATCAAGGGCATGCTCGAAGAGCTCGGCCTGGGGGAGGCCCCATCACAGGGCGAGGCCGACGTCCTTGTGTTCAACACGTGCACCATCCGCGAGAAGCCCGACCTGAAGTTCGCGGCGCATCTCGCCCAGGCCGCGGCGGTCAAGAGGCAGAACCCGGAGCTGGTGATCGCGGTCGGCGGTTGCTACGCCGAAGCCCAACGCGAGCGGCTGTTCGAGCTGTACCCCTACGTCGACGTCGCCTTCGGCCCGGGCTCGATCCCGCATCTCGGCGAGTGGCTCGGCGCGGGCGGCAGCGGGGTCAGGCGCGGCAGCTTCGGCCTCGAGGAGCGCACGTTCGCCGGAGAGCTGCCGACCCGGCGCGAGCGAAGCTTTCAGGCCTGGGTCCAGATCTCGATGGGCTGCAACTCGAAGTGCGCGTACTGCATCGTTCCGGCCGTGCGCGGACGAGAGGTGAGCCGCCGTCCCGGTGATGTCGTCGCCGAGGTGACGCGCCTCGCTGCGGACGGTGTGCGGGAAGTGACGCTGCTGGGCCAGAACGTGAATTCCTGGGGACGGGACCTGAGGCCGGATCTCGATACGGACTTCGGCGAGCTCCTGCGCGCGTGCGATGCAGTGGACGGAATCGAGCGAATCCGTTTCACGAGCCCGCATCCGAAAGACTTTCGCCGGTCGGTGATCGAGGCGATGGCCGAATGCGCCGCGGTCTGTGAGCACGCCCACCTGCCCTTGCAGTCCGGCGCGTCGCGCATCCTGAAGGCCATGCGCCGCACGTACAACCGCGACCGGTACCTGCGACTGGTGGAGGAGCTCCGTACAGCGATTCCGGACCTCGCCCTCAGCACCGATCTCATCGTCGGCTTTCCCGGCGAGACGGAGGCCGACTTCGGCGAGACCATCGCAGCGGTGGAAGAGGTCGGCTTCGACAGCGCGTTCACCTTCATCTACTCGCCGCGCGCCGGAACGGAAGCGGCGTCGATGGCCGACCAGATTCCGGAGGACGTCAAGCACGAGCGGATCGAGCGGCTCGTCGACGTCGTGCAGCGAACCGCGGCTGCGCGGAACGCCGAGCGTGTCGGGAGAGTGGAAGAGGTGCTGGTCGAGGGCGTGAGCCGCACCGATCACCAGCTGCTGCGCGGGCGAACGCGACGGAACACGACCGTCAACTTCTCCGGCACGGCGGCTCCCGGTGAGCTCGTCAACGTGCGCATCGACGAGGCGAGCTCCATGACGCTACGTGGGGCCCAGGCCGTGCCCGTCGCCGCCTGATGCGCGTCCTCATCACAGGCTCGAGCGGCCAGATCGGAACGAACCTCGCGCAACGGCTGCAGCGAGAAGGTCACGACGTCTTCGGCGTCGACAAACGCCTGAACACCTGGACCGACGATTTCCGCTACCTGCTGCAGGACCTCTCGGGGCACTACCCGTCCTTCCCGGGCGGCATCGGCGGGGTGGAGTATCCCGAAGCCGATCTCGTGGTTCATCTCGCGGCCCATGCGAAGGTGCACCAGCTCGTCCGGCAGCCGCACCGCGCGCTCGAGAACGCGATCATGACCTTCAACGTGCTCGAGTTCTGCCGCCAGCAGAACCTGCCGCTCGTGTTTTCGTCGAGCCGCGAGGTCTACGGGGACGTGCATCGTTTTGCCGAGGCCGAAGCGAGTGAGGCAAGCGCCGACTTCGCCTACACGGAGTCCACGTACTCCGCATCGAAGATCGCGGGTGAGGCATTGATCTATTCGTACGCCCGCTGCTACGGCCTGCGCTACCTCGTGTTCCGCTTCTCGAATGTCTACGGGCGCTACGACAACGACCTGGCACGCATGGTCCGGGTGCTGCCGCTCTTCATCCACACGATGCTGCGCGACGAGCCGGTGACCGTGTTCGGACAGGAGAAGACGCTCGACTTCACGTACGTGGACGACTGCATCGAAGGGATCACGCGCGGCATCGAAGCGCTGGCCGAGGGACGCGTCGTGAACGAGACGATCAACCTCGCGTACGGTCAGGGGAACTCGCTCGTGCATGCCGCCGAGCTGATTGCCGGCGAGCTCGGCGTGGACCCGAAGATCACACTCGCCCCGTCGCTCCTCGGCGAAGTCACGCACTACGTCGCGGACCTGACGAAGGCTCGCGAGCTTCTCGGCTACGAGCCTGCGGTGCCGCTCGAGGAGGGAATCGCTCGGTCGGTCGCATGGTTCAAGGAGCATCGCGCCGCCCATCCGGACGAGGACGGGCCGTTGCCGCCGGACGCGCTTTTCCCCCAGGACGCAGAGATTGGCTGGAAGCCGGGCTCAGTCGTCCCTTCCTCGTAGCGTCGTCGGCATCTTCGGCCCGACGGCGTCGGGTAAGACCGCCGTTGCGGAGGCCGTCGCCGATCTAATCGGCGGCGAGGTCGTCTCCGCGGATTCGATGCAGGCCTACCGTGGCCTACCGATCCTCACGGCGCAGCCGGAACGGGAAACGCGCCTCGTCGGCTGCTGGCCGCTCACCCACGAAGGCTCGGTCGGGGAGTACGCCCAACTCGCGCACGCGGCGATCGACGACGTGCTCGCAGCAAATCGCGTGCCGGTCGTCGCAGGAGGAACGGGCCTCTACTTTCGTGCAGCGCTCGCCGAGCTTTCGCTGCCCCCTGCGCCTGAAGCGGGCCGCCGCGAGCACTGGGAGCGGGTCTACGACCGTCTGGGCGCCGAGCGTGCCTACGAAGCGCTGGCCGAGCGCGACCCCGCCGCGGCAGCGCGACTGCACCGGAACGATCGCCGCCGAGTGGTGCGGGCGCTCGAGCTGAGCGAGGCCGGCTCGTCGCTTCGACCCGACAACGACAGGCTCTGGACGACGGACTCACGTCTGCCGACGATCGTCTTCGGGCTCGACGTTCCACGCGAGGTGCTCGCGGAGCGAATCGAGCGGCGCGCGCACCAGATGTTCGCTGCGGGCGTCGCCGACGAAGCGAAACGCGCACTCGCCGCGCCGATCTCGTCGACGGCCGTCCAGGCGCTCGGGCTGCGGGAGGTTTCAGAGCTTCCTCCCGAGCAGGCGCTCGAGCGCTTGCTGGTACGGACGCGGCGCTATGCGGCCTACCAGCGGAAGTGGATGCGTCGTATCCCGGGCCTTGTTAGCGTCAACGCCGATCGTCCGGTGGACGACATTGCTCATGACATTGTCGAAGTGGCAAGCGCTTGGCAACGATTACCTGCTGGTCGAGCGGGGTGACCTGCGCGCACCGTTGACGCCCGACGGTGTCAGGAGCCTCTGCGACTACCACTACGGCGTCGGCTCTGACGGACTTCTCGAGATCGTGTCCGTGTCCGGCCCGCACGCGGACCTCTGCATCTGGAATCCCGACGGATCGAGGGCGGAGCTTTCGGGAAACGGCGTCCGGATCGCGGCGGCGTGGCTTGCACGCACGTCGGGCGCCGAGCGTGTCACTTTGATGATCGGTGAACGCGAGGTCGAGGCGGTCGTTCGCGATGACGGGAACATCGAGCTCGACGTAGGAGTCGTGGAGGTGGGGGAGGCGGAAGTGCTCGACCTCGGGGACGAGCGAGTCCAGTTCACGCCGGTGTCCGTCGGCAACCCGCATGCAGTCGTGCGACGGGAACCCGAACGAGGCGAGCTGCTACGGCTCGGCCCGAAAATCGAGCGACACGCGCGTTTCCCGGAACGCACGAACGTGCAGCTCGTCCGCGTCGACGGCACCAACGATCTGACGGTGGGCGTGTGGGAGCGCGGTGCAGGCGAGACGCTGTCGTCCGGCAGCAGCGCCGTCGCCGTGGTCGCGGCCGCAGTTGCAAACGGCTGGTGCGAGAGCCCGGTACAGGTTCATCTACCCGGCGGCGACCTGCGAGTCGAGCTGCAAGCGAATGGACACGCACGCCTGACAGGCCCGGCCGTCGAGATCTGCCGCATCGAGCTCGTCTAACGCGGAACCAAACCACGCCCCCGCCCAGGGTGGGGACCGACCCGCCGCCCACGAGCTCGACGATAGCGTCGAACGTCGGTCGCGTTCGTGTCGATTCGAGGCCGAGAGTGCGCGCGCCGGCGGGTCAGGCGCCGAGGCCGTGCTCACGCAGGGCGGCGTTCAGGCTCACCTTGAGATCGGTGGAGTCGCTGCGCCAGCCGATGATCAGCGCGCAGGCGAGGTGGTACGTCCCCGCGGGAAAGTCCTTCGGTCTCGTGCCGGGGACGACGATCGCGCGCGGGGGAACGTGGCCGCGATGTTCGACGGGTTCCGCGCCGGTGACGTCGATGATCGGAACCGACGACGTGAGCGAGACGTTCGGCCCGAGCACCGCGGCCTCGCCGACACGCACACCCTCCGTGAGAATCGCGCGGGAGCCGATGAACGCGCCGTCCTCGACGATGACGGGGCGAGCACCGGGAGGCTCGAGGACACCGCCGATGCCGACGCCGCCGGCGAGATGCACGTCGGCGCCGATCTGCGCACCCGAGCCGACAGTGGCCCATGTGTCGACCATCGTCCTTGGTCCGACCCACGCGCCGATGTTCACGTAGCTCGGCATCATCACGACACCCGGGGAGAGGTACGACCCGTACCTCGCGACCGCTGGGGGCACGACACGCACCCCGAGCTTCGCGTAGTCGTGCTTGAGCGGGATCTTGTCGTGGTACTCGAACGGGCCGATCTCCTGCGGCTCCATCTGGCGCAGGCGGAAGTACTCGAGGATCGCCTCCTGCGCCTCCGCGTTGACGCGCCACTCTCCGTCGACCGGCTCCGCGATACGCACTTCGCCGCGATCCAGGCCCGCGATCAGGTCCTCGACACGCTCAGGCGTCACAGAACCTCCTCGAGGATCTCCGCGGCACGCACGCACTCCGCTTCGGTCGGTACCAGCGCCATGCGCCAGTACCCCTCGCCCGCCGGCCCGAAGAACGTGCCGGGGGAGACGATCAGGCCGTGCTCGAGCAACCGTCCCGCGAACGCGTCGGCGGACTCCTCTCCGGGAACCTCGAGCCAGAGGAACATCGTCGCCTCGCTGCCGGCTACGCGGATCCCTTTGCGTTCAAGCGTGGGAAGCAAGGCGTCGCGCTTTCGGCGATACGTCGCGCGCGTGCGCTCGACGTGCGCCTCGTCGTTCCACGCGACGACCGACGCTCGCTGGACGAAGTCCTGCGGCGCGGTGCCGACGGACGGCCTGAACTGCTTCAGCGCCGCGATCAGATCCGGATCGGCAGCCACGAACCCCGAGCGGTACCCCGTCATCGACGAGCGCTTGCTGAGCGTGTTGAAGACGGCGACATTCCCGTGGCGTCGAACCTCGAGGGCGGAGTGGGGAGGCTCGTCGAACCAGAGCTCGGTGTACGCCTCATCCGCAGCGAGCAAGAAGCCGTGCTCGGCCGAAAGTCGTGCGAGCTGTTCGAGGAACGGAAGCGACGCGACTGCGCCGGTTGGATTGTTCGGGTAGTTGATCCAGACGATTGCCGCCCGCGCCCAGATGTCCGACTCCACCGCGTCGAGGTCGGGTAGAAATCCGTGCTCCTCGAGCAGTGGCAGTTGCAGGACGTCGGCGCCCGCGAACGCTGCGCCACGGTCAGGGACCGGATAGCCCGGCTCGGTCGTCATGACCACCCGCTTGTCTCCGTCGCGATCCACCAGCATCTGGGCGAGCAGGAAGATCGCCTCCTTCGACCCGTAGGTGGGAATGACCTCGGTGCTCGCGTCGAGCTCGACGCCGAAGCGACGGCCGCACCACCCGGCGACGGCCTCCCGCAGCTCGGGCAGCCCTTCGGCCAGCGGATACGTCGAGATCTCGGTGAGGCTCGCAACGAGGGCCTCCCGGATCATCGGGTCGGTCGGCTCGCGGGGATCGCCCTTGCCGAAGTCGATCAGCGGAACGCCCTGGGCGGCGAGGCGCCGCTTGGCCTCTTCGAGCTTGACGAACGGATACGCACCGGTCGCGAGCAACGCGGGGGAGAGCTTCACGGGCGTCATGGTGGGATTCTGCCCGGTTGGCGGCATAATCCGTTTGTGATCCAACGCCAGCCGGACCCTGCGCTGGAGCGTGGGTTCATCGTTGCCGTGCTGGCCCAGGGTGTCGAGCAGGAATCCGAGCTGGCCGAGCTGCGAGAGCTCGCGCACACGGCACTCGTCGAACCCATCGGGGAGCTCGTACAACATCGTCCCCGGCCACAGGGCCGAACGTACGTGGGCAAGGGAAAGCTCGAAGAGCTCAAGCGGGAGTACAAAGAATCCGGGGCCGAAGTATTGCTCGTCGACGACGAGCTCGACCCCGCGCAACAGCGAACGCTTGAAGATGCGCTCCAGGCACGCGTCGTCGACAGGACGCAGCTGATCCTCGACATCTTCGCTCAGCACGCCCGGAGCGCCGAGGGCAAGCTCCAGGTCGAGCTCGCGCAGCTCGAATACAACCTGCCGCGGATGCGGGGCATGTGGAAGCACCTCGAGCGTCTCGGCGGCGGCATGGGATCGATCGGCGCAGGAGTCGGCACGCGCGGCCCCGGTGAGTCGCAGCTCGAGACCGACCGCCGCATCGCCAGGCGACGCATCACGCTCCTGCGCCGGCGACTGGTGGATCTGAGCAAGCAGCGCGACGTGCGCCGGAAGGAACGGCAACGCAGCGAAGCGCCGACGGTCGCGCTCGCCGGCTACACGAACGTCGGCAAGTCGACGCTGCTCAACGCGCTGACCGATGCGGACGTCTCCGTCAACAACAGGCTCTTCGAAACGCTCGATCCGACCACGCGCTCCTTCGAGCACGACGGCCGGCGCTATCTCGTCACGGACACGGTCGGCTTCATCCGGCGCCTGCCCACGCAGCTCGTCGAGGGCTTCGCAGCCACGCTCGAGGAGACACTCGTCGCAGACCTCGTCCTGCTCGTCGTCGATGCATCGGCGCCGGACGAGTGGCTCGACGAACAGGAGGCGGCGGTGCGCTCCGTCCTGCACGACATCGGCGCCGACGAGCTACCGCTCGAAGTCGTCGTGAACAAGATCGACGCGGTCGACCCACTCCGCCGGCGCCGGCTCGCCAATCGCTTTCCCGAGGCTGTTCAGATCTCTGCCTTGACCGGGCGGGGTGTCGGTGAGCTGAGAGCACGCATCGCCGAACGTTTCGCGGATCGGTTCGAGGACGTCCATCTCTTCCTTCCCTACGACGAAGGAGGGAAGCTCGCCGAGCTCTATGCACTCGGCGCGCCGATCGCAGAGCGCGAGGATCGAGCGGACGGCGTGTCCGTTCGCGCTCGCCTACCCCGGCGGGAGATCCGACGCTTCGCGCGCTATCTCGTGGCGGAAGCGCATTCGGCACCGCGGCGAGGACAGTGATCGAGCTCCCGATCCAGAGGCTCCGCGACGACGCGGTCGTGCCCCAACGTGCCTATGCCGGCGATGCTGGACTCGACCTTTCGGCCTGCGAACGTGTCGAGCTGGCGCCTGGCGAGCGGGCGCTCGTCGGCACCGGTCTGGCCGTTGCGATCCCGGAGGGGTACGCGGGGTTCGTTCAGCCTCGCTCCGGTCTCGCCGCCAAGCACGGCCTCACGGTGGTCAACTCGCCAGGGCTCGTCGACTCCGGCTATCGCGGCGAGCTGCGGGTCGTGCTGCTCAACACGGATGCGTCCGAGCCCTTCACGGTCGAACCGGGCATGCGCATCGCGCAGCTCGTCGTGCTCCCGATCCCCGCCTTCGAGCTGGTGGAGGTCGACGAGCTTCCCGCGAGCGAGCGAGGCGCGCGCGGCTTCGGGTCGTCCGCGGCGTGATGCCGGCCGAGCCGCGCATCCGTGTGTCCGCGATCCTGCGCTGGAAGGGCCGGATACTGCTCTGCCGCCACGAGAAGCCCGGCAAGGAGTACTGGCTGCTGCCCGGCGGTGGGGTCAATTCCGGCGAGAGCCTCGTCGACGCGCTGCACCGTGAGCTGAGCGAGGAGATCGGCATCGACGACCAGCTGCCCGTCGAAGGCCCGGTGGCAATCGTCGACTCGATCGCGCCGGCGCAGACCTTCGTCGCGAAGCACGTGGTGCACATCATCTTCGCGGGCGATCTCGGCGGCAGGTCATTGGAGGCGGTCACATCACAAGACGCGGCCGTCCGCGGCCACAGTCTCTTCTCGCTCACCGAGCTCGACGACCTCGTCGTGCATCCGCCGATCCAGCGCTTTCTCAGCCGCTGGCAGCCGGGTGACCCGGCGGTCTATCTCGGCGCGCTGTGGGCTCGTTGATCCACTTTCGGCGCAGTTTCGACGCGAACGACAGCGTCTTTCGCCGCTAGGCTCGCCGTGTGGGTGGCGGGTCTGATCCCCTCCCTTGAAGGGTGGGGGTGCGGTTATCGGCGCTGGCCGCCGCGAGCTTTTGCGCGCTGTGCCGACACGGTGTGCGCCAGTGTCTCGAGGTCGTCGGGCAGCGGCTCAAAGGGCGTTGCCTTCTCGCCGGTGCGATGGGCGATCGCTTCCGCAAGCAGCCAGTCGGCGAACCAAGGGTTTCGCGGCAGCAACGGTCCGTGCAGATAGGTGCCGACGGCTCGGCCGACTCGGCAGCCTTCGAACCCGCTTTCCCCGTCGTTCCCGAAACCCGCAACAACGCGGCCGAGTGGTTCCGCGCCGGCGTCGAGCCTCGTCCGGCCGGCGTGGTTCTCGAAGCCGGTGAGCGTGCGTTTGACTCCGGGCTCGAGCTCGCACTCGAGCAGCACGTCGCCGATCATCCGCTTCTCGCCGGCGACGGTGTCGAAGGGAAAGAGTCCGATTCCCGGCAGGTCGGCACCCGCGAGATCGCGGTACGAGCGTCCGAGCAGCTGATAGCCGCCGCACACCGCGAGGACCGCCGTTCCCCGCGACGCGGCCTCGAGCACGGCGTCTGCCTTCTCGGCGAGGTCCGTCGCGACGAGCGCCTGCTCTCGGTCCTGGCCGCCGCCGATGTAGAGGAGATCGTGCTCGTCCACGCGCAACGTGTCGCCGACCGACACCTCCTCGACCTCGAGCTCGTGCCCCCGCCATGCGGCTCGGCGCGCAAGCACGGCGATGTTGCCGCGATCGGCGTAGATGTTCAGGTAATCGGGATAGAGATGACCGACGACGATCTTCATGCCGCACGCTCCCAGTACGGACGGACGAAGCCGCGGTTCCCGATCACCTTCCGCAACGCGAGCATCGCGGTGTACGTGGGGAGGACGAGCAACTCGCCGCCCGAGGGCGTCAGTTCGAGCCCGCGGTCGAGTGCAGCGTCGAGCTCGGGGATGACCTCGATCGAGCCGGGATCAAGCCCGCCGTACTTGAAACGCAGCGCAAGCTCCGCGGCGCGTTCCCCCGTCGCGACCAGCCGATCGAGTCCCGCGAGCAGCGGCTCGAAGTCCACGTCCCAGATCCACGAGACGTCGCGGCCGTCGGCGATCGCATCGTTCAGCGCGACGACCGCGATCTTCGGCGGGCCGCCGTCGACGATCGTCCTAACCGCCTCGTTGGCACCGGCAGGGTTCTTGATCAGGAGCATGAGCAACTTGCGGTCGCCGACTTCGATCCGCTCGAACCGGCCGAAAGCTGCGCTGAACGCCTGGAGCCCCGCAACCACCTCCGGCAGCGTCGCGCCGAGCGTCAACGTGAGCGAGGCGGCGGCGAGGGCGTTGTACACGTTGTAGAGACCCGGGAGACCGAGGCGGACCTGCTCCGTTCCTTGCGGTGAGACGAGCTTGAACGTCACGGAGTCGAGCCCCGTCAGCTCGATCTCACGCGCGAGGACGTCCAGCGGGGGGCGGCAGTGGCCACAGGCAGGGCAGCGAAAGTCGCCGAGGTGGCCCACGTACGCCGTCGCATAGACGTATGGGGTGCCGCAGCGCACGCAGTACTTCGAATCCGCCGCATGCTGGAGGACGGGCCTGCCAACAGAAGGGTCGTCGACGCCGAACACGAGTGTGCCGGGGCGCTCGTCTGCCAGGGCGCCCACCTGAGGATCGTCGCCGTTCACGACGAGCGCAGCGCCACTTGCCATGGCCTGCACGGCCTGGCGCCAACCCTCTGCAACGTGCTCGAGCTCGCCGTAGCGATCGAGCTGGTCGCGAAAGAGGTTGCCGAGGCAGACCGCCTTCGGCCTGACGCGCGCGACGACCTCCGGGAGGGCCGCCTCGTCGACCTCGAAGAGGCCGAGGTCGGCGTGCCGGGCTTCGAGCAGCGTCGAGGTCACCCCGGAAAGGAGATTCGCGCCAGAGTTGTTGTGGGCCAAGCGAAACCGGCCGTGGAGGATCGAGGCCGCCATCGCCGCAGTCGTCGTCTTCCCGTTCGTCGCGGAAATGACCGCCGACCCGAGCGGCAAACGCCGGGCGAGCCGGTCGACGGCGCCGGGGTCCAGCTTCCAGACCAGCTTGCCGGGCACGGTCGTCCCGCCGCCGGCGCCGAGGAGGCGCGAAAGGCGTCCCGCGGCACGGGCGAGAGCGATCTCCAAAACGAGCGGAACCGGCGGACGCACCACGAAAAGAGGCTATCCGAGCCGCTCCGATCCCCCGGACGGGTGAACTTCCGCGTCCCTACCACGAAAGGGTGAGGTCTTTCGCAACGTCTCGCCCTACGTTGCGGTGCGTTCACTGCGGCTTTGAGAGGAGAAGGATGCGGACCGGAGGTCATCGGCGGGATGTGCGCGCCAGCGCACTGTGGGGAAGCGGCAAGCGCGGCACCGGCTCGCGCTCGAATGCACTGTGGGGAAGCGGCAAGCGCCGCACGGCCCTGCTTGCAACGCTCGTTCTGACGCTGGTCGTCCCGCTGGGCGCCTCGGCTGTTCCCGGCCCGAAGGCGGTTCAGGCATTCGTGGCGCCGGGTCTCCTGACCTCGGCGCAGAGCAAGCCCACCGACACTTTTTCCGTGATCGTCCAGGGCAAGGGCGGCAACCAGGCCGCTCACGCGGTGGCAGACGTCCTCGGCACCTCGATGAAGGTCGCCAAGACGTTCAATTCGATCGACGGCGTCGCCATCGATCTCACCGGCACGCAGATCCTCGCGTTGGCCGGCGACAAGCACGTCACGGCGATCACGCCTGATGCTCGCATGCGGTCGGACGCATTCAGTCCCGAGAAGTGGCCGTACGTCACCGCCGTGCAGAAGTACTGGGCCCACGGCGTGAGCCCCGCAGCGCCTGCTGCGACGATTGCAATCGTCGACTCGGGCATCGATACGAGCCGACCGGAGTTCGCCGGCCGCATCGCGGCGGCGGTCAACCTCAGCTCGCTGCCTGGTAACTCAGCGGGCGACGGCCGCGGACACGGCACCTTTGTAGCCGGCATGGCTGCCGCCAACATGGGAGCTAGAAGCGGAGCTGCTCCGAGCGCCAAGCTCGTGTCGCTCGACGTGATGGACGACCAGGGGATGGCGAAGACGAGCGATGTCATCGCCGCCGCCGACTGGATCCTCGCCAACAAGGCGAAGTACGGGATCCGGGTCGCAAACTTCTCCCTGCATTCGGCGTCTGCGAACGGCTTCATGTACGACCCGCTCGACAAGGCAGTCGAAAGGCTCTGGTTCAACAACGTCGTGGTCGTGGCGGCCGCCGGTAACTACGGCAGCGGCAACGGCCCCAGCGGCGTCCCCTTTGCGCCCGGCAACGACCCGTTCGTCATCACTGTCGGTGCAACAGACACCGGCAAGTCAGTTTCGACGAACGACGACGTGACGGCCCCCTGGTCCGCCTACGGTTACACGCTCGACGGATTCGCGAAGCCGGAGCTCTCGGCGCCCGGCCGCTACATGGTCGGCCCGGTTCCGACGACCTCGACGCTCTATTCCGAGCGGGCCGATCACATCGTGGACCCCGGCTACGTCGAGCTCTCCGGCACCTCGTTCTCGGCACCGATCGTCAGCGGCATCGCCGCCCTGATCCTGGGCAAGCATCCGGACTACACGCCGAACCAGGTCAAGGGCGCCCTGATGATCGGCGCGAAGCCACTGCCGGCAGCCGTTCCGTTCTCCGCCGGTGTCGGCGAGGTCAACGCCGCGCGCTCGCTTGGGCTCGCGACGACGCCGCCGAACCCGAACAAGGGTCTAAGCGCCTTCGTGACGACCGACTCCGGCACGGGCGCGCTGGTCTTCGACGCGGCCAGCTGGGCGGCCAAGGCCAAGACCGACGCCTCGTGGGCGGAAGCCTCCTGGGCCGACGCCTCCTGGGCCGACGCCTCCTGGTCTGCGGCAAGCTGGGCCGACGCCTCCTGGGCAGACGCCAGCTTCGCGACGGCTTCCTGGGCAGATACCACCTTGGCCACAGCCTCGTGGGCGGACATGAGCCTCGGCAGCGCCTCCTGGGCGGACAACGCGGGCGACGAAACGCCCCAGCCCAACGCCGGCGTGATCGACGACGCGGACCTCGCGGCGATCCTCGCAGGCACCCTGGATCCCTAACGTCATGCCCGTACTCGGGGTCACCCGTTCGGGGGAATCGATCGAGGGTTCCCCGAACGGGGGATGCCCCCGGGTAGGTCGCCTTCTACGTTCCGCGGTGGGCTCAGTCTGCGGCCCACCGTGCGACGTGCGGCGAAGGAGAGACCCGATGAAGGACGGCGCCAGGGCATGAGCGCAGTGCCCACCGATATGTCGCTTGTCGCCGAGCCCGGCGGCGGGCGAAGCGAGAGCCTTCCCCGGAACGCCCGGATCTACTTCATCGCGGTCGCGATCATCGCCGCCGCGGCCGCGCTCCCGTTCGTTGGCCGGCTCCAGACGACGGATCAGTGGCCCGCCTTCCTGATCCTGGCCTCGGCGGCCGCAACGGCCCGCCTCTTCGTGGTGCGCACGCCTGCCGACCAGGCCTACCACACCGACATCGTCTTCCTGATTCCGGCGGCCCTGATCCTGCCGCCAGAGCTCCTCGTCCTCGTCGCCGTCGTCCAGATGGTCCCCGAGTGGCTGAAGATGCGATACCGCTGGTATCTCCAGACCTTCAACATCCTCGACTACTCGCTGTCGGCAATGGCCGCGTGGCTGGTCGGCCGGGTCCTGATCCTGCAGCACTCGGGCATCGACAACGGGGCGCTGCGGCTCTCGCTCGCTGGTCTTGCAGCCTGCGTGGTGTTCGTCGCGGTCAACCACACGCTGCTCGCCTTCATGCTCCGGCTCGCGCGCGGCTTCTCGCTGCGTGAGACAGGCCTGTTCGACGTCGAGTACCTCGCGACCGACCTCGTCCTCGCCGCACTCGGCGTGGCGGTGTACGCCTTCTGGCAGACGAACCCCTGGCTCGTCCCGTTCGCGCTGACCCCGCTCTTCCTGATCCACCGGTCACTGAGCGTCCCGGCCTTGCAGGCGGAAGCGCGCGTCGACCCGAAAACGGGACTCTTCAACGCCCGCCACTTTGCAGCTGCACTGTCCGAGGAGATCGGCCGCGCGCGCCGTTTCGAGCGCCCGATGTCGTTGATCATGGCCGACCTCGATCTCCTCCGCGACATCAACAACACCTACGGCCACCTCGCGGGCGACGCGGTGCTGAAGGGGATCGCCGAAGTCTTCCGCGCCCAGCTGCGCCACTACGACGTGCCTGCCCGCTTCGGCGGCGAAGAGTTCTCGATCCTCCTGCCGGAGACGCCGCCGGACCAGGCTCTCGAGATCGCCGAGCGGATCCGCCGCGCCGTCGCGGCCCGTACGTTCGACGTCGAGACCTCGAGCGAGCCGATCCGCGCGACCGTCTCGATCGGCGTCGCCGGCTTTCCGAAGGACGGCACCGACGCCAACGAGCTGATCCATCAGGCCGACCTCGCCGTCTATCGCGCGAAGCTGCAGGGACGCAACCGCGTGCTCGCTTCGAGCTCCGAGCCGCTGCTCGTTCCGGCGGATCGCTCGACGCGCCTGATCGCGGTTCCGGAGGACGGGGACCATCACGCGCCGCTGCCTGCAGCAGCGCAGATCCAGCCACTGGAGGAGCGCCGCTCGGACGTGCGTCATCCGCGGCCTCACGCCGTGCACGGCCCGCGCTTCCTCTCGCTCGACCGCCGGCTCAGCCTGATCGTCGGGCTCGTCAGCGCCGTCGGGGTGGGCGCAGGCGTCGTGGGGCTTGCTCTCACCTGGACGTCGAAGGATCTGCTCGGCCTGCTCACCGTAGTGGGACTGGTCGGAGTGGGGCAGGCCCTCGCGCTCGAGGCGGACGAAGGCTCCGCTGTGCTCTCGGTCAGCGCCGTCGGCTGTCTTGCCGCCGCGTCCCTGTTCGGGTTCCGTGCTGCCCTTCCGCTCGCTCTCGCGAGCGTCGCCGTCGAGTGGAGCGCGCGACGGCCGCCGCTGCACAACGTCCTGTTCAACATCGGCGCGCTGACGCTCGCATCGCTCGCCGCCGCCAGCGTCTTCAGGATCGCGTACTTCTTCCCCGACGGAACTGCGCACGAGCTGGCCGCGTCAGGTCTCGGCCTGCTCGCCGGCGCCGCCTACTTCGCGGTCAACATGGGGCTCGTCTCCCTGGCCCTCGCCCTGCAGGGCCACGAACGCTGGCTGTCGGTGTTCAAAGAGCGGTTCGCGTGGCTCCTGCCGCACTACCTCGTGTACGGGTTCATCGGTGGTGTGATGGCGCTCGCCTACGAGGCCGTCAAGCTGCTCGCGCTCGCCGTGTTCGCCGTGCCGCTGCTCCTGATGCGGAAGACACAGGAGGCGTACCTCAAGCACACGCAGCGCAGCGCCCAGAAGCTTCGCCAGGCCGCCGAGACGATCCAGTCGCAGAACGTGTCGCTCGAGCTCGCGAACAAGTTGCTCAAGGAGCGCTCGACGGCCGCGATGGAGTCGCTGTCGGCGACCGTGGACGCGCGGGACTCCTACACCGCGGGACACTCGCGGCGCGTCCAGCAGCTCGCCCTCGCAATCGGTCGCGAGCTGGGGCTCTCGCACGCGGAGCTCGACCTGCTCGGCCATGCTGCGCTCTTCCACGACATCGGCAAGCTCGCGATCCCGGACGCGATCCTGCTGAAGCCTGCGAGCCTGACTCCGGACGAGTGGTCGCTGATGCAGCGCCACGCCGAGGAGGGGGCGCGCATCATCGACCGCCTCGGGTTCCTGAACGACGCTGTCCCGGCCATCCGCCACCATCACGAGCGCTTCGACGGCACGGGCTACCCCGACCACCTGGGAGGGGAGGACATCCCGCTCGGCGCGCGCATCATCCACGTTGCGGACGCGCTCGACTCGATGCTGACGACCCGCATCTACCGGGCCGCCCGACCGGCCGCCGAGGCTCTCGAGGAGCTCAGGCGCGCCGCCGGCACCCAGTTCTGCCCGCGCTGCGTGGCGGCTCTGGAGCGGATCCTGCCGCTCGAGACCCTCAAGGGCGACGCCGACCGCGCGCGTCTGTCCGCAGTCGCGTCCTAGGCGGCTCCAAGCCCACACTTGCGTTCTTTCCAGAACGCTCTATCCTTCTTGGCATGGCCCGTAAGCCGCCCTACAGGGCGGTCGCCAAGATCGACCCCGACGCGCTCGCGTCCTTCCAGGCCGGAATCCGCAAGCGCTACTCGAACGAGCAGATCCTCGAGGAGCTGCGCGCCAGCGCGGAGCGGCTCGGGCGCTCGCCGACGATGCGGGAGTTCGCGGCCGACACCGAGACGAGCGTTCATCCGCAGACGGTGATCGAGCACTTCGGCAGCTGGAACGCGGCGAAGCGGGAGGCCGGGCTCGTGCCACGACGATTCGCGACCCGTGAGGAGCTCGTCGGGCTGCTGCGCGAGCTGGGGGAGGAGCTCGGCCGGGTGCCGACGGCGAAGGATCTCGATGCCCGCCGCGGCTCGATGCCTTCGAAGTCGCTCTACTGGCACACCTTCGGCTCGCTCGCGGAAGCACTCCGAGAAGCCGGCTTCGATGTCCCGCTCGGCGAGGAGCGCCTCGAGCGGGCGGTCGAGCAAGGAGTGACGCTCGCTCGGAAGCTCAAGCGCCTGCCGAAGTTCGCGGACTGGGCGACGGCACGCAAGCAGGACGACGGGCTCCTGACCGAGTGGCAGGTCTACCGCATGTTCGAAGCGCGGCGCGGTGCCTGGTCGACGTTCCAGTACCTGATCAAGGAACGCCTCGAAAGCGAGGGTCGCAAGGTCGGCCCGGACGGCCGGCTCGGGTAAAGAGCTACGCGGCCGCGGTGTAGAGGCGCGCGAGCTGTTCGAGACAGGCGCGGCCCTCGTGCGGGGCACGAACGGCCGGAAGCGGCTCTTCCTCGAACGAACGATCGGGCTTGAACGAATCCTGCGCGACGACCTTGCCGTGCTCGACGGCGACGATCGTTCCTTCTGCGAGCTCGCTCTTGCGGAGCTTGATCGAGCCGTAGCTCTCGACGAGCTCGAGGGCGATGCGCGTGGAGGCGAAGAAGAGCTCGCGCTTGCCCTGGCCGAGCCAGAGCGGACGGCCGACGCCGCGCGCGAGGAGCAGCTCCGGGCGGCCCTCGTCGAGCCAGGCGGTCGCCATCGAGCCGTAGAGCTCCTCGAGCGCCTGGGCCGTGCGCCCGCGGGCGCGTTCGGCGAGCGCGAAGATGATCTCCGAGTCGACGGTCATGCCGGCCACGGCGCGCTCTATCTGATGCCGGGCGAACAGCTCGTCGTCGTTCTCGATGATGCCGTTGTGGATGCCGACCACCGAGCCGTGGCGAACGGGATGGTTGTTGGCCGAGAAGCTCGGATGCCCCTTCGTGTAGTCGCGGACGTGGACGAGCAGCTTGTTGGCGTCCTCCGGGACGTGGATCTGATCGAGGAGCGCGGTCGCTCCGGAGCGCTGCTTGTGGACGGCCACGGGGGCGCCGGCGACGCGGTAGGCGTACCCGACCGCGTCCGCGCCACGCTCGGCGATACCGGTCAGCAAGGCCCGAGCTGCAACCGTTCTCTCGACGGCGCTGTCGGGGGCGAGGCTATATCCGGCTATTCCGCACAAAGTGTCTGGAAAAATCCGAAGCGACCTGGTGGTCGCTCCATCTTTCTAGACGCATCGGCTGGGGTCCTTGTTAGCAGCCATCCCTCTCCTGAGGGTTGACGGGCGCCTCAAGAGTGGTCTCGGCCAAGCCGATACCTGTGCCATGCGGCTTCTCCCTGATGTGCCCTCAGACCCGACCCTCGAGGTCGAGCCGAAGCTCGAGCTCGTTCCCGCCGTCGAAGAGGCGGAGGAGGCCGACGAGGTCGACGAGGTCGATGGGGAGACTGCGGAGGCCGACGAGACCGCCGAGGCGGACGACGACGACGTCAAGCCTGCTGCGAAGGCCGAGGCGACGCAGGACCCGCTCAAGCTCTACGTCCGCGCGATCGGTGACGGCCCGCTCCTCACACCGGCAGAAGAGCGCGAGCTCGCGCGCCGCAAGGACGAGGGAGACGAAGAGGCCAAGAAGAAGCTGATCGAGTCGAACCTCAGGCTCGTCATGTCGATCACCCGCAACTACACGAAGGCCGGCGTGCCGCTCCTGGACCTGATCCAGGAAGGCAACCTCGGCCTGATCCGCGCGGTCGAGAAGTTCGACTACAAGCTCGGCTACAAGCTTTCGACGTACGCGACGTGGTGGATCCGTCAGGCAGTAACGCGCGCGCTCGCCGACCAGGGTCGAACGATCCGGCTGCCGGTCCACGTCGCGGACCAGGTTCGCCGACTCATGCGCGCGCGCCGTCAACTTGCTCAGAAGTTCAACCGCGAGCCGACCGAAAAGGAACTGGCGAAGGAGAGCGGCTTCCCGGAGAAGCGGGTCCGTGAGCTCCTCGACCTCGTCGAGGACCCGGTCAGCCTCGAGACACCCGTCGGCGACGGCGAGAGCATGTACGCCGACCTGATCGAAGACGTGCACTCGGAGCGGCCGGACGAGTCGACCTCGAAGAAGCTCCGTCGTGTCGAGCTGGCCGAGGCGATGTTGCGACTGAACCCTCGGATGCAGCGCGTGCTCTCACTCCGCTTCGGGCTCGAGGGTGAAACACCGCAGACGCTCGAGGAAGTGGGGGCGGGGCTCGGCATCACGCGCGAGCGCGTCCGCCAGCTCGAGTCGCGTGCGCTCCGAGAGTTGCGGGCAGTCGCGCCCGACCTCGAGCTTTACCTCCGCTCCTAGCAGGTACTACTGGGGATGTGGATCGGCGTTTCGTCGACTGTCACTCCCATGTCGTGCCGTCCGGTGACGATGGGGCGAGCACGATCCAGGACGGGCTGGCTCTCTGCAGAAGCGCCGCGGACCACGGCACGGCGGTGCTGTTCGCCACACCGCACGTGTGGCCCTACTTCACGCTGAGCGCCGAGCGGGAGGCCTCGATCCGCGCCGCGTTCGACCGGATGCGACCATACGCCACGCTCGAGCTGCGGCTCGGCTTCGAGCTGACGCCCGCAGTTGCGTTGCTCGACGAGGACCCGCACCGCTACGCGCTCGAGGGAACCGACTGCGTGCTGATGGAAGTGCCGTTCTCGGGACCGCCGGACGTGCTGTTCGCGCTCGCGGAGCATGTCGAAGCAGCGGGGCTGCGACCGGTGATCGCGCATCCGGAGCGCACGGAGGCCGTGCTAGCGGATCCGAAGGTCGCAGAGGACCTCGGCGCCCGCGGCTGGGCGCTCCAGGTGAACGCCACGTCGCTGCTCGGTCGCCACGGCCCGGAGCCGGAGGAGCTCGGCTGGTCCCTGTTGGAGAACGGCCTCGGCAAGATCGTCGCCTCCGATGGGCATCGCGCCACGCGACCGGCGCACCTCGACGAGGCCTACGCGCAGGCGGAGCAGCGGCTCGGCGAGCGCGCGTTGTCGTTGTTCGACGGTTCCGTGCTCGGCGTTAGGCCGTCACGGACTGCATCTCGCGCAGCGTCGACAGGCGCCTGAGGGATTCGAGCTCGATCTGCCGGACGCGCTCGCGCGTCAGGCCGAGGCGCCGGCCTATTTCTTCGAGGGTTTTCGGCTCCGAGTCGTCGAGGCCGTAGCGCAGGACGAGCACCTGGCGCTCGCGCTCCTGCAGAGAGAGCAGCGCCGCGGTGAGCGCCTGCGAACGAAGCGAGACCTCGACCTCGTCTTCGGGCAGCGGGTCGTCGCCGGCAACGAAGTCTCCGAAGACCGCGTCCTCCGCCTCGCCGACAGGCTGGTCGAGCGACGCTGATGCACGGGCGGCGGCACGGACCTCGTGCGCCTGCTGGATCGGGAGGCTCGCCTCCTCGGCGATCTCTTCCAGCGTCGGCTCGCGCCCGAGCTGCGTCCAGAGCGTCCGCTCGGCGCGGTTCATCTTCTGCAGCCGCTCCACGATGTGCACGGGCATGCGAATCGTGCGCGCCTTGTCGGCGAGCGCACGCGCAACGGCCTGGCGGATCCACCAGGTCGCGTACGTCGAAAACTTGTAGCCGCGTCGCCAGTCGAACTTCTCGACGGCGCGAATCAGGCCGAGGGTTCCCTCCTGGATCAGGTCGAGGAACGGGAGCCCCTGATTGCGGTAGTTCTTCGCGATCGAGACGACGAGGCGCAGGTTCGACTGGATCATGTGCGACTTGGCGCCGAGGTCGCCGCGCTCGATCTTTTTTGCAAGCTCGACCTCCTGAGCGGCGGTGAGCAGCGCGTGACGCCCGGCCTCTCGCAGGAACAGCTGGAGGGCGTCCGTGGTCGTCTCGTAGGAGACCTGGAGCGGGGGAGCCGCCGGCTCCTTTTCCTTCTCCTTCTTCTCGTCCTTCTCGGGCTCCTCGGCGATCTCGATGCCTCGCCGCTCGAGCTCGTTGAAGAGCGCGTCGGTCTCGAGCACGTCGAGCTGGTGAGCCTCGATCAGCTCAGCAAGCTCGGACTGCCGAACAGAGCCCGTGCCTTCAGCGTTCTCCAGCAGTCCTTGGATGTCCTCGTGCTGGAGGATCGAGTCGATCTCGACGGTCATCTCCTAGTCGGTTGTTGCCTCGGGGCGTGAGAAGCCAAACACAGGCCAGAGCGCAAGCTCTCAGGTCAAAGGTACCCCCGTCAACCCCTCAGCCGGCTTTTCCTGGCCAATGCACGGAAACCGGCGTTATGTCAAGTCAGTCTGGATTCAGCCCTCAGTCCGAGCTCCCTCCCCTTCATCCGCCTTGTGTAGGGCCTGTCCGTCTAGTCTTCCGCCCGTGCGAAACGACCGGCTACTCGTCGCCCTTTCCGCGCTCGTCGGAGTCGTGCTCGTCGTGATCGGGATCACCTACCTCGCCCTCAACGAGCACAAGATCCCGTCGTTCTTCCCCGGGCACGTCTCGCATCCGTCGAGCCATCATCACGTCAAGCACGGGATCGCCGCGATTCTGCTCGGTCTCGCCTGCTTCGCGTTCGCCTGGTTCAGGCTAGGCCCGCGGAAGCGCGCGGTGCCCTCCGCCTAGTGGTCGCCGCCACCGCGTCGGGCCACCTGATCTCGTACTTTCAGGCGATCGTGATCGGGCTCATCCAGGGGATCACGGAGCTCTTTCCGATCTCTAGCCTCGGCCATGCCGTGATCCTGCCGAAGCTGTTCGGCTGGGATCTCGGCCAGGACAAGCCCTACTTCCTGGCCTTTCTCGTCGCGACACACCTTGCGACAGCACTCGTGCTCTTCATCTTCTTCTTGCCGGAATGGATCAGGATCCTCAAAGGGCTCGGCCGCAGCATCCGTGACCGGGAGATCGCGCCGGGTGACCCGGACGCAAGGCTCGCGTGGCTGCTCGTGGTCGGCACGATTCCCGCCGGCCTCATCGGCCTGCTCTTCGAGCACAAGCTCCGCTCCCTCTTCGCCAGCCCGAAGGCAGCCGCCGTGTTCCTCGCCGTCAACGGCCTGATTCTCTTCGCCGCCGAATACCTTCGCCGCCGGGCACCCGGCGCCGAGGAGCGCGCGCGAGAACTCGAGAAGCGGCCCGAGGCGGCCGTCGACCGCGACGCCGAGAAGCGCCTTGCCACCCTCGGCTTCCGTGAAGCCGTCGGCGTCGGGACCGCACAGGCGGCAGCCCTCTTCCCCGGGATCAGCCGTGCAGGCGTGACGATCGGCGGCGGGCTGTTCGTCGGGCTGACGCACGAGGACGCCGCGCGGTACGCGTTCCTGCTCGCAACACCGATCATCGGCGCAGCCGCACTCCTCAAGCTTCCGGACCTCGTCGGCCACCAGGGCGACGGCGTGCGCGGCCAAGCACTCGTCGGCGCGGTCTGCGCCGGCGCCGCAGCGTGGTTCGCGATCAAGTTCTTGATGCGCTATTTCCAGACGAACACGCTGACGCCGTTCGCGGTCTACTGCCTCGTTGCGGGTGTCGCTGCACTACTGATCTTCGTGCTCTAGAGTGAGATCCCCAACGTTGTCCACACATTGGAAGAACGACTGTGGAAATGTTGAAAAAAGAAATGCTCGCAAATTGCGGCCACGCCTCTTTTCGACCCCTTGACCGTTGGGTGCAACGCGTTAGATTGCGTCTTGCGCCGAGCACGGAGCGCAAGTAGGTCGAAGCCGAGACTGAGGGCAGTAGCCGGAAGGCGAAGGTCAGCGGAAGCGGTGGACGAAAGCGAAACCGGCTCGGCGAATTTTTTTGGTCCCGTTCAGGCGGCGGGTCGCGCGACATCGATGCGTGACCGAGTACGAGCTGCCGGCGCTGAGATCAACTCCCTCCCCGCTTCGACAAGCTGCACGTTTGGCTGTGCAATTGTTGAAAAAGGAAATGCTCGCAAATAGCGGGCAGGTCTTTTTTCCAGCCCTTGACCCAGGTTGCCAACACGTTAGATTCCCTCTTGCGCCGAGCACGGAGCGCAAGTAGGTCGAAACCGAGACCGAGGGCAGTAGCCGCAAGGCGAAAGTCAACGGAAGCGGTGGACGAAAGCGAAACCGGCTCGGCGAATTTTTTTGGTCCCGTTTAGGTGCGACACGTGAGCCGCGCTCGTCGCGGCACTTTTCCGTAGTCTCTCGCCCGATGCACCTGCGCGCCCCCGCGATCGATCCCGGTGTCAAGGCCTTCGTCTGGGCGCTCCTGCTGAGCCTCTACCTCTGGGGCTTCCTGCTCGCGATCGGCGTCGACAAGGGAACGTCGACGATCCTCGGCCTCGTTGCGCTCGGAGGAATCTTCCTCTACGTGCGCGTCTGCGGCGAGAACGAAGAGGCCTAGAGCAGGAACGCCGGCCGGGCGCTGCGGTGCTTGCCGAGCGCGCTGACGAGCATCCGCGCGAAGTCGCCGCCGAGCGCCTGTTCGAGGCGATAAAGAGCGGAGGGCCGGGGTTCGTCGGCGCCTGGAAGAGCGGCACAGTGCTCGAGCAGCAGCTCGACGCCTCTCTCGCTCTGCGGTAGCGAGCGGTCGTTCATGACCCTCTCCGTATCGGCCCGCCCGCGGCGGAGCCTCATCCCTGAGCCAGGGCTAAAGCCGCCCCTCGCTCCTGCCGAGGGGCGGCTCGCCGTCGCATCAGCGAACGGTTTCCCGTGTCCCGTCCGTCGTGGTGGTCGTCTCCGCGTCACGCTCTGCGGTCAGCGGTTCGTCGGCCGCAACGCTCGTGTCGGTCGTCGCGGGGTCCGCGGTGCGGCGGCGTCCGAAGAAGCCCGTGCGACCCGTGTCCGGGGCCACGTCGGCCTCGCGGTCGACCACGACCTCCCGGTCGCGGACAACCGGCCCGGTCGTGTCGAACGAGAACCCGAAGACGAGCCCTGATCCGAACGCGAGCACCGGAATGTAGTAGAGGAAGTCCGTGACGAGACCGCTGATGTGGATGTCGCGGGTCCACGACATCACGTGGTTGTGGAACCACCCGCCGCCGGGCTCGCCCGCGAGGACGACCCACAGCGACACGACAGCGACGGGCAGGAATGCCGTGAGGAAGACCGCAAGCGAAAGCCGCGGCCAGCCCCACTTCGTCCAGCCGCCGAGCAGCTGCGACAGCGCCATCAGGAAACCCGCCCCGGCCACGAGGCCGACCCGGGCCCAGTAGCCGCCGACATGGTCGTTGGAGATCTGCGTCGCGAACCAGATCAGCAGACCGGCGACGGCGGAAAACACCAGGGTGGTCGTTGCTCTTGTGAGTCCGTACATTCGTCACCTCACTCGTCGGTGTCCCCGGTTCGTACCCGCGTTCGGGTAGACGGGAAACCCCGCTGTGGCTAGAGGCTCAGGCGGCGGGTGTCGAACGAGGCCGAGTAGAGCTCGGCGCGGAAGTCCTCCAGCGTCCTCGTCACGTCGTCGCTGAACACGTGCTCCACCACTCCGACCTTCGGGTCGTTGTGGAACGGGAGGTCGACGTGCTGGTGCGAGACGAGGTTGACGGAGGTGCGCTGGCAGGTCGGGCAACGGACGGCGAGCCCGAGCGACCCGTCGCCGGGCGCCAGGAGAAAGAACGAGGACGGGAACACCGGCCGTGGCCGGTCCTCCGGGTAGCAGAAGAAGCTCCAGGGCCACTCCCCCGCCTGGATGCGCCGCGCAGCGGCGTCGGAGAGCTCGGCTTCGATCCGGTCGAGCTGCGCGGTCATGAGGTTGTAGAACATGCCGCCCTGCAGCCCGAGCGGAGCCCAGTCGAGGTCGTCGTGCGTGACGAGACCCTCGTGCTCCTCGCCGCAGCCGCAGGCGAACAGCACCTGGAAGACGGCGGGGTGCTCGGCACCCGGGAGTCGCTCCAGCTGCCGGAAGGCCGAGAGCGTGACACGTGTCTCTCCCCGTGCCGGGCACGGGAAGGTGAACCGTCCCGTCAGTGCGTCGTACATGGCTACTTCTTAATCGGCGGCCCGGACGGTAAACCTGACCCCCAGGAGCGGGCTCAGTACTCGATCAGGGTGTGCAGGTCGTACTTCGAGAGCCGCTCGCGCCCATTGAGAAACGTCAGCTCGATGATGAAGCAGCAGCCGACGACGACGCCGTTCAGCTTCTCGACGAGCTGCTCGCCGATCGCCTCAACCGTGCCCCCCGTCGCGAGCACGTCGTCGTGGATGAGCACGCGCGCACCCTCGGGAATCATGTCGGGATGGAGCTCGAGGGCGTTCTGTCCGTACTCGAGCGCATAGGTCGCGCTGATCGTCTCCGGCGGAAGCTTCCCCGGCCGTCGCGCCGGGACGAACCCGCACCCGATCTCCTTCGCGATCGCGGCGCCGAGGATGAAGCCTCGCGCCTCTGCGCCGAGCACGAGGTCGGGCTTCTGCTTGCTCCCCCACTCCGCGAGCTGATCGACGGCGTACTTCAGAGACGGCGGGTCTGCGAGGAGCGGTGTGATGTCCTTGAAGCCGACCCCCGGCTGCGGCCAGTCGGGGATCTCACGGACCTTGTCGGCGAGATTCACGAGGTCATGTTGACGCAACGCGGCGAAGCGCGCGCCAGAACAACAGCTGCCCGAGACCCTGGGCGAGCTCGCCGAGAGCCTCCAGGTCCTCGATCCCCGCTCGACGGCGCTCCGGGCTGCGGGCACGCAGCGCCGGGCCCACGACCTGCTCGATCAGTCCCGCCTCGCGATCGGCCGCGGTGCGAAACGCGCGCAGATGACGCGGAGCGATCCCGAACTGCGCGAGCCGGCCACAGGCGAGCGCGATGTCCACGTCGAGCTCTCGGTAGCGCTTCTCCCCCGCCTCGGTGCGCGGCGCCAGCAAGCCGAACTCCTCGAGCTCGTGTGCCAGACGCGCGTCGATCCCGGCTCGCTCGCACAGCTCGGTGAGGTCGAGCTCGGGCTCCGCGTCGCTGAGCGAGCTGCGGCGGCGCTTGCGATCGCGGGCGGACGACGAGGCGAGCTCCTGGCGGATCACCCGCAAGGGAAGGAACTCGTCGCGCTGCAGCCGCAGAATCGTCTCGAGCCGCTCGACGTCGTCCTCGCTGAACAGGCGATAGCCGCCCTGCGTTCTGCGTGGCGCGAGCAGGCCCTGGTCTTCCAGATACCGGATCTTCGAGATCGAGATATCCGGGAACTCGTCCTTGAGCATCCCGCAGACGTTCCCGATCGTCAGCATCCGTGTGTCGGCGACGGCGGCCATCAGCGATTGAGGAACGTCAGTCGGTACTTCCCGATCTGCAGCTCGTCGCCGTCCTCGAGCTGCGCCGACTCGACGCGCTTGCGGTTGACGAACGTGCCGTTCAGGCTGCCCTGGTCGTCGACGAAGAAGCCGCCGTCGCGCTCGACGACGATCGCGTGCTTCCGGGAGACGGTCACGTCGTCGAGGAAGATCCCGCAGTCCGGCGAGCGGCCGATGGTCGTCTCGCCCTCGGGGTGAAACGTCTCCCCCGCCCTGCCGCCGCCGGAGCGGACGACCAGCGCCGGTCCCGTGATGCCGAGGTCCTCGTACATGTCGCCGGGGGTGTCGTCCCCCTCTTCGGGCGTGAAGGTCTGCGTCGACTCGCCGCCGCCCTCGTCCTTGACAAGCAGGGCGCCGCAGCGGGCGCAGTAGTTCGCGGCCTCCGGATTCTGGAAGCCGCACTCCTGGCAGTAGATGTGAGACACCTAGGTGGGCGGAGCGGCCTTTGCGGTGAGGATCGCCGTCAGATGCTCGACGTCGACGTCGTCGAGGACGCTTCTCCCCTCGGTCTTCTGGAGCCGCGCGACCAGCTCGGCGCGAAGGATGTCGATCTTTCCGTGCAGCAGGCGCCGCTGGTACGAGACCTCGTTCTCCTCGCGCGTCAGATCCGCGATGAGCTTCTTGAGGTCGGCGTCGGACAGACTTGCGAGATCGGGCAGAGGTTCCACGGGCCGCCTTTCCTGGTCGAGGGCTGGTCCAGTAAAGCAGCCCACCGGCAAAGGGTCAACCTGAGCTTGAGACTTTACGTGGAGGCTGCGACGCCCTCGGTCTGCATGATCTCCTCGACCATCGCCCGGAATTCGGCCTCCAGGGCCTTCGAGTCCTTCTCGGTCCGGCCCTCCGCATAGATGTGCATGAGCGGCTCGTCGGGGTCGGGGAGGATCTGCACCCACCCGCGCTCGCCGAACACCTTGATCCCGTCCATCAGGTCGAGCTCGCGGTCACGCAGCCGCTCGGTGAGAACGCGCATCACGACGCCCTTGAGCGCCCATGGGCACGACAGCCGGCGATGCACGAGGGTGGCCTCGGGCAAATCTGCGACGAGCTCCGAGAGCGGCTTCTGGACGGGCGCAAGCAGCTCCAGGAGCTTGCAGAGGCTCGCGATCGCGTCGTAAGCCGGCAGGAACTCAGGGAACACGTAGCCGCCGCCGACGGCGCCGGCGAAGATGAAGCCGTCCTCGGCGGCCGCCTTCGTCAAGTCTCCGAGCGACGCCGGCGTGCGCACCACTTCGAGACCGCTGCCCTCGAGCAGGCGGTCGACCTGGCTCGTGACCGTGATCGGAAACGCGAGCTTGCCGCGCCTGCCGTCGGAGCCGATCAGGCGCAGGAAGAGCAGGAGGCTCTGCTCCACCGGGATCTCCCGGCCGCGCTCGTCGACGAGGTAGACACGCTCCGCGGCCTGGTCGAGAACGACGCCCAGGTCGGCTCCCACCGCCGGCACGAGCTGCTTCACCTGACCCATCGCCTCACGCAACAGGGTGGGGCCGCTGTCGGCACGGTCGGTGGTGAACCCGTGCGCCGACACGGCCTCGACGCCGAGCGGTCCCAACACGAGCGGCAGCACGAAGGACGCTGCCGAGAAGCCGTAGTCGACGACGAGGCGGAAACCGCGCGAACGGATCGCCTCCACGTCGATGCTGCCGAGGAGATCTTGCGCGTACGACTCGCGCACGCGCGCCGGATAGCCGATCGTGCCGATGTCGCGGAAGCCGACACGGCGGATCTCGCCGCGCGTGAAGTTCTTCTCGATCTCCTTCTGCAGCGAGGGCGAGATCTGGATGCCGGGCTGCTCGAAGAACTTGATCTGCACGACCTCGGGATCCGACTGGCTCGTGCCGACGTGGAAACCCGCCTCGAAGCCCTCGCTCTTCAAGAGGTGACGCGCCACGGCTGCGGGCAGCACCCGCAGGTCGGCGACCTCGACGCCCGCCGAGGTCAACCCGGTGATCATCGCGCGCTTGATCATCCGGCAGGCGGCCGGCGACTCGCGGCTCGCGGCGACGCGCGCGCCGCGCTTGAGCGCGGTGCCGAGCGCGGCGGCGATGCGCACCGCGACCTCGGGAGTGAGGTCGACGTTGACGAGGCCCGCGACTCCGTCGCGGCCGAACAGATGCGACGAGGCACGCGACTCCCAGATGACGCTCTCGTGGATGTGCGACCCGGAGTCGACGTCCTTGTACGGATAGATCCGGACGCCCGGCATGATCACGCTCTCGGCGCCGATCGTCACCTCGTCGCCGATCGCAACGCCCTCGTGAACGCGAACGTGTGCGCGGATGTCGCAGGAGCGGCCGAGAATGGCGCCCTCGATCAGCGAGCTCCGGCCGATGTGCGACGACGCGTCGATCACCGAACGGGTCGTGCGCGCGCGTTCCCGCAACGTCACGCTGTTCGAGAGCACGGAGTGCGCGCCGACCGTCGCCCCCTCTGCGATGCGGCAGTAGTTGCCGATGTAGGCCGGGCCCTCGATCTGCTCCAGATCGCCGATCTCGACGCCCTCTCCGAGCCACACGTTCCCGCGAATGCGAATGCCCGGAATGTTGAGCTTGACGTTCTCCTCGAGCGCATCGAAGTTCGCCTGCCGAAATTGATCGAGGTTCCCGATGTCCTGCCAGTAACCGTCCATCACGTACCCGTACAGCGGTCGGCCCATCTCGAGCAGATAGGGGAAGAGCTCTTTCGAGAAGTCGAATGGGCGGTCGGTCGGGACGTGCTTCAGCACCTCCGGCTCCAGCACGTAGATCCCGGTGTTGATCGTGTCCGAGAAAACCTGGCTCCACGAGGGCTTCTCGAAGAAGCGCTCGATCCGGCCCTCCTCGTCGGTGACGACGATTCCGAACTCGAGCGGGTTGTCGACCGCCTTCAGCCCGATCGTCACCGCGGCGCCCTTCTCCTTGTGGAACGCGATGAGCTTGCCGAGGTCGACGTCACACAGGGCGTCTCCGGAGATGACGAGGAACGTCTCGTCGAGCTGGTTCGCGGCGAGCTTCACCGAGCCGGCGGTTCCAAGCGGCGTCTCTTCGACGGAGTATCCGACCTGCATGCCCAGCGTCTCGCCGTCGCCGAAATAGCTGCGGATCGCCTGCGGCAGGAACGCGACTGTGACGATCACGTCGGTCAGGCCGTGGTCCCGCAGCAGCTCGAGGATGTGCTCCATACAGGGCTTGCCGACGACCGGCACCATCGGCTTCGGCTGGTTCGACGTGAGCGGGCGCAGACGCGTGCCTTCGCCGCCGGCCATGACGACCGCCTTCATCGCCTGAGCCCTTTCCAGGCGCCGGCCGCGTACACCACGGCTGCGACCACCGCGAGCACGAGACCGGCCGCGAAGACCCAGTAGGGCCAGTCGGTCGACCGGTGCGTGACGAGCAGGCAGCCGATACCCAGGTAGAGCAGCCAGGTGGCAGCCTTGCCAAGCAGGCTGACGTTGAGCTCGTAGCCCTTGGGCGCGATCGCCTTATAGCCGGCCAGGAGCAGGACATCGCGGCCGACGATCACCAGCACACCCTCCCACGGCATGTGGTCCTGGATGAACAGGAGGATCACCGCGGCGTCGATCATCAGGCGGTCGGCGAGCGGGTCGAAGATCCGCCCGAAGTCGGACTCCACCTGCCAGCGGCGGGCGAGATAGCCGTCGACCTGGTCGGTCACCCCGGCGATTCCGAAGACGATCCCGGCCGGCCAGCTGTGCCCCCCCTCGGCAGTGGCCATCAGAAGGATGAACACCGGGATCAGCGCCAGCCGCGCAATCGTGAGCGCGTTCGGAAGCTGCTGCAAAGGAGCCGGTACGGCGCGGGCGGCCATGAGTGTGGAAAGGATACGTCCATGGCCGAGACTTTCAGCCTCCCAGGGTTCGTGGACGCCCACAGTCATGGCTTCCAGCGCGCCCTGCGCGGGCGGACCGGCAGTGGCAAGGACTTCTGGGCGTGGCGCGAGCTGATGCTGGCCGAAGCCGAGCGCCAGACGCCGGAGCGTGTTCGAAGCGAGTACCCGAAGGTGTATTCCGAGCTACGGGCCGCCGGCTACACCGCGGTCGGGGAGTTTCACTATCTCGGGTTCGACGAAGCGCTCGCAGCGGTCGACGCGGCGGCGGAGGCTGGAATAACAATCGTGCTGTTGCTGGCCGCCTACGCACGAGGCGGCCTGCCCCGCTTTCGCCAGGATTCGCCGGCCGAGTACATCCGCCAGCTGGAGGATCTGCGCGGCCGCGGGATCTCCGTCGGCGTCGCCCCCCACTCCGTGCGCGCATGTCCGGCGGACTGGCTCGAGGAGCTCGGCCGCTACGCCGCCGCCGAGAAGCTGCCGCTGCACGTGCACGCGGATGAACAGCCCAGGGAGATCGAAGAGTGCATCGCCGAGCACGGCCTGCGCCCGATCGAGCTGCTCGAGCGAACCGGGTGCCTGACGGAACGGACGACGATCGTCCACGCGACGCACGCGGACGGAGCCGAGCTCGATCTGCTCGGGCAGACAGGAGCCCGTATCTGCGTGTGTCCGACCACGGAGGCGAACCTCGGCGACGGCTTTCTGCCCGTCGAGCGCGTCCTCGGTCGCGGCATTGCGCTCTGCATCGGCTCCGACTCGAATGTCCGGATCGATCCGCTCGAAGAGCTGCGCGAGCTCGAGGGAATCGCGCGCCGGCAAGCGGGCCGTCGTGACGTCATCTCGACCGAGACGCTGCTCTGCTTCGGTGCCGATGAAGGAGCGGGCGCGCTCGGTCTCGAGGAGTGGGCGGACGTCGGTGTCGATCTGGCGCATCCCTCCCTGCGCGACGTCGACGACGTGTTCGACGCGCTCGTCTCAGGTTGCGGTGCGGACGTCTTAGAAGCGTGATGTCCAGTAGGCGGTGCGCATGAGATACGCGCGCCGCGCGGCTCTGCCGTGCAAGCCGTACGCGCCGTCGTAGCTCTCGTACCTTCCCCCGCGGCCCGCCGGTTCGATCTGCGTGCCCTCGCCCCACTCGTTGTACGACGTGATCGTGACGATGTCGGCGCCGGCGTGCAGCGCCGCGTTCCACATTGAGTCGTACGTCTCGCCGGACAGACGGTCCTTGACGTGTGTGTCGGCGGTGGCGACCCTGGCGTCGTAGCCAGGCCCGACGGAGGGAGCGCAGAGGATCCCGAGTTCCCGGGCCTGCCTGCAGTACCGGTCGAACTTCGACCCGTCGTAGATGACGATGTCGTAGGTGTAGAAGCCGGCGAAACCCGCGTGCGCCGCGAAGCGGACGAGGTTCGTCTGTCCGAACAGTCGGAGCCCGAGCGGCTGACGCGTCACGCGGCTCCAGTCGTCTGCCGCGAAGTCGTTGGACCGGTAGACGTAGACGTCGCGAATGCCGAGGGTGCGGATGTAGACGAGATCGGCAGCGATGGAGTCGACCGTTCGTCCCGGGTACGGCTCGAGCTGAACCGCGACCTGCAGGCCTCGCCTCTTCGCCGCCTTCATGACGGCCGGGAGCAACCGGTCCTCGAACGAATCACGACCCCACCAGGAGCTGACCACCTCGTCGACGCCGGACTGCGCGATGTCGCGCATCTGTCCGTTCAGGACGCGCGGGTCGTCACTCGAATAGGGGCCGCGCGCCGGATAGAAGGCGGAGGCGATGTCGAACGGCGGCGTGTGCCCACCCTGCGTCCAGTGGCTGTAGTGGCCGTCGTGGCGGAGGTTCGAGTACCACGGATAGAAGAAGATCGCCGTCTTCGGGGTGGCCGCCCAGGCCCCGCCGATCGGGGACAGGGCAAGGACCAGCACGATGGCCGGGAGGAATCGCCGCATCGGGCGTAGCATTTCATCCTCCTCGGATCCCGCCTAGGGCCTTTCGATCACCATTCCGAGGCATAAACCAGGCCCGGCCTGAGGCCGATGCGGCTGTATGTCGTCTCGTAGCTGGACCGGCCGCTTCCGCCGCAACGAGGGTCAAACGATGGCCGAGTACGCGATCGTTCTCGGGGTGATCGTCCCCTCCATCATCCTCGCCTTTGCCTTGCTCTCGGGATCGATCACCGCGGCCTACACCCGCGTGATCGCGTTCTTCGGCTAGGCGCGCCCGGCAAGCGAAAGCCCGAGGCCCCTGGAGGGCCTCGACGACGCTGCCCGGGCTCCGCAGGCGCAGTAAGGTTTGCCTCAATCGAAACGGGAGGCCCAGATGGCGCTCGCACGTGTCGTGGCATTCGAAGGCGTGACCAAGGACCGGATGGATCAGATGAACAAGGAGATGCAAGACGGCGACCCGCCCGAAGGGTTTCCGTCCGCCGAGGTGATGGTGCTCCACGACGCCGACGCGGACCGGTCACTCGCGATCGTCATCTTCGAGACGGAAGACGACTACAAGAAGGGCGACGAGATCTTGAGCGCGATGCCGTCCGGCGACACCCCGGGGCAGCGCACGTCGGTCGACAAGTACGACGTCGCCATTCGCATGAAAAACGACGCGTAACGACTCCGCTACGCGGTGGCTGTGATGGTGATGCCGCCGCGCGCCTTTTGCTCGAGCTTGACGCGCACCTTGTCGCGCGGGAGCTCGAGTGCTTCGGCGACGTCGTCGCGGATCTTGACCGCCAGGGCCTCGCAGAAGCCGCCCTCGTTGCGGAAGCTGTTCAGGTAGAGCTTGAGCGACTTCGACTCGAGGCAGAGCGCTTCGGGCGAGTACTCGATCGTGGCGACGTACAGGTCGGGCTGGCCGGTGATCGGACAGACGGCCGTGAGCTCGTCGCTCGTCATCTCGACGACGGCGACGCCCGGATTGGCGAACGTCTCCAGGCCGGCATAGGTCTCCGAGCCGGGCTGCCCGAGCGCGACGAACTCCGTTGAGCGTGTGCCTGGTTCGATAGCCGTACTGTACGTCGATGCAGCAGGAGCGGATGTGAGACGCGTGTATCTGGCCGGCCCTCCGTTCGCCGAGGAGTACCGCCGGCGGGCGGAGATCCTGGTCCGGGAGCTCGGCTGGGAGCCGGTCGATCCGATGCGGCGCGACTATCGCGGCCGCACCGAAGGAAACGAGACGGAGATCGTCGAGAGTGACCTGGCCGAGATTGCGGCCTGTGACGCCATGCTTGCAGCGTTCACCTCGCCGGACGAGGGGACGGCGATGGAAGCGTGGTACGCGCACACGCTCGGGAAGCCTGTCGTCGCGTATACGGGCGGCGAGCCGGCACATCCATGGGCGGTCTACGTCGCGACCGCCGTTTGCGCGAATCTCGAAGATGCCGTACGCGCCCTCGCCCAGGCTAGACCCGTTGCAGGTGCGTGTCCTTGAAGCCGGTCGGATACTTCAGCCCGTACCCGACTGCGCGATCCATGCCGATGTGGGCGAGCCAGATCAATGCGATCTTCAGGCAGGCGTCCGAGCTGCTGAGGACGCCCACGACCGCGAGTGCAATCGGAAGCGCCTCGAAGTGGGCCGTGTCGTACAGCGCGGCGCCGATCCTCGGGCCGAGGAGGTAGCCGACCGCACCGAGGTCGGGGGCGAGCAGTAGCACCACGAACAGCCACCACTGGTAGTCGGCGTGGAAGAAGAGGATCGCGGCCGCGACGAGGAGTGCCGCTCCCTCGATCCGCAGCAACACGGCGGGCAGGCGATCGAGCATGTTCGAACCCTATCCAGGCTGCTTCAGAAAGATGAGAGATCCGTTGTCGTTGCGTTAATCGATCTCGGCTCAGCGTCGGAATGGCTACGTTGAGACCGACTTGATCGAGGCACGGCACCTAACGAAGGACTACGGCGACAAGCGGGCGGTGGACGATTTGACGTTCACCGTGCGACCCGGCGTGGTAACGGGCTTTCTCGGCCCGAACGGATCCGGCAAGTCGACGACGATTCGGCTGATGCTTGGCCTGGACGCCCCCACCTCGGGAGACGCGACGGTCAACGGCAAGCACTATCGCGACCATGCCGCGCCGCTGCACGAGGTCGGCGCGCTCTTGGAGGCGCGCTCCGTGCACTCCGGCCGTTCCGCGTCCAACCATCTGCTCGCGCTGGCGCAGACGCATGGGATTCCGCGAAGCCGTGTCAACGAGCTGATCGATCTCGTCGGCCTGCACGATGTTGCGAACAAGCGTGCCGGCCAGTTCTCGCTCGGGATGGGCCAGCGGTTGGGCATCGCGAGCGCGTTGCTCGGCGACCCGGCGACATTGATCCTCGACGAGCCCGTGAACGGGCTCGACCCCGAGGGCATCCACTGGATCCGCAACCTGCTGAAGGATCTGGCCGCGGAGGGACGGACCGTCTTCGTCTCCTCGCATCTGATGAGCGAGATGGCGCTAACGGCCGCCCAGGTGATCGTCATCGGGCGTGGTCGCCTGATCACCGATATCAGCGTGGACGAGTTCGTGCGCCAGGCGTCGGGCACCCTCGTGCACGTGCGTTCGCCACGCGCGGCCGAGCTCGCCGCGCTGCTCGAGGCGTCGGGGACGTTGGTCACGGTCGACGAGGAGCAGGGCTCGCTCGAGGTGACCGGCTTGACCGCAGCTCAGATCGGCGATGCTGCGAACGAGGCGCGAATCGCGATCCACGAGCTGACACCGCACCAGGCGTCGCTCGAGGAAGCGTTCATGACGCTGACCCGCGAGGAGATCGAGTTCAAGCCGCTCGTCCCGGCCGTTGACGGCGACGAGGTGGCAGCGTGAGCACCCCAGCCGTGTCGACGCCTCTGCCGCGCCTGCAGCACAGCGGCCGCGTCACGCAGCTGCGCGTCTTCCGCTCGGAGTGGACGAAGCTCCGTTCGGTCCGCTCGACGCGCTGGTCGTTACTCGCGGCCGTCGGCTTCACGATCGGCATCGCGGCGCTCGCGTGCGCCGTCGTCTCGCACCACTGGCCGCATATCAGCGCGCAAGACCGCGCAGACTTCAATCCGCTCGACCCGAATCTCGCCGGTGTCCAGCTGGCGCAGCTTGCGCTCGGCGTTCTCGGCGTCCTCGTGATCACCGCGGAGTATTCGACCGGGATGATCCGCGCGTCGATGACTGCGGTGCCACATCGCCTTCCAGTGCTGTGGGGCAAGGCCGTCGTGTACGGGCTCGTGACGCTTGCGCTCATGATCCCCTCGACGATCATTGCGTTTATCGTCGGTGAGTCGATCTTCTCCGGCCGGCACATCAATGTCGGGTTCACGGATCCAGGTGTGGCACGCGCCGTGATCGGCGCGGCGCTCTACCTCACCGTCGTCGGCCTGTTCGGGCTTGGGCTCGGCGCGATCGTCCGGAACACCGCAGGCGGCATCGCTGCTTTCGCCGGAATCATGTTCGTCCTGCCGCCGCTCATGAACGTGCTGCCGACGAGCTGGAACAACGCCGCCTCCCCGTACCTCCCGCTCCAGGCTGGCGAGGCGATCATGTCGACGTCATCGGGCAACCACCTCTCGCCCTGGGTTGGGTTGGGTCTCTTCGCCGCCT
This sequence comes from uncultured Actinomycetes bacterium, assembly GCA_963755605.1. Classification (GTDB taxonomy): domain Bacteria; phylum Actinomycetota; class Thermoleophilia; order Gaiellales; family Gaiellaceae; genus 3-1-20CM-4-69-9. The sequence continues at coordinate 190,227 of CAVWKK010000007.1, forward strand.
ATGCTGCTGCCGCCCTCGCGGTCGCGGCCGTGCTGCTCGTCCGCCGCGACACCTAGTCAGTCTGGAGCTGCTGAAGCAAACGCCACTCACGGCGTCCTCGTCACCGAGACGAGCTCGTTTCGCTCGTTCGGTCCGTGCTCGGTCTGTTCGAGCACCGTGCCGATGCCGCGGACGTACATCTTGTGATCGACTGTGCCCGGCTCGAGCGGCGTCGTCTCCGAGGTGAGCACGATGTTGGCCGCGCCGCGCGGGCTCACGGTATTAAAGCGGCCGATCACTTTGAAGTGATCCTCCGCGTGTCCTTTGTAGTACTCCTGTCGTCCGGACTGTCCGACACTCGGGTCCGCGGGCATGTAGATGCCCGGCTGGGCGCCTGCGACGCCCGCGGTCCACGTGCCCTCCGTGCTCGTCACCTGGCCGTGTGCGTCGAGCTCGGCGGTCCGCTCGCCGAAGTACCACACGTTGCCGCGCGCGTCCTGGCTATACCAGTCGGTCGTTCGTTCTTCGAGCCGTCCGAGCAGGTAGAGCTTGTCGCTGACGGCAACGCAGGAGATACCGTCGATCGTCCTCGTCGCGTGCGTGACGACCATGACGTCGCGGGAACGCTTCCCGTCCTTGACGCCCGTGTAGACGTAACGCGTCCCCGGCAGCAGCGGGAACCATGGATTGTTGACGCGGGCGCTGAAGCTGGACGCGGGCGGAATCGAGTTCGTGCGGTGCGCGGCCGAGGCCGTTGCGACCAGCGAAAGTGTCGCAGCGAGCGCGCAGAGGTAGGCGGTTGGTGTCTTCATCGCTATCTCTCCCTTCAACGGTTTGGAGCACCATAGGAGGCGACGATGAAAGCCAGATGAGGTTCCCGGTACGCATCGAACGCGGGAGGGCAACGAGCCACCAAGCTAGCCGCGCTGGGATGCGACAGACGATGAACAAATCCCTGCAATAGCAGGGGTTTAGCTGATCGGGGCGCCGAGATTTGAACTCGGGACCTCTAGTCCCCCAGACTAGCGCGCTAACCAGGCTGCGCCACGCCCCGTGGCGGGGTCATCGTATCGGCTACGCGCCGTAGCGCTTGTACAGCTTGTCGATCAGGTCCGGCATGCGTTCCAGACGGTCGGTGATGACGCGCAGCCTGTATTCGCGAAAGTGCTCCGCCTCGACCCCGAGGGCGCGAGCGAGCGTCTTGATCACGTCGTCCGACGGAACCGGGCGGTTGCCGTGCACGAGGTGATTCAGATAGCCGGCCGACAGGCGCGTCTTCTCGGCGAGCGAGCGGTACGTGAGCCCGGCCTCGGCCATCAGGCGTTCGATGGTCGGACCGAATGCGTCCTCGCTGAAGCGTCGCTTTCGAGCCATCAGCCGAGTTTCTCGCGCACCTTTGAAACGAGCTCACTCACGCTCACCGCGCTGTCTTCCCCCTTTGTGCGCTCGCGAAGGTCAACCGTACCGTCTTCGGCAAGCTTTCGCCCGACCGTCACGCGCAGTGGGCAACCGATCAGATCCGCGTCCGCGAACTTCTCGCCTGCACGAGCATCACGATCGTCGAGGAGCACGTCGACACCCGCGGCCGCCAGCGACGCCGCCAGGGACTCCGCACCTTCCTCCGTTCCGGCGAGCACGACGACGTGCACGTCGTACGGAGCAACGGCTGCCGGCCACTGGATGCCGTGGTCGTCATGGTGCTGCTCGACGATCGCCGCCATCGTGCGTGCCGGCCCGATGCCGTAGCTCCCCATCACGAGCGCCTGCTCCTGCCCGTTCTCATCGAGGTACGTCGCACCGAACGGCTGCGAATAGAACGTGCCCAGCTTGAAGATGTGGCCGACCTCGATCGCGGGCTCGGCGATCAGCTTGCCACCGCATTTGGGACAGCTGTCGCCGGGGTTCGTCTCGCGGATGTCTGCGAAGCGCGCCTCGTAGTCGCGCCCGGCCTCCACGCCGCGCAGGTGGACGCCGTCGCGATTCGCGCCGGCGACGAACTGGCCCTCCCGCAGCGTGTTGTCGGCCACTACCTCGACCTTGACACCCACCGGGCCGAGCGAGCCGCCGCTCGCGCCGAACGTCTCCCTGATCTCGTCGTCCGTGGCGGGACGGAACGCACTGCCGAGCGTTGTCGTGAGCTTCTCCTCGCTGAGACGATCGTCGCCGCGCACGAGCGCGAGGATGACTCGGTCACCCCCGACGACGACAGGCATCGCTTTCGACGTTGCCGCTGCGTCGATCTCGAGGAAGGCGGCGAGCCCTTCGATCGTCGTCACCTCAGGGGTATCGACCTCTTCGGGAGCGTCGAGCTGTGCTGGAAACTTCGGCGGTCGCGGGATGCCTTCCGCCGCCTCGATGTCCGCGGCGTAGTCGCCGTTCTCACAGCGCACGAGCTCGTTCTCACCGGACTCCGCGGGCGCGAGGAAGTCCCACGACTCCTTGCCGCCCATGATCCCGGACTCCGCCTCGACCTCGTAGACCTCGAGGCCGCAGCGCTCGAAGATCTTCTTGTAGGCCTGCTCGTGCAGCCGAAAGCTCTCGTCCAGTCCCTCGACGTCCCGGTCGAAGGAATAGGCGTCCTTCATGATGAACTCGCGCACCCGCAACAGTCCTGCGCGGGGGCGGGGCTCGTCCCGCGCCTTCGTGCTGAAGTGGTACCAGCGTTGCGGCAGCTGCTTGTACGACTGAATCTCGCGTGCGTGGAAGGTCATCGTCTCCTCGTGCGAGAGCGCCAGGACGAGCGAACGGCCGACCCGGTCCTTGAGCTTGAAGACCTCCGGGATCGTGATCCTGCCGCTGAGCTCCCAGAGCTCCGCTGAAGTCAGCAGCGGCCCCAGCATTTCCTGGTCGCCGATCGCACTCATCTCGTCGCGGATGACCTGCATGACCTTTTGCTGAACGCGCCAGCCGAGCGGCAGGAAGGTGAACAGGCCTGCGCCGACCTGGCGGATGAAGCCGCCGCGCACGAGCAGCTTGTGGCTCGCCGCTTCGGCGTCGGCCGGCGGCTCGCGCAACGTGGGAAGAAACAGCTCTGAGGCCCGGGCAATCATGTTGTCCGGGCAGACTACTCGGAGAGCGGAATGAGCGAAGCTTCAGCCATCGCGAGCGCCGCCGGCTTCGCCATCTTCAGCCGCTTCGGTCGCTGCATGCCCTCGTCGATCCATCTGTCGATCTCGTGGAACAGCTCGTCGATCAGAACCTCCGACGAAACCTTCTTCAACACGCGGCCGTGTGCGTAGACGAAGCCCGTGTCGCGGCCGCCGGCGATGCCGAAGTCCGCGTCACCCGCCTCCCCCGGTCCGTTCACGGCACAACCGAGCACCGCGACCTCGAAGTGCTGCGGGTACGTGTGCAAGCGCTCCTCCACCTTTTCCGCGAGCGTCTGCACGCCGACGTTGTCGCGGCCGCACGACGGGCAGGCGATCATGACCGGCCCTCGCTCGCGCAGGCCGAGCGCCTTCAGGATCTCGAAGGCAACACGCACTTCCTCGACCGGGTCGGCGGTCAGGGACACGCGCATCGTGTCGCCGATGCCGTCGACGAGGAGCGCACCCATGCCGACGGAGCTCTTGATCGAGCCGGCGAACGGCGTGCCTGCCTCGGTCACGCCGAGATGGAGCGGGTACGGCACCTTCGAGGCGAGCAGGCGGTACGCGCGGATCATCGTCGGGACGTGGCTGGACTTGACGGAGATCTTGAAGTCGCGGAAGCCGAGACTCTCGAGCAGCCGCACCTCCTCGAGCGCGGCCTCGACGAGCGCTTCGGCCTGGTCGTGCTGGGCGAGCTCGCTCAGGTGCTTCGGCAGCGAGCCCGAGTTTGCGCCGATACGCATCGGAATGCCGGCAGCCTGTGCCGCCCTGACGACCTGCGCGACCTTGTCCGCCCCGCCGATGTTGCCGGGATTGATGCGGACCGCGGCGACTCCCGCGTCGATCGCCTTGAGCGCGAGGCTCGCGTTGAAGTGGATGTCCGCGATGACCGGGATCGGCGAGAGGCGCACGATCTTGCTCAGAGCGTCGGCGTCCTCCGTCTTCGGGACGGCGACCCGGACGATCTCGCAGCCCGCCGAGGCGAGGGCGGCGATCTGCGCGGTGGTGGCCTCGACGTCGTGCGTCTTGGTCAGCGTCATGGACTGCACGACGACCGGCGCGCCCCCGCCGATCTGGACGCCGCCGACGCGAATCTGGCGCTCGGAAGCCATCGATATCCAGTGTATAGCGGCTCTTCAGATGTCAGACACGAGGTCTGACGACCCCGCTAGCCGCCGCCGAGCCGGCCGATGTCGTTCGACAGCCCGATGAACATCAGGACCAGGAAGAGCGCGATCCCGATCGCCGAGACACGCTCGTACACCTCTCTCCCCACCGCACGCCCACGCAGTCCCTCGATCAGCGAGAACAGGATGTGCCCACCGTCGAGCGGGAGCAGCGGCAGCAGGTTGAGGATCGCCAGCGAGAGGCTGATCAGGCCGAGGATCTGCAGGAAGAGCGTGAACGTGAGCGACGCGGCCTGGCTCGAGTAATCGACGATCCCGACGGGGCTCGAGACGTCCTTCCGCCCCGACCCGGTGGCCAACCGCGGTAAGAACGTCAGCGTGGCGGTGGTCGCCGACCACGTGTCGCCGAGGCTGCGCCGCAGCGCCGTGCCAGGCCCGTAGCTGAGCTCCTTCCAGCCCGGCTCGAACCCGAGCGCCCAGCGACTGCCGATCCGCTTCGTGCGCACCGGCCCGAGCGTCATCGACTTTCGCGCGCGCAGGACGGTGACCGTGATCGGCTTCCCCTTCGACGCACGGATCAGACTCGAGACGGTGTCGAAGTTCGGCGTCGGATGGCCGTCGACGGCGATGATCTTGTCTCCCTCCCGTAGCCCGATTGATGCAGCGGGGGTCCCAGCCTTGACGTTCTTCACCGTGCGGTCGGCGTCGCCCGGCACGCCGATGACATACGCGACAGCGATGAGCCCGATTGCCAGCAGGATGTTCACTCCCGGCCCGGCGAAGATGACCGCGACGCGCTTCCACGTTCGCTGACGCCAGTACGCCTCCGGGCTGAGCCCGTCGCGCAGCTCATCGACCGCTCGTCGCGCGGCCTTGCCCGCGGCCGGCGTCAGGCTCGCCTCCTCCACCGCCTGCTCGAGCTCGGGCAGCGCGGCGCGCGTGGCGTCGAGATCGCTCTGCTCCAGCGTCCGCTTGATCCGCGCCAGCTTCGGAAACAAGCTCGGCTCCTCCTTCAGCGCCGGAGCGAGCTGCACGTCCAGATCGGACGCGGCCGGACGGTGCATCCCGGGAATCTTCACGTAACCGCCAAGTGGAATCGCGCCGATGCCGTACTCGATCCCGTTCCGCATGACCTTCACGAGCGCCGGCGGGAACCCGAGGTAGAAGCGACGCGGCTTCATCCCGACCGCACGCGCGACGAAGAAGTGACCCGCCTCGTGCATCAGGATCAAGAACGCCAGGCCGAGGATCGAGACGAAGATGTTCATGCGACCTTCAGGGCAGCTTCGGCGTGACGCCGGGCGGCCGCATCCGCTTCCACGAGGTCGTCGAGATCACGCGCAGGCAAGCCGTCGGCCGCTGCGAGCGCGTCGGCGACGACGTGGGCAATTCCGAGAAACGGCAGCCGCTCCTCGAGGAACGCGGCCACCGCGACCTCGTTCGCCGCGTTGAACACTGCGGGATACGTTCCTCCCTGCTCGCCTGCCTGCCGCGCGTGCGCAAGCAGCGGGAAGGTGTCGAGATCGGGCGGTTCGAACTCGAGCGTCAGTCCGCTCGTGACATCGAGGGGCGCGATCGGCGTGGCGCTGCGTGCCGGATACGTGAGCGCGTAGGAGATCGGGACGCGCATGTCCGGATAGCCCAGGTGCGCGAGCGTCGCGCCGTCCCGGAAGCGCACGAGCGCGTGAACGATCGAGGTCGGCTGCACGACCACGTCGATCTGCTCGTACGGAAGACCGAAGAGAAAGTGGGCTTCGATCAGCTCGAGGCCCTTGTTCGCGAGCGTCGCGGAGTCGATCGTGATCTTCGGCCCCATGTTCCACGTCGGATGCGTGAGGGCGGCTGCAGGCGTGACGTCTTCGAGCTCGTAGCGGGTGCGCCCACGAAAGGGGCCGCCTGATGCCGTCAGCACGAGTGAGTGGACGGTCTCCGCGGCGCGGCCTTCGAGACACTGGAACGCCCCCGAATGCTCGCTGTCGACCGGAATCAGCAGTCCGCCGCCGCGCTCCTGCGCAGCGAGGGCGAGGTCGCCTGCCGCCACGAGGCTCTCCTTGTTCGCCAGTGCGAGATCGACCCCACGCTCGAGCGCCCAGAGTGTCGCCGGCAGTCCCGCGAACCCGACGACCGCGTTCAGCACGAGGTCGGGCTGGGCCCGCTCGAGCAGCTCGGTGAGGTCGCCGCCAACCTGGGTCAAGGGAGCGAGGCCGTCGATCGCCTGCGTGCCGGAAGACGCCGCGCAGAGCTCGAGACCGGGATGGGCCCCGACGAGCTCCAGCGCCTGGCGCCCGATCGAGCCGGTGGCTCCCAGGAGCGCGATCCTCTTCTTCACCCTGAGAAGTGTAGGTTCGCCAGCGTGATCCGCCCCGGAACACCGGAGGATGCCGACGCAGTCGCCCGCGTTCACGTCGAAACCTGGCAGGCCGCGTATGCCCACGCGCTCCCACGGGACCAGCTCGACTCCCTTTCCGTGACCGAGCGCGCCGAAATGCACCGGCACCGGCCGCCGACCTTCGTCGCAGAGGTCGACGGCGAGGTCGTGGGCTTCGTCTCGGTGGGTGCGAGCCGCGACGCGGGCTCGGACGGCGAGCTCTACGCCATCTACGTCCATCCAACGCACTGGGAAACCGGCGTCGGGCGCGCGCTGATCACCGCCGGCGAGCAGGAGCTGGCCAAGCTGGATCACAAAGACGCGATCCTCTGGGTGCTGGACGACAATCCGCGTGCGCGGCGCTTCTACGAGCTTGCGGGCTGGGCCACCGACGGAGCGGCGCGCAACATCAACGTCTTTGGCTTCGAGGTGCCGGAGATTCGCTACGCGAAGCGGCTCACACCGCGTTGAACGCGCGCAGCACGTAGTAGGACGCGACCACGGCGAACAGCAGCGAGTCGATGCGGTCGAGCACGCCGCCGTGTGCGGCGAGCAGCCGGCCGCTGTCCTTCACCTGCATGTCCCGCTTGAGCGCCGACTCGAACAGATCCCCGAGCGGAGCCGCAACGGCGATCACCGCACCGAGCACGAGCGACTGCGGGATCGAGAGGTAGTGCTGCTTGTAGAGCGCGACGAAGGCGACGAACAACGTCGCGGCCGTTCCGAAGACGAACCCCTCCCACGTCTTGCCCGGCGAGAGCGCCGGGGCGAGCTTGTGCCTTCCGATCAGCCTGCCCGCGAAGAACGCGCCGATGTCACCGGCCCACACCGCGAGCAGCACCGTGAAGGTCGCGAGCTCCCCGTTGTGCGGGATTCCTCGCAGCAACAGCAGGTGTGCGAGACACAAGCCGACCCACCCCGCACCGAGCACCGTTGACGCAATCGCCACCGTCGCCGACTGCCTCGTCGTCGCGATCCAATGCAGAAGAAAGGCGAGCACGATCGTGCTGAGGAACCCGGCGGTCGTCCACTCGAGCCCGCCGATCCGCGCGCCGAGGAGCGAGAGCAGCGCGCCGGCGTAGGCCGCGAGAATCACGGGACGGAGACTGCGGATCATGAGCGCGTACTCGTGCAGCGCAAGCACGGCACCGACTGCGGCGAGCGCGAACAACCACCAGCCCCCGGCCCACACGATCACGAGCACGACCGGCAGGCCGACGAGCGTGACGACCACGCGCGAGAGGAGTGGGCGCACTAGCGGCCGCCGAAGCGGCGCCTGCGGCTGGCGTAGTCGTCGAGTGCGGCGCGGAGTGCGTCCTCGCCGAAATCAGGCCAGAGCGTGTCGACGAAGACGAGCTCGGCGTAGGCGAGTTGCCACAGGAGGAAGTTCGAGATCCTCAGCTCGCCCGATGTGCGGATCAGGAGATCCGGGTCCGGCATTTCCGGGGCGTTCAGGTACGACCCGAACGTCTCCTCGTCGACCTCGCGGCCGGCCGCGACGGCACGGTTGGCCGCGTCGACGATCTCCGCACGGCCGCCGTAGTCGAACGCGATCCAGAGGCTGAGCCGGGCGTTCTGCTCCGTCTCGCGCTCGAGCGCGGCCATGCGCTCCTGGAGCGCGGCAGGCGCACGGTCGCGGCGGCCGATGAAGCGCGTGCGCACGCCCTGGCGCACGAGGTCGGGCAGCTCACGTTCGATCGTCTCGGTGAAGATCTCCATCAGGAGCTCGACCTCGTCGGGTGGCCGGTTCCAGTTCTCGGTCGAGAACGCATACACCGCGAGCGAGTCGACGCCGAGGTCGATCGCCGCCTCCACGGTGCGCCGCAGCGCCTTCGTGCCTGCGCGATGCCCGGCGGCGATCGGCAGGCCGCGCTTGCGCGCCCAGCGTGCGTTGCCGTCCATGATGATCGCGACGGCGTGGGCGACGTCCGGGAGGTCCGGCTCCGGGGCGGGCCGAACATGCCGGAGCGTTCTGATTTTCGTCAGGAGGCTCATCAGGCGCGAAGGCCCCTAGACCTCCATGACCTCGGATTCCTTGTGCCGCAGGAGATCGTCGATCGTCTTCGTGTGGTCGTCCGTCAGCTTCTGCACGCGGTCCTCCGCGCGGCGCTCGTCGTCGCTGCCGACGTGGTCTTTCAGGTCCTTGAGGTGCTGCACGGTGTCTCGACGCACGTTTCGCACCGCGACCCGTCCTTCCTCCGCGATCTTGCGGACGACCTTCACCAGCTCCTTCCGGCGCTCCTCGGTCGGCTGCGGCATCGGCAGCCGAATGACCTTGCCGTCGTTCGAGGGCGTCAGGCCGAGGTCCGACTCCTGCAGGGCTTTCTCGATCGCCTTGATCGATGTCGGGTCGAAGGGCTGGATGGTCAGCATCCGCGGCTCCGGGACGTTGATCGTCGCGAGCTGCTTCAAGGGCGTCTGCTGTCCGTAGTAGTCGATCTGGACGCGGTCGAGCAGTGAAGCCGAGGCGCGGCCTGTGCGGACGCTGTTGAACTCGGTCTTCGTGTGCTCGACGCTCGCGTGCATCCGCTTCTCCGCGTCGGAAATCAACTCGTCGACTGTGGCCATCAGCGCTCCTCCTTCGCGGGCGTCGAGATGATCGTCCCGATCCGCTCGCCCGCGAGAACCCGACCGATGTTCCCGCGCGCAAGCTGAAAGACGTAGATCGGAAGATTGTTGTCCATGCAGAGGGATAGCGCTGTACTGTCCATCACGCGGAGGTTCCGCTCGATCGCCTCGCGGTGCGTGAGCTCGGGCAGAAACGCCGCATCCGGGTCGACCTGAGGGTCGGCCGTGTACACACCCTCCGTGCCGTGCTTTGCCATCAGGATCGAATCGGCGTTGATCTCGAGCGCCCGGAGCGCGGCTGCGGTGTCGGTGGTGAAGAACGGATTGCCCGTGCCGGCCGCGAAGATGACGACGCGGCCCTTTTCGAGATGCCGGATCGCCCGCCGCCGGATGTACGGCTCGGCGACTTCCTTGAGCTCGAGCGCCGAGAGGATGCGCGTGTCGCCGCCGCGATCTTCCAGCGCGTCCTGCAGCGCCAGCGAGTTGAGCACGGTCGCGAGCATGCCGGCGTAGTCGCCGGTTGCGCGGTCCATGCCTTCCGCCGCCGCCTCCATCCCGCGGTAGATGTTCCCCGCGCCGACGACGATCGCGATCTCCACGCCCGACGACTGGACGTCGACGATCTCTTCGGCGATCGCGTCGATCGTGGCGCGGTCCATCCCGTACTCGCGATCCCCCATCAGCGACTCGCCGGAGAGCTTCAGCAGGACGCGGCGGAACATCGACTGCGCCTCGCGCGGCGCCGCCAGGGTCTCTTCCGAAGAGACCGCCACTAGCCGCTCAGCTCGAACCGCTCGAACTCGAGCACCTCGGCACCCTCGTCCGAAAGCGCGTCGCCGACCTTCTTGGACGAATCGTGGATCCATTCCTGGTCCACGAGCACGCTCGCACCGAAGAAACGCTTGTTCAGCATCCCTTCGACGATCTTCTCGCGCGCCTGCTCCGGCTTCGACTGAACCTCGTCCGAGCCCGCGTAGATCTCGCGCTCCTGCGCGATCGTCTCCTCGGGGACGTCGTCGCGCCCGATCCAGCTCGGCCGCAGTGCGGCGATGTGCATCGCAACCTTGCGCGCGAGGTCCTCGGACCCGCCGCGCATCTGCAGCAGCACGCCGATCTTGTTGCGCGGTGGATGAGCGTAGGCGGCGACCAGGCCCCCGTTCACCGCTTCGAAGCGCGCCGTGCCCGCGACGACGATGTTCTCGCCGAGCTTGCCGGCCAGCAGCACACGCTCCTCGTCGAGGCTCGCCTCGGCCCCAGGGCCTTCGGACTCGACCGTCTCCAGCACCTTCTTGGCGAAGGCGAGGAACTCGTCGTTGTTCGAGACGGGCTCGGTCTCGCAGCCCACGGCGACCATCGTGCCGCGCTTGTTGTCGTCGGCAAGCCGGTACCCGACCTTGCCTTCGGGAGTCACCCGGTCGGAGCGCTTGGCCGCACCGGCCATGCCCTTCTCGCGGAGAACGCGCACGGCCGCCTCGATGTCGCCGTTCGTTTCCTGCAGCGCGCGCTTGCAATCCATCATTGGCGCGCCGGTCTGGTCGCGGAGCTCCTTGACGAGTGCAGCAGAGATCTCAGCCATCGGTCCGCACCTCCTCGGCCGCAGGCTCCTCGGCAGGAGCGGCAGGCTCTGCAGCGGGCTCTTCCTTCGCGGACACCTGCTCGTAGTCGCCCTCGGGCGTGGTCGCCTCCTCGGTAGCCGCGCCGTTGCTCGCCGCTGCCGGCGGCGTGAAGTCCGCAGGCGTCGCCTTTTGCTGGCCTGCTGCGATGCCGTCGGCGATCGCGCGGACGATCAGATCGCAGGAACGGATCGCGTCGTCGTTGCCGGGAATGACGAAGTCGGCCTCGTCCGGATCGCAGTTCGTGTCGACGAGCGCAACGACCGGCAGGCCGAGCCGGCGCGCCTCGCGCACGGCGAGCTGCTCCTTCCGTAGGTCGACGATGAAGACCGCCTCGGGCTGGCGCTTCATGTCCGCGACACCGCCGAGGTTCTCTTCGAGCTTCTCGAGCTCGTTGAGCATCGAGATGCGCTCCTTCGCGGGCAGGAGGTCGAGCTGGCCCTCGTCCTTCAGGCGCCGCAGCTCGTGCAGCCGGTCGATGCGGTCGGAGATGGTGCGCCAGTTCGTGAGAAGGCCGCCGAGCCAACGGTGGTTCACGTAGGGCATCCCCACGCGTTTGGCCTCCGTCTCCACGGCGCCCTGGCTCTGCTTCTTCGTGCCGACGAACAGGATCGCTCCGCCCCGCTCCGCGACGTTCCGGGCGAAATCGTGTGCTTCCTGCAGCAGCTGCAAGGTCTGCTGCAAGTCGATGATGTAGATACCGCCCCGCTCGGTGAAGATGAAGCGGCGCATCTTGGGATTCCAGCGTCGCGTCTGGTGGCCGAAGTGAACTCCAGCCTCCAGCAGCTCGCGCATAGAGACGACGGACATCGGGATCAGGTCCCCTTTCTGGTTGATTTGACTGCTGCCGGCAGGGCCTGGCTGGAACCGGCATCCGTCGAACGCCGGCACCGCCACCCAGACTGATCTGCCGGGTTGGGTACGAAAAACCGCTGCATTCTAGCGACTCGGCTCGCTCCTGGCCTGCTCGAGGGCCCGGCTCAGATCGCCGGGCAGCGGCGACTCGACGTCAACACGCTCCTCGGTGATCGGATGAGGGAACGCGAGGCGGCCCGCGTGCAGGAACTGCCGCTCGAGCCCGAGCTCGTGGGCACGGCCGTACACCGAGTCCCCGGCGATGGGGAGGTCGATCGCAGCGAGATGCACGCGGATCTGGTGCGTCCGCCCCGTCTCGAGCCGGACGGCGAGCAGCGCGTGGCGCGGGAGGAGCTCGCTGACCTCGAAGTGCGTCACCGCCACGCGCGGGTTGTCGGTGTCGAGCGACTGTCGCAGCGGGTCGCGGCGGTCGCGCCCGAGGGGCGCGTCGATCCGGCCGCTGCGGGACCGCGGGCGACCGACGACGAGCGCGGCGTAATGACGCTCGAGGGCGTGTTCCCGCACGAGCTTCTGCAGCCGCCCGTAGGCCTCTTCGGAGCGCGCGACGACCATCAACCCGGACGTGTCGCGATCGAGACGATGGACGATGCCGGGACGATCGGCGTCGCCGCCCGCGACGTCGTGCTCGAGCAGGGCGTGGACGAGCGTGCCGCTCGCGTGCCCCGGCGCCGGATGCACAACCAGGCCTGCAGGCTTGTCGACAACGACCAGGTGCTCGTCCTCGTAGGCGATCCGTAAATCCATCTGCTCCGGCTCGAGCGTCGCCGCCGCCTGCTCCGGAGCCTCGAACTCGACCTCTTCGCCGCCGGTCAGCCGATGGCTCTTGCCGAGCGGTACGCCGTCGACGAGGATCGACCCCGCTTCGAGCAGGCGTTCGGCAATCCCGCGCGAGCCCACTTCGGGCAGTGACGCGAGAAAGCGGTCGAGCCGCTCGCCCGCAGCCTCGTCAGGGACGCGTTGCTTCACGCACGCGCTGCGGACGGGTCGCCTGCCGGTCCGAGGCCACGAGCGCAAGGAGCAAAGCCGCGACACCGACGACGATGAAGCTGTCGGCGAGATTGAAAGCCGGCCAGTATTTGAAGTCGAGGAAGTCTGTGACGTGCCCCAGCCTGACGCGGTCGACCAGATTCGACACGCTCCCCCCGATGACGAGTCCGAGCGCCACCGGCAGCACGGGGTGACGAGATCCGGAACGCGCGAAGAAATAGAGCATCCACGCGACGGCGAGCGCCGTCAGCAGGATCACGATCGACGTTGCCTGCGCGAAGAGGCCGAAGGCGATCCCCGAGTTCGTGACGTGATGGATCGAGAACGAGCCGACGACGTGCACCTGGTCGTTGAAGTCGAGCCGGCTCGTGACGATGGACTTCGTCAGCTGGTCGGCTCCGAGCGCCGCGAGTGCGACGGAGCCTAGGCTCAGCCACTGTGGCCAGCTCGCTCCGTATTGCCGCTCCGCAGACGAGATCGGCGTGAGTCCGTCAGTTGTCGACCCGACCCGGATGTCAGCCGGTCGCGACGTCAGCCGCTCGGTCAACGACCCTCCAGGCCGCGCTGGCAGTCGATGCACAGCGTTGCCCAGGGAAGCGCCTCGAGCCGATCCACCGGAATCTCCTTGCCGCAATTCGTGCAGATCCCGTAGGTGCCTTCTTCGATTCGCTTGAGAGCCGCGTCGATTTCCGCGAGCACGTGGCCGGAGTTCTCCTCGAGCGTGTAGTCCAGCTCGCGGTCGTACGTCTCGGTGGCCGTGTCGGCGAGGTGGTTGTCGTAGGCCGTCTCCTCGCCCGATTCCTCGGAAAGCGAACCGGACGTTTCCTCGTGAAGATTTTCGAGTGCAGCTTCGACGCGCTTGCGCTGCTCGAGGAGCGCGTCGCGGAAGCGGTCGGTCTCGGGAGCTTTCAACGGTCTTCCTTTCCGGCTGCCGACGAGAGCCGCTGGTCGATCTGGGAGGGGACGAGACCAGTCAGCCGGACGATCTTGTCCCGAGCAGCGTGACCCGAAACGAGCGTGACGGATTGTCGCGGCAGCGAGAGCGTCTCGGCGAGCAAACGAACCACGGCGTCGTTCGCACGGCCTCCTTCCGCCGGCGCCGCAACGCGAACCTTCCAGGCGTCGCCGTGGCGGCCGACGACGTGCGCGGACTTCGCACCCGGCGACACGCGCAGTCGCAGGCGCGTAGAAACCGCTTCCATGCGCAAAGTCTAGCGCCCTAGGCGGCTTCGGCCTCGGTGTCAGCGGCGGGTGGTGCCTCGTCGACGAGCGCGAGCGCGGAATGGAGCAGGGACTTCATCCGGCGGATCTCGGTGAGGAGCCGGTCGTGGTCTGCGCGGGCGTTACGCGTGATCGACCGTGCTTCGTTGCGGGCTTCCTCGACGATCAGATCGGCCTCCTTGCCTGCCTGTTCCTTCAGCGTGACCGCCGCCTTCTCCGCCGACACGAGGGTCGTGCGCAGCAGTCCCTCAAGCTCGCGGTAGCGAACGAGATCGGCTTCCAACTGCTCGACCTTGTCGGCGAGGTCGGCCCGGTCGCGCCAGACGTCCTCGAAGCTCGATGTGATCTCTTCGAGCACCGCGTCGACGGCGTTGCGCTTGTAGCCGCCGATGATGCTCCTTGCGGGTTTGACATGTCGGATCTCGACGGGGGTGAAGGTCATGGTCTCCCCTTTCAGCGAAGCCGGTCGAGGATGGCCGAGATGATGTAGAGGAACGCGACTCCGACGACCGGCGACAGATCGAGCGGGCCGAACGTCGGGAGGATCCGGCGCCAGAGCCGTAGATACGGGTCGCAGACGTCGTACAGAAAGCGTTGGATCCGGTTCAACCACACCGAGTACGGCAGACGCACCCAGGACGTGATGATGTAGGCGAGGATCAGAATCGAATAGACGTAGATGAACACCTGCACGAAGCTGACGACGCTGTCCACCGCGTCGTAGAGCAAGCCGAGCATGGCAGCGAGGGCCATCCCGCTCAGTTCGGCGTGACTCGCCGGGTTCCTACGAGCGGCACTAGGCCTGGTTGAAGAACCCGCCGCGTTCGAGCAGGCGGGCGCGTTCCTCTGCGGACACCTCGACGTTTCGCGGCGTGAGCAGGAACACCTTGTCGGCGACCCGCTGCATGCCGCCGTCGAGCGCGTAGGTCAGCCCGCTCGCGAAGTCGATGAGCCGTTTGGAGAGCTCCTGGTCGGAGCTCTGGAGATTGAGGATGACGGGAATCGACTCCTTGAACTTGTCCGCGATCTGCTGGGCGTCGTTGAAGCTCCTCGGGATGACGAGGTGGACTCGCACCGACGCCGGCGTCGGGACGGCGGCGACGCGCGGGCGCAGCACCGCGGTCCGTTCGCTCGCAGGCTCCGGGTCGGTCCAGTCGTCGAACTCGCGCTCGCGGCGCCTCGGCGCCAGCCGCCGGACGTTCGGCCGCTCGGCATAGCTCCGCTGGATGTCCTCGTCCGTGACGTAGGCGTCGTCGTCCCAGTCCTCCTCCTCGGCGATGCCGAAGTAGACGAGGGTCTTGTTCCACACGTCTGCGAAGCCCATCTCGCGCGAAATGTTACTCGGCGTACAGGATTGAGCCCACCCGGACGAGGGTCGCGCCCTCCTGCGCCGCGACTCTGTAGTCCTGGCTCGTGCCCATGGAAAGCTCGGGCAGGCCGTGCTCGGCGGCGAGCTCGCGCAGGCGCCGGAAATAGGGCCGGGACGCCTCGGGATCGTCCGTCGCGGGAGGCATCGTCATCAACCCGCGCACCGCCGCGTACTGCTCCAGGAAGCGAGGCAGCTCCTCGGGCGGGACACCGGCTTTCGATGACTCGCCGGCGAGGTTGATCTCGATGAGTGCGGGCACGCTCAGTCTCCGGGCGGCGGACTCGGAGTCGAGCGAGTGCACGAGCTCGCAGATCCCGTTCACGACCTTGGCCTTGTTCGACTGCAGGTGGCCGATGAAGTGCCAGCGAAACGCGTCGCCGTACTCCGTGTGCTTGCGTTCGAGATCCTGCGCCTTGTTCTCGCCGACGACCTCGATGCCGGCCTCGACGAGCACGGCCATGTCCTGCACGCTGACGTACTTTGTCGCGGCCACGATTGTCACAGTCGGCCCGACTTCAGCGCGGATCCGTTCGTAGTTCGCGCGAACCGTCTCAGGCGACGTAGCCGATCACTCCCTGCCGGCCGGTGACGGGGCCGTCGCGCCGGTGCGAGAAGAACCGATCGGGAGCACACGCAGTGCACACGTCGAGCCGCTCGATCGCGTCGACGCCGGCGCCGCGGAGAACCTTCTCCGCAGCGGTCCAGAGATCGAGGTTCCGTCCGCGCAGGACGTCGGGACCGAAGCGGGCCCGGTAAGCGCCGGCGATGTCGTCGCCGACCTCGTAGCAGCACGGCCCGATTCCCGGGCCGACGATCGCCGCGACTGGTCCGCCCAGCACAGCGACCCCTGCCTCGACGATGCCGGCGAGCAGGCCGAGCCGGCCGGCGTGCAGGAGCGCGAGGCCGGCTGAGCGGTTCCGGCGGGCGAGCGCGATCGGCAGACAGTCGGCGCTGAAGGCGAGCATCGGCACCCCGGCCTCGTCGGCCCAGAGCCCGTCCCCTTCCGCACTTCGTGCACCCGCCTCGGCACGGTTGACCACCGCGCCGTGCACCTGGCGCTGCAAGGCCAGCTGCTCCGGATCCACACCGACGGTCTCGCAAAGCCGCTGCCTGTTCTCGTCGACGTTCTTCGGATCGTCGCGCGTACTCCGTCCGAGGTTGAGCGAGTCGTAGGGAGCGTCGCTGACGCCGCCCTGTCGCGTCGAGAACGCAACATGGTACGGCCCGGGCGCATCCCAGCGAATGAGTGGGACGCTCATCGGAGCTCGGCCTTTGCGCGAGCGAGCAGTTCGTCACGTGTGTTGAGCTCGGGCTCGTCGACGACGGCGTCGAGCAGCGACTCGAGCGTGCGGCCCAGCACCGGTCCTTCCTCGAAGCCGAGCGCGATCAGATCGGCGCCGTCGACGGCAAGGTCGGTGAGGCGGTGCGGGCGTACGCGTTCCTGTTCGAGCAACGCGCGCAACCGGCCGGCAGCCTCGAGCTCGGCCTCCGAGACCTGCTTGCCCCGCAGATCCGCTTCCTTGTGCGCGACGAGCTCGAATGCGAGCTCGTCGCCGTGCTCGCGCAGGAACCGCCGGGCGAAGAGTTCGTCGACGCCGTCGAGCGAAAAGGCGTGCGCTCGGACGAGCCGGGTCACGTGCGTCTGCAGTCGCGTGGGGTAGCGCAGACGTCTCAGCGCTTTGGCCGTCAGGTCCGCGCCCCGGGTCGCGTGGCTGCCGTTCGCTCCCGGCTTGCCGAGGTCGTGGAAGAGCGCGCCGAGCCGAACGGGAAGATTGTCGCCGGCATCGGCAGCGGCCTGCACGACCGCGAAGATGTGCTCGTCGAGAGGAAGGTGCTGGCGCTTGCTGTCCTGTTCGAATCCGATTGCAGGCTCGAACTCGGGCAGGATCGCTGTGAGCACCCCCGTGTCGCGCGCGAGCCGCAACGCCTTGGCGGGCTCGGGGCCGAGCAGCAGCTTCGAGAGCTCGCCGAGACCGTCGGCCTGCAAGCCTCCGCCGATTCGCTCCGCAGAGACGGCGCGCACACTCGAAGCTTCGTCACGCATCTGCTGCAACGTCTCTTCCGTCGGTTCGAGGCCGAGCTGCGAGACGAGCCGAAGCCCGCGCACGAGGCGCAGGGGATCCTCGGCGAAACTGCGAGGTCGAACCGTCCGCAGCACGCGGTTCGCGAGATCGGCCGCTCCGCCGAACGGGTCGACGAGCTCACCGGTCTCCAGTCGTTTCGCCATCGCGTTGACGGTGAAGTCGCGCCGCTCCATGTCGTCTTCGATCGAGAGCCCGGGGTCCGCCACGATTTCGAAGTCGTGCCGGCCCGGCCCGGTGCTCCGTTCGGCGCGCGGCGGCGCAAACTCGATGCCGGCAGGCGCGAGCGACCGCACCCTCGGGTCGGTGGGATACAGGCGCGCACCGACGCGTCGGCCTCCGACCTCGAGATCCTCGACCCCGCCGTGTGGCTCGAGCGCGCTGCGTAACCCGTCGTAGTCGACTCCCGGCACGACGAAATCGGCGTCTTTCGACTCCACGCCCAGCTGCTCGTCGCGAACCGCCCCACCCACGAGGTACGCATCGAGGCGGAGGCCCCGCACGAAATCCTCGATCGCTTTGTGCACGGGTTCCTACGCGAGCGCGATTGCTTCGATCTCGACGAGCGCGCCGGAGGGAAGCTTGGCGACCTCGACGGTCGAGCGTGCGGGCGGCTGGTCGCCCACCTTTTGCGCGTACACCTCGTTCATGCCCTGGAAGTCGTCGAGGTGCTGAAGGAAGACGGTCGTCTTCACGAGGCGGTCGAAGCCGCTGCCCGCCGCCTCCAGGATCGCCCCCAGATTCGCGAGCGCCTGTTCGGTCTGCTCCTGGATCGTCCCGCCGCTGAGGTCCTTGTCGCCCGGCTTCAAAGCGACCTGTCCCGCAACGAACACGAAGCCGTTCGCCTTGATCGCTTGCGAATAGGGAGCGCCCTGAAACGGCGCGGGTGCAGCTTCCGTACGTACGACCTCTTTCATTCGCCTTCCCTCCTTCGCGGCCGGCAAGCCTGCGCAAGCGCGACACCGAGCGCCTTGAAGATCGCTTCGAGAACGTGCTGAGTGTCCCGGCCCTCGACCAGTCTCACGTGCAGCGTGAGTCCCGCAGCCTGGGCGAGCTCTTCCAGAAACCGCGCCGCGAGATCTCCGGCGAGCCCGGCGATTCGCGCCTGCGAGAGATCCACGTTCGAGACGAGCAACGGCCGCCCCGACGCTTCGAGCGCAACATGGGCGAGCGCCTCATCCGCGGGCACGACAGCAGAGCCGTGGCCTCGCACACCCTCCGCACGAAGCGGTTCGGCGAGCGCCTCTCCGAGCGAGCGGGCGGCAATCACGATCTCAGCCTCGGACGGGCCAGGCTCGACCTCGAGGGCGAGGTCGAACGACGCGTGCACGGCCAGCGTCGTCAGCAGGTGATCGAGAACCGGCAAGCCGGTGGCGATGTTCGTGTCGCCGCGGCCGGCGACGTTTACGCGCGCGCTCGCGCGGCCCTGTCCGGTCGCAGCCATGGGGACGGAGGGTACAGGGCGCCGGTCGATCGTACGAGTCGCGAAGGTGCTTTTCCAAGCCATACCTCGTTCAGACCTGGCGGCCCCTGGAAATCTCGCCTAAGAAGAGGACAATCGGCGGCATGCGAGTGATTGCGACGTCCATCACAGCCCTCTTCTCTTGTGCGCCGGGGGTGTTGCCGGCGTCCCGGGCCACAACCGTTCGGAACCGCTCTTGCGGCGAGCAGCCGCCGACCCGGCGCTGTCGGCCGAGTCTCCGATCGGCGCACCGTACGAGGCGCAGGGCAGGGCGAGCGTCAGTCTCACCGGCGTCAGGTCTCGTTCACGGCTGCGCCTCACCTGGTTCGGCGAGGGCGCGGCGCGCTTCCAACTCTCGGTCTCGGTCGACGGGCGACGGCCGCAGGTGCTGCTCGACTCCACGAGCCGAACGAAAACCACAACGCCGCTACGGCGCGGCCACCGCTACAGGTTCACGCTGAGGGCGCTCGACATCGACGCAGCGTCCTCGTTCTCGATCCGCGGCTAACGGGAAACGCCTACGCGTCGACTCGTTCGATCTGCGCACCGAGTGCGCGCAGACGCTCGTCGATCCGCTCGTAGCCCTTGTCGATCTGGTAGACGGCGCCGATCGTCGACGAGCCTTCGGCGCAGAGCCCGGCGAGCAGCATCGCCATCCCCGCACGGATGTCCGGGCTCTCCATTCTCTGACCGCGGAGCTGTGACGGGCCGGTGATCACAGCGCGGTGTGGGTCGCACAGGATGATCCGCGCGCCCATGCTCACGAGCTTGTCCGTGAAGAACAGGCGGTTCTCGAACATCTTCTCGAACATCAGCATCGTCCCGGCCGACTGCGTCGCGACCGTGAGCGCGACCGACGTCAGGTCCGAGGGAAATGCCGGCCACGGCCCGTCCTCGATCTTGGGGATGTAGCCGCCGAGGTCGTCCTGCACGGCGAGCTGCTGGCGCGGTGGCACACGCACGAAGTCCTCACCCTGCTCCACCTCGACGCCGAACTTCGCGAACCCGTGCAGGATCGAGACGAGGTCCGGCTGCTTGACGCCGTCGATCGTCACGTCGCCACCGGTGATCGCGGCGAGCCCGATGAAGCTGCCGACCTCGATGTGGTCCGGCCCGATGCTCCACTCCGCGCCGTGCAGCGACTCGACGCCGGTGATGCGCAAGACGTTGGACTCGATCCCCTCGATCTGGGCGCCAAGCGCGACGAGGAAGCGGCACAGGTCTTGCACGTGAGGCTCGCAGGCGGCATTGCCGATCACCGTCTCGCCCGGCGTCAGGGCTGCGGCCATCAGCGCGTTCTCGGTCGCCATGACGCTCGCCTCGTCGAGGAAGATATGACGTCCGCGCAGGGCGCCGGCGCGCATCTCGTAGCGGCGGCCGATCTCGATCTGCGCTCCGAGCTCGGCGAACGCGTGAATGTGGGGATCGAGCCGGCGCCGCCCGATCACGTCGCCGCCGGGCGGTGGCGCGCTCACGGCCCCGAGCCGTGCGAGCAGGGGACCGGCGAGCAGGAACGACGCGCGCATCCTGCTGCAGAGCTCCTCGTCGAGCTCCGACTTCGTCACCTCGGCGGCCTGAACCCGCACGTCGTTCGGGCCGGTCCACTCGGCCTCCGCGCCGATGTCGTTCAGCAGCTCCAGCATCGTCTCGACATCGACAATGCGCGGCACGTTGTGCAGCACGACCGGCTCCGACGTGAGCAGGCAGGCGGCGAGGATCGGGAGAGCTCCGTTCTTGTTGCCGGCGGCCTGGATTCGTCCCTGCAGCGGCCGTCCGCCTTCGATGACGAAGCACTCGGCCGCACGCCCGATGACGGCGGTCTGGGACATCGCGGTAGCCTACCCATGCCGTGGAAACGACACGCGAACGGGCCTGGGAGACTTTGACGAAGTACACGCAGAGCGAGGCCCTCCGCCGCCACGCGCTGGCCGTCGAGGCGTCGACCGGCTGGTATGCGCGCCACTTCGGCGAGGACGAGGAACTGTGGCGCGTCGTCGCGCTCCTCCACGACTTCGACTACGAGATCCATCCCACGCTCGACAAGCATCCGCAGGACGGTGCGCCGATCCTGCGCGAGGAGGGCTACCCCGAGGTCGTGATCGAGGCGGTGCTCTCGCACGCGGAGCACCTGGAGATGCCGCGCGACACGAAGCTCAAGCAAACGCTCTTTGCTTGCGACGAGCTGTCGGGCTTCATCCACGCCTGTGGCCTCGTGCGTCCGACCGGGATCGACGGGCTCGAGCCGAAGTCGGTGAAGAAGAAGCTCAAGCAACCCTCGTTCGCCGCCGGTGTACATCGCGACGAGGTCTATGCAGGAGCTGAAGGACTCGGGATCGAGCTCGACGATCACATCCGTAACGTCGTCGAGGCACTGCAGCCGATCGCGCCGGAGCTCGGCCTACGCACCGCAGAGACGGAGGCGCAGGCATCGTGACCCCGCAGCTCGACTTCTTCGGAATCGTCGTCAGCGACATGGCGCGCTCCGTCGCGTTCTATCGCCTGCTCGGTCTCGAGTTTCCGGAAGGCGCCGAGACCGAGTCGCACGTGGAGGCGCCGCTTCCCGGCGGCCTTCGCTATGCGCTCGACACCGAAGACGTGATGCGGTCCTTCGATCCGGAGTGGCAGCGCCCATCGGGAGGACACGCCGTCGGGGGTGCGTTCCGGTGCGACTCCCCCGGCGAGGTCAACCGCGTCTACGAGGAGCTGCTCACGGCCGGCGCCACGGAGCACAAAGCGCCGTGGGATGCGTTCTGGGGCATGCGCTACGCGCAGCTGAAGGACCCGGACGGCACCGTGATCGACCTGTACGCGCCGCTCCCCACCTAGAAGCAGGCAATGGTTCAGCCGGCGAGCCCGGCCAGCAGCCGCTCGACGTCGTCCTCGTTCGTCCACCAGCCGCACGACGCGCGCAGCCAGCCCGTTCCCGGAAGGTCGCGCACGACCACCCCGGCGTCATAGAGCCGGGCGGCGTCCGACCGCGGGCTCGCCCGGAGGAACGAAGGAGACGAGCGTCCCTTCGCCGTCACCGATCACGTCGTACCGCTCACGCAGTCGAGTGCGGCACAGGGCGGCGATCTCCGCCGCGCGCTCGTAACGCCAGTCGGGTGCGCCGTCGAGCGCGGCCTCGAGACCGGCGAGCGCCGGAGTGGCGAGCCATCCCGAGTCGAAGCGCGCGGCGCCGTTCGATGGCACGAAGGTTCCGTCGGGCTCGATCGACTGCTGTGCGAAGGAGCTCGGGATCGCGACCTTCAACGCCTCGGGATCGCGCACGTACAGAGCGCCCAGCGGTTCAGGGCCGCAGAGCCATTTTTGACAGGAGACGGTGTAGAAGTCGATCGCCCCCACCTCGACAGGCATCGCTCCGACCGATTGCGCGCCGTCGACGAGCACGGGTAATCCCGTTTTCTCTTTGAGCTCGTCGACGGGCAGCGTCTGGCCGGTCGTCCAGAGCACGTGTGACAGCGCGAGCAACTTCGTCTTCGGCGTGATGCACGCGAGAATCGTGTCGACCGCGTCAGCCGTCGGGCGCGCCCCCACCTCCGCGACCCGGACACGAGCGCCGGAGACGTTGAGCGGCAGCAGCAACCCGGGATGCTCGGAGCTCGTCGTCACGACTTCGTCGCCGGGCCCGAGCTCGACGCCTGCAACGACGATGTTGCAGCCGTCCGTCGTCGAGCTGGTCAAGGCAATGTGCTCCGGCGTCGTTCCGATCAGGTTCGCGATCTGGCCGCGGACGGCCGTGCGCAGCGCGAGCACGCTTTCGAACCACGCCTTGCCACCGCGTCCGTGCTCCTGGTCGAACGCGAGCCGAGCCTCCGCAGCTGCGAGCGTCGCGCGGGAGAGCGGCCCGAGCGTGCCGGCGTTCAGGTAGGCGAAGCGCTCCAGCACTGGGAACTCGGCGCGTGCTTCCTCGAACGTCACGATACGACCTCCCTTTCGACCGGTGCGTGATCCGAAAGCAGCAGCCCGTGCGAGGCGCGCCGCTCGAGCGGCCAGCGTACTGGTGGCGACGCGTCGAGCCCACGTACGAGCACATGGTCGATCCCTGTCGCGGTCGGGCCTGAGAAGCCCCACTGTGCCGAGGTGAGCTCGGCGAGCATCCGAGAATTGCGCAGGCTCAGGTTGAGGTCGCCGCAGAACAGCACGGGCTCGTCGGGGCGCGCAACGCCGTCGACGAATACGGCGGCTCGCAGCAGCTCGGCGTCCGGTATGCGCTTGTCCGCCGACCCGGTCAGGTGGCTGTTCGCGACGACGAGCGTCCCTTGCTGACGGCGGACGCGCGCGACCTGGCACACGCGGCGCTCCTTGCCCCAGGCCAGCCGCGCCAGGAGCCCGAGGCGGCTCCTCCGTGCTTGCGCCCGTCGATAGCGGAAGGAGTTGAGGATCACGTGCCGCGTCTCGGCGACTTCCAGCCCCGGGCCGAGCAGGATCGCGTTCGCCTGGCCCGTGAAGGCCGAGCGAAGCAGGCCGTGGTTCAGATCGGTGAGCGCACGCCCGACCGCGGAGGTCGACGGCAAGGGGCCGATCATCGGACGCGCGGCGACGGCACCGACAGCGGTGTAGCCGCTCCAGCCTTCGAGCTCCTGGAGCGCCCACACCGGCACCTCCTGCAGGCAGAGCACGTCGGGACGGTCCGCCGTCGCGAGCCGCACCATCTCTTCGAGGAAGGCCCTTCGACCCGGCGGCTGCGTGTTCCCGTGGAACAGATTCCAGGTCCGGACGAGCAGGCGTTCTACTGTACTGCGGATGCGTGTCGTCCTCGCGGACCCCCCCGCGTTCACTCCGGCCTACGACCACGAGCTGGCGGCTGCTCTTGCACGCGCGGGCGTGGACGTAGAGCTCGTCACTGCGCACTTCCGGTTCGGAGAGACTCCCGCGCCTGCCGGCTACCGGCGGAGCGAGCCCTTCTATCCGCTGTCGTCGCGGCTCTTCCGGCGTTCTCGCTTGCGCATCCCTTTCAAGGTCGTCGAGCACGTACCGGGAACCGCGGCACTCTTGCGGCGCCGGCCCGACGTGCTGCACCTGCAGTGGCTCGCCGCACCGGAGCTCGATCGCCTGCTGTTCAGGCCGCGCGTTCCGTCGGTGTTCACCGCGCACGACCTGCTGCCGCGACGCACGGCGGCGAAGAGCGAGCTGTGGCGCGGCCTGCTTGCCCGTTTCGATCGCGTCATCGTGCACAGCAGCCGGGGTCGAGAGCGTCTCGCAGACTTCGGCGTCGACGCGACGGTCATCCCGCACCCCGTTTTTCCGAGCGACCCGGTGCGCAGCGACGACGGGCGTACGCTGCTCTGTCTCGGAACGATTCGTCCGTACAAGGGAACCGGTGATGCCGTTGCCGCCGCGAAGCAGATCGAAGGCGCACGGTTGATCGTGGCCGGCGATCCGGTCGAGCCGGTGAACGGCTACCGCCGCGAGGCCGGCGACATCGCCGAGTGGCGCCTTGGGTATCTCTCGCATGCGGAGCTCGAACGCGCGCTCGGCGACGCGACGGTCGCGCTCTTTCCCTACAAGCCGGAGCTCGACCAGAGCGGTGCGCTGCTGCAGGCGCTCGGAGCAGGCGTGCCAGCCGTCGCCTACGACGTCGGCGGTGTGGCGGAGCCGATCTCGCAATTCGGCGCCGGCCGGGTTGTGCCGGCCGGGGACGTCGCCGCGCTCGCCGCCGCCGCGCGCGAGCTCCTCGACGACCCTGCTGCGCTCGAAGCCGCACGGGCCGGTGCCCGCCGCGCGCGTGAGACGTTGACCTGGGATGCGGCGGCGGCGGCTCACCTCCAGGTGTATCGGGAGCTCACATGAGGCTTCGCCGCGCACGCTTCTCCGAGCTGATCGAGCGGCAGCTCGATCTCTTCGAGCGCGAACAGCGGGGCTTGATCTCGGACTGCATCGCCGCCGAGCAGGCCTACAACAAGGCCGAGCGCGGCGAGGCTGAGGAACGGTACGGCGACTACGTCGACCTGGTCGAGACCGGGACCGAGCTGCTCGCCGACCTGCGGGACAATTTCGCGTCGACCCTCGACGACGACGCGACGGAGGAGTACGAGCAGGCTTTCAACCGCGGCGTGCTGCGACGTTTCCGGCGCTTCGCCCTGGAAATCGAGGACCGATGACCGCGAAGATCGAGGACTACGCCCTCATCGGCGACCTCCAGACGAGTGCGCTCGTCGGCCGCGACGGCTCGATCGACTGGGCGTGCTTCCCGCGCTTCGACTCGGGCGCCTGCTTCGCCGCGCTGCTCGGCACGCCCGACCACGGACGGTGGATCGTCGCGCCCCGCTCGGATGCGTGGAGAGGCGAACGCCGCTATCACCCGCGCACGCTCGTGCTCGAGACGGAGTGGGAAACCGACAGCGGAGCCATTCGGGTGCTCGACTTCATGCCGCCGCGCGGCAAGGCCCCGGACATCGTGCGCATCGTCGAAGGCGTGCGCGGACATGTCGAGATGTTTTCCGAGCTGGTCGTTCGCTTCGACTACGGCGGCACGATTCCCTGGGTTCGTCGCATCGACGATGGACGGATCGCGGTGGCGGGGCCCGACGGACTGTGCTTCCGGACCCCGGTCGAGCATCGCGGCGAGAACATGCGCACCATCGGCGAGTTCGTCGTCAAGAAGGGCGAGCGGGTGCCGTTCGTGCTCACCTGGTATCCGTCGAACCAGCGGCCGCCGCAGCCGATCGACGCGGAGCACGCGCTCACCCAGACGATCGACTACTGGGAGGACTGGGCCGCGAAGTGCGACTACGGCGGCAAGTGGAAGGAGGACGTCCACGCTTCGCTCGCGGTGTTGAAGGCGCTCACCTATTCGCCGACGGGTGGAATCGTGGCGGCGCCGACGACATCGCTCCCCGAAAAGATCGGTGGGGAGCGGAACTGGGACTACCGCTATTGCTGGCTGCGCGACGCGACGCTGACGCTGCTCGCGTTTCTCAACGCCGGCTATCTCGAGGAGGCCCGGGCCTGGCGGGTGTGGCTGCTTCGCGCTGCCGCCGGTGATCCGTCGGCGCTGCAGATCATGTACGGGGTCGCGGGCGAGCGGCGGCTCGTGGAGACGACGCTCGACTGGCTGCCGGGTTTTGCCGGGTCGAAGCCGGTCCGGGTGGGCAATGCCGCCGCCGAGCAGTTCCAGCTCGACGTCTACGGCGAGGTGCTCGACGCGATGCACCAGGGCCGGATCCACAAGCTCGTGCGATCCAAGGAGTCGTGGGCACTGCAGCGGAAGCTGCTCGGGTTCCTCGAAGACGCGTGGCACGAGCCCGACGAGGGGATCTGGGAGGTGCGCGGCCCGCGGCGGCACTTCACGCACTCGAAGGTGATGGCCTGGGTCGCGTTCGACCGCGGCGTGCAGGCGGTCGAGCGTTTCGACCGGGCCGGTCCGGTCGAGCGTTGGCGCGAGATCCGGACCGAGATCCATCGCGACGTGTGCGAGCACGGCTACGACCCTGAGCTGAACTCGTTCACGCAGTTCTATGGGTCGAAACGGCTCGACGCGAGCCTCCTGATGATCCCGCTCATCGGTTTCCTGCCCGCTGACGATCCGCGCATGGTAGGAACCGTGGCGGCGATCGAGCGCGAGCTCGTGCACGACGGTTTCGTCTACCGCTACCAGCACGACGAGGAAGGGAGAAGCGTCGACGGTCTTCCTCCGGGCGAAGGCGCGTTCCTGCCCTGCACCTTCTGGCTGGTCGACAACTTCGCGCTGCAGGGACGGTTCGACGAGGCGGAGGAGCTGTTCCAGCGGCTCCTCGATCTTCGCAACGACGTCGGCCTCCTGGCGGAAGAGTGGGATCCGGAGGCGAAACGGCAGCTCGGCAACTTTCCGCAGGCGTTCACGCACGTCGCGCTCGTCAACACCGCGTTCAACCTCGATCGGCAGGAGCAGCGTTCGACGATGAAACAGCGCGCGCCGCACGACGACCCGACGGCGTACTGAATGCCGGCTAGCGGTGGCCGAAGTGGTGCGCGCCGGGCAGGCTCGCCCCCACTTCGGTTTCCTGTGAGACCTGCCGGGCGAGCGGCCCGAGCGTCTCCAGCGAGCGGACGAGCACGTTCTGGTTGCGCTCGATGCGCTCGAAGCGGCCGCGCGCGAGGATGAGCGGCTCGCCGCGCACGATTGCGCGGTGCTTGTCGTAGACCGACGGCGGCACGATCAGGTTGACCGCGCCGAACTCGTCCTCGATCAACATGAACACGACGCCGTTCGCGGTGGACGGGCGCTGACGGGCGACGGCCAGTCCTGCGACGGCAACCTGCGCGCGGTCGGGAGCCTCTTCGAGGTCGCGCGAGGAGACGACGCCTTTCGGCAGATGGGCGCGCAAGAGCTCGAGCGGGTGCACGCCGACGGAGAGGTTCGTCGTGCGGTAGTCGGCGAGCATCCGCTCCCAGACCGTGGGATCGGGCAGCTCGGGCGTGGCCGCGGTGGGATCGAGCGGCAGTGCGAGCTGCTTCTCCTCGCCTCCCGACCCGGGAACCGAGTGGGAGCGCGGCACGAGACCGAGCTGCCAGAGCAGCTGGCGCCGCGGCAGGCCGAAGCAGTCGCAGGCTCCGGCGACGATCAGCGTCTCGAGCCCGTGCTCGGACAGCTGTGTCCGTTGCGCGAGCTCGCGGATGCTTGCGAACACGCCGCTGCGCTCTCGATCCGCGACGACCGCCTTCGCCTCTTCGGCGCCGATTCCGTTGACGTAGTCGATGCCGATGCGCACCGCACGGTCTTCGATCGCGCACTTCGCCGCGCTGACGTTGACGTCGGGCGGGCGTGTCTCCACCCCTCGCCGCTGGCCGTCGCGGACGAGCGTTGCGGGTGGATAGAAGCCCATCGGCTGCGCGTTCAGGAGCGAGCAGAGGAACTCGGCGGGATGGTGATGCCTCAGCCACGCCGACTGGTACGCGAGTAGCCCGAACGCGGCGGCGTGTGATTTCGGAAACCCGAAGCCCGAGAACCCCACGAGCTTGTCGTAGACCAGGTTTGCGGTGGTCAGGTCGACGCCTTTCCGCAGTGCGCCTTCGACGAAGCGCTCCCGGTATGCCTCGAGGGCGTCGTGCGAGCGCTTGCGGCTCATCGCGCGGCGCAGTCCTTCCGCCTCACCCACGCTGAACCCGGCGAGTGCGATCGCCACCTCGAGCACTTGGTCCTGGAAGACGACGACGCCGAGCGTCGAGCGGAGGCAGTCGGCGAGCAGCGGATGATCGACCGGCGGCACGAACGAGGGGTCATCGCGCAGGCGCTGGCGATGCTCGATGTACGGGTGGACGGCTTTGCCCTGAATCGGCCCGGGACGGACGAGCGCGACCTGGACGGTGAGGTCGTCGATCGACTCGGGGCGCGTGCGCAGGAGGCTCTGCATCTGCGCGCGGCTCTCGATCTGGAAGTCGCCGACGGTGTCTGCGCGCTGGATCTCCTCGTACACCTCCTTGTCGTCGAGCGGGATCCGGGAGAGATCGATCGGCGTGCCTTGCAGCCTCGCGATCTGGTCGACGCAGTCTTCGACCGCCGACAGCATCCCGAGGCCGAGCAGGTCGATCTTCAGGAAGCCGGCGTCTGAACACGAGTCCTTGTCCCACTGGCACATCTGCCGTCCGGCCATCGCCGCGGGTTGCACCGGCACGAGCTCGACGAGCGGTCGTGACGAGATCACCATGCCGCCGGGGTGTTGGGAGATGTGCCGCGGCAGGCCGGAGATCTCGCGGCAGAGCTCCGCGAACGCGCGCCAGCGCGGGGACATCATCTTGCGATCGGCGTCGGGAAGCAGCTGCAGCTCTTCGGCGACGCGCTTGGCGTTCCAGCCGTCGGACACACGGGCGATTCGTTCGAGCTCCGCGTACGGAAGGCCGAGCGCTTTGCCGACGTCGCGGATCGCCCCGCGTGAGCGGTACGTGGCGAACGAGGCGACGAGCGCTGCGTGCTCGCGGCCGTACCGCTCGGTGACGGCAACGATCAGCTTCTCGCGGATGTCCCGGGGAAAGTCGAGATCGATGTCGGGGACCGAGTCGAGCTCGCGGTTGAGGAAGCGCCCGAGCGACAGCTCGGCGCCGACCGGGTCGACGTGCGAGAGGCCGGTGAGGTAGCAGACGATCGAACCCACGGACGAGCCGCGGCCGCGGCCGGGCGGCAAGGCATGGCGCGGCGAGCCGCGCCCGCGCACTTCGAGCGCGCATTCGCGCGCGAGCTCGAGCACGTCCCAGTGCAGCAGGAAGAAGCCGGCGAGCCCGAGCTCCTCAATCAGCTTCAGCTCCTCTCCAAGCCGCACGCGCGCTTCACGGCGGACCCGGTGCCCGGCCGGATAGCGCTCTTCGAACGTCCGGTCGCAGACGTGCGCAAGCTGGGCGATCGCGGGCTCGGGACTGTCGGAGAAGTCGGGATAGCGGTAGCCGAGCTCTTCGGTGAGGTCGAACTGGAGGCGCTCTGCGAGCTCGACCGTCCGAGCGAGCGCAGCGCGATCTTCCGGAAACCGTTCGACCATCTCGTCCGGGGAGAGCAGGACGAACTCGTGGTTTCCCCGCCGCTGCGCTTCGCAGCCTTCGAGGGAGCTTCGTTCGTGGATGGCGACGAGCACGTCCTGCAGCGGCGCCCGCCGTGCGTGGTGCGCATGCACGTTGCCGGTGACGATCGTCAGGACGCCGAGTGACGAGGCGAGCTCGCGCAGCGCTGCGTTGCGCCGCGCGTCTCCACGTTCGTACGGCCGCTGGAGCTCGACGAAGAACCGGTCCGGCCCGAAGATGCGGGCGAGTCGGGCGGCGGTGTTCGGGTTGCGCACGGCGACGCCGTGGCGCGAGCATCCCGAGAGGCAGACGAGCCCTTCTCCGAGCTCTTCGAGCAGCTGCACGTCGAGTGCGGGATCGCCCGGCGGCTGGCTCTCCCTGCCGGGCGGCCGCGTGCCGGCGTGCGCGGCGGTGATCAGCCGGCAGAGGTTCGCGTAGCCCTTCGCGGTCTCGACGAGGATGGTGATGTGCGAGCGGTCCGCGAGCGTCAGCTCGGCCCCGGTGATCGGCCGCACGTCGAAGTGCTTGGCGGCGTGCGCGAACTCGAGGGAGCCGTACACGCCGTCGTGGTCGGTGAGCGCGAGCGCGGAATAGCCGAGCTCGGCGGCGCGGATCGCGAGCTCTTCCGGCAGAGACGCTCCGTCGAGGAACGAGTACGACGAGTGGGCGTGCAGCTCGACGTACGGGACTTTCGTCATACTCGGCCGAGGTGGCTGGCGTGGTGCACAGGCCCGGGGAGGGCGAGTCGCTGTTCGGCGGCCGGATCGTGATCAAGGCCGACTTCGAGCAGCTCTGCATCACGGAATCGCTCTTCCCGGATGCCCGCGACGGCGCGACTCCCCACTTCCACCGTCTGCACGCGGATTCGTTCTACGTGCTCGAAGGCGGGCTCGCAGTGCTCGTGGACGACGAGGAGAAGCTGTTGTCGCCGGGCGCGTTCGCCTGCGCTCCGCAGGAGGTCGTGCACGGGTTCAGGAGCACGTCGCGCTCGCGTTTTCTCAACTTCCACACGCCTGGCGGCGGCTTCGCCGAGAACCTGCGGGCGCGCGACCGCGGTGAGCCGGGCGGCTTCGACAGCGTCGACGCTGAGCCGGGCAGCGGCAGGACGGGCGCGGACGCGATCTTCTTTCCGCCCGGTGAAGGCGAACGGCTCGAGGGCAAGAACCGCGTCGCGACGATCAAGGCCGGGCTCGAGGAGCTGGCGCTGATCGAGTTCGAGCTCGAGCCCGGCTTCGCAGGGCCGGATCCGCACACCCACGACGATCACGTCGACTCGTTCTACGTCCTCGAGGGAGAGCCCGAGTTTCTCGTCGACGACGAGCGTCTTCGTCTTGACGCCGGCTCGTACGTCGCCGCTCCGATCGGAACGATGCATGCGTTCTCCAACCCGGGACCACAGCGAGCCCGCGTGCTGAACGTCCATGCGCCGAGCACGGGCTTCCACGACCGGCTCCGGGAAATGAGCAGTTGAGTGGCCGACGCGGTCTACCTGACGTGTCTCACGCTCCCCGTTGGGTGAACCAGCAGCTGCGCTCCTCGTCGCGAAAGACAACGGCGTTCTCCCCTGACTGCAACACCACTTCGAAGTAACGCCGGGACACCGGCTCCTCCGTCCACCACCGATCCACCACACGCCACTCCTCGCGAACGAGCTCGACGGGCAGTCGGTTCACCCGCACCGGCGTTCCGTCCACGCGGGCCTCGACCACGGCCGCGCGCGGCTCGTTTAGTCGTCCCGCGGCACGAACAACGCCCGCGCTTCCGGGATTCGCGACCACGGCGCGACCTCCACGACCTGATTGACCGAGCCCGAGCCGGTGCTGGCACGCACCTGGCGCAGGCCTTCACGTAATCGCACGTCGAGCTCACCGCCTGCCGCAGGCAGCAGCTCGAGCTGCTCGCCGTCGTGCTCGGTCAGCTCGACGAGCTCGAGCCGCAGCTCGACGACGGGCGCGGGGAGATCTGCGAGCTTCGGCCCGAGCGCGGCCTTGATGCGGTCGAGCTCGGTGGTGGGATCGCGCAGCGTCGCGCTGCGCCGCCACGAGCCGCCGCCGACGAGCCGCGCGGACAGCGCGAGCTTGCGCACGAAGCGCCCCGCCCGTTCCGGACGCGCCATCAGCGTCTCGACGAGCGCGCCGAATGCGCGTCGGAGCGTGAGCTCGTTGCCGATCGCCTCCGGGAACTCGAGCGCCTCCACGATCTCGGCGGGCGGACGCCGGCCGTGGACACGGGTGGACCTGCCGCCTCTCGCCAGGCTCCAGGCGCGCCGGCCGTCCGGCCCCAATCGTTCGGCCACGGCGCTACCCGGGAGCCCAGCAAGCTGTCCGACGCGCTTGACGCCGAGCTCGTGCAGCTCCGCGCGGCGGCGCGGCTCCATCGGCACGAGCTCGAGCGGCAGCGGCGCGAGAAAGTCGCTCAACCGCTCGTCGGAGACGACCAAAATCTGCCCGGGGCGCGCGACGTTCGCTGCGGCCAAAGCTGCGAACCGGCGCTGCGCGGCGCCCGCACGTGGATCCCAGGCAGTTCCTACAGCGGTGAGCGCGCGCCGCAGCGCAGGCTCGAGCCCGCCGTACAACCTCTCCACCCCACGCGTCTCGAAGTAGACGCAGCCGACCCCCGCGGGATCGACCGCGAAGCCGGTGTCTTCGAGCGCACGGAGGATGTCTTCCCACGCCTGCTCGGCGGCGGCCGGATCCTGCTCCACCAGGACGAGCTCCGGGCACGTCGCCAAACCCTCCCCGAGCCGCATCCCGGGACGGACTCCGAGCCGCTCGGCTTCGGCCGTGACCGGGCCGAGCACGGGCTCCCGGCCGGGCACCGGCGAGAGCGCCGCCGGCCGCAGCGCGAGACCTGGCTGCTTCCGCAGCGCAGCCCGCAACTCGAAGCCGGGGATGAGGAGACAAGCGATCATGGGAACGTATGTTCTACACGAACACACGTTCGCCGTCAAGGGTTCCACCAGGGCACGGCGAAAACGGTCAACCCATGCGTGCCAGAGCGCTGCTTGCTCTGCCCCTGATCCTTGCCGCCGCGGCTCTGACCCCCCGCGCCACGGCGGCCGATGCGGGCGTTGCCGCCCTTCAGGTCGGCCTGCGCGCGCACGGCCTGTATCAGGGGCCGATCGACGGGCTCACCGGCCCGGAGACCGCCAAGGCGGTTCGGCTACTGCAGAAACGCTCACGGCTCACCGTCGACGGCGTCGTCGGCCCGAAGACGAGAAGCGCGCTCGGACGCTTCGCCCGCCACCGGCTCGGCACCCGCCCGCTCCTGCTCGGCAAGAAGGGCTGGGACGTTGCCGCCCTCCAGTTCGAGCTCGCCGAGCACGGCTTCCCGTCCGGATCGTTCGACGGGATCTTCGGCCCTCACATCGACGCCGCGCTCCGCCGCTTCCAGGACTGGGCGGGACTGAAGAGCGACGGCGTTGCGGGAGGCGCGACGCTCGGCGCGCTGACCGCACCTCCTCCCACGATCCCGCTTCCCCTGGCGTGGCCCCTCAGCGCTCCCGTTATCGGCGACCGGTTCGGCCCCCGCGGGAAGAGCTGGCACTCCGGCATCGACCTGCCTGCGCCGATGGCCACACCCGTTTACTCCGCAGCTTCCGGTCAGGTCGTGTGGGCCGGTTGGCGCGATGGTGGCTGGGGCTTTCTGGTGACGGTCGCGCACGGGCACGGCGAGCGGACGATGTACGCGCATCTCTCGCGCATCGACGTGCGCGTCGGGGTGTGGATCGGACAGGGAGTTCGCGTCGGTCTCGTCGGCGCGTCAGGCGATGCAACCGGCCCGCACCTGCACTTCGAGGTGCGGATCCGCAACGCGTCGGTCGATCCGCTTCGCGCGCTGCCCTGACTCAGGAGAAGGTGACGAGCGCGTCGCCCATGCGCGACGCACCGCTCACGCAATCCCGCCGCGCAACCGCGGCGCTCAACTTCGTGCACCCGCTCGCACGGAAGGCGCCGTTCGTCACGACCGCGAGTGTCCGTCCGAGCCACTCGTAGCAAGCCTGCTGTGCGCCGGCGTCAACTCGGGCGCATTCACGGATCAGCCGCAGCTGCTGAGCCGGCTGTCCCGCGAGCGCCTGATCGGGAACACCGCGCAGGCACGCCGCCGCGTCGGCGGCGCGAAGCTTTGCACAGACACGCATCTGGTCGAACGGATTAGAGGAGATCGTGAGCGCAGCGGCGCTGATGCAACCGAAGCGCTCGAGCGCATCGAGCCCTTTGCACGAGCGGCGCAGGTCGGCGGCGTCACGCACGGGCAACGCCGTCGGCGACTCGAGGAAGTAGCGGTACCAGCACGGCTTGACGTAGGTCAGGCGCCCATCGCAGAGCGTGCGCGCCGACAGGACCTGCCGTGGTTCGGTCGTGCCGTCGGCGCCTCGCAGCGAGATCCAGTAGTCGTGGAAGACACCCTGCGCGCAATCGGGCGCGAAGGTCTTCTGCAGCTTCCGGCAGGCGCGCACCGCCTCGCCGAGATCGCCGTGGTAGGCGCGCAGCAGCGCGTGACCGAGCCCGTGCACGCAGGTGTACTGGCGATAGCGCGTCGGCAGGCGCTCGCACGTCCGCACTGCCGACTGGCCGCCCGAGCGGATGATCTGCGGGCCGAGGTACATCACGAGCCCCATCCCGAAGCCTGCGGAGCAGTTCGGGTTGTTCGAGCGCGGAACGTAGTGCTGCAGGCTTTCGAGCGTGAGGTGCCGGTCGCGGGCGAACTCTCTCCCCACCTCGTGCATGAGCACGTGGCAGCCCGCTTCGACTGCGCCGCCGAGCGCGGTCACCCTCCGGTCGATGCGCGGCAGCTCGAGCGCGGGGCTCCGCGACGCCTCGACGTCGTTGCGAAGCAGCCGGACGTAACAGTGGTACTGCGCCTCGAGGTTGTGGATCTGCGTGCACTGCCAGAGCCAGGGCTTCGAGGATGCCGCCGCGGACGCGTTTGCGGCTGACCCGGGCGCGAGCAGGATCCCCGCGAGCGCGAGGCAGAGCAGCGCGCGCATCACGATCGAGGCAGGAGCAGCCTCGCCAGGAGTGGAAGCGACGTCCATGCGCATCCAACTACGCTACTTCGCCCATGGCTGAAGCCGTCGAACGGACCTGTTACCGGCACCCGGACCGCGTCACGGGGCTCTCCTGCTCGGAATGCGGCCGGCCGATCTGCACCGAATGCATGACGATGGCGCCGGTCGGGATCCGCTGCCCCGAGCATTCCGGGAAGCCCCAGGGCGTGCAGCGGGTGACGCAGGGTGTCCGCCGCGCGAGCTTCGAGGGCACGGGCGCGAAGGTGACGAAGGTGCTGATCGGTGTCAACGTCGCCGTCTACGTCGCGGAGCTCGTGCAGGGCGGCGGCGTCTACGGCGTCAACAGCACGATTTACGAGAAGGGCTTTCTCTATGCGCCGTTCGTCGCGCAGGGCGACTGGTGGCGCTTGGGCACGGCGGCGTTCCTCCACTACGGGCCGATCCATCTGCTCCTGAACATGCTCGGGCTCTTCTGGTTCGGCTCACTGCTCGAGCAGCGGATCGGGTCGGGCCGGTTCGTGCTCCTCTACATGGTCTCCGGCCTTGCCGGGTCGGCCGGTGCGCTCGTCGTCAGCCCCACGAGCGCGACAGTCGGCGCCTCGGGTGCGATCTTCGGAATCCTCGGGGCGGGCCTCGTGCTGGAG
Source organism: uncultured Actinomycetes bacterium (assembly GCA_963755605.1). Taxonomy (GTDB): domain Bacteria; phylum Actinomycetota; class Thermoleophilia; order Gaiellales; family Gaiellaceae; genus 3-1-20CM-4-69-9. The sequence continues at coordinate 225,092 of CAVWKK010000007.1, forward strand.
CAGCAGCGCGACTACGTCTTCGGCGGCAGCGCGCTCGGCGTGATCGTCGCCAACCTCGTGCTCACCTTCGCCTGGAGCGGGAACATCTCGGTCGGAGGCCACATCGGTGGTCTGATCGGCGGTGCTGCAGCGACGCTTGCGCTGACGCGATTCGGTCGGGGCCACGCGGCGTACGGGCGCGCAGGACTGCTCGGAATCGCCGGCATCGTCGCCGTCGGGATCGTGTCGATTGCGGTCGCGTACTGGAAGGCCAGGGGCTACGCCTAGGACGTAACCCCCGCTTCGATTCAGCCGAGCAGCTTGTGGCCCGCCTTCGCGGCGAGCTCGCCCGGATCGATCCCGAGCTTCTCCAGCTCGGCTGCATGCGCGTTGTGATCGACCTTTTCCGGCAGGGAGTCGATCGCGTGCTGGACGCGGTCGTCTTTGCCCTTTTCCCGCAGCAGGTCGATGACGTGTTGTCTGTCGATTTCCATGACTTCGTTCTGTCCCCGCCTCCGGCACCGAAACGCCCAGAAGCCCCCATCTGTACTGGGGCCCCTCCCTCGTTGGAGGCAACTCGTTCGAGGGACGCCGTGAGCCCCTGAGGGTGCCGATCCACGCAGTGTGGGTCGTTCATTCCTCGTCCTGGTCACGCTGGTCTGCGTCGCGGCCGTCGCTGCGGCGTTCGCTCCGAAGACCGCGGTCGGACGCGTGCAGCTCGACCGCCCTGCGACCGGCGGAGCCTGGGCTCAGGTCAAGCCGACCCCTCGGAAGATTCAGCCGGCGGCGCACGTCATCGCCGAGGTCCGCCCCGGCCACGAGCTCGCGCTCCGCGGTCGTCCGTTTGGGCCGGTGGTTGCGCACGTCGGTTCGACGACGCAGTTCGGCTCGCATCGTTCACTCGGCGTCGTCGCCACGAAGCACGGCCGCTGGCTCGCCGTCACCGAGGCCGGCGTCGCTGGAAACCGTCCCGTCTGGGTCGATGCGAAGGCCGGTGGCCTGCGCTACACGCGCACGCAGCTCGAGCTCGACGTCGACCTTTCGAGCCGCACGTTGCTCGTACACCGTGACGGAGCGACGATTCGCCGCTTCAGCGTCGGCGTCGGACGCACCGGGTCACCGACGCCGACCGGACACTTCGCCGTCACCGACAAGCTCGCCGGCTCGACGTACAGCGCATCGTACGGCTGCTGCATCCTGGCCCTCTCGGCCACGCAGCCGAACCTGCCGGCCGGCTGGACGGGCGGGAATCGCATCGCCATCCACGGCACCTTGTCGTCGAGTGACTTCGGCAACGCCGTCTCCGCAGGCTGCGTCCATGCGAGCGACGCGAACCTGCGCTACCTCATGAGCACCGTGCCGCTCGGCACGCCTGTCGTCATCCGACCGTAAGCACCGGCTCGAGCCCGAGGAAGGCGCCGATCCGTTCGGCCTCCGTGTTGAGCTCCACGCGCTCGGCGCGGGTGAGCTTCCGGCTCGGCGTCACGTGCAGCTCGATCCGCTTCGCGCGTTTCTTGCGCTCCCACAGTCCGGCTGCGACCCCGTCGATCATCAGGAAGCGCACGCCGGCCGGGCCCTCGTACTTCCCGCGCCCGTGCGCGGCGACCTGGCGTCGCACCGCTTCCGGCACGAGGACGTCGCGCTCCCTGAAGCCCATGACGTAGGCGTCGTACTCGGGCAGCAGGCGTACGGCCGAGGCGGGCTTCGGGAAGCGCTCGTCACCTTGCACGACGAAAGCGCTCCGGCCTTCGATCTCGATCTCTTCGATCTTCTCGGTGAGAAAGTCCTGCGCGCCGAACCACTCGCGGAAGGCCTGCGGCGTCGACGGCCCGTACGTCCGCAGGAAGCGGCGGCAGACCTCCTGCAGCGCGTCGGTCTCGTCGACCTCGTGCCACTGTCCGAGCCACTGGTCGGGTCGCGCGAGCGTGATCTTGTTCCCCTGCGGCGGCCCCTGGCAGGTTTCGGCGAGGAAGAACGCGAAGCCGGAGCGCAGGCGTCCTTCCGCGCGCCGACCCACGTGCGGCAGGATTTCTTCGACGATTTCCTCACGCAGCAACGTGCGGCCGTCGAGCGCAGCGAGAACGGCACTGCGAATCTCCGCGACCTCGTCGGCCGCGAGCGCGGGATGCACCACGCCGTTGGGATCGCGCCACTCGTCGAGAAAAGCGTCCGTGTTCCCGGTGACGGCGCGCCGTGCGGCAAACCAGAGCGGCAGCTCGTCGGCGGGATGCAGGTGCAGCGTCCCCCGCAGCGTCCAGGCCTTGACGAGCGTGCGGTCCTCCCACAGCGCGGCGCGAACGTCCTTCTGGGTCACGCCGTTGACGCGCGCGCAGATCGACAGCTCCGCAGCCGCCTGGACCTGTGCGTGGATGCCGCAGACGTCCCGTACGACTTCGACGAGCTTCGTCGCGCCGGCACGCCGGGTCAAATGGCTGCGGACAAGCCGCCGAGCGCGGACTTCGTTCCAGGAAACGCTCTTCAGCTAGAAGAACCGCTCCCGGTCGAGCAGCTTCCCTCCGGTCAGCCACCCGAGCGATCCCTGCTGCACGATCTGCACGTGCGCGGCATCCGGATCATCCTCGAGGTGCTCGTCGCGGTACTTCGCGATCCAGCTGCTCACTGCGTCTTCGGACTCGAGCCGTGCGACCCGTTCACCGTCGACGAGCAGCGAATAGCGCATCAGCCGCCCGCCGCCGCATACGCACTCGTGCCGCTCTCTGCGAGCGCGGCCTGCGCGGCCGCGAGACGGGCAAGCGGCACCCGGTACGGGGAGCAGGAGACGTAGTCGAGCCCGAGCTCGTGGCAGAAGGCGACCGACGTCGGCTCGCCGCCGTGCTCGCCGCAGATTCCGAGCTTCAGCTCCGGCTTCGTCGCGCGTCCACGCTCGACGGCGATACGCATCAGGTCGCCGACCCCCTCGACATCGAGGACCTCGAACGGGTTCTTCTCGAGCACGCCGTCCTCAAGGTAGTGCGTCAGGAACTTTCCCTCGGCGTCGTCTCTCGAGAAGCCGAGCGCGGTCTGCGTGAGGTCGTTCGTCCCGAAAGAGAAGAAGTCGGCGTGCTCGGCGATCTCGTCGGCGCGAATGCACGCGCGCGGCAGCTCGATCATCGTGCCGCAGAGATACTCGACCTCTGGCGCTTCTTCTGCCGCGACCCGCACCGTGAGCTCGCGCAGCCGTCGCAGCTCTTCGTCGAAGCCGACGAGCGGATGCATGATCTCGACGAGGGGCGCCTCTCCCGTCTTTTCCTCGACGGCACGCGCTGCGCGGACGATCGCGCGCACCTGCATCTCGTAGATCTCGGGCCACTGGAGGCCGAGCCGGCAGCCGCGGGTCCCGAGCATCGGGTTCGACTCCTGCAGCTGCTTGATCCTGCGGCGCGTGCGCTCGTCGGTCGCCTGGTCGAGCGGCGGGAGAAATTCGTGCAGCGGTGGGTCGAGCAGCCGGATCGTCACGGGGAGGCCCGCCATCACTTCGAAGATCTCCTCGAAGTCGCCTTGCTGCATCGGCAGCAGCTTGTCGAGCGCCTTGCGTCTCCCCTCCTCGCTGTCTGCGAGGATCATCTCGCGCACGACCGGAAGTCGCTCTTCAGCCATGAACATGTGCTCCGTCCGGCAGAGCCCGATTCCCTCCGCGCCGAAGTCGCGCGCCTTGGCAGCATCCTGCGGCGTGTCCGCATTCGCGCGGACGCCGAGCCGGCGATGCTCGTCGCCCCAGCCGAGAATCGTCTCGAGGTCATCGTTCACCTCGGGCGGCACGAGCGGCACTTCCCCGACGATCACGGCGCCGGTCCCGCCGTCGATCGTCAACAGATCGCCCTCGGCCAGCGTTTCCGTGCCGATCGTGATCGTCCGCGCTTCCGCGTCGATCGACAGCGCCTCGCAGCCGGCGACGCACGGCTTGCCCATGCCGCGTGCAACAACGGCGGCGTGCGAGGTCATGCCGCCGTGCGCGGTGAGGATTCCGGCCGCCTGAATCAGTCCGTGGATGTCGTCGGGCGTCGTCTCCCAGCGAACGAGAATGACGCTCTCCCCCGCCTTGCCGCGCTGCTCCGCCGCATCCGCGTCGAGGACGATCTTGCCGCAGGCAGCGCCGGGCGACGCATTCAGCCCCTTGGCCGCGACCTCCCACTGCGCGGTCGGGTCGATCATCGGATGAAGGAGCTGGTCGAGCTGCGCGGGATCGATGCGGGCGACGGCGTCCTCGTGCGAGATCAGGCCCTCGCCGGCCATATCCACAGCGGACTTGACCGCGGCAGCCGCCGTGCGCTTCGCCGAACGCGTCTGCAGGAGATAGAGCGTGTTGTCCTCGACCGTGAACTCGATGTCCTGCATGTCGCGGTAGTGCTCCTCGAGGCGACGCATCGTCTCGCGTAGCTGCTCGAACGCGGCGGGAAGTTTGTCCTCCATGCGCGCGAGCGGCTCCGGCGTGCGCGTCCCGGCGACGACGTCTTCACCCTGCGCATTCGCGAGAAACTCCCCGTAGAGCCCCGCTTCGCCGGTCGACGGGTCACGCGTGAACGCGACGCCCGTACCCGACTCGTCGCCCTTGTTGCCGAAGACCATCTGCACGACGTTGACCGCGGTGCCGAGGTCGTCGGAGATGTCGTACGTGCGCCGGTAGACCTGTGCGCGCGGTGCGTCCCACGACTCGAACACGGCGCGCACCGCCCTCGTCAGCTGTTCACGGGCGTCCTGGGGAAAGTCCTCGCCCGTTTCGTCGCTATAGATCTGCTTGTACGCCGAGATCAGCGCGGCCAGGTCTTCGGCGGACAGCTCGACGTCCTGGGAGACGCCCCGCGACTTCTTCAGGTCGGCGAGTGACTGCTCGAAGCGATGGCCGGGGATCCCGTCGACCACCTCGCCGTACATCTGAATCAAGCGGCGATACGAATCGTTCGCGAAGCGCTCGTTTCCCGTCGCCCGTGCAAGGCCCGCCACGGCGTCGTCGTTCAGCCCGAGGTTGAGAATCGAGTCCATCATCCCGGGCATCGAGATCGCCGCGCCGGAGCGAACGGAGACGAGCAGTGGATCGTCCGCATCGCCGAAGCGCTTGCCCGTCTTCTCCTCCAGCGTCTCGAGGTGGCGGCCGACTTCGTCCTCGAGTCCGGTCGGCAGCTCCTTGCCGGATGACATGTACGCGCGGCAGGCGTCGGTGGTGATCGTGAACCCGGCCGGGACCGGGACGCCCATCTGCGTCATCTCCGCGAGACCGATCCCCTTGCCGCCGAGAAGCTCACGGCCTCCGTCCGAAGGCTCGTCGAAGTCGTAGACGTAGCGCACCCCTGTCAAGGCGGGGATCCTCTCACAAATACCCTGCAATACTCGGCGTCGTGCCAAAGCCGACGATCGTGGCAATGGGCGGGGCCACCGAGGACACGTTGCTCGATTACGTGCTCGGGCTCGCACCGGGAAAGCGTCTCCTCTACGTCCCGACTGCCGGAATGGAAGATCCGGCCTGGACGCTCGAGTGGTACCGACGGCTGTCGGGCCGGGCGCAGATGTCTCACTTGCACTTCTTTCCCTGGCCGCCGCCGAACCTGCGCGAGCTCGTGCTCGACCACGACATCGTCCTCGTCGCCGGAGGCAACACGGCCAACGCGATCGCCGTTTGGCGCGCACACGGATTCGACACGATCCTGCGCGAAGCGTGGGAGCGCGGAGTGCTGCTTGCCGGCTGGAGCGCCGGGATGATCTGCTGGTTCGAGCACGGCGTCACCGATTCATTCGGGCCCGAGCTGGCCGCGATGGAGTGTCTGGGGTTCCTCCCGGGTAGCGCCTGCCCGCATTACGACGCCGAAGAACGCCGCCGGCCCGTCTTCACCCAGCTCGTCGCCGACGGGCTTCCCGCCGGGATCGCGGCAGACGACGACGTCGGTCTCGTCTACGCCGGCACGGAGCTCCAGGAGATCGTCACCTCGCAGGCCGGTGCCACCGCCTACCGGGTCGAGCCTGACGGTGAGCGGGCGCTCGAGGCGCGCGTGCTGCGCTAGCCGCAGAAACCCGAGCGGCCCCTTGCGGGGCCGCTCATCGAGCGTCGGGGAGAGACCCGACGGGCCGACAAATCGCGGGCCGAACGAATTCCACCGCAGCGATCCTTGGCCGAGGTTGAGTATAGCTCTCGCTATGTAGAAGAACTAGTCGGCTATATCAGGGAGCGGCGCCGGCGGGAACGGTATTCCGCGAGCCAGGCGAGACCCCTCAGGCCGATCCAGAACGGGGTCAGCAGGACGTAGAAGACCACGAGGGCGAGGCCCAGGAAGCCCCACCAGATCGCCCAGCGCCACCAGGGCACCGGCGGCTTTGGCGTCACGTGACGTCGGTGGCCGCAGCCTCCGCCTTCCGCCCCTCCACCGTTCGCAGGATCCGCTGTGCCGTCTCTTCGATCGAGAGCTCGGAGATGTCGATCACCGGGCAGCCGAGCCGCCGCTGCACCGCGGTCGCCTCGTCGAGCTCGTCGTAGACCTCCGTCAGCTCTGCGTAGCGGCGATTGTTCGCGCCGAGGTTGCGCACCCGCGCCCGCCGGATCTCGGCGAGCCGGTCGGCATGGATCGTGAGCCCGACGATCTTCGCGGGGTCGAGCTCGTACAACTCTTTCGGCGGTTCGATTCCCTTGACGATCGGCACGTTCGCGACCTTGTGCCCGAGGTAGCCCAGATAGATGGACAGCGGCGTCTTCGACGTGCGCGACACGCCGACGAGCACGATGTCCGCCTCGTCGAGCCCCGCCCCCACGCCGTCGTCGTACTTGACAGCGAACTCCATCGCCTCGATGCGCCGAAAGTACGCGGGATTCAGCGGGGCACGCGAGCCAGGCGTCATCCGCGCCGCCTGGCCGGAGACTCGCGCGACCGCGTCGATCGGATGCCCGAGCAGATCGCAGTAGTGGACGCGCGCGCGGCGGCAGAGCCGGCGCATCGCGTCGCGGAGCTCGGGGTCCACGAGCGTGTAGATCACGACGGCGGCGTGCCCGCGGGCGCTCATGACGGCGCGCTCGAGGTCCTCGACGGTCTCGGCGCGCGTGTGCCGGACCTCCTCGAATTCCTGCTCGGGGAACTGCGCCTCCAGGGCAAGGACAAGCCTCGCAGCCGTCTCGCCGGTGGAGTCGGAGACGATGTGGAGCTCGACCGCAGGCTGCGCCATCCCGTCAGAGGCTAGTGCCTGTACGGCCCAGGCGGTTCCGGGGATCTCTTCACGAACCCTTTACGTCATTTTGAGGCCCCTCTTATGGTTTACGGCAAGCCTGTTTACATGGCTTCCAGAAGTCGCTGGCTCCTCCTTGCCCTCGTGGGCCTGCTTGCCGTGCTCGCGTTCTCTGCCACGGGCCAGGCCGCCACCGGCTGCGCGTCCGCGCTGCTGCAGGACTGGCGCGACGGTCGCATCGACGGCACCTATCCAGTCACCTGTTACCGCGCCGCCCTCGACCAGATGCCGGAAGACGTCCGGATCTACTCGAGCGCCGAGAGCGACATCAAGCGAGCGCTCCTCGCCCGGATCGAGGCCGCCCCCACCGCGGCGAAAGCGAAGAAGGCCCAGAGCACGAAGGCGAAGGCCTCGAGCTCGAAGGGCGGCGGTGACGGTCTCTCGCCGCTCATCGTGATTGCGATCGGCGCTGCGCTGCTCGCGGCGGTCGGATCGGGTCTCGCGCTCACGCGCTGATTAACCGAGACACTCGGTAACGTCCCCGGTCTCATGGCCGACGCCGTCACGATGGACAAGATCGTCTCCCTCTCTCGCCGGCGCGGCTTTGTCTTTCCGTCGTCGGAGATCTACGGCGGAATGGGCTCGACGTACGACTACGGCCACTACGGCGTCTTGATGAAGAACAACATCCGGGCCCGCTGGTTCGAGGCGATGGTGCGAAACCGCGACGACATCGTCGCGATCGACTCGGCGGTCATCCTCCACCCGAGCGTCTGGGAGGCATCGGGCCATGTCGGCGGCTTCAGCGATCCGCTGATCGACTGCCGCACCTGCAAGCTGCGCTTCCGCGCCGACAAGCTCGAGGACTCGAACTGCGGGCGCAAGCCGAGCAAACGGCCGGGCGAGACAACGGACTGCGACCTGACCGAGCCGCGTCAGTTCAACCTGATGTTCGAGACGACGGTCGGGGCGCTCCAGGAGGAAGGGTCACGCGCATATCTCCGGCCGGAGACGGCCCAGGGGATCTTCATCAACTTCAAGAACGTGCTGCAGATCGCGCGCCGGAAGCCGCCGTTCGGAATCGCACAGATCGGCAAGTCGTTCCGCAACGAGATCACGCCGGGCAACTTCCTCTTCCGCGTGCGTGAGTTCGAGCAGATGGAAATGGAGTTCTTCGTGCCGCCTGCGGACGCCGAGCAGTGGTACCGCTACTGGATCGACGAGCGGCTCAACTGGTACCGGCGTTACGGCCTGCGCGACAGCAAGCTGCGGGTGCGCGAGCACGGCCCCGAAGAGCGGTCGCACTACTCACAGGGCACGAGCGACATCGAGTACGACTATCCGATCGGCTGGTCCGAGCTCGAGGGCATCGCGAACCGTGGCGACTTCGACCTGGTGCAGCACACGGAGCACTCGACGACGAAGCTCGAGTACGTCGGCCAGGACGGCGAGCGCTACGTGCCGTACGTGATCGAGCCGGCGGTCAGCATCGAGCGGATCATGGTCGCCCTACTCGTCGACGCCTACGACGAGGAGGTCGTCGGCGAGCGCGAGCGCACGGTGTTGCGGCTGCATCCGGAAATGGCGCCCGTCTCGGCCGCCGTCCTGCCGCTCGTCGGCAAGAGCGACGACATGGTCGGAAAAGCGCGAGGTCTCTACGAGGAGCTCCGGCGCCACCACAACGTCGAGTACGACGACAACGGCGCAATCGGCCGCCGCTATCGCCGCCAGGACGAAATCGGCACGCCGTGGGCGTTCACGATCGACGACCAGACGCTCAGCGACGACACGGTCACGTTCCGCGACCGGGATTCGCTCGCGCAGGACCGGATCCCGCTTGCCGGCGTGCGCGCGTGGCTCGACGACGCGCTCGACCGGGACTGGGTCTCGCCGAAAACCGACTAGGCGCTGCGCAGCGTGCGCAGCCTGAAGTTTCCGAAGTACTCGTAGGCGGAGGTGATCACCGCGAGTGCGTCGCGGGTGGAGCGCTCCGCCAGGCCGGCGTCACGCGCTTCTGCGAGCGGGCGCGCGAGCAGCGCCTCGATGCCGGCGATCCCGGCCGGTGACAGCGACAGCGCACCGGCGTTGCAGGCCCGGCAGACCGCGCCGCCCGCTTTCGCCGAGTAGCCGACGAGCTGCACCGCCTCCGTGCCGCAGTCCGCGCAGCTCGTGAGATGAGGCAGGTAGCCGGAGAGCCAGAGCAGCTTGAGCTGGAACGAAAGCGCGAGCGGATCGAGCGCGGGGCGCGCGGCCAGCGGCTCGAGGTCGTCGAGCAGGTCGAGAAAGCGCGTCAGCGCCTGAAACGCACGTTGGTTCGCCTCCTGCTCGGTGAACAGGCGAAGCATCGCCTCCGCTCCCTGTAGCCCGACGGCGAGCCGGTATTGCTCCTCCCTCGCGGCATGGTGCGAGCGAACGAGCTGGACGCCGGTGACCGTTTGCAGCTCGCCGCCGCCGGCATGCAGCATCAGCTCGACGTGGGAGAGCGGCTCGAGGCGCGCGCCGAACCGGGACTTCGTCTTGCGGATGCCCTTCGCCACCGCGCCGACGCGGCCGCGATCGAGCGTGTAGACGTGGAGCACCCGGTCGGCCTCCCCGAATCGAAACGAGCGCAGCACGACGGCTTCGGTCTTGTAGGAGCGCCCGGCCATGGCCCGGCCAGTCTAGTCCCGGCGGTGGAGGGAACCTTTGCGGGCATTTCTTCGTTACAACCAGGATGGCTCGAATCCAGGTCTACTCGACCCGCTGGTGCGGGTACTGCGTGCGGGCGAAGACACTCCTCGACAGCAAGGGCATCGAGTACGACGACGTTTCGCTCGACGACGATCCCGCCTTCAGGCAGAAGCTCTACGATCTCACCGGCGGCTGGACGGTGCCGCAGATCCTGATCGACGGCAAGCCGATCGGCGGCTACACGGAGCTCTGGCGCCTCGACCGTGCGGGCGGCCTCGACGGCGAGCTCGCCGCGTAGTCCGTCCCGAGCTGCTGACAGTTGGGGCAGTACCAGGTACCGCGACCCGCCGTGCGGATTTTCTCGATCGGCGTTCCGCAGCGGCTACACGGCTCGCCGTCGCGGCCGTAGACGCGGAAGCGGTCCTGCATCCGTCCGCGCGCGCCGTCCGGTGTGGAGTAGTCGCGCAGGCTCGCGCCCTGACGCGCGACGCCGGCCCGCAGCGCCGCTTTGACGGCACGGGTCAGCGTTGCGATCTCGGCGGCGTCGAGGGATCTGGCCGGACGGCGCGGATGGATCTGCGCTCGCCACAGCGCTTCGTCGACGTAGATGTTCCCGAGCCCGGCAACGGTTCGCTGGTCGAGGAGCGCGGCCTTGATCGGAGCGAGCCTTCCTTGTAGACGCTCTGCGAGCCGCTTCGACGTGAAGGTGCGTCCGAGCGGCTCGACACCGAGACGCTCGTCGAGGTAGGGATCGAGCTCGCCCTGCTCGAGCAGCTGCCACGTTCCGAACCTGCGCACGTCGCGGTACGCGACGTCTGCGCCGTCGTCGAGCGTGACGAGCGCGCGGCGATGCGGATCAGCGTCGAGCTCCCCCGCGGGAGCGCAGCGGAGGCTCCCCGTCATCCGCAGGTGGATCAGCAGCGACCGCCCCGACTCGAAGCGAACGATCAGGTACTTGCCGCGGCGATCGAGCGACGCGACGCGCTCGCCTTCGAGCTCGGCGGCGACGGCCGTCGGCTCGAATGGTCGCACCAGACGCGGATCGTCGATTGCGACGTGATCGAACCGGCGCCCGACGAGGTGAGGCTCGAGCTGGAGCCTGGTCGTCTCGACCTCTGGCAGCTCGGGCATCTCAGGTGATCGTCTCGAGCACGATCGGCCGTGCAGCCGGAGCCTCGCCGCCGAGCTCGTACGCCGCGCGCACCTCCGCTTCGGCCTGCTCGGCGGCCTCGTCGTCGCGCGCGTGAACCTCGGCAAGCGCCTCGCCGGCGGCGACCGCGTCACCACGCTTCTTCAGGCAGAGGATGCCGACGGAGTGGTCGATGCCCGCCTCTTTCGTCTGACGACCGGCGCCGAGGCGGAGCGCGGCCGTGCCGATGTCAGTTGCACCGATGGCGGTGACGAAGCCGTCCGCGTTCGCGCTAACCGTTCGCACGACAGGCGCAACAGGGAGCGAGTCTTCGGACGGGTCACCGCCCTGGGCGGAGATCCAGCGCTCGTACAGCGCAAGAGCCGAGCCGTCCTGCACGGCGGCCTCGGCGCGCCGACGTCCTTCTGTCTCGTCGATGCCGAGATCGGAGAGCGCGAGCAAGTGCGCGCTCGCGCCGAGGACGAGCTCGGTGAAGTCGGCCGGCCCCTCGCCGCGGAGCGTCGCGATCGTCTCGCGAATCTCGAGCGCATTGCCGACCGCGCTGCCGAGCGGCTGATCCATGTCCGTCAGGACGCACACGACCTCTCGCCCTGCGTGCTTCCCGAGCTCGAGCATCATCTGCGCGAGCTCACGTGCAGCTTCGAGCGTCTTCATGAACGCGCCGTCGCCGACCTTCACGTCGAGGACGATCGCGTCGGCACCGGCTGCGATCTTCTTGGACATGATGCTGGCGGCAATCAACGACACGTTGTCGACCGTCGCCGTCACGTCACGGAGGCCGTACAGCAGCTTGTCCGCCGGCACGAGATCGGCGGTCTGCCCGATGATCGCGAGCCCGACCTCGCGCACCTGCGTCACGAACTCGTCGACGGTGAGCTCGACGCGGAAGCCCGGGATCGACTCCAGCTTGTCGAGCGTGCCGCCGGTATGACCAAGGCCGCGGCCGCTCATCTTCCCGAACGGCACGCCGCACGCGGCGACGACCGGGCCGACCGCCAGCGACGTCTTGTCCCCCACGCCCCCGGTCGAATGCTTGTCGACCACCTTGCGACCGAGCGCGGTGCCCAGGTCGATCGTCTCCCCGCTGCGGATCATCGCGTCGGTCAGCGCGAACGTCTCACGGCCGTTCAATCCCTTGAAGTACACGGCCATGCAGAACGCGGCCAACTGATAGTCGGGAACGTCGCCGCGCGCATACGCGAGCACGAGCTCGGCGAGCTCGTTCGAGTCGAGCTCCTCCCCGTCGCGCTTTCGGCGGATCAGCTCCGCAGCGTGAACCACAGGCCGGCGGTCAGCGCTCGACGATCGGCTGGCCGGGAATCCCACGCGAGGGAGACTTGCCGCCGAGCCACGCGTTCACCGTCGCGCCGACGTCCGCGAACTCGCCCTCGTGGATGCGACCCGCGGCATTCTTGCCCTCGACGTACGCGAGCAGCATCGCGTGCTCGCGCGAGTGGTCGGTCGACGGAGTGGTCGGGTCGCAGCCGTGGTCGGAGGTGATGATCAGCAGGTCCTCGGGACGAAGCGCGTCCAGCAGGTCGGCGAGCCGCCGGTCGAAGTCCTGCAGGCAGCGGTGGAAGTTCTCGGGATCGTTCCGGTGGCCCCAGAGCATGTCCGTCTCGACGAGGTTCGTGAAGATCAGCCCGTCGTCGAGCTCGCGCAGCAGCTTCTCGGTCTGCGTGATCCCGTCGACGTTCGACTTCGTCGGATGCGACTCATCGATGTCCTGCCCCGCGAAGATGTCACCGATCTTGCCGACGCCGTGCACCTGCATCCCGTTCTCGCGGATGAGCGACAGGTAGTTCGGCCGCCTCGGCTCGAGCGAGAAGTCGTGGCGGTTCGGCGTGCGCTCGTAATTTCCGGGCTCGCCGTGGAAGGGCCGCGCGATCACGCGTCCGACCGCGTGCTTCCCCGTCAGGATCTCGCGAGCCGCACGTGAGGCTTCGTAGAGCTCTTCGAGCGGGATCGTCTCCTCGTGCGCGGCGATCTGAAAGACCGAGTCGGCCGACGTGTAGACGATCCACTTGCCCGTCCGTTGATGCTCCTCGCCGAGCTCCTGGATGATCTCCGTTCCCGACGCGGGCTTGTTCCCGAGCACCCCGCGCCCCGTCTTGTGCATGAACGGGTCGATCACGTCGTGCGGGAAGCCGTGCGGGTACGTCGGCATCGGCTGCGGCGTCACGACTCCCATCAGCTCCCAGTGACCGGTGGTCGTGTCCTTCCCCTTGGAGCGCTCGACGAGCCGGCCGGCGACCGCGGGCGCACCGGCCTGCGGCGGGCAGCCTTCGAGCGGCTCGACGTTGCCGAGACCGAGCGCCTCGAGGTTCGGGAGATCGAGGCCTCGCACCGCCTTCGCGACGTTCCCGAGCGTGTCGGAGCCGACGTCGCCGTACTCCTCGGCATCCGGCAGCGCCCCGGCTCCCACGGCATCCAGCACGATCACACAGGCCCTGGGCATGCGGCTATTCTAGGTCGGCGATGATGAACGTCCTCGGATTGCTCGGCATGATCGTGTTCTGCGCCTTCGTGATCAGCCTGGCCGCCGCGATCACGTGGCTCGTCGTGAGGCTCTCGCCCGCGAAGAAGCCGACCGCTTAGACCGCGGACACAGACAGCACGTCTTCGAGCGGCTGGTACTCGATCCCGTGCGCTTCGGCGACGGCTTCATAGGTGAGCTTGCCGTCGACCGTGTTCACGCCGCGCGCGAGCGCTGGATCGCGGGCGACCGCTTCGGCGAGCCCGTAGGTCGCGATCGCCTCGACGTACGGCAGCGTTGCGTTGGTCAGAGCCTTGGTCGACGTGATCGGAACGGCGCCGGGCATGTTCGCCACGCAGTAGTGCGTCACTCCCTCGACCGTGTAAACGGGCTCGCTGTGCGTCGTCGGATGTGACGTCTCGGCGCAACCGCCCTGGTCGATCGCGACGTCGGCGAGAACTGCGCCCTCCTTCATGCCCGCGACCATCTCTCGCGTGATCAACTTCGGCGCGACGGCGCCCGGGATCAACACGGCACCGATGACGACGTCTGCCTCGCTCACGGATTCCTCGATCTGCAAAGTCGAGGACATGACCAGGCTCACGCGTCCGGAGAGAATCTCTTCGAGGTGGCGCATCCGGTCGATCGAGCGCTCGAGGATCGTGACATTGGCGCCGAGCCCGATCGCGATCACCGCCGCGTTGTAGCCGACCATGCCACCGCCGATCACGACGACGCGTCCCGGAGCGACCCCGGGAACGCCGCCGAGGAGCAGGCCGCGGCCACCGAGCGGCTTCTCCAGGAAGTACGCACCGGCCTGCGCCGCGAGCCGCCCCGCGATCTCGCTCATCGGCGCGAGCAGCGGCAGTCCGCCGGAGTCGGTCTCGACCGTCTCGTAGGCGACGGCCCTGATGCCGCTGTCCAGCAAAGCGCGCGTGAGCGGCTCGTCGGCCGCGATGTGCAGATAGGTGAAGAGCACGAGTCCTTCGCGCAGCCGGCCGTACTCGGGCTCGATTGGCTCCTTGACCTTGAGCAGCAACTCGGCGTCCGCCCAGACCTCGTCGACGGAGGCGATGCGCGCGCCGGCGGCTTCGTACGCCGCATCGGTGAACGAGCTCCCGTCCCCCGCACCGGTTTCGACGATGACCTCGTGGCCACGCTGGCCGAGCTCGCGCGCGCCCGCGGGCGTGAGCGCGACGCGATATTCGTCGGACTTGATCTCCTTGGCGACACCGATGTTCAAGGGGCCGTCACCCTACCTTGTGCGCGTTCCCCCCTTGCAAGTAGAGGAGCAGCCCCGCGAGCGTCTTCGCGTCCTCGATCGTGCTGATCCTCGCGGCGATCTCGCGCACCGGCCAGTGGACGAGCTCGAGCTCCTCGTCGGCCTCGGGGCTCGACGCCCCCGGCTCGACGTGCTCTGCGAAGAAGAGGTGCATCCGCTCGCGGCAGAAGCCCGGCGTCGTGTAGAAGCACGCCGACTCGCGCCAGCGTCCGCCCGTCAGGCCCGTCTCCTCCCGCAGCTCGCGGCGCGCACAGTCGAGCGGCGCCTCGCCATCTTCGAGCGTGCCGGCGGGAAGCTCCAGCAACGCGCTGCGAACGGCTTCGCGCCGCTGGCGGACGAGCGTGAGCCGCTGGCGGTTGTCGATCGCGACGATCGCAACCGCCCCCGGGTGCTCGACGATCTCCCGCTCGTGCTCGCCCCAACGCTCGACCGTCACGCCGATCAGCTTGCCGTCGTAGACGAGCTCGGAGGAATCGGGTTTCACGACAGGAGGCGCTCCACGAGTTGACGCTGCTCCGCGTCGAACCACGGCGGCGATCCCGCCGCGGCGTTCGCGCGAACGTGCTCCGGATTGCGCGAAGCGGGAATGACGACGTCGACGCGCTCGTCGGACAGCGTCCACTTCAGCAGCGCTTGCGGCCACGAGTCGACCCCCAACTCCGCGAGCGCATCCGCAGGCACCGTTCGGCCGACGAGACCGCCCTCGCCGAGCGGTCGCATGACGATCACCGCGACTCCGAGCTCGGCCGCTAGCGGTAGCAGCTCACGCTCGCATTCGCGCTCGTGGGGATTGAGCGGCACCTGGACCGTGTCCAAGCGTCCCGTGCGCAGCGCACGGGCGAGCTCGCCGAACGCGCTCGGCGAGTAGTGCGTAACACCGAGGCGGTCGATCCGGCCTTCGTCTCGCTCGCGCTCGAGCCACGCGAGCTGTTCCTGCCACGCGAGGAGGTTGTGGATCTGCTCGATCTCGATGCGGCCGAACCACTCCTGCTGGCGCCGGTACTGCTCCCGGCCCTCCTCGACGCTCCCCGCCCAGATCTTCGTCGCAACTGTGGCATCCGCTCTCCGCGCGGAGAGTGCAGCGCCGAGCGATGCCTCCGCGCCGTGGTACATCGGCGAGGAGTCGAAGACCCGGCAGCCGGCCTCGAGTGCCGCGTCGACGACCGTGTGGGCGCTGCGTTCGTCGGAGTCGAAGGTGTTCCAGGTTCCGAGCCCCACCACGGGACCGAGGCGACGCTCCTCCATCAGCCGATGCGGTTCCTGGCGACCCGGCCAGCGGCAAACGCTGCCGCGAAGAAGAGTGGATCGTCTTTCGGCCCGCGCCCCATGTGGGCGAGCGGCAGCTCAGCGCAGGCGTCTTCCCAACCGTCGACGTCCACGTCCTCTCGTGAATCGAGCCACTCGGGGGCGTCGTAGCCCTGCGGCCAGGCCGCAACGATCTCACCCAGGCAGAGGCGAAGCACAGCGCGCGCGTGGTGCGATCCGCCTCGATGGCGTTCACGCTCGTCGGCCGCGGAGGCGCGGATTGCGACAACGGGGAATCCGCCGAGGGCGTGTGTGACGTTCGCCGCCTCGGCTGCCGCGACCCCGCCGTGCCCGAACGCCGAGCCGGTGCCGACGATGCCGGGGCCGATCGCGCACACGGCCGCGTCGTAGCCCTCAGCGGCGGCCCAGAGCAGAGCGGACGCAACCGAGACGCACTCGACCTCCGCGTCGAGACAGGCACCTACGGCGATCGTCGTCTGGAGGTACTCGCGCTCACGCAGATCGCGGAGCGCTTCGGAGAGCGAGACCGGCAGCGCGCCGCCCGGAAACTGCACGTAAGCGATGCGCATATCGGTGCCGATCGCAGCGCAGACCGGCGCGACCTGGCTGTGCAACGAACAGCAGACAACGGGCATCCCGTCCAGCGTGTCCGGCAGCGTGCGTCCCTCCTCTGCGTGGCGCCGAGCGACCTGCCCGGGCGCGTACGGGAGCTTCATCACGTGCGCATCGGGTTCCACCGCCAGCTCCAGCCCACGCGTGAGGTTGACGTAGAGCACGTCGAAGCCTCCTGAGCCGAGCTTGAGCTCGAGCGCCTGCGTGTTGACGATGACCTCGTCGCCGACTGCGACAGGCCCCGTCAGCCGCGGGTACGCGATGCACGGACGACCGTCGACCTCGAGGCGTGCGAGCCCTTCGAGCTCTTCCGCGACCGCAGTGACGCGACCGCGTCTAAGCGTCAGCATCTCGAGCGACGTCGACGAGGGCGAGCGTCACTTCGACCATGCCCTCGAGATCCTCGACGGTGATGCGCTCGTCAGACGTGTGGATGTCCTGCATCCCGTTCGCAAGATTGAGACAGGCGAGGCCGCGTTCATTGAAGACGTTCGCATCGGCCGCGCCGCCGCTCAAACCGTACGCGGGCGAATAGCCGCTCCGCTCGAGCGCGTCGTGCGCGATCCGCACCACCGGATCGTCCTCCTTGAAGCGATAGCCCTTGTAGCTCTTGGACACCTTCGTCTCGACTTCACAGTCTTCGAGGCCGGCCGCGAACGAGAACGCGTCGACCATCTCCTGCACGAGCTCTTCGAGCTTGCGCTCGCTGTGCGAGCGCGCCTCGGCGTCGAGCGTGCACCACTCGGGGATGATGTTCCCGGCCGTGCCGCCCTGGATGATCCCGACGTTCGCGGTGGTCTCCTCGTCGACCCGGCCCAGGCGGAGGTCGGAGATCGCCCGGGCCGCCGCTGCGACGGCAGACCTCCCCTCCTCCGGATACATGCCGGAATGCGCCGCGCGCCCGTGGAACCGAATCTGCATGGCGCGCGAGAACGGCGCGCCGAGAATCACCTCGCCGATCGGCGCCGCCTGGTCGTAGACGTAGCCGAGCCGCGCGTGCAGGCGCTCGTGGTCGAACGCGGCCGCGCCGAGCAGCCCGACTTCCTCCTTCGGTGTGAACAGCAGCTCGATCCCGCCGTGCGGCCGGTTCTCGGCGAGCACCCGCCGCGCACCCTCGAGCATCGCCGCGACTGCGGACTTGTTGTCGGCGCCGAGGATCGTTCCGGCCGCGTTTCTGATCACGCCGTCGTCGCCGATCACAGGCTCGATCGGCCCGGTCGGCGGCACGGTGTCGAGATGCGCGCAGAGGAAGATGGGGCTGCCGCCGCCCGTCGGCGGGAGCCGGCAGTAGAGGTTCCCGATGTTCGAGCCGACTTTCTCGCCGGCGTCGTCTTCGTCGACCGTCAGGCCGAGATCGCGGAGATAGCGGCCGACGGCGTCCGCGACTGCGCGCTCGTCCCCAGGAGGACTCGGGAGCGCTGCAAGCTCGGTGAAGAGGTCGACGACCTCGGCGGCCATCGGGCGATCTTAAGCGGAGGCTGCGCCGACCGCCGAACGCTCCCGCGAGCGTTCGAGCGCGGCGCCTACGAACTCGCGGAAAAGCGGTGCGGGCCGCGTGGGCCGTGACTTGAACTCGGGGTGGAACTGGCTCGCCACGAACCAGGGGTGATCCGGAAGCTCGACGATCTCCACGAGCCGGCCTGCCTGGAACGTCCCCGAAACGACGAGGCCGGCCTCGACGAGGGCGGGCCGGTAGTGGTTGTTGACTTCGTAACGGTGGCGGTGGCGCTCGTGGATTACCGGCTCGCCGTATGCCTCCTGCGCGCGGGTCCCCTCGACGAGCTCGACCGCCTGCGCGCCGAGCCTCATCGTCCCGCCGAGATCCTCGATCTCCTTTTGCTCGGGCAAGAGGTCGATCACGGGATGGGGCGTCTCCGGATCCATCTCGGTGGAGTTCGCACCGTCGAGCCCGAGCACATGGCGTGCAAACTCGGAAACGGCGACGTGCATGCCGAGGCAGATGCCCAGATACGGGATCTGACGTTCGCGGGCAATGCGGCAGGCGAGGATCTTTCCTTCCCAGCCGCGCGAGCCGAACCCGCCAGGCACGAGCACGCCGTCGACCTGCTCGAGGAGATCCGTCGCCTCCTCGACGGACATTCCCTCGGCGTCGACCCAGCGCACACTGACGGTCGCGCCCTGGTGCGCGCCCGCGTGTTTCAGCGCCTCGTGCACCGACAGGTACGCGTCCTGCAGCTTGACGTACTTGCCGACGAGCGCGATCTCGACGACTTCCTCGCTCCGCTGAATTCGCTCGTTCAGGTCGAGCCAGTCGCCCAGGTCGGCCTCGCCTTCCGGCAGTCGCAGCTTCTCGCCGACGAGGCGGTCGAGCCCCTCGCCTTTCAACCGGGAGGGCACGAGGTAGACGTCGGAGACGTCGGGGCACGCGATGACCGCCTCCGGCTCGACGTCTGCGAAGAGCGCGATCTTCTCGCGGATGTCGGCGGAGAGCTCTTCGTGCGAACGGCAGACGACGATGTCCGGGTGGATACCGATGCGACGCAACTCGTTCACGGAGTGCTGCGTCGGCTTCGTCTTCAGCTCGCCGGCGGCTTCGAGGAACGGCACGAGCGTGACGTGCAGGTAGAGCACGTTCTCGGGACCGACTTCACGGCGGAACTGCCGGATCGCCTCGAGGAACGGCAGCGACTCGATGTCGCCCACAGTCCCGCCGATCTCGCTGATCACAACGTCCGTTGGGGTGGAGATCGCGCTTGCGCGAATCCGCGACTTGATCTCGTTCGTGATGTGCGGGATCACCTGGACCGTCGCGCCGAGGAATTCACCCTTGCGTTCCTTGCGCAGCACCGAGTCCCAGATCGCGCCGGCGGTGTGACTCGCCGCGCGGGTGAGGTTCTCGTCGATGAAGCGCTCGTAGTGGCCGATGTCGAGATCCGTCTCGGCGCCGTCTTCCGTGACGAAGACCTCGCCGTGCTGGAACGGGCTCATCGTTCCGGGATCGACGTTCAGGTACGGATCGAACTTCTGGGCCTGGACGCGCAGCCCGCGCGCCTTCAGCAGCCTGCCGAGTGAGGCGGCGACGATGCCCTTCCCGAGAGCCGAGACGACACCGCCCGTGACGAAGACGTACTTCGTCGGGTTGCCGCCGGAGCTCATGCGCGACCCAGGCGGTCGATCGAGGCGAGACCAGGCGTGCGTTCGATGAACGCGCCGATGGATCGTCGCTCGCCGAGAATGGTGAGGCCGGCAAGGGCGCCGATCGCAACCCATTGACCTCGTCCCGTGAATCGCTTCACGGAATTCAAGCCTAGCAGGGCGCCCAGCGCGTTCGACCCCCCGTCCCCGAGCATCGCCATCTCGCGGAGATCGTAGGGAAGGAGCAGGACGGCGACGCCGACCGGGGCGTCGAGGACGAGGGCGGCGGCGAGGTACGCCTTGAGGGCGCGGCCAGGTTTCGTGTCGAGCTGGTTGAGAACGTTCGCCGCGAGGCCGACGAGGAGTCCCCCTGAGATCCGACGCGTGGCGAGCAGGCCGACGAGCGGAATGCCGACGAGCTTCAGCACCCCTGTCGTTCGCCCGCTGCGGAGGTGGGCCCGAAAGCCGCGCTCGGGCCCGCTCCAGAGATCGTCGGCCAGGCCGAGCGCCGCCACGGCCGCCACCGCCCGCCCGCTCGTCACCCCCACCTTCCAGCCGACGAGGGGAAGGCGCAACCCACGGAAGTTGACGCCGAGCGGGCCGCAGGCATAGAGGACGTCCCGCAGCTGACGGCCGCGGTGGACGAAGCCGCGCAGGTTTCGACCGGTGTCGCGATGGCTCAGAGCGGAGGCCGACCTCATGGACGCGAAGCCCGGCTCTCGCCGCATCGATCGTCATCCGCACCTCGCAGCCGAACCCGGCGGCGACGGGAAACGTCGCGGCTCGCGCGGCCGGCGAGAGCGCGCGCTGCCCGGACAGCGGTTCGCGCGTCTCCACACCGGCCAGAAGCTCGATCAGGTCCCGAGCGGCGCGCTTCGCGATGCCGAAGCCGCCTCCGGTCTTCTCGGTGAACGCCGCGATCGTGAGATCCGCCTCGCCGCCGAGCAGCTGCGCGAGCTCGCCGGAGAGATCGGCGTCGCAGAGCAGAAGTGTTCCCGGGGGAGCCGCGCGCTCCCCTGCCGAAAGTGCCTGACCCTTGCCACGGCGCGGCAGGCGCAGCACGACGGCGCCTGCCTCTTCTGCGAGGTCAGCGGTTCGGTCCTGCGAGCCGTCGTCGGCGACGATCACCTCGGCCGCGGGAAACTCGCGGCGTAGCGCCGTCACGGTCTCGCCGATTGCAGCCTCCTCGTCGCGCGCGGCGATGAGGATCGTCAGCGCGTCATCCACCCGCCGTCGCCGTGACCGGGGCGATGGGTGTCGGCAGCGGCGCCTGCGCCGAGTCCTTCGTTCCGTAGCTGCCCTTCAACAGCTGATCCGAGAGGAGCGCGACGAGGGCGAACCTCCCGATCGGCGTTTCGATGTCGTCCACGGTCGACAGGCCTGCGTTCTTGAACACGCCGATCACCGACGCGTCATCCGAGCTCTGCTCGGCGCCGACAGCGGGGACGCCGGCGTCCGCGAGACCCGCATAGAGCCCCTGGAGAAACGAGGCGGTTGGATCGTTCTGCGGTTCGACGGTCCGCACGATCACGACGCCGTCGACCGGACGCTTGGCAGGCCCGACCGTTTCCTCGACGATCAGGTTCTGCAGCGCGCTCCACAGCGGCGTCTCGGTCCCCACGACGAATTCCTGTCCCAACGCGTGCCCGAGATTCTTCAGCTGGTCGACACCCTGGTACTCGGCGAGCGCCGGATGCTTGGCCAGACGCTGCTCGAGCTTCGTCGCGTCGATCGGAACGCTGAGCGCACGAATGCGGAGTGGCTGGCCTGCGCCCGCGTCGGCGAGGGCCCGCGCCACGAAGGCGCGCATGTGGCTGTCGGCCGAGCCGACGAACAGCAACGCGATCTTCTTTCCCTTCAACCGATTCGCCATGACGTTCTTGTACGTCGCTTCGACGTACGCGTGCTCGGACTTCCCCCTCTTCGTGAGCGCGTCGACCGTGGTGTTCAGGGACTCGCTCTGGCTTTCTGCTCGGCGCAGGTCTTCTTCGAGGCGGTTGCGCTCGGTGTTGCCGAGGCCGTGCGACGCGAGCGCCACACCGACGAGGATGCCAATGACGAGCGCGAAGAAGACCGCAGCAAGGGACGCGACGTGGTAGCGGAGATCGAACATGAGAGGGCGAGCCGGTTAGAGCTGTGCGCCAGTCTGGCACAAGGCATGCAGCCGGGTCAGCGCCCTTCGAGGCAACGCCCGGCTGAAGCCGTAGAGCCACGGCGCCTCGATCACGAGCGTCGCAAGCGTTCGTTGCGGCTCGCGCTCGTCCAATTGCAGCTCTGCGTCCAGATGATCGCCGGTGAGTGTCCAGGCAAAGCGTTCAGGCCGGCGGGCAGCCCGCACGAGCAGCATGCCGCTCGAGGCGGCCCGCCGCGCAAAGGTCGGCCGGTCAATTCCGTGCAGCTGCCAGCGAGCGCCTTCGACGAGCCCGCGTCGTCCAGGCTCGACGCCCCCGACGCCGGGCCACCAGTCCGGAAAGTGATGCGGCTCGGCGATGAACGCCCAGACGTCTTCGCGTGACGCGAGCAGCTCTCGCGAGGCCGAGGCTCGAGGCATGCGTGAAGAGTAGTTTCAGCCGATCCCGAGCAAGTCGCGCAGGCGCAAGGCGAGGTATTCGATCAGGTGGCGAAGCGTCGGCGAGACGCTGATTGCGACTGCGATCGCGAGCAGTCCGGCGATCGTGAACCAGACGAGCGGCCAGAGCCCGACTTGCCGGCTCGCAAGCCGCGAGACGCCCTTCGCGTCGATCAAGATCTCCCCCACTTTCAGGCGCGTGATGAACGTGGAGGACATGCCCGCACGGTTTCGCTCGAGGAACTCGATCAGGTTGAAATGCGTGCCGACCGCCACGATCAGATCTGATCCGCGCTCGTACGCGAGCAGGAGCGCGATGTCTTCGCTGATCCCGGTCGCCTTGACCACCCCGTACGGAACGCCGAGCTGCTGCGCACGCTCCTCACCGGGAGCCGCGCCGTCGCGGTAGCCGTGCACGAGAAGCTCCGCACCGGAGCGCAGAGCATCGTCGGAAACGGAGTCCATGTCCCCGACGATGACGTCCGGCTTGTAGCCGGCCTCGAGCAGCGCATCCGCGCCGCCGTCGACGGCGATCAGCACCGGCTTGAAGTCCCGAATGTACGGCCGGACCATGCGCAGGTCACGCTTGTAGCCGGGCCCGCGCGCGACGACGAGGGCATGGCGGTCGCGAAACCGTGTCGTCAGCGGCGGGAAGTCGATCCCCTCGGCGAGCAGCTTCCCCTCTTCGCGCAGATAGCGCATCGTGTTCTCGGCGAACGCCTCGAGCGCTTCGGTGACACGACCTCGCTGTTCGGCGAGCGCCCGTTCCAGCTCCGGTTCTTCGAGCACCCGGCCGGCAGCAAGGCATGAGCCGTTGCGGTAGAGCCCCGCGCCGCGCACGGTCAAGAGCTCGCCCTCGTGCACGTTGTCGAACAGCTCTGCGCCGTCCACTTCGATCAGGCGGATGCCGCCGCGGACGAGTGCGAGAGGCCCCGGGTTCGGGAACCGGCCTGACTGCGACTCGCCGATATTGACGACGACGCGGACGCCGGACTCGAGCAACGCTTCAGCCGACACGCGGTCGAGGTCGGTGTGATCGATGATCGCGATGTCGTCGGCCGAAAGCCGCTTCACGAGATTCTTCGTCCGGCGGTCGAGCTTGGCGTGCCCGGTCAGCTCGATGAAGCTCATGTCGTCAGGCTCGAGAGGAACTCGCTGCCGCCGAGCATCCGCTGCAGCTCGTCGCGTCGCTCGGCGTCGCCGAGCTGCTCGATGCGCGTGTGCGTGGGATCTCCTGGGATCTTCTCGACGCGGAAGTGACGGTCGGCGACGCTCGCGATCTGTGGCAAGTGGGTGATCGTCACGACCTGGGCACCACGATCGGCAAGCCGCTTCAACGTCTCCGCAACACGGTGCGCGGTCTCGCCGCCGATGCCTGCGTCGATCTCGTCGAAGACCATCGTCTGGCCGCCGGCGACCGCTGCAATCGCGAGCGCGATGCGCGAGAGCTCACCGCCGGACGCAGTCTCGGCAACCGGACCGAGTGGCAGGCCGCTGTTCGGGCGAATCAGAAAGATCACTTCGTCGGATCCCGTCGAGCCGGTGTCGCGCTCCGTCACTCGGGCGACGAACTGGCCCTCGCCCATCCCGATCCCGGCCAGCTCTGCCGCCACGGCTTTGGCGAAACGGCCGGCCGCCTCGTGCCGGGCGTCGTGGAGCTCGCCGGAGAGCCGGCGCACGTTCCGCTCGGCGACCGCGAGCGCCTCGGCTGCAGCGGCGGCGGGGTCGAAGCCTTCGTCGAGCGCCTCGAGCTCTGCGCGGGCCGCCGCCGCTCGGCCGAGCAGCTCGTCGTACGAGGACACGCGGAACCGGCGTTTCGCGTCTGCGATGCGGTCGAGCTCGGACTCGAGCGTCTCGAGCCGCCCCGGCTCGGCCTCGAGCGTCGTCAGGAAGCCACGGAGCTCGCTCGCGGTCTCCCGCAGGCGCAGCTCTGCGTCGCGAAGCTCGTCGCCCGCGCGCGCCAGGTCGGGCGCCAGGCTCTCGAGCGGCGACACGGCCCGCTCGGCGGCGGCAACGAGCCCCGCAGCGCCTTCACCGTCGTCGGGCGCAAGCGCCTCGGCGGCAGCCGCTGCTCCTTCCGCGAGCTCGGTCACGTGGCGGAGCCGCTCCCGCTCTGCGCGGAGCGTCTCTTCGGTGTCGGCTTCGAAGCCTGAGGTGTCTTCGACGAGCGCGCGCAGCTCGGCGAGCCGCGCTTCCGCCGCGGCGGCGCCCTGCTCGAGCTCCTCGTGTCGGTGTCGTGCTGCGAGCAGCTCGCGCCAGGCGATCCGAGCCTCGGTCCGCCGGCGCAGCTGGTCGGCGCCGACGAACGAGTCGAGCACATCGAGCTGGTACGACGGCCGAGACAAACGCCGCTGCTCGAACTGCCCGGACATCGCGATCAGTCGCTCGCCCGCGGCAGCAAGATCTTCGCGAGCCGCACCCCGCCCCCACGCGTAGGCGCGCGTTCGCCCGTCGGGAAAGACGCGCCGCGCCAGCATCAGCCCCTCCTCGTCCTCAGGCCGAAGATCGGCGAGCGAGGCGAGCTCTTCCTCGTCGAGCAGGCCGGCCGGAAGATCGAGCTCGGCCTCGACGTACGCCTCGGCCCCGTCCGGCCCGATGTAGGCCGAATCTCCTTTGGCCCCGAGCAGGAGCCCGATCGCCTGGGCGAGGATGGTCTTCCCCGCGCCGGTCTCGCCGGTGATGGCGTTCAGCCCAGGGGCCAGCACGAGGTCGGCCTCGTGGATCAGAACGAGGTTCTCGATGCGGAGACGGCGAAGCATGGTGCCGCCAGGATGGTAGGTGCCCTGGCGGCGCGGCACCATCGTCCAGGACTCCCACGGCCCTTAGAGGTACACGCGTCTTGCTCCGGGACACCCCACCTCCCTCCCCATGGCCTCGAGCCTAGAGGGGAGCCCCACGCGCGTCTGTGCCGAAAGCGCGCCGAAGGCTAGGAGCCGAAGGTCTCGCGGTAGCGCTTGAAGAAGGTCGCCTCCGGGAGCGTCCCGAGGTGGCTGCGCTGCTCGCCGAGGCGGATGGTGATCGGAGAGCCATGCCCGATGTCGGTCACCGGGTGCCCGTCGACGAGCACGGTGACGTCCACGTCGGGCGTCTCGTTGCGAATCTCCAGCTCGATCCCGCGCGGCACCACGATCGGGCGGGCGTGGAGCGAGTGCGGCGCGATGAATGTGACGACCATCGCGTCGAGCCCGCGAGCCAACACGGGGCCGCCGTTCGAAAGGTTGTACGCAGTCGAGCCGGAGGGGCTCGCACAGATCATCCCGTCGCACGGCTGGACACCCATGTCCTCGCCGCCCAGTGCCCACGCGAGCTCGACCATTCGGCCGCGAAGCGAGCTGAGCACCACGACGTCGTTCACGGCGGCGCCGTGGACGCCCGCGGCCTCGACCTCCAGCGTCGTCAAGTGCACGACGCGATAGTCGCCGGAGAAGACACGCGCGAGACCGGACTCGAGCTCGTTCGGCGGCACGGACGCGAGGAACCCCACTCGGCCGAAGTTCACGCCGAGCACGGGAATGTCGGTTCCGAGAAAACGCTGTAGCGCACGCAACATCGTGCCGTCCCCGCCGAGCACGACGGCGATGTCGGCGCCCGTCAGGTCGTGCTCTGCTTCGCCGACACCGTGCTTCTCCACCTCTTCGCCTGGAAGCAGCAGCTCCACATCGGCTTCGCGCGCAACCTTCTCCAGGCGTTCGAGCGCCGGCCCGATTGTCGCCGGCTTGCCGTGCGTGATCACGGCGGCTCGTCGGATGGGCTCAGACGATCGCTGCCGCGATTCTGTCGTCGATGTCATCGGGGAGCTGCGGGTGCTCACGGTGAACGAGGTGGAGAAACACTTCCCGGTTCCCTTTCGGCCCCGGTACACCGGAGTCTACGGCCCCCGCGGTCTCCGCCCCCCAGCCGAGCGCCGCGTCCGCAACGTCACGAACCACGCGCCGCCGTACCTCCGGGTCGCGCACGACTCCGCCCTTGCCGACCTCCGCTCGCCCGGCCTCGAACTGCGGCTTCACGAGCACGACCGCTTCCCAGCCGGGCTGCGCGAGCGCGAGCGGCGCAGGCAGAGCAACCCGAACGGCGATGAAGGACACGTCGCACACGACGAGACTCGGTTTGAACGGTAGGCTCGTCAGCTCTCGCGCGTTCGTCCGCTCGAAGACGGTCACTCGCGGATCGGCGCGCAAGCGTTCGTGCAGCTGTCCGTAGCCGACGTCGACGGCTGCAACTCGGGCGGCGCCGCGCTGCAACAACACATCCGTGAAGCCGCCTGTAGAAGCGCCGACGTCGAGGCAGTCGCGTCCGGCCGGATCGATCTCGAATGCGTCGAGTGCATTCGCGAGCTTGTCGCCTCCGCGCGACACGTACCGAGGCAGGGCCGAGACCTGCAGCACCGCGGTTTCGTCAACCTGCATCCCCGGCTTTTCGTAGCCGGGAACGCGCCCCGCCATCACGAGCGCCTGCGCTTGCGTGCGCGACTCGGCCAGCCCGCGCTCGACGAGCAGCACGTCGAGCCGCTTCTTCACGTCACGACGTGCGCGTCGCCAGGCCGTCGACGATGTCGACCAGCGTCGACGTGTTGGCCGGAACCGCCGCGAGTCGTTCGCGTGCACGCAAGGCGGCTTCATCCGCCAGCTCGCGGGCGCCTGTCTCTCCGTGCGCAAGCACGTAGCCGTCGCCGTCGAGAATGTCGTCGACGATCTGGAACAGGAGGCCGAGCTCGTCGCCGAACGCCCGCCAGGGCGCCTGGTCGCGCTCGGGCACGCGCGCCGCCCAGAGGGCCGTACCGACGGACGCGCCGAAAAGGCAGCCCGTCTTGAGCCTGTGCAGCGTCGCCTCGTCTGGCGCAGAACCTGTGATGTCCAGGTACTGGCCACCGATCATGCCGAGCGTCGCCTGCGCGAGCTCCCGCCCCACCTCGGGGAACGGATACGACAGCGCGAGCCGGAACGCCTCGGCGAGCAGTGCGTCGCCCGCGAGTACCGCAACGGCCTCACCGTGCTCCGCCCAGACGGAGGGCCGGCCCCTGCGCTCGGCGTCGTTGTCGAGCGACGGCAGATCGTCGTGGACGAGCGAGAACGCGTGGACGAGCTCGAGCGCGGCGGCTGCCGGCAAGCCGGTCTCCGCGTCCGCGCCTGCCGCTTCGATGGTCGCGAGGCAGATCACCGCCCGAACGCGCTTGCCGCCGACGAGGGCGTAACGGACCGAGTCCGCCTGTCCGTGCAGCTCCGGTGTCAGCGCGAGCTCTGCGAGATAGCTCTCGACGAGCTCCCGCAAATTGTCAGGGCTCTGCATCGGCCTCGGCGTTGCGCTTCGCCTGCTGAAGCTCGTCCTCGATCGCCTTGCTCAGCTCGGCCAGCTCCGTAAGGACGTCGAGCGCCTTGTCCGCCTCGTCCGCCTGGGTCAACCGTTCGAGCTCGGCGCGCGTCTTCTCGAGCCGCGCAAGCAGCTCTTCGGCTCGGGCGAGTGAGTCTTCTGCGCTCACGAGACCTGTTCCCTCACGATCCGTCCAAGAATGCCGTTCACCAACCGTGCAGCATCGTCGGTTGCGTAGCGCTTTGCCAGATTGACCGCCTCGTCGATGGACACCTCCAGCGGGACCTCATCGCCATCAAGCTCGTACAACGCCACGCGAAGGATGTTGCGCTCGATTGCCCCCAACCGGTCCGCCGTCCAGCCCTCGGCCGCTTCGGTGATGCGCCGGTCGTAGTCCACGGCGTTGGCGGCGACGGCCTCCGCGGTTTCCCGTGCGAACGGATCCACCTCACCCTCGTACAGCGAGGCGAGGGGCTGGCCGGTCACGTCCCACTGGTAGAGCAGGAAGAGCGCGGTCCGCCTTGCCGCGCGCCGGCCGCCGCTCACTCGACTCCCTCCACGGCAACGTCGACGGCAGCCACCGGGACGGCGCAGATCGTGGCGAGCGCCTCCGACACTTTCGCCTGGACCTCGCGGGCAACCGCGGGCAGCACCGTCCCGTAGCGCGCGACCAACTCGAGTCGCACGCGCGCGTCGCCGTTTGACAGGTCGACGTCGAGGCGTCGGCGTCCACGGCGGACACGGGCACCGTCCACGGTCTCGGCGGCCTTGATCACGAGCTCGGCCAGCGCGGCAGGTGTCACCGTGATCGTTCCTGCTCTTTCCTCGACGACGTAGCTCATGCGGAACCGACTGCGGCCAGCGTGGTCTCGTCGAGGAAGCTCGTCGAATACCGGCCGCTTCGGAATGTCTCACTGGCCAGAATTTCGGTCGCCGCCTCGCGCGTCGTCGGCAGGCCGCGGATCTCGAGCTCGGACAAGGCGCGGAGCGCGCGTTCGATCGCCGCCGGCCGGTCGTCGTCCCACACGATCAGTTTGCCGATCAGGGAGTCGTAGTAGGGCGAGACGACCGAGCCTTCCTCGACGTGCGTATCCAGGCGGACTCCGGGCCCGAGCGGAGGTCGGAACCGTTCGATCACGCCCGGCGCGGGCGCGAACCCTCGTGCCGGATCTTCGGCGTTGATGCGGACCTCGATCGAGTGCCCGCGGCGCGGCGCGCGACCCGTTTCGCGCAGCTGCTCGCCGGCTGCGATCTTCAACTGCTCGCGCACGATGTCGATACCGGTCACGAGCTCGGTGACCGGATGCTCGACTTGCAAGCGTGCGTTCAGCTCGATGAAGTAGTACGAGCCGTCGGGGGCCAGCAGAAACTCGAACGTGCCGGCGTTGAGATACGAGATCGAGCGGCAGGCCTGCGCCACGCCCGTCTCCATCGCCTCGCGCGTCGCCTCGTCCAGCGCAGGCGACGGGGACTCCTCGATCAGTTTCTGGTGCCGCCGCTGAATCGAGCACTCGCGCTCTCCGAGCGTGAGCACGCCGCCGTCGGCATCGCAGAGAACCTGAACCTCCACATGCCGTGCCGGCGTGATCAGCTTCTCGAGGTAGAGCGTTCCGTCGCCGAATGCCGCCAGCGCCTCGGCACCGGCGCGTGCAAAGGCATCGTCGAGATCTTCAGCCCGCTCGACGAGTCGCATACCCTTGCCACCTCCGCCGGCCGAGGCCTTCAGCAGCACGGGATAGCCGATCTCGTCCGCGGCACTGCGAGCCTCGGCCGCCGCGACGGCTTCCGTCCCCGGGACGAGGGGAAGCCCCGCCTGCGCCAGCTCCCGCTTCGCCTCAACCTTGTCGCCCATCCGCACCATCACGTCTGCGTCGGGCCCGACGAAGACGAGATCGTTGTCCTCGCAGGCGCGCACGAAGTTCGGGTTCTCGGAGAGGAATCCGTAGCCGGGATGCACGGCGTCGCAGCCGGTGGTCTCGCCCGCGGCGATCACCGACGCGACGTTCAGATAGCTCTCGGTCGCGGAGGGCGGTCCGATGCAAACCGCGCGGTCGGCGAGGCGCGTGTGCAGCGCGCCGGCATCGGCCGTGGAGTAGACGGCGACCGCCTCGACGTCGAGCTCGTGCAGCGCGCGGATCACACGCACCGCAATCTCGCCGCGGTTCGCAACGAGCACGCGCGTGAACATGGTTAGAGCGCGTCCAGCGGACGTCCGTTCAGCGGCTCCAGCTCGAAAAGCAATTGCCCAAACTCAACCGGTTGGGCGTTCTCGACGTGGATGGCGCGCACGATTCCCTCGACGTCGGACTTGACCTCGTTCATGAGCTTCATCGCCTCGAGGATGCAGACCGTCTGCCCCGCGCCGATCGGCTGTCCCTCCTCGACGAACGGCGGGGCACCCGGCTGTGGCGCGCGGTAGAAGGTTCCGACCATCGGAGCCTCGATCCGAACGATGCCGTTCGAGGGCGCGACCGGTGCGAGGTTGGCAGGCCCTTCCGGCTCGAGCAGCGCTCCTGCCGTGGCTGGGAGTGCTTCGCGCTCCTCGGTTCGACGGACGGTGACGCGCATTCCGGCCTCTTCGATCGTGACCTCGCCGATCCCGGTATCCTGGACGATCCGCACGAGCTCGCGGATCCGTTCGGCGCGAGCCTGGTCGACGCCTCCGCTCGCAAGTGACTCGTCGCCGCTCGATCGTCCGCGGATGGTGCGCAAGAGCGGCTCGGCGTCCTCGCCGAAGAGACCGAGCAGCAGCAGCTCCTCCTCGCTCGAGGCAAGCCCTTCCGCCTGGGCCCGGACTTCGTGCAGCGGCGGCGCCGTCGTGTCTTCGACCGAGTCGGGATCGGCCGTCAGACCGATGGCACGTTGAATCGACTTCTCGATCGGTGCGGGCGGAGTGCCAAGGTGGCCCGCTACCAGCGAGCGCAGCTCGTCGACCACCACGGAATAACGAGTAGCCGACAGCACGTTCAGCAGCGCCTGAGAGCCGAGCACCTGGCCGATCGGCGACGCGAGTGGCGGCCAACCAACCTCCGAGCGGATCAGGATCAGCTCTTCGATCGTCTCGTCGAGCCTGCCGCCTGCCGCCTGTGCACGCAGGCTGGAATCGAGTGCGGTGACGAGACTGGCAGGCAGATCGTGTTGCGCAGCGCGCACCGCAATGCGCGGCGCAAGCGGCGTCACCGGCTCGTCGCCGATGTGCTCGTCGACGACGTCGGACGCATCCCAGAGCGCCTTGACGTCGACGTCGCACTCGAGCCCGAGCCCGACGAGCGCCTCGACGAGCGATTCGCCGGAGACCCGGTGCAGCGTGAGTGCGATCGGGAAGACCGCGCATGCGATCAGCTCCGCGCCCGCGCGGCCTGCCTCGAGGGCGGCCGCGAGCGCGTTGCCTCCTGAGCCCTGGCAGTAGATCCCCACCGGGAGTCCGGTCGCCTCGCGCAGCCCGGTGACGAGCTCGTGCGCCCGGTGCGGTTGCAGCGAGCCGGTCGGATCGTGCAAGAGGACGCGCGCCGCACCGAGGTTCGGCAGCTCGCTTGCCTGCTGCATCAAGGGGTCGGTTTCGCCGGTGCGGCCCGGGCTGTAGACGAGGCCTGCCTCGAACTCGCCGCCTGCCCTCGCGACTGCATCCGCTGCCTCGCGCAGGTTCGACACGTCGTTCAGCGGATCGTGCAGCCGGAAGACGTCGATGCCATTCTCGGCGGCGGAGGCGATGAACCGGCGGATGAAGTCGTTGTCGACGGGACGCGACCCGACGAGGAAACGTCCGCGCAGGGCCAGGCCGAGTGGAGTGCTCACGTTCGCCTTCAGGGAGCGGATGCGCTCCCATGGGCTCTCCACCCCGCGCCGCACCGCGCTGTCGAAGCAGCCGCCGCCGGAGACCTCGAGGTAGGCGAAGCCCGCCTTGTCGAGGATCTGCGCGATCCGAAGCTGCTCCGAGGTTGGCAGCCGACCGGCGAGCGGCTCCTGTCCGAGCAGCCGGACGGTGGTGTCGGCGAGCGCCGGCATGCGGGGAGCCTAGCGCCGTCGTCCCAAGATAGGTTTAGCCGACGATGGAGGTCCGAGAGCTGCGGCCGGGACTATGGCGCTGGACGGCGTCTCATCCCGAGTGGGATCACGCCGAAAACTGGGGTCCCGAGGTCGGCTCGGTGTACGCGGAGCTCCCCGATGCACTCGTGGTGGTCGACCCTCTTGTGCCGGAGGATGAGGAAGAACGGTTCTGGGCCGCGCTCGACCGCGACGTGGAGCGCATCGGCCTCCCGGTCCACGTCCTGCTCACCGTTCACTGGCACGAACGGAGCGTTGCCACCGTCCTCGACCGCTACAAGGCGACGCTCTGGCGGCCGGAGGAGAAAGGCGAGCTGCCGACCGGTGTGCGAGCTGAGGTGGTGCGCGGCGCGGATTGGGTCGAGGCCCTTTTTTTCATCGAGCCCCAGCGCGCGCTCGTTGCGGGGGACCTGCTCATCGGCACGGAGGGCGGCGTCGAGCTGCCCGTCCGCTGGTTCCCGGCGGGCGAGCGTGAGTGGGCCGAGCGAGAGCTGAAGCCGGAGCTCCGCGAACGGCTGGCCGCGCTTCCGATCGAGCTCGTTGTCGTCTCGCACGGCGAGCCCGTGCTCGAAGACGCTCAGGCCGCGTTAGGCCGCGCGCTCGCCTAGACGCACGGTTTCGAGAACAGCCCACGGCTGAAATAACGTCGACTGTGCGGAGGGAAAACGGACCAGCTTCGCTTCGCTGACGGTTTGCTGGTCGCGCACGCTCCCGCGGAGACCGATCAAGATCTCCCGTAGCGCTCCAGGTTCGTGCTCAACTCGCGTCACTGCAACCGTCAGGTGAGGAAGAAACGTCGGCACATCGTTCTTCGTGCCTGCCACGAGTTGCCGTATCGGTGCTGCGACCTCCAGAACGACCGCATTGTGAAAGCAGTTCGGCCCGCCGTACGTGATGTCGAATCCACCGAGCCCCTGCCACCGCTGTGGAGCGGTGCCGAGACGTTCCGGAACGCCCACCCAAACGTGCAGAAAGTGGTCGGGGACGAGCTGCAACCACTCGAACTCCTCCAACCGCTCTTGCACCGAGGCGGCAGCAGCCTTCACGTCAGACGGAGGCTCGACGATCCAGCCTTCGAACATCGCTTGCTCGTCAGTCGGGAACTGGTCGTAGAAGCACTCGAGCGGCTCGCGCCGGGCGAGAAAAAACGACCACGCGTCGTCGAAGCTCGTGAAGAAGTCGCCTATGCGCGCGAAATGTAGCGCTTCTCGCGCGGGTCGACCTTGACGCGGTCCCCCGGGTTCACGAAGAGCGGAACCTGCACGACCGCACCGGTCTCGAGCGTTGCGGGCTTCGTCACGTTCGAAACCGTGTCGCCCTTTACGCCCGGCTCGGTCTCCGCCACGGCCAGCTCGACGGAGGCGGGAAGCTGCACCCCGGTCGCCGCGCCATTGACGAGCATGATCTGCACGGAGCTCGACGGGAGCATGAACTCCAGCGCATCCTCGACGGTGCCGCGCGGCAGCGCGGTCTGTTCGTACGTGTCGGTGTCCATGAACACGACCTCGTCACCCGAGTCGAAGAGGTACTGCATGTCCTTCGTCTCCGTGCGTACGCGGGTGAACTTCTCGCCGGCGCGGAACGTCCGGTCGACGACCGCGCCGGTGTCGAGGCCCTTGAGCTTCGTGCGCACGAAAGCGCCGCCCTTACCGGGCTTCACGTGCTGGAACTCGACGATGCGCCAGAAGGCGCCGTCGAGCTCGATGTGCATGCCGTTCTTGAACTGATTCGTGTTGACGGTCTCGGCCACGGCGGCCAAGACTAGCGAGGCTCAGCCGACGGTGATCAGGTCTTTCCGGAAGCCGGTGAAGTTCCGCACTCCGTCGGCGGTGATCACGACGTTGTCCTCGATCCGGATCCCCGCGCGTCCTTCCAGGTAAATGCCGGGCTCGACGGTGGCCACGTTGCCGGCCTCGAGTGTGTCGGTCGATTCGGGCGAGAGCCGCGGCGCCTCGTGGATCTCGAGGCCGAGGCCGTGCCCGAGACCGTGCCCGAACGTTCCGGCGAAGACCGTCGCGTCGACGACCTCCCGCGCCGCGGCGTCGGCGTCCACGCCTCTGACCCCGGCGCGAAGCGCATCGAGCCCAGCCTGCTGGGCGGCAAGCACGACCGCGTACGCCCGCTTGATCTCACCGTCGACGAAGCCGGTCGTGAACGTGCGCGTGTAGTCGGATGCATAGCCGCCGACGACGCAACCCGTGTCGATCAGGACGGTCTCGCCACGTCCGATCTGACGGTCGGTCGCGCGGCTGTGCGGACGTGCCGAGTTCGGCCCTGACGCGACGATCGTCTCGAAGGCGACGGCGTCGGCGCCCTCCTCACGGAAGAGCTGTCCGACGGTCCACGCAAGGTCGCGCTCGGTGCGGCCGACGAAGCGCTCCTCGACCAGCCGCTCGAACATCCGGTCGGTGATCTCGCAGGCCCGCGCGATCGCAGCGAGCTCCTCCTCGTCCTTGACCGCGCGCAGCCGCTCGACGAGTGCCACGCCGTGGGATCGGCTCGATCGATCCGGCGCGGAGCGTCTCGTACCCGGAGTACGAGACGAAGTCCGCTTCGAAGCCCACCGGCCCCGACAACCGCTCGGCCAGATCCTTGAGCAGTGCGCGCTTCGTCTCTTCGAACTCGACGCCTTCGACCGCCCGCGCCGCTTCCGAGTAGCGAAAGTCGGTGAAGAGCCGGGCGCGGTCGGGCTCGACGAGCAGCGCCGCGTTCGAGCTCTTGAAGCCGAAGAGGTAGTGGATGTTCACCGGATTCGTGACGAGCAGCGGCTCCTCGAGGGACTCGCGCAGCCGCTCGATGCGCGGATTCACGTCGTCGCCCCAACGTGCTGGACGATGAACTCGAGGGCTTCCCGGTAACCGTCCGGACCCTTGCCGAGCACGCGCTTCGCGGCCAGCTCGGCGATGACCGAGTTGCGGCGCCATTCCTCACGCTCGTCGACGTTCGACAGATGCACCTCGACGATCGGCGCTGCGAAGAGCTCGAGCGCGTCTCTGATCGCGTAGGAGTAATGCGTCCAGGCGCCCGGGTTGACGACGACTCCGTCCGCCCAGTCGAGCGCGTCATGGCACCAGTCGATGTACTCGCCCTCGTGGTTCGTCTGCCGGCAGCGGACGTGACAGCCGAGCTCGGACGCCCACTCGTAGATGCGCGTCTCCAGCTCGGAGAGCGAGAGGCCGCCGTAGAGGGCCGGATCGCGTCGCGCAAGCACGTCGAGATTCGCTCCGTTCAGGACGACGACCTGCATCGGCGCACTCTAGTCCGCGATCAGGTCGTTCAACGCAGCGCGGACCTCGGCGGCGGGCCGCGTCTCGATCACCGGTCCGCCGTCGCCGAGCAAGACGAGCCGGATCTCGCCGCCGCGCAGCTTCTTGTCACGCTGCAACGCGTCCCAAGCCCGGTCGCGATCCACGCGAACGGGTTTCGGTGCAAGCAGCTCTTCGACCACATCCGTCGGCCTGCCCGAAAGCCGAAGCGCAGCGAGCAGGCCGAGTGCGACCGCCCTTCCATGGGTCAGCCCTTCGTAGCCGGCCGCGGCCTCGAGCGCGTGGGCGAACGTGTGGCCAAGGTTGAGGATCGCGCGGCCCCCGGTGTCGAACGGGTCACCCAGACACACGCCGGCCTTGAAAGCGGCACAGGCGCGGATCATCGCCTCTTCCTCGAGCTCCCACACAGGGTGACCCGAAAGCAGCCCGGTCTTGACGACCTCCGCCATCCCGTCACGCCGCTGTTTCTCGTCGAGCGTCGAGAGGAGATCCGGGTCAGAGATCACCTCGGCCGGATAGTGGAAGGCGCCGACGAGGTTCTTGCCGGCGGACAGGTCGAGCGCGGTCTTGCCGCCGATCGCGGCATCGACCTGCCCGAGCAGAGTCGTTGGAACCGCGAGCCAGCGCACGCCGCGAAGGTACGTCGCGGCCGCGAGACCGGCGATGTCGGTCGTGGAGCCGCCCCCGTACGCGACGATCGTGCCGCTGCGGTCCAGCTCGAGGTTGTTCCAGATCCGCTCGAGCACCTCCGCGGACTTGGCTGCTTCGCCGCGGGGCAGGCGCTGCAGCTCAGAGAGCTCGAGCGCGAGCGGGTGCACGTCGAGCGCGTGCTCGTCGGCGATCACAGCGAAAGGCGGCGGAACGTCGAGTCGCGACACGAGGCCGCGGCCGACGCGGATCTGCAGCGCAGCGAGTAGCACGTCCTCGACGCTCACCACCACGTCGTCGGCGGCGTCCCTGTAAAGAGAGCGCCGCTCGTCGAACAATCTCTTGAAGGCCGTTTCGTCGCGGGCCAGCGGACGGTCGCCGTCACGCACGCGCACCCACGCCGTTTCGACGTCGACATCGACCCACATCGTGTGGGCGCGCTCACGCAAAAGGGCACGCGTCCGATCGGACAGAACGGCGCCGCCGCCGAGGGCGATCACCGCAGGAGGCGCGGAGCCGAGGACGTCGGCCGCAAGCTCTTCTTCTTTGGAGCGAAAGTCCGCTTCGCTTCGCTCGAAGAGCTCGGGGATCGGCCCGTGACGGTGCTCGAGCTCGCGATCGAGGTCGACGAAGCGGCGGCCGCTGAGCCCGGCCACCTCTGCACCGATGGTCGACTTGCCCGCGCCCATGAAGCCGACGAGCGCGAGGTGCTTGCCGAGCGCGCCTACCTCGGTGACCAGTCGATCCGCTCCAGGTAGGCGCGGTGCGCAGCGACGAGATCTGCGAGTGCGTCGCCGCCGAACTTCTCCTTCGCCGCGCGCGCCAGCTCCCAGGCCACGCACGCCTCCGCGACGACGGCGAGCGCCTCGACCGCGGCTGTGTCGCTCCGCTCGACGAGTGCCTCCGCAGGCTCGCCTGTCCGCAACTCGACCGATGCGAGCGGCTTCATCAACGTCGGGAGCGGCTTCATCGCGGCGCGAACGACGAGCTCCTCGCCGTTCGAGACGCCTCCTTCGATGCCGCCGGCGCGATTCGTCTCGCGATAGAGCCCACGCTCGTCTCGACGGATCTCGTCGTGCGCGGCGGAGCCACGTTTCGTCGCGAGGTTGAAGCCCTCACCGATCTCGACGCCTTTCACCGCCTGCGTTCCCATCAGCGTTGCCGCGAGCCGGGCGTCGAGGCGATCGTCCTTCGTCGCGTACGAGCCGAGGCCCGGGGGCACGCCGCGCGCGCACACCTCGACGACACCGCCGACCGTGTCGCGGTCTGCGCGCGCCTCATCGACGCGCTGCTCGAGGTCGGGCGTCAGCACACGACCTGTGACCTCGACACCGAGCTCGCCGAGCAACGCCTTCGCAATGGAACCCGCAGCGACGATGACCGCTGTGTGACGTGCGCTCGCCCGCTCGAGTGCGTCGCGAACGTCGTCAAAACCGTACTTGAGCGAGCCGGCGAGGTCGGCATGCCCGGGCCGCGGCAAGGTCACCGGCTTCGTTCCTTTCCCGGCGGGCTCTCCCTCCGGCGCCCAGGGGCTCATGCCCCACTCCCAGTTCGCGTGATCGCGGTTGCGGACGACGAGCGCCAGCGGCGTTCCGAGCGTGCGTCCGTGACGAAGTCCCGACAGCACCTCGATCTCGTCGCGCTCGATCTGCTGACGAGGGCTGCGACCGTAGCCCTGCTGGCGCCGGTGCAGATCCGCGTCGATTGCAGCCCGATCCAGCGCCAGACCCGCCGGCAGGCCCGTCACGATTGCGACCAGCGCAGGGCCGTGGGACTCGCCCGCGGTGCTGAGCACGAGGGTCACATGGGCAAGCGTAAAGGCCGGGACGAACGCAGGTCAGGTGCGCACGGTGGCGAGCATGACCTCACGTGGTGCCGAAATCCCGGTCCACGCCTCGAACGACGCTGCCCCCTGGGCCACCAGCACCTCCAGGCCGTCGATCACCCTCGCGCCCTCGGCCTCGGCGGTCTCGGCGGTGGCCGTGCGCGGATAGGGCAGATCGACGAGCGTCTGATCTGGACGAAGTCGAACGACGATCTCCTCGCGCTCCGACGTTGCGTTCACGACGAGGTCGGCGTTTGCAACGTCCGGCGGCCACGCGCCACGGCGGAAGAAGCGGCTCGCCTCTGGGAGCGCGGTTACGAACGCCCGTGCGGCACCGCCGTCGCCGATGATCGCGGCCCTCTCGAACTCGAGGCCGTCGAGGATTGCGGCGTCGGTCGAAGACCCGTGCACGCGTCCAGCTCGAATCACGAGCGTGTTGACCGATTCCTCCTCGGTTGCGACGAGCTTCGCGACCGCGAGCTTGTGCGGTGTCGTGACGTTCGCCCCTGCGAAGCCGAGCGCGACGAGTCCCCTGACCGCGTCTGCCAGCTGCTCTGCCGTCACGGCCAGTGGCACGTACGCCCAATCCAGCCCACGCGCGGCGAAGGCGGCGTTCTGAAGAAGCGGCGAGAGCGAGTGCGACACGGGATCGCCGAGCAAGCCGACGAGCCGCGTCTCACCGGTGATCATGGCCCGTAACCGTGCGCGTTCGCGTAGTTCTGGAAAGCCTGGTAGCTCGACGTGAAGAAGTGGTGCTTCTTGTCGGGCTTGCGCACGAAATAGAGGTACTTCACTTTCGCCGGATGGGCGGCTGCCTGCATCGAGGCGAGGCCCGGGCTCGCGATCGGCGTCGGCGGCAGTCCCTGGAACTTGCGCGTGTTGTAGGGGGAGGTGCTCGCGAGCTGCGACTCTCGGATCGACTCCGTCGGCGGAATGTCGAGCCCGTACCTGAGCGTCGCGTCGATCCCGAGGGGCATGCCCACGTGCAGCCGGTTGTAGATCACGGCCGCCACGAGCTGCCGCTCGTCCGGTGACAGCGTCTCCTTCTCCACCATCGACGCGATGATGAGCACGTCGTACGGCGTCAGGTGCTTCGAGCGCGCATAGCTCAGGTCGAGCTGCTTCCAGTTCTCACAAAACGCGTCCAGCTGTTCCTGCACGAGCTGTGCCGATGTCGTCTGCCGGAAGAACTCGTACGTTGCCGGAAAGAGGAAGCCCTCGATCCTCTGCGCCTTGGTCTGAAAGCATGCCGGCACCCGTGGCTTGGACGTTGCCGCGAGATAGGTGCGCTTGGCCAGCTTGGGCTGACTCTTTGCCTTCCGCGCGGCGATCTTCGCGACCACCGCAACGCGGTCCGCCATCTGCGCGCGCGTGAAGCCCTCCGGAAAAACCACGTGAAAAGGCTTCGGCACGGCGATGACCGTGACGACAGGACCGTTGGCGGTCGCTCGCGTGACCGTCCGGTAGACGAGCGTGCTCGAAAGCGTCGGCGTCTGGGCGCTGCTGCTTTTGTCCCCGCCGCCGATCGCTGCAACCGCGAGCCAACCGAGTGCGCCCAGCACGAGCACGAGCAGGCCGAGCGCCAGCGCACGGCGGCGCGCCACCTGTCCCGAGCTCGGACCCCTCGGGGGGCGCCCTTGCTTCGGGGGCATTACGCCGGGGCGCCGCTCGTCCACGTCAGATAGCTCGAAAGTAGGTGGGCGGCAGCGCGTGCGTCTTCCGGAGTGTCCGAATGATCGCCTTCGGCGAGGTCCGTCGTGAAGCGCTCATCGAACGTTACGACGGGGACGTTCGTCACGTCGCCGAGAGCCTCGACGAAACGCTCGGTTTCCTGCGCCTGCTCTCCGCGCTCTCCACGCAACGTCAAAGGCAGGCCGACGACGACACGCTCTGCTTCGTGCTCGGAGAT
Organism: uncultured Actinomycetes bacterium; assembly: GCA_963755605.1. GTDB lineage: Bacteria > Actinomycetota > Thermoleophilia > Gaiellales > Gaiellaceae > 3-1-20CM-4-69-9. Next base: position 264,334 of record CAVWKK010000007.1, read on the forward strand.
CAGCGCGGCGAGCCTGGCGAGCCCGTCGCCGGTCGCCGCCGCCTCCACGACGCAGAGCGGCTGCGCGATCGTCCCGGTTGGATCGGAGACGGCCACGCCGGTTCGGGCACGGCCGAAGTCCAGTGCGAGAATCTTCATTTCAACGCGTCGGCGATCGCTTGCTTGCCCGCTTCGAGCGCATCGCCCAACCCGGCCGGATTCTTGCCGCCCGCTTCGGCCAGCGTCGGGCGTCCGCCGCCCCCGCCGCCGATGTGACGACCGATCTCGCGCACGAGCTTCGACGCGTCGAGGCCACGCTCGACGAGCGACTCGTCGAGGTTGACGACGAGATAGGCGCGGCCGTCGTCGACGGAGCCGACGATCACGCCCACAGCGTGCTCTTGCTTGCGCACCCGATCGGACAGGTCTCGCAGCTCTCCGCCCTTGAGCGACTCCGCCCGAACGAGCACGACGTCACCGTCTTTCTCGACGATCTCGAAATCGGTCGCGGTCTCCTTACGCGGCTTGCGCGACTCCTTTCTTGCCTGCTCCAGCTCGGCGCGCAAGTCAGCGGCCTCGCGCATGGTCGCGTGGAGATAGGCGTGCGCCTCGCCGGCGGTCACGGCCTCGATGCGGCGTGCTCCCGCACCGACTGACCCTTCCGTGAGGATCACGAACGGTCCGATCTCCGCGGTCGACCGCACGTGCGTTCCGCCGCAGAGCTCTCGCGAGAACCCGTCGATCTCGACCACCCGCACGTGGTCGCCGTACTTCTCCCCGAAGAGCATCGTCGCGCCGAGCTTGCGCGCTTCCTCGATCGGCGTGACGAACGTGTGCACGGGGATGTTCTCGAAGACTTTCGCGTTGACGAGGTGCTCGACGCGTTCGCGCTCTTCGTCGCTCAGCTGCTGAGGGTGCGTGAAGTCGAAGCGGAGCTTGTCGGGTCGTACGGCCGACCCTGCCTGGCGGACGTGCTCGCCGAGCACCTGCCGCAGAGCTTCTTGCAGCAGGTGAGTCGCGGTGTGGTTGGCCGCCGTCGGATAGCGAACTCCCCAGGGAACGACTGCGCGGACTCGATCGCCTGCAGCGAAGCCGGTGCCCTCGAAGAGCAGCACCTGGTCGTCGTCGAACCGGTACGCGTCGCGCAGCTCTGCACGAGTTGCTCCGCTGTTATCGTCGAGCTCGATCCAGCCGGCGTCGGTGACCTGGCCACCGCCTGCCGGATAGAACGGGGAGTCGCGCAGCTTGGCGAGGAAGAAGCCGTCGCCCGCACCCTGGAGCGCGCCGATCTGCGTGAGCACGTCCGTCTGCTCGTAGCCGACGAACTCCGTGCGGAAACCGGCCGAGGTGGCAAGCTCGGCTGCACGCTGGTCGTCTTTCGAGTCGGCGCCTCTCGAGCGAGTGCGCTGCAGCTCCATCAACCGCGTGAACTCTTCCTCGTTCAGGCCGAGCCCTCTCTCGCGCGCGAGCTCACGCGTCAGCTCGAGCGGGAACCCGTACGTGTCATGCAGCCTGAAGGCAGCTTCGCCCGAGATGTCGCCACCGCCTTCTTTTGCGACGTCTTCGAACAGCCGCAGACCGCGTGCGAGCGTCTTGCCGAAACGCTCCTCTTCGGCAGTGAGAATGCGATGGATCTCGTTGCGATGTTCCTCGAGCTCGGGGTAGCCGCCCCGCATCTGCTCGATCACCACATCCGAGAGGCGGGCGAGATACGGCGGCTCGAGACCGACGCGCGAGGCCTGCTGAACCGCGCGCCGGATGATGCGACGCATGACGTAGCCCCGCCCTTCGTTCGAGGGCGACACGCCGTCGGCGGCAAGGAAGGTCATGCCGCGCCCGTGATCGGCAAGCACGCGGTGGGCTTTCGTCGCCTCGCGCGAGTCGCCGTACGCGACGCCGCTCTCGTCCGCGATCCAACGCATGATCGCCTGGTAAACGTCGGTCTCATAGACCGTCATCACGTTCTGCAGGATCGCAGCGGTTCGCTCGATGCCCATGCCCGTGTCGACGTTCTGCTTCGGCAGCGGCGTCAGCTTCCCGTCCACGTGCAGCTCGAACTCCATGAAGACGAGATTCCAGAATTCGAGGAAGCGCTCGCAGCGCGTGCAGCTCGGCTTGCAGTCGGCCTCGCCGCAGCCGTGCTCCTCGCCCCAGTCGTAGTACATCTCCGTATCGGGGCCGCACGGCCCCGGCCCGCCGACGGACCAGAAGTTCTCCGACCGAGGGAGGAAGACGATCCGCTCGGTCGGCTGGCCCACCTTCAGCCAGTGATCGTGGGCGACCAGATCCTCACCGAGCCCGAGCTCCGGGTCGCCCGCGAACACGGTGACCCAGAATCGTTCGGGTTCGATCTTCAGGTGTTCGAAGACGAACTCCCAGGCGAGGTCGATAGCGCCCTCCTTGAAGTACTGGCCGAACGAGAAGTTGCCGAGCATCTCGAAGAAGGTCAGGTGGGAACCGTCGAGGCCGACCTCGTCGATGTCGGGCGTGCGAAAGCACTTCTGCACGGTCGTCAACAGCGGCGCGGGCGGCGCCTCGCGGCCGAGGAAGTACGGCATCAGCGGCTGCATGCCGGCGGTCGTGAGCAGCGTCGAGCGGTCGTCGGCGCGCGGGGTCAGCGGCGCCGAGGGCCGGAAGGTGTGGCCCTTCGACTCGAAAAAGGCGCGAAAGCCCGCGCGCAGCTCAGCCGAGGTCTGCATCTTGGGATTGTACGAAGCCGGTTCGGAGGTGCCCCGGCGGCGCCGTTCAGCCGCGGGCGACCTTGGGCTGGGTCTCTTCCGAGGCGATCTCGTCGCGGATCTTCTCGAGCGAGCGCCGGATCAACCGTGAGACGTGCATCTGTGAGATCCCCACCTGCTGGGCGATCTGCGATTGGGTCAGTCCTTCGAAGAAGCGCAGGTGGAGAATCTTGCGCTCGCGCTCGTCCAGGACCCTGAAGCCCGGCGCGAGCACGGCCCGGTCCTCCGACACGTCGTATTGATGCTCGACCGTTCCGATCGACTCGAGCGGATCGAGCTCCTCGCCGTCGTCGCCGCTGCTGCCGCCGGTCGAGAGCGAGAGAGACGTGTACGCGCGGCCGGACTCGAGTGCCTCGAGCACTTCTTCCTCTTCCACCCCGGCCGCTTTCGCGAGCTCGGAGATCGTCGGCGAGCGGCCGAGCTGCACCGTGAGCTGTTCCACGATTTTCGAAAGCTGGACGTTGAGCTCCTGGAGGCCGCGCGGCACGCGCACGGACCAGCCTTTGTCGCGAAAATGGCGCTTGATCTCGCCGATGATGTTCGGCGTCGCGTACGTCGTCAGCTCGACGCCCCGATTCAGGTCGAAGCGGTCGATCGCCTTGATCAGCCCGATCGCGCCGATCTGGACGAGATCTTCGAGCTGCTCTCCGCGATACGAGTAACGCCGTGCGAGCGAGCGAACGAGCGACATATATTGCTCGATCAGCTGCTCGCGCGCCTGCAGGTCGCCGTTCTCGTGATAGCGGCGCAGCAGGATCTTGTCGGACTCGTTCACGCGACCCCGCCTTTCGCCCGCTCTACGCGCTTGGTGAGCTCGATCCATTGCGCACCGTCGCGATCCTCGATCGCGACCCCGTCGCAGACCGCCGAGAGAATCCGGCCAAGACTGAGGCCGTCGCTGCCGCCGTTCTCGAGCTCCGCGCGAACGGCGGCGAGCGGTCCGACGGTCGTCCGGAGCTCGTCGCCGGCGACCAGCACCCGCACCGTCACCTCTTCACCCGGGGCGGAACGCTCGAGCACTGCATCGAGGGCAAGCTCGAGATCTTCGAGGTATTCGAACGTGAGGTCGAGCCGCACGGCGAGACCGCCCAGCACGAGATGGGCGACGCTGTGGAAGGCGTCGTCCCCGGGCAGCGTCAGGCAGATTTCGTCAGCGCTCAATGTCTCCCTCCAGTCCGACCCCTGGATAGAACGAACGAGCGGCAGTGACGGTTTCGCACGTGATCGCTAGGAGAAGCACGCGGCTCGGATACTACGGACAAGCCTGAATGAGCCCAGCGCCGACCACGGCGCCCTGTTCATAGAGGACTGCGGCCTGCCCGGGCGCGACGCCATAGGCGGCCCGGTCGAGGGTCAGTCTGAATCCGTTCGGCGTCTGCTCGACACCAGCCGGAATCGCTTCTGATTGGTAGCGGAGCTTCGCTTCGACTCGCTCGACGGGAACGTAGAGACTGCCGGCGGCGTCGATCGACGTCCGCGCGAGCCTTTCAAGCGGGCCGATCACGACGGTGTTGGTCGCGGCGTCCGAGCGGAGTGCATAGAGCGGCTCGGTTGCTGAGATACGCAGCCCCTTGCGCTGGCCGGGCGTGAAGCGCCAGTAGCCCTGGTGACGCCCGAGCTCGTTTCCGTCTTCGTCGACGAGCGCGCCCTCCTCTGCAGCGAGGCCTCGCCGTTCGAGGAACGCCCGGTAGTCGTCGCCCGCGAGGAAGCACGCCTCCTGGCTCTCCGCCCGGCGCGCGGCGGCCAGGCCTGCGCGCTCCGCTTCCGCACGAGTCTCTTCCTTGGTCTGTGAACCGAGCGGGAACTCGATGCGGTCGAGCTTGGCGGGGTCGAGGGTTGCGAGCATGTAGGACTGGTCCTTGGCGGGATCGGCCCCGCGTGCGAGCAGGAGCCGGCCGCGGTGCTCGACGATGCGGGCGTAGTGACCGGTGACGAGCGTGTCGGCGCCGGCGCGCTGGGCGAACGCGAGCAGCCGTGCGAAGCGGAAGCCACCGTTGCAGTTGCTGCACGGATTCGGCGTCTCGCCGCGCTCGTAGCCCTGCACGAAGGGAGTGACGACGGCGCGGCGAAACTCTTCCCGCAGGTCGAGCGTCACGTGCGGCAGTCCGAGCCCGTGACAGGTCGCGCGAGCGGCGAGCACCGCGTCGGGAGAGCAGCAGGCGCGCTCCGAGTCGGGGCCGTCCGGATCGAGCCAGAGCCGAAGCGTGACGCCGATCGCGGTCGGCAGCGACTTGAGCAACGCAACCGCGCTGTCGACGCCACCACTCATAGCGACGGCCCTGCGACCAGGAGTCCGCGAAGCCCGAAAAACAGGCCCGATCGCATTGGCAAGCGCATCGACGGCAAGGGTCTCTCCCCCAACCGCAGCAGCCTCGAGCAAGGTCAACCCAACAAGCGACCGCGAGAGCCCAGAAGCCTCAGCCGAGACGATGCGCTCACCATCGAAGCCGAGCCGCACGAAAGCAAATTCAGCCCCCCGAGCGGAGTCACCAATGAGCTCAATCACGCATCCAGGCTAGCGGCAATAGCCGCGAGTACCGGCTCAGCCGGTGCTCGCCGCAACGGCAACTCGGAGACCACCGCCTTCCGGCGCAAAGTCATCATGGCTCCGCGAAAGCGGAGCCGGACTTTGCGACGTTAAGGCGAGCGGCAATCGCCGCGAGTACCGGCTCAGCCGGTGCTCGCCACAACGGCAACTCGGAGACCACCGCCTTACCCCGGCGCGAAGTCATCATGGCTCCGCGAAAGCGGAGCCGGACTTAGCGACGTTAGCCCACCCTGCCGTGACCTGCGCCCGCTGTGAACCTGGATAACCAGGTGGGTGTCCTGTCACCCTCGGCCGAGGCCTCAGGTGAACGCAGACTCCCTTAGCGTCATTGTTGGTTCTACATTGATGCGCAGGCCACGAACAGGGTCGGCTTGCGCAGCGTAGCGGCTAACGGGCAAAACGCCACTGGATGGTCTGCGTGCCGTGCAGGTCGAGTCTGTTCGCGAGCGCTTTCGTCACGTCGAAGTCGCGGCCGGGCACGTTCGGACCGCGGTCGACGACCTGGGTGAGCACCTCTCGCCCGTGGAAGCGGACGTAGAGGCGCACTCCGCAGGGCAGGACGGGATGGGCGACACCTTCGGTGGATTTGAGGAACGGCTTGCCGCAGGCGGTGCGGCGGCGCGAGGGTGTCGGCCCGTAGGGCGCGGCCCTGGCGGTGTAGTAGCCGTTCTTCGTTCCGGGCACGGCAACGGCGCCGGGGAGGTTGTTGGTGCTGCCGCTGTCGCGGCGCGAGATCGCAAGGGCGGCGATGGAGGCGACGAGCATGATCCCGGCGAGCCAGAGCGCGCGCTGGGCGAGGCTCGTGTTCACGCGAAGGTCTGGAGGACGTCGCCGAAGGCGTCGCGCACGAGCCCGTCGAAGTCGGTCGGCAGCACACCGTCGGGGCCGGCGAATTCGCGCAGGTACATCAGGAGGTACGAGCGTTCTTCGTTGCGTGCGACGTCTTCGCCGGCATGATCCCGCGTCGCGCGTTCGAGCTCCCAGAGGTTCCACTCGCGTGGGCTGTCGCTCATCGGCAGATAGGCCACGGCCGGAGCCGGCTCTTCGACAGGCTCGGGTCCGCTCTCGGGCTCGCGGTCAGGCGGCAGCGGCGGTGCGGCGGTGATGTGCGGCGGTGGCGGAGGAGCCGGCTCGCTTTCCGGCTCGGGTTCGCGCTCGGGCGTGCGCACGGTCTCGGGGGTCTCGGCGACCGGCACCGGAGGAATCACGACCGTCGGCACCGGCTCGACGTAGGCGGGCGACGGAATGAACGCGGGCTCCGGTTCAGCCAGCGCCTGCGGCTGCCGCCGTACGACGCCTCGCGCCCAGAAGCCGATCTCGACCGCTGCGACGATGAGCCACGCTCCGGCGACGACGGCGATGATCCACCAGGTGCTGAGCCGCTCGATTCCAGCGACGACTGCGACAGCGATGATGAATCCGGCCTCGATCAGGAACCGGGAGCCGACGATTGGCACGGGGGGATCCTACGGTTGTTGCTCGTCCTGCGACTCGTTCGAGGGCTCTGAGCCCTCGGATCGAGTCTCTTCCGCTTCGGCAGGCTCCTCTGCCGCCTTGGGCGCGGCAGGCTTTGCCTTGCTCGGCTTTGCGGAAGGCGGGGACACGGGCGGCGGTGCCGCGAGTGCCGCAGCCGGACGTGTGCCGCCTGGACCGGATCGGGTTGCTTCGGTTGCTTCGGTCGCAGCGGTGACGATCGCCTGGCCGACACGCTTGATGTCGTCGTCGCCGAGGCCTGCTGCTGCGAGCAGCTGTTCGGTGCCGGTCTGCGCGCGGGCGAGGATGGCACCGGCCTGGGCACGCGCCCACTCGAGCGTCTGTTCGACCTCGGCCCGCGTGGCGTTGGTGAGCTCGGTCGCCTGGTGCCGCGCCTGTTCGAGGAGCCGGTTGCCCTTGGCCTCGGCCTCGCGCAACTCCTGTGTCGCATCACGGTTTGCGTTCGCGAGCAGCTCGCGGGTCTCGTTGCGCGCGTTGTTCAGCATCTCCGCCCGCTGGCGCTCGCTTTCCTGGCGATAGCGCTCGATCTCGGCTTCGCGGTCCTGCTGTTCCCGGCGCCGGCGGCGCACTTCTTCTTCGGTCTTCGAAAGCTGCGCCTCGGATGCCTTCTGCGCGTCCGCCTCGACAGTGTCCGCGAACTCGGCGGCCGAGCGGATCAGATGCAGGGCGTCCATGCGGACCGCGTGGCCCGTGGGCTCGACCGACTGGCCGCTGCGGCTCGCGGCCTGGAGCACTCTCAGCTGCGCCTGGAGCTGCGCCGAGTGCCGGCGGAATGCGTCAAAGGCCTCGCGAACCTTGTCCGGGTCGTAGCCGTCACCGCTTCGAGGCAGGTCCTCGAGGCGCGGGAGCGCGGTCAGTGAGGGTTGTTGTCCTGGTTCTTGTGTGGCCATGTGCGGCTAGTCCTTCCCGGGAAAGTATGCAGGTTTCATCGGCCGTCCCGGCTCCGGGGCTTAGGACTTCGGTGTCTTGAGACTGATTCCAAGCTCGTCGAGCCGTTCCTTCGTCGTCGGAGCGGGCGCGCCGGTGAGCGGATCCGAGCCGCTGGCCGTCTTGGGAAAGGCGATCACCTCGCGAATGTTGGACTCGCCCGCGAAGAGCGCGACGAACCGTTCGATCCCCAGGGCGAAACCGCCGTGCGGCGGCGCCCCCATGCGCAGGGCGTCGAGGAACCAGCCGAACTTCGCTTTGGCCTCCTCGTCCGACATGCCCATCGCGCGGAAGACACGCTCCTGGATCTCCTGGCGGTGAATCCTGATCGAGCCGGACCCTTGCTCCCACCCGTTCCAGATCAGGTCGTAGTGCTGGCTCAACGCCGCGCCGGGGTCGGTGTCGATCAGGTCCTCGTGCCCCTCGACCGGGCTCGTGAACGGATGATGGACGAACGTCCACTGGCCGGTGTCCTCGTCGTGGAGGAAGAGCGGGAAGTCGATCACCCACAGCAGCGCATCCTGTGACTCGTCGACGAGGCCGAGCTCGGAGCCCAGGTGCAGTCGAAGTGCGCCTAGCACGCGTTCGACCATCGGCGTCCGGTCGGCGACGAACAGGACGGTGGACCCGGGCGGCGCCTGGAAGCGAGCGAGCTCGGCCTCCGACAGGAACTTCGCGATCGGCGAGCGCACCTCGCCGGACTCGTCGACGACGAGGTACGCCAGACCTTTCGCGCCCCACTCCTTGGCGAACTCCTCGAGCTTCTGGAGCTCTCCGCGCGAGAACGCTTTGGGTGCAACGAGGTACCGGACGGTCTCGGCGCCGGCGAAGACGCCGAACTCGGAGCCGCGCGTGAGCTCGGTTGCGTCCTCGATCTCGAGGCCGAACCGCACGTCGGGCTTGTCGGAGCCGTAGCGCAGCATCGCGTCGGCGTAGCCCATGCGCGGGAACGGCCGCGCGGGCGGCTCACGACCGACGGCCTCGAAGGAGGCGACGACGACCTGCTCGAGCACATCGAGGACGTCGTCACGCGTCGGAAACGCGAGCTCGAGGTCGAGCTGGCGAAATTCGAACTGCCGGTCGGCGCGAAGATCCTCGTCTCGCCAGCACGTTGCGATCTGGTAGTAGCGGTCGAGCCCGCCGACCATGAAGAGCTGCTTGAAGAGCTGCGGCGACTGCGCGAGTGCGAAGAACTTGCCCGGCTGGAGGCGTACGGGGATCAGAAAGTCCCGCGCACCTTCCGGGGTTCCCATCGTCATCGACGGAGTCCACACGTCGATGAACCCCTGTTCTTCCATCGAGGCCCGGATCGCCTTGATCACCGTTGCGGAGAGCCGGAGGTTCCGCTGCATCCGGTCGCGGCGAAGATCGAGGTAGCGGTAGCGCAGGCGAACGGGCTCCTCGACTCCCTCATCGTCGAGCTGGAATGGAAGCGGCTCCGAGCGGGCGACGATCTCGAGCTCGTCGACCTGGAGCTCGACCGCGCCGGTCGGAATGTTGGGGTTGACCGCGTCGGGTGCGCGGGGCACGACCTCGCCCTGCGCACGGACGACGAATTCTGAGCGGATGCCGTGCGCGACCTTTGCCGCGTCAGGCGCGCGCTCCGGGTTCACGACGAGCTGCACGATGCCGGTGTGATCTCGCAGGTCGATGAAGATCAGGCCGCCATGATCGCGCCGGCGGGCAACCCAGCCGGAGACCGTCAGCGTCTTGCCGACGTGCTCGGGTCGAACGTCACCCGCATAGAGGTCGCGCCAGCGGCTCACGGCGCAATCCTGTCGATCAGCTCGTCGAGCGCGACGGAGAAGTCGGCGCGGCCCGACTCTCGCACTGTCGCCTGGTCCCCGTCGACGATCACGGTCCACCCCGCGCCGAGCCGGTTCGACTGCGTGATCTGCCCTTTCTCGGAGCGTCCCGCGTAGTCCATGTCGGCGCGGAGCCCGCGCCGCCGGAGCTCCGCGAGCAGCGGCAGGATCTTCGTGCGGTCGGCGTCGTCCTGGCAGACGAAGAACACGTCGGCGTGCGGGGGCTCCGCGCGACCGTCGCCGACCGAGAGCAGCAGTCGCTCGAGGCCCGCCCCGAAGCCGATGCCGGGGGTAGGCGGCCCGCCGATCTCCTCGATCAGCCCGTCGTAGCGGCCGCCGCCGCAGATCGTGTCCTTCGCTCCGATCGCCTCGTCTTTGAACTCGAAGGTCGTGCGCGTGTAGTAGTCGAGCCCACGGACGAGCGTCGGTACGAGCTCGTAGCGCACGCCGTACGCATCCAGACACTCGCGCACGTAGTCGAAATGGGCACGGCACTCGTCGCAGAGGGACTCGCCGATCTTCGGTGCGTCCGCAAGGAGCGCCTGCACGCTCTCGCTCTTCACGTCGAAGACGCGGAGCGGCGACGTCGCTCGTTTCGCGCGAGCCTCCTCGTCGAGCTCCTGCTCGTGCTCGTCGAGCCAGCGTGCGAGCTCTTCGATATACGCGGGCCGGCAGTTGCGATCGCCGATCGAGTTCAGCTCGAGCACATAGTCCGTCACGCCGACGCGGCGCAGCAGCTCTGCGTAGAGCTGGATGACTTCCGCGTCGATCGCGGGATCCCCGGTGCCGATCGCCTCGATCGAAAGCTGCCAGTGCTCGCGGTAGCGGCCCCGTTGCGGGCGGTCGTAGCGCCACATCGGGCCGATCGTGTAGAGCTTCTGCGGCTGCGGCTCACGGTGAAGACCGTGCTGAAGGTACGCGCGGCAGATCGGCGCGGTTGCCTCGGGTCGCAGAGTGAGCGAACGGCCGCCGCGGTCCGTGAACGTGTACGTCTCCTTCTGCACGACGTCGGAGCCGCCGCCTGACGTTCGCACGATCAGCTCGGTGTCCTCGAACGCAGGGGTGTCGATCCGGTGGTAACCGTAGAGGGCGGCGACGTCCTGCATCTCGCCGATCACCCACTGCCAGAGCGGCTGCTCGGACGGGGGGATGTCGTGCGTGCCGCGCGGCGCTTCGAACCGCGTCACGCGCGCAGCTCCGCGAGAAACGGGTTGCGGGCGAGCTCTGCGCCGAGCGTCGTCTCGGGTCCATGGCCGGAGCAGACGACGGTCTCGGGCGGAAAGCGGTCGGCGAGCAACTTGATCGACTCGACGAGCTGGTCCCAGTCGGCGCCGGGCAGGTCGGTGCGCCCCACCGAGCCGGCAAACAGGAGGTCGCCGGAGAAAAGCGCGCCCTCCGCGTAGTAGGCGAGGTGCGCCGGCGAATGCCCCGGGACCCGGAGCGTCTGAAAAGAGATGCCCGCCAGCTCGAGAGTCTCGTCGCCCTGGAGCAGCACGTCCGGCGTGTGCGGCCGCAGCTCGACACCCGGCGGAGTGAAGCTGTTGACGTCTTCGAGCAGGACGCGCTCGTCCTCGGCCATGTACACGGGCGCGCCGGTCGCCTCGGCCAGGTCGGCGACGCCGCCGAGATGGTCCCAGTGGCCGTGAGTGATCAGGATCGCCTCGCACCGCGCCCCGGACTTGGAGAGCTCGTCCAGCACGCGCGGAGCGTCTGCGCCGGGATCGACGATGATCGCCACGGTCGCCTGAGGCTCGGCCCGGACGACGTAGCAATTCGTCCCGATCGGGCCTAACTCGTATCGGTCGATGGCAAGGCTCACGGGCGTTTGAGTCTAACGGCGGCTCGTTGCCGCCCTTAAGATTCTCCGCGTGCAGAGTTGGAACCTTCGCGAGATCGACACGCCGGGTGGGACACGCTCACCGGTCGTGCTCCGCTCCGACGAATCTGCGCGTGCGGTGCTGATCGTGCTGGAGGCCGGCCAGTCACTCGGGGACCATCAGATGAAGGAGCGCGCACTCGTCTCCGTGATCGACGGCTCGGTCCGCGTGGAGTCGGGCGGTGAGACCGTCGAAGGCGGCGAGGGCTGCTTCTTCTCGTTCGCGGCGGACGAGCGGCGCTCGATCTCGACCGACGACGGCGCTCGCATCCTGCTCGTGTTCGCTCCGTGGCCGGGCGAAGGCCACTACCGGGGCGACGCGAAGACGGGCTAGCGGGCCTTCGCGCTCTCGCGGCGCGCGAGCCGCTTCTGGAACATGCGGTACGCGATCGAGTCCGTGAAGTAGCTGAAGGGGATGAAGAACGCGATCAGGAAGACCGCCGGGAAGACCTGCTGAACTAGAGGCAGGTTGCGGTTGAAGAGCATCATCGCGACGACGAGCAGCGGACCGAACAGGAGCGCGCGTCGGAGCGAGCGCCGCCAGGACGGCGGTTCGACCTTGCGACCCCCAGCCGTCCTCGCCGGCGCCTTGCCGGACCCCGCTCTACGCGGCTTCGCATCCCGCCGTTCGCTCTTCTCGGCCCGCAGGTCGGTGGGATCGACGGGAACCTCGTTCCCCTCGTCGTCCACATAGACGTACTCGTACTCGTGGCGGCGGGCCTTCTGCTCGCGGCGTCGTTGCTTCTTCGTCGGCATACCCGGTTAGCCTAACTCTGCAGCCGCACCCTGGAGCACGACCCGCGCGACGAGGTTCGCACCGAGGTGGTACGCGAGGTAGCGCCAGTCGGGCGCCTCGATCAGGACGATGTCGGCGGCGTAGCCCGGTGCGAGCCGTCCGAGAAGGTCGGCGCGCCCGAGGACATGCGCTGCGTTGACCGTGCAGGCAGCGAGCGACTCGGCGGGTGAGAGCGAGAGTTGCGTCGCGGCGAGCGAGCACACGAGCGGCAGGCTCTCGCAGAAGGCGCTGCCCGGGTTGAAGTCCGTCGCAAGCGCGACGATCGCACCGGCCTCGACGAGCGCGCGGGCGGGCGGCATCGGCCGCGCGAGGAAGAGCGCGCTCGCGGGCAGCAGGACGGCGGTCACGTCACTTTGCCCCAGAGCCGCGACGCCATCGTTGTCGGTCGCCTCCAGGTGATCGACGGAGCGCGCGCCGAGCTCGATCGCGAGCGGGATCGCTCCCGCTTCGGTGAACTGGTCGCCGTGCAGCCGAAGCGCCAGCCCGGCGTCGGCGCACGCGGTCAGGTAGCGCCGGGCCTGCGCGGCGTCGAAGGCGCCGCGCTCGAGGAACACGTCGGCTGCCTCGGCGAGCTCCGCGGCGGCCGGCAGCACCTCCGCGAGCAGGAAGTCGAGGTAGGCGTCGGCTCCGTCGAACTCCGGCGGCACCGCATGCGCCCCGAGCCATGTCGGCACGCCGCCCGCCGCGCGGATCGCGCGCAGCGACGAAAGCTCGGTGTCGCGATCGAGCCCGTAACCGGACTTCGACTCGAATGTCGTCGTTCCGGCGCGGAGAAACCAGGAGGCGTGAGTGCGCACAGCAGCGACCAGCTCGTCGGGGGCCGCGGCGCGCGTCGCGCGCACGGTGGACATGATCCCGCCCCCCGCGGCGTGCAGCTCTTCGTACGAGGCGCCGCCGGCGCGCAGCGCGAACTCCTCGACGCGGTCGCCGAGAAAGCACGCGTGCGTGTGGCAATCCACCAGCCCCGGGAGTGCACACAGTCCGCGTCCGTCGAGCTCCTCGACCTCGCCGGCGAGCGCCGGCAGGTCGCGCATGCGGCCGACCGCCTCGATCGCACCGCCGGCACAGAGAACGTACGCGTCCTTCAGCACGTCGACCTGGCCGAGCGCGGCTCCGCGCAGTGGCGCCTCGGTGCCGGCAGGCGTCGCCAGCTGAGCGAGGTCGCGGACGAGCAGGCGCCGGGCGTCGCCCGTCGCGCTCATTCGTCGTTGGAGGGCGGCATCGGTGCCTCGAGACCGTGCGCCTCCGCTGCCGCGGCGGCTTCCGGATAGCCGGCGTCCAGGTGACGCATGACGCCGGTCCCCGGATCGGCCGTCAGCACCCGCTCGAGTCGCTCTGCCGCCTCGTCGGTGCCGTCCGCGACGATCACCATGCCCGCGTGGATCGAGTTACCGATCCCGACGCCGCCGCCGTGATGCACGCTCACCCACGTCGCACCCGCTGCGACGTTGACGAGGGCGTTGAGGATCGGCCAGTCCGCGATCGCATCGGAGCCGTCGCGCATCGCCTCGGTCTCCCGGTACGGCGACGCAACGGAGCCCGCATCGAGGTGGTCGCGACCGATCACGACGGGCGCTTTGACCTTGCCGAGTTTCACGAGCTCGTTGATCGCGAGGCCCGCACGCGCACGATCACCGTACCCCAGCCAGCAGATGCGGGCCGGCAATCCCTGAAACGCAACGCGCTCGGACGCCAGCTCGAGCCACCGCTGCAGCAGCGGATCGTCAGGGAAGAGGTCGCGGAGCACTGCGTCGATCGCCGCAATGTCCGCCGCCTCTCCCGAGAGCGCCGCCCACCGAAACGGGCCGACGCCGCGACAGAAGAGCGGCCGGATATAGGCCGGGACAAAGCCCGGGTATGAGAAGGCGTCCTCTACCCCACCTTCACGGGCCTCACCTCTGAGGTTGTTGCCATAATCGAAAACATAACTGCCGGCCCGGACGTACTCGAGCAACGCCTCCACATGCGCAACGATCGACGCGCGCGCACGCGCGAGGTACTCCGCCGGATCGGATTCGCGCAGCGCCGCAGCTTCCTCGAGAGAGAGGCGGGCCGGGATGTAGCCGGTCAACGGATCGTGCGCAGCAGTCTGGTCCGTCACGAGATCGAAATGCTCGCCGCGCCGCGCAAGCTCCGGAATCACCTCGGCCGCATTGCCGAGCAGGCCCACTGAGAGCGCGCGCCGCTCCGACGCAGCGGCGCGAATCCGCGCCAGCGCGTCGTCCAGCGAGTCCGCCACCTCGTCGAGGTAGCGCGTTTCGAGCCGGCGTTCGATCCGCGAGGGGTCGACCTCGACGCACAGAATCGCGGCGCCGGCCATCGTGCCGGCGAGCGGTTGCGCACCACCCATGCCGCCGAGCCCCGCCGTGAGGATCGTGCGGCCGGCGAGGTCCGGTGTCCCGAAGTGTTTTTCGCCCGCCGCTGCGAAGGTCTGGTACGTGCCCTGGAGGATTCCCTGGGTGCCGATGTAGATCCAGCTCCCCGCCGTCATCTGCCCGTACATCGTCAGGCCGAGCGCCTCGAGCCGGCGGAACTCGTCCCAGGTCGCCCACCGTGGCACCAGCATTGCGTTCGCGATCAGCACACGCGGCGCGCCGGTGTGCGTGCGAAACACGGCGACGGGCTTGCCGCTCTGAACGAGGAGCGTCTCGTCTTCGCCGAGCTCGAGCAGCGAGCGCACGATCGCGCGCAAGGCCTCGGGGTTGCGCGCCGCCTTGCCGGAGCCGCCGTAGACGACGAGCTCCTCGGGACGTTCGGCGACCTCTGGATCGAGGTTGTTGAGCAGCATCCGAAGCGGCGCCTCGGTCGACCACGCGCGAGCGTGCAGCTCGGTCCCGCGCGGCGCGCGAATGCGCGACAGATCGCCGCACAGCTCCTCGACGACAGCGTCGAGTGGGCGGGTTGCGCTCATGCGAGCTCGCCGATCTCGGCTTCCACCGCTGCCACGAGCTCTCCACTCCCGATTGCACGCGCCACCGCCTCGATGTCCGCCGACAGAGACCGGTCGTCGCCGAGCCGTGGCGACAGAGCCCGCACGAAGTCGTGCGTCGCCCGCACGCCGGGTCCAGGCGTGAGCGGAGCGAGGAACTCGACAGCCTGGGCACCGGCGAGCAGCTCGATCGCGAGCGCCCGCTCGGAGTTGGCGACGACCTGCCAGGCCTTCAGCGCGGACGCATTGCCCATCGAAACGTGGTCCTCCTGCCCGGCGCTCGTAGGGATCGAGTCGACGCTCGCCGGATGGCACAGTGACTTGTTCTCGCTGACGAGGGCCGCTGCCACGTACTGCGGGATCATGAAGCCTGAGTTGAGCCCGCCGTCGGTGGTCAGGAACGCCGGCAGCCCGTCGGACAGATTCGGGTTGACGAGCCGCTCGATGCGACGCTCCGAGATGTTGGCGAGCTCGGAGCACGCCATGGCAAGCGCGTCGAGCGCGAACGCGAGAGGCTGTCCGTGGAAGTTGCCGTTCGAAACGAGCAGCTCGTCTTCGACGAGCACGAGTGGATTGTCAGTCGCCGCATTGATCTCCACCGCCACCGTTCCCTCGATGTAGTCGAGGAGATCGCGTGACGCGCCGTGCACCTGCGGGGCGCAGCGAAGCGAGTACGCGTCCTGCACCTTGTCGCACCAACGGTGCGCTTCGTTGATCGCCGAGCCTTCGAGCAGCCGCAGCACGTTTGCCGCGGAGTCCGACTGGCCGCGGAGTGGGCGCAGCCGGTGGATCTGTGGCAGGAAGCTCGTGCGCGAGCCCTGCAACGCTTCGAGCGAGAGGGCGCAGGCGAGATCTGCGACTTTCGCGAGCCGGCGTGCCCGCACGAGGCCGAGCACGCCGTACGCGGCCATGAACTGGGTCCCGTTGATCAGCGACAGCCCTTCCTTCGCGGCGAGCCGGGTCGGCTCGAGGCCCGCGGCGCTCAAGGCCTCCGCGCCCGTCAGGAGCTCTCCGTCGTAGTGCGCCTGTCCTTCACCGACCAACGGCAGCGCGAGATGCGCGAGTGGCGCGAGGTCGCCGCTCGCCCCGACGGAGCCGCGACTCGGCACGCTCGGGATCACACCGCGCTCGAGGCACCCGAGCAGAAGCTCGACCGTCTCGATGCGCGCACCCGACGTGCCTTTCGCGAGCGTGTTCGCGCGGAGGACCATCGCGGCACGGACGATCTCGCCGGGGTACGGCTCGCCGACGCCGCAGGCGTGGCTCCGCAGCAGCCGCAGCTGCAGCTCCTCGGTCAGCTCCTCGGGAATGGACTGCGAGACGAACCGGCCGAAGCCGGTGTTGATCCCGTAGGTGTGCTCGCGCGCGCCGTGCGCGGCGCGCTCGACCAGCTCACGCGCTGCGCGCATCTTCGTGCGCGCCTCGTCGGAAAGTGTGACGCCGGCTTCGCCGTGGGCGACCGCGCGCACGTCTTCGATCCGGAGATCGTCCCCGGTCAGGCGGATCGCGGTCGCCTGAGCCATCGCGGCCGAGTCTAGCTCCGGGTCTTCGCCCGGCCCGCTCTCTGCGATCGTCAGGCTCGTTCGCGTTCGAGCAGACGGAGCTCGAGCACGTGGGAGGCGTTGAAGCCGTCGATGCGAAGGATCGCGCCGGCTGCAGCCGCGGCGGCGCCCGCCGGCATCAGGCCGACGAGCTCGGCGCCGGCGAGCTCGACACCGCGCCTCCTCGCCTCGAGCTCGATGCGCGCCACGATCTCGTGCAGCGCCGCCGCTTCATAGTCCTCGACGTTCATGCTGACCTGCGCCCGGCCCGCCCGCGGGAGGAAGAGCCCGAGTGCGCGGACGCCGGGAAAGCCACCGTCCTTCTCGCGGATCACAGCTGCGATCGCACGGGCGACCTCGACGTCGTTCGTCGCGAGATTGACGTTGAAGGCGATCAGCGGACGCCGCGCACCGACGATGACGCCGCCGGCGCGGTCGTCGAGACGCGCGGGACCGAAGTCAGGTCGGACCTCTCCTATGTCGATCCTGCGCTGGAGCTCTTCCGGTCCGCCCCGCCGGAAGAACGCAGGCCCGTGCTGAACCGGCGCCGATTCGCCGTACAGGAAGACCGGCAGGCCGAGCTCCGAGCCGATCCGTTCCGCGAGCTGCAGCGCGCAGTCGCGTGCTCGGTCGCCGTCGCGGGAATCGAGCGCGACGATCGGCACGACGTCGGCTGCGCCGATCCTCGGGTGCGCGCCTTCGTGGTGACGGAGATCGATGCGATTCCGAGCGCAGGCGATTCCCGTGAGCAGCGCCTCGACGAGCGCACTGTCCTCAGCGACGAGCGTGAACACCGACCGGTTGTGATCCTCGTCGGTGTGCACGTCGAGGAGGTCTGCGTGCGCTCCTAGAGCGGTCTGGAGCGCGGCGATCGTCGCAGCGTCTCTGCCCTCCGAGAAGTTCGGCACCGATTCGAGCGGAAGCTTCACTCGGCGTACTCTAGGAAGGGTGAAGACCTACTACGACCGGCGGGCGGCCGAGTACGACGATTGGTGGCTCGGGCGAGGCCTCTACAAGGAGCGGGAGCGCCCCGGCTGGGACGAGGAGGTCGACCGGCTCGCCGACGCGATCGCGGGCTTGCCTCCCCTGCGGACGCTCGACGTCGCCTGCGGCACGGGTTTCCTCACCCGGCACTTGCAGGGCGAGGTGGTCGGGCTCGATGCCAGCGAGCGAATGCTCGCGGAAGCGCGCAAACAGGTTTCGGGTGCGCGCTTCGTGCAGGGCAATGCGCTTTCGCTTCCCTTCGCGGACGGCGCGTTCGACCGTGTCTTCACGAGTTACTTCTACTGTCATCTCGAGCCCGAAGAACGGGCTCGCTTTCTCGCCGAGGCTCGCCGCGTCGCTCCCGAGCTCGTCGTCGTCGCGTCAATTCGCGGAGCAGGTGACGAAGCGGAACGTTGGGAAGAGCGGCGGCTCAAGGACGGTTCGCTCTGGACGGTGTACAAGCGCGTCTTCGACGGCGAGGATCTCGCCGCAGAGCTTGGCGGCGAGCTCGTGTTCAAAGGCGACTGGTTCCTCGTCGCGCGCGCTTGAGCCGGCGGCGATCCGCCTACCGGTCGCTCGCCTCGCTGCAACGCGACCTGCGCGGCTGCCGAGCCTGCGTCGAAGCGGGCTTCCCGCTCGAGTCGTTACCGGTCGTGAACGGCTACCTCGACCAACGCGCCTACATGTATGGGCAGGCGCCCGGCATCGTCGAAGGGGAAGAGCGTCGCCCGTGGCGCGGACGCGCCGGGAAGACGCTTCGCCGCTGGCTCGAGCTCGACGAGGACGAGTTCTACCGAACGTTCTACTGCGCGTCCGTGACGCGCTGCTATCCCGGACGGGCGCCGTCGGGCCGCGGTGACCGGACGCCTACGCCCCGTGAGCAGGACCTCTGCTCGTTCTGGCGCGGGTGGGAGCTGCGGCTGCTCGAGCCGCGTGTCGTGGTGCCCGTCGGCGGACTGGCGATCCGCGCCGTGCTCGGCATTCGGGGCGGCCTCGCCGACTGCATCGGCAGGACGTTCGAGCTCGAAGGTGCGGTCGCGATCCCGCTGCCGCACCCGTCCGGCGCGAGCAGCTGGCTGAACGCTCCCGAAAATCGCGAGCTGACGATGCGGGCAGCCGCGCTCGTCCGTGAGGAAATCGCTCGCCTGTAGAAACGACGCCCGCCGCTAGATTTCAGGGGTGACGGAGCACCTAGCAACGCCGTACCGGGTCACTTTCGGCCGCCTGCTCGGCTTCCTTCGCCCCTACAAGGCGTCACTCGTCGTCTCGATCATCCTCGCTGTCGCCTCGCAGGGCGCGCAGATCGCGCTCGTCGGGGTCACGAAGCGCGTGATCGACAACGCGATCGCGCCGCATGACGCCGGGAAGCTGTGGATGTACGTCTGGATGATCGTGGGCCTCGGCGTGCTGCGCGCCGCCTTCATGGCGGGGCGCCGGCTCATCTCCGGGAAGCAGGCACTCGCGGTCGAGATGGACATGCGCCAGGGGCTCTACGCCCATCTCGTCCGGCTCTCGTTCGGCTTCTACGACCGGCATCAGACCGGCCAGCTGATGTCGCGCGCGACCGTCGACCTGCAGGGTGTTCGCTTCTTCCTCGGCTACGGGTTGATCTTCTTCTTCCAGAACATTCTCACCGTGCTGTCCGTGACGGCAGTGCTCTTCTTCTACGAATGGAAGCTTGCGCTGATCGCGCTCGCGATCACTCCGATCCTCGTGGTGGTCGCGTACCGGTACAGCCACATCGCACATCCGACGCTTCGCGACGTGCAGCAGAAGCTCGCCGACGTCGCCACGGTGGCCGAGGAGAACATCGTCGGCGTGCACGTCGTCAAGTCGTTCGCGCAGGAGCCGCAGGAAGAGGAAAAGTTCCGACAGCGCTCCGAGGCCGTGTTCCAGCAGACGTTGCGGGCCAACCGGCAGCGCGCGCTGTACGTCCCGTTCATCTCGTGGGTGCCGATGCTCGCGCAGGGCGCGGTGCTGCTCGTCGGCGCGCGCATGGTGACGCACGGGGAATTGACCGTCGGCGGTTTCGTCGCGTTCAACCTCTACCTCGGCATGCTGATCATGCCGTTGCGTTCGCTCGGCATGTGGGTTGGACAGGCTCAGCGCGCGACCGCGTCGGGCGAGCGCATCTTCCAGGTCCTCGACGAGCCGGAGGAGATCGCGGATCGACCCGGCGCGATCGACCTTCCGGCCGGCGGCGGCAGGCTCCGCTTCGACAACGTCGGCTTCGAGTACATGGACGGCAGGGCCGTCCTCGAAGCGATCGATCTCGAGATCGAACCTGGCCGCACGGTCGCGCTGATCGGGCACACCGGCTCGGGCAAGACGACTCTCACGTCGCTCGTCCCACGGTTCTACGACGTGACCTCGGGGCAGGTCCTGCTGGACGACATCGACGTCCGCGACGTGAAGCTCGCGTCGCTCCGCCGCGAGATCGGCGTCATCTCGCAGGATCCGTTCCTCTTCTCGGCGACGGTGAAGGAGAACATCACCTTCGGCGCGCCGGGCCTCGACGATGCAGAGATCGAGCGCATCGCCCGAATGGCGCAGGCGCACGAGTTCATCGAACGGCTCCCGGACGGCTACGACACCGTCATCGGCGAGCGCGGGATCACGCTCTCGGGCGGACAGCGGCAGCGGCTCGCGATCGCGCGGGCCCTCGCGGTCGATCCCCGCGTGCTCATCCTCGACGACGCAACCGCGTCCGTCGATGCGTCGACCGAGGCGCGCATTCGCGTCGGCCTGCGGGAGGCGATGCAGAATCGCACCACGCTGATCATCGCGCACCGCCTCTCGACGATTGCCCTGGCCGACGAGATCGTCGTTCTCGCCGACGGACGCATCGCCGCACGCGGCACGCACGAAGAGCTGCTCGAGTCGAGCCCGGTGTATCGCGACATCTACGACCACGGCCTGCTCGAGCGCCAGTTCGCGGACGCGGTCGAGGCACGCGCGGAGACGGACGCACTGGAGGCAGCCTCGTGACGCCGCTGCGCGAAATCGGCACGCAAACGGCCCGAACAGGTCGCGCTTCTCTCGGATAGCGTCGACCGCGGGTGGCGGGTGGATCCAGCACTCCCCACCCGGGTGGGGCCGCGCGCGCGTGTACCCATGAAGGTCGCCGGAGAGGCCCGGGGCTCGTGAGGGTCTGGCAGCCGGGCGGCCACCTCAGCTCGATCAAGAAGGTCGAGGTCGACGACTGGTCCTGGGGACGCACGCGGCGGCGCATCGGAACGCTCGCGCGGCTGACCCGGCCGTATCGCACGCGGACGATGTTCTCGATCGTTTCGCTGCTGGCGGCGACCGCGACTGCGCTGGCACCACCGTTCCTTGCGAAGTACGCAGTCGACGACGGCATCCGCAAGCACGACCTCGGCAAGCTCTGGTGGATCGTCGGCGCGTTCGTGCTGGCGGGATTGCTCAACTGGGCGATGAGCTACGTGCAGACGTATCTCACCGGCTGGGTCGGCGAACGCATCCTGGCCGACCTGCGCATCGGCCTCTTTCGCCATCTGCAGCGGCTTTCGCTCGGCTTCTACGAGCGCACGCGCGCCGGCGTGATCATCAGCCGCCTGACGAACGACGTCGAGGCGATCGACCAGCTCGTCACCGACGGCGTCACGAGCCTCGTCCAGAACAGCCTGACGCTGATCGGCACGGCGATCCTGCTCTTCATCCTCGACTGGCGGCTCGCCCTGGCGACCCTCGCCGTGATCCCGCTGATGAGCATCGCGACCGTCATCTTCCGCGTTCGCACGACGCGCGCCTATCGCGCGGTGCGCGAACGCCTGGGGCTCGTGACTGCGACGCTCGCCGAGGACATCGCGGGCATGCGCGTCGTGCAGGCCTTCACGCGCGAGGAGACGAACACGCGCAACTTCAAGGTCGTCGCGGAGCGCTACCGAGATTCGAACATGGAGACCGTCGTCCTGAACGGTCTCTACTTCCCGTTTGTCGACCTGCTCTCGTCGATCGCGCTCGCCGTCGTTCTCGGCTACGGCGGCCACCTGTACTTCAACGGTGACGTCACGCTGGGAACGCTCTTTGCCTTCATGCTCTACGTGCAGAACTTCTTCGATCCGGTCCAGCAGCTCTCCCAGCTCTACAACACGTTCCTGTCGGCAACGGCGGCGCTCGACAAGATCATGGACGTCATGGACGAGGAGCCCGAAGTGCTCGACCGCGACGGCGCCATCGCGCTGCCCGAAGTCGACGGCCACGTTCAGTTCGAAGACGTGCACTTCAGCTACGGCACCGGCACGGAGGTGCTGCACGGGCTCGATCTCGACGTCCCCGCGGGCACAACCGTTGCGCTCGTCGGCCATACCGGGGCGGGCAAATCGACGATCGCGAAGCTCCTCGCCCGCTTCTACGACCCGACCGAGGGACGCATCACGATCGACGCCCACGACCTGCGCGACATCAGACAGGACTCACTCCGGCATCAGCTCGGCATCGTCCCGCAGGAGGGCTTCCTCTTCGCCGGAACGGTCACGGAGAACATCAGGTTCGGCCGGCCCGACGCAACGGACGAGGAGGTGGTCTCCGCTGCTCAGACGGTCGGCGCGCACGACTTCATCCTGCGCCTCGAAGACGGCTACGAGACACAGCTACAGGAACGCGGCTCGCGACTCTCGCTCGGGCAGCGCCAGCTCGTCGCACTCGCGCGAGCCCTGCTCGCCGATCCGCGGATTCTCATCCTCGACGAAGCTACGTCCTCGGTCGACATCGGCACCGAACGGAAGATCGAGCGGGCGCTCCGGCTCCTCCTCTCCGGTCGTACCGCGTTCATCATCGCCCACCGCCTCTCGACGATTCGCGATGCCGACCTGATCGTCGTCCTCGAGCACGGCGAGATCGTCGAGCAGGGCTCGCACGACGAGCTCCTGGCGAAACAAGGCCTCTACACGTCTCTCTATGGAGACTGGGCCGAAGACGTGGCCTAATACGCTGATGCCCCTCGACAAGGAGACCGAAGCACGGATCGAGCAACCCGCCTCTGCCGAGGCTGAGCGAGAGGTTCAGCTCACCCCCACGCAGGCCGTCGCCCAGATGAAGATCAACGTGCCGGTCCGCGGGAACCGGAAGATGCGGAAGCTGCTCGAGCGTGTGAACGAGGACACGCAGCTGAAGAGCTGGTGGCACGTCGCGAACGTGAACGCTGTCGCGAGGATGCGCATCAACGACCACTCGTGGGTGCACATCCAGATCGTCGCCAACATCGGGCTCAAGCTCTTGCGACAGCTGACGAAGCACCACATCCAGCCCAACGTCGTCGGCGACTACGGCTACGACAACGACGACGCTGAGGTCGTCGTGCTGCTCGCGGCGCTGACGCACTGCATCGGCATGTCCGTGCACCGCGAAGGGCACGAGGACTTCAGCCTCTTCCTCGCCGAACCGAAGCTGCGCGAGCTCCTCGACGGCATCTACGAGGAGCCCGACCTGACCGTGATCGTCTCCGAGGTGCTCCAGGCAATCACGAGCCACCGCGACTACGGCAAGCCGCTGACGCTCGAAGCCGGAATCGTCCGGGTCGCCGACGCGCTCGATATGGAGCAGGGCCGCTCCCGCATCCCGTTCGCCCGCGGCTCGATCTCGATCCATTCCCTGAGCGCCGCGGCGATCGAGGACGTGGCGATCAAGGACGGCGAGCAGCGTCCCGTCCTGATCGAGATCACGATGAACAACTCGTCCGGCATCTACCAGGTGGACAGCCTGCTGAAAGCGAAGCTCCAGGGCTCCGGCCTCGAGCCCTACGTGGAGGTCGTCGCTCACATCGACACCGAGGCGGAGAAACGCCTCGTGCCGATCTACCGGCTCGAGACCTAAGTTCACAGCAGATTTACGCAGATTCAATCAGTTACTGGGACTTTCGACACGGCTTTTTGCAGATTTGAAATGCCCCTTATGCGGGGGCGGAGCCGGATGTCCGTCGCCGAATGGGAATAGTGGAGAGGGCCAGGGACAGGGGTGCCGCAGCCCTGAATCCGCGAAGCTTCCCCAGCTTCGAGGCCCTCTCCTCTCCGTCGCTGTGAAAAACCGGCCGCTCGAGCTCAAGACCTAGACTGCGAGCGTGCTGAGAGGGGTCTCGGCCACGTGTTTCGCGATCCTGGCGGGCGTGGCGCTCGCCGGACCCTCCATGTCCGCCAATGTGGGCCAACTCCACACACTTGTGATCAAGGCGACCTGGCAACCACAGCCGTGGACCGGCGACCAGGTGGACAGCGCTCTGCGCGGCGCCGCCGGTTTCGTGGAAACCGGATCGTTCGGGCAGGTGCAGCTCGACTGGACGCAAACTCCATGGCTCCCCGCGTACGACGCCCCCGTCGTATGCGACGACACTCTCACCGAGCGCGCCGACGCGGCCGCGAAACGTGCCGGTTATGACCTGTCTCGTTACGATCGGCTCGTCTATCTCGTGCCCGCGAGTGAAGCGTGCTCAGAGCGAGGGGCGTCCGCGGGACCCAGAGTCTGGCTCGTCGGAGAGCTCGACTCGACGCTCGTCGAGCATGAGCTCGGCCACACCTTCGGCATGGGGCATGCCGCGAAGGTGATCTGTAGCCGAGGCTGTCACCTGGATCACTACGGCGACGACTACGACGTGATGGGCATGGGCACGGGCGACTACGGTGCTTTGCAGAAGGCCCAGGCCGGTTGGTTGGCGACGGTCACACACGTCGACAAGCCGGGCACCTATCGCATTGCGGCGCTGGAGCAGAAGACAGCGGAATCGCAAGCGATCGTGATCACCACGGGAACACACGAATACTGGGTCGACCACCGCGAAGCCATCGGGAACGACAGCCCATTGGCAGCGATCTCTTATCTTGCTCCAGTCTTTACTGGCGTTCAGGTCCACGAAGCTGAGCTCAATGTCCTGGCTGACCACGAGCTTCCGATCGGCGTATTGCTGACCAACGGCCGCCACGGCCCCGATGTTCTTCAGCCTCGAGCCACCTTCAGCCTCAAGGGCACGTTCGCGCTCAGGGTGACCACGAGCACGGCAAACACCGTCGACGTCCGCTTTCGTTGGATCGATCGAACAAAGCCAAGCCAGCCGACGTTTGTCGAGCCGCGAAGAACCGTCAGGACCGGGGATGCGCTGCGGGTGAGCTGGAAGCCTGCCCACGACGCCGGCAGCGGTGTCCTCCGCTATGTCCTCGTCGCTGACGGCAAAGCGACGAGTACTGATCAGCGGACGGTAACGCTGGGAACGCCGGCTCGAGGCCTTCACCGGTTGACGCTTGTCGCGATCGACCGCGCCGGGAACCGGAGCACTCCTGTGGTGCGCACCTTCCGCGCCCGGTAGCCCGAAGAGCGAACGAAGCTCTCCGGGGGCGGACTGAGAGAGGCCCATACGGGATTCGAACCCGTGCCGCCGCCGTGAGAGGGCGGTGTCCTAGGCCACTAGACGAATGGGCCGAGCGAGCGCCCAGTGTAGCGACGAGCGTGTCGAATCGTCCCCTCTACAAGGGAGATTACGGCGGCAGCGCGGCTACAATGGCGGCCCCGTTGCGGGGTCGTCTAATGGTAGGACGCCTGACTCTGGATCAGGTAGTCAAGGTTCGAGTCCTTGCCCCGCAGCTTCACAAAGCCTCGCAACTCTGGGCCCTCGGCCGTTTCGATCGCCGCGTGAAGCTCGAAGCGCTCATGTAACAGGAAGAGGCGGTGCGCCCGGTCGCAGTGCAGGTTTCGCGCTCGCGGGACGTCTATTGGGGAGGGGAAGGCCCTCGTGGGGAAACGCGCGGGCGTACCTGCGGCAAGTGCCCACGCGCTGTCGAGGGCCTCCCCGGTCGAGCAGGGTAAACGCGACGGTGGACGTGGACGGGCTTCCGCCGGAAATCGACGGCGCCCGGTTGGCAGAACGCCGTTTTGTCCTCTGACCCCGACACTCAGCGAATCGGCTTGCGCGCGACGCCCTGCACTCCATCTTTGATCAGGGGATGGCCCGGGGGCATGGCAAAACGCTCGAGCTCCGTGAGGTCGAACCCCGCCCGCTCGATCGCAGCCGGCGTGTCACGGTTCAGATGGCATCCGTCGGCGATCCGCCGCTGCAATGGAGTGAGTCGGTCCTGCCAGCGCGCCCGTTTCGCGCTCGGGCTGCGCACGTGCTCGAGAAACACGAGCGACCCGCCGGGGCGCAGCACGCGCCGCAACTCACCAAGCACCGCGTCGACGTCCGTCATCGAACACAGCGCCAGAGACGCCACCGCGTGATCGAAGCTCTCGTCGGCGAACGGAAGCTGCTCCGCCCTCGTCGCGACGACCTCGACTGGCACCGATGCTTCGTCGCCGCGCGCCAGGAGGCGGCGGCCGTACGTTGCATCGGGCTCGACAACGACGACCTGCTCGGCCGCGCGATAGCGCGGAACATTGAGCCCGGTTCCCGCACCGATCTCGAGCACACGGCCCTCCAACGCACCAACGAGCCGGTCTCGCCGCTCGCCGAACCCTCTGCGTTCGAGCCCGCGGTTCAGCGCGTCGTAGATCCGCTCTTTCAGGTTCCCACTACTCGAGCGTGATCCGCTTGCGCACGGTGCCGGCGCGCGGATGTCTCGCCTCGATGCCGAGCTCTGTTCCCGCCGGCGCCTCGACGACCCATTCGAGCTTCGCGAGATCGCCGGTGGACTCGTCGTTTGCCCACCACGTCGTCGAGCGCTTGTCGGCTCGGCCCTTCAGCTGACCCGCCTCGGTCTTGAGCTCACCGCCGACGAGTCGTGCGCCTTCGGGGAGCTCGAGCTCGACCTCGAGATTGCGCACGGCCTGCCGCTCAACCGCCTTCTCGGTGACGCTCGTCGGCAACCACCCGGAGTTCTGCAAGACGAGCCGCACCAGGTAGGAGCTGTCGCCGAGACGCTCGACGTCGAGCGAACGCACCTCGAGCAGGGGCGAGACGAGCAAGTGGAAGAGCGCCCAGTCCGAATGGGGCGCCACCTCCTGCTCGAGCCGGTCGAACGGAACGTTGAACCAGTAGTTGATGATGTCCCACCCGCCGAGCTCGACCTTGCCGAGCTCGGGATGGTCGAACTCGTACCAGTCGACGTACGCGTCCGGGTACTGCTTGTCGGCCCACTTGATCAGCGCGAGGTCGTCCTCGACAGGATGCTCCCGGATCCAGTCCGTCAGGTGGTAGTCCTTCAACCCGGCCTGGCGCTGCGGGCTCCAGAACTCGGTCGTCCACGAGAACACGCCGAGATGGTCGTACATCCAGTCGTGCGCGCCGCCCTTGATCGTTTGCTTCGGCTCGTACTTGAAGTCATGGAACACGGAAACCGCCGGATAGCCGGTGAGCTCGGTGCCGCGCTCGCCGATCAGCTTGTACGCGCGCAGGTCCGCGGTGGGGAACTCGTCGTCAGGCCGTCCGGCGTACGGCCTCAGGTGCACGCCGCTGAAGGTGTGGTACGCGATGTGCCCGGTGATGTTCGGGCGCTCGACCACGGCCTGCACCATCGCGCGCACCTCGGGCTCCGACGCGGGATAGGGCCCCGCACCCCGCTGCTCGTGCTCGGGCACCCACTCCGCCGGGAAGTTGCGATTCAGATCGAGCCCTTCGAGCGGCGGCGGGATCTTGATCGTCACGCCGTCGTAGTTCTCGAGCCGGCCCTCCGGGAGCAACCTGTAGAACGGACCGTCTGCCGGCGTGTCGACCGGATCGCGCCGGACGAGCAGCCGCGGTTCGTCGGGATGCCTGCGCCAGGCGCCGTTCGGATCCTCGATCCGCATGTCGAGAACACGGCCGTCGCCGTCGAGATCCTCGACGCGCAGACCATCGTCCTGCTCGTCGCGCGGATAGGGACGCACACTCGACCGGATGAAGCGACGCTGCTCGAGCCCACGCTCCGCACCGTCGGGATTCAGGCGAGGGATGACGTAGAACGTCCGCGTGTCGAGTGCACGCGTAACGGTCTCGTCCTCGCCGTGCTCACTGAGGAGCTTGTGCATGAGGTGCAGCGAAGCGGTGCATCCCGTCCACTCCATCGAGTGGATGTTCGCCTCGATCAGAAAGGCGGGCTTGTCCTCGTGCGCTCCGGTCTCGGTGTTCGTGATCGTGACGAGCCAGATGTCTCGGCCCTCGTACGAGGTGCCGATCGACTCGAGTGAACAGAGCTTCGGCGCCTCTGCGGCCCAAGCGCGCAGGGTCTCCGTGAGCTCGTCGTACGCGTAGAAATGGTCGTATGCGACCGAGCGCACGCTTACTGCGTCAACTCGGCGACGAGAGGGACGGTGTCGTACGGCTCGAAGCCGAGCCGCGCAGCGATCTCCTCGCTCGACGGCCTCGTGCCTTCGGCGAACAGGTCCCGCAGAATCTCGCCCGTTCGCGGGCTACGCCACCAGTCCTCGCCGACCTCGTCGACGAGGTACGCACGAAGCTGCGCGTGGCGGATCCAGGCGCGCAGATAGTCGGCCGAGTAGAAGCCGGCATCCATGTCGGCGAGATGGCCGTCGCTCGGGTACCGGATCCCCGTCGCGGCGGTCAGCCGCTCGGCGTAGTCGTCGCTCGTCAGCCCCGCCTCGCCGAAGTTCGACCAGAAGTCGAGCTCGAACTGGAGCTTCGCCGTGTAGCGCCGGAAGAGCAGCGCCTCGAGGAAGAGCGTCGCCTCCGCGTTCGTCTGCGCCTCCTCGTCCGACAGGCCGAAATGCTCTGCGTGCCACGCCGGCTCGCGTGTGATCGCCTCGCAGATGTACGAGTAGATCTCCGTCAGCGCGTGATCGCGCGAAATCCGCCGGAAGGTGTACGGCAAGTTCGGGTCGACGCCCGCGTAGTGCAGGGCGTGCCCCGCTTCGTGCAGGAACGCCTGGTAGTCGTGCAGGCCGCCCTGTGCCCTGGTGATCAGATGCACCACCTTCGGCGGGTCCGAGGCGATCACGCACGCTCGCGGTGACTTCTGCGGCCGGTCGTCCAGGTCGAGCCGGATGTTCTTGTCGCCTGCGAGATCGAAGCCGAGCGCGGACAGCGTCGCCAGACAGACCTCCGTCGCCCGTTCCTTCGTGTACGTCGCATCGAGCGGCGACAGCCGGCGCACGTAGCCCATGTGGGAGGACGACGGCTGCTCCTCACGGTCCGGTCCCAGCAGTCGCTCGAACCAGCGTTCCCGCATCGCGATGAACGCACCCTCGATCTCGGCGCTCGCCGCGGCCAGCACCGACTCCAGTTCGCGGAGCGAGATCTGCTTCTCCTCATCGTTCCGCGCCACCGGATCCGGCTCCTCCGAGAGATCCGCCTCCAGCTCCTCGTACGCGCGCAGGAGCTCCAATCGATCCTCGTTGAACTTTGCGGACGCCTCTCGATAGAGCTCACCGAGCTCGTCGCGTTCCTTGTAGTCGGAGATGACCGCCAGTTGCGCGAGCGCCGAGCGCAGGGGCAGTTCCTCGCCCTTGAATGTCAGACGCGCCGCGAGGATCGCGTTCTCGATCTCGTCGTCGCGCTCTGCGAGCTCTGCCGCGACCAGTCCGCTCTCGCACGTCTTCCGCAGGCGATAGAGCCACTCGCGGGCGTCGCCGTCGGCGCGCTCCTCTTCGTCGCGGAGCGCGCGTAGCTGCTCGCGGCTGAAGAGATCGGCGTACCGGGCGACAATCGCGGCCTGCTCGGACACCTCCTTCTCACCGACGCGGACGGCTCGCCCCTCCTCGGACCTCTCGTAGAGATACCGCTGGAGTTGTTCCTCGAACTCTGCGGGACTGCGCACGGCAGTGGTCGACATCGCGAGGACTCTATCCAGCCGCGCCGGGCGGCTGCGCCAATCTGGCGACCGTGTCGGTCAACTCTTCGGGCCTAAATGGTTTCGTGATCACCGCGTCGGCCTCCGCACCCCCGTCTCGCAGCGCAGGAGTTCCGACCGAACCGGTGAGCAAAGCGACCGGCAGGCCCGCATGTCGATCGCGAATCTCCGCGAGGAACTCGATGCCGCTCTCGTTCCCGACGTGGACGTCGAGGAGAACGAGTCGGATCGTCCCCCCGGCCAGCTCGTCGCGCGCCTCCGAGATCGTGCCCGCCTCGCGCACAGCCCAGCCATCCAGCTCCAGATTCACGCGACAGAGAAAACGGATGGCTGGATCGTCGTCAACGACGAGAACGGTGTGGCTGGGCGAGTCCACCGCGCGGGCCAGTGTACGCGTAACCAGGATCGCCGACCTGCCGTTTACTTATTGAAAATGGGAAATCAAGCCACCGAGCCAAACGGCAGAATGCGACGCACACTCAACCGCGTCCGCTGTTTCCTGCCGCGCCCCACGCCGCAATTCCGGCGGCGCTCCTGGCTGGAGTTTCAGCGCGCGCTCGACCCGCTCGCACCGCCTAAGCCCTTGCGAGGCCGGCGGCAGCACTGAGGCGCTTCAGCGTCTCGTCCTTTCCAAGGAGCTCGATGCTCTCGAACAGGCCCGGCGAGATCTTCGAGCCGGTGACCGCGATGCGAATCGGCTCGAACGCCTTGCGCGGCGAGAGCTCGAGCCGCGCCGCGAGCTCACGGAGCGCCGTCTCGATCTCCGCAGCGCCAAAAGGCTCGACCCCTTCCAGCTCCTCGCGCGCCGCCACGACCACGGGGACTGCGCCGTCACCCAGTGCCACGGGCGACTCGAGCTCGCGGAAGAGGAAGCCGGCGAAGTCCGGAAACTGCCCGAAGCGCTCGATCTTCTCCTGCACCACGGGAGCGGCTCGACGAACGAGCTCCGCGTCCCAGTCGTAGCCTTCGTCGCGCAGGTACTGCACGAGCTCGTCTGCGTACTCCTCGGCCGGCAACGCACGTAGGTACATCCCGTTGAGCCAATCGAGCTTCTCGTAATCGAATGTGGCCGGGCTTGGCACAACGCGGTCGAGACTGAACCGCTCCACCAACTCGTCGCGCGACATGATCGTCGTCTTGTCGTCGTAGCTCCACCCGAGCAGCGCCAGGAAGTTCAGGAGGGCGGGCGCGTAATACCCGGCATGCCGGAACTCGTCGACCGTGACCGAGCCGTGCCGCTTCGAGAGACTCTTGCCGTCGGCGCCGAGGACGTGCGACACGTGTGCGTACACCGGCGGCTCGGCTCCGACCGCGCGGATGATGTTGATCTGCTTCGGCGTGTTGGAGATGTGGTCCTCACCGCGAATGACGTGTGTGATCTCGTCCCAGACGTCCTCGAGCGGCGAGGCGAAGTTGTACGTCGGGCGGCCGTTGGAGCGAACGAGGACGAGATCCTCGAGCTGCTCGTTCGGGAATTCGACTCTGCCGCGCACCGCATCGTCCCAGGCGGTGACACCCTCGTCGGGCATGCGGAAGCGAATCGCCCCGTCGTCCTCGTACGCCTTGCCCTCCTCGACCAGCCGGCGCGCCGCCTCGGCGCACGCGTCGAGGCGATCGAGCTGGAACGTGACCTCGCCGTCCCAGTCGAGCCCGAGCCAGCGCAACGAGTCCTGGATCTGCTCCGTCGCCGCCGCGACCTCGCGGCCCGTGTCGGTGTTTTCGATCCGCAGCCGGAACTCCCCGCCTTTGTTGCGCGCGAAAAGCCAGTTGAAGAGCGCGGTCCGCACGTTGCCGATGTGAAGGAACCCGGTGGGGCTCGGAGCCATGCGAACGCGGACGGACACCCCGTTAGGTTACTGAGGTGCTGTTCGGAGCCCATTGCTCAGGCGGAATCAAGAAGGCGCTCGACAACGCCACCGGGATGGGCGCCGAGGCGGTGCAGCTCTTCGTTCAGAGCCCGCGGACCTGGCGTTTCCCGAATCACGACGAAAGCGACCTCGAGGCGTTCCGGACGAAACGCGAGGCCGCCGGCCTGCCTGCGCTCGTGCACTCCCTCTACCTCGTCAACCTCGCAGCGCCCGACGACGCGATCTACGAGAAGAGTGTCGAGACCATGCGCGCGACCGTCGACGCGGCGTGCGCGATCGAGGCCGAAGCCGTCATTTTCCACGTCGGCTCGCATCTCGGCGCGGGCTTCGAGACCGGCCTCGAGCGGGTCGTCCCGGCGCTCGAACAGGTGCTCGACCGCTGCAACGAGCGGACGTGGCTGCTGATGGAGAACTCCGCCGGCGCCGGTGGGACGATCGGCCGCTCGGTCGACGAGCTCGCAGTGATCTTCGAGGCGCTGGGCGGGCACGAGCGGCTCGGCCTGTGCCTCGACTCGTGCCACCTGTTCGTGTCCGGGGTGGATGTCACAGACGCGCCGACGTGGGACGCGGTGCTCGACGACATTGACGAGCGGATCGGGCTCGACCGCCTCCGCGCCTTGCACGCGAACGACGCGAAGGCGCCGCTCGGATCGAACCGCGACCGGCACGACAACATCGGCGACGGCCTGATCGGAGAAGGGCTCGGCGTCTTCCTCGCCCACCCGAGGCTGCAGGGCCTGCCCGTCATCCTGGAGGTGCCGGGCGCAGACGGCAAGGGCCCGAACGCCGACGAACTCCGCAAGCTTCGTGAGCTCCACGACCGCGCCGCCGTCTAGATACCGCTGGACGATCCTCGCCGCGGGCGTCGTCGCGCAGGCGGCCAACTCGGCGATCCTGCTCGGCTTGCCGGCGATCGCGCCCGCAATCCGAGAGGAGTTTGGGCTCACGTTGACGCAGGTCGGCGTCGTGCTCGCCGCGGTCAGCTTCGGCTCGGTCGTCACGCTGCTGCCGTGGGGTCTCGTCGCCGACCGGATCGGCGAGCGGGCGGTGATCGTGATCGGCCAATCGGGCGCCGCGGCCGCGCTGCTCTGGGCGGCGTACGCCTCGTCGTTCGGAAAGCTCGTCGCCGCACTCGCCCTGACCGGCCTGGTCGGCGCAGGCGTGAACGCAGCGAGCGGGCGCGCGGTGATGGCCTGGTTCGGCGAGGAGGAGCGAGGCCTCGCCCTCGGCATCCGACAGATGGCGGTGCCGCTCGGCGGCGCGATCGCAGCGCTCGGACTCCCCGCGCTTCAGACGCACATCAGCCTGCACGCGGCATTCGACGGCCTCGCGGTCGGTTGCGTCGTGGCCGCAATCGTCGGCGGCGCGCTCATTCGCACTGAGCCCGCGGGCGACCATTCGCTCGAAGCCCGGCCACTCCGCGACCCGCGCGTGTGGCGGATCTGCATCGCGAGCACGTTCTACGTCACGACACAGCTCAGCCTGCTCGGGTTCCTGGTGCTCTTCCTCCACGACCACCGCGGAGTCTCCACCGGTGTGGCGGCCGGAGCGCTCGCCGCCACGCAGGTTCTCGGAGGCGTCGCACGCATCCTCGTCGGGCGTTTGTCCGACCGCCTGCACCTTCGCATCGTGCTTTTACGCTGGATCGCGCTCGGCCTTGCGCTGACCGTCGGGATCACCACCGCCCTGACCGAAGCGTCCGTGTGGCTCGTGATCCCGGCACTTGTCGTCGCCGGGACCTTCGGGCTGTCGTGGAACGGGCTGTCGTTCACCGCTGCCGCCGAAGCTGCGGGACGGGCGCGCAGCGGCGCCGCGATCGGGCTCCAACAGACCTTTCTGTCCGCGGGATCGATCGTCGCTCCGATCCTCTTCGCCACCGCCGTGCACCACTCGTCGTGGCGGCTGGCGTTCGCGCTGATGGCGCTCAGCCCACTCGTCGGCTACGCGGTGTTCAGTCCGCTAGCTGAGCGAAGACCTTGAAGGTCGGCTTGCCGACCGGGAGCTCGTGGAACTCGGGATTCAGGCAGCCGAGCTCTCCGGAGCGCTCGGCGCCGTAGCACTCCTCCACCTCGACGCGGCACATCGGCAGCGGCGCGCGAGTCGTTCGCATCCCACCGAAGCCCTCGTTCCTCGCTTCGGCCTCGTGCAGCATCTCGAGGTCGATCTCCACGCCGTACACGCGCTGCATGCAGCCGATGTACGTGTGTCCGAACTCTTCGACCGCATAGAGGAAAGGACACGCGCGCGCGACGCACGCAGACGGATACACGACCTTGTCGCAATGCACCTCGCAGCGGCGACACTCGAGCTCGTCCTGCGGACGGAGTGGGATCTCCGTGACGCGGAGGGCCGCAAGCCGCTGGGCCGGTGGCTGCATGGAGGAATTGTTCCGCCCGGGACCGCGCGCCGCAAGACTTGACATGACCGGCTCGAATCAGCTAGGCGGCTTGATGCCGCGAGGAGGCGGCTAGGCTCCCGGCGTGGCGCGACGACTCCTCTGGGCTTCGCTTGCGCTCGCGCCGGCCACGATCCTCGTCGACGTCCTCGTCCATCCGGGTAAGACCGTCCTGTTTGTCCTCGCTGCGGTCTCGCTCATCCCGCTGGCGTGGCTGATCGGAGAAGCGACCGAGCATGCCGGGGAGCACACCGGGCCACGCATCGGGGGTCTCCTGAACGCGAGCTTCGGTAACGCACCCGAGGTGATCATCGCCCTGATCGCCGTCGCCGACAATCTGCCCGACGTCGTCCGCGGCTCGATGGCGGGAAGCATCGTCTCCAACATCCTGCTCGTCCTCGGCGCTGGGCTGCTCGTCGGCACGGACAACGCGAGGCTCGATCGCAAGTCACTGCTCGGGCAGCTCGGCCTCGTCGTCATCGCCGTCGGCTTGCTGCTCATTCCCTCGATTCCGGGCTGGCACGGGAATCCGAATCGTCATTCGCTCGCGCTGCTCAGCATCGGGCCGGCCTTCGTGCTGCTCGCGCTGTATCTCGCCGTCACGACGATGGATCTGCGGCGCCGGCCCGCACATGACGTCACTGACACGAGCGGCTGGAGCCTGCGCCTTTCGCTCGTCGTTCTTGCGGTGACCACTGCGGTGACGGCGCTGATCAGCGAGATCCTCGTCCATTCCCTGCAGGCCTTTGCCGAGGCCGCGCATCTGTCCGATTTCTTCATCGCGATCGTGATCGTCGCGATCGTGGGCAACGCCGCCGAGCACGGCGGCGCGGTCGTGATCGCGAGGCGCGGAAAGATGGAGCTCGCGACGGAGATCGCGATCTCGTCGAGCGCGCAGGTTGGCTTGCTCGTGGTCCCGATCGTCACCCTGGTGTCCTTCGGCTTCGCGCATCCGCTCTCGCTGGCGTTCAGGCCGATCGAGCTCGTCGCGATGGGCGCCGCTGCGCTCTTCGTCGGCTTCGTGATCCGCGACGGACGGGCCAGACGCTGGGAGGGCGCCCTGCTGATCGCCGTCTACGGCGGCTTCGTGCTCTGGTTCCTGGCCGCCGGCGAGCGCGCAACGGGCGGTTAACCGCACCAACCAGCGGCCGGTGAGCCGCCTTGCCGGCCGTGCCGCTACGGTTGAAACTTGCCGCAACGAGATGGAGGACAGATGAGCGACACAGCCGCCGTGCCCGCAGCCGCAGCGACCCAGGAACTCTCCACGAGCCCGGTCCTCTCTGCCAAGGACCTGACCCGCCGCTACGGCGAGGGAGACACGGCGGTCGACGCGCTGCGCGGCGTCTCGCTCGACGTGCCCAAGGGCCAACTCACGGCCGTCATGGGCCCCTCGGGTTCGGGAAAGTCCACGTTGATGCACATCCTCGCCGGGCTCGACCAGCCCACCTCCGGCGAGGTGACGATCGCCGGGACGACGCTCTCGAAGCTCAGCGACTCGGACCTGACGAAGCTCCGCCGCCAGCACATCGGCTTCATCTTCCAGTTCTTCAACCTCCTGCCGATGCTGACTGCCGAGGAGAACATCCTCCTGCCGCTCTCGATCGCCGGCGTCAAGCCGGACCGGGAATGGGTCGACGAGCTGCTCGACCGGATGGGTCTCGCGAACCGGCGCACGCATCGCCCGTCCGAGCTCTCCGGAGGTCAGCAGCAGCGTGTCGCGATCGGCCGCGCCCTCGTCAGCAAGCCGACGATCGTCTTCGCGGACGAGCCGACGGGCAATCTCGACTCGAGAACGGGCGGCGAGATTCTCGAGGTCCTGAACCGCTCGGTGCAGGAGCTCGAGCAGACGATCGTCATGGTGACCCACGAAGCGCGCGCCGCTGCGATCGCCGACCGCGTCCTGTTCCTCGCAGACGGGCTCATCGTCCGGGAATCACAAGGCCTCTCGGCGCACGACATCGTCGTCGAGCTTGAACAACTCGACAGCTAGTGACCCGTTTCGCTCTGAAAGCACTGCTCGGTCGCAAGCTGCGGACGATCCTCACGGCGTTCGCGATCGTCCTGGGGGTCGCCACGGTCAGCGGCACGTACGTCCTGACGGACTCGATCAACAAGGCTTTCGGATCGATCTTCACCGATAGCCGCAAAGGATCCGACGCCGTCATCAGCGGCAAGGCGGCCTTCGACCTTTCAGGCGGCGGCAACGGGGTCGCAGCACCGACGTTCGACGAGTCGCTGCTGCAAAAGGTCCGCGCGCTCCCTGATGTTCGTGTGGCTGACGGCAGCGTCAACGGCGAAGCGCAACTGATCGGCAGGGACGGCAAGGCCATCGTCTACGGGGGCGCCCCCAATCTCGGATTCAGCATCGCCCGAGGGAATTCGCCCTTCAATCCTTTGTCGCTCGTCGAAGGGTCCTGGCCCAAGCACAACGAGGTCGTGATCGACAAGTCGACCGCGGGCAAAGAGCACTTCCGCGTCGGCCAGATCGTCGGCGTGCAGGCCGTCGGCGCAGTTCAACACCTTCGGGTGTCCGGCATCGTGAAGTTCGGGTCGGTGTCGACGATCGGAGGAGCAACGTTGGCCGGCTTCGATCTCCCGACCGCGCAACAGCTCTTCGGGAAACCCGGGAAGCTCGACGAGATCGCGGTCGCGTCCGCGCCGAACGTCCCGACCGACCAGCTCTTGCGGCAGATTCGCGGCATCCTCCCTGCGGACACCCAGGTGCGAACCGGCGCCGGACAGGCTCACGAGGACAGCAAGGACACGAACTCGTTCATTTCCTTTCTCCAGAAGTTCCTGCTCGGTTTCGGCGGCGTGGCGTTGTTCGTCGGCAGCTTCGTGATCGCGAACTCGCTCTCGATCACGATCGCCCAGCGGACGCGCGAGCTCGCGACGCTGAGGACACTCGGCGCGTCCCGCCGCCAGCTGCTCCGGTCGATCATCATCGAAGCGCTGGTGATCGGAGCGATCGCCGCCATGGTCGGCCTCTTTGCCGGGCTGGCACTCGCCAAAGGGCTCTTCGCCCTCTTCAACGCGGTCGGGTTCACGCTCCCGAACAACGGCTTGACGTTCGAAACCCGCACGGTCGTCGTGTCGCTCGTCGTCGGCGTTCTCGTCACGCTGCTCGCAAGCCTCCGTCCGGCGCTGCGCGCCACGCGCGTACCGCCGATCGCGGCTGTGCGCGAGGGTGCCCAACTGCCGGAGTCACGCTTCGCGAGGTTCCGTCTACCGGCGTCGATAGTGCTTGCAGTGTTGGGGTTCGGCGGGCTGCTCTGGGGCCTTTTCGCACCGGGCCTGGGCACGGGGGGCGTCTTGTTCTTCATGCTCGGCGGCGCACTGCTCGTCTTCTTCGGGATCGCACTTCTGTCTGTCAGGCTCGTCACGCCGCTGGCCACTGCGCTCGGCTGGCCGGCGACGAAGATCGGCGGCACTGCGGGCAACCTCGCCCGCGAGAACGCCCAGCGCAATCCGCAGCGGACCGCCTCGACCGCATCGGCGCTGATGATCGGACTCGCACTCGTGACGCTCGTGTCGATGCTGGCGGCAGGAATCATCACGAGCTTCAAGAGCTCCGTCGACAAGATCTGGAAGAACGCCGACTACGCGATCACGGCCCAGAACAACTTCTCCCCGATCCCGATCGCTGCGGCACAGGCCGTCGCCAAGACGCCGGGGGTGACCGCGATCGGCGATGTCCGCGCCGGCGAGGCCCGCGCCTTCAACCACACCAGCACGCTCACCGCGGTCAATCCGCCTGCAGCCCAGATGTTCCAGCTCGACTGGAAGCAGGGCCCGGGCGGCTCGGTGCTCGCAACCCTCGGTGCCGATGGAGCCTTCGTCGACACGGGCTATGCGAAGAGTCATCACCTTCACCTCGGCTCGCCGATCCGCCTGACCTTCGCAACGGGCGCGCAGAAGACGTTCATCCTGCGAGGGATCTTCGATCCGCCGACGGGCGGCTCGCCCTTCGGCAGCGTGACGATCTCCGACGCGACGTTCGATCGATTCGTCGCGCAGCCGGAGAATCTCTACTCCTTCGTCCTGATGAAGGGGGGACAGACAGACGCGAACCGAGCGGCGCTCGATCGAGCGCTGAAGGCTTTTCCAAATGCAAAAGCGGCGACGCGCCAGAAGTTCATCGACAACCAGATCTCGGGTTTGAGCTCGGTTCTCAACATCCTCTACGTGCTGCTCGCGCTTTCCGTGATCGTGAGCCTCTTCGGTATCGTCAACACGCTCGTCCTGACGGTCTTCGAGCGGACCCGGGAGATCGGAATGCTCAGGGCAATCGGGATGACGCGCCGCCAGGTCCGTCGGATGATCCGGCACGAGAGTGTGATCACCGCGTTGATCGGCGCGGTCATCGGCATCGCCCTTGGCATCGTCCTGGCGGCGCTGCTGATTGCCAGGGTCGATTTCATCGTGCTTTCGTTCCCGGTCGGCCAGCTGATCGTGTTCGGAATCGCTGCGATCATCGTTGGAATCCTGGCGGCGATCTTCCCCGCCCGCCGCGCCGCGCGACTGAACGTTCTCCAAGCGCTGCAGTACGAGTGAGAGCTACTCGCCGAACACGCCGGGCGTCCGCTTGAGCGGATACGTCGCCCAGTAGAGCTTCACGACCGAGCCGTCGTCGCCGCGCACGACTTCGAGCCGCTCTCCCTCCTCCGGCCCGGAGACGCCCCGAAACCGGTCCTCGCCGTCGGGCTCGAAGACCGACGGCGGCAGGCTCGGCGAAGCGTCGGCGGTTCTCGCCTCGAGCTTGCCGTTGCGATAGTTGAGCACGACCTCGGCGCCTTCGCTCCACCAGCGGCCGAGGAGCGGCTCGACCGCCGCGGGCACGTCGGCGCTGGGACGCCAGGCCTCGAGCTCCGGCGGATACGCCTCCGCCGTCTTGACCGCGAGTTTGCGAAGGAGCTCCTCGATCTTCACGCCCGCTCCCGAGTTGACAAGCACGACTGCGCCGGAGCGCTCCTTCGGCGAGATCGCAACGCCTGCGAGGAAGCCAGGCATCGCGCCTCCATGTCCGACGAAGATCCTGTCGTCCTCGCGCATGAGCATGAGGCCGAGACCCCAACCGAGCTTCCAGCTCTCGAGATCGGCCATCGACTGGAACCGGCGCATCTCCTCGGTCGTCTCGCTGGCCAGCACTCCTTCGGCGCCGTCCACGAGGAAGACGGCCCAGCGTGCGAGGTCGGCCGTCGTCGACCACAGTGACCCGGCAGCGGCAAACGCGCCCTTGATCAGGTTCTGTTCGGGACGGACCCGATCGGCATACGGCTCGACGAGGTACGCGTTCGCCGTCGGCTCGGACTGCTCGAACGTCGTGCGCTCGAGTCCGAGTGGCTCGAGCAGACGCTCGCGGATGTAGTCCTCGTACTCGAGCCTCGACCGACGGGCGACCACCTCACCAAGCAGGGCGAAGGCAAGGTTCGAGTAGTGCCAGCGCGCGCCGGGTGACAGGACCTGCTCCGCGTCGGCCAACCCCGAGACGAGACCTTCGCGGTCCGGGAACTCGAGCGTCTCCCACACGTACCCCGGCATCTCGCGCTGAAGGCCCGACATGTGCGCGAGCATGCGCCGCAGTGTCGGCTTGCGATGGTGCGAGTCAGGCAAATACTGGTCGAGCGTGTCGTCGAGGTCGAGCTCACCTGCATCGCGGAGCTGCATGATCGCCGCGGCGGTGAACGTCTTCGTGATCGAGCCGACCCGGTACTGCGTATCGGCGGTCGTCTCTCGCTCAGGCTCGACGCTCGCCAGGCCGAGAGCCTCCTGCCAGACGACCTCGCCGTTCCCGATCGCCGCTGCGCTGAGCGACGGGATCCGTTGCTCCGATTGCGCCTCGCGAACGAGCCGGGACAGATCGGCGACGGGCGCTTCAGGCGGCGGCAAACGTCTCCAACGCGGCGGGAATCTCGGCGATCGCGGTGTCGATGTCGTCGTCGGTGATATCGAGATGCGTCACGGCACGAACGACGCGCGGATGAACCGTGGTCGACACGAGCACGCCGCGCTCCTTCAGGCGGTCGATCGCCGCAGCGCGATCGGAACCGACGTCGATCTGCACGAAGTTCGTCTCGATCTGCTCCAGGTCGACCTGCACTCCTGCGGCGGCGAGCCCCGAGCCGAGCCGGCGCGCACGAGCGTGGTCGTCGGCAATGCGATCGACGTGATGGTCGAGCGCGTAGAGCGCGGCCGCAGCGACGATGCCGGCCTGGCGCATCGCGCCGCCGAAGTAGTGCTTGCCCCAGCGCGCGCGATCCATCAACTCGGACGACCCCGCGATCAGCGCGCCGAGCGGACAGCCGAGACCCTTCGAGAAGCAGAGCGTGACGGTGTCGAAGCCGCGGCCGATTCGCGCCGCGTCGACGCCGCAGGCGATCGCCGCGTTGACGAGCCGGGCGCCGTCGAGATGAACGGCAAGGTCGTGCTCACGGGAGGTCGCGACGATCGCATCGACTTCCGCGAGCGGCCAGACCCGGCCGCCGCTGCTGTTGTGGGTGTTCTCGATCGTGACGATGCGGGTCGGCGGCACGTGCACGCTCGTGCGGTCGCGGATCTCGGCGACCACCTGCTCCGGGGAGAACCGCCCCTGCGTTCCCTGGAGGCCGATCGTCAGCAAGCCGGAGTGAGCTGCAGGCCCACCGAGCTCCGACAGCATGATGTGCGCGTGCTGTTCGACGAGCAGCGCGTCGCCGGGCCGGCCGAGGATGTTCAGCGCGACCTGGTTTGCCATCGTCGCCGTCGGCAGGAAGACCGCCTCCTCCTGGCCGAGGAACTCCGCACCACGCCGCTCGAGCTCGTTGACCGTCGGATCCTCGCGCTTCTGCTCGTCCCCGACGACGGCGTTCGCGATCGCTGCGCGCATCGCCTTGGTCGGCTGGGTGAGGGTGTCCGAGCGGAGATCGATCACGGGAGCTCTATTTTGCAGGTTTCAACTCGTGACCTACACGGGTGATCATCGGCGACCCGTTTGAGGCCGATGATGAGACCGGAAGGTGTAGAGATGACTTCATCCGATAAACGGTTCGTCGGTGGCGGCCTACGGCTCGCCTCGGGCTCGGCCTCCCCGCTTCGCCTCGACCACTCGTATTTCGAGCACGAGGTTCGGCCGATGCTCGGCACGATCCTGATCACGAAGGGCTGGATCACGCACGAGCGCCTGGACGCCGCCCTCGAAGAAGTGAAGGTCACCGGGATGCGTCTCGGCGAGACGCTTCTCACGAGGGGCTGGCTCTTCGAGCCGGAGCTGGCAGCGGCCCTCGCCGAACAGGCCGGTCTCCGCTACGTCGATCTCGTGCGCCATCCGCTCGACCCGGCAGCGGCACGACTGCTGCCGCTCGAGGTCGCCCGGCGGATGTTCGTCGTGCCCGTCCGCTTCGTCGCCGGAGGCCGCATCGAGGTTGCAGTGGCCGACCCGGCCGATGTGGACATCGAGGCGCTGGAGCAGATCCTCGGACGCGGCGTCGACGTTCTCGTCGGCGAGCGCTCCGCGATCCAAGAAGCCTGGCGCTACACGCCTTCCGGCTCGAAGTAACTCCGGCGCTACCCTGAACCGGTGGATCGTGCGCTCCTGCAGCGGCGGCTGAGCGAACGCGGCGAACCGCCCTACCGTGCCGGCCAGGTGTGGGACTGGGCTGCCCGCGGCGTCGCCGGCTACACGGAGATGACCAATCTCCCCGGCGAGCTCCGAGCCGAGCTCGCCGAGTTCGTTCCCTTTTCGACGCTCGAACTGACGCACGAGGCGAAGGCGAGCGACGGAACCGTGAAAGCGTTGTTCCGCACCCATGACGGCCATGCGGTCGAGGCGGTGCTGATGCGCTACCGAGACGGCCGCCGTTCGATCTGCCTTTCCTCGCAGTCGGGCTGTCCCTTGACCTGCACGTTCTGCGCGACGGGCCAGATGAAGTTTGGCCGCAACCTCACGCCGTCCGAGATCCTCGACCAGGCGCTGCACTTCCGCCGCCTCGAAGGAGTCGACCACGCGGTCTTCATGGGCATGGGTGAGCCGATGCTCAATCTCGATGCCGTGCTCGAGGCGGCACGCGCCCTTCCCGATATCGGAATCACGTGGCGGAGGACGACGATCTCCACCGTCGGCTGGCTCCCCGGTCTGCGGCGGTTCGTCAACGAGGTCGAAGAGCCGATCCGTCTCGCTCTGTCGCTGCACGCGCCCACCGACGAGCTCCGTAGCGAGTTGATGCCGGTGAACGACCGCTACCCGCTAGACGAAGTGCTCAAAGAATGCCGGCGCTATTTTGCGCTACACAGGCGCAAGGTGTTCGTCGAGTACGTGATGCTGCGCGGTGTCAACGACCGCATCGAACAGGCCCGTGCGCTTGTAGATCTGCTCGACCCGGAGGTCTTCAAGGTGAACCTCATCCCCTACAACCCGACAGGGATGTACGACGGCTCGTCGCGCAAGGGGATCACGGCGTTCAAGCAGGTGCTCGATCGCGCACGCCTGCCGGCGACCGTGCGGCTGACACGAGGCCGCGACATCGCCGCCGCCTGCGGCCAGCTCGCCGTAGCGTCCGGCGGCTGAGCGAGCCCGCCGAGCTCTAGCCACCGTGCAGCGCGACGGCGTTTCGGGCGACCGCGCGGAGCTCGTCGCCGAGCAGCTTCCCCGGGAGCACCCTTACGCCGAGCGCGCGGGCGTTGCGGACCGCGATCTTCGGCAGGTCGACGCTCCAGAGCAGGAGCCGGCAGTGAGGCTGCAGGCGCTCGAGCTCGCACAGCAGGCCTAGCCCGTCGCCGTCCGGCATCGCATAGTCGCTCAGCGCAATGGAAAAGGGCTCGCGCGCTGCGACCCCGAGTGCGGCCCTTCGTGACGTTGCCACCTCGACGATCCAACCATCCGCGTCGAGGGCCCGCTTCGCCAATTCGCACAGGCGAAGATTGTCGTCGACGACGAGGATCGCTCCGGCGCTGTTCACGCACCAGAGGATCGCCGGCGTCGGTTACGGGATGGTTACGTCACGGCAGCGCCTCGGTTAACGTCGACCAGGACCGCGCGGGTCAGCCGGCCGCGGATGTGCGCTGCAGCGCGGGTGTGCAGCTCGAGCGGCCGCGCTTCTCCAGATACTGCTGGTGATAGTCCTCGGCCTCGTAGAACGTCTGCGCGGGCTCGATCTGCGTCACGATCGGCGCACCCCAGTTTCGCTGCTCTCCGGCCTTCGACTTCACAGCCGC
The DNA here is from genome assembly GCA_963755605.1 of uncultured Actinomycetes bacterium. Classification (GTDB taxonomy): domain Bacteria; phylum Actinomycetota; class Thermoleophilia; order Gaiellales; family Gaiellaceae; genus 3-1-20CM-4-69-9. Next base: position 307,129 of record CAVWKK010000007.1, read on the forward strand.
CTCCTGCTGCTCTGCGTCGTGGAAGAAGATCGCGGAACGGTAGTTGTCACCGATGTCCCAGCCCTGGCGATTGAGCTGCGTCGGGTCGTGCTTGCCCCAGAACACGTCGAGCAGCTGGTCGTACGAGATCCGCTCGGGGTCGTATGTCACCTCGACGACCTCGGCGTGACCGGTCGTATGCGAGCAGACGTCCTCATACGTGGGGTTCTCGGTGTGACCACCCGCGTAGCCGACGCGCGTCGCAGTGACTCCGTCGAGCTGCCGAAACGCCGCCTCGACGCCCCAGAAGCAGCCCGCGCCAAACGTTGCCTTCTTTTCCAAGTTACTCCTCCTCCAGATTGAGTGCTGCCGAGTTGATGCAGTACCGCAAGCCGGTCGGGCCCGGCCCGTCGGGAAACACGTGGCCGAGGTGTCCGCCGCAGCTCGAGCACATGACTTCGGTGCGCACCATGCCGTAGGTGGTGTCGCTCTCCTCGTCGACCGCCTCGGCGTCCGACGGTGCGGAGAACGCCGGCCAGCCGCAGCCGGAGTCGTACTTCGCCTCGGAGCGGAAGAGCTCCGCTCCGCAACCGGCGCAACGGTAGGTGCCCGGCTCGAAGGTGTGGTCGTACTCGCCGGTGAACGGCGCTTCGGTGCCCTTTTCGCGCAGCACGTGGTACTGCTCGGGCGCAAGCTCCGCCTTCCACTCGGCTTCGGTCTTTTGGACTTTCGTCATCATTGGCTCCCTCATTCGAGTTCCTCCCTACAGTCTTGCTTCTGGGGGATCTGTTACGCGACCGAGGGATGCAGGAACCTCGGGGAGAGGCCGATCCCTGGCTCTGAAGGGAGGAGCCAAAGATGAAAGAAGCCGTCGTGCTCATGCGGTTTCTGCGGGCAGACCCGGTCGGGCAGCGCTTCGGCGTGGCCGTGCTCATCCTCGCCTGGTTCGCGCTTGCGTGGACCAGCCTGCTGGCCACAGCCGCCGTGCCGCTCTTGCTGGGTGTCTCCGAGTTCGTCCGCCGACGCCGCGAAGACCAGACACTCGTCGTCGACGACCTCGAAGATCTGTACTAGCGCCTAGATGTGTTGACCGAGTCGTGCACGGTTGCGAGCACCGTGCACGGCGATCGCGCCGATCAGCAGTGCGTCGCCGGTCAGTGCGAACAGGTCGGCGAGATTGAACGCGACACCGTGCAAGGCGCCGGATACGACAATCGGGTCCGGCACGCCCTGCGACCACGCAAGCAGCGAGACGAGATTGCCGAGCGCACCTCCGCAGGCGATCCCGGCGCCGACGGCAGCTGCGTTCGACGGCACGCGCGGCACGAGGACGACGAGTGCAGCGATCACCGCGAACATGATCAATGCGACGAACTGTGTGCGCGCGTGATGGTAGTCCGCGGTGACGAGCGACTTGTACACCAGATCGATTGCAGCGCAGGAAAGTGCGGTGCAAACGAGAAGCGTACGTCGCAGGTTCACGTCACGAAGCATGCCAGACGCTCAAGTCCGTCCGGTGCACAACCGAAGATTTACCAATGGGACAACGTCGCTACCCCGAGTGCGTCACCCGCGAGGGCAAACCTCGACTGCGTTCGCTCGAAGACGTCGTCGCTCTCCCACGGCGTAGTCCACTTGCTGCAGAGCTGCAACGCGCACTCACTGCTGCTTCGCGATTGCACGGCTTGCGCTCGGACCTCTCCCCGGTCCCCGTTCGCGCGACTGCGACGATCACCGAAGCGGGCGCGTACCGCTTCCGGCTGCGCGATCCGATCGACCTGCGCGTCTCGCGCATCGGCGGACGCTCCGCACTCGGGTTCCTGCACGAGCTCGGCCACCTGCTCGACCACCAGATCTTCTACGACCGCAAGACGCGCTCGTGGGCCTCGGCAGTCCACCCCGCGTTTGCACCGTGGCGTGAAAGCGCTGCGCTGTTGGAAAAGCGCACGCTGCCGGGCGGCTACTCGCGGCAACGGTACTTTCAGTCCGTCCATGAAATCTGGGCACGCTCGTACGCGCAGACGGTGCTGCTGCGCTCGGGGGACCGTGCTTTGGAGCGCCGCCTCGAGAAGCTGCAGGCCGACGACGACGCACACATCTGGTCCGCGGCGCAGTTCGAGCCCGTCGCCATCGAAGTCGAGCTCGTCTTCGAGCGGCTCGGCCTGAGACAGCTCAGCCTGCCGTTCGCGGCCTAGTCGAAGCTACGCGCCCTTCTGCTCTTCGAGCTGACGCGCCTCGACCGGCGGGGGCTGGCGCAGGTCGGGATGATCCTCGAAGCCGTACTTCACGATCGCCCGTTTCGCGGCGAGCACCTCGTCGAGCCGTTTGACGGGACGCGCATGCGGTGCGCTCCGCAGGAGCTCCGGATCCGACTCGGCTTCGCGCGCAATCGCCAGCATCGCGTCGGCGAACTCGTCCAGGGTCTCCTTCGCCTCCGTCTCGGTCGGCTCGATCATCAGCGCCTCGGGAACGACGAGCGGGAAATAGATCGTCGGCGGATGAAAGCCGTAGTCCATCAGCCGCTTCGCCACGTCCAGCGCCGAGATCCCGTGCTCGCGCTTGAGCGAACGGGCGCTGAGCACGAACTCGTGCATCGCGAGCCTGTCGTACGGTAGGTCGTACGCCTCTTTGAGGCGGGCGAGTAAATAGTTGGCGTTCAGCACGGCGACCTCCGACATCTCGCGGAGAGCCGGGCCGTAAGAGCGGATGAAGGCATACGACCGGACGAAGACGCCGAACGGCCCGGTGAAGCCGCGCACCTTGCCGATCGACTTCGGCCGGTCGTGGTCGAGCCGGAAGCGCTCGCCGTCCGCGACGACGGCCGGCACAGGCAGGAAGGGCTCGAGCTTGTCGCGCACGACGATCGGCCCGCCGCCCGGGCCGCCGCCACCGTGCGGCTGCGAAAAGGTCTTGTGCAGGTTGATGTGGACGATGTCGAAGCCCATGTCCCCGGGCCGTGAGATCCCGCAGACGGCGTTGAGGTTCGCGCCGTCGTAGTACAGGAGCGCGCCCGCCTCGTGGAAGATCTCGGCGATCTCCTCGATGTGCTCGTCGAAGAGGCCGAGCGTCGACGGGTTCGTCAGCATCAGGCCTGCGGTTCGCTCGTTCACCATCTCGCGCAGGTGCGCAACGTCGACGTTTCCGCGCGCATCGGTCTCGACCTTCGCGAGCTTGTACCCCGCCATGGTCACGCTGGCCGGATTGGTCCCGTGCGCCGTGTCGGCGGTGATGATCGTGTCGCGCTGGTCGCCCTCGCCGCGATCGGTGAAGTACGCGCGCATGAGCATCAGCCCCGTCAGCTCGCCCTGTGAGCCCGCCGCGGGTTGCAAGGAGCAAGCGTGCAGTCCGCAGATCTCGAGCAGCGCCTCCTGCAGGCGCCACATGAGCTCGAGCGCGCCCTGGATCGCCTCCTCGTCCTGGTAGGGATGAAGGTCGCGAAAGCCGGGGAGCATCGCCAGCCGCTCGTTGACGCGCGGGTTGTACTTCATCGTGCACGACCCGAGCGGATAGAAGCCCGTGTCGATGCCGAAGTTGCGCGTCGACAGCTCCGTGAAGTGCCTGACGATCTCCGGCTCGGCGAGCTCGGGCAGCCGTGGCGGCCGCTCGCGCCGGAGCTCGGTGGGAACCGTCGCGGGGGGAAGGTCGTACTTCGGCAAGGTGCCGGCGCGGCGGCCGGGTTGCGACTTCTCGAAGATCAGCTTCATCGCGGCACCAGCGCCTCGACGAGCCGGTCGACGTCAGCGGGTGTTCGCCGCTCCGTGACGGCGACGAGCAGCGCGTCGTCGAGCCCTGCGTAGTCGCGACCGAGCGCGTAGCCCGGATGCACGCCACGCCCGCGGGACTCCGCGATCGCCTCCTTGGCGCTCCGTCCGGCGCGAACGGCAAACTCCTTGAATGTTGTCCGATCGGGAAACACGAGCTCGAGCCCGGCGTCGACGAGCCTTCCTTTCGCGTGCTCCCCGAGGCTCATGCAGGTCTCCCCCACCTCGCGCAACCCTTCCGGCCCGAGCCACGACAGGTGGACGAGCCCGGCGAGGGCGAGCAAAGTCTGGTTCGTGGTGATGTTCGACGTCGCCTTCTCGCGGCGGATGTGCTGCTCACGCGTCTGCAGCGTGAGGACGTAGCCGCGCTCACCCGCGGTGTCCACCGTCTCTCCGACGATGCGGCCCGGCATCCGCCGGATGAACTCGCTGCGCGCGGCGAGGAAGCCGTAGTGCGGACCTGCGAACGACTGGTAGTTCCCCGCGCTCTGCCCCTCGCCGATCGCCATGCCGCAGCCGTACGCACCGGGCGCTTCGAGCACGCCGAGTGAGATCGGATCGACATGAGCGACCGCGATTGCCTCCGCGTCGTTTGCCGCGGCGGCGAGGTCAGGGGCAGCCTCGAGAACGCCGAAGAAGTTCGGCTGCTGGAAGATCACGCAGGCGGCGTCGGTCGCCGCCTGGCGCACCTCGTCGGGATCGGTGGCGCCACCACGGTGCGGAACCTCGACGACCTCGAGCCCGAAGCCCGGCGCGTAGGTCTTGACGACCTGACGCACCTGCGGGCTCGTCGCTTCGGTGACGACCACCTTCTTCCGCCCCGTGGCGTGCTTCGCGACGAAGCAGGCGTCTGCGGCAACCGTGGTTCCGTCGTAGCCGGACGCATTCGAGACGTCCATCCCGGTCAGCTCGCAGATGACCGTCTGGTACTCGAAGATCGCCTGCAGCACGCCCTGGCTCATCTCGGGCTGGTACGGCGTGTACGACGTCAACAGTTCGCCGCGCTGCAGGACCGTGTCGACGACGGCGGGAACGTAGTGGTCGTAGATCCCGGCGCCGAGAAACGAGAGCTCCTTGCCCGAATCGATGTTCCTTGCAGCGAGCTCCTCGAGGTGCCGGGTCAGCTCCTGCTCCGAGAGCGCAGGCTCGAGATCGAGCGCGCGGTCGAAGCGCACGCCCTCCGGGATGTCCTGGAAGAGCTCCCCGGTGGAAGCAACTCCAATCGCCGCGAGCATCTGCTCGCGGTCCCGCCGGGTCAGTGAGAGGTAGCCCAACTCAGGCGTCTGCGACGACTTTCTTGTACGCGTCGACGTCGAGCAGCGCTTCGGCCTCCGAGGGTTCGGAGAGCCGGATGCGAATCAGCCAGCCTTCCCCGTACGGATCGTCGTTCACCGTCTCGGGCTCCTCGACGACCTTGGCGTTCACCTCGAGCACCTCACCGGACAGCGGCGCGATCACGTCCGACACCGCCTTCACGGACTCGACTTCACCGTAGGCGGCATCCTTCGCGATCGTGTCGCCCTCGGCCGGCGGCTCGTAGTGCACAAGCTCGCCGAGCGCGTCCTGCGCGAACCAGGTGACGCCGAGGACGGCTTCGTCGCCGTCGATGCGCGCCCAATCGTGCTCGGCGTGGTACTTCAACTCCTCGGGATAACTCTCGCTGGCGGCCAACTAGCCGTTCTCCTCTCGCTTGTAGATCGGTTTCTTCACGACACGTGCGCGCCGCGACTTGCCACGGACGTCGATCGCGAGCTCGGTATCGGGCGCCGCCCCGGCGGCCGGCACGTAGCCCATCCCGATGCCCCGGTCGAGCATGGGCGAATGCGTGCCGGAGGTGACCTCGCCACCGCCCTCCATCGCCATGCCGTGCCGCGGCACCGCCTTCTCCTCCATCACGAACGAGACGAGCTTCCGCTGCGGCCCTCGCGCCTTCACCTCGCGCAGCTCTTGCGCTCCCGAGAACTCCTTGTCGAGATCGCAGCACCACCCGAGGCCCGCGGAGATCGCGTCGGTGTCCGGCCCGATGTCGTTGCCGTGCAACGGGAAGGACGCCTCGAGCCGAAGCGTGTCCCGTGCACCGAGCCCGCAAGGGACGACTCCGCGCGCGAGCACTGCATCCCACAGCTTGCCGGCGTCCTCGGCCATGGCCATCAGCTCGCAGCCCTCCTCGCCGGTGTAGCCGGTGCGGTTGACCATGCACTGGACACCGTCGATCTCCCCTTCGGCAAAGGTGAACTGGGGCGCCGGCGGCAGGCCCAGGCGCTCGATTGCCCGCGGGCCCTGCACGGCCAGCAGCGCATACTCGTCGGAGACGTCGCGGACGTCGGAGCCTGGAATCTCGCGTTCCCTCAGCCAAGCAAAATCTGTCTCGCGATTGGCCGCATTGACGACGAGGAAATAGCGGAAGTCGTCGAGCCTATAGACGATCAGGTCGTCGATGATCCCGCCGCGGTCGTTCGTCAAGAGCGTGTACTGCGCCTGCCCGGGCTCCAGCTTGACGAGGTTGTTCGACAGCGTCGCCTGCAGCAGCTCGGTCGCGCGCGGCCCCTCGACCTCGAACTCGCCCATGTGCGAGACGTCGAAGACCCCGGCGTCACGGCGCACCGCCTTGTGCTCCTCGATCACCCCTGCGTACTGAACAGGCATCTCCCAGCCCGCAAACGGAACGAGCCGAGCGCCGAGCGCGACGTGGCGGTCGTGAAGCGGGGTCCGGAGCAGTGTCTGGGCCATCGCGGTCGATGCTAACGAGCGTCAGAAAGGTGCCGCTCCGGCTGTGTCTCGAACTAGGCGCAACCGGAGCGACGGACCGGGTCGTGGGGTCAACCGGGGAGGAAGGACCCCATGAGGGTAGGCCTGAGATAACCGCGCCGCCGGAACGCTAAACCGGCGGCCCCGCCGGCCCGAGGCCTCAGTTGTCGCGGAGGAACGAGGGCACGTCGAGCTCTTGCGAGCTGTCGAAGGCCTCGGGGGCGGACGTCGCCGGCAGCGGCGCCTCGAGCTCGCTCTCACGCGTGGGCCGCCGGCGGCGCCGAGCCTGCCCGCCGAAGCCGGTGGCGATAACGGTCACGCGGACCTCGTCTCCGATCGAGTCGTCGATGACGGCGCCGAAGATGACGTTGGCGTTCTGGTCCGCCGCGCCGGTGACGACCTCGGCGGCCTCGTTCACTTCGAAGAGGCCGATGTCGGAGCCGCCGGTGACGTTCAGCAGGATGCCCGTCGCGCCTTCGATCGACGCCTCGAGCAGCGGTGACGAGACGGCGGTACGCGCGGCCTCGGCGGCGCGGTTCTCGCCGGTGGCGTACCCGATGCCCATCAGCGCCGAGCCGGCGTCGCGCATGATCGTGCGGACGTCGGCGAAGTCGAGGTTCACGAGGCCGGGCTCGGTGATCAGATCGGTGATGCCCTGCACGCCCTGGCGCAGGATGTCGTCCGCCATCTTGAAGGCGTCGACGACGGACGTCTGGCGCTCGACGACCTGAAGCAGCCGGTCGTTCTCGATCACGATCAGCGTGTCGACCCGGTCGCGCAGCTGCTCGATCCCGCGCTCGGCCTGTTCGGCTCGCTTCCGTCCCTCGAACGCGAACGGGCGGGTGACTACCCCGACGGTCAAGGCACCGAGCTCCTGCCCGAGCTCCGCCACGACCGGCGCTCCGCCGGTGCCGGTGCCTCCGCCCTCGCCGGCGGTGATGAAGACCATGTCTGCGCCCTTCAGCGCTTCCTTCAATTCGTCGCGGCTCTCCTGGGCTGCCGCGAAGCCGATCTCCGGATCGGCGCCTGCGCCCAGTCCGCGCGTTGCCTCGGCGCCGACCTGAATCTTCACGTCGGCGTCCGTCATCATCAGCGCCTGGGCATCGGTGTTCACGGCGATGAACTCGACCCCGCTCAGACCCGCATCGACCATCCGGTTGACGGCGTTCGTCCCGCCGCCGCCGACGCCGGCGACCTTGATGACCGCGAAGTAGTTTCCTGTTTGGCTCATGAGATTGAAGGTAGCTCGACCTCAAGCTGGACTAAAGCGTTGGGGCTGTCGAGTGACTCTCTCGCAGCAGGGTACGCAGGGCAGTCCGTGGTGTCAACGGCGGCAACCATCAAGCTCAACCTGAGGGTTGAGGGTTGCGCCCAGCGATGGGGCGCTCGGGGACGGTGACGTCGAGGTAGTCGGGACCGCCGGCTCGAGGGAGTGCGAGCAGCGGGAGGATCCCCCGGGCGACCGCGATCTTGAGTGGCAGGTCGAGCGGGGCGCCGAGCTGGATCTCGAGGCCTCCTCGCAGTCCGAGCGTGATCTGGCCGTCGAGCGCACGCACGAACGAGATGCGGCTCGGGAAGCCGCTGCCGACGAAGGCGGCGAGCGAGCGGGCCGCGAGCGCACCGGGCTCGTCCGCGAGAAACGCCCCCTTCGCGAGGTCGGTACGTGACGGCAGCCAGATGCGCGGCAGCGTGCGATAGGCGCCACGCGGAATCGCAGCGATCACCCGGCTCCGTGCGGAGACGAGCCACGAGTCGGCGCCGCGACGCAGAACCGCGACGGGAACCTCCGGAACGATCCGAATCTTCAGGCCGTGTGGAAACGCGCGATCGACGGTGGTGCTCCGCACTGCAGGCAGTCCGTCGACGCGCTGCGCGACGGAGTCTCCGTTGACGGCGACGAGGCTGCGGCCTTCGAAGGAGCTGAGCTCTGCGCGGACGTCGGCGGCCAGGGCGGGCGACGCGCCTTCGACCTCGATCGCCTGCACCGCGAACATCGAGGTCCCGCGGGCAAGCGCATAGAGCGCGATCGCGGCGAGCAGCACACCCACCCCGATCGCGAGCGAGCGGCCCGAAGGCGCCAGGCGCAGCACGTCGAGGCCTCGCTTCCGTGGGAGGCGCAGAACCTTCTCGCTCACGCGAGTCACTTCGCCGCCCCGGGCGCGGGTTCCTACCTGCCGAGGGGCGGAAGCTCGAGCGGCCCGAGGAACTCGACCTCGTGCCGAAGCTCCAGGCCGTAGTGGTCCCAGGCCCGCTGCCTCGCCTCGGCCATCAGCGCGATCGCATCCGCGGAGCGCGCATCGCCGGCATTCTCGATGAAGTTCGCGTGCCGCGGCGAGATCTGCGCGCCGCCGATCCGGTGGCCTTTCAGGCCGCAGGCCTCGAGCAGGCGACCCGCGGAGAGCTCGTGGTCGGGATTCTTGAAGACGCTCCCGAACGTGCGCTTGTTCGTCGGCTGCGCTGCTTTGCGCTGAGCCTGCAGGTCGGCGACGACCGCCTTGATCTCGTCGGGAGGACGGGGAGTAAGTCGGAACTCGACGCGGGCGACCACCTGGCCGTGCTCGAGCGCAGAGTGTCGATAGGAAAGTCCGAGCTCGTTCGGCGTGCGCCAGTCCGCCCCGTCTGCGTCGACGACGAGCGCCCGCTCAAGGATCCCCGCCCAGTCGCCGCCGTACGCCCCGGCGTTCATCCACACTCCCCCGCCCGCGGTGCCCGGGATCGCGCAGGCGAACTCGAAGCCGCCGAGGCCGGCCGCACGCGCACGGTGGAGAGACACCGCATTCGACGCTCCGCCGCCGGCGACGAGGAGCTCGCCTTCCACGTCGGTCTGCGCGAGCTCACCCGCGAGCTTGAGCGCGAGTCCGTCGAAGCCGTCGTCCGCGACGAGCAGATTCGAGCCCAGTCCGATCACGGCAACGCCGAGCTCGTTGTCCCGCGCATGCTGCAGCGCGGCCTGTAGCTCGTCGATCGTTGCGGGGCGGGCGAATGCCCGAGCCGTTCCGCCGGTGCCGAGCGTGGTGAGGCGTGAAAGTTGAACTCCCTTTTCGATTTTCATCGCAACCTCTCCAGCACGATCGAGGCAGCGCGATCGACGTCTCCGGCTCCGACCGTGACGACACGGTCTCCCCGCCTCGCCCTGCCCGCGAGGAAGGCGCCGCCCTCGTCGAGGGAGGGCATCCACGCCGCCGGCATCCCCGGCCGCCGCTCAACGAGCGCGTCGACCACGAGCTTGCCCGTAACTCCGGCGATCGGCTGCTCGCGTGCGGGATAGATATCCGTCACCGCCACCACGTCTGCGTCTGCCAGGGCCTGTGCAAAGTCGCGGGCGAGATGTCGCGTTCGCGAAAAGAGATGCGGCTGGAAGAGCACGAGCAGACGGCCGTTGTCACGACGGAGCGCTCCGACCGTCGCGCTGATCTCCGCGGGGTGGTGGGCGTAGTCGTCGTACACCTCGACGCCCGCCGCCTCGCCGCGCAGCTCCAACCGTCGCGCGGCGCCGCGAAACTCGGCCAGCGGCACGACCGCATCCGAGCGCTGCACGCCCGCAAGCTCGAGCGCGGCCAGCGCGGTCGCGGCATTACGGCGATTGTGCTCGCCCGCGACAGCGAGCGGTCCGTCATACGGTTCGAGCTCCTCGCCACGCACGACTTCGGGAACCTCCGCCAGCCAGTCTTCGAAGAGCGCAGCGACCTCTGCACGCGAGCCGAAGGTCGTGTGATGGTCGAGGTCGACGTTCGTGACGACACCGATGCGCGGCCTGAGCGCTGCGACCGTGCGATCCGACTCGTCGCCCTCGACGACGAGCCAGCCTGCGCCGGTGCCGGCATTGCTGCCGAGCTGTGGGATGTCGGCGCCGATGAGCCACGCCGGGTCGAGTCCGAGCCGTTCGAGGCAGAAGGCGATCATTCCGCTCGTCGTCGTCTTGCCGTGCGCACCGGCGACGACGATCGAGTCACGCAGCCCGACGAGCTCCGAGAGCAGATCCGCGCGAGGCTTTCCCAAAACGCGACCCGAGAACGCGGTCGAGACATACGACTCGAAGCCGTCGGGCGGCTGGGGCGGTTCATCCGAGATCTCGACGGCAATCCCTTCGAGCCCGTCGAGGTATGGAGTCGTCACGCGATCCCAGCCGCGCACCTCCGCCCCCCACGCCTGTGCGAGGGCGGCGTACGCGCTCATTCCTGCCCCGCCGATTCCTGCGATCCAGATACGGCGGCCTTCAAGAGGCGAGGGCAATGAGCTCCTCGGCGATCTCGTCTGCGGCGTCCGGGCGTGCGAGCCGCCGCATCGCACTCGCCATCGCGTCCAGCCTGGTCGGGTCGTCGAGCAGCGAACGGATCAGCTCGGGCGCCTCCACGATGTCGTTCTCCGGTACGACGACGGCTCCGCCGCCGGCTTCGAAGTAGCGCGCGTTCTTCGTCTGGTGGTCGCCGGTCGCAAAGAGGCCGGGCACGAGCACCGCGGGCTTCCCCGCTGCTGCGAGCTCCCAGACCGAACCGCCTGCCCTCGCGAACGCGAGGTCGCACGCGCCGAGCGCAGCGCCGAACTCTTCCGTGAACGCAAACAGGCGGTAGTCGGGTCGCGTCAGGCGCGAGCGCAGCTCGTCGTAGTCGCGCGTGCCGGAGAGATGGAGCACCGCCGGGCCGCTCGCGCCGAAGGCGTCGATTGCCAGCTCGTTCAGCAGACGTGCACCCAGGGAGCCGCCGAACACGAGCAGCACGGGACCCGCTTCTGGCAGCCCGAAGAGACGTCGCGCCTGCTCTCGCAACAAGATTGGCCGAGAGCGGGCGGGAATCGGCCGGCCGGTGACGCGGTATTTCGGACCGTCTCGTCCGGCGATCGGAAACGAGAGAAACACTCTCCGCGCGAAGGGCACCGCGAGCCTGTTGGCGAGCCCGAGATGTGCATCGGCCTCCATCAAGGCAGCCGGGATCTTCTTCCGCGCCGCCGCGTAGACCATCGGCCCTGCGACGTACCCCCCGCCTCCGAGCACGACGTCGGGTCGGCGCTCGGCGAGGATGCGCGCGCAGGCACGGGGTGCACGACCGGCGAGCAGCAACGCGCGGGCAAGAGCCGGCGAGGGCCGCCGCGGCAGCCCCGAGATCCGGAAGGTGTCGAGCTCGTAGCCCGCCTCAGGGACGAGCTGCGCTTCGACGCGATCCGGCGACCCGGCGAACGTCACCTGTGCGCCGCGCCGCTGCAGCGCCTCCGCGACTGCCAGCGACGGCGCGACGTGTCCGACCGTCCCCCCGGCCGCGATCAGGCAGTGCAGCTTTCGCTCGGACGCCATTCCTGCTGCCGATGTTAAGGAGGATGCCGACGCTGAGGAGCGCGACCACGAGGCTCGAGCCGCCGTAGGAGATGAACGGCAGCGGGATTCCGGTCAGTGGTGCGAGCCCGAGCACGGCGGCGAGGTTGATCACGGCCTGGCCGCAGACGAGCCCGACGATCCCCGCAGCCAGGCGCTTGCCGAACGGGTCGGTGCACGCGAGGGCGACCCGCAGCCCGGCGTACGCGAAGGCGGCATACGCGGCCATCACGGCCGTGACTCCGAGCAGGCCGAGCTCCTCGCCGATGACGGCGAAGATCATGTCCGTGTGCGCCTCCGGGAGGTAGTTGATCTTGGCGACGCCGTGACCCAGGCCCGCGCCGAAAAAACCGCCGGAGCCGATGCTGATGAGCGCCTGCACCGTCTGAAAGCCCGTGCCCTGCGGATCCTTCCACGGGTCGATGAAGCTGAAGATACGCGCGCGGCGGTAGGGCTCGAACCAGATCGCGGCGAGACCCAGGGCGACGGCGATGCCAGTTCCCGATGCGAGCGTCGACGCGGGCGTCCCGGAAATCACGAGCACGGCGAGCAGCACGACCACGAGCGAGATGGCGGTGCCGAGATCCGGCTCCGCAAGAATGAGGACGCAGAAGAGGCCGAGCAGGATGCCGATGGGTCGCCAGAGCTCCCGCAGGGAACGTGGTGCAGGCCGCTTGCAGAGATACGCGGAGGCCCAGATCGCAAGCGCGAGCTTCGCGAGCTCGGACGGCTGGAACGTTGCAGGACCGACTTCGATCCAGCGGCGCGCACCGTTGATGCGCGAGCCGATCACGAGCACCGCCAAACAGCCGCCGAGCGCGGTCAGAACGAGTGCAGGTGCGAGCAGGCGCAGCCTGCGGTAGTCGAAGCGAGACGCGGTCATCATCAGCACGACGCCGATCAGCGCGTAGATGCCCTGCTTCTTGAGGTAGGACATCGGGTCGGTCTGCTCGAGCGCGGCCGGCGCCGACGTCGCGCTGTAGACCATCACGAGGCCGAACGCGACGAGCGCGAGCGTGACGAGAACGAGCAGGTGCGACTCGACCTGTGTTTTCGCCTTCACCACAGCTCCCCGACGAGCCGGCGAAACTCGTTGCCTCGCTGCTCGAAGTTCGCGAACTGGTCGAAGCTTGCGCACGCCGGCGAGAGCAAGACGACGTCACCTGCCTCGGCATCGCCCGCAGCGGCGCCGACCGCCGTCGCAAGGTCGCCCGAGCGGCGGTAGAGACGCCCTGCGCGTCCAAGCGCGGCGGCGAGCTGGTCGCTCGCCTCGCCGATGAGATCGATCGACCGGACCGTCGGCGGCAGGCCTTCGGCGAGCTCGTCGAACGATTCGCCCTTGAGCGAGCCGCCCAGGATCAGCCTGAGCGGCTGACCGGCGTACGCGGCGATGCCGCGTCGTGCGGCGGCGGTGTTCGACGCCTTCGAGTCGTTGACGAAGCGAATTCCGTCGAGCTCGGCGACGAGCTCCAACCTGTGCTCGACTCCCTTGAACGTGCGCAGCGCTTCGCCGATCGCCGAGTCGTCGAGGCCGGCCGCGCGCGCCGCTGCCACTGCTGCGGCTGCGTTCTCGCGGTTGTGCTCCCCGGGGATCAGCGGCTCCGCCGGCAGCGGATCGTCGGCGTGAAACTCGACGCGGTCGGCGCCGCCGGGAATCGGGCCGAAATCACGCGGCACGACTGCGAGGTCGGCCTCGGTTTGGTTCTCGAAGATCCGCAGCTTCGCGTCGCGATACGCGTCGAACGAGCCGTGGCGGTCGAGATGGTCGGGCTCGAGGTTGAGCAGGACGGCGATGCGCGGACGCAGCCGGTGGATGTCTTCGAGCTGAAAGCTGGAAAGCTCGCACACGACCCAGGCGTCCTTGTCGAGAGCGCCGTCGAGGCTCGTGAGCGGGCGCCCGACGTTGCCGGCAACCGCAACGGGCTTGCCCGCGGCGGTGAACATGGCGCCGAGCAGCTCGCTCGTCGTCGTCTTGCCGTTCGTGCCCGTCACGCCGATCAGGGGGTTCCGCAGCAGTCGCGAGCCGAGCTCGACCTCGCTCCAGATCGGGATGCCGCGCGCGCGGGCGGCCGCGGGCAGCGGCGATTCTCCGGGCACGCCCGGGCTCTTGATCAGCAGCTCGACGTCGTCCAGCAACGCTTCCTCCTCAGTCCCCGGGTGGACTTCGACACCGGCCTCGGCAAGCCTCCCGGTCTCGACCCCGGCGTCACGGTCGGCGGCCACGGTCGGCACTCCGCGCCGTGCGAGCGCGAGCGCGGCGGCCTGGCCGGAGCGCGCGAGCCCGACGACCAGCGCGCGGCGTGGCAGCTTCACGGCTTGCGCGCAGCCAGAGCAGCACCGTCGTCGGTGGTGACGACGGTGATCTCGACGAAGCCGGCTTCGCTGAGCATGCGCTCAAATAAGTTCAACGCCGACTCGGCTGTGCCTCTGAGTGACACCTGCCCGCCGGTGCGGAGGACTCGGAAGAACTCCGAGGCGGTTCCGGCCCCGGGCGCCTCCGCGCTCCACACGAAGTCGATGCTCTCGTCGGTCAGCGGCAACACTTCGGACTCGCCGACGAGGTAGGTGACATCCGGCTCCTTCGAAGCGTGCCTCAGGCCTTCGAGCCGGTCGACTGAGCGATCGACGACCACAACGTCCCCGTCGGGCGCGACGTCTTCCGCCAGCGCGGCGATCACCTCGGCCTCCGCGCCGATCACCACGACGATGTCGCCCGGGCCGCTCAGCGCCGGAAGAAGGTGAAGTCGCGGTAGAAGAGGGCGAACCCGATCGCGCACAGGATCGCCGTGACGATCCAGAAGCGCACCATGATCTTCGTCTCGGACCACGCCTTCATCTCGAAGTGGTGATGGATCGGGGCCATCAGGAAGACGCGGCGACCGTAGTACTTGAAGGAGATGACCTGCACGATCACCGAGAGCGCTTCGATCAGAAAGATCCCGCCGATGAAGAGCAGCAGGAACATCGTCTGCGTGAAGATCGCCAACGCGGCCAAGGCGCCGCCGATCGCCATCGCGCCGGTGTCGCCCATGATCACCTCGGCCGGGAACGCGTTGTACCAGAGGAAACCGATCGTGGCCCCGATCAATGCGGCGCCGACGATCGCGAGATCGAGGCGGCTGTCGAAGCGTCCGCCGGGGTTTCCGGACCGGATGTACGTCACCACCGAGATCGCCGTGAACGTGAGCAGGGCGATGATCCCGGTTCCCGCCCCCAGTCCGTCGACGCCGTCGGTGAGGTTGACGCCGTTCGCGGTCCCCGCGATCACGAGGAACAGCAAGACGTACCAGCCGTACGAGAGGCCGATGTTCCAGTGCGCGATGGGAATGAAGATCGACCTCGGCAGATGCTGGTGATCCGCGGCAAAGCCGACGCCCACGGTGATCAGCCCCAGGAGCAGCAGCTTCCAGCGCCCGCGGAGCCCAAGCGACCGGCGATGCGTCAACTTGATGAAGTCGTCGAGGAAGCCGATCGCACCGCAGCCGAGCGTCACGAACAGGACTGTGAGCGCTGGCACCTTGTACTTCGAGACGGCGAGAAATGCGACGGTCGCGACGACGAGGATCAGCAGCCCGCCCATTGTGGGTGTTCCCTGCTTCACGCGGTGACCTTCGGGACCTTCTTCGCGGATGTGCTGCCCCATCTCGTTCCGCCGGAGGAATTCGATGAACTTGGGGCCGACGAGGATCGAGACGACCATCGCGACGACGCCCGCGGCGAGAACGCGGATCACGCGGGTATGTGGGTCAGTGCGGCTGCCACAGCTTCGAGACCGACGGCTCGTGATGCTTTCACGAGCACGGCGTCACCGGGATGGACGATCTCGTCCACGCAGGCCAGCGCCTCGTGGACGTTCGCGACCCAGCGTCCGGAAACGCCGCCCGCAAGGTACCCGCGCGCGAGCTCGCCGACGGCCAGCAACTCGTCGACCCCGATCTCCGCGGCGGCCTGCCCGACCTCCCGGTGGTAGTCGGGCCCTGTTCGTCCGAGCTCGGCCATGTCACCGAGGATCGCGACCCGCCGGCGATCCCCCGCGCGCTCGGCGAGGTAGGTGAGAGCGGCGCGCATCGAGACCGGGTTGGCGTTGTAGGCGTCGTTGATCACGACGCCGCCGCCGGGCAGCTCGTTCTCCTCCCCGCGCCAGCGCGCGAAGTCGACGTCGACCGCGGCCGGGCGGGGCAGCCCAAGCGCATCCAGCGCGGCGAGCGCCGTGGCGGCGTTCTGGATCTGGTGCTGCGCGATGAAGTTGAAACTGACGCCGGCGACGATCGTTCGCCCGCCGACCCGCTCGCCGCCCGAGTCGACGATCCGCACGACGTCGATGTCGTCACGCGAGACAGGAAAGTCGGCAGGGACGATCGCAGTTCCACCTGGGGGCAGCGCCGCGATCAGCTCGCCTTTTGCGCGCGTGACGCCTTCGAGCGAGTCGACGAGCTCGAGATGGACCGGGCCGACGTTCGTTACGGCACCGATCTCCGGACGCGCGACTGCGGCCAGCTCGGCGATCTGGCCGAAGCCGCGCATCGCGAGCTCGAGGATGCAGACCTCGGTGTCCGGCTCGAGCCGGCAGAGCGTCAGCGGCACGCCGATCTCGTTGTTGTAGCTCGACTCCGCCGCGATCGTGCGGGCCGCCGGTGCGCAAAGCGCCGCAAGGATGTCCTTCGTCGAGGTCTTGCCCATCGAGCCCGTAATTCCGACGACGCGCGCGGAGCTGCGGTCGCGCACGGCTCGCCCGATCTCGGCGAGAGCGGCAAAGGCATCGTCCGGAACGAGGGCCGCCGCAGCGCCCTGGGCGATTGCATCGCCGACGAACTCGGCGCCCGCTCCGACGGCGACGAAGAGGTCGCCCGGCGTTATCCGACGCGAGTCGACCTGAACGCCCGTGAACTCCTCGGCACGCGCATCCACGCTGCCGAGCCCGGCGAGCAGGGACGTCTCGAGCGCGATCATGCCGGCGCCTTCAGCCGGCGCAGCGTCTCGCGTGCAACCTGCGCGTCGTCGAAGGGAATCTTGCTGTCCCCGATCTCCTGCCCCTGCTCGTGGCCCTTCCCGGCGATCACGACGACGTCACCCTCGCGCGCCGACTCGAGCGCGCGCTCGATCGCAACGCGGCGGTCGAGCTCGACGTCGAGCGCGCGATCACCGACGACCTCCGCGGCGATCGCAGCGGGATCCTCGCTGCGTGGATTGTCGGAGGTCACGATCGCGACGTCGGCGCGCTCCGCGACGACCCGGCCCATCAGCGGCCGCTTGGCCCGGTCGCGGTCTCCGCCGGCGCCGAAGACGCAGATGATCCGCGCGGTGGGGGCAAGCTCACGCGCCGCGTCGAGCGCGGTCTCCAGCGCGCCCGGCGTGTGCGCATAGTCGACGAGCACCGTGAACCGCTGCCCCTCGTCGACGCGGTCGAAGCGGCCCGGGACGCGCGCCACCGACTCGAGCCCCTGCTTGATCGCGTCCTCGCCGATCCCGAGCGCGCGCGCCGCAGCGGCAGCCGCGACGGCGTTCTCCTGATTGAAGCGTCCCTGCAGCTTGAGCTCGATGCCTCGAAGCTCGTCGTCGCCGCGGAAAGTGAGCGCAGCGGGATGCTCGGCCACGAGCCGGGCACCGTACTCGTCAGCGAGGTTGATCACCGCACGTTCGGCCTGCGCGAACAGCCGGCGCTTCGACTCGAAGTACTCGTCCATCGTGCCGTGGAAGTCGAGGTGGTCCTGTGTCAGGTTCGTGAACACGAGCACCGCGAACCGTGTTCCTTCGAGCCGGCCCTTGGCGGAGGCCATCGACGTCGCCTCCATCACGCACGCGCCGTTGTCGGCGTCCAGCATCTCGCGGAACAGCCTCTGCAGGTCGATCGCCTCGGGCGTGTTCAACCCGACCTCGCGCACCTCGTCGCCGACCCGGCGTTCGACGTTCGTCAAAAGACCCGGTTTCTGTCCAGCCGCTGCCAGCACCGCCGCGAGCAGGTAGGCCGTCGTCGTCTTGCCGTTCGTGCCGGTGATCGCCGCGACCGGAAGCTCCGCCGTGGGATCCCCGAAGAACTCGATCGCAGCGCGTGGCATGGCCGCGCGCACGTCCGGCACGACGAGCTGCGGCACGTCAATGTCGAGGACCCGCTCCACGACGAGCGCTACCGCCCCGTGCTCCACCGCAGAACCTGCGAAGTCGTGGCCGTCCGCCCGTGCTCCGGGTATGCAGAAGAAGAGTGAGTCGCGCGTCACCGCCCGCGCGTCGTAGGCCAGCTCGCGGATCTCGAGGGCGACACTTCCAACGACGTCGGTCGGAGCAAGCGCAGCGATGAGCCGCTCCAGCTGCATATCGCCCACGGAGTCTAGTGCGGGGGCCTTACGACGTCGCTACCCGGTCGGCGCGTCCGGTGGCACTTCGAGGTACTGCAGGTCGAAGCGCGCGATTTGCTGGAAGGCAGGCGCGGCGACGGTTCCGCCCCAGATCGCACCGCGTGGCTCGTCGACGGCCACGAGGATCACGAAGCGAGGACGTGACGCCGGGACGATGCCGACGAACGACGCGACGTACTGCCCGGTGGCGTAGCCGCCGTGCGAGTCGGGCTTCTGGGCCGTGCCGGTCTTCCCCGCGACCTGGTAGCCGGGCATGGCCGCGTACTGACCCGTTCCTTCCGCGACCACGTCTTTGAGCATCACCATCAACTGCGCTGCGGTGTTCGCCGACACGAGCCGCTTGCGGCCGAGCGACGGCCGGCTGCCGCCGGCGACGTGATCGACGAGGTGCGGGCGCGACCAGATGCCGCCGTTGGCGATCGCGCCGTAGGCGGCGGCCATCTGCACGGGCGTCACGGCGATTCCCTGGCCGATCGGCACGTTGCCGATCGTCGAGCCGGACCACTTGTCGGGAGGCAGGACGATGCCGGGGCTCTCGCCCGGAAAGTCGACGCCGGTCGTTCGTCCGAAGCCGAATTTCGAGATCCATGACGACAACCGCGTGCGGCCCAACATCTCAGCGAGCGTGATCGCTCCGATGTTGGACGAGTGCGCGAGGATCTGCGCGACCGAGTAGTTGACGGTGCCCCGCTGCTCCGCGTCGTGGATCACGCGGTCCGCGACATGCATCTGGTACGGCAGCGTAAACCGTGTCGTGGGAGAGACGATTCGCTCCGTGAGCGACCCGGCAACCGTGATCAACTTGAAGGTCGACCCCGGCTCATAGGTGTCGGTGACGGTCCGGTTCCGCTGCAGGTCGCTCGGCACGGACGGGAAGCTGTTCGCGTTGTAGCCCGGCTGTACGGCCATCGCGAGGACGGCGCCGGTGCGCGGGTCGAGCACGATCGCGCTCGCGCTCTTCGCGCCCCACTTGCGGACGGTGTCGCGCAGCACCTCTTCGGCGTTGGCCTGGATGCTGTGGTCCAGCGTGAGGTAGACGTTCTTGCCGGGGACCTCCGGACGTTCGTTCTGCACGTCGATCACCTGGCCGCCGGGATCCTTGACGACCGTCTCCTTGCCGGCGCGTCCGGCGAGCTCCTTGTCGTATTGCAGCTCGAGGCCGGAGAGCCCGTTCCCGTCGGTACCGACGTAGCCGAGCACCTGCGACGCGACCGTCTGTTGCGGATACGTACGACGCTCCTCGGGATAGAAGCCGAAGCCGGGAAGCTTCAGCCGCTGCAGCGCCAGGGCTTTCGTGGGATCGGCCTGGCGCGCGACGTACACGAAGCCTTTGGTGCGATCGGCAAGCAGCGGGTAAAGGCGGTCCGCGTCGGCGCCGAGCGCCCGCTCGACCGCGAGTGCGGCCTGTCGCGGGTTCACGATCTGCTTCGGATTCGCGTAGACGGTCGTCGCGCGCTCACCGAGAGCGAGCTCGACACCGACGCGGTCGAAGATCGTGCCGCGGCCCGCGGGAAGGACGACCGTCTCTCGATGCTGCGTCTGGCCCATCGCCGAAAGCGATTCCGCACGCACGGATTGCAGCCAGGTCGCACGGAGCAGCAACCCGCCGAAGGCGAGCACCAGGGCTGCGAGAAAGAGGCGGATCCGCCGGTTGACTAGGCGGTTCACGCGGCCCGCCGCCTACTTCGAGAGCGTGAAGTAGGTGGTCTCGTCGGGAGTCGCCTGCTGCCAGCCGAGCTGCTTGGCCGCGAGCTTCTGGATCCGCGGTGCAGAGGCGGCGCTCGACAGCCGCGACGAGAGCTGCGCGTTCTGCGCCTGCAGGTCGGCGCGCTCCCGACCCAGATGGTCGAGCTTCATGTTCAGCCGAAGCACGGCGACGTTCGTCGCGACGACGCCTGCGAGCAGTGTGGCGACGATCCCGATCCAGAGGACGCCTCCCGTCATCCGGCGTTCGTGCTTGACGGCGCGCGGACGCGACCGTGGCGCGACGACGGCTTCTTCTGCTCTGGCGGCGGCCCAGGCAGCCATGGTCAGGTCTTGACTCCGACCCGGAGCCTCGCCGACGAGGACCGGGGGTTGGCCGCGGTTTCGGCAGCGGACGGCCGAATCGCTTTCCGCGAGGTCGAGCGCAGCTGCGGGGTCTTCCCGCAGACGCAGACGGGGAAGTCGGGCGGACAGTCGCACCCGCGCTCGAGATCGCGCATGAAGCGCTTGACGATGCGATCCTCGAGCGAGTGGAAGCTGATCACCGCGAGGCGTCCACCGGGACGGAGCATCGAGAAAGCGGACGGCAACGCGGACTCGAGCGCGCCGAGCTCGTCGTTGACCGCGATCCGCAATGCCTGGAACACGCGCTTCGCCGGATGCCCTTCGCCGAAGCGTGCAGGCGCGGGAATCGACGCCTTGATCACCTCCACGAGGTCGCTCGTGCGCTCGAACGGCTGCTCCTTGCGCCGCCGCACGATCGCCTTCGCGATCTGACGCGCGTAACGCTCTTCGCCGTAGCGCTTGAAGATGGTCGCGAGGTCGCGTTCCGCTGCCTCGTTGACGATGCCCGCTGCGGTCACGTCAGCGGAGGGATCCATGCGCATGTCGAGCGGCGCGTCCGTGTTGTACGAGAAGCCGCGCTCGGGGCGGTCGATCTGCATCGACGACACGCCGAGGTCGAGCAGGATCGCGTCCGCCTCCACTCCGTTTTCGGCGAGCTGCTCGAGCACGACCGAGAAGTCGCCGCGCAGGAAGCGCGTCTGGGCGCCGATGTGCTTGGCGACGCGGTCGAAGTACTCGCGCGCACCGGGATCGCGGTCGATCGCGATCAGCTTGCCGCTGCCGCCGAGATCCGCCGCGAGGAGCGCGGCGTGGCCGCCGGCGCCGAAGGTGGCGTCGACGACAGTCTGCCCCGGGCTGACGGCGAGGAGCTCGCGCACCTCACCGGCGAGAACGGGGACGTGATCAGTCGCGCTTGTTTGCAAGACGTTCGGCAACATCCTCCGCACTCCCTTCGATCTCTGCCAGCTCTTTGCGCCAGGCGGCGCGATCCCAGATCTCGAGCCGGTCGTTGACACCCGCGACGACGACCTCCTTGCCCAGCTTCGCGTGCTCGATCAGCTGGGCAGGAATCATCACGCGGCCCTGTTTGTCGAGCTCGGCCTCGGACGCCCCGGAGAAGAAGTGGCGCTGGAGGCGCCGGCCTTCCGGGCTGAGCGGATCCAGCGAGGACAGTCGCGAGTCGACGAGTCGATCCCAATCCGGACGACGGAAGGCGTACAGGCAGCCGTCGAGCCCCCGGGTGACGACAACACCGTCAATGAAGGCTTCCCGGAACTTTGCCGGAAGAGTGAGACGGTTCTTGTCATCGAGTGTGTGGTCGTATTGGCCTAGGAGCATTTGCGGGGTTTCGTGGAGATTACCACTTCGCCCCACTTTAAACCACACTCCCCCACATGTCCACCCCGGAAGGGGGATTTTCGGACTGGTGCCCCTGCCAGTAATGCCGCCGAGCTTCTAGGTCGCGAGCACCAAGCCAGGGGTCGCACTCGACCGAAGCAAGGCTGGTTGCCTTGCTGAGGGAGCGGGCGGACCCTGGCGCCGCGTGATCGCGGGCTAGAAGCCGGTATGTATTGCTGGCAGGGGCACAGCTAGGGAGCCTGGTCCTCGGCCGTGATCTGGCCCTGGTAGGGGCCTCGGCCGGTCATCACGGCGGCGCCGCAGCGGGCCGCGACCCCGACGGCCTCCTCGATCGAGTCGCCTCGGGCCAGGGCGAAGGTCAGCCCGGCGGCGAAGCAGTCGCCCGCGCCGTAGGTGTCGACGACCGGGCCGGGGAGCGGTGTCGACCGAAACGGGCCGCCGGGCTGGAGCCAGCCGCCGAGGCCCCCGGCAGTGGTGACCGCGACGTGCGGAGCCGGGTCGAGGTCGCCCGGGTGATAGACCTCGGCCTCGTCCTCCCCGCTTCCGACCAGCGCGTCGAGCTGGACGCCGGCCTCCTTGAGCGTGGCGAGCTCGCGCGAGGTCGCGACAAGGACAGGCGCTGCGCGGCAGAGCCGTAGCGCCTCAGCGTCGCCGCTGACGAAGAACACGCCGTCGACGTCGCGGAGCTCGTGCCAGGGGAGCCTGCTGTCTCCACCACGCGGCACGAGCTTCTGGCTCAGCACGGCGATCGTCCGCTCGCCCGTGTCGTCGACGAAGGTGACGGCACGGCGCGTCGGCTCAGCGTCGGGAATCGCCTTCACGTCGACGCCGAGCCGGGTCAGCTCGACCCGGGAGCGACGCCCGAGCTCGTCGGCTCCGAGCGCCGTGAAGAACGTGCACGAGCCGGCCAGCCGCGCCAGCTGGACTGCGGCGACGGCTCCTCCGCCGGCCGGCTCCTCCCAGGTTTCGAAGGCATGGACGATGTCTCCGGGCTGCGGCACCGCCGGGACCCGGACGAACTCGACCCACTCGACGTGCCCGACGACCGCGATCCTCATGGTGGGATCCTCACACCTTGACCCCCTCCGGCGTTTCAAGATGGGTGTCGATGACCTTGCCGCCCTTCGAACGGTTCTACGAGCAGTACCGCGAGGAGATCTTCGGGTTTCTCGTGCGCCGCCTCGGCCGGGATCGTGCGGAGGATGCCTTCCAGGAGACCTTCTTGCGAGCACTGCGCGCATATCCGAAGCTGCAGCACGGCGAGCACCTCCGTGCCTGGGCATACATGATCGCGAGCAGGATCACGATCGACGAGCACCGTCGCCCGCGCGCCGATGCGGAGCTGCCAGAGCTCGCGGCTCTCGACGGACGACCCGCCTTCGCCCAACTCGAGCATCTCGCCGACGGGCTGCCACCGACCGAGCGTGCAGCCGTCGTGCTGCGCTACGGCTACGACCTCGATTACGCAGACATCGGAGCCGCGCTCGGCTCCAACGCCACCGCCGCCCGCCAGGCGGCCTCGGCCGGCATCCGCCGGCTTCGACAGAAGGAGCTTCGATGAACGCTGTGTCCCCCGAACTCGACCGCCGCTTCCGCGACGCCGCCGCGGAGGAAGGGCTGCTCGACGCGGCCTACGACTTCGTCGATTCCCCGATCGGCCCGCTCCTCGTCGCCACGAGCAAGCGTGGGCTCTGCCGCATCTCCTACGACGCGGAGCCCGAGCAGATGCTGGAGGAGCTCGCGCGAACGTTCGGCGTCAGGGTGCTGCGCTCGGCGAAGCCGATCGATCCGACCCGCCGTGAGCTCGACGAGTACTTCGAAGGCAAGCGCCAGAGCTTCGACCTTCCCCTCGACGTCGAGCTGCTCGCCGACTTCAACCGGCGCGTCCTGCGCGAGCTCGCGCGTGTTCCCTACGGCGAAGTGGTCACGTACGGAGAGCTTGCCGCCCGGTCGGCCCGTCCGCGGGCGGCGCGAGCAGTCGGCATGGTGATGAACCGGAACCCGCTCCCGATCGTGCTGCCGTGTCACCGCGTGATCGGCGCGAACGGCAAGCTGACGGGCTACGCCGGCGGGCTCGAGCGTAAGGAGACGCTGCTTCGACTCGAGGGCGCGATTCTGTAGGCTCAGATTCATGCATCGCTGGCGAGCCATCAGCTGTACGCAACACGGCTAGTCCGCCGCTTCCGACTACAGCGTCCGTGGAAGCGGCGGGACAGGACGCGCACCTGACCCAGGTCGAGGTTGCGCGCGCCTTCCCGCAGATCTGAGAGGAAGGTGACGCGATGCCAATGCCGCATCGCACGCAGATGCAATTGATCAAGCGCCGGCTGGTCGGCAAGGACGGATCCGAACGCGTGCGTGAGTTGCGCACGATCCTCGGCGAGCTGCCCGGCTACAAGAACGGCCCGTACGCCGACATCCGCAAGTGGGTGGAGGCCCAACTCGAGCACACGAGGGTGCAGAAGCGCGTGACCCACCGTGACTCGATTGCCGTCCGGCGCGAGGGCGCCGCGCAGATCGCCCTCGTCGGACCGCCGAATGCCGGCAAGTCGTCCTTGCTGCAGGCGCTCTCGAACATCCAGATCAAGACCGGCGCGTACGCGTTCACGACCACGCGGCCGGTGTCGGCGCTGACGCGGGTCGGCGGCGTGCTCGTGCAGCTGGTGGAGATCCCCGGGCTGATCGAAGGCGCAGCGGCGGGCCGTGGCGGCGCGCGGCCGTTGCTCGGCGTGCTTCGGGGCGCAGACGCGATCCTCTTCTGTCACGACGCGTCCGCTCCGGTGGACGAGCTGCGAGCGGTGTTGTCAGAGGTGGCGGAAGCCGGGATCGAACGCCCGTCGGTGCTCGTCGCGACGAAGAGCGACGAGGCGGATGGCACGACGTTGCGAGCCGCCTTCCCGGACAGCCGGGTCGTGGAGGTCAGCGTGCTCGACGATGCGAGCGTTGAGCGGTTGCGCGAGACGATCTTGCAGCTGACGGGTCTCCTGCGCGTCTATCTCCGAGACGGCGGCGACCCGATCGCGCTTCTACCGCCGGTCACCGTGGTCGACGTTGCCGACTCCATCCATCACGAGCTCGGAGCGCGTTGCACCGGTGCACGCGTCTGGGGGCCGTCGGCGCGGTTCGACGGCCAGCAGGTCGGTCGCGGACACGAGCTGCAGGACGGTGACAGCGTGGAGATACTCGACTAGCTACGGCCAGCGCGTCGGGCGTTGCTCGACGCGCTCGGCCTCGCGCCATTCCTCGCGCGGCGGGTTGAACACGTCCAGCACGACGGCACCTTCGGGACCCACGTGCACCTCGTGAGGAACGTTGCTCGGAATCGTCCAGGTACCCCCCGGGCGTAGGTCGACCTCTTCGTCCCCCACGCGAAAGCGAAGCGAACCGCCCAGGCAGATGCCGAGCTGCTCGTTCTCGTGTTGATGTTCCGGCACGTGGCTGTCCGGATCGAGCTCGATCACACCGAGGGTGAGCCGCTCACCGTGGATAGAACGGCCGTGCACGCTGTCCCAGATCTTCTGCAGGTCGAGCGAGGAAAGGTCCGCGAACGCGCTCATGCACGCAGTCTAGAGCTCAGCCGTTCAGCAGCCTGTACCCCACTCCCCACACGTTCACCACGAACACGCCGCCCAGCTGCGCCGCCGCGAGCTTGCGCCGCAACCGCGACGCGTGCGAGTCGAGCGTGCGTGTGCGGCCGAGCGATCTGAATCCCCAGACCTCACGCAACAGCTGCTCCTTCGTGAAAACGCGTGTCGGGTCGGTCAGCAGCTTCAACAGCAGCTCGTACTCCTTACCCGCCAGGGCGACGAGCGTGCCGTCTACCGTCACGCTTCGCGTGGCCAGATCGGCCACGATCGGCCCGGCATGCAGCGTCGGGTGCCCGGCCGGCGAGGTGCGCCGCAGCACCGCGCGGATCCGGGCGAGCAGCTCCTCGTAGTCGAAAGGCTTCGCGAGAAAATCGTCACAGCCGCGCTCGAGCGCACGCACGCGATCGACCGTGTCCGACTCCGGCGCGCCGAGGACGATCACAGGCACGTCGCCGTGACGGGCACGGCACTCCTCCAGCGCGGCCGTGTCGCCGAGCAACACGAGATCGGGCCGCGACTCGACTCCGACCACCTCGAAGCCGTCGTTCGTCAGATGCCGCTCGAGAAACCCGCGCGTCTCGGGCTGGGGCTCGGCGAGATGCAGCACCGTCGACATGCGTTCGAAAGTACCGCTGCGACCGCGACGACGCCAGATGTCCTTTCGCGCGAGTTCGTGACGAACGATCTACAGCTGCCCACTTCGGACGACGCCCGACGTGGTAAGACGAACCGGATGGCACCGGCACGGAATCGCGTGACACCGATGGGCGACATCGTGGCGATCCCGCTCCGAGGCGCGTGGACGGGGAACCGCGGCATCCTCCACTCCGGCCGCAAGATCGTCCGCTTCCACGCGAGCGATCTGTGGATCACGTGTGCACTCGAGTTCCGGGGCCGCTACCACGAACAATGGCGGCCGCATCACTACACGTTCCTGTTCTTCCACGACGAAGCGGTCTCTCTCGCCGCGGGACATCGCCCTTGCGCAGAGTGCCGGCGCGAGAGCTACGACGCCTACCGCGCCGCCTGGGCTCAGAGCCTCGGAGTCGAGGTGCCGTCGGCAAAGGAGCTGAACAGGCAGCTGCACGGCGAACGGATCGTCCGCGGAACCCATCGCCGCCGGATTCACCGGCTGCCGTGGAGGGAGCTACCCGACGGCGCGTTCGTTCTACTCGACACGTCCCCGGCCGTCGTCGTCGGCGACCAGCTCACCGTTTGGACGCATGCGGGATACGGGGACAGACTGGCCCGGCCGACGCAAGGAGACGCGAGCGTCATAACACCGCCGTCGAGCGTCGCCGCACTGCGCGCGGGCTACGCGGTCCAGATCGACGCGTCTGCTCGCTGAGCGGGCTAGAGGCGGCCGCTGCGGACCACGCCCCAGAGGAGCCACAGTCCGAGCAGGCCGGAGAACGCGAAGCCGATCACCGAGATGACGTTGATGCCGAGTACGTGCGGCCCCGCCTTCGCGAAGATGCCGATGAGGCTCGAGCCGATCAGGCCGCCGGCGACGACCATCGCGATCACGAGCCGGTTGAAGACGACGTCCATCCTGTTCAGGAGATCCTCGAGCCCTTTATGGACGAAGCCGACCTCGATCTGCCCGTCGCGGATCTGCTCCAGCGTGTCGTGCAGCTGGTAAGGCAGCTCGAGCGCCATCGCACCGAGACGCATCGACTCCTTCCGCGCGCGGTTGGCGATCCGCTGCGGCGTGAAGCGCTCGAGCATCAGTCCACGCGCATACGGCGTGGCGACCTCGAAGACGTTGAAGTCCGGATAGAGATCGACGCCCACCGAGCCGAGCGTCGCGATCGCCTTGTCGAGCAGCAGGAAACGCGTCGGCAGCCGCAGGTTCATCGAGTAGATCAGCTGGAACGCCTCGCGGATCACCTGCAGCGGGTCGATCTCGGCGAGGCTCGCCCCGTAGTAGCGGTAGTACAGCTCGCGCAGCTCGGCGAGGAACTCCTCTTCCCGCTCCTTCGGGTAGCGCACGCCCAGCTCGGCCAGCCTGCGCGGCAGCGCCTCGACGTTCTCGGCGGCCGCGTCGATGAACATACGCGTCAGCTTCGACATGTCGTCGTCGGTCAGCTTCCCGACGGCGCCGAAGTCGACGAGGCCGATCTGCTCGCCGTGCCCGAGCACGAGCACGTTCGCGGGATGCGGGTCGCCGTGGAAGAACCCGTGGCGGAAGATCATCGTCATCCAGGTCTCCGTCATCAGGTAGGCCACGTGCCGCCGGTCCTCGAGCGACCACGTCTGCGGGTCGAGATCGGCGACCTGGATGCCGTCGATCCACTCGAGCGTCAGAACGCGGCTGCGCGTGTAGCTCCAGAAGACCCGCGGCACGCGCACGTGCGGATGGCCGGCGAAGTTCTTATGAAACGTGTCGGCGTTGCGCGCTTCGAGCCGGTAGTCGAGCTCCTGCCGGATCGACCGGGCGAACTCGTCGACGAGCTGGTGCGCGTCGATGAAGTCGAGTGCGCGAACGCGCTCCTTCGCGATGCGCGCAGCCTGGTAGAGCAGCGCGACGTCCGCTTCGATCTGGCGCGGCGCGCCCGGACGCTGGACCTTCACGGCGACGCGCTTGCCGTTCGGAAGGGTCGCACGGTGCACCTGGCCGATGGAGGCGGCCGCGATCGGCTTGTCCTCGAACTCCGCGAACAGCTGGTCGATCGTGAGGCCGAGGTCTTCCTCGATCACCTTCTCGACGTCTGCCAGCGGGAACGCACGCACGTCGTCCTGCAGCCCGCGCAGCTCGGCGATGATGTCCGGCGGCAGCACGTCGGGACGTGTCGAGAGCAGCTGGCCGAACTTGACGAACGTCGGCCCGAGCTCGTCGAGCATCTCGCGCAGGTGCTGCCCTCGCTGCGACGGCTGGCCCTCGACCTCGCCGCGCGGCCCGCGACGCGGGAAGAGATCGGTCAGGCGATGAGTGTCGAACCAGTAGCCGAAGCCGTGCCGAACCGCGACCTGTGCGATCTCCGAAAGGCGCCCGAGGTTTCGTGTCGCGGGTTGAGCCATCGCTTCAGTGTGACGGATTACTCCAGCGGGGCAAGCGAAACGGGCCGCTGTCGCGCCCACGGCCCAGGTGGCGTCAGGAGCGACTCGACGCGGAGGTACGCCATCCCGACCTGCGGCAGGTCGGCGAGCCGCTCGACGCACAGGTAGCGCGGTCGCCACTCGGGCGCAAATTTCCGGCTGAAGACGAGCAGTCGCTCGAGCTGGAAGAGCCGGTCGCCGATGCGGAGCCCAGCGCGTGCAAGCGCGAGGACTCGGTTGCGCGGCGTGTCCGCGATCAGATCCGCGAAGACGCAGAAGTTGAGCGAGATCTCCTCGGCCTCACGCGCGCGCGCCCAGCCGAGCAACTGCGCGATCAGATACTCCATCAAGCCGTTCGGCGTGTCGCGGCGGCGGCGCATCGCCCCGAGCGAGTAGCCGCGCACGCTCGGCACGAGATGAAGGAAGCCGCCGATCTCGTTTCCGCGCTGCGCGATCGCGAAGAATGTGTCCGGTTCGCCAAACTGGTCGTCCATCGCCATCGAGAAGCCACGCTCGACATTCGCGCCGCGCCAGGCGGCCGAGACTTGCTCCAGCTCGAGCCGCAGGTTCTGGTCGACGTCCGCTGCTGCGACGACGCGGAACGAGTAGCCCTCGCGCTCGAGCCGAGTGACCGACTGGCGAACCTTGCGGATCGGCCGGCCTTCGAGAGAGAAGTTGGCGGGCCGAACGACGGCTTCGTCGCCGATCTTGATCGCGCGGAGCCCGAGGGAGCGCGCAACCGGCACGAGCTCGGCGCGCACGCTGAGCAGCGCGAGCCGCCAGCCACGTGCGCGGCAGACGCGCCTGAACTCGGCGAGCAGCTCCGGCACCTCCGCCTTGTCGCCGACGGGATCGCCGCTCACGAGCGCGCAGCCGCCGACGACCTTGTACGCGACGAAGCTCTTGCGCGTCGGTGAGAAGAAGTAGCTCTTGTCGCGACGCAGGCTGAAGAAGGCGAGGCTGTCGTCGCCGTGCGTGCGCACGATGCGCCGGACGAGCCGGCGTTCCTCGGCCGACTGGCGCACGCGCTCCGAGATCGGCCGGAGCCAAAGATGCAGCGCGCGGAAGCCGAGCACGATGGTGGCGGCGGCGAGGAGATCCTCGACGCGGTCGCCGCGGAAGCCGCGCAGGTCGAGGACGACGACGAGCGCCGACGAGGTTGCAAACGCGAGCGCCGTGACGACGAGAGGCCGCACGAACAACGGGTCGCCGGGAACGTCGAAGCGCTTACGGAAGCGCAGGAGCGCAGCGACGACGAGCAGGCTCAGCGTCGACTCCTCGAAGTCGAGGCCCTTCACGAGATGCGCGATCGCCAGGCCGACGACCAGCACGATCGCGAGCTGCCAGGCGCGCCGGCGCCGTTGCGCGAGCGAGCGTGAGAGCCAGATGAGCGTCAAGCCGAAGGTGAGCGCCGCGATCCGCGCCGCGCCGGGCACTCCGGGTGGCAACACTCCGCGCACGAAGTCGGACCGGTTCGCGAACTCCGGAGTGAGCGCCGAGACGATGCCGATGATTCCCACGAGGGCGGCAGCCCATGCGAGCACGAGCTCTCCGCGAATGCGCGCCACGCAGCCCAGGGTACCTGGGCCTCCGGTTTACGGCTGTTTACGGCCTGTTAAGGCGCCGGCGGCACGGACCGCGGCCGCGTTTCCACGAGCTTCAGCCGGTGCTCGAGCTGGGCGACGCGCAGCTCCAGCTCGTCCCAGTCGTCGCGAGTGACGAGGCCGAGCTCGCGCAGCGCACCCTGAAGCGTCGAGCCTGCGCGCTCGCCGACGCGGAGCGCATCGCCGCGCCAGCGGTTCGTCGCCTCGTCGATCCAGCCGCGCACGTCGTCCTTGCTCATGCCGCCGCGCTCCGCGAGCGAGTCGGCGAGCTCGTCCGCACGCTCCGCCGTCAGCGCGACGGCGCCGACGAGCGCGAGCATGAGTCGCCTAACGGGCTCGTCCATGGGGGCGCGTGCGCCGGCGCTGCCGGCGGCGCTCGCGCTTCGCGGCCGCGGTCGAGGTGCCGACACCGTCGATCGTCGCGGTGGGAATGAGCGCGGGAGCCGGTTCTTCGGCGGCTGCTTCCTCGGCGTCCTCGAGTGCCGCGTCCATGCCGCGCTTCGTCAGCGTCTCGCCCTTGCGCCGCACGTACTCCGGCTCGCGCTCCTTCAGCATCGCGAGCAACGGCGCCGCGATGAAGATGGACGAGTACGCACCCGCGGCAATCCCGACCATCAGAGCGAAAGCGAAGTCCTTGAGCGTCGCGCCGCCGAAGAGGAACAGCGCGCCCACCGGCAGGAGCGTGATGAACGACGTCGCGAGTGAACGCCGGATCGTCTCCCAGAGCGACACGTTCACGATCGTTGCCATCGCGGAGCGCCGCATGATCGGGATGTTCTCCCGGACGCGGTCGAAGATGATGATCGTGTCGTAGATCGAATAGCCGAGCACGGTGAGGATGGCGGCGACGGTCGAGCTCGTCACCTCGCGCCCCAGCAGCGCATAGATCCCGATGCAGATCAGGACGTCGTGCAGCATCGCGACGATCACCGGCCCGGCGAACTTGAGATCGAACCGAATCGCGATGTAGAGCACCACTAAGAAGAGCGAGAAGAGAATCGCGATAATCGCCGACTTGGCGATCTGACGGCCGAAGCTCGACGAGACGGTCGTCGCGCCGGGCGCCTTCGTCTGCAGCTTGTCCCCGAGCTCGCGGGTGATCTGTGTGAGCTTGTCGCCGTTCAGCGCCTTCGTGCGGACCTGGAAGCTCTTGTACTCCCCGTTGCTCGTGCTCGCGCCGCGTCCCTGGATGACGGCGTCCTTGTAGCCCTGGTCGCCCATGACCTGGCGCACCTCACCGGTCGTGTGCGGGGCCGGCGTCTTGAACGAGAGCTGCGTGCCGCCCTTGAAGTCGATGCCGAGGTTGAGTCCCCTGAAGACGAGCGCGCCGGTGCCGAGCAGGAGGATCGCGCCGGAAATCGCGAACCAGAGGTAGCGGCGCCGCATGAAGTCGATCTGCAGCCACTTCGCGGTCTGCTGGCCCTGCGCGCCCATGAAGCGCGGCTTGTTGAACCACGAGAACCCACCGAGCAGTCCGAGCATCGCGCGCGTCGCGCCGACCGCCGTGACGAGTGAGATCACCGTTCCGATCAGGAGCATGAGGGCGAAGCCCTTGACCTGCGCCGTGGCAACGGCGAAGAGGACGAGCGCCGTGATCGCGGTGACGACGTTGGCGTCGAGAATGGTGTGGAAGCCCTTCGAGTAGCCGGCGGAGATGGCCGCGCGCACGGACTTCCCGGCGCGCACTTCCTCCTTGATGCGTTCGAACACAACGACGTTCGCGTCGGCTGCCACCCCAATCGTGAGGATCAGTCCCGCGAAGCCCGGCAGCGTCAGCGTCACGTGGAACAGCAGGATCGCCGCATAGAGGAACGCCGAGTAGATCCCGAGCCCGATCACCGCCACGAGCCCGAGGAAGCGGTAGAAGAGGAGCAGGAAGAGCGCCACCACGAGGAGGCCGACGATCGCCGCCTTCTTCGCCTCGGTGAGCGAGTCCTTACCGAGCGTGGCGGAGACGTCGGTGCGCTCTGCAGTCTCGAACTTCACCGGCAGCGCACCGGTCTGCAGCACGAGCGCGAGCTTCTTGGCGTCCCCGAGCCCACCCTGGCCCATGTCGATCTGCGCGCCGTTGTCACCGGGGATGCCGTCGGGGTTGCGCACGAAGTCGATGTACGGCACCGACTGGATCTCGCGGTCGAGGACGATCGCGAAGTGCTGCGAGCACTGCTGCACCGCCTGAGCGTCACGCTGGCCCTGGCACACGAGTGCGCCCCGCTCCGCCTCGCGACGGGTGATCGTGTGGAAGATCTTCTTCCCCTTGTTCGTGAACTGCATCAGCACGACCGGCCCGTTCGACTGGGGGTCGATATCCGCGCGCGTACCCGAGAGCTTCAGCTCGCGTCCCGTCATCTCCGGAATCGGGTTGTTCGCGTTGTCGCTGTGCCTGAGGAGGTAGAAGCCCGTCTTCGTGGTCAGCTGCTGGCTCGAGAGGCAGTTGCCGCTCGCGACCGCGCAGCTGACGACGACCGTGTTCGCCGGCACGGGCACGACCTTCCAGTCCTTCGGAATGTGCTTGCCTAGCCCGCCCTGTGAGGTCGGTTTCTGGACGATCTGGCTCGAGAGCAGGATCTGCTTCGTCGGGGCAGGTCCGGCTTTGACGACCTTCTGCGGATCGAAGAGGTACCACTGCGATGGCGTGCCTTTGCCCGCAAGCGTCTGGGTCGCCGGAGCGGTCAGCAGCTCGTAGAGCGACCCCATCGCGATCGGCACGTGCGCCGAGAGACCGCTGACGGACGGTCCCGTCAGGTCCGCCTCGAAATCGTAGAACTCGAGGACGGCCGTCTTGCCGATCAGCTTCGCCGCGGTCGCGGGATCATGGATGCCGGCGAGCTGGATGACGATCTGATTGCTGCCCTGCTTGCGGATCTCGGGCTCGGAGACGCCGAGCTTGTCGATCCGGCGGCGCATGATGTCGATCGAGCGGGAGAGATCGTCGCTCGTGAGCTTGTGGCCCTTCGGGGGGACCGCCTTGAGGACGACCTCGAGGCCACCCTGGAGGTCGAGTCCGAGCGTCGGCTTCTTGTTCACGGGCGAGCCCGGAACCGCCAGCAGGGCCACGCCGGCGAGGGCCGCAGCGATGCAGCCGAGCAGAATCAGATGCTTGCGGCGCTCTCTCACGAATGGGAAAGCGTAGCCGGGGCGTCCTCGTCCGGCTCCGCGTCATCCTCGTCTTCCTGCTCGTCCTCGGGCTCCTCGTCCTCACTGATCACGCCGGCGACGGCCCGCTTGGCAAGCCGGATCTCGACGCCCTCGGCGATGCGGACGCGGACCTCGTCGTCTTCGACCGCCGTGATCGTTCCGTAGACACCGCCCGCGGTCACGATCTCCTTCCCCACTTCGATGGTCTGGAGCATGCGCTGGGCCTCGACCTGCCGGCGCCGCTGCGGCCTGATCAGCATGAACCACATCAGGGCCAGTAGGACGAGAATGAAGATGTAGGCGGACACGGGCCTCCTCAGGCGGCGGCGGCAAGACGGCCGAGCGCTTCGGCCTTGTACGCCGCCAGCCGGCCCTGCTCGATCGCCGCACGCGCATTTGCGGTCAGGTCAAGGAGGAATCGTAGATTGTGGAGGCTCAGCAGGCGTAATCCGAGCAACTCCTCCTGGTTGATCAGGTGGCGGAGGTAGGCGCGGGAGAACCGGGCGCACGCCGGACAGGAGCAGCCCTCGTCCAGGGGCTTCGGGTCGCGGGCGAACCGCGCGTTCCGCAGATTGAGCCGCCCCTCCCACGTCAGCGCGCTCCCCGTCCGCGCCGTCCTGGTCGGCAGGACGCAGTCGAACATGTCCACGCCGCGCTCGATCACCTCGAGGATGCCCTCCGGGTCGCCGATCCCCATGAAGTAGCGGGGCTTGTCCGCGGGGAGCTCTGCCGCCGCCCAGGCGGTGGTCTCGAACATCAGGCTGCGGTCCTCGCCGATCGCGAGCCCGCCGAGCGCATGTCCGTCGAAGTCGAGCGCCGCAATCTCGGCGATCGACCTGCGACGCAGCTCGGGGTCGGACGCGCCCTGTGCGATCCCGAAGAGGAGCTGGCCTTCGCCGCGCGGAGCGGCGCGTTGCCTCGTCGCCCACAGAGTCGTGCGGCGCACGGCTTCCGCCAGGTCCGTCCGCGGGACGTCGGCGGGTGGGCAGATGTCGAGGCACATGGCGATGTCGGAGCCGAGCCGCGCCTGCACAGCGGCGACGGTCTCCGGCGTGAAGCGGTCGGCTGCGCCGTCGTACACGGAGTTGAACGTGACGCCGTCGTCGTCGACCGCGGCGATCGTGTCGCGCAGAGAGAACACCTGGAAGCCGCCCGAGTCGGTGAGGATCGGCCCCTCCCAGCCCATGAACCGGTGCAAGCCCCCGAGCTCCTCGACGAGCTCGTCGCCGGGACGGAAGTGCAGGTGGTACGTGTTGCCGAGCAGGATCGTGGTGCCGAGCGCGCCGAGCTCGTCTGGATCGACGCTCTTGACCGTCCCCTTGGTCCCCACCGGCATGAACGCCGGCGTCGGAACGTCACCGTGCGCGGTGCGCAGAACGCCTGCCCGTGCCGCGCCGTCCGTCGCGGTCACGGTGTAGTTCCCGCTCACCGGACCGACCGCTCGTACAGGCTCATGTTGCGCCCGCCGAGGACGAGGTCGCCGCGATGCTCGAAGCCGAGGCCTTCGTAGTAGTCGCGGATGCCGGGGTTGTCACCGAGGCAGTCGAGGCGGAGGAACTCGCGCCCTGCCTCGGCTGCTTCGGCATTCGCCCATTCGACGACCGCGGCGCCGATGCCGCGCCCTGCCTGGTCACGTCGCACGGCGAGCTTGTGCACGTAGTACGCGTCGGGCGGCCGGTCGCCCCAGTACGTCGGATCGTCGCCGAGCATCGTCACCGTCGCGACCGCGTCGCCGTCCTCCGCCTCGACGACGTAGACCTCGCCGCGGTCGATCGCGGCAGCGAGCTCGTCGCGCGGAAAGGGCAGGGGCCATTGGCTGAAGCCGAGCTCGTTGACCCAGACAGTCGCCTCATCGAGCAGCGCGGCGACGGTGTCGGCATCTTCGTGACGGGCGCTCCTGACGTTCACAACAGCAGCATCGCATCGCCGAAGGAGTAGAAGCGAAAGCGTTCGTCCACGGCCTTCCGGTAGAGCGAGCGCGTCTGCTCCACTCCGGCGAAAGCCATCACGAGCGCGAGCAGCGTCGAGCGGGGAAGGTGGAAGTTCGTCAGCAGCGCGTCGGTTCGCTGGAACTCGAAGCCCGGCGTGATGAAGAGCTCCGTGCGACCGGCGAGCGGCGCGCCCCGCGCGAGCGTCTCCAGCACCCGGACGGTAGTGGTGCCGACTGCCAGCACGCGCTTCGCGGCGCGGATGCGCTCCCACGCCTCAGGATTGACCTCGTAGCGCTCGCCGTGCAGCGGATGGTCGGAGAGCTCGTCGACGGAAACCGGGCGGAAGGTATCGAGGCCGACATGCAGCGTCACGCGCTCGACGTCGAGACGCGCGAGCAGCTCCTCCGTGAAGTGCAGGCCGGCCGTCGGCGCGGCCGCGGAGCCCGCGTCCCGCGCGTAGACCGTCTGGTAGCGCGCCCGGTCCGCGAGCGGCTCGGTGATGTACGGGGGCAAAGGCGTTTCGCCGTCCGGCTCGCCGTGCAGGCGGAGACGCCAGCGTCCCTCCCCCAGCTGCTCGAGCAGTTCCACCGGGCCATAGCGTCGGCCCGCCTTGAGCCGCCGCGTCGGGCGGGCCAATCCTTCCCAGAGGCCGTCCGCGTCGAGGCGCTCCAGCAGCAGCACTTCTCCCTTCGGGCTGTCGATCGGAATCCTCGCGGGGACGACGCGCGTGTCGTTCACGACCACGAGGGCGTCTCCGAGCACGTCCGGCAGCTCTGCGAACCTGCGCTCGTGCACCCGCTCGGACATGCGTTCGTAGACCAGCAGTCGCGATTGGTCGCGGCGCGCCACGGGATGCTGCGCAATGAGCTCCGGCGGGAGGTCGTAGTCGAGCTCCCTCGTTTTCATCCGGCGCCCACGGTACCCTTGCCGGACATGGACGACTTCGTCGTAGAGCGCGCGAAGGAGCGGGTCGGGCAGCGAGCCGACGGCGCCGCGCTCGACGCTCTCCTCGGCAAGGCGCGCGAGCAGGTCGAGGCTCTGGCCTCCGCGACGTCGGCGCTGGAAGAGACGCTGCCGGCGCTCGTCGGCGATGCGGTGCGCGACGAGGCCCAGCCGATGGGCCGCAACCTCGCCGAGCTTCGCGGGCTGATGAACGGGCTCATCCGCAGGCTCGAGCATGTCGACGGCGACCTGCTCGCCGAGCGGAACGCCCGCGTCGACGATCTCGCGCTGCTCGTCGACCTGATCTCAGCGGGCTGGAAGGGCGTCGACGTTCGGATCGCGCGCATCGAAGCTTCGCTGACCCGGCTCGAGCAAGGCATGCACGAAAATCGCGGCGCGGTCGTGTACCGGATGGAAGACCGCCGGCCCGACGCCGCGACCTCCTAGTCAAGTCACGCTGAGAATCACGGCCGCGCAGACGGCCCAGCCGGCGATGCACGCGAGGATCGGTGGGTCGCGCAACAGCACCTCTTCCGGCTCCTCGCCGACGTCACGCCGGTGGATCAGGAGCAGGTAGCGGAAGACGCCGAAGACGACGAACGGGATCGTGATCATCATGGCCTTCGAGTCTCGCGCGGTGAACGTGTAGAGGCAGTACGAGATGACCGTCGAGGCGGCGACGACCGTGACGAGTTGATCGACGAGCGCGAGCGAGTACCCCTCCAGAACCGGGCGCCCGGGAGTCGCCTCCGCACCGACCAGCACGAGCTCGCCGCGGCGCTTGGCCAGCGCGAGGAAGAGCGCAAGGAGCGCGGTGCAAAGCAGGAGCCACGGTGAGATCGGGACTTCCACGGCCTTCGCTCCCGCAGCCGCGCGGACGACGAAGAGCCCCGCGATCGTCATCACGTCGAGCAGTACGACGTGCTTCAGCAGCAGCGTGTAGGCGGCCTGCAGCGCGAAGAAGATGCAGAGGAAGAGGATCGACGTGATGCCGAGCGATGCGACGAGCAGCACGGCCGTGAAGAGCAGCCCTGCGGCAAGCGCCTCGGCGAACCGTGGCGACAGCTCGCCGCGCGCGATCGGCCTGGCGCGCTTGAGTGGGTGGACGCGGTCGTGGGGCGCGTCACGGACGTCGTTGACGAGGTAGCTCGCGCTCGACGCAGCGCAATACGCGGCCAGCGCGGTGAACGCCTCGCCCCAGCGCGCCAGGTCGCCGAGCTTCGCGGCGAAGATGATGCCCGCGAAGAGCAGCAGGTTCTTCGTCCACTGCCGCGGCCGCAGCGAGACGAGCGCGGCGCGCGCCAGCCTCCGGCGCTGCGGCAGCTCGTAGACGGAGGCAGGCTCGGGAATGCTCATCGGCCGTGCTTGAGCCTAGTCGTGGTGCGCGGGCAGCACGAGCTGAAAGCGGCTGCCGTGCCCGGGCTCGGAGTCGAGCTCGATACTGCCGCCGAGCGCTCCGGCGAGCTCGTGGGCGATCGCGAGCCCGAGACCCGTGCCCGAGTCGTCGCGCGACCAGAACGGCCGAAAGATCCGCTCGCGTTCCTCAGGGGGGACTCCCGGCCCGCTGTCGCCGATCGCGACCGAGACGCGACCGTTCGACGCGTCGAGCTCGAGCTCCACCCGCCCGCCGTCGGGCGTCCACCGGAAGGCGTTCGAGAGCAGGTTGGAAATGATCTGCAGCACGCGGTCGCCGTCCGAAAGGATCGTCGGCTTCGCGTCGAAGCGCTTGTCGTAGGTGATGTCGCGGCGGCGCGCTTCCTCGCCGAAGGCTGC
The DNA here is from genome assembly GCA_963755605.1 of uncultured Actinomycetes bacterium. GTDB lineage: Bacteria > Actinomycetota > Thermoleophilia > Gaiellales > Gaiellaceae > 3-1-20CM-4-69-9. The sequence continues at coordinate 344,697 of CAVWKK010000007.1, forward strand.
GTAGGCCTGGTCGCAGAGCCGTTCCATGTCGACCTCTTCCTTCAGGACGGTGAAGCGATCGGCCTCGAGCTTGGCGAGGTCGAGGACGTCACCGACGAGCCGCTCGAGCCGGACTCCCTCGCGGGCGATCACGTCGAGCGAGGCGGCGCGCGCCTCGGGATCCTCTGCGACCCCTTCTCTCAGCGCGTCGACGTGTCCGCGGATTGCGGTCAGCGGCGTGCGCAGCTCGTGCGAGACGCTCATCAGGAAGTTGCGCTCCTGCCGTTCGGCATCCGACAGGCGCGACGCCATCTCGCGGAAGCGCTCGGCCAGGTGGCCGATCTCGCCGCTGCCTTTCACCTTGGGCAGGTCGACGTCGTAGCTGCCTCGCGCGATCTCGTCGGTCGCGCGCGACAGTGCGAGCACGGGCCGCGTGATCCGCCTCGAGAGATACCAGCCGAGCAGTCCCGCGACGAAAATGCCGCCGAGCGAGGCGATCGCGAGCCGTTCGAGCAAGGGGATCAGCTGACGGTTCAACTCGGTCTTCGGCTTGGCGACGATCAGGTCCCCGAACGCCGGGCCTTGGGTCTCGAGTTTCAGGGGACGTGCGACTGCGAGATAGGTCTTCTTCGCACCCGGAGGTGTGAACTCGAAGGTGACGGTCTTGCCCGAACGCCAGTCGACGGTGTTCTGCGGCAGCCGCTCGATCCCGACGCTCGCGCCGCCTTTGTCCGGAAACGGCGAGACGCCGACGTAGAAGAGCCGGTCGCCGGTTGCCCGCTCGAGCTGCCGCGAGATGCGCGGCAACACGCCCGTGTCGTTGGCCGCGATCGCCTGCCGGGCGAAGACTTCGGTGAGCCCGATCGCTTCGCGCCTGAGGTCGGCTTTCGAACGGCTGAGGACGTAGCTCTGGAAGAGGCGCAGTGCGACGACCGACGCGATCAGCCCGCTCACGACGATGCCGAGGAGGAAGAGCGCCGGCAGCCGGAAGCGCAGCGAGCTGAACATCAGGCCTTACACGGTACTGCTAGGCGCTGACCGCATCCCGCGCGGGCCCGACTTTGTAGCCGACCCCCCACACGGTCACGATCGGCGAGGCCTCGCCGAGCTTCCGCCGCAGCTGCCTCACATGTACGTCCACCGTGCGGGTGTCACCGGCGAAGGTGTACCCCCAGACGCGCTCGAGCAGCTGGTCACGCGTCAGCACGAGGCCGCGGTGGTCGAGCAGCTCCCAGAGCAGGTCGAACTCCTTCGGCGCGAGCTGGATTTCCTCGCCGCTGACCTTCACCTCGCGCCGGCCCGCGTCGATGAGGAGATCCCCGTGCTGCATCGTCGCGCTCTCCAGCTCCTTGCGGGCGGGAGTCGAGCGGCGAAGGATCGATTTCACTCGGGCGACGAGCTCACGAGGGTTGAACGGCTTCGTCATGTAGTCGTCCGCTCCGACCTCGAGGCCGATGATCTTGTCGACGTCCTCGTCGCGCGCGGTCAACATCAGGATCGGCACGTCCGACTTCTGGCGGATGCGCCGGCAGATCTCGATCCCGTCGAGATCCGGGAGCATCAGGTCGAGCACGATCAGCGAAGGCTGCGCGCTCTGCGCGGAGGCGAGCGCCTCGGCGCCGTTCGCAGCGGTGCGCACTTCGTAGCCGGCGTTCTTGAGGTAGAGGGAGACGAAGGAGGCGATCGACGCTTCGTCCTCGACGACGAGCACGGACTGGGTGGCGCTGCTCATGATGGCGAGCTCAGGGTGACGTCGCCGACAGCAGGAACGCGAAGGGAAGGTTTGGCAACGTGTCGTACGCCCCGCCGTTGACCGAATAGGTTCCGTCGTCGTCGGTGCCCGCTCCGTTCAGCGTCACGGTTCCCTTGCCGACGACCGACAGGTTGATGCCCCGGCCCTTGACGACGATTCTGAACGTGCCGCCGATGATCCGGAAACGCACCTTCGTCCCTCCCCAGGTCGTCGCCGTGAGACTCTTTTCCTTCGACCATTCGTCACCTGTGACGATCGGGCCCGTGCCGTCCCCGTCGATCGGATCGTTGATCGTCACCGAGCCGCGTGCGAAGCTGCCGATCACTGCGCCGCGGCCTGCGATGATCACCGTCCCGCGCCCGGCACTGACGGATAGCGTGCCGTCGTTCGGTCCAAGCGTGCGCGCAGCCACCGCAGCAGGCAAGGCGAGCGCAACGAGCACGGCAAAGGTGAGGAGTCGCCTCATCTGCAGTCAGTATCGACCTTCCAATTGTGCCCTGCATCATTGGAACGTAAGGGAATTGTAAGGCGATGATCGTCACGGTCCTCGCGGCGTCGTTGACGCTTGCAGCGTCACCGAGCCCTGCGCTCACCGACCTTCACGTTACGGACGGCTCGGCGCCCTTCGCGGGCGACGGTCGACTGCTGGCAACGGTAAGCCCGAACGGCGACGGCTTTCGGGACGCGGCGACCGTGCATTTCAGGGTGGCGCGTCCAGCCCGCGTTCGGCTCGAGGTCATCGCGACGAACATGGTGCGCGCGGGTGTCGGCGGCACGACGGTGATCTGGAAGACGTCAAGGCAGTTCGGCGCCGGCGCGGGGAGCTTGACGTGGCGTCCTGCGCACTCGACGCAGCCGCGCACGTACATCATGCGCCTGCGCGTCGGGAGCCGCGTCTACGGCGGCTATGGGCCGAGCGGTCGCAAGAACGCGCCGGTCGTCCGGGTGCAGGGGATCGACGCGTGGTTCACGAAGCGGAGCTACGCACCGGGTGAGTCGGCCGAGCTGCGGCTTGCGACCGACGCCCGCCAGCTGCGGCTCCAGGTCTTCGCGTACCAGTCCCCCGGCCGGCCGAGCGAGCAGGACGTCAAGACGAGCGGGCTGGCGATGACAGGCCCGATCCGGGTCGACTGGCGGAACCACCGCAACGCGTCCGCGCTCCTGCGCGTCGTTCGAGCCGGCGATTGGCCGAGCGGGCTGTACTTCATCCGCGCCACGGCAGCCGACGGCCGGGTCGGCTACGCCCCGTTCATCGTGCGCCCGCGACGGCTCGGAACGCAGAAGGTTGCGGTGGTGCTCGCAACCAACACGTGGGCCGCGTACAACTTCGCCGACACGGACGGTGACGGCTGGGGCGACTCGTGGTACGTCAGCGGCAAGCACTCGAGCGTCGACCTGCGACGCCCGTTCCTCGACTTCGGCGTGCCGTTTCGCTTCCACGACTGGGATCTGGAGTTCATCGCCTGGCTGAATCGCACCGGGCGGACGGCGGACTTCCTCTCGGACGAAGACCTCGACGCGGTCGCAAGCGGCGACGAGCTCGCGAAGCGCTACGACCTGGTGATCTTTCCGGGGCACGAGGAGTACGTGACCACGCATGCGTACGACGTGATCGAGCGCTATCGCAACGTCGGCGGCAACCTCGCGTTCCTCGCAGCGAACAATCTCTATCGCCGTGTCGACCGCGTTGGGCAGCGGCTGGTGCGGCGCAAGCTGTGGCGGACGCTCGGGCGGCCCGAGTCGCGAATCGTGGGTGTGCAGTACGTCGGTTCGGATCACGGCCAGCGGCAGGCGGGCTACACGGTGACGGGTGCCATCGCCGCGCCGTGGGCGTTCGACGGAACGGGCCTGACGGACGGCAGCGCATTCGGGCGCTTCGGCATCGAGATCGACGCGCGCACCGCGCAGTCGCCGCGGGGGACCGTCGTGCTGGCGCGCATTCCGGATCTCCTCGGCCGCGGCCGTTCGGCGGAGATGACCTATTACGAGACCCCGTCGGGCGCGAAGGTCTTCGCGGCCGGCGCACTGAACTTCGGCGCGTCCCTCCCGAGCCCCCAGGTCGACCGTCTCCTCGCGAACGTGTGGACGCGCCTCAGCGTCCCGTAGGACTGACGCTTTCCGCCCAGTCTCGTGCCTGGCACCGGACTGGGCCGGTTGCGACGGGGGAGGACCGTCCGATCCCCCCGCGAAGATTCGTGGCGTGACCGAGCTCACCCGTTCCGAGCTGACCTCGCAGCGCCTCGTGGCGCGCCTCGACGCGCTCACGACCATCGCTGCGCAATTGCCTCACGGCGCGGCCGAGCGGCTCGTCGAGCTCGCCTCGATCGCGACGATGCACGCGGTCGCGCTCGAGACGCTCCAGGCCGAACGGGCCGAAGCGGTCTGGCGGGAGGCGCACGCGCACCGGCCGGAGCTCACGCAGGTCGTGCTCGAGCTGCCCGAACGAATCGCGGCGTAACTAGTACACGTAGAAACCGCGGCCCGACTTCCGGCCGAGGTTCCCGTCCTGCTGCATGCGCAGGAGCCGATCAGGTGCGGCCATCCGCTCCTCGCCGAGCTTCCCGTGCAGCGCGGCCGAGGCGTGCACGTGCACGTCGACGCCGATCAGGTCGATCAACGCACACGGCCCGAGCGGCCAGCCGGCCCCGTTCGTCATCGCCTTGTCCATCTCCTCCGGTTCGACTCCCGCTTCGTCGAGCACACGCACGCAGTCGTTCAGCAGCGGGATGAGGATGCGGTTGACGATGAAGCCGGGTGTGTCGTTGCAGCGCACGGGCTGCTTGCCCGCGCGCTCCGCCCAGGCGTACGCCGCGTCAACGGCTTCGTCCGCGGTCTTCGCTGTGCGCACGATCTCCACGAGGGGAAGAACGGGCGCCGGATTGAAGAAGTGCATGCCGACGACGCGCTCGGGCCGTTTCGTCGCCTCGGCGATCTCCGACACGGAGAGCGCGGAGGTGTTCGTTGCGAGAATCGCCTCCGGTTGGGTGACGCGGTCGAGCTCTGCGAAGATCTCGCGCTTCACGTCGAGCTCCTCGAGCGCTGCTTCGATCACGAGGTCGCAGTCCGCGAGGTCGGCGAGCTCGGTCGTGAGCGTCAGCCGGCCGAGCGCCTCGTCACGCTCCGCTGCGGAGAGACGTCCCTTCTCGACCCCGCGTGCGAGATAACGGTCGATCGTCGCCCGGCCGCGTTCACCGAGCTCCGCGTTGATCTCGCGGCCGACCGTCTCGAAGCCGGACTGCACGCTGATCTGCGCGATCCCGGCCCCCATCGTGCCGAGCCCGACGACACCGACTTTCCGGATCTCCACCATCTACGCCGCCGCTCGAGCGAGGAACCATCGAAACGAGATGTCGCCGTGGCCGGGCTCGTTCTGCACCACGATCTCGTCGCGCAGGGGCTCGAGGCCCGCGTCGCGCAACAGCGGGGCGTATGCGTCGCCGCCAAGGGACGCGAAGAACATGGGCACTCCGAGCCAGTCGTCGTCCACATCCTGGCCCGCCTCACCGGTGGCGAACGTGCCGAGGAAGAAGCCGCCGTCTCGGAGCCAGAGCGAGATCCGGGCGATCAGCCCTGCCTGCTCGTCGACGGGGACGTGACCGAACACGAAGAGCGCGACGACCGCGTCGAAGGACGCCGGCGCGATCTCGAGCTCCATCGCGTCGCTGTGGACGAAGCTCGCCTCGGGGACGTGATGTCGCGCGAGCTCGATCTGCACGGCTGAGATGTCGACGCCGGTCACGCGGTGCCGGCGGGCGAGCTCACGCGTCGCCGGAACGCCGCGGCCGCAACCGAGCTCGAGAACGTCGGCGCCGTCGTCGAGCTGCGCATCGAGCTCGCGCACCCACGCCATCGCCGGCGAATCGATCTGCCCCGCCCATTCGGCATAGCGCAGCGCGATCGCGTCGTAGCCTCGGGCGACGATCTCCTTCGGTTCCCGCGCAAGCGCGCGACCTGCCATCTCCCCCACCTGCGGAGAGTAACGCTCAGAGGCGTTCGACGACGCAGGCGATCGCCTGGCCGAACCCGATGCACATCGTCGCCACGCCGTACCGTCCTTCACGCCGTTCGAGCTCGTTGAGGAGCGTTGCCGTCATGCGCGCGCCCGTCGCTCCGAGCGGGTGTCCGAGTGAGATCCCGCCCCCGTTTGGATTGATGTCGCCCCACCGGTCCTCGAGCCCGGCGTCGCGCGCGAACTGGAGCACGACCGAGGCGAACGCTTCGTTCACCTCGATTACCGAGATGTCCTCCCACGTCAAGCCGGCACGCTCGAGCGCCCGGTCGCATGCCTGCGGATTGCCGTGCAGCATCCGGTACGGATCGACGCCGGAAAGCCCGAACGAGACGAAGCGCGCGCGAGCCTCGAGCCCGAGCCGAGCGGCTGCACTCTCGCTCGCGACGAGCACGGCAGCTGCGCCGTCGCAGATCTGCGAGGAGCTCCCGGCGGTCACCTTTCCCTCGGGCAGGAACGCCGGCTTGAGCGCTGCGAGCGCCTCGGCCGACGTGTCGCGCCGCGGCGTCTCGTCCACGGCGAACACGACGCCGGCGTGCGGGTTGGTGAGGTCGATCGGAACGATCTCGTTGTCGAAACGACCCTCGTCGCTCGCAGCCACGGCCCGGAGGTGCGATTCGAGCGAGAACGCGTCGAGCTCCTCGCGCGAGAGACCCCACTCGTCGGCAATCACCTCCGCGGAGAGGCCCTGCGGCACGATCTGCCAGCGATCGAGCAGCTTGTTGGAGAGGTCGCCCCCGTTCGATCCCATCGGGACGCGCGACATCATCTCGACCCCCGCAGAGACGACGACGTCGAGCTGCCCGGCCCAGATTGCGGCCGCGGCGTTGAAGTTGGTCTGCATCGACGAGCCGCACTGACGGTCGACGGTCGTGCCGGCGACGGTCTCCGGCCAGCCGGCGACGAGCGGGACCATGCGGCCGATGTTCCAGCCCTGTTCGCCGATCTGGGTGACGCAGCCGAGCTGGACGTCCTGCACCTCGGCCGGGTCGAGATCGTGGCGGCGGACGAGGCCGTTGAGGACCTGAGCCGCGAGCTCGTCGCCGCGGATCGACGCGAGCGAGCCGTTTCGCTTCCCGATCGGCGAGCGGACCGCATCGACGATGAGCGCAGCCTGCATCGCGGTCTAGACTAGCTCCGTGGTCGCTGCAGCCAACGAAAAGCGCCTGCTCATCGGGGGCGAATGGGTCGAAACGGGCGACTGGGTCGAAGTGCGTTCCCCGTACTCCGGTGAGGTCGTCGGGCGCATCGCAAAGGCGGGCGCCGACGAGACCCGCCGTGCGATCGATGCGGCTGAGCGCGCGATGCGCGAGCCGCTCCCCGCACACAAGCGAGCAGAGATCCTCGTCCGCGTCGCAGGCGCACTCGGGCGCCGGCACGAAGAGGTCGCGCAGATCATCTCCGACGAGGCGGGCAAGCCACTCAAGGCCGCGCGTGTCGAGGCGGCGCGCGCGATGTCGACGTACACGTTCGCCGCGGTCGAGGCGCGCAAGCTGGCCGGTGAGATGATCCCGATGGAATCCGCCCAGGCCGGTGAGGGAAAGCTTGCGTTCACGCTCCGGCGGCCGATCGGGATCGTCGGTGCCATCAGCCCGTTCAACTTCCCGCTGAACCTCGTCGCTCACAAGATCGCGCCCGCGCTTGCTGCGGGCTGCGCGGTGGTGCTGAAACCCGCGAGCCAGACGCCGCTGTCAGCGCTTCTGCTCGCCGAGCTCGAAGAGGAAGCGGGCCTGCCCGCGGGCTGGATCAACGTCCTCGTCGGGCCCGCGTCCGAGATCGGCGACGTGCTTGTCGAAGACGATCGCGTGAAGCTGATCACGTTCACCGGCTCCAGCGGCGTCGGGTGGAAGCTGAAGGAACGCGCGCCGAAGAAGCGCGTCAACCTCGAGCTCGGCAACGCAACGCCCGTGATCGTCACCGCGGACGCGGACGTGACCGCCGCCGCGACAAAGGTCTCCCAGAACGCCTTCGCGTTCGCGGGCCAGAGCTGCATCTCGGTCCAGCGGGTATACGTCGAGCGGAGCGCGTACGACGAATTCGTGAAGACCCTCGTGCCGCTCGTCGAAGCGCTCACCGTGGGCGATCCGGCGGATGAGGACACAGACGTCGGTCCGGTGATCGACCAGGACGCGCGCGCACGCATCCTCAAGTGGATCGAGGCGACGAGCGGAACCGTCTTGACGGGAGGCAGCCTCGACGGCGAGCTGATCCGTCCGACCGTGATCGCGAACCCCGGGCGCGAGGACGAGGTCTCGTGCGAGGAGATCTTCGGGCCTGTCTGCACGGTGACCGCGGTCGACTCGCTCGACGAGGCAATCGAGCTTGCCAACGCCACGAAGTACGGGCTGCAGGCCGGCATCTTCACGGCGAGCCTCGACAACGCACTGCGCGCGGCGCAGGAGCTCGAGTTCGGCGGCGTCACCGTGAACGAAGCGCCGACCTTCCGCTCAGACCAGATGCCCTACGGCGGCGTCAAGGACTCGGGCAACACGCGCGAGGGGCCGGCCTACACGGTGCGCGAGATGACCGAGGACCGTCTCGTCGTCGTCCAGCTCCCATAGTTTCGGGGCGGATTCGCCGGGAACGTTGGCGCCGTGATCGGTCTCGTGCTCGCCTTGATCGTCGTGGCAATCGTCGTCTCGCTGCTCGGCCTGATCTGGGTCGGAATTCCGGTCGCCGTCGTGGCCATCGTCCTCTTCGTGGTATTCGTCGCCGGATTCGGCCGCAGGGCGGCCACGCCCCGCCGGCCGTAGCCTGAGCGTCACACCCCGCTGTTAGATTGATTCGCGTGGCGCGGCCATCGCTCCTGGCACGCTTTCGCCGCAAGGACGAGCGGACAGTTCCGAGTGCGCGCCCCGCGGGGCCACCGAGACGTGCGCTGCCCCATCCCGGCCAGTTGCGCAAGGAGCGGCGTGCCCTATTGCGGGTCCGCGAAGAGCGCCTGCGCGACCTCGGTGGGCTGATGCTCGAGATGTTCCGCCGCGACCAGTTCCGCCAGGATCTGATCGTCGAGCGCTGCGACGAGCTCGTCGCCCTCGACGAACGCCTGCAGGAGCTGGACACGCTGCTCGCCGCAGCCGTGTCGGTGCGCCGTGCGGCGCCGGCCGCGCGCTGCGAGTGCGGCGCGCCGCTCGTCTGGGGTTCCCACTTCTGCGCGAATTGCGGTCGCCCCGTGGCGGCGACACCGCCGGTGGTCGGCTGTCCGCAGTGCGGAGGTGCGCTCGCAGCTGATGCGAAGTTCTGTGCGGTCTGCGGCCACGCCGTCACTCCGGAGCAGCAGTCGGAAGCTGCGGCAGTCGAGCCGAAGCCCGAACTGCTCGAGGCCCTGCCGGCGCCCGCGCCCGAACGCTGGGAAGAGTGAGCACGCCCGCGCTCCCACCTTCAGGGCCGTTGTGTCCGCGCTGCGGTGCGCCGCACGGTCCGGATCAGGAGTACTGCCTCGAGTGCGGCTACCGGCTGTCGGCCGGGAGCGGCGCCTTCGGCAGGCTCGCGAACGCGTGGCAACGACGATTCGCCTGGTATCCCGGCGACTGGATCTGGCCGGTGCTGCTCTTTCTCCTGCTGGCGGTCGCCGGCGCCGCAGCGGCGATCGTCCTGTCGGACGCGGGCGCCGAGAACAGCACGATCGTCGCGACCGAAGGCGGGACGCCGCACTCGCCGACGACGTCGCCCGGAACGGCGACCGTGGCACTGCCGTCCGTCCCCACGGGCACTCCCACCGGGCCGCCGACGACTCCGACAGCTCCGCCTCCGGCGACCACCACCGCCCCTCAGCCCGGAGCGCTGGTCGCCTGGCCGGACGGGGAGAGCGGCTTCACGGTCGTGCTCGAGTCGATCCCCGCCGGCGGGCGGCGGCCACTCGCTCGCGATCACCCGGGCGCGGTCGGCCTCCAGGGCCGGATTGCCTCAGGTGGGTGTCCTCGACTCGAGCCGGTATTCGAGCCTGCACCCGGGCTATTACGTCGTTTTCAGCGGGATCTACTCGTCGCGAGGCCAGGCCAACGGGGCCTTGGCCGGGGCCAATGCGAAGGGTTTCGGGGCGGCCTACGTCCGCCAGATCACCCGCTGACCGTTCTCAGCAAAGACAACGAGGGCCGCGACTTTGTAACAGGCCCATGGACCGTATAGACTCCTCTCGCAGGCGCGGGCGAGACACGGTTTACCGCGGCTTAACAAAGCTTTGCGGGGGATTAATGGGAGCCAAAGATACTGTGATCGAGGAAAACGTCGCCCAGCTTCAGGCCTGCATGTATCAATATTCGAGAGCCATCTACAGGTCGATTAAGGACCTGATCGACCCTTATGTGGCCTCCGAGCTGCATCTGGAGTATCGACGGGCGGTGCTCGAGCAGTGCGAGCAAACGATGGAGCGGCTCGCAAAGGATCCGCTCTACTTCGCGAAGCCGGATCGCGCTCTCTTCCAGGACATTCGCCGCTACTTCCCGATCACCGCGCAGGCCGAAGTCGCCTGGGCCGTGAAAGAGGGCGTCGCCGCAGCGGTTGCGTTCATCGAGGAGCAGATCGAGTCGGGCGCACTCGACGGCGGGATTGCCCGCTGTCGCGCCACGACGCGAAAGGGCAAGCCGTGCCAGCGAACGCCGCTGCCGGACCGCGACTACTGCCCGTCGCACCAGCACCTCGAGCGCTCCAAAGTCGCCGCGTAGCTCGCCCGCCGAGCCCAACGCGCACAAGCCCCGCTCCGACACGCTCCCATAGGGGCCGGCTCCTTCGGTCCAGTCTCGTGCCTGGCACGTGACTGGACCGAAGCGCACAGATTCCGATCCGACGCGCCCCGATCGGGTCCGTCTTTTCCGCCCCAGTCTCGTGCCTGGCACGTGACTGGACGGCGCCGGACGCGAGACAAAAGGCGCACGCCGGACGAATCGGCCGCGGCGCAGGGCTACGGTCGCCCGCATGGGACGACCACACCGACCGCTCGTAGCCGGGGCCTACTACCACGTCGTCGCCCGCGGGAACGACCGCGCGCCGATCGTGCTCGACGGCGAAGACCGCATCGTCTTCTTCCACCTCCTGCGACGCATCGAGCGGCGCTACGGCTGGCGCCTGCACGCACGGTGCCTGATGGGGAACCACTACCACCTGGTCGTCGAAACCCCGGCCGCGAACCTCGACGCGGGCATGCGGGACCTGAACGGCGGCTACGCGCGCGCCTTCAACGAGAAACACGGCCGGAAGGACCATCTCTTCGGCCGCCGCTACTGGGCGAAGCTCATCGAGTCGCAGGAGCAGTACGAGGCGACCCTGGAATACGTCGTCGACAATCCTCCCCACCACGGCTTCACCCGCCGTCTGGACGAGTGGAACTGGGCGCCGTCCCCACGGTCTGAACCGATAGATTCGCCCGGTGTCCCACGACACCGACAAGCTCATCCGCCAGCTCTCACTCGTCGCCTTTCTCATGGCGGAGCGCCGGCTGCTCACCGCGCGAGACGTGAAATCCAACGTCGAGGGCTACTCGGAGATGTCGGACGAGGCGTTCGCGCGCCGGTTCTACTCGGACCGTGCCGAGCTGCTCGCGCTCGGAGTGCCGCTCCAGTCCCAGCGCGACGAGTTCACGGGCGAGGAGCTCTACACGCTCCGCTCCGAAAACTACTTCCTGAGCAAGCTCGAGCTCGACGACGACGAGCTCGCGGCGCTGCAGACCGCGCTCTACCTGCTCGAAGGCAAGTTCGCGTACGCCGAACCGCTCCGCCTGGCTCTCCAGAACCTCGCCCTCGGCCGCCCGGGCTTCGGCGATCACGCGACGCAGACTGCCGTCCGCGTCGAGGTGCTCGACCCGGACTACTCGTCCGAGATGCCGGGACGGCTCGGGAAACTCGAAGGCGCGATCTCGAAGCAGCGCACGATCAAGTTTCCCTACCACTCCATCTCACGCAACAAGCAGAGCGAGCGCACGGTCAACCCGTACGGGCTGCTGTCCGACAACGGCAGCTGGTACGTGATCGGCCAGGATCTCGACCGCAAGGACATCCGCACCTTCCGCGTCTCGCGCATCCGCGGCGACATCAGGTTCGCCACCCGCCGCGAGCGCGACTTCCGTGTCCCCACCGACTTCGACATCGACCAGTACCGCGGCCGGCCACCCTGGCAGATCGGCGACATCGAAGGTGAAGCGCGGATCGAGCTCGCAGCCGACACCGCCTGGTGGGTCGAGCGCGCGTACGGGAATGCGGGCGAGCTCGAAGACGGCGTCTTCATCACCGACTACTCGTCGTTGGGACAGCTCACATCGTGGATCCTCCGCCAGGACGGCCGCGCGATTCCGATCGAGCCCGACGAGCTCCGCCGCGAGGTGGCACGGGCACTGCGGGAGGTACGCGAGCGCCACGAGGAGGCTGCGCCGAAGCCGGCCGCACCCGCGCCTGCCGTCCGCGCCGAAACCTCCGGCGAGCGCCCCGCCGGTCCGGTGGTGCCGGAACGCTTCGCGGTGCTCCAGGCACTCCTCGCCTACCTGCTCGCCGCGTGCGGCGAAGGACATGAAGCCGTCATCCCTGCCGCCGAGATCGTCCAGCGCTTCCACATTCCCGCAGAGGAGCTCGAAGAGCACCTCCAACTGCTGAACCTCGTCAACTTCGGCGGCGGCTGTTACACGGTCTACGCCGCGCTCGACGGTGACAGCGTGCACGTCGACAAGGAGCTGTACGGCGACACGTTCAGGCTCGCACCGCGCCTGACCCCGCTCGAGGCGAGAGCGATTCGCCTCGCGCTCGAGTTCGTCGGCCCGATGATCGCCGCCGACGCGCACGCTCCGCTCGACCGCGTGCGCAAGAAGCTGGAAGAAACGTTCGGCCAGTTCGAGCTCTCACAGACTCCGAACCCGCAGATCGTCGAAGCGGAAGCCGACCTCGTCGCGACCCTCACCGAGGGCATCCGCGAGCGACGGCTCGTCGAGATCGAATACCAGAAGGAAGGCGAGCCGACCTGGTCGAAACGCGTGATCGAGCCGTACTCGCTCGAACGCGAGCTCCCGAACTGGCGCGTCCACACGTGGGATCGGACGCGCGATGCCGAACGCAGCTTCCGGCTCGACCGGATGCGCAGCGCGCACCTGACGAAGGAAGGCTACGAACCACGGGAAGCGTTCGAGCCGCACGGGTTCCGTGACGCGCGCACCGCAAAGATCCTCTACGCGAAGGGCGTCGCGGCACGCTGGGCCGCCGAGCGCGGAGCGACACCGCTGAAGGACGGCACCGCCCTTGCCGAGATGCCGGTCGGCAGCCCGGAATGGCTGATCGGCGAGGTGCTCTCGCAGCGAGGACAGGCGGTCCTGCTCGAACCGGACGGAATGCGCGCGGCAATCGCAGCCCGCGCGCGCGAGCTCGCCAACGAGCTCGGCGTCTCCCGCTTGCGGGCCCGCGCCTAGTCCGCGCCGAGCGGTAACTCGAGCGTGAAGATCGACCCGCGCGCGGGCACCGAGTCGACCTCGACCGAGCCTCCATGCGCTTCCGCGATCGTACGCGCGATGAACAGGCCGAGCCCGGTTCCCGGCTTGCCACCGCCGTCGGTCGCAGCACGCCCGAACTTGGCGAAGATCAGCTGCTGGTCTTCGAGCGAGATGCCTGGGCCTGCGTCCTCGACCTCCACCAACACGCGTCCGTCGTCCGCGGTCGCGCGAACCTGCACTTCCCCGCCCGCAGGCGAATACTTGACGGCATTGTCGAGGAGGTTCTGGACGACCTGGCGCAGGCGTTCGCGGTCGCCTCGCACGTTCGGCAGGGCACCGTTCACCTCGGCGGTGACGCGCACCTCGTCCTGACCAAGCTCCGCGGCAGCGACGATCTCGCGCAGCAGATCCGAGAGATCCACGTCTCGAAAACTGAAGCTGAACGTCCCGGCCTCGATCCGCGACGTGTCGAGCACGTCGCTGATCAGCTCTGCCAAGCGAGTTGTCTCGTCGCCAATTAGCGAGAGGAACGCCTGGCGGTGCTGGACGCTCAACTCACGCCAACGTGTCTCTAACGTCCGCGCCGCGCCGATGACAGCCGCCATTGGGCTCCGCAGCTCGTGGGAGACGAGCGAGACGAAATCCGCGCGGAGCGCCGAAAGCCGGCGCAGCTCCTCCGCGGTCGTTCGTTCCGCGTCGTAGGCCCGGATGTTCTGAACCGCCGTCGCCACCAGCCGCCCGAGCAGCGCGACGAGCTCGCGTTCCTCCGGGGAGAACGCGTCAACCTCGGTGCGCACGAGCCCGAGCATCCCGATCGTGCGCGGCCCGACCTGCAGCGGTGCGAGCACGCGGCTGCGCAGACCGAGGGCGAGCAGGTCCTCTTCCTCGGGATACCGCTCCGCATCCAGCGTCGGCCTATAGACAAGCGAGCCCTCGAGGACGTCCTCGAGCACGGAGCCGCGCACGGGGCGCGACGAGCCCGGCGGGAAAACTTCGGCGATGCCAAGCCCCGCCGCCGCCAGAACCTCGGCGCGGCCGCCCTCGACGAGCACGATCGTCACCCGGTCGAAGTCCACCAGCCCTCGCAACTCGCGAATGAAGGCGCGAAAGGCCTGGTCGACCTCCAGCGATGAAGCAAGCGCGCGGGCGCAACGGTTCGCGGCCTCCAGCACGTCCACCCGCCTCCCTAGCTGGTCGCGCAGACCCTCCGCCTCACGTGCCCGCGACTCCGCGACCGCCGTCTCACGGCGAAGACGATTGACGAGCCAGCCCACGATCAGCCCGGTCGTCAAGAAGACGCCGAACGGGAACGTGACCCGGTCCCAGATGAACGACGGGCCACCGAACTCTCTCGCCCGCCACCACTCGACGTAGGCGAGGAACGGCAAGAGCGCAACGGAGACCCCCACCGCCCCCACCAGGCCGTACCGCAAAGCGCCCTCGACCACGACGAACATCAACGCCCAGCGGGTCGGGCTGCCGTACTCGAAGGAGTAGAGCGTCGCGAACGCGGCGATCACGGCTCCGTCGAAGACGAGGGACGCGAGACCGACCCACGGCGTGTACGCCCGCCTGCTGACCAGCACCAGCACCACCGCGCCGAAGGCGAAGACACCCGTCGCGATCCAGGCGAGCGACTCGTAGCCGGACGGATAATTCTCGGTGAACACACCGACCTCGAGCCCCGCAAACAGGACCGCTGCAAGCCGGACTCGCGCGATCCAGATCTCGACCTCGCGCGCTTGCTGCCGCCGCAGGAGCTCAGCAGGCATTGCGTTCCCGAATTCGTGCCACCGTCCACTCTGCCTGTTCGCGCAGCAACTCGTCATCCTCGTCGAGGAACTGCTCGGCCAGAGGAAGGTCTGTCGCCTCGCCGACATTCCCGAGCGCGACGAGCGCGTTGCGCCGCAGGTAGCGAGCATCGTTTCCAGGCACATAGAGGCGGTCGTAACGCCGTACGAGCGCGTCACCGTCCTCACGCAACCAGTCCGCGAGGCTCACGTGCGGCTCGGATCCGGCCGGAAGGCGGTGCTCGCTACGACGCTTCTCAATCCCGCGGTTCCACGGACAGACGTCCTGGCAGATGTCGCAGCCGTAGGCCTGCGCGCCCAGCTCGTCTCGATAGCCCTCCGGAATCGGCGCCGGCGCCTGCGTCCAGTAGGAGAGACACTTGTTCGCATCGACGACGCCGGGGTCGTCGAGCGCACCTGTCGGGCACGCTTCGATGCAGAGCGTGCACGACCCGCAATCGAGCTCGAGCGGCGCGGTTGCCTCGACCTCCGCGGTGGTGACGAGCGTTCCGAGGACCACCCACGATCCGTGCCGGTGCGTGATCAGCATCGTGTTCTTGCCGTAGAACCCGACGCCGGAGCGCGCTGCGGCCTCGCGGTCGACGTGCTGGTTCGCGTCCACGAGCACGCGGTACTCGCCGCCGAGCCTGCGGCCGAGCTGCTCAAGCCGGTCCCGCAGCAGCTCGTAGCCGTCGTGCCACGTATAGCGCGCGAGCCTTCCTGCTCCCGGCTCGAGCGGAGGCTCCGGCGCGTAGTAGCAGTACGCGGCGGAGACGACCGTGCGGGCGCCGGGAAGAAGCGCTTCCGGATGACAAGACACTTCGGGCCTGGCCATCGTGAACCGCATGTCGGCGAAGAGCCCGCGCGCTCGGCGCTCGCGGATGTGATGCTCGGTGTCGTCGTAGGCGGAGGCGAGCGCCGCCCCGACGACGTCCAGGCCGAGCTCGTCCGCGAGCGTTTCCAGCTCGGCAGCGGTCATGTGCGAGATTGTGCCCCGTGCAGGCGGTGCGAATCCACGAAGACGGCGGGCCCCAGGTGCTGCGCTACGAGGAGGCGCCCGACCCCACTCCTGCCGCCGGCGACGTCCTGATCGAGCTGCGGGCGGCGTCGCTCAACCATCTCGACGTCTGGATTCGCAAGGGCCTGCCCTCCGTGCCGAAGCCGCGCATCCTCGGCGCCGACGGCGCCGGAATCGTCGTCTCCGGCGAGGGGTTTGCCGCGGGCGACCGGGTCGTGATCAATCCGGGACACGATCTCGGCAACGGCAAGATCTCCGTCGTCGGCGAGCACTCCGATGGAACGCACGCCGAGCTGATCGCCGTGCCGCGCTCGCAGGTCTATGCGCTCCCTGACGACATCGACTTCGAGACCGCGGCCGCGTTCCCGCTCGTCTTCGAGACTGCCTACAGGATGCTCGCGACGCGAGCCGGCTTGCAGGAAGGCGAATGGGTGCTCGTCTGGGGAATCGGCGGCGGCGTCGCGACGGCGACGCTCGCGATCGCCAAGGCCCTCGGCGCGCGCGTGATCGTGACGTCGTCGAGCACCGACAAGCTCGCGCGTGCGCGCGAGCTCGGCGCCGACGGCACGTTCAACCACGAGACGGACGATGTCGTGGCCGGCGTGAAGGAGCTGACCGGCGGCGGTGCTCACGTCGTCGTCGACGATGTCGGCGAGGCGACGTGGAAACGATCGCTCGACGCGGTCCGTGCCGAAGGTCGCGTCTGCGTCTGCGGCGCGACCACCGGCCCGAATCCTCCCGCCAACCTCCACCGCATCTGGTGGAAGCAGCTGACGATCCTGGGCTCGACGATGGGAACGCGCGAGGACTTCGAAGCGGTCTACGACCTCGTCACGTCGGGTCGCGCCACGCCCGTGGTGGATCAGGTCTTTCCGCTCGCCGAGGCCGCCGCCGCGCACGAGCGGCTCGAAGCGGGCGAGCAGCTCGGCAAGATCGTGCTGCGCATCCCCGGCTAGAGCCGCGCCGCGTCTAGCCGATGCCGAGGATGAACTTTGCGTCTTCGGACATGCGCTCCGGGGTCCAGGGCGGATCCCAGGTGAGCTCGATCTCCACGTCCTCGACACCGGGCACCTCGCGGGCGATCCGCGTGATGTCCTCCTGGATCATCGGGCCGGCCGGGCAGCCCATCGACGTCAGGCTGTGGATGATCTTGATCCGCGGCCCATTCACCTCGACGTCGTAGAGCAGGCCGAGCTCGACGATGTCCATCCCGAGCTCGGGATCCTCGACCTGCTTCAGCGCCTCGAACATTTCTTCCTTGGTCGGCATGCAGTCGAGTCTAGCTAGTAGCCCAACAGCCGCACCTCTTCGCGCCGTTCCCGTGCGAAGAAGTGGATGCCGTCGATGAAACGCACCCAGTTGCAGCGCGTGCACATGATCAGGGAATGCGTCCGCGCCGAGTCGGCGAGGAACCTGACGCCACGCAGGAGATCGCCGTTCGAGACACCGGTTGCGGCGACGATCACCTCGCCCGGTGCGAGCTCCTCCGTCGTGAACACACGCGTCTCGTCTTCGATGCCGACCTCGCGCGCCTCGTCGATCTCGCGGCGCGACGTCGGCCAGAGCTGCGCCTGCAGCTCCCCTCCGAGACAGCGCAGCGCTGCGGCGGACATCACCGCCTGGCGCGTCCCGCCGATGCCGACCGCAAGGTGGTCGTTCGTCCCGCGAATCGCGGCAGAGATCGACGCCGTCACCGTTCCGTCCTGGATCAGCTTGATGCGTGCGCCAGACGCACGGATCTCCTCGATCAGGTCGTGGTGCCGCGGCCGGTCGAGCACGATCGTGGTGATGTCGGCCGGCCGGCGGCCGAATGCATCGGCGATCGCCTGGACGTTCTCGCCGATCGGCTTGAGCAGGTCGATCGAACCGCGCGCGAGCGGACCGACGGCGATCTTCCGCATGTACATGTCGGGCAGGTTCAGCAACGAGCCGCGCTCACCGATCGCGATCATCGACATTGCGCCGTTCCCACCGCGAGCGACGACACCGCGCCCCTCGAGCGGATCGAGCGCCAGGTCGACGGTGTCGCCGCCCGCGCCGATCTCCCCGCCGACATGCAGAGGCGACTCCTCGTCCGCGGAGCCGATCACCACCCGTCCGGAGATCGGGAAGTCGTCGAGCACCGCCCGCATCGCCGCGGCCGCATCCCGCTCCGCAGCCTCCTGGTCGGCCCGCCCGAGCCAGCGCGCCGCCGTGAGCGCAGCCCCCTCGGTCACGCGCACGTACTGCTCGCAGAGGCAGAGCGCCGACGCCGGTGCTTTGACCTCTTCCGTCGCAACCGGCTCGTCGAGGGCTTCGGGCATCAGACCCTTTGTACCTGCTCGGCGCTCGCGAGCACGAGCTCGAGGACTGCGTCGATCGCGCCGCGGATGTCGTTGTTGACGATCACGGGCACTTTGTGGCGCTTCGCGCGGCCGACGATGTGGTCCTGGACACGTCTGATGTCGTCGAGACGATCGATGTACTTCGCGTGCGGACGGAGGCCGTCGAGACCAGCATCCCGGATCATGAAGTGGGTCGAGTGCTCCTCTTCGTCCTCGATCGCAAGGATGCACTGGACGACGAGCGCGCCCTCGACCCGCGGCAGCATGCCGGGAACGAGGTGCACGCCTTCGAGCACCATCGACCAGCCCTCCTCGAGCGCGCGGTCGATCGAGGCGCCCACGCCGACGAGCACATTGCGCGTCTGCTCGAGGAAGCCGGCGATGACGGGATCCCCGGCCTGCTCTGGCTCACGGAGGCCGGCCGCCGCCTCGAAGCTCGAGTAGTGGATCGACGGCATGAACTCCTTCGAGAAGAACGCGCGCATCGTCTGCCTGACGAAGTCGGTCGAAGTGACGCGCGTGATGCCTAATCGATAGGCGGCTTCGGTCGCGACCGTGGACTTGCCGGTACCGGTCGCGCCGCCGACGAGCACGATGATCGGCAGGTCGAGCTCGTGAAGCTCGCGGAAGCGCCGCAGCCGCTGAACCGCCCGCGACCCGTCCTCGTCGCCGAGGACTTCGACCGCAAGCTCCTCGACCTGCTCGAGCTCGATGCTCTGCTCGCCGCGGTCGACGAGGTGCTGGTCGATGCGCTTCGCGAGCTCGTACGCACGTCCGAGCGGGACGCCGACCGCGACGAGCGCGCGAGCCATCAGCCCTTTCGAGTACGGCTGATCCGGCGTCCCGAGCGGCAGCGGCTCCGAATGGCGCGGATGGTTCATACCCGGGCCCGCGCCGGCAGGAGGTTCGTCACCACGTCGTCGAGCTCGGCCGAGACGACTTCGTTCTCGGCGAAGACGATCTCTGCTCCTCGCTCCTGCGCCGCCTCTGCGACCACGTCGATCGCCGCAGCCTTGATCTCGACGAGATAGACGTCGGCGTTCGTGCGTGCGAGATCTTCGCGCAGCTTCGCGCGATCCGCGAGGTTCCGCGAGACGCTCACGACCTCGGCGTCGAGATGCTCGGTCGGCGCGGGCCCCGTGGTGAAGACGGCCACGCGGCGACCCGTAACGGGCTCGATGGGCCGGAGACGCAGCTCCGCCGACACGATCGGAATGCGCTTCAGCGCTCGCACAGCAGCCGCATCACCGCCGCCGACGAGGACGACCGCGTCCGACACGTAGACCCGGTAGGGATTGAGGTACGCCAGTGGATCGTGGCCGCGGCCGCTGACGAGAATCCGCGCGTCCACCTCGACGGGTGGAATCGCGGCGCCGCTGCCGTCGAAGATGACGAGATCGGGGTCGCGCTCTGCCGCGAGCGCTGCGCCCGCCGAGACGTTCGACATCGTCACCGCGCCGGCGAGGCCGCCACCGGCACGGCGGCAGCCGATCGTCACGACTCCGGTGAGCGCCGCCGTCTCGAGGTAGTCGGAGGCGGCGTGGCTGCCCTGTCTCGACAGCTCGAGCAGTGACGCCAGCGTGGGTTGCACCGTCGCAACCTCGGGCTCCCCCGGGCCTCCCCGCCCCATCGCGACGACGACGACCTCG
The DNA here is from genome assembly GCA_963755605.1 of uncultured Actinomycetes bacterium. Classification (GTDB taxonomy): domain Bacteria; phylum Actinomycetota; class Thermoleophilia; order Gaiellales; family Gaiellaceae; genus 3-1-20CM-4-69-9. The sequence continues at coordinate 364,624 of CAVWKK010000007.1, forward strand.
CGGTCGCGCGCGAGCAGTCGTGCGACGTGCCCCGTCACCGCCGTCTTCCCGACGCGCTTGCCCGTGCCGATCACCGCGAGCGACGGCGGCGCAAACGGCTCGTAGCGCGGCGGCTCGAAGCGGAAGTCGGCGCCTTCATAGCGAAGACCGGCCGCGAGCACGCGGCTCGCGAGGAGCAGGCGCTCTCGCGGGCCGAGCACCGGCTCGTCCGAGAGATCGACGACGACCTCGGCGTCGGCGAACCCGTCGTCGAGCTCGGCGAGCAGAGGCACCCCGTACTCCGCGTCGCCACGCAGCTTCTCCGTGCCACCGGCGAGCCACGCGCCGACGACGTCATAGGGCAAGCCTGCGATTGCGTCCCGGACAACGGGCGGATAGTGCTCTCCGTCGATCACCACGAGGGCCGGAGTCATCGCCGGGACGTCACCTCCCCCTCGATCCGCGCGGTGTACTTCTCGAACTCGAGCGTGTCGATCGCGAACTGGATGATCTTCTCCTGGCCGTGGAACGGGTACCTGCGCCAGACATCGACGTGCGTCCCGGAGAACTCGATCACGTTGTAACAGGGACGCGTGTTTCCTCGCAGCCGCAGGGACGAGACGGTTCCTGCGTTGACGATGAAGAGGTTCTCCAGCCGCCACGCGTAGGGCACGTGCTTGTGGCCCGAGAGGACGAGGTTGACGCCCGAGCGCTGCAGGCACTCGATCGCGTCGCCGGCGTCGTAGATGATGTTGCGCTCGCGCCCCGTCCCCGGCACGGGTAGCAGGTGGTGGTGGCAGACGAAGACGCGCAGGTCGGCCGGAGCGGCGAAGCTCTCCTCGATCCACGCGTATCGCCCGCGCCCGATCTGGCCGTGATCGAGATCCGGTTCCGTCGAATCGACCGCGACGACCGTGACGCCGCCGACGCGCATGACGGAGTTGCGGTCGCCGAAAAGCTGCTCGAAGTGGACGTACCCGACGTTGCGTGAATCGTGGTTGCCCGGGATCACGACGACCGCCTTGCAGTCGATGCGGTCGAGATAGCTCTTCGCGAGCGCGTACTCCTCTTTGAACCCGAACGTCGTCAGGTCGCCCGAGCAGACGACGATGTCCGGCTCGAGATCGTTGACCTCCGTGATCGCACGTTCGAGGAGGTTCGGCAGGAAGAACTGCGTGCCGCAGTGCAGATCGGAGATCTGGACGATCGTGAACGTCCCTTCACGCTCCGCCATGCGCGAAGTCTAGGCGGCTCAGGGTCATCCGAGGGCATTGCTACTCTGATTGAAGGTGATACTGGAAACCCCGGATTTCCAGGCATATCGAGGCCAGGAACCTCCCCGCTTCGCCAACAAGGCCGAGCTCGAATGCGCCAAGGTCCTGGATTACTACGGTGTGCCCTGGGAGTACGAGCCGACGACCTTCGTCCTCGAAGAGGATGAGGACGGTCGCGTCCTCGAAGCGTTCAAGCCCGACTTCTACCTGCCCGAGCAGGACCTGTACGTCGAGGTCACGGTGATGAAGCAGTCGCTCGTGACGCGCAAGAACCGCAAGCTGCGAAAGCTGCGCGCGCGCTATCCGGCAATCCGGGTGAAGCTCTTCTACAAGCGCGACATCGAGCGACTGGCAGAGCGCTACCAGCTCGAGCTCGCGTCGTAGTGGTCGAGTCACTCACGTCAGAGTCGCGGCTTGGCGAGGTCTACCTCACGGGTGAGGAGCTGCAGACGCGCGTGCGCGAGCTCGGACGTGAGATCTCGCGCGACTACGAAGGCCGCGAGCCGCTGCTCGTCGCCCCGCTCAAGGCGAGCGTCGTCTTCGTGGCCGACCTCTCGCGCTCGCTGCGAATCACGCACGGCCTGGATTTCATCGAGCTCGCGAGCTACGCGGCCAGTGGACCGGACCAGGGCGGTCACGCACGAATCCGGCTGCTGAAGGATCTCGACGCTGAAATTACGGGCCGAGACGTCCTGATCGTCGAAGACGTGATCGACACGGGGCTGACGCTGAACTACCTTTGCAAGACGCTGTCGCTCCGCGACCCCGGGTCGCTGGCCGCCGTCACGCTCCTCGATCGCCCCTATCGCCGGCTCGTCGAGGATCTCCCGGTCCGCTACGTCGGCTTCACGGTTCCCGACGAGCTCTTCGTCGGCTACGGATTCGATCTGCAGGAGCGCTATCGCAACCTGCCGGATCTCCACGTGCTTCGCAGAGAAAGTTAGACGCGGCTAAACTTCTGGGTGGATGATGTCCACCCGCGCAGAGGAAAGCCCGCGACTGCCCGGGGCAGGCGAGCGGGTCCTCCGCGGCGGCACGCGCTGGCGGCTCCTTCCCTTCCTCGGGCCGGCATTCATCGCGTGCGTCGCGTACATGGATCCGGGCAACTTCGCGACGAACATCGCAGGCGGCTCGAAGTACGGCTTCACGCTGGTCTGGGTGATCGTCGCCTCGAACCTGATGGCGATGCTGATCCAGACGCTGTCGGCCAAGCTCGGCATCGCCACCGGCCGTAACCTCCCGGAGGTCTGCCGCGAGCGCTTCTCTCGCCGCACCTCGATCGGCCTCTGGATCCAGGCGGAGCTGATCGCCATGGCGACCGACCTCGCCGAGTTCCTCGGAGCCGCACTCGGGATCAAGCTGCTCCTCGGCATCGACCTCTTCCCGGCGGCCGTGATCACCGGCGTGGTCACGTTCCTCATTCTCGGCCTGCAGCGGTACGGCTTCCGCCCGCTCGAGGCGGTGATCACCGCGTTCGTCGCCGTGATCGGAATCTGTTACCTCGGGGAGCTCTGGTTCGCCCATCCGCCCCTGGCCGAGGTCGCCAAGCACGCGGTCGTGCCGGAGTTCAAGGGCAACGAGTCGGTTCTGCTCGCGGTCGGCATCCTCGGCGCGACGGTGATGCCGCACGTCATCTACCTGCACTCCGCGCTGACGCAGCATCGCGTCGTGCCGCGAAACGACGAGGAGGCGAAGCTCCTCTACAGGTACACGCGCATCGACGTGCTCATCGCAATGGTCATCGCCGGACTGATCAACATGGCGATGCTCGTGATCGCAGCGACCGTCTTCTTCGGCAGTGGGCTCCACAACGTGGATTCGCTCGAGGGAGCGCACCGAACCCTCGAGCCGCTCCTCGGGGGCGCCTCGAGCATCCTCTTCGCGCTGGCGCTGACCGCATCGGGCCTGTCTAGCTCGACGGTCGGGACGATGTCCGGCCAGGTCGTCATGCAGGGCTTCATTCGGCGACAAGTGCCCCTCTTCGTGCGGCGCTTCGTGACGATGGTTCCCGCGTTCATCGTGATCGGAATCGGGCTCGATCCGTCGCGGACGCTGGTGATCAGCCAGGTCATCCTCTCCTTCGGGATTCCGTTCGCCCTGATCCCGCTCGTGATGTTCACGAGTCGCCGGGACATCATGGGCGTGCTCGTCAACCACCGTCTGACTGCCGCGGCGGCGGTCGTGGTGGCGACGATCATCTCCGGCCTGAACATCTTCCTGCTCGCCCAGACCTTCAACCTCGTTCCGGGCTGAAAAACCGCCGGCCACCTCCCGAAGGAGGCGGCCGGCGTCGTCGGGAGACGACCTGGCCGCACCGCGACGCGACCCTTCCTCGACTGCGTCGGGGTACGAATTACAAAAGGGAAACGTACGGGTTGAGAAACTGGGTACGGCTACAGGTAGCCCAGCGGATCCACAGGGTTCCCGTTGATGCGGACCTCGAAGTGGAGATGGGCCCCGAAGCTGTGCCCGGTGTCCCCCACGTAGCCGATCAGCTGGCCCTGGCCCACGTGCGCGCCTGTCGAGACGGCGAACCTCGACTGGTGCCCGTAGCAGGTCGCCATCCCTCCCCCGTGGTCGATGCAGGTGTAGTTGCCGTAGCCGTCCACCCACCCGGCGATCACGACAGTCCCCGCCGCTGCGGCATGGATCGGCGTTCCGTAGGGGACGCCGATATCGATTCCCGCGTGCAGTCGTCCCCAGCGGTATCCGAACGGGCTCGTGACGGGGCCGGAGACGGGCCAGATCAGGCCCGAAGAGGAGGGGGTCGTGTCCCCCGCCCCCTGTACGGCGGCGAGCTGACTGCGGATACGCGAGTCCTGCGCTGCGAGCGCGTTGGCCTCTGCGATGAACGCCTGCTCCTGCTTGCGGGTCGAGGCGAGCTGGCCCTTCTGCCTGTTCCGCTTGCCCGCAAGCGAGTTCTGGCTCGCCAGCAGCTCGTTCTTCACGCTGCGTTGCTGCTGCGTGCGCACCGCAACCACCTGTGTCTCCGAATGGACGCGCGCACGAATCGTCTTAGTGCGCTCGCGCGCGACATGCACCTCGTCGCGTGCGGTTTTCACCTGTGACGCGATGCGTTTGTCCTGCCTCGCAATCGCGTCGAGGTAGTGGAGCTGGTCGAGCGCATCCTGAAACGAGCTCGATTCGAGAATCACCTCGACGAGTGTGGGGTCACGCGTCTCGTAGATGTCGATCATCCGCAGGTTGAGCTCGCGTAAGACCCTGGCGTACTGGCGGTGGAGGAAGTTCAGACGCTCCGTCTCGAAGGTGAAGAGCTCGTTCAGCTTGTCGAGCCGGCGTTGGTGCAGCGCCAGGTCGCGCTCGAGAATCGAGAGCTTCTGCGACACGTCGCCGACCTTGCTCTCGAGCGTGCGAATCTGTGACGTGACGCCGGAGATCTGCTGAGTGAGCCTGGCCTCCTTGGCGCGCGCTGCGGCGATGCGCGCCTGGATCTGAGTGATCTTGCCGCTGTTGTCACCGGAGGCCGGAGCGGCGAGCACGAGCCCGGCGAAAAGGACGACGGCCAGTCTGCGAGCCATGAGCGAAGGGTTCGGCGGGACGACGGACGTCCCTGCCGCGTCGAAGGCGCTCAGGCGCCTCCTCGGCCCTCCTGAGGCGTCTCGTCCGGGGCGAGAGGCCCCGGCTCGGGGATGATCGCCGGCTCGGGCGGGTTGCCCTCGTCGGGCGGCGGATACGGCTCCGGAATCACGGCAGGACCGCTCGGGTGGCCCGGATCGCCTTCACCGGGCTGAGGAGGCCCGTCGGGCAACTCCACCATCTCGGTGGGCTGCACCTCCAGCCGGCGGCGCTGGAGCCGTTCCTGGGCTTGCACGACCACTTTCTGCATCTCGGCCTCCCTCTGCGCCGCAAGCTCGTCCAGCTCTCGGACCTTGCCGCGGGCCGCTTCGATCTCCTGGTCGTCACCACGGTACACCGCGGCTCCGAGCTCGAACAGGAGCCGGGCCCGGAGGGAGCCCATTCGCTGGAGCTCTCGCCGCAGCGCGATCAGCCGTTTGGCGGCCCGCCCTCGTGTCGCGAGCGAATCCGCCGCTGAGCCGGCCCGTGCGCGAAAGGACTCGAGACCCTCAGACGTAGAGCGAACGACCGGCGGCCCGTCGGGCTTCCGGCGCGCCGCCTCCAGGAAGATCAGGACGAAGAGCACGCTTACGCCCAGAGCGATCAGCGCGAGCGGCCAGCGCCCCAACACGAAGAGCACGATCGCCAGCGTCAGCGCAGCGCCTGCGAGGACCAGCACGAGCATCGTCGGGGTGACGCCGTAGTACCGCGGCTCTGCCTGCGTGAAGTGAACGGGCACGCGACCGGTCTCGTCGGGCGGCAGCTCCATCACCTTCGTTCCACCGGAATCCGTCGGCTGGCCGCACTGCGGGCAGTAGCGGACGTTCTTGGCGAGCTTTGCGCCGCAATTGGTACAGCTAGCCACGCGTGCGGACGCGCTTGTCGGCCGCGTGCTCGGCTCGCAGGTCGAGCGCCTTCAGCGTCTCGGCAGCACGGCGTCTCAGCGGCCCCACGAGTGCGCGGTAGTCCGCGTCCGACACCTTGCCGGTGCGATGGTCGAACTCGAGCTCTTTCAGCGCCCCGAGCGCACGGTCTCGCTCCTCTGCGAGCGTGAGCCGCCGCTGTTCCAGTTCGTCGGGCGCGACGAGCCGATCGTCTTTCGCCGCGGGCTCGCGCACGAACGGCAGGCCGACGAGGAGGACGCACGCGATCGCAAGAAGCGCGCCGATGACGAGCGCCGCGGTCAGATCCTCACCGCCGCGTCCGCATAGCGCTCGGCCAGCCGGCGCTGTTCGCGCGCATCCGGCCACAGCGCGATCAGCGACCCGCCGATGAAGACGAACCCGGCGAGCCAGAGCAGGTTCACGAGCGGCTTCTGCAGTGCCTTCAGGTCGATGGTGCCGTTCGCATTCACCTGGTCGGCGATCAGGAAGAGATCCCCACCGGTGAGCCAGTCATGACGAATCGCGACCTCGTTCGACACCTGATCCTCTGCGAAGTACTGGTTCTTGCCCGGCGTGTAGCGCCCGAGATAGTTGTTGCCGCGATAGACGTCGACGAGCGCGCGAATGGCGCGATGGTTCGACTCGGTGCGCGATTGAAAGCCGCGAAAGACGAGTCGGTCGCCGGCGACCGTCAGCGACTGCCCCGGCTTGAGCCGCTTCTCGCGCACCGTCTGATACGCGCTCGCCCCGGTGACGCCGATCGCGAGCAGGACGATCGCCGCGTGCACGACGTACCCGCCGTAGCGGCGCCTGTTCCGCGCGATCAGCGACGAGAAGGCGCCGGGCCAGCCGACGCCGCCGAGCGCCTTCCGTGCGGCCGTGCCGCGTGCGAACTCGAGCACGATCGAGGCGAGCACGAAGACGGAGAAGGTATAGGCGACGACTCCGACGCGTGACGAGCCCGCGCCGGCGATGAGCAGCGCCACTCCCGCGACGAGGGCCGCCGCGAGCGGCCACAGGAACGTTCGCCCGAGCGCGCGCAGCGACGCGCGGCGCCACGCGACGAGCGGCCCGATCCCCATCAGCAGGAGCAACGGCAGCCCGAAGGTGTGCAGGAAGAAGTTGTAGTAGGGCTTGCTCACCGTCGATGCTTCACCTGTCACGGCTTCCGACAGGATCGGGTAGACGACGCCCCAGAGGATCGTCAGGGCAAGCGCGACGAGCAGCAGGTTGTTGTAGAGGAACGTCGCCTCGCGAGACACGAGCGACTCGAGCCGGGTCTTCGTGCGCAGCAGCGGCAGGCGCGCGAACACGAGTGCGAGCGATGCGACAGTGATCAGGCAGATGAAGCCGAGGAACCACGGCCCGATCGAGCTCTGCGTGAACGAGTGGATCGACTGGATGATCCCGCTGCGCGTGAGGAACGTCCCGAACAGCGACAGACAGAACGCGAGCACGACGAGCAGCACGTTCCAGACCTTCAGCATCCCGCGCTTCTCCTGGATCATCACCGAATGCAGGAACGCGGTCGCCGCGAGCCAGGGCATCAGCGCCGCGTTCTCGACCGGATCCCACGCGTAGAAGCCGCCCCAGCCGATCTCGACGTACGCCCAATGGGCGCCGAGCAACTGGCCCACCCCGAGAAAGGCCCACGCGGCGAGCGTCCAGCGCCGCGTCGCGACGATCCAGCGCTCGTCGGTGCGCCGCGCGAGCAGCGCGCCCATCGCAAACGCGAACGGCACGGTCAGGCCGACGTAGCCGAGGTACAGCATCGGCGGATGGATCGCCATGTAGGGGTTCTGGAGGCTCGGGTTCAGGCCCGCACCGTCGGCTGCGGCCGCCTGTGTCGCGAACGGGCTCGCCACGAAGACGAGCAGCAGCGCGAAGAACGTTCCGACGAGGCCGAGGGTCGGCACGACCCAGGCGAGCACTTCGCGTCCGGCGCGGCGCGCGGTGAGGACCGCTGCGACGGAGTAGCCGGAGAGCACGAGCAGCCAGAGCAGCAGCGAGCCTTCCTGGCCGCCCCAGAACGCTGTCAGCGTGTACCCGAGCGGCAGCTCCCGGCTCGTGTGGTCGGCGACGTACTGGAACGAGAAGTCGTGGCGCGCGAGCGCCGCGAGCAGCACGGCGGACGCGACTGCCGTCGCGGCGAACGCCGCGATCAGCGCGTTCTGCGCCGACGCCGCGAGCCGGCGCCGAGACTTCCACGCAGCGAGCGATCCCGCCACGAGGGCGTAGAGGAGGAGCAGGAACGCGATGACGAGAGCCGCGCGGCCCAGGTCAGCCATGAGTGCCCCTGCCGGTGATACTGCCGAGTCTCTGGGTCGTGAGCACCAAGCTAGAGGCCGCACTCGTTCGCAGCCAAGGCTGGGAGCCTTGGCAAGAGCGAGGGTGGGCTCTGGCGCCGCGTGATCGCGGGCCAGAGGCCGGCGAGTGTCGCCGGCAGGGGCACAATTAACGCTTCGGTTGGTATTTCGAGGGGCACTTCGTCACGAGCGTGTTCGGCACTGCAACGAAGACACCGTTGCGCAGACGCCCGTCCACGACGACGTCGCGGCCCGTTCGGAAGAGATCGGGCACGGTGCCCTTGTAGACGACCGGCACGGTCGTCGTCCCCTTGACGTCGCGCAACTGGAACCGCAGCCCGGCGGCGTGCGCATCGCCGCTCGGCTTGCCGACGACGTGGCCCATCAGCGAGACACGGCCGACGTGGTCGCGCAGCTGGCTCGGGCGTAGCGAAGGCGTGCCCCCACCCGCAATCGAGGTATAGAGCAGGAAGACCGCGAGCACCGCCGCGACCGACAGCGCGATCACGAGCCGCGCTGGGCTGCCTCTACGAGCCACGCCCGAATTCTAGTCGGCGGGGCATGGGACGGCAGGGTGTGCCCACCCGTCGCCATCCCCGACACCGTAGATCGAGACGAGTGCCTCAGCGACGCGCGGCTCTCGCCGTGCCTGGTCGAGCAGGGTGTCAACGAGCGCGGCGGCAACCCTGGCCGAGGCCTGCTCGACGGCTCGGCGCCGTTCCGGGGGAAGGGCCGCGAGCGGTCCGCGGGCGCGGAGGAGCTCGCCCTCGAGCAGCGTCTGGGCGTGGCGGTGGACCGCTCGGGCCCTCGGGGTCATCTGGCGACCACGGCGGGACGGGTAGGAGCAGGAGCCTCGGCGGCGCGCGGCTTCTTCTTCGGCGGCCCCGCGAGCGTGAAGCCGCAGAACATGATCGCGATCCCCACGAGCTCGCCGAGGTAGACGAGCGACACGTCGCCCGCGCGTGAGAGACCCGTGGACGCAGCGACGACGATCGCGCCGGACGCGATCCACACATTTGCGCGGACACGCTGCCGGCGTGCGATGGAGAGCAGCGAGCCGCCGACGAGGAAGAGCGTGCCGGCCGAGTTGAGCAGGATCGCCCACAGGAACGCGTGCCCGCCGAGCACACCGTTCGCAGGCGGCTCGCCGCGGTGTGCGGCAGCAAGCCCGGCAACGTCGACCGGCGCCAGCAGAACGGTGACGATCGCGGCGGCGGTTGCGACGACGAGCGCGCCGAGCAGCACGTCACGTCCCCGCCGGGGCAGTAAGAGCCACGCAGAGCCGCTCCCGAGGTACGCCACTGTGAGCACGCCGCCGGCGAGATAGTAGAGACGGAAGAGCTCGGGGCTCCAGCCTGAGCGCTGCGCGAGCGCTTCGGCTGCGGCGGCCACCCCGAACAGTGTGAAGCCGATCGCCCAGAACGCCTTCTGCCCGCCCGGCCGGCGGAGGAACGACCGAGTGAGCATGAATGCGAACACCAGCGCGAGCAGCGCGGCGGCAATCGGTGGTATCGCTTTCGCCACGGCCGGCGTGCGGGCGTCCGGACGGTCGGACACGGCTGTCACGGGCTGACCTGGGGCGACGATGCGGAGATAGGCGAAGTCGCGTCCGCCGAACATCCCTTCGCGACTGGCGGCAAAGACGTAGCTGCCCGGAGCCACCGCGTTGACGGGAGCGACCACGAGCTCGCGCGGCGACTGTCGCACGACGTGCAGCGGCACCGGCCGCCCGTTGATGTCGAAGAGGCGATAGGCCGAAGGATCGTCGACCGCGGCGGCCCGGACGCGTAGCGCCTGCAGGTCGGAAGCGTGCAAACGGAGCGCGTCGGAAGGGAAGTTCTCCTGCGGGTCCTGCCAGGCGAACAGCTTGATCGTGCCGCGCGGTGTGGCGACGAACTGGCCGGTGACTTCGTTCGTGAAGCCGCTCTGGTACGCGTAGCGAACGGTGCTCCCCCCGATTCCGGCGACGGCGGGGACGAATGGCAGCGTGACGAGCAGCAAGCCGATCGCCCCGATTGCGACGCCGACGCGCGTCCGGTACGACTTGCGGCCACGCCTCTTCCTTGGCGGAACTCCGAGCAGCCGCTGCCGGCGCTTACGGTGCACGTAGTAGAGGACCGCCGTCGACAGGAATGCGCTGAACGGCAGCCAGTACAGCTCGATCTCCCAGCCCACGCTCCGCAGCGGCGAGTTGGCGAACGGCGTGAACGAGAGGGGGATCGCAGCCCACGCCAGCGCCGGGCCGACGAGCAGGAGCACGGTGCCCGTGATGGGAAAGCCTGCGAAGAGCCAGCCCACCCCGGGGAAGCCGAGGATGCCCATCGGCACCTCGTACACCGCGACCGCAGCCGGCGAACGCCGCCGCACGCGCTTCGGAATCCGGCCTGCATACGCGCCGGGTGCCGCACGCAGCCGCTGCCTGCTCTCCACGCGATAAAGGGCAGTGGCCCGCCACGCGACGCGTGCGTAGGCACCGAAGCCGATCGCGACTGCGAGCGCCGCAGGAACGAGCACGAGCGACTGCCAAGGCTCGAGAGCCGCGACGGCAGAGCCAAACGAGCTGCCTCCATCGACACGATGAGCCTCGAGCGCGGCGAAGGCGATCCCGCCGACGTAGTACACGCCCATTCCCGCACCGACGCCGATCAAGGTGACGCGCGCATGTTTGAACGGGCGCGTTGCAGGGAGCAGCGCGAGCGCCGCGCCGACGAGCAGGATCATCAGTCCGGCGAGCATGTTCAGCTGCGCGTGGAGGTTCACGATCACGTCGCCCGCATCACCACCGCGGTCGAGCAGCTCGTTGACCGCGGGGAACGCCTGGATGGGACCTTGCAGCGTGCCGACCGCAAGCGCGCCGCAGCCGAGGAAGATGAACGCCCGCAACTCGGTCCGGCAGCTACGGAACGTGCGCAGGAGCGTCACGAGTAGGAACCAGAACGCCGCGAACATCGCGATGCCGGCCCCCATGATCAGGAACGGATGCAGGCGCGTTGCCTCCTCCGCTTGCTCGGGCGTCAAGCCGTGCCGGACGACCAGGCGCCCTTCGTGAAAGCCGAGGTAGAGCGCCACGCCGTAGAAGGCCAGCGAGCCGACGAGCAGAGAGAAGAAGCACAGATTCGCCGTCTTCCTCGCGGGCGTCACTCCGCCGAGCTTCGGCGCGAGCGCGAACAACGCCCCCGCGGTCAGCATCGTCAGCCCCGTGACGAGGTTGATGTGCGCGTGGCTGATCGGATCGATCCACTCGCCGGCGTGCCCGGCGCGGTAGAGCCAGTCGGCGTGCGCAGGCTGCACCTGGAACACGCCCTGCACGGTCCCGACCGTGAGCCCGGCCGCGCCCGTCGCGAAGAACTTCCAGAGGTAGCCGCTCGGCTTCGGCACGCGAACGAGCCGGGCCCGGAAGATCGTGAGGAACACGTTGCCGGCGAAGCACCAGTAGCCGATTCCCATGATTCCGGCGCCGATCCCGACCGGCACCCGGTAGGCCTTGCCCATGTGCAGCTTGGCTGCCTCGTAGTCCCAGCCACCGGCGACGAGGCGGCCGATTGCGATGCCGTTCGCGACCAAGGCGATGTAGAACACGAGGAGACCGACGGCCGTGAACCAGAACGCGCCCTGCGCGAGCCCCTGGCTCGCGAGCGGACGGCCGACGACGCGCGGCAACACGTACCAGCAGAGCCCGGTGGAGATGAGCGTGCCGCCGCCGACGATCATCACGTGCGTGTTCGAGAGATCGCGGACGAGGTGGCCCGCGTAGCCGGCACGCGCGAGCCACTCGGCGGTCCAGGGGAGGTTCTTGACGATCATGTGCAACCCGCCGAGCAGCAGGAAGGCGCCGCCCGCCAGGAAGTACTTGGGCAGCCGCGTGTCGTGTGCGCCGAGCTCCTCGTCGGGGTACGGCTCCGTCCGCACCGGCGGCTTGCGGCCCGGCAGCAGCGCCGAGATCGACACCACGATCACGGCGAGGAACGCCGCGTAGGTAAAGAACTCGAGCGTCGAGAGGTGCTTGGTGTACACCTCCCCTCCCTGTTAGCGCAGGCCCGGCTCGAGGAAGTAGACGGTCAGCGTCCAGCCGAGGTAGAGCGCGATCATGATTGCGAGCACGATCCAGGCCCGCGTCATCGCCGCCCGGCCGTGCCGCACTCCGCCCTCACCGGTGTCGCGGTAGCCGAAGAGCGGGCGTGCTGGACGAAGACGAGGACGTCGTTGTTCGTCGGCCATCTAGAACACCTTCTCCATTACGAGCGTGCGGCGGGCGCTCAGGTCGGGGGCGACGTCAGCGAGCATTCGCTCAAGCGTGTAACCGCGCTCGAGATACACCTCGAGCTGACCGGGCGTGTCCCAGGTCGTGTAGCAGTGCACGAGCGTGCCGTCGGCTTCGGCGCGGACGAACACATCGAAGCGCTGACACCCCGGGTACTCCTGGACGTGCCCTTTCAGGGCCTGCAGTGACGCGTACACCGCCGACCAGCGAGCCGTCGGCACGAGTGCCTCGGTCAGGGTCGAGTAGGCGACGAATGGAGGCGCGGCGATCATCAGAACTTCTGTCCGTAGACGATGTGCCCGACGATCAGCGCGACGGCGAAGGCGACGACGACCGTCACCAGCACGACAAAGTAGATCGTGGCGGCGGGCCCGGCGGCCTCGGTCGTCCAGCCGCCGAAGCTGTCGACCGGATAGATGCTCGGCCGCTGCTTCGTCGTTCGGTACTGCCTCACCCAGAGCAGCAGGATGACGACGAGGCTGATGACGAACCCCCACAGCCACGCGAGGGACATCCAATCGACGTGCCAGCTGTCGACCCGGTGCGTGCCTTCCTGATGGCCCTGAAGGTAGAGGTAGAACTCGCGAACCTTCTCGGGCGTGTCACCGCGGGGAAACATCGTCCCATTCCTCCTCGTCGAGTGCCCAATCGGGGGTGTAGTAGTCCTCTTCCACGATGCCGAGTGGAATTGCGGCCTGCTGCTCCAGGTCGTGGAAATGGCCGGCTTTCCACGCCCAGATGAAGCCAACCAGTGCGAAGCCGGCGAAGACGAAGAACGCCTCGAGCAGCCAGTCCACCATCACCCACTTCGACTGCGCACTCTCCGGAGCGTCGTGCGCGAAGGCGACCGCCGGCACGACGAGCGTGACGGTCAGCGCAACGGCAATGCTGCCGAGCAGCCGTCTCATTGCTGTCCCGGAACGGTCGGAAGCACGGCCTTCTGCGACTCGTCAGGGAGCTTCTCGCCGCGTGCACGCGCCTCGTTCCACGCGCGGTTGAGCAGGTCTTCGTAGATGGCCTTGATGCCGGCGGCGGCGTCTTTCAGAGACAGCGGGGTCTTGCCGTCATTGAGCTTGAACGAGTCCATCGGCGAGAGGCCCGCGAATATGCGCATCGCTTCGACGGTGAACGGGTCGGTGACGGGTTTCTTGACGAACGACGCGTTGTCGGTCAGCTTCTGCCGGCTCTTCAGCCAGGCGACGAGCTCCTTCGACGGCTGCCAGACGATGTAGTCCTTCGGCTGCGGCACGTAGTTCTTTCGCAGCGTGTGGTTCGGGATCGTCTTGATGAAGAGGACGACGCGCCAGATGTCGTCGACTGACAGGCGGTCGCCGAAGTTCTCCATTCCCGTTCCGGTCCACCCGCGCAGGATGCGGTAGTAGAAGTCGCCCGGACCGGTGTCGCCTCCGCAGCAGGCGTCGTCCGCGTCGGTGAAGTCCGCGGGCGACGGCGACATGAACTTTGCACCGGGGCCTTTGCCGTCACCGGCGATGCCGTGGCAGCCGACGCAGCGCTCCAGGAAGATGCGCTTGCCGCGTAGCAGGTTGTTCTGCGTCACCGGCAGCGGATCCCCGGACAGCCAGTAGCTGCGATCGATCTGGGCGAGGTTCGGCGCCTCCTCGAGCTGGTCCTTGGGCGGTTTCAGGATGTTGTCGTTGCCTTCGAGGATCGACTTGTGCGCTCCCTGAAAGCCCGTGTACGGCTGGGCGAAGCCCTGGTTTGTCGTGACCACGTGCTTGGCGTACAGCTGGCCGGCGTAGCGCAAGAGGCCAGACTTGCCGCTCCTGGTCTGCACGTAGGTGATCAGCTGCTCGACCTGCTTGTCGTCGAACAGCGACTTCATCTGCGGCATCAGCGACATCGGGTCGACGAAGCGCGGGTCGTAGAAGTGCGCACGCTGCCAGTCGTCGGGATGCCAGCCGGATTCCTGCGAGAGATCCGGCCCTGTTCGCTCGGTGCCGAGCAGGTTCGGCGACTGGTCGCTGCCGTAGTAGTCGCCCGGCTGCGAGACCTTCGGGTAGAGGAAGTAGAGGCCTTCGCGGACGTCCTGCGGACGCACGTACCCCGAGTGACAGACGTAACAGCCGTTCTGCGCGAAGAGGTTCCGGCCTTTGACGGCGCTGTCGGACAAAGGCGCCCAGTCGAACGACGGCGGCGGGTCGAAGGTGTGGATCGGGAGCCACACCACGATGAAGACGACCGTGAAGAACGCGAGCAGTCCGCCGAGACCGGCGACGAGCGGCGTGATCAGCATGCGCTCCGGCGGATGCGGGGACCAACCGCGCGGAGAGGCGTGCTCCTCGCCGGTCTCGTGCTTGTCGTGCGTGTCGCGTTCGTCGCTCATGGCTAGCTCGACACCGGCGGCGCGACGATCTCCGCCACTCGCATGGTTTCCCGTCGTTGACGCTCATGCGTGTCCGTGAAGATCGTCATGCCGACGTTGAACATCTGGATGATTCCCGAGATGACGATCATCGCTCCGAAGATTCCACGCGCGATGTAGTACGCGTGCAGCTGCGGCAGAACGTTCACCTCGGGAATCCCCTCAGCCCAGCTGAAGCCCTGCTGGAAGCCGGCGAGCGTCAGCACGCTGAAGAAGCCGGTGAAGCCGACCGTCACGAGCCAGTACTGCCACTCGACGAGCGTGCGGCTGAATAACGGGCGCGACCAGATCTGCGCCACCATGTAGTCGATCACGCCCATGCCGAGGATCGTGAACGCGCCGAGCAGCGCAAGGTGCGCGTGCGCGACCACGAAGTTCGTGAAGTGCTGCAGCTTGTTGAACGGCTGGATCGCCTCGAACGCTCCCTGGATGTTCACCAGGAAGTAGAAGAAGAAGGCTGTGAGCGTGAAACGTAAGGGTAAGTTCGTGAAGAACTTGTCCCAGTTGCCCTTCATCGTCCCGAGGATGTTGATCGTGAACGCAAAGACCGGGATCAGCAGCGCCCACGACGACACCTCTGCGATCGTCTTCAGCCACGAAGGCGTCGGAGACTGGAGAATGTGGTGGTCGCCCACGCCGGTGTAGAGGAACGCCATGCCCCAGAAGGAGACGAGCGACAGCGTGTAGCTGTACAGCGGCGTGTTCGTGATGCGCGGGACGATGTAGTACGTGATCGCGATCAGCATTGGGGTCAGCCAGAGGCCGAAGAGGTTGTGCGCGTACCACCAGTTGAGCATCGCGTCCGAGAGCGACCCCGAAAGTGCGCCCGACGGCGCACCCCAGATGTTCCCGGGGCGCCAGATGACGTTGCCGATCGCGTAGTCGACGGCGAGCCAGATGGGGCTCGCTATGAAGAACCAGACGGTGACGTAGATCGGACGGATCGTCCGGATCGAGACGGTGGCGAGGATGTTGACGACGTTCGCCAGCCAGATGACGAGGAGGGCGATGTCGATCGGCCAGATGAACTCGCCGTACTCGCGGCCCTGGCTGTGCCCGGTCAGCAGCCCGATGATTCCGAGCAGGAACATCAGGTTCCAGGCCCACGCAGTCCACACGGCGAGGCGTTCGCTCCACATGCCCCGGGTGCCGATCAGGCGCGGCAGCATGTAGAAGAGCGCGCCGAAGTACATCATCGTCAGCCACGCGAGAATCACGCCGCTGACGTGAGACGGCCGGATCCTGCTGAAGCTCAGCCAGGAGATACTGCCGAATGCTTCGGGGGTGACGAACTCGGTCGCCAGCACGAGCCCGAAGAGGTCGACCACCGTGAGCCAGAAGATCGCGGAAAGCAGCCAGTGCTTCGCGGCGCGGTCCGGGAAGGGAAAACGCCGCGCTTTATCGTCGGCAAACGGCGCCGGCGGATCGAGTACTGCTGCCCCGTGACCTGGAGTCGACATGCCGCGAGGCCGACCATACGAGGGTTGTGGGCGCCGACGCGACCTTCATGACGGAATTGTCATGCGGGAGTCATTTCCATGTCATCTACGTCTGGGTTAGGGTCAGCTTGCGGTGCGGATTCTGGTGATCGAAGACGAGCCTCGCATTCTCGGCTTCATCGTGCGGGGGCTCGAAGGGGAAGGGTTTTCGGTGGACGCGGCGCGTAACGGCGGAGAGGGCCTCAAACGCGCCATCCGCGACCATTACGACCTGGTCCTGCTCGACCTGCTGCTCCCGGGGATGGACGGCCTGAGCGTGCTGCACAAGCTCAACGAGGCACTCCCGGAGCTCCCGGTGGTGATCGTCTCGGCGCGTTCGGACCTGCAGACGAAGCTGCGCGGCTTCGGCCTCGGCGCGGCCGACTACTTGAGCAAGCCCTTCTCCTTCGACGAGCTCGTCGCGCGCATCCGCGTGCAGCTACGCAAGGCCCGACACGAGCAAGACACGCGCGTCATTCGCGCGGGGACACTCATCCTCGACCTCGCCCGCCGTGAGGCACGGCTTGGAGCTGTCGTCGCCCACCTCTCGGATCGCGAGTTCCGCGTACTGCACCACCTGCTGGAGCATGCGGGCGAGGTGATCAGCCGCGAGCGGTTGCTCTCCGAGGTCTGGGGCTATCACTTCGATCCCGGTTCGAACGTGGTCGACGTCTGCATTCGCCGCCTGCGGAAGAAACTCGGCGAGGAGGCGCCGATCGAGACAGTTCGCCATGCGGGTTATCGCGTTACTGCGGCGTAGGCCGATCGAGCTCGCGTGGGGCGTGTTCGCGGCCGCGAACCTCGTCGCCATGATGCTCGCGCCCGGCTGGGAGACGATCCCGTTTCACTTCATCTGGATCAGCCTCACGATCATCTACGGCTTCCGGGTCTGGCAGCCCGCCGCGACGTATCTCACACTGACGGCGGTGGCCGCAGCGAGCGGCGGCATCATCTTGCAGGACGCGTTCATCGGCGACCAGCTCTGGGGCGAGCTGTTCGAGGTCCCATTGATGTCGGCGATGTTCCTCGCGATGGTGTGGCACGCGCGCCGGCGGCAGGAAGCGCTCGCGATCGTCGAGCACCAGGCGGAGCAGCGCGCGTCGCTCTTGCAGCGGCAGGAGCGCTTCCTGCACGACGCGTCGCACGAGCTGCGCACGCCGGTGACGATCGCGCGCGGCCACCTCGAGCTTCTGCACCGCTCGAACGGCGACTCGAGCCCGGAGATCGACGTCGCGCTCGACGAGCTCGGACGGATCGAGCAGATCCTCGAGCGGCTCTTGCTGCTTGCCAAGGCCGACCAGCCCGACTTCGTCGTCCTCGAGAGCATCGAGCTCGATGCGTTCCTCGAGGATGTCTTCATGCGCTGGTCCGAAGTGGCGCCGCGGGGTTGGCGGCTCGGCGCGATCGCCTCGGGAAGCATCGAGGTCGATCCCGAGGGCCTGCGCTGCGCGCTCGACGCGCTGCTCGAGAACGCCGTCAAGTACAGCGACCACGGCGACCCGATCGAGCTTCGCTCACGCGCGGCAGGCGGCTCTGTCGTGATCGAGGTGGAAGATGGAGGTTGCGGCGTTCCACCCGAGGCTCTGTCGAATCTCTTCGAACGCTTCTCACGCGCGGACGCAGCGCGGACGCGCGCGCACGGCGGCGTCGGCCTCGGCCTCGCGATCGTCGACGCGATCGCAAAGGCGCACGGAGGACGCTGCACTGTTCGCCGTCAGGAACAGGGGACGACCTTCGCGCTCCGCCTGCCGCACTTCACCGGCTCGGCTTTCGCCGCTGCCCATTCTCACCGGCCGCTCGGAGCGAGGGTTACGAGTTAGTCGTGCGCGGGAGCGGGCCTGCGGCCGGGGATCCGGTACCCGTGGTCGTGGCAGAGGGAGCCGGGCGCATCCTCGGTGAGGGCGTCGCAGTAGCCCTTTCCGTAAGCAGCGCGCATGAAGGCCGCCACGACGTCGAGGTTCCATTCCGCGATCTCGCCGGCTTCTCGCCAGAGATCCGTGAGCCGGAGGTCGATGTCGAGCTCGAGCAGATCGATACGTGACGGCTTCTTGAGCATGGAATGAGGGTAAAAAGGGGGTCGGACGGCAGGTCCAGCGCTAGGCTCGGCCTCATGTCCGCCCTGTACTTCGGGCCGGCCCGGGTTCCGTCCCGCGAGAGCCCGGAGGCGGCGATCGCCCTCCTCCAGGAGCAGGGCTACACGGCCTGCGAGATCGACTTCGAGGGCAAGTTCTGGATGGACTACCCCTGGGCGGAGCGCTTCGGCGAGCTGGCGAGAGCCGCTGGAATCGTCCTCTCCGTCCATGCGCCGATCGCGGGCTTCATGGGCCACGCCGAGCGCGGCAAGAAGCTGAACATGGCCGTCGGGATGCTCGACCACTCGGCCGGCATTGCGAGGAGCGCGGGGGCCGAGCCGGTCGTGTTCCACCCCGGGTTCCTGCTCGGCCGCGAGCGCAACGCCGCGATCGACTCCGTCGTCGAGCA
This sequence comes from uncultured Actinomycetes bacterium, assembly GCA_963755605.1. Classification (GTDB taxonomy): domain Bacteria; phylum Actinomycetota; class Thermoleophilia; order Gaiellales; family Gaiellaceae; genus 3-1-20CM-4-69-9. Next base: position 383,246 of record CAVWKK010000007.1, read on the forward strand.
GCTGGGCGAACTGCGCGCGCGCCTGGAGAAGAAGGATCGCGCGGTTCCCTTCGGCGTCGAGATCATGGGACGGGTCCGTGAGCTCGGCACGGCGGCGGACGTGTTCGAGATCTCGGAGCGCTGCGGCTGGGTCCGCCCCGTGCTCGACTTCGCGCACCTGCACGCCGTCACCGACGGCGGCTTTACCGACACGGGCACGTTCGCCGAGATCCTCACCGGCGCGGACGCGGTGCTGGAGCCCGGCGCGCCGTTTCACATCCACTTCTCCGACATCGCCTACGCGAACCGCAACGAGACGAAGCACCTGCCCTACGGCGAGGGCACGCTGCGAGCGGCGCCGCTCGGCGAAGCGTTGCGCGGTTTCGACCGCCCGGCAACAATCATCAGCGAGTCTCCCGACCTCGAGTCGAGTCTCGCGATCCGGGAAGAGCTCTACGCCGCCGTCGGCACGCGTTCCGCGAGCCGCGCTTCGAGCTCCACCGCTTCGGCGCCGCGGTCGCGCGAGCGCAAGAACTCCGCGTAGGGCGGCAGGACGTCGAGGAAGATGCGGCAGTGCTCGCTGCCCTCGAGGATCTCGACAGCTTCGCGGAACAGCACGTCCGCCTCCTCGTCTCGCCTCTGAACAGCACGCACCTGGGCAAGCGCGACACGCGTCGTCGCTCGTGACGTGATGTCCTCTGCGCTCACGGTCTCGCGACCGGCGAGCGCGTACTTCTCCGCCTCCTCGACGCGGCCTTCGGCGAGCAAGAGCTGCGCGAGGTAGCGCTGGCTCTCGCAGAGCGTTCCCCGCTCCCGCATCGGCGTCAGCAGCCGCACCGACTCGCGCAACAGCTTCTCGGCGCGCTCCGCGTTGCCCGTCTCGAACGCGAGCACACCAAGCTGTCTCGACGTCCACGCGATCTCGGAGACCAGTCCGGCCTCGCGGTAGAGGTCGAGCGCCTTCGTCAGCCAACCCTCCGCCTGGTCGTATTCGCGCCGCACGCGGTGCAAGCCGCCCTTCGACTGCGCGGCGCTTGCGCGCGCGACGATGCTGCCGCTCTCCTCGGCGAGCTCGAGCGCGCGATCGATCAGCGGCTCTGCCTTGTCCTCTTCCATGCGGCCGATGTGAATTCCGGCAAGCTGCAGCGCCGCGCGTGACTCGTAGTCCTTGCGACCGGCCGAACGCGCGGCCTCGAGCGCCTGCTCCTCGAACGATTCGGCTTCCGCGAGGCGACCGACCCAGCGCGCCACCCGGGCGCGCCGGTCGAGCGCTCCGAAGCGCCCTTCGTAATCGTCGTCTTCCACCACTTCGAGCGCAGCATCCGCGAGCTCGCCCGCGCGGCCGAGCTCGCCGTCGAGCGAGGCCGCGACCTCCGAGAGCGCCGCGAGCGCTCTGCTCTGGATGTCGCGCGCTCCTTCCGCCGCGGCCGTCTCGGCGACGACGCTCATCTCGTCGCGCACGACCGGCAGGTCGCCGAGCTGACCCGCCGCTCGCGCCGCGAGGAAGCGACGCCACAACGTGGGCTCGAGCTCGACCGATCGCAGGAGCAGCTTGCGCGCAGACACGTTGGACTCACGCGACAGTGCTCGCCGTCCCGCGGCCTCGAGAGACTTCGCCGCGGTTCGCGCCAGCTCGAGCGGCGCCTGGCCGTCGAGCTCGGCGTACAGGAGACAGGCCTGGTCGAGGTGGTAGGCGCGAATCTCGAGCAGCTCCTTGTCGGCTCGTTCGCGCAGCCACTCCGCGAACTTCGTGTGATATTCGGCGCGGCTCGACTTCGACAGGCCGCCATAGGCGACCTCCTTGATCAGCACGTGCTTGAACCGGTACGCCGACTCGCCGGTGATCGTCGAGCGGGGCTCGCGCGTAACGAGGTCGCGCAGCAGTAGGTCGTCGAGCATGTCTTCGAGCTCGTCAGCGTCGTACTCCGGCGAGAGGTAGTCGATCGCGCCGGCCCAGAACACGCGCCCGATCACGGCGCCCCGTTGCAGAATCACCTTCTCGCCCGCGGGCAGCCGGTCGATGCGCGCGCCGATCAAAGCCTGCAGCGAATCGGGGATGCGGTCGCTGCCGTCCCCGCCCTGCTCGAGCAGCATGCGGACCGTCTCCTCGACGAACAGTGGATTGCCTTCGGTCTTGTCGAGCAGACGCGCCTGGACCTTGCGCGACACATCGTGCTCCGCGAGGAGTGCGTCAGCCAGCTGCTCGCTCTCGTCACGTGCGAGCGGCTCCAGCTCGATCGCGGTGGAGCGCACGCGGCCGCCGCCCCAGCCGGGCCGCACGTCGAGCAGCTCGGGGCGCGCAAGGCAGAGGATCAGGAGCGCGCGCTCGCGCACCCACTGCGCGAGATGGTCGATCAACTCGAGCAGCGGCTCTTCCGCCCAGTGGATGTCCTCGAAGACCATGATCAACGGCTGGACGTCGGCGAGCTCGTCGGCGAACTCCCGTGCTGCCCAGGCGATCTCCGGCGCGCCGCGCTCCCCTTCGACCGCCTCCATCACACCCGAGGCGAGTCCGAGCAGCTCGGCGATCGCCTCATCGCCGCAGCACTCGATCAGCTTCTGCTTGGCAGTCTCCATCGGATCGTCGTCCGTGATTCCGGCGGCTGACTTGACCATCTCTGCGAGCGGCCAGTACGTGATGCCCTCACCGTACGGAAGCGCGCGTCCCGACAGGATCGTCGCGCCCTCGACCCCCGCGAGGAACTCGCGCGCGAGACGGCTCTTCCCCACGCCGGGCTCGCCGTAGATCGTGAAGACGTGCGGCCGGCGGTCGCGGAGAGTGCGCGTGTAGGTGTTCTCCAGCAGGTCGAGCTCGGACTGCCTGCCGATGAACGGCGCGCCGAGCGTCGTTGGTTGCCGCGGCCCGTCGAGCGGGCGAAGCGCGCGAAAGGCCAGGACAGGCTTACGGAAGCCGCGCAGCTCGAGCGGGCCGACAGGCTCCGACTCGATGCGCCCGGCCGTGAGCCTGTCGGCGGCCTCGCCCGTGAGGATCTCGCCCGGCGCAGCTGCCTGCTGGAGGCGCGCGGCGACGTTGACGGCCTCACCGGTCGCGAACGTCGAATCGGTCTCGTCGACGACGACCTCGCCCGATTCGATCCCGACCCGCGCCTCGAGCCCGAGATCCTTCACGTGCTCGAGGATCCCGAAGCCCGCACGGACCGCGCGATCTGCGTCGTCCTCGTGCGCCCGCGGAATGCCGAAGGCGGCCATCACGGCGTCGCCCGCGAACTTCTCGACCGTGCCGCCGTGCCGCTCGATGCAGCGGGCGACGCCGTCGAAGAAGCTGGTCACGCGGCGCCGCGTGACCTCCGGATCCTGGCCGGCGAGGAGCTCCGTCGAGGCGACGAGATCCGCAAACAGCACTGTGGCGAGCTTTCGCTCCATCCCTAAATTCTAGGGACGCACCCCGAGGTCACCGAGGCCCGATTCCCGCTTACAACGCTGGCTGGCTGCCGCGACCGACCGCTGAGTAGCATCCTCCCGTGCTCGAACCCAAGGTCTTCAAGGCCTACGACGTCCGCGGGATCTATCCCGACGAGCTCGACGAGGAGGGCGCCTACGCGATCGGGCGGGCCTACGTCGAGGAGTTCGAGCCGCGAACCCTCGCGGTCGGACGCGACATGCGTGTCTCCTCACCGTCGATGGCGGCCGCGGTGATCCGGGGCGCCGCCGAGGCGGGCGCCGAGGTCGCCGACGTCGGCCTGGTCGGGACCGAGATGGTCTATTTCGCGGTGGGCGAGCTCGAGCTCGACGGCGGGATCATGGTCACCGCCTCGCACAACCCGAAGGAGTACACGGGCATGAAGATCGTCCGCCGCGGCGCCCTCCCGGTCGGCGGCGACTCGGGGCTGCTCGACATCCGCGCACGCGCCATGGCTTCCCAAGACAGGTCCAAGGGACAGTCCCTGGGACAGGTCCGGGAAGAGAACATCTGGCCGCGCTGGGTCGACGCCGTGCTCGCGTTCGTCGACCTCGAGGCGCTCGCGCCTCTGCGCGTCGTCATCGACGCGGCGAACGGCATGGCAGGTGTCATGCTGCCCCCCGTTCTGGAGCGTCTCCCAATCGAGGCCGTGCCGTACTTCTTCGAGCCCGACGGCACCTTCCCGAACCACGAGCCGAATCCGCTCCTGCCCGAGAACCGCGAGTTCATCATGGGCAAGGTCAGAGACGGTGGAGCCGATCTCGGTGTCGCCTTCGACGGCGACGCCGACCGCTGCTTCTTCGTCGACGACACCGGCGAGTTCGTCCCCGGCGACTTCGTCACGGCGCTGCTCGGCGCGTCGATCGGGGAAAAGGAGCCGGGCGCGAAGATCCTCTATGACGTCCGGGCGAGCTGGGCCGTCCCGAAGACGATCGAACAGGCGGGCGGCACGGCGCTCATCAACCGCGTCGGCCACGCCTTCTTCAAGCACCGCATGCGCGAGGAAGGCGCCGCGTTCGGCGGCGAGGTCTCCGGCCACTACTACTTCCGGGACTTCTCGCAGGCCGACTCGGGCGTGATTCCGTTCCTGCTCATGCTCGAGCTCGTCTCGAGGCGCGGCAAGAAGCTGTCGGAGATCCTGCGCCCGTTCAACGATCACTACTTCATTACCGGCGAGCTCAACACACCCGTGGCGGATGTCGCGCTGAAGCTGCAAGAGCTCAAGGAACGCTTCGGGCCGGAAGGACGCGTCTCGCATCTCGACGGCCTCTCCGTCGACTCCGACGAGTGGCACATGAATGTCCGTCCGTCGAACACCGAGCCGCTGCTTCGCCTCAACCTCGAAGCGCTCTCGCGGGAGCTGATGGAGCGCAAGCGCGATGAAGTGCTCGAGGTGATCCGCTCGTGAAAGAGAAGCCGCCCTTCAAGTTCAGCGCGCAGACCCGAGTCGGCTTCTCCGATACCGACGCGCAGGGGATCGTCTACTACGGCCGGTATCTTCCCTACTTCGACCTCGCGCGCGTGGAATACCACCGCAATCTCGGCCTGCTCGGAATGGACATCGGCGAGGAGGGCGAGGAGTTCGTCATGCGCGCCGCGTCGGTCGAATACCTCGCCCCGGCGGTCTTCGACGATCTGATCGAGGTCTACATCCGGATCGCCCGGATCGGCCGCACGAGCGTGACGTACGAGCTCGCCGCGTATCGGGCCCGCGACGACGAGCTGATGGTGACCGCGACCCAGACGCTCGTCCTCGTCGACCTGGAGGAGCGAAAGGCTGTGGAGATCCCCGATTCGTACCGGCACGCGATCCGCGCGTTCGAAGGCGAGACGCTCGAAGCGTGAGCGAAGCAGCGATCGAGCAGATCGTCGCCGGCGGGAGCGATGCGGACGACGTGCTGCGCGATGTCATCGCCGCCCTCCAGCAGAGGTATGCCTGGGTCGGCATCTCGTTCGTCGAGGAGGGCGAGCTCGTGCGCGGCCCATCCGTGGGAGAGCAGACCGGAGTCCCGGTGGTCACGATCCCGATCTCGTACGAGAACACTGTCGTGGCAGAGCTCGGCGTGGTCGCGACAGAGCACGAAGAAGTAGACCGTGCCCTGCTGGAGCGAATCGCCCAGCTGATCGCGCCGTACTGCCTCGTCGGCTGGGACACGGGCGGCGAACCCTGGTCGCCGTAGCGCTCCGACCGCGCCGATCGTCCGGCGACCGGCGCTAACGCTTCACCTGAGCGAAGCGAACTCAAAGAGGCCGCGCGCCCGCCCGTTGTCCTCGAAACGGTCGGGCGCCGCAGCTTTGGTGCCCTCTCCCCCTAGCACTCGTTGTAGTCAGTTTTGGGCGAGGCGCTATCCCTGAAACGAGGTACCTATCTCGTTCGAGGGACGATCCCTCGAACGAGTGAGCGCTCGTCTCAGCTGGGAGTGACGCGGAACGCGTCGAACACGGCTTCGATGTTTCGCAGCGCCGTGAGCAGGCCGCGCAGCTCTTTGACGTCACCGACTTCCGCGACGTACCAGTTCTTCGCCATCTGGTCTTCGACCGTTCCTCCGTAGGAGACGATGTTCGCGCCGTGCTCCGCGAAGGTTCGGGCGACGTCTTCGAGCAGGCGCGGGCGGTCCCACGAGTCGACGGCGATCTGCACGCGGAAGCTCTGCGAGGCGCCGCCGTCCCAGCTCACCGGCGTGAACCGCTCCGGCTGCCGGGCCAGCGCCTTCACGTTCGGGCAGTCGCCGCGGTGGATGGTGATGCCCTTCCCCAGTGAGATGTAGCCGACGATCTCGTCTCCGGGCACCGGCGTGCAGCACTTCGCGAGCCGGACGAGGACGTCGTCGACGCCGTGGACGTTGATGCCGTAGTTGTCGCTGCCGACGGCGTGCTTGGCGCGCGGCGCCTTGAGCGGAACGGCCTCTTCCTCGGCGACCTGTTCCGTCTTCAGCCGCTGCAGGACCTTGTTCACGACCTGTTGCGCGCTCACCTTGCCGGAGCCGAGCGAGAGGTAGAAGTCCTCCGCCTTCTTGAAGTTCATGTCGCGGATCACCTCGGCGAGCACCGCGGAGCCGGCGAGCTTCCGGTACGGGAGCTTTGCCGCCTTCAGCGACTGTTCGAGAGCGTCGCGGCCCTTCTGCTCCTGGTCCTCGCGGGTCTCGCGCGAGAACCACTGGCGGATCTTGCTCCGCGCGCGCGAGGAGGCGGCGAGCGACATCCAGTCGCGCGACGGGCCCCTGCCGGCTTTCGACGTCAGGATCTCGACGAAGTCGCCGTTCTTCAGCCGGTAGTGCAACGGGACGATGCGTCCGTTGATCTTCGCGCCGACCGTGCGGTGGCCGACATCCGTGTGCACGGCGTAGGCGAAGTCGATCGGCGTCGCGCCGGAGGGCAGCGTCTTCACCTCGCCCTTCGGCGTGAACACGTAGACCTCGTCGTCGACCAGGTCGGTGAGGAAGGCGCGCTTGTACTCGCCCGGCTCGTCGATCGTGTCGGGCTGGGCCTCCATGAGCTGGCGTACCCAGCTCTCCCACGCCTCATCGGTCTTCGGACGCCGTCCGCCCTTGTAGCGCCAGTGCGCGGCGATGCCGAACTCGGCAGTCTCGTGCATGTCGCGCGTGCGCACCTGGATCTCGAGCGGCCGGCCTTCCGGTCCGATCACGGTCGTGTGCAGCGACCGGTAGCGGTTGAACTTCGGCATCGCGATGTAGTCCTTGAACCGGCCGGGCATCGGCTTCCACAGCGAGTGGATCAACCCGAGCGCGCCGTAGCAGTCGCGCGTTCCCTCGTCGCCCGAGCGCTCGACGGTCACGCGCATCGCCGTGAGGTCGTAGATCTCGTTGAACTCGCGGCCCTTCTTGGCCATCTTGTCGTAGATCGAATAGAAGTGCTTCGCGCGGCCCGAGATCTCGGCGGGAATGTCGACCTTGCTGAGCTCGAGCTGCAACACGCGCGAGGCCTCGGCGACGTGACCTTCCCGGTCGGCGCGCCGTTCGCTGACCATCGCCTTGATCTCCTCGTACTTGCGCGGATGCAGCGTCTCGAATGCGAGGTCTTCCAGCTCCCACTTGAGCGCGTGGATGCCGAGCCGGTGCGCGAGCGGGGCGTACACCTCGAGCGTCTCTTTCGCCTTCTGGATCTGCTTCTGCTTGCCGAGGTACTCGATCTCGCGCAGGTTGTGCAAGCGGTCGGCGAGCTTGATCAGGATCACGCGCACGTCCGCTGCCATCGCGACGATCAGCTTGCGGTAGTTCTCCGCCTCGGTTTGCTCGCGGCTCTTGAACTGGACCCTCGTGAGCTTCGTGACCCCCTCGACGAGCTTGGCGATCTCGTCGCCGAATTCAGCGCGCACGTCTTCCAGGTCGACCTCGGTGTCTTCCACGACGTCGTGGAGGAGCGCGGCGGCGATCGTCACGTCGTCGAGGTGGAGTTGCGCGCAGATCTTTGCGGCCCCCCAGGGATGGAGAACGAAGTCCTCGCCGGAGCGCCGCTGCTGGCCCTCGTGCGCGTTCGCGGCGAACAAAAACGCTCGCCGGATCAGGGCTCGGTCGACGTCCGGGTTGTAGGCCGCAACGGCCGCAATCAGCTCGTCGATGAGCTCCTGATGCTTCTCCTGAGCCTCGAGAACCGCCATGCCTTCAGTGTACTCCGGGGGTCTGGGGCTCCCTCCCCCGCATGAGGCACCCGTATCTCAAGTGCAGGAAAGGACGTTCCGATGCTGAAGGTGTGCCGTTCATGCACTGGTTCAGACGACGACACGAACGAAGGGCCGCGGCGCGCGCAGCGCGTCTGATCGTCGCGCTCGATGCCCTCTCCGGCTCTCGCCCCAAGCCTCGCAGCGTCCGCCGAGCCTCGCTCGGCCACGTCCGCTAGGTCACGGCCTGAAACGCCTCTGAGTAGACCGCCCGGCCCCGCAGCGCAGGGTCGTAGGCGCGCAACGTGCGGACCATGAAGTACTTCGCGTCGACGCCCGGGGGCGGCTCGATGTCGAGCTCCTGCGAGGGGCGAAAGCCGAAGCGCCCGTAGTAGGCGGGGTTGCCTTCGATCATCACCAGCGGCTCGTCTCGTTCTTCGGCGAGCCGGAGCGCCTCCCTCATCAGGGCGCTTCCGACGCCGCGTCGCTGCCGCGGCGGCCGGACCGCGAGCGGCCCGAGCTGCAGGATCTGGTGCGCGCCGGGCTCGAGGTCGACGTAGCTCAGCAGCACGTGCCCGACGAGCTCGTCTCCGTCGTCCGCGACGAGGGAGAGCTCGGGGACGAACCGGTCTGACGCACGGATCGTGTCGACGAGGTCGGCTTCGAGCTTCCGGCCGAACGCCTGCTCGTTGATCTCGCGGATCGCCTGGAGATCCGTGGGCGTCTCCGCGCGAATTCTCACGCGGCGCGGAGCAGCGCCGGCTCGGCCAGCAGCGTGCGGAACGTCTCCGACTCGAGCGGGTGACGCTTGGCGCCTCCCGCCTCCACCTCGAGCTCGTCGAAGATCGCCTGCGCTTGCGGGTCGCGCCGCTCGGACTGCCACTGCGTTCGCAGCCAGCCGTACAGCTCCTCGAAGCGGTCGTCGGCGTCGAAGACACGGCGCACGACGAGCTGCGGCGAGACCGTTCCGTTCCAGTGGTTCTCCTGCAGTCGGAAAGCAACGTCGTAACGGCCCACGCGACGGAAGCGGTCGAGCTTCGTGCCCTGGCCGAAGGCAATCGCGCCGCCCGCGTCGCGTCCGTCGCGTTGCACTCGGAAGCGCAAATGCTTTCCCTCCCCGACCGTCGCGAGCTCCCCGAGCTCGCACCCCGGCGCGAGCAGCGTGACGTCGGGGTTCGCGAGCCCGAACGGCGCCAGCTGACGGAGCTCCTCGCAGAGATCAAGCGTGAGCTTCGCGCCGCGCGGCAAGACCGCGTCGACGACTGTCGTCGGCAGCAGGTCGTCCGGAGCGAGCAGGCCCTCCGCCTGCGCGGCGAACGCCTCTGCGAACGGTTCGAGCGACCCGGGATCGATCGAGAGACCGGCCGCGGCGCGGTGCCCACCGAACCGCTCGAGGAACTGCGAGCAGGCACCGAGCGCGCCGTGCAGGTCGAAAGACGGAATCGAACGGCCAGACCCTTTCCAGAGCCCTTCGCCGCCGGCGATCAGGACGACCGGCCGGTGGTAGCGCTCGACGAGCCTGGACGCGACGATCCCGATCACGCCTTCGTGCCAGTCCTCGCCCCAGACGACGTACGCGGGACGCCGGCGCTTCGCCTCGGGCCACTCCTCGACCTGCGCGATCGCCGCGCGGACGATGCGCTCTTCGACCGCCTGCCGGTCGCGGTTGAGCTCTTCGAGACGATCGGCGAGACGGCGTGCCTCGTCGGCGTCCTCCGTCAGGAGCAGCTCGAGGGCAGCGCGCGGATGACCGAGCCGCCCCGAGGCGTTGATGCGCGGCCCGAGCCGGAAGCCGACCTTGCCTGCATCCACGGCCGCCGGATCGACGTGCGCCGACTTCAGCAGCGCCTGCAGTCCGGGCTTCTGCGTGCGCGCGAGCGTGCGCAGCCCCGCGATCACGAGAGACCGGTTCTCGCCGACGAGCGGGACGACGTCTGCGATCGTCGCAAGCGCGACGAGGTCGAGGTGGCGGCGGAGCACGTCGGAGTCGGGACCGAGCAGGGCCTGGCCGAGCTTGTAGACCACGCCGGTGCCGCAGAGATCGGGAAACGGATAGTCCGACGGGCGCGTCGCGACGATCGGACAGTCGGGCAGCTCGTCGCCGGGCCGGTGATGGTCGGTGACGATCACGTCGAGCCCGAGCTCGCGCGCGCGCCGTACCTCGTCGACGGCTGTGATGCCGCAGTCGACGGTGAGGACGAGCCCGCAGCCTTCTTCTGCGAGACGCTCGAGCGTGCCGCCGCTGACGCCGTACCCCTCGTCGAAACGGCTCGGGAGATGCCACTCGACCTCGGCGCCGAGCTCGCGCAGGATCCGCAGCGCCAAAACCGTGGCGCAGATCCCGTCGACGTCGTAGTCGCCGTGCACGCAGATACGTTTGCCTGCGGCGATCGCGGCCCGGATCTGGGCGACGGCCTCTGCCATGTTCCCGAGCAGGAACGGATCGTGCAGGGGCTGCTCGCCGGCCAGGAAGGCCCGCGCCTCGTCGGGGTCGCCGTAGCCGCGCCGCACGAGCACGCTTGCCGTGATCTCGCTGAGGCCGAGCTCCTCCGCGAGGTCGCTCGCCTGCCGGTGCGGGCACGGACGGATAGTCCAGATGCCCTCTGACATGCACGACTACCGTACGAGCGGTGTCGGACAGCGCCGGGCTTCGCGAGGCCTTTCTCCTCGACCCAAGTGTGACGTTTCTGAATCACGGGTCGTTCGGGGCCGTGCCGCGCGAGGTGTTCGAGCGCTACCAGGAATGGCAGCTCGAGCTGGAGCGCCAGCCCGTGCTCTTCCTGGCCCGGCGGGTGGACGGCCTGCTTGCCGGGGCCCGGGCCGCTCTTGGAGCCTACGTCGGCGCCGACCCTGACGACCTCGTGTTCGTCCCGAACGCCAGCAGCGGCGTCAACGTCGCGGCGTGGCCGTCGGGCCTCGAGGCCGGCGACGAGGTGCTGTCCACGAACCTCGAGTACGGGGCACTCGATCTCGCCTGGGAGCACATCTGCGGCCACTTCGGCGCGCGGTACGTGAGGACACCGGTCCGGTTTCCCGTCGAGAGCACTGCCGAGATCGTCGAGACGGTCTGGTCCGGCGTCGGCCCACGCACGAAGGTGCTCTTCCTCAGCCACTACACCTCGAACACGGCGCTCACGCTGCCCGTGGCGGAGCTCTGTCGCCGCGCGCGCGAGCGCGGGATCCGATCGATCGTCGACGGCGCGCACGTTCCTGGGCACCTACCGCTCGACCTGCGCGCGATCGATGCGGACTTCTACGCGGGCAACTGTCACAAGTGGCTGGGCGCGCCGAAAGGCGCCGGCTTTCTCTACGTCCGCCGTGAGCTGCAGCACGACGTGCATCCGCTCATGGTCAGCTGGGGGTACGACGGCGACGATCCGAGCTTCGTCGACCGCCACGAGAAGCAGGGCACGCGCGATCCATCCGCGTACCTCACCGTGCCGGCGGCCATCGCCTGGCAGCGCGACCACGACTGGGATGCGCAGCGCGAGCGCTGCCACGCCCTCGCACGCCGTGCGCGCAACGAGCTTGGGCTGGAGCCGCTCACGCCGGATTCGGCGGAGTTCTTCCGCCAGATGATCACCCTCCGCCTGCCGGCCGGCGCACCCCCCGACCTGAAGGAGCGGCTGTACGACGAGTACCGGATCGAGATCCCCGTGTTCGAGGTCGACGGGGAGGCCTGCATCCGTCCGTCGTTTCAGGGCTACAACGACGAGGCCGATCTGGAGCGGCTGAAGGAGGCTCTCGCGGCGCTGCTCTAGGCGGCTGTCGCGTACGCGAACGGGTGCTCGAACACGTCGAGCGCCTTCTCGGGCGGCGCGGGCAGCTCGAAGCTGAGCCCGCAGCGGCTATCCTCGACCGCCACCGTCAGAGCGTTCGTGTCGCGGCTCCAGAGGAGCGTCACCTCGATGCCATCTGCGGATCGGTGGTGGAGCTCTGTGATCGTCGAATCCGTCATGGCCCTACGGTCGCAGCTGCCGTGACTCCATAACACAGGGTCACCCGGCGTCTTGCAGTACGGTCAGCCCCCCTCGCGCGGGAGCTGGACGCCGAGGATCGTGAGCAGGACGAGCACGAGGACGAAGGCGACCGTCGCGGCGATGATCAATCGCGGATGGCGGGCCTGGCGGAACGAGTCCCAACCCACCCGGCCCCAGAAGACGACGAGGCCCGCGACCGCGGCCAGCCCGACCACCAGCACTGGTGCGAGCAGCACGGCCCGCTCGAAAGAGAGGTCCGTCAGCCAGACCGTGACCACCACCAGCCCGGTGACGGCAGCAGACGCGGCGGCCAGTCTCGTGCTCACGAGACGAGCCTAGCCCAGCGCTATGTTTTGGTCGTGACCGAAGCCAATTACCTATCCGGGGAGGACTACGTCGTCGAGTTCCTCGGGTACCGGTTCGGCTTCAACGCATCCGATTTCGAGCAGCGCGTGACGGCCGCCGCCGTCAAGCTCGGCCTAGTCGGCGACAACGAGCTGGACGACGACGAGACGGCGGACCTCGTCGAGCTCGTCGAGCGCGACTGGATCGACGAGCCGCGAAGCGGGCTCGGCCGCTATCTCGTCCGGCACTGGGAACGAGTGTCGCTGCAGGGCGGCGAGTCGCTCGTGTACTGGTTGAAGAAGCTGATCTTCCGCGGCGCGTGGCTCGACCACCGCGTCAAGGAAGGTCTGCTCGAGGTCTCCTGGGACGATGACGTCGCGGACTTCGGCTATCGCGACCCGAACGGCGACCGGACACTGCTCGAGCTCGCGCCCGTGCCTTCGTGGCACGAGCTCCAGTTCCGCGGATGATTCGCGCCGCGGCGATCGCCGCGTACCTCGCGGCGTTGCTTGCCGTCGACACGCAGGTCGACCTGCACGGCCAACTGGTGCTCGGCGCACTCACGTGGATCGTGTTGCTGATCGCCGCCCGGCCGCTCACGGCTGAGCGTCGCGCTCAGGTTGCGGTCGTCATCTGCGCGGCGACGGTCGCCGAGTTGACCGGTTCGATCCTGTGGGGGGTCTACTCGTACCGCCTGCACAACTTGCCGACGTTCGTTCCACCCGCGCACGGCTTGGTCTTCATGGCCGGCCTCTCGCTGAGCGAGGCGCTCAAGCGCCACTCGCGCGCGCTCGTTGCAGTCGCAGCTGCGGCCGCGACGGTATGGGGCGTGCTCGGCTTGACGGTGCTGCCGCGCCTCGACGCGGCAGGTGCGATCGGCGTGCCGCTGCTGCTTGCTTTTCTGTGGCGCTCGCGGGCGCGCGCGGCGTACGCGGGTGTGTTCCTCGTCGTTGGTGCGCTCGAGCTCTACGGGACGGCGATCGGAACGTGGCGCTGGGCGGAGACGCTCCCCGGTCTCGGCATTCCCGACGGGAACCCGCCGAGCGGTGTCGCATCCGGCTACGTCTGGTTCGACGTGATGGCGCTCCTGTTCGCACCGCGCCTGCTCGGACTCGCGCAACGGACGTGGCAGTTACGGCGCCGTCTCGTGCCTGGCACCGGACAGGTCTGAAGTGGGCGGCCGCAGGGTTGCCCTGCGACCGCCGCGTCGGAGGATGTGAGCTGCGGCCCCTCACGATCCTCCAGGGACTCAGATTGAGACGGAACCGCCACTCTGCACTCCCCCGGGCGGGTGAAAAGTGAAGTACTCGGATGAACCACCCTAAGGGGGAGGAATCAACCGGCGCGGGTGAGCGATGCTCCACACGTACCACCTGTCCTCAACGCTCTGTTCTGCGGCAGAGCAAAGCCCCGCCAAACTGCGGCCGGGGCGGACATTTCACGAAGGGTCGGGACCCATGCGGCGGTTTCCGGCCCTTCACCTCTCTTGAGGTAAGGCGAAACCCGGGCGGCGGGTTTCGTCTGCTGGTCCGAGCGAGATTCGCCGGATCGCGCCGACGGGCACGATCAGCTCCTCCGCTTCGCCCTCGGCCGAGTGCACGCAGAGCGTCAGGAAGCCGTAGCCCGGCTCACTCGAGAGCGACCGGAGCGTGAACCGCTCGCCGTCGCCGAGCTCGACCTCGACGTGCGTCTTGTCGGCTTTGTGCGTCTCCCCGTACGTGGCGATGCGGCGCAGCACCCGCGCGACGAAGTCGTCGAGCGACGGCTCGGCCGAGCCGGGCAGCCAGACGTCTGGGCTCAAAAGAGCTTCGTGTCTGCGGCCGCCGCTGCGGCTCCCAGCTGGGCACGCCCGAGCTCGGTGATGATGCGTCCCCGCGGCGTTCGCTGCAGGAACCCGAGCTGCAGCAGGTAGGGCTCGTAGACGTCCTCGATCGTGTCCTGCTCCTCCCCGAGCGCCACCGCGAGCGTCGACAGGCCGACCGGGCCGCCGCCGAACTTGACGAGGATCGTGTCGAGGAGCTCGCGATCGATCCGCTCGAGGCCCTGGCCGTCCACCTCGAGCAACTCGAGCGCCTCGCGCGCGACCTCATTAGTGATCGCGCCGTCGTGCCGCACCTGGGCAACGTCGCGCACGCGCCTGAGGATCCTGTTCGCGATCCGCGGCGTGCCGCGCGAGCGGCGCGCGATCTCGTCCGCCGCGTCCTCCTCGATCTCGACGTCGAGAATGCGAGCCGACCTGCGCACGATCGTGCCGAGCTCTTCCGCGTCGTAGTAGTCGAGTCGGAAGGTCATGCCGAACCGGTCGCGGAGCGGCGTCGTCAGCAGGCCCGTCCTCGTCGTCGCGCCGACGAGCGTGAACTCCGGCAAGTCGAGCGTGAGCGTTCGCGCCGCAGCGCCCTGGCCGACGATGATGTCGAGCCGAAAGTCCTCTAGTGCCGGATAGAGGATCTCTTCGATCGACCTGTTCAGTCGATGGATCTCGTCGACGAACAGGACGTCGTGACGCTCGAGCCCCGTGAGGATCGCCGCCATGTCGCCTTTGCGCTCGAGTGCTGGACCGGCGACGCAGCGGATGCCGACACCGAGCTCCTCGCGGATGATGAACGCGAGGCTCGTCTTGCCGAGCCCGGGCGGCCCAACGAGCAGAACGTGGTCGAGCGCCTCGCCTCGGCCCTTCGCAGCGTCGAGCGCGATCGCGAGCTGCTCCTTGATTCGGGACTGCCCCACGAACTCCGTGAGCCGCCGTGGACGCAGCGACTGCTCGAGCTCCTCCTCCTCGGGGGCGACGGCTGGGGCTAGGAATTGTGTGGTCACTAGGCTGCTCTTAGCGCTTCGCGGACGCGTTCCTCCGGCGAAAGCTCCGGATCGACCCGCGCGAGCGCCAGCTCGGCCTCGCCCAGCGAGTAGCCGAGCTCGACGAGAGCGTCCCTGGCGACCAGGTGCGGCTGGGTGCCGCCGGCCGACGAGATCGGCACCGGGGCGTCTCCGATCTTCTCCTTGAGCTCGAGCACGATCCGCTCGGCGGTCTTCTTGCCGATCCCGGGGATCGCCTGGAAGCGCGCCGTGTCCGAGAGCACGATCGCACGGCGCAGATCTGCGGCGGGCGAGCCGGAGACGATCGCGAGCGCGACCTTCGGCCCGACCCCGTTCACGGACAGGAGCTGGACGAACAGCTCGCGCTCGGCAGCCTCGGCGAAGCCGTAGAGCTGCAGCGCGTCTTCGCGGACGTGCAGATAGGTGTGCAGCGAGACCTCGGCGGCACCGTCTGCCGCTCGTACGGCCGACGGCGTTGCGGCGACGAGATAGCCGACGCCGCCCACGTCGACGACGAGCCCGTCCGGCGTGTTCGCGACGGGCTTGCCTCGAAGGCGCGCGATCATCCCGCGATCCTCAGGAGCGGCGGCGCGAGCGCGTGGCAGATCGCGACCGCGAGCGCGTCAGCGGCGTGCGTCGGGGTGGGCTCGACCTCGAGCCCGAGGATCGCCTTCACCATCTTCTGCACCTGCTGCTTCTCCGCACGTCCGTAGCCGCAGACCACCTGCTTGACGCGCGCGGGCGGATACTCGGCGCACTCGACCCCGGCGTTAGCGGCCGCGACCATGACGGCCCCGCGCGCCTGCCCGACGGAGAGTGCGGTGCGGGCGTCGGCGCCGACGAACGACTCCTCGATGGCGACGGCATCGGGGTGATGCAGCTCGACGAGCTCGGCCACGGCGTCGAAGATCGTCTTCAGCCGAGCCTCTGGACGCTCCGAGGCGAGCGTTTTCCACCACCCGTGGTCGATGGCCCTGAGGCGCCCGTCTTTTTCGTGGACGATGCCGTACCCGCAAGATGCCGTCCCGGGATCGATGCCGATGACTTTCACGGTCAGAGGTTAGGGATGCGCCCGGACGTATCCTTCCCGCCATGCCGGGGGAAATCTGGCTCACCTTCCCCGACGGGAAGGAGCACGAGCTCGAGGACAGCGTCACGATCGGACGTGACGAGACGAACGATCTGACGTTCGGCTCGCACACGGTCAGCCGCGAGCATGCAGCCGTGACGTTCCGGGACGGGCGCTGGTACGTCGAGGATCGCGGGAGCTACAACGGCACGTTCCTGAACGGCGTGCGCGTCCAGCCCGGAAGCCCGCTGCCGCTCAGGCATGCCGACCGGATCGGGATCGGAGCGGAGTCAGTGCTCTTCTCGTGGCCGGCGCAGGCGCAGGACCCGGACACGACCGAGCCGCTGGAAGAGCTCTCGTCGGCGGACTCGGCTCCGCTCTCGGCGTTCCAGCGCCAGGTGGTGCAATGCCTGTGCGCACCCTGGCTCGCAGGTGCAAGCCTCGAGAGCCTGCCGTCGAACGAGCAGATCGCGGCGGAGCTCGGCACGCCGGGCGCGACCGGGACGGTCAAGGCGGCGCTGCGGCGCATCTACGCGAAGGCGGGTTTGTCGGAGCAGCCGCCGCATGCGAAGCGGCGCGCCCTCTGCCGCGTCGCCCGGCAGCGCGGCTGGGTCTGACCCCGGCCGAAAAGCCTGCGCGAGCCTCCCGAAACCTGCGGTAGTCGCGTGGGTTACCGGGGTGTCCGCGAACGTTTGCTCGTGCTCGTCGGCGGCGACAAACACGCTATGCAGATTCGCAAGATCATCCAGCGCCGTATCCGGCGCAGCGCCAACGGCGTTGACTTCACCGGAGACGTCAACGCGGCGATCTCGGGGAACGTGGGTGAGTCTTCGAACCAGACTCACGTCTCCAGCCGCAGCACCGTCTCCGCGCAGCCGGCCCGACGAAGCGAAAGGGGAGAGCCGTGACCGAGCGCGAGCAGGACAAACCCGGAGAAATGACCGAGGAAGAGCTCGAGCGTGCAAACGCAGAAGCCTTGCCCGACCGGCACGCGTTGTCGGTGATCCACGGCGTGCAGACGCTGCCTCAACCGATCGTGATCGAGCCGACCGAACCACCCGTTGCAAGCTAGCTACGAAAGGAGCACCACCATGGGCGACAAGTCCCAGGAGTACCGGAGTGTCACACGAGAGGAGCTCGCTGAGCTCGCCGGCGAAGAGCTGCCGGAGCGCGCAGCGATGTCGCTCGTGAACGCGAACATCGCCATCCCGGTGAACGCAGCCGTTGCGGCGAACGTTCTTTCGGACGGCGCGATCGCGTACGCCGATGCGGCACAGAACACCCCGATCGACCAGGGCAACTAGGAGGTATGACGATGGGCGACAAGTCACAGGAGTTCAAGAGCCTCAGCCGGGAAGAGCTCAACGAGCTGGCCGGCGAGGAGTTGCCGGAGCGCGCCGCGATGTCGCTGATCAACGCGAACGTTGCCGCACCGGTGAACGCAGCCGTCGCGCTCAACGCGCTGAGCGACGGTTCCACCGCGGTCGCCAACGCCGAGCAGACCGCCAACATCACGCAGACCAACTAGCGGAAGGAGCACGGACACATGGGCAACACACCTGAGTACCGCAATCTCACGCACGAGGAGCTCAACGAGCTCGCCGGCGAGGAGCTGCCGGAGCGCGCCGCGATGTCGCTGATCAACGCGAACGTGGCCGCACCGATCAACGCAGCCGTCGCGGCCAACGTCCTCTCGGACAACTCGGTCGCGTACGCGAACGCCGTCCAGACCGGCGACATCACCCAGGGCAACTAGGGGTTTCGACGATGGGCGACAAGACCCCTCAGGAGTACCGTTCGCTCACGCACGAGGAGCTCAACACCCTTGCCGGTGAAGAGCTGCCGGAGCGTGCCGCGATGTCGCTGATCAACGCCAACGTAGCCGCACCGGTGAACCTCGCCGCCGCGCTCAACGTGGCGAGCGACAACTCAATCGCGTATGCGAACGCCCAGCAGAACGTCGACATCACGCAGAGCAACTGATCTGCGGGATGAACGCGCTTGCGTGAGGGGCGGTTCTAGCCGCCCCTCACGTGTCTAACAAGGGGAGATGACCATTTCCACGACAGACGAACAGAAGACCGAAGTCCTGCCGGTAGCCGATCAGGCGCCACCGTCGTCCGGCGCCCACACCGACGAACGGCCCACGGTCGCCGATGGCGTCGAGCTGATCGGCGAGTACGAGGGCTCCGGTTTCAAGGAGGCGCCCTACATCGCGCGCCGAGCCGACGGTCAGGTAGTGCAGCTCGCGCCGCTCCTGTACCTGATCGCCGAGGCCGCCGACGGCCAGCGGACCGAGGAAGAGATCGCCGCTGCGGTCAGCGAAGCGATCAAGCGAGGCGTGAGCGCCGACAACGTGCACCAGCTCGTCGAAGAGCGCCTACGGCCGCTCGGAGTGATCGCCGGCGCCGACGGATCGCAGCCCGACGTCGAGAAGGCCGATCCGATGCTTGCGCTCAAGCTCAAGGCAGCGCTCGTGCCGGAGCGCGTCGTCAACGCGATCACCACCGTCTTCAAGCCGCTGTTTCTGCCGCCCGTGATCGTGGCGGTGCTCGGCGGACTGGTGGCACTCGACGTCTGGCTGTTCGCCTTCCACGGGGTCGCGCAGTCGTTGCGCGACGTCCTCTACAGCCCCGTCCTGCTGATGATGATGCTCGGGCTCGTCATCCTCTCCGCTGCCCTGCACGAATGCGGCCACGCGACCGCCTGCGCCTACGGCGGTGCACGGCCGGGCGCGATGGGAGCCGGCCTCTACATCGTCTGGCCCGCCTTCTACACGGACGTCACGGACGCGTACCGGCTGGGCAAGGGCGGCCGGCTTCGCACCGATCTCGGCGGCGTCTACTTCAACGTCGTGTTCATCCTGATGACGGCCGGCGCCTACGCGCTGACGGGATACGAGCCGCTGCTGTTGATCATTCCGTTGCAGCACCTCGAGATCATCCACCAGTTCCTGCCGTTCATTCGGCTCGACGGCTACTACATCGTCAGCGACCTGACCGGCGTGCCCGACATGTTCTCGCGGATCAAGCCGACCCTCGCGAGCCTGCTGCCGTGGAAGAAGGCAAGCGACCGCGTCACGGAGCTGAAGCCCTGGGTCCGCGGTGTGGTCACGCTCTACGTGCTGACCGTCGTCCCCTTGCTGCTGTTCATGTTCGGGATGATGGTGATCAACGCCCCGCGCATCTTCAGCACCGCCTACGACTCGTTCTTCGTGCAGTACCACAAGGTGCAGCACGACTTCAGCGGCGGCAGCGCGCTCCACGGGGTCATCGGGATCTTGCAGATGCTCATCCTCGTCCTGCCGGCAGTCGGCATCGTCGTCACGTTCTGGATGCTCGTACGGCGGCTGGGCGGCGTCGTCTGGGGACGAACCGAGGGTCATCCGGCGGCACGTGGCGCAGTCGTCCTTGCGGCGTCGGGCGCAGCGGCGTTCCTCGCCTACATCTGGTGGCCGAACGGTGACTATCGCCCGATCCAGCCAGGGGAGAAGGGCACGATCCAGGGGGCCGTGCAGCAGTTCGCCCACGTCTCCAGTGGACGCCCCGGACTGACGCCGCAGCGCCAGGCCGCGCTCGGCGGCGCGCCGCTGCTGAGCTCGCAGCCGACGGCACCCGCGCCTGCAACACCGGCGACTGACACAACGACAACGACGACGTCGACCACTACCTCGACGACCGAGACGCAGACGACCCAGACGCAGACCACGCAGACGGCGACGACTCCGAGCGACACGACCTCGACGCCGGCGGTCACCGTCCAGGCGACTGTTTCGACACCGGCAGTTACGACTACGACACCGTAAGGGGCTGAAGCCAATGAAACGACGACTACTCGCAATCGTGATCGCAGCGCTCGTCGCCTGCGGCCTGTCCGCGGCCCGGCCCGGCCAGGCTGCGGCGGACAACGCCGCCGTCGCCGTCAACACGAAGGACGGAACGACGGTGTTCAAGGTCGCCTTCGCGATCAGGCACGTCATGAGCGACGTCGTCACCGAGACGAACGCCGCGGTGGCGTACAACAGCTGCACTGACTGTGCATCTGTCGCGATCGCCTTCGAGATCGTCCTCGTGGAGAGCGACGCGTCGGTCGTCTCCCCGACCAACATCGCCATCGCCTACAACCAGGACTGCACGACGTGCGTGGCCGTGGCGGAGGCGTACCAGTTCGTCCTCGGCACCGGTGGAGCCGTGCATTTCGACGCCCAGGGCAACAAGATCCTCTCCGAGATCAGGCGCGAGCTGCACTCGCTGAAGAAGCAAGACCTGACACTCGAGCAGCTGCAGGCGATGCTCGACGACATTGCCGCGCGCATGGCCGACGTGCTCCAGAACCATCTCGTCGCGGTCGGTCCGTCGAAGCCCGACCAAACCGCGACAACGACGGACAGCACCACCACGACGACAACGCCGGAGACGACCAGCACCACGACTCCGACCACCACCGAGGAGACGACGACCACAGAGCCGACCACGTCCACCACCGGGGCCACCACGACATCCGGGCCGTGAGACGCGCAGCGTCTCTGATCGCCCTCGTCGCCCTGCTCGCAGGCTGCGGCGGGGGAAGCAAGGCCCAGGGCGTCCTCTCGGACACCGCCGGTAACCTCGGGAAGCTGCGCAGCGGCGACCTGACGCTACGGTTGGTCGTGTCACCGAGAACGGGCACGAAGGGCCGGATCGGCTTCGAGCTGCACGGTCCGTTCGCCCTGCGGAAGGGCTCGCTGCCGGTCGCGAAGATCGCCTACACCCAGATCGCCGGTGCGCACGAAGCCACCGCGACGTTTATCTCCACAGGGGCGAAGGCCTACGCCGAGGTCAACGGGAAGGCGTACGAGCTGCCGGCCGCGGCCTCGGACTCGCTGCGTCAGGCAGCGGGTGGCTCGAGCGACTCGAGCACGTTCGGTCAGTTGCGCATCGACAACTGGGTGAAGGATCCCACCGTCTCCGACGGTGGTGACGTCGGCGGCGCGGCGACCACGCACGTGTCGGGCCCGCTCGACCTCGTCGCCGCGGCCAACGGCCTGCTCGATCTCGTGCGCCAGCTTGGCCGCGATGCGCCGAAGCTCGAGGGTGACCAGGCGCAGAAGCTCGAGGACGCGGTCAAGTCGTCGAGCTTCGACCTCTGGTCCGGCACGAAGGACCACCTGCTACGACGCCTGCTGCTGAAGGCCGACCTCGGCCTCGCGGTGCCGGAGTCGCTGCGGCGAGTGCTGGGAAACGTCGTAGGCGCCAAGATCGACTTCGAGCTCGCGGTCTCGCACCCGAACGAAGCGGTCAGCGTCGCACCGCCGACGAATCCGCTGCCGAGCTCGCAGCTTCCCGGCGGCTAGCTCTCACTCGTCGCTACGAGGCGACCGTCTCGAGCACGCGCTCCGGGATGTCGAAGTTCGCGTAGACGTCCTGGACGTCGTCGTTGTCCTCCAACTGCTCCATGAGCCGCACGATCTTCTTGGCCGACGACTCGTCGTCGACCTCGACGGTCGTCTTCGGCACCATCGTCAGCTCTGCCGACTCGACGCTGAACCCGGCTCCTTCGATTGCCTCGCGCACCGAGGTCAGAGCCTCCGGAGCGGAGACGACCTCGAAGACGGAGCCGTCGAGCGAGACGTCGTCTGCACCGCCTTCTGCAGCGGCGAGCGTCAACTCGTCCTCGTCCACTCCCTCAGCGGGGACGACGACCAGACCGCGCCGTTCGAAGAGCCACGCTACGGCCCCGGACGTGCCGAGGTTTCCGTCGTGCTTGTCGAACGCGTGCCTGACATCGGACGCGGTGCGGTTGCGGTTGTCGGTGAGCGCCTCGACGATCACTGCCACCCCATTCGGCCCGTAGCCCTCGTACACGACCGTTTCGAATGCGTGGGCGTCCGAGTCTGCGCCGGAGCCGCGCGCGATCGCGCGCTCGATGTTGTCCTTCGGCATGGAGTAGGAGCGCGCCTTCTCGATCGCGTTCTGCAACGCGAGGTTCCCCGACGGATCGGGACCCCCCTCCTTCGCGGCGACGATGATCGCGCGCGACAGCTTCGAGAACAACTTGCCCCGCTTCGCGTCGGCGGCGCCCTTCTTGTGCTTGATCGAAGACCACTTGCTATGCCCTGACACTCAGCGCCTCCCGCACTCCGTCGAGGAACAGTTCGTGCACGCGCGTATCTTCCGTCAGCTCGGGATGGAATGCGGCAACGAGGAACCTTCCTTCCCGCAGGAGCACCGGCTCGCCGTCGTGCTCCGCCAGCACCTGGACGTCCTCCCCACGCTCCCGCAGCCGCGGCGCGCGAATGAAGACTCCCCGCAGCGACTCGGTCTCCCCTTTGAGCGCCAGGTCGGCCTCGAAGCTCGCCACCTGCCGCCCGTAGGCGTTGCGATCGACCTCGACGTCCATCAGGCCGAGATGATTCCGGTCGAGGACGATCATCCCCGCGCAGGTGCCCAGGATCGGCCCCGCAAAGGCGCGGATCGCCTCGTCGAGGCCGTAGAGGCGCATCAGGCGCATGAAGGTGGTGGATTCGCCCCCGGGAACGACCAGGCCGTCCAGCCCGTCGAGCTGCTCGGGCTTGCGGACCTCGACCGCGTCGGCCCCGAGCCGGCGGAGCATCGCGAGGTGCTCGCGGAAGTTGCCCTGGACGGCGAGAACCCCGATCTTCATGCGGGAAATGGTAGTCAGGCAGACCATTTGAGGCGAGGTGTAGGTTCGACTATTCTGAGCCCGGTTCCGGGGATCTAGGGGAGGAGAATGCGTGAAACGACTGTGGCTACTCATGCCTGCGGCGCTCTTTGCACTGGTGCTCGTGGGCTTGTCGGCAGCGAAGCCCGGGCCGGGCGGCACCACGGGAACGGGAAGCGTGTTCGTCCCGAATCCCGTGCAGTCGCTCGGTGACGAGTCGCTGACCGACCAGAAGGATTCGGACGCCGCCGTGCCTGCCGCGGCGTACCACACCGTGACGCTGACGAATCTGGACGGCAGCGGCTATCTGCGCGGCGACTGGGCGAACGTCGTCAGCGAGACGGGTAACCCGGCGTACTCGCCGACCAACACCTTCGTCTACACGCGCCACCAGGACGAGTTCGAGCAGGTGATGGCGTACTACTGGATCACCGAGTCGCAGAAGTACATCCAGAGCCTCGGCTTCGGCACGAAGTACCCGCCGGTGAACAAGGAGTCTCAGGACGTCCGCATCAACCAGTGGGGCCAGGACAACTCGTTCGAGACCGACCATCCGAAGGACGAGATCCGCTATGGCAAGGGCGGCGTCGACGACGCGGAGGACGCCGAGGTGATCCTGCACGAGTACGGCCACGCGATCCACGACGGGTCGGGCTTCGTCTTCGGCAGCGAGGAAGCCGGCGCGATCAGCGAGGCCTTCGGCGACTACTGGGCCGTCGACTTCTCAGACGTCATGGCGCACCGCCTCGGCGTGCCCGAGCGCGAGCCGCTGGCGTGCGTCATGGACTGGGACGCGACGTCGTATACGTCGACCGTTCCGCACTGTCTGCGGCGGCTCGACTCCAACCTGCACTACCCGAACGACCTCGACGGCGAGGTGCATGACGACGGTCGCATCTGGTCGCAGGCACTCTGGACGATCAACCGGAGCCTGGGGCATGTACTCGCGGACACGATCATCCTCAACGCCCAGATCAACTTCCCGGGCACGACCATGGTCGACCTGGCGAACCGCACGGTCGCCACGGCGAAGACCCTCTACGGCAACGCCACCGCCACCACGGTGCGCGCGGCGTTCCAGGCGAGAGGGATTCTCTAGTTAGTAGTTCGCAGGGCGGCTCGCGGCTTCGGCCGCGGGCTGCCCTTCGCCTACCAGCCGCGCGTCTCGAGCAGCTCTTCGGGCCTGAGCGCTGCGGCCGAGAGGCCGCTCATCGCGTCGCCGAGCCCACGCGAGACACGCGCGAGGATCTCCGCGTCCTCGAAGTGCGTCGTCGCCTCGACGATCGCCTTCGCCCGCTCGCTCGGGTTGCCCGACTTGAAGATGCCGGAGCCGACGAAGACGCCGTCGGCGCCGAGCTGCATGCAGAGAGCGGCGTCGGCCGGAGTTGCGATGCCGCCGGCGGTGAACGTGACGACCGGCAGGCGGCCGTTCTCGGCCACCCAGCGCACGAGCTCGACCGGCGCCTGGACGTTCTTCGCCTCGCTGTACAGCTCGTCGGGATCCATTGCGCCAAGCCGCTTGATCGCGCCGAAGACCGACCGCATGTGGGTGACGGCGTTGACGATGTCGCCGGTGCCGGCCTCACCCTTCGTCCGGATCATCGCGGCGCCTTCGCCGATGCGCCGTAGCGCCTCGCCGATGTTCGTGCAGCCGCAGACGAACGGAACCGTGAACTTCCACTTGTCGATGTGATGCGCGGTGTCGGCGGGCGTCAGCACCTCCGACTCGTCGATGTAGTCGACCTGCAGAGCCTGGAGGATCTGGGCCTCGACGAAGTGGCCGATGCGCGCCTTGGCCATGACCGGAATCGACACGGCCTCCTGGATCTCGATCACCTTGTCCGGGTCGGCCATGCGAGCGACTCCGCCTTCCGCGCGAATGTCGGCGGGAACGCGCTCGAGCGCCATCACCGCGCAGGCGCCCGCTTCTTCGGCGACCCGGGCCTGGTCGGCGTCGGTGACGTCCATGATCACCCCGCCCTTGAGCATCTCGGCGAGGCCGCTCTTGACTCGCATCGTCCCGATCTCGACCATCGCCGGGATACTAGAGGCTTGATGTGAAACGCGGTCGATGCTGCGATGCCGCCCCAGACGCGGCGCGGGGCCGCGCCGTCGCCCTTGACCAGGCTCACCAGCCTGGCCTGCGGACGCCGACACGCCCCCGCTTGGTCTGAGGCGCCCTCACAGCGCGCCGATTCCACATCAAGCCTCTAGCCTGAGCGCTCAGCCCTTCAGGCAGGCAAACACCTTGTTCATCTCTTCCTGCGGCGGCGTGACCGTCCACAGGAGCACGGCGTTCTTCTCCGTCCGCATGACGTCGAGGATGTGCGGCCGGAGCTTCTTCGGAGCGAACCGCTTGAAGGCCGCGGCGATCTGGATCGCGTCGTCGGAGTTCTGGGCGAACGCGGCCGTGAGCGCGTTCCCTGGCTCGTTCATCCGCAGACCGCCGTTCGGCGCGTTGGCCGCGATCACGCCGACCTTGGAGTCGTCCGTCGTAACGTCGAAGCCCTGACCCCGCAGGCACTTCGCCGTCGGCTCGGCCTTGTACGCGGACGGCTCCCCGGAGCTGCAGCCCGCCGCGAGCAGGCCGAGGACGAGCAGGATCGAGACACGCGTCATGGCGCGGCGACTGTATCGCGACCTCCGGCCGGGGGGAGGTTCGTCTAGCGTGAAAGCCATGGAGGGATGGGACACGCGGCAGCGTCAGACCGACGACGGTGCCGTCGAGTCGGAGCAGGTCGTGCTCCTCACCCGGCCGGTCGTGGAGTTCTCGGCCGCCGGCGCCGAACGGCTCGGCTGGGCGTACTGGCGAGAGGTCGAGCGCATCACCTGGGGCCTCGTGCGTGGCCGGAGGCGAGGGACGTCGCTGGAGCTCAGGCTCGCCGGCCGGGGACCGTCGCTGCTGCGCTTCGGCCCGCCGACGGTGGAGGTGAGCGACGAGCTCGTGGCGTGCCGGTACCCGATCGTGGGCGGCCTGCTTGCCCGGCGCGCCGCAGGAGAGATCACGTTCGCGCAGACGAGCCTGCCCCGCCCGGGCATGCGCTCGACGATCACCGGCTTCTTTCCCCGGCTCGCAGCCCGTCAGGGCGAGCCCGACTGGACCGGTGCGCTCTACAGCCACGTGCAGAGCAGGATCCACGTCGCAGTCAGCCGGCGGTACTTCAAGCGCCTGATCGCCGAGGCCGGGTCGTGAAGGTCGTCGTGTTCGGCGCGTCCGGCACGATCGGCACGCCGCTCGTTCATGAGCTCGCGCGTGAGCACGACGTGGTCGGCATCTCGCGCAGCCGGCGCGACTCGACCGACACTGTGACGTGGAAGACGGCCAATGCGACGGATGCGGGCTCAGTCGCGAGCGTGCTCGAAGGCGCCGAGGTCGTCTACTACCTGGTGCATTCGCTCGGCAGCACCGACTTCGAGCAGCGCGACCAGCTCGCGGCGGAAACGACGGCACGCGAAGCCGAGCGCGCAGGCGTGAAGCAGCTCGTGTATCTCGGCGGGCTCGGCGACGACTCCGCCGACCTGTCGTCCCACCTGCGCAGTCGGCAGGAGACGCGAGAGCGACTCGCAGCCACGTCCGTTCCCGTCACGACGCTGCGCGCGGCGATCGTCATCGGCCGCGAGAGCGCCGCCTTCGAGACGATCGTCGCGCTCGTCGACCGGCTCCCGGCGATGATCACGCCCAAGTGGGTCTCGACGCGCACGCAGCCGATCGCGCTGCCCGACGTCGTCGCGTACCTCGCCGGCGTGTGCGGCGTGAAGGAGACCTTCGGCGAGAGCTACGACGTGGGCGGCCCGGAGGTGATGACCTACCGCGAGATGATGGAACGCATCGCCGAGCTCCGCGGCAAGCATCCCTTCATCTTCGAGGTGCCTGTGCTTAACGCCGTACCTGTCCTCGTTGTGGCTGCACGTGGTGACGCCGGTCAAGGCAGGCGTGGCGCGGCCGCTGATCGAGGGCCTGCGCAACGAGACGATCGCCCACGACGACAGGATCCGCGAATTGATTCCTCTTGAGCTGACGACGTTCGACCGCGCGGTGCGGTCCGCGCTCGGTCAGCTCAGTGGCTCATCGTCCCCTTGACGTTGCCGACGTTGAGCAGCCCGACCTGTCCGAGGTCGACGCTCGCGAAGGAGTGGCTCACGAACGGGTAGAGGCCGGGCTGGTCGATCTTCACGTCGAAGACACCGCCGCCGCCCGCGGGGACGAGCGCGGTCTGGATGTTGCGCTGGAACTGCGTCATGTCACCATTGATCCATGCGCGGTTCAGGATCGTTCCGACGATATGGAAGTCGGTGTCGTAGCTCGGTCCGGCGTCGACGACCCAGAAGCGGACCGTCTGCCCCGGGTCGGCCGTCAACGGATGCGAGACGTACTGGCCCGCGTAGCCGTTCCAGGTCACCCAGTCCGGCTCCTGTCGCTGCGCCTTCGCCATGTTCAGGGTTGCCGGCTTGGGGAAACCGGCCGAGCTGAGGTACCACTCGCTGGCGACGAGCACATAGTTCTTGTCGGCATGCGGCAGCGGAACGCGGGGCTCGACGATGATCGCGCCGTACATGCCGTTCGCAATGTGTGCGAGCACCGGCTTCGTTCCACAGTGGAACATGAAGGCTCCGGGATCGCTCGCGACGAAGCTGTAGTGGATCGACTCGCCGGGCTGCACGTCGCGGAAGGCGACGTTCGGGGCGATGCGCGCTGCATGGAAGTCGACGGAGTGCGGGATCACGCCTTTGTTCGTGAGCGTCAGCTCGACTCGCTGGCCCTGCCTGACGTGAATGAACGGCGCCGGCGCGCCGCCGCTGAAGGCCCAGGCGCTGTACTTGATGCCGGGCGCGATCTCGATCGTCTTGTCGACGAGAACAAGATGGACGCGCGCAACCGGTCCCGCGGGTGCGGGCGGAAGCGCAGCGTTCATGGGAACGTGCTTTGCAGCGAGTGCCGCAGCATTCGCTGGCCCCTGTCCCGCGAAGCTTTGGAGGTTGCCGCTGCCGCTTGTGTCCATGCCGGGCATGGCCGAGCCGGATGCGACTGCCTGAACCGCCTTGTTGGCGTCCTTGCGGGCATTGTGAGCTGAGACGCCCATCCAGATGGCGATTCCGCCGAGGACAGGAACGAGCAGGCCCAGAATGAGGGCGAACGCGGCCCAGTAGCCGCTCATGTCGGTCGACGGGCGGCGTGGCGGCGGGCCTGTCGGGGGTAGCTGGGTCGCTCCGTTCGTCCGTGGCCGTTCCTGGATCGCAGACATCTGTCGGGCTCCTCTCGGTGGCTCCTCTCCAACCTAGGAGCGACCGGGCGCGCCGTCGTCCGTGCGGCCGCCCAAAGCGCTTGCGGGTTTCTACGAGATCGTGAGAACCGTCGTTCGTCGCTCTTTGCCTCGAATGGGGCATCGGCGCCGCTCTCGGCCTCGCCGATCCCGAACCAAGATTGGCCGTTATGAAACGCTCCCTTCCCCTCATCCTCGTGCTCTTCGCCCTCGGCCTCGGCGCTTTCACGGCACCCGCAGGTACGGCGACCACCTCACGCTGGCCGGCGATCCAGGAACGCGCGTTCCTGGCGAATTGCAAGATCACTAGCCATGGGAACGTCACGGCGTGCCGTTGCGAGCTGCACTGGCTGGAGGCGCATTACTCGTTCCGGCAGATCACCACGTTCTACCTGCACGACAGGCAGCGAATGGTCCGCATCCTGTTGCGCGCGGTCGCGGCCTGCCGGTAACGCTCGTCTGAACACGGCCATGCCGGGCATATAGTCGGCGTCCAGGTCGATCCGCAATTGCACTCACGTGAGACCCCTTCGACACCGCGTTCCGGTTTCGACGACGTGTTGCTTCGTCGTTTTCGCTGCGGCTGCACTTTCGGCGCCGCCGGCCGCGAGTGCTCACATTCGCTCCGCAACGATCGCAACCGACTACCGCACACGCGTCTTTGCGCTGCCTTCGGCGTTGCGTGGTGTGATAGCGGCGCGGATCTTCCAGAGTGACCGCGCGATTCGCCTGACGGTCGCACCCGGCCACACTACGATCGTGCTCGGATACCTCCACGAGCCCTTCGTGCGCGTCGCTGCCGGGGGTGTCGAAGTGAACGCGTACGCGCCGACGTCAGGAGGAGCAGGGCTGCTGAGCGGCCTACCGCTCCGTTCCGTCGGCTGGAAGCGTCTTTCGAGAGGACGAAGCGTCACGTGGCACGACAACCGGGTGCGGGCGTTGCCACCTGGTGTCGAGCGAGCCCGCTGGCAGATTCCGCTCGTCGTCGACGGAAAGCGCGTACGGCTGGAAGGTGAGCTGTGGCGGGTGCCAAAGCCGGCGCGGTGGCCCTGGCTCGCCCTCGGTCTGCCGTTCGTGTTGCTCTCTTTGCTGATCTATTTCAGACGGACAGCCTTCCGCCGGGCGGCGATCGCATTCGGCCTTGTTGCCGGCGGTGCGTTGATCGCGTCAGGAGTGGGCTTCGCTCTCGACACGTACGCCTCGAACGGAAAGTGGATCGAGCTCGGCAACGAGGCGGCCTTTCTCCTCGTCGGCGTCGGAGTGATCGCGCGCGGGTCGGCGGGCGCTCGGGGGATCGCCGGCGGTGCGCTCGGCTTGCTGGGTCTCGGGGCCGCCTTGACGAAGGCTCCGGTGTTTCTGCACGGTGTCGTTCTATCGATCTTTCCCGCGGAGCTGGTGCGAGCTCTTGTTGCGCTCGCGATCTGGTCCGGCGCGGCCGCCGTCCTGTTCGGCCTGGTCGTCTTCGAAGACCTGCTCAGCCGAGCGGCGCCAAGCCCGACACGCTGATTAGGCCGACGACGATCATCGCAGCGCCGACGAGACGTGCGCCTACCTCGGCGAGCGGCAGGGTTTTCTCGAGCAGGATGAATGCCGCGATGGCGGCGACCCAAAGCAGGTTCATCAGGCCGCCGACGAACAACAGGCCCATCAAGATCCAGCAGCAGCCGAGACAATAGGCTCCGAGGCCGAGGCCCATGCGAAACGCACCGGGGAACCCGCTGCGCCACTTCTGCGAGATGAAGTGGGCGGGCGCGCGGCAGTGTGCGAGACAGGTGTGCTTGTAGGGCGTCAGCTCGTAGATGCCGGCGGCGATCAGCAGACCCCCTCCGAGGTACGGGCTGGCCGACGACATCGAGGGTGACAGGAGCGCCCAGTGGTCGAGACCGCTCTGGGACGCGGTCGCCGCGACGCTGAAGAGGATCCAGATCGCGAGATAGCCCGCGACGAACACGAAGGTCGGAGCCACCGGACGGTTTTCCCGTGCCGCCTTGCGGGCCACCGCGGCGTAAACGAGCGTCATCGGGACCGCCGTCGGCAGCATCATCGCGACCATCATCACCGCCCACATCAGGAATCTCGGTGCGAGCTGCGCCACGGCCCACGGCTGCACGCGGACCATTGCATCACCCATCATCGAGCCGTCGGACGTTCCAGCCGGCATCGGCAGCGCGTCAAGAGCGAGGAACGCCCACGCGGCCACCGTGACGCCGCCAAGACCCGCGAGGATGAACCAGCGATCACGACGGATTCCCCGCCTCGGCGAGACCGCCTCCATCGGGTGAGCAGTCGGTTGCACGCTGGTCAGCGGATGACGCCGTCCTGGTTCATGTGCAGGACGTTGAACTGTCCGTACGTGTCCTCGAAATCGAGGTCGATCCCGGCTCGCGCTTTCGTGTTGCCGTTCCCCATCTCGGCGAGCGTGTACTCGAATCCGTTCGGAAGACTGATTTCGGCCCTCACTGGCTCGCCGGTGAAGGCGCTGATGATGGGCGCGCCGACCGATTCGACAAGTTCTCCGATCTTCACGTTGGCCGTTCGAGCTTCGACGTCGATCGACAGCTCGATCGGTTCGTACAGCGTGTCCAGCACCGTCGACATCGTGCTGTTGTAGACGAAGAAGTGCGTCGCCCCCGGAGTGGTCGACTCGCCGTGAAGGATCTTCCTGAGCGCTTCCCGCTGGTCCGGATCGGCCCGCTCGTCGATGATCGCCTGCTGCTTCCCGTTGCCCTGCGGAATCTCGCCGGGCCACGCCATCAGCAGGACCCAGTCGAGCCCATCGAGCTTCGTTTCGTTGAAGGTCCCCTCGTCGATGTGACCGGTGACCAGGGCCTGGCAGTACCCGTGCGTGCTGGGTGCCCCGAACTGGCACGGGCAACCCCAGTTGCAGATGCAGTTCACGTACTCCACACCACGAAGCGTCCAACGATCGGCCATCGTCTCCTCCCCTCAGCGCGTCTCGGCGAACAATCGCCAGCATGATCTCGCGTCGGGGCCGGTCCGTCTAGCGGGAGTCGGCCGGTGGCGAAGTGGGCCCGCCTGGATTCGAACCAGGGACCAACGGATTATGAGATTGCCCCCGGCGTCTCGGCACGTTTCGGTCGGTCAGGTGAAACGGCCTTCTTGCGGGATTTGGGCAACCACCCGTCTCGCTCGCATTTCGGTCGGTATCGGTGGGTCATGTTCTCACCCCGTTCGCACCCCAGCGGCGAGGAGGCCGCGACTCAGGCTGTCTAGTGGTGGCTCGCCGGATCGGCGCGCACGGTGTGCCACGAGTCCCAGGTGATCTTGAGGATCACAATCGTGATCGCCAGGCCGATCAATGGGTCCGCAATGTCGAGGCCAAGCGCCACGACCGACGCGCTGGCCAGCACCCCGAGGGAGACGAAACCGTCGACCCGCGCGTGATTGCCGTCGGCAATGAGCGCAGGACTGTTGAGCCGATGTCCAGCCCTGGTCCGTACTCGCGCGGCGACCTCGTTCCCGATGAAACCTACGATGCCGGCAGCGGCGAGTAGCCATAGATGTGAGAGCGATCGCGGGTTAATCAGACGCTCGATCGTCTGGCCGAGCGCAACGAGCGCGCTGACGAAGATCGCAAGCACCACTGCTAGGCCTGCTAGGCGCTCCCCGCGCGCACTGCGAAGGTAAAACGCAATGCCCAGCGGGATTGCGGTCAGAGCGTCGCCGAAGTTGTGGATGAGGTCGGCCAGCAGAGCAACGCTCAGCGTTCGCGTATAGATGAATCCCTGTGCCAGCGCTGTCACGGTCAAGATCGCGAGGCTCAGTGAGACGGCTCGGATTCCGGCCCGCGATCGCAGAATCGAACGGTCGACTAGGCCGTGGGAGTGTCCGTGCTCCTCGTGCTCGTTATGGCCATGGTCGTGTCCATCAAGCGATGCAGCCACATCGACGTGCGGGCCTTCCCGGTCGCAAGAGGGCGGGTGGCTCATCGGCCGGAGAAGGCTACCGGGGCAGCCTTGCCACCATAAGCTGACTGCTCCACGCGATTCTCTCGTCGGCCCCATCACCGACTAAGGTGAGCCATGAAGATGATCTGGACGGGACCCGTCGCTCGGGCTGCCGAAAAGTATGGCGAACACGCCCCGATGGCCACCGTCTGCTGCAACGCCTGCCGAACCTGCGTCACGACGAACATCGTCGGAGTCGCCTTGGCCGGAATCGCGGGTGCCGGCTACACCGTGTCGAAGCTCGCTCGCAGGCACCTCTTCGCGAAACGTTCCTAGGAACTCGAGGACGAGGGCATAACGGTTCAGTCGGCGTCCGCTGGCACCACATTGAAGCTGAACATCATTCCGCTCTCGTGATGCTCGGCGATGTGGCAGTGCGCCATCCAGATGCCCGGGTTCGTCACGTCGAGAAGTATGTCCACGGTCTCGCCGGTTCGCACCAGCACGGTGTCCTTCCAGACCAGGTTCTGCTCGCGGGCGCCGTTACGCGCTAGCACGACGAAGCGGCCCGCCCCGTGGATATGGAAGGGATGGTGCATCGGGTGGTCGGAGTCCATCTCGTTGACGAGCCGCAGCTTGACCTGGTCGCCAACGCGGAAGCGCCAGTCGATTGCATGGTTGGCGGCTCCCGTCTCTCGATCAACGAAGCTCCAATGCATGTTTGCCGGCGTCGTAATCCGGTTCACGTCGACCATGTCGTCTTCCCACTCGATCCCGTCAGCTTCACCAGGCGTGTCGTGGCGATGATGTCCGTGCCCGTGAGCCTGCTCGCCGTGCTGTCCTTGCTCATCGTCGTGGTCAGCGTCTGGGGCATGGTGCCCGTGTCCATCGTGAGCTTCCGCCTCGCTGGAGTGATCTTCGCCGTGCCCGCTGTGGCCGTGTCCATGCTCGCCGTGCCCGTGCCCGTGCCCGTGCTCGTGCCCATGCTCGCCGTGCCCGGAGCTGTGCGCGACCAGGGCCGCGGGCAGAAGCTTCATTCCGCACTTCGGACAATGGTCGGCCTTGTCGCTGACCACGTCGGGGTGCATCGGGCAGACATAGCCGCTCGCCGCCGTAGCCAACAGCTTCATTCCGCACTTCGGGCAACGGCCTCCCTCCTCGCTGACTACCTCCGGGTGCATCGGGCAGGCGTAGACGACCGGTCCCTCCTGCACACCCATGTCCATCTCGGCGAGGAGCGCGAGTGTCTTATCGGGCGGCGCGTCGAAATACGAAGTCAGCCGCTCGCGCTCCGCCACCCACTCCGGGTTGTGGCGCAGCGAATCGAACTGGTCCGCTAGCGACGGCATGGCCCGTTCGGCGCTGACTTCGATCGTTGCCAGCGAGTACGTCCGTCCAGGAGTTCGGTGTTCGAGGGTGTGTTGCCCGGCTTCCTCGAAGAGCACGTCGATCACCAACCGCTCCGAGGGAGCCAAGATCGCCGACTCGATGAGCTCCTCGAGCTCGTAGCGGCCGCTGTCGCCCCCGACGAGCTTCATCCGTGCACCGGGTAGGGCAACGTTGAAGACGCGCGTATTCGCAGTGTTGGTCAAGTAGAAGCGAACGACCTCGCCAGCCCGCGCTTCGAGCGAAAGGTCGGTCTCGCCGCCGACGAGCATGACGTTGCCGAAACGGCCCATGGCAGCGTAGGTCGTTTCCTCGCGACCGAAGGGGGCGATCTTGCCGTCCTCGATCAAGACGTCATCGAGCGTCAGCAGCAACTCGCGATCCGCCGGCGGCCAGTAATCGGGGTCGGCAGGAACCACGAGGATGTTCCCGTACAGACCCATCTCCTGTCCGTAATCCTCGCGGATGTGCGGGTGATACCAGTAGACGCCCGGATCCGGAAACTCGATCCGGTACGTGAACGTTCCGCCGACGGGAATGGGCGCCTGCGTTTCGTGCGTCCCGTCGTAGCGGTTGTCGAGGCGCAGCCCGTGCCAGTGCACGGTCGCGTCGAGATCAGCCTCGTTGGCGACGTTGACGACAAGCTCGGAGCCCTCCCGCACGCGCAGCGTCGGGCCTGGAATGGAGCCGTTGTACGCGAGCATCCGCACGGTCGAATCGCCGATCCGTTTTGTGACTGGCGCGATCCGGAGCTCGACCTCGTCACCGTCACCAAGGTCGACTACCTCAGAACCGACTGCCTCGACGAGCCCCGCGGTGTCGGTCGGAAAATCCGTGGCGACATGTCCCTGGTGATGGTGGTGTTTCTGCATTGCTCAGGTTTCCTCTCTGGCGCGAATTGCATGTGTGGCGCCCAGCGATTCGTCTTGCTCTGGGCGGCCCTCAGACGTGATTGTCGTCGCGGCGGCGGCGATCTGCGCGGCGATGAACTCGGCGTCGTCCTTGACCCAGCCGAGGAGCGCAGAGCCCCGCGTGTATTGCCACGACAAACCGAGGAAGTAGAGGCCGGGAACATCGGTAACTCCCCGACGATGGCGAACGCTTCCCTCTGAATCCATCACCGCGGCATCGATCCATGAATGGTCCGGTCGGTATCCCGTTGCCCAGATCACGGCATCGACCTCGAGTTCGGTACCGTCGGCGAAGCAGAGCGTGCGACCGGAGGCGCCGACGACCCGAGGCTTGAGGCCGACGCCGTACCGACGTTTGAGTTCACGCGGGCTCGATCCGATCAGCGTGTCCCGATCTCGGGCACGCCGTCCGATGCGCGAGTCGACCGTCTTCTCGAGCACACCCAGCTTGGTCAGCCACCAGAACAGATCGCGGCCGACAATCCGCTGCGGCAGTGGTGTCTGTCGCGAGCCGATTGCGAGCCGGACGTTGTGTGACGCCGACAGCTCTTTCGCAATTTGAAAACCGGTGTTACCGCCGCCGACCACGACGACGTCGCCCTCTGGCACATCGCTCGGCCTTCGGTAGCCGGTGCTGTGGATCTGGAAGACCGCCGGCTCGAGCTGCCGAGACACGGCCGGCAGATTCGGTACCTGGAAGGGACCCGTGGCGACCACGACTTGATCGGCCTCGATCACGCGACCGGCAGACTCGACTACGAATCTCCCGTCCTCTTTCGTCAGGGAACGAACGCGACTGTTGAACTCGATCGGAAGATCGAAGAAGGCCGCGTACTTTTCCAAGTACGCAATGACCTCAGCGCGACCCGGATAGCCGTCAGGGTCACCGGGAAAGGTCAGTCCGGCGAGGCTGTCGTAGCGACGCGAGGTGAACAGGACCAAGGAGTCCCAGCGATCACGCCATGCGGACCCGACCGAATCGGAGCTCTCGAGGATCACGAACCTGCGGCCCTGCTGCGCGAGGAAGTAGCCGATCGCCAAGCCCGCTTGGCCGGCGCCGATCACGGCGACATCGAAACGAGCTCTCGACTCCGACTTCGACACGCGAGCTCCTAATGGTGGAAGTGGACGCCCGCGATGATTTCGACGGCGATGATGGCTGCCGCTGCGACGTCGACGACAAGGCAAAACGGAGGCCACCAACGGGTGTTGGCGACGTAGTGCGTGCGGTGTTGCCAGAGATCCTTTGCGCCGTGTCCGAGCAGGCCAGCAACGAGTAGCCAGGGCGAGCCGGTCACTGCAGCCGCTGCGACAACGACGAATACCGTCGCGACGCCACTCTCGACGGCCAGAACCTCTGGTCGACCATCGGCGACGGCGAAGCCGATGTAGATGAAGGCGATGGCGACGAGACCGAGTGCGTAGACCGTCGCCGTATCGAGCCACCAGAAGGCCAGTGGAGAGGCAGCCTGTGCCGCTCCGGTGACAAGCCCCCAGACGACCGGCATGCGCCAGGTCGAACGATCTTGTCGTGTGAATGCGGCGACCGTCATACCAGCATCAGGGTTCACTCATAAACCACTGAAAAGCTGAAATCAAGAGCCTGCATCGCTGGTCTATCGCGCGAGTGGACTGCTAGTGCGAACGGCGCGGACGACGGCATCGATCGCTCGGCTACTGACAGCCGCGTAGTTCCTGTCTTCGAGGAGAGCCGCGTGCGTCGCGCCGTGGGCCGTCTTCTGAACGCTGTTTGTCGAGAGACCCGCGAGCCTCTTCTGCGCTGCAGGCCAACCCGACAACTGTCCAATATCGGCTGTCAGAACGAAGAGCGGCTTACCGCCGAGACTTGTAAGAGCCTTGTCCTGACGAAAGACCGTGCGCAACTCCGCGAACTCGTCACGATCGGCGCGTAATTCACGGGGCGAGGAACTGAACGCGCGCAGCGCACGACGGGCATCGGATGGGAAGGAACTGAAGCTGGCGAACGAGTAGACGCGTGCGACGCCTGCGCGCGCGAGCGTCGGAAGGAGTGCCGACGCACGAGTCCACAAGGAGTAGAAGCTCCGATATGCCGAGAGGTCGAACTGATACGGGGTGGACGAGTCGAGCAGCGCGACCCCGGCCACGTCCTTTGGATAATCCAACGCGTAGGCGAGTGCATATGTGCCGCCGACTGAGTGACCGGCGAGAACATATGGCCCGGGAACATTGGCAGCCGCAAGAAGGCCGCGCACATCAGCCGAGAGTTGATGCGCGTCCTGCCGACCCGGCGCCCTTCCGCTCCAACCTTGGCCCGCGCGATCGAAGACACAGACCCGGGTCTGACGCTCGACCTCTCCCCGCACCCATGCCCAACTCGGAGTGCGCTCTCCAAGCCCATTGAACAAGATCACAACCGGAGACCCTGAACCCGTACAACGCAGATACAGGCTGTGACCAGCGACCAGGTAAGTGCGCCCGCCGGGAGGCGGGTTGTTGCTCGTCGCCGCCTCCATGACGGTTTCGAATGCGCCGCCAATAGCGACGAGCGCCAAAACGGCGAATGCCGGATAGAGAAGCGCTCGACGCGACCAGTTGTGCAAAGAGCTGCGCGCACCCCGCACCGACCAGACGACAACGAGCGCAAGCAGAAGCGGCCAAACCCAGCCCAGCAGGCCGAGGACGCGATCACCCGGCCGGAGAATGAGAAGCGCAAGGCCCGCGACGCCGAGGGCCAGGCCTGGGACGAGCGCCCAGGGTTGAGGTTGGTCTGTGCGTCGACGAGCTAACTCGACGAGCATCAGCATCCCGAACGCGAGCGCGATGAGGGCTGCACCCGTGATCACATCCTCACGTCCACCACTGAACACGCCGAGGACGAGCACTAACCCCAGGATCAGCCCTCCCACGATGGAGCCCAGAACGACAAGCCCAATGTGGCCGCGGCCAGGTTCCTTCTCATTTTGCGGATGGGCGACGGTGCTTGCCCCGGCCGAGCCGGCCATAGGCTCCTTCGGCGAACGTTGAGGACGTCCCGGGGCGGACCGTCTCTACAAACCACGCTAGCACCTGAGCCCGGTCGGTTCGCTGCGCGTTTTCGTTCAGGTTGGCCGCCGGTTCTACGCCTGAGCGCCGCTTGACAAGATAGGCGGTAGCAATGAACGGCACCCCGCCACTCCCCAAAAGCGGCCGGCTCCCTGGGCGGGCTCGACGGAATGTGGAAACGCTCGTCTTCAAGCGGAGTCTGCAATGGCTACCGTGATCGATCCCGTGTGCGGCATGCGGATCGAGGCGGACGATGCCGCTGCCATTGCAGAACAAGAGGGGCAGACCTACTACTTCTGCTCGGAAGCCTGCCGCGACATCTTCATCTCCGCTCCCTCGGCGCATGGAGCACCGAGCCTGGCCGACACAGATGCTGACCAGCTAACCGAACAGGAGGTCGCGGAGCGCGCGGGGATTGGCATCGAGCGCCTTCGGGAACTCGTCGAGCTCAGACTTCTCGTGCCCGAAGACGGTGTGTTCCGTCGCCGCGACGTTATGCGGGCACGGGTGCTCGTAGAACTCGACGCGAAAGGACTGGATTCGCCGACGCTCGCTTCCGCCCACGCCTCGGGCCATCTCACGCTGGGCTATCTGGAGAGCGCGGGGCGACGTCATCCCCGGACCGACCGCACATTCGCGCAGTTCAGTGAGAACACCGGTGTCCCCCTCGAGACGTTGCAGAACATGTACGTGAGCCTTGGGCTGCCGCGACCCCGTGAGGACGAGTACGTTCGAGAAGACGACGAACCAATCTTGACGGCGCTCCCCGTGCTGTTCGGCGCCGGTGTCGGGGAGGGAGACGTACTCCGCGCCGTCAGAATCTTGGGAGACAGCGCCAGGCGGGTCGCGCAGTTCCAGGCTCACTATTTCCACAACACCGTCGAGGAACCGTTCCGCCGACGGGGCCTTCGAGACAACGAGGCGTATGAGGCCGCGATCAACGAGGTCGGTCTACGAATGGGTCACTCCACTGAGGAGATGCTGGGCTGGCTCTACCGACGGCACGCGGAGATCTTCTCGACGGAACATCAGTTCGAGCACGTGGAGACTGCACTTGAGGAAGCTGGTGTCCGCCAGCGCTCCCCACGGGGAATCGAGGCAGCAGCGTTCGCCGATCTCTCCGGTTATACGAGGCTCACCGAGGAGTCCGGCGACGACGAAGCGGCACGGGTGTCGCTCAGTCTTGCGCAGTTGGTTAACGAGGTCGCCGCCGAGCACCACGGAGACGTGGTCAAGATGCTCGGGGATGGTGTCCATTTCCACTTCCGCGACCCTGGCGACGCAGTGCGCGCCTCACTGGAAATCGTCGACATCGTCGGCCCGAGGGGTCTTCCGCCCGCCCATGTGGGGGTGAACGCCGGGCCGATGATCTACGACGAGGGCGACTACTTCGGGCGCACAGTGAACATCGCGGCACGGATTGCCGCGCAGGCGTCTGCGAACCGCGTCTTCGTGGGCGAGGACCTCGTTCGTGGCGTGGAGCCCGAGGGCTTTCAGGTGCGCGAGGTTGGCCAGTTCGATCTGAAAGGAATCGCCCAGCCGGTGACGCTTTACGAAGCCCTACGGGATTGAGACAGCGACAAGGAGCCAGCAGCAGGCGGGTCGGGCCCGTCGCGTCAGACATCTCCCGCCACGGTGTTGTCCATGACGCGGAGATGGTCTGAGTGCTCTCAGAGCGTGCCCTCGCCACACTGCGACTTCATCGCGGAGAGGGACGGACGGTCGCCATCCTTGTGGCGATCGCATTCCTTGCGGATGCAGGAGTCATGGTCGCTCAGAGCGCCATCGATGCTCTGTTTTTCTCGCGTTTTGGGGTCGGGAAGCTCCCGCTCATGTACGCGCTGGTCGGGGTGGCGATGTTCGCGACGACTCTCGGCCTCGCAACTCTTCTGGCGCGAGCCGGAAGAGCCAGGGCATTTCTCCTCATTCTCGTCGCGGTTCTGGCGACTGCGCTATGTAGCCGAGCCGCACTCGAGGCCGGAGCGTCCTGGATTTACGCGGCTCTCTGGCTGGTTCGGAACATCGCGCAGTCGATACTCATCCTTGCCGTCTGGGGCCTCGCCGGGCTCGTGGCGGACACGCGCCAAGCGAAGCGCTATTTCCCCGTAATTGCTGCGGGAGGTGTCATGGGTCTCGTTGTCGGGGGAGTTGCGACTGCACCGCTCGCAGCGACCCTCGGGTCGGCGAACCTCTTGCTCGTATGGGCCATTCTGGTCGCAGGCGCCACCGGGCTTGCCTGGCGGCTCGTGCGCAGAGAAGGCATCTCCCTGGCGCCTCCGCGGGCTCGGGCGAGGGGTGGCGGATCCGATCTCACGGGCGGCCTTACCGATGTCTTGAGGTCTGGCCTGCTCCGGTGGATGAGTATGGCGAACCTGCTCGTCGCGCTTGTCTTCAGCCTGCTCTACCTGGCCTTTGCGAGGGTGGCGGTGGAGAGACACCCCGACCCGGACAAGCTGGCCGCCTTCTTCGGCGTCTTCTTCGCGGCCGCGATGGCAGCCGCCTTCCTGATTTCGCTCCTCGTCACGAGTCGGTTGCTTGCGCGCTTCGGTGTTCCAACCGTCGTGCTCGTCCTCCCCATTCTCTACGTGGTGGGTTTTGCGGTATCCGCCGTGGCGGCGAGCTTTTCGATTCTGCTGGCCTTTCGCTTCGCCCAGGTGGCCTGGGACAACGGAGGCGCGAACGGCACCTGGGAAGCCCTAATCAACTCTTTTCCGGCCGACCGGCGGGACCACGCGAGAGCCTTCCTTTACGGGGTGCCGCTGCAACTCGGCACGATCCTCGCTGGTCTCGTCGCTTTCATCGCCCAGCGACTCGGTCATCCGAACATCCTCTACGGCGCTGGTTTCGTCGGTGCAATCCTCGCCGTCGCGTCAGTGATGCAGATCCGAAGCGCGTATCCGAACGCATTGGTCGCAGCCTTGCGCGAGGGACGCCCAGTGATTTTCGGAGCGCCGCAGGGGCCTCAACCGGCTGTGCTCAACGCGGATGCGACAAGCCTGACTGTCCTCGAAGGCCTGCTGAGCGACGACGATCCAGCCGTACGCCGCCTGGCAGCTCACGCGTTGGGAGACTTCGAGCCCAAACCCGCTCAGGCCGCTCTCCTTCTGGCGCTCGATGACCATGACGCAGACGTCAGGGTCGAGGCGCTTGAATCGCTCGACCGCCTGGGCGGCTCCTCCGCAGTCGGGGCCGGCCGACAGTGCCTTTCCGACCCAGACGTCGCCGTGCGTCGGGCGGCGCTCACTCTCCTTGCACACGCCGGTGTTCCTCCCGAGAGGACGTTGCTTGCCGACGCTGATCCGACCGTACGCGGGCAGGCGGCTGCTCTTCTCATTGGGCACGACGACGACGCCAGGCAGATTCTCATCCGCGCCGCCAGCGACCCGAGCTCGGGCGTTCGTGCCGCCGCGCTCCGCGGCATTGCGGCAGCGCGTAGCAACGACGCGTTCTCGATAGCTCTTGACGCTCTCGCCGATCCGGACGCGGAGGTGCGAGCAGCGGCACTGCGCGCAATCGCCGCCATAGCCCCGCAAAACGCTGTCGCGCCTCTCATCGAAGCTCTCGCCGATCAGAACCCACGCGTGCGTGCCGCCGCAGTCGAAGGACTCGCAAAGATCGGAGCACCAGCGTGCGATCCCGTCTCGGAGGCACTCTTTGATCACCGCCGCGAGCAGGCGCTCACGGCACTCGAGCGGCTCCCAATCGACGGCGCGGCCGACCGGCTGCGCCGGTTCGCCTCGGAAGCCGTGGCCCGCGCCCTGGAGGACATACGCCTTCGGGATGCGCTCGGACCGCCTGATGGCGATGCCCTCGAACTCCTGCGTCGTTCATTGGGAGCGCGTGCGGTACGGAGCGCGATCAACGCGTTGCGCGCTGCGGCCCTCCTCGGCGATCGGGCCAGCGCCTCGGCTGCGATCGACAACCTCACCGTTTCGGATCCCGCGCAGAGAGCCAACGCCGTCGAAGTGATCGAGACGGTAGGTGAGCCTACGATCGTCCGTCCTTTACTGGCGCTTTTGGAGCCGCCAGCGATCAGCGAGCGGAACCCGCACATACTCGAGCAGTTACAAAGCGACGACGATCAGTGGATTCGTGCTTGCGCGAACTTCGCGAGCGAAGCGCTGGAAGGAGAGACCATGACGCGTACACAGACCACCGTCCCCCTCGTCGAGCGTGTCATCTTCCTGCGCAGGGCTCCGCTCTTCGCCGGCCTACCTCCCCAAGACTTGCAGCCAATCGCCGAGGCGGCGGAGGAGCACTTGTTTGCAGAAGGAGACCTGATCGCCGCGGAGGGAGAGCCCGGCGAGACGACCTACGTCATCGTCGAAGGAGATGTCGATGTGATCGCTGACGGGCGAACGCTGGCAGTTCGCGGCAGCGGCGACATCATTGGAGAGATGTCGGTCATCTCCAGCCGCCCTCGTGTCGCATCGCTCCGTGCGAGGTCAGATGTCCGCGTTCTCGAGATCCGCAAGCCGGCTTTCGAAGCGATTCTGCGCGAGCGGCCCGACACGGCACTCGCACTTATGCGTGTGCTTTGCGAGCGGCTTACCAGTGACGACCTCGCTACGAGTTAGACACGCTTCATCGACCGGACAGGGCGGCGAGGATCTCCGGGAGGCGGTCTACAAAGTGCAGATGCGCTTCGCCGGGGTAGAACGTGGCGCGACACCCGGGAATGGTCGCCGCCAGATAACGCCCCATGGAGATCGGCGCGTTGACGTCCTGCTCCCCATGCCACAGGTGAAAGGGTGCGCGGATCTCGTCGAGGCGAAATGCCCACGGTCGCGTGTAGAGCCCCATCTCCCAGGCAGGCCCGCGGCTTCCGGCGCGAAATGCTTCGGAGAGGCTTTCAGCGAGAATTTTCCGCACGCCTGGCCGGTCGAGGTATTGCCTGTCCACGGCAGCCGTCACACCCCTCTCTAGGATCCGCTCTGGCTGTCGCGACACCGACCGCGCCACGCGAGCCATCAAGATCCGCCGCAAGACGCCGAGGTTTCGCACCAGTTGAAATGCCAAGCGGTTTCGCCGGCCCATGCCTGCGGTCGCGCCGGGCACGTCAAACGGTGCGAGGCTGCTCACGATCCCCGCGTTTGTGAGCCGATCAGCGAGCTTCCAGGCACACACGGCGGCGTACGGGCCGCCGCCCGAGATCCCCAAAACGGCGAAACGGTCTAGGCCCAGACTCGCTGCCACCTCGACAACATCGTCGGGCCAATCGACAAGGGCGCGACCCGGTTGAAAGGACGATAGACCCATTCCAGGCCGGTCGATGGCGATCAGGCGCACACCGCTGACCCTGGCCGCCTCGTCTCCAAGGCGGGCTTCAACTCGCGCTCCGGGCCAGCCGTGGAAGTAGATGACGGGCGCGCCGGCGTAATCACCGAATTCCGCACAACCCAGTCGGCGCCCGTCGGAGAGCTGGATCGTCCGGTCGGCTCCGGCTGTCACTGGCAAACGCATTCGAGTCGCGAAAGGTGCGCTCCGAAAGGAAGTCTTCGACTAGGAATTGAGCGCCGCTGCCGCATCGAGCACGAGCGTGCAGGCATCACTCGGTGAGAGACGGTCTGTGCTGACGACGAGGTCGTAGTGGCTCGGAAGCTCACGATCGACCCCGTAGAAGCGCTTGATGTAGGCCGCCCGCTCCTTGTCGGAGCGATCGATCCGTTTCGCCGCCTCGTGCTCGTCGATTTGCTCCGTCTGCAGGAGTCGTCCTGCACGAACCTCTGGCGATGCCGTGACGAGCACCCGCAACACACGGTCGTCCCCGGCGAGGGTGAGCGATGCCGCGTGCGCCACGATCACGACCTTCCCGGCTGCAGCCGCCTGCTCGACGGCCCCGCGGATCAGCGATCGCTGAATCTCATCGAAAGCACCACCGGTGACGATGTCGACTTCCAGCCGCAAAAGTCCCTTGCGGCTGCGCTCGACCCTGGCCAGCTGTTCTGGATCGAGTCCTTCTTTCTCTGCTGCCGCGAGCAC
The DNA here is from genome assembly GCA_963755605.1 of uncultured Actinomycetes bacterium. GTDB lineage: Bacteria > Actinomycetota > Thermoleophilia > Gaiellales > Gaiellaceae > 3-1-20CM-4-69-9. Next base: position 426,604 of record CAVWKK010000007.1, read on the forward strand.
GATCTCCTCGTCCAGGTAGCGGAACCCGAGGGCGTCTGCGACCAACCGTCCGACGTCTTCACCCCCTGCACCGGCGGCGCGCGAAATGCAAATAGCCGAAACCGACACGAGCTTCAGATTAATGGCTCGTTAGCAGCAAACTGATGCTCTTCGCGCCTTGCGGGGCTTCGAAGTGGGCCCGCCTGGATTCGAACCAGGGACCAACGGATTATGAGTCCGCTGCTCTAACCAGCTGAGCTACGGGCCCGCAGCCGACCTACCGTACCTCGCAAACCGAACGGCGAGCCCTCCCGTACGACCCGAAGATGCGCCGCCTCCTGGTCTTTCTGCCTCTCGCCTTCGTCCTGGTCGCCTTCGTCCTCGCTGCCTGCGGCGGCAGCACTCCGGCCGGCGGGGTCCAGCGACCGGGAACACGCCGATGCAGACCGACACCGGCCAGACGACCACCACGGCCCCCGGCTACTAGACAGTTCAATTTGGACGCGGGGCCCCGGAACCTTCAAAATGGGGCCGGTGAAGGTCTACCAGCACCAGACCGAGCTCAGAACCTCCGGCGGGCTCTCCGTGCGGGACATCACCGACGAGGTGAACGAGGCGGTCGCGGAGAGCGGCATCACCGAAGGCATCGCCTGCATCTACTCCCCGCACACCACCTGCTGCGTCCGTGTCAACGAGTTCGAGAGCGGCTTCATCGAGGACTTCTCCGAACTGCTCCGCCGCCTCGTCCCGAGCGAGACCTACTACGCGCACGACGACTGGGACAAGCGCACCGAGAACATCTGCCCCGAAGACATGGACTTCGGCAACGGCCACTCGCACTGCATGGCGATGCTGCTCGGAACGGCCGGCGAATCGGTGCCCGTGCGCGACGGCGAGCTCTGCCTCGGCACCTGGCAGCGCGTGCTCTTCATCGAGCTCGACCGTGAGCGTGACCGGCGCTGGCTCGTCCAGGTCGTCGGCAACTAAGCACGCCTGAGACGCGATCGTCATCGGCGCTGGGCCGAATGGCCTAGCTGCCGCGGTCACGCTCGCCCAGGCCGGGCGCTCGGTGCGCGTGCTCGAGGCCCAGTCCACGATCGGCGGGGGGACGCGCACGGCCGAGCTCACGCTGCCGGGATTTCGACACGACATCTGCTCGGCGATCCATCCAGGCGCGGCGGTCTCGCCGTTCTTCGGCTCGCTCGGGCTCGAGCTGGATTGGATCGAACCGCCTGTAGCGCTTGCACATCCGCTCGATGACGGCACTGCCGTCCTCGTGCGCAGGTCGGTCGAGGAAACCGCGCACACGCTCGGCCGCGACGGAGACGCCTACCGAAAGCTGATCGAGCCGCTCGTCGCGGACTGGGACGAGCTCGCGCCGACACTGCTCGGACCGGTCGCCCGGCTGCCCCGCCATCCCGTTGCGCTCAGCCGCTTCGGGCGTTCTGGTCTCCGCTCGGCACGCGGCCTGGCGAGCGGCCGCTTCAAGACCGAGGCGGGCCGTGCGCTCCTCGCCGGCGCCTCCGCCCATTCGTTCCTGCCGCTCGAACAACGAGCAGGCGCGTCGTTCGGGCTCGTTCTACTGCTGCTCGCACACGTGTCGGGTTGGCCCTTCCCTCGCGGCGGCTCGCAGGCAATCGCGGACGCACTCGCCGAGCGCCTTCGCTCACTGGGCGGTGCGATCGAGACAGGACACGACGTGACGTCGCTGCGCGACCTGCCGCCGAGCGATCTCGTGCTCTGCGACGTGAGCCCGACTGCGCTGGTCACGCTCGCCGGGGACGTATTGCCGACCCGATACCGCCGGCGGCTCGAGCGCTGGCGTTACGGGCCCGGCATCTTCAAGGCGGATTACGCCCTCGACGGACCGATTCCCTGGCGCGCCGCGCACGTCGCGGAAGCGGGAACCGTGCATCTCGGCGGCACGTTCGACGAGATCTCCGACTCGGAGCGCGCAGCCTGGGAAGGCCGCCACGCGGAGCGGCCCTTCGTCCTGCTTGCGCAGCAGAGCCTGTTCGACGAAACGCGCGCGCCGGACGGGAAGCACACGGCGTGGGCGTACTGCCACGTTCCGAACGGATCGACGTTCGATATGCGGCCGCGCATCGAGGCGCAGATCGAACGCTTCGCACCCGGCTTCCGCAATCGCATCCTCGAATGCGCAACACGTACGACCGCCGAGGTCGAGTCCGAGAACGCGAACATGGTCGGCGGCGACATCTCCGGCGGCGCGAACACGCTCGCTCAGCTGATCGCGCGGCCCGCGCTGCGGCGGGTTCCGTACTCCACGCCCCTGCCCTGGCTCTACATCTGCTCCGCCTCGACGCCTCCGGGCGGCGGTGTCCACGGGATGTGCGGGCACCTCGCGGCGAAGGCAGCGCTCCGGCGACGCTGACATCACTCGATCGAGGGTCAGGCGGGCGGCCCGATCGAGCGACAACCTAAGGCAGGCCCTCGGAACGCCGCCCCGAGCAATGATCTCACTCAAACGCCTCCTCCCCCTCGCCTTCGCGACGCTCGCCGTCGTGGGAGCCTTCGCGGGCTCTGCGAGCGGCCGCGCCCAGAAAGTGCAGTTCATCGCCGGCAATTCACGCGTCGTCCAGGGCAACAGTGCGACCGTCAACGTCGCGGTCCAGCCGAACGGCGCACGCTGCTCGCTCGCAGTCCGCTACAAGGGTGGCGCAAGGCAGCGGGGCCTCCCATCCGTGAAATCCAGCAGCTACCTCGCGTCGTGGACCTGGCAGATTCCGCGGAACGCGCACACCGGCGCCGCCAGAGTGACCGCTTCGTGCGCAGGTGCAGGCCGTGCGTCGAAGAGCTTGATCGTGATCGGCCAGGTCCTTCCGCCGAGCGTGCAGGTCGTCAAGACCGGCTGGTCTTCCCGCGTGCTCTCCTACGGAGGAACCGATGTCAGCTACGGCGTCATTCTCGCGAACCAGTCGAAGACGCGCGATGCGCTCGACGTGAACGTGCTCGTGAACTTCGTGATGCCCGACAACCGGCTGATCGGCTCGGCGACCTCCCACATCTCCAACATCGCCGTCGGGTCGCAACACGCATTCGGCGGCAATTTGACGTTCCCCGGAGGCGCACCGATCGCCCGGCTCGAAGTGGTCGTCGAGATCGGCAAGGGCGGTCCGCCCACACGTACCAAGCCGGGCGTCTCAGCTGTCCGCGTGATGCCGAGCCCGTACGAGCCGCAGTGGTGCGGCTCGATCGAGGGCGAGATTCAGAATGACAGCACCACGCGCACCCTCCAGCAGGCCGAACTGTCGGGTGTGGTGCTCGACGCGGCGGGCAACATCATCGGCGGCGCCTCGGGTTACGGTGGAGCACAGCTTCCCCCCGCGGCCCGCGTGTTCTTCAAGCTTTCCACCGGGTTGAGCCCGATCGCGTACTCCAAGGCTGCCTCCGCGCTCGTCTCCGTCGTACCGACCTATCTTCAGACTCCGTAGCCGCACGCCCTAGACTCAGGGGCGATGTCGACCTGGGTCTGCGCCAACTGTGGCGGCGAGAACCCGGCAGGGATGAAGTTCTGCGGCCATTGCGGCGCCGGCGCAGTGTCGACGCCCGCCGAATCAGACCACGATGTAGCCGAGGCATTACGGAGCTTCGTCGCGGGCCCGGTCGCGGACATGCTCGTGGAGGTCGGTGGCACGCTCCCCGAGGAACGCCGGCTGATCACTGCGCTGTTCGCAGACGTCTCGGGTTTCACCGCTCTAGCCGATCGGCTCGATCCGGAGGAGCTGCTCGAGGTGATCGACCCCGTCATCTCCGGTTTGAGCAGTGTCGTGGGACGTTACGGAGGCTACGTCGAGAAGTTCGCGGGCGACGCGCTCATGGCCCTGTTCGGAGCACCCGTCAGCCATGATGACGACGCAGCTCGCGCACTGCGAGTCGCGCTCGAGATGCACACAGAGCTGGCGCGACTCGTTCGCGACCTGCCCCACGACGCCGAGCTCACGCTCCACGTGGGAGTCAACTCGGGCCATGGCATCGCACGCATCTTGGGGAGCGAGGCGCGCATGGACTACGCAGTGCTCGGCGACTCCGTCATCCTCGCTCAGCGGCTCGAGTCGGCCGCGCCGCCCGGCGAGACGTATGTGAGCGAGGCGACGATGCGCCTGGTCGAAGGCGAGTTCGAGTTCGAGCCGATCGGAGAGCTGACGCTCAAGGGCAAGGCAGAACCTGTTCTCGCCTGGCGACTCGTAGGCGTGCGCGACGACATCGAGCGGGCCGAGAAGCGGGCACTCGTTGGCCGCGAGCACGAGCTCGGCCTGATCGACGCCGCGGTCGCCGGCCTGCAGGACAACCGCGGTGGCATTCTCGCCATCACCGGGGAAGCCGGTGTCGGCAAGTCGAGAATCGCCCTGGCCGCCCGAGACCGGGCGAGCGAGGCGAACGCCGTCTGGCTGCCGGCTCGGTGCCTCTCGTACGGCAGCGGGCTTCCGTATTGGCCCTACCTCGACCTACTTCGCCGCTTTGCCGGTCTGCGCACGGAGGAGCGTCCCGCCGAGACGCGGACCAGGCTTGTGCAAAGACTGGAAGATGCCGGCGTCGGCGAGACCGTTCCGTTCTTCGCCCGGTTGCTCGGGCTGCCGACGAAGGATCAGGAGGTCTCCGCGCTGGAGCCCGAGGCGTTCCGGCGTGGCCTCCACGCGTCGTTCACGAGCTGGCTCGGCGCCCTCTCCGCTCTCACACCGGTCGTGCTTGCACTCGAGGATCTGCATTGGGCCGATCCCTCGTCGCTCGAGCTGACGGCCGAGCTGCTGCGGCTGACCGCGGATCTGCCGGTGCTCGTCCTGCTCGTCGGGCGACCGGAGGCACGAGAGCAGATCGAAGCCATGGCCGCAGAGCTCGAGCACGACTCGATTGCGTTAGGCCCGCTCGAAGGAGAAGCGATCGGCGCGCTTGCCGCCGGCATCCTCGGCGGACCGGCACCGAAGGAGCTCGTCACCTTCATCGAGGACCGCACCTCCGGGAACCCGTTCTTCGTCGAGGAGCTGGTGCGCGCGCTGCACGAGCGTGACGTGCTCGTCCAGAGCGATCACGGCTGGACGATCCGCCCGGGTTGGGACGAACGCGAGCTCCCCCCGACGATCGAGGGCGTGCTCGCGTCGCGCATCGATCTGCTGTCGCGAGAAGCTGCAGCGCTCCTTCAGACAGCGTCGGTGGTTGGACGGCGGGTCCAGATCCCGCTCTTGACGGCAGTCGTCGGAGATCGCCCCGTCGACGAGCCCATCGAAGAGCTCGTCCACAGCGGTTTTCTCGAACGGACGAGTGAAGGAGGCGTTGCGACGGTCGTCTTCCACCACGCGCTCGTCCAGGATGCAGCGTACTCCCGTCTCCTTCGCCGGCAGCAACGCAGGTTGCATCTTCTTGTCGCAGAGGTCGCAGAGACGCTCTACGGGTCGGGCGACCACGTCATCGATCTGCTCGCGCGCCACCTCTATCTCGGCGAGGCCGGCGAGAAAGCCGTGGTCTATCTCGTTCGTGCGGGCGAGCGGGCACGACGGCTGTTCGCGAACGACGAGGCGATCTTGCATCTCGAGCGCGCGAGCGAGTTGGCGCCCGACGACGACGAGATCCGGCTTGGGCTCGCCGACCTCGTCGAGCTCGTCGGACGTTACGGCGAAGCACTGGAGCTGTATCGAGTCACGCGTGAGCGAACGAACGACGTGCGCGCCTGGCGCGGGCTCGCGGCGACGTACCGGAAGCGTGGCCAGTATGTCTCGGCACTCGCGACCGTGGACGAAGCCTTCTCCGCCGACGAGCTGAGGGATGCCGATCTCACGCCGTTGTGGCTGGAGGCGGGCTGGACGCTCTATCTCTCGTCGCACATCGACCAGGCGGTGGACGTGCTGCAAGCCGGGATCGAGGCGGCAGCCGAGCCCGAGCTCCCCACTCTCGGTCATCTCTATGCTCATCTCGCGCGCGCCGAGATCCTCAACGATCAGGGCGCCGAGGCGTTGGCCCATGCTCTTCGTGCGGTGGATCTGCTCGAGGAGCTGGACGACTTGCAGGGGCTGGCGAGCGCGATTCGAGTGACCGGTGACGCGTACCGCGCGCTCGGACGCTTCGACGAGTCCGCTGCCGCACTGCGCCGGGGCCTCGATCTCGCAGAACGAATCGGCAGCGTCGAGGAGATCGGCGGCTGCCTGATCAACCTCGGCCTCGCCGAGCTCGAGCGTGGTGCTCACGCCGAAGCGATCGCGTACAACCGCAGGGCCGTCGAGGAGTTCGAGCGCATCGGCCACGGCTCAGGCCGCGCAATCGCGTACTCCAACCTCGGCTGGGCGCTCACGCAGGCGGGTGAGTACGAAGAGGCGCTCGTCGCGTGCGAGCAGGCCCGCACGATTGCCCGAGTCATCGGCCACCCGCTGACGCTCGCCGAGACGACCGACACGATGGCGCTCGCGGACCTGCGGCAGGGGAACTTCACGTCGGCGGCAGCACGGGCCGAGGAGGCTGCGTCGCTGTTCGTCGAGCTCGGCAGCGGGCGCCGAGCCGCGGAGTCGCTCGAGCTCGCCGCCGAGGCCTGGGAAAAGGCCGGAGACGCAGAGCGGGCCCGCGTCGCGCTCGACCGGGCCCGCCCGCTCGCTACTCAGGTGCTTTAGCTGAAGCTCTGACCGCCGCCCGAGCCCGTGTCTCGCACAACCGGGAGGCAATCGGTGTCCGGCCCTCGATCGACGACATGACCTCCAACACTGCTCGTCACGTAGACACAGAGGATGCCATCGTCATCCGCGATCGTCGTGAGATTGAACAGGATGGTCGTAAGGTCGGCTACCGGGCTCCCGACGATCGACGTCGTGTTCGTCGCGCCTCCCACCTGGGACTGAACGACGACTGTGTAGGTCACGTTCTTGCAGGCCGGGGCGTCCACGGAGATCGATCCTCCGAACGAATTATCCGTCCCGTAGGCGAAGTTGCCGCCGGTGATGTCGCGACAGGCTGGTCCCTTTGTGTCGCCCGTGCCGAATGCGGACGCTCCTGCTGCAAAGACCGAGAGCGCAAGTGCCGCACCAACGAGCGGAAGTATGAATGCACGCTTCAACTGACTCCTCCTTCTCCTAGCCCTTGATGGTCGTGGTCGCGACGCCTTCGAACGACCACGGCGGCGTGGCCGATGTTCCGGTGATCGTGAAGACCACCGTCATGTTGTGCATGTTGTGACTGTTGAGATAGCTGATCAGCGCCTGGCGATCGAACTTGGCCTGGCCCACGTTGTTCGTCACCTTCCAGCTGGAGGCCTTGAGGGTGAACGGATCGCCGTTGACCCTCGTGATCGCCACTGTCGCCGGCGAGATCTGGCTCAGGTTTCGATAGGGGACGGTGACCGTGACAGTCACCGGGTTCCCCGAAGACTGCGTCGGGAATGGATTGGGGTCGAACGTGATGATCGCGTTGTACGCGCTCGTCTGAGGCGTGCAGGGCTGCGGATCGTCGGCGTTCGGGATCCCGTCGCCGTCCTTGTCGTCATACGCGTCCATGGGATTCGTATCGCTGCTGCCGAGGCAACCGCTCTCGGTCGCCGCGGGGATCCCATCGTTGTCGGCGTCGGCGACGATCGTGATGTTCACCGTCGACGTGGTCGTCTGTGACGCGCTATCGCTGGCGGTCAACTCCACGGTGTACGAACCAGGTGTCCAACCGTTTGCTCCCGGAGAGAGGTCTGCAGTCGTCCCGTTCGCCGTCGCGACGACCGCATTGCTGCTGTCGAGCAGCCTCCAGTGCGGCGTCAAGGCTCCGTCCTCCGGGTCGACCGCGATTCCCTTGAGCGGAATCGCCGAGTACTGAAGGAACGTCGCCGCCTTCCCGGGGCTGAGGATCGCGGAGAACGGCGACTTCTGCCCGGAGTCGATCGGCGCGGTGCCGGTGGCGGTGAAGCCGCTCTGCCGGAAACCGTCGTTGACGTTCGCGGCGAGCTGGCCGCCGGCGCAGGCGAGCGACGCGTCATAGTTGTACGTCCAGTTCGCCTGGGCATTGTCCGAGCCGGCACCGGGGGCCAGAGCGAGGGCGATCGGGAACTTGCCCTTGCCGGGCCCGCAGTCCAGGAAGAGATCGAGCACGTCGGCGCCGGCGTTGTCGTCCGTCGCGGTCGTGTTCGACTCCTCTTTGCCCGGCGGAGTGCCCGAGACGACCAGCTTGCAGGCGGAGAACTCCGAGGTGTTGTTGGCAGAGTCGGTCGCCGTCGCCGTCGCGGACTGTCCTTCGGGGATCGCCGTAGCGAACTTGAAGGTCACGTCTCCTGCAGCATTGGTCGTCGCATTCGTCGTGCCCAGGTACGTTTGGCCCTCGCCGTTGCCCGAACCGTCGCACGATGCGTTCGAGAAGAACTCGATCCTGTAGGTGGTATTTGCCGCGCTGTGCAGGGCCCCGGTGACGCCGTCGGTGCGCGCGAGCGTGAGGATCGGGAAATTCTGGAGGCCGTTCGGGCCGGTGTCGGAGTCGCCGGTGTCGTTCGCAGTCACGCCGCCCGGCGCGAGGTCGATTCCCAGGGCTCCGTTGGCGTTGATCGCGTTCCGCAGAATGCTGTTCCCGCTGCCGGCGATGACCGCGACGCCTGCCGCACCGTTGTTGGCGATGACGTTCGCGTTGGCCGCGTCCGTGCCTCCGAGTTGGGTGTTCGTGGCCGACGAAGAGAACTCAGTGCCGAGTGCTCCGAGCTTGACGCCGTCCCCACCGTTTGCGAGCGCTGCCCCGGAAGCGTTGACGCCGATGTTGTTGCCCTGGATCACGAGGCCCGTCCCCTCGTCGAGCGCGATCCCTGCGCCAGTGTTTCCCGAGATCACGTTGCCCGCGCCCGCTCCGCCGATCGTGTTTGCTCCGGCGCTGTTCTCGATCAGGACACCGATCGCGTTCGGGATCGCGGACGCGCCCGTCGCGTCGGTGCCGATGTAGTTCCCCTGCACGGTGTTGCCGGTGCTGACGGCACCGTTGATCCGTAGTCCTTTCCCGTTCCCGGAGATCAGGTTGCCGGTGACGGTCGTGTTGATTGCATTCAGCAGGCGGATGCCGTCGCCGCCGTTGGTGAGCCCGTTCCCGATGGCGGTGGTGCCGCTCGGGTTCGCGCCCGCGATGTTGCCCTGCACGACGTTCCCCGTCGTCCCGCTCGGGAAGTCGACGCCGAAGATCGAGATCCCTTGGTTCGTGTTGCCGGACGCGACGTTGCCCGCGCCGGCCGCTGTCCCGCCAATGGTGTTGTTCCCGCCACCGTCGACGGCGATTCCGTCGATGCCGTTGGCAATCGCCTCCGTGCCGTCCGCGGACGTCCCTGCGTAGTTCCCCTGGACGATGTTGCCAGTGACACCGTGCAGCAGGATTCCATGCCCGCCGTTACCCGAGACGACATTGCGAGCCGCCGGATCGGTTCCACCGACCGTGTTATTGGCCGCGCCGCCGTCGATTCGGATTCCATCACCGGTGTTTGCCGCTCCGGTGGCCCCGGTCAGATCGGTGCCGACGTAGTTTCCTTCCAGAAGGTTGTCGGTCGCGCCGTCGCCGTTGATGTCGATACCCGGGCCGTTGAAGTTGCTGATCCCGAGGCCGCGAACGGTGACGTTCGAGCCGGTGATCGAGAGACCCGGGCCAGATCCGTCGTTCGCGCTGCCATCCACCCCGATCAGAGGCTTCCCGGTATAGCTCGGGCCGCCCTGACTCCAGCCGTTGATCACGACCTGGTCGGTGACGGCTGGCAGGGTCGATGTCGGCTGAATCGTCTGCGAGCTCCCGGACTCGCCGATCGCGAAGGTGATCGTGTCGGGACCGGAGCTCGCGTTGGCGGCGTTGATCGCCTCGCGCAAGCTGCAATGCGTTGCATCGCACGTCCCGTCGTCGGCGTCGTTCGTCGAGTTGACGACGAGCGGCGCCTTGATGACGTAGGTCTTGTCGGCCTGGTCGGAGATCGTGTACCCGAGGCAGGTGTTGGAATCGTCCACTGCGACCCACGGATGGGTGAGCCAGGTCTCCTGGGTATAGCTCGTCCCCGACTCGAGAGTCTGGTAGAGGACGCGTGAGCCGTCGTAGTGGAGCCAGTAGATCGAGACGGTCACACCGCTCTCGTTATCGAACGTGATCGTGGTTGGCGTGTCGCCGCTGATCGAGTGATCCTGGGTGATCGCACAGTTCGTATTCTGTGGCAATGCGGCCAGCGGGACGAGTCTTCCGGCTCTCGCAGGTCGCGCGGCCGGCCTGACGCGGAGCGCAAGCGGCTTGAGCGCGCGCTTCGCCGGCTTCGTGCGCAGCAGGATCGGGGAGCCGGTCGTCTCGCTCGTCACCACCGGTGCCGCTGTTCTGTTCCTGGCATAGAGGAGCAACGAGCCACTCCCGCCCGGTGTGCCCTTCCACAGCTCGATCCGGTCTGCGGACGAGTCGAACGGAAGCGCGATCGAGAAGAGACCGGCCCCGGCGTTCGTCTCCGACGGGGTCCCATCGTGATGCGTATCGGCGGTCGCGATCGGGACGCCCTGATTCCCGAACGGCGCCCCGAGCGTGGCGCCCGCCCGCTTCTGGACGAGCCGGTACTGGCTTGCCGGATCGGCAATTGTCGTGGCCGAGGCGGAGAAGTAGGACTCCACGATCTTCGTGCCCGTCGCGGTGCCAATCGTTCCGGGAGGGATCCCCGCCGCGCCGGTCGTCGTTCCCGACATGACGAAAGCAGGTCCGGCCGCTGCGGATCCGACCGTGCCGGCCGAGGCACAGTCGGGGGTCGTCGGTCCCCCGAGCCGGCAGAGGAGCAGCGCCCAGTCCGCCTTCTCGAGGACGGTGTTCGTGTTGTTCCACGGAGTGATCAGCCGCATCACCGAGTGGTCGTCGTTCGTTCCCGCGAGAACGGAACGCGTCGCCACATTGAAGGCGCGGTTGAGGTCACCGGCGCCGTAGTCGGTGTTCGTGTAGAGCGAGTGGAAGGCGCCGTCGTTCCGGCCCGCCGGGACCGCTCCCATCGTGTGCGACAGCTCCATGCCCATCAGGGCACCCGTCATCGAAGGTGCGCCCGGCTGGTCGTAGATCAACCTGACCCACGCCTCGTTGCCGTTGATCGCCGCGCGTCCTTCGTCGCAGCCGGCGGAACTGCCGCTGGTCACAGCCTGGTCGCCCACACCGAGCACCCGGTCCGCCGGGCTGCTGGGGTTGGCGGAGTTCCACGCCTGCAGGAACTGCGCGAGCAGCCCGCGAAGCGTCGCGAAGTTCGTCCCGTTGCCGCAGAAGATCCCGCCGTTCATCAAGGAGCTCACGTCCAGCAGGGTGGGACTGATCGAGTAGCGCAGGCCGGCGGCGAGACCGGAAGGACTCGTATCGGTGAGAGTGGCGATTCCGTCGCGCAGCGGATAGATCCGAGCGAGGGTGAGCATGCCCCGCTGGATCTCAGCTTGACCGGCGGCGGTCAGCTGCGTGTTGTAGAGCTTCGTTGGATCGCCAATGGGGACGACGAGCACGCGCAGGGCATTCGTCTTCCTGGCGACCGGCGCGGTGATCGCGGTCGTCGTCCCCGGCCGGACGGTGAAGCTGACCGATCCAGGCGCGAGCGCCGTTCGTGAGTTCGGCTGCTGGACGTAGTTGATGGTTGCGGTGAAGGTCGCAGTGAATCCCGCCTCGCTTCCCGTCGGCGAGAGCGTCTGGCCCGGGATGTCGAACTTCACATCGCCGGTGGAGTCGACGGCCGGCGCAGTGTTATAGGTCGCCAGCGCGGGATAGGTCGCCACCAGATTGGGGGTTGTCGCGGTGACGGCTCTGCTCGCGCCGCCGCCTGCAACCGTGAGGGTTGCACCCGTGACCTGAATCAGGGCGCCGTTTGCCGCACAGGACGGTTGGCTCATATAGAGCCGGAACAGCGTGTCCTTGCCCCACGCCAGCGGCGTGTAGGAGCCGAGACCCTGGTTGATCGTCAGATCCCGCAGGGTCGGAGCAAGGGTGCACGTCGCCGAACCAGCGCCGAGCGCAGCTCCACCGCCAACGCCTAACAGGAGTACAGCCGCGGCAACTGCCGCAACAGCCCCGACCGCCGCATGGGTCCGTTTCGTTTTCGCTCCCCTCGCCAACCCCGACGCCAAACGGGCGGGATGTTACAACTGTGGCGATTTAAGTCAAGGAGCCTGCTTGGACTTCTGGCAGCGACGCCTGCGTGAAATGCTCGCGGCATCTTCGTCAAGCGTGTCCTCGATCTCGTCCTCGCAACGCTGCTACTCGTGGTGCTTTCCCCGATCGTCGTCGTGCTGTTCGCGGCGATGGCCATAAGCGCTGCGGTGAGGCCTCGAGACCGGGGCGGGTTCTTCTATCGCGAGGCACGCGTCTCGCGGGGGCGGGTGTTCGAGCTCCTCAAGTTTCGAACGCTCACGGCGGAGGCTCTGGCGAACATGCGCGCCGCGGGAAGCCACGCACGTCTCTACGAGGCTGACTCGGCGAACCTGACCTGGGTCGGCAGGCGCCTGCTCAAGCCGTGGTATCTCGACGAGCTGCCGCAGCTCCTCAACATCGTCAAGGGCGATATGAGCTTGGTCGGACCGCGGCCCTGGCCGATCGAGATGGTAGAGCGCCAGGTGGCGTCGGGCGTTGACTACAGGAACAGGATCCGCGCGGGGCTGACCGGCCCGGCACAGGTGACCAAGGGCGGAGACAGCCGCTACCAAGATCTCGACACCGAGTACCTCGCCCGCATCAACTCACTCTCGAGTTGGGGTCTTGTCCGTTACGACCTGCAAATTCTCCGGCAAACCCTCCAGGTGATTGCCCGAGGAGAAGGACTGAACTATTGAGCCCCTGCTGCCGATAAGGAGGAGATGGAGAGTGCGGCACTTCAATTCCCCTGGCGCCAGCTCGGCGAGCTTCTCGTCGCCGAAGAGCTGCTGACCGAGGACGAGCTCGAGCAGGCGCTCGCCGAACAGGCCAAGAGCGGGCGGCTGCTCGGTCAAATCCTCGTCAGCAACAGCTACCTCTCGGCGTTCTCACTCGCTCGCGTTCTCTCCGAACAGCATGGTGTTCGTCTGTCGCCGAAAGAGGGCGCTCCTGCAGCGCCCGCCCCCGTTTCGACTCAACCCGAGCGGGCGTGGCGTCCGCTGGGCAAGCTGCTCGTCGATCTCGAGTTCCTCACCGAGTCACAGCTCGAGCGCGCGCTCGTCGTCCAACGCGAGGAAGGCGGACGCCTCGGTGAGATTCTCGTCTCGCGCGGACTGCTCTCCGGCGCAGAGCTCGCGCAGGCCCTTGCAGAACAACACGGCGTCGAGCTTGCCGCGCAGGACGAAGCCGAGCTGGAGACCGTCCTGCGACCCGCCACCGATGCGGAGCCGAAGTACAACGTCTTCGAAGTGATCTTCGAGCCTGGCTACCAGCGTCGGCTGCCGCTCTTCGAGAGCGCCAATTTCCTCGAGGCCGCGGACTTCGCGTTCGAGTTCGTCGAGGAGCACGATCCGGCCGCGCTCGAGATCCATCGTTCGCTCGGCGCCGCACAGGAGACCGTGTGGAACTACAGCGCGAGTCGCGCAGCAGCAGTGAACGTCGAGCGCAAGGAGCTGGTGGAGACCTTCGGCTTTGACCCGACCACCTGGGGGAAGAAGTAGGAGCTCCTATTCGGGCGTGACGTACGCGCCCGTCAGGCCGCCGTCGACCACGAACGTCGCGGCGTTCACGTAGGACGACTCGTCGCTTGCGAGAAAGAGCGCAGCGTTGACGATCTCGCGGGGCTTTGCCAACCGGCCCATCGGCAGATGCACGAGTCGCCTTTGCGCGGCCGCAGGATCATCGCCCCAGATCGCGAGGAGGAGCGGCGTCTCGACGGGGCCCGGACAGAGTGCATTGACGCGGACTCCCTCTCTGGCGAACTGGACTCCCAGCTCACGTGTGAGCGCGAGCACCGCGCCCTTCGACGCGGTGTAGGAGATCTGGGACGTCGCTGCGCCGACGAGCGCGACGAACGAGGCTACGTTGATGACCGAGCCACCGCCGCGTTCGAGCAGGTGCGGGATGCCGTGCTTGCAGCACAGGTAGACGCCTCGCGTGTTCACGGCCTGGACCCGGTCCCACGCGTCGGGCTCGGTCTCGAGGATGGACGCGTCGTCCCCGGGCGAGATGCCGGCGTTGTTGTAGAGGATGTCGATGCCGCCGTATCGCTGCTTCGTCTGGTCGTACATTGCGCGGACGCTGTCCTGGTCGGCGACGTCGACCTGAACGGCGAACGCATCGCGGGCGTCCCTGGCGGTCTGCTCGGCTGCGTCGGCGTTGACGTCGGCCACGCAGACCTGTGCTCCTTCTTCGCTGAATAGCAACGCGGCTTCGCGTCCCATTCCGCCGCCGGCGCCGGTGATGACCGCGACCTTGCCGTCGAGTCGTCCCATCAGCCGGTCGCCAGGTAGACGTTCTTGACGTCGGAGTAGCCGTCGAGTGCGTGCATGCCGAGCTCGCGACCGAAGCCCGACTGCTTGACGCCGCCGAAGGGTGTCGAGGGGCGCACGGAGCTGTTGGAGTTGACCGAGAGCACGCCGCTCTCGAGCGCACGGGCGACGCGGAGGGCGCGGGCGCCGTTCTCCGTCCAGATCGAGCCGGACAATCCGTACGGAGTGTCGTTGGCGATCCGAATCGCCTCGTCCTCGTCGGCGAATGGGATCAGGGCCGCGACCGGGCCGAAGACCTCCTCACGGGCGACGCGATCGTCGTTTGACGCCTCCACGAGGGTGCATGGGTACCAGTACCCGCGACCGTTCGGAGCGTCGCCGCGGAAGAGCGGGTCGCCCTCGACAAACGAGGCAACGGTCTTGCGATGCCCGGACGAGATGAGCGGGCCCATCTCGGTCGCCTCGTCGGCCGGGTCGCCGACCTTGACGTTTCGCGTCGCGTCGATCAGCAGCTCGGCGAAGCGGTCGTAGGCGGAGCGCTCGATCAGGATGCGCGAGCGGGCGCAGCAGTCCTGTCCCGCGTTGTCGAAGACCGCGTACGGGGCGGCAGCAGCTGCGCGTTCGAGGTCGGCGTCCGCGAAGACGAGGTTGGCCGACTTGCCGCCGAGCTCGAGCGTGACTCGTTTGATCGTGGTGGCGGCGCCTTGCATGACGCCGCGACCGACTTCCGTCGAGCCGGTGAAGCCGATCTTCGCGACGTCGGGATGCTCGACGAGCCGCTGCCCGACGACGCGGCCGGGACCGACGACGACGTTGACGACGCCCGCTGGTATCCCGGCTTCGAGGATCAGGTCGGCGAGGCGGAGCGCGGAAAGCGGCGTGAGCTCCGCGGGCTTCAGGACGACCGTGTTCCCGCAGGCGAGTGCGGGGCCGAGCTTCCAGCTGGAGATATTGAGCGGGAAGTTCCAAGGCACGATCAGGCCGACGACGCCGAGAGGCTCGCGGAAGGTGATGTCGACGCCACCCGCGACGGGGATCGTCTCTCCGTAGTGCTTGTCGACGGCGCCCGCGTAGAAGTGGAAGACCTGCGCGACCATGCCGACCTCGGCGCGCGCGCCGGCGATCGGCTTGCCGACGTTCTGCGATTCGATGCGCGCGAGCTCCTCGGTGTGCTCCTCGACGAGCGTGGCGAGCCGTCGCAGGAGGGTGGCGCGATCGGCGGGAGCCACGGCACGCCAGTCCTTGAAGGCCTCCTTCGCCCGAGCAACCGCCGCGTCGGTCTCGTCGATGCCGGCGGGCTCGAGCTGGGCGATCGTCTCCTCGGTGGCGGGGTTGGTGACGATCAAAGCCATCGGTCGCATTTGACCACGACCGGGTCTCTCACGTCACGTTGTCCCACGTCACGGTGTCCGACACCGGGCCGTGGCCTGCAGCGACAAAGTCGCGATAGGCCACCCGCGCCCGCGCCGGAGTGGCGCCGAAGAGTCCGAGCAGATCGCCCAGCGCCAGGAAATCCGACGGATGCTCGAGATCCACGGCCGCCCGATGGCTGCTCCAGCGCCACTGCTCCGGCGTCTGACAGATCTTGGCCCGCACCGGGTTCAGGACGATGTAGCGAACTGCCTCGAGCAGATGCGTATCGCTCTCGACCGGCCACCACGAGTAGTGGTTCCGAAAGAGATGGCCCGTGCGTCCGTGCTTGCGGTTCATCCTGCGAGCGTGGCCACAGTTGAGGAGCTGCATGCCGGCGGCAAGGCCCTCCTCGGCCGGACGCATGAGGAGGTGATAGTGGTTCGTCATCAGGCAATACGTGACGACGCGCCAGCGCTGCTCGACAACGATCCGGGAAAGCCAGCGGAGGAAATCGATGCAGTCGAGGTCGTCACGGAGAATCGGCTCGCCATTGTTGCCACGCGCGGCGACGTGGTAATACGCCCCCGGCTCGAAGATCCTCGGCGCACGCGCCACGAACGATGAGGCTAGTGCACGGGCGGCGGCTGTGGACAACGTGCCACAGTCTCGTCACGGTGTCCGACACCCGGCCGTGGACCACGTCGTCATGTCGACTAGGTCGGGTGCGACGACCCGTCCCGCGCGGCGCGATACGCCGCGGCTTCGCGCACCAGCTCTTCGAAGAGTCGCGCATCTTCGCCGGCTTCCGGATGCCACAGGACACCCACCGCGAAGCGCCGGTTCGGATCCTCGACCGCTTCCACCGTTCCGTCCTCCGCATGCGCCACGACTCGCAGGCCCTCGCCGACACGACCGAAACCTTGATGGTGATGCGACTTCACTGCCGCGCGCTCGCCGAGCAGCGCGCCGAGCCTTGTCCCCTCGTCCAGCGACACATCGTGATCCGCGAACGTGCCCGGCGTCTCCTTGTGCTTCTCGTCGCCCGTCACGTCCGGCAGGTGCTGCACGAGGTCTCCCCCACGCGCGACGTTCAGGACCTGGCTGCCACGGCAGATCGCCAAAACCGGCAGATCACGCTCGAGCGCGCCTTCGAGGAGCGCAAGCTCCGCCGAGTCACGGTTTCGCACCACGCCGAACGTCTCGGCATGCGCCTCCTGGCCGTAGAACTCGGGATCGAGATCGGAGCCGCCCGAGAAGATGAGACCGTCCACCGCGTCGAGCGTCTCCTCGACGCCGTCGTCACTCGGCGGAACGAGCAGCGCACGCCCACCCGCGCGCTCCACCGCATGCACGTAGTCGGCGGGAACGAGAGCCGCTTCGAGCTCCCAGTAGCTCCACTTCGCGGGCGTGACGTACGTCGTGATGCCGATGATCGGTCTAGCCACGCTCGAAGAGCCGCTCGCGTTCGTAGCAGGTGACGACTTCGTCGAAAAGTCGCTGCTCCGTGCGCGCGTAGTTGAGGTAGTGATCGACGACGTCGTCGCCGAGCGCCGCTCGCGCGACCGAACCTTGCTCGAGCGCCTCGATCGCCTCGCGCAGCGTCGAGGGAAAGCGCTCCGCATCCGACTCGTACGCGTTCCCTTCCAGCGCGGACGGCAGCTCGAGCCCTTGCTCGATGCCGTGCAGGCCGGCCGCGATCAGCGCGGCAAACGCCAGATACGGATTGACGTCGCCACCGGGGATGCGGGTCTCGATCCGCTGCGCCGCCCCGTGACCGACGATCCGGAAGCCGCAGGTGCGGTTGTCGTGCCCCCAGGCGAGCGTCGTCGGCGCCCACGACCCCGAGGCGTAGCGCTTGTACGAGTTGATCGTCGGCGCGAGGAAGATCGCGAGCTCCTTCGAAGCGGCGATCCAGCCCGCGAGAAACCGCTTGAAGACCTCCGGCTCCCCGCCGAAGGCGTTTTCGCCGTCACGCCAAAGGCTCGCATGGATGTGGCACGAGCTGCCGATCCACGAATGGTCGGGCTTCGCCATGAACGTGATCGAGCACCCGTTCAGGTGCGCGATCTCCTTGGCGCCGTTCTTGTACACCGTGTGGTTGTCTGCCATCGTCAGGGCGTCGGTGAAGCGGAAGTTGACCTCCTGCTGGCCAGGCCAGGCCTCGCCCTTCGAGCTTTCGACCGTGATGCCCGCGCCGTACATGCCGTTCCGGATCTGACGCAGCAGCGGCTCGTCGTACGTGGTCGCGAGCACGTGGTAGTCGAGGATGTACGGCACTGACGGGGTGAGGTCGCGGTAGTGCTTCGCATGCGCTTCCTCGAAGCTTTCCCTGAGCAAGTAGAACTCGAGCTCGGAGCCGATCATCGGCTCGTAGCCCAACGCGCGAGCGCGTTCGACCTGCGCCTTCAGCACCTGCCGCGGCGAGGGCCGCACCGGCGACTCGTCCTCCCACGTGACGTCGCAGAGCACGAGCGCGGTCCCCTCGAGCCAGGGAATGCGCCGCAGCGTATCGAGATCGGGACGCATCGCGAAGTCGCCGTAGCCCTGCTCCCAGCTCGCGATCGAGTAGCCGGGAATCGGGTCCATCTCCATGTCGAGGGCCAACAAGTAGTTACAACCCTCGACTCCGTGCTCCGCGATCCCCTCGTCGAGGAAGTACCGCGCGTGCACCCGCTTCCCGAGCAGCCGCCCCTGCATGTCGGTGAACGCGACGACGACGGTGTCGATCGACCCGTTCGCGACGTCCTGTTTCAGGTCTTCGAGACTCAGCATCGGCGAAGAACGGAGGGAGCCGGTTCGACCCGGCTCCCTCTCATTCGATTCGATCCTACGCCGCGGGTGTGGTCAGAGGAGGAGCGGACCGCTCTCCGAAGCGCTCCTCGATCCGGGCGAGCTCGTCCTCGCTGCCCTGCGCGACGGGGCCCTTGAACCACTTGTGGGCCGAGGCCATCCACCAGCCTCCGACGAGCAGCAGCGTGCCGACCACCGCGATCGGCGCGTAGTTGAAGCTGAGCCAGGTGAACCCGTTCTTGAACGGGACACCGGTGGGCGTGATCGGAAGGATGAACAGCACCGAGATGAACGCCACCCAGATGACCGCGATCCACCCGATCGGCTTGTACCAGCGGCCGAGATTCCACTCACCCGGCTCCCACGCATCCCCCATGCGCAAGCGCAGGAAGATCGGCAGCGCGTAGGCGATGTAGAGGCCGATCGTCGCGATCGACGTGACGGCCGCATATGCAATGTAGCCGGCACCGACGCCGATGTCCTTCGAGAAGTACGCGGGGAACGCGCACAGGAACGCCAGCACCGCAATCGCCATCACGGCCATGTACGGCACGCGCGCCGCATTCAGGCGCCGCCAGATTCGATGACCCGGCGTTGCACCGTCACGCGAGAACGCGTACAGCATCCTCGAGGCCGACGTGATCGACGACATGCCGCAATACAGCTGCGCGACCACGGTGATGAAGAGGACGAACTCGGCCGCCCTCAAGCCGAGCGAATCGAGCCAGATCTGCTTCACGGCGAAGATGCCTGCTCCAGTGGCCGAGTCGTAGCTCTGGATCGCGAACGTGACGCCCAGTGCGAGGATGTAGCCGAAGACCGCCGAGACGACACAGGACATGACGACTCCGCGCGCGGCCGAACGGGACGCATCGTGCGTCTCCTCGCTCATGTGCGCCGACGCGTCGTAGCCGGTGAACGTGTACTGCGCCTGCAAGAGCCCGAGCAGCAAGACGAACCACAGCCAGCCGTGCGAGAAGCCGCTGTTGTTGATCGTCTTCGAGAACACGGTCCCGAACGTCTGGTGATGGTCGGGCTTGAAGATCAGGAAGCCGACGATGATCAGCACTCCGATGACGTGCCACCACACCGAGACGTCGTTCAGCAGCGCCACGAGCCTGACGCTGAAGATGTTCATCAGCGCGTGCAGGCCGAGGATGGCTGCGTACACGTAGATGATCTCGTGCGGCGAGGCATGAAAGGTCCCCGGCCAGAGCAAGTTCAGCAGCGCGTCGGTGAAGATCGCGGCGCCGTAGTCGATTCCCGCCGTGATCGCGATCTGCCCGATGAGGTTGAACCAGCCGGTGAACCAGCCCCAAACCGGGCCGCCCATCTTCGAGGCCCAGTAGTAGAGACCGCCCGCAGTCGGATATTTCGACGCGATCTCGGCCATGCCGAGCGCGACGATGATCACGAAGCAGGACACGATCGGCCAGCCGTACGCCTCCTCGACGGGGCCCCCGTAGTTCAGGCCCGTCGCGTAGAGCGTGAGCGTCCCGGACAGGATCGAGATGATCGTGAACGAGATCGCGAAGTTCGAGAAGCCGCTCATCCCCCGCCGCAGCTCCTGGGCATAGCCGAGAGCGTGGAGGATCCGCCGGTCTTTCTCGTGCGCCGAGTTATCGGCCACAGTTCCGCCTCCTACTAGGGAGCGGCGATTCTCTCGCGCCCGCGGCCGCCGTTCAAGCAGGTCGCCTAGTGATTACGAAAGTCGACGATCAGCCGGTCCGGCGAAGTAGCCGTTTGGACTCGGAAATCCACCGTGTCCGAGAGACCGATCGCCCACGTAAGCACGGCCTCGAAGTCGCCGGTGCGGACGAGCTCCTGCACCACCGAGGCGCCGGCGCTCGAGCCGTCGATGCGCTTCGGCCCCTTGTACGTCAAGACTCCCTCGCCCGTGTTGAGGTCGAACCCGGACGCGGGCTCCATGCGGACGGAGACGATCGCACTCCCCTTCACCGAGACCGGCTTGCCCGAGCCGTCCTCCGTGAGCGGCGGCTGGACGTACTCGACCTTGTAGCCGGGCAGGGCGTTCTGGAACTGGAAGACGACCCGGTCGTAGCCCTCGTGACGACCTACGGCGATGCGCTCGAGCAACGCGGTGTCGCTCCCGCTCGCCGCCACCTCGACGGGCGTCGTTGCAGCGCCTTCGAGCGGGTCGATGCCACTCGTGCCGGTCGTGCTCGTCGTCGGCGATGTCGAAGTGGGCACCGAAGAGGCGCCGGTCGGAGGCGACGACGTGTTGGATCCGCCGCACCCCGAGACCGCGAGCAACGCCGCGGTCGCCACAACGATGGAATCCAGCCTGCGAATGAGCGCAGCTTACTGACGGGTTGTAAGGAAGAATCCCGGCGATGCAGGAGATCGCCCCACGGCTCCGCCGCTGGACTGCCTGGCATGACCACTGGGAGGAAGACGTCGCCGCGCTCGCGCTCGACTCACCAGACGGGCTCGTCCTCATCGATCCGATGGAGCCGCCGGCCGGCCTCGGGGCGCCTGCTCACGTGCTCGTCACCGTGTACTGGCACGGACGCACGACGGGCGCCACGGGCGCCCGCCACGTGTGGGCCTCGAAGCGCTCGAGCCGTCCGCTGCAGGCGAGAGGGATCGAGGTGACGAACAGCTTCCGCGCCGGCGACGATCTCCCCGGCGGGATCCAGGCTTTCCAGACTGCGCGTGCCGCGGAGGTCGTCTACTGGCTGCCAACGCAGCAGGCGCTTGCGATCGGCGACGTCCTGCTCGGCGCCGGCGCAAAGCCGGGAGCGACGAACGAGCCTCTGCGGCTCTGCCCGGAACGCTGGCTGGGCGCAAAGACCCACGCCGATCTCCGCAAGAGCCTGCTGCCGCTCCTCGACCTGCCTGTCGAGCACGTGCTCGTCTCGCACGGTGCGCCGATTCTCAGCGGCGGCAAGCAGGCGCTCCACCACGTCTTGCGCTAACCCGGTCTTCTCACCTCACTCTCATCCTCGGCAGGCACTCTGTCTGGGTGCGAATCCTGATCGTGGAGGACGAGCTGAAGATGGCCGGCCTCCTTCGTCGCGGGCTCGTCGAGGAGGGACATGCGGCCGACGTCGCCACGTCCGGCGAGGACGCGCTCTGGATGGCGCAGTCACATCCGTACGAGGCGATCGTCCTCGACGTGATGCTCCCCGGCGTGGACGGGTTCGAGACCTGCAGGAGGCTTCGTCACGCCGGCGTGTGGACTCCGGTGCTGATGCTCACCGCGCGCGACGGCGTGGACGATCGCGTCGCCGGCCTCGACGTCGGAGCCGACGACTATCTGACGAAGCCCTTCTCGTTCGCGGAGTTGCTCGCGCGGCTGCGCGCACTCGTGCGGCGCGGCGGCGGGGAACGGCCCGCCGAGCTCACGGTTGGTTCGCTCCGGCTCGATCCCGCGTCGAGGCGCGCGTGGCGCGGTCAGGACGAGATCACGCTCTCACCCAAGGAGTTCGCGCTGCTCGAGGCGTTCATGCGCCGGCCGGGACAGGTGCTGTCGCGGCTGCAGCTGCTCGAGCATGCCTGGGATTTCGCGTACGAGAACAAATCGAACGTCGTGGACGTCTACGTGCGCTATCTCCGTGAGAAAGTCGACCGTCCTTTCGGCGCCGCGTCGCTCGAGACGGTCCGCGGAATCGGGTACCGCTTGCGAGAAGATTCGGACGCATGAACCGCCTGCCGATCCGGCTGCGCCTGACGCTCGTGTTCGCACTCGCGATGGCCGTTGTCCTGTTCGCCGCGGGCTGGCTCGTCTACACGCGGGTGGAGTCCAGTCTCGAACGAGCCATCAACACGCAATTGCGCTCACGAGGCCAGGACGTCTCCGCGCTCGTGCGACGCGACGGCTCACTCGAGTCCACCGGCGGCGTTCTCGTCGAGCACGGGGAATCGTTCGCGCAACTGCTCGCCCGAGACGGCAGCGTTCTCGATGCAACAGCACCGATCGGGCATGACCGCCTGCTCACTCCGAGCGAGGTCGCACGGGCCCGGCGAGGCCCGATCTTCCTCAACCGGCGCGCTGTTCCGGGCGGCGACGAGCCGACGCGCCTGCTCGCCCTGCCCGTCACTCGAGGCGGGCAGCAACTGGTCCTCGTCGTCGGCGCGACGCAGGAGACGAGCGCCGAGACACTTCACAGCCTGCGCGATGCTTTCCTGATCGGCGGGCCGCTCGCATTGGTCCTCGCGTCGCTCGGCGGCTATGTCCTCGCCGGTGCTGCGCTTCGGCCGATCGAGGCGATGCGACGCCGCGCTGCCGACATCTCGGCGTCATCGCTGGACGATCGGCTTCCCGTCCCACGGACGAAGGACGAGGTCTCGCGCCTGGGCGAGACGTTGAACGAGATGCTGAGCCGAATCGGCGACGGTCTCGCACGCGAGCGGCGCTTCGTCGCCGACGCGAGCCACGAGCTCCGCACGCCGCTCGCGCTGCTGAAGACGGAGCTCGAGCTCGCGTTGAGACGAGCGCGGACGACGGAAGAGCTCGAGGCGGCGATCCGTGCCGCGGCGGAAGACACCGAGCGGCTCTCCCGCATCGCCGACGACCTGCTGCTGCTGGCGCGCGCCGAGCGAGGGCGCGTCCCGCTACGGCGAGAGGCGGTCGACGTCGCCGATGTTCTCGACTCGGTCGCAGCGCGCTTCCAGCCACGCGCCGAGCTCGAGCAGCGGGAGCTTGCGGTCGCCGCCGGTGACCCACTCGTCGTCGAGGCCGATCGCGTGCTGCTCGAGCAGGCGCTCGGCAACCTCGTCGACAACGCGTTCAACCACGGGAGCGGACGCATTACG
Source organism: uncultured Actinomycetes bacterium (assembly GCA_963755605.1). GTDB lineage: Bacteria > Actinomycetota > Thermoleophilia > Gaiellales > Gaiellaceae > 3-1-20CM-4-69-9. Next base: position 449,832 of record CAVWKK010000007.1, read on the forward strand.
TTGCAAGCCGAACGGCGCAACGGCGTCGCCGAGCTGCACGTCCTCGACCAGGGCCGCGGCTTCTCGGCCGATCTGCTGGAACGTGCCTTCGAGCGCTTCAGCAGGGGACCGAAGACGGAGGCGAACGGGAGCGGGCTCGGCCTGGCGATCGTCGAGACGATCGCGGACGCACACGAAGGCGATGCGCAGGCGGCGAACGCCGAGGGCGGCGGCGCCGACGTCTGGATCACGCTCTCGCTGGGCTAGGTGCGTGCAGGCACAGGGCCGCGCGCGTACCGCGCCCGGGCGGAGGCGAGCACGCGATCTGCGAGGAGGGGCGTGTTCTCGCTGACCCACATCAGCGCGAGCTCGGAAACGGGCACCCTCTGGTCTCGAGCCTGCTCGCCGACCAGGAAGTAGACCTTCCCGGCTTCTTCGTAGCCGAGAATCTCCTCGAGCGCGAGGTCCACCGCCTGAGACAAACGCGCGGTGTCGTACGCGGGCAGGATGTGGGAGTGCGAGCCGCAGACGTCTCGCAGCGTGCCCAGCTGAGTTGCGCGGTCGAAAATGTCGATCCGGTAGGCGCACAGCAGCGAGAAGCGGCGCTGCGTCAGGGCGTGGTTCCAGATCTCCTCCAGCGCGGCTGCCGCTTCCGGCAGCCCTCGCTCGCAGAGGATGTCCACCATCTCGCCGAAGACGCGAGGCCGCCCGTTCGCGGAGCGTTGTGCAACTGCGTCGAGCAGCCCGCCGATGATCTCCTCGAAGGCTTCTGCTGACGGCTGGTCGTCGCGCATGATCGCTGCAAGCGTGTCCTCGGCGTCTGCAACGACCAGCAATCCAGCTGTCTCCTGCTCGTCCCAGCCGAGCGCGGCAAGCCGCTCGCGGAACAAAACGAGATTCTCCGGCCGCGCAACGACGATCGCGGGCTCTTCGACCTCGAAGCCGGCGGTCAGATACGACGTCACCGACTCGACGAGCTCGGAGCGGTGCGCGTAGATCTGAACCGCGTGCCCGGAGGGAACGGAACCGTCCAAGAATTCCCGCCAGCGACGCGTCACTCGGGCAGGCTACCAGCCAAGTCGCCGGCCCGGATGCCGGCCCGGATGGCAACGCCAGCGTCGCCGGCATCTACGAGACGACCGAGGACGACGCAGAAGCTCAACGCTGCGGCGCGAAGAAGGCCGGCTAGCAATCGAACAGCGGCGTAGCCGTTGGGACGTCGCTCTTGCCGCGAAGCAGGGCGAAGTAGTGATCCACGCAATGCCAGCGCACGCGTAGAGCCGTCACCTGAATTTCCCGCCCGGCGAGCGGCAGGATCCGAAAGCCGACGTGTACTGCGCCTCCGCTCGTCGGCAGCCGGAGCGGCCGCCTCGCAAGTCGCCGGCAGCCTCCCTGCCAGTAGCTCGAGAACGTGGTGCCGAGCTCGCAGACTTTCAAGGGAGCCGCCGCGGTCGCGGTCAGCGTGATCCGCGCTTCGGTTGGATGCAGGCCGAAGAGAATTCCGGAGGGGGTGAGTGTGAACGCGGCGAGCGTGACCGAAGAGATCCCAGGCCGACTGTCCGGTCTGGTCGAGTCTCCGTTGTCCTTCAACACGAACGCCAGGATGCTGAGGAGCACGACTCCGAGCAAGAGCACGGCGCCGATCACCAGACGCCTGTGCCTCGCGATCACCTGGCGCTAACGCAATGCGTCGATCGACGCGGTCGTGACGATCCCCTCGACGCTGCGCGCCAGTTCCGCGTCCAGCGTGATGAACGCGTCCGCCTGCAGCTGAGTCAGTGCGATGTACTCGGCGTCATACGTCGAAGACCAGCCGAGCTGATCCGCCAGCTCCCACGCCCGGCGCCGGAGCACGGCGTCGCCGAGGAGCCTGATCGGCAGTTTCCCGATGCGCGCCAGGCGTTCACGCGCAACCTCGGCCGTGAGCTCGCCGTTTTGCACAGCCTCGTGCAGAGCGGACAATGTCTGCGAACGGAGAAGCGTCGGTGCAAGCAGCTTGTGCGCGGCTGAAGGCTCGGCCCCGTCGCTCGCGAGCTGAAGCACCGCGCTGGTGTCGACGACGAACCTCGTCAGCTGAAGTCGACGTCCTTGGTCTCGACCGTCCCCGCCTGCTTTCCCGGCGCCGCCTGATGTTTCCAGTAGAGGTTCGTGTGCGCGATGACCTGTTCCGGCGGCGGCGCGCCCCAGGGTGTCTGGTCCTCGGTCGTGTGCGCGTCGCTGACCAGAGTGGTGTCGTACCCCCTGGCGAATGCGCCGTGGATCGTCGAGCGGATGCACGCATCGCTCTGCGCGCCGGCAACGACGAGCCGCCCGACGCGCAGGTCAGACAGAACGTTTTCCAGTGTTGTGCCCTCGAAGGAATCGCCGTAGTTCTTCTCGATCAGCGGTTCGGCCTCGTCGGGGCTCAGCTCCGGAACGATCTTCCACTCGTCGCTCCCCTTCGGAAGACCCTCGTCGGAGTGCTGGACCCAGACAACGGGAACCTGTTGTTCGCGCGCCTTCTCGACCAGGCTGCCGACGTTCCCGACGACCGTGTCGCGTTCGGGAGCTCCTTCGACGACGCCGTTCTGCACGTCGACGATCAGCAGTGCGGTGTTCGGACGGTTGTCGAGTGTGGTCATGTCTCCCCCTTGGTCAAAGTTTGCGTGTCTAGGCCCACGGAAGTCGGTCCCAGTACGAAGGCCGCTCCCGCCTTGACGGTTCGAAGTCTGTGTACGCCTGGTCCGGGTCGGACGTCTCCTGTTCGGCGCTCGCGCCGTACTGCGCGGCGAGCTCGGACACCGGGTAGAGCACGTTCCAATTTTCCGAACGGCCGCCGACCATGAAGATCGCGCACGGCTTGTCGCCTGCCCCCAGGAAGATGTGCTCGGTGCCGGCGGGGCTGTGAAAGAAGTCCCACTGCTTCAGGAGTCGTTCCTCACCTTCGACGAGCAGTCTGCACTCGCCAGAGAGGACGAGGAATGCCTCCTGCTCCGACTCCGCGTGGTAGAGACCGTTCGGCTCGCCCGGCTCCAGCACGTGGAGCTTGATGCCGAGCTGCGGGAACTCGGCTGCCCGGCTCTCGAAGGAGCAGTCCGAGCCGGACGGCTTCTTCTCCCCTTTTTCGGACGTCAGCCACTGCGCGTCGCGCACGTTCACGACGAACCAGCCCTCGCCGGCGGGAGTGAGACCTGATCCCTTTTCCTCGAGCGGCGCCTCTGGCACGGCGCGAGTATATGGATGCGTCTCGGTCCTTGGCCAACGCGGAGTTCGTGCACTTTCTGACAAGGGAGGCAAGCGTGATTGACGTGCAGCGAGTCGACTACATCCGGATCCCCGTGACCGACATGGAGAAGGCGAATCACTTCTACGGAGAGCTCCTCGGGCTCGCGAAGAATCCGAACTCGCCTGCCGACGATTGGGTCGAGTACGAGGTCGGCAACGTGACGTTGGCGGTGATGACGCCGCACACGCACGACTACGAGTTCACGCCGTTGCCGCCCGGGACGCTCGCCTTGCGCGTGGCGGACGTCGCCGAGGCGAAGGCGAAGCTGGAGGCGGCCGGCGTCCAGGTCAACGAGATGTGGGACTCCGGCGCGTGCCATGGCGCGGGCGTCCGCGACCCGGACGGCAACGCCATCCTTCTCCATCGCCGCTACGCCCCGTACGGGCCGCGCTGACGCGTCCTCCTCGGACCAGTCACGTGCCTGGCACCGGACTCGGCCGAAACCGCCACGCCCCATAGGGACTGTCCCTCGGACCTGGCCTGCTCGGACCAGTCACGTGCCTGGCACCGGACCGGGCCCGACGCGAGGACCGGAGTTTCTTGACGACTCCAGAGCCTTCAGCCCGGAGTTGTCCAGCAGAGCCCGGGCCGCCTCGACGTCTTCGGCGCGGACGAGAATCTCGCGCGGCCCCGACGCAATGAACTCTTCCAGCGCCGAATCGATCGCCTCCGTGTCGCGATAGGCGCACTCGATGCCGGCCGAGCGAAGCAGACCGCAGACGACTTCGGCCTCCGTCTCGCCCGGAACGACTGTCAGCACGACGCCTTCGTCTCGCTCCATGGTCGAAGGCTACTCGACAGAAACGAGGGGTCGGCCCGTCGCCGTCGAAGCGACCGAGACCTTGTGGCGTTGCGTCTGTGCGGTCGCGTTCCTCTGCGTGTTCGTTGGCGCGAGGGCGGAGCCTGGCTTCGCGCGCCCCCAGGTTGCAGGGCTGCAGGTGGCGCTGCGCGCGCAGGGTTTGTACGGAGGGGCGATCGACGGTGTGTACGGGCCTGCGACCGCCCGCGGCTTTCGTCAGTTTCAACGCAAAGCAGGCCTCGAGGTGGACGGGAGGATCGGGCCGCGAACCCGCCGCGCCCTCGGGCCGCTCGGACGACCCAGCTTCGGCAGGCGGGCGTTGAAGCGTGGAGCCTTGGGCTGGGATGTCTCGGTGACGCAGTTCTTGCTCGGGCAACGAGGTTCCGCCCTGGCCGTCAACGGCTACTTCGGCCCCAGGACGGAACGCGTGCTGCGGCAGTTCCAGAGAGATCACGGACTCGCCGTCGACGGAATCGCCGGCCCGCGAACGCTCGCCGCGCTCCGTGCCGCGAGAACCGATCATGTCGCGGTCGCCCGCACCACGGTGGGAGTCGGCGAGGTTCGCTCACTGCTCGACTACTGGGCGGCTCATTACGGCGTCGACCGATCACTCGTGCGCGCACTCGCGTGGATGGAATCCGGCTACCAGTCGAACCTGACTTCACCGGTGGGGGCTTGGGGCGTCATGCAGATCCTCCCCACGACGTGGACGTACGCGGAGACGACGCTGATCGGCCATGCCGTTCCCCGCACCGCGTCGGGGAACATCCGAATCGGGGTCGCGTTCATGCGCCAACTGCTGCGCGAGTTCGACGGCGATCAGCGAGCCGCGCTCGGCGGCTGGTACCAAGGACCGACGTCGCTGCGCAAACGCGGGCCGTACAGAGAGACGAAGCTCTTCATCGCCGATGTCGTCGCATTGAGGGCACGCTTCACCTAGTAAGCGCGCGCTGACGCGTATTCCTCGGCCACGCGTTTCGGCACCACGAAGGCCCAGGCATCCTCGACGAGGTCGCGCATTTCGTCGACGTCGATCGCGGCTAGTCGGACGTGAGCCCAGTGATAGCGGAGGTCTGACTCGCCCGGCAATGAGAATTTCTCCGGGTCGGACTCGACAAGTGCATCGCGCCATTCCTTCGGAAAAGCGAAGCCCATCGTCGCGCCGTCACGTGAAAAGGACAGGTAGACGATTCGGCCAACCCGGAACTTCACCCGGCCGCGGACATACCCCTCACTACTGCGGGGAAGCGTGAGCGCAAGAGCGCGAACCTCGTCGATCGTCACCACGAACCGACATTAACCCGCCTTCAAATGCGACCAAGCCAAGGGCGTGCCTAGTCGCGCAGGTTCAGCCGGCGTAGAGCCGCACCAACTCGCCGTCGAGCAGCTGCGATGGCGCGCGGCCCGCGCGTCGCGCGCGCGAGCGCGCGATCAGCCTCGTCCATGAAGTCGGCGTTCCGAGTGACAGCGAGCGTCCCGTCATGCTCGGAACCGGTTCGCGTGATCCAGCTCAGCGCGTCGACGAGGAAGTCGTGGCGTCTGCCCCAGGTGATCAGCTCTTGCCGGAAGCAGTGGAGCCCGACCTGGTCAGCGGCCGCCACGACGGTCTCCGCTGACACGGTGCGGCCACGCCAATGCGGCGTCTCCTCGCCGGCGGCCAACTCACCCGCGTAGGCAGCCATGTTCGAGTGGTGCAGAACCGCGACGCCACCGGGCGTGAGCACACGCGCGATCTCGGCGAGGTACGCAGCCATGACGTCCTGCTCGACGTGGACCAGCGAGTCGAACGAGAAGACGAAGTCCGCTGAACGGTCGGCGACGCCGACGAGCGTCTTGCCATCGGTGACGTGGAACCGGAGACGATCATCGCCGCGAAAGCGCTCGCGAGAACCGCGAACGCACTCCTCTGAGATGTCGACCCCGATCAGCTTCTCGCAGTGGTCGCGGAGAAACTGTGTCCAGCGCCCGTAGCCTGGGGCGATCTCGACAAGCGTTTTCGCCGGCAGGAATGGCCGGATCCGCGGATAGACGGTTGAGCGCCATTGCGCTTTCGGCCCGCCCCACCATTCCGACCATTCGTCGCCCCCCTGGCGCCACTCGAAGCTGTTCCATTTGTCGATGTTCTGGGCGGTGTCAGGCATGGGTCGCGCGCCGATTCTAAGACCTTGGCGGAAGGGCTCAATGCGACGAAGCCAAGGGCGAGGAGACGCGCGGCGTAGCGGCGCACGCCGCGGAGTGCGAGGTAAACCCGCCGCACGAGCCCTTTGGGCTCGCGCGACGGGCGCTAGTGGAGGCGGCGGGAATCGAACCCGCGTCCGTCGTCGCACCGGTCAGAACATCTACAAGCGTAGTCCGCGCTTTAACTTCGAACGCCGGCCGGGGGCGGACGCCCTACCGACGATCTAGCCATCCTTGAGTGTCGCGCTTTGGGCGATTGGCTCTCCCTCCGCGCCTAGCCCGTAAGTTGGCGCCGCTACCCGAACCACGGGCCCAATTCGGAGCGACGTCGCTTACCTAATTAGCTTAGGCAGCGAGTGCGAGATTGTTCTTCGCACGTACTGTTTTGCCGGTGGATTTACGAGGCCAACCGGCGACCTCGGCTTGCAGTTCTGCCGGAGAATCGACCACGTCGAAGCCAGGTCGCCCCCGTATGTGTGTTGTCCCTCGGATTTTAGCTGCTAGCGGCGGGATTTGAGTGCGCGCTGCATGTCCCGGTCGGCCTCGCGCTTCGCGATGTCACGGCGCTTGTCCTGGCCTTCCTTGCCCTTCGCGAGGGCGAGCTCGACCTTCGCGCGGCCGTCCTTGAAATAGAGCTTCGTCGGCACGAGGGTGAGGCCCCGCTGCGCGACCTTGCCGGCGAGCGAGTCGAGCTCCCGCTTGTGCAGGAGGAGCTTCCGGTCGCGGTCGGGGTCGTGGTTGGCCAGGTTGCCCTGGTCGTAGACCGAGATGTGGGCGCCGATCAGCCAGGCCTCCCCGTCCCGCACATCGGCATAGGCCTGCTGGAGATTGGCCCTCCCGTCCCGCAGGGACTTGACCTCGGTGCCCGTCAGCACCAGCCCGGCCTCCACCCGGTCCAGAAGGTGGTAGTCGCGCCGGGCCCGTCGGTTGTCGGCGATGAGCTTTTCACCTTTCTCGGCCATACGAATAAGTCTACGGACCCTTGTAGATCAGGCCTATACCGCTCTACAATTCGTCGGTAAGGCGACGCTGAACGGGGAGGAGCACGGTTGTCGTCAGGAGGTCGACGCATGATGGGATGGCTTCGGGCACCCTTGCTCGTGATCGCCGCTTTCGCGATTTCGGTCGCGCTGGTGCCGGCGGCTTTCGCCGACGATCCGCCGGAGCCGACGACGACGGTAGTTGCGACGGACCCGACTCCGGATCCGCCCCCGCCCGCTCCCAAGCCGAAGCCCAAGCCGACACCTAAACCGACTCCGCAACCGCGGCCGACTCCGACGCCAACGCCGCCGGTTCAGTCGAGTCCCCCTGCCGCCCAGTCGCAGACGCCGGCAGTCGTCCACGTGACGAAGCGCGTCGTCAAGAAGGCTCCGGTGCGGAAACAGGCGAAGCCGAAGAAGAAGGTGAAGCGCAAGGCTGTCGCAAAGCCGAAACCCGCATCCCTTCCGGCCGTCACGGTGCCAGAGCCGACTCCAGCTGCGGCCGGCTTGCGGGCGCCAACGATCGTGCGAGCCGACGGCTCGACCAACACGATCTCTCTGCTGATCCTGCTGGCGCTGTCCTGCGCGATCGCCTGTCTGACGATTGCGGTCGTTCCCGCGCCCCGCGTGCCCTGGCGGCCGGCAGCGATCTTCGTTTCGGATCGGCAGTTGGATTTGACAGTGATCGGTTTTTCGCTACTACTGCTCGCCGCTCTTGGCATGGTTTTGAACGGAGGGGCATAGGCGTGCGGCGGGAGTCGCCGTTGTTTGTTCGAGGGTCTACTGCGGTTAGAGGGGGTTCCGGGGAATGAAGTTTCGGGGTTTGTTTGCTGTGCTCGCGCTTGCACTGTTGTGTGGGACGCCGCTGGCGTCGGCGATGACAAATCGAAGTTTCCGTCTGCTTGACGGATCGCCGCCCGTCATCCATGTGCCGGGCGATTTCTCGAGTCCAATCGAGCAACGGGGTCGATGCCGAAGTGGACTACATAGTGACGGTTGACGATCCAGACGGAGATCTTGATACGTGGAGTTGCGATCCAGCGTCAGGTTCGATTCTCGATATCGGGTCGCACACGATCTCCTGCACTGCTTCCGATCTAGCCACCAATGTGTCGTCGGCCAGTTTCACGGTGACCGTCACGCCTCCGCCGGATACAACTGCGCCGACCATCTCAACTCCCGGTACGTTGTCCTTCGAGGCTACGAGTAGCGCCGGAGCGACGATCAGCTACGTCGTCGGCTTCACCGACCCAGACGACGCCGTCTCCACCTCGAGTTGCTCTCCCGCCTCAGGAACAACGCTGGGATAGGCACATACACGGTCAATTGCAGCGCGACAGACTCTCACAGTAATAGCTCATCGGCGTCGTTCACGGTCAACGTCGTCGATACGACGGGTCCGGTTTTCGGCAACCTGCCGTCTCCGTCGCCAGTAGAAGCAACTTCACTGTCTGGCGCGTCGGTCAGTTATTCGAGTCCCACAGCATCCGACGCGGTCACAGGAGCGCGTTCGGTGGGTTGCACTCCGACCTCGGGCTCGACCTTCGCGATTGGGACCACCGTAGTGCAATGCAATTCGAGTGATGGAAATGGAAACAGTTCAAGCACATCATTCAGCGTTCAGGTTCGGGATACAACCAACCCGACGATCAGCAACGTGCCCGACCCAATCTTTGCCGATGCAACTTCGCCAAGTGGCGCCGTGGTGGGGTACTCCGCGCCGAGCGCGACCGATCTTGGCGCGCCGGCCTCAATCAACTGCGTTCCGGCCTCCGGCTCAACGTTCCCGGTTGGCCCAACAACTGTCACATGCACCGCGAACGACGGACGAGGTAACACGTCCTCCGCACAGTTCAACGTGAACATCGCTCCCTTTGACGCGACGCCGCCAGTCATCTCGGTTCCGGCGGACATCACGCGTGAGGCGACGAGCGGTAGCGGTGCGTCTGTTAGTTACTCCGTCGACTTCTCCGATCCGGATGACGCTGTCCTGAGCTCGAGCTGCACGCCGGACTCCCCTTCGGTGTTCGGTCTCGGCCAAACAACGGTCAACTGCACAGCGACGGATCATCACGGCAATACCGCGAACAAGTCGTTCAAGGTGACTGTGGTCGACACAACCCCGCCGACGGTTGGGAATACGCCTGCTGATAAAACGGTAGAGGCTAGTACGGCAGGCGGAGCCGCCGTCACGTTTTCGACGCCGACTGCTACCGATACGGTCGATGGCTCGGTTACGCCGACTTGTACGCCTGCATCAAACTCCGTCTTCCCAGTTGGCACGACAACCGTGAACTGCACGGCAACGGACGCTCATAACAACAGCGCCACGAAATCGTTCCACGTGACCGTTCAGGACACCTTGCCCCCGGTCTTTGGGGCGGCGCCGGTTGTGAATGCCGACGTTTCGCCGGGCGGAAGCAGCGTGGTCACCTTTGCGAAGCCGATTGCAACTGATGCCGTCGACGGCGATCGACCTGTTACGTGTGCCCCGGCGTCGGGATCGTCATTCCCGATCGGGACGACACAGGTCACCTGTAGAGCCAGCGACCTGTCAGGGCACGAAGCGACGAAGACATTCAATGTGGTCGTGACCGACAGGACGCCTCCGCTGATTACAGTGCCCGCGAATATCACAGCGGAGGCGACCGGCCTGAGCGGAAGAGCTGTGACGTATACGTTCAGCGCCAGCGACCCGGACGACGCAGTCTCAACCTCGAGTTGCACACCCGCCTCGGGCTCCAGTTCCCCGTCGGCGTTACGACAGTGACGTGCAACGCGACCGACTCACACAGCAACAGCGCGAGCAAGTCATTCACGGTGACCATCACCGACACCACGCCGCCGACGTTGAGCGACGTGCCGACCGACAAAACGGTCGAGGCCAACGGCCCGAGCGGCTCCAAGGTCAACTACCTTTCCCCGACCGCCGTCGACCTCGTCAACGGCCCATTCCGAGCGTTCCCTGCTCGCCCGTCTCCGGATCGACGTTCCCGCTCGGGTCCACGACCGTGAATTGCTCCGCCACGGATTCACACGGCAATGTCGCCACCGCGTCCTTCAAGGTCAACGTCATCGACACGACCCCACCGACGCTCATTCCTCCCGGCGATACAAGCGTCTACGCGACAAGCGACTGATGGCTCGGACCGGCACGACCAAGGCCCGATCACCGCATTCGTCTTCGGGGCCCACGTCGGCAGACATCGCCGATGCCCAATCCGCAGCGTCACAACCGACTCACCGCCGTTCTTCCCCGTGGGCACAACGACAGTCACGTTCACGGCGATCGACGCGAGTGGGAACAAGGCGACGGCCAAGGCGAAGCTCACCGTCGTTCCGAAGCCGGCGCCGGGGACAACGCCCCCACATCTTCCGCCGCCAAGCGACAACACGCCCCCGGCGAACGTCTCGGGCGTTCAGGCGAGAGTTGGTGACGGTCGCATAATCATGAAGTGGACGAACCCGACCGACTCGGACTTCGATCACGTCGAGATCACGCGAACGAACGGGACTGGGCCCACCGGAACTCGAAGAGTGGTCTACAGCGGCGAAGGCGACGACGCTATACCGACAGAGGGCTTCAGAACGACGAGGAAGTGCGCTACGTGATCTCATCCGTCGACAAGAACGGCAATCACTCAGGTCGGCGTTGCGGTGATCGGCGTGCCGAAGCGAGCGCTGCTCCGCGCCCCGGCCGACGGAGCGAAGCTGAAGAAACTCCCGACCCAGTTCACATGGGTCGCGGACCCCAAAGCCTCGTACTACAACCTGCAGCTCTATCAAGGCGGATCGCTGCTGCTGCAGAGCACGACCGCGGCGAGCGCCCAGCCGAAGAAGGTCATGAGCGTCTTCCCGACGGGGACCGTGTTCAAGTTCAAGAGCCCGTGGAAGTGGGAGGGCCGGAGCTATGCCATGACCAAGGGGATCTACACCTGGTACATCTGGCCGGGGTACGGCCCGCGCGAGGACGTCAAGTACGGACGACTGATGGGGGCTGCGACCTTCCAGATCACGAAGACGCCGCCAAAGCCAAAAGCCAAGCCGAAACCCAAGCCGAAGAAGAAGCCCTAACCCAGCAAGTGAGTTTTCCACAGGCCGTCTTCCGTTGGCCGCGCCTGATTACGACTACAATCGCCTGCTCGGGGTCGACGTGGGGAAGGGATTGAAAAGCTTGTTGCTAGGGATGCGCTCGTCAACGGGGTGGCGCTCGCTGCCGCCGTTCGTGCTGCTCCTCCTGGCGTTCCTTGTCGGCGGTATCGCCCTCAGCCTCTCGACGTCGAGCGGTGCGCGCGCGGATGACCCGCCGCCGACGACGGTGACTACGGCAACTCTCCCGACACCGGTGCCCGCGCCGATTCCAGCGCCGGTGGTGAAGCCGCCGAACAAGAAGGCTTCACCGCCTCCGCACCGGACCGTGACGCGGACGACACGCAAAGTCGTCAGCCATCCGGCCGCGGTGGCCCCGACTTCCACGCAGACGCCGTCAACGGTCGCATCTCACACGAGCCGGCCCACCGTGAAGGTGAAGACGAAGCCCAAGCGGACACATCGCGCCCACCGAAAGGTGATTCGACATCCGCGGAAAGCCCCGGCGGCGAAGGTGCAAACCAAGGAGGTCCTCGGAGCCTCGGTGCGTTTCCTCCCCCAGGGCAGCCCGAGCTCAGACGGCAGCGGATTCCAGGTCGGCTCTCTCCTCCTCATCCTTGGCTGCGCCCTGGCGATCGCCTGCTTCTCCATTGCCGTCGTTCCAGCCCGGGCGGTGCCGTGGCGTCCCGTTGCGATCTTTCTTTCCGAGCGGCAGCTCGACGTGACGCTCGCCGGGTTGGCTCTGCTCGTGGCGACCCTGACGTTCTATTTCATCGCCGGGCCCCGATGAAGCTCTTGCTCTATCTCGCGCTCCTGATCGTGCTGGCGTTCGCCGGCTGGGCGGCGAGCGGATCGTCTGCGCGAGCCGGTTTCGCCTGGCTCGCCGAGACAACGACGACGACCGACACAACCACGACCGACGAGACGACGAGCACAGACGCAACGACCACTGCTCCAACGGACTCGACCACGACGGACACGACGGCTACGACAACGACCGAAAGCACGACGACGACCACGACAGCTGTCGACAATCCGCCTTCGTTCCAGAACGTGCCCGGCCCTGTGACCATCGAGGCAAATGGCCCTGGTGGGTCAGTCGTGCAACTACACGCGCGCCGACCGCGGTGGACGACAACGACGGTCTGCGGCCCGTGGGCTGTGACCCCGCGACCGGGTCGCTTATTCCCGCTGGGCGCAACGACGGTGACCTGCACGGCGACCGATTCGGTCGGCAACCAGGCCCAGGCGACGTTCGCCGTCACGGTGCAGGACACGACGCCGCCGACGCTCCTCGTCCCCGCGCCTCATAGCATCTACGCGACCTCCGCGCTGGGCATTGGGGACTCCGATGCGGCCGTCGTTGCGTTCGTCCAGTGCAGCGAGCGCGACGGACATCGTCGATCCGAACCCGGTGGTCGGAGCGATCCTGCACTCCTTCCTCCCCGTTGGCGGACAACGATCAAGTTCTTCGCACGAGACTTCAGCGGCAACGGCGTCGAACACGACGTGTTGCTGACAGTGCTGCCTCAGCCTCCGGCGGGCACTCCACAGCTGCCGCCGCCGGTAGTCGCCGCGGCTCCGCCGAATGTTGGCAACCTGTCGCTGGTTTCGCGCGACGGAGCCCTCGGCCTCACCTGGCAGATGCCGCCGGAATGCGCACAAGTCGTCGTCACTCGGTCGAACAGCGACGGTAGCGACGAGCACGTCGTCTACACAGGAGAGAGCAACACCTTCAACGACGTGGGTCTCGAGAACGGTGTCGAATACCGATACGTCGTCAGATGCATCGATGCCGCCGGAAATCGCTCGGCCGGCGTTGCGATCGTCGCTGTTCCCCACCGCAACATGCTGCGGTCGCCAAAAGACGGTGCGCGGCTGAAGAAGCCCCCGAAGCTTGCCTGGGCCCGCGATGCGGAGGCCGACTACTACAACCTTCAGCTCCTCCGCAATGGCGTCAGAATCTTCGCGGCCTGGCCTGTCAAGCCCACCTTCACTTTGAAGAAGAGCTGGAAGTACGGAGGCCGCAACTACAAGCTCAGTCCCGGTCGCTACGAGTGGTACGTCTGGCCCGGCTTCGGCCAACGCACGGCGGCCAACTACGGCGCCCTGCTCGGCGTCAGGACGTTCCTGATCCGCCGCTGAGAGCCGTTAGGCCCGCGTAGTCGACACGGCCATCCAGCGGAGCGTGGCTGCAAGGCTCACGATCGGCAGGAAGGCCAGCGGGGCGGCGAGTGAAAGCGAGAGCATCAGTCGCCGCCCGCGCCGATGATCATCCCGAGTCCTGCAAGAAGCAGGGCTGCGATGACGAGCAGTGTGATGAGGAGTCGCTTCTTCATGTCCTGAGTCTCGACTACAGGACGGTCGAAGTCCCTACGGTTTTCCCTACCTCTTCGTGCGGCCTGCCTGTGAAAGCTCGACCTTGCCCTCGGCACGCTCGATCTTCTCCACGAAGACCTCGATCGGGTCGCCGAGCCGGTAGGTGCGCCCGCCCCGCCGGCCGGACATGGCTGTTCCGACCTCGTTGAGCTCGAAGTAGTCGCCCGGCAGGCGCCGGGCCGGCAAGTAGCCCTCGAAGACGTCGCCGAAGCGGATGAACAGTCCGGAGGCGATCATCCCCACGATCTCGCCCTCGAAGGGGTCGTCCCAGCCGCGCTCGAAGAGGGTCGCCTCGAGGAGCCAGGCGAGGCAGAGCTCGTCCGCGAGGTATTCGATCTTCGCGGCGTCACGCTCGCGGGTGGAGGTGTACTCGGCGAGCCCCTCGAGATCCTGAGGGACCGGCTCGTGGGAGAGGCCGAGCTCCCGCAGTAGGGCACGGTGGATCACGACGTCCGGATAACGGCGAATCGGTGAGGTGAAGTGGCAGTAGGCGCGGCTCGCCAGGCCCGAGTGGCCGAGGTTCTCCGGGTCGTAGCGCGCCTGCTTCAGCGAACGCAGCACGAGCGAGGGGAACGCCTCACGGCCCCGCCCGGACCGGGCGACATAGTCGGCGACGCGCTCGCTCACGTCAGCCGCAGCCTGTGCCGCCGTCGCCGGTGCGAGCTGTTTCGGGACGGGCGGCGTCGGCACGCCGAGGTCGGCGAGCTTCTTCAGCAGGAGCTCGATCGCCTGCGGGTCGGGCCGCTCGTGCACCCGGTAGAGGGCCTCGCGCTTGCGACCGGAGAGAAACTCCGCAACAGCCTCGTTCGCCGCGATCATCAGCTCCTCGACCAGCCGGTGAGCCGTCGGCTCGCTCTCCTTCCAGGCGCGAGCGACACCGCCCTTGCCGTCGAACTCGAAGTTGATCTCAGGGCTCTCGATGCGCAGCGCGCCGCGAGCGAAGCGGCGGTCGCGCATCCCTGCGGTGAGACGGTCGGTGAGCTCGAGCGCAGCCGCGATGTCGGGCTCGGCCTCACGCCGTTCGGCCTGCGCGTAAGTCAGCCGCGCCTTGCTGCGGATGATCGAGCGGTAGAACTTGGGCGTTCCGTCAGGCGGCATCTCAACGGTGACGCAAAGGCGGTCCTCGTTCGGCCGGAGGCTGCAGCGGTTCTCCGACAGCTCGGGCGGCAGCATCGGCGCGACCTTGCCCGGGACGTAGGTCGAGAACGCGCGCTCCGACGCGCCGTGGTCGAGCGGGATCCCCGCCGGCAGATAGGCGGAGACGTCGGCGATGTGGACCCACCAGCGAAAGCCGTCTCCTTCCTGCTGCACCGAGATCGCGTCGTCGAAGTCCTTCGCGGTCTCGGGATCGATCGTGAAGCAGGGCTGGTCGCGCAGGTCGACCCGGTCAGAGAGGTCCGGCTTCGGCGCTTCGTACGGCTCGAACTCCACCCGTGCCCCTGCGTGGATGAGCAGACCTTCGAGCACGACCCCAATGTCCTTTGCGTTCCCGAGCTTCCGCTCGAGGCGCGCACGGCCGCGGCCGGTTCGCACCACGACGAGGTCGCCCGGACGGATGTCGCCGCTGCCCTTCCGGTCGATCGTGATCGGCACGTTCGGGACGAAGTACGGCTCGCCGAGCAGCAGCTTGCCGCGGCTCTCGACCTCGACGACGTGGAGGTCGGGGTCTTTCAGACCTTGAGGAAGCGGCGAATGGTGAAGCCGGACCCGGCGGCGCCGAGGAGAAGCCCGGTTCCGAGCAGGATCACGGCGTTCAGGGAGAACGCGATCGCGTTGACGTCGTTACCCGCGTTGAGCGGGCCGCTGTGCAGCAGCGACGGGAGCGCGATCTCCTTGCCGACGACCAGCAGGATCACTGCGCCGAGCGCGCCGGCGATTCCGCACAGCAGGCCCTCGAGCATGAACGGGCCGCGGACGAACCAGTTCGTCGCGCCGACGAGCTTCATCACCTCGATCTCCCGTCTGCGGGAGAAGATCGACAGCCTGATCGTGTTCGCGATCAGGAGCGTCGATGCCGAAAGTAACAGGATCACCGCGATGATGAAGAAGATCTCGATCACGTGCGCCAGCTTGAGCACGCGATGCGTGGTCGTCTTCCCGTAATCGACCTTGTCGATTCCGAGCGTAGGACTGGCCTGGAAGAGGGCCGCGACCTTCTCGACGTCCTCCCCACGTTTCGGAACGACCGTCAGCGCGTTCGGGAACGGGTTGCTCGGCAGCGAGTTGACCTCTTCCGGATGCTTCTTCCGCATCTGCGCGAGCGCCTGTTCCTTCGACACGGGAACGACTCGTTTCACGAGCGGGCTGGACGAGGCCAGATTGGCGATCTTGTTCATCTGGGTGGTCGTGGCCTCTTTCGCGCAGGTGTCGCTCGTGCAGTAGTAGACGTGCACGACGAGCTCGCGCTTGACGTGGTTGCTCCATGAGACGACCCAGGTGCCGAATGCGATGAAGAGGCCGAGCAGGAACATGCCGATCAGAACCGTCACGGTCGCAGCCAGCGTCGTCGAGAGGTTCGCGCCGAGCGAGCGGAGCGACTCGGTGAAGATGAGCTTGACGCGTTCTATGACTCGTACCCTCCGCGACGCTCGTCGCGGGCGAGGCGCCCGTCTTCGAGCGCGATCACGCGACGGCGCATCTTGTCGACCATCTCGCGGTCGTGCGTCACCATCAGGATCGTGGTGCCCGCGCGGTTGATGCGGTAGAGGAGCTGCATGATCCCGACGGACGTGTCGGGGTCGAGGTTCCCGGTCGGCTCGTCGCAGACGAGCAGCGGCGGATGGTTGACGAAGGCGCGCGCGATCGAGACGCGCTGCTGCTCACCACCGGACAACTCGTCGGGGAGCGAGTTCATCTTGTGCGAGAGCCCGACCATATTCATCACCTCGGGCACCTTGCGCCGGATGTTGTTGGCGCTCTCGCCCTGGACCTTGAGGGCGTACGCGACGTTCTCGGCGGCTGTTCGGCTCGGGAGGAGCTTGAAGTCCTGGAACACGCAGCCGACATTTCGGCGCAGCTTCGGGACGTTCGCGCGGCGGAGCCTCGTCAGGTCGCGCCCGCCGACGAAGATGCGTCCCCTGGTCGGCTCGAGCTCCTTGAGGAGGAGGCGGATGATCGTCGACTTGCCGGAGCCGGAGGCTCCGACGACGAAGACGAACTCGCCCTTGTCGATCACGAAGGAGACGTCGCGGAGGGCGGTCACGTCCGGCTCGTAGACCTTGGCCACCGAGTCGAACACGATCATCGACGACGGGCCCGCAACGGGGGCGTCCGTCGGCTGCGGCTCGGGGAGCGTCACCGCGGGATTCTCCTCTGTCTGCAGGGTTACGTCCGACACCGGGATCTTTCGAGGGGGCGCGGGTTCCTCAGCGCGCACCGGCCTTGGAATTGCGGCCAGTCTAGCTGAACGACTAGACGACCTTTCCGGCCGCGCGGGCCAGCAAATAGGCATGGATAAAGGGGTCGAGGTTGCCGTCGAGGACTCCCTGGGCGTTGCCGGCCTCGTGGTCGGTGCGGTGGTCCTTCACCAGTTGGTACGGGTGGAGGACGTAGCTGCGGATCGGGTTGCCGCCAAAGCCCATGCTGACCACACCCCGTTCCTTCGCCAGCTCCTGCTCCCGCTCCTCCTCGGCGAGCTCGGCCAGGCGTGACTTGAGGATCCGCATGGCGGTCTGCTTGTTCGCGGTCTGGGAGCGCTCGTTCTGGCACTGGACGACGACGCCGGTCGGCAGGTGCGTGATGCGGACGGCGGAGTCGGTCTTGTTCACGTGCTGGCCGCCGGCGCCCTGTGCGCGATAGGTGTCGATGCGGAGGTCGCCTTCGTCGATCTCCACGTCCTTGTCCTGCGAGAGCAGCGGCGCGGGGATCACCTGCGCGAACGACGTGTGCCGGCGGTGCGCCTGGTCGAACGGGCTGAGCCGGACGAGGCGATGCTTGCCGCGCTCGGCGCGCAGGATGCCGTAGGCGTTCTCGCCTTCGACGGTGAAGGTCGCCGACTTCAGTCCGGCTTCTTCGCCGGGGCTGGCTTCGATCACCTCGGTCTTGAAGCCGCGATGATCGGCCCAGCGTTCGTACATGCGGAGCAGCATCTCGGTGAAGTCCTGCGCGTCGGTGCCGCCGACGTCGGATTGCAGCGTGACGACCGCGTCGCCGTCGTCGTACTCGCCGGAGAAGAGCGCCTCTTCCTGGAGCCGTTCGAGCTCCTGCCGGAGCGGCTCGATCGACGTGGCGATCTCCGCCTCCATGTCGCCGTCCATCGAGAAGAGCTCCTGCGCGTCCTCGAAGTCGTGGGTGAGCTGCTCGTAGCGGTCGAGCTTGCGCGTGACGCGCGAGTGCTCGGTGGAGATGCGGGCGGCGCCTTCCTGGTCGTCCCAGAAGCCGGCCTCGCCCATGAGGGCCTCTAGCTCTTGCCGGCGTACCGCGAGTGCGTCCGGGTCAAAGGTAATCACGGACCCAGGCCAGCTGGGTCCTGATCTCCTCGAGCTGCTGCTCGAGCGGCTGTGCGCTCTCCTCGGTCACGCGCACGATGGTAGCCAAGGGACAAGTGCCGACCCGTCGGCGACTGCAGTCCGGGGCGTGGCGTTTCGGGACCAGTCCGGTGCCAGACACGTGACTGGTCCGAGGAGGACACGTCCGAGGGACTGTCCCTGGGTCGTGGCGTTTTCGGACGTGCCGGGGACTGTCCCCAGCATGTCCGAGCCGGCCTGCTGTGGAAGGAACGTCAAGGTTCCGGTTCAGGTGGCATGTCGCGTCGAGACAAGCTGAACACGCTCGACCCCGGCAGCCCAATGAGGCCGGAGGCTAAGACCAGGCGAAGCCGGGCTTAGCCGGAGGCGAACTGATGCGGGCGCGGCCGCGTCAGCGCCCGTGCCCGCACGGAAGGGAACACCCGCCAAGCACCAACACAAATAAGAGTGCGTGGGCTTCGCCCACGCACGTTCACCCGCGAAGCGGGCGTACCCAATGTCGGCGCGAAAGCGAAGCTTTCGCGCCGGCGCTACGCGCCGTGGCACTTCTTGAACTTCTTGCCGCTGCCGCACCAGCACGGGTCGTTGCGACCGACGTTCTCGCGGTCCGACTTGACGATCGGGCGCGGCGCTCCGGCGGTCGACGTCGTGTTGCTTCCACCCGACATCGAGAGCGTGGCGGTGGCGGTCGAGCCGCCGCCTGCGGCGGCGATCGCGTCCGCTCCGGACAGCGACTCGTGCGCGTACTGCAGGCCACTGCCGTTCACTGCCTGCGCCTGCTGCG
Source organism: uncultured Actinomycetes bacterium (assembly GCA_963755605.1). GTDB lineage: Bacteria > Actinomycetota > Thermoleophilia > Gaiellales > Gaiellaceae > 3-1-20CM-4-69-9. The sequence continues at coordinate 468,751 of CAVWKK010000007.1, forward strand.
CGCGCTGGAGCTCGTCGGCTTCCTCGGGAGCGAGCTGCGCGTGGAACAGCGTGAGAACGACTTCCTCGTTGATCGCCGACCCGAGCTGCTGGAACATGAGGTGTCCCTCGTGCTGGTATTCGACGAGCGGATCCTTCTGGGCCATCGCCCGCAGGTGGACGCCCTCGCGGAGGTAGTCCATCGCGTCGAGATGCTCACGCCAGCGCTGATCGACGACCTGCAGCACGACGAAGCGCTCTAGCTCGCGCATCAGGTCGGGCGTGAGCTCCTCCTCCTTCGCGGTGTACGCGTCGCGTGCATCCTCCTGGAATTCCTCGATGAGCGATTCCCGGGTGATCTCGCCGATGTCCTCACGAAGCTCGTCCGACGTCACCTCCGTGTCGTACAGCGTCGCCATCTGCTTGACGAGCGCCTCGAGGTCCCACTCCTCGGCGTAGTCCTCCTGCGTGAAGTCGTTGACCGTGCGCTCGATGACCTCGTCGATCCAGCCCCGCACCTTGTCGGAGATGTCCTGGCCCTCCAAAACCTCGCGGCGCTGTTCGTAGATCACCATGCGCTGCCGGTTCATCACGTCGTCGTACTTGAGGACGTTCTTCCGCGCGACGAAGTTCTGCTCTTCGACCTTCTTCTGCGCGCCCTCGATCTGGCCGGAGAGGATCTTCGCCTCCATGGGCTGGTCGTCAGGGATCTTGAAGCGCTCCATGATCCGCTTGATCCGGTCGCCGGCGAACAGGCGCACGAGATCGTCCTCGCCGGAGAGATAGAAGCGCGACTCGCCGGGATCGCCCTGGCGGCCGGAGCGGCCGCGGAGCTGGTTGTCGATCCGGCGCGCCTCGTGTCGCTCCGTCCCCAGCACGTAGAGGCCGCCCGTTTCGACCACGCCCTCACCGAGCTTGATGTCGACGCCGCGGCCGGCCATGTTCGTCGCGATCGTGACCGCGCCCTTTTGGCCCGCGTCCTTGATGATCTCGGCCTCGCGCGCGTGCTCCTTCGCGTTCAGGACGTTGTGCGGGATGCCCTGACGCGTCAGAAGCTCGCTGAGGTACTCCGAGGTCTCGACCGCAATGGTGCCGACGAGCACCGGCTGTCCTTTTGCATAGCGCTCCTTGATGTCGCGCATGACCGCTTCGAACTTGCCTTCCTTCGACTTGAAGATGAAGTCGTTGTTGTCCTCGCGCGCCACGTCCACGTTCGTCGGGAGCTCGACGACATGGAGGTTGTAGATCTCGACGAACTCCTTCTCCTCGGTCTTCGCGGTACCCGTCATGCCGGCGAGCTTTTCGTAGAGGCGGAAGTAGTTCTGGAGGGTGATCGTTGCGAGCGTGACGTTCTCCTCCTGGATCTTCACGCCCTCTTTCGCCTCGATCGCCTGGTGGAGGCCCTCCGACCAGCGGCGCCCTTCCATGATCCGGCCGGTGAACTCGTCGACGATCTTCACCTCGCCGTCCTGGATCACGTAGTCGACGTCGCGCTTGTAGAGCGACTCGGCCTTGAGCGCCTGGATCAGGTGGTTGACGAGCTGCGAGTTGCGCGGGTCGTACAGGTTGTCGATCCGGAGCGCGCGCTCGGTCGCCTCGATCGAGGCGGGACCCGGCGCGATCGTCTTGTGCTTCTCGTCGAACTCGTAGTCCGCGTCGGGATCGCCGCCTTTGAGCAGCGGATCGTGCGGCACGCCGGTGAGCGAGCGGACGATGCGCGCGAAGTCGTAGTAGATCTGTGCGGCCGCCTCCGGCTCACCGGAGATGATCAACGGCGTGCGAGCCTCGTCGATGAGGATGGAGTCGACCTCGTCGACGATCGCATAGGAGTGGCTGCGCTGGACGACGCCGTCCAGGCTCACGGCCATGTTGTCGCGCAGATAGTCGAAGCCGAACTCGGAGTTCGTTCCGTACGTGATGTCGCACTCGTACGCAACCTTGCGGTCGGCGAAAGGCATCATGTTCTCGATGGAGCCGACGGTCATGCCGAGGCGCTCGTAGACGCCGCGGTTCCACTCGGCGTCGCGCTGGGCGAGGTAGTCGTTCGGCGTGACGAGGTGGACGCCTCGACCCTCGAGCGCGTTCAGGTAGAGCGCGAGGCTCGCGACGAACGTCTTTCCTTCGCCGGTCTTCATCTCGGCCACGTCGCCCTCGTGGAGGACGATCCCGCCCATCAGCTGGACGTCGAACATCCGCTGGTCCGACTCGCGGAGGCGGGCCTCACGAACCGCGGCGAAGGCTTCGAAGAGCAGCTCCTCGAGCGTCTCGCCCTTTTCGAGCCGCTCCCGGAACTCGACAGTCTTGTTGCGAAGCTGCTCGTCGCGTCAGGTCGCGGAACTCGGGCTCGATCGAGGTGATGTACGCGGCCTGCTCGGCCAGCCGCTTCATGCGGCGGCCCTCGCCGACGCGGAGGATCTTCTCGAAGGAGCCCAGCTGGGACGACATCTCTCGACCTAGGGTACCGGCTGGAGAACGGGCTTCCTCCCCGTTTAGAGGGGGTCGGCCGTGACCTCCCAGGTGTCTCCCTCGAGCCGCCGGGCGCGGACGACAAAGGCATCTCCCTGCCGGGCGCCGACGTCCTCGAGCTCCGGAATCGTGCCGAAACCGGGTGCTCCGTCGACGATCAGGGTCCGCACCCCTTCGTGCTGCGAGAGATCGATCTCGTCTCCCTCGGCGGTGAAGGTGACGACCTCGATCTTGCGAGCGGCAACCGCCCAGACGTCGTCGCGCTTGCGGACGCCCTGAGCCCGGTAGGGCGCCTCGATCTGCGTCTCGACCGCATCGGCCAGCGGCGTGAGGTCGCCGTCCCCTTGCTCCTCGTCGACGATCAGCGAGCGGTCGGCGAGCGCGACGAACCGAACTTCGTGACCGCCGATACCCGGTGCCTCGGCGGAGACGACGACGTCCCAGCGGCGCGGGCGCGGCGCCGTCACCTCCCCCGAGAGGCGCTCGAACGGGATCAGCGAGCGATCGCCGTACCACTCCTCTTCGAAGTCGGGCGACGTCATGGAGCTCCTCGGGCTCGGGCGCGCGTTCGTGCGCGCGCTCGTGCGGCGCGCCGTCGAGCCCGGCCTCGCGCAGCAACTTCTCGTTCAGCGTCTCCTTCCGGCGGAAGGGCCAGAAGGGCAAGGTCCTACCCCGACGGCTCGATCAGGCCGTAGCCACCGTTCTTGCGGCGGTAGACGACGTTGATGTCACCGGACTCGTCGCTGCGGAAGACGAAGAAGTCGTGCCCGATCAGCTCGAGCTGCAGCACGGCTTCCTCCGCGTTCATCGGCTTCACGGAGAACTGCTTCACCTTGACGATCTGCTCTGCGCTCTCCTCTTCGTCTGGGACGCTCATCGAACCTCCGGGCTGGTTGCCGTTGTCTCGTGGATGCCAGTCCTTGCGCTGCTTGCCACGGGCATGGTCGATCTGGCGGAGCAGCTTTTCCGCCAGCGCGTCGATCGACGACTTCATGTCGCTCGACGCCTCGGTCACCCTCAGAGTCGGCCCCTTCGTGCGAACCGTCGCTTCCGCCACCTGGTTGTCGGCGATCGAAGGGTTCTTCTCGATGCGCAGCTCGAGCTCTACCTCCGCCAGCTCGTGCAGCTGACGGTCGAGCTTGTGCATCTTCTCCTCGGCGTACCGGCGAATGGTGTCGCTGACCTCGACGTTCTTGCCCTTCACCTGAAGTCGCATGCGTCTCCTCGTGAGCCGGGAATCTCACCCTAGCGCACGCGAATCGTCCGGGCGAACGTCACGACCTCCACCCTCCGGGCACCTCCTTTGCGCAGGGCCGAGGACGCCGCATTGGCCGTCGCCCCGGTGGTGTAGACGTCGTCGACGAGCACGACACTTGCCGGGACACGGCCGTGCGCGACGAAGGCGCCGGCCACGTTACGACGACGTTCGAGTTGTGTCAGCCCCCGCTGGCGCGGCGACCCGCGAGCCCGGGTGAGCAGGGGCCGCAGGGGCAGCCCCCAGCCGCTCGCAAGCTCCGCGGCCAGGCGCTCGGCTGCGTGATAGCCACGCCTGAGCCTCCGGTCGGGATCGGCGGGGACGAAGACGATGCATGCGACCTCCGGCGGCGCCATGGACTCACGGACGACAGCCGCGGCCCAACCGGCCAGCCGGCGAAGACCGCGCTCCTTCCAGGCTGCGACGACGCAGCGTAGCCGGTCGTCGTAGGCCAAGGCCCCTCGCGCCTGCACGAACGCGAGCCGCCGCCCGGCGCACTCCGCGCAGCGTCGCACCGGCCAGGCCGTCGGCGCGCCACAGCGTGCGCAGAGCGGCGCCTCGATGCGGCGGAGCGCAACGGTGCAAGCGATGCAGACCTGCTCACCGGGCGCGAGACAGAGGAGGCAGCGCTGGGGTAAGAGAAGATCGAGCACACCACCAAGCTAGAGCGGCGAGTGTGCCGTGTCTGTGTCAGCTCGGTGAATACTCTGTGCGTTCCGGCAGGCCTTGCCGGCGACGCATGCTGTTGTCCGCCTCGAGCAACTGCTTCGCGTCGCCGATGTCGTACCAGCCCCCTTCGAAGCGATACGCGTACACCGGCGCGCGCGTGTGCAGCCACGCAACGAAGTTTCCAGGCTGGTCGGGCGGGTTGCCCTCGTCGAGGTACGTCCCGATCAGGCGGGCATGTTCGCGCCGGTAGAGGTACGTCGCGGTTGCGCAGAGCGTCGTCGGCGGCTCTTCGGGCTTCTCGACGAAGCCGGTGATCCGGTCGTCCTCGTCGACGTCGACGACACCGTACTTCTTTGCCAACTCCCGGTCGCCGACGTCGAGCACCGCGAGCGCGCTCCCGCCCCGCTCACGCCAGTAGCGCTCGTAGTCCGCGAGCGAGTCGTCGAAGAGGTTGTCGCCGGCGATCACCAGCAGGTCGTCGTCGAGCCCCACGAAGCGGATGTCTCCGATCGCTCCCAGCCGGTCGTCGTTGGACGTCGTGCCGTCGTTGTGCACCTGAACGTCCTTGTCGGCGGCCCAGCGCTCGAAGTCGGCCGCGAAGCGCGCGTTCGTGACGAGATGGATCTCGTCGGCGCTCGTCTCCTCGATCCGGTCGAGGATCCAGTCCACGATCGGACGGCCGCCGACCGGCAGCAGCTGCTTCGGAATCGTGTCCGTCAACGGACGCAGCCGCGTCGCGTAGCCCGCTGCGAGGATCAGCGCCTTCATACGAGCGCGGCGAGCGATTGGGCGTAGGGAGCGCGATGGACGCCGTGCTCGGTGACGATCGCGCCGATCAGCTCGGCCGGCGTGACATCGAAAGCCGGGTTCCAGGCGGGGAAGCGCTCGGTCAGCTCGGACGCTGCGCGCTCCTCGATCGGAATCTCCGCACCCGACGGCGTCGAGAGATCGACGGTCGATGTGGGCGCGACCACGTAGAGCGGAACTCCGTGATGGGCGCCGAGAACGGCCAGGGAGTACGTCCCGATCTTGTTGGCGGTGTCGCCGTTCGCGGCGATGCGGTCGGCTCCGGTGACGATGCAGTCCACCTCACCCGCGGCGAGCAGCGACGCCGCAGCGGAGTCGGCGAGCACGGTGTGCGGGATGCCGGCGGCTTCGAGCTCCCAGGCGGTCAGCCGCGAGCCCTGGAGCAGCGGCCGCGTCTCGTCCACCCAGACACGCTCGAGCACCCCGCGCTGCCACGCGGTGCGCAGTGCGCCGACGGCGCTGCCGTACCCGCCCGTCGCGAGCCCGCCCGCGTTGCAGTGCGTCAACGCACGCGTGCCGTCGGCGAAGAGCTCCGCCGCGTGCGCCGCCATGGCGTGACAGCGTTCGACCTCTTCCTCGTGCAGCGCGCGGGCGTGCGCGGGGCTCGGATCCGTGCGCATCTGGTCGAGCGCCCAGGCGAGATTGACCGCGGTCGGGCGCGCGGCGCCCAGGGCTCCCGCAGCTTCGTCGAGGTCCTCCCCACGCTCGGCCGCAAGCGCGAGCCCGTACGCAGCCGCAATCCCGATCGCCGGCGCTCCGCGAATCGCAAGCTCGCGAATCGCCGTGACGACCTCCGCGACCGAGCGGCACTCGAGCTCGACTTCTTCGTCCGGCAAACGGCGCTGGTCGAGGAGGACGACCTTCGGGCCGTCCTCCTCGTACCGCACGATGTCTCTTGCTTCTAGGTTCCTTCGTCCCACGAGGCCAGGTACTTCTCCTGCTCCTCCGTGAGCTTGTCGATCTCGACGCCCATCGTGTCGAGCTTCAACCGCGCAATCTCCTTGTCGATCTCGACCGGAACGGGATAGACCTTCCGCTCGAGCTCGGCGGCGTTCTGGATCGCATACTCCGCCGACAGGGCCTGATTCGCGAACGACATGTCCATCACGAGCGCGGGATGACCCTCCGCCGCGGACAGGTTCACGAGCCTGCCGTCGGCGATCAGATAGATCCGTGCTCCCTGGTCCATCGTGAACTCCTCGACGAACGCACGCGCCTCGCGCGTGTCGGACGCGAGCGACCTGAGCCCGGGGATGTCGATCTCGACGTTGAAGTGACCCGTGTTGGCAAGGATCGCGCCGTCCTTCATCTTCGTGATGTGTTCCTTGCGGATCACCGACTTGTCGCCGGTGGCAGTGCAGAAGATGTCGCCGATCGACGCGGCCTTCTCCATCGTCAGGACCTCGTAGCCGTCCATGCTGGCTTCGAGCGCACGCATCGGGTCGACCTCCGTGATGATCACGTGCGAGCCCATCCCGCGTGCGCGTGAAGCGACACCGCGACCGACCCAGCCGTAGCCTGCGACGACGAAGCGCTTCCCCGCGAGCAGAACGTTCGTCGCGCGGATGATGCCGTCGATCGTCGACTGACCCGTGCCGTAGCGGTTGTCGAACAGGTGCTTCGTCTGCGCGTCGTTGACCGCGATGACGGGGAACCCAAGCGCGCCGTCGCGTTCGAGCGCCTTCAGTCGGATCACGCCCGTGGTCGTCTCCTCGGTGCCGGCGATGATGTCGCCGAGCTGTTCACGACGAGCGGAGTGCAGGACGCCGATGACGTCGGCGCCGTCGTCCATCGTCAGCTGCGGCTTGTGGTCGACCGCCGCCTCGATGTGCGCGTAGTACGTGTCGTTGTCCTCACCCTTGATCGCGAAGACCGCGATGTCGTACTCGTCGACGAGCGCAGCTGCGACATCGTCCTGCGTCGACAGCGGGTTCGAGGCGCAGAGGACGACGTCGGCGCCGCCCGCCTTGAGCGTGCGGGCGAGGTTCGCCGTCTCGGTCGTCACGTGCAAGCACGCGGAGATGCGGTAGCCGGACAGCGGCTGCTCGCTCTCGAAACGCTCGCGGATCGCGGCAAGCACCGGCATCTGGCGGTCTGCCCACTGGATGCGGCGCACGCCCTCGGACGCAAGCGCAAGGTCTTTCACGTCATGCCGTTTGGTCGTAGCCATTCAGTCCTTTCGATGGTTAGGCGGCGAGCAGGCGCTCGTGCTTGCGCTGCTCCCAGTCCAGGGCGGAGAGCTGCGTGCCTGCCAGCCAGGTCTCCACCGCGGCCCGAAGCTGCGGCTCGCGGTCGAGCCTAGCTGCGAATGCGACGTCGTTGAGCTCGACGTCGTGCCGGCCGCGCAGCTCCTGGAGTGAGCGGAGCTGGTTCAGCTCCAACAGTCCGTAGAGGCGGTACCCGGCCTTGCTGCGACGTGGGACGACGAGTCCCAGCCCTTCGAGGTACCGAAGCATGCGAGGCGACCAGCCGGTCTGGGCGGACGCCTCCCCTACGGTCAGATCCTGCATCTCCGCAACCTTAACACAAGCCTGTCAAGGTCGAACTGGTCGATCAGGGCTCGGAGGTGCCCTCTCGACCGTAGCGATCTTCCAGCCGCACCACGTCGTCGAGCTCCGGGGTCGAGACCTCGATGATCGTCGTGTCCTCGATCGCCGTGACCCGGTGGACCGTGCCGGGGCGGAAGTGGAAGGCGGCGCCCGCCGCGATCACCTCCTGGTTCAGGACGGCGTCACCCGCCGAGCCGAGCTCGAGCTTCGCCCGCCCGGCGTGGACGAGCCACGACTCGTCCTTCGTCCGGTGGAACTGGAGGCTCAGGGACTCGCCCGCCTTGACGAAGAGGATCTTCCCCACGTAACGCTCGGTCTCGGCCCAGATCAGCTCGTGCCCCCACGGCTTCTCCACCTTGCGCGCCCCGAACGCCCAGGCGTCGAGACCTTCGAGATTGGGCGAGTCGACGCTCATCGGTCGACTCTATGCCGTCCGTCAGGGCGACGTGAGACGTGTCCGGTGCCAGGCACGTGACTGGTCCGAAAGGAACTAGCTGCGGCCGCGGGCGAGCGTCGGGCGGAGCTCCGGATGGGCCGCGTAGTGGGCTTCCGCCCGCTGCAGATCCTTCGGAGTATTGACCGTGATCCAGAGGCCTTCGTGGCGGAAGCCGAAGAGCTTGCCCTCGGCCGCCAGCTCCGGGAACGTCGACTGTTCGTGGTCGCCGAGGTCCGGCATCCGCGCGAGCGCCTCGTCGTCGAGGATGTACACGCCGGCGTTGACCCAGTGCGGCAGGCGCGGCGCCTCGCGGAAGCCGCTGATCCGATCGCCGTCCGCGAGGTCGACCACACCGAACTGGGACGTGAGCGGCGCGACGACGATCGTCGCGGCCCCGCCGTGCTCTTCGTGCGCCTCGAGAAAAGCGCGCAGGTCGACGTCGTGGAGCTCGTCGCCGTTGAAGGCGTACAGCGGACCCGTCTCCTCGCGCTGCTCGGCTGCGAACCGCAGTCCACCTCCCCGACCGAGGGGCTCGGTCTCCGCCACCGCGACGATCTCCGCTCCGAGGCCCGACAGCTTCGCCTCGAACACCTTCGCCTGGCCGGCACTGCAGCTGACGATCACGCGGTCGACGCCCGCGCGCACGAGCTGCGATACCTGATACTCGGCAAGCGGATGGCCGGCGATCGGCACGAGGGCCTTCGGCTGGCCGCGTGTCGCGTCGCCCATCCGGGTCGCCTGGCCGCCGGCGAGGATGATCGCCTCCACTAGCTGCTGACCTTCGTCTCGGGCTCCGGCGTCTGGGGCAGCCCTTCGAACGGCGAGCTCTGGCGGCCGATGCCCTCGTACGCGAAACCTGCAGCGCGCGTCTCGGCGGGATCGAGCAGGTTGCGCCCGTCGATGATCAACGGACGCGCCATCGAGTCGCGCACCTCCTTCGTCGCGAGCTCCTTCAGCTCGTCCCACTCCGTCACGATCACCGCCGCGTCCGCGTCACGCACGGCTTCGGCGACGGTGTCGAAGAAAACAGCGCCCTTCATCAGCTCGCCCGGGCGAGCCACCGGATCCCACGCGCGAACCTCCGCGCCTTCGGCGAGGAGCCGCGAGGCGAGCACGAGCGACGGAGCCTCGCGCATATCGTCGGTCCCGGCCTTGAACGCCAGCCCGAGCAGCGCGATCTTCTTGCCGCGCAGCTTCCCGAGATGCTTCTGCAGCTTCTGGATCACACGCCGCTTCTGCAGCTCGTTGACCTCGATCACCGCCGCGAGCAGCTGGAAGTGGTAGCCGGAATTCGACGCGAGCTGCTTGAGCGCGAGCGAGTCCTTCGGGAAGCAGGAGCCGCCGTAGCCGATGCCTGCGCGCAGGAAGTGCGGGCCGAGCCGATGGTCGAGACCTACTCCCTTCGCGACCTCCTCGACGTCCGCGCCGACGGCCTCGCAGACATTGGCAATCTCGTTGATGAAGGAGATCCGCGTCATCAGGAACGCATTCGCGGCGAGCTTGATCATCTCGGCCGACGCCACGTCCGTCCGCACGACCGGCGCGTCGATCCCGTGATACAGCGCCTCCACCGCGGCAGCGTCCTCTTCCTCGAACGCGCCGACGACGATCCGGTCCGGATTGAGGAAGTCGCGCACCGCGTGTCCCTCGGCGAGGAACTCGGGGTTCGAGACGTAGCCGACGTTCGAAAGCCCGCGCGCCTCGAGGGCGGCGCGGACCTTCTCCCCCGTGCCGACAGGCACCGTCGACTTCATCACCAGGATCTGGCGGCGCTCGGTGTCAGGTAGATCGTCGAGGGCCGACCACACGAACGAGAGATCCGCGTCGCCCGAATAGGTCGGCGGCGTCTGGACACAGATGAAGAGCGCATCCGCGCCGGCCAGGTCGCCCGCGTCGAGCGTGTAGCGGAGGCGGTCGCGGTTCCGGTCGAGCACCTCGGGCAGGTCCGCCTCGTGGAACGGCAACTCGCCCGCCTGCAGAGACTCGATCCGTTCCGGCATCACGTCCCTGATAACCACGTCGTGGCCGAGGTCGGCGAAGCAGCCGCCGGTGACGAGACCGACCCAGCCCGCGCCGAAGACGCCGATTGTCCGCGATTCAGCCATGGCGGGAAGCCTACTTGGGCAGGGGCGCGAGACCTCGCGCAATCGCGAGCATCGTCTCGTTGGAAAGCTCGTCGAGGATCGAGTTGACGACCCAATACGTCGCCCCGTCCTTGTGGAGCACGACCATGTGCAGGTGCGGGCCCGAGTAGTAGAGCCCGTACTGGCGGCCCTTGATCGTGTGGGTGAAGCTCGGCTGAGCCAGCGCCGGCGCATCGTTCCAGTTCGTCTCCTCGATGCCCCAGTACTCGTTCGAGCCAATGCGGAACGTGATTCGGACGGCACGGTGGCCCTTGCTGATGTTGTAGACGCGCAGTGGAGCGTCGAATTCGAGGCGAGACGAGCTCTCGATCAGGCGCGGCACCTGCAGCCGGAAGCGGACGCGATGACGGATCTGCATCAACATCGACCGCGTCAGCGCCGCGTTCGGGGTGACCCTCGCCGGCTCCTTCGCCGGCGTCTTGTCGACGGGCGCCGGAGCGATTGACCCGTGGAAGTTCTGTCCCACGACGACCGTGATCATCGCGCCGTTCGCGAGCGTGGCGAAGTCGGCCGGCAGCAGCTTGACGTCGGCGTCACCGAAGAGGTTCGCAACCTTCGTCGCCGCCGCCTTCGCGCGCGGCTGCGTCTTGTCGAAGTACACCGTGGTCCGGAAGTACTGGAAGCTCGGGGCGTTCTGCGTCTGACCCGTCGGCGGCACGACGATCTTGTAGCCGCGCTGGCCGAGCTCGTACGCGGCGTTCGCAGCCGAGCCGGCGATGCCGTTGCCGTTCAGCACGGTCGTCGAGATGTCACGTGGGCGAGGCGCGAGCGAGCGCCGCTTGATGCCGAGCGTGACGTCCCGGGCCTTCGCAGGACCGCTCACGTCCGGCTGCACGAAGTCGCGCACGGCGGCGGCGATGCTCTCGGGCGCGGCGGAGAGCTCGTTCGTTCCGGTCAGCCCTTCGATCTTCGACTGGAAGACGTGCCCGGACGGAAGCCCGTGCGCGAAGTAGAGGTAGTCCTTCAACGTGTTCGGATCGAGCGCCTTGCCGCCGCCGCGGCCGACGACGACGTTCTTCTCCACCGCGTTCATGATCTTGAAGACGGTGTCCAGCCCGAGCTGGGCCGAGATCTGGTCCTTCAGCGCCTTCAGGAACAGCTGCTGGCGCGCGTTGCGGTAGAGGTCGGAGTCGAAGTGACGGAAGCGCACGTAGGCGAGCGCATTCGTCGCGTTCACGCGCTGGTAGCCGGGCTGCAGGTTGATCTTGGACACGCCCGGACAGTTCGTCTCGTCGCAGAGATAGCGGTGGTCGATGTCGAGCCACACGCCGCCGAGGTTGTTGACGAGCTGCGTGAAGCCGCGGAAGTTGACGGTGACGAAGTAGTTGATCGGCAGTCCCGTGAGCGCGCGCACGGTCTCGACGCTGCCGGCTGCGCCGCACTCCGAGAACGCCGCGTTGATCCGGTCGCGAAGATCGGGGCGGCCCGGGCATTTGATCGTCGCGATCAGGTCACGAGGGAACGACAGCATCGAGAGCGCCCTCGTGTCGGGATCGGCCCGGACGAGGATCAAGGTGTCGGAGCGGCCGGTGAGCTCGGCCTCCTTGCCCTTTCTGCGGTCGGTGCCGATTACGAGCGCGATCGTCGGCTGACCGGGAATCGCCACGTCGAGACGTTTTGCCGCTGCACGGTCGGCCCTCGTCTTCGGGCTGATCGCCGCGAGGAACTGATGCGTCTTCAGATACGCGGCTCCGGCAACGCCGCCCGCGACGATCACGGCCGCGATCAAGACCCAGAGCGTCACCAGGCGCACGATCTGCCACGCGCCACGCCGCGGCGGGTCCGGCTGCCGGTAGCGGCGCATCGGCGTGTTCGCCCCCGGCGGGTAGATCGAGCGACCGTCGCCGTTAACGGTCGCGCTGCGCCCGATGCCTCTCTTGAGCGTCGTTTTCATTCGGCCACGAAAGCAGGACGGCGCCCGATTTCTTCGGGCGCCAGCCGCCTCCGAGGATAGCCGAGACCCCGGCTACCCCAGGCCCTCAACCGTCCCCGCCGCGAGCCACCGGGCGACCGAGAGCAGGCTGCCGTCAGCTTCCTGGGCCCGCCGCTGCTCGTCGGCCCCCGAGCCCCGCTCGAGCAGGGCCTCCACGCCCTCCAGCTCACGCGAGCAGCCGAGCTCCGCCGCTGCAGGCGCCACCAGCTCGACCAGCTCGCGGACGGCCTCGCGGGCCGGCCTTGCCTCGTCGCGCGTGAGGTCGGCCAGCTCTGCGTCGAGCCCATGTCGTGCCGCTCGCCACTTGTTCTCGGCGATCAGCGTGCGGGGCTGCGTGGGGACCCGCTGCTTCGTCAACGTGGCGGCGAGGCTCTGCGCGATCGCCGCGATCGCGGCGACGTTCTCGACACGGGTCTGCGCGTCGCACACGCGCAGCTCGACCGTGCCGAGCTTCGGATGAGGACGTACGTCCCACCACACGTACGTGTAGTCGGAGAAGAAGCCGGCCTTGACGCCGCGCGCCACGAGCTCTTCGAACTCGGCGAAGGACTCGAGACGCGGCGGCAGACCGCTCCGCGGCATCACGTCGAACACCTGGCTGCGCGTCGACGCGAGGCCGGTGTCGTTGCCCTGCCAGTACGGCGAATTGGCGGAGAGCGCGAGCAGCTCGGGCAGCCAGTTGCGCATGCCGGTCGCGACCTGAACCGCGGTGTCGGCCGACTCGATGCCGACGTGAACGTGCAGCCCGAAGATCGCAACGCGCTCGGCGACCCACCGCAGCTTCTCGACGACACCCTGGTAGCGCGGCGAGTCGGTGATCTCCTGGTTCTCCCAACGCGAGAACGGATGCGTTCCGGCGGACGCGATCAGCGCCCCATGCTTCGCTGCAGCGTCACCGAGCCGCGCCCGGATGTCGCGCACCTCGTCGACCGCGTCGCCGACGCTGTCGTGCACGCCCGTCGCCGCCTCGAGCACCGACGTCATCAGCTCCTGGCGCACGCGGTCGTCGTCCGCGGCGTCGGCGACCTCGTCGAAGCGCGGCACGAGCTCGTAGCTCTCCGCCGAGACGAGCTGGAACTCCTCCTCGATCCCGAGGCTGAACGGCGCGCTGGACCCGAAGGCGTTTTCCACGCGGGCGACCGTAGCGATCGCGTCGGGCGCTACCGCGGGCTGCCGGCCGGCGAGCGGTTCTCGTAGCCCAGGTTGGGCGCGAGCCAGCGCTCGGCTTCCTCGATGCTCATGCTCTTCCGGCCTGCGTAGTCCTCGACCTGGTCCCGGGCGAGGCGGCCGACGGAGAAGTAGCGCGCGCTCGGGCTCGCCAGATAGATGCCGCTGACAGCGGACGCGGGTGTCATCGCGAACGACTCGGTGAGGTCGAGGCCGGCACGCTCGGCGTCCAGGAGCTCGAACAGCTTGCGCTTCTCAGTGTGATCCGGGCACGCCGGGTAGCCGAAGGCCGGCCGGATCCCCCGAAACTTCTCCGCCGCGAGGTCTTCGGCCGAGAGCTGCTCGTCCGGCTCGTACCACTCGTGGCGCACCTGCTGGTGCAGGTACTCGGCAAAGGCCTCGGCCAGCCGGTCCGCAAGCGCCTTGACCATGATCGCCTTGTAGTCGTCCTGCTCGGCCTCGTAGCGCGCCGACAGCTCGTCGGCCCCGTGGACGGCGACCGCGAACGCACCGATGTGGTCACCGGCCGGCGCGACATAGTCGGCGAGGCAGCGGTTCGGGCGGGAGTCACCGTACGCCGATTGCTGGCGCAGGAACGAGAAGCGCACACCGTTCTCGAGCGCGACGTCGTCCCCGTCTGCGCGCGCCGGCCAGTAGCCGTACACACCGCGCGGCTGCAACAGCTCGCCCGCGACGATCTCGTCGAGCAGCGCCTGCGCGTCGTCCCACAGCTCCTTCGCCGCCGGCTCTTCGAGGATGGCCGGGAACTTGCCCTTCAGCTCCCACGCATGGAAGAAGAACTGCCAGTCGATGTAGGTCCGCAACGTCGCCAGATCCGGAGCAACGTCCTTCGTGCCCGTGAACGGCGGCTCGCTCAGCTCGTCGAAGGGAACGCGCTCCTTGTTCGCGCGCGCGTCTTCGATCGGCAGCAGCGGCTTGCGCTCCTTCTCGGCGTACTGCTCGCGCAACCGGTCCTGGAGCTCGCGGTTCTCGTCGTCGAGCTCGGCTTTGCGCTCGGGATCGAGGAGGCTCGAGACGACGCGGACGACCCGTGAGGCGTCGAGGACGTGAAGCGTCGGCTGCGCGTACTCGGGAGCGATCCGCACGGCGGTGTGCTGCTTGGACGTGGTGGCGCCGCCGATCAGCAGCGGCAGGTCGAGCTCGCGGCGCTCCATCTCCTTCGCGACGTTGACCATCTCGTCGAGCGAGGGCGTGATCAGGCCCGAGAGCCCGACGACGTCGCAGCCCTCCTCGATCGCCGTGTCGAGGATGCGATCGGCCGGCACCATCACGCCGAGGTCGATCACCTCGTAGTTGTTGCAGCCCAGGACGACACCGACGATGTTCTTGCCGATGTCGTGCACGTCGCCCTTGACGGTCGCAAGCACGACCTTGCCCTGGACGCGCGGCGCGTGGAGACCCGCCGCCTTCTCCGCCTCCATGTACGGCTCGAGGTACGCGACGGCGCGCTTCATCGCGCGTGCGCTCTTCACGACCTGGGGCAGGAACATCTTTCCCGAGCCGAAGAGGTCGCCCACGATCGCCATGCCGTTCATCAGCGGGCCCTCGATCACGTCCAGCGGGCGCTCCTGCCGCTGTCTCGCCTCTTCGGTGTCCTCTTCGATGAAGTCGACGATGCCGTGCACGAGCGCGTGCGAGAGCCGCTCCTCCACCGGCGCCTCTCGCCACGAGAGGTCGCGCTCCCGCTTCGTGCCTTCGCCGGCGACCCGCGAGGCGTATTCGACGAGCCGCTCGGTCGCGTCCTCGCGGCGGTTGAAGATCACGTCCTCGACGTGCTCGAGGAGCTCCGGCTCGATGTCCTGGTAGACCGCGAGCTGCCCGGCGTTGACGATCCCCATGTCGAGCCCCGCCGCGATCGCGTGGTAGAGGAACGCCGCGTGCATCGCCTCGCGCACGGCGTCGTTGCCGCGGAACGAGAAGCTGAGGTTCGAGATGCCGCCGGAGATCTTGGCGCCGGGGCAGCGTTCCTTGATCTGGCGCGCCGCCTCGATGAAGGCCTTGGCGAACTCCGAGTGCTCCTCGATGCCGGTCGCGACGGCGAGCACGTTCGGGTCGAAGATGATGTCTTCGGGCTCCCAGCCCTCGCCGACGAGCAGGTCGTAGGCGCGGCCGCAGATGTCGACCTTGCGCTCGATCGTGTCGGCCTGGCCCTGCTCGTCGAACGCCATCACGACGACTGCCGCCCCGTAGAGCTTGATCCGGCGCGCCTGCTCGAGGAACTGCTCCTCGCCCTCCTTGAGGCTGATCGAGTTGACGACGCCCTTGCCCTGCAGGCACTTGAGGCCTGCCTCCAGGACTGACCAGCGCGAGCTGTCGACCATGATCGGGATGCGCGCGACGTCGGGCTCGGTCGCGAGCAGGTTCAGGAAGGTCGTCATCGCGCCCACCGATTCCAGGAGGTCGGCGTCCATGTTCACGTCGAGGATGTTGGCGCCGCCGCGGACCTGTTCGAGCGCGACCTCGACGGCCTCCTGGAAGTCGCCGCCTTCGATCAGGCGCCGAAAGCGTGCGGAGCCGGTGACGTTCGTCCGCTCCCCCACCATGACGAAGTTCGACTCGGGGAAGATCCGGAAAGGCTCGAGCCCGCTCAGCCTCGTCAGGTGCTCGCGGTCCGGGACACGTCTCGGTGTCTGACCCCGCACCGCGGCGGAGATCGCCTTGACGTGCTCGGGGGTTGTGCCACAACAGCCGCCGACGACGTTCACGAGCCCGTCCTGGGCGAATCCACGCAACGCGCTGCTCGTGTCGTGCGGCTGCTCGTCGTGCGTCCCCATCTCGTTCGGCAGGCCGGCATTCGGGTGACAGGCGACCCACGTCGGCGCAACGCGGGCCAGGTCTTCGACGAAGGGACGCATCTGCGTCGCGCCGAGCGAGCAGTTGACGCCGACGATGAACGGCTTCGCGTGCTCGACCGAGAGCCAGAAAGCGTCGACCGTCTGGCCGGAGAGGTTGCGGCCGCTGCGGTCGATCGCCGTGAAGGAGATCCAGAGCGGCAGGTCCGGCGCGTGCTCGAGCGCAGCCGCGATCGCCGCCTTGGCGTTCAGCGTGTCGAAGATCGTCTCGATCAGCAGGAAGTCGACTCCGCCCTCGGCGAGCGCGCGGATCTGATCGGCGTAGGCGTCGCGAATCTGGTCGAACGTGTGCGTGCGAAACGCGGGATCGTCCACGCGTGGCGAGAGTGAGAGCGTCACGTTGAGCGGGCCGACGGAGCCGGCGACGAAACCGCCGACCTCATCTGCTGCCTGGCGCGCGAGCTGCGCGCCGGCGACGTTCATCTCGTAGGCGTGATCCTCGAGCCCGTAGTCGGCCTGACCGATCGTCGTCGCCGTGAACGTGTTCGTCGTCGCGATGTCCGCGCCGGCGGCGAAGTAGTCGCGGTGGATGCCGAGCACGACCTCCGGCCGGGTCAGGTTGAGCAGGTCGGGGTCGCCCGCGACGTCGAGCGAATGGTCCTTGAAGCGCTCACCGCGGTAGGCCTCCTCACCCCGGACCTCGCGCTGGATCAGCACGCCCCAGGAGCCGTCGAGCACGGCGATCCGCTCGCTGAGGATGGCTTCGAGTCTTGTGCGCGCGTCCTGCATCCCTGCTCCGTTCTGCCTAGAGAGGAGGGCGCCTGCTTCGAGGCGCACCGGGCTCTTTAGGCGTTTGGTAACCCGGTCGCCAAGCTGCCTTCAAAGCTTTCCGGGTCGCGGAAGCGTAGCAAGCGGACGCGATCGCGAGCCCGCCGCAGCAGGGCGCGGAGGCTAGTCGCGGCCGGAGACGACGAGCTGGTTCTCGGCGTGCTTGATGCGCTGCTCGAGCTGCCACCGGTCGGCGGTCGACTCGCCCCGCTCGACGAGCTCGAGCTCGCGCTGCGCGGTCTCGAGCTGCTCGCGTGCGCGCGCATCGTCGATCTCGTTCGCGAGCACCGCGTCGTCGACGAGGGCGATCGCCCGGTCCTGCTCGACCTTGAAGAAGCCCGGCCCGGTCGCGTACTCACGCACGTCGTCGGCCTGACGGTCGAGATAGACCCGGGTCGAGCCGGCCTTGAGCGTCGCGATCAGCGGCGCGTGGCGCGCCAGCACACCGATCTCGCCGGCGGCGCCGGGTACCACGATCATCTCCGCCTCGCCTTCGAACGCCGGGCCGTCCGGCGTCACGAGCGAGACGTCGAACTTCCTCGTCTCGTCGGCCATCCCCCGTCCTACTACGAGACGCCGGCGGGCTCGGGCTCGGCTTCGGCCTCGCGCTCAGCGACCTCGGCATCCTCGGCAGCGTCTGCGTCTGCGCCCTGGTCACCCGAGAGGCCGCGGCCCTTCTCGACGGCGTTCTCGATCGTTCCGACCATGTAGAACGCCTGCTCCGGCAGCTCGTCGTGCTTGCCCTCGAGGATCTCCTGGAAGCCCTTGATCGTGTCCTCGAGCTTCACGTACTCGCCCGGGGTGCCGGTGAACTGCTCGGCGACGAAGTTCGGCTGCGAGAGGAAGCGCTGGATCTTGCGCGCGCGGGAGACGACCAGCTTGTCCTCGTCCGACAGCTCGTCGATACCGAGGATCGCGATGATGTCCTGCAGGTCCTTGTAGCGCTGGAAAATCTCCTGTACGCGCGTCGCAGTCGAGTAGTGCTCCTCGCCGATGATCCCCGGCTGCAACGCGCGCGAGAACGAGTCGAGCGGGTCGACGGCCGGATAGATGCCCTGCTCGACGAGCGTGCGCGTCAACACGACGGACGAGTCGAGGTGGGCGAATGTGTTCGCAGGCGCAGGGTCGGTGAGGTCGTCGGCAGGCACATAGATCGCCTGCACCGACGTGACCGAGCCGGTCTGCGTCGACGTGATGCGCTCCTGCAGCTGACCCATCTCGGTCGCGAGCGTCGGCTGGTAGCCGACGGCGCTCGGCATGCGGCCGAGGAGCGCCGACACTTCGGAGCCCGCCTGCGTGAAGCGGAAGATGTTGTCGATGAAGAGCAGCACGTTCTGGCCCTGGTCGCGGAAGTACTCCGCCATCGTCAGACCGGACAATCCGACGCGGAGGCGCGCGCCGGGCGGCTCGTTCATCTGGCCGTAGACCAGCGCGACCTTTTCGAGCACGCCCGACTCCTGCATCTCGAGCAGAAGGTCGTTGCCCTCACGCGTGCGCTCGCCTACGCCGGCGAAGACCGACACGCCGCCGTGCTCTTGCGCGACGTTGTGGATGAGCTCCTGAATCAGCACCGTCTTGCCGAGGCCGGCGCCGCCGAACAGGCCGACCTTGCCGCCCTGGATGAACGGCGCGAGCAGGTCGATGACCTTCAGGCCCGTCTCGAACACCTCGATCTTCGGTGACAGCTCGGTGAACTTCGGCGGGTCACGATGGATCGACCAGCGCTCCGCGTCGGCGGGAGGCGCAGGCTTCTCGTCGACCGGATCGCCGATGACGTTCCAGATCCTCCCGAGCGTGACGTCGCCGACGGGGACGGAGATCGGCTGCCCCGTGTCGTGCACCTCGAGGCCGCGAGCAAGTCCGTCCGTGGAGTCCATCGCGACTGCACGGACGCGATCGTCACCGAGATGCTGCTGCACCTCTGCGATCAGCGTGCGCGCCTCGGCGTCGCCGAGGGCCGGAATCTCGATCCGGAGCGCGGTGTAGATCTCGGGAAGACCTTCGGGGAAGACGGCGTCGATCACGACGCCCTTGATCTCGACGATTCGGCCGGGCTTCTGAGCGCTCTGTTCGGGCATGGGTCTCCTGCGACGAGTTGAGAGGACGAGGGCGAGAGCCGCTGGGGCTCAAGGGCCCGGGCAAGTGTATCGGGAGTCGCGCGGTGCTAGAGCGCCAGGCGCGAGTGGATCACGAGCCGGCTGCGGGCCACGGAAGCCTGGTGGAGCATCTTGAGCTCGGCCTCCGGTGAGTGCAGGCCACGGGCGAGATTCGCGGACGAGGCAGCCTGCGTTGACGCCGGCGATCCGTGCAGCCAGCCGCCGCCGACGATGCCGCTGACGCCGACGGTGACGGCGACTGCAGCAGCGGCGGTCGCGACCTGAAGCTTGTGCGCGAAGGCGAGTCGTCTGCTCGGGAGCTCGATCGCGAAGCCGAGCTGCTCGAGCGGAGCCTCTTGCAGCATCCGAGTCGTCTGCGCGACGCCGCCCGCAAAGGCACGGCAATCGGCGCACGAGGCGAGATGCGTGTCGAGCCGAAGCGCCTCGACTTCCGAGAGCTCACCGTCGACCGCGGCCGAGGCGGACGCCCGGACCCAGTCGCAATCGGTGGAAGGAAACTGCCCCATACCTGCTCTCATTTCAGTTCTGACGGTCTGGCCTACGAGAAGTTAGCCATTTCTTCGACTTATCGCCCGAAAGCTTTAGCTAAAAGTCACCAGGGCGTCGTTGATCCGAGCCGCACCGGCGAGACAGGAGCTCCGCCCGGCCGGGCTGATGAAGGGGCAGCCGAGGCTGCGGAACCGGCCGTCGGTCACGACCGTGAGCGCCGTGCCGAGCCAGCGGTAGCAGGCCGTCTGCGCCTTGACGGGCAGGCGCCCGCAGCGCTCGATCAGCTCCACCCGCTTCGCCCCCCGTGTGTCCGCGAGGTTCTGGATGTTCACTCCGTACAGGCAGCTGACGGTGTCGGCGGCGCGCAGGCTGCCGCAGATGCTCATCTGCCGGAACGGATCCGGAGAGGTGACGAGCGAGGCAGCTCCGATGCAGCCGTTCCGCTGGGCGCCGCGGAGGCCGGTGCAAAGCGCACGCACGCCCGCCGCAGATTCCGCCGCCTTCTTCGGCGGTAGCTCGAGGAAGTAACGGAACCAGCACGGCCTGACGAACGCGGTGATCTGCTTCGCGCAGAGCGTCCGCGCCGAGGTGATCGCGTGCGCGGAGCGCTTCGCGCTGTCACGCCCAGCGATCCCCAACCAGTAGTCGTGGTACGCGCCCTGCGCACAGTCAGGTGCCTCCTTGGCCGGAAGCGCGGTGCACGCCTTGACGCCGTACTTCAACTGGCCGTGATAGAGGCGCATGTAGGCGTGGCCGAGCGTGTGGATGCAGGTGTAGGAACGAAAGCGCGTCGGAGCTCGGAGGCAGAGCTGCACCGCGCCGTTGGGCCCGAGCTCTCCGATCTGCGCGCCGAGCGTCATCACCATGCCCATCCCGAAGCCGGCCGAGCAGCCCGGATCGTTCGACTTCGGGAGATAGCGCTGCAAGTTTTCGAGCGTCACGTGGTGCCTGCGCGCATACATCCGCCCGACGACGTGCATCATCATGTGGCAGTTGCCCTCGAGGTAACCGTGCCCCGCGTGAACCTTACGATCGATACGCGGCAGCTCGTTCGCCGGATCTCTTGAGCGCTCGACGTCGGCGAGCAGGCGCGACACGTAGCAGTTCCAGACTTTCGTCTCGCCTCGCAGCAGGCTGCAGCGAGAGAGGTACGTGGTCGAAGGACCGTAGCTCGAATCGAGGCGCGTGCCTCCCGGCGGCGGTCCCGCGGACGCCGCAACGGGAAAGAGCAGCAGCGTGAGAGCTGCAAGCAAAAGGGGTGAGCGGAATCGCACGACCACCGTATGTGACGCCCTTTTGCCCCGACAGTTGGCGCTACTGGGTCTCAACGAGCTTGACACCCGCCCTGCTGCGGTTGCCGGCACGGTCGATCGCGACAACCCTGACGGTGTGCGAGCCCGGAAGCGCGCGGCCGACGACGATCGGCTCCTGCGTCAGGTCGGCGCCGAAACGGACGGCGGCTCCGCCGTCGACCGAGACGATGTACTTGGCCACGCCGCTGCCGGTCTCGTGCGCGTCTGCCCAGACGACGCGGAATCTTCCGTCGACGATCGAGGCGGTCACGTGTGGGGCTTTCGGCGGAGTCTGGTCGGTCCAGCGAAAGCGCAGCCTCGCTCCCGCTGGGTTCGGCTTCAGCACCGTCAGCGTGAATGCGCCCGGGTAGACGAAGCGGTCGCCGGGACGCAGCTCCGGGCGCTTACGCCCGGCGGGGTCGGCGACCAGCACGTTGTGCGGAAAGTCCGAGCCGGGGCCGCCTCTGATGTCCGGGCTGGCGTTCAGGTGCATCGTCACGCCCGGCTCGGCGACCTTCACGCCGGAGTCGTTGACGGCCGGCTCGATGCGATTCTCGATCCAGTACTGGTCGCTCGCAGTCGTGACCACGAACACCTGCGCGCGCGTCGAGGGCCTTCTCGAGCGGGGCGAGCGTGTAGGTGCCGCTGGCGACGGGCCGCCGGATGCGCGTGATCCAGCCGAGCTGCACCTTGGCATAGGCGCTGAAGTCACCGACGCCGCTTCCCATCGTGTCGAAGGGATCGCCGTACTCCGTTGCATCGCAGCCGACGGCGTGCCGTCTGCACTTGGTCGCGTTCGCATGCGGCAGACCGAAGGCGTGGCCGAGCTCGTGGTCGATCACCCTGCGTGACAGCGCGCCGTTGATCAGGACCGTGTTGGCGAACGTCACGCCGGACCAGGGACACGCGGCCGGCGGGTGAATGAAGACGACGCGGTCGTACGACGACAGGTCATAGCCCGCAGCGCGCGCCGCGGCATTCCCGGCATCGCGGAGCGCCACGACCGCACAGTTGACGAGCGGGCCCGGAAACGCGTGGAGCCACGGCGTGACGGTCCCCGTCAGCCAGGCCTTGCCGTACGAGTTCGAGCGATAGAACGCATCGGCGTCGCCGAAGATTGCTTTCTGGGCGTCAGCGCGCGTGAACGGCTGCGGCCCCCACGTCGCGAGCACGACGAGGATGCGCTGTGGCCCGGTTACCGGTTCCGCGGACGCGGTGTGAGTGATTCCGAGGCTCGACCCGAGCAGCGCGACCAGGACAAGCGCGCGCCGCACCGGCGGATGTCAGCTCGCCGCCGCGGGAATGATGTCGAGCGGCTTGTCGATCTCCGCGAAGTGGCAGGCGCTCGGATGGCCCTGCCCGCGGTCGATCAGCGCCGGCTCCTCTTCCGCGCAGATCGGCTGCGCCTTCCAGCAACGCGTGCGGAACCGGCAGCCCGACGGTGGATTCGCGGGGTTCGGCACGTCGCCCTCGAGCACGATCCGCTTGCGCCTGCCGCGATGCGCGGGGTCCTCGATCGGAATCGCCGACAGGAGGGCCTGCGTGTACGGATGCGACGGACGCTCGTAGATGTCGTCCTTCGTCCCGATCTCGACGACCTTGCCGAGGTACATGACCGCGACCCGGTCGGAGATGTGGCGAACGAGGGAAAGATCGTGGGCGATGAAGAGATAGGTGAGCCCGAAGTCGCGCTGCAGCGACTCGAGGAGGTTGACCACCTGCGCCCGGATCGAGACGTCGAGCGCGGACACCGGCTCGTCCAGCACGACCATCTGCGGGTTCAACGCGAGCGCGCGCGCAAAGCCGATGCGCTGCCGCTGCCCGCCGGAGAACTCGTGCGGGAACCTGTTCGCGTGCTCCGGGCTGAGACCAACGGTGCGCAGGAGCTCATCGACCCGGCGGCGGCCCTCACGGCCCTTGTAGAGCCCGTGGACGCGCAGCGGTTCCGCGACGATCTCGCGGACCGTCATGCGCGGGTTCAGCGAGGCGTACGGGTCCTGGAAGACGATCTGGAGCTCGCGGCGAACGTCGCGCATGCGCCTGCGGCTGAAGCCGGTGATATCGCGCCCGTTGAAGATGATCTTGCCGTCGGTCGGTGGGAGCAGCTTGATCACCGTGCGGCCGAGCGTCGTCTTGCCGCAGCCGGACTCGCCCACGAGGCCGAGCGTCTCGCCGGCGCGAAGCGACAGATCGACCCCGTCGACGGCGTGGACCTGGCCGACTCGCCGCTTGAAGATGCCGGCGGTGATCGGGAAGTGCTTGACGAGGTTCTCGATCCGGAGGATCTCGCGACCCTCCTCTGCTCGCTCGTGAATCTCTTCGATTGCGGTTTCGCTCAACTCAGACTCCTGCTTCGACGGGCTGGGCGAGAGGCCCAGAGTAGCCCTCGAGCTCCTCGGCGAAGTGGCAGGCAGTCAGATGACCGGTCCCCTGGATCGGCCGCAGTGGCGGCTCCTCCTCGCGGCAGCGCACGCGTCCCTGCGAGAGGAAGCAGCGAGGGTGGAACGGACAGCCGGGCGGCCGGTTGATCAGGCTCGGCGGCTGCCCTGGGATCGGCCGCAGCCAGTCGTCCGCAGCGTTCAGCTTCGGGAGGCTCTCCATCAAGCCGACCGTGTAGGGATGACGCGGGAACTCGAAGATCGTGTGGACGTCGCCGAGCTCGACGATCTTGCCGGCGTACATGACGATCACGCGGTCGGCGAGCTCCGCGATCAAGCCCAGGTCGTGCGTGATCAAGATCGTCGCGGCGTGCGTCTCGTCCTGGGCCTTCTTGAGCACCTGGAGGATCTGGGCCTGGATCGTCACGTCGAGCGCCGTCGTCGGCTCGTCGGCGATCAGGACCGACGGTGAGTTGGCGATGCACATCGCGATCATGGCGCGCTGCCGCATGCCGCCCGAGAACTCGTGCGGGTACTGCTCGTACCGCCGGTCGGGGTTCGGCACTCCGACCAGGGCGAGCAGGGCGATCGCCCGCTCCTTGATCTCGCCGTCCTTCAGGTCCTTGTGGTGCGTCTTGATCGCCTCGCCCACCTGCGCGCCGATCTTGAGCACGGGGTTCAGCGAGGTCATCGGGTCCTGGAAGATCAAGGCGATCTCGTTGCCGCGAATGCGGCGGAGCTCCTTCTTCGAGACCTTCAGCAGGTCCTCGCCCTTGAACATCGCCTCGCCCCTGACGACTCTGCCCGGCGGCTGCGGGATCAGGCCCAGCAGCGACATGGTGCTGACGCTCTTGCCGGACCCGGACTCACCGACGATTCCGAGCGTCTCGCCCGGATAGAGGTCGTAGGTGATGCCGTCGACCGCCTTGACGACACCGTCCTCGGTGCCGAACTCGACGACTAGGTCGCGGATCGAGAGGACAGGCTCAGGCACGGACGCGGCGCTGCGTGGGATCGAGGGCGTCGCGTAGCCCGTCTCCGATGAAGTTGATGCAGAGGATGATCAGCACGATCAAGAGGCCCGGGAACGTCACGAGCCACCACTTGTCGACACCTGCGGACTGGCCTTCGTCGAGCAGCGCGCCGAGGGCCGGAGTCGGCGGCCGGATCCCGAAGCCGAGGAACGACAGCGTCGCCTCGAGCGCGATCGCGGTGCCGATCGTCAGCGTGGCGGCAACGACGATGGGCCCGACGGTGTTCGGGACCATGTGACGCAGCATGATTCGCAGGTCGCCAGCCCCGGCCGCGCGGGCCGCCTCGACGTATTCCTTCTCACGCAGGGACAGGAAGACCCCTCGCACGATGCGCGCGATGCTCGTCCAGATGAGACAGGCTATGAGAATCGCGAGCGTCGTCGGCGTGCTGCTGTTGAGGAACTTCGCAGCGGTGAGTAGCACCGCCAGCAGCGGTAACGTCAGGAAGAGGTCGGTCATGCGCATCAACAGGTTGTCGATCCAACCGCCGTAGAAGCCGGCAAGGCCCCCGATGATGGTGCCGATGAGCGTCGAGAGGATGCCGACGAAGATGCCGACTCGCGCCGAGGTGCGGATGCCGAAGAGCGTCCTGCTGAACGTGTCACGCGCTGCCGTATCAGTACCGAAGAGGTGCTTGGTACTCGGCTTCGCCAGGATCTGGCTGGTGTCGATCACGCTCGAGCCCGCGACGTTGATATAGGGAATGCCCTTGTACGAGTACGGTGCGATGACGTTCGCGAAGATGCCGCACCCGAAGATGCCCGCCAGCACGATGACGCTCGCCACAGCCAGCCTGTGCTGCATGAAGCGCCTTCGCGCGTAGCCCCACTGGCTCCGGGCCTCGATCTCGAGGCCGTACTCGAAGAGCAACTCGCCGGAGTCGCCGGGAAGCGCGCGGTCGATCGTGTGCGCGCCGCCGGCGGCCGCATGGTCGAGGTCCGGGCCGAGAGCGAGCGAGCTCGGAACGTTCGGGTCGTGCACGCGCGGTTGATCAGTCATAACGGATCCTTGGGTCGAAGACGCCGTACAGGATGTCGGCGATCAGATTAAAGGTGATCACCATCGTGGCGACGACCATGAGCCAGGCCATGACTGGATACGGATCGCTGGCCTGTAACGCGTTGATGAAGTAAAAGCCCATTCCGTCGAGGTTGAAGATCGTCTCGGTCACAATCGCACCGGCGAAGATCGCGCCGAAGTCGAGCGCGACGAGCGTGATCAGCGGGATCAGGGCGTTCCGGAACGCATGCTTCATGACCACACGTCGTTCGATCAGACCCTTCGCGCGCGCGGTCCGCACGTAGTCCGAGTTCAGGACTTCGAGCATCGAAGCGCGCATGTAGCGGCTGTAACCCGCGATGCCGAGGATGCAGAGCGCAATCACGGGAAGTGCAAGGTGCTGCACGCGGTCGCCGAGCCAGTGGATTCCGTGCCCCGGGTTGGGCGAGGAAAGACCGGACGTGTAGAAGACTCTGATATGCCATTTCAAGAAAATTTCGACGACGAGCACCTGCAGCATCAGGGCGAGCCAAAAAACGGGCGTCGCGAATCCGATGAAGCTCAGCGTCGTCGTGGTGTAGTCGAACAGCGAGTACTGGCGTAAGGCCGAATAGACCCCGATCGACACGCCGAGGAGCACGGCGAGAATGATCGCCGTCACCACGAATTGGAGCGTGTGTCCCATCACGCGCTGCAGGTCGGGCCAGATCCTGCGATTACCGAAGAGGGTCGTCCCGAATTGCTTCGTCACTGCGTCGTGGATCCAGTACCCGTACCGGACGATGATCGGCCGGTCGAGGTTCTTGCTGTGCTGGATCGAGTGAAACTGCTCCTGTGTGATGTTCGGGTTCGCCCGCAGGCGACCTAGTGGATCACCGCTGATCGACACGAACGTGAAGATCAAAAAACTCGTCGCGAACAGCACCGGAATGCTGTAGAGAACTCGTCTGATGATGTACGTCAGCATCTGGCCGCCTCATTATGAACGAGTCCCGCCCCAAAAGGGCGGGACTCGCGTCTTACAGAACGCGTCTGACTGAGATGCGTTCCCCTAGCCCTTCGACCAAGCCTCGGCATTCCAGCTCGGACCCTGTGAGCTGGCGTTGTCGACCATGCCTTTGAGGTTTGACTTGTAGACGAAGTACGTCGCCCGCTGGAACAACGGGATCTGCGGGACGTCGTTCGCCATGATCGCATCCGCCTGGTTGATCAGCTTCGTGCGCTTGGAGCCGACCAACTCGTGGTCCGACGCCTTGAGCAGCGTGGTGACCTTCCGGTTGCAGTACTCCGTGTAGTTACCCGGATCACCGCAGGAGAAGATGCTGACGTTGTAGTGCGGATCGACCCCGAGGACGTACGTGAACATCGCGAGGTCGAAGTTGTGCTCCGGCAGGTGGCTGCCGAACAGCGTGCCCGCGGGCACGAAACCGTTCTTCAGCTCGATACCAGCCTTCGCGGCCTGATCCTGGAAGATCGTGAACGCGAGCTCGCGCAGGGCGTTGCCCCGCGTCGACTCGAACAGGAAGGACACCCGCGTGCCGTTGCACGTGTAGATGCCGTCCCCACCCTTGGTGCAGTTGTGGGCCTTCATGATGTTCGCGACCTTCGTCGGGTTGTAGCTCCACTTCTTGAAGTGGGGCGTGTAACCGGGCTCGTTCGTGAGCCGGACGAGGCTGTTCAGTGCCGAGATGTTCGGGTTCAGCGTTCCGTAGAGCGCCTTCGCCGCAGCAACGCGGTTGAACGACGTAACCAGTGCCTGACGGAGCCAGGCCTGCTTCGCCAGTGGGTTCCCCTTGGCACCTTGCTGGATCTCGACGTGCTCTTCCTGCAGACCCAGATGCGTCTGGATCCGGAGACCAGCCTGGCCCTTGAGGTCAGCCAGCGCGAGCTGCGGCTGCGGGTAGATCGCGTCCACCTCACCGCCACGGATCGCCTGAATCTCGGAGTTCGTGTTCGTGATGAAGCGGAACACGATCGAGCTCAGCTTTGCGGGCTTGCCGTACCAGCCATGGGTGTTCTTCTCGAGCGTCACGCCCGAACCACGGTCGAACTTGGTGAGGAGGAACGGCCCATCCGAGATCGGGGCATTGCCCTTCTTCGGGTTGCAAAGGCAGTCGTTCCACACCGTGAGCATGTTCGTGCCGGAAAGCGCGTGCGCCGGGAGGACGTAACCGAAGAGCGTCTTCCACGGAGCGTAGTTCTTCTTGAACGTGACGGTAACGACCTTGCCGTTGCCCTTCACGCTGCGGATGTCTTCCCAGCCGAGCGGATCGATGTGATCCTTGTACTTCGGGTTCAGGGCTGTCGCCCAGGTGAAGCGGAAGTCCTTACCGGTCACCTGCACGCCGTCGCTCCACTTTGCCTTCGCCCGGATGTAATAAGTAACGCGCTGCGGCTTCGTCTTCAGCACGTACTTACTGATCAGGTCGGGCTTGTACTGGAACGTCGGCGTGAACAGGAAGGCACCTCGAATGACCGGCGTCTGGAACACGACGTTCCAGAACGCGTTGCAGTCGATGTCGAGGATCAGGTTCAGACACCAGTCCGGACCGCCACCCTGCTCGGCTCCAAAGATCAGCGTGCCAGCCTTGCTCGAATCCTGGCTTGCTGGTCCATTGACCCGTGCGGAGCCGGTGGCCGCGAGCGCGAGCGCCGCGAGCACCACTCCAGCAACGAGCCAGAGCTTACGTCGATGCATCTACTCCCTCCGTTCTTTGTGGGGCTGCACCCCGCAGCCCCGCATTCGCCCCACCCCCCTCCGGGGGCGGGCCGCATTCTGACAGACAAAGAGACGCTTGCAAGCCCTCTTTGTTAGGGGTCTTGGGGCCTCGGCGGGCTCAGGTGGTCAGGGCGTCCGCCCCGGCCACCACTTCCAGGATTTCCTGGGTGATCTCGGCCTGGCGGGCCCGGTTCATCGCCAGGGTCAGGCTGTCGATCAGCTCCTCCGCGTTCTTGGAGGCGTTCCGCATGGCCGTCATCCGGGCGCCATGCTCGGAGGCGGCGGATTCGAGGAGCGCCCGGTAGAGCTCGGTCTCGACGTACACCGGCAGCAGGCGCTCGAGGATCTGCTCGGGCTCCGGCTCGAAGATGAAGTCGCCTCGCAGCGCGTCGTCGGCCCGCTCCTCGTCGTCGGTCTCGAGGAGGTTCTCAGACAGGGGCAAAACGTCCTGGACCGTCACCTTCTGGACGAGTGCCGACTCGAACTGGTTGTAGACGATGACCACCCGGTCGACCTCTTCGTTCGTGTAGAGCTCGGCCACCCGGTGCGCGATCGCCTGGGCATCCGCATACCGGGGCTGGTCGGTGAAGCCGACGAACTCGCCGCTGAGCTCGAGGCGGCGAAACCGCAGGGAACCGACTCCGCGCCGTCCCACTCCGACCCAGCGCACGTTCTTTCCTTCCCCACGAAGCTCGCGGTCGAGCGCGAGCGCCCGCCGGAGGATCTGCGAGTTGAACGCGCCGGCGAGGCCGCGGTCGCCCGTGAGCGGGACGATCGCGACGTTCTGTTCCGACTCGCGCTTCTGCAGCAAGGGCAGCCCGCGCACCGACGAGCTGGCCCGAGCGGTGCCGGCCATCAGCTCGAGCATGCGGTCGGCGTACGGCCGCATGTCCTCGATCCGGGCCTGCGCGCGCTTCAGCTTCGCCGCAGCGACGAGCTCCATCGCGCGCGTGATCTTCCGCGTGTTGCGGACGGAGCGAATCCGCCGCTTGATGTCCTGGACGGAGGCCATCGCTTACCCGACGAGCGAGTCTTCCTCCGCGACGTGGAAGGACTGGATGACCTTCTTGATCTCCGCGTCGAGCCGCCCTGCCACCTCGTCGGTCAGGTCGGCGCTCTCGCGGATCTCCTTCAGGACCGTGCCTTCGGCCCGCAGATGCTCGACGAGCTCTTCGACGAAGCGCTGGACGTCGCTGACCGGGATCTCGTCGATGTAGCCGTTGATCCCGGCGTAGAGAGCGACCACCTGCTCCTCGGTCGGCCACGGCTGGTACTGCGGCTGGTTCAGCAGCGCCACCATCCGCTCGCCGCGGGCGAGCGCCTTCCTCGTCGTCTCGTCGAGCTCCGAGCCGAACTGCGCGAAGGCCTCCAGCTCGCGGTACTGCGAGAGGTCGAGGCGCAGACGGCCCGCGACCTTCTTCATCGCCTTCGTCTGCGCTGCGCTACCGACGCGCGACACCGAGATGCCCACGTTGATCGCCGGGCGGACGCCGGAGAAGAAGAGGTCCGACTCGAGATAGATCTGGCCGTCCGTGATCGAGATGACGTTGGTGGGGATGTACGCCGCGACGTCGCCTGCCTGCGTCTCGACGATCGGCAGCGCGGTGAGCGAGCCGCCGCCGA
Source organism: uncultured Actinomycetes bacterium (assembly GCA_963755605.1). GTDB lineage: Bacteria > Actinomycetota > Thermoleophilia > Gaiellales > Gaiellaceae > 3-1-20CM-4-69-9. The sequence goes on from CAVWKK010000007.1 coordinate 498,447, forward strand.
GCGCGTCCGAAAGCTTGCAGGCCCGTTCGAGCAGCCGCGAGTGGAGATAGAACACGTCTCCGGGAAACGCTTCGCGGCCCGGCGGGCGACGGAGCAGCAGCGACAGCTGCCGGTAGGCGTCGGCGTGCTTCGAGAGGTCGTCGTAGATCACCAGGGCGTGGCCGCCGTTGTAGAGGAAGTGCTCGCCCATTGCACAACCGGCGAACGGAGCCATCCATTTGATCGGCGCGGCCTCCTGCGCGGCGGCCGACACGATCGTCGTGTACTCCATCGCGCCGCGGTCGCGAAAGAGCTCGTACACCTGCGCGACCGTCGAAGCCTTCTGGCCGATCGCGACGTAGATGCACTTCACGTCGGTGTCCTTCTGGTTCAGGATCGTGTCGATCCCGATCGTCGTCTTGCCGGTCTGCCGGTCGCCGATGATCAGCTCGCGCTGGCCGCGGCCGACGTTCGTCATCGCGTCGATCGCTTTGATCCCGGTGAGGAGCGGCTCCTTCACGGGCTGGCGCTGCACCACACCCGGTGCCTTGAACTCGAGCGGCCGGGTGTGCTCCGTCTCGATCGGGCCCCCACCGTCGAGCGGGTTGCCGAGCGGGTCGACGACACGGCCGAGCAGCGCTTCGCCGACCGGGACGCTCGCGACCTTGCCGGAGCGCTTCACCGGCTCGCCTTCCTTCACGTGCTGCCACTCGCCGAACAGCGCGGCGCCGACGTCGTCTTCCTCGAGGTTGAACGCGAGCCCGACGACGCCGTGCTCGAGCTCGAGCATCTCCATCGCGACCGCGTTCTCGAGCCCGTAGGCGCGGGCGATGCCGTCGCCGACCTGCAGGACCGTGCCGACCTCGGCGAGGTCGGTCTCGACGTCGTAATGCTGGATCCGGTCCTTCAGGATCGACGTGATTTCTTCTGGACGTAGCTTCATCTGGTGTTAGCTCCTCTTCACGAGTTCACGGCGCAAGCCCTCGATCCGGCCGCGCACGGATGCGTCGACGCGCATTGAGCCTGCCTGCAAGACAAAACCGCCGATCAGATCGGGATCGACTCTCCGCGTCGCCTCGACCGTCCGCCCCGACGCTTCGCCGATCTGCTTCAGGATCGCGCCGGCCTCCGGCTCGGAGAGCTCGTACGCGGTCGTGAGGACAACGTCGAGCCGGCCCTCCTCGACCGCCATCAGACGGTCGAGCTCGCGCGCGATCTCCTGGATCTCTCCGATGCGGCCCTTCTCGGCTGCGATCTTGAGGAAGTTACGGACGAGCTCGTCCGCATCGCCGATCAGGTCCGCGACGATGCCCGCCTTCGTGGCCGGGTCGAGCTCCGGGTTCTTCAGAACCGTCCGCAGCTCGGGAACGTCGCGCACCGCCGTGGCGAAGTCATTCAGCTCCTGCGAGACCTTCGGCAGGCGGCCTTCCTCCTTCGCGGCCTCGAACAGGGCGCGGGCGTAGGTGCGGTGAACCGCAGCTATCGGACCGGCTCCTGCTGTTCGAGCGCCGAGAAGTCGAGGTCACTGATCGCGTCCTCGATCAGACGCTTGTGGTCGGCGTCCTCGAGCACCTTGCCGGTCACCTTCGCGGTGGCGATCAGAGTGAGCTCGGCGACTTCGGTGCGGATCTGCTGCAACGCACGGTGGGTCTCCGCCTCGATCTGACGCTTCGTCTCCTCGAGCCTGCGGTGGCGGTCAGCCTCGGTCTCTTCCTTGACGCGCCGGGCCATCGACTCCGCGACCTTGCGGGCCTCGGCGAGGATGTCTTCCGCCTGGCTGCGCGCCTGGCCGATCAGGGCCTTGTGCTCCTCGAGTAAACGGCGTGCTTCGGCACGCGCATGCTCGGCTTCCTCGATCGCGCGGCGGATGCGCTCACGCCGCTCGTCGAGCATCTTCTGAATCGGCCCGAACGCATAGCGCTTCAACACGAAGAGCGTGATCAGGAAGCAGACGATCGTCCAGATCATGAGCCCCGGGACGACCTTGATCAGGCCGGAAGATGCGAGCAGGCCGGCCATCAAATCAGGACGTACGCGAGCAATCCGCCGATGAGGCCGTAGAAGACGACGGCCTCCGTGAGCGCGAAGCCGAGCCACTGGATGCCCTGGAGCTCACCGCGGAGCTCGGGCTGACGCGCGACGGCCTGGATCATCGAGCCGAAGATGTTTCCGATCCCGACACCGGCTCCGAGCGAGCCGAGGCCGATACCGAGCGCCAGCGCGATCGCCTTACCGGCGTCGACGTTGCTGGCGGCGGCAGCAAGTAGATACGCAACCACGATTGCCTCCTTAGTGCTCCGGCTCGATCGCCGAGCCGATGTAGATGGCGGACAGCGCGGCGAAGATGAACGCCTGGATGCCCACGACGATGACGACTTCGAAGAGATAGAACAGCGTTCCGAAGAGCAGAGCAAACGGAGCGAGATAGATCGACTCGAGCACGAAGATCAGCCCGATGAACGTGAGGATGAGCATGTGCCCCGCGAGCATGTTCGCGAAGAGTCGGACACTCAGTGAGATGAGGCGCATGAACTGCCCGAGGATTTCCAGCGGAACGATCAGGGGCAGCATGACCTTCGGAACCTCCGGGATCCAGCTCTTGAAGTAGCGGACCGGTCCGTTCCATTTGATTCCTTCGTAGTGCGTGAAGAAGAAGGTGAGCAGCGCAAGCGCGAGGGTCACCGACAGCGACGACGTCGCGGCGTAGATCCCGAACGTCGGAATCCCGTGCCACTTCTCGTCGGAGAGCGGCAGTGGAATGAAGCCGAGCAGGTTGATCACGAAGATGAAGAGCATCAGCGTCGCGACGTATGGGAACCAGCGGCCGATGCTCTTCGTCGGCAGGCCCTGTTCGGCCACCTGCGTCTGGGCGACCTCGTAGATCTGCTCGCCGAGAGCCTGGGCACGACCGCGCTTGGCGCGCATCAGCGTGACGCCGAGCAGCATCGTCAGGATCGAGCCGAGCATGAGATAGGACACGGCCTTGGTGATCGAGAGGTCGAGCCCGCCGAGGTGGATCGAAACCCACGGGTGCTGCTCGAACTCCTGCTCGGGGTGGAACTCGCCTTTCGCCAGCGCGGTTTGTGGCAACGCAAGCGCGAGGAGCGCGACGGTGAGGAGTCGGCTTCTCAACGCGTTGCTCCGAAGTACGTGATCAGCGAGAGCCCGAGCTGGAACGTGTAGGCGAGCACATAGACGATCGCCGCCGCGGCCGCGAAATGCGGACGGCTCGCCGCGGCGGCCACGAGGACCGCGAGCACGACAAGCGCTTTGAAGCTCAATCCGAAGGCCAGCACCGCTGAGGCGGCGACGTTACCGGTCTTGCCGCGCAGTCGCGTCAGAACGAGGTCGAGAGCCTCCAGTCCGAGCCAGAGCAGCGCGCCGAGCCCCCAGGCCGCGACCGGCCAGCCGGCGAGCAGGAAGATCGGCAGCGCGACCAGCAGCACCACGGCCGCACCGAGCGCAGGGACGAGCCGTCCCGGGATCGGGCGCGGCGTTGCGAAGATCCCCGCGGGCATCAGAGCGAGCCCCGGTAGCGGCGATAGACGGCGAACACGGCCAGCGGAATTCCCGCGACGGCGCCGATCAACGCGCCGATGCCGGCCGACCCGACGGCCCACCCGATCAGGGCGCCGAGGGCGATGGCGGCGAGGAGAATGCCGAGAAGGACGCCTCCCGCCCCTGCGGGCTCGAACGAACGGCGGGCGGTGGGCTCCATTCGTCGCGAGCATATCAACTTTGTGACAGCGGAATTCCGCTGCCCAGGCGGTAAACCGGCCGACTATGTGTCAGGCACTCTTGCGATCGTGGGCCCGCGACTGCTCCTCGCGCCGCCTGATCATCGGGTTCGCGAGCTTCACGATCTCGAGCAGGTACACCATGTACACCGAGGCGGCGACCGCGGTCAGACCGAAAAGGGCGACGACGAGCGTCCGCCAGAGGTGCCACTCGCCGTGCTGGTGGGGGCGGATGAACCGCAGCGCGAGGGCGGTCGCCGCGAGCGTCCCGCACCAGAGCCAGATGTAACCGGCGGCACGGCGCTGCGAGAACCCGATGTTCACGAACCGGTGGTGGAGGTGCTGGCGGTCGGCGACGTAGACGGGTTGGCGGTATTTGAGCCGCTTCGCGACGACGAACGAGGTGTCGATGATCGGCACCGCGAGCACGAGCAGCGGGAAGAAGAGCGTGACGATCGACGCCGTCTTCAGGAGCCCCTGCAGCGGGATCGCAGCGAGGACGAACCCGAGCAGCATCGCGCCCGAGTCCCCCATGAAGATCCGCGCCGGGTAGACGTTGTGGCGCAGGAAGCCGAGCGACGCGCCCAGGACGATCGCCGAAAGGATCGCCGCCTCGATCTCCGGGCGCGGCAGCGAGAGCGCGATCAGCGTGAACGTGAACGCCGAGATAGCGGAGACACCGGACGCGAGCCCGTCGAGACCGTCGAGGAAGTTGACCATGTTCATGATCGCGACGATCCAGAGGACGGACAGCGGCATCCCGACCCAGTCGGGCAGCGTGTGGATGCCGATGATCGGGAACGTGAAGCGGTGAACCCAGATCCCGAAGCCGACCGGAATCGCAGCCGCTGCAACCTGGCCGCCGAGCTTCTCCCACCAGCGCAGGCCGCGGAAGTCGTCGATCGCGCCGATCGTCGTCGCGACAGCGGCACCGAGGAGGAGGCCGCGCGTCTCTCCCGAGAGGTCGAGGAAGGCGAGCGCCGGCACGAAGATCCCGAAGAAGAGCGCGAGGCCGCCGAGCCTCGGGACGATGCTCCTGTTCAGGCGGCGGCCCCCGGGACGGTCGACGACGCCGAGCAGCCGGGCCATGCCGCCGACGGCCGGGGTCAGGAGCACGACGATCGCGGCGGCGAGCAGCGCGCCCCAGACGACCTGCAGATGGTCGGCGAGCGTGCGCAGCATCAGTGCAGCAGCACCAGGCCGACGACGACCAGAGCGAACACCGCAAACATGAACGCCCCGGCGATGGTTGCGACGATGCCCGCGCGCCGCGTGTAGTCGTCCACCGGGTCGACCTCCGTCCAGCGCTGCCAGCTCCGCGCGCGACGGCGGGTAAGCAGCTCGCCGAGCCCGGGCACGCTACTTCGTACCGTAGAGGCGGTCGCCCGCGTCGCCGAGACCCGGAACGATGAAGCCGCGTTCGTTCAAGCCGCGGTCGATCGCGGCGACGACGATCTGGATGTCCGGATGATCGCGCGTGATTCGCTCGATCCCTTCCGGCGCGGCGATGATCGCGATCAGGCGAACGGACGTCGCGCCGGCGTCCTTCACGGTCCGGATCGCCGCTGCGGTCGAGTTGCCGGTCGCGAGCATCGGGTCGAGCAGGATCACGTCGCGCTCGGCGACATCGTCAGGCAACTTCGCGTAGTACTCGACCGGCTCGAGGGTCTCTTCGTCGCGGTACATGCCGATGAAGCCGACGCGTGCGCTCGAGATCAGCGCGAGCACGCCGTCGAGCATCCCGACGCCGGCCCGCAGGATCGGGCAGACGGCGACCTTCTTGCCGCTGATGTGCGGGAACCGGCCGATTTCGAGCGGCGTCTCGACTTCGACGTCCTCGGTCGGCAGATCCTTCGTCGCCTCGTACGTCAGCAGGAGCGTGATCTCGTTGACGAGCTTGCGGAAGTGCACGGTCGGCGTGTTCTTGTCACGCAGGTACGACAGCTTGTGCTGGACGAGCGGGTGCCGGACCTCGATGACCTGGCCGGTGTTCGTCTGCGCCACGCTCATCCTGTTGCGTAGGTCGTCCACCCGCGGAAGCCGGGGTAGAGCGGCCGCTTCGCGCAGAGCGCATCCGTGCGGGCGCGCAGAGCACCCAGATCGGGTGAGTCACCGAGCGCCGCGACGATGATCTCGCCGATCTCGCGGAAGTCGTCGGCGTCCATGCCGCGCATCGTCGCCGCGGGGGTCCCGATGCGCACACCGCTGGCGATCGTCGGCTTGCGCTCGTCGAACGGCACGGTATTGCGGTTGACCGTCAGCTTCACCTCGTGGAGCTGCTCCTCCGCGTCCTTCCCCGTCCAGTGGGTGCCGCGAAGATCGAGCTGCAGGAGGTGAGTGTCGGTGCCGCCCGTGAGCACGTCGAGCCCGCCGGACATGAGCGTCTCGGCGAGCATGTCGGCGTTCGCGCGCACCTGCTTCTGGTAGTCGCGGAAGGCCTCACTCGCAGCGATCTTGAAGCAGGTCGCCTTCGCGGCGATCGTGTGCTCGAGGGGCCCGCCCTGCAGGCCCGGGAAGATCGCGCGGTCGATTGCCTGTGCGTGCTCCTCGCGGCAGAGGATGAAGCCGGAGCGCGGGCCGGCGAGCGTCTTGTGCGTGGTCGAGGTGACGAAGTCGCAGTGCTCGACCGGGTTCGGCTGCAGTCCGGCGGCGACGAGGCCGGCGAAGTGCGCCATGTCGCAGAGCAGGAGCGCGCCGACATCGTCGGCGATCTCGCGGAACTTCGCCGTGTCGACGGTGCGCGGATACGCAGAGCCGCCGCAGACAATCAGTCGCGGCTTCGACTCGCGGGCCTTCTCCAGCACCTCGTCGTAGTCGACGACGTTCGTCTCGCGCGACACTCCGTAGTGGGCGATCGTGTAGAGCCGCCCCGAGAAGTTGACCTTGAGCCCGTGCGTGAGGTGCCCGCCGTGCGCAAGCTCGAGGGACAGGATGGTGTCGCCCGGCTGCAGCACCGCCAGGTACACGGCCATGTTCGTCTGCGCGCCCGCGTGCGGCTGCACGTTCGCGTGATCGGCGTGGAACAACTCCTTCGCCCGGTCGATCGCGAGCTGTTCGATCTCGTCGACGACCTCGCAGCCGCCGTAGTACCGCTTGCCCGGATAGCCCTCTGCGTACTTGTTCGTCGGCGTCGACCCGATCGCTTCCATGATCGCCGGCCAGGTGAAGTTCTCCGATGCGATCAGCTCGATCTGATTGCGCTGACGCTCGAGCTCTCGCCCGAGCAGCTCGGCGATCTCCGGGTCGAGCTGCTCGAGCCCGGCTGTGGTCAGCTGCTCGAAGGTCTGCTGCGCGACGGCCATGGCTCTCCTTCCCCGGGGGTCAACCTGATCGTACTGCCGCGTCCAGTCGACGCAGAGCTTCCGCCGCAGGCGAGGGCGCCTTCGCGCAGGACACAGGGTTCCGGCCCGGTCAGATCGAGCACGGTCGAGGGCGAGCCGGGCAGCTCTCCCCCGTCGATCTCGGCGCCGGCGGCGTCCCGAATGTCCCGGGGAACCTCGTCGAGGCGCATCGGATCTCGGCCGCCGGGATGGTTGGCGCTCGTTGCGGCGACGGCGCCGAGAGTCTCGAGCACGGTGGCGGTTGCCCCTTCGAGCCGCGGGACCCGGATGCCGATCGCCTCGGGGTTCGCGCCGGCCAGCCACGGAAACCGTCGCGCCGGATTCGGGACGACGAGCGTCACCGGACCGGGCAGCAGACATGCGAACGACGAGACCGACGCTCGCAGCTCGGGAATCAAGTCGAGCAGGTGATCCAGATTGCGGGCGACGAGGGCGGTGGGCTGAGCTTCCGCGCGGCCCTTGACCTCGTAGAGGCGACGCGTTGACTCCGCGCTCGAAGCGTCGGCCGCCAGTCCGTAGACCGTGTCGAAGGGCAGCACGACCGTCTGCCCGGCGCGCACCGCGGTCACGACGGCATCGACTTCGGTCATCTCCGCCCTTCCACGACGCGATCCTCCTCGGCAAGGTCCGGCGTGATCGTGATGTCCGCGTAGCCGAGCGAGGCGAGCGCGTCGGCGAGGTGGTCGGCCTGGCCGTCGCCGACCTCGAACACGATCAGGCTCGTGTTGGCGAGCCGTGCGATCTCCTCGTGCAGGCCCTCGCCGACGAGAGCGTCGCGCGGCTCCCAGTCGCGGATCTCGGGCTGCAACGAGTCCCATTCCGCCTCGGCGACGTACGGGGGATTCGAGACGACGAGATCCCAGCCTTCGGCCGCCGCCTCAAGGTCGCCCTCACGGACCTCGACATGCAGGTCGAGCAGCTCTGCGTTCTCGCGCGCGAGCGCGACCGCCTCCGGCGACGAGTCGACGGCGGTGACGCGTGCATCGGGTCGCTCGTCCGCGATCGCGAGCGCAATCGCTCCCGAGCCGGTGCCGAGGTCGAGCACGCGCGGGTCGGTCTCGTCCTGGAGGAGTGCAAGGCAACGCTCGACGACGATCTCCGTCTCGGGCCGAGGTACGAGCGCGCGCGCGTCGGTCTTCAGCACGAGCCGGCGGAAGCCCCATCCGCCGAGGACGTAGGCGAGCGGCTCACGCCGCGCGCGACGCTCGAGCAATGCGTCGAACTCGGCGGGAACTTCTTCGTCACGCCGTTCGTGCACACCGGTGCGCGTCGTGCCGAGCACGTGCGCAAGGAGCAGCTCGGCGTCGACGCGCGGCGTGTCGACACCGACCTCCGCGAGTCGCGCCTCGGCGAGACGAAGCGCCTCCGCGACCGTCACTCGCCGAGCGCGCGCCGGCGCTCTTCGGCGCCGAGCGCCTCCGTGAACTCGTCGAGCTCGCCCTGGAGCGCCCGGTCGAGCTGGTGCACCGTGAGCTTGATGCGGTGGTCGGTGATGCGGTTCTCCGGATAGTTGTAGGTGCGAATCTTCTCCGCGCGCTCGCCCGTGCCGATCTGGGAACGGCGCGTTGCGTCCAGCTCGGCACGCTGCTTCTCGCGTTCGAGCTCGTAAAGCCGCGCACGTAGGACGCGAAGCGCCTTCTGCCGGTTCTGGAGCTGGCTCTTCTCGTCCTGCATCGCGACGACGAGCCCCGTGGGCATGTGCGTGATGCGCACCGCCGAGTCCGTGGTGTTGACGCTCTGGCCGCCGGGCCCGGTCGAGCGATAGACGTCGATCTTGAGATCGCCGGGATCGATCTCTACCTCGACCTCTTCCGCTTCCGGCATCACGGCGACGGTGGCGGTCGACGTGTGGATCCGTCCCTGGGACTCGGTCTCGGGGACGCGCTGGACGCGGTGCGTGCCGCCTTCCCACTTGAAGACCGAGTAGGCGCCTTCGCCTTTGATCCCGAACGTCACTTCCTTGTAACCGCCCGACTCGTTCGGGCTCGAGCCGATCGGGTCGACCTTGAAGCCGCGCCGTTCGGCGTAACGGGTGAGCGCGCGATGAAGGTCGCCCGCCCACAGCGCGGCCTCGTCGCCGCCGACGCCCTGGCGGATCTCGATGATCACGTCCTTGCTGTCGGCGGGATCGGTCTCGACGAGCGCGAGCTTCAGCTCTTCCTCAAGGGATACGAGTCGTTCCTCCAGCTCGGGAATGAGCTCGCGCAGGTCGCCGTCGGCGCGGGCGTCGTCGAGATCGGCCCGAGCTTCGCGCCAGCGTTGCGCGAGCTTGTGCGGCCCCTCGAGCTCCTTGAGCTTTCTGCCGGCGTCCGCCGCTTCGCGGTGGTCGTTGTAGACGGCAGGGTCGGACATGCGCTCCTGCGCTTCCTTGTAGGAGCGTTCGAGCTCTTCGAGCAGCGGTTCGATGTTTCCGGCCATCGCCGGACTAGGTTAGCCCTCGAGTCGCGCGGTCAAGCTGATTTCCGGGACGCCCGTGAGCGCCTTCGAGACTGGGCAGTTCTCCTTCGCCTGCTGAGCCGCCTCGGTGAAGGCAGCCTCCTCGATGCCCGGAACGCGTCCCGCGACGTCGAGCGCGATCTTCGTGATCCCTTCGCCGGGCTGGAACGTCACCGTTGCCGACGTCTTCAGCTCCTCGGGCGCATGACCGGCCTGCGCAAGCCCATGCGAGAGCGCCATCGACAGGCAGGTTGCGTGCGCCGCGGCGATCAGCTCCTCGGGACTCGTCTTTCCGCCCGGCTCCTCGGAGCGCGCGGGCCAGCTGACGTCGAGACCGCCGAGTGCGCCGCTCGTCACCGAGTCGACCGTGCCGCTGCCGCTCATCAGGTCTCCGTGCCAGGTCACTTGTGCTTTGCGGTCAGTCGCCATCTGGGCTCCCTTCGAGTTGTGCGGTCACGGTTACCTTCGCGCTCGCCTCGATCAAGGCGGAGAACGGACAGCCTGCGCTCGCTGCTTCCGCGAGCTGCTGGAAGCCCGCGGCGTCTTGACCTGTTACACGCGCGCGCGCGAGCAGCTCGGAGGAGACGATCCGGTGCGAGCCTCCGTCCACCTCGTCGAGCGTCACCGTCGCGGTGACGTCGAGCTGCTCCGGCGGTGAGCCCGCGTTCGTCAGCTCGCCCGCGATCGACATCGCGAAACAGGTGGCGTGCGCGGCTGCGAGCAATTCCTCCGGGCTCGTCTTGCCGTCGGGACGCTCGACACGCGTCGCGAGCGAGTACGGCAACTCTTCGAACGCGCCGGTCCCCGCGGTGATCGAGCCGCTACCGCGGGCGAGGTTGCCCGACCACGTCACGTTCGCCTCGCGCTGGACTCTGGGCAAGCTAGGCCATCACTTCGATCTTGCGCGCGGTTGGATTCTGGGCCTCGAGCGAAAGCACTTCCTTCAGCGCGGCGATCGAGACTTCGATCTGGTCGAGCGACGGCTCGCGCGTCGTCAGGCGCTGTAGCCACAATCCGGGCGCGAGGATGGTCATCAGCACGCGGTTGCTCTGGTGCTTGCCCGCAAAACGGATCAGCTCGTAGGCGATCCCGGCGATCACGGGGAGGAGCAGGATGCGCGTCGCGATCAGCCAGTACCAGGCGGGGCGACCGAAGAATGCGAAGACGAAGATCGCGATCACCATCACCCAGAGCAGAAAGGCGGTGCCGCAGCGCGGATGGATCAGCGAGTGTCGCTGCACAAGCTCGGGCCTGAGCTCGTCGCCGGCCTCGTAGGCGTTGATCGCCTTGTGCTCGGCCGCGTGGTACTGGAAGACGCGGCGGAGATCGGGGAAGAACGAGATCAGCGTGAGATAGAGGACGAAGATGGTGACCCGGATCAGCCCTTCGACGATCACGAACCAGCCGGTCTGCTTGATCCCGATCCAATCGGTCAGCAGCGCCGGCGAAACCTTGAACAGCAGCACGGCGAAGCCGATCGCGATCGCGAACGCGAACACCAGCTGCGTCCGCGTCAGCTCGGTCTGAATCTCCTCGGCCTCCTCGCCTTCAGCCTCCGCGCCCTGCGCCTGGTAGTTCGCCGAGATCGCGAGCGCGCGGAAACCGATCGCGAGCGACTCGCCGAGCGCGATGATCCCTCTGATCACGGGAAGGCGAAAGATCAGGTGCCGCGCCATCGGCGACTTGATCTCCTGGTGGACCTCGGCGATGTCCCCATCCGGTTTCCGGACGGCAACCGCCCAGTTCCGCGGGCCACGCATCATCACGCCCTCGAGGACGGCCTGTCCCCCTACGTTCGTCATGCGGACGCTCCTCCGCTCGAATGCATCGGTCGGCAACCGCAGACGGACGGCCGAGCAAGCTCGCCCGCCCTGAAGCTCGGCAGCGCAAGCGCCACCGAGGTCACGCCCTCGAGGACGGCCTGTCCCCCTACGTTCGTCATGCGGACGCTCCTCCGCTCGAATGCATCGGTCGGCAACCGCAGACGGACGGCCGAGCAAGCACGCCCGCCCTGAAGCTCGGCAGCGCAAGCGCCACCGAGGTCACGCCCTCGAGGACGGCCTGTCCCCCAACGTTCGTCATGTAGCTCGGCTAGGCGCGGCGCGAGCCGCCGGCCTTCTCGAGCCGGCGCTGGAAGCGCTCGACGCGTCCGCCCGTGTCGACGAGCTTCTGCTTGCCCGTGTAGAACGGGTGGCAGTTCGAGCAGATCTCGACGTGAAGCTCAGGCTTCGTGGACCGCGTCTCGAACGTGTTCCCGCAGGAACACGTCACGGTCGCGAGGACGTAGTCGGGGTGGATCTCAGGCTTCATCGGAATTCAGGATAGCAGCGGCTGTTTTGGCTGCGACGTTGCCTCCCGAGACGACCGCGGACACTCGTTGACCCGGCTCCGGGACGAACGCGCCGGACAGCAGGGCCGACGCGGTGGCGGCGCCGGCGACCTCGCAGGCGAGCTTCATCCGGCCGTACATGAAGCGAAAAGCCTCTTCAAGCGCCTCCTCGGTGACGAGAATCGATTCGACGCCGAGGTCGGTGCAAACCCGGACGCAGTTGGCGCCGGCGTAGGGACCGTTGAGCCCGTCGGCGACCGACTTCGCCTCGACGGTGACCGGCTCACCCGCCTTCAGACTCTCGTGGAGTGCAGGCGACCGTTCGGGCTCGACGGCGATGACGCGAACGTCCGGGTTGATGCCCTTGACCGCCGTCGCGATGCCGGAGATCAGGCCGCCGCCGCCGACCTGGACGAGCACGACCTCGGTGTCGGGAGCGTCCTCCATCATCTCCAGCCCGACCGTCCCCTGGCCGGCCATGACGAGCGGATCGTCGTAGGGGTGCACGAGCGTTCGCCCCGTCGACTCGATCAGCTCCTCGAGCCGCGCGAACGCATTCGGAATGTCCGGCGCCTCGGTGTCGATCGTCGCGCCGTAGCCGCGCGCGGCTGCGATCTTCATCGGGCTCGCGGTCTGCCACATCACGACGAGCGCGTCGATGCCCTCGACGGCCGACGCGAAGGCGAGCGCCTGCGCGTGATTTCCGGCCGAGATCGAGATGACGCCGCGCTGCTTCTCCTCGTCGGTGAGCGTTGCGAGCTTGTTCAGGACGCCGCGGGGTTTGAACGCGCCCGTGCGCTGGAGCAGCTCTGCCTTGAAAAGCACCTCGGCGCCGACCTGCTTGGACAGCGTTGCGGACGAAAGCATCGGTGTGCGGTGCAGCCGGCCGTCGATCCGCTCCCGCGCCCGGTAGACGTCGTCGAGGGAGATCAATGAGCCGGTCGTTGCCATCGTGGAGATCGTACTTCGACGCGCTCTACAGCATCCTGCCGGCGCGCTCGCCGAGGACGACGGCGAGGACGCCCAGCGTCACGCTCGCAGTGACGTTCAGCAGCGCGACGCCGAGCGCCTTCTCCTCCAGCAGGCCGTAGGACTCTTGCGCGAACGTCGAGAACGTCGTGTAGCCGCCGCAAAAGCCGATCACGAGACCCACGCGCAACCAGTGAGGCGCGTGATGGCGGTCGACGAGCGCGGCGATCAGTAGCCCGACGAGGAAACAGCCGGAGAGGTTGATGGCGAAGGTGCTCCACGGGAAGAGCGAGAACGCGCGCCGCTCGATGGCGGCGTCCAGTCCGTAGCGGGCAAGGGTTCCGAGCGAACCGCCCACCGCGACAGCGGCAATCGTTGGCATGGGCCTGGCTCCTTCATGTCGTAGGAGCCATCAGCCGTTGCTGGCGCTTGAAGGCGGGCCCCATCGCCGCGGGGCGGAATCTAGCTAGTACTTGCCCTTGCCGCAGCCCGCGAGCACGAACGGCAGAACGGGAAGCGCCAGGAGAATCAGTCTGTTTCGCATGTGAGGAGATACGAGCGAACGGCGTTGTCGGTTTTGACGCGTCCGCTCCGGCCCAGTCACGTGTCTGGCACCAGGCTGGTCCGTAAGCGACGACTACGTAAGCGTGTACTCGGGGCCGCTGCCGCCCTCGGGCGGGGTCAGCCGGCCGCCCTTCGCGGTGATCGCGCCGCACTGGACGCAGTTCGACGGCGTGATCTCGACGCCGCTGTCGGTGGCCTCGTAGACCTGCGCCGGGCACATCCGCTCCCACAGGTCCGCCAGATCGCGCGGAACCTCGCGCTGGATGACGATGTGGTTCGGCTGGTCGTCGCGCGTCTTGTTCCCGGACGCAAAGACGGACGAAAGCTTGTCGAACGTGAGCTTCCCGTCCGGCGCCGGATAGCTCTTGGCCCGGTCGGTCCTGATCAGCTCCGCATCCGCGTCCGCCTCCAGCGTCAGATCGCGCCGTGGGAACTTCCCTTTCGACGCTGTCATCGCGCCCGCGAGCGCACCGCCGACGTAGAAGCCGCGTCCGAACGCGGCACGCATGTTGCGGACCTCGTACAGGTCCTTCCAGACGAAGCTGTTCGCGAGCGCTTCGTCGTAGCCCGCGAGCGCACCGGGTGTCGCGGGCGTCTGACCGCGCTGCAACGACGCGAACGCGGCCTCGGCTGCGAGCGAGCCCGACTCGATCGCATAGTGGATCCCCTTCAGGGCAGGGACGTTCACGAGCCCGGCGCCGTCACCGGCGATCAACAGCCCCGGAGCATGCAGCCGTTTGGGCAACGACAGAAAACCGCCCTCGGGAATGGTCTTCGCACCCCACGCGACGCGCTCGCCGCCGGCGAGGAGCTTCCGCACCAGCGGGTGCGTCTTCAGCTCCTGCAGCAGATCGTGAACGGAAAGTTCGGCGTCGCGGTAGTCGAGCCCGACCACCATGCCGAGCGTGAGCAGGTCGTCGCCCATCGGATAGATGAACGACCCGCCGAACTCGCGATACTGCGCGCCGGAGCGAAGCGGCCAGCCCATGGTGTGGATCACCCGGTCGAGCGGACGCGTGATCTTCCAGACTTCCTTCACACCGAGCGCCCACACCTGCGGGTTCTCGCCCGCGAGCCCGAACCGGTCGAGCGCGACACCGGTCAGGTGACCCTGCGTTCCCTCCGCGAGGACGGTGACCTTCGCGACGAGATCGGAACCGGGCTCGAAGTTGCCGAGCGGCTCGCCGTCTCGCGCTTGGCCCTTGTCGCCCGTGCGCACGCCGCGCACGCGGCCGTCCGCGACGAGCAGCTTCTCCGCGGCGGTCTCGGGCAGCAGCATCGCGCCGCCCTCCTCAGCCTGCTCCGCAAGCCAGCGGCCGAGCCGCGACAGCGACGCGACGTAGTTGCCCTCGTTCTTCATCGTGGGCGGCGCAGGAATGCGCACAGCGCTCTTCCGCGTCAGGAAGTACACGGACTCGTGCTCGACAGGCCCGTAGAACGGCATCTCGTCGAGCCGCTTGCGACCCTTGAAAAGCCGTCGCAACGCGCGCGGATTGACGACAGCGCCTGAGAGAAGGTGCGACCCGGCCTGCTTCCCTTTCTCGAGGACGGCGACCGGCACGTCGCCGAGTCGCTCGCGAAGCTCGGGAGCGCCCTCGAGCAGCTGGCCGAGCCTGATCGCGCACGCGAGCCCCGCCGGTCCTGCGCCCACGATCAGGACGCCGACCTCGATGCGCTCCTCGGGCGGATCGCTCGGAGCGGCAACGTAATCCGCCGCCCGAAACGGCGGCGGAAAGTTTGCGGGCGTCGTCATCCGCTCTTGCGCGCTTTGACGAGCTCGGTCAGCTTCGGGACGATCTCGTGCACGTCGCCGACGACGCCGAGATCGGAGAACTCGAAGATCGGCGCGTTCGTGTCCTTGTTGATCGCGACGATCACGCCCGAGTTCTGCATCCCCACCTTGTGCTGGATCGCGCCGGAGATGCCGCACGCGATGTACAGCTTCGGCGACACCGACTTGCCGGTCTGCCCGACCTGGGTCGCGTACGGGTACCAGCCCGCATCGACGACGGCGCGCGTTGCGCCGACCGCCCCGCCTAGCGCCTTCGCGAGCTCCTCGACGAGCGTGAAGTTCTCGGGGCCGCCGAGACCGCGCCCGCCCGCCACGATCACCGGTGCGTCCTCGATCGAAGGGCCGTCGCTTTCCTCGTGCGCCTGGTCGACCATGCGCGCCGCGGTGGAGAAATCCTCGAGGGCGACCTGAACCTCTTCGACTTCCGCGGAACCGCCGGTCGCACTCGGGTCAAACGAGCCCGAGCGGAAGAGCGCGAGCCGTGGCTCCGATGTCCAGCCGACGTCCACGTACACCGAGTCCTGCAGCGCCGGACGCTTGCCGACCAGCTTGCCGCCCTCCTCGACGAGATCGGTCAGGTCCCAGTTCAGGCCTGCCTCGAGCCTGGCGGCGAGGCCGGCCGCAACATCGGCGGCAAGAACCGAGTTGCCGAACAGCACCGTGTCGATGCCGCTGTCTCGCACGAGCTGCGCGAGCACGTCGACGCGAGGCTGCGGCAGCGGCGCCTCGAGCTGCGCGTCGTCTGCGACGTAGACCTTCGCCGCGCCGTGCTTGCCCGCCTCGTCGGCAAGCGCCCGCACGCCGGAGCCGATGATCACGCCGGCGACGTCGCCGTCGCCGAGGCTCGCGGCTTTCGCGAGCACGCCAAGCGACCCCTTCAGGAGCTCGCCGCCGTGATGCTCGAGAAAGACGAGCGTGCTCATACGAGCCGCTTCTCCGCGAGAAAGTCGAGGATGGCCTGCGCGCCGTTGCCGTCGTCGTCGATCTTCTTCGAGTCCGCGCGCGCGGGCGGGTCGTTCAACGCGTAGACCTCCGTGCGCGAGCCCTGCTCGCCGGCGCGATCGCCTTCGACGCCGAGGTCGGAGAGCGACACCGTTTCCTGCGGCTTCGACTTCGCGCCCATGATCCCCTTGAGCGACGGGTAGCGCGGCTCGTTGATCGCGTCGGAGACCGCGACGACAGCAGGAAGCGGCGCTTCGATCACGTCGTAGCCGAACTCGGTCTGACGTTTGACGGTCACCTTGCCGTCGGCATGCGTCACCTCGGCCGCCTGCGACACGACCGGCAGTCGGAGGCGATCTGCAACGGCGGCCCACAGCACCGCCCCGTCGGAGTCGCCGGCCTGCTGGCCGAACAGGACGAGATCCGCGCCCTCACGCGCGAGAGCTTTCGCGAGCGCGTAGCTCGTGGCGACGAGGTCGGATCCCGCGACGCCTTCGTCACTCACGAGCACGGCCCTGTCGGCGCCCATCGCCAGTGCCTTTCGCAGCGCGTCCTGAGCCTTAGCCGGGCCGAGCGAGACGAGCACGATCTCGCCCTCGCCGGAGGCGTCCTTCAGGCGGAGAGCCTCTTCGACCGCGTTCGCGTCGAAGGCGTTCAGCGAACCTTCCCCCGAGCGGTCCAGCCGCTTGGTTCCGGGGTCGATCCGGCTGTTGCCCTCGGGAACCGCTTTGACGCAGACGGCGATCTTCATGCGGCGGGGACTCTACTGAGGGTGACTTGGGCCGAGGCGCCTGCTACCGTCTCGCCCTTCGAGCGCGAACCGGAGCGCCCGTCCCCTTATGAGACGCCACCGGACGACAGCCCGAGGGTTGATCTTCCTCGCCGTGACCATCGGCCTTGCCGCCGGGACGGCTGCAGCATTCGCAGCGGGCAAGGTTCCCGAGCACATCATCTTTCCGGTCGTCGGCAAGGTGCAGTACATCGACGACTTCGGCGCGCCCCGCCCGGGCGGAGCGCACCAGGGGAACGACATCATGGCCGCCAAGAGGTCGCCCGCGGTCGCTGCTGAAGGCGGCAAGGTGAAGTACTGGACGACGTCCGCGTCGGCCGGTTGCATGCTCTACCTCTACGGCGACAGCGGCACGACGTATCTGTACATCCACTTGAACAACGACGTCACGCTGCGAAACGACAACCGCGGCAAGTGCGTCAAGGGCACCGCGTACACCGTCAAGAACGGCGCGAAGGTCCTCGCGGGACAGCAGATCGGCTACGTCGGCGACTCGGGCGACGCGAACGGCGGAGCCTCGCATCTGCATTTCGAAGTTCACCCCGGCGGCGGCAAGGCCGTCAGCCCGTATCCGTATCTGCAGAAGGCGAACAAGCTGCTCTTCACGGCTAAGGCGGGGACACCCTTTGCGCTGACGCTCACCGGGACGGTCGTCTCGGCGGAACTCAGCAGCATCGTGGTCAACGTGACGACGTCGCAGGCTTGGCCTTCGGGGCTCACGCAGACAAAGCTCAATCGCGTAATCACGCTGACTGTCCCCGACGCGACGACGATCGAGAGCCTCAGCCCCACGGGCACCTTGCGAACCATCGCCAGCGTCACGCTCGCCGGGAAGGGCCAGAAAATCGTCGTGTGGACGCTTCCCGCTCCGGCAACGCTCAAGGCAGAGCGCGGAGACGACGGCGTCCTCAGCTCAGCGCTGATCCAACTGGGCTAGCTAGCGGCCGACGAACTTCGGGTCACGCTTCTCGACGAACGCGGTCATGCCCTCGCGCGCGTCTTCACTGGAGAAGATCTCGCCGAACGTCTGCCCTTCGGCATCGAGATTCTCGGAGTGGTTTCCGCCGAGCGCCCGGTTCGCGAGCTCCTTCATGAGGCGAAGGGCGATCGGGCTCTTCGCCGCGAGCAACGTCGCGACCTCACGCGCCTTGTCGAGCACCGGATCGTGGACATCATTGACGAGGCCGATGCGTAACGCCTCCTCGGCGTCGAGCGTGCGGCCCGTGAAGATCAACTCCTTCGCAACGCCGACCCCGCAGACACGTGCGAGCCGCTGTGTGCCGCCCCAACCCGGAATGATTCCGAGATTCACCTCGGGCTGGCCGAGCTTCGCGCGGCTCGACGCATAGCGAACATCGCATGCGAGCGCGAGCTCACAGCCGCCGCCGAGCGCGAAGCCGTTGATCGCAGCGATCGTCGGCTTCGGCATCGTCTCCAGCAAACGGCCGGCCTCGTGGCCGAGTGCTCCCCACTCCTTCGCGCCCGCGACGTCCAGACCACTCATGTACTTGATGTCGGCGCCGGCGACGAATGCCTTCTCGCCCGCGCCCGTGAGGATCACGACTCGCGTCGAATCGTCGGCGGCAAGTTCCTGCAGGTTGTCGCGCAACTCGGTGAGCGTCGTAACGTCGAGCGCGTTCAGCGCCTCCTGGCGGTCGATCGTGACGAGCGCGACGCCCGCTTCCCGCTGGACGTCGATCAAACGGGGATCTTGCCCTTGAGGAAGTCGACGATCTGCGAAGTGGGAGCCCCAGGAGTGAAAACTTCGGCCACCCCACGCTGCTTCAACTCGTCGGAGTCTTCCTTCGGGATCGTGCCGCCGACGACGACGAGCACGTCTTCGGCGCCGTTCTCCTTCAGGCCGTCGAGGATGCGCGGCACGAGCGTCATGTGCGCACCCGAGAGAATCGAGATCCCGACCGCGTCCGCATCTTCTTGAATCGCCGTCTCGACGATCTGCTCGGGGGTCTGGTGCAGTCCCGTGTAGATCACCTCCATCCCGGCGTCGCGGAGCGCGCGCGCGATGATCTTTGCGCCGCGATCGTGCCCGTCGAGCCCGGGCTTCGCGATGACGACTCTGATCTTCCTGGCCACGGCCCGGAGTCTATTGCCAGAGCGGGCTCAGCCCGGAACGCGGACGAACCTGAGCGTCCATTGGGCGCTCTCGTCTAGCCGGCCTTGTTCGGGCGACCCGTAGGTCGTGCGCTGATTGCGCGACGAACGCAGCGTGATACTGCCGAGTTTCTTCTCCGCTAGAGCGGCCCTCGGGAGGCGCAGAGTTTTCGTTGCAGGACCGAGAGGACGTTGCTTCACATCCGGGGGCTCCTCGGGACAGGTTGCTACCGCGAGCCGAACATTCGTGACGGAAGTGATCGACGCGAACCCGGGTCTAGGGCTCGCCAGCCGAACTGCGGCACCGCGGAACGAGCGCCGGGTCGGCGGACAGTCCACCCTCTTGGTCGTCACGACTGTCCCGCAAGTCTCGGCAGTTGTATTTGCCCCCGACAGCGTGACCGTGCCCCTGATCCCGTTGATCGATACGGGCAAGATGCGGCCACCCAGAAGTCTCACCGTAATCGGGGCCTTCGACCGGAACGTCGCCGTACGACTTCCTTCCGAGATCGCGGAGCGGCTGCAGCCGCCCTCAGCGACAGGTGGCGCGGTGTAGGTCCAGTCCTGCGTCGCCGTACCGACGATCGTCAGTCGAAAGAGCGTGGGCGCCGGCGCAGCGGCGGCATGCGCAGCCACAACGCACGCAACGCCGAGCAGGCCGAGCAGGCCGAGATGTAGCCGCAGGCGCCTCAATCTCGTCCACACAGTTGCACATTCCGGGCGGGTCACCTAGCCCGGCCGAAGGGTTTAGAAGACCGGCGTCTCCCGCCAGACGCCCCAGACCTCGCGGAGGGCGTCGCACATCTCGCCCATCGTGACGTCCGCTTTCGAGGCGTCGACGATCTGGGGCATCAGGTTCCTGCCCTCGTGGGCCGCGTCTTCCTTGAGCCGGGTGAGAGCGGACTCGACGGCGGCGGAGTCGCGCCGCGCCCGCAGAGCCTGCACCCGCGCGATCTGCTCGCCCTCGAGAGCAGGATCGATCTTCAGGATCTCGAGCGGCTGTTCGTCCTCGTGCTCGTAGCGGTTGACGCCGACGACGATCCGCTGCTTCTGCTCGACCTCGTGCTGGTAGCGGAAAGAGGCGTCGGCGATCTCGCGCTGGAAGAAGTTCTCCTTGATCGCGGGAATGACTCCGCCGAGCTTCCGGATCCGGTCGAAGTACTCGTGCGCCTCGGCCTCGAGGCGGTTCGTCAACTCCTCGACGTAGTACGACCCTCCGAGCGGGTCGATCGTGTTGACGACACCCGTCTCGTGGGCGATCACCTGCTGCGTTCGCAGTGCGAGCCTCACCGCGTTCTCCGTCGGCAGCGCAAGCGCTTCGTCGAACGAATTCGTGTGCAGGGACTGCGTGCCGCCGAGCACTGCGGCCAGCGCCTCGAGCGCGGTTCGGATGATGTTCACCTCGGGCTGCTGCGCCGTCAGGGACACGCCCGCCGTCTGCGTGTGGAATCGCATCAGCCACGACCGTGGGTTGCGCGCGCCGTAACGCTCCTTCAACTCACGCGCCCAGATCCGGCGCGCCGCGCGGTACTTCGCGATCTCCTCGAAGAAGTCCAGGTGCGCGTTGAAGAAGAACGACAGCCGCGGCGCGAAGTCGTCGACGTCGAGGCCGCGCTCGATCGCCGCCTCCACGTAGGCGAATCCGTCGGCGAGTGTGAAGGCGAGCTCCTGCGCCGCCGTCGAACCGGCCTCGCGAATGTGGTAGCCCGAGATCGAGATCGGATGCCAGAGCGGCATCTCCTGCGCGCAGAACTCGATCATGTCGATGACGAGACGCATCGACGGCTCCGGTGGGAAGATCCACTCCTTCTGCGCGATGTACTCCTTGAGGATGTCCGTCTGGATCGTCCCGCGCAGCTGGCCGCGTGGGACTCCCTGCTCCTCGCCCACGCAGAGGTAGAACGCGAGCAGCATCGCCGCCGGGGAGTTGATCGTCATTGACGTCGACACGCCGTCGAGCGGAATGCCCGAGAAGAGCGTCCGCATGTCCTCGAGCGAATCGACGGCGACGCCTTCGCGCCCGACTTCTCCGACCGATCGCGCGTGATCCGAGTCGAGACCCATCAGGGTCGGCATGTCGAACGCGGTGGACAGACCCGTCTGACCGTGCTCGAGCAGATAGCGGAAGCGCACGTTCGTCTCGGCAGCCGTACCGAACCCGGCGAACTGGCGCATCGTCCAGAGCTTGCCGCGGTACATCGACGGGTAGACGCCGCGCGTGAACGGATAGACGCCCGGATAGCCCAGGTCGCGCTCGTAGTCGAGCTCGACGTCGCCCGGCGTGTAGAGGGGCTCGTTCTCGAGCCCGGAGATCGTCGAGAAGAGCTCGCCCTGACGTTCGGGCGTCGCGTCGTACAGCTCCCGCTTCCAGTCCCCGGTCGACTCGGATCGCGCGCGTGGATCCTCGGTCGTTGCCATCCTCGAGCCGATTCTACGGGCGCAAATCAGCCTCCTGCCTCTGTGCGTTCTTGCCGATACATCGTCTCGTGAAGAAGATCGTTACAGTTGTCATTTGTGGGCTGCTGACGCTCTCGGCTGCGAGTGCGTCGGCGTCGTCGAGCACGGACGCGCTTTTGCACAACGCTGCCCGTCTTTCGGGCTTGCGCATCAAGCACGCCGTACCGCGCACCACGCTCTCCGGCTCGCGGTACGACCGGCTCCTGGCACAGGCACGCAGTCGCGATTACCCGCCGGCGTTGCGAAGCCTCGACGCGCGCCTCTACACGCAGCTCGGCCTGACTGCACCGACCCTCCGCACCGCGGCGGCGCTGAGTGCGAACAGCTCGAAGGCGTGGTACGACCCGTCGGCGCGCAAGCTCGTTCTTCGACGCGGCTCGGCCGCCAAACGCTCGGGCGTGATCAACGAGCTCGTGCGCGCGCTGGTCGATCAGAATTTCAATCTGCGTCGCCTCGTGGGGTTGCGTATACGAGATCGAGACCGCGCGCTCGCGGCGAGGGGCATCGTCAATGGGACCGCAGCGCTTGCTTCAGGTGTTCGCCCCGCCGTCGTGCGCGGCGCATCGCTCGAGCGCTTCGAAGAGCTCGAAGATGCAGGCGCGCTCAGCGCGGGCAAGACGCTTGCGTCGCAGCTTCGTTTCCTCGGCGGCGCGCCCGCGCTCGCGAGTGCGTTGCGATCGTTCCCGAGCACGACCGAACAGCTCCTCCACATCGACAAGTTTCTCGAGCGCGAACCAGCGCTTCCTGTCGGCCTTCCCGCCAAGATCGGCGCCGACGATCTCAGCGCTGCAGAGAACTTCGGCGAGCTCGACGTGCGGAGCCTGCTGCGCGCGTTCGGCATTCCGAACGCAGCCGACGTTGCCGACGGTTGGGGCGGCGGGCGGCTCGGTCTCTACACCTCGCCGTTCGGTCAGGCGATCACGGTCCTCGCGCTCCGTTGGGACACGGTCGAGGACGCGGCCGAATGGCGGGACGCGGCAGCTCGTTATGTCGCCGCTGCGTTCCCCGGTGCAACTCCCCGCGACTGCCCGCCGCTCGATCGCTGCTGGTCGACGGCCTCGACGATGGTCGGGGCAGGAGTGCTCGGAACGACCGGCGTGCTCGCGAGCGGACCGGGCGCCGACGCCGTCGCGGCGGCCGTGCAGGCCGCGAACTAACCCTCGACTCGAGCCTTAGGGTCAGTCCGGCCGGGCCCGCCCCCACGATCCCGCTTTCGTGGGCGGACAGCGGCGGGGAACAGAAATCAGCAGTTTTCACTACCCCTGACGGGGGATTCGTGGAGATTCCTTGCCCGTTTGAACCGCAAAACGCTCAGGTAGGCGGTGCGAGCAGGCCGACTCCTTTTCTGGAGCCACGTGCGATGAGCGCGTGGATGGAGAAAAACATGGCGAGCTTCCCGGACCTGCGGCCTAACCGGCGCTCGGCGAAAGCCGAGAGCTTGGCCGCGTCCAAAAGCAGGGCTCGCCTTTTCCTCGCGGTCTCCACCGCGCTCCTCTGCACCGCCTCTCTCGCCGTCTCCGAGCTCGCCACTCTCCACGGCGCGAAGGCACACGACACGTCGGCTTTCCTGACGAGGGAACTGGGTCCGCCGCTGGATTCCACCCTCGTCAGGGCGCCGGCGCATTCGTCGCCCGCACTCGTCAAGCCCGCCCTCGGCGGCAAGCTCGAGATCCGCAAGGGCGGCCTCAAGATCACGTCGGGCAATCGAGTGTGTCGCTTCGCTTCGGCGGCACCCGCGGTTCCTGGCAGGCTCACCTGCACGGCGTGCAGCGGCAGCTGCCATTCGGCAGTGAGGCGATCGTGCTCGGCACGAACAGCGTCGAGCAGTCGCTCACGGTCGCGAGGCGGCAGGGCACGCGAACGTGGCGCTGGCGTCTCGACGCCGGAAGTCTTCTTACACGCGTCACACCCGACGGCACCGTGCGGTTCGCGAATGCGAAGAGCGACGCGGGACTCCGAATCCAGCCCGTCGTCATCTTCGACAAGGATCGCAAGGCCATCACGCCCCGCGGGCTGCGCTGGTCGGTCGTCGGACAGGGGAACCACCGCTCGCTGCAGCTACGACTGAACGACGCCGAGCTTCCTCTGCCATACGTGATCGATCCGATCGCACTCGTCGCCGCCTGCCCCGGCGGGGGATGTGCCACCAACACTTCGACCAGCGCGACGAGCGTCACCGTGACGCGCCCGGCATCTGTCGTGACCGGCACTCTCATGCTCGCACAGGTCACGCTGCGAAACAACGACGCGATCACGGCGCCCGCCGGCTGGACGACCACGGGGAACCTGCGGACGTCAGGCACCGGGCTCGAGCAGCAGATCTACTACCGCATCGCGACCGCGGCCGACACAGCCGGGACGACGTACCAGTGGTCCTGGACGACGAGCTCGGACGGCGCCGCCGCGATCCTCGCTTACTCCGGCACGGATGCCACGAACCCGATCGACGTGACTCCGACCGACAGCGCCGGGAGCGGAACGACTGCGACGGCCACCGGGCTGACGACCACCCAGGACAACGACATGGTCGACGCGCTCTACGGCGCGCAGGGCCATTCAGGCCCGCCCCCGAACATGACGCAGGACCCCGGTCAATCCCTCACCCAGGAGTACGCGATCTCGTCCGGAAGCTCGCCTGCGAGCAAGGCTCTCGCGACCGGTGCCGACGGAACGCTGGCAACCGCGGGAGCCACAGGCAACAAGACTGCGACGATCTCGACGTCGACGCCCTGGGTTGCGCACATGGTCGCACTGATGCCGCCGCTCGCGGCGGACGGCGCCGGCACGCTGACCACACCGACGACGAACGTCTCTGCCAGCCAGACCGGCAACACGATCACCTTCACTTACACGGCCGCCGCTGGTGGCATGAACAACGGCTCGCTGACCCTGGTCGTGCCGGCCGGGTGGACTGCGCCGAGCACCGTGAGCAACAACGCCGGTTACACGACGGCGAGCACGGGCACGGTCTCGGTGGCCTCGCAGACGATCACCGTGTCCAGCCTGACGCTCGCGAGCGGCGCAACAATGACGCTCACGTACGGCAACAAGAGCGGCGGCGGCTCCGGCGCGACGGCGACGGCAAGTACGGGCGCTCAGACGTGGCAGGCGCAGCAGAAAGCACGCAGCGCCGGCACGCTCACGAACCTCGGCTCGTCGCCCAGCATCACCGTGAACGCCGCCGACGGCTCGGGAACCCTCACGACCGGCACGAGCGCCGTCTCGGCGAGCCAGACCGGCAACACGATCACCTTCACGTACACGGCCGCAACGGGCGGAATCAACAACGGCACGGTCACCCTCGTCGTCCCCGCCGGCTGGACCGCTCCTTCGACGACTGCGGCCAACGCCGGCTACACAACCTCGAGCGCCGGAACGGTGTCGGTGGCAGGCCAGACGATCACGATCTCGTCCCTGACGCTCGCAGGCGCAGGAACCGCGACGATCACCTACGGCTCGACCGCAGGCGGCGGCTCGGGCGCAACTGCCACCTCGAGCACAGGCGCGCAGACCTGGCAGGCACAGGAGAAGTCCACCTCCGGCGGCGTGCTCGCCAACCTCGGCGCGTCACCGAGCATCACCGTCTACGCGGCCGACGGCTCCGGCACGCTGACGAGCGGCACATCCGTCGTGAGCGCCTCGCAGACGGGACGCACGATCACCTTCACCTACACCGCGGCTACGGGCGGCATCTCGAACGGCACCGTCACGCTGGTCGTCCCCAGTGGTTGGACCGCACCTTCGACGACCGGCGCGAACGGCGGCTTCACGACGTCGAGCGCGGGCTCCGTCTCGGTCGCCGGACAGACCATCACGGTTTCGTCGCTCACCCTCGCGGGTGGCGGCACGGCGACGATCACGTACGGATCGACGGCAAGCGGCGGCCCCGGCGCGACGGCCACGTCGACGACCGGCGCGCAGACCTGGCAGGCGCAAGAGAAGTCGACCTCCGGCGGCGCGCTCGCCAACCTGGGCTCCTCGCCGAGCATCACCGTCTACGCGGCAGATGGCTCCGGCACGCTGACAAGCGGTACTTCCCTCGTTAGCGCCTCGCAGACGGGACGCACGATCACGTTTACGTACACCGCCGCAGCGGGCGGCATCAACAACGGTTCGGTCACGCTGGTCGTGCCCGCCGGCTGGAGCGCACCCTCGACCACGGGCGCGAACGCGGGCTACACCACGGCCAGCTCCGGCACCGTCTCCGTCGCCTCGCAGACCATCACCGTCTCCTCGCTGACGATCGCGGGCGGCTCCACCTTCACGATCACCTACGGCTCGACCGCGAGCGGCGGGCCCGGCGCGACCGCCACCTCGACCACGGGCGCGCAGACCTGGCAGGCACAGGCCAAGTCCACCTCCGCCGGCTCGCTCGCCAACCTCGGCTCCTCGCCGAGCATCACCGTCTACGCCGCGGACGGCTCGGGCACCCTCACCACCGGGACCTCGGCCGTGAGCGCCTCGCAGACCGGACGCACGGTCACCTTCACGTACACCGCGGCGACCGGCGGGATCAACAACGGCTCCGTCACGCTCGTCGTCCCGGCCGGCTGGAGCGCACCCTCGACGACGGCTGCGAACGCGGGCTACACGACGTCCAGCTCCGGCACCCTCTCCGTCGCCGCGCAGACCATCACCGTCTCGTCGCTGACGATCGCCGGCGGCTCGACCTTCACGATCACCTACGGCGACACGGGCGGCGGCGGGCCGGGCGCAACCGCACCGTCGTCGACCGGCGCGCAGACCTGGCAGGCGCAGGCCAAGTCCACCTCCGCCGGCTCGCTCGCCAACCTCGGCTCCTCACCTAGCATCACTGTCTACGCAGCCGACGGCTCGGGGACCTTGACCTCCGGCACGTCGAACGTGTCGGCGAGCCAGACGGGCCGCACGATCACGTTCACGTACACCGCCGCGGCCGGTGGAATCAGCAACGGCACCGTCACGCTGGTCGTGCCCGCGGGCTGGAGCGCACCGTCGACGACCGGCGCGAATGCCGGCTACACGACGGCCAGCTCCGGCACCGTCTCCGTCGCCGTGCAGACCATCACCGTCTCGTCCCTGACGATCGCGGGCGGCTCGACCTTCACGATTACCTACGGCTCAACCGCAGGAGGCGGCCCGGGCGCGACAGTCACGTCGAGCACGGGCGCGCAGACCTGGCAGGCACAGGCCAAGTCCACCTCGGCCGGCTCGCTCGCCAACCTCGGCTCGTCGCCGAGCATCACGGTCAACGCGGCCGACGGGTCCGGCACGCTCACGACAGGGACATCCGTGGTGAGCGCGTCACAGGCAGGGCGAACGATCACGTTCACGTACACGGCCCCGGCCGGCGGAATCAGCAACGGCTCCGTCACCCTGGTCGTCCCCGCCGGCTGGAGCGCACCATCCACGACGGGGGCAAACGCGGGCTACACGACGGCGAGCTCGGGCACCGTGTCCGCCGCCTTGCAGACGATCACCGTCTCCTCACTCACGCTCGCGTCGGGCAACACGGCCACGATCACCTACGGCGACACCGGCGGCGGCGGCCCCGGCGCGACAGCCACGTCGAGCACGGGCGCGCAGACCTGGCAGGCACAGGCGAAGTCCACCTCCGGTGGCTCCCTTGCCAATCTCGGCTCCTCGCCGAGCATCACCGTCTACGCCGCCGACGGCTCCGGGACGCTGACGACACCGACCACCGTCGTGTCGGCGAGCCAGACCGGGCGCACGCTCACTTTCACGTACACCGCTGCTGCCGGCGGGATCTCGAACGGCTCGGTCACGCTCGTCGTCCCCGCCGGCTGGAGCGCACCCTCCACCACAGGAGCGAACGCCGGCTACACGACCTCGAGCTCGGGCACCCTCACCGTCTCCGCGCAGACCATCACCGTGGCGTCGCTGACGCTCGCCGCGGGCAACACCTTCACGATCACGTACGGCGATACGGGCGGCGGCGGGCCGGGCGCGACCGCCACCTCGTCGACCGGTGCACAGACGTGGCAGGCGCAGGAGAAGTCGACCTCTGCTGGCTCGCTCGCGAACCTCGGCTCCTCACCAAGCATCACGGTTTACGCGGCCGACGGCTCGGGGACGCTGACGACGGGAACGACGAACGTCTCGGCGAGCCAGACGGGCCGCACGATCACCTTCACGTACACGGCAGCTACGGGTGGGATCAACAACGGCTCCGTCACGCTCGTCGTGCCGGCCGGCTGGAGCGCACCCTCGACCACGGGCGCGAACGCGGGCTACACCACGGCCAGCTCCGGCACCGTCTCCGTCGCCGCGCAGACGATCACCGTCTCGTCGCTGACGATCGCCGGCGGCTCGACCTTCACCATCACCTACGGCTCGACCGCAGGCGGCGGCCCCGGCGCCACCTCCACCTCGAGCACCGGCGCGCAGACCTGGCAGGCACAGGGCAAGTCCACCTCCGCCGGCTCCCTCGCCAACCTCGGCTCCTCACCGAGCATCACGGTCAACGCGGCCGACGGGTCCGGCACGCTCACGTCCGGTACGTCCGCGGTCAGCGCGTCGCAAAACGGACGCACGATCACGTTCACGTACACGGCGCCGGCCGGCGGCATCAACAACGGCTCCGTCACGCTCGTCGTTCCGGCCGGCTGGAACTGCACCCTCGACCACAGGCGCGAACGCCGGCTACACCACCTCGAGCTCCGGCACGCTCTCCGTCGCCTCGCAGACGATCACCGTCTCGTCCCTCACGCTCGCGTCCGGCAACACGGCGACGATCACGTACGGCGACACCAGTGGCGGCGGCGCGGGCGCGACAGCGACCTCGTCGACCGGCGCCCAGACCTGGCAAACACAGGCCAAGTCGACCGCCGGGGGCTCGCTCGCCAACCTCGGCTCTTCGCCGAGCATCACCGTCTATGCGGCGGACGGCTCCGGGACGCTGACGACGCCGACGACCGGCGTGTCGGCGAGCCAGACCGGCAGAACACTCACCTTCACGTACACCGCGCCGGCGGGCGGCATCTCGAACGGCTCGGTAACCCTCGTCGTCCCGGCCGGCTGGAGCGCACCGTCGACCACGGGCGCGAACGCCGGCTACTCGACCTCGAGCTCCGGCACGCTCGCCGTCGCGGGACAGACCATCACCGTCTCGTCCCTCACGCTCGCGTCCGGCAACACGGCGACGATCACGTACGGCGACACCAGTGGCGGCGGCCCCGGCGCGACGGCCACGTCGAGCACGGGCGCACAGACCTGGCAGGCACAGGCCAAGTCCACTGCCGGCGGCTCGCTCGCCAACCTCGGAGCCTCGCCGAGCGTCACGGTCTATGCGGCTGACGGGTCCGGAAGCCTGACGACCCCGACGACGAGTGTCGTCGCGAGCCAGACGGGCCGCACGCTGACCTTCACCTACACCGTCGCCGCCGGTGGGATCAGCAACGGCTCGGTCACGCTCGTCGTTCCTGCCGGCTGGAGCGCACCGTCGACGACTGGCGCGAACGCCGGCTACTCGACGTCGAGCTCGGGCACGCTCGCTGCGGCCGGTCAGACGATCACCGTGTCATCGCTCACGCTGGCCGGTGGGAACACCTTCACGATCACCTACGGCTCGACCGCAGGCGGCGGTCCCGGCGCGACTGCAACATCCTCGACGGGCGCGCAGACCTGGCAGGCACAGGAGAAGTCGACGGCGTCCGGCTCGCTCGCCAACCTTGGCGCCTCGCCGAGCGTCACGGTCTACGCAGCCGACGGCTCCGGCACACTGACGACGCCGACGACATCGGTGCCGTTCGCGTCGACCGGCAACAGCCTGACCTTCACGTACACCGCCGCCGCCGGCGGCATCTCGAACGGGTCGGTCACGCTGGTCGTCCCGGCCGGCTGGAACGCTCCCTCGACGACGGGTGCGAACGGCGGCTACTCGACGTCGAGCGCCGGCAGCCTCTCCGTTGCCGGACAGACCATCACCGTGTCGTCGCTGACGCTGGCCGGCGGGAATACCTTCACGATCACGTACGGCTCGACCGCAGGCGGCGGTCCCGGCGCGACCGCACCGTCGTCCGCAGGTGCGCAGACCTGGCAGGCGCAGGAGAAGTCGATCTCCACGAGCTCGCTCGCCAATCTGGCCTCGTCGCCGAGCGTCACGGTGCTCGCCTTCGACGGCTCCGGCACGCTGACGACGCCGACCGGCTCCGTGAACAGCGCGCAGACGGGACGCACGATCACGTTCACCTACACCGCGGCCGCCGGCGGCATCAGCAACGCCTCGGTCACGCTCGTCGTTCCGGCCGGCTGGAACGCACCCTCGACCACGGGCGCGAACGCCGGCTACTCGACAGCGAGCTCGGGGACGCTCACCGTCGCCGGACAGACGATCACAGTGGCATCGCTGACACTCGGCGCCGGCTCGACCTTCACGATCACCTACGGCGACACGAGCGGCGGTGGGCCTGGCGCCACCGCACCGGTCCCGGCCGGCGCCCAGACCTGGCAGGCACAGGAGAAGTCGAGCTCAGGCGGCACGCTCATGAACCTCGCCGCGTCTCCGAGCATCAACGTCGTCGACGTCACCGCTCCCTCGGCCCCCTCACTCAGCTTCGGATCGTTCACGAACGCGAGCGCAACCGGCACGACGGTGTACATCCGCCAGGGCGTCGCCGGCGGCTTCACCGTCACCGGAACCTCGAGCGATACCGAGTCGGGCATCGACCACCTCACCTTTGCGAGCGGCCTCGGTGCCGGGTGGACGGGCGGCGGCGCCGATTCGAGCTCCCCTTACGCGGGCGTGTACACGTTCAGCTCCGCTGCAACCGCACCCGCCGGCAACCAGGACGTCACGGCTACCAACGGATCCGCTCTGACGTCGAGCTCGACGCCGTTCACGGTCGTCGCCGACACAACCGCCCCGAGCGTGACCGCGCCGACGGTCACCGCCGGCTACTACACGAGCCTGTCGGTGGCGGTCACGAAGAACGGCGGCACGGACGGTGGCTCCGGAGTCGACAACACGACAAGCGCTGTCGAGCGCGACGAGATCGGGCTCACCAACGGAGCCTGCGGCACCTTCCCCGGCGCGTGGACGAGCGTGACCCTGGTGGGCGGGAACGACACGACCGTCGTCTCCGGAAACTGCTACCGCTACCGCGAGACGCTCTCCGACAAGGTCGGCAATGCCGGCGCGTCGGGCGCGTCCAACTCGGCGAAGGTCGACACCTCTGCTCCGTCGGCGCCGACCCTGGCGTTCGGCGGACTGTCGGCGAACGCGTACTACGACGGCTCCGGAACGCTCTACATCCGGCCGTCCGCCGGCGGCAC
Organism: uncultured Actinomycetes bacterium; assembly: GCA_963755605.1. Lineage (GTDB taxonomy): Bacteria > Actinomycetota > Thermoleophilia > Gaiellales > Gaiellaceae > 3-1-20CM-4-69-9. Next base: position 529,168 of record CAVWKK010000007.1, read on the forward strand.
GTTCACGGTGACGGGCGCCTCGACCGACGCGCAGAGCGGAATCGCCAGCTACACGTTCGGGACGCTGAACTCGAACGGCGGCTCGAACTTCGCAGGCTCGCAGACCGGCGACCACTTCGACTACACCTTCAACGGCACGACGACCGCGCCGACGACGTCACGGACCGTCAGCTCCACCAACGGAGCGGGCACGAACTCGGCGAACGCAACGTACTCGATCGCGGCCGACACGACCGCGCCGTCCGTCACCGCACCCGGCGTCACGGCGGGGTACTACACGAGCAACTCCGTTGCCGTCACGAAGAACGGCGGCAGCGACGGGGGCTCTGGCGTGGATGGGACGACGAGCGTCCTCCAGCGCGATGTCGCCAACCTCACGAACGGCTCCTGCGGAGGCTTCTCCGGCAGCTGGACGACCGTGACCCTCAGCGGCGGCAGCGACACCGGCGTTACGAACGGCCACTGCTACGAGTACCGCGAGCTGCTTTCCGATCGCGTCGGCAACCAGGGCACATCCGCGGTGAGCAATATCGCCAAGGTCGATTCGCAGGGCCCCTCGAACAGCCTCGCGACGAGCAGCGCGTCACCGGCCGGCTCCGTCTTCAAGAGCGGCGCGACGATCTTCTATCGCGGCGCAGCGGCCGGCTCGTTCAAGTTGACGAACACGGTCAGCGACACGGAGTCCGGGCCTGCCTCCTCGACCACCGCGGCGCTGGGTGGGACCACGAGCGGCTGGTCGCACACGTCGTCCACCGTCTCGTCTCCTGGCGGCGGCCCGTACGAGTCGAACAGCTTCGCCTGGAATGCCGGAACGACGAGCTCCCCGACGGAGGTCGTGACCGGCGCCGACACGGCCGGCAACACGACGGGTTCGAGCACCCTCACGTTCACGAACGATTCGACCGCGCCTGCCGGCGGAGCCCTCACCGTGAACGCTGTGCCGGCCACTGGTGCCATTCCTCAGAGCTACGACGCCGACGGGTCGTTCCCCATCGACGCGCGCACCGACTACTCCGAGACCGGCGGCGAGTCGGGCCTCGCCTCTTCGACCCTCGTTCGCACGAACGCATCGTTCTCGTCGCCGGATACATGCGGCGCGTTCGGCTCGCCGATTACCATCGTCGGCAATCCGGGTGAGAGCGGGCTCGCGACGGGTTGTTACAAGTACACACTCACCGGCACCGACAACGTCGGGAACAGCGTGTCGATCTCGACGATCGTCAAGGTCGATATCGACAACCCGACTGTTTCGCTCACCGATCCCGGCACACCGCTTGGCGGAACGACAGTCCTCGGCGCCAGCGCTTCCGATTCCTCGACCGGCGTCCAGCAGGTCGTCTTCCAGCGTGCGCCCGCAGGTGGCTCGACCTGGACGACGATCGGCTCCGACAGCTCGTCTCCCTACGCAGCGAGCTGGGACACGACCGGTGTCGCCGACGGTCTCTACGACCTGCGCGCAGTCGCGACGGACACCGCGGGGAATACCAACACCGACCTGGTCGCGAGTCGTCGCGTGGACAACACGGCGCCGAACACCACGATCGGCTCGACGCCCAACGACCCGTCGAACAACACCACGCCGAGCTTCAGCTTCAGCTCCAGCGAAGGCGGCTCGACCTTCGAATGCCGCATCGACGGCGGCAGCTGGTCGCCGTGCACGAGCCCCGACACGATTTCCCCCGCACTCGGCGCAGGCAGCCACACCTTCGACGTCCGCGCCACCGATGCAGCGGGCAACACCGACGCAACACCTGCCAGCTACACCTGGACGGTCGACCTCGCAGCGCCGAACACCACGATCGACTCGAGCCCCTCGAGCCCGTCGGGCAACCTGACGCCGACGTTCACATTCAGCTCCTCGGAGGGCGGCTCGACGTTCGAGTGCCGAATGGACGGCGGGGCTTGGTCTGCGTGCTCCTCGCCGGACACGATCTCTCCGGCACTCGCCGAGGGCAGCCATACCTTCGAAGTTCGCGCGATCGACCCGGCGGGGAACGCGGATGCGAGCCCGGCCAGCCACACCTGGATCATCGACGCCGGCCCGCCGGACACCACCATCGACTCGAGCCCGGGCAGCCCGTCCAACGATACGACGCCGAACTTCACGTTCAGCTCCAGCGAACCGGGCTCGACGTTCGAGTGCCGTATCGACGGCGGCGCCTGGACCGCGTGCTCGTCGCCCGACACGATCTCGCCGGCGCTGAGTGCCGGCACCCACACGTTCGACGTCCGCGCAACCGACGTCGCGGCCAACACCGACGCGAGCCCCGCGAGCTACACCTGGACGATCGACCTCACGGCGCCGAACACGACGATCGACTCGAGCCCGTCCGATCCATCGAATGACGCGACGCCGACGTTCGCGTTCAGCGCCACGGAGCCCGGCTCGACCTTCGATTGTCGTGTGGACGGCGGCAGTTGGACGCCGTGCACGAGCCCCGACACGATCTCGCCCGCACTCGGCGCAGGCAGCCACACCTTCGACGTCCGCGCGACCGATCAGGCCGGCAACACCGACGGCACTCCCGCGAGCAGCACGTGGACGGTCGACCTGGCCGCGCCGAACACAACCATCGGCTCGAGCCCGAACGATCCCTCCAACGACACCACGCCGAGCTTCTCCTTCAGCTCCAGCGAGGGCGGCTCGACCTTCGAGTGCCGCATCGACGGCGGCAGCTGGAGCCCGTGCGCGAGCCCCGACACCATCTCGCCCGCACTCGCTGCAGGCAGTCACACCTTCGACGTTCGTGCCACGGACGCTGCAGGCAACACGGACGGCACACCGGCGAGCTACACCTGGACGGTCGACCTGGCCGCGCCGAACACCACCATCGGCTCCAACCCGAACGATCCGTCGAACAACACCACGCCGAGCTTCAGCTTCAGCTCCAGCGAAGGCGGCTCGACCTTCGAATGCCGCATCGACGGCGGTAGCTGGACGGCGTGCACCAGCCCCGACACGATCTCGCCCGCCCTCGGCGCAGGCGGCCACACCTTCGACGTCCGCGCCACCGACGCCGCGGGCAACACCGACGGGACTCCCGCCACCTACACCTGGACCGTCGACCTCACCGCGCCGAACACCACCATCGGCTCGAGCCCGTCGAGCCCGTCCGGCAATACCACGCCGACCTTCACGTTCAGCGCCTCGGAGGCCGGCTCGACATTCGAGTGTCGCCTGGACGGCGGCAGCTGGAACCCCTGCACGAGCCCCGACACGATCTCGCCGGCCCTCGGCGCAGGCACCCACACCTTTGACGTGCGCGCCACCGACCAGGCCGGCAACACCGACGCCACACCGGCCAGCTACACCTGGGCGATCGATCTCACTGCGCCGAACACGACCATCGACTCGAGCCCGACCGACCCGTCCAACAACACGACCCCGAGCTTCACCTTCAGCGCCAGCGAGCCCGGCTCGACCTTCGAGTGCCGCCTCGACGGCGGCAGCTGGTCGCCGTGCACGACTCCGAAGACCGTCTCCCCCGCACTCGGCGCAGGCAGCCACACCTTCGACGTGCGCGCCACCGACCAGGCCGGCAACACCGACGCCACCCCCGCCAGCTACACCTGGACGATCGACCTCACCGCACCGAACACGACCCTCGGCTCCAGCCCGAACGATCCGTCGAACAACACCACGCCGAGCTTCAGCTTCAGCTCAAGCGAGCCCAGCTCGACGTTCGAGTGCCGCCTCGACGGCGGCAGCTGGAGCGGCTGCGCCAGCCCCGACACAGTGTCGCCTGCACTTGCGGCAGGCAGTCACACGTTCGACGTCCGCGCAACGGATGCAGCCGGCAACACCGACGGCACCCCGGCCAGCTACACCTGGACGGTCGACCTGACCGCACCGAACACGACCATCGGCACGACGCCTGCCGACCCGTCCAACAACACCACGCCGAACTTCACGTTCAGTTCCAACGAAGCCGGCTCGACCTTCGAATGCCGCGTCGACGGTGGCGGCTGGAGCAGCTGCTCGAGCCCCGACACGATCTCCCCCGCACTCAGCGCAGGCAGCCACACCTTCGACGTCCGCGCAACGGACGCAGCAGGCAACACCGACGGCACGCCTGCTAGCTACACCTGGACGGTCGACCTGACAGCGCCGAATACCACCATCGGCTCCAGCCCGAGCGATCCGTCCAACAACACCACCCCGAGCTTCAGCCTCAGCTCCAGCGAGGGCGGCTCGACCTTCGAGTGCCGCCTCGACGGCGGCAGCTGGACGCCGTGCACGAGCCCCGACACGATCTCCCCCGCACTCGGCGCAGGCAGCCACACCTTCGACGTCCGCGCCACCGACCAGGCCGGCAACACCGACGCAACACCCGCCAGCTACACCTGGACGGTCGACCTCACCGCACCGAACACCACGATCGACTCGAACCCGGCCGACCCCTCGACGAACACGACGCCGAGCTTCACCTTCAGCTCCAGCGAAGCCGGCTCGACCTTCGAGTGCCGCCTCGACGGCGGCAGCTGGAGCTCCTGCTCGAGCCCCGACACGATCTCGCCCGCACTCGGCGCAGGCAGCCACACCTTCGACGTCCGCGCCACCGACCAGGCAGGCAACACCGACGCCACTCCCGCGAGCTACACGTGGACGGTCGACCTGACGGCGCCCGACACGACCATCGCTCACGAGCCCGAACGATCCGTCGAACGACACCACTCCGGACTTCACCTTCAACTCCTCCAAGCCGAGCTCGACCTTCGAGTGCCGCGTCGACGGCGGCAGCTGGAGCCCCTGCTCTTCACCGGACACGATCTCGCCCGCGCTCGGTGCCGGCAGCCACACCTTCGACGTCCGCGCGACCGACCAGGCCGGCAATACCGACGCGACTCCGGCCAGCTACACGTGGACGATCGACCTGACGGCGCCGAACACGACCATCGACTCGAACCCGTCGAGCCCCTCCGGCAACCCGACGCCGTCGTTCTCGTTTAGCTCGTCTGAGCCCGGCTCCACCTTCGAGTGCCGCGTCGACGGCGGGAGCTGGAGCCCGTGCTCGAGCCCCGACACGATCTCGCCTGCGCTGACCGATGGCAGTCACACCTTCGACGTTCGCGCGGTCGACGCCGCGGGCAACACCGACGGCACGCCCGCGACCTACACCTGGCTCATCGACGCCGGTGCGCCGACCGTGACGATCGCGGATCCCACCACGTATCTGAGCGGCTCCGATCCGAACAACTACGTCGTGACGGCGACGACGCCCGACGGTGACGTGACCCATGTCGACTTCTTCGAGTGCTCCGACGCGAGCGCGAACTGCGCAACCGGCTCCTGGCTGCAGTTCGGCACCGACAACACCGCCCCGTATGCCGCGACCTGGTCGACTCCTGCATTCGACGGGCTCAAGGCGATCCGGGCGGTCGCCGTCGACGCGGCGTCCAACACCGGGCAGCACATCCGCAACATCACGATCGACCGAACGGCGCCCACCGGTGTGACCGTCGGCTACCCGAACGGCTACGTCGCCGGCTCATATGCCGTCACGACGAGCAACGGATCCGATCCGGACGTCAACGCGGTAACCGGCTCGCTGCAGCGTCAGACTGGTGACCTCGCCAACAACTCCTGCTCGTCCTACGGCGGCTGGGTGGCCGCGACGAGCCCCGACACACTCGCCTCGGGCAAGTGCGCCATCTACCGCTACAGCGTCGCCGACAATGCCGGCAACGTTGCGGTGGCGACGTCCGCCAACGAAGTGAAGTCCGACACCGCGGCTCCCGGCTCGACGCTCGACGATCCGGGCGCGAACCTGCGCCAGACCATCTCGCTGAGCGCGAACGCGAGCGACACAGACGGCTCGGGCGTGGCCTCCGTCGCCTTCCAGCGGCGGCCCGCCGGTGGTGGCTCGTGGACGACGATCGCGTCGGACAGCAGCTTCCCGTACTCCACGTCCTTCGACACGACGAGCGTTGCCGATGGTCTCTACGACTTCCGGTCGGTTGCGACCGACGTTGCCGGAAACGACGAGGCCTCCCCCACCGTCATCGCGAACCGCCGAATCGACAACACCGCTCCGAGCGCCACGATGCTCAGCCCCGGCAATCCGGTCGGTGCAACCGTGGCTCTGACGTCGAACACGAGCGACACGGGCGGCTCGGGCATCGCCAGCGTCACGTACGAGCTGGCCCCGAGCGGCGGCAGCTTCAACAGCCAGCCGGCCTCCTGGGACACGACGCTCGTGTCTGACGGCCTCTACGACCTGCGCGTGATCGCGACCGACACTGCGGGGAACACGACCACGTCAGCCCTGATCACGACACGCGTCGACAACACGCCGCCTGCGGTGAACTTCTCCAGCCCGGCCACCGGCGCCGTCGTCAGCGGCACCGTGAACCTCGTCGGGAGCTCCAGCGACGCATCGCCTGCGAGCCCGGCAGTCACCTTCGCCTACAAGCTCCACAGCGATCCGCCGACCTCGTACACCGCGACCGGCTCCTCCTGGAACACCACGACCCTGCCCGGCGGCGACGGGCTCTACGACCTGCGCGCGCGGGCCACAGACGACGCGTCGAACACGACCAGCGTCGAGAACACGAGCATCCAGGTCGACAACGCGCCTCCGACCATCTCGATCACCGCGCCGGCCGCGGCGATCAACGGCTCCGTGCCCAGCCCGACGACGTTCGCAGCAAACGCGAGCGATCCGGCAGGCAGCGGCGTCTCCCAGGTCCAGTTCTTCGAGTGCTCCGATGCAAGCAGCAACTGCGCGACGGGCGTCTGGAACGCGCTCGGCGCCGTGCCTGCACCCGGTCCTTACAGCGTCTCCTGGTCGATCCCGGTCGCCGACGGCAACCATTCTCTCGCCGCCGTTGCGACCGACAATGCCGGCCACACCGCGACCGCAATCCGGAACGTCGACGTCGACCGCACCGCTCCGAACACGAACATCGTGACGAAGCCTGCCGACCCGTCGAACGACTCGGTGCCCTCGTTCACCTTCTCGTCCACGGAGCCCGGCTCGACGTTCGAATGCAGCATCGACGGCGGCGCCTTCGCTCCTTGCACCACCCCGCACACCGTGCCGGGCCTGACGGACAACGACCACACCCTCGAGGTGCGCGCGACCGACGCCGCCGGCAACACCGACGCGACTCCAGATACGTGGACGTGGCACCGCGACACGAATGACCCGACCGGCACGATCAACAACCCCGGCGCCAACGTCCGCCAGGTCTTGACGCTCACGTCGAACGAGAACGACCCGCCGGCGAACGGCTATGCCTCGGGCATCGCGAGCGTCGCCTTCGAGTACTCCAACGACGGGTCGACATGGGCACCGATCGGAACGAACACGTCGCCGCCGTTCAACAACGTCCTCTGGAACACGGGCTCGGTTGCCGACGGCGTCTATCACCTGCGCATCGTCGTCAGCGACGCCGCCGGGAACAGCGCCACCTTCGAGCTGGCCCCGACGGTGCGGATCGACAACACACCGCCGACCACCAGCCAGAACGATCCTGGCGCGTACCTGCGCGGAACGAAGATCATGACCGGCTCTGCAGCCGACTCGGGCTCGGGCGTCGACCACGTCGACTTCCAGCGCGCGCCCACCGGCGGCGGCAGCTGGACGACGATCGACACCGACTCCACGCCGGGCGACGGCTTCCAGGCCAGCTTCGACACGACCGGCGTCTCCGACGGCCACTACGACTTCCGCACCGTCGCCTACGACGTCGCGGGCAACCAGGCCGCCGCCACTCCGGTCACCGACCGCCTGGTGGACAACACCGCGCCGACCGCATCGCTGACGAATCCCGGCCCGTACCTGCGCGGCGCCGTCAACCTCACCTCGTCGACCAGCGACCCCGGTGGCTCGAATGCCTCAGGTGTCGTCACGGTCGCCTACGAGTACTCGACGAACGGCGGCTCGACCTGGCAGTCGACCGGGGCCAGCTTCAACTCGGCCGCGGTCGCAGACGGAAGCGTCGAGCTCCGCGTCGTCGCGACCGACGCTGCCGGCAACACGACGGCCTCCGCGCCGGTGACCAGCCTGGTCGACAACACGAAGCCAGCCACCACGGACAATGCTCCGAGCGGCTGGCAGTCGAGCCCGGTCACCGTCACCCTGACGGGCAACGACGGCGGCTCAGGCGTCAACGTCACGGAATACAGCGTCGACGGCAGTCCCAGCTACACCGTGGGGACGAGCGTGTCGATTCCGGCGCCTGCCGACGGCTCGAATGACGGGTCTCACACGATCGCGTACTTCTCGGTCGACAACGCCGGCAACATCGAGACGATCAAGAGCACCACGGTGCTGATCGATGCCACGCCGCCGGCTTGCCCATCGTGCGCGGCCGCGGACTATCTCCGCGGCACCGTCGACCTTACCGCCGATCCGGACACGAGCGGCTCCGGCATCCAGTCGGTCAGCTTCGAGTACACCGACGCCGGCGGCTCGACGTGGACGCCCATCGGAACCGACACGACCGGTCCCGGCCCGTACACCACGAGCTGGGACACGACACTCGTTCCCGACGGTCACTACGACCTCCGGATCCAGATCACCGACAACGCGGACAACGTCACGACCGCAACGCTGCCGGACAAGGTCGTCGACAACACGGCGCCGGACGTCGCGCTGGTCGGCGCGCCGACCGAGGGTCAGATCGTCTCCGGCTCGATTTCAATGGCAGCGTCCGCTTCGGATGTCACGTCGCCGATCGCCTCCGTCAAGTTCTACGTCCGGGGCGCGCTGCTCGCCACCGACTCGAGCGCGCCGTTCTCGCAGACCTGGGATACGACCACCGGCGCCGACGGCGGGGCGACGATCCAGATCGTCGTCGAGGACATGGCCGGGAACACGACGACGTCCGCCATGCGTAACGTCAGCGTCGACAACCTCTCCCCGACACCGACGCTCGCCGATCCCGGCTCGAACCTCAGCGGCACGATCTCGCTGACGGCGTCCTCCGATCCGGACACGACACAGGTCGACTTCGAGCGGCGGCCGGCAGGCGGCGGCTCGTGGGTCACGATCGCAAGCGATGCGACGGCGCCGTGGGGCACGTCACTCGACACGACTGCGCTGGCCGACGGCCTCTACGACTTCCGTGCGATCGCCACCGACGGCACGGGGCACACGGGCACCAGCCCGATCCGCGCCAACATCCGCATCGACAACACGGCCCCGGCAGGCTCGCTGACGGCGCCCGCCGCTGGAGCAACCGTCGGCGGCACGAGCGTCACGCTCAGCGGCTCGTACTCCGACGGTGATTCGGGTGTTGCATCCGTGCGCTACGAGCTCCGCCCGACCGGCGGCGGCTCGTGGACAACGATCGCAACCGCCTCCGGCGCGCCGTTCAGCGCAACGTGGGACGCGACGACCGTGTCGTCCGGAAGCTACGACCTGCAGCCCGTGATCACCGACAACGCCGGCAATACCTTCACGGGCGCAACGCGCACCTTCACGGTCGACGTGAGCGCGCCGACGGTCGTCCTCACGAACCCGGGCGCAACGATCTCCGGCTCGGTGACGCTCAACGCCACGGTCACCGGCTCGGGGGCGACGCAGGTCGTCTTCGGGGCGACGCCCGCTGGCGGCGGCTCCTGGTCGACGCTCGGCACCGACACCAGCGCACCGTGGAGCACGACGTTCGATTCGACGCACCTGGCCGACGGCGTCTACGACCTCCGCGCAACCGTCTCGGACAACCTCGGCAATACGTCCTCCGACGTCGTCGCCTCGATCCGCGTCGACAACACGGCGCCGCACGTGATCTCCTCCACTCCCGCCGAGGGCTCGACGGTGACGTCTGCGAACGCGATCGAGCTGATCGCGAGCGAGCCGGCCACGCCGCTCAACGTCACGCTCGACGGGCACACCACCGTCGCGCCGGTCATCAGCGGCACGCAGATCGACTACGGCACCGGCGCACTCGCGACCGGCGCGCACACGCTGGCCGGCGAGCTGCAGGATTCCACCGGCAAGCGGGCACCGTTCCGGGTCCACTTCACGGTGTACGCGCCGGGCAGCTCGACACCCGCGCCGCCGGTCGACAAGAACACGAGCTCGGGCTCGTCCACCACGGTGAGCTCCACCGACGGCTTCGCCGCGGCGACCATGCCTGCCGGTGCGTGGACGACGTCCGGCTCCGACTGGATCGTCTTGCGGATCACGCCACTGGCCGCGCCGGCGGGCCTGACGAACGGCTTCGGCTCCGGGCCGGAGGCGCTCGACGTGACCGCGCGCTGGGCACTCGCCGGCACGGAGGTTCACCAGTTCGGCCAGCCGATCGAGATCCTGATGCGCTCGACCGAGCGAGGCCTCGTCCCCGCCACCTTCGAGAACGGACAGTGGCGCGTCCTCGCGCGCGTACCTTCGGCCGGCACGTTGCCGGGTGGCTGGGAGGACGGCTTCTGGACGGACGGCTCCGGCTTCCACGTCCTGACGAAGCATCTCTCGGTGTTCGCACTGCTCCACGATCTCCAGGCGCCGAACCCGCCGCAGAACGTGCGCGGGTACATGGGGCCGAGCGGACTGACGATCCGCTGGACTCCGGGCTCGGACAACAGTGGCACCTATGACTTCATCACGGTCTTCTCGAACTCGAGCGACATCGGACATTTCGGTGTCGACTACACCGCGGCGGGTGTCGGCAGCTGGTCGATCGGCGACACGCGCGTGTTCCGGCTGAAGGAGACCGACCTGGCCGGAAACGAGAGTGAGCTGACGCGCCCGCTCGTGCCGGTGCCGTCGCTGATCGGCAAGACACCTGATCAGATCGCCGCGCTGCTTGAACCGCTCGGCTTCAAAATCGGCACGATCACCACCGGCGGCACGGGTCCCGCAGGCACTGTCACGGGCCCGGCCAACCTTGCACTCGCGGAAGAGGGTGCCGCGATCGACCTCGTCGTCGCACCCGGCGGTGCGCAGGCAGGCCTGTTCCTCAAGGTCACGACCGCGCCGAAGATCAGGCCGACCAAGCGCAAGAAGATCGCGGCCCGCGTGCTCGTCACGCGCGCCTCGCTGGTCACCGCGCAGCTCTTCAGCCCGAAGCGCGTGAAGCTCTACACCTGGCGCTTCTCGGTGCGGGCCGGCCGCTCGATCGTCAGCCTTCGCCTCCCCAGGCAGGTGCGACGCCCCGGCGTCTACAGCATCCATTGGACCGCGCGGTCAGGCAGAAGCACCGTCTCGCGGAATATCGCGATCCGGTTCATCGGGCCCAAGGCCAGGCTTGCGCAGCCGGTGCGCGTGCTCCTGGCCGGGCCGGCTGCCGGCAGCGGTTCGCGGCAAGTTCTCGAGCGGCAGGGCGAAGGTCGTGATGGCGTCCGGCGTCGAGCCGACGTTCGATGCAGCCGCGAGCCGGAGCACCGACGTGCGCGTGATCGTCGTCGACGTCAACCAGTTCGGCATCGGGATGATCCGCGACCTGCACGCAGTCTTCCCTGCGGCGAGAATCGTCGCGCTCGTCCTCGGGCCGAAGCAGATGGCAGCCGCGCTCAAGGCGGGCGCTGCGATCGCGCTACCGCGCTCGACGTCCGCGCCATTGCTCGCACGGATCATTCAGCGGCTGTTGAACCAGCCGGTTCATGTTGCCAAGCCGGCGCGCAGCACCGGCTGGCACCTCGCTCCCTGACGCCCTAGCCGCCCGGTTTCCAGAGCGGCTCGTTGCGGCCGGCCTCGGCGTTGGCAAAACGCGCGGCGATGAAGAGAAAGTCGGAGAGCCTGTTGAGGTAGGACAGCACGAGCGGGTTGATCCCGTCTTCCTCGTTCGCGGCGATGGCATCGCGCTCGGCGCGGCGGCAGGTCGTTCGGGCGACGTGCAGACGCGCGGCGCTCTCGGTGCCGCCGGGAAGGATGAAGCTCTTCAGCATCGGCAGGTCGGAGTTGAAGTCGTCGCACAGTTGCTCCAGGCGATCGACCGCAGCCTGGTCGACACGCAGCCGGTCGCTGACACCGAACGGGACACAGAGGTCGGCGCCGACGTCGAAGAGCTCGTTCTGGATTCTGTCGAGCGGAGCGCGCAGGCGCTCGGGCAGCTCGGCGCCCGCCAGGACGACGCCGATCGCGGCGTTCAGCTCGTCGACCGCGCCGAACGCGCCGATCCGGCAATCGAGCTTCGGCACGCGGGAGCCGTCCCCGAGTGACGTCTCGCCGCCGTCACCACCGCGCGTATAGATCCGGGTCAGGCGAACGGGCTCGTCCTGTCTTCGCGAGCTCACTCCGGCATCCTGGCAATTGGCACGAGTTCGACACTGACGCGTCCGTCGGCCGGCGCTAGCGTTGAACGCAGTGGGTGGTGGGTGACAACCCCCACCCGGGTGGGGGTATGGACGCGCGTGTACATAAGAGGCGAGCTCACCGGACGACCAGGGAGCGTTCCGTCAGGCCGAGGATCGAGCGGGCGATCACCAGGCGCTGGATCTCGCTCGTTCCTTCATAGATCTCGGTGATCTTCGCGTCGCGGTAGTAGCGCTCCACCGGGAACTCCTTCGTATAGCCGTAGCCGCCGAGAATCTGGATCGCCTCACCCGTCTGCCGGCGCGCCAGCTCCGACGCGAAAAGCTTCGCCTTCGCGCCCTCTTCGGTGTGAGGACGCCCCTCCGCTTTCAGCCACGCCGCGCGATACACGAGCAGGCGCGCGGCGTCGATTTCCATCGACATGTTCGCGAGCTTGTGCTGAATGGCCTGGAAATCCGCGATCCTATGGCCGAATGCGCGCCGTTCGACGGCATAGGCGCGCGCGACGTCGTACGCGGCTTGCGCGATGCCGAGCGCCTGGGCCGCGATCCCGATCCGGCCGCCGTCGAGCGTGCCCATTGCGACGCGAAACCCACGGTTCTCCTCGTGCAGCAGCCGGTCGCGACCCACCTCGGCGCCTTCGATGACGATGTCGTTCGTGACCGACGAGTTCAGACCGAGCTTCTCCTCGTCGCGCGTCACGCGCACGTGCTCGGCGTCGAGCAGAAACGCGCTCACACCGCGCGCGCCGGCGGTCTCCGCATCGGTCCGCGCAAAGAGCAGGAAGGTGCCGGCGTGCCGGCCGTTCGTGATCCATTGCTTCGCACCGGTCACCGTCCAACCGTCACCGGTCGGCTCGGCTCTCGTGCGCAGCGCCCCAGCATCGGAGCCTGCCTCCGCTTCGGTCAGTGCGAACGCGCCGAGCTGCTCGCCCCTGGCCAGCGGCGGCACGAAGCGCGACTTCTGCTCGTCGGTGCCGTAGGCGAGGATCGGCAGGGTCGCGGCGCTCGTGTGCACCGCCACGGTCACTCCCACCCCGGCATCTGCACGGGAAAGCTCTTCGAGCACGAGGACGTACGAGAGGAAATCCGCACCAGCCCCGCCGTACTCCTCCGGAACGCACGCGCCCATCAGGCCAATCTCCGCAAGCTTTCCGAAAAGCTCCCGCGGAAAGTAGTGGTCCCGGTCCCAGGCCGAGGCATGCGGCTCGATCTCGGCGCGCGCGAAGTCCCTGGCCAGCGCCTGGATCTCGCGCTGGTCCTGGTTCAGCTCGAAGTCCACGTCGGCGAAAGCTAGCGCTTTCGCCTGAAAAGGAGGTTCTAGGCGGCCGCCAGCTCGCGCCGGATCTCGCGGAGAACGGTCTCGGCTGAGAGGAAGGCGTCGACCACGTCCGGATCGAACTGCCGCTTGCGCTGCTGAACGATCTCCGCACGCGCGGCGTCCCAGCTCAGCGCCCGGCGGTAGGGACGATGGCTGGTCATGGCATCCAGGGAGTCTGCGACCGCAAAGATCCTGGCGCCGAGCGGGATCTCCGTTTTGGCGAGGCCGTCGGGATAGCCACGGCCGTCCCAGCGTTCGTGGTGCGAGCGCACGATCTTCAGCCCTTCGCCCTTGAGGAACGCGACACCGGAGAGCATCGCTTCGCCGAGGACCGTGTGCGTCTGCATCCGGCGCCGCTCGGCGGGGCTCAAAGGGCCGGGCTTGAGCAGGATCCCGTCGGGGATTCCGATCTTACCGACGTCGTGGAGCAGAAAGCCGTACGGGGTGCTCTGATCCTTGGCGATCGTTCCGTCCGCCATGACGCCGGCGAGCGTCGACGCGTAGCTCTGAACCCTTTGTGAGTGTGCACGCGTCCCCGTGTCTTTCGACTCGAGGGCACTGGCGAGCGCCGAAACCGTCTCCAGATACGCGCTCTGGAGCAGTTCACGCTGACCGCGTTCGACCTCGACCATATGGCGCAGATCCCGCGCGTACAGCAGCAGCTCCTCGTCGTCTCCACGAAGGCGCTTCTTCGACGCGCGAAACGGAATGCCGAACATGCCTCCCGCCAGCCGCTCTGCAACCGCCAGCAGCTCGAGCGGGCTGAACGGTTTTCGCATGAAAGCTTCGGCGCCCGCCTTCTTCGCCGTCGCCGCGGTGCCGCCGGTCGAACCCGTGAGGAGGATGACCGGGATGTCGCCCGTCGCCGCGTCGGCCTTCAGCTCGGCGCAGAGCTCGAGCCCCGTCGTGACCGGCATGCTGACGTCGAGAACGATGACGTCAGGGCGTCCGTTCCGGATCTTTCGCCGCGCTGCAGCAGCGTCTTCGGCCTCAACGACGGCGACGTCGGCAAGCTCGAACGTCGTCCTCAACAGGGTCCGAAGAGCAGGATCGTCGTCGACCAGCAGGATCCGCAAAAGCGCGGGCCTCCCTTTCCCAGAATTCTGTGTGCAGTTGTCGGCAGAGTTCTCGTCCGACTTGAGCCTCTAGGCAGAGAGACTCGTCTTTCGGCGAAACCCTGCAGACTCCGCCTTTTTTATGGCTTCTTACGAGTATTCGTAGAAACCGGCGCCGCTCTTGCGGCCGAGCTTTCCGGCCGAAACGAGCTCCCCGAGCAAGGGGCACGGAGCGTAGCGATCGTCGCCCAATCCGTCGCGAAGCACCTCCATGATCGCGACGCAGGTGTCGAGACCGATCAGGTCGGCGAGCGCCAGCGGGCCGAGCGGATGGGCGAAGCCGAGCTTGGCGATGGTGTCGATCGCCTCGGCCTCGGCCACTCCGTCGTGGAGAGCCCACACCGCCTCGTTGATGAACGGCATCAGGATCCGGTTCGAGACGAAGCCGGGAAAGTCGTTGGCGACCGCCGGGGTCTTGCCGAGGTCGACGGCGAGCTCGGTAATGGCCTGCGCCGTCTCGTCCGACGTGTCGCGCCCTCTGATGATCTCCACGAGCTTGAGCACCGGAACCGGGTTGAAGAAATGCATGCCGATCACCTGCTGAGGCCGGCCCGTCGCCGCCGCGAGCGAACCGATCGGGATCGAGGACGTGTTTGACGCGAGCACGGCGTCAGCCGGCAGCACCCCGTCGGCGCGCCGAAAGATGTCCTCTTTCACCTCCGCGTCCTCGACGACGGCCTCGATCATCAGGTCGGCGGGAACCAGCTCGTCGACGACCGAGACGCGCGCCAGGACGTCGTCTGCCGGAGGCCCGCCTTTCTCTGCGAGCTTGCCGAGGCTCTTGCGCATTCCTGCGAGCGCGCGATCGGTGGCGCCCGGCTGCGCGTCGTAGAGGGACACCCGCCGGCCGGATGCAGCGACGACCTGTGCGATGCCGGCGCCCATCTGCCCCGCTCCGACGACCAGCACGTGCTCGAACGTCACGCTAGACCTCGAGCAGGAGCGCGTCTCCCTGGCCACCGCCGGAGCAGATCGCAGCGAGACCGAGGCCGCCGCCGGAACGGCGGAGCTCGTAGATCATCGTTCCGAGAATCCGCGCGCCCGACGCGCCGATCGGATGCCCGAGCGCAACAGCGCCCCCGTTCACGTTGACCTTGTCGGGATCCACGTCGAGCATCTTGGCGGAATTGAGGGCGACGGATGAGAACGCTTCGTTGAGCTCGACGCGCTTGACGTCGCCGATCTTCTTGCCGGCCCTGGCGAGCGCGGCCGCTCCTGCCTTGGCGGGCGTGCGCGCGAGATACGCGAAGTCATCGGCGACGTATGCCTGCGACACGATCGTCGCCAGAACCTCGAGCCCGCGCTTGCGGGCGAACTCCTCGCTCGTCACGACCAGCGCGCCGGCCCCGTCGTTCACGCCGGGTGCGTTACCGGCGGTCGTCGTCCCTTCGGGATCGAACACCGGCTTCAGCCGCGCAAGCCGCTCGTACGACGTGTCGCGACGCGGCGCTTCGTCGGCTGCGAACTCCCCGACCGGAACGATCTCGTCGGTGAACTTGCCGTTGTCGATCGCGGCCACCGCGCGCTGGTGCGAGCGCAGCGCCCAACGGTCCTGGTCTTCCCGTGAAATGCCGAGCTCGCGTGAGACGAACGAGGCCTGTTCGACCATGTGTTTGTTGTCGAACGTCGACGTCAAGCCGTCGTGCGTCATCAGGTCGATCAGCGTCCCGTCACCGAGCTTGTAGCCGAAGCGCGCCTTCTTGAGCGCGAACGGCGCGTTCGACATCGACTCCATGCCGCCGGCCACCACCACGTCGTGGTCTCCGGCCCGAATCATCTGATCGGCGATCTCGACCGCGCGAATCGACGAAGCGCACACCTTGTTGATCGTGTCCGAGCCGACCTCGATCGGCAGACCGGCACCGATCGACGCCTGCCGTGCCGGAGCCTGACCGGCGCCGCCCTGGAGCACCTGCCCCATGATCACGTACTCGACCTCGTCGTTCGAGACGCCTGCCCGGTCGAGCGCGGCGCGGATCGCGATCGCGCCGAGCTCGGTCGCCTCCTTGTCGGCGAGCGAGCCCCCGAGCCTCCCGAAGGGGGTGCGAACCGCCGACACGATGACTGCGCGACTCATGGTCCGAGCGTACCAATAGGGTTCGGGTATGCCGACGGCCCGAACCAAGGTGAAACGACACCCCGAGCGCGGGGACTATGACCGCGACGTGATCGACGCGATTCTCGACGAGGCGCTCATGTGCCACCTCGGCTTCGTCGTGGACGGGCAGCCCTTCGTGATTCCGACGATCCACGCGCGGGACGGAGACATGCTCTACATCCACGGCTCCCCCGGCAGCCGCATGCTGAGGACGGCGAAGTCAGGCGTCGACATCTGCGTGACCGCGACCCTGCTCGACGGCCTGGTGCTCGCACGCTCTGTCTACAACCACTCGATGAACTACCGGTCGGTCGTCGTGCTCGGCCGGGCGCACGAGGTGACTGGCCCGGACGAGAAGCTCCGAGCGATGGAGTGCGTTGTCGAGCACGTCGTCAAAGGACGCTGGAACGACGCGCGACAGCCGAGCGAAGGTGAGATCAAGGGCACGACGATCCTCGCCCTCCCGCTCGACGAAGCGTCCGCCAAGATCCGCTCCGGCCCGCCGGTCGACGACGAGGACGACGTCGCCCTGCCGGTTTGGGCCGGCATCATCCCGCTCCGGCTCGAGCCCTCCGAGCCGGCCGCCGCCGACGGGGTCGACGGGCCGCCGCCGCCGTACGCCTCCGCGTACGGGCGGTCTTGAGGCAGGTCGTCGCCCGGCGCGCGATCGCGCGAAACTTCCCTTAGCCCATGATCCAACAGGCACTCCAACGGCTGCTCGACGGGCATGACCTCGGCCGCGGGGAGACACGCGACGTGATGGGCGAGATCATGCGCGGCGAAGCGACTCCCGCCCAGATGGGCGGCTTCCTGATCGCGCTCCGCTCGAAGGGCGAGACGCCGGACGAGATCGCCGGTTGCGCGGAGGCCATGCGCGAGCATGTTCTCGCCGTCGCCCCGAGCCGCGACGATCTCGTCGACACGGCGGGCACCGGCGGCGATGGTGCGCAGACGATCAACATCTCGACGGCGGCCGCGCTGGTCGCAGCCGCCGCTGGTGCGGCAGTCGCGAAGCACGGCAACCGCGCCGTCTCTTCTGCATCAGGGTCGGCTGACGTGCTCGAGGCGCTTGGGTTCACGCTCGAGCAGGAGCCCGAGCGGATCTCGCGCTCCATCGACGAGCTCGGCTTCGGCTTTCTCTTCGCCCCCTCGCACCATCCGGCGATGCGCCACGCCGCGCCGGTGCGCAAGGAGCTCGCGACGCGGACCGTCTTCAACGTGCTCGGCCCCCTCACGAATCCCGCCGGTGCGCGGGCTCAGGTCGTGGGTGTCTACTCGCCGCAGCTCGTTCGCACGATCGCCGAGGTGCTCGCCCGGCTCGGCGCGCGACGCGCATTCGTCGTCCATGGCGCGGGTGGAATCGACGAGCTCTCGCCCGTCGGAGTGAACCTCGTGGCGGAGGTCGTCGACGGACGCGTGCACGAGCGCCGACTCGATCCGGAAGCGGAGCTCGGCGTCGCGCGCTGCACCGTCGAGGATCTCCGGGGTGGAAGTCCTGAAGAGAACGCCGCCGCGATCCGCACGGTGTTCGCGGGGTCCGGGGGCGCGCATCGCGACGCGATCCTGCTGAACGCGGCCGGAGCGATCGCCGCCGGAGGCCACGCGGCCGACCTGAAGGAAGGCCTCGAGCTTGCGCGGAACGCGGTCGACTCGGGCGCTGCTGCCGCAAGACTCGACGAGCTGATCGCGTTCTCGCGCGACCAGGTGAACGCCTGATGGGACGGTTCCGGGACGCGCTCGCCGCGCCGGGGCTGGCCGCGATCGCAGAGGTGAAGCGCCGCTCCCCGTCGGCGGGTGACCTCCGCCCGGATGCGGATCCCGCCCAGCTGGCGGCGCAGTTTGCGGCGGCAGGTGCCGCCGCGGTCTCGATCCTCGTCGACGAGCGTTTCGGCGGATCGCTCGACGATCTGAGCGCTGCCCGCGCTGCGACGGGCGCACCGCTACTTGCAAAAGGCTTCTTCACCGAAGAGCTCGACCTGCTGAAGGCGAAGGTGGCCGGTGCCGACGCGGTGCTCATTCTCCTCCGCGACGTCGACGACCAGCGGGCAGCAGCCCTGATCGCGTACGCCCGCGAGCTCGGGATCGAGTCGCTCGTCGAGGCTCACGATGCAGACGAGTTGCAGCGGGCGGTCGGGCTCGACGCAGAGATCATCGGAGTGAACGCGCGCGATCTCGAGACGTTCGACATCGACCGCACGGCACAGCTCGACCTGATCGCCCGCATGCGCCGCCACGAAGCGGTGATCGTTGCGGAGAGCGGCGTGAACTCGCGCGCGCAGGGAGCAGCCGCAGAGCTGGCGGGTGCAGACGCGATCCTGGTCGGCTCCGCTCTGATGCGCGCCGACGATCCTGCAATCCGGCTGCAAGAGCTTCTCTCCCGTCCGCTCGTCAAAGTCTGCGGCCTCACGCGGAGCGAGGATGTCGACGCTGCCGTCGAGGCCGGCGCCGACCTGCTCGGCTTCATCCTCGCGGCAGACAGCCCGCGGCGAGCCCGAGAGGTCCTGCCGGTTCCCGACGATCGCCTCAGCGTCGCCGTCTTCGTCGGCGACGTGGAGGAGAACGACGCCGATCTCGTCCAGCTCTACAGTCGCGATGCCGGACGGGTGCGCGGACGCGACGCCGTGCTGTTGCGCGGCGACGAAACGGTCGCGCACGTCGTCGACCTCCCGTGGGAGGAACAGGATCCGTTCCACCTACAGCGCGCCGCCGCAGTCCAAGGGCGCCTGATGCTGGCTGGTCGCCTCGGACCCGACAACGTCCGCGAAGCAGTGCGCGCAGTTCGTCCCTGGGCGGTGGACGCAGCTTCCAGGCTCGAAGCTGCGCCGGGGATCAAGGATCACGCGAAAGTTCGCGCTTTCGTGGAGGCGGCGCGGTGACCTACGGGACGTACGGAGGGCGTTACGTGCCGGAAACGCTGATTCCCGCGCTCGACGAGCTCGAGCGCGGCTGGCACGACGCACAGTCCGATGATGCATTCCGCTTGGAGCTCGACGAGCTCGGCCGGACGTTCGCGGGCCGGCCGACGCCGCTCACGAGGGTCGAGCGGTTCGCGCCCGGCAAACGCCTTTACCTCAAGCGGGAAGACCTGCTGCATACCGGGGCGCACAAGCTCAACAACGCGCTCGGCCAGGCGGTGCTCGCGCAGCGTCTCGGCAAGCGTCGCATCGTCGCCGAGACCGGCGCAGGGCAGCACGGAGTCGCAACGGCAACGGTGTGCGCCCGCTTCGGTCTCGAGTGCGTCGTCTACATGGGCGAGGAGGACATGCGCCGCCAGCGACCCAACGTCGAGCGAATGAATCTGCTCGGCGCCGAGGTTCGACCCGTGGACTTCGGCAGCCGGACGCTGAAGGAAGCGACGAGCGAGGCGATTCGCGACTGGATCTCGAACGTCGAGACGACGCACTACCTGATCGGCTCGTGCGTGGGACCGGCTCCGTATCCCGAGATCGTGCGCGAGTTGCAGGCCGTAATCGGACGTGAGGCGCGCGCGCAGTTCGAGGACGTTGAGGGGCGGCTGCCGGAGGTGGTCGTCGCCTGCGTGGGCGGCGGCTCGAACGCGATTGGAATCTTCGCCGGCTTCGTCGACGACTCTGAGGTGCATCTGGTCGGCGTCGAGGCGGCGCAGGCGGCGTCGCTCGGCACGGGCAGTCCCGCAGTCCTGCACGGCGCGCGCTCGTCCGTTCTCGCCGACGAGGACGGGCAGATTGCCGACGCGCACTCGATCTCGGCGGGCCTCGACTATCCGGGCGTCGGCCCCGAGCATGCGTGGCTCCGCGATCTCGGCCGAGCCGACTACGTCACCGCGACCGACGAGGAAGCGCTTGCCGCGTTTCGTGATCTGACGCGCCTCGAGGGCATCATTCCTGCGCTGGAACCCGCACATGCGCTAGCGCGTGCACGCGAGCTCGACGCGGAGCTCGTGCTCGTCTGCCTCTCCGGGCGCGGCGACAAGGATCTCGCTGAGGTACTCGCCCGTTGAGTCGTTCCGATCATGCGAGCGGCCAGATCTCGACGTATCGCTTTCCCGACGAGCTGCGGGTGGACGAGCTGCTGGTGCGCGGCCCGGTCGACGCGGACGTCGACGTCATCGCCCCGGCGTTCCGTGATCCCGAGGTCGGTGGCGAGGCGAGCCTCCCGCCCGTCGATGCCAAGACGCTGCGGATCATGCTCCGCGAGCAATTGCCCGGCATGCGCGCGCAGGGACTTCTCTCCGCGTACGTGATCGAGGACACCGGCGACGGCAAGCTGCTCGGCGGCGCCTCGCTTCATCACTTCGACCCGCTGCGCGACGCCGTCGAAGTCGGCTACTGGCTCTTCGTCGACGCTCGCGGCCGCGGCGTCGCGACTCGAGCCGTGCGCCGGCTGTGCGAGCACGCCCTCCGGAACGGCATCTGGCGGGTCGAGGCCCACGTGCGAATCGGCAACATCGCTTCGGAGAAGGTGCTCGGCCGGCTCGGCTTCGAGCGCGAGGGCGTGAAGCGCAGATATCTGCGACACGGCGCCGATCGCGTCGATGCGACGCTGTTCGCCCTGCTCGCCGACGACGAGTGAAGACGCTCGTCATCTACCTGATGTCCGGGCCGGAGACGCCGGAGCTGGCCGCTGCTGCAGTTGCAGGCGGTGCGAATCTCGTCGAGCTCGGCTTTCCCTTCTCGGATCCGCTCGCCGACGGGCCGGTGATCCGCCGTGCAGCCGAACGGGCCCTCGCGCAGGGAATGCGAACGCGCGCGTGCCTCGACTGTCTGAGCCGAACGCATGAGCTGATCCCGTCGACCCCGCTCGTCCCGATGACGTATTCGGCTCTCCTCGAGGCGTACGGGTGGGATCGGTTCGCCTCGGACGTGCGCGCTGCGGGGGCAACGTCGCTGATCGTCGCCGACCTGCCGGCGGGCGAGCGGCCGGAGCTTCGCCGCATCCAGCTCGTCGCGCCGACCTCCACCGACGAGAGGCTGCGCATCGCGGCGCAGCAGACGGACGGCTGGCTCTACCTCGTCACGGTTACCGGGACGACCGGCGCGCGCGCGGACGTCTCCCCCGCCCTCGCCGGTCTGGTGGAACGCGCGCGCGCGGCCGGCGACGTGCCCCTCTACGCCGGCTTCGGTATCTCGACGCCCGAGCATGCGCGCGCCGTCGCAGAGCTGGCCGACGGCATCGTGGTCGGCTCGCGCGCGGTCGAGGTTGCAGAACAGGGGCCGGCCGCGTTGGAGGAGTACGTCCGCATGTTGCGCGAGGCTCTCGACGGGATGGTGCCGGCCTGAACTGGCTCGTCCTCTTCGACGTAGACGGAACGTTGCTCCTGACGCATGACGAGGTCTACGTCGAGGCAAGCAGGATGGCGATGGAAGACGTCTTCGGGACGTTTGCCGAAGGCCCCGACGTGCCCGGCGACACGGCGCCGGCGCACATCCGCCGCGCCTTGCGCAGCGTCGGTCTAACCGAGGAGGAGATCGACGCCGGTCTCCCTCGGTGGTGTGAGACGTTCTGCATTCGGTATCTGCGGCTGCTCGAGGCTGCGGACACGAGTCACTGGCAGCTGGCGCCGCATGTATTCGAAGCGGCGGCGGCGGTCGAGCACCGTGCGTTGCTGACGGGCAATCCACCGGTTGTCGCGTACGCGCGGATGGAGCGGCTGGGCCTTGCCGAGCTCTTCCCGCGTGGGCAGGGAGCGTTCGGCTGCGAGCGAGAGAACCGGATGGAGCTCTTCGACCTCGCGCGCAAGCGCGCAGGCGGCTGGCCGGCACACGGCACCGTCGGCGTCGGGGACACGCCGATCGATGTCTCGAGCGCCCATGCCGCGGGCTGCCGCAGCATCGCCGTCACGACGGGCAACTACGGACGCGATGAGTTGGACGCAGCGGACGCCGTGATCGCGGATCTCAGCGAGCTTGACTCGGCGCTAGCCAGCCTCGCCTAGAGAGGTCGCGAACATCCAGCGGTGGCCTTCGACATCCTCCGCCCGGTACTGCCGCTGGCCGATGCCGGGGTTGTCCTCGAGCTCCGACAGGATCGTCGCGCCGCCCGCGCGCGCACGCGCGTAGTGCGCATCGATGTCGTCCACCGCCACGAACACGCCGTCCACCACGTACGGCGTCTCGCGCCACGCGCGCGCGGGCTCGCAGACCTCGGCGTGATGCTTCGGGCTCTGGTATGCGGGGCTCGAGTAGCCGAGCATGATCTGACCGCCGTCGAGCTCCATGTTCACGTGCGTCACGCGTCCGGCGTCGTCGGACCAGCGACCGGTCTCGGTGAACCCGAACGCCTGCGCGATCCAGTCCGCGGCTTGCGCAACGTCTTCGTAGGAGAACATGGGAACGACACGCTGCTCAGACATACGCACTCCTTTCCACCAGCTCCGCCGCCGCCTCATCGAAGACGGCGGAATGCAGATCGACATCGGCCTCCGTTGTGGCAGGCGACATCAGCGCCATGTTGTGAAACGGCGTCAACAGGATCCCCCGGTTCAGCGCATAGAGATGAATCAACCTGTCCAGCTCGGGGTTGCCACCCGACGCGGCATCGCTCCCCGTGCGCGGGCGCTCGGCGCGGAAGAGATATTCGACGCGGCAGCCGAGCCGCGTCACGTGCCACGGCAGGCCATGCCGCTCAATCGCGTCCGCAACCCCGGCTTCGAACCGCTCCCCGAGCGAGATCATGCGCGCGAATGCGTCGTCCGTCAGCACCTCGCCGAGCGTGGCACGCATCGCGGCGAGTGACAGGACATTCGCAGCAACGGTCCCGCCGATCCCGCCGACGTCCGCGCGCTCGTCCCGCGGCAGCATCGCCTCGAGCCGGTCCGCCACGTCGCCTGAGAACCCGTACGCAGCGGCGGGAATGCCGGCCGCGATCGCCTTCCCGACCGTCAGCAGATCCGGGTCGAGATCGTATGCAGCCGTGTAGCCGCCCGGCCCCGCACAGAGCGTGTGCGTCTCGTCGATGATCAGCAGCGTCTCCGTCTTACGCGTAGCCTCGCGCAGCGCCGCGTGAAAGTCGGGCTCCGGAAGCACGATGCCGATGTTCGTCAACGCCGGCTCGGCGAGGACGCACGCGACGTCGCCGTGCGCAAGCTCGCGCTCGAGGGCCTCGACGTCGTTCCACTCGACGACACGCGTTGTCTCCTCGAGCGGAACAGGCGGGCCGACGTTGCCTTCGCGCGACACCACCGCCGCGCCGTCGAGCGAAGCGAACGTCTCGTCGACCGTCCCGTGGTAGCACCAGTTGAAGACCAGGATCTTCGGCCGCCCCGTGAGCTCGCGCGCAAGTCGTATCGCGAAGCGGTTCGCGTCGGTCGCAGTGAGCGCGAACTGCCACCGAGGCAGGCCGAACCGGCGACTGAGCTCCTCACCGACCCAGAGCGCATCCTCGCTCGGGAGCATGAGCGTGATGCCTTTCGCGGCTTGCTCGGCCACCGCCCGCACGGTCGGCGCCGGCGAGTGGCCGGTCATCGCCGCGGTGTCTCCGAGGCAGAAGTCGACGTACTCGTGGCCGTCGACGTCGCGAAAGCGCGCACCTTCCGCTTCCGCCGCGAAGACCGGGAAGCCGCCCGCCCAGCGGATCATCCACGGCATCGGCACCCCGGCCAGCAGCGAGCGCTCCGCCCGGGCGGCGAGCTCGCGCGAGCGGGGATGCTCGCGGTCGAAGCGGTCGAGCTCGCGGGCGAGCAGATCGTCGAGCGTCACCGCGCTAGTCAATCAACCTCGCGACTGCACGTGCTGCGCGTGCGGTTCGGGCATGATGATCCCGCTTTGGTGATGAACAGAGATCTCGTAGCCGACACCGTCGCAGCGGAAAGACTCGGGACGACGCTCCGGAGGGCCGGCTACACGGACGACGCCATTCACAGCCTGCTCGGCGAGGACGCGTACTCGATCGAACGCGGCGACGCCCGCGCCGAGGAACGCCGGCTGCCCGACGGGCCGCTCGCGACGCTCGTACGCTTGCTCTTCCTGCAGCTGTCCGTTTCGGCCGAGGACGCCGAGGCTGCGCTCGGCCGGGAAGCCGTCGCTGCGCTCGAGGCGATCGGGCTCGCGGAGATCGGGGAACGGGTCGTTCCGCGCGCTCGGATCCTGCCGATCGGCAAGGTGCTGCTCGCGTCGGACGGGTACTCGCAGGACGAGGATGACCCGTCCGATTACGTGGCGACCTACACGCCGACGGCGCGCGTCCTCGACTCGCTGACACCGCGCCCGCGCATCGACAGCGCCCTCGACGTCGGCACCGGCAGCGGCATCCATGCACTGCTCGCCGCGCAGCACGCCCGGCGCGTCATCGCGACCGACGTCAATCGACGGGCGCTCGCCTACACGGAGCTGAACGCGGCCCTCAACGGCCTGCGGAACATCGAGACCAGGCAGGGCAGCCTGTTCGAGCCCGTCGAGGGCGAGACCTTCGACCTGATCACGTGCAACGCGCCCTACGTCGTCTCCCCCGAACGCCGCTGGGTCTACCGCGACAGCGAGTTCCAGGACGACCAGGTGTCGGAGCGCGTGATCCTCCTCGCGGCGGAACACCTGAATCAAGGCGGCTATGCGTCGATGCTCGTCAGCTGGCTCGCGTTCGACGAGAAAGACCCGGACGAACGCGTGCGCGCGTGGGTCGAGGCGAGTGGTTGCGACAGCTGGGTTCTCCCGACCGTGAACTCCGACCCACTCACCCATGCCGCGGAATGGAACTCGCACCTCGCGGGCGCAGCGCTCGACGAGGCGCTCGATGAATGGGCGCAGTACTTCGACGCGCTCGGCGTGCAGCTCGTGAGCGAGGGCGCCGTCGTCCTGCACAAACAGGATGCAGGCGCACTCCCGACGATCCACATCGACGAGCTCGACGAGGACGACCTCGACGACGCCGGCGACCAGATCCTGCGTGCGTTCGAGGCGCGCGCGACGCTCGCCACAATCGGTAGCGACAACGCTCTGCTCGAAGCGAGAGTCGGAGTTGCGTCGAGCCTGCGGCTCAGTCGCGACCTCGAGCCCTCCGGGGGGCGCGCCGTCGACGTCGAAGGCACCGTCGAGCTGACCGACGGGACAAACCACGCAATCGACGCGACCGCGGACGTGCAGGAGGTCATCGCCTCCCTCGACAGCCGCATGCGGCTCGGCGAGGTGCTGGCCACGACCTCCGACCGGCTCGGCCTGCTCGACGACGAGGTGCAGACCCTTCGTGACGAAGCGCTCGAGTCCGTTCGGGCGCTGCTCGAGCTCGGTGCCCTGCGGTTCCGCGGCGACTGACCGCCCGCCGACGTAGGCTTTACGCGAAAGCGGAATCACGATCGACCTGGAGGTCACGATGAAAGGCGCCTCGAAGCCCAAGAAGCTGGCGAAGAAAGTCGCCCAGAAGTCCCTCAAGGAGAAGCGGCAGGACAAGCGCGCCGCCTCGAAGAAGGGTTTCGGCGCGACCTGATCTAAGCCGTTGTCAGACGGCCGACGAGACCGCGGTCACGCCGACCTTTGCGCGTTCCCAGAGGCGCTGGCCGCACATCATGCAGCGCGGCAGCACCTGCCGAACGATCACGGTGTTGCCGCAGCCTGCGCACAGAAACCAGCCGCTCGCAGCGACCCCTGCCGGCCAGAACTCCACGTAGCTCCGTTCGTCTTCGACGCGCCCTGCGGGCAGCGTTCCGTCCCCCGGCTCGTACACCTCGACCCCCTCGATCGATTGCGAGCAATCACCTTGTAGGCCGAGCCGTGACGCGTGTCAACCCGAGCCGGCACGCGGCGGCCCATACGAGGCGAGCACGACCCCGGAATCGAACGACCTGGTCTCACGGAGCTCGAGATCGGCTCGCTTGCCATCACCGAACAGCCGCTTCCCGCTGCCGAGGACGACCGGATAGACGAGGAGTCGGTATTCGTCAACGAGGTCGTGCTGCGCGAGTGTCTGCACGAGCCGGGCGCTGCCCGCCACGAGCATGTCTCCGCCGGGCCGGTCTTTCAACTTCGCGATCTCCGCAGCGACATCGCCCTTCACAACGGTGGAGTTCTGCCATTCCGCCTCCGCCAGCGTGGTCGACACGACGAACTTCGGGAGGCTGTTCATGCGCTCGGCGAATCCCTGCTCGTCGGTCCTCGACGGCCAGGCAGCCGCGAAGCCCTCGTACGTGATGCGGCCGAGGAGCAAGGCGTCGCTCGCAAACAGCTCCTCGCCCTTGAACTTCCCGATCTCGTCGCTCCAGTACGGGAACGTCCAGCCACCGTGTTCGAAGCCCTCGGCGCCGCCGGGATCTTCGATCACGCCGTCGAGCGAGATGAACTCCGACACGATGATCCTGCTCATCTCGCTCCTCTCTGGTCGTCCTTAGGAGTGCGCAGCCGCTTCCGCCGGCGCCGCTCCAGCCGCGTGCTCTCTCGTCCGCAGGAACACTCCGCCGACAACGGCGGCCGCGGCCGCGAAGACGGCACCGACGAGAAACGCCGCGTGATAGCCGCCGTTCAGTGCGTCGAGTGCGCCGTGTCCGGAACCGCGCAAACTGTCGGTCCGGGAGGCTGCGAGGCTCGCGAGGATCGAAAGGCCGAGCGCGCCGCCCATCATGAACGACGTGTTGACGACGCCCGACGCGAGCCCGGACTCGCTCGGTTCGACGTCGCTCATCGCTGCGAGCAGCACGGGGTTGAACGCCAGTCCGGCCCCGATCGCGAGCAGGATCATGCTCGGGAGCACATGGACGACGAAGCTGCCGTTGACCGGCGCCCGCGCGAAGACCACGAGGCCGGCCGCCGCCACCAGCAGTCCGGCCGAGAGGGGAATCCTGAAGCCGAAGCGCATCACGAGCTTCGCGGAAAGGCCGATCGAGAACGCGCCCATGATCAGGTTGGCCGGCAGGAACGCGAGGCCGACCTGGAGCGGGCTGTAGCCGAGCACGAGCTGCAAGTACAGCGCGGAGATGAAGAACCACGCGAACATGGCTGCCGCCCAGAGAATGCCGACGACGTTCGCGGTCGCGACGTTTCGCAACCGGAACAGGCCGAGCGGCATCAACGGTGAGCGAACGCGCGACTCGATCGCGATGAAGAGAGCCAGTAACGCTGCAGAGGCGGCCAGGAGCCCCACGGTCCGGGCGGTGAGCCAGCCGACATCGTTGCCCTTGACGATCGTGTAGACCGCGAGCATCAGCGAGGCGGTCACGGCAACGGCGCCCGCGACGTCCAGCCTGCGGTCGGCTGCCTCTGTTCGCGCCGGAGGCAGCAGCTTCAGCGTCAGCAAGACGACCGCCACACCGATCGGGACGTTGACGAGGAAGATCCAGTGCCAGTTGAGCGCGTCGGTGAGCACACCGCCGAGCAGCACCCCGAGGCTGCCGCCACCGGACATTACGAACCCGAAGATGCCCATCGCCTTCGCCCGCTCGCCGGGCTCCGTGAAGAGGTTCATCATCAAGGACAGCGCTACCGCGGAGACCACGGCACCGCCGATCCCTTGCACTGCGCGTGCAGCGATCAGCAGCCCCTGCGTCGTCGACACGCCGCAAGCAATCGAGGCGACCGTGAAGAACGAGATGCCGATCAGGAACAGGCGCCGGTGTCCGAAGAGATCGCCGAGCCGCCCGCCGAGCAGCAGAAAGCCGCCGAAGGTGAGCAGATAGGCATTGACGACCCAGGCGAGGGACGTCTGGGAGAAGTTCAAGTCCTCCCGGATCGAAGGCAGTGCCACGTTCACGATCGTCGAGTCGAGGACGATCATCAGGTCGCCCAGGCAGAGGACATAGAGCGCCAGCCAGCGGGTTCGGTTGTCCAGGGTCATGACGGCTTTCCTTTCAGTACGTCGTTCAGCAGCAGTTTCAAGAGGTAGACGGGCCGGCGCGGCGGAACTCATCGGCGGTGGAACCGATGAGTTTTCCGCGGCGACAGCGTCTAATTCTTGATGGCAGCCCCAGCGCCGCGAACCGTCGTGTTCCCGCTCGACGGGCGCATCTCACGTACCGACCTGCCCGAGCTCTGCGAGCGGATGTCGGTGCTGCTCACGCGAACGGGCGCGCACGTCGCGATCTGCGACGTGAGTCGCGCCGAAGCCGATGCAGTGACGGTGGACGCGGTCGCGCAACTTCGGCTCACCACCTTGCGACTCGGTCGCCGTCCACGTCTTCGCGGCGTTTCGAGTGAGCTGGCCGGCTTGCTGGCCTTCACGGGCTTGCGCGACACGCTGGACGGCTGACGCTAGGCGTCGAGCCGCGGCGGCAACCCGAAGAGCGGGAACAGCCGGTCGGTGTCGAGGAAGAACGTGAGCTCCACAATGCGGCCGCTGGAGATCTCGAGCACCTGCAGGGCCCACGGATCGAAGCCGGTCCCGGTTTCGCTCGGCTTGTACTGGCCGAACGCGGGTGAGCCGTTCGCGGCGATGGTCGGAATCACCCGGGAGCCGCGGCAGGCCGCGCCCGGCCCGAACCACCACGCGAAGATGTCGTCGCGTCCGCTCAGCCACATGTCGAACGGCGGCATCGACTGCGTCGCATCTTCCTGGATCAACGCGGTGAGAGCGTCGAGGTCGTACTGCTCGAACGCCTCGACGTAACGCGCCAGAAGCTCGGCGTCGGCCTCGTCGACCGAAGGCGAAGTGTCGACAGCGCTCAGGTTGCTCTCGTCGAGGGTGGCCCGGGCGCGCTGGAGCGCGCTGTTCACCGACGCGACGCTCGTGTCGAGGAGCTCGGCGACCTCGGTCGCCTTCCAGCGCAGCACTTCGCAGAGGATCAGTACCGCCCGCTGTCTCGGCGGGAGGTGCTGGAGCGCAGCGACGAACGCGAGGCGGATCGTCTCGCGCGACACGGCCAGCTCTGCCGGGTCGCCGTCGCCCGGAATCGGCTCGAGCCAGCTCGCCTCGGGCGGAATGTTGAGGTTCGACTCGATCGGCTCCTGCGCTGGCCCGAGGTCCATCGGCCGCGCGCGGCGCTCTCGACCCTCGAGCAGGTCGAGCGAGACGTTCGTCGCGATCCGGTAGAGCCAGGACCGGAGGGATGCCCGCCCCTCGAAGCCTTCGAGCCCACGCCAGGCGCGGATGAAGGTCTCCTGGACGGCGTCGTCGGCTTCGAACGGCGAGCCGAGCATCCGGTAGCAGTACGCGCGCAGCTCGGCGCGATGCCCCTCGAACTGGTGCTCGAACTTCTCGGCGCCTGCCGCGACCGTGAGCGACGAATCCCCCATCGCGGTCCATCGTACGCGCTCCTCCCACCCCTGGGAAAGTGCGCTATGCGACGAGGCTGAGGTCGTCGTAGATCCGCCTCAGCTGCCCTTCATTTGCGGCAAAGACCTGAACGACCTCGGGATCGAACTGACGTCCGCTCTGGGCAACGATTTCCTTGACCGCTCCGTCCCAGCCAACGGCGCGGCGGTACGGACGGTCGCTCGTCATCGCGTCGAGCGTGTCGGCGAGCGCAAAGACCCTTGCGCTCAGCGGCGTCTCATCGCCGCGGAGGCGGTCCGGGTATCCGTTCCCGTCCCAACGTTCGTGATGATGTCGGACGACCTGGAGCCCCGCGCCGCGCAGCATCGAGATGTCGCCGAGAATCTCGGCTCCGATCGTCGGATGTGCTTGTACGTGCTCTCGCTCCGCGCCGTCGAGCGGTCCCGGCTTCCGCAGGACCTGATCTCGGATGCCGATCTTGCCCACGTCGTGCAAGAGGAATCCGTACTCGAGGCTAGGGTCTCCGAGCAGAGCGGGTTTCACCAGCTGCACGAGCTTCAGGGCATAACGCTGAACTCTTTGCGCATGAAGCGCGGTCGGCAGGTCACGAGCCTCGACAGCATGCGCGAGCGCCGTCGCCGTTTGGCGATACGTCTCTTCGCGCAACTGCCGTTGCGTCCGTTCCATGTTCGCGATGCGCCCGAGGTCGAACGCATACAGGAGGAGCTGCTCCTCGTACATGACGAGCTGCGCTTCGTCCGGCGTTCCGGGTGGCACCGAGACACCCATGTCGGATCCATTCGCGCGCTCGATCAATCCGATCAGCTCGAGCGGGCTGAAGGGCTTACGTGCAACGGCCGTTGCACCGGCAAGCCGTGCGGTCGTCCGGCTGATGTCGTCCGCTGCGAGCAGGATCACTTCGGCCTGCCGGTTCGGCGAGCTCGCGAGCTCTGCGCAGAGTGAGAGGCCGTCGAGCCCGGGGCTACTGACGTCGACAAGCACGACGGAAGGCCGGGAGTAGCGAACGAGCTCGCGCGCCTCTTCGACGGAACCGACATCGTCGACCTGGAAGTTGCTGCCGGCGAGCGTCGTGCGAAGAAGCCGTCGAAGCCGAGGATCGCTGTCCACGATCAGCACTCGCCGCGCGGTTCCGGTTGTTCCGGGCGCGGTCGTACCGGTGGCGTCCCGCGCGGGCTCGTTCGACGTCCCGAACCGCGCTCCGAGCCAGAAGGCGGACCCGACCGACAACGCACACCAGCCCGCGAGACCGAGCAACGCCCATTCGAGCCACACCGGCATCACAATCCCCTTTCAGACGTGTGCGTCAACGCCCGGGCCCCGGTTGAGGAAAGGGCGGCAGCGGGGGAAAGCGGCCTGCGGTAGTGCCGCACTCCCCGCTGCCATTGGACCGAAGCCGAAAAGAGGGAACGCGAGGATCGCGGTTCGGGCACTCGGGGGGATCCTCATTTGTCAGCCTCTTTCTGTCGCCGGGAGGGGGTTGGCGACCGCGACGGTCGTTGTGTCGAGTAAGGGGTCTCCGGCCTCAAAAACTTGCGCGAGCGGTTCCGACAGCTTTCGGTAGAAACGTGCGCCCAAAGTTCGGAATGCTGACTGACGCCTACGGGGGATTCGCCGTCCAGCAGCGGCGTGAACGGTTGACAACGGTGCATGTCGCACGCATCACATGAACGAAGGCTCATGGCCCTCTCCCCTCCCTACCGCGTAAGGATCGCTACCGAGGATGTCTCCGCTTTTGACGCCGGGGAGGCACCGCCGCGTCGGAGCTATCTGCTTGCCGCCCGGCTTTTCGTCGGCGGGTTGAGCGGCAGCGCGCTGATCCTTCTTCTCGTCATTTCCTCGTTCGCCGTCGGGTTCGGCGCTCAAGGGCTGCTGCCCGCTACCACGGCTCCCACGACGATCGAGATCGGCGCGTCAGCTGAGCAGAAGACCGCGCCGACCGCGGTCGTGCGAGCCGGCCACAAGCCGATCGCAGGGCAGGGCCTGACTGCGGTTCGGGCTCAAGGGCGCCAGGCCCGCCCCGCACCAGTCGCGCAAGGAAGTACGAGCGAGCCACCTACTACGCAGACCAAAGCAAACGCCGTCACCGGCGCCCCCACGCAACCCGCGGTGGCGCTGCCAGAGCCCTCGCTGGCAAGCAGTGCGCAGGAGCAGGGCCCGCAAGCCGACGAGCCCGCCCAATTGCCGGCGGCCGCGGACGTCGTCGACACCCTGGTGTCGGCAGTTCCGGCTCTGCCCACGCCGCCCGCGCTACCGGCAATGCCCGCCCCGGCAGCCGTCGTGACCACCGTGACGACGCTGGTGAGAACGCCGTGAGCGCGCTCCAGGCCGAACAGACGACCGCGGGCCTCAGTCACGCCGAGGTCTATGCGGCAACGCTCTACCAGCGGCACAACCGAGCGGTCTTTCGCCATTGCCTGAGATTGCTGCATCGGCGCGAAGACGCGGACGACGCCACGCAGACGACGTTTCTCTACGCACTTCTGAATCTTCGTCGCGGCGTGGTGCCCGAGGCCGAGCTTCCCTGGCTCTACACCATCGCCGGCAATGCCTGCTCTTCACACCGTCGCACCGGTCAGCGCCGCGGTCTGCTCGAGCAGGCGCGAGACCTGGACACGTTGCAGGATGCCTTGCCGACACCCGAACGGCAGACCCCCGCGACGGCCGACGACTTCCGCACCGCCCTTCAGGCACTGCCGGACAACCAGCGAAAAGCTCTGCTGCTCCGCGAGTGGCAGGGTCTTTCCTACGGTGAGATCTCCACGGAGCTCGGACTTTCGAGCAGCGCAACCGAGACGCTGCTGTTCCGGGCGCGAAAGAACCTCGCCGGGCGACTTCAGGAGAAGACAGGCCATCGAACGTTCAGCGGCCTCTCGTTCTTTCCGCTGATTCAGTCGGTGTTCGAGCGGGCGGCTGCCACAACGGCCGTGATCGGCCTGGGAGCCGCTGCGACGATCGCGGGGATACCGTCCGCGACACCGCATCAGGCCGCGCGTCAGCTTCCCGTCGCGACCGCTACCGCGTTGCAGCACGTTCAACGTGTCGCCGGGACAACAGGCCCGGAAACAGCGAA
This sequence comes from uncultured Actinomycetes bacterium, assembly GCA_963755605.1. Taxonomy (GTDB): domain Bacteria; phylum Actinomycetota; class Thermoleophilia; order Gaiellales; family Gaiellaceae; genus 3-1-20CM-4-69-9. The sequence continues at coordinate 562,102 of CAVWKK010000007.1, forward strand.
GCCCGTACAGCGAAACGCGGCGCAGCCGTCTCGCTCGACGCGGCTGACGCAAGTCGACCGGTTCGGCACGAACATCTTCGTAGGCGACGCCGGCGTTCCCTCAGCACCGGTAGGGAGCCCGGCGGCCACGGGCCTGACGAAAGCCGAGGCGGTGCCGGCGAATGCTCCGGAGCCGCAGCCGGAACGGGAGCCGGCGCCTGCCTCGGATGTTTCAAGCGCGCTGCCTCAGGTGGATCTGATACCGCCTGACGCACTCAGCTCTGTCACATCAGACGTTTTGGCAGTTCCACTCGCAACCATCCAGACCGTCGTCCAGAGCGCCGACCTCCCGTTGACGCTTCCGGCGCTTACCGGCTCCACGCCCTAGAACGTCAGGCCGCTCGCGCGGCGTGCACTTCGGCCATGAACCTCGACGCCCGTTGCGGGTCGACGGGGTTCCAGGTGCCGCCGTCGACCTTGAGATCCGAACCGACGATCGCGCCGTCTGCGACGCGAAGGAAGTCGCGGACGTTGGTCGATTTCACCCCGGTGTTCGCGAAGACCGGCGTCTCGTCTCCACACCCTTTCTTGGCCTCGGCGACCGCGTCGACCGTGGGCTCGGCGCCGGCCATCGGCCCTGACACGAGGATTGCGTCCGCCAGGCTCGACACGCGCACCGACCGCGCCGTCGTCGCGATGTCTCGCGTGCCTACGCTCGAGGCGAACTCCGGAGTGATGTTCATGAACACGACCACGTTGTCCGCGTAGAGCTGCCGGCGATAGCGCAGAAGCCTGCCGGCATCGGGTGCCCACAACCCCATGTCGGACTCGTAGACGCCGGTGACGACTTCACGGATGAACGACGCACCGGAGACCGCAGCCACAGCCAGCGCCGCCTGCGGATCCCAGAGGTAGTCGACGCCGAACGGACGGTCTCGCGGCGCGACCTCGGCGACGACGCGAGCCATCATCGCGACGCCTTCGAGCGTCGCCTGCAATTGGTACGGCCGATCCCCCTCGTTGCAGAAGAGGATCGCGTCGAAGCCGCTGCGGCTGAGGATCTCGACGTCGCGGCTGACGGCTTCGACGATCGCGGTCGGCCCTCCCGCCTCGTTGTAGAGCGGCGTTCCGGGGAGCGGGGGCAGATGGGCCATCGCGACAACCGGCTTGTCGACCCCGAAAAGTGCCTGTAGGTCGAGCGGCATCGGGCTATACCTTGGCTGAGGCGGCGGATGGACGGGGTATAAAATCCCACCGTGAACCTCGGCGTACCGGCCTATCTGCCGTCTCGCCCTTCCGCAGTCGAACGCGAGAAAGCGATCGCTGCGCTCAACGCGAGCCGTGCAGCCGAACGCCTTTCGCTCGACACGTTCTCGGCGCGAGTCGAGCTTGCTTTGACGGCGACGAGCAGGTCGCAACTAACGGAGCTCTTGGCCGATCTCCCCGGGCATCGCTCCCTGGGGACGTACTTGTTGAACGCCGTCTCGCGCACCTCCGCGTGGATTGCACGCGTCGAGCTCGCGTGGCGACAGGCTCGGCTACCGCAGCTGCCGCTACCGCAGCGAGAGAACGTGACACTCGGGCGATCTCACAACTGTGACTGTGTTGTCATCGACTCGTCAGTCTCGCGGCGGCATGCGTCACTGCGTCGCGAAGGCGCGAAATGGTGGCTGAGCGATCTCGACTCGATGAACGGCACGTTCCTGAACGGCTGGCGAATCGCAGGCGACGCCGAGGTGCGAGCCGGCGACACGATCGCCCTCGGCCGGGTCGAGTACCGGCTGACGCACGGCCTGTCCTGATCCAAGCGACTCGTCTCTAGCGTCACGTCTCCAAAACCCACGGCCGGGTGTCGGACACCGTGCCTGAAGTGTGACGTGTCGCCTGCGAGAAGCCGTCACACCCGTGGCGGAACCGTCCTCGCACCCACCGTCTCGGTACGCCACGGCCCGGTGTCGGACGTGGTGACGGAACTGTGACGTAGTTTCCACCAGGGGCTGCTCGCGTCATGCCCGATCTGCGCCCCCCTTCGTCAGTCGGCCAGGAACGACTCCAGCCGCGCGGCTTCATCCTTTAGCTCGCTTCGCACCGACCGGGACAGGGGCGCGAGCGGCTCGACTGCGACGCGGCCCTTCGCGACGCTCCACGTGCCCGCAACGAATCCGTCGACGAGAAACGTCTGGGCGACGTCGCCGTTCATGCCTATGACGATCTTCCTGTACTGCTCCGGGAGCACGCGCGTCCTGTCTGCGAACCCCAGCAGCACGTTGTCCCACTTCGGCAGGAACCGCACCGGCGCGGGGGTATCGGCGGGCGGCAACGGTGCACGCTGCACGTCGAGCAGCTCGCGCCCCTTTTCGTCGCGGAACCGGCGCAACGGCTCCAGCAGCTCCAGCGCCCGCGCCAACTCCGGCACGTGCATCATGCTCCAGGCGCCGATGTCGCGACGCGACGCCGGTCCGAACGCTGCGAGATAGCGACGCAGGATCTCGGCCCGCGCTTCGTCGGGAACGTGCTGCTCCGGCTCGTCGAGCGCGACGAAGCGGCCCTCGGGACGCCCTCGCCACAACGCCGTCTCGTGATGGTGCAGAAGATGCGCGCGCACGCGTGCCGCACGCCAGGCGCGGCGGCCTTCCATGCCTTTGAGGCCGTGCTTCCGCTCCAGATGTGCGAGGGCGTCCGCTGTTGTCATCGGCCCCGCCGCGGCGAGCCCCCGAACCGACGGCGCGAGCCGTTTCGCCAGGCTCGACTCTGCCGGGAAGTTCGTCTCGCTGAGCGCCGCGCGCAGCAGCGCGTAGTCGCGGCGCGTGACGAGGTGCAGCGTCTGCCGCATCACCGTCGCCTTGACGACCTCGCCGCTCGCCAGTTTCCGCTCGAGCGTCTCGCGCCGGAAGCTGGTCGCCCGCGTCCAGATCCCGACGTACGGTGCCTGCGGCCACTGCGCCTGCATCCCGACGAGGCGCTCGATCACGGCTGTCGCCGAGAGGCGCTTCCGGTCGAGCAGAAGCTGGCGCGCAAGCGTCGCGCGATTGAGCTCGCGAAGCGTGAGGACGCGCTCGGGCACGGCGCGCACCCTACATAGAGGCCCCGGCCGGAACTGGCGCTCCAGGAAAGCCGTCTCTAGGCCGATACCGATGGGATGGCCATCGGGACCGCGTTTCGTCGCATGCTCCGCAGTCATCGCGCCGCGGTCGCACTTTCCCTGGTCGGCCTCGCGCTCACGCTGCTCGCCGCCTTTCTGACGCACAACCCTCAGACCGTCGGCCCGGCGATGCTGCTCCCCTGGGTGGCGCTCCTGGCGTTCGAGCTCGGGCCGTGGGGTGGCCTCGCCATGGCGTTCGTGACCTTCTGCTTGTACATCGCCTCAGCCTCCGGCAACGGGCTGGACACCACCGCTTTCTTCGTGATCGGGCGATTCACATCCTTTGCCCTGATCGCGGTCGGAGTCGGCTTCGCCGGAAAGCGGCTGAAGGACAGCGAGCGCAGAAGCCGGCACCTGGTCGAGGGCCTTTCGCTCGCGGTGTACACGGAGGACGGAATCGGCCTGACGTACATCGGTCCTCAGATCGAGTCGATCGTGGGCTTCTCGGCGGCCGAGTGGCTCGCGACTCCCAACTTCTGGCGCAACGCGATTCACCCGGACGACCAAGAGCGCGTCCTCGCGCAGTACTCGGCCGCTGTAGCGGCCGGCGAGCCCTTCGAATGTGAGTACCGCCTCATCGGCCGAGACCGAACAGTCTGGGTGCGCGACTCGTCCGCGCCGGTGCCGGAGCGACGCCGTTCGTATCGCCAGGGCTTCATCGTGGACGTCTCGGCCCAGAAGAAGAGCGAACGTAGGCTCGAACACAACGCGACCCTGATGCGGGGCTTGATCGACCGTACCGTCGACGGGATCGCGCTGACGGACAGGGACGGCCGGATCGTCATGACCAACGAGCCCTTGCTCCGCTTCGCCGGAGAGCTTCACCTCCCGCACGACGGTTTGATCCACGATCGCCTGCTCGCGATCGCAGAGCAGATGGTCGAGCCCGAAAAGTACGCGCAGCGCATGCGCGACCTCGCCGCGGATCCGTACGAGGAGAGCCTCGACGAATTCGAGCTACGCGACAGCGAGCGCACCTTCCAGGGCTATACGCGACCGATCGTCAGCGACGGGGACTATCTCGGCCGCGTCTGGACGCTCCGCGAAGTCACGGAAACCCGACAGGTCGAAAAGATGAAGGACGCGCTGCTGGCAACCGTCTCGCACGAGCTGCGCACTCCGCTCACGTCCATCATCGGGTATCTGGATCTGCTCGGAACCGGCGACAGCCCTCTGAACGCCGAGGACTCCAACTACCTGGAGATCGCGCAGCGCAATGCCCTTCGCCTGCAGCACATGGTGGAGGACCTGCTGTTCCTCGCGCGTCTCGACGACGGCGCGTTTTCGCTCGACAGCAAGCAGATCAACCTTGTCGAAGCCGCGCGTGACGCGATTGCGTCGGTTCGGCCCCTCGCTGAGACCAAGCAGATGACCCTCGAGCTCGACGCGCCCGATGAGGCGTACGTCCGGGCGGACGGCAAGCGCATCGGCCAGGCGCTGGACAATCTGATCTCGAACGCGCTCAAGTTCACACCCGCCGGCGGTCACGTCGGCGTCTCCATCGAGATACGTGACGACCTCGTGCTCGTAAGGGTTACCGATTCGGGCTGCGGGATCCCGGAGAGCGAACGTGACCAGCTCTTCGAACGCTTCTTCCGCAGCAGTTCGACGGCCCATCTTCCCGGCACCGGGCTCGGCCTGGCCATCGTCAAGGCGATCGTCGAGACGCACGGCGGCTCGATCACCTGTGACAGCGCCGAAAGCAACGGGACGACTTTCACCTTCTCGCTACCACGGCAGCCGCAGGTCACACGAATCGACTCGTTCGTACGGCGACCCCCGGAACCAGTGTCGACTCGCTAGAAGTTGGCACACTTGTGCCATGACGCCCTCCGCAACACTGATCGGCCTGCTGGCAGATGAACAGCGTCTACAGGTGTTCTCCGCGATCGCCCTCGGCGCCGAGACGATCGACGCGGTCGCCTCAGCGATGGGCACGGACGTCGCGACAGTCCAGACCGTCCTGCCGCGCCTGGTCACCGCGGGTCTCGTCGAGCAGCGGGAGGGGCTGCACGTTTCGCGCGAGGCGCTCAGCGCAGCCGCGCGGGATCGACCGCCGCGCCAGCGCGAGCTGCCTGATGCGACGGACGAGCAACAGCGAGTGCTCCGCAACTTCGTGGAGGATGGCCGGCTGACCCGCTTGCCCGCGCGACACGGCCAGCGCCGTGTGATCCTCGAGTACGTCGCGCACCGCTTCGGCTCGGACCGGCAGTACGCGGAAGCGGAGGTCAACGAGCTTTTGAGCGCGCTCCATGACGACCACGTAACGCTGCGGCGTCATCTCGTCGACGCAGGCCTTCTGAAGCGAAGCGAAGGCATCTACCGTCGAGCCTGAGCGCCGGGAGTCGGCGACCGGAATGAAGAACTACTTCGGCGAAGACGTTGCGGCGCGCTACGACAACGATGAGGGGCCGATGTTCAGCGCCGAAATCATCGACCCCACGGTCGACTTTCTCGCCGCGCTGGCCGGCGACGGCCCGGCGCTCGAGCTCGGCATCGGCACGGGCCGCATCGCAATCCCGCTCGCCCGGCGAGGTGTGCGCGTGCAGGGCATCGACCTTTCGGAGGAGATGGTCGCGAGGCTGCATGAGAAGCCGGGCGCGGAGGAGATTGTCACGACGATGGGCGACTTCGCGACGACTCGCCTCGACGAGAAGTTCCGGCTCGTCTATCTCGTCTTCAACACGATCATGAACCTGACGACGCAAGACGCGCAGGTGGCCTGTTTCGAGAACGCGGCGTGGCATCTCGAGCCGGGCGGCTGCTTCGTCATCGAAGTCGGTGTCCCCGACCTGCGCCGGCTACCGCCGGGCGAGGTCTACGTCCCGTTCGACGTGAGCGAGACGCACGTCGGCATCGACGAATACGACGTCGCAAACCAGGGGCTGATCTCACACCACTACACGGACCGGCTCAACTCGGGTCCGTTCCGCTACGTGTGGCCCTCCGAGCTCGACCTGATGGCACGCATCGCCGGCCTGACGCTGCGCGAGCGCTGGGAGGACTGGGATCGCTCTCCGTTCACGAGCGAGAGCCGCCGGCACGTCTCGGTCTGGGAACGCGCGGGCTAGGAGGGCGACAGCGCGCGCTCGAGAGCCGCACGGTCGAAAGGCCCGCCGTGCGTCGCGAGCACGTGCTCGACCGGCAGTTCGAGTAGCGGACGCAGTCCTGCGGCGACCTCCTCGCGCGTCACCCCTGGGCGGAGCCACCGCTCGTTGATCTCGAGGCCCTGGCCGAAGTCGACGAGCGTGTCGCCGGAGATCACCGCGCGCTTGCTCTCGACCCAGAGCACCGTGTCGTTCAGCTTGTGCCCGGGGAACACGTCGGCGCCGAACGGCAGCTCGTCGCCGGCTTCGTACGGGCGTGCCTCACCTTTGTTCTCGCGGAGGAGCCAGACGACGTCGGGACTACCGTCGCCGGCCTGCTCGGCGGTGATGCCATAGGTGTCCATGAGGAACTGCGCGCTGTCGGGCAGCGGCGTGTAGACCGGCGCGCCGAGCTGCTCGACGAGGCTCTCTGCGTCGCGCTCGTGCCAGGGCGCCGTGAGCACGATCGCCGTCTCGCGGCCGGCGGCCATGTCCATAATCTCGCTCGGCACGCCGAGCGGATCGAAGAGCAGCAGCCGCTCCCCGTCGTCAATCGCGTAGGACGAGACGTTCGGGTCCCACGGCTCGGTCTCCCGCCACTCGGAGTGCCGCGCCTGCCAGTGCCACAGACCTGGGCTCAATTCGCGCACGCCGCGATGCTACTGAACGCTGCCCGCTACCAGTCAGGCGAACATTTGCCCAAGGAAGCGTCGATCAGGAGGTCACTTCCCGGTTTTCTTCTTTGCCGCTGGTTTCTTCTTTGCCTTGTTGAAGTCCACGGCCTCCCGAACAAGGGTCTTCAACGCACTCGCGTTGACCTTGTCGCCCTCGTAGAGGTCGATCGTGCGCCACTTGTTGCCGTCGAGACCGTTGTTGAACAGCTTCTTCGGGTCGGGGAGCTTGGCGCCCTCGTAGAACGTCACCTTGACCTTTTCCTTGAAAGCGTTGGCAACCAAGACGATGCCGTGGTCGGAAAAGACCGGCGCGCCTCTCCATTTCCACTCCTCGATGATTTCCGGGTCGGCCTCATGGATGATTTTCCGCACGTGGGCGAGGGTTTTTCCTCGCCAGTCGCCGAGGCCGGCGATCAACTCGTCGATCTGTTTACTTGCATTCATTGCTGTTCCTCCGGAAAAGCTCGCTTTTCTCCGGCACGCTACCGGAGCCTTCCAAGAGGCTAGGAGTACGCTTCGAGCGGCGGCAGGAAAGGAGCGCTCAATGCCAGCCTCGAACAAGAAGCCCGGCACCGGCACGTTTCTCGGAATCCCCTACGACTGGCGGCGGCACGGCTACAAGGCGCGCCTCAAGGAGCGCTGGTGGAACCCGAATGACTCGCGCCTCTTCACGCCGAGAGCGTTTGGCTGGGGTTACGCGATTAACTTCGCGCGGCTGTTTCGGCGCAGGCGCTAGCCCCAGAAGCTAAGGCTGAGTCGTTCACGGACCTCGTTCGCGCTCTGAGGCGTATCAGTTGAGTCCGCACCTCGAGATTGGGAGGACTCGATGCGTTACCGCTTCTCTTTCGCGCTTGCCGTCTGGCTTCTGGGCGCTGGAACCGGCGTCGTTCAAAACGCCCAGGCGGACGGGCTGCCGGTGCTCGGCGTCGACGCAGGCGCGACCGGGGTTGCGATACCGGGAGCCCCAGACCGTTACGTGACGATTCCGGCCGGGTCGAACACGGCCCTCGCCCGAGTGAGCCAGAACGGCGGCCGGATACTCGCGTCACGGATCTTGCGGGGCACGTTCACAATTCCCGCCGTTGCGTACGACGGTTCCGCCGGCGGGCTCTCGGGTGACGGCCAGACGCTTGTCTTGATCTCGCCGCGCGCGGCCTTCCCACGCGCCGAGACGACTTTCGCGCTGATCGACACTCCGCAACTGGCGCCACGCGGCCGGATCAGGCTCCGGGGGGACTTCAGCTTCGACGCGATCTCACCCCGAGGAACCTCGCTCTACCTCATCCAGTACACCTCGGCGCTCGACCCAACGCAGTACCTCGTCCGCAACTACGACCTCACAGCCCGTCACCTCGTCGCTGCGCCCGTCGTCGATCCACACGAGACCGGCGAGAAGATGCGAGGGCAGCCGCTCACCCGTGCGACGAGTCGCGACGGCCGCTGGGCGTACACCTTGTATGACGGAGCCGGAAAGACGCCGTTCATCCATGCACTCGACACGCGCCGAGACACCGCACGCTGCATCGACCTTGACGCACTTACCGGAAAAGATCTCTCGAAGCTGCGGTTCAAGCTCGACGATTCGAGCAACGCTCTACTGGTAGTCCGTGCGAACAAGCCGGTCCTCACCGTCGATCGAAGCGATTTCGCCGTCACCGCCCCGTCGTCGGGCGGCTCGGGCTTTCCCTGGCTCGTCGTACTCGTCACGGTCGGCGTATTGGGCGCGGTCGGCACGGCGTTTTCGCTCTCGACGACACGACGTGCCCGCCGCAACCGGAGCGCCCGCGTAGCCGTCCCGTAGCCATGGAAGGAACCCCCATCTCGGGAGGGACCTCTCGCCGGGCACAGACCGTAGAGTCGGTGCGCTATGGCGGGCTCTGGACGCGACGAGCGCGCTTGGATTCGGGGCGCACAGTCGGGATCGGTCCCCGATCTCGAAGCCCTGTTCCGACACCATTGGCCCCGCGCCTACCGCGCGGCTTACCTCGTCGTCCATGACTCCGGGCGCAGCCGAGGACATCGCCCAGGAGGCGTTCCTCGCGGCGCTGCGGAGCCTCGAGCGTTTTGACCACCGCCGGCCGTTCGGCCCCTGGCTGCACCGAATCGTCGTCAACCGCGCGATCGACTGGTCTCGCTCCCGCGCCTTACGCCCCGAAGCGGCCGCGGAGGTCGAGCAGCTCAGCGCGCCCAGGCGACCTGAGGCGGACGATGCCGAGGCATTGGCAGCGGCGCTCGCGGAGCTTTCGCCCGAGCACCGCGCGGTGATCGTGATGCGCCACCTGCTCGAGTACACGCCTGGGGAGATCGCGAAGGCGCTCGGCCTGCCGCGCGGCACCGTCAACTCGCGCCTTCGTCGCGGGCTAGACGAACTTGCGGGCAAGCTCGGGGAGGAGCTGCGATGAAGCGGTGGCAAACACCCGCACCCGGCGAACGCGAATCCGAAGAGCGCAGCTGGCAGATCGTCCGCAGTGCCTATCAGGAGCGAATCCCATCGGCGCGACCGCGGCCCTGGCGGCCCATCTTGGTTGCCGGCGTCGCGGCGCTTCTGCTCGCCGGCATCCTCAGTCCACCTGGTCACGCCGTGTTCGGATCGCTACGTGACGCAGTCCGCGGCGAGAAGAACGCCAAGCCGGCGCTGTTCGCTCTGCCCACGAAGAATTCGCGGCTGCTCGTGAACTCCGCCGAGGGAGCCTGGGTCGTGCAAAGCGACGGCTCGAAGCGTCTGCTCGACGGGTATCGCGACGCGTCCTGGTCGCCGCACGGCTTGTATCTCGCCGCGATTCACGGCGACGAGCTCCGTGCAATCGAACCGAACGGTGATGTCCACTGGTCGATCGGACGCCCGGGTCTTGCCGCGCCAAAGTGGTCGCAGGAAGGAAACGGTGATGAGCGGATCGCCTATCTCTCGGGCGCAGGCCTTCGCGTTGTCGGTGGCGACGGTCGCGGCGATCGACTGCTCGCACGACGCGTCACACCGATCGCTCCAGCCTGGCGACCGCGCACACACGAGGTCGCGTATGTCGATCACGCGGGCAAAGTGATCGTGCGAAACGCAGACACCGGAATGGTGCTGTGGTCCGCCGAGGCTCAGGAGACGGGAACCGCGCTGGAGTGGTCCGGCGACGGGCGCTATCTGCTTGCGCGCGGCCCGAGCTCGCTCACGGTGTTCGGGAACGCCGGCAAGCAACGCCTCGACCCGCTGGCTCCAGGCGCAGCAAGCGTGGTCGCCGCTCACTTCATGCCCAGGAGCGATGCAATCGCGTTCGTCCAGCAAAGCGCCGGCCGCAGCGTGCTCTGGTTCTATCCCAACCCTCGCCCAGATGCGACCGCGGCGCGACGTGTGTTCGCGGGGGCGGGAAGCTTCGACACGGTCACGTGGTCGCCGGACGCACGCTGGCTCCTGCTCAGCTGGCCGAGCGCCGACCAGTGGCTCTTCATCCGCTCCACAGCCGTACGCGAGGTCTCGCCGGTTTCCGGAATCGACAGCGCTTTCGGGCCTGGGGCCAAGCCAACCGAATGGTGCTGCCCCTGAGGGGACCTCACCCCCGCACTCGCCCGTAGTCCCAACGATGGATCGCCGCCAATTCCTCGCGGGCGCCGCGACGTTCCCGCTGGCGTTGCGCTTCGGCTCCCAGGCACTGGCCGATGGCAGGGCTGTCGCGCTCGTCACGGCTGACACCCAAGCGCGTGTCGCGGTCATCGACCTTTCGACCGGCAAGATCCTCCGTTCGATCGCAACCGCTGCCGGGCCTCGCAGCATCGAGAGCGTCAATGGAAATGCCGCCGTCGTCTGTCACACGGCGCATGGCGTGGTGACGCTGATCGAGTCGAGCCTGCAGACGCGACGCGTAGTAGGAGACTTCAAGGAACCTCGCTACACGGCCGCGGCAGCAAACGGACGTCACGCTTTCGTGACCGACTCCGGCAGACACGAGGTCGTCACCGTCGACGTCCTCCGCGCGCAGGTAGTGGCCCGTGTCGCGTTGGGCGGGCCGGCGCGACATGTCTCGCTGGCTCCGGACAACAAGAGCCTCTGGGTCTCGCTCGGCTCGAAGGCCGAAGAGGTCGCGGTGCTGGATGTATCCAAGCCGCTGAAGCCGCGGTTGGTGCGAAAGTTCCATCCGCCGTTCCGCGCACATGATGTCGGCTTCGCCCCGGGTGGACACCGAGTCTGGCTCAGCTCGGGTGACCGCCGCGCGCTGGCGCTCTACGAGTCGCGCACTGGTCGGCTGTTGACCCAGCTGCGTGCGGACGCGCCGCCGCAGCACATCACCTTCACCCGCTCGAATGCCTACGTGACCAGCGGTGATGACGGAACACTCCGTGTGCTCTCGCTGGACGGCCGCGAACTACGCATGACGAAGGTGCCTCGAGGTTCCTACAACGTCCAACGTGCGTCCGATCGAATCCTCACGCCGTCGCTCGACGAGGGGACGCTCTGCATCCTCGATACGCACGGAAGCCTCCTGCATCGCCTGCAGGTCGCCCCCTCGTCGCATGACGCCTGCGTACTGCTGGCGGCTTGACGAAGCCTGACTGCCCCTTCGAGTGATCTCTCCGGCCGATGACTCGGTGTGATCTCCGCGTGGGAAGAAATGGCCCAGGTGGGTCGTCTATTGAGACCATGACCAGTAATCCGAACAAGGCACTCTGGGAGAAGGGCGACTTCACTCGCATTGCAGAAAGCATGCGCGAGAGCGGCGAGGCGCTCGTCGCGACGTTGGACATCACCGACGGGCTGGATGTCCTCGACCTCGGCTGCGGCGACGGGACGACCGCCGTGCCGGCGGCGAAGCTCGGGGCGAACGTCCTGGGTGTCGACATCGCGAGCAACCTCGTCCAGGCGGGAAACGCACGAGCACAGAGTCTCGGCCTGACCAACTTGAGATTCCAGGAAGGCGACGCGTCTGATCTAAGCGAACTCGAGGACGACAGCTTCGATCTTGTCATCAGCATCTTCGGCGCGATGTTCGCTCCGAGGCCGTTCGACGTCGCAAAGGAAGTCGTGCGAGTGACACGGCCCGGTGGCCGAATCGTCATGGGCAACTGGATTCCGAACGACCCGACGCTCGTCGCCCAGATCCTGAAGATCAGCTCCTCGTATTCCCCACCACCTCCGGAGGGTTTCGTCAGTCCCATGACCTGGGGCGTCCAGGCCGACGTGATCGAGCGATTCGCTGCCGCGGGGGTTCCCGAAGAGAAGATCTCGTTCGAGAGGGATACGTACACGTTCAACTTGCCAGGCGCACCGTCGGAACTTGTCGCTCTGTTCAGGGTCTACTACGGACCGACCATGAACGCCTTCGAAGCCGCGGCAGCGAATGGCCGCGAAGCAGATCTGCAGGGCGAACTCGAGGACCTCTTCAACGCCCAGAACGCAAGCACGAACGGAGATGGCACCTCCATTCCTGCAAACTTCCTACGCGTGACGGTGACGGCGTAGAAACCTGAGTCGCTACGGCTGTGTCTCGTCGTCCGCGACGGGTGCGTGGAAGACAGCTTCCACGTTGTTGCCGTCCGGGTCGAGCGCGAACGCGCCGTAGTAGCGGCCGCTGTACTCGGGACGGAGACCGGGCGCACCGTTGTCCGTGCCGCCGTTGCCGACGGCAGCGGCATGCCAGCGGTCGACGCTGTCGGCGTCCGGCGCGCGGAACGCTATGTGCGCGCCCGTCGCAACGCGGTCTCGACCCGGCTTCGTTCCGACCGCGTGCAACGCGAAGTCGTCGCTCCCTCCGCTTCCGAAGAGGACGTACTCATCGCCTTCGAACTCACCTTCGCTCACCACCTTGAATCCAAGTTCAGCTAGGGCCGCCTCGTACATGCGGCGACTCACGGCAAGGTCGCCCACCCTGATGCCGACGTGATCGATTACCTCACTCATTGCTCGGGCGGCAGTTCGAAGCGCGCGATGATTCCCTTGTCGTCGCCCTCGCCGACCGGCCGCTCGGGATGACGCGTGGCCACCCAGGCGACTCCCCGCTCGGGATAGGCGACCACGTCCGGGAATCGTTTGGTGGAGATGCCGATGATTCGCGCCGGTTCGTCTGTTGGATTCGAGAAGTCGTGCAGTCCCTTCTCGCCTTCCGGGAAGTACACGACGTCGCCAGGGGCGAGTCTCTCCTCTCCCTCTGGTGTGCGTACGGCCGGCGTCCCCGAAAGGACGAAGAACATCTCCTCGACGCCGTAGTGCGAGTGCAACGGCCCACCCGGCGCCCCGGGCAGGAGCTCAATCAGTGAAGCTCCCAGCTTGTCGGCGTCAAACGGATGTCCAAACCAGCGGGCGCGTCTCCGATCCTTGTCGTCAACCTCGTCCCAAGGCTCGTCCTCCAGGAAGTTCAGGCGACGCATCACCCCTCGTCCGGGTACTCGTCCTTCCGCCAAGAGCGGGGCTCGGCGGGTTGTTCCTTTGGCGTTCGTTCGAGCATGAAGTTGAAGTAGGGCGCAACGAACGGATCGGGTGCCATCACCGTGTAGGTGTGGTAGACGGTCCCGTTCTCGCGCGCGAACGCGATCCAGCTCGGCCCTTCGCGCAGCCCGTCCTTGAGCTCGGCCCCAATCTGGCCCGCCCACTCCTGCAGCCAGTCGGGCGGGCTGTCGATCATGTCCTTGACCTCGGGAATCTGCTGCGCCTGCTCCTCGGTGAGCGCGAGGCCGAAGTCGAATGCGAAATCGGTGTTGGCGGTCGAGACGTAGGGGAATTCCCAACCCATCCGCTGCTTGTACTCGGTCAGGCGCTCGATCGGCGCCCGCGAGAAGCAGAGGAGCGTCACGTCGCGGTGGTTCAGGTGGACGAGCGACCCGTCGAGCCCGTCGGCCAGGCTGGTGCAGCCGGGGCATGCGCCGCGCGTGTAGTCGGGGCCGAACATGATGTTGTAGGCGAGCAGCTGTGAGCGCCCGTCGAAGAGCTCGGCAAGCGTCTTCTTGCCGTCCTCGGTGTCGAATTCGTATTCCTTTTCCACCGGCACCCAGGGGAGGTCGCGACGCTTGCTCTTGATTTCCTCGTTTTGCTCCGCCTGCTGCGCCTCGAGCTTGGCGAGTTCGGCCCGGGCGGCCTGCCATTCCTCGCGGGTTCCAATCGTGTGTTCAGACATCTCAGCTCCTTCCGTCGAGCGCCGGCTCGGACGTTACAGGGATCATGAAATGAGACTCGCGGCGACCCGGAAACTCATCGCAACCCTTACGGGCGGGCGAGGAAGAGCCGCTTCTCCGTTGTGAGCTGCGTTGCCCATTCGAGGGAGTCGGCGCCGGCGAAGCGCAGGTAGGCGCGGAGCGCGTCTCGCATCGCGTCGACGAACCCATCCGCGCGGCGCGGCGCGAAGCCGTCCTCCCACCAGACGTCGAGCACTTCCACGCGCGCTCCATCCCGGTCGATCCGCGGCTCGAACCGGCCGACGAAGCGGTCGCCGAAGACGATCGGAAGCACGTAATAGCCCCAGCGGCGCTTTGCCGCCTGGAAGAAACCCTCCCACACGTACTCGAAGTCGAAGAGGCTCGCGAGGAGAGCGGTGTCCCACAGCAGCGAATCGAACGGTGCGATGAACGCGACCGAGGGCGTCGGGTCCGGAGGCGCCTGCAGTAGCGCCAGCTCCTCGGCGATGACAAGGCGTTTGCCGCGAACGCCCTCGACTACGACGGGCACGAGCGCACCCGAATCCACCAGTTCCTCGCGTAGTTCGTTACGCACTTTCGGCTCCGCGATGCGCGCGAACGTGCCGCCGGCGCCGCCGGAACCGAGCAGGCCGTGGGCGCGGTACCGCGACAGAAGCTTGTGCCGGAGCTGTTCTCGCTCCGGCACCTCCTGCGCGAGCACCTCGGCAGGGAGCAGCCGTTCTATGAGGTCGTAGTACCGGCGGTTGCCGTCGCGCCGCGCGAGGCCGATCTCGCCTGTGACGGTGTATCCCTCGAGCACGGCGCGTACGGCGTTCTCCGGCATGCCGAACCAGTTCTTCGTCGCACCGTCTTCCCGCTCGAAGTCGAGCGAAGATAGTGGACCCTCCGCGCGAATCCTCTCCAGCACCTGCTCGGCCACCGCGGCGTTCTCGGTGAGGGCCGCGGCGTGGAACCGGGGCCCTTTGCGGCCCATGACGTGACTGAACCAGGGGAACTCGCTCGTCGGGACGAACGACAGCGCCTTGTTGGTCGCCTCGAAGATCTCCCGGCGTTCGAAGAGGGCGTCGCACCAGGCGGGCTCGTAATCGGCGACGCGCGCGTGCAGCATGAGGTCGTGGTTGCGGCCGGCGACCGCTATCGGGTCGAACTGGATCGACCCGAACTTGTGCAAGACCTGCAACACAGCGTCGGGGCCTCCCTCGAGGGACCGCGCAGGCGCGAGAAAGTGCCGCGCGACGAGAAAGCGGCGCGCGTCCTCGGGAGTGACCTTCACTCGCAGGATACTAGCCGCGAGTGACCTCGTAACCATCGACGGCAGGACGATCTAGCGACTCACGAGGCTGATCAGGGACCTCACTTGCAGTACTCTGCGCCCGGGAGAGGAATGCGATGCTAGTATGGATCGAGCTACTTTGAGAGCGGAGATCTGGCGTGACACGGTCGAGCCCGGATGGCCATCGGAGCTATCCGCACGGCTGGCATTCGACGGAAGCGCGAAACGCGCTGAGCACTGCTCCGGTGGAACGCTTCGGCATCTACTCTGCCGCCCCCATGTCGGCTCGTCTCAACACGTCCTCGCTAGGTAATGTCGATTGTCATAGAGGTGAAGTCGCCACTTCCGCGTCACTCGCGCCCACTTGAGACGCGCCAGATCACTTCGCCGCCGCCTGTTTGGCTGTTGCCGAACTTCTGGGAATCCCGCCCGAGCGCGGCGGGACAGGTGATGGTAGTCTTCGATTGGGACGGCTCAGTCCCAGGCGCTCCGTGCTCGCGGACGATGCGTTCAGAGCGAGCTGCGATCGTCGATCGCTACGGCGACCCGCGAACGAGGGGCGGTCTTCCATAGATGGCGTTGGGGATGAGGTTATTCGCCTCAGCCGTGCTGGCGCTCGTGTTCATCGCCGTTGCCAACGGCGGTGGAGGCCGGGCCGTGCGTGCTCACGGCGTTGCGTTGACCATGCCAGAGTCGTGGCATCGAGTCGCGGCGGCTGGAGACGGCACTGTCACCGACCCGCGCACTCTGTTAGTTGTCGGAACCGCCGGAGTAGTGCCGAAGCCGACGCACTGCCAGATCGCCGCGTATCGCGTGCCGGCGCGCGGAGCCGTCGTTGTCGTCGTCGGCTGGAAGACCGCGACGAGCGGAGGCGGCCGGATGAACCCGGGGCGCGGGCCGCTCAAGGCGCTGACCTCGGCGAAGCGAGGGACCTTCGAGTGCTACGCGGGTCGCGGAGCAGCCACTTCGCTCGCCCTTGGTGGTAAGGCGTACCAAGTGAACGTGCTGGTCGGAGACTCGACCTCGGCGAAACGCGTTGCTGAAGCGCTTGCCGTCGGCCGCTCGTTCCGGCTCGCGCGATAACAGGCGAACGACTGCTGGACTCCCGGATTATTGTCTGCGCCGATGGCGACCTTCGTGCTCATCCATGGAAGCTGGGGCGGCGGCTGGGAGTGGCGCGAGGTCGAACGCTTGCTGCGGGAGCAGGGACACGAAGTGACGCGTCCGACGCTGACTGGTCTAGGCGAGCGGATGCATCTGTCGTCGACGAACGCTGCTTACCACCCACGTTGAGGACGTTGTCCGCCATTTCGAGTTCGAGGGGCTGACGGATGCGGTGCTGTGTGGACACAGCTACGGCGGCATGGTCGTAACAGGTGCCGCGGAGCGCGTTCCGGACCGGCTCAGGTGCGTCGTGTATGTCGATGCGTTCGTTCCGCAGGACGGGGAGTCGCTGTTCGACCTGCTGCCGCCGGAGTGGACGTCAATGCTGCGCGCGTCGGCGATCGATGGCGTCGTGCCGGTGCCATTCTCGTTTGAAGAGACGGCGTCTACGCACGGGGCTTGGTATGCGGAGCGAACCGTCGGCCAGCCGTTGGGAACATTCGAACAAGCGGCGCAACTGAGCGGTGGATCCCCGACGATTCCGCGGGCCTACATCCGCTGCCTCGAGAGCGGCGTTCCGGTTGAACCCTGCGCCGAGCGCGCTCGGGCAGCCGGCTGGGCTTACCGCGAACTCGCAGCGGGACACGATGCGCAGGTCGAGGATCCTGCCGGTCTCACCGACCTGCTCACGGCGATCGTGTAGCGCTCGGGCGCGTCAGCCGATTTGCTCAGCGAGCCCGATGAGAATGCCCTCGGGACCGCGGATGTAGCAGAGCCGATACACGTCTTCGTACTGGACCACTTCGTCGACGAGCTGCGCGCCGTGCTCGCTGAGCCGGGCCAGCGTCTCGTCGAGGTCGTCCACAGCGAACATGACGCGGAGATAGCCGAGAGCATTTACCGGCGCGTTCCGGTGGTCCGCGACCGGAGGCGGCGTGAGAAAGCGCGACAGTTCGATCCTGCCGTGGCCGTCCGGCATACGCATCATGGCTGTCTCGACGCGCTGGTCGCGCAGTCCAGTGACGCGCCCCGACCAGTCGCCTTCGATCATGGCTCGCCCTTCGAGTTCGAGGCCCAGCTCGGCGAAGAAAGAGATAGCGGCGTCAAGCGACTCCACCACGATGCCGACGTTGTCCATCCGTTGCAGGGCCACGCGGCCATTATCGCGATCGCAAAATCGCCCGTCCTCTCCGTTCCACCCATGCCGTGGGTTCTAGAGGACGACGCTGGGCCACAACGGCTTGGAACACCACTCGAGCCACCTCTGCGACCAGGACGTGCCAGCCTCGGCAGAGGCCGATGAGCTACGGGTGGCCGAGCGGTCTACCTTCGAGAGCAACATCTACGGGCAGCCGGAAAAGGCCGCCGAGAGAGGAGTCATGCGATGCCGAGGTACCTGATCTCGTTCGATGCCCACGCGATGGACCACATCCCCGATGAGGACATGCCCGCCGTGGCTAAGGCCGCGCACGAGGTGATCGAGGAAGCCATGAACGCCGGCGCGTGGGTCTTCGGCGGCGGACTGGAAAACCAGAAAGCGACGGTCGTGTCCATCGACGGGACGTCCACAGACGGTGCCTACCCGGAGGCCGTCGGCGGCTTCTGTGTCGTCGACGTGGCATCACGAGCGGAGGCGCTGAAGTGGGCGGCCAAGACCGCCGTCGCCTGCCGCTGTGCGCAAGAAGTCCGGGAGTTTATGCCCGACCCGGCCGTTGGGAACTGATCGGCGCAGATCGCCTGCGCCAGCGTGCGGGGAAGTTTCATGTCGGCGCGCAGTATTCTGAAGCTAGATACAAACGCGGGTAAGCCTTCGCTCACGCCGCTGCTCTGAGGCCGGCCCTGCTGAGCCTCGGTGACGCCAGCGTTCTCTTTCTCGTGTCGTGCCCGCAATGCAGGCCAAATTTGGTGCCTGACAACTGATGGGAGGCAGAGATGAGAGTGTGCATCGTCGGGGCTTCTGGGAAGCTTGGGCAGTACATGGTCCAGCAGTCGCTGGATCGCGGTGACGAGGTGGTTGGGGTGTGCCGCGAGCAAAGCGTGGGCAAGCTCAACGCGTTCAATGGGCGCATCACTGTCATCCCGGGAGCAACCGACGACCGCGAGGTCATCAAGCGCGCTGTCGCGGGATGCGACGGGGTTCTCGTCGTGATGACCCCGCGAGGCGTCCACGGGTACTCGACGGGAACGACCCAGGCGGTGCTCGACTATGCCCCTCCAAGCGCGCGCCTCATCTTCTCGTGCGGATGGCACATCACCCTCGACGGCCAGGACGTGTACTCGCTGAAGCTCAAGACCCTCGTGAAGGTCTTCGGCCCGCTTGCGCGTCTCGCTCGCTTCGCCGATCTCGACGACCAGGTGGAGGCGGCCCGGCGGATCTTTGTCAGCGACACGCGGTGGACCGTCGTACGCGGCAGCGACCTCGAGGAGGGCGAGAGTCAGGGCCTGCCCGTGTGGAGCAGGCACGTGGGTGATCCCATTCTCAAGAGCAACATCACGCGCCGCGTCGACTTCGCCCTTTTCATGGTCGAGGCTCTAAACAACGACGAACTGGTTCACAAGGCCCCCGCGATTGTGGGCCGCCAGACGCCTTCGGCGCTCGCGTACGCCGCCTAGCGAGTGCACCCTCCGGTGCGCCAGTGTTCGGGAATGTCCCTTGAGCGCAAGTCATGGTCAGTCCGTAAGATCGCTGCTTGTAGCGGGCGTCCGCTGCACCTTCTACGAGAGGGGAGAGAAATGCGGAAGATGTGGTTTCTTGTCGCGCTTTTTGTGTTCTGCGGTCTAACCGCTGTGAGTTCGTCTGTGGCGGCACCTCCGGGATCGACGACCTGTAGCGGCGGCCCGATTGCTGGTGGCACGTACACGAGCGTCACCGTGACGGGCTTCTGCTGGTGGGCGGGCGCTCCTGTCACGATCACCCGCAACCTCACGGTCGCCGACGGTGCCTTCCTCAATGATCATGATTTCTCGACCGCAAGCGTCACCATTGAAGGGAACGTCAAGGTGGGTAGGGGCGCGGTGTTGGGCCTTGGGAGCTACAACCCGTTCTCCGGGCAGCACACGACGGTGGCTGGAAACATCATCGCCGACCAGCCGTTGAGCATGTACCTCAGCTTCATGACGGTGCATGGCAACTTGATTTCCAACGGTGGCGGCGGCGGGGTGGCTGGCGAGTTCCGCAACTACCCGACCAAGGACATCACGGTCGATGGCAACATGGTCATCCAGGGCTGGACAGGCGGCTGGATCGGAGTCATCCGTGACCACGTCGGCGGCAACCTGATCTTCTCGAACAACACGAGCGTTATCAACGGGCTTGTCGATCCTCCCGTCCCGGGAGTCGTCGACTCCGACTCCAGCGAGGTCATGACCAACGTGGTCAGCGGTAACCTGATCTGCCAGCGGAACACACCTGCTGCGCAAGTGAACCCCGACGACGGCGGACAGCCGAACACGGTTGGCGGACAGAAGATCGGCCAGTGCGCGGGACTCTAAGCGCGTTGTCGGTCACGCAACGTTTATCCGGTGGGGCCGGTCACCGGGCGGCCCCACCGGGATCTCAGCTATCCAGGGTACTGAACCTCCTATGGGCCAGTGTTCGGGAATGTCCCCGAAGAGCCGACGATGCGATGATCAAGATTCTCGTGGTGGCGCCGATGAGGACTAGGTGCGCAGAGAGCCTGGTAAAGCAGCGACAGCCACTAAAGGACTGGCGGTCATCCTCGGGTCGCTGCTCGTCGCGGTCGTGGTCGGGTGTGCGTCGGGCAACGCCGCTTCGACGTCGGTGGGTCGAAGGTGCGTGCCTCCGCGCGGACCGGGGACAGCTCGGTGCACAGCCGCGACCTCGGAGTCAAGCAGATCACTTGCAGTGCCGGACGAAAGGTTGCTCTCGAGTGCGCTCGGTTCACATATGGTCGCGCTGGCGTCTGCTCGGCGATCGGCTTCCGCTGGCGTTGCACGTCGACCCATTCGTCCGGGTCGGAATCGACCCAAAGCTGCGCGGCAGGGCGGCGGTTCGTGAGCATCGTCTGGCTCGACTGAAGGGCACGACCGTCGCGTGGGCAGTGTTCGGGAGTGTCCCCCGAACGCGATTCCGTGCAGATGAACCGCCTCTGTCCGGCATCCGCGGCAGTGCTCGTGGCGATTGTGGTCTGTGGATGTGGACATGCGACTGCGATCGGTCCGACCACCAGTACATCGGCTACCTCCTTGACGATCCATCTTGTACACGCCCAACCCGCGATCGTGCGATCGGCGTGCCTGGAGGCACAGCGGCGCACCCAGGTGCGCGTTGTGTGCCCGGCGCTCATCCCAATGACCCGGTACGTCCGGCATCCGGGATTGTCGGGCGTGCTCGACTTCGCCCCTGGGTTCTGGGCGATTACTTTCAATAACGGGGATAACGGCCCCGGTTACCTTCACTGGATCGCAGGAGGCGGAACGCCACAGGCTGTCCGCCTACACATGCTTAGCGACGCCCAAAACGAGGTGAAGGGGCTTCCGCACCTCGTCGCGCGGTCGCGGGTTGAGGGATACGCCGTCAGCGTCTACCAATACCCGCCCTACCCGGCCGGCGGCCCAAACGGAAGCCACACAGCAGCCTTCGTTCGCTGCAGCGGCATGATCTACTTGGCGAGCATCCACGGGCACGGCAACGGCCAAGCCACGACGGCGATGGCGGTCGAGCTCGCAAGACGATCAGGGTGCAGGTAGGAATCGAGTCGCCTGCGCCAGTGTCCCGGAATGTCCCTTGAGAGGCTGGCGGGCCAAGCCCGGGTCTACTTGCAGTCTTCAGCCTGCGACGCCGCCTTCGCGACGTTGCGGCTCCGGAACGGCCCCTTACCGGCTGCACGGCCAGCCGCCGTAGGTTAGTCATCGCCTGGGCCAACGTTTGGGGAATGTCACCCGAGCGGATGACATTGGCGTCAGGCCTTAGACTCGCCGCATAAGCGACGCGTTCGCCAGGGCCAGCTACGTCATTATTCCGATCGGGCTCGCCGGGATTCCCGTCGGCATAGTCGAGGCGGTACACGGTTATCTCGTTCCCGGTGTTCTCGTCGCACTGGTCGGTGCCTGTGCGGCTGCGCTTGCCGTCAGCAAGCTTCACGCGGCGAACCGTTGGCCGTACTCCACTCGAAAGGGGACATCGTGAGCGCCTGTCGCCCGGGCCAGTGTTCGGGAATGTCACCCGAGCGACGGGGCTGGCTCGCACTACTCGAGAGGGATGTCGTTTGTGACTTGAAGCTGTTCGAGGTCACGCGCGACGTCCGCCGCGAAATCGTCCTGTCTGCGTCGCCAGACCTTCCAGAAGGTCTTGTCACACCGTGGGCACATGCCCTTTTCGATTACCCCAGGTTCGCACTCCGTGTCCGCGATGATCAGTTGCGGAAGTTCTTTGCCGCAGATCATCAGCGCACCCGGCGCAATGGGTGACGAGATAGACAAGAGATGCAGGTACCGCTCGGCATCCCAGGTGACCCCCCTGAACCCGGCGTAACGCAACATGACCTCAGGTATCGGCAACATGCACGGCGCCCTGAACGCGATTCCACTTCGCGTCGGCGGGACTACGCGATTCCATGGGGAGGGCAGAGAGCGACCGGCTGCGCCAGTGTTCAGGAATGTCCCCTGAGTGTGATGGACTCCGTTGTGACCGGAGTCTGCGTTCAGCGCCACGGCCATGGGGGCTCGTAAGGCGCGTGCCTCTTCGCGAGCAGGTGACCTGATCGACTCCAGAAGACACACGTGAACTTCCACGGTAGAAAGCGCGACTCCACCGTCACCACCGCCGTCGCTCCCATCCGGACTTCGCTCGGAGTCGGGGAACATGACGTCATCGCTGACTCGCGGGCCTGTCCATGGGCCACCGCGCCGGCTGCTAGGGCAGCGAGGATCGCGATCCCGATCAGGACGCCCCTGACGATCCAAAGAAGCTTTCGGCGCACGATCCAATTGTTGCGTTCCTGGACGTGCTTTGCGACCCCTCAGCGAGGGAGGCCCGAAGGCTCGCATCAGAGACTCTCGCCGCCTGCGGCCAGTGTTCGGGAATGACGCCAGAGCATCCGCTCACCCGATTTGGGGTGGCCGTGCTTCCCGTCACGCGCGTAGCCTGCGGCGGTGGGTTCACCCGCGTCGCGTGGCATTGTCGCTCTGGTCGTGCTGGCTGCGGCGGTCTCCGTTGCGGGTCGAGTCAGCGCGGGCCAAACGCCGTACACGGCCGCGGCGACCGAGCCGTGCCTTCGGAGCCTCCCGACGGCGCTCGTTGGCCTCCCGCCCTCTAGGCCGCCCGGCCCCACGCTCTTCGTCTATCGCGCAAAGCCGGGTCGCGTCGTACCTGCGGCAGTGAGAACGCTGTACGCATACAAGGGAGCGAACGGAGGCTGGCAAGGGGTCACCCTGACGTTCTTCAAGACCGAGCGCAGGGCGCGCGGTTACGCCAAGTTGGTCTACTACGAGCGCCACGTCATCGTCCGCAACGTCATCGTTGCTACGGAAACGCCCGCCGCACCGTGGCAGAAAGCCGTCCTCGCCTGCCTGCGCGGCGGCGTCCCTGAACCAATTCCGCCGCCGCGCGCATTCCCGAAGGCAAGCCTCGCGACGTTCGTCGGCTACTGGGGTGGCCACACACGCGGCCTCCGCATCTCGCCAGCGGGACGAGGCAGCGAGTACGCAGATGCGGGCTGCTGCACACGCGATTACGACCTGTCCTTCCAGATCCTGGACGTCACCGGAACCGCGACCAGGGCCACCGCGACGTACCGAGTCACACAGTTCAAGCGCTACCTGACGTCCCACCAGCCAGCCATGCACGTCGGCCAGACCGGTGAACTACGACTGCGGAACGGCATCGTCACGAACCGCCAGAGCGACGACTACTTCTGCAGCGACCCCGCCTGGGAAGCAACGGGCGCTTGTGGGGCGTAGCGACCGCCCGCGCCAGTGTTCGGGAATGTCCCCTGGGCGCGGTCGTCACTTGTCGAGCTTCGAGGCTACCCACAAGAGAACCGCGAAGACCAGCCCGCACGCAGCGAGTACGCCTGCAACACCGACCCGACTGTCAAGCCGCTCCGCGATGCCCACCTCCGCGGCGCTGATTAGCACGGTCGTGGTAGCGATGATTGCTACGAACGCCCACCAGGTCAGTCGTAGCCGACGCGACATCTGAGGGGGCCTCGGCATTGCACGCATCGTAGAGCGGCACCGCGCGAGTTCCGCTAAGAGACTCATCCTCGCCTGCGCCAGTGTTTGGGAATGTCACTCAACCTCGTCGGTTGTCCGAGCCGCCTGGATCTCGTGCTCGGGGTGTGCGGCTTGGCGCGCGCAATCCTCGTGCACCCACATCAAGGCTGAGGGCCTTTTCGCACCACGCGGGAGGAGACCGCTCCACGAGACCGCGAAATCCCAGGAACAGGCGAAGTTGACCGATTGATTGCAAATGAAGCACGTGTCTGCCGGAGCGGGCAGCTGGGGGTATGACATGGGCCGAGCCTAGCGCGGCGACCAAAAGAGACACCCCGCGTCGCCTGCGCGAGTGTTCAGGAATGTCCCCTGAAGAGAACGGGTAAGTCAGAATTGTGCAGGCTGTCGCAATTGCACTGCTGATCGTGTCCGCAGCCGTCGTGATCGGGGGCGGAATCGCAGGACGTTGGCGTCTCTACGGGCCCGACGGGTCGGTCGGGCATACGGCGACCCGCTGCGTAGTCCTTGGACTCATTGGAATGGCCCTCGCGGTTGTTTGGCTCGCTGTGTTAGCGACGCGCTAGTGGAGTGCGCGAGCGTACTTTCACCCGATGATGCGACGACGCGCCTCAGCGTCGCGCGAATGAGTCGATCTCGCCTGCGATCGCTCCGGCTGCGGCGAGCATCGAGAGATGTCCGGCCCCCGCGAGCAGGTGGAACGGCGCCCGCAGTGCCTGCGCCGATTTGCGTCCGGCGGGAACGGAGTCGACCGTGTCCTGCGCACCCCACAACACCAGCGCAGGCACTTTCACGCTACGCAAGCGCGACAACTGAAAGCCCTGGATCCCGTACCGCGACATCGCCCGGAATGCATCAAGCGTTCCCTGCACCTGGAACGGCCTCTTCCACTCGTCGAGAAACGCACGCGTGAACGGAGGATGGTGTGGATACGCGCCGGCGAGACCGCGGCGGAAGACCCAGTCCGACCTCGTCGCGAGCCGGTAGAGGCTCGTAACCCAGGGTCCGACGAGGACCTTGCCGACCCACGACGGCGCCGCTCCGGCCGAGATCGCGTCGCCGTCGAGCAGAACGATGCCATTCGAATCCGCGCGATGCCAAAGCGCGTCAGCGACGACGACGGCTGCACTCAGGGAGTGGCCAACGAGGACCGGACGATGCAGGTCGAAGCGCGTCTCGAACGCCCGCACAATGTCGACCCAGCCGCGAAGCGTGTACGGGCCTTTGCGCTCCGAGTACCCGAACGGCGGCAGGTCGAGCGCGAATACCCGGTGGTCGCGACCGAGCAACTCCCCCACCCCCTTCCAGACGGAGCTCGGGACGACGAAACCGCCGAGCAAGATGATCGGCGTTCCGTGTGTTCCCCAGCGTCGGTAGGCCACCAGCTTTCCGTCCACGCGCGCGAACGGTCCTCGGTAGAGCGAGGTCGCCGGCTTGACACTGTCCGCCGTCGCCGCGTTGTAGACGAGCGAACCGATTGTCAGTACGGCGAGCAACTCGAGCAGCACCAGCCCAAGCTTCCTTCCCCAGCGACGAAGCCTAGGCATCCACCGACGACGTTAGCCGTCCCTGCACGCTAGAAGTGCGCTAGGACGCGATCGAGCGGCCGCGGGACGCGCTCGAGGTCGAGTGCCTCCACCAACAACACGGCGTACCTCTGCTTGCGATTCCACATGAAGCCGTGCAACTGCTCCTCGAGCGGCCGAGCGCGATGCGCAGGCTGCTTCTGGTACGTCCGGAACGCGCGCAGCTCCCCTTGCTCTGCGAGCAGCCGCTCCATTCCTTCCGGACCCACCGCCCGCGTCAACTCGTCCTCGAGGTCGCGCGTGCAAGCGTAGAACCCAGCGCGTTCGAGCTCGGCGCGATCGTCGCAGCCCAACGCCCGCAAAAAGTGGCGCTCCTCGCCGACGTCGTAGAGCCCCGCGAGCGGAACGTCGTGGTACTGCCCGAGCAGGCGTGGGAGGTTCCCGAAGCCGCCCATCGGCACGACGTCGATGCCCTCGGCCTTGAGGTCGCGGCCACGTCGACCCGCAAGCGTCTCGACGGCGCGTCGGTCGCTCGCGCCCTCCCCGAGAACTACTCCGCGCAACTGCATTGATGCATCAGCAGTAGCGGGACGGGATGTTCACCGAGGTTGAGACGCTTTGATTCCCCTCACTTCCTTCCTGCGCGACCATTAACTATACGGCGACCACTTCGAGCAAGCCGGCATCGCGCGCGGCGTCAAAATCGGCGTCCTGCGTGCAGACGGCAGCCTCGTGGGCGATCGCGGTGGCAGCAATCCATGCGTCCATCACCTTCATCGAGCGGCCGATCGCCTTCAGCGCCACCCGCAGCCGGGCGAGCTCGTCACCGACCGGCTCATCGACTACGAGCGGCGCGCCCAGGCTTCCCGCGGCCTCGAGCGTGCTCAACCGCAACGCCCGCGTCTCGTAGTCGACGGCCGCAAGTACCCCGTACCGCAGCTCCGAGATCGTGACCACGCTCACCGCGACTTCGTCGGGAAGCTTTCCCAGCGGCCGCCCCTGCTCGCGCGCGATGAACACCGAGGTGTCGAGCAGCGCGCGCACGCGTCAGAGCTGCTCGGTCGTATCGGCGAACGCCACGGCGAGCTCGCCGGCGAGACCGGGATCGGCCTGCGCCGCTGCGATCAGCTCGCGCGCCCGCGCCCCGCTCGTCCAGACCGGAGCCTCCTCGATCGGCACCAGATCGGCGGCATCGCGTCCAGCGACCGTCACGCGTAGCCGCTCTCCCGCCATCACCCGGCGAAGGACGGCCGAGACTTCGTTCCGCAGCGTGCGCTGGGGAATCCGCTCCATCGGGATACCGTAGCACAATTGCTACGGGCTTGTTACCGGCGCGGCGCTACTTGAGCTGTGGCCCGACGACCTCGAACCCGAACCGGTGCGAGAGCGCGATCGCCGCCTTTGGGTCGTACTCCTGCACCGGCGGCTCGACCGACTCTCCGACCGGAAGGCCGCCCTCCTCGAACATAAGCTCGAACCCCCCGGGCGAGACGACGACGAGCGCGCGGGCGGTCGCCGACTCCACCTTGAACGCGTGCGGCACTCCCCGCGGGCCCCAGACCCACGCCCCCGCGCTCGCGACGAATTCCTCGTCGCCCTGACAGAAGCGGATCTCGCCCTCGATGATGTAGAAGGCCTCGTCCTCGCGGCTGTGGACGTGGAGGGGTGGGCCAAACCCCTGCGGGAAGCGTGCCTCCACCAGTCCGAAAGCACCGCCGGTGTCCTCACCGCGGGCCTTGATCTCCATCAAGCTGCCCTGCCACCAGAACCTGTCTCGCCGAGAACCGACGCTCGCTGTGACGCTGCTCATCAACTCTGCTCCTTCCGGGGGGTCAGCCGGCCCGGTGGTAGATGGGACTCGAGTACCATGAGACTACAGTACCATCATGAATATGTCAATCCCATATGAACGGACCGGACGCACACGCCAAAAGGCGCGCACCCGCGCCGCGGTGGTCGAGGCCGCCCGCAACCTGCTGGCCGAGGGGATAACGCCCACCGTCGAACAGGCCGCGGACGCCGCCGACGTCTCGCGCACAACCGCCTATCGCTACTTCCCGAACCAGCGCGCCCTCGTCCTCGCCACCTTCCCCGAGCTTGCGGCCGACTCCCTTCTCCCCGAACCGGCTCCCGCGGATCCCGCGGCGCGACTCGAAGCCGTCGCCGCAGCACTGACCGATCAAATCCTCGAGCACGAACCAGAGCTGCGCGCCCACCTGCGGCTCTCGCTCGAGCCGAATCCCGCGCAGCACGGCGACCTGCCCTTCCGAACCGGTAGAGCAGTCGCCTGGATCGAGGAGGCGCTCGCGCCGCTGCGCGGCCGGATCCCCGAACCGGAGCTACGGCGACTCGTCCTCGCGATCAGGTCAGGCATGGGCATCGAAGCGTTGGTTTGGCTCACCGACATTGCCGGTCTCTCCCGCGAAGAGGCGGCCATTGTGATGCGGTGGTCGGCGCGCTCGCTGCTGCAAGCAACCCTCGCGAACCACCCCGCACCCGACGGCTCGGCGACGTAGTCGCCAGTGGTCGGCCATGCGCACAGGATCCCGGCTTCGTATGATCAACGCAGTACCAGGACGGCGCGCGCTGATGGCTCTCAACCGCTCCCGCTGGGTATCCCTGACGGCAGTAGGAGGGGCGGGCCTTCTTGAAGTAGCGGGGGCAGGATTTGAACCTGCGACCTCCGGGTTATGAGCCCGGCGAGCTACCTGACTGCTCCACCCCGCGTCGCTTGGGGCGAATTATAGCTCGCCGGGCGTGAAACCGGGCTAGCTCGCGGCCAGCCCTGCAGCCGTCAGCGGCAGGCCGTTGGCCGAGCCGACCGCTTCGAGTTCGCCGTCGTCGCCAACCTTCCAGCCGAAGACCCGGCCTGTGTCCGCGTGGAGCGCGTAGAGGTACTGGCCATCGGAGCTGAGTGCCTCGTCGCGAATTCCCGGCGTGCCGTCAACCGTTGTGGCCGCAATCGCCTCGCGCAACTCGAGGCTACCGTCGTCTGCGATCGCATACGTCGAGATCGTCCCGTCTCCGAAGTTCGTGACGAAGACGGTACGTCCGTCCTTGCTGATCGCGGCCCAGCAGACCTCGCTGCGCGTGTTGCCGACGGCGCCGCTCACCGGTGCGAGCTCCGCCGAGTCGCCGAGCTTGTAGGAGGAAGCCGACGCCTTGCCCGCCTGCGCACCCGCCGCTTCGGTCACGACCAGCACTCCATCGGCGCGCACGTCGAAGCCGTACGGCGTCATACCGGACGAATTGTGCGTCACGGGATCATGCGCCAACCCATCGGCGCCGACCGCGAAGGCGTGGATCTTGTCCGCGCGGTCGGTGACGAGCAGCATCCGTCCATCCGGGCTGAACGCGACCTGGGCAGGATCCTCGCCTGCTCCGCGCGACGACCCGTCGATCGCGACGAGCCGGTCACGCTCGAGCCCGAAGCCGGCGAGGTTCGGCGCTTCCCCCGTGTTGAGCGCGTACACGCGCTCGCCGTGAACGGCCACGCTTCGAGGCGTCTTGCCTCCCGAAGCTGCGCGGTCGAGCAGCTCCAGCTTGTCACCGCGGACGGCGAAGACGGTTAGGTCGTCGCTGCCGGCATTCGTCACGAACAAGCGCTCGCCGTCGAGGACGACCGAGCTCTGCGAAGGAAGGTGGGGCTCTCCGGAACCCTTGCCGCCGGTGAGATACGAGTCGAGCCGCTTCAGCGCGCCGCCCGAGCGTTGCGCGAAGACGACGACCTCGTTGTGCTCTGCGTCATTCGTCTGCACGTAGACAAACCCGCCTGCTTGCTGCTTCATTGGAATCTCCTTTCGTCTCCCGATGTCGCAGCTACCGTCCCGCGAGCCGGCCTCGCGTTACACGCGGATCAGCGCGAACGGGCGTACGCCGGCTCGCGCACGCCCACGCGGAACGGAGCCGTGGCCGCGAAGCCAACCGCCATCACCAGCGCGCCGGCGGCGGCGTCGAAGATGAAGTGGTTGCCGGTCACGACGATCGTCAGCATCACCGCCGACGGATACAGCACTCCGACCACCTTCAGGAAATAGCTCCGCGCATAGAGGACGAGTCCCGTGCCGAGGGCGAGCGCCCAGCCGGCATGCAGGCTCGGCACCGCAGCGACCGGGTTCGAGAAGCGCTCGGCGTGCGGCTTGCCGATGTTCACGCCTGAATAGAGGTCGATCGTGTCCTTGATCCCCAGGCCGGCGAGCCTGGGCGGCGCGGTCGGGAAGCGCCAGTGGATCACGAGCGCGATCGCCGTCGCCAACAGAAAGCCGTCGCGGAAGATCGAGAAGCCCTCGCGGTCGCGCCAGTAGAGCCAGACGAAGAACGCCCCGGTCACCACGAAGTGGCTCGAGAGGTAGAACCAGTTCATCCCCTTGACCAATTCGGGGAAGCGGAGGAACCAGTCCTGGATCGTCTCTTCCCACGCGAAGTGGCCGACGCGCTCGAGCTGCTCGACGTGCTGGGCGTTCGCGATCGCCTGCGGCCAGTCCGTGGGGATGAGCCGGCGCAGGAGGCGGTAGACCTCCGCCAGGGAGATCACCAGGCCGATCTGGAAGACCGGATCGAGCTTGTGGAGCAGACGGCGGGCTCGGTCCATCCGGGTGACTCTACCCAGGGGCACGGGGATACAGTCGTGTCCCATGAATCGTGTCGCAGCGGTCGATTTGGGCACCAATTCCACGCGCCTGCTGGTGGCGGACGTAAGCGACGGGAAGGTCACGGACGTCGCGCGCGAGACGCGGATCACGCGCCTCGGCGAGGGTGTCGACGAGCGCCGTCGCCTCCTGCCCGTGCCGGTCGCACGCGTGCGTAACGTGCTCTCGGACTTTCGCCGAACCGCCGAGGAGCTCGGGGCGGAACGGACGCTGCTGATCGCGACGAGCGCAGTGCGCGATGCTGAAAACGGCGAGGCGTTTCTCGGCGAGATCGAGTGGAGCTACGGCTTCACGACTCGCCTCCTGTCCGGGCACGACGAGGCGATGCTGATGTTCCGCGGCGTCACGTCCGAACGAAGGCTCGACGGCGGAACGATGATCATCGACATCGGTGGCGGCTCGACCGAGCTCGTCGCCGGCGGTCCCGACGGCGTTCGCTGGCACGAGAGCCTCGACATCGGCTCGGTTCGCGTCACGGAGCGGTTCCTCGCCTCCGATCCACCGACGGTGGCAGAGCTCGACGATGCGGCGACAGCGGTGCGCGCGCTGCTCGCGGAGCGCGTCCCCGACGAGATCCGCAGCGACACGCGCTCCGAGATCGGCGTCGCCGGGACGATCACCAGCCTCGCCGGCCTCGCCCTCGGCCTGGACGAGTACGACCGCGACCGCATCCACGGATTCCGCCTGGGCGCGGAAGCACTGGGAGCTCAGCTCGAGCGGCTCGCGTCGGTGCCGGTCGCCGAACGTCGCACCCTGCGACCGCTCGATCCGGACCGCGCTCCGGTGATCGTCGGCGGCGCGCTCATCGCGCGCGAGCTCCTCGCGCACTTCGACCTTGCCGAGCTCGAAGTCAGCGAGCGCGACATCCTCGACGGCGCGGCGCTCGCCGCAGCGGAGCTGCCCGAAGAGGAAGAGGGCGCGGCACCGCCCGGCGCCTACACCTGCTGCTAGGGCGGGTCCCGAACGGCCGTCTTGCGAACACCTGCGTGCTCCGCAACTCTTGCTGAGTGGAGGTGCTCATCTATCGCGAGGAAGTCCTGACTATCATGGGTGTATTGGGCGACATTCGCCTGGAGCTGGAGCAAATTCACGACCTGCTGCTGGGAGACGGCGGTGATGAAGAGGAAGAAGAGAACTCCTGAAGAGATCGCGAAAGAGCGACAGTGGCGCGCCGAATCGGATGCGAACCTGCGCCGCCTTCGCGAGCTCGTCGACCGCGGCTGGGCTGAGCTCGACGAACGTCGCCGGCGACAACCCGCGAGCGACGTCTAGCTAGAGCGGCTCTTCCGGGACAGGCGGCTCATCTTCGGCGAGCCGACGCTGCAGCACGGTTCGCGACAGGATCCCGACGAGCCGCCCGTCTTCGACGACCGGCACGCGCTCGAAGTCCTGCTCCTCGAGCGCGCGGAACGCCTCCTCGAGGTTCATCGACGCATCGAGTGTGAGCAGGGGCGGCTCGGCGATCTCGCCGAGCTTCGTCTCGCGAGGATCACGTCCCGGCGCGACGACCTGTGAGACGAGCGTCTTGCGCGTGACGACACCTACGAGCTGACCGTCGTCGCAGACGAGCACGGCGCGCACCGCTGGCTCCGACAGTCGCGCGCCCGCTTCCTGCGCGGTCGCGGTGACGTCGAGTGCACCCGGTTCCGGAACCATCGCGTCTCGCACATGTTGGTTCATCGGCCGGCTCCCGGCCGATGAACGGTGGAAGGGGCGAAGTGGGAAACCGGGAGGTTTCCCCTCTTGTTCTCCTCGGCCCAGGCGGCGATCCCAGCGGCGCGTGAGTCGAGGCGATCCCTAAAGAAGGGAGCTCGTGAGGGAAACATGGTTTCCCTCACGGGAGCGAGCCGAAGGCGAGCGACGGTCATGGATAGATACCTCGCGCCTTCAATGCAGCCGCGACCTCGTTGATGCCGGCGACCAATGCCGCCTGCCGCAGCGAAATGCTCTTCGCCTCGGACAACATCCAGACGCGGTCGAACGCATCGGCCAGCTTTTCCGCAAGGCGCGCGCGGATCTCGTCGCGCGTCCAGAACAACCGTCCGAGATCCTGCACCCATTCGAAGTACGACACGGTAACGCCGCCTGCGTTCGTCAGAACGTCCGGCAGGATCGGAATCCCGCGCTCGCCGAGCACGGCGTCGCCCTCGATCGTCGTCGGCCCGTTCGCGCCCTCGACGACGAGCCTCGCATCGATACGCGGAGCGTTCTCACCCGTGAGCTGACCTTCGAGCGCCGCGAGCACGAGGATGTCGCACGGCAGCTCGAGCAGCTCGAGGTTAGAGACGTGCCGCACGTCCGGAAAGCAGTCGAGGCTGCCGCGGTCGGCGATCCAGGTGCGCACCGCCGCGAGGTCGAGCCCGCCCTCCGAGTAGATCCCGCCCGAGATGTCGGAGACAGCGACCACCGTCGCGCCTTTCGAGACGAGCTCCTGCGCGGCGATCCCGCCGACGTTGCCGAACCCCTGCACGACGCAGCGCTGCTCGGCGAGGTTCCAGCCGAGCCGCTGGCACGCGCGCTCGATCACCATCACGACGCCGGCGCCGGTCGCCTCGTGCCTGAAAAGCGAGCCGCCGAGCGAGATCGGCTTGCCGGTGACGATCTCCGGCACCGCGTGACCGACCTGCATCGAGTACGTGTCCATGATCCACGCCATCGTCTGCTCGTTCGTCGCCATGTCCGGCGCGGGAATGTCCTCCTGCGGACCGATCACGCCGCGAAGCTCAGTCGTGTACCGCCGAGTCAGTCGTTCCAGCTCGCGGAGCGAAAGCTCACGCGGGTTGCAGCGAACCCCGCCCTTCGCGCCGCCGTAGGGAAGTCGCAGCAGCGCGCATTTCCACGTCATCCACACCGCGAGCGCCGTGCACTCGCCGAGCGTGACGTGCGGGTCGTAGCGGATGCCGCCCTTCGTCGGGCCGAGCACGCTCGAATGCTGCACGCGGTAGGCCGGGAACACGTCCACATGCCCCGCATCCCGGCGGATCGGAACGGTCACCATCACCGCTCTTTCGGGGTAGCGGAGCCGTTCCGCGATCGACTCGTTCACGTCCGCGTACGGAATCGCCTGCTCGAACTGCGCGAGCGCGGTCCGAAAGAGCGGCGTGTCCCATTCGAGTCGCCCCTCCTCCACGGAAAGCTCTTCGAGCCCGGTCACGCTCGGAGTCTAGGCTCGGGAAGCCACGAGGAGCGCGAGTATCCTGACCGCGCCGGGGTGGCGAAACTGGTGATACGCGCCCGACTTAAAATCGGGTGTCCCCTCGCGGGGCGTGCGGGTTCGAGTCCCGCCCCCGGCACTCGAGGGGTTCTGCCGATCCGCCCGCTTCGAGCAATGGAGGCGTGGGCAAAGCCCACGCCTCCGCCAGAAAAGAGCGCATCGCAAGCGACGCGCAAAGGGGGCGTGCGGGTTCGAGTCCCGCCCCCGGCACGTCTCTTATTCGCCGGCCGGGAACGTGTAGCTCGACGGAATCTTCGCAGGCGGCTTGCCGACCACGAACGCGAGCTCCTGGTGCGGCTTGAAGACGAGCGTCTGCGGATTCCCGGTCTGCAGCTTGCCGTCGAGATACCACTTGAGCCCCGAGTAGCCGCCGATGTGGTTCGCGTTGAGGTACACCGCCCACTCCGCGAAGAACTGGCCGAGCGTGAAGTCGCGTGACTTCTGCGCCTCGATGTGGATGACACCGGAGTCGTCGTGCGTGTGCAGCTCCGTGAGATACCCCGCCCCGGGGTTGATTCCGACGAGCGCCGGGATCTTCACCTTCTTGCCGTTCACGAAGATGTCGGCGTGGACGTGGAAATGGAGGGTCAAGCCGTTATGGCCGCTGAGCGTCGTCAGGCCGAGAGGTTCCAGGCGGTCGGCGAGGAACCGATACTCCGGCGGCCAGGGCGCCTTCGTCCTGCGGATCCCCGGCAGCGCGTTGTACGCCGTCGCCGTAGCCTGTGTCTTGGCGCTGCCCCCGTTGTGACCGATAAGGACGACCGCGAGCACCGCGCCGGCGACCAGGGCCGCGGCCAGGGCTCCGGCGGCTGCGTACAGCCACGGCGGGCGGCCCACACTCTTAGCGCCTGCAGGCGCGCTCTTGCGCGGATCGCGCCGCTGCGGTGCCTGGACCCGCCTGGGCGGCGGCGGTGTGCGCACTTTCTTGGCCACAGCGCGGGCAAGGGTACCCACAGGCACTGCACTCCCGCGGAAGTTCGCAACGTGCGCGTTTTTCGCGCTTGACGGCGGCCGCAGACCAGGCATATGCTCGTCCTGCCAAAGCCGATGAACCCTCGGGTTCGCCGGCTTTGGCGTTTCTTTTGGGAAAACCGGCTGGCGCGCCCGCGCAGGCTGCATACTGGCCTCTTACGAAGCTTGTTCCCAACCAGAAACTGGAGGGCCAGATGGGTCTACTGGACAAGCTGCTCGGCCGCGGCAAGAAGGCCGCGGGCGACCTGATGGGCGACGCCTCGATGCGGCACGAAGGGGCCGCGCAGGAGCGGCAGGGTGCCGCCGAGGATCGTGCAGCCCAGCACGAAGAGATGGCGCAGGAGCAGCGGAACCAGGCTGCCGAAGCGCGCGCGGAGCGCGAGAACACCTGAATCTTGCGGGGTCGGGGCGGCAGGTAGTCGCCCCGACCTAGTCCGTCCGACGAGCTCCCTATCGTTAGCGGGCTCGAATGGCAATCGCACTTCTCCTCATCGGTCTCACCCTCGGCGCCGCCGTCGCCTGGCTCGTCGGACGCGCGCGCATGGGAACCGACATCGCACGCCTCGAGTCGGCGCTCGAGCACGAGCGCTCCTCAGCGGCCGAAAAGGTCGCTGTGCTGATCGAGGCGAGAGAAGAACTGTCGACGCAGCTCCGCTCGATGTGCGCTGAGGCCCTCAGAGGTAACAACGAGCAGTTCATCGAGCTGGCGAAGGCACAGTTCGCGCAGCTGCAACTCGGAGCGAAGCACGACCTCGACACACGTCAGAAGGCGGTCGAGAATCTCGTCGGGCCGATCAAGGAATCTCTCGAGCGAGTCGGCGGCGAGGTGAAGACGCTCGAGAAGGCGCGCCGCCAGGATGTCGGGCTGCTGACCGCCCAACTGAAGACGGTCGCAGACACGAACGAGAGGTTGCGCATCGAGACCGGCAGCCTCGTCACCGCGCTACGGGCTCCGTCCGTTCACGGCCGCTGGGGCGAGATGCAGTTGAAGAACACGGTCGAGTCCGCCGGCATGCTTGCGTACTGCGACTTCGTCGCTCAGCTGACAGGCCAGGGGGACGAAGAGCGAACCCTCCGCCCCGACCTGGTCGTCCGTCTGCCGGGCGGCCGGACCGTCGTGGTCGACGCGAAGACTCCGATCCAGGCGCTGCTGGATGCCGGCCAAACGAACGACGAAGCGGTGCGCGCGCAGCGTCTCGCAGACTTCGCGCGCAACGTCCGCGACCACATGTCGGCGCTGAAGGCGAAGTCGTACTGGAAGCAGTTCGACTCCGCTCCCGACTTCGTCGTCATGTTCCTGCCGGGCGAAAGCTTCTTCAGGGCTGCACTCGAGCAGGACCCGAGCTTGCTGGAGCAGCATGCGAGCTCGGGCATCGTCCTCGCGAGCCCGGCCACCCTCATCACGATGCTGCGGACGATCGCGTCCAGCTGGCGCGAGGAACAGATTGCGGAGAGCGCCAGGTCCGTCAGCGAGCTCGGCCGAGAGCTGTACGAACGGCTCGCCACGATGGCCGAGCACTTCGTCACGCTCGGCAAGCGTCTCGACGGTTCCGTGCAGGCGTACAACCAGACGGTCGGGTCGTTCGAACGGCGCGTGCTCGTTTCTGCTCGGAAGTTCCCGGAGCACGGTCTGAGCACCAACAAGGAAATTCCGGAAGTCGTGCCGGTCGACAAGGCGACTCAGCCGCCGCAGACGATCGAGCTCCCGTCCCGCGAGCTCGACGCCCTGCCGTCTGCCGCGGACACGAACGCGAACGCCGCCTAGCTAGAACCGCAGCAGCGCGCCGATGCCCTCGACCGGGGCGAGATCCTCGTGATGGCGGATCGCCCACACCGCACCGCCGTGCGCAAGCGTCTGGTGCACCGCGAGATCGAGTCCTGCGTCCGTCGGCTCGAGGCGAGTTCCGTCGAGCGGGCAGTTTCCGTCCGACACGGTCGCCCGCCCGCATGCAGGACAGCGGAACGCCGCACGCTCTGCGCCTTCCTGGAAGAGCAACGCCTCGACGCGCGCATCCGATGCCGCTTCGAGCGTCTGCTCCCAGCCCGACGCAGCGCGACCGTTGCGACCAGCCTCTTCGCGCCAACGGTCGATCACGTCGGTCTCCTCCTGCGACGCCGCCTGCTCCAACACGGGCGCGACGGCTTGAAGGATCTCCGCCGGGCCGGCGTGAGCCTCCGCGGATGTCCACCCGACAAGCGAAGCACGAACATCCGCCGACAGCGCGTCGGTGAACTCCGACCGCATCTCTTCAGAGCAGACCAGCACGATCTTCGGCGCCCGAAGCTGCCGCTTGCTGCGGTCGAGCTCCTGCGCGACGCCCTTCAGGTGCTCCTGCACGAGCTTCTCGATGTGCCGCTGATACCGGCTCTGCGACCAGCCGCCCTGGTCGTGCTGCCCCGGCTGCTCGTCGTAGTGCTCGGCGATCTCCTCGAGCCGTCCGCCCCGCAGACGGTAGAGCTGGCCCTGCTCTCGCCCGACCACCGCGACGATCGTCCCGTCGGACCGGCCTGCGAGCGGCACGAGCGGCGCGAGATAGAAGCCGTTGTTGACCTTCGCGCGGTCCGGAACCGACGCCGGGAGCGACAGTGTCCGCCACACGTTGTCGAGCCCGGCGGCGAAGACGGCGAGCCCCTGCGAGCCCTCCCGCTCGAAATCGTTGTCGAACCACCCGGCGATCCGCTCGAAGTCCGCCTTGATCGCCGAACGCTGCTCGTGCGACAGGTCGGAGCGGTCGACCTTCTCCAGCGTGCTCAGCATCGAGTTCATCCGCGTCTGGGCGTCTCCGGCGGTCGGGACATCGGAGGGATCGAGGTTGAGGTAGAGGCTGATCGCACAGCCCTTGTCCGCCCGGAAGCGGGCGAGCTCCCGAAGGAGCGACCAGGTCACCGTTCCTGCCATCGCCTGCCCCTGCGTACCATTCGCGCGCCGATTCTAAGCATCAGGCGCCCCTCCGAGAGGCCCGCCGGAGGAAGCTTCAGCCGACCCAAATCGTTTAATACAGAGAAAGTGGAAATAACCCTGGAGGACCATGACTGAGAACGACAACCGCGAAGTGATCATTATCGGCGGGGGCCCGGCCGGCTACACCGCCGCCCTTTATGCTGCGCGCGCCAACCTGAAGCCACTCGTGATCGAGGGCTTCAACTGGGGCGGCCAGCTGATGATCACGAGCGACGTTGAGAACTACCCGGGGTACGCCGAAGGCGTCCTCGGCCCCGAGATGATGCAGGAGTTCCGCCGCCAGGCCGAGCGGTTCGGAACCGACTTCATCACCGACGACGTGACCAAGGTCGACTTTTCCGAGCGCCCCCACCGCGTCTGGGTCGGCAACGACGAATACCGCGCCGACACCGTGATCGTCGCGACCGGCGCCAGCGCCCGCCAGCTCGGGCTGGAATCGGAGCGAAAGCTCCAGGGCCGCGGCGTCTCGTACTGCGCAACCTGCGACGCAGCCTTCTTCCCCGACAAGCACGTCGTGGTGGTCGGCGGAGGCGACTCCGCGATGGAGGAGGCGAACTTCCTCGCACGCTTCGCGGCCAAGGTGACCATCGTCCACCGGCGCGACGAGTTTCGCGCCTCGCAGATCATGGTCGACCGGGCCCGTGCCAACGACAAGATCGAGTGGGTCACCGGTGCAGTCGTCGACGAAGTACTCGGCGACGAGCGTGTCACCGGCGTCCGCCTGCGCGACCTCAACACCGACGAGACGTGGGAGCTCGACGCGGACGGCGTGTTCGCGGCGATCGGACACGACCCGAACACGGAGCTCTTCCTCGACCAGCTCGAACACGACGAGGCCGGCTACCTGATCACCAAGCCGCACTCGACCGAGACGAACATCCCGGGTGTGTTCGCAGTCGGCGACGTGCAGGACCATGTGTACCGGCAGGCGGTCACCGCGGCCGGGTCGGGCTGCATGGGCGCCCTCGACGCGGAGCGGTACCTCGCCGCACTCGAGGGTCACCTGATGGCAGCCGAAGCTGCACCGCGCTCCTAACCCGGTCCAGCCGACACCGCAGCTAGCCTCGCCCGATGGCCGAATGGATCGACCTGATCGATCCGACCCCGGAGGAGCTGCGCGAAAAGCTGCCTCGGGAGATCCACGAGTCTGCACTCGACCGCGTGCTCGCTCCGGCGAAGCACGAGGACGAGCCTCGCCCCACGTTGCAAGGTCACGGCGACTACGTGTTCGGAGTCTTCCTCGTCGCCGTCGCCGTGCCGGAGGAGGATCGCGTCTTCTACCAGGAGGTCGACGCCATCGTCACGAACGACGTGCTCGTCACGGTGAGCAAGACGCCCCCAGGCGAGACGTCGTACGACCCACGACCTGCCCGTGAGTCGTGCCGCCCGGACGACAGCGGCGGGATGATGTTCTACCGCCTCGTCGACGACATCGCCGAGCGCTATCTCGACCTGATCGACACACTCGACGAGGAGATCGACCAGCTCGAGGACACGGTGGAGAGCTCGCCCGCCGCCCAGACTCGCGTTCGTCTCAGCGATCTGCGCCATGACCTCCTGCACATCCGGCGCACCCTCGCCCCCACACGCGACGCAATTCGCCGGGTCGTCGACAACGTCGTCGACGTCGAGGAAGGCAAGGAGGTCTTCCCACACGAGGTGGAGATCGCCTTCAACAGCGCCTACGACAAGCTCCTGCGCGCCTTCGAGGGTCTCGAGCTCTCGCGCGACCTGATCGCAAGCGTCCGGGACTACCTGCAGGCCAAGATCGCAAACGACCAGAACGAGGTGATGAAGAAGCTGACCGTGATCGCGTCCGTGCTGCTGCTGCCGACGTTCATCGTCGGGCTCTACGGCCAGAACTTCAAGCACCACTTCCCCGAGCTCGGCTGGCAGTGGGGCTACGCCTTTTCGTGGGGCCTGATCGTCGTGACGACGATCGCGCAGCTCGTCTTCTTCAAAAGGCGCAGGTGGATCTAGCCCCGGTACTTTGACCGGGTGCCGTACTTCATCTGCCCCAACTGCAAGCAGCGCTCGATCGACCACGACCGGCTCCAGGAGATCGACAACGTTCCGGTCGCCTGCGACCGCTGCGGCTTTGGCTTCCTGTTCGAGCTGATGGACGACTACTACCCCGCGCCGAACACGGGGTTCGTGGTCTGCGACAAGGATGGGCGCATCCTCGCGAGCGGCCGCGGCGTCTTCGAGCTCTCGGGGTACCGCGAGCAGGAGCTGATCGGCGCACAGGTCGTCGAGCGGTTCGGGCTCAGCGGCTTCGCCGCCGGCCACGATCCGGCTGCCCTCGCCCTCGAATGGGGCGTGAGGCGCCTCGGGGAGCAACTCGAGCTCAGAACGCGCGCCGGACAGGAGAAACCGGTCACCGGCGACTTCTTCCCCGCCTACGACGACGACGGCGGACTGCTCGTCGCGCTCACACCGCGCGGCTGACGTACACGACCGACATGTAGGGAAAGCTCACGCTCCCGCCGAGCCTGGCGACCACTTCCCGCAAATCCGAATCGAGCCGCTTCCTCGCCCCGGCCGGCGCCGCAGCGACGAAGCTGACGGATGCGATCCGCTCGGCGAGCTGGTCGGCGTCGAGTTCCTGCGTGAACGGGAAGCGGCGCTCTTCGAGCGGCCCGAACTGTTCGCTCGCGGCAAGCGCGTCGGGCCACGACTCGGCGGGCGGCCGATCGGTCGGAATGAACGCGGCGATCAGGTCGCCGATCTCGCGGTGAATCGGCTGCTCGGCATCGCGCGAGTTCCACACGAGCGCAACGCGGCCGCCCGGTCGCAGCACGCGGTGAAGCTCGGGAATCGCCTCGTCGTGACGGAACCAGTGAAACGCCTGGCCGACGGCGATCCCGTCGACGCTCGCGTCCGGCGAGCGGGATGTCCTCCGCCGAGCCGCGCAGCGACTTCGCGCCTGGGACGACACGCTCGAGCTCCGCACGCATGGCGTCGCCTGGCTCGACAGCAATCACGTTGGCGCCGGTGGCCAGCAGCGCACGCGTCAGCTTCCCGGTCCCGGCGCCGAGGTCGAGCACGTCGCGGCCGGGACGAAGATCGAGCTGTTCCGCGATCCACGCGACTGCGCCGGGCGGATACTCCGGCCTCGCGCGCTCGTAGACGTCGGCGACGAGCTCGAAAGCCCGCGACTGGGGATGCTGCAGCTCAGACACGCGACGAGGGGCAAAGGTCGCTCAGCACGCACTCTTCGCAGCGAGGCAGGCGCGCAAGGCACACACGGCGGCCGTGCCAGATCAGGAGATGCGGGAAGCGCCCCCAGTCCTCGCGCGGCACGAGCTTGACCAGATCGCGTTCGATCTTCACGGGATCTTCCTGCTTCGTCAGACCGAGCCGCTGCGACAGCCGGCGAACGTGCGTGTCGACGACGATGCCCTGCGGCTCGCCCAGCTCGGCGGCGACGACGTTCGCCGTCTTACGAGCGACACCCGGCAGCCGGACGAGCTCCTCGAGGCGATCTGGGACCTCGCCGTCGAACTCCGTGAGCAGCATCTGCATCGTTCCTCGCAGCGATTTCGCCTTCTGGCGAAAGAACCCCGTGGCGAAGATGTCGAGCTCGAGCTCCTCCGGCGAGACGGCCAGGTAGTCCTCGGGCTTGCGGTACTTCACGAACAGCTTCTCGGTGACTCGGTTGACGTTCACGTCGGTCGTCTGGGCCGAGAGCATCACCGCCACGAGCAACTCGAGCGGCGAGCGCGAGCGGAGCGCAATTGTCGCGTCGGGATGCGCGGCGGCCAGGCGCGCGATGATGTCACGGATGCGCGCCTTCTTCGGGCCGACGCGCCGGCGCGCCTCCTTCACGAAGCTCCTGGCCAAGACGCTCAGACGGTAGCGAGCGACTGCTCGGCATACGCAGCCGAGCGCAGCCGCGGGCCTGCGCACACGACGTCGAGCGCCGGGCAGCCCGCACAGATGTATTCGCTCGGGGTGGGCCGGAACTCGCCCGCGTTGATCTTCGCGATCGCGGCGCTCAACTCGGCCTCCAGCTCAGGGAGCACGTCGACCTGGAACACCGTCGAGACGACCGCGTCGGATCGCTCGAGGAAGTGGTAGACGACCTCGACCTCTTTGGCGCCCGCGCGGAAGCACGCGAGGGCGTAGACAAGTCGCTGCAGACCGTAGTCGTGCTCGACGATCTCCTCGGGCGTCCCCTCGGCCAGCGAGTTCGTCTTGTAGTCGATGACGACCGCTCGATCGCTGTCGAGCTGCAGGACGTCGAGGCGGCCGTGCAGTAAGACGCCGTCGTGCTCGAAGGCGAACGGCCGCTCCGGCCGCGTTCCCGGCATCGTCGCAACGCGCCGCGAGAGCTCCGAGTCGCAGTACGACTGGACGAAGCGCGCGATGCGTTCGAGCTCCTCGCCGCTCACCCGTGGGTACCAGCCACGCACGCGCTCCTCGAGGTCTGCCGGCGTCACCGGCTGCTGCAACTCGACGAGCTCGAGCAGGCGGTGAACTGCGTCGCCGATCTCCGTAGCGGCGAGGCCGGTCGTACCGGGCACGGCCAGCCGCACGTCTGTCGGCCGCATCCCGACCACCCGTTCCGCGTAGTAGCGATACGAGCAGCGGTCGAAGAGCGCGAGCGCGCTGAACGACAGGCGGCGCACGCGATGCAGCGGCGGCGTGGGGACTTCGACGAGCGGAGTCAGAGCGGGAACGAGCGGTGGCAGAGCGGC
This sequence comes from uncultured Actinomycetes bacterium, assembly GCA_963755605.1. Taxonomy (GTDB): domain Bacteria; phylum Actinomycetota; class Thermoleophilia; order Gaiellales; family Gaiellaceae; genus 3-1-20CM-4-69-9. The sequence continues at coordinate 603,687 of CAVWKK010000007.1, forward strand.
GGCGCCGGCCTCGTCGAAGAGGAGCAGCTGGCCTTCCGCATCGACGACGTCCTCCGCCTCCTGCTCCGGCTCGCCGGCAAAGCGGTCGACCCGGAGAATCACCCGCGCGCCTTCACGCTCGAGCTCGACAGGCTCGGCTCCGGCCTTTTCGATCTCGTCCTTCGCGTCGAGGCGGCCGAGCACCCAGCCGATCGGCGTCGTGTCGTCGGCGGTGCGGGCCGGGTCGATCGAGCCGGAGATGATCAGCCGGTCGACCGCTCGGGTCATCGCGACGTAGTACAGGCGCAGGCGTTCGGCGCGCTCTTCGAGCTTGCGCTGCTCCTGCACGGCTTCGTAGGCGTACGCGCTGCGCGGCTTGCTCGTGATCGGATCCGCCACGCGGAACCCGAAGCGGCCGTCCGAGAGCGCAAGGATCTCATGCTGTGACGGCGGCGCCCTGTCACGCCCTGCGTCGGCGACCACGACGACCTTGAACTCGAGACCCTTGGCGGCGTGGATCGTCAGCAGGCGCACCGCGTCGGCTCCCTCCTCTTCCGCGACGGCCTCGATCTCGCGGGCGCCCACGGCCTCCTGGTCGCGCACGAACTGGACGAAGCCCTCGACGTCTGGCCCGCGCAGCTCTTCGTAGGAGCGGGCGAGGCGCGCGAGCTTGCGAAGGTTGGCGTACCGGCGGCGTCCGTCCCAACGCGCCAGCACGGCAAGGTCGTAGTCGTGCTCGGCGACGATTCGCTCGCAGAGACGCTCGAGCGAGAGCCGTCCGAGCGCGGCCGTCAGCCTGTCGTACCGCTGGCGGAACGCGCGCAGCAGCTGAGCGTCGCGCTCGGGGAACGAATCGGGCAGGTCGCGCTCGATGCCGACGTACAACGGCCGCTTCGGCGACGCGCGGCGCAGCAGCACGAGCCCGTCGTTCGAGATCCCGACGAACGGCGACGCAAGCACGCTCAGGAGCGCTTCGTCGTCGTAGCGGTTCCGCAGCAGCCGGAGGTACGCGAGCAGGTCGACGACCTGCTGCTGCCCGAAGTAGCCTCGGCCTGTGCCGCGATAGGTCGGCACGCCGAGCTCGCGCAGCTCCTCCTCGTACCACTCCGCGTCGGTGCCGGCCGCAAAGAGAAGCACGATCTCTCCGGGCGATGCTGCACCGGCCTCGATGAGCTCGCGGATCCGAAGCGCGATCGCCCGCGCTTCGCCGCGCCGCCAGTGGACGTCGGTCTCCGAATAGGTGGCCTTGTCGGTGACGAGCAGCTCCACCGGCGAGCCGAACACCGGATCGGGGAAGTCACCCGACGCAGCGAGCGGCTGGAACTCGTCGCCGAAGTCCGCGCCGAACAGATGGTTGACGACCGATAGCACCTCGGGCCGGGAGCGGTAGTTCATCGTCAGCGGCAGAACGCCGTCCGCAGCGCGTTCGCGGCGCTCGCGGAACACCTGCACGTCGGCGTGCCTGAAGCCGTAGATCGACTGGAACTCGTCGCCGACGAAGAAGCGCTCGCGCTCCCCCGGTCCCTCTGAGAGCAGGTCAATCAGCTCGCACTGCAGGCGGTTCGTGTCCTGGAACTCGTCGACCATGATCGAGCGGAAGCGCAGCGCCTCGCGCTCGCGAATCGGGGCGTTGTCACGCAGCAGGTCGCGCGCGCGGAGTTGCAGGTCTTCGAAGTCGAGCGCGGACTCGCGGTCCTTCCCCTCCTGATACGCAGTGGCGAACGACACGAGTAGCTCCTGCAACAGATCACGGTCGGCCGCGGCAAGCTCGTCGAGCGCCGCCTGCTCCACGAGCGTCCGCGCCTCCTCGTACGTCGCGGCGCGCTCGCCGCGCAGGCGCAGGTCGCCGAGGTCGAAGAACCGGTCTGCACTCGCGTCGGCCTCGAGGTACGTCATGGCCTGGCGGGCCGTCTCTCGGTGCTTATCCGCAGATTGCTCGTCTTCGGCGAGACAGCGCGCGGCCTCGCGGAACTCCTCGACCGCATGCGCGAAGCTCGGCCGCTCGCCAAGCTCGAGCACGAGCTCGCGACCCGCCGACCTCAGCGTCTCGTAGACACCGGTGAGCATCCGCCGTAGTCCGTCTGCGCCGTAGACGGCAAGGAGCCGCAGCCGATCCGGATCATCGGTCGCGCAGAATGACGTCAATGCGGCAGCGAACGCCTCGCTGCGAAGCACGCGACCCTGGCTCTCGTCGAGCACGCGGAAACGCGGGTCGACTCCCGCCGCGAACGGATGGGAGCGCAGCAGCCGGTGGCAGAAGCCATGGATCGTCGAGATCCACGCGCCGTCGAGCTCGCGCGCGAGATCGGGCCGCCCGCGCTCGACGAGGCCGGCGCGGATGCGGCTGCGCAGCTCGCCGGCCGCCTTCTCGGTGTACGTGATCACGAGGATCGACTCGACGTCGACGCCTTCGTCGCAGACCGCGCGGGCAAAGCGTTCGACGAGCACCTTCGTCTTGCCGGTCCCTGCACCCGCGGACACGAACACGAGCCCGCGGGCGCCAACTGCACGTTCTTGTTGGACGTTCAGCTTCATGCGCGCTTGATCCGGCACATCGGCGCGAGCTCGCACCAGGTCGGACAGTCCCCGCCTTTCGGGTCGTGCTGCACGTCGCCCGAGTGGATGCGCTCGACGATGTCCACCGCGAGGGTGCGCGCGCGCTCGACCTGGCTCCAGAATGCGTCTTCCTCGAGATAGTCGTTCTTCGCAAAGCCGGGGATGCCGTCGTCCCGGGCACCTGCGCGTAGCAGTCCGCGCGCCTTGCGCTCGCCGGAGAGCGGCCGGTAGAGACCGCCGAGCGGCTCGATGCCGACGAGGTCGCGCAGCACGAGCATGTAGAGCGGGATCTGCAGCTTCTTCTCCTGCTCGATCTGCGCCGCCGAGTGCGCGTGCTTTCCGGCCTTGTAGTCCTGGACGATGCCTCGCGCGCTGTACGGGTCGACGTCGATCCGGTCGATCTTCCCCGAGAGTGTGAGCCCTGGGGCGAGCTCGAGCCCACGCTGCAACTCGGGCGCGGAGCGCTCCGAGCCGAAGAGCACCTCGAAGCGGCGCGGAACGAGTGGCAGGTCCGCGGCTGCCTCCTCGCGGACGAACGCTTCGAGGTCGCGCCATAGCCCGTGACGGAGCTCGCGCTGCTGCAGGTCCGTCAGCTCCATGCGCACTCCGTCGACCGCGGTGTCAAGGCAGCGCGACAGATAGGCAAGTGCGTCGTCGACGCGGTCGGGCTCGACGCGGTCGCCGCCGAGCTCCTTGGGGAGGCCGGAGTAGAAGCGGTAGAGCGTCTGGTGCGCGACCGAGCCGCGCAGGCGCGCGTCCACACGCGCGTCGATGCTCTTCGGGTCGAGCAGCCGTTCGATGAACCAGATCGACGAGCAGTCTGCGAACCGCTCCAGCTCGGTGACGCCGAACGTCTTCTTCGCAGACAGCTCGGCGAGCACCTGCGGATGGGTGATGCGCGTCGGTCGCTCGAAGGCGTTGAGCGCGCGGGTGAGTCGCCGGCCCCAGCCGTTCGCGCTCGCAATCGCTTCTGCGGCGGCCGGATCGTCCGCTGCGCGCGCAGCGACCGCCCGCAGACGCTCGCGCTCCGTTGGCGCCTCCTCCAGCGGCCAGGTCAGCGTCGACAGCGGGCGGCGCCGCGTCCAGCGAACGATGTCGTCCCTGTCGAACACCGCCTGGACCTCGTCCCAGAACGGGCTCGGCTCGCGCGGGGTTCCTTCATCCGTCGCGGCTTCGCGAACGAGGTAGAGGCGCTTATTTGCCCGCGTGCACGCCGTGTAGAAGAGATAGCGGTCGCGTGCGACTCCGTCGGGTCTGGCCAGCCGGGCGCGCGTTTTCTCGTCGAGCTCGCGCCGCGCGTCGTCGCCGAGGAAAGGCGACTCGTGCCCGCGCCGCGGGAGGCTGCCTTCTTCGAGCCCGAGCACGAACACGATCTCGAAGCGGCGCGTGCGCGCACGCAACAGGTCGAGTACGGCGACGCGCCCGGTTTCGCTCGCGCTTGCGCGGCGGACGTCGGTCCGTTCGAGCGCCGCAACGACCTCTTCGGGCGCGAGCGAACCGTCGAGCTCGCTCCAGCCGCGGAGCTCGCCGACGAGGCGCATGACGGCCTCGTGCGCGCGGATGTCCTGACGCGAGAGCTCGCCGACGGGCGGCGCCTCGAGCCCGTACGCGGAGCGCAGCATGAACGCGGCGAGGCCGGCGACGCCGTCGAGCGGCGTCGGCGCGCTCCGCAGCGCTTCCAGCACCGGGATTGGCTGGCCGTCTCGGAGCCGGATCGTCTCTTCTTCCACGCGCTCCGGTGTGTCGACGGCGCGGCCGCGGAGCCGACCTTCGAGGAAGTCGACGTTCTGGCGCGCCAGGCCCGAGTACGGCGAGCGCAGGAACGCATAGAGATCGGCGCGGCCACCGCCGAGCCACGCGAAGCGCAGCAGACTCAGGAGCGCCTGGCCGTACGGCGTCTTGTCGAAGCGGGCGTACGCCTCGAGCGCATAGGGCACGCCGAGGGACTGCAGCGCCGTCTGCAGCGGCGCCTGCCAGCGGTCGAGCGACGGGCAGATGATCCCGATCTCTTCGGCGGCGACGCCGGACCGCAACAGGCTGAGCAGCTCTTCGCCGACGAGCTCGAGCGCACCGCGCTTCCCGGCGCTCTCGAAGAACCTGATCGCGCCGTCGACCGGCGGCCTTGCCGACCCAGGGTCGGCGAACAGCGAGCGCTCGAGGTGCACGAGCGCAGGCTCGGCGACCTGCTCGAATGCCGGAGGCAGTTCCTCGATGCGGCCGTCGGCGAGCGCGCTGAGATCTTCCAGCGTGCGCCGCAGCGACGCGAAGGCGGCACGGCCTGGCTCGTACGGCATCGACACGGTGACCTCCCCTCGCCCGGCGAGCGCCTCCAGCAATGCCCATTCCGCTCCGGTCAGATCTTCGAAGCCGTACGCGAAGACCGGCTCGCCGGCCCAGGCGTCCAGCTCACTGAGGACGCGGTTCGCCGCGTGACGCCGGAGCAGGTCGCGGTCCCAGAGCCCGAGGCGGTCGAGCTCCGCGCGGTACGCGGCGTACAGGGCTGCGAGCTCGCCGTCAAGGTCGTTCGGGTCGAGCAGGCCCGATTCGAGCTCACCGACGGTCGAGAGCAACGCGTCGGCGAAGCCGCCGAACCGCGCCGAGGGGCCGAGGCCGTTGAGCGAGTGCCCGGCGAGCGCGCGACGCACGATCAGAGCGCGCTGCGCCTCGGTCGCGACGGGTCGCGACTCGCCGCCACCCCGGGCGATGCGGACGAAGAGGTCGTCGAACGTGACGATCGAGCCCCCGAGCAGAGCCGGTTGGACCTCGAGCAGTTCGCGCTCGCGCGCTTCGACGTCCGACCGGTTCGGCACGATGAGATACGGCTCCGCTGGGAGCGCGTCCAGATATCGGCGGAGCAGCAGCGCCACCTTCCCGGCATTCGCCGGGCCGGTGATGAGGTTCAGACCCAACTGATCCACTCTAGTCGGGCGTCCAGACGGCGCCCGTCGCGGCGTGAGCGGCCGGGCGCTAAGAGCGGGGAAAGGTCTACGCCGCTGCGTTCTTCGGGCGCCGGCCGCGCCTCGCGGCGGCCTGGCCCGGCATCTTGCCCGCGCACTCGTCGCAGAGATCCGCCTGCTTGGAGCCGCGCCGCGCGTCGGTGAAATTGATCCGCATGACGGCGCCCTTCGCTTCCTCGACCTCCTTGCCGCAATTGTCGCAGACCAGCCTCGTAACACGTGCCACGGATTTCCTCCCTCTTAGGCGATTTCGTGCGGGTGAGCCTAGCGGAAAGGCGCCGACAATTAGGCGGCTGCTCTGGCCTGCTTAATTCGCCACGAACGGAGGAGACTCAAGAGGGCCTGTTCCTCTCGATCGAGTCCCGAGTCACGCGCGCCAACGACCCGCAAATGTCGGGGCCGGAAATCCTCGATCGTTGTCCCGTCGAGATACTGGTCGATCACCGCAGGGCTGACGTACGAGCTGCGCGCAACGGCAGGCGTGTTGCCGAGCTCGGATCCCACCCGGCGCATGACTGCGGTGATGTTCCGTTTCGCCTCGGTTTCCGTCTCTGCGGGCCCGCGTTCCGCGAGCGCGACTGCGGCGATCAGCGTGCCGCCCCAGGTGCGGAAGTCCTTGGCCGTGAACTCGTCACCCAGGTGCTCGCGCACGTACTCGTTGAGCTTCGCCCCCGTCAGCGCGCAGACCCCACCGTCCCACTCGTAGCGAAAGAGCCGCGTGCCCTTGGGCTGTGCGAGGAGCTCCTTGATCGCCTCCGCGAGCTCGGCATCGACGAGCGTCGTGCGAATGACGGACTTGTGCTTGCCCCGAAAGTCGAACGCGATCCGCTGGCCACGTACGGTCACGTGCTTCTTCCGCAGCGTCGTGATTCCGAACGTCTTCGATTCCTTCGCATATTTCTCGGTGCCGACTCGGAACCAGGCGCGATTGATCAGGCGCGTCGCGATCGCGGAGACGCGCTCGCGGTCGAGCACCTCGTTGTCCATGTCCTCCGACATCGCCTCGCGGAGATCCGGCAGACGTTCCGCGAACCGGATCAAACGGTCGAACTTCTCTTGCTCGCGCTGAGCGCGAAAGTTCGGGTGGTACAGGTACTGCTTCCGACCGGCGGCGTCGACACCGGTCGCCTGCAGCTTGGCCGAAGCGCTCGATGCGATCCAGACCTCTTTCCAGGCGGGCGGGATCACCAGCGACTTGATCCGCTCTAGCTTGTCGGCGTCGGTGACCCGGTTACCGCGTGCGTCGACGTAGCGGAAACGTCCGCGTGAGCCTTCGCGTCTCAAACCACCCCTCCTCGGCATTGCTCCTCGCTAGTGTCCGCTGGCGTGCAGGACAAAACGATCGTGGTGCTCGAAGGGGACGAAACCGGGCAGGAGCTGCTCGAAGAGGCCCTGCGCGTCCTCGCGCCGGACGTGATCGGCATCGAGCTCGATTTCCCACGGTTCGACCTCTCGCTCGAGTCCCGGCGGCAGACCGAGAACGGGGTCGTGCATGACGCGGCCCACGCGATCGTCGAGCACGGGCTCGGCCTGAAGGCGGCGACGGTCACTCCGGAGGGCCGAGAGGACATCGGCTCGCCGAACCGGATTCTCCGCGAGGAGATCGGCGGCAAGGTGATCGTCCGCACCGGGCGACGCATTCCCGGCGTTGCGCCGTTCGGCGGCGTTCACGCGCCGATCTCGATCGTGCGGATGGCGGTCGGCGACGCTTACGGGGCGAAGGAGTGGCGCGAAGGCGAGGGTGACGACGAGGTCGCGTTCCGCACGGAGCGGATCGAGCGCCGCATCTGCCGTGCGGTGGCGGAGTTTTCGTTCCGACAGGCCGCGCTCGTCGGCGCGAAGGTCTTCGGGGGACCCAAGTACACCGTCAGCCCGACGTACGAGGGCATGCTCAAGGAGGAGATGGACGCGGCCGCGGCACGGCATCCGGACGTCCCGTACGAACCGCAGTTGATCGACGCGACGTTCGCGCTCCTGATCGGCTCTGCGGGCGACCCGCTCGTCATTCCCGCACTCAACCGCGACGGCGACATCCTCTCGGATCTCGTCCTGCCGCTCTTCGGCTCGATCGCCGGATCCGAGTCGCTGCTCGTCGCGTTCGAAGACGACTACGAGCCGCGTGCGCTGATGGCGGAGGCGGCGCACGGCACCGCGCCGTCCTTGCGCGGTAAGGACGTTGCGAACCCGATGGCGATGATCCTCGCCGGCGCGGCGCTGCTTTCGTACGGCGGCGAGGACAGCCGACAAGTGGGCCGGGCGATTCGCGAGTCGTGTCTCGAAGCCGTGTCGCAGGGCATTCGCACCGCCGACCTCGGCGGTCACGCCGGGACGACCGAGTTCACGGACGACGTGATCAGGCGGACGCGTTCGAAGCTCGAGGTGTGGGCGACGCTCTAGCTGCTAGATCGCGGCTGCGTCTGCAAGCGCGCCCGCGCTCCACGCATCGAGAAACGCGGAAGCGAACGTCGGGTCGAACTGCGTCCCCGAACAGCGTTCGATCTCACCGAGCGCCCGCGTCATCGGCAGGGCCCGACGGTAGGGACGTGTTGTCATCATCGCGTCGAACGCGTCGGCGACCGCTAGCAGTCGCGCGCCTTCGGGAATCTGGGTGCCACGGCGTCCGGTCGGGTAGCCGCCGCCGTCCCAGCGCTCGTGGTGGTAGAGGACGTACGGCAAAGCGTCACGTGCCGGCCCGACCGGGCTGATCAGCTTCGCCCCGGCCGCGGGATGCGTCCGGATCTCTGCCAGCTCGTGCGGCTGTAGCGGGCCGCGCTTGCGCAGCAGCGCCTGTGAGATCGTCACCTTGCCGATGTCGTGCAGGGGCGCCCCGACCTCGAGCGTCCGCAGCTTTGAGTCATCCCAGCCGATCCACGTCGCGAGGCGCCGCGAGAGGAACGTGACGCGCGCGCAGTGCGCAGCCGTCGACGGGTCGCGAGCGGCGAGCGCGGAGGCGAGTTCGGCCAGCATCGGCCCGACGTCTTTCCAGGCCGCCCGCCTTTTCCCTTCACGTCACTTCCAGATGCCGGTGACCGGCACCGCCCGCGCAGACTTCCCGAGAAGTGGCAGACCCCAGGCCGACTCGATCGTCCGCAGGGCGCCGTAGTGGTTGGTCACCCTGCCGAAGCGGGCGCCTGGGCGGACTGCGGTGCCGAGGGCGAGCGCCGGTGTGTGGCCCCCGCCGTGATCCCTCGAGCTCCCCTCGTCGAACAGGACGAAGACGACCGAGTTCGGCAGCTCGAGCAGAGGGCCAACCGTCCGGCGGAGCCACGCATCCCCCACTCCCACGGAGCAGTCGTGCATCGAGTGGCAGAGATCCGGAACGACGAGGCCGAAGTCCGGGAGCCGGTCGGCACGCACATCACGCTGGAGCTGGGCGAGAGGGACGATGTTCGCCCGGCGCGCGGGAGCGGCCGCGATGTTCCGGAAGTACGCGAACGGGTTGTGCTTCTTCGCGTAGCGCCCGTTGAACGCGCCGAGGTAGCCCGGACTCGGCAGCCCTTCGGCGTACGTCTTCCACGTTCGGCCCGCCGCCTCGAGTGTGTCCGCGAGGCTTCGCGCAGAGACGACGCAGCTCGTGCAATCGCTCGTGATCCCCTGCGTCGACCCCGAGACGAGCGCGATGTAGTTCGGCAGGCTCGGGTGCGTCACGCCGTAGTAGCGGGTCATGGTCGCGTAACGGCGCGCGTACGCTTTGAACGTCGGCGCGGCGCGGTTGCCGATGACGCTCGGCGACTCCTTGTTCTCGAAGACGACCACGAAGACGTGGTCGAACGCCGGGATCGGGGCGACGGCGGTCGCAGCGGGAACTGCGAGCGACGCGCACGCGAGCGCGAGGCAAAGCGGGGCTTTCACGTCTGCTCCGCCCGCCGACGCACGAGGTGAACGGCTGCGATTCCGAGCACGAAGAGGATGCCGAGCGCAATTCCGCCGTACACGCCATAGTGAGCGATCGCGTCGGCGGCCGCCTTGCCGGCGTAGAACGCGACGAGCCCGACGAGCGTCGCCCAGACGATGCCGCCGAGTGCGTTCCAGAAGAGGAACCGCCACCAGGACATGCGCGTGATTCCCGCCATCCACGCACCAGTGACTCGAACGCCGCCGAAGAAGCGCGCGAGGAAGACGGCCTTGCCCCCGTGCCGCTGGAAGAAGCGTTCCGCGGGAGGCAGGATCCGGTTGGCGATGCGCTCCAGCCAGGCGTAGCGGTAGATCAGCTTCCGGCCGAGCTCGCGTCCGAGCCAGTACCCGATGTTGTCCCCGATGATCGCGGCCGCCGCGGCGAGCACGATCACGGCCGTGATCGACAGCTTTCCCTTCGCCGCGTAGACGCCGGCGGCGATCAGCGCGGTCTCGCCTGGAAGCCAGAGGCCTGCGGACTCCAGGCAGATGATCCCGAAGAGGAACCAGAGCCCGTAGTCGACGATGAAATGGGTCACGCGCGGCCAGGGTACGTAAGATCGCGCAGTGCGAATCGGCGTTCCGCGGGAAGTCGAGCCGGGCGAGCGCCGGGTGGCGCTTGTCCCTGAAGCTGTTTCCAAGCTCGTCGCGAGCGGGTTCAGCGTGGTGGTCGAGCCGGGCGCAGGAGTTGCCGCGGCGTTTCCCGACGAGGCGTATCGCGAGGCCGGCGCCGAGCTCTCGGGCGACCCGTGGTCGGCGGATGCAGTCGTCAAGGTGCGCAAGCCGACGTCGGACGAGTTACAGCGTCTGCGGAGCGGCCAGGTGCTGATCGGATTCCTCGAGCCCCTGACCGATCCCGCGGGCATCGGCCTGCTGACGCAGCGCGGTGTGCAGGCGTTCGCGATGGAGGCGATCCCGCGCACGACGCGGGCGCAGTCGATGGATGCGCTGTCGTCGCAGGCGACCGTCTCCGGGTACAAGGCGGTGCTGATCGCCGCGGAGCGGTTGCCGCGTTTCTTTCCGATGCTGATGACCGCAGCCGGCACGGTTGCGCCCGCGAAGGTGCTCGTGCTCGGCGCCGGCGTCGCAGGGCTGCAGGCGATCGCCACGGCACGCAGGCTCGGCGCAATCGTCGCGGGCTTCGACGTCAGGCCGGTGGTGAAGGAACAGGTCGAGAGCCTCGGCGCGACGTTCCTCGAGCTCGGCGTTCGCGGCGAGGAAACTGCCGGCGGGTACGCCGGCGAGCTGAGCGAGGACGACCAGCGCCGGCAGCAGGATGAGCTGGCCGAGCGGATTCCCGACTACGACGTCGTGATCACGACCGCGCTGATCCCCGGACGGGCCGCGCCGAAGCTGATTCCGGCTGCGGCCGTGGCGCGGATGCGGCCGGGCTCGGTGATCGTCGACCTGGCGGCGGAGGCGGGCGGCAACGCCGAGCCGACCGAACCGGGCGAGATCGTCGAGCGCGACGGTGTCACGCTGGTTGGCCTCACGAACCTGCCGTCGACGATGCCCTTCCACGCGAGCCAGTTGTACGCACGGAACGTCAGCGCTCTCCTGCAGCACCTCGCGCCGGAAGGCGATCTTGCGCTCGACTGGGACGACGAGATCACGGCGGGTGCGTGCGTGACGAGAGAGAAGTGGCGGCCGCGTGAGCGGGCGCGTGGAAGGGGACGGGGGAAACCGGGAGGTTTCCCTCTGCTCTCCGGCGAACGCGGCGATCTCAGCGGCGCGTACGTCGGAGCGTCTTCTAAAGAAGGGCTCGTGGGGAACAGGTTCCCACCCCACCGAAGGCGAGGGCGGTGGTCACGGCTTGCTACTGACGTTCGAGATCACGATCCTCGTGCTCGCGATCTTCCTCGGCTTTGAGGTGATCTCCAAGGTGCCGACGATGCTGCACACGCCGCTCATGTCTGGAACGAACGCGATTCACGGGATCGTGATCGTCGGCGCGATGCTCGTCGCGGGGCTCGACCACAAGGACACGCTGACGAGTGTTGTCGGGCTGATCGCGGTTGTCCTCGCTTCGGCGAACGTCGTCGGCGGCTTTGTCGTCACCGACCGCATGCTCGAGATGTTCAAGAAGAGGGAGAAGAAACCAGAGCCTTGAGTCGAGACGTCACGAATCTGCTGTACCTGATCACGATCGTGACGTTCATCCTGGCGTTGCGGTTTCTGTCGAACCCGGCGACCGCGCGGCGCGGCAATCAGATCGGCGCAGTCGGGATGCTCGTCGCGATCGCCGTCACCTTCGCGCAGAAGGGCGTGGACAGCTACTGGGAGATCATCGTCGGGATGATCGTCGGCGGCGCGTTCGGCGCGGTCGCCGCGCGCAAGGTGCATATGACGGCAATGCCACAGATGGTTGCGCTCTTCAACGGCGTCGGCGGCGGTGCGGCTGCGCTCATCGCGCTGGCCGAGTTCCACAATCATGCGCCGGATCCGGGCGCGCTGAAGACCGACATCAGCGCGTCCATCATGCTCTCGGCGATCATCGGCAGCATCTCGTTCGCGGGCTCGATGGTCGCGTTCGCGAAGTTGCAGGAGCTGATCCGCGGGCGCCCAATCACGTTCCCGCTGCAGCAGGTCGCGAACGGGCTCCTCTTCGCCGCGATCGCAGCTGCGGGAATTGCGATCACTGCGGGCAGCGAGCAGCAGTGGCTGATCTGGGCGCTTGTCGCCGGCGCGTCGCTCTTCGGGATCCTGTTCGTCCTGCCGATCGGCGGCGCGGACATGCCGGTGGTGATCTCGCTGCTCAATGCGTGCACCGGTCTGGCGGCGGCCGCGACGGGCTTCGAGCTCGAGAACAACGTGTTGATCGTGAGCGGCATGCTCGTCGGCGCTTCGGGAACGCTGCTGACGATCATGATGGGCCGCGCGATGAACCGCTCGGTCGCGAACGTCCTCTTCGGCGCGTTCGGACAGCTAGCGCCTTCGGTGGCGGCCGGCGGTGCTGCAGGAGCGTCGGACGCACAGGTGCGTTCGGCCACTGCCGAGGACGTTGCCGTGATGCTCGCGTACGCGAACAAAGTCGTGTTCGTCCCCGGCTACGGCATGGCCGTCGCGCAGGCGCAGCACGATGTGCGCGCGCTCGCCGACCTGCTCGAGGCGCGGGGCGTCGAGGTGTCGTACGCGATCCACCCGGTCGCCGGGCGCATGCCGGGGCACATGAACGTTCTGCTCGCGGAGGCGAACGTGCCGTATCCCCAGCTCAAGGAGATGGACGACGCGAACTCGGAGTTTTCACGCACGGACGTTGCCCTCGTGATCGGTGCGAACGACGTCGTCAATCCCGATGCACGAAACAACCCGGGCAGCCCGATCTACGGCATGCCGATCCTGAACGTCGACGCCGCGCAGCAGGTGGTCGTGCTGAAGCGGAGCATGAGCCCCGGCTTCGCCGGGATCGAGAACCCGCTCTTTTTGACCTCCAATACCTCGATGCTCTTCGGCGACGCGAAGGAGTCGATCCACAAGCTCGCGACGGCCGTCAAGGCTCTCTGAAACTACGATCTTCGTCGTGATGATCGTGAAGGTCCTGTTCTGGTCCTCGCTCGGCGCGCTTGCGTGGACCCAGCTCGGCTATCCGCTCTTCGCGGCGCTGCTGGCGCGTCTACGGTCGCGACCGGTACGAAGAGGCGACTTCACGCCTGCCGTCTCGGTGATCGTTGCGGCGCACGATGAGGAGGACGTGATCGAGCGGCGGCTCGAGAACCTCCTTGGGCTCGACTATCCGCCCGAGCAGCTCGAGATCGTCGTTGCCTCGGACGCCTCCGAGGATCGCACCGACGAGCTCGTCGAGAAGGTGGCGGCACGTGAGCCCCGAGTCCGGCTCCTGCGCTGTCCGCGCGAGGGGAAGGTCGCGGCGCAGAACCGGGCCGTTCGCGAGACGAAGGGGGAGATCCTCGCCTTCTCCGACGCAAACGCGCACTGGCAACCGGACGCGCTGCGCAAGCTCGTGCGGAACTTCGCTGATCCCGAGGTCGCCTACGTGTGCGGCTCGAGCGTGTACGAAACCGCGGACGGGACGAACCGCGAGGGCACGTACTGGCGGTTCGAAGGCTGGCTGCGCGGCAACGAGTCGCGGCTCGGCTCGATCACCGGTGGGATCGGCGCCATCTACACCGTACGGCGTTCGGACTACGTCGACGTGGATCCTCGCTTCGGCCACGATCTCGCGCTCCCGTACCTGATGGTGCAGCGTGGACGGCGGGCGGTCTACGACCCCGCGGCGCTCGCGTCGGAGAAGCCGTCGCGTGACATCGAGGACGAGTACCGACGCAAGGTGCGCATGTTCGAGCACTGCTGGCTGATCGTCCTGCGCGGGAGGATGCTGCGCGGGCTCGGGCCGACGTATCTCCTCGAGATCCTGTCGCACCGTCATCTGCGTTACGCGAGCGGGCTGCTGCATCTCGTCCTGCTCGGTTCATCGCTTGCGCTCGTCACGAGCGGCGTCGTGTATCAGGTCGTGCTCGGTGCGCAGTTAGGCCTGCTACTTGCGGCCGCGTTCGGGGTCGGGATCGCGCGCTACTACGTGCTCGTGACATGGGCGACCGTCGTGTCATTAGTGCGCTATCTGCGCTTCGGGGTGCCGGCGGTGTGGGCGAAGGCCGAGGGCACGAGGTGAACCGCGCGCTCGACGCTGCGCTTGGGTACTGCTGGGCTGACGCTTGCCAGTCCTTTTCTCGCGGTGTCCGCTCTCGCGATCAAGCTCGACGACGGCGGTCCCGTCTTCTACCGGCAGCGGCGCGTGGGCAAGGACGGAGCGGAGTTCGAGCTCGTCAAGCTGCGGACGATGGAAGTCGGGGCCGAGCACAAGGGTGCCGGTTTCGCCGTGAACGAGGGCGATCCGCGCATCACGCGTGTGGGGCGGCTGCTGAGGCGGCTGTCCCTCGACGAGCTGCCGCAGCTCTGGAACGTCGTGCGCGGCGACATGAGCCTGATCGGCCCCCGCCCCACGCTCGCGTACCAGGTCGAGCGTTACACGCCGCGGCAGCGACGGCGCCTCGAGGTGCGACCCGGCATCACCGGTTGGGCGCAGATCCACGGCCGCGCTCGGCTGCCGTGGGACGAGCGCATCGAGCTCGACGTCTGGTACGTCGAGCATCGCTCGCCGTGGCTCGACCTCCGGATCATCGCGCGCACGCCTCGCGCGCTCTTCGCGGGAACCTACAAGGGCGACACCGGCGGCTGGTCTCGGTGATTCCGTTCTTCAACGGCGAGCAGGTGCGCGCGGCGGTGTCGCCGGAGCGTGCGCTCGAGGCCGTCCGCGATGCGTTTATCGCCTACGCACGCGCCGAGTGGGAGATGCCGTCGAAGGTGTATGTCCCTGCGTATCCGGAGGGGGACTTCCGCGCGATGCCCGCGCTCGGCGCAGGTCATGCTTTGCTCAAGTGGGTGACGTCATTCCCGGGGAATCCGGCCCAGGGGCTGCCGACGGTCACCGGTCTCGTCCTTTTGTCCGACGCTTCGAATGGGATGCTGAAGGCCGTGCTCGACGCGGGCGCCGTGACGTCGTTGCGCACGGGCGCGGCCGCGGTGCTCGCGGCCGAGACGCTCGGCCGTGCGGACGCCGAGACGGCCTCGGTGATCGGTTCTGGCGTGAACGGGGAGGCCACCGCGCGGACGTTCATCGCCCGGGGCCGCAGCGTGCAGCTCTGGGACGTCGACCGTCCCCGCGCCGAGGCCGTGGCGGAGCGAATCGGTGCGGAGGTGGCGCCGGGCCGCGACGAGGCGCTGGCGTCGGATCTCTTGGTGACGGTGACGCCGGGCCGGCAGATCGTCCTGCAGGAAGGCGCGCTGCTTCCCGGCCAGCATGCAAGCCTGATGGGCGCGGACGGCCCGGGGAAGGCGGAGATCGCGGTCGAGGAGCTGGCGCGTGTGCGGGTCTTCTGCGACGACTGGGAGCAGGCGAGCCACAACGGCGACATCGTCCATGCCGTCGAGGCCGGGCGTCTGCAGCGCGACGATGTCACCGAGCTAGGCAGCGTCCTCGCCGGCGAGGCGGACGGACGGCGCAGCGAAGACGAAGCAACAGTCTTCGACTCGACAGGCCTCGCGATCCAGGATCTAGCGATCGCCCTCGCCGCGCTGGAGCGAGCGGACGAGCTGGACCTCCAGGGAATCGAGCTCTAGCCGACCCCGAGCCCCTTCCATGAAACGAGAAGTTGCACTTCCGTCACGCTTTCCCTGTCCGTAACGGACGCCTGGTGGGGTCAGACCCGAAAACGTGACGCATGTGGGACAAGGATGTGACGAAACAGTGACGTGAGGCTCGCGTGTGACTGATTCGTCACACACTCGGCACGGTTTCCCCGTCCGAAACGGGCACCCGGTGGGGTCAGACCCGAAAACGTGACGCATGTGGGATAAGGGTGTGCCGGAATGGGGTCGTCACGACAAGGTTCCCACCGGCGGCTTTCGTCGCCTCGTCTGCAATGACGGTGGCTTGCGGGCCGGCATCAGGCCGAAGCGGGAGAGCGCATACGGGAGGTAGCCGTGCGCTTTCATCTCGCTCGTGTGCGACCACGCTCCCACGAACTCATCGACGGGAGCAGCTCGGTTGAAGCGTTTGATCTCACGGTAGAGCAGGCCCGACTCGTGCTCCCCATCCGTCACGGTTCGATCTCGGATGCTCCACCAGATCTGGAGCGGGACACCCGACCGGGCGATCTCTGCGGCGTAATCCAGTGGGCTGCGCGCTTCGTAGCCGACCGGATCAGTACGCGGGGTGCCGCCGATCTCCCGTTGCGCGAGTCGCTGCAGCCCGTCCCCGAACGGGAGACCGTCGAACGCCCGGTAGCGCGCCGCCATGTTCGTCGGCGCGTCGAACGAGGCCGCACCTGCGAGCAACCGCGGAAAGCGCGCCAGCAGCAAGAGCGTCTCCTGCCCGCCCATGCTGCCGCCGAACGCATAGACGCGATGCCGATCCACGTGCAGCCACGGAAGCGCGTGCTCGACGATCGACGGCATCCGTGCGAGATCGCGAATCTCCCCGGGTCGACCCCCACGAGAAGAGCGTCAGCTTCCGGCCCTGGCCCTCCGGGTTGATGACGCCGAAGTCGCCGAGCGCCGGCAGGTCGCCCCAGCGCTTGATGTTCGACCGCGCGCCGACGCCGCGCCCGTGCGGTGAGATCACGAGTGGGATCGGCGGATCCTGTGCTGGGCTGTACCAGGCCGGCAAGATCAGATATGCACGCCGGGAAAGACCGTCGTGGGCACGATAGGACAGCGCGTAAACATGCACGCCCTGTGGAAGCGAGGGACGAGCCGGCGCAATCTCCGCAAACGTCGCGCCCGCGACGAGACACACCACCCCGGCGAAGGCCGCTCGACGGATACCGCGCATCGCCCGGAACCTAGTCCGGCGAAGACGCGCTGTCGTGGCCCGCAACCGACGCTTAACGAAACGACAAACGCAGCGAAATGCTCGACACTCAGCCGGAGACGAGCAGGCGGGCCGGCGAGAAGAGCTCGAGCAACGCGTCGTCTGCCCCGAGCATCGCGGCGGCGACGAGCTCGCCGCACATGAAGCCCAGCACGTTCCCGTGCCCGGAGTAGCCCGCGGCCATCCACGTTCCCTCGTGACCCGGCACCCGCCCGACGAGCGGCAGCAGATCCTGCGTCAGCCCGAAGATCCCGGCCCAGCGGTGCGTGACCTCGGGTAGGTAGCCGAGGAGCTCGACGAGAAACGCGTCGAGTGCTTCCTGAATCGGCTCGGTCGTCGTCTCCTCGTCGGTCATCTCGGTCATGATCGAAAAGTCGCGGAAGCCGCCGAGCACGATGCGGCCGTCGGTGAGCTGCTGCCAGTAGTCGAAGCCGTGGCGCGCGTAATGAGGACAGTCGAAGACGCGTTCGCCCAAGGGCTCGGTCGCGACGACCTGCCCGCGCGCGGGCCAGAGCGCATCGTCGAGCTCGGGGAGGATGCCACGACCGGACCCGTCGGTCGCGATCACGATCTGATCGGCCTTCAGTTCATCGAGAGAAGACACGTGGTGGTGCTCGCGGAACGCGACTCCTGCCACAGCCGCGCGTTGGGCAAGTCCGCGGACGAAGCGGGCGGGTTGCAACGAGCCATCCGGCGGGTGATAGATCGCACCGCGAAACTCCGGACGCAGGTGCGCAAGCTCGTCGCGCCACTCCGCCGCGAAATCATCCTCGCAAAGCGCCTCGTACTCGCCGCGAATCTCGTCGCGCTCCTCGTCGTCGGCCGCGAGCCGCAGGCTGCCCGTCTTCCGGAACGCAGCGCCTGCCGTCTCCTCCAGCCGCACGAGGGCCGCCTCGGTGCGCTGCCACAACTCCTTCGCCGCATCCGCTCCATACGTCTCGCGAGCCACGTCGTAGCGAGCCGCGCCGCCCCGGAGGGCGAAGCCGCCGTTCCGGCCGCTGGCGCCTTCGGCGATTCCCCGGGAGTCGTGGATCCGGACGCTCAGGCCACCCTGAGCAAGCGCCAGCGCGCAGGAGACACCCGTGATGCCGGCGCCGATGATCGCGACGTCGACTCGCTCTTCCGTTGCAGACTCGACCGTCGGCGATGGCTCGTCGAGCCAGAATGGCGTTTCCACGCAGGCGATGCTACGCGAGTCTGCGATACACGCCGTCGCCTTCGGCGACACGACCCGCGACGTCCAGCTCGGCGAGGCTCGCGACCACCTGCTGCACACCGAGCTGCGTTTTGCGAACAAGCTCGTCCACCGTCGCCGGCAGGAGCTCGAGGAGCGGATGGTCGACAGACGTTTCTACCGTGGCGGGCTCGAGCCCGAGCGACTCGAGGACGTCGGCTGCGCAGGTGAGCGGTGTCGCACCGAGCCGTAAGAGCTCGTTCGCGCCGGCGGACAGTGACGAGGTGATCTCTCCGGGCACCGCGAACACCTCCCTCCCTTCCTCGAGCGCGAAGTCGGCAGTGATCAACGCGCCGCTGCGAGCCCGGGCCTCGACGACGATCGTCGCGACGCAGAGGCCGGCGATGATTCGGTTGCGTGCGGGAAAACGCCAGGGTGCGGGCTCGACCCCGGGCTCGTACTCCGACACGAGCAACGAGCGCTCCTCGATGTCGCGCGCAAGGTTCGCGTGCGCGGCCGGATAGTCGCGGTCGATCCCGCAGCCGAGAACAGCCACGGTGTGGCCGTCCGTCTCGAGTGCGCCGCGATGCGCCTCTCCGTCGATGCCTCGCGCGAGTCCGCTCACGACCACGACGCCGGCCGCTGCGAGCTCCCGGCCGAGCATGCGCGCCACCTGCGCACCGTAGGAAGAGCACGCCCGCGCACCGACGATCGCGACCGCCGGACGCGCAAGCAGCGCCGCCTCTCCGGCACCCCGCAGATGGAGCTTCGCCGGCGGATCGTGGATCGCCCGGAGCAGCGGCGGCAGGTCGCGCTTGCGTACGACCGTCACGCCATCGCCAGTTCGGAGGGGACGCGATACGCGAGCGCCTCCGCGACATGCTCCGGGAAGACCGCGTCGGCGTCAGCAAGTGCGGCGATCGTGCGGGCGACCCCGGCGACCTTCGCGCGCCCGCGCCCGGAGAGCGGCAGCTTCTCGACTGCCCGGGTCAGCAGCTCGTCGGCGGCCGGTGTCCGCTTCGCCGCGTTGCCGGCAAGCCGCAGCCGCGCCGCGACGACACGGCTTCGCACCGCTTCCGAGGCCTCTCCAGGTCCCGCCTGCAACTCGAGCGCACGCGCACGCGGAACCGTCACGACCAGGTCGAAGCGGTCGAGCAGCGCACGCGACAGCTTGTCGCGGTAGCGCGCGAGCCTCTGCGCCGAGCACGTGCAATGCGCGCCGGGATCGCCACGCGCGCCACATGGGCACAGGTTCATCGTTCCGATCAGCTGAAAGCTCGCCGGGAACCGCACGCTGCCCGCAGCCCGGGCGACGATCAGCTCACCGTCTTCGAGTGGCTGACGCAGCGCTTCCAACGCGGCGCGCTGAAACTCGGCGAGCTCGTCGAGGAGGAGCACTCCTCGGTGCGCGAGGCTCGCCTCTCCGGGACGGAGCCGCGGCCCGCCCCCGACGATTGCCGCAGTCGAAGCGCTGTGATGCGGCGCCCGAAACGGCGCATAGCCGACGAGCGGATGCTCCGGATCGACGAGGCCCGCGACCGAATGGATGCGCGTGACCTCGAGCGCGTGCTCCTCCTCGAGTGGCGGCAGGATTCCCGGCAGGCGTCGCGCGAGCATTGTCTTCCCGGTTCCGGGCGGCCCGCCGAGCAGCAGGTTGTGGCGCCCTGCCGCCGCGAGCTCGAGCGCGCGCCGCCCACGTTCCTGCCCCCGCACGTCGGCGAGATCGAGCGGACGACGCCGCGGCCTCCCGTTGCCCAGAACGAACTCCGGCGGCTCGAGCTCGCCGCGCAGATACGCGACTGCGTCCACCAGATGACGCACACCGACCGGTTCGACTCCTGCAAGCGCTGCCTCGGCGCTCGCTTCGTACGGACAGATGATGCGGTCGAGCTCGGCGCGACGCGCACCCTCGGCGACGGCCAGCACGCCGCCGACGCGACGGAGCCGCCCGTCGAGCCCAAGCTCACCGCACGACGCGTGCTCGGCCAACCGCGCGCGCGGAACCTGGTGCGACGCTGCCAGCAACGCGAGCGCGATCGGCAAATCGAAACCGGAGCCTTCCTTCTTCAACTCCGCCGGCGCCAGGTTGACGGTGACGCGATTGTCGGGAAACTCCAGCTCTGCAGAGAGAATCCCGCTCCGCACGCGCTGCTTCGCTTCCTGGCACGCCCTGTCGGCCAGCCCGACGATCGTCAGCGACGGCGCGCCGCCCTGAATGTGCGCCTCCACCTCGACGCGCCGCGGCTCGAGGCCGACGAGGGCAAAGGTGACCGCGCGCGCGAGCACCCCGCGAGGCTACGCAGACAAACGTGACGCGTCTGTGTCGTTTCAGCGCGCGATCAGCACGTCTTCGAAGTACTCGCCGGCGCGCCTGCCGGTCCTGCGATTCACGTGCCGGCGCAACCGCTCTTCGAGGCGGAGCCCCGAACGCTCGAGAATCTCCGGGTAGAGCTCGCGGCCGTCGTTGACGACGATCACGATCGGCGCGCCACGCCGCAGCGCAGACTTGGCGTTGAGCAGCACCTCGACGATCCCGTCCGAATATGCGGCCAACGCGGCGCGCGAGGTTCCCGCAGCGGCCGCGCCGACCTCGAGCTCACGGCGGTCGTCGAGCCCGAGCAGCTCGTACGCGTAGCGATGCTGCTCGTGGTAGTCGATCAGGCCCGGATACGGAGGCGACGTGAGGACACCGTCGTAGCGGCCGGGCAACGAAAGCTCGCGCACATCGCCGTGGATGACCGTCGCGCTGCGCCCGCGCACGCGAACGCGCGAGAACTCCTTCAACCGCGCGAGCGTGTCGAGCGTGTAGCGCCGCAGGAACTGAGCGGCCGTCTCGACTGGACGGCATTCGCGGCGATGCTTGTGACACCAGTACGGCTCGAGCTGCGGCTCGCGCGGAAACTCGAGATCGAAGTGCGTCGTCCGGCGCGCCGATCGCGCCGCGCGCGTGAGGACGACGCGAAGCACATCGGCATGCTCCTGCTCGCCGATCAGCTCGCGAAAGCCGAGCAGCTCGCGCGCAGCCTGAGGCGCGAACCAGCGCCGCACGTACGCATTCATACGCATCGAAGACGTCTCCCCCACGCGAGCGTGCATCGCGCGCAGCTCCTGCTCCAATACGAACGGGTTGTAGGCACGCGTCTTGACGTCGACGAGCAGACAGTTGAACGCCGCGACGTCGACGCCCGTCGCATCGAGCCCGCTCTCGAGCGCCTGCACGAGCGTCGTGCCCGAGCCGGCGAAGGGATCGAGCACGTGCTGCCCCGGCCGGAAGTACCGGGCCAACAGGATCTCGACGAGCTGCGGGATGAACTTGCCCAGGTAGGGATGCAGCCGATGCACGTGCTTCGTCCGCTCCCGCTCGGGCAGGTCCTGTTCGGACCACGAGAGCGCGAGATCGATATCGGCGTAGAGAGCGTCCTGGGTCGGGGCCACTCGCGCCAGTTCGACGTGGGGCTCAGAAAGCCTGGGCCACCCGCTCCAGCCGGCCGCTGCGGACGGCGATCACGTCGAACGAGACCCGCAGCCCTGCGGTCTCTGGATGCCGCGCGAGCCAGGCGTCGGCCGCCCAGCGGAGCCGTCGTTGCTTCTCGCCGTCGACCATCTCGAGCGGATCGCCGTAACGGTTCCCGCGCTTTTCCTTGACCTCGCAGAAGATCAGCCTGCGTCCCCGGCGCACGATCAGGTCGAGCTCGTACCCCGCGACCCACGCGTTCGTCGCCAGGATCCTGTAGCCGCGAACGCGGTACCACCAGAGCGCACGCACCTCGGCGCGCTTGCCGGAGCCTGGACGTGCCACCTCTCGAAGCTACCCGCGACCGACGCACGCAGGTGTGACGGCATCACGCCGAAAGTGCGGCCGGTTCCTCTTCCTCGGTGCGGTAGCAGAGCGCCTGAAACGAGCGGCGGTGAATGTGGCACGGCCCGCGTTCCCGCACGATCCTCGAATGACCGGGAGTGATGTAGCCGACGTGCGAGGAGAAGCCGTACTGCGGAAAGAGCGCGTCCATGCGCCGCATCAGCCGGTCGCGCGTCACCTTCGCGACGATCGACGCGGCAGCGATGGCGGCGCTCTTCTCGTCACCGTCGACGACAGCCTGGTGCGCGGGCGCGGTGGGGCCGAGCTTGAAGCCGTCGACGAGACACGCCTCCGCGGGCGGCGAGAGCGCATGCAGGATCGCGCGCATCGCCGCGAGGTTCGAGCGGTGCAGGCCGTTGCGGTCGATCGCGCCGTGCGAGATCACGCGCACGACCACCTGCTCGGCGCAGGCGAGCACGGCGTGAAAGAGCTCTTCCCGACGCTCGGGCGAGCACTGCTTCGAGTCGTTGAGGAACCCGAGCGGCCGCACCTTGTGGTCGCGGAGGCCGCCGTAGTCGAGCAGCACGCCGGCGACCACGAGCGGGCCGGCGAGACAGCCGCGTCCTGCCTCATCCGTGCCGGCGACGAGCCGTGCTCCCAGCTTCCGGTCGAACTTGAGGAGCCTCTGGCCGGTGCGGGTCGCCACGCCGGCGAGGATACCGCGCTACTCGGCGGGCTCTGCGGGCTCGGCCGGAGCCGCTGCGACGTCCGCCGGCTCTGCCGGGGCGGCGGCTGCCTCCGCCCGGGCGGCGCCCTTGGGCTTGCGCACGATGTCCTGGCGGAGCTCGCGGACGCGGGCCTTCTTGCCGACCTTGTCGCGAAGGTAGTAGAGCTTCGCCCGGTTGACATCCCCGATTGAGACGACGTCGATCCGCTCGATCTTCGGCGTATGCAGCGGGAACGTGCGCTCCACGCCGAAGCCGAACGACTGCTTACGGACGGTGAAGGACTCGCGGGCGCCCGCTCCCTGCCGCTTGATCACGATCCCCTCGAAGACCTGGATCCGCTGGCGCGCCCCCTCGATCACCCTGAAATGGACGCGCACGGTGTCCCCGGCCTTGAACTTCGGGATGCCCTCGCGCAACTGGGCGCGCTCGATTGCTTCGATGACCTTGCTCATGAGAGGGGGCCCGCAGGCCGGAGCGGAATGCTAGCGAAAGAGCCCGCGAACGGCTCGGGGGCCTAGTGGAACGAGATCCGGCTCGGCGGCCAGTAGGTCGCGAAGACCTTGCCGATCAGATTCTTCCGCGGCACGAGGCCCCACCGCCTTGAGTCGCAGGACGAGCTGCGGTTGTCGCCCATCATCAGGTAGTAGCCCTTCGGGATCCGCGTGTACGTATGCCGCGGCGGCAGGTCCATCAGGCCGAGCGTGTCCGTATCGCGACGGGAGGCCTTCACGTAGGGCTCGTTCAGGCGCTTGCCGTTGATGTACACGAAGCCGTCCCGCTCCTCCCAGACCTCGCCGGGCAGGCCGATCAGCCGCTTGACGAACGTGCCCTCGGAGCCGCACTCCTGCAGCGCGAGGTGCGGTGTCTGGAAGACGACGATCTCGCCGCGCTTCGGATTGCGGAAGCGGTAGATGAACCTGTTCGCGAGCACGCGGTCGGAGGTGGCCGCCTCGCAGCCCTGCGCGGGGCGCGCGCAGTGGAGCGTCGGCTCCATCGAGGACGACGGGATCCGGTACGGGTTGACGATCCACGCCTTGATCGCGAGCACGATCGCGATCGCGCCTGCGATCGTAACCACCCAGTCGATCGCGACCCGCCAGCCGTGCGGGAGGTTTGGGAAGAGGCGGTCGATCGGGTTGTGCGACTTCGGCCGGGCCGCCCGGCTTGCCGCGAGGCCGCCGCGTTCGGAGTCGTAGCGTGCGCGCTGCTCAGGATCGCGCAGCGTGTCGTACGCGTGGCGAACCCGGCGCCAGCTCTCGTCGTCCGAGTACCCAACCTCCAGAGACGTGCGGCGGTAGGCGGCCTCGATCTCCTGAGGCGACGCGTCGGAGCGGATCCCGAGCGTCGCATAGAGATCGGTTACAGGAGGGTTCGCCGGCGGCTCTGTTCGCGTCGCCATTCCTCGATCTTTCCGTGGTCGCCCGACAGCAGGACATCGGGAACGCGCCAGCCGCGAAACTCCGACGGTCGCGTGTAGTGCGGATATTCGAGCCCGCCCTCGAGCTCTGCGGAGAAGCTTTCGAACGCGCCGGACTCTTCCTTGATCGCGCCGGGCAGACGCCGTGCGATCGCATCCACCAGCACCATCGCGGGAAGGTCGCCGTTCGAGAGCACGTACGGACCGATCGAGATCGCGTCGGAAGCGAGATGGGCGACGACTCGTTCGTCGAACCCTTCGAACTTCGCCGACAGCAGCGTGATCTTCTCCTCGCCTGCGAGCTCTTCGACGACGTCCTGCGTGAGCTGTCGTCCCTGCGGCGTGAGCGCGATCACGCGATGGTCCGGGACGCCGTCGTACACGGCGTCGAGCGCGGCCGCGACGACATCGACGCGTAACACCATTCCGGCGCCGCCGCCGTAGGGCTCGTCGTCCACCTGCGCGGCGCGAAGCGGCGTGCTGTCGCGGTAGGAGAACAGGCGCAGGTCCAGCTCGCTCCCGAGAACGGTGGCGACCGGTTTTTGCTCCGTCAGCCAGGCAAAGGCATGCGGAACGAGCGTGAAGACGTCGAGCTGCAAGGGCGACCGATCAGGTTAGCTAGGTGCCGCAAAGCCGGTGGCGACGACTATCCGTCCCCCATCGAGGTCAACGGAGAGGATGCAGTCCTCGACCATCGGCAGGGCCATGCCGGAATCGAGCTCGAGGACGTCGTTCGCGACGCCCGGCAGCACGTCGGTGACGGCCCCGAGCTCACGGCCTCCCTCCTCTTCCACCTCGAGGCCGATCAGCTGGAAGACGTAGTACTCGTCGTCGCCCGCAGGCTCGAGCGCGGCGCGCGGTACTTCGAGCGCCGCCCCGCGCGGCACCCGCCGGTCGAGTCGGATCACAGGTCGCCCGCGTGCGTGGCGCAGCCCGACCACCTTCGCCGGCTCGCCCTCCACCAGCAGCTCGGAGCCGACCGCGAAGCGTTCCGGCGCATCGCTCGCGTTCTCGACGACGAACGACCCGTCGAGTCCGTGCGACTTGCCGACACGCCCAACCGTGACTCGTTCAGGCACGTCCAAGGGACAGTCCCTCGAAGAACTGCGTCGCTTCGTCGGCGGTCGCGGCCGGCCAGTCGCCAGGCCAACCGGTAGCTGCGATGTCGCCGGGCTTGTACTCGGTCCGCCGGAACTCGACATCGGGGCCCAGCATCGTCCAGTAGGCGCCGGGCTCATCTTGGTACGGCATGCCGACGCTGCCGGAATTGACGAGCCGCTTCTCGCCGATCGCGCGCTCGAACTGCACGTGCGTGTGCCCACACACGATCGTCGCCTCGGCGGAATCGGCAAGCGCCTCGTTCCAACGGTCCTCGGCGCTGATCTTCGTCAGTAGCTCGTCGTCGTCTCGCGGAGTCGCGTGGCAGAAGAGCACCGGGCCCAGCCCGTCTACCTGCAGCGACATGCTGAGCCGCCACGCGCCGAGCAAGTCGAGCTGGTCCTTCGTCAACCGCTCGCGCACGAACTCCAGCACCTCTGGAGGCGCACGGCCCGCGCGCTGCGACGTGAGCTCGCGATCGGCGTTGCCGCGAATGAACCGGGCGCGCTCGCCGAGCCCGCGCAACCGCTCGAGCGTCTCGAACGGCCACGGCCCCGCGACCGCGTCACCACCGACGAGAATCAGGTCGGCGTCTTCGATCTCTGCGAGCACGGCATCGAGCGCGGGCAAGTTCCCGTGGATGTCGTAGAGCGCCGCGACGCGCGTGGTGACTCCCTAGTCGACGATCTCGAGCTGTACGCGACGACGCTCGCGCACGCTGCCTGCCCGCACGATCGTGCGCAGTGCGCGCGCAATTCGCCCCTGCCGCCCGATCACCTTGCCGAGATCGTCCTCGGCAACGTGAAGACGAAGCACGACCGTGTCCTCCTCGTCCACGCGCTCGACGCGCACGGCGTCGGGTTCGTCGACGAGCTGCTTCGCCAGATACTCGAGCAGCTCCGACAAGCCGCTACGCCAGGTCCCGGATCTTCAGCAGCTTGCGCACGGCCTCCGATGGCATCGCGCCCTTGCCGAGCCAGTC
This sequence comes from uncultured Actinomycetes bacterium, assembly GCA_963755605.1. Taxonomy (GTDB): domain Bacteria; phylum Actinomycetota; class Thermoleophilia; order Gaiellales; family Gaiellaceae; genus 3-1-20CM-4-69-9. The sequence continues at coordinate 629,658 of CAVWKK010000007.1, forward strand.
CTTCACCCGGTCCTCGTCGAACTCGATCAGCGATGGATCGTGCTGGGGGTTGTAACGCCCCACGATCTCGATGAACTTGCCGTCGCGCGGTGAGCGCGAGTCGGCGACAACGACGCGATAGACCGGGTTCTTCTTCGACCCGACGCGCGTCAACCTCATTCGTACGGCCAAACCAGCTACCTCCTGGACTTCTGTCGTTTTTTCTTCTTGTTGGATTTTGTCGCTTTTCGCTGTCCCGGCTGCGGGGGTGCCGCCGGAGCGCCGCCCGTGAGAGCGCCGAGATCGGGCATCTTGCCCTTGCTCATGCCTTTCATGAGCTTCTCCATCTGCTTCCGGGCCTCGAGCAGCCGGTTGACCTCCTCGACCGTCGAGCCCGATCCGCCTGCGATCCGCTGGCGGCGGGAGCCGTCGATGACGCGCGGCGCGGACCGCTCCTGCGGCGTCATCGAGAGGATGATCGCCTCCACCCGGCCTAGCTGGCTCTCGTCGACGTCGTCGATGCCCTCGAGCTGCTTGCCGACTCCCGGAATCATCTTCAGCACTCCCTGGAGCGGCCCCATGCGCCGCAGCATCTTGTAGCTCTTCAGGAAATCGTCGAAGGTGAACTGGCCCTTCATCATCCGGGCCTCGAGCTCTTTCTGGTCGTCCTCTTCGACCGCCTGCTCGGCGCGCTCGATCAGCGTGAGTACGTCGCCCATGCCGAGGATGCGGGACGCCATCCGGTCCGGATGGAAGTACTCGAGCTGCTCGAGCTTCTCGCCGACGGACATGAACTTGATCGGCCGCCCGGTGACGGCCTTGACGGAGAGCGCGGCACCGCCGCGCGCGTCGCCGTCGAGCTTCGTCATCACGACGCCGTCGAACGCGATGCGCTCCTGGAACGCGAGCGCGACGTTCACGGCCTCCTGGCCGGTCATCGCGTCGAGGACGAGCAGAACGTTCGCGGGCTTCGACGCGTCGCGCACGTCTTCGAGCTCCTGCATCAGCTCCTCGTCGACGTTCAGGCGTCCCGCGGTGTCGAGGATGATCGTGTCGGCACCCTGCTCCGAGAGCTGCTTCAGGCCGTTGCGAACGACGGTCACCGGATCGGAGCCGTCCTCTCGGTAGACGGGAATCTGGATCTGGCGGCCGAGCTGCTCGAGCTGGTCGATGGCGGCCGGGCGCTGCAGGTCGGCTGCGACGAGGCCGGGCGTGCGGCCTTCCTTCCGCAGCAGCAGCGCGAGCTTGGCGGCTGTCGTCGTCTTGCCGGAGCCCTGAAGGCCCGCGAGGAGGATGACGGTCGGCGGCCGGCCGGTGAACGCGAGCTGCGAGCTGCCCGTGCCCATCAGCGCCGTCAGCTCCTCGTGCACGACCTTCACGACCTGCTGGCCCGGGCTGAGGCTCTTCAGCACCTCCTGGCCGAGCGCCCGCTCCCGGACCTGGGCGACGAAGCTCTTGACGACCTCGAAATTGACGTCGGCCTCGAGCAGCGCGAGCCGGATCTCACGCATCGCACGCGAGATCGCCTCCTCGTCCAGCTTGCCCCGGCCCCGCAGGTCGCCGAGGGCGCCCTGCAGCCGGTCTGAGAGGGTGTCGAACACGGCCGGGAAGTGTACTTGCGGCCTTCTGTCGGCCAGACTTGGGCTTCGTGGCCGAACAGTCCGAACGAAAGCTCGCGACCGTCCTGTTCGCCGATCTGGTCGGTTCGACCGAAGCCGCAGGAGAGCAGGATCCCGAACGGACACGCGCGCGCCTCGAGCGCTTCTACGACGCGATGAGCGCCGAGATCGAGAGCGCGGGAGGAACGGTCGAGAAGTTCGCCGGGGATGCGGTCATGGCGGCGTTCGGAGCGCCCGAGGCACTCGAGGATCACGCCGAACGTGCGTTGCATACCGCGCTGTCGATGCAGCAGCGCCTCGAGACCGTGTTCGCAGGCGAGCTGTCGCTTCGCATCGGCGTGAACACAGGTGAGGTCGTCGTCGGCCGGCCGCGCGAGGGCAGCTCGTTCGTCAGCGGCGACGCGGTCAACGTCGCCGCGCGGCTCGAGCAGGCCGCCGAGCCGGGAGAGATCCTCGTCGGCGAGCGAACCGTCTCGGCCGTGCGTGGCGCGTTCGAGTTTGGCGACCCGAAGACCGTCGAGGCGAAAGGCAAGGCCGGCGGAGTCGCCTGCAGACCGCTCGTGCGCGCGCTCTCCCTCATGCGAACGCGAGGTGTCGGTGGGCTGGCGCGGGCGTTCGTAGGACGCGACCGCGAGCTTGGAGTGCTGCAGGCTGCCTACCGCAGAGGGCTCGACGGCGCTCGACCTGTGCTGGTCACGATCCTCGGCGACCCCGGCGTCGGCAAGACCCGGCTCGTACGCGAGCTCTGGGAGCACCTGGCTGACGAAGAGCCCGAACCGCTGCGGCGAACCGGGCGGTGTCTCGCGTACGGCCAGGGCATCACGTACTGGCCGCTCGGTGAGGTGCTCAAGGAGCACCTCGGCATTCTCGAAAGCGATTCGCCTGACGCGGTGCGACAGCGTCTGGACGAGCGCCCGATCCTCGGGCTGACGCTCGGGCTCGACGTGGGCGGCGACCTTCATCCGCTCGCGGCGCAGGATCGGCTGCACGCAGCCTGGATCGGATTTCTCTCCGAGCTGGCTGCAGAGCGCCCACTGGTCGTGTTGATCGAGGACGTGCACTGGGCCGAAGCGCCGCTCCTGGACCTGATCGAACGCATCGGCCGTGACGTCGCCGGCCCACTCCTGTTGCTGGCAACGGCGCGGCCCGACTTCTTCGCCGACCGCGCCGGCTGGGGCGCCCGCGTGGACTCCGAGGCGATCTGGCTCGAGCCGCTGGAGGCGGACGCGGCCGGATCGCTCGTCGACTCGTTGCTTGCAAGCGAGCTCCCGCCCGACGTACGGGACCTGATCGTCGAACGCGCCGAAGGTAACCCGTTCTTCGTCGAAGAGGTCCTGGAGAGCCTCATCGACGCAGGCGTTCTCGAACGCACGGACGACGGCTGGCGCGCGAACGACCTGCCGCCCGGATTCGACGTCCCGGACTCGGTGCAGGCGGTACTCGCAGCGCGCATCGATCTGCTCGAGGAAGCGGAGAAGGCCGCGCTGCAGGCCGCGTCGGTCATCGGACGCGTCTTCTGGACCAGCCCGGTCTACGAGCTCGTCGCGGGCCTCTCGCCCGACCTTCATCTCCTCGAGACGCGCGACTTCATTCGGCAGCGCCACGGTTCGTCGCTCGCGAACGAGGTGGAATACGTCTTCAAGCACGCGCTGACGCGCGAGGTCGCGTACGGCAGTCTGACGAAGGCGAGACGCGCACAACTGCATACGCAGTTCGCCGACTGGCTCGCGCGTCTCGGCGAAGGGCGCGATGAGCACGCTCCGCTGCTGGCGCACCACTACGCAGAAGCCGTCAAACCGGAGGATGTCGATGTCGCGTGGCCTGACGGCGGAGCCGAGCTCGAGCGCGCGCGAACGAAAGCGGTGCACTGGCTCCGCCGCGCGGCCGAGGTGGCGATCTCGCGCTACGAGATCGACGACGCGATCCTGCTCCTTCAGCGGGCGGACACGCTCGAGCCCGCTCGCGAAGAACGCGCGCTGATCTGGCGCGGCATCGGCGGGGCGTATGCGCTCAAGTTCGACGGTGATGCCTTCATCGACGCAATGGAGCATTCACTCGAGCTCACCGACGACGCGCAGGAACGCGCGAAGACCTATGCAGACCTTGCCTTCCAGAGCGCCAGCCGCTCCGGCATGTTCCAGAGCCGCACGACGCGCGCGCTGTCGGAAGAGTGGAGCTCGCGCGCGATTGCCGCGGCCGAACCGGGTAGCTCCACGCACGTCCAGGCGCTGATCGCGCGGGCGCTCTGGGGAGACGAGGACACCGCGCAGCTGGCGAGCAGCGAAGCCGAACTGTTGGGAGACCCGGAGCTGCGGTCCTACGCGTTGGACGCGTTGGGGTCGGCCGCCTTCAGAATGGGCGAGTTCGAGGTAGCACACGATCTCGAAATGCGGCGCTTCGATCTGGTCGGCGAGGTCACCGACCCCGATCACATCCACGACATGCACATCTCTGCCATCGCTCCGACGGTTGCGGTAGGGCAGCTCGATGAAGCGCGCCGGCTCGCGGCGGAGAACAACGAGCTCGTCGCACGGTTGACCACGCACCACCGGCTGCACGGGATCGCCTGCGTGACGGAAGTGGAAGAGCTCGCCGGCAACTGGGAAGGCATCCGCGAGCTCGAAGCGCGCATCGAGTCGCTCGTGGCCGAGAACGCAGACACTCCGTGCGTCCGGAACGGGCGCTGTCTCCTCGTCTGCGCAGGCGCGGCCGAGCTCCTCGGAGACCACGCGCGAGCTCGCGAGCTGGAGGCGAGAGCCGACGAGCTCGGTGCGACCGGACTCGGCGTGACGTTCGACGGCCCGCGCCTGCGGCTCGCGCTTGCCCGGGAAGACGTAGCCGAGCTGAAGCAGCTCCTCGCCGGCGACGACTGGTACGCGCGGCAAAACTGGTTCCTCCTGCCGGGAGCAGCCGCCCGTCTGGATGCGCTGGCGGTCGTCGGCACCGACCGAGAGATCGAGTCGGAGACGCTCTCGGGCCGGACGGGCTACCTCGAGCCATTCACTCTGCGCGCCCTCGGGATCGCCCAGGCTGACGACGGGCTCCTGACTCGCGCCGACGAGCGCTTCCGCGCTCTCGGGCTCGCCTGGCACGCGGACCAGACCGACGCTCTGATCCGTTTTCGCAAGGCTGCGGCGGCCGGCTAGCGCTCGCCACCTAGCCGCTGCGGAGGTCGAGTCCTAGACTCAGGACATGGCCGTAAGCCGCCGCACGGTCACGGTTCTCTTTGCCGACGTGGCCGATTCGACACCGCTCGGTGAGCGGCTCGACGCCGAGTCCCTCCGCAGCGTCATGTCCCGCTGGTTCGAGCGGATGTCCGCGGTCCTCGAGAGCCACGGCGGCACCGTCGAGAAGTTCATCGGCGACGCGGTGATGGCGGTCTTCGGCATTCCGGAGCTGCATGAGGACGACGCGCTGCGCGCGGTGCGCGCGGCGAGCGAGCTGCGACGCGCGCTGGCCGACCTGAACGACGACCTCGAGCGCGAGCTCGGCGTGCGAATCGGCATCCGCGTCGGCGTCAACACCGGGGAGGTCGTCGCCGGCGACGGCACCGGTGGACAGATGCTCGTCACCGGCGACCCGGTCAACGTCGCCAAGCGGCTCGAAGAGGTCGCACGCACCGGCGAGATCCTCATCGGCGACGACACGCGCCGCCTTGTCGACAACGCGGTGCTGCTCGAGCCGCGCGACGAGCTGACCGTGAAGGGCAAGAGCGGCCCGGTGGTCGCGTGGAACGTGCTCGCGGTGATCGAAGGCGCGTCACCGTATGCACGCCGGCTCGATGCGCCGCTGATCGGCCGGGCGCGAGAGCTCGACCTGCTTCGGGACACGTTCGCGGGCGTCGTTGCCGATCGGTCGTGCCGGCTTGTCACGGTGTTCGGGCCGGCGGGGATCGGCAAGTCGAGGCTCGCGACCGAGCTGTCGCACGAGGTGCGCGACACCGCTCGCACGTTGAGCGGCCGCTGTCTTCCGTACGGCGACGGCATCACGTTCTGGCCGCTGGTGCAGATCATCGGTGCACTCGGCAGCGACGACGGAGTTCGCGCCTTGCTCGCCGACAGCGAGGACGGCGACCTGATCGCGGAGCGTGTGCTGAGCGCGGTGGGGCCGACCAGCTCCTCGACGCCGAGCGGCGAGCTGTTCTGGGCGGTGCGGCGGCTGCTCGAAGAAGCGGCGAGGCAGCAGCCGCTCGTCGTCACCGTCGAAGACATCCACTGGGCCGCACCGAAGCTGCTCGACCTGCTCGAGTACCTCGCAGGGTGGACACACGATGCGCCGGTCCTGCTGCTCTGCTTGTCCCGGCCCGAGCTGCTCGAGGAACGACAGACCTGGCTCACCGTCCCCAACGCAACGGGGATCGTGCTGCTGCCGCTCACCGACGCAGAGGCCGACGTCCTGCTCGACGAGATCGGTCAGGAGTGGCCACTCGACGACGCGGCGCGCGCGGGGATCAAGGAGGCGGCCGAGGGCAACCCGCTCTACCTCGAGCAGATGGCGGCAATGCTCGCCGAGGGCGGCCCGACCGACTCGATTCCACCGTCGATCCACGCGCTGCTCGCGGCGAGGCTCGACCGCCTGCCCGCAGACGAGCGCGCCGTGTTGGAACGTGCCGCCGTCGCCGGCAAGGAGTTCGTGCGCGGCGCGGTGCTGCAGCTCTCGGGCGAGCTCGAGCGTGACGCACTCGACGCGAGGCTCCTCAGCCTGACGCGCAAGGACCTGCTCGCTGCCAGCCCCGGCCGCGAGGACGCCTACCGGTTTCGGCACGCGCTGATCCGCGACGCGGCGTACGCCGGCATCGCGAAGGAGCTGAGGGCCGAGCTCCACAAGCACTTCGCCGACTGGGCGATCGCGACCAAAGCCGGACGCGCCGGCGAGCTCGACGAGATCGTCGGCTACCACTACGAACAGTCGCTTCGGTACCGACAGGAGCTCGGGCCACTCGACGACGACAGCCAGGGCCTCGCCGATCGCGCGGGCCTGCTCCTCGGCAACGCCGGACGCCGCGCGTTCGCCCGCGACGACGCCCCGGCGGCCGTGAACCTTCTCGACCGGGCGGTCGCACTCGCGACGGGGCAGGGTGCGGCACTCCTCGACCTGCAGCGCGAGCTCAGCCTCGCGCTCTGGTCGCTCGGCGAGGTCGGCCGGGCCGAGTCCCTGTTGAACGGCGTGATCGAAGCCGCGGGCGCGGTGGGAGACAAGCGCCAGGAATGGCATGCGGTGCTCGAGCGCTCTGCGGTCCGGCGCGTCGTGGCCGCCGAGAACGAGGACGACGATCCGCTGGCGATCGCGACCGCGGCGATTCGCATCTTCGAGGAGCTGCAGGACGAGCTCGGCCTCGCCCGCTCCTGGCACGTGCTCGCAAGCGAGTACCGGCGGCTCGGCCAGCTCGGCGAGAGCGAGCGTGCGAGCGAGCGCGCGCTCGAGTATGCGCGGAATGCCGGCGACCGGCGCGCCGAGTCCCGCTGCGTCGACAGCTACTGCACGGCGCTCCTTTACGGGCCGGCGGAAGCGACCGAGGCGATCGCGCGTTGCCGCGAGCTGCTCGAGCTTGCCGGCGGCACCCCGCTGGCCGAAGCCAACGTGCTCGCATCACTTGGTGGGCTGCTCGGGATGCGCGGTCATTTCGACGAGGCGCGTGACGCGATGAGACGCGCCGAGCGCAGCTACCTCGAGCTCGGCCTTCGCCTTGCGCTCGCGGGCCTCACGCAAGTCGCCGGGCCGGTCGAGCTCCTCGCCGGCGATCCCGCGACGGCTGCCACCGTACTGAGGCGCGGCTACGACTTCCTGCACGAGATCGGCGTGACCGGCGACTCCGACGCGTTGCTCGCGGAGGCGCTCTACCAACAGGGCGACTACGCGCAGGCTGCAGAGCTTGCGGCCGCGGGCGCCGCCCACACGTCCGAGTCGGACGTCGCGCCGAGGACTGTCGTGCTCGGCGTGCAGGCGAAACTGGCGGCCCGTTCAGGGGACGGCGGCGAGGAGGCGGCGCGCACCGCGGTCGAGCTGGCGGCATCGACTGACGCGCTCAATCTTCATGCCGACGCCCTCGCAAACCTCGCAGAGACGTTGACGCTGCTCGGGCAGGAGAGCGGTGCCGTCGCAGCGGCCGAAGAAGCAGCGCGTCTCTACGAGCGGAAAGGCAACATCGCCGCCCTCGCTCGGCTCGAGACGATGACCGTCTAGAGGGAAAGCGTTATCGTCGGCAGACCAAACCGAAGGAGGGCTCATGCACTCGGACGAAGAGATTGCCGCAACGGGGCAAGTCAGAGGGGACCAGATCGCGCGACCGCATCACCAAGCATGGGACGAAGCTCTCGACAAGGCGCTCGAGGATCTCGACGGGGCGAAGTGGGCGGGCAAGAAGCTGATCGCCCGGCACGTCGTCGAGATCACGCCGAACCCCGGCGGCATCAGCCACTACACGATCAACCTGGTTCCCGGGCCCTAGTTCCGGTCAGCCCGACACCAGCGCGCGGGCGAAGTCGTCGGCGTCGAACGGGCGGAGATCTTCTAGGCGCTCGCCGACGCCGATCAGCTTCACCGGCAGACCAAGCTCGTGCGCGATCGCGACGGCGATGCCGCCTTTCGCGCTGCCGTCGAGCTTCGTCAGCACGACACCTGTGACGCCGACCGCCTCGCCGAACAACCGCGCCTGCTGCAGTCCGTTCTGACCCGTGGTCGCATCGACGACGAGCAAGGTCTCGTGCGGTGCGCCCTCGAGCTTGCCTTCGATCACGCGACGCACTTTCGCAAGCTCCTGCATCAGATTCGTCTGGGTATGCAGCCTGCCGGCGGTGTCGACGATGACGACGTCGCGGCCGTCGCGAGTCGCGGCCTCGATCGCCTCGTAGGCGACCGACGCGGGGTCCGCCCCACGCTCGGCGCCGACGAACGCCGCGCTCGAACGCTCGGCCCAGATCTCGAGCTGTTCCTCCGCTGCGGCGCGAAACGTGTCGGCGGCGCCGAGGACGACTGAGTGGCCGTGCTGGCGCAGACGCTCTGCGAGCTTGCCGATCGTCGTCGTCTTGCCGGTTCCGTTCACGCCGACGATGAGAAACAGCGTCGGGTTGGCGTGAACGTCGAGCGTCGTCGGCTCGCCGAGCAACGTGGCGATCTCTTCGGCGAGAGCGCTGTTAAGGTCGGTGAGATCCGGACGCGCCTCGAGCCGCTGCACGAGCTCGGCGGTCGCGGGCACGCCGACGTCGGCGCGAATGAGCGCCTCCTCGAGGCGTTCCCACGCCTCGGCATCCCCCGGATCGAACGCGGCGGAGGCGATCTCCGCGGTGAGCGCCTGACGGCTCTTCGAGAGCGAGTCGCGCAGGCGGGAGAAAAGACCGGCACGATCGGCGGCCGCCTCGGGCTGCGCGTTCTCCTCGCCTAGTAGCTGTGCCCAGCTACGAGGCAATCGCGGCGGCCTGCTCGCGTGGCAGGCGCCGGGAAACGATCTGTGAGACCCCGTCGGCGCCCATCGTCACGCCGTAGAGGATATCGGCGGCCTCCATCGTCCTCTTCTGGTGCGTGATGACGATGAACTGCGCGCGGTCGGAGTAGCGGCGAAGCAGCTCGACGAAGCGCCCGATGTTCGTGTCGTCGAGCGCGGCTTCGACCTCGTCGAGCAGGTAGAACGGGCACGGTCGCGCGAGGAAGAGCGCGAAGAGGAACGAGATCGCGCCGAGCGCCTTCTCGCCGCCGGAGAGCAGCGAGAGACGCGTCACCTTCTTGCCGGCCGGTCGCAGCTCGACCTCGATGCCGGGCTGTTCGTCGTCGTCCTCCGGCTCGGTGAGGCGTAGCCGACCTTCGCCGCCCGGGAAGAGCGTTGAGGCGACCTCGGTGAAGTTCTCCTGCACGGCCGCGAACGTCTCGGCGAAACGCTCTTCAACGGTGCGCGCGAGGTCGTCGCGAAGTGTCTCGAGCTCTTTCAGGCTTGCTTCGAGATCTGCGCGCTGCGTTGACAGCTCGACGAGACGCTCCTTCTCCTCGTCGTACTCCTGCTTGGCGAGTGGATTGACCTGGCCGAGCGATTCGCGGCGACGCTCTTGCCGTTCGATCTTGTCGGCGAGCTCGGCCCGGTCGTCACCTTCGGCGGGCTCGGCGTCGGCGGCCTCGAGCCGACGGCGCGCTTCGTCGGCCTCGGCTTCGACACGTGCTCGTTCGACGTCGACTGCACTCAGCCGCTCACCGGCGTCCGACGCGGCGCGGCGAACCTCGACCTCGTCGGCGCCGAGCCGGCGAAGCTCTTCGGCCAGCGCGCCGGTGCGCGAGGAGCCTGCGTCGGCGCGCGCGCGGAGCGGCGCCTCGAAGCGATCGTCTGCGATGCCTTCAAGCGTTTCGACGAGACGTGCGGCCAGCCGGGCGATCGCCACAGTGGCCTGATCTTGCGTCTCGGAGTACGCGGCGTCGGGGAACGGAGCCTCGGCGCGCGCTTCGAGCTCGTCCACCTCGGCGGCGAGCGCGCGACGGCGTGCTTCGAGCTCGAGCCAGACCGCCTCTGCGGTTTCACCGGCGAACCAGATCTCCCCGCGGCCGGGGTCGTAGCCGAAGCCTTCGGGCGTCACGGCCGGAACGGTGGAGTCGAGCAGCTGCTCCTTCGCGACGACGGGCAGCTCGCGCACGAGCTCGGACGGATCGCGCGTGAGGATGACAACGCTGCCGAGCCCTGCTGCGCGCGCACGCTCGGCGAGCGCAAGCGCGGCGCGCGCGTCGTCGGCGACGAGAGCGGGAGCACGATGGCCGAGTGCTGCAGCGACAGCTCGCTCGCGTCCGGGCTCGACGTCGAGCAGCGAGAGCGCGAGACGCTCGCCCGCCTCGGCGAGTGCACGTGCGGCAGGTGGCAGCCCTTCTCGTTCGGCCAGGCCACGTTCGAGTGTCTGCAGGCGTTCGCGTGCGAGCCGCGCTTTCTCGCGCAGCGACTCCCGCTCGGCGCGCACGCGTGCGTCGAGCATGCGCCGCGGCCGTGAAAGGTCCGCGCGCAGCCGTTCGAGCAACGACTCGGCGCTTTCCTTGCGCAGCTCAAGACGTTCGCGTGCGCTGCGCAGCCGGTAGAGCGTCGCAGTCGCCTCTTCACGGCGTCCGGCTGCGTCGGCCAGCTCCTCTTCGACGCGACGGCGTTCTTCGAGCAGCTTCTCGAGCTGCTCGTCTGCATGCTTGCGCGCAAGCACGGCGGCGGTGCGACGGCCTTCGCCGTCCTCGAGGCGCTCACGAAAGTCCGCGAGGTCCAGCTCGGCGACGCGTGCGCGCAGCGACGCAATCTCGCCGCGCAGCTTCTCCGCGCGTTCCGCAGCAGTCGCCTGCAACGCGAGCGGCCTGAGCCGCTTCTTCACCTCCGCCTCGACGTCGCGCGCGCGGTCGACCTGAATCGCGACGCGCGCGAGCTTCAGCTCGGCGCGATGCTTGCGGCGCTTGAAGCGTCCGAGACCTGCGGCCTCCTCGAGCAGCTGGCGCCGCTCCTCCGGCTTGGAGCCAAGGATCTCCTCGACCCGGCCCTGGCCGATGATCGAGTGCATGCCGCCCCCGAGCCCGAGGTCGGCGAGGAGCTCGACGAGGTCGATCCGGCGGACGGCGGTGCGGTTGAGGAGGTACTGCCCCTCGCCGCCACGATGGAGCCGGCGGGCGACGGATAGCTCGGAGTAGGGCAGCGGGCCGCCTCCGTCCGGGTTGTCGAAGAGCAGCTCGACCTCGCAGAAGTCCTCACCGGAGCGCCCGTTGCCCCCCGCGAAGAGCACGTCGTCGGGCTTCTCGGCCCGAAGCTCGGAGGGGGCCATGGAGCCGGCCGCCCAGACGATCGCGTCGGAGACATTCGACTTCCCGGAGCCGTTCGGCCCAACGACGACGGCTACGCCCGGCTCGAGACGAATCTCGACCGGTTCGGGGAACGACTTGAAGCCGCGCAGCTTGATGGCGCGTAGGTTCACGCTGCCCTAAACCTATCGAGGACCGCGGATGGTGGGCCCCACCCCGCAGAACCCTCAGAAACACGCCGGCCGGAGGCTAAGACCAGGCGAAGCCGGGCTTAGCCGCAGGCGGAGTTATGCGGGCGCGGCCGCGAAGCGCCCGTGCCCGCACGGAAGGGAACAACCGCCAAGCACAAGCACAAATAAGAGTGCGCGGGCTTTGCCCGCGCACGTTAACCCGCGAAGCGGGCGCACCTAAATCGGCGCGAAAGCGAAGCTTTCGCGCCGGGCTATGCCTCGTGCGCCATCTCCATGATCTTGTCGCGCGTCATGGTGTCGACCATGTCCGGATGATTTTCCCGGACGTGCTGCTCGACGTTCTTGACGAGCTCGTCGTCGGTGTCGCCGCGCATGGTCGCGCCGCACGGACAATTGACTTCCTTGGCCATAGTCCTCCCTTCGGTTCGTCGGAGTCTACGCCGAGCGAACTTCGAGTCCCAGGCTTGCGAGTGTCTGCTTCGCCGCTTCCTGTTCCGCCTCTTTCTTTGACTCGCCGGAGCCGACGCCGATCTGGTCTCCGTCGATCGTCGCGGCGCAGGTGAAGCGACGATCGTGCGGCGGCCCATCGACTTCGAGCACCGAGTAGTTCACGGCCTGGCCGCGCCGCGCGAGCGCTTCCTGCAGCTCGGTCTTGTAGTCGACGTGGGAGTTCAAGGCGTAGTCGATGCGGCCGGAGAAGGCGGCGACGATTGGGCCGTCGATCGGGCCGAAGCCGTGCTCGAGAAAGAGCGCGGCGAGGGCCGCCTCCAGCAGGGCGGCGAGCACATTCCTGTTTCGTGAGAGTCGGTCGAGCTCGTCAGATGCAATCTCGGCCCCGCGCGCAACAAGCTCTTTGCCGAGCCCGAGCTGGCGCGACACCACGGCGCAGCTCGCACGCGAGACGACGTGCGAGCGGATCTTCGCGAGCCGTCCCTCCGTGAAGTCGGGGTAGCGGTCATAGAGCTCGCGCGCGATCGCGAGCTCCAGCACGCTGTCGCCGAGAAACTCGAGCCGCTCGTAGGAGTCCGCACGCTCGTTCGCCCAGGAGGCGTGCGTGTAGACCTGTGCGGCACGGGCCTCGGGCAGCCCGTCGATCAGCTCCCGAAGTGGGGCTACGTCCCCCGCGGGTGCGCTACTGGTGCGACGAGACGTAGTCGACGGCCTGGCCGACGGTCTGAATCTTCTGGGCGTCTTCGTCGGAGATCTTGATCCCGAACTGATCTTCGAGCTCCATGATCAGCTCGACGAGGTCGAGGGAGTCCGCGTCGAGATCTTCCTGGAAGGAAGCCTCTTCGTTGATATCGCCTTCCTCGACACCGAGCTGTTCGGTCAAGACTTCCTTGACTCGCTCGAAGACTTCTTCGCGCGACGCTGCCATGTCACCTCACGTTGGGGGTTGGGGTCGTTGAGGGCCGGGATGCTAACACGCTGCCGCCCACCTTCCCCCCGAGCCTGCCGACGACGTCGCGCTCGACCCCGAGGGCGGCGAGCCTGACGGCGTTCGTGATCGCGCGCCGGGAGGAGTTTCCATGGGCGATCACGGCGAGCCCGCGGAGGCCGAGGAGGTAGGCGCCGCCGTAGGCGTCGGGGTCGAGCCGCCGGCGCAGACGCCTGGCCGCCGGGCGGATCAGCAGCCCGCCGAGCTTCCCCCTCGCCGTGGCGGTGATCTCTTCCCGCAGCGCCTCGAGCAGGCCGACGATGGTTCCTTCGAGGAGCTTCAGGGCGACGTTGCCCGTGAAGCCGTCGGTGACGACCACGTCGCCGCCGCCCGTCAGGAGGTCCCGGCCTTCGGTGTTGCCGGCGAAGGGAAGCTCGCTCGCAGCCAGCAGCTCGTGCGCCTCGAGCGTGAGCTGGTTCCCCTTTTCGGCTTCCTCGCCGATCGAGAGCAGCCGGACTCGTGGTGCCCGAACGCCGAGGATCTCCTCTGCGAAGACGACGCCCATGTGCGCGAACTGCACCAGATCCTCGGGGCGCGCATCCGCGTTCGCGCCCGCATCGATCAGCACCGACGGCCCGCCCTTCGCGGGGATCGTCACCGCGATCGCGGGGCGGCGGACACCGGGGATCCGCCGCAGCTCGAGCAGGCACGCGGCCAGCATCGCGCCGGTGTTACCCGCCGAGACGACCGCGTCCGCCTTCCCCTCGCCCACCGTCTTGCAGGCGACGACCAGCGAGCTCTGCGGCTTTCCGCGCACCGCTTCGGTCGGCTTCTCGTCCATGGCGATCACGTCGGGCGCCACGATCAACTCGAGCCCCTGCGTGTCGAGGGAGTCGGGGCCGACGATGACCGGCTGCACGGTTTCCGACGCGGCGGCCAGGGCTCCGGCGACGATCTCCTCCGGACCGCGGTCGCCCCCCATGGCGTCCACGGCGACCCGGGTCATCGGGCTAGGGAGCCGGGGTGCGCAGCGGCTCGACGTCGCGGCCGCGATAGGTGTGGCACGTCGGGCAGACGCGGTGCGGTCGCTTGGGCTGGCCGCATTGCGGGCAGATGTTCAGCCGCGGCGACTCGATCTTGTGCTGCGCGCGGCGCTTGTCTCTGCGGGCCTTGGAGGTTTTTTTCTTGGGGACGGCCATGAGAGTCGGCCAGTCTAGCGGAGGCGCCGCTAGGCTCGTAACCGATCGGACCGGAGAACACTTGGCACCGAGGGTCTCGAAGTCTCGAAGCAGGGTCTGGGCTGCATGGGGATGTCGGCGTGGTACGGGCCGACGGACGCGGAGGAGTCGATCGCGACGATCCACCGTGCGCTCGAGCTCGGCATCACCTTCCTCGATACGGCCGACGTGTACGGGCAGGGGAACAACGAGGAGCTGGTCGGCCGTGCGATCGCCGGCCGCCGCGACGAGGTCGTCCTCGCGACCAAGTTCGGCAACCGCTGGTTCGACGACGGCTCGCGGACGATCGACGGCACGCCCGCGTACGTCGACGAGGCGATCGACGCGTCGCTGCGCCGATTGAACGTCGATCACGTCGACCTCTACTACCAGCATCGCGTCGATGCGAATACGCCGATCGAAGAGACGGTCGGGGCGATGGCGGAGCTCGTGCGCGCCGGCAAGGTCAAGCACATCGGCCTTTCAGAGGCGGGGCCCGAGACGATCCGCCGCGCGAACGCCGTGCATCCGATCACCGCGCTGCAGTCCGAATGGTCGCTGTGGACGAGAGATCCCGAAGGCGAGGTGCTGTCGACCGTGCGCGAGCTCGGAATCGGCTTCGTTGCCTACAGCCCACTCGGACGCGGCTTCCTCGCGGGGCGATTCGCGTCGCCGGACGAGCTCACGGACGACGACTTCCGCCGCAACCACCCGCGGATGCAGGACGAGAACTTCGAGCAGAATCGCCTCCTGGCCGAACGCGTCCGCGAGCTTGCTGCCGTCAAGGGCTGTACGCCTGCTCAGCTCGCGCTGGCGTGGGTGCTCTCGCGCGGCGAGGACGTCGTGCCGATCCCCGGCACCAAGCGGCGCACCTACCTCGAGCAGAACGCGGCCGCGTCGAATCTCGAGCTGACGGAAGAGGAGCTTCGAGAGCTCGACGACGCGTTCCCTCCGGGCGCCGCAGCGGGCGACCGTTACGCAGACATGTCGTCAGTCGGCCGCTGAGGCGGCGTCAGAGCTGCTCGCGCAGGCTCTCGAGCGCGGCCCAGCGGGAGTCGGAGTGCTCTTCCTCGTGCTCGTGGGGCTCGTCGTTCAGATTCTTGCCGCACATCGGGCAGAGGCCCGCGCAGTCGACGCGGCAGAGGATCTTGTCCGGGAGCTCGAGCGCCACGGCGTCGCGTGACCACGAGCCGAGGTCGAGGTTGTCGTCTTCGAGATAGGGCGTCCGGAGCTCGTCGACGCCGTCGGGATTCGTCGCCTGATATTCCCGTGAGGAGATCGGAACGTCGAGCGCCGCATCGCCGAGGCAGCGGTAGCACGGGCCGTGCAGGCGGCAGAGGAAGCGGAGGTCGAGGACGATGCCCGTGCTCGCCCGCGTGATCGCGAGCTCGGCCGGGACCGTTTCCGGAACCGGCAGATAGCGTTCGCCGCCGAGTTCGAAGGGCTCCAGATCGAGCTCGATCTCCTCGCGATGCTCCTCCCCCGGGCGGAGCTTTACTTGTCGCAGATTGAAGCTCCTCATGAGCCTCAGGGTACCGCTCAGGCTGCTGCTTTGAGCCCCTCCGGGACCTCGTCGGCAGCCGTTCTCCGGGCCGGTGCCCGCGCGGTCACGATCAGGATCACGGCGACGACGATGGCGGCCCCGGCGACGATGGTCGACCAGCCGATGGGCTCGCCGAGGAACGCGGTGCCGAGTGCGACGGCGACGACCGGGTTCACGAATGCGTAGGTCGACACCACCGAGATCCGCACGTTCTTCAGTAGCCAGGCGTAGGCGGAGAACGCGATGAGCGAGCCGACGACGACGAGATAGGCGAAGGCGATCACGGGCTTCGTCGCGAACGAGTCCGTCCCGATGCTGCTCGCCTCGCCGGTCGCGAGCCCGGTGATACCTAGGAAGAGGCTCGCAGCGAGCATCTGCATCGACGCCGACAGCAGCGGGCTCTCCGGCAGCTTCGCGCCGCGGGCGTAGAGCGAACCGCCGGCCCATGCGGCAGTTGTGCCGACGAGCGCCAGCATCGCGACGACGTCGCCTCCCCCACCCGGCCGAACGAGGAGCGCGACCCCGGCGAACCCGACGACGAGCCCGGCGATCGCCATGTTCGAAAGCCGGCGCCCGAAGAACACGCGGTCCATCAGCGCGACCCAGAGCGGGATGATCGCCACCATCAGCGCGGCCAGCCCGGAATTCAGTCGCGTCTCGGCCCACGCGACACCACCGTTGCCCACGAGCAGGAGCGCGGCGCCGACGATCGCCGCCGACTGCCACTCGCGGAGCGTGGGACGCGCTCGGCCGCGCGACGCGAATGCATAGAGCGCGGCGCCGGCGATCAGGAACCGTACGGACGACATCAGGAACGGCGGCATCGTCCGGTCGGTGACGCGGATCGCCAGGTAGGTCGAGCCCCAGACGAGATAGACGGTCCCCAACGCTGCGGCCACCGCCGCCGTCGAGCGGCGTGCGAACGCGGCCGTCATGGCTGGCTAGATCGAGCGCCGGTCGTCGGGTAGTCGGGAATCGGCGCCGAAGATTACGGCCAGGGGCCCTACCGCGAGCAGGAAGACGAGGACGAGGATTCCGGTCATCTGCTTATGATCGGCACCGGCTACCCATTAGCGCAAATCCAGTTACAATGGAGTTCGATTATGGCAGCTGATAGTTGGCTCGGCGTTGAACTGCGGCACTTCCTGGCTCTGGAGGCGGTCGCCCGCGAAGGCTCCTTCGGGAAGGCCGCGACCGCACTCGGCTACACACAGTCGGCCGTCAGCCAGCAGATCGCCACGCTCGAGCGGATCGTCGGCCACCGTCTGATCGAGCGGCCCGGCGGGCCGAAGCCGGTCTCGCTCACCGAGGCGGGGCGCTTGCTCCTCACCCACGCCGACGCGATCGCCGCTCGCGTGGCCGCGGCGCAGGCCGACCTGACCGCCCTGGCCGAAGGCCAGGCCGGAACCCTCCGCGTCGGCGTCTACCAGAGCGCCGGGCAGCGGATCCTGCCGGAGGTGATGAGCCGCTTCCTCCTCGCGTGGCCCCAGGTGAACGTGACGCTGACCGAGTCCGCGAACGACGGCGAGCTGCTTGCGCTCGTCGAGCGCGGCGAGCTCGACCTGACCTTCGCCGATCTCCCGATGATCGACGGGCCGTTCGACTTCGTCGAGCTCCTCCGCGACCCGTACGTCCTCGTCGTGCCCGCCGATTCGCCGCTCACCGAGCGCGACACGGCACCGAGCTGGAAGGAGCTGGCAGAGCTCGATCTGATCGGCCACAAGCACTGCCGTTCGCTGGCTCGCCTGCAGGACGAGGCTCGCCGTCCGCTCAGCTTCGTCTTCCAGTCGGATCACAACCAGACGGTGCAGGCACTCGTCGCCTCAGGCGTCGGGAGCGCGCTCGTGCCGCGGCTGACGATGGACGCCGAAGACGAGACGACCGAGTTGATTCCGCTGCCGAAGGTCGCGCCGCGGATCATCTCCTTTGCCTGGCACCGCGATCGCTACCGCACGCCGGCGGCGCATGCGTTCGTCGAGACGGCCCAGGCCGTGTGCGCCCGAGCTCGAGACCGAGCACGAGCCCGATCCCCGCGTAGCTCGAGCTAGCTGTAGGGCTGGTCGTCCGAGGAAAGGCTGCCGGCCGCCGCGACGCCGGCGACGACGCTCTCCTGCGAGCGTTCGTGCAACCGTTCGCGACCGCGCTTCACCGCAGTGAGGAACTTCTCGAGATTGACCTCGAGCGTCGACAGGATCGAGTCGGCCCAGTCCTCCATCTCGAGCCGGGTCTCCCTCGCCTGGCGGCGTGCCTCGTCGACGATGTCCTGCGCCTGACGCTCGGCGATCTTGACGATCTCGGTCTGCGACGCTTCGCGCACCGCCTGCTCGCGCGCCTCGCCCAGAAGGCGGTCGGTCTCGCGCTTCGCCTCGGCGAGCATCTCCTGACGCTCCTTGACGATCCACCGCGCCTGCTTGATCTCCTCGGGAATCGTCGCCCGCATCTGGTCGAGGATGTCGTAGATCTCCTCGCGGTCGATCCGGACCTGATCCGTCAGCGGCACGGCCTTGGCGTTGTGAACGAGGTCGTCCAGCTTGTCGATGAGTACCAGTACGTCCATGGGCTCCTATTCTTGCGGATTTTCGGGGGTTCCCGGCCGACCGTCGGGAAAAAGCTCGGCAAACCGCCTCGCCACGGCCTTCGGGACGAGGTCGTCCACCTTTCCGCCGAAGGCGGCGATCTCCTTTACCCCACTGGAGGAGACGAAACTCACGGCCGGACTGGCCATGACGTAGACCGTCTCCACGTCGGGCGCGAGGGTGCGGTTCAGCTGGTTCATCTGGAACTCCCACTCGAAGTCGGAGATGACGCGGAGGCCCTTCACGATCACCTTGGCGTTCCAGTTGTGGGCGAAGTCGACGACGAGTTGCGAGAAGACCTCGACCTCGACGTTGGGCAGGTCCTCGAGCGCGTCGCGGAGGAAGCCGACGCGCTCTTCCAGCGAGAACATCGGGGTCTTGTGCGTGGGGTTGCCGACCACGCCGACGACGACGCGATCGAAGATTCCTGCGGCACGGCCGATCACATCGATGTGCCCGTTCGTGACCGGGTCGTACGAGCCGGGTGCGATCGCCGTGATCATTCGTGCTCGAGCACCGTCACGCGCGCCGCGCCGTACTTGCGCGAGGTCCGCACTGCGAGACCGGGAACGTCCGGCTCGGTCTTCGCGCTCGACTCGAAGACGAGCAGGCCGTCCTCGGCGAGCACGGCGGGCAGGTAGCGGGACAGTGCGGTGTAGTCGGTCATGGCGTACGGCGGATCGACGAGCACGAGATCGTACTTTCTGCCGGCGCCCGCCTCATGCGCGAGGCCTGTTGCGGCGTCCTGCCGGACGACGCGCGCGCCCGTCAGCCCGAGCTTGTCGAGGTTCCGCTCGATCGCGCGGACGGCTTCGAGATCCGACTCGACGAACACCGCCCGCTCGGCCCCACGGGAAAGGGCCTCGAGCCCCATCGCACCCGAGCCGGCGTAGAGGTCGAGCACGCGGGCGCCCTCGACCCAGGGGGCGACGATGTTGAAGACGTTCTCGCGGACGCGATCCGAGGTCGGCCGGATGCCCGGCTTCTTCGGCGCCTGGATCGAGTGGCCCTTGCGGGTCCCGGCGATGATCCGCATCGGCTGAGTCTAGGGCGGGAACTGCTTCTCGAAGACGCCCGTCACATTCAAGGCACGGTGTCCGACACCGAGCCTTTCGGGAGCCCGCCCCGCTACACGGCTAACCGTGCGCCTTCGCTGAGTGTCGTGACGCTTCGGTGACACCCAAGGCGGGGTGTCTGACACCTGCCGGGGTCAGGGCAGGAGCTCGTGCAGGGCATCGAGATACGTGCCGTACCCCGACGGTGAGGCCCACTCGCGCGCGCTCTCGACCGACGTCCCTTCCGGCCACTCGTTGAACGTCAGCACGAGCTGCCAACGCGCGTTCGACGCGAGCATCGCCGCGACGTCCGCCCGCCAACGACCGGGGTCGCGGCCGAGTCGCGGCGCCTGCTCGCTCGTCTCGTCGAAGCCGGGTGCGATCATGAACGAGTCGGGCGCGAGGTCGTACTCGGGAAGCGCCGCGGAGTACTGATGCCACGCGTCCGGTTGCACGTTGCAGGTGCGAAAGCCTGCGAACGCCTTCAGCACGATGTAGGCGCCGACCGTGTTCGCCGCGCGCCAGCGCGCGGCCATCGAGTCGCAACCGTCCTCGGCGCCGCCGTAGACGAAGACGACGAAGCGCCCATCGACCTTCAGGTAGGCGGGCTTCGTCGCGTAGCTGTCGCGCAGGTACTCGAGGTCGGAGCGGATCTTCTCGACGCTCGGGTTCTCGTAGCCCTCGCGCTCGTAGTAGGCAGCCCAGCGAAACGGCGTCGTTCGCGCGGCTGCGAGGTAGCGCCAGAACCGCAGGTCGGTCGGCGGGTAGCCGTCCGGTCCCCACCACGAGTAGATCCCGGCGTTGAGATGCGCGTAGCGCAACGCCTCGGTGTGGTTGCGCACGACGTGCGCGTCGGCTGCGCTGTAGTAGTCGAGCGACGGACGGAAGAGGCTGTACGGGAAGGCGGGATCGCGAAACCAGGCTTCGGGATACCACGCGTAGTAAAACGCGGCCCTGATCGGAAACGACGGCTGCGACGTGTCCGCCGCCGGGCCGCGGAAGCCCACGATCCGGCCGGGCCGCCGAAACGTGAAACGCACGGGGACATCGGCGTCCGTGAACGTGTCGTGCGCCGTGCCGGCAAAGACGAAGTTCCGGTTGAGCGCCTTCGCAGCGCGAGCCGAGAACGTCAGCTCGTACGCAGGCCGGTCCGGTTGGCTCGAGTCCGTCACGTCGAACGCCTCGGTCGCAAGCACGTGCCTAGCGTGCGCGGGCGTCCAGCTGTGCGCGGGCGATGCCACGATCGCCGTGGCGAGCAGGCTCACGAGCCTCGCTGTCACGGCTCAGGCAAGCGCTGCCTGGTCGGCAGTGGCGTAAGCCCGTTCGACCTCGTCCGCGAGCGGTCCCTCGGTATCGATGAGCTCGTCGGCGAGCACGCGTGCGCGCTCGAGCAGCGAACGGTCGCGCCGAAGCTGCGCGAAGCGAAGATCCGTCAGGCCGGACTGGCGCGTGCCGAGCAGCTGGCCACTGCCTCGGATGTCGAGGTCGACCTCGGCGAGCTCGAACCCGTCGTTCGTACGCACGAGCGCCTCGAGCCGGTCGACCGCCTGCTCGGTGAGATCGTCGCGCGAGCGTGAGATCAGCAGACAGTACGACTGCTCTGCGCCGCGACCGACACGGCCGCGAAGCTGATGCAGCTGCGCGAGGCCGAACCGGTCCGCTTCCTGGACGATCATGATCGTCGCGTTGGGAACGTCGACGCCGACCTCGATCACCGTCGTCGCGACGAGCACGTCGAGCTCGCGCGCCTTGAATCTCGCCATCAGGTCACGTCGCTCGGCCGGGCGCAGCCGGCCGTGGAGCAGACCGACGCGGTAGCCGCGCAGCTCGCCCTTCTGCAGACGCTCGGCCTCCGCCTCGGCCGCCCGCGCCTGCGAGGTCTCGGACTCCTCGATCAGCGGGCAGACGACGTAGGCCTGGCGTCCCGCGTCGAGGTGCTTGCGCAGACGCGTGTAGGCGGCAGCGCTGCGATCCTCGGCTACCCACGCCGTCTTGATCGGCTTGCGATCGGCGGGAGGCCGCGTGATCTCGGAAACCGCGAGATCGCCGTAGACGGTGAGCGCGAGCGTCCGCGGGATCGGCGTCGCGGTCATGTGCAGGACGTGCGGCGACCGGCCCGCGGTCAGCGCCTTGCGCTGCTCGACACCGAAGCGGTGCTGCTCGTCGACTACGGCGACTGCGAGGTCTCTCAGCTGAACGCCTTCCTGGATGAGCGCGTGCGTGCCGACGACGATGTCCGCATTCGGCGCGAGGTCCCGCTCTCGCTTCGCCGAGGAGCTCGTGAGCAGCGCGCAGGTGACGCCGAGCAGGCGGCACGGTTCTTCGAGTGTGAGGAAGTGTTGCTCTGCAAGCGTCTCGGTCGGCGCCATCAGTGCGCCCTGCTTTCCCGCCTCGACTGCGCGGAGCAGTGCGTAGAGCGCGACGACCGTCTTGCCGGATCCGACCTCTCCCTGTAGGAGACGCTGCATCGGGACGCTTCGCTGCAGGTCCGCGTCGAGCTCGGCGATCGCCCGGTCCTGGTGCTCCGTCAGCCGGAACGGCAGAACGTCGCGGTAGCGCACGACGAGCTCGCCGGGCGGGCCGAGCTCGGGGGCGATCTCGGTCTCCCGCTCACGCCGGCGCTGCGCGAGCCAGATCTGGAGCAGCAGCAGCTCGTCGAACGCGAGCCGGCGCCGCCCCACTTCCGCTTCGCCGAGCGAGCGCGGCCGGTGCAGTGCCCAGAACGCGTCGGCGAGCTCCGGCAGCGATTCGCGTTGCTTGAGCTCAGCCGGCAGTGGGTCGTGCAGCGCGAGCGGCAGTGCAGCGCCGACGAGCTCCCGAAGCTTCTTCGGCGTGATGTCCTCGGTCGCCGGATACACGGGCGCGAAGTCGGCGGTCGCCTCGGCGTCGCCGATGTCGAAGCTCCGGACGTCGAAGCCGTACTTGCCCTGCCTGCCACGCAGCCGCACGTGTGTGCCCGCCGGCAGCTGGCGCTCGAGCCACGGCTGGTTGAACCAGGTCGCCGAGACGGTGGCGCTGCCGTCGCTGATCCTTGCCGTGAGCATCTGCAGACGCCCGCGTCGCCGCTTCGAGAGCGACAGCACCTCGCCGGCGATCGCGACGTCCTCGTCACCGCGGAGATCTGCCATGCGCCGCTCGGGGACCGGTTCCTCGTAGCGGAAGGGGCGGTGCAACAGCAGCTCGCCGAGCGTCGTGAGCCCCAGCCGCTCGAGCTTCTTCTTCACCGCGGGCCCGACGCCCGCGAGCACCTCGACGCTCCGGTCGAGCGCGTCAGCCCGCGGAAACGTCGACGGGCGCCGCCAGCTTGCCGGCGTTTCTCGTTCCGCGAATGCCGTCGGGAATTGCGATGTCAACACGGCCGCCAAGCTCCGAACGAGTATAGGACCGGCGCTGGCCGGCGTTCAGCTCTTGGCACCGGTGTCCGGGCGGAAGCGAACGATCGCGTCGAGCCCACCGCCCGGCGCGGGCGCCAGCTCGACTTCCCCGCCGTCAGCTTCGACGAGCGCACGCACGATTGCGAGCCCCAGGCCCGAGCCCTCGCCTCCTCGTCCACGCCAGAAGCGATCGAATGCGCGGCTGCGTTGCTGCTCGTCGAGGCCTGGTCCCTCGTCGCGCACTGTCAGCTCGACCCACGGCGGCGCGGGACGAACAAGCAGGATCACCGTCCCTCCTGCGGGCGAGGCCTCGACGGCGTTCTCCACCAGGTTGTCGATGATCTGCCGCACACGCTCCTCCGCCGCGCGTGCCGCCAGGTCTCCAGCGATCTCTGCGACCAGCCGCCCTCCCCGTTCTTCGGCGAGAGAAGACCACGCGCCGACGCGCTCGCGGACGAGCGGACCGAGCTCCACGCGGCCGGGCGGAGCCGTGCGTGCACCGCTCCGTGCCAGACCGAGGAGGCTCTCGACGAGCTCGCCGAGGCGCTCGACCTCGCGGAGAGCGGCGTCGAGATCGGGGCGCCCTTCCTGCGCAACGTCGCGCTCGAGATTCTCCAACCGGAGGCGCAGAGCCGTGAGTGGTGTGCGGAGCTGATGGGACGCGTCCTCGACGAACTGCCGTTGCGAGTCCAGGAGCTGCGAGACCCGGGTCACCGTGTCGTTGAACACGGCGGCGAGCGAACGGACCTCCTCCGGCCCGTCGTGCTCCGGCGCCCGTGCGCTCAGGTCTCCGCGCCCCACCGCTGCCGCAGCGCCCTCAACTCGACGCAACGGCCGTACGACAAACGCCGCGACGCGCATTCCCACCAAGAAAGCGACCGCCAGGACAATGCCTGCGATCGCCGCGAGGATGAGCCAGTACCGCTGCACGCGCCCGTCGATCGTGGACGTCGGATAGGTGACACGCACCGCGCCGTCGATTCGCCCACCAGAGGCCACCGGCACGGCGACATAGAGCAGGTTCTCCCCCAGGGTGGCCGACCGCCGTGTCCCGGCCGCGACGCGGCCGCCGAGCGCCCGGCGGATCTCGGGCCGGGAGAAGAAGCTCTCGACCCCGAGGGTGATCGGGTCCGTATCGATGACCGCGACGCCGCGGCGATCGACGATCACGACTCGTCCACCCGTGTCGCGTCGATACCTGTATGCGATGGCCGCGACCGCTTGCTCTTGCGTTCGCGACCGGGTCCGCAGGGCGGTCTGGCTCAACGAGGCAAGCGCGACCGCGTCGCGTTCCACCTTCGTCTCGACGTTGCTGCGCTCCGTTCGCGCGTACTGAACGCCGAGCGGGACCTCGAGCGCGGCGAGCACGACCACGACGAGGCCCAGGAAGCCGAGCAGGATGCGGCGGCTCACGTACGCAGACGGAATCCGACCCCGCGCACCGTCTCGATGAGGGTCGGATCGCCGAGCTTCCGCCGCAATGCTGCGACGTGAACGTCAATCGTCTTGGTCGAGCCGTACCAGCTCGTGTTCCACACGTCCTCGAGGAGACGGTGCCTGCTGACGACCGCACCTGGATCACGGGCGAAAGCGGCGAGCAGGTCGAACTCCTTTGCGGTCAGATCGAGCTCCTGGCCACCGATCGACGCACGCCGCCGTCGCTCGTCGAGCTCGAGCCCCCCGACTTGCACCGGCGCGTCGTGCGAAGGGCCTTGCGCGCGGCGCGTGACGGCACGGATGCGTGCGATCAACTCGCGAATCCCGAAAGGCTTGACCACGTAGTCGTCGGCTCCGAGCTCGAGCCCCACGACGCGGTCAACCTCTTCGCCGCGTGCCGTCACAACGATGATGGGAACGTCCGAACGCGACCGCAGCTCGCGGCAGACGTCGAGCCCGTCCCGGTCTGGCAGACGGAGGTCGAGCAGGACGACGTCCGCCTCTGCCGCAGCAAGCGCCTCGGCGGCCGTGCCTGCGACCGTGACCGCGAAGCCTTCGCGGCGGAGCCCTTCCGCCAGCGGCTCTGCGATCGCCTCTTCGTCTTCCACAACGAGCACGCGCATGCCTTCATCCTGACGGACAGCAGTCGGGCCGCGGTCCGCTTTCCCGAATCTTTGCGTTCGCTTAGCGAAGGCTTACCGGCTCCTGGCCCGGGCTTGAAGCGACTCCGCCTACCGTCGAAATCGTCCATGACGGAGGTCTCGAAATGAAAAAGATTCACGTCCTCGCGGTTGCCGTTTTGCTCGGCGTTGCGGCGATCTTCGGCGTCGTCGCGGCTACTCGCACGGTCGGCGTCGGCGCAGCCGCTCACGCTCCCATCTCTCAGACTGCCCTCACCGAGCGCGCGAAACGGCTGAACGCCGCAGAGCGCGCGCTGCGGCGGGCACTCAACGATCGGCCGCCCGCTCTGCCCGCGGTGCCGGCCGCGGGCCGGCCGGCGCAGACCCCTCAGACCGTCTACCGCCGGCCGGCTCCTCTTGTCGTCCTCGCGCACGGGAAGGCTCATTCCGAGCACGAAGCGGAGCACGAGGCAGAGCACGCGGCCGGGTCGAGCGATGACTAGCCACGTCGGCAGGCTCTACGCCCTCGCGATCGCGCTCCTCGTCTTCTTCATGATGTGGGCCGCGGTCGCGGCGCGACCGTGGGCGCCGAGCAGCACGAGCGATCCACGGCTCCAGGCAATCGCGGCGCGCGAGCAACAGGTTCGCGCCGAGAGCGTGGCCGTCCGCCATCTCGTCAACCAGCGCTGGACGGTGTACCGCAAGCAACTCAAAGTGCGCCAGGGTCAGATCGCGGCAGCGAAGCACTCGCAGCTCATCGCTGCAGCCGCACCGTCCGTCCGAGTCGTCACCTTGCCGCCGCTGACGATCACAAGGACGTCGTGATGATGCAGCGGAGCTTTCGCGCGATGGGCACCGACATCGAGCTGTTCGTCGACTCGGGACACGCCGTCCGCGCGCTCGCGACTGCCGAAGCCGAGTTCCACCGGCTGGAGTCGCTGCTTTCACGCTTCCTCGACGACTCGGAGCTGTCGCAGCTGAACCGAGAGCAAGCGATCGATGCCGGACCCGACCTTCTCCGGGTCACGGAGCTCGCGCTTCTTGCACGCGAACAGACGAATGGGCGTTTCGATCCAACCGTGCACGACGCTGTGGTCGCCGCCGGCTACGACCGCTCCTTCGAGCTCCTCGCGAACCGGGGCGAGCCGGGCGCGACCGCGCGCTGCGGCGGCGGGGTCTCGATCGAGAACGGGCGGATCGAGCTCGAGCCCGGCTTCAGGCTCGACTTCGGCGGCATCGCGAAGGGCTACGCCGCCGAGCAGGCGGCGATCATGCTCGCAGCTGCGGGACCGTGCCTGGTCAACGCCGGTGGCGATGTCGCCGTCCGCGCGGGCTCCTGGCCGGTCGGGGTAGAGACGTCGCGGGGGATGATCACGCTCGAGCTTTCGAACGGCGCGCTGGCGACCTCGGGTCGCGACCGGCGCGTCTGGCAGCGAGGCGGACAGGAACTCCACCATCTGATCGACCCGGCGACCGGTACATCGGCGGCCGGCGACTTGATGCGCGTGACGGTCATCGGGAGCGATGCAGTCGCTGCCGAGATCTGGGCCAAGGCACTCTTCCTCGCCGGTTCGGATGCGGCTGAGGTAGAGGCGAACGCACGGGGCCTTCCCTCTCTGCTCGTCACGACGGACGGGCGCACGATCGTCGCGGGTGGGCTGCAGTGAAGGATCCCACCTTCTGGCTCCTCGCACGCGCGAGCGGATTGACCGCCTACGTCCTGCTCACGCTTTCCGTGCTGGCCGGCCTTGCCGTGAAGTCGAGGCCCTTCGGACGGGCCGTCAAGGCGGCCTCTGCAACCGACACGCACAGGTTTCTCTCGCTGCTCGCTCTGGGTGCAGTGGCGATCCACGCGATCACGCTCGTCCTCGACCAGACCGTGCACATCGGCCTCGCCGCGTTGCTCGTGCCCGGCCTGGCGGGCTACCGGCCGATCGCGACCGGCCTCGGCGTGCTCACCGCAGAGCTCGCGGCCGTCATCGTCGTCTCATTCCCACTGCGCAGGCGCATCGGCGCGCGCGTGTGGCGTCGCCTCCACTGGGCGACGTACGGGGTCTTCGCGGCGGCAACCGCGCACGGCATCGGCGCCGGAACGGACTCGCACAGACCCTGGATCTTCGCGCTGTACCTCGGTGCGGTGTTCGCCGTTGCTGCGGCCACCACGTGGCGTGCGTTGACCCCATCATCCCGACAGAAAGGAGTGCAACGTGTACCGGATCGTGATCGATCAGTCATTGTGTAGCGGCTTCGGAGAATGCGCGGACCTCGCGCCCGAGGTCTTCGAGCTCGAGCAGAGCGGCCGTGCCTTCGTGCGCGTCGGCTCGTCGAACGACCCTGCGGTGCTGGATGCCGCGGCGGCTTGCCCGATGGGCGCGATCACCATCGTCGAGGAGGAAGCCGCGTGAAGCGACGTCGGCTAGCGTTGGCGGCGTGAACCGGTTGCTCCTCGTTCTGGCACTCGTCGCCGCGGCCGCGGCAGGCGCGATCGCCGCCAACCTCGCCCTTCTGAACTACGCCACGCAGTCAGGCGATCCCGTCGGCAAGCTGACGCCGCGGGCGAGTATTCCGGCAGCTCCCGCCCGCGTGCTCAGGCCTGTTACGGGGACGGTCGAGCACGACGGCCACGACGACTAATCGGCGTCATCGAACCAGAAGAAGCCGACGGTGCCGGGGCCGGCGTGTGTGCCCACCACTGCGCCGAGCGTCGTCACGATCTCGATCTCGGCCTGCGGCCGTTCGGCCCGCACCATCTTCCGCAACTGCTCCGCGCGCTCGGGCGCGTCAGCGTGCGCGATGCCGATCTTCAGCGTCGGCGTGTCCGTCGTCGAGGACGTGAACGCCGTGACGAACTCCTGCATCGCCTTCTGGTTTCCGCGCACGCGCTTCAGCGGCACGACCTCGCGCTCGATCGTGAGGATGGGCTTCACGTGCAGGAGCTGGCCGGCCCAGGCGCTTGCGCGTCCGATGCGCCCGCCGCGGCGCAGGAACTCGAGCGTGTCCACCGTGAAGATCAGCTCGGCGTCCGCCTTGAAGCGAGCGATGAGACTCTCGATCTCTTCGTCGGTCGTGCCACGGTCGAGCCGGGTCTGGATCGCGAGGCCCAGCATCGCGATCGCAGCCGACGCGCTCTCCGAGTCGACGACGCGCACACGGTCCCCGCCGAGCTCGTCAGCCGCGGTCGCGGCGCTTTGGTACGTGCCCGATAGCACCGACGAGATGTGCAGGGAATAGATGCGGTCGTACGCGGCGAGCTGCTCGTAGGTCTCGAGGAAGTCGCCCGGGGTCGGCTGCGAGGTCGTCGGCAGCTCGGGCGCGGTGCGGAGGCGCGCGTAGAACTCCTCCGGCGAGAGCTCGACGTAGTCCTTGTAGCTCTCGTCGCCGAAGCGAACGTAAAGCGGAACGACGCGCCAGTTCGCAAACCGCTGCGGCGCTTCCGGGAAGTCGGCCGTCGAGTCGAGCACGATTGCCGTGTTGTCGGCGCTGAGCTTCACGCGGCGCTCCGGATCGCGTCGACGATCTCATCGAGCTCCTGATCCTTTGACAGACAGGCGACGGCGCCCGCTGCGAAGAGCGCGTCGATCTCGCGCGGGTTGGCCGATGCGGTCAGGCAGACGACGGCGACCTCAGGCCACGCCTCGCGCACGGCGCGGGTCGCCTGCACGCCGTCGAGCCCGGGAAGGCGATAGTCCATCAGCACGACGTTAGGCTTGTGGGCGCGCACAGCGGCAGCCGCGGACGAGCCGTCGCCGACCGAGGCGACGACTTTGATGTCGGAGCGCAGTCCGAGGAGGAGCTCGAGGGCCTCACGGAACACCTGATTGTCCTCGACGAGGACGAGTCGGATCGGCCCGGTCATGCCGGCGAAGGTTATTCGGCCGACAGGAGCAGCGGATAATGCGGCTGGCCGCCGTCCTGGACGTCCAGCTCCAACTCGGGGTGGAGCCGTTCGATCCGCTCGACGAGCCCGTCGAGGTTCGGCTCGTCGGCCCCCGTCAGGAGCGTGAGCAGTCCGCGGGGCTCGGCCAGCAGGCGCTCCGCGACGGCGGCGGCGACTTCTTCGAAATCGGAGCCGCCGGCGATCGCCTCACCGTCCGCGAGGCCGAGCCAGGCGCCTTTCTCGATTGCGAGCCCGTTCATCTCGACGTCGCGCGACGCTTTCGTCACCTCGCCGGTCTTGACGCTCTGCAGCAGCTCGCGCATCTCGGTGGCGTTCTCTTGCGCCGAGCGGTCCGGCTCGAACGAGACCATCGCCGCGAGGCCGGCCGGAATCGAATCCGTAGGGACGACCTCCACCGGCTTCGTCACGAGCCCTGCCGCCTGCTGCGCGGAGAGGATGACGTTCGAATTGTTCGGAAGGAGGATCACCTCGTCGGCGCGCGTCGCCTCGATCGCGGCGACGAGATCGGCCGCCGACGGGTTCATCGTCTGTCCGCCGGCGACAATCTTGGTCGCGCCCAGGCTTTCGAAGAGACGCCGGTTGCCCTCGCCGGCTACGACGGCGACGACGCCGCTCGCCGTGTGCGGCGGGTCTGGGACCGGATGCAAGAGGCGTTCTTCGCGCTGCACGGTCTGCTCGTGCATGTTCGCGATCTCCACGCGGTCGATCACGCCCGTGCGTGTGCCGACCTCGAGCGCCTTGCCCGGGTCGTCGGTGTGGACGTGAACCTTCAGCGCTTCGGCGTCGCCGACGACGAGCAGCGAATCGCCGAGCTCGAGCAGCTCGGACTCGATCGCGTCGTGGTCGAGGTTCTCGCCCTCGATCATGAACACCGTGCAGTAGCGGTACTTCGACAGCTCCTGGTGAATGGCGTCGATGTTCAGCTCCTCGCGCTGCGCCGGCGCTTCCGGTAGCTCCTCGCCCGCGGCCGTCGCCGCGAGACCGCGGACGATCTCGAGCAGGCCGACACCGCCGGCATCGACGACGCCCGCTTCGCGGAGGACCGCAAGCTGTTCGGGCGTGCGCGCGACCGCCTCCTCGCCGCGGCGGACAAGTTGGGCGAGCAGCTCGTCGACGTCGTCCCCGCCGAAGCTCTCGCTCTCCTCGGCCATTTCGCGGATGACGGAGAGCATCGTCCCTTCGACGGGCTCCCGGACGGCGCGGTAGGCAGCGTCGCGGGCCGCCTGGAACGCACGGGCGACGACGCCGGCGTCGATCGCGGTCGCAGCGCCGAGCGCCTCGGCCGCACCGCGGATGATCTGCGAGAGGATCACGCCGGAGTTGCCGCGCGCACCCATCAGTGCGGCGCGCGTGACCTCCTTGACGAGGGCCGCACGATCTTCGGCCGTCGACTGCTCGAGCCCGTCGACCACCGACCGTGCGGTCAGCGTGAGGTTCGTGCCGGTGTCGCCGTCGGGGACGGGATAGACGTTGAGGTCGTCGATCCGCTGGCGGTTGCGTTCGAGCGACGTGAGCGCGCCGCGGGCGAGTTGGAGAACCCGGGTGAGGTCGCTCACGCGCTGGACCTTCTCACGTCCTGGATGCGCACCTCGACCTGCGCGACCGGCAGGCCTGTGAGCCGTTCGACTTCGTACTGGACGCGGTTCTGCAGCGTCGACGCGACTTCGGCGAGGTTCAGGCCGTATTCGATGACGACGTGGAGCTCGATCGCGACGCCGTCGCCGGCGCTGCCGCCGACAGTGATCCCCTGGCGCAGGCGGTCGCGTGTCAGCAGCCGCTCGCGCGGGTTGCGCGGCGCCATGCCGACGACCCCGTAAGCCTCGGCCGCGACCCGGCCGACGATCTGAGCCACCGCCTCGTGGGAGATCGAGATCCGTCCCAGCGGAGACGACAGCGAGGAAGCTGCCTCCACGCCGGGATTAGACCACGGTGCGAGTCTGGAAGTTGCTGCTCAGATGGCCTTTCCTCATTGCCTGCGGCGTCTGCGGCGTAGGCCGCGCTGCTCCCGCGCGACCGCCACCGTCGCAAAGAAGATGCCTCCCGCGATGCCTCGACCGAGTGATGCCAAGACCGATGCGTCGGGAACAACGAGGTGGCCGAGAAGGCCCCAGAGCAGGCCGAAGCTGATCGCGTAGGTAAGCCAGCGCAGCGCTGGGCGGTTGAGGAAACCGCGGTGCAAGAGCTTTTTATCGGCGCCCGGCAGGGGCCACGTGAGGCGGGCTACGCGGCGGGCTGCTGGTTCTGACCGCGTGGCGCCTGTTTTTGCACCTTGCCGCCCTTGAGGCAGCGGGTGCAGACGTATGCCCTGGTGGCCTTCCCTTTCAGGAGGACGCGGACGCGCTGGAGGTTGGGGTTGAAGCGCCGCTTGGTGGCGACCATCGAATGGCTTCGGTTGTTGCCGAAACCGGGCTTCTTCCCACAGACTGCGCACACCTTGGACATCGGCCGGGCAGTGTAGCCGAGAGGCGCGACCCTGCCCTATACAGCCCTGTTCCAGGGACAGTCCCTGGCAGATGTCCGCACCCGCCACGTCCGAGGGACAGTCCCTGGGACATGTCCAAGCACGTCACGATTCCGACTCGGTCTCGTCACACCGGCGTCACACTCTCGGGTCTGACCCCAACAGGTGCCCGTTTCGGACGGGGAATCTGTGTCGAATGTGTGACGAGTTGTGGACCGGTCAGCGGGCGGCGGAGGCGCGCAGCTGCGAGAACGCGTCGGCCATCTCGAGCGCCGTGCGGACTGCTTCGGCACCTTTCGAGCTGCGGCCCTCGGCCTGCTCGATCGCGTCGAGCGTCAGGACGCCGAACGCGACCGGCACGCCGGTCTCGAGCGCCGCGAGCTGCAAGCCGCTCGCCGCTTCCGACGCGATGAACTCGAAGTGCGGCGTCTCGCCGCGGATGACGCAGCCGAGCGCGACGACGCACGCATAGCGCCGCGTCTTCGCGAGCGCCATCGCGGCGAGCGGCAGCTCGAACGCTCCGGGCACGGGCATGACGGTGATCGCCTCGCGGCGCACACCCGCTTCCTGCAACTCCGCAAGCGCCGACTCGAGCAGCTTGTTCACAATCTCGCCGTTGAACCGCGCGGCGACGATGGCGACGCCGCGGCGGGTTCCGTCCGGCTCGCCCTCGATCACATTGACGTCGTCCGGGATGTCGAGCTCGCCGTAGGCGTGCTGCTGCTCCTCGCCGGGAGCGCGAAGCTGCGGCTGCTCCTCCTCCTCGGCCACCTCCGTGGCCGGAGGCGCTTCGTCGACGAGCTCTTCTTCCTCGACCTCGTCCACTTCTTCCAACCTTGCCGGCTCGCCCGGCCAACGCTCGCTCATTCGCCCTCCAGGGGCTCGTACTTCAGGTCCTGGTGATGCAGCTTGTGCCCGAGCTTGTCACGTTTCGTCGCGAGATAACGGGTGTTCTGCGGCGTCGGCGTCGTCTCGATCGGCACTTGCTCGACGACTTCGAGCCCGAAGCCCTCGATGCCGGTGATCTTCTTCGGATTGTTCGTGAGGATCCGGATCGTCGTCAGCCCCAGCTCGGCGAGGATCTGATTGCCGATGCCGTAGTCACGCATGTCGGGCTGGAAGCCGAGCTCGAGATTCGCCTCCACGGTGTCGTAGCCGTTCTCCTGCAGCTCGTAGGCGCGCAGCTTGTTGAGCAGGCCGATGCCGCGCCCTTCCTGCGCCATGTAGAGCAGCACGCCGCGCTCCTCGGCAGCAATCCGCTCAAGTGCCTGCTCGAGCTGCTCGCCGCAGTCGCAGCGCAGCGAATGGAAGACGTCGCCGGTCAGACACTCGGAATGCACGCGCACGAGCACGTCCGCCGCACCGTCGACATCGCCCTTCACGAGCGCGACGTGGTGCTTGCCCGTCAGCTTCTCGCGGAACGCAACCGCCGTGAAGTCCCCATACACGGTGGGCATCGCGACGGTCGTGACGCGCTCGACGAGCTGCTCGTGATGCCGCCGGTACTCGATCAGGTCCTCGACGGTGATCAGCTTCAGCCCGTGCCGCTCGCAGTACGGGATCAAGTCGGGGACACGCGCCATCGTCCCGTCCTCCTTCATGATCTCGCACACGACGCCCGCCGGAATCAAGCCGGCGAGGCGGGCGAGATCAACCGCAGCTTCCGTCTGTCCCGCACGCGCGAGCACGCCGCCTTCGCGTGCGCGCAACGGGAAGATGTGGCCGGGCTGGACGAGATCGTCCGGCTTCGCGTCGGGGTCGACCGCCACCTGGATCGTGCGTGAACGGTCCGGCGCGGAGATTCCCGTCGTGACTCCCTCACGCGCCTCGACTGACACGGTGAACGCCGTGCCGTACGGCGTCTCGTTCCGTTCCGTCATCTGGCGCAGCCCGAGCTCGTCGCAGCGGTCCTCGGTGAGGCAGAGGCAGATCAGCCCGCGCGCCTCCTTCGTCATGAAGTTCACCGCCTCTGGGGTGGCGAACTGCGCCGCGATCGTCAGGTCGCCCTCGTTCTCGCGGTCGTCCGCGTCCACGACGACGACGAACTTGCCCTGGCGGATGTCCTCGATCGCCTCCTCGATGGTGGCGAACGCGCTCTTCTCCTCGACCTTCACGACGATGATCGTAGCCCCGGCAGCAAACGCTCCACGTACTTGGCGAGCACGTCGGTCTCCAGATTGACGCGATCCCCAGGAGCCAGGCCGCCGAGCGTCGTCACGGCGAGCGTGTGCTGGACGAGCGCGACGGCGAAGCTGCTCGCATCGAGCTCGGCCACGGTCAGCGAGACACCCTCGACGGTGATCGACCCCTTTTCCACGAGGTAGCGCAGCACTTCGCCGTCGACGTCGATCCAGACGCGCCTGCCATCGCCTTCTGGGTCGACGGAGCGCACGATGCCGACCCCGTCGACGTGCCCCTGGACGTAGTGGCCCCCGAGCGGATCGCCGGCCCGGAGCGCAGGCTCGAGGTTCACCTCGCTGCCGAAGGGCTTCGTCCGCTTCAGCGTCTCGCTCATCACGTCGAAGGAGAGGCGCCCCCCGTCCGCCCCCGTCACGGTGAGGCAGACACCGTCGACGGCGACCGAGTCCCCGATCTCGGCAGAGACCCGGCTCTCGACCACCAGGTGACCCTCGTCGAAGGAGGCGACCTTGCCGCGGTCCTGCACGATTCCCGTGAACATGGTCTAAGGCTACAAAGCGAAGCAGGCCCGTCTCCGGGCCTGCTCGCTGCCGCAATGCCGTCTGGAGCTAGACGCTCGCGAGGCCTCGCGACCGGGCCCGGCGTCCGAGCCCGACTGCCGTGAGCAGCAGGAGTGCTGCGCCGAACGAGACCGAGGCGCCGATGCCGGCATCGCTCCAGCTGAAGCCGCTCGAGTCGGTGGTGCTGACGACCTGGTTCGGGACGGGATACGCGGTGTGCTTGGCGTTTGCAAGTGCTGCGCCTGCGGCCGTGATTCCGGGCCCGCTGGTCGACTGCACAGACATCTCGGACTGAATCTTCTGGTGGGAGGCGGCGCGGATGTATCCGGCCTGGACGCCCGGTGTCGGGCCGTCGACATACACAGCAGCCTGCGCGGTAGGCGCGGCGACTGCGGCGATCGCGAGAGCAAGAGCGACTTTCTTGAGACGGAGCTGCTTGCGGATCATGGTGGTTCTCCTTCCCTCCTGGCTGCCTGACATGTCTCGAGAATGACGGCCTTCAGTAACCACCGGCTCATGGGGGACCCACGGTCGCCCATCGCCCGGTAACGGTGTAGGTTCACTCGGAGCCGCCATGGAGTACCGCATCCTCGGGCCGTTTGAGGCGCTCGACGGCGAGCGACAGCTCCCGCTCGGCGGCGCCAAGCAGCGCGCGGTCCTGGCGCTGCTCCTCCTCCACGCGAACGAGCCGCTCACCCGCGACGTGATCGTCGACGAGCTCTGGGGCGAGAATCCGCCGCCTACCGCCGCCAAGGTCCTGCAGAACTGCGTCTCGGCGCTGCGCAAGGAGCTCCCGGCTGACACGATCCGCACCGTCGGCGGCGCCTACTGCGTTGCGGTCGAGCCGGGAGAGCTCGATCGCGACCGCTTCGAGCGGCTGCTCGGAGAGGGCCGGGTGGCACTCGAGGCCGGCGACCACGCCGATGCCTCGGACCGGTTGCGGCAGGCACTGGCGCTCTGGCACGGGACACCGCTCTCCGATTTCTCCTACGAGCGGTTCGCGCAGGACGAGATCTCGCGGCTCGAGGAGCTCCATGTCTCCGCGCTCGAGGATCGCATCGAGGCCGAGCTCGCCCTCGGCCACCACGACGAGCTCGTGGCCGAGCTCGAGGGACTCGTGAACCGGCATCCGCTGCGGGAGAACCTGCGTGCGCAGCTGATGGTTGCGCTCTACCGCGGTGGACGCCAGGCGGAGGCCCTGGAGGTGTATCGCGACGCGCGACGCGTCCTGCTCTCGGAGCTCGGCATCGAGCCCGGACGGCGGCTGCGCGAATTGGAGCGCGCCATTCTGGCGCAGGATCCGGGGCTCGATGCCTCTCGGGAGCGGCCCGAGGCTCGTCCAGGCCGCGCCGCGGCGGAGCCGCTCGAAGGACGAGACGGGGAGCTCGCTCTACTCGAGGCCGGCCTCGAGGACGCGCTCGCGGGACGTGGCCGCCTGTTCGTCGTCGTCGGCGATGCAGGCGCCGGCAAATCGCGACTCGCCGACGCGTTGGCCAGCAGTGCGAAACAGCGCGGAACCCAGATCTTCTGGGGACGAGCCTGGGCCGGAGGCGGCGCACCCGCGTACTGGCCGTGGACACAAGCGCTGAAAGATGCGTTGCCCCCGCCCGGACCCGACGAGCCCGAGGCGCGCTTCAGCTTCTTCGCAGCTGCGACCGAGATGCTGCGGGCGAAGGCGTCGGCTCAGCCGCTCTTGCTCGTCCTCGACGATCTCCAGGCGGCGGACGAAAACTCGATGCTGCTGTTGGAGTTCGTCGCAACGGAGCTGCCCGAGATGGCCGCACTCGTATTGGCGCTCGGTCGTCACGAAACGGCGCGGCTCGACGAGCTCGAGCGCTGCGCAACGCGGGTCTTGCGGCTCTAGTCGAGGGCGACCGCTTCGAGCGTCTCGCGGACGACCATCTCCAGCTCGCCGTGGCCGTTCGTGGAGACGAGCTCCTCGCGCAGCTCCTCCACAGCTTCGCGCTGATCCGCGCTGAGCTGCGAGAGGTCGAGCGAGTCGAGCTCGCCCTTCAGCGCCGCGTTGTCGACGTGCCGCGCCAGCCACTGCGAGAGCGCGTTGACGAGCTGGTTCTCAGGGCTCATGGACATACCCGCACAGCTGCAGATCTTCACCGACTCGCCCCGCCGCAAAACGCCGGAGCTCGACCGGAGACGTCAGCTCGGGAGCGAACAGCGGCCCGCTGCCGGCGAGCAGCGGCGCGACGTAGACGAGCAGCTTGTCGACGAGACCGGCGCGCAAGAACGACGCGGCCAGCGTCGGCCCTCCTTCGAGCAGCAGCGACTGCACTCCCTCCGCACCGAGAGTTTCGAGCTCGTCGGCGAGCGCGCCGCTTCGCAGCTCGAGCTCCGAGCCAGACGGCAGCGGCCCCTGTCCGAACGCCAGCCGCCGCGGCTGCCGTTCGACGTCGACATCACGCGCCGTCAGCTGCGGATCGTCGGCACGCACGGTTCCCATTCCCACCGCCACCGCATCGACCTGCGCCCGCAACTCGTGCACCTGTCGCCGCGACTCCTCGCCCGAGATCCACCGCCTCCCGGGAATCGCAACGCGCCCGTCGACCGTCAGCGCCAGCTTGAGGATCACGAACGGCCGGTGCGCGGCGACCCAGGTGCGCCACGCCTCGTTCTGTGCGCGCGCCGCAAACGAGTCGGCGAGCTCCACCTCGACGCCTGCCTCACGCAAGACCTCGAGGCCGCCCTGTGCTTCCGGATTCGGATCGAGCGAGCCCGCGACGACCTTCGCCACGCCCGCTGCGAGCACGGCCTGCGTGCACGGCGGCGTCGAGCCGTGGTGCGCGCAGGGCTCCATCGTCACGTAGAGCGTCGCGCCACGCGCCCGCTCACCCGCGGCCTCGAGTGCAACCACCTCCGCGTGCGGACCGCCCTTGCGTTCGTGCCAGCCTTCGCCGACCGTCTCGCCGTCGCGAACGAGCACGGCGCCGACAACAGGATTCGGGTACGTCGTGCCGCGCCCGCGCTCCGCGAGCTCGAGCGCACGCTCGAGGCTCACCGGCCGCTCTTCGGCCGATGAGCGGTGGAAGGGGCGTAAGGGGAAACCGGGAGGTTTCCCCTCTTGTTCTCCTCGGCACACGCGGCGATCTCAGCGGCGCGTGAGTCGAGGCCATCCTTAAAGAAGGGAGCTCGTGAGGGAAACATGGTTTCCCTCACGGGAACGAGCCGAAGGCGAGCGACGCTCAAACGAGTTCCTGCACCAGACGTCGATACGCCCGAGGCAGGTCTTCGCGGCTGAAGATCGACGAGCCCGCGACGAAGAGCGACGCGCCCGCGTCGCGCACCGACTTGATGTTCTCCGGACCGATGCCGCCGTCGACCTGCACATGCACCTCGGGTGGCAACACCGAACGGACGGTGCGGATCCGGTCGAGCGCCTCGGGCATGAACTCCTGGCCCGAGTACCCCGGCTCGATGCTCATCACGAGCACGATGTCTACACCCGACGATAGTGCTGCGTGCGCCGCGTAGGCGGCACTAGTCTCCGGCTTGAACGCCAACCCGATCTGCAAGTCGAGCGCACGCGCCGACAGAACCGTGTCGTTCAGGTCGGGACAGGCTTCGTAATGAACGGTCACACTGTCGCCGCCTGCGCGCTTGATCGCCTGGAAGTGCTTCTCCGGCGTCTCCGTCATCAAGTGACAGTCGACGAACGCACCCTCGGCGTGGATGATCGGCGAGATCCACTGCAGCACGATCGGGCCGATCGTGACCGGCTCGACGAAATGGCCGTCGCCGACGTCGAAGTGGAAGATGCGCACGCCCGCGCGCAGGAGCACCTCGATCTGCTCGCCGAGGCGCGAGAAGTCGGCCGCATAGAGCGACGGTTCGACCTCTGCCGTTCTCACCCACTGGTTCCAGCTCATCCGCTAAGCGAGTCTAGGTTCTGAGGCGGGCGATGAAGAAGCCCGCGGTGCCGTGGACGTGCGGAAGCGTCAGCAGGAACTCGGGCCTGGTCGGGTGGCGGAACTGCGGCCATTCGTCCCCGAGCGGCTCGAGCTGCAGACCAGAGGCCTCGACGACCGCCTCGTTTTCCTCGGGATCCATGGTGCAGACCGAGTACACGATCGTCCCGCCTTGCTTGACCCGTTCCGCTGCGACACGCAGAAGCTCTGTCTGCAGCTCGGGAAGAGGACGCGCGCGCCAGCGCAGGTCCGGCCGGCCCGCGAGTACGCCCAATCCCGAGCACGGCGCGTCGACGAGCACGCGGTCGAAGCCGGTCAGCTCGGGTGGGAGCATCGTCGCGTCGGCGTTGACGACCGTCACGTTGTCGGCGCCGAGCGTCCTGCAGTTCTCTTCGAGCTCGCGCGCGCGGCCCGGGTGAAGCTCGACAGCGACGACATCGCCGGCGATCTGCGTCGCCTTGCCCCCGGGCGCGGCGCAGAGGTCGAGTGTCCGCTCTCCCTCCCGCGCCCCGACGGCGAGGCCGGCGAGCTGGGAGCCACGGCTCTGCGGCCAGATCAGCCCCGCCGCAACCGCGTGCTCGTCGACCCGGTCGACGTGCAGCGCGTCCGGGAAGTCCGGGTCTGGACGCCCGCCCACGTGCCCCTGCTTGCGACGGTTCAGCCGGACGACGCGTTCGGGCGGCTCGTTCTGTGCCTCCATCAATGCGAGCGCACCCTCCCGGCCGAACTCCTCCCACCAGAGCTCTGCGACCCAGTCGGGATAGGAGTGCTTCAGCGCCGCGCGCACGGGCGTGTCGTCGGGCAGCGCTGCCAGCAGCGGCGCGATGCCTCCCGTCAGCCGCCGCATGACGGCGTTCGTGAACGCCACCGCCCGCTCGAGCCGCGCGCGGCGAACGAGCTCGACTGTCTCGTTTACTGCCGCATGCTGGGCGACCTCCGTGTAGCCGAGCTGATACGCGCCGAGGCGAAGCGCTGCGCGCACGGGTGGATCGAGCTTGCGCACCGGACGCTTCCCGAGTGTCTCGACCGCATGGTCGAGCGTCCGCGTCCGCTGCACCGTTCCGAACGCGAGCCGCTGCGCCAACGCGCGGTCGCGGCTGTCGAGATCCTTCGCGGCGGTGCGCAGGACGCGGTCCGCGTACGCGTCGTCCTCGAACACGCGCAGGACGACTTCGTACGCCGCCTGTCGCGCCGTCATCGCAGGCCGCGCCGAAACTCGTCGTACGTCATACGCCGCTTGCCCTCCGGTTGCACCTCGAGCGGCTCGAGCTTCCCGTCGGAGACTTGCGCCTTCCAGATCGTGACGCGGCGACCGTCAAGCTCGGCACGCGCACCGATGTGGGGCGAAAGCGCGCGAATCGTGTTCAAGAGCTGCTCGGGTGCACTGCTCAGGTCAAGATCGCGATCGGCGGCCGTGATCTTCTCGGCATACGTGAGGCCTTCCTCTTCCTGCGGGGTGAACTGCGGCGCGGGCAGAACCTCGTCGAGGAGCTCGACTGCGAGCGCCGCAGCCCGCTCGAACACCGTGCCCGCATCGTCGTCCTCGCCGATCGGGAACGCGCGCTGCGCGGCGATCGGTCCCGCGTCGAGCTCCTTCACGGTGCGATGGATGGTCACGCCCGTCTCGGTGTCACCGGCCATGATGGCGCGTTCGACGGGCGCGGCCCCGCGCCAGCGTGGCAGCAGCGACGGGTGCACGTTCAGCCAGAGCCCTTCGTCGAGAACGTTCTCCGGAATCAGCAGCCCGTAGGCCGCGACGACGACCGTGTCGGCGCCAAGGTCGAGGCCTGGCTCCGGACGCGCAGGCTGCAGGACGCGCAGGCCGAGACGGTCGGCCGTTTCCTTCGCGGGCGGCGCTCCGGTCTTCCGGCCCCGGCCGCGCGGCGCATCGGGCCTCGTGAGCAGCGCAGTGATCTCGTGGCGCGCCGCGAGGCGTTCCAGAACGTCGGCTCCGAAAGGCGCCGTCGCTGCGACGGCAATTCGCATGTCAGCGAATGACGAGCCGCGGGCGCAGAGCGCCGAGCGCTGCGCTGCGGGCTTCGGGCGTCGTCCGGTCGAGCATCAGCGTGCCGTCGAGGTGGTCGAGCTCGTGCTGCACGATCCGCGCCGCCGTCCCCTCGAGGTCGAACGCCACATCGTCCCCGTTCTCGTCCTTGCCTTCGATCCGCACCGAGAGCGAGCGCTCGACCGGGACGGTGATGCCCTGAATCGAGAGGCAGCCCTCGTCGTCGATGTCGGTCTCGTCGCCGCGTCGCACGATCTCCGGATTGACGAGCACGGCGACCTCGTCCTCGGCCGGAACGAAGACGAACAGGCGGCGAAGCACGCCGACCTGCGTCGCAGCGAGGCCCACGCCGGCGGCGTCCTTCATCAGCTCTTGCATGCGGACGACCAACCGTCGCAGGTCGTCGTCGAAGGTCTCGACAGGCGGCGCGGTCATGCGTAGAACCGAGTCGGGGTACTGACGGATCTGGGCCAGCGCAAGCTGCCGCCGAGCCTCGTGCTCGGCGTCCAGCTCGTCGTTTCGAACCTCTCCCTCGACCTGTGCCACGCATGCACACTAACGACGTGGAACGGCGCGAGCGCGAGGCGATCCTGAAGCAAGGCGTGACGCGGCCGGAGTCGCCGCGCGACCGCAGGGAGCGCGAAGCGCTCGAGGAAGACCTCCGCGGAAACCCGCTTGCGGGGGAGCCCATCGAGCGGCGCCTTCGGAACTTCCGGCCGGATGCGAGCGCCGCTATCGCCGCGCTCGGCGGGCCGACGGCGTGGATGCGGCGCCTTCGCGCGATCGAGCTCGAGGTCGCCGAGCACGAAGGCAGGCTGGCGGAGGTCTGGGCCGAGCTCCGGGAGGAGACCGCAGGCGACGAAGCCGCTTTCGCGCGGAAGTGGCGCGCCGTCGCCCGGGCCTGGGACTTCGGCGAGGTGAACGAGCTGATCGAGCGGCACAACCGCCACTACCCCGCCGAATCGAGGCTCCCGATGAATCCCCGCACGGGCGACTTCGTCCTGATCAACGGGCGGCCGTACACGCGCGAACCGCTCGACGCCGAGTGGATCCTGGTTCGGTTCCCCGCGAAGGGGCAGAATTGAGCCATGGACTCGCTCGCCGGACATTTCCTGATCGCCTCGCCACAGATCCTCGACCCGAACTTCCACCGCACAGTGGTGCTGATCACGGCGCACACCGACGAGGGCGCGGTCGGCGTCGTCCTGAACCGCTGTTCCGAGGCGACCGTCGGAGAGGCAGTGCCGCAGCTCGCGCCGGTGACCGATCTCGACGAGCTGGTGTTCGTCGGCGGCCCCGTCAACCCTGAAGGTGTCGCCGTGCTCGCGGAGTTCGAGGATCCCGAAGAGGCAGGAGTGATGGTCATTGAGGACGTCGGCTTCGTCGCACTGGAGGAAGCGCTCGAGGTGCGCGCACCGGACCTGCAGCGCGCACGCGTCTTCGCCGGTGTCGCCGGCTGGGGACCGGAGCAGCTCGAGGACGAGCTCGAGCGCGACGACTGGTTCATCGAGCCGGCGAGCGTCGACGCGATCTTCACCGACGATCCCGAGCAGCTGTGGAGCGACGTGCTCCGCAGCAAGGGCGGCCACTACGAGCTCGTCGCCCGCATGCCGCTCGACCCGTCGCTGAACTAGCTACAGGCTCTGCGGATCGACGTCGACGACGGCCGCGAGGCCGGCGCGGCGCATCGCCGGCGCGGCCGCGCTCAACAGCCGGCTCGCCTGTGCGGCAAGCGCGCGCGGCTGGTCGGTCTTCGCGACGAGCTGTGCGCGGAACTTGCCGCGCAGCCGCAGCAGCGGTGCCGGCCCGAGCACGTCACCGCTGAGGCCTTCCTTCACCTCGGTCAGCGCCTGCAAGGGTCCGTCTGGATCGGGCCCGCTGACGACGATGCGCACGATGTGACTGAACGGTGGATAGCCGAGCGCGCGGCGCCGCTCGAGCTCGCCCGACAGAAAACGGTCGACGTCGTGCCGCGCAGCGAGCTCGATCGCCCGCGAGTCCGGCTGGAACGTCTGCACGAGCACGCGGCCCGGTGCGTCGCGGCCGCTTCGTCCTGCGAGCTGCGTGAGTAGCTGGAACGTGCGCTCTTCGGCGCGGAAGTCGGGCATGCCGAGCCCGGTGTCCGCGTCGACGACGGCAGCGAGCGCGACGCCGGAGAAGTGATGGCCCTTCGCGACCATCTGCGTCCCGATCAGCACGACACGATCGGTTTGCGCGAAGCGGGTGAGCGCCTCGGCGAGCGCACCGGGTTTCTCCACCGTGTCGGCGTCGAGGCGGATGCGCTGCAGCTCGGGCAGCTTGGCCTCGAGCTCGCGCTCGAGCCGCTGCGTGCCGGCGCCGAGTCGTGCGAGCTCCGTCGAGCCGCAGGCGGGGCACGTGTCCGGTTCGGGCTCGGTGTGGCCGCAGTGGTGGCAGCGAAGGACGTGGTCGCCGTGCAGCACGAGCGCGACGTCGCAGTTGTTGCAGCGCAGCGTTCCGCCGCACGCGCGGCAATGCAGCGCCGGCGCCATGCCGCGGCGGTTCAGCAGCAGGATCGCCTTGCCGCCATGCTCTTCGATCACGCCGAGCTCGGCGAGAAGTGGAGCCGAGAGCGGATAGCCGGCTTCGCGGCGGAGATCGACGATGCGCACAGGCGGCAGGGGCCCCGACAGCCGTCCGCCGAGGTCGAGCCGTTCGAGCGTGCCCCAGCTTTCCGGCCGCGGCGTCGCGCTGCCGAAAACCGCAACGGCACCTTCGAGTGCGGCGCGCTTCGCAGCGACAGTGCGTGCGTCGTAGCGCGGATCGGACTCCTGCTTGTACGACGCGTCGTGTTCCTCGTCGACGCAGATCAGCCCGAGCCGCGGCACCGGTGCGAAGACGGCCGAGCGTGCGCCGACGACGATCGGCGCCTCGCCGCTTGCGATGCGAGCGCGTTCGTCGCGGCGCTCGGCCTCGGTCAGTGACGAGTGGAGGACGGCGATGCGCTCGCCGAAGCGCGCGCGGAAACGACCGAGTGCCTGCGGTGTGAGCGCGATCTCGGGCACGAGGACGATCGCGCCGAGCCCCCGCTCGAGCGCGACGGCGCACGCCTGGAGATACACCTCGGTCTTGCCGCTCCCCGTCGCGCCGTACAGGAGGAAATTCGCGCTCTGGCCGGCGTCGAGCGCGCCGATGATCCGGTCGACGGCCGCGCGTTGCGCGGTGCTCAGCTCTGCCGGCTCCGCTTCGCCGGGGAGCGAGTCCCGCTCGGCCGGCTGCGGCCGCTCGCCGCGGGCCTTCCGTTGCACCGGCGCGACGAGTGTCAGCGCGCGGCCGGGAGTCGAGCCGTAGTAGTCGGCCACCCAGAGCGCCAGCTCGAACAGGGGCTGGGGGAGCACCTCGACGACGCGCTCGACCGCTGAGGTGTCGATGCCTTTCGGCGGTTCGACGTCCACCTTCGTGACGACACCGCGGCGCTTGGCGTTGCCGAACCGCACCTCGACCACCGCGCCGGGGCCGACGTCGTCTGCGATCTCGTACGTGAACT
This sequence comes from uncultured Actinomycetes bacterium, assembly GCA_963755605.1. Lineage (GTDB taxonomy): Bacteria > Actinomycetota > Thermoleophilia > Gaiellales > Gaiellaceae > 3-1-20CM-4-69-9. The sequence goes on from CAVWKK010000007.1 coordinate 672,873, forward strand.
CGCGCGCGAGGACGCGCGCCGTCACGAGCGGATAGACAGAGGCGTAACGCGTCACCCGGCCAGACTAGAGCCGGGGTGTGACGGTCAGGCCCCGGTGGCCTTCAGGATGAAGTCGGTGCCGAAGCCGAGGAAGAGTCCGAGCATGACGCCCCACGTCACGAGCGTCTTCGAGGCGAGCACGCGGCCGACGTTCAGGAGCTCCATCACGACATAGAGGATCGAGCCTGCCGCGAGCGCGAAGAAGACGATCGAGACCGCCTCGCTCACCCAGAACTGCCCGACAAGCGTCCCGAAGAAGGTCGGCGCGCCGCCGATCAGCCCGAGCAGGCCGAGAAAGCCCCAGCTCGGCTTCTCCTTGTCGCCCGTGAGCGGCGCACAGATGCCGAGCCCCTCGGTGGCGTTGTGGAGCCCGAAGCCGATGATCAGCACAACCGCGAGGCTGATCTGATCCGACGCGGCCGACTGGCCGATCGCCAGTCCCTCGGAGAAGTTGTGCAGCCCGATTCCGGTGGCGATGAAGATCGCGAGCCAACGCGCCGGCGACATGCCAGTGAAGTGGTGGTCCTCCTCGTACTCGGCGGTCGAGGCGGCGCCGGGCCCGAGGAAGGCGCGCCGGCGGCGGCGCTTCATCCAGACGTCGTAGTAGACGAGGGCCATCAGACCGACGAAGAAACCGGCGCTGAGCAGGAAGGCGAGCCAGGCGAAGCGTCCGTCGCGGCCGTTTTCGAGCGCCGTCTCGACTGGGCCGACGGCCTCGCTCATAACGTCCCAGAAGAGGAAGATCAGAATGCCGGTCGCGGTGGCCGCGAGGAAGGCCTTGGTCGCGGCGCTGACGTTCTGCATGCGGCCGAGCGGCAGGCCGAGGAAGATCGTCAGCCCGGCGATAGCGCCAAGGAGAAGCGTCTGCGCGGTGCTCATGTAAGGGTGACCTTACAGGCTACGATCCGGTGGCCGTGGCGCAGGGACATTCAGTCGACGAGTACCTGGAGACGATCTACTTCCTTGCGTTCCCGATCGGCGAATACCGTCCCATGAGCGGTGGCTCACCCACGCTGGCCTCACGTGTCGCAGAGATGCTGGGCGTCTCGCGGGCCTCTGCGGGCGAGATGCTGAAGCGGCTGGAGGGCGAAGGCCTGATCGAGCGCGGCGAGCACAAGGAGGCGCTCCTCACCGACTCCGGGCGTAAGCGTGCCGAGCGGGTCGTTCGCAAGCACCGCATCATCGAGCGGCTGCTCACGGACTTCATGGGGTACACCGCGGCCGAGGCGCACGTGCAGGCCGACCTCCTCGGCGACACGTTCACCGACGAGATGGTCGAACGGATCGAGGAGCGGCTCGGCTATCCCGACCGCTGCCCGCACGGCTGGCCGGTGGATCCCGACGTCGAGCAGGCAGAGAACCGAGACCTCGCGCCGCTCTCGGATCTGGCAGCGGGAGCGAAGGCGACGATCGTCCGGCTGGCGGAGCACGACGGCGAGCTCCTGCACTGGTTCTACGACGAGGGCCTCGTGCCCGGGAGCGAGATCGAGGTGCGGGACGCCCAGCCAGCTGCAGGCCAGGTCACGGTGAAGCTGAACGGCCGCGAGCGCGCGATCGGCGAGAAAGCCGCCGCCGGCCTCTTCGTCCGCCCGCTGTAGCGGCGACCCTCCTCCAAAACGGGCGCGTCACGTGCCTGGCACCGGACTGGGCCGGAACCGCCACGTCCCAGGGACAGTCCCTCCGGTTAACGGGCGGAGGAGCCAGAGCCGATATGACAGGCATGAGCGCCGTGCCGACCACGGCTGCCCGAAACGCGGCCGAGCCTCTCACCGTTGCGCGCACCCTTGCGGGCCGCATCGCGCTGCCGCTCGTCTTCGCCGCCGCGACCGCGTACCACGTCCTCCAGTCCCGCGGCCACGCCACCGCGACGGTCTTCAACGACGAGCTGCTGTACGCGAAGCTCTCGCAGGCGATCGCGGCCGGACACGGACTCTCGATCCGCGGCGAGCACATCTTCTTCCCCGCCCCGCTCTCGTCGCTGGTGCAGGCACCCGCCTGGCTGCTCGGCTCGATGCCGAACGCCTACGCCGCCGCCAAGATCATCAACGCCGTCGTGATGTCGGCCGCGGTCTTTCCCGCGTACTGGCTCGCGCGCCAGCTCGTTCGGCCGTGGTTCGCGATCCTGACCGCGATCGCAGCGGTGACGACACCGGCGCTCGTTTACCACGCCTACCTCATGTCCGAGGCGCTCGCGTATCCGGTCTTCCTCGTCACCGTCGCCGTGCTCCTGCGCGCGGTCACGAAGCCGTCACGCGCAATGGCGATCGCCGTACCGCTCGTCTGCCTGCTCGCCGTCGCGACCAGAGTCCAGTTCCTCGCCCTGCCACTCGCGTACCTCGCAGCGGTTGCGCTCTGCGGTCGCGGCGACTATCGCCGTCACCTGCTGCCCGTCGGACTCACGGCCGCGTTCGTCGCACTGGTCGTCGGCGTCCCGGGCGCGCTCGGACAATACGGCGAGGCAACGCACCTCGGCTACGCACCGCGCGCTGTCGCTCACTGGGCGCTCGTTGACGGATCACTGCTCCCGTACTCGGTCGGCCTCGCGATCGTGATGGGCGCGCTCTTCGGCCTCGGCTTCATGCTGATCCGGCCGGAGCGCAAGATCGAGCAAGCCTTCGCCGTGCTCGCGATCAGCTGCACGGCGCTGTTCATGGGACAAGCTGCACTGATCGCCGCAGGCGAGGCGAGGCGGCCACTCGAGCGCTACCTCTTCTACGTCACGCCCCTCCTCTTCATCGCCTTCTTCCGCTACGCGGAGCGCGGAGTGCCACGCTCACGCGCGTACCTCGCCGCAACGTGCCTCGGTGCGCTCGCGCTCTCGCAGGTGTCGTTCCCGGGACTCACCGGAACCGGCGCGTACTTCTTCGACTCCGTCTCCCTCTCCGCGTTCGCGCGCGTTGCGTCGCGGCTGGGCCTCCCTGATGCGTCGCTGCTCTACTCCCTCGCGCCGATGGCGATCGCCGCGCTCACGCTCGCCGTCCCGCTCAGACGCCGTGGCGCCCCCGAGCTCTTCGCCATGCTCGCGATCGCCATCTCGGCCTGGATGAGCCTCGGTGTCTACGCAACCGACCGGCTCGTGACGACCTGGTCGGTGCGCACGTTCGGGTCGTCACCGCCGGACTGGCTCGACCGCACGCACCTCGGCCCCGCGCGCTACCTCGCTCTCCCCTACGCCAACACGTTCTACGGGACGTACCTCGAGTCGTGGAACCGCGACCTGCGCGGCGTCGTCCTGCTCGACACGCAACCACCGGACCCGTTCCCCGCCGCGGTCGCCAGCGTCGCCCGTAACGGCACGCTCCAGATCGACGGGAAGCCCGCCAAGGCGCAGATCCTGATAGCGAACGTGTCCGGAACGACGATCGGGCTCGAGGGCCACATCGTGCGGCGCCCCCGCGAAGGTCTCATCGCCTATCGCATTCCCGACGCCGCCCACGTCAGCTGGATCGCCGCCGGGCTGTCGGCCGACGGCTGGACCGGCCCGCGCCTCCGCTATCGAGCATGGCCGATCGCGTCAGGCCGGTACGTCCTGAACCTCTACGTCCCGGCCGGCACGCCGCCGCGCAGGATCGCCATCGGCAAGCGCACCTACGTCATCCGCGCCGGCACCCCGCGACGAATAGTCGTACCCACCGCGGGCTCCCCGCTCGTCGTCTTGGTCGACGTGCAGAGCTCGCCGCTCGGCGGCCGCGTCCTCGGCGTGAAGGTGCGCTCGGTGCGGTTTCTAGACGGAAGCCGCTGAGGCGACGCCCGCTGCTTCGCGCAGCGCGTCGGCCTTGTCGACGCGCTCCCACGTGAAGTCGCGATCCTCGCGGCCGAAGTGGCCGTACGCCGCTGTCTTCGCGTAAATCGGACGGCGCAGATCGAGATCCCGCAGGATCGCGCCCGGGCGCAGGTCGAAGTGCTCGCGCACGAGCTGCTCGATCATGTCCACCGGAACGCGCTCCGTGTTGAACGTCTGCACGGCGATCGAGACCGGATGCGCGACGCCGATCGCGTACGCGACGTTCACCTCGCAGCGGTCCGCCAGCCCCGCCGCGACGATGTTCTTCGCGACGTAGCGAGCCGCATACGCGGCAGAGCGATCGACCTTCGTCGGGTCCTTGCCCGAGAACGCGCCGCCGCCATGCCGCCCGGCCCCGCCGTACGTGTCGACGATGATCTTGCGCCCCGTCAGGCCGGTGTCGCCCATCGGCCCGCCGACGACGAACTTGCCGGTCGGGTTGACGAACACGAAGTCGCGGTCGTCCATCAAGCGCTTCTCGTCGTAGAGGCCGCTCGGCAGGATGGGGCGCAGAACGCGCTCGACGATGTCCGGCTTGATCAGCTCCTCCGAGGAGATGCCGTCCGAGTGCTGCGTCGAGACGAGCACACGCTCGATCTCGACCGGCCGCTGGCGCCCATCGTCGTCGAGCTCGTACCTGACCGTCACCTGCGCCTTGCCGTCCGGCCGCAGATACGGGAGCTCACCCGCCTTGCGCACCTCCGCGAGCCGCTTGCAGATCTTGTGCGCAAGCATGATCGGCAGCGGCATCAATTCCTTCGTCTCGTTCGACGCGTACCCGAACATCATTCCCTGGTCGCCGGCGCCGATCTGGTCGAGCGGATCGTCGTCACGCGGATCGTGCTGCACCTCGTACGACGAGTCGACGCCCTGTGCGATGTCCGGCGACTGCTCGTCGAGCGCGACGACGACGCCGCAGGTGTTGGCGTCGAAGCCCCACTCCGAGTGGGTGTAGCCGATCTCTGCGATCCGCTCGCGCACGAGCTTCGGGATGTCGACGTACGTCTCCGTGGAGATCTCGCCGGCCACGACCACAAGCCCGGTCGTGATCAGCGTCTCGCAGGCGACACGGCCTTCGGGATCCTCCGCGAGGACGGCGTCGAGGACGGAATCCGAGATCTGGTCGGCGACCTTGTCGGGATGACCCTCGGTCACCGATTCCGAGGTGAAGAGAAACTCGCGTGCGGCCATGGGGCCACAGGCTACACAGAACCCCCGACTACTTGACGCGGAGGAAGAACGAGATCTGCAGCTCGTGCGAGTGGCTCACGGCGTACTCGACCGCGGAGCGCAGCGGCTTCAGATTCCGGGCCACTGCCGCGGGGATGTGCGACTTCCCGAGCCGCTCGACGAGCGGGATCGTGCTGTGAATGTCGACGTAGAGCACGACCTGCGGCTTGTCCGGCAGGCCCGAGCTCTGAGCTGCATCCCGGTACTCCTGACTGTCGGAAAGCGCCTGGCCGCCTTTCTGGGCAAAGGAGATACCGGACGGCATGTCGCTGACAACGAGCTTGCCCTTGACGTTCCCGTAGCGAACGGCGACAGGCCCGGCCCCGAACACCCGGACCGGCACTCCTGCGATCGTCCCCCGCGTCGGCTTGCCGAGCTGGGCTCCGAAGCGCTTCAACACGCGGTCGAGTGTGGCCGCGCCGTCGACACCGCCTGCAGGCGCCGCGATGAACGTCACCTCGGGAACCGTGCTCGCTCCCGCGGCGCGCACATAGAACGCGTTCTCGCCCTCGATCAGCCGCCCGAGCTGCTGCAACGCAGCGCCGAGACCCTTGAAGCCGGGCTGCTGCAGGATCGGATTCTGACCCAGGCCGCCGAGCATTCCCTTCGAGCCGTGGAACGCGAGGTAGAGCAGCGCATCCTTCGGCACGAACCTGCGGAGGCTGCCGTCCGAGGAGCGCGCAGAAACCTGGTCGAACGCCTTGCCCGGCGTTCCGTGCACCGTCGTGTCCCACGCGATGCCGTCGCTCTTCGCACGTACCGACAGCAGCAGCCAGTCGAGCGTGCCGAGCTGCTTGAAGGACGTTGACGCGTCGGGGCCGAGCGCCTGCTGCGCCGCGCTCAGGACGCTCGCGCCGTTCACGTACGCGCGGACGAGCCCGTCACCTGCCTTGCTCATCGCCGCGGTAAAAGCCTTGTTCTCGGTCAACGTGCTCTTCGCCGTGTCGCTCGCGGACTTGAACGCGTCGATCGCCGACTGCTTGTCGGAGATGACGGTCCAGCCGTGGAACTTTTCGTACACGAGGGCGTTCAACGGGTCGGTCGCGTTGCCCTTCTTCACTGCGCGTTCGAACGCGCCCTGATCTTTCGGCTGCATCAACGCGACTGAGTCGTTCGGATGCGCGAAGTCGAGCATCACGACGTCCAATTCAGGGCCGAGCGCCGGCTTCAGGTCGTGCTCCCAGTCGAGACCCTTCTTCGCGAGCTGCTGCTTCGCCGAGTCGACGGCCTTCTGCTCGTCCGGGAACTTGCTCGCGAGCGCGTCCAGCGTCTGCCATTGCGAGGAGCTCGGGTCGGAGTCGATCGCGACGAAGAGCGCCGCGGTCGAAGGCACGATGTCGGTCGCGCCCGAGCTGGGATTCGTCGTCCCTCCGCAGCCGGCGAGCACGAAGGCGAGCCCGGCGAGAAGGAGCCCGAGCTTCCGCACTACTTGGTCGTGACCCGAGCCTCGAATCTGCTCAGCGACCCGGGACCGGTGGCGCCGAAGGCGACGAGCGTGTCCAGCCGCTCGAGCTGGGGCAGCTGCTTCGCCGTGACCCCGAAGAGCGACGAGAAGGCCTGGACGAGCGGAGTGAGTCTCTGGACGTCTGCGTAGGCGAGCCATTGGACCTCGTCGGGAACATCGGCCGCGTGCAGGGCATCCTTGAACGGCTGGTCGTCAACGAGGGATCCGCCGCCGCTGTTGAGGCCGGACGCGGCCGTCGTGAGCAGCACCTTGGCCCCGCGGCGCTCGACGTTGAGCGGCAGGGTGTTGCCGATCTTGGCCGCGAGCTTGCGGAGCGAGGCCTCGGCCGCGGCCGGGTCGTTCGGCCGGACCTCGAGCGTGACCACCGGCAGGATCGCGCCGGGAACGACGTAGAGGACGCCCTCGCCGGTGATGCCGCGCAGGTCGGCCAGGAACGGGATCGAGGGGACGCGCGCGAGCAGGTCGGCTGCGTTCTTGAACGAGACGGCGAGGATCGAGCCGGAAGGAGCGTCGCGGAGCAGTGACGGCTTGTACGCCGCAGGCGCCTTGACGTTCGCAGCCTGCACCTGCAGCCGCAGGGAGTTGCTGTCGGCACCAAGTCGCGCCGCGATCCACTTCGGCGAGCCGCCGAGCGATTGCAGCTGCTTCGGCAGGTACTTCGTCGCGTCGCCGCGCGCGTACGCGTAGGCGAGCCCACCGCCGTCGAACCTGGACATCGCATCCTTGAAATCAGCGTCGTCCGCAAGCGAGCTGCCCGACGCGGCAGAGCGCACGGACTGAAACGCGCCGGCCGAATCCGCGACGACCGACCAGCCGTCGACGTGCTGCACGGTGTAGTGCGAGCCGTCGCCCTCGTCGAACTTCGCAGCGAGCGCGCGGAGCTTCGTCTCGTCCTTCGACTTGACGATCGCAACGGCTTCGGGCTTGCCGTTCTCGACGCCGAGCACAGCGAGATTCGCTTCGTCACCGACTGCTGCGGGAAGGTCGTTCTTGATCGTCGCGTCGACGCCGATCGGGCCGAGCGTCTTGATGATCGTTCGCCAACCGTCCGAGTTGAGCCTGGCGTCGGCGCTCACGAAGGCAAGCGCACTGGCGGGGACGAGCGCGGCCGCATCGATCCCGGCGGCGCTACCCGTTGCGGCGTTGCTGCTACCGCAGCCGGGTGCGACGAGCAGCAGGCCGAGTGCGAATGCTGCGAGGGCGGCGCGCATCGACCTTCATGGTAGCCCTCACTCGGCGGTCGGTTGGCGGCCCATCAGGCTCGCCAGGAGCTCGTCCAGCGGCTCGCCGCCGAGCACGCGGCAGACGCCTTCGGTAATCGGCAGCTCGACGCCCACCCTGTGTGAGAGATCTCTGAGAACGGGAGCCGTCGTCAGCCCCTCGACCACCTGGCCGATCTGGGCCGCCGCCTCGTCTGCGGTGGCACCGCGTGCGATCAGCTCGCCCGCTTTGCGGTTGCGCCCATAGCCGGAGTAACAGGTGACGTTCAGGTCACCGAGACCGGCGAGGCCGGAAAACGTCTCCGGCTCGCCGCCACACGCTTCGCCCAGTCGCGCCATCTCGGCGAGGCCGCGCGTGATCACGCTCGCCTTCGCGTTGTCGCCGAGGCCGAGCCCGTCCACCCCACCCGCGGCGAGCGCGATCACGTTCTTCGCGGCCGCGCTCAGCTCGACGCCGACGAGGTCCTCGTTTACGTACACGCGGAACACCATCGAGTTGATCGCCTCCTGCAGGCGCTCCGCGAGCTCGCGGTCTTCGCTGGCGATCACGGTGGCGGACGGCAGGCCGTCGACGATCTCCTCCGCCATGTTCGGGCCCGAGAGCACCGCGACGGGACGGCCTTCGACGCGTGTGGAGAGACGCTCGCCCGTGGCGGGGTCGAGGCCCTTCGTCAGGATCAGCACCGGCGCGTTGCCGGGCAGCGCGGCGGCGACCTCGGCGAAGGCCTTGCTCGGCACCGCGAGCACGATCACGTCCGCGTCCTCGAGCGGAGCGTCGTCGATCGTCGAGGGCTGCACACCTCGCAGATCCGCTTTCGTCAGGTACTTCGGGTTGCGGCCGGTTTCCGCGATCGCCCGCACCTGCTCCGGGTCGCGGCAGGCGAGCGTGACGTCATGGCCGCGGTCTCGCAGCAGGCAGGCGAAGCCGGTGCCCCACGAACCCCCGCCGACCACGACGACCTTCACGCGCGTTCCTTCCCTAGGATCGCGCCATCCTAGGACGGATCCAAGAAGCGCTTCGCCACCACGCGCCACGCGGCCGCGAGACCGAGCGGATCGGGCCCTTTCTCGCGACGTTCACGCGAGACTCGGACAACCCGTATCTCAACTACGCCATCCCCGACGATGGCGGCGTCGCCTCGTCCGCCGACGTCGCCGAGCTCGTTGCCGCGTATCGCGCTCGTGAACGCCGGCCGCGCCTCGAGTACATCCCCTCGGTCGCCCCGACGGTGGAGGGGACGCTGGTCGAGGCGGGGTTCGCGGTCGAAGGCCGCCTGCCGCTGATGACATGTGAGGAGCCGCGGTTCGAAGCACCACCGGGGCATCGAGCTCGTCGCGCCCGGCGACCGACGACGAGTTTCGCGGCGCGGCGGAGGTGCAGTGGGAGGCGTACGGCGAGCAGGAGCCGCTGACGGAGAGCGCCGTCGCCGGACTGCGGCGCACGGCGACGAGCGGCGGTGTCGTCGTGCTGGCACGCGATGCCAAGACGGGCGAGGCCGCCGGCGCAGGCATCTGCGTCGCGCCCTACGAGGGAGTGACGGAGCTCGCGGCGATCGGCGTGCGCGAGCGCTTCAGGCGGCGCGGCATCGCCGCCGCGATGGCGGGCTGGCTCACACGCGCGGCGCTCGACCAGGGGATGACGCTCGTCTTCCTGATGGCGCACGGCACCGACGAGGCGCGCATCTACGCACGCGCCGGCTTCAGCGAGCACGGCGAGGTGCTGCACATCTCGCTCTAGCTGGCGACGAAGTCGATCGTCACCGGCACGCCGTCCAGCTCGAAGCGGTCGCGCAGCTGGTTCTCGACCCAGTAGCCGTAGTCGCGCGTGACGAGCGTCGGATCGTTGACGGAAAAGCGGAAACGGGGCGGCCGCACCGACACCTGCGCGCCGTACATGAGGTTGAGACGCTTGCCGGCGCGCGCAGGCGGCTCGCGCTTCTCGCGCAGCTCGGCGAGGAAGCGGTTCAACTCGGACGTCGAAACGCGTGCGGTGTACTTCTCGTAGAGCTTCTCGATGCCGTCAAGCAGCCGCTCGATTCCTCGCCCGGTCTTCGACGAGACGGCAACGTGCGGCGGACGTTGCTTGAGCCGCCGTTCGAGCTCGGGGCGGATGTCTTCGATCCCGACCGTCGTCTGATCCCACTTCGAGAGGACGACCATCGTCGAGTCCTGCGCCTTGCGCGCAATGTCCGCGACGGCGAGGTCGTGGTCGACGAGACCCTCGGAGGTGTCGATGAGGACGAGCGCGACGTCGGCGCGCTCGGCTGCGTCGCGCGCGCGCAGCTCCGAGTAGTACTCGATCCCTTGCCGGTGCTTGCGCTTGCGGCGGATGCCGGCCGTGTCGACGAGGACGAACGTGCGGTCGCCGCGTTGGAAGATCGTGTCGATCGAGTCGCGGGTCGTTCCGGGCGTCTCCGACACGATCACGCGGTCCTGGCCGAGGATCGCGTTCAGGAGCGACGACTTGCCGACGTTCGGGCGCCCGAGGATCGCGACGCGGATCGCCTCGTCCGGCGTCTCCTCGCGCCCGGTTCCGGGAAGCGCGTCCACGATGTCGTCGAGCAGGTCGCCCGAGCCATGCCCGTGCAGGGCGGAGAGTGGCCGCGGCTCGCCGAGGCCGAGCCGGTGCAGCTCGAGCGCGAGGCTCTCCTGCGACGGATCGTCGATCTTGTTCGCGATCAGGAACACGGGCTTGCGCGCGCGGCGCAGGATGTCGGCGACCTCCTCGTCTCCCGGCGTGACCCCGGCGCTCGCGTCGACGACGAAGAGGACGAGGTCGGCCTCGCCAACGGCGAGTTGCGCCTGCACGGCGATCGACTTCGTCATCGGCGACGAGTCGGCGATGTCGACGCCGCCGGTGTCGATCAGCAGGAAACGCTTGCCGTTCCATTCGCCGACGATCTCCTTGCGGTCGCGCGTCACGCCGGACGTCTCGTGCACGACGGCGGCGCGCGACCCGGTCAGCCGGTTGATCAGCGTCGACTTGCCGACGTTCGGGAAGCCGACGATCGCGACCGTGCCGAGCAGCGGCCCCTGCAGGTCGTCCGTCACGACTTCGCCGGCGGAATCGCGAAGCGCGGGCGGCCCTGCTCCTGCGTCGCGACGAGGAACTCCCACAGCCTCCTGAGCTCGTGCTGGATGTCGAGCGCGGCGGCGCGGTAGCCCTTGGAGTTGCGCGGGTGCTGAGTGACGTCGAGCGGCTCGCCGAAGGCGATCGAGACGGGATGGAAGTTGCCGAGCCGCCAATGCTGCGAGCCCTCGATCGCGCCGCAGACGACGGGTGCCCCTTCCTGGACGGCGATCATCGCCGCGCCGGGCATGACCGGGCCCGGCTCGCTCTTCTGTCGCGTCCCCTCCGGGAACATGCCGAGCGCGTCGCCGCGGTGCACGATCTCGCGCATCAGCCGCACCGCCTCGCGGTCGGATTCACCGCGACGGATCGGCATGGTGCCGAACGTGCGGATCAGCGGTCCGATGATCGGATTGTCGTGTGCCTCCTGCTTCGCCACGTAGTAGAGCGTCCGCGGCACGTAGGAGCCGATCGCCCACGGGTCGAGCCACGAGAAGTGGTTGAAGCAGAGCACGAGCGGCCCGTTCGCGGGAATGCGGTCCTGGCCGTAGATCCGCAGCGGCGTCACGAGGCGCACCGCCCCGGCGAAGAACGGCCGCCCAATCACCTGGGCGATCTGCGTGCGGTTCATCGCCGCGACGCGGCGAGTCGTTCGTGCACGAGCTGCTCGATGCGCGTGACGACGTCCTCGACCTCGAGGTCGGTCGTGTCGATCCGCTCCGCATCTTCGGCCGGTTGCATCCGCACCTTGTCGCTCTCGTCGCGGAGGCGCAGGTCGGTCGCGAGCGCATCGCCGCCGATGTCGGGACGCTCGACCTGGCGCCGGCGCGCGCGCACCGACGCGTCGGCGTTCAGATAGACCTTCACTTCGGCGTTCGGCGCGACGACGGTGCCGATGTCCCTTCCCTCGATCACGACGTCCCCTTGCTCGCCGAGCTCGCGCTGGCGCTCGCGCATGACCGCGCGCACCGCGGGGTGACGCGCCACTGCGGGGACGTTGCGGTCGATGTTCGAGCGGCGGATCACCGAGGTCACATCGGTGCCGGCGATCGACACGCGGCCGGCCTCGTCGAACGTGACCGGATTCGCGGCCGCGAGCTCTCCGAGCGGCTGGCCTTCGCCGAGCGGCAGGCCCTTTTGCATCGCGAGCCATGTCAGCGCCCGGTACATCGCCCCGGTGTCGAGGTAGCGGAAGTGGAGCCGCTCGGCGAGTTGCCGTGCGACCGTGCTCTTCCCTGCCCCAGCGGGGCCGTCTATGGCAACGATCATCGTCTGGACACCGATTCGAGGAGGTCGAAAAACCCGGGGAAGCTTATAGCGACTGCCTCGGCTCCCCCGACGTCCACGCCTTCACGCGAAACGAGCCCGGCAACGGCCGCGAGCATCGCGATGCGGTGGTCGCCGTCCGAGGACATGTCGCCGCCGACGGGGCGTGTGGGGACGCCTCTCACGTCGAAGCCATCGTCCCGGGCCTTGATGCGGACGCCAAGTGCCCGGAGCCCATTCGTCACGGTTTCGATGCGATCCGTTTCCTTGACGCGGAGCTCGCCGGCGCCGGTGACCTTGCTGTCGCCACGGGCGCTGCCGGCGGCGAGCGCGAAGAGCGGCAGCTCGTCGACGAGCATCGGCACCTCGTCGGCGCCGACGTCGGTCGCGGTCAGCTCGGCCGAGCGGACGTCGATGTCCCCGACCCATTCCCCGCCGAGCTTGCGGCGGTCGACGATGCTGACCCGCGCGCCCATGCGCTCGAGCACGGTGAGGAGACCCGTGCGGCGCGGGTTGAGCCCGACACCGTGGATCGTCAGCTCGGAGCCGGCGAGGAGGGTCGCGGCGATGATGAACGGTGCGACCGCGGAGAAGTCGCCGGGGACGTTCACCTCCGGCAGGTGCAGGCGGGCGGGCGGGTCGATCGAGACGGAGTTCGGACGGCGGCGGACGCGTGCGCCGGCGGACTCGAGCATCAGCTCCGTGTGGTCGCGAGTCGGGGCGGGCTCGATCGTGGTGGTCGTGCCGGTCGCGTTCAGCCCGGCGAGCAGGATCGCGGACTTGACCTGGGCGCTCGCGACGGGGAGTGCGTAGTCGATCGCCTTCAACGTGGCGGAGCCGTGGATCACGAGCGGCGGCAGTCCGTCCGTCGTCTCGATGCGCGCGCCCATGCGTGTGAGCGGCTCGGCGACGCGATCCATCGGGCGAGCGCGCAGCGAGTCGTCGCCGGTGAGCTCGAAGCGCCCGTCCTGTCCGGCAAGGACGCCGGCAAGCAGGCGCATCAGCGTCCCGGCGTTGCCGGCGTCGATGGGAGCCGCCGGCTCGCGCAATCCGCGCAGGCCGACGCCGTGCACGAGGAACTCGTCCTCGGCGACGTCGTCGATCTGCACGCCGAGTGCGCGCATGGCGTCGACGGTCGACTGCGTGTCGGCGGAGCGGCCGAAGCCGCGCACGCGCGTCTCGCCGTCGGTGAGCGATCCGACGAGCACGGCGCGGTGCGAGATCGACTTGTCGCCGGGCACGGCGATGTGGCCGGCGAGAAACCCGGCGGGCTCGATCTTCATTCCAGCACCGGGGAAACGACGACGTGGTACCCCTGCCGCTCGAGGATCTTGGCCGCGCGCGCGGCTTCGTCCTCGCCGCCGACGAGGAGCGTCAACGTTCCGCCCCGCTCGCGCGACAGATGCTGCAGCTCGAAGTCCTCGATGTTGATCCGCTCCGCGCCGAGCGCCTGCGTGATTCCCGCGAGCACGCCCGGACGGTCGGGGACGTGCACGCGCAAGCGCTGCAGTTGTCCCGGCTGTTCGTACGCATCCGCGAGCATGCGCCGGCGGTTGTCGGAGGCCTCGCCGATCCAGCGCGCGAGGAAGCCCGCGTCGCCGGACGCGAGCGCCTGCTCCACCTGCTCGATGCGACGGCGATGCTCGGCGAGCGCCGCCGCGAGCGCCTCCGCGTTGTCGAGGAAGATGTCGACCCAGATCCGGGGATTCGCGCCCGCGACGCGCGTCATGTCACGAAGCGACCCGCCCGCCGCGGCCAAGGGCTCGTGCCCGTCGACGCGCACCGCGCCGGCCTGGTTCAGCAACACGTTCGCGAGCGCATGCGGCAGATGGCTCGTCAGCGCGACGAGCCGGTCGTGCGCCTGCGGATCCACCGCCACCGGCACGGCGCCGAGTGACGCAACGAACCCGTGCAGCATTCGATAGCGCTCCGGATCCGTGGTCGTGTCGGGCGTGAGGAACCACGTCGCGCCGCGAAAGAGACCGGCGGTCGCGTGTGCCGGACCATGCGTCTCGGAGCCGCAGACGGGATGCCCACCGATGAAGCGGCCGTCGCTGACCGCACGCGTCACCGGCGTCTTCGTCGAGCCGACGTCCGTCACGGTCGTCGCGTCACTCGTCGCGTCGAGCACCGCAGCGACCTGCGCGGGCAGCGCCGCCACCGGCGCCGCGACGATCACGAGCTCGGCACCCTCCACCGCGTCGGCCAACGACGATCCCGCGTCAACCGCACCGCGCTCTCCCGCGATGCCGAGCGCTTCCGAGTCGATGTCCCAGCCGCGCACGTTTGCGACGCCCGCCTCGCGTGCCGCGAGCCCGACGGACGCGCCGATCAGACCGGTGCCGACGATTGCCAGCTTCTCCAGCGCCATCGCTAGCCGATCGTGCGGCCCATCAACTGGGCCAGCGTGCGGATCTCGTCCGCGAAATCCGAGAAGTCCGCCGCGGGAATCTGCTGCGGACCGTCGCAGAGCGCCTCCTCCGGACGAGGATGCACCTCGACGATGATCCCGTCCGCGCCCGCCGCAACCGCGGCGCGCGCCAGCGGCAGCACGAGCTCACGCCGCCCAGCGGCATGCGACGGGTCGACGATCACGGGCAGGTGCGTCTCGAGCTTGAGCACGGGAATCGCACTGATGTCGAGCGTGTAGCGCGTCGAGCGCTCGAACGTCGTAATGCCGCGCTCGCAGAGGATCACCTCGGAGTTCCCCTCCTTGACGACGTACTCGGCGGCCATCAGCAGCTCCTCGATCGACGCCGCCGGCCCCCGCTTCAGCAGCACCGGCTTGTCCGCGCGACCGACCTCCGAGAGGAGGTTGAAGTTCTGCATGTTGCGCGCGCCGATCTGGATCACGTCCGCGTGTTCCAACACGGCCTCGACGTCACGCGGATCCATCAGCTCGGTGACGATGGGCAGCCCGGTCTCCTCGCGCGCCTCGACGAGAATCGTCAGCGCCTCTTCGCCGAGCCCGCTGAAGGTGTACGGCGACGTGCGCGGCTTGAACGCGCCGCCGCGCAGCATCGTCGCCCCGGCCTGCGCGACCGCGCGCGCCGTCTCGAGCGTCTGCTCGCGGTACTCGACCGTGCACGGCCCGGCGATCAGGCCGAACGCGTCGTCGCCGATCCGCCGCCCGCGTACCTGAATCACGGTCGGATCCGGCGAGAGCTCGCGCGAAACGAGCTTGTACGGCTTGAGGATCGGCAGCACCTGCTCGACTCCGGGATAGCCCTCGAGCGGCAGCGCCGCGAGCGCCTCCCGCTCGCCGATCGCCGCGATCACGGTCGCCTCACGCCCGGGCGTGACCTGCGCGTGGGCGCCCGATTCGGCGAGCCGGTCGACGACGTTGTCGACCTCCTCGGAGGTCGCGGACGCGCTCATCACGATCACGAGCTCCGGAGATCCGGTCACAGCCATGGAATCAGGATACTTTTGTCCGTCCAATGCGGATCTTCAGCGGCATCCAGCCGAGCGGCGACGCTCACATCGGGAACTTCAGCGGCGGCTTTCGCCAGTACGCCGCGACCCAGGAGCGCGGCGAAGGCTTCTTCTGCATCGTCGACCTCCACTCGATCACGATCGCCCACAACCCGGCTGAGCTCCGGGACGGGACGCTCGACATCGCGGCGATGCTCTTCGCGACCGGGCTCGACCCCGAACGCTCGACCGTTTTTGTTCAGAGCCACGTGACCGCACACGCCGAGGCCGCCTGGCTGCTGTCCGCCGTCACGGGCCACGGCCAGCTCGGCCGGATGACGCAGTTCAAGGAGAAGGCGGCGGACGAGGAGTTCGTCTCCGCAGCACTCTTCACGTATCCGGTCCTGATGGCCGGCGACATCCTGCTCTATCGCACCGACATCGTCCCGATCGGCGAAGACCAGCGGCAGCACCTCGAGCTCACCCGCGACATCGCGCAACGATTCAACACGCGCTACGGCGAGACCTTCGTCGTGCCCGAAGGCGTCTTCCCCGAGACCGGCGGCCGCGTGATGAACCTCCAGGACCCCGCCGTGAAGATGTCCAAGTCACGCGGCGCCGAGAGCGGCACGATCCTCATGCTCGATCCGGCCGACACGATTCGCAAGAAGGTCAAGACGGCAGTGACCGACTCCGGCTCTGACGTGCGCTACGACCCCGCGGAGAAACCCGGCGTCTCCAACCTGATCGAGCTGCTGACGGTCGTCTCGGGGAAATCGGTCAAGGACGTCGAGGCCGCTTATGACGGCAAGGGTTACGGGCAGTTCAAGACGGACGTCGCCGACGCGATCGTCGAGGTGCTCGAGCCGATTCAAGTGCGCTACCGCGAGCTGCGTGACGACCCGGCCGAGCTCTATCGCCTGCTAGCCGTGGGCGCCGACAAGGCGCGAGCAGCGTCGAGCCCAACGCTCGAGCTGATGTACGAGCGCATGGGCTTCGCCAGGTCGTAACCGCTTCGTTGACGCATCGTCTCTCACGTTCGGCTCGAATTTTGTAGGTTCGCTCCCGTCACGATCGAGGGGAGGGTTTCTATGAAGCGGAGACACCTGGGAACACTCGGGTTGTTTCTCATTGCATGTCTGGTCGCGACGGGATTCGCCGCCGCGAAGGTGCAATCAAACGTAGGCGGGACACGTCAGCCGCTCGCTGCACCGACATGTCAGCTCAAGTCTGCACAGGGCAACATCAAGCACGTCATCTACGTGCAGTTCGACAACACGCACTTCAAGCGCGACAACCAGAACGTCGCGTCCGATCTGGAACAGATGCCGCACCTGCTCAACTTCATCCGCGGCAACGGGACGCTGATGACGAACGACCACACGGTGCTGATCTCGCATACGGCGACGGGCATCCTGTCGTCGTTGACGGGTGTCTATCCGGACCGGATGGGCCAGCCCGTGTCGAACAGTTTCCGGTACTTCACGCCGTCGGGCACAACACGAACCGGTGTCGCCTTCGCGTACTGGACGGCACCGTTGTTCGATCCGGCAGGGCCTCCGTTCCCGCCGGCCGCCCAGACGGACTTGACGCCGGAGATGATCAACGAGAACGGCAAGGTCGCTCCGGCGCCGTGGGTTCCGTATACACGAGCAGGCTGTGACGTCGGCCAGGTCGCGACGGCCAACACGGTCCTCGAGAACACGGGCATCGACGTCGCAACGGTGTTCGGCCCCGGCTCGCCCGAGGCCATTCAGGCTGATGCCGACCATCCCGGCGTCGCTGGAACGCAGACGTTCGCCGACTACGTCGGCATCGGCGTGCACTGCACGCAGAACTCGCAGGTCTGCGCAGCCAGCCCCCGCCCGCGACCCGATCTGCTTGCGGACGAGCCCGGCGGCTACAACGGCTACGAGGGTCTGTTCGGTGCCAAGTACGTCGATCCGGTGATCAAGACGGACGGTCCGATGACCGACCTCGACGGCAACGTCATCCAGGACGCTGCCGGACACATCGGCTTCCCGGGCTTCGACGGCATGGAGGCGACCGTTTCGCTCGCCTGGACGGCACAGATGCAGGAGGCCGGCATTCCCGTCACGTACTCGTACATCTCCGACGCGCATGACGGTCACGGAACGGCTGGGAACATCCACTTCGCGTATGGGCCGGGCGAAGCCGGATACGTCCAGCAGCTCAAGGACTACGACAACGCGTTCGCGAAGTTCTTCGACCGGCTCGCCGCCGACGGGATCAACAAGAGCAACACGCTCTTCGTGTTCACCGTTGACGAGGGCGACCACTTCGTCGGCGACCAGCCGACACCGGCCGGATGCGACGGCGTCAACGTGCCGTGCAACTACAACCGTGTCGGTGAGATCAACGGCGACCTGAGGCGGATGGTCAGGACGCAGTTCGGTGACACGACGAACTTCACGGTGCACTCGGACGACGCACCGAACGTCTACATCACCGGCAATCCCGGCCAGACCGATCCCACGACTCGGACGCTCGAGCGTGAGATGGCTCAGCTCAGCTGGCTGAACCCGTACACGAACGCGGTCGAGAACAACATCATGGTCGCGCTCGCCGACAAGACGGAGATGAAGACGCTCCACATGGTGACGTCGGATCCATTCCGAACCCCCACGTTCACTCCCTTCGCCGATCCAAATTGGTTCTTCTTCGCCACCGGCGGCGGGAATTGCGCAACGCCGGCGGAGTGCGCGTCGATTCCGGCGCGGACGAGCCAGAGCTTCGCCTGGAACCACGGCGACATCCAGGACGAGATCGCCTCGACCTGGGTGGGGATGGTCGGGCCCGGCGTGAAGACGGATCCCAACTACACCGGTTGGACCGATCACACCGACGTTCGACCCACGATGATGACCCTGCTCGGTCTGAAGGACGACTACCAGACCGACGGTAGGGCCGTGGTCGAGCCACTCTTCGACTGGGCCGTGCCGCAGACGCTGCGGGCTCATCGGGAGACGCTGCTGCGCCTCGGCGAGGTCTACAAGCAGCTCACGGCGTCCTTCGGCTCGTTCGCGATGTACACACTCGTCGCGTCGACGAAGGCTCTCGCCAGCGGCTCGTCCGCCAACGACAGCACGTACACCAGGATCGAAGCGGCAATCGGCGCTCTGACCACCCGGCGCGACGCGCTGATGGCTCAAATCCGCACGGGCTTGAACAACGCGCAGTTCGCAGGTCAGGCGTTGAACGAGACGCGGACAAAGGAGTGGATCAAGTCCGCCCAGAGCCTGATCAACGACGCGAAGGCCCTGGCCGCAGGGTCCTAAGCCGTTTCACCTCGGAGGGCTCGAGCTCGCGCCATCGCGCCGGGCTCGAGCCCTTCGAGCTCTCAGTCCCGCATAGGCGACGCGATGGAGGCGGCGCACCGGATGGCCGACGGCCTCGCACATGCGCTTCACCTGGTGCTTGCGGCCTTCGTGCAGGGTCAGCTCGAGCTTCGAGGCGGCGAGACGGCGGACCTTCGCCGGTGCCGTGCGTGCCGTCGTCGAGCTCGACGCCTTCTGCGAGTCGGCGTAGCGCCTCGTCGTCGGGCTCGCCTTCCACATCGACCTCGTAGACCTTGTCGACGCCGTAGCGCGGATGCGCGAGGCGGTGCGCGAGCGCTCCGTCGTTCGTGAGCAGGAGGGCGCCCGTCGTGTCGGCGTCGAGCCTTCCGACCGGGACGATCCGTTCTGGCACGTCTGCCACAAGCTGCACGACCGTCGGCCGTCCCTGGGGGTCGCGCGCGGTCGTCACGGTGCCGGGCGGCTTGTTCAGCAGGACGTACATGAGCTGTTGCGGCGCGACGGGCTCGCCGTCGACTTCCACCCGGTCGCCGGGATCGACGTACGTGTTGAGCTCGCCGGGCTTGCCGTTGACGGTGACGCGTCCGGCCTTGATCAGCTCGTCGGAGCCGCGCCGGGAGGCGATTCCCGGCTCTGGCGAGATAGGCGTTCAGGCGCACGGAGTCATATATTCGCCGCATGGCGCACTACGTGACCCTGATGCGGTGGACGACGCAGGGGTACGCGGGCCTGCCGAAGTGGCGCGAGCGGATCGAGGAGGGCGAGCGGATCATCGCCGAGGCGGGTGGCAAGATCGTCGGCGTGTACGTGACGCTCGGCCGCTACGACGTCGTGGAGATCTTCGAGGCGCCGGATGACGACGTGGCGATCGAGATCCTGATGAAGCTCAACCGTTACGGGGCCGAGCATACGGAGACGCTCCGCGCGTTCACGCGCGAGGAGGCCGAGGAGATCGTGCGCAAGCTGTGAGCGGTTACGCATTCAGCTCGCTGGACGAGCTCGGTGACGGCTACGGGTTCCGCAAGGTGCGGCGTGCGCTCGG
The DNA here is from genome assembly GCA_963755605.1 of uncultured Actinomycetes bacterium. GTDB lineage: Bacteria > Actinomycetota > Thermoleophilia > Gaiellales > Gaiellaceae > 3-1-20CM-4-69-9. Next base: position 692,720 of record CAVWKK010000007.1, read on the forward strand.
TGTCACGGCGTTCGGCGCGAACGCGATCGTGTTTCCGCCGGGCTTCGTCGGCTTCCAGCACTGGCACGACGAGCAGGACGAGCTCTACTTCGTCCATCGCGGGCGCGCGCGCGTCGAGGTCGGCGGCGAGGTGCGCGAGGTCGGCGAAGGCGGTCTCGTGCACGTGGAGTCGACGACGCCGCGGCTGTTCTCGAATGCGAGCGACACGGAGGATCTCGTCCTGCTCGTGATCGGCGGCAAGGACGGATACGTCGAGCGCGATGGGCATCTGTTGGATCCGGAACGCGATCTGGCGCGAAGGCAGAGCTTTGGCGCCTAGCGGCCCGTCGGTCGAAGATCTCGAGCACTCGCGGTACTTCCTGACGGAGTGGATGCCCCCGCTCCTGCGGAAGACCGCGGAGGGCTCACCGCCGCGCGTGATCGCCGATCTCGGCGCGGGCGACGGCGGCACGCTCTGGCCGCTCGACCATGCGGGGCTCGTCGGCGAGACGATCTATGCGGTCGACATCTCGGCGGAGCATGTCGCGCTGTGCGAGCGGTTGTCGGACAAGGTGCACGGGATCGTGTCCGACGTCGCGCACGTGGAGGAGCTCGCCGACGGCTCGGTCGACGCGGTGGTGTCGTCGCAGGTGATCGAGCATCTGCCGGACGACCGGATCCTGGCGCCGGAGATCGCGCGGCTGTTGCGTCCCGGCGGCTGGTTCTACGTGTCGAGCGTGATCCGCGGCCCGCATGCGTTCTGGCTGTACAAGGGAAAGCCGCCGGCGCCGGAGCGCTGGCAGCTCGATCCGACGCACATGCGCGAGTACGAGTCGGAGGCGCACTTCCGTTCCGTGCTGGAGCATCCCGGCCTGGAGCTCGACGTGGTGCGCTCGTCGCAGCTGAAGTTCCCGTTGACGGATCCGTTGTTCCGCATCGCCGCGCTGGCGCACGTGATCAAGCGAGCGCAGCTACCGGAGATCTATCTGCATCTCCCGCGAGCCCTGCGCGGAGTGCGCCGAGCGCTGGGCGTCCCGATCCCCGGCTATCGCTGGGTCGAAGCCACGGGCCACAAACGCGCGACGTAGAAGTCACACTTTCGACACGGTTTCCCTGTCCGAAACGGGCACCCGGTGGGGTCAGACCCGAAACTGTGACGTAAGCGTGCCTAGACGGTGACGGAACGCGCACGGCCCGCCCCAATTGCGGCGCGAAGTTACGCATTCGGCACGGTTTCCCTGTCCGTAACGGGCACCCAGTGGGGTCAGACCCGAAGCCGTGACGCATGTGTGCCTAGATGGTGACGGAAAACGCAAGCGGCGCTACGCGCTGCGCTGTTCGGCGACTGCATGCAGGCGCTCACGCAAGTCGTCGACATCGCCCGGGAGATCGTCGAGCCGCGGTAGCTGCGACAGGCTCTCCAGGCCGAACACTCGCTCGAAGAGCGGCGTCGTCTTGTACTTCACCGCACCGCCGAGGGCGCCGTCTTCCCGGCCCGCTTCGGTGATCAGCCCACGCTCCACGAGCCCCGCGACCGCGGAGTCGGCGGCGACGCCGCGGATCCGGGCGATCTCCGGCCTCGTCACCGGCCCGAGGTAGGCCACGATCGCGGCCGTCTCGAGCGCCGCCTGGGAGAGCCCACGCTGCACCGGCCGCTCGAAGAGCCGCCCACAAGCCTCGGCCGCATCCCGGGAGGCCCGGAAGGCCCAGCCACCCGCAACAGCCTCCAGGACGATCCCGCTGCGGCCCTCGTGGTAGCGGTCGGCGAGCAGCCCCAGGGCGAGCTCGACCCGCTCAGGGTCGTCCTCAGTGGCAGCCACGAGCTCCTCCACCGGCAGGGGCGCGCTCGCGACTACGAGGAGGGCCTCGAGGGTGCGCGCAAGCTGGTCGAGGGGATTGGCGGCGACTAGGCGGAGCGGACGTTCCACGCGTGGGTCCTTTCGTTCACGGCGGGAGTTTCCTCCCCGACTCTACTCACCCGGATGGGCGCGAACGGGGCCGCCTGACTGATGGAAATCTCATTCGCGCGACGCAACTCCAGCAGCGCGAGAAACGCAATCGCCTGCTCGGCGCGCGACAGACCGTCGAGCTCGGAATCGAAGTCGAAGCGCGTGCGCCGCGTCAGCAACGCACGGAAACGCTCCAGGAATTGCGCGACCGGCGGGAAGCGCAGCTCCATGTGCGCGAGCGACACCGTCGGCGGCTCTGCCGCGAGCAGGCGAATGACCTGCGCGAGCGATTCCGGATCCTGCGGCGCGAGCCGGCGCTCGGGCTGCGGCGCCATCGGAGCAGGGCCCAATCGGAAGAAACGGTCGCCCTCGGACTCGAGCCGCTCGGCGAGCCAGCCGGCCGCCTCCTTCATCCGCCTGTATTCGGCGAGCCGACGTGCGAGCTCCTCCGCCGCCTCTTCGGGCTCAAGCTCCGCGAGCTCGGCCGCTTCGTCCTCGAAGAGCCCGCGGGCCTTCAGCTCGAGCAGCGCGGCCACGAGCACGAGGAACTCGCCGCACGCGTCGAGATCGAGGCTCTCACGCTCGGCGAGCCGCTCCAGGAACCGGACGACGATGCCCGCGACGTCGACGTCTGCGAGGTCGACCTCTTCCTTGAGGACGAGCGTCAGCAGCAGGTCGAAAGGGCCCTCGAACGCGTCGAGGTCCAGGTCGAGCTCGCGCACGATCATGACGAGGGAACCTAGCGCCCGGAGCGGACGCGGCCCTTCGGGACGGCCATGGCCGGGCCGGTGGGCACCACGCGGGATGCTCGCGGCCGATCCACGCCGCTCGGGCGGCGAATGAACTGCCACCAGATGAAGAACGAGGTGGAGATGACGAAGACGACGATCGACACCCAGGCGTTCAGCCGCAGTCCGAAGAACTCGTGCGCCGGATCGATGCGCAACAGCTCTTCGAAGAAGCGTCCGAAGCAGTAGTACGAGACGTAGAGCGCGAACAGCCCGGGCCGCCGGATCTTGAAGCGCCGGTCGATCCACAACAGGATCGCGACGCCGATCAGGTCGTACGTCAGCTCGTAGAGGAATGTCGGGTGGAACGTGTTGTTCAGGAAGTACCCCTCGGGCCGGTGCGCCGGGTCGATCTTCAGACCCCAGGGCCGACTCGTCGGCTTACCGAAGAGTTCCTGGTTGAACCAGTTCCCGATCCGCCCGATCCCCTGCGCGAGCAGGAGCCCCGGCGCGACCGCGTCCATGAAGAGCCGCACGCTCTGTCCCGAGCGGCGCACGACCCAGGCGCCGGCGAGCACGCCGAACAGGATTCCGCCCCAGACGCCGAGCCCGCCCTGCCAGACGGCGAGCGGCCCCCACCACGTCTTGGGCACCTCACTCCAGCTCGTGATGTCGTGGTAGAAGCGTGCGCCGACGATCCCGGCACCGACGCCCCAGACCGCGACGCGGAAGACGAGATCCCAGTCACCGCCGAACCGCACCCAGCGATAGCCGGTCAGCGTCAGGCAAGCCGCGATCGCCAGCAGCAGCATGAGCCCGTACAGATGGATCGTGAACGGGCCGAGGTCGATCGTGCCGCTGGACGGCGACGGAATGAACGCGAGGAAACTCACCGGCACAAGATTCTGCCGGTAGACGCCGTGACCTGCTTGCTAGAGCAGGATTTTCAGCGCCAGGTCGGGCGCGCAGCCGGAGCGAAGCAGCTTGATCGCGTGATGCAGGTCGATGTCCTGCCTCTGCGCGAGCTGAGCCGCGTCCTGAGCGCCGTACCCGGCCATTTCGAGCTGTTCGGCCCGCCAGGCCTCGACCAACCCGATCTCTTCCCTGAGTTCCGTTTCCGCCACAGTCATGTCTCTCTATTCGGACGAAGTGGCGTTCCGGTTCTCCCCTTACTGGGTGATCTGCCTCCCCAGCTTCAGCATCCGGCTTTCGTCCAGGTCACCCTCGAGGCGGAAAGTGCGATCGCCTTCGGTCCAGATCAGGACGTTTCCGGCCAGGCGCGGGCGGATCCGGCCCGTCGAGCCGGCACCGGTCTCCCAGATCAGAAGGTGCCGGCCGCCCGAGAGCCAGAGACCAGTGGAGCCGATCGCGGCGGGCTCGACGTTCGTGCCGGTGCCGGCCAGCTTCTTGGTGATGCCTAGCTGCTCGCCCTGGAGCTCCGCGAGCAGGATCGGCTTGCCGTGGTAGCGGAGCAAGGTCGCGATCAGTCCGCGCTGCGCGTAGAAGTGCTGCGGCTTCGGCGCCGTGAAGGACGAGCGTGCACGCCGGATTGGGCTTCGGCTTCCCTGACAGCGTCAACGCGGGCCCTAGACCTGCAGCGAGCGGTCGTTCCTGCGCGGCGGGCAGCGTCTCGACGCGTTCGATCGTGACTGCGCCGATGTGGAAGAAGCGGAGGATCGAGCTTCGCGCCTGCGGCACCGCGAACGCGATCGCGAACGCAACGACCGCGAGCGCGACCGCCACGACAAGTGGGCGCGCGAAGCTCCTGCGTTGCGATCCGTGCGTGAACGCGCGAAGCGCAAATCCGGCTCTGCCGGCCAGTCGAGCTCGCGCCCGAGCTGGACGAGTGCGCGCTCGAGCTCAGTCATAGGACTCCCTCAACCGTTCGAGCGCCCGCGAGGTTCGCGACTTGACCGTCCCCTGCGGAATGCCGAGCGTCTCGGCGACCTCCTGCTCGGTGAGCTCGAGGAAGTAGCGGAGCGAGAGGATCTCGCGCTGCTCGTCCGGCAGCTCGTTGACGGCGGCGAGCAGGGTCTCACGGGTCTCGGCGGAGAGCAGCGTCGCCTCGGGGGACGGGGCCGCGTCCCCCGAGGGCTCCTCCGTCGCAGCGCGCAGCGCGAGGTGCGCGCGCCGGCCGGCCGAGCGGCGACGGTTGCGCGCCTCGTTGGCGACGATCTGCAGCAGCCAAGGCTTGAAGGGCGCGCCCGCGCGGAAGCGGCCGAGCGCGCGCCACGCCTTCACGAAGCCCTCCTGCGCCGCGTCCTCCGCGTCCGCGGCGTTCTGCGCGATCACGTACGCCGTGCGAAAGGCGATGCCCTGGTATGCAGTCACGAGCTCCTCGTAGGCGTGAGTGTCGCCGCGCTGCGCGCGGCCGATCAGGTCGGATTCGTCGAGTGGTCGGCCCACCACCAGTGCTTCTACACCGTCCGGAGGGCGCGAGTTCCCGTAGCTCGCACTGCCACAACTACGCTGGAGTGGATGCCGAGACTCGTCGGGGTGAACCACGTCGCGCTCGAGGTTGGCGATCTCGATGAGGCGCTCGAGTTCTGGAGCTCGATCTTCGGCGAGCTCGAGCTGCGCGGTCGCGGCCGGTCGATGGCGTTCATCGACATGGGCGACCAGTTCATCGCGCTGGCGCAGGGCCGGACCCAGCCGCGCGACCGCGAGCGCCACTTTGGCCTCGTCGTCGACGACAAGGAAGCGGTGCGGGCGCGCCTGCGTGAGCTCGGGATCCCAGTGAGCAGCGGCCGAGGCCTCGACTTCCACGACCCGTGGGGCAACTTGATCCAGATCGTCGACTACAGAGACGTCCAGTTCACGAAGGCAGACGGCGTAGTACAGGCCATGGGCCTTGAGGACCTCACCAAGTCTGAGTCGGCAATCGCAGAGCTCCGAGCGAAGGGCATCTCAACCTGACGAGTCGCGGCGTGGCTCCAACAGCCACGACCTGGTGTCGGACACCGTGACGAGAGTGTGACGAACGTTCCACAGCTGGGACGCGAGCCCGCACCACGCCTCGCCTCTCGGAGCGTCCGCGTCTCGAACGGCTGGTGTCGGACACTCGGCCGTGGCCGAAACGACGAAGGCCGCCCCGACCCTGGAGGCGGCCTTCGTGTCCTCGGGGTTCCGAGGAAATCAGCGAGCGCGAACGCTCAGGTTGACAAGCCGTCGCGTCGAGACGCCGCCGATCAACCTGTCGCCGAGCTTCCGTGCGCGCACGAAGAACGGCTGGCTACTCGTCGAACGCAGGTGAAGCCGCGCCGTCGGCCGCATCACGAACGTGACATAGCCGTCCGCCCCGGTCGCCTGCTCGCGCGGCGTGGTCATGTTCCCGAAGGGGATGCCGACGACGAACACAAGCGCTCCCTGGACCGGGTGATTCTCCGAATCCGCGACACGGAAGCGCGCAACCACGGAACGGTGTGACCGCAGGATGAACGGCGAGAACGACACACGGTCGATGATCAGCCGGTTCGGCAGCACGACGTCGTTGATCGAGATCGCCGTGCCGCTCGGCGCCCCGGCCTTCGAAATCACGCCCGTCGGCGTCGACGTCGCCGCAGTCGAGCCGAGCGAGTTCTTCGCTGTCACCCGGACCCGCAGCGTTTTGCCGATGTCGACGTCCTTGAGCAGATACGTGCTCGCAGTGGCCCCGCTGATGTCCGCACAGCTCGCACCCGTGGAATCACAACGCCGCCACTGATACGAGTAGGTCTGAGGCTGCCCCCCGCTCCAGGTGCCACGGTTGGCCGTGAGCGTGTGGCCCTGCTGCGGCGTGCCTGAGATGGTCGGCGGCGTCGAATTGACAGGGCGTCCGGCCGTCGACGATGACTTGACGGCAGTCGGTGTTGCATTCGAATTGGCGCTGGCGGTCCCGTCCGCATTGGTCGCGATCACGCGAGAGCGAATGCGATGACCCACATCCGCCGCCGTCAACACGTACGTCTTCCTGGTCTCGCCGGAGATGGTGGCGCAGTTGACGCCGTTCGGCCCGCCTCCCGACGTATCACAGCGCAGCCAGCGGTACTGGAACGTGATCGGCGTCGAGCCGCTCCACGTCCCGTCGGTCGTGGTGAGTGTCTGCCCCTGAACGGCGACGCCTGTCACGCGAGGTTCGCCGGTGTTCTTCGGTGCTGATTCCGACCGTGCAGATCCTCCGGCCGGAATGAGTAGCGCAGCGACTGCAGCGATCAGCGCAGCAGCTCCGATTGGACGTGAAAGTCCTGCCATGCCTGCCATGCTCATTCCCCCTGTTCTGGTATCTTTCGTAATACGACTCTGTTCGTACTACGAAAGTTAGTACCCGTGCCGAAGACGCTCAAACAACCCACGGCCCGCGAGTACGCAGACGCCTCGGCCCTCCGCGAGGCGCTACGTGGCTTCGAGCGCCGCAGCGACGAGATCACGCGCTCCCACGGCATGACTTCCCGGACGTACCAGCTGCTGCTGATGGTCAAGACCGGCGAGGCAGGCCCGGAGCGTGCCGGCCTCCCCGAGCTGGAAGAGCGGCTCAAGCTCGGCAAGAGCACGGTTACGGAGCTCGTCTTGCGCAGCGAGAAGCGCGGGCTCGTTCAGCGCGAGCTGGAGCCCAACAGCCGGGGTGCGATCACGATCGGGCTTACTCCCGACGGCGAGCGCAGCCTTGCCGATGCGATGACCGCGCTCGGGAACGAGCGGGCCCGCCTCCTCGGCATCCTTTCGAAGCTCTCGACGCGAAAAGCGCGCTAGGCGCGGATGTAGACGGGCGTGCCGAGCGGCAGGATCTTCGCCAGCCGCCGCACGGCCGCATTACGGAGGCGGATGCACCCATGGCTCACGTTGGAGCCGACCAGATCGGGCTGGTTCGTCCCATGCAGGCCGACTCGCCCGTCGCCGCCCGCGAAGCGCTTCAACACGTTCGAATGCGCCGACAGCCCGAACGAGTACGGGCCGTACGAGCCGTTCGGGTTGTTCGGCTGCAGCAGCTCGACGATGTAGTAGAGCCCGCGCGGCGTCGGCGTTGAACGCGTCCCGACCGCAACCGGATACCTCGCCAGCAGCCGGTCGCCCCGCCACAGCCGCAACTGATGGCTGCGCAACCGCACGACGAGCCGGTACCCGTTCGTGTACACGCGCACGGCCCGGCGCTTCACCCAGCCCTGGCTCCCGTTCGGACGCGTCGGCAGGAACACGCGTACCCAGTCGCCCTTCGTCTCGCGCACGAGGAACGCACGTTGCGTGCCGTTCTCGTCACGCTTGCGCAGTAGCAGCTCCGCGCGCTTCGCATGCGGCGAGCGATACACGGCAAGCCGGCGAAGGCGGACGTGCGCGACCTCGCTCATCCCGTCCGCGTGCCACGGCAGCGCCCGCTGCTGCCGCCGTGGCTTCGCGATAACTGGCGCCTTCTTACCGGCAACCGGGGCCGCCTGCACCACCTTCTTCACCTTCGTCGGGCGCCGCAGGCCGCGCCTGCTGTTTCGCCTTCGCCGCCGCCCCCGTCGTACGCGCAGGCTTCTCCGCCGCACGCTGCGACTGGCCGCCGGCGCAGCCGGCGACCAGGACCGGAACGAGGATCCAGCTAGCCGCGCGCAGTGTCACCGAGGGCTACCCCGTGAACTTCGGCTGCGCTTTCGTCGGCGTTGCTGCAGGCGCGCTGCCGCTGCCGGAGTCGCTGCTCGTATCCGTGGTGGACGTCGTATCCGTCGCGGTCGTGTCGGTCGTCGCGCTCGTGTCGGTGGAGCTCGCGCTCGTGTCCGTCGACGACGAGGACGACGAGTCAGGCGTTGTCGTCGTGATCGTCGTGACGACCGTGCTGCCGCCTGTGGTCACGGTGCTGACGATCGTCGTCGTCGCCTGCGCCGCGAACGGCGCCGCGCCCGCGGTAAACGCGGCCGTCGCCGCGCCGAGCGTGACCAGCACGGCAAATGCGGCCCCCCATCCCGCGTACTTCTTGTAGTTCCTCTTCATACCCCTCCTCCATCTCTTGGACTAGCCATGGGCCTACCCACCTGCCCAATAGCTATTCCAGGATGGACGGCGGCAGCGTGGTGGCGAGCCCGGGAAGCGGCTTTCCCTCCTGTTCAACGGGTTCCATGTACATGCGAGACCACGAGACGCGGCCGTCGCGGACACCGAAGATGAAGACACCGCGAAGCTCCAGCGTCGCACCGCTGAGCGAAGTGCCGTACGCGCGCCACTCGCTCCAGATCGTGTCGCCGTCCTGGCACGACGCCGGAATCTCGATGCGCAGGTCGGGAACGTCCCGGATGATCTCGGTCCAGTTCGAGCGCACCTCGTCGCGGTTGCTGTTCGGCGAACCGGGATGCCGCGGCCGCTCGCCCGAGTAGTCCTCGTGGAAGAACTCGACGAAGCGGTCGACATCGTGTGCCTCGAGCGCGGCGCGCATCTGTTCGACGAGCAGCGGAATGACGGCCATCGCTCCGTCAGCTTGCCAAAAAGGGCGTCGACCCCCGCTCGAGCCCCGACAGCGACCCATGTTTCACCGTGAGCAGGGCCGTCAAAGAGACCTCAGAGGCCAAGACTCCGCCTTCGAAAAGCCACAGTCCAATCGAAGGAAGGGATCGAGCCAAATGGGGTCGAGTTCACCAGACGTGCGCGTCAGCGCGGTCGTCGAACAGGCGAGAGGCGTGCTCGCGGAGCGTTTCGGCATCGGAATCGCGCGAGCCGACGCGATTCTCGCGGATGTCGCACGCCTACAGAAGCGCAGCATCACCGACCTTGCCGCAGCGGTCGTCGAGTCCTGCACGAACGGATCGACGCCCTTGCCGCGGCGTTTGTACACCGACAGCAACGGGATCAGCGACGCGGCCTAGCCCGCGCGCAGGAAAGGAGCACCATGAGCGAAGTGACCACCCAGCCGGCTCGTTCGTCGACCTCGACGACCGACCAGGCGAAGGAACGCCTCGACGAAGGCGCACAGCAGATCCAGGAAAAGGCGTCCGAGGCGAAAGCAAAGACGCGCCAGCGTCTGCAGGAGCAGATCGACACGCGGTCGACAGACGTCGGTCAGCAGATGACGAGCACCGCATCGGCCCTGCGTCAGACCGCGCAACAACTCCGCCAGAAAGAAGGCGGCCAGCAGGCCCAGGTCCTCGAGCAGGTCGCGGACCGCGTCGACCGTTTCGGCCGCTATCTGACCGAGACCAACGGCAACCGGCTGCTCAACGACGTCGAGCGGATCGCACGGAACCGCCCGTGGCTCGTCGCAGGAGGCGGAACGGTGCTCGGCTTCCTCGCCGCCCGCTTCACGAAGGCATCGAGCAGCCGACGGTTCGAGCAGAACGGCGCCGGCGGCCAGTCGCGCCAGGCGTTGCCGCGCACGACCGGTGCTGGCGCGCAAGGAGGCGGTGACGTTGGCAGCGTCTAGCGGACCGCAGGCTGCCGACCTCCGTGAGCGTCCGGTTGCGGAGCTGCTCAAGCAGCTCGCGAACGAGACGACCACGCTCGTCCGGCAAGAGCTCGACCTCGCGAAGGCCGAGATGCGGGAGAAGGCCGGCAAGGCAGGTGCGGGAGCGGGCATGTGGGGCGCGGCGGGAATCACCGCGCTCCTCGCGCTGGGCTCGCTGACCGCTTTCCTGATCCTCGCGTTGGACGGCGTCATGCCGAACTGGCTCGCCGCCCTGATCGTCGGCATTGCGTACGCGGCGATCGCCGGAGTGCTCTACCTCCGCGGCAAGCAGCGCGTCGAAGAGGCCGGCTCACCAGTCCCTGAACAAACAGTCGAGACACTGAAGGAGGACGTGCAATGGGCGAAACACCCGACCACATCCGCGAAGACATAGAGGAGACACGCGCGCGGATGGGAGAGACAGTCGAAGCGATCGGCTACAAAGCCGACGTGAAATCACGGATGAAGGACAGCATCGTCGAGAAAAGGGACGCGGTCGTCGGTGGAGCAGACGCGCTGGTTTCGCGCGTGTCCGGCGCCGTTCCGGACAAGCAGCAGGTCAAGTCCGGCGCGCGGAAGGTCGGTGTCTCGAAGCAGAACCCGCTCGGCCTGGCGATCGCCGGAGCCGCAGCGGGCTTCGTGGCGGGAACGATGCTGCCGTCGACCGCCGTCGAGGACGAGCGGCTGGGAGAGGTCTCCGACCAGGTGGGCGAGAAGGCCCGCGAGGCAGGACAGGAGGCGCTCGACCGCACGAAGGACGTGGCCCGCGAAGCGGTCGACAACGCGAAGCAGACCGTTCAGGACAGGGGCGGCGACCAGGCAGAGGAAATGGCTTCCAGCCTGCGGGACAAGGCACAGGAAGTCGGCACGAGCTCGCCGAGCTAATCAGGGGACCCGGCGACGCGGAGCGTGCGGCCGCTCCGCGTCGTCACTACTAAGACGCTTTAGCCCGCTCGAGGATCTGCCGGACGACCTCGGTCTTCGCGTCGGCGTAGTTCTGCACGTACTTCCACTCCTTCGCCGCGAGCTCGCGCTTCGTGCGTTCGTAGAGCTCACGGTCTTCTGCGTTCGCGCGCAGGTGGTCGCGGAAGACGAGCATGCGCTCGACCTCTTCGCAGCCAGGCGGGAACACGTGCAGGTTCACGGGTGGATCCTGTCCCCGCAGCAATCGATGCTCGTACCAGTCGGGCTCACGCACGCGCAGGACATAACCCACGGCCTCGAGTTGCGGCACATAGGCGCTCTCGTCGGTGGTGTCGGCGACGACGAGGTTGATGTCGATCAGCGGTTTCGCCGCGAGCCCGGGCACCGACGTCGAGCCGACGTGGTCGAGCTGCAACACGGCGTCGCCGAGCGCGCCGCGGATCTGCTTCTCCGCGCGCTCGAACCACCTCGGCCACTCGGCGTAGTAGTTCTCGAGCACGATCTCGTGGTATTCGGGCGGCGGCTCGCCGACCGAGACCTCCAGGATCTTCTCGTCGTCCATGCCCCTAGAGTAGAGAAGCTCAGTCGCGGAACTCGAAGCGGAACGCCTGACCGCCGCGCACACAGCGCCATTGGCCACCCGTGGCGACGCCGGAGACGCGGGTGCAGACGAAACGTCCGGGCGTGCGGAAGCGCCGGAAGATCTGGCCGTGGTAGCGCTTCATCTCGGCCGACGCCGCTTTGCAGGTCATGTTCCGCGCCGAGCTGATCATCGTGTTCGGGTAGTCGGGCCAGACGTGGCAGTTGACGACCGCCGCCGGCGCAGCCCGAGCGCCGCCCGCGGCCAACGCAGCCGCGACCACCACGACCAGCAAGAACCGCCGAGCCACTAGAGGACGGCGGCTTCGCCGAGCAGCATCTTCGCCTCGGCGAAGAAGTCGGGCACCGGCTTGACCTTGAACTGCGGCCCGAGCACGAACTCCTTCGTTCCCTCGGACATCTCGAGCAGCAGGTTGACGCGCGACTCGCCGGGGAAGTCCTTCACGAGCATCGCCAGGTCGCGCACCATGCCCGCGCGCGCACGCCGCGCGTCGATCTTGATCGTCACCTCTTTGCGCTCGGCGACGGCTTCGAACGGCGCGACCTCCATCGCGAGCAGCTTCGTCTCGCCTTCCTGCTTGTGGTCGATGCGGCCCTTGACGATCAGGATGCGATCCATCACGCACAGCTCCCGCGAGTGCGCGTACACCGAGTTGAACACGACGACCTCCGCCCCGCCCGTGACGTCGTCGAGCCGCATGAACACCATCGGCTCGCCCTTCTTCGTCGTCAGGTGCTTGATCGCCGACACGATCCCGCCGACAGTCACGGTCTCGCCGTCGCGCCGCCGCTCGACGTCGGCCAACGCGCAGTCCGTCTTCCGCCGCAGCTGGTCGCGGATCGAATGCAGCGGATGCTCCGACACGTACAGCCCGAGCACTTCCTTCTCGAGCCGCAAGAGCTCCGACTTCTCGAACTCCTCGGTGGAGATCGGCACGTTCTCGAGCTTCTCCTCCTCGCCGAAGAGCGAGCTCTGGCCGAGCAGCCGGTCGCTCTGCGCCCGCGAGCCGTGCGACAAAGCAGACTCGAGCGCGCCGAGCATCCCCATCCGCGTCGCGCCGGTCGAATCCAGCGCGCCGCACTTCACCAAAGACTCCAAAGCCCGCTTGTTCGACGCCTGCGGATCGACCCGCTCGCAGAACTCCCAGATCGAGCCGAAGCCTCCCCCTCCTCGCGAGCGCGGATGATCGCGCGGGCGGCGGGCTCGCCGACGTTCTTCACCGCCGACAGACCGAAGCGGATCTTCCCTTCGACGACGGCGAAGTCGAGCTGCGACTCGTTCACGTCGGGCGGCAGCACCTCGATGCCCATCTCGTCGCAGGCGTTGACGTAGAACGGCACGCGGTCCTTCGTGCTCATCACGGAGGAGATCAGCGACGCCATGTACTCGCGCGGGTGGTGCGCGCGCATGTACGCCGTGCGGTAGGCGACGAGCGCGTAGCAGGCGGCGTGCGACTTGTTGAAGGAGTAGTCCTGCGAGGCCTCGGTGTCCTTCCAGAGCTGCTGCGCGACGCTCGCGGAGACGCCGTTCTTCGCGCAGCCCTCGAGGAACTTGTCCTTGAGCGACGCCATCAGCTTGTGGATCTTCTTGCCGATCGCCTTGCGCAGATCTTCGGCCTCGAAGAGCGAGAAGCCGGCGAGCTGCTTGGCGATCTCCATGTACTGCTCCTGGTAGAGCGCGATGCCGTAGGTCGAGCCGGTGATCGGCTTCAGCCGCGGGTCGATGATCGTGACGGGCTCCTGGCCGTTCTTGCGGCGCGCGTACACCGGGATGTACTGCATCGGGCCTGGGCGGTAGAGCGCGACGAGCGCGATCAGATCCTCGAACACCGTCGGCTTGACCGAGCGGAGCGCCTCGCGCATGCCGGACGACTCGAACTGGAAGACGCCGGTCGCCTCGCCCTTCGAGAGCATCTCGTAGACCTTCTTGTCGTCGAGCGGCAGCTTGGAGTAGTCGAGCCCGTTGCCGACGAGCGCCTTCGCCTTCTCGAGCACGTCGAGGTTCCGCAGGCCGAGGAAGTCGATCTTCAGCAGGCCGAGCGCCTCGACGTCGCCGCCGGAGAACTGGGTCACGACCTCCTGGTCGGCGCCCTTCTGCTGCAGCGGGACGTACTCCGTCAGCGGCTTGTCGCCGATCACGACGCCGGCGGCGTGGATCGAGTCGGCGCGGACGAGGCCTTCGAGCGGCCGCGCCAGGTCGACGATCTCGCGCGTCACCGGATCGGCGTCGTACTGCGTCTTCAGCTCCTGCCCCGGCTTGAGGCAGGCGCCGAGCGTCTGGCCGGGCCCTTCGGGGATGGCCTTGGCGATCTTGTCGACGATGCCGTAGGGAATCTCGAGCACGCGGCCCGCGTCGCGCACGGCCGCGCGTGCGGCCATCGTCGAGAACGTGATGATCTGGGCGACGCGGTCGCGCCCGTACTTCTCGGCGACGTAGTTGATGACGCGGTCGCGTCCGTCGACGGCGAAGTCGATGTCGGCGTCGGGCAGCGACTTGCGTCCGGGGTTGAGGAACCGCTCGAAGAGCAGGTCGTACTTCATCGGGTCGACGTCGGTGATCTCGAGGCAGTAGGCGACGAGCGACCCGGCGGTGGAACCGCGGCCGGGCCCGACGCTGATGCCGCTGCGCTTGGCGAACGCGATGAAGTCCCAGACGATCAGGAAGTAGTCGACGAACCCCATCTCCTTGATCGTCTTGAGCTCGAACTTGAGCCGGTCGGTGAGCTCCGGCGTGATCTGGCCGTAGCGCTTCTCGAGCCCCTTCTCGGTCAGCTCGACGATGTAGTCGAACGGGTCGCGGTCGTTCGGCGTCGGGAACTTCGGCAGCAGAACGCGGCCGAGCTCGAGCTCGACGTTGCAGCGTTCGGCGACCTCGAGCGTGCGGCGCATCGCGTGGTCGTAGCCGGGGAAGTCGAGCGCCATCTCCTCCGGTGACTTGAAGTAGAAGTGGTCGGTGTCGAACTTCCAGTGCTGCGGGTTCTTGAGCGAGTCGCCGGACTGGATGCAGAGCAGCGCCTCGTGCGCGCGCGCGTCTTCGTGCTTCAGGTAGTGGACGTCGCCGGTCGCGACGAGCCCGAGCCCGGTGCCCTCGGCCATCTTCGCTAGGAGCGGATTAATTCGTTGCTGCGGCTCGAGGTGCGCGTTCTGCATCTCGACGTAGGTCGAGTCCTTGCCGAAGATCTGGACGAGCCGGTCCATCTCGGCGGCCGCGTCGGCGGGCCGGGACTCCTCGAGCGCCTTGCAGACCCGCCCGGAGAGGCAGCCGGAGAGCGCGATCAGGCCCTTGGAGTGGGACTGCGAGCAGCTCCCAGTCGACGCGCGGCTTGTAGTAGTAGCCCTCGAGGTAGCCGGCCGAGGCGAGCTTGATCAGGTTGGAGTAGCCGGCGTTGTCCTCGGCGAGCAGCGTGAGGTGGGCGTTCCCCTTGGTCTGGGCGCGGCGGTCGTCGCAGACGTAGATCTCGCAGCCGAGAATCGGCTTGACTCCGACCTTTCCGGCCTCCCGGTAGAGCTCGACGGCGCCGGCGAGCGAGCCGTGGTCGGTGAGCCCGACGGCGGGCATCTCGAACTCAGCAGCCCGAGCCGCGAGAGCGGGAATGCGGCACGCCCCGTCGAGGATCGAGTACTCGGAGTGGACGTGAAGGTGGACGAACGGCGCTTCAGGCACGGGAAGCCCATCCTAGTGCTGGGGGAGGACCGCACTGGAAGGACGCTGAGTTGTCTTGTCGACCGGTTGGCTCCGTCAAAGCGCCCTCATCGGCGCGCATAACTAATCAGTTAGAGGCCACAGATAAGAGGCCCCACGCGGGGAGGGTAAAGACGTCGCGCTGCCCGTTTAAATGAAGACCCGCGCCCGTCGGCGACCCGACTCAGGCCAAGCTTCGCCTCTTCGAGGCCGTCGTCGGTCTGCTCTCGCTGCCGGCGCGCGAGCGCGGACTGCTGCTCATCGTCGAGGACGTCCACTGGGCCGACGCGGCCACGCGCGAGCTGCTCGACCACATCGCCCGCCGCCTGACGAACACGCGCTCGCTCGTGCTCGTCACCTACCGCAGCGACGAGCTCGACCGCCGGCATCCGCTCGCGCCGCTGCTGCAGACCTGGCGCCGCTCGCGCGTCGCGGAGCTCGTCACACTGTCACCCCTCGGCGAGACCGAGATCGCCGAGATGATCGCCGCGATCCTCGACCACGACGAGATCGGGCCGGAGTTCCGCGACCTGATGCACGCACGCACGGAGGGAAATCCGTTCGTGCTCGAGGCCGCAGCAACGTCTCCGTCCTCGGCGAGACCACGAACCTCGCCGCGCGCTCTGCAAGCCGCAGCGGAGGCGGGCGAGATCGTGCTCAGCGAGGAAGCGCATCGCCGCGTCGCGCAGTGGCTCGAAGAGCGAGGGCTCGAAGCCGTCCCGCAGACGCTCGAGCTCAAGGGCTTCGACGAGCCGCAGCCCGCATTTCGATTGAAACGCGCCTAGGAAAGCCCTCTGCCGCTGCCCCTGAATTCGCGCCCGCAAAGGCGTAGGCTCGTCCTTCCCGAACGGAAGGAGGTAACGCATGTACGCACGCGTTGCCAGTTTCGAGGGACGCGACTCGAGCCTCACGGACCAGCTGATTCAGCGGGTTCGTGACCAGGGGCCGAGCTCGGTACCCAACGCGAAGGGCTTCCTCGGGCTCTTCGACCGCGAGCGCGGAACGTCGCTCGGCATCACATTCTTCGACAGCGAGGAGGCGATTGAGAACTCCGAGCAGGCGTTCGAGGACATGGCGCGGGATTTCCCGTCCGAGATGCGCGGTCGCAGGGCCTCGGTCGACGTGTACGAGGTCACGATCTTCGAGGGCGACGCCGAGCATGCAAAGGCTGCCCGCGTCAGCTCCCTCAAAGGGTCACCCGACAGCATCGACGAGGGCATCAGCAAGATGAAGTCCGAGACGCTGCCGCAGGTCCGCAAGCTCAAAGGAAACGTCGGTGCCATCGGTCTCGTGGACCGCGCGAGCGGCCGTGGCACGATCATCACGCTCTGGGAGAGCGCGGACGCGCTTGCCAAGAGCGAGCAGGACGCGGATCGGCTTCGCGAGCAGGCTGCCAAAGGCGGCGGCCAGAGCATCGCCGGCGTCGACCGCTACGAGGTCGCGGTGGCGCAGCAGTTGAGCGCCGTTCACGCCTGAGGAAATCCATGGAGAGATCGCAGCGGGGCCGGTGCTGCCGGCCCTGCTTCGTTGTGTCAGTAGCGGTCGAGCTCGACGAGGCGCTCGTCACTGATCCCGAAATGGTGCGCGACTTCGTGCAGCACCACGCGCCGGATCTGACGACGCAGACTCTCGCGGTCGGTGCCGTAGAGCCGCTCGAGCGGGCCGCGGTAGATCGTGATCTTGTCCGGCAGGACGCCGGAGTACCCGGTTCCGCGTCGCGTCAGCGGAATGCCCTGGTAGAGCCCGAGCAGGGGCTGTCCGGGTGGCGGCTCTTCTTCGACGACGATCGCGACATTCGAGATGACGTCCCCAAGCTCGCGCGGCAGCGACGCGAGTGCGTCCTCCACGTCTTGCTCGAAATCGATCTCCGACATGGTCCGAGCGTAGCGAGGCGGGGGTCCCGTCCGGTGCGCGCGTGACCCGTCCAGGTTGATGGCTAGGTCTCGAACGATGCGCTGCCAGGAGAGACGTTGAGACAGCGGATCGGTGACCTCGTGCTCGAGCGACAGGAGCTGCGCGCTACCGGCGCCAGGCGGAGCTCGGCGACGCGCTGATCGAGGAGCACGCGCTCACCGCAGCGACCTAGCTCCCCTCTTGACCCGCGAGGGCGACGGGTGCAAAAGTGGCTCTGCACGGGGAGAGGGGCTCCGAGCCCAAAGCCGTCGGGTGGGGAGACGTTGGGACTGAAGCAAATCGTGGTGCGATTGGCGGTTGCCGCCCTGTTCGGCCTACCGATCGCCTTGATCTCGGGCGCTCCAATCGCTGCTACCGGTCGGATCCTCTACGTGAATCAGCGCGTTCACGCGTGCTCGAATTCCGGCCTCGGGACCCCGAGGCGACCGTTTTGCAGCATCGGAGCGGCTGCGGCCCGGGCGCGTCCCGGCCAGACGGTGCGAGTCGCCGCCGGTAGCTACGCGGAGGAAGTCCGAGTCTCGAGATCAGGCACTTCCAGGGCTCCGATCGTCTTCGCCGCGGCGCCGGGGGCAAAGGTGATCGTGCGCAGTCGGGAGAACGGCTTCATGATCACGGGAAGGCGCTGGATCAGGATCACCGGCTTCACGATCACCCAGACCACGAGCTACGGAATCAACGTCTCGAGGTCGTCCCAGGTCACGCTGGCGCACAACCGGGTGAGCTACTCCGGGCGGCGTGACGGCGCCCATGCCAGCTACGGGATCCGCTTGAGCCACGTCACCAACTCCCTGGTCACGGACAACACCGTCGACCACAACACGAACTCGGGGATCGGGCTGGTGGACAGCTCGACCGGCAACAGAATCAGCACGAACGAGACGTTCGCAAACGCACAGGGCTACCAGCGGGCCGCAGCCGGCATTCATCTGTTTGCAGCTCCAGGAAATACCGTCGACGGCAACTTCGCGCACGACAACGAAGATTCTGGAATCGAATGCGCGTCGGGCTCGAACAACACCCTGGTCTACAACAACGTCGCCTACCGCAACGGCGACCACGGGATCGACGACTCCAAAGCGCCAGGGGCGCGGATCATCGCCAACACCGTCTACAAGAACGCCACCTCCGGTATCAACGTCGAGGGGAGCTCGACCGGCGCGACGGTGGCAAACAACATCAGCGTCGACAACGGCGTCGAGAGCCTGAGATCCCGCGGCGACATCCTCGTCGACGGCACCTCGAGGTCAGGCACGACGATGGATTTCAATCTCGTCTATCTCAGCGCGCCCGGCAGACTCGTGGTGTGGAACTCCTCGAGCTATTCGACGCTCGCGGCGTTTCGGTCCGCAACCGGGCAGGAAGCCCACGGCATCCAGGCCGACCCGCTGTGGGCCGACCCGGCGAACGGTGATTTCCGTCTCCGTCCCGGCTCGCCTGCGATCGACGCTGCCAACTCTGCCGCGAGCGGACAGCCGAGCCTGGACGTGAAGAGAATCGGCCGCGTCGACGATCCTGTCATTCCGAACACCGGCGCAGGCCCGCGCACGTACGACGACCGCGGCTCATTCGAGTTCCGGCCGGCCGGCGCACGACCGTAGCAGCGCCGAGTCCAGCTCAGAGAGACTCGCGAAGTCTGCGCGATCCTTCGCAGCCTCGACTGGATCGTCGCGGGGGCGCGACTTGCCGCGTTTGAGCTCCCGAGCCCGAGCACACGTGCGCGTACACCGGACAACTCCAGAACTGACAGCCTTTGCAAGACTTTCTGAAATCGGTCTCTCTCTACGCCGATGCGGCCATCAGCGCCTCGCCCTCGCGCACGTAACGCGTTGCGCCGACCCCGCGATAGAACGCGAGCGCCGGCCGGAGCTGCTCGTCGGCCTCCGCACGTCGTCCCTCTTCGACGAGCTGTTCGGCGGCACGCAGGCGATAGAACGCCTCGTGCACGGGGCTTCCCATCTCGGCGTAGATCCCCGCGGCCGCGCGGAAGTCGTGCGCCAGAACGGCAGCCGCCGCGCGCAGCCACGGGGAGACAAAGGCCTCGCGCTCGATCAACTCCATCAGCTCCGACTCACGACCGCGAACGACCGCAACCCACGCAAGCGACGGGAGGTCGTTCGCCGCAAAGCCGAGCCGGTGCAGCTCCCGCAACCCGTTCAGGGCCTCCGAGAGCGTCTCGTCCGCACGCTTGTCGTTGCCGGCCGACTGCAGCAGGAGGGCTGCCATCGACAAGTCGGGATGGAGCGCCTGAGGATCCCCGGTCTCCCGCGCGTGCTTGATCGCACGCTCGGCATCCGACTCCGCCCCGCCGTCGTCTCCGCGAGCGAGCCTGATCAAGCCTCGGAAGCAGTAGATCGCACCGATCTGATAGAAGCGCGTGCCCGCTTCCGCCTCGGCGAGAATGGCCTCGACTCGTGCAAGCGCATCGTCCCACTCACCCAGCAGATAGCGGTTCCCCACCGCAGGGCCGGCCTCGATGAAGCGTATGAACGCCTGCTGGCCGAAGTGGCGGGCCAGCTCGAGCGTCACCTCCTCTGCCGCACGGCCCTTCCTGAGCTCCCCGTAAAGGAAGTAGAGGGCCTGCCGATTGTTGTGGCCGCGCAGGAGATCCGTGACGAAATTTCCCCGTGTGGCGATTTCGATGCTCGCTTCGAGGTCGTCGAAGCCGCCGCGGTCGCCCATGTCCGCTCGAGCAACACCGATGGTGTTGAGTGCGTGAGAGCGGAGATCCTCCAGGCCGAGCTCCTCGGCAAGCGCGAGAGCTTCCCGGCCGAGCTCGATCGCGGCTTCCAGCCGGTCGGCGAGCATCTCGTAGCGCGCGACCTCGGCGAGTACCGCGACCTGAGTCCGGGAACGCGACGCACCGTCGACGAGCCGGCGAGCGGCCTCGAGCTCTTTCAGCATCCCCTCGCGACTGCCCCCCTGCCACTCGATGTCGGCCAGCATGAGAGACGCTTCGGCAGCCCCGTCGCGGTCGCCGGCTTCGGACAGCCCCTCGCGCGCCTCCATGATCTCGTCAACTCCCGCCAGGTCTCGCAAATAGCGAACCCGGCCGTACTGGAGTAGCAGCCGTAGTCGTTCGGGATCGTCGGGCTCGATGAGCGCGAGAGCTCGACGGAAATACTCCTCCGCCTGCGCGAGGGCGTTGAGCGTCAGCGCGTGCTCACCGGCCTCGCGCAATGCAGTCCGCGTGTGAACGACGAGATCACCGGTGTCCTGACCCGCTGCGCGGGCAAGTTCGAGCGCGTTGGAGTAATGGTGCGCAACCATCTCTGCATGGTCTTCGGAACGACCGAGCGATTCGATCCACTCGGCGACACGCACGTGTTTTTCCGCCCGCTCCGCGCGGGGGATCTGGCCATACGCCACATCGCGAACGAGGACGTGCTTGAACGCGAACTCGGTCTCTCCGGCAACCGAGCTTCGGCGCGCGCGCTGCACGAACTCCTTCTGCTGCAACGCGTGCAAACGCTCCTCGCTGACGCCGAGCGCTCCGAGCCAGAAGACCTTTCCGAGCACCGCGGCGTCCTGCAACGCCGCTTTCTCCTCGGGGGGCAGTCCGTCGAGGCGTGCGGCGATGATTCCCTGGACGGATTCCGGCAGCTCCACGGTTGTTCCGCGCTCGGCAAGCATGCGCACGTACTGCTCCGCGTAGAGCGGATTGCCGCCGGCGCGGTCGAGCAACTCGGCCTGCGCGCCGGCCTCGAGTAGCGGCCGGTCGCTAAGCGCCGCGATCAGCTTCGCCGTCTCCTCAGACGACAACGGCGCCAGCGCGAGGTTCGCAGCGTTGAGCTTTCCTCCCGCCCACGCCGGTCGTCGCTCCAGCAACTCCAGTCGCGCCGTGCAGAGGATCAGCATGGGGACGTCCCGCACCCAGTCCGCTAGATGCTCGACGAAGTCGAGCAATCCCTCGTCAGCCCACTGCAGATCTTCGAACACCAGAACGAGCGGGTGGTGCTCGGCGAGGGCTTCGAAGAAGCGGCGCCACGCTGCGAACGCCTCTTCTTGCGAGCTCGTGACGTCCGCGGCCTGGCCGACGAGCGGACGCAGGTGCGACAAGACCCAGTCCGCATCTTCTTCGACCAGCTGCTCGACGGTGTGCCTCAGCTTCGCGGCCACCTCGTCGTCGCTATCGGTCTCGAGGATGCCGGCCTGCGCCTTCACCATCTCGCCGAGGGCCCAGTAGCTCACTCCCTCGCCGTACGGCAATGAACGACCTTGTCGCCAGTACGTCAGTTCACCGCCTTGCTCGATCGACCGGAAGAGCTCGCCGACGAGCCGGCTCTTGCCCATCCCCGGGACGCCGATCAACGTCACGAGCTCTGTCGACCGCTGCTCCCGTGTTCGCGCAAGCGTGCCGACAAGCAGGTCGACCTCCCGCTCGCGCCCGACGAGCTGTGTGCGCGTCTCCGGCGCGAGGTCTACTCCGAAACGTGCGCGTGCCTCGACGACCTCCCAGACGGCGACGGGATCTTCCTTGCCTTTCGCCGCGATCGGATCGTGCTCCCGATACTCGATCGTCTCCGCCGTCGCGCGGTACGTCGTCTCGCCGACGAGGATCCCGTTCACCGGTGCCGCGGACTGCAGCCGCGCCGCAGTGTTGACGACGTCGCCCGCGGCCATGCCTTCGCCCGCCTCCGGTCTTGCCGTGAGATTGACGAGCGCCTCCCCCGTGTTCACCGCGATCCGCACCTGCAGCTTGCCCTCCTCTGTAATCCAGTCGCGGATTGCGAGCGCGGCACGAACCGCGCGCTCGGGGTCGTCCTCGCGCGTCACCGGCGCGCCGAAGAGCGCCATGACCGCGTCGCCAATGAACTTCTCCACCGTCCCGCCCCAGCGCTCGAGCTCGTATCGCAACCGCTCGTGGTACGGCGCCAGCACCGCCTGCACATCCTCGGGATCGAGGCGCTCGGCGCGGCCCGTGAAACCGACGAGATCGGCGAAGAGAACAGTGACGATCTTGCGCTCGCTACGCGGCCCTTTACCCACCTCGGCAAGCGGTGTGGCGCACTGGGAGCAGAACTTCGCGGCCGGCTCGTTCTCATGGCCGCAGTTCGGGCAGATGCTCACCCGCGAAGCGTACGTACCTATTGGATCAGGTTCTAGTTCGCCGCCTTGCCGCGCGCCGTCCAGGCACGGGCCGACAGCGTGAACGGCGGCTCGGGCAGTCTCCGCCTTGCGGCCTCGCGGAGCTCAGCCTGCCCCGTGGCGTCGAGGGACGCGAAATAGACGCCGGCCGGGCCGACACCGAGCGTGAATGGCTCCCACCAGTCCTCGAAGGTCTCGTGCTCGAGGTGGACCGGTAGCGCGGTCTCCTCGACCTCGCGCAACCCTGCCTCGCGGAAGAGCTCGGTGAGGTGACCGCGACGGACCCCCGCATAATTTGCCTCGACGTCTGCTTCGGGGTCGCGCTCGCGGACCGCCTGCCAGAAAGGCGACAGCGGCGACTGGTCGCCGGCGTGATCCCAGACACACGCGCACACGACACCGCCGTTCTTCGTCACACGGCCCATCTCGGACAGCCCGCGCACGGGATCGGCCATGAAGTGGACGACGAGCTGCGCGAGCGCCACGTCGAACTCGCCGTCGGCGAACGGCAGCTCTTCCGCAGCCGCCTGACGCACGTCGACCCCGGGATGACGCTCGCGCGCGGCGGCGACAAACGGCTCCGAGGGGTCGACCGCGACGACCGCCGAGGCACCCAACCGCCGCACCAGCTCACTCGTGAGCGCACCGGGCCCGCAGCCGACCTCGACGACGCTTTGCCCCGAGCGCACGCCGGCGTAATCGGCAAGCTGCGCCGCGAGCAGCGACGAGTACCGTCCCATGAAGCGGTCGTAGGCGTCCGCTGCGATGAAGAAGGCCATCCCGGAAGCCTACGCCGTCCGGTCCACGAGGGACCATTCAGGTGATGGCCTGGTCTCAGACGCTCCGCTGCCAGGAATGCGGCCGTGAGTCGCTCGATTCGCGCTGGTCGCCGCTCTGTCCCGTGTGCTTCGAGAGCCTGCATCACGAGCAGCGCCGCGACCAGATCCGGCCGCCGGCGCTCGAGCTTCCCGTCTGGAGCGACCCGGGCCGGCTCGAGGCCGCCTTCGACAACGCGCTCGGCGGAGAGCTGCCGTGAGCGTCGCCTGGGCAGCGACCTTCCTCGTGCTCGCCGCCCTCGTTGTCTGCGCGGCCGCGTCGTTCTTCCGGAACCTGCAGACCGGCCTGCTGCTCCTTGTCGGGCTCCCGGCCGTGGTTCTCCTCCATGCGCTGCTCGGGACCGTCAACACGGTGTTCGTCGTTGCGTCGCTCGTGATCCTGGTGACCCTCGTCCGCACCATCAGCGAAACGGTCGACCAGGTGCGGGTCGCGACGAGACCGAGCCGCACCCGGCCGCGTGCCGAAAGGCAACGCGACTCCGGCCGCTCTCGCATCGCTGCCTGAGCCAGTTTAGCTTCTGACCGATCGAGCAGGACGCTCAGGACATGCTGGTCATCTTGCTCATCATCATCCTGATCCTCGCCATTGGTGGCGGGATCTTCCTCAGCAAGTTTCTGTTCCTCCTGCTGCTTCTGCTGCTGCTGCTCCTGCTCTTCCGCGGCCGCTTCTAGGACGGGAAAGAAACGCGCTGTGCCGGGTCGATAGGCCCGGCTTTTGCCTGCGCTAGCGCAACGGCAGCCGGAAGTACAAGGGCGGGCCGAGCGGGCCCGAGGAGAGGTTCCAGGTCACGCGGTACCGGCCGGGCTGGTGCACCGGGAACTGGCGGTCGTACCTGATGGTCGAGCCCCAGGTCGAGCCGCCCTGGCGGAAGACCGGATAGGAGCCGCAGCGGCGTGTATGCGCGGGATCGGATTGCGGCGGGAGTAGACGAACGCACAGCGTGTACCGCCCGAAGTACCGCGCCGCGGTCGTGATTCGCAGGGTGACCTTGCCGCTCGCATTGAAGATGCCGTAACAGACGTCACCGCTCGAGCTACAGAAGTTCGCAATCGTCTTCGTCGCCGCCGCGGGCCGCGCCGCTGCTGCGGTCGACGCGGTCAAGAGCGCCGAGATCACCAGCAAAGTGACCAGGCCCGTTTTCGCGGTGAGACGCATCCTCAGATCAGGCTACCCGTCAACGAATCGGCACCTGCCCCGCGCCGCGCTTGCGAACGACTTCTTCCCCCGCTTCGCGGCCGGCTGCATGACCTGTAGCCGCATCGACGAATGCGCCACGCTCGAGTGCGAACAGCTCGAGATCATCCGTCGCTGTGACCGTCGCCGTGCGCGGAACATCGCGGAGCAGCGCGATCTCACCGAAGTAGTCACCCGGGCCGCAGTCGCGCAGATGCCGGCCGTCGCACATCACCTCCGCACTCCCTCGGGCAACGATGTAGAAGCGGTCACCGGCATCGCCCTCCCTGATGATCTCCGTACCAGCGGAACGGTCGATCCGGATCAGGCTCCTCGCGACTTGCTCCTTCGCCGCCAGCGGCAACGGCGCGAACATCGGGACGCCGTCGAGCAATGCGAGCTCACGCGAAGGCGCGCCGGCGATGGCATCGATTCCTCGCAACCCCCGCCAGGACAAAAGGACCAGCGCGGGCAGGAACGCTCCGGTCGCAACAAGCGCGCCACGATCGCCGAGCACGGCGATCAACGCAGGCGCGGCGATCGCGCCGACTCCCATTGCGAGTGTCGCCCCACCGAACATCACGCCGAGCACGCGACCGAGGAGGTCGTCGCTGACCAGGCGCTGCAGGAGCGTTTCGCCCGTGACGTCCTCGATCGCGTTCCCCACACCCACGACCGCCAGCAGAAGCAGGGCTGTCAAGCGGTGAGGGACCGCCGCGACGAGCGCGATCGGCACTCCCCAGAGCAGCAGTCCAACACCGAACGGCACGGCGAGCTTTCGACCGGCAAATGCCACGGATGCGAAACCGCCGACGAGCGTCCCCGCACCGACCGCACCTGACAGGAACCCGACCCAACCTCCTCCCACGTGGAGGAGCCGGAATGCCATCACGACGATCAGGACGTTCAGCGCGCCTCGCACGATCGACTGGGCGACGAAGAGCCCGACGATCAGACGCGGATGCGGTTCGCGCGCCAGTAGCCGGAAGCCGGCAGTGAGATTGCCGGCGCCCCGTTGCTGGGCAAATCGCAGGCGCCCTTCGATGTGGATCGCAGCAAGCACGAGCGCAGACGCCACGTAGGCGACGGCGCCGAACGCGAAGACGACGCCGACGCCAGACGACTCGATCAGCAAGCCGGCAACCAGCGGGCCGGCGAGTGTTCCGACACCTTCGAGCGTCAGCGAGACCCCGCTGGCGGCGACGAGTTGCTGTGGCGTGGTTGCCAACGAGGGCAACAGCGCGGCGACCGCGGGTCGACACAGCGTCGACACGACGGCGTGGGCGGCGGCAAAGGCAAAGATCCCCGCCTCGTTCCGGCCGAAGTAGAACAGCCCGGTCGACGCGGCGAGCGCCGCGGCGGAAAGGAGCGTGACCGCCACCAGCGCGCGCTCCCGCTCGTAGCGATCGGCGAGCGCCGCCGTGAAAGGCGTCGCCAGTGCCGCAGGCAGCATCCGCACGACCCCGAGAATTCCGACCGCAGTCGCACCCCCACGCTCGTACGCAAAGACGCCGAGCGCCACGACGAACGCCCACTCGCTCGTGATGGCGGCCCCGTAAGCCAGCTCGAGCCGGCGGAGGTTCGGATTGCGCGCGACCGCCCTGAACTCGGCCACGAGGCCGCTGAGGCGCATCGCACGACAGTACTGCGAAGCCACGGGCAAGTCGACCGGGCGAGCGGAGACGCCGGTCCGAACCAATCGGGAGGCATCGCCACTCGCCGTCCGACCGTGACGATCCGCACGGACCACCGTCGCCGACACCGCCGAAGGCAACGGTCCCCTCCCGCTTCCGACCCTCATGAGCGGCCGGATTTTCCTCCTTTCTTTAGCCAAATTCGGCATCGCGAGCGTTTGAGCAGGCGCAGCTACGGTAGACGTACTTAAACGACGAAAGGGACAAATGGTGCTTAAGAGCACAAAGACAAAAGCGTTGAAGGACAACGCCGCGAGCGCCGCCGAACTGGCGACTTCGCTCGCGAAAGACAAGAAATTCCGCAAGCAGGTTCTCTCTGCCGTTGGCCACGGCACGATCGCGAAGCGGCGCGCCTCGAAGCGCATCGGCTTCGTCGCTGCAGTTGCCCGGCTCGGCGCAGATCCCAAGATCAAGAGCGAGCTGCGCAAGATGACGAAGAGCCTCGAGAACGCGTGGGGCCGCGTCGAGAAGAAGCGCAGCCACAAGCTCCGCAACACGCTGCTGGTCGCCGGCATCGGCGGTGCAGCCGCCGCGGTCGCGAGCCAGCGCAAGCGGCTCACCGGCCTCGTCGGCGGGGCCTCGTCGAGCCTCAACGGCAGCACGACGCCGCGCACGATCGACGAGTCGATCGAGGTCAACGTGCCGGTCTCGACCGCGTACAACCAGTGGACGCAGTTCGAGGACTTCCCGCTCTTCATGGAAGGCGTCGACCACGTGCAGCAGATCGACGACACGCGCCTCCACTGGGCCGCGACCGTCGCGGGCAAGACGAACGAGTGGGACGCGAAGATCCTCGAGCAGCACGCCGACAAGCAGATCAGCTGGATCAGCGAAGACGGCAAGAAGACGCGCGGCACCGTCTCGTTCGAGAAGGTCGGCGAGGACAAGACGCTCGTCCGCCTCTCGATGAGCTATCAGGCGGATCCGCTCGAAGCGGTCGGCTCGGTGGCCGGGCTCGACGCTCGCCGCATCAAGGGCGATCTCGGGCGCTTCAAGGAACTGATCGAAAGCCGCGGCACCGAAAGCGGCGCCTGGCGCGGCGAAGTCTCAGCCGGCCAGAAGAAGTAAGTAGCGTGCTTCTGGGGTCACGCGGACTCGCCTCCGCGTGGCCCCACCTTTTTACGGGCAGTTCGCCAGAATGACCCGGTGAGGCTCTCTGTGATCGGCGTCATCGGGCTCGTCGTCGCGTTGCCGGCAGCAGCTAACGGCGCAGCTCCGATCGCGAGGAACCTTGTCGCCACTGCCCAGGTCAAGGCGGCTCTTCGCGCAACGCATCTTCGGACATTGCCCACGGCGGATCGTGCGGCAACGCGCGGGCCTCTGCCAAAGTCGACCTACTACGGCTCGTACGGAAACCGCCGCTACGCGCTGGCGACGTTCTCACACCCTCGCGTCGGGACGACCGACCAGCCCGAGCTCTTCAGCAAGGCATCCGGTCGGCCCTGGCGCGATCACGGTGATACCGGTGGCTGTTTGACGCTGGGCGTTCTTCCCCGCGCGCTACTTCGCCTCTGGCACCTGCGTTCGTACTGCTGACACGCCTCGGGCTAACAGGGCTCCGTCTCGTCCGCGAGCGCGATGCCGGTCACGAGCACACCGCCCGAGCGTGCGTAGCTGACAAAGCTTGCCTCGCTTCTCGGGTCGCCGTAGATCGGCGAATACCGCGGCGCCTGGATCTGCACGTCGGCGAAACCATGGGCGGGCACGCAAACAGACAGCTGGTTGCTGACCGGCTGTACAGCAGCCTCGGCCGACCAGGTGCTCAGGTTCGAGACGATGCGAAACGGCCGAGGCGCAACGTCGTTCGGGCCGCGAACAGAGACCGTCAGGAAGCGGCGGGTCGGTTGGGTCTGCCCCGGCGCCGCGAACACCCTGATCGTGCCGAGCGCTTTCGGAACCGTCCAGCCGTCGCGATACAGGCCGAACGCAACCCACTCCGCCCGCCACGGTCTGGCGGTTGCGATCAGGGCGACGCCGCGATCCTGGCCGAGCTCGTCGCCGGCCAGCCGGAACCTCGTTTCCGACACTCCCTGAACGGCGTAACGGCTCAGTGAGAGGTTGGCCCGGCCGGTCGTACGGTCGAAGGTCAACTGGTTCGTGGGAAACGTCTCCGGCGTCCCGGTGAACGCGCTCTCGTAGACAGCGGCGCGTTGCACCGACGCGTTCCAGAACTCCACGTTCCACCAGTAGGCGACGTTCTCCCAGTAGTTGCCGTAGAGGATGGGATAGGGAACCATCGTCACCTTGGCGCCGGGGCCAACCTTGCGGTCGATCCAGTCGAAGACGACGCCCTGGTCGAGCGTGATCGGCCGTCCGCTCGTGCCGTCGACCGTCAGAAGCCGATTGAACGCGAGCGCAGTCACTGCACTCATCGAGACGGTTGCGACCAGCAGCAGGACCACGGTCAGCTGCGCCGGGCGAAGCCACATGGTGCCGAGCACGAACACCAGGATCAGGACGACCAGCGCCAGCTCGAGCACTGCTCGCGCGCCGTCGACGGACCCGCCCTTATCCAGCAGGGCGTCGTTCAGCACCGCTACGGGTGAGTCGACGTTGTACTTGTCGTACCCCACGACCGGGACGAACGCAAAGGCGAAGGCCAACAGCCCGGCCGGCGCCACCAGCGACCAACGCGGTCGCGACTCGCTTTGTAGAGCGGCCGCAAAGGAGATCAGGACGAGCGGCAGGACGTAGAAGAGGTAACGGTCGTGCAGACGACCCTGGCCGAACCGGAGGTCGTACGAGGTTACTTCGAGCAGCAGCGCTGCGAAGGTGACGATCGCGATCGTGGCAAAGGCGTGCTGCTCGCGCGCCCGCGGCCGGACAAACGTCGTGAACAGCCAGGCCAGCCCGAGCAGGAACGGCAAGATCCCGAGGCCGAGCCCGAGCGGCGCGAGATGTTCCAGAAGCGAACGGCCCATCCCCGAGGGAATGAGGTTGCCCTCGGCTGTCACCGAGTACGTGCCAAGCGCACTCGACAGCCGGCCGACGGAAAGCAACAACAGCGCAGCGGCAATGAGCAGCGCGTAGGCCAGGGCCAGAGGGCGATGGGCCGCGACGACAGACCGCGCGGCAGCGCGGGCTCGAGACGAACGCGACGGCGCCACCGTAAACGCGAGCTCGTGGACGTAGAGAACGATGGGCACGACCGCGAGGAGCACGAGGAACTGCGTCCGCGCGAGTGTCGCGACCGCCAGCGCGATGACCATGACAACGTCGTTGTGTGGCCGCGGCGAGACGGTGGCGCGGTAAATCGCGAGCACCGTCCAGATGAACACGGGATAGGCGACGACCTCGGTCATGAGCATCGACGCGAGCGGGAGCCAGGGAACAACAACGCTCAATGCAGCCACGAGATATTGCACACGTCTGCTCTGCGTTACGGCGCGCGCAAGGAGAAAGGTGGGCAGGCACGCAGAGCTCATGACAAAGGCATTCAAAATGTGCGCGTCGTGCAACCCAGCCGGAACGAGCCTGTCGTGGAAGAGGGGCGCGAGCAGCAAGGGATACAGCTGGTTGACGTTGGCGATCAGTTCGCCGTGAATATGTGGCAGCGGCGAGCCGAGGTTCGCGATGCTGATCGCGAGCCGCTCGTAAAGCAGCTCGTCGGTCATCACGTACCAGTCGGCCACCTGGCTAGTGAGAAGGGCCAGACCGCCGGCGAGCGCGAGCCAAAGCGCAACTATCGGCAGGTCGAGCCGGCGCGCGAGAGTAGACAGCCCGACCGCTCGAGAGCGGCCATGGCGAAGATCGCGTACGGCCGATGGCACTTCCACGCTTCTCCCCGGCAACCTACCGACGCCACGACTAGCGGGCGCACCCAAAGGATGCGCCCGCCGCCATCAGGGCCTGACTCGCTTTACGTGCGGTCCTTGACCTCGTCCTTCAGGTCGTCGGCCTTGTCCTTGGCCTCGCCCACCTTCTGCTGGGCCTCGCCCTGCTTCTCGCGCATCGTGTCGTCCGTGAGCTCGCCTTCTTTTTCCTTGAGCTTGCCTTCGGCCTTGTCTTGCATTCCGTCGGACATGACCCCTCCTATCTGTAGATAGGAACCTCGTTCCCGCTCGCGTCGGCAAGAAACTCGCGCTAGCTTCTTCGTGTGACCGAAGAGCTCGACCACGGCCACGAGCCACGGGCCGCGGAGATCGACGTGCGATGATTTTGTCGAGGGGCAAAAGCGAAGAACGGAGAGTCCGATGGCTGTGAAGCTTCATCGCTGCAAGAACATGTGGGCCAAGTTCGGGCCGCACCCGTGCTGGAAGGTGCAGAAGGCGCTCGACGAGCAGGGCATTCCCTATGAGGTCGTGCCAGGACCGTGGCCGGGCCGGAAGAATCGCACCGCCGTGATCGCCGGCACGGGCCAGCCGCTCTATCCCGCGATCGAGTTCGAGGACGGCAGCTGGTATCGCGAAGAGTCGAAGGACATGGTGCGCACCATCCGCGAAGGCAAGTTGATGGAGAAGCAGAGAGGCTCGTCCAGCGTCTGACCGATGAGTTAGGCCGCTCGCGACAGTCTCCGAGTTCGAAGGAGCCCGAGGCACGTGCGCGCTCGGACCATCTCGACGAGAGGACCAGACGAATGAAGACGTTCAATCTGTTCAACGGCGAGGCCACAGACGTTCCGGCCGGAGCGCCGGGCCATCCCGGACGGGCCGCACGCGTCGGCTCGAAGCTCGGAGCGGAGCGACTCGGGATGAGCGTCTACGAGATCCCGCCCGGCGAGGCAATCGGCCCGTACCACTTCGAATGGACCGACGAGGAGTGGCTGATCGTCCTCGACGGCCAAGCGACCGTCCGCACGGCCGAAGACGAGCGCGTGCTCGAACCGGGCGACACGACGTGCTTTCTGGCCGGCCCTGCAGGTGCCCACCAGGTGCGGAACGCGACCGACGCCCCGGTCCGCGTCGCGATCGTCGCCACGGTCAACGAGTTCGGCATCGTCGAGTACCCGGAAATCGAGAAGATCGGTATCTGGGCCGGCCCCGAGCACTACGAGCTCGATCAGCCGCGCCGCTAGCCCGGCGCGGTCGCGATCGGGCCGACCTCGGGACGGCTGTTCCTGCCGCAGGCGATAGGCAAGCCAGCCGAAGAGACCCAACACGAGGATCGCGTTCAGCGGATGGAACGCTCCGCCCCAGCGGCCGAGGCCGGGGAGGATCATCTGCACAAAGGTCAGGATCGGCGCGATGATCGAGACGGTGCGGATCCGCTTGACCGGGTGCCAGGCGAGCAGCGCCACGATCAGAAACAGCAACGCTCCGGGCAGCGTCAGGAAGAACCCAAGCGCGCGATGGGGATCGAGCGTCTTGGAGTTCGCGATGCACTGAGCCGCAGCCTTGTCGCAGTCGTCGGAATGCTTGATGTTGTACAGACCGAAGATCCCCTCACCTGCCAGGAAGACCTGGACGATGATCGCAACGACGTAGAGCGCCGAAAACCACTTCAGAATTGATCGCGAAACGCGACGGACGCCACCCATTTCGGTTTACCTCCGAGTCGAATGCCAGCGGGCGAACGTAACACAGGCGGTCGACAACGACAATGCCCGGGCGGCGTCGTAACCCGGCAAGCTGAAAGCGAGAGGGCCCGCAAGCGGGCCCTCTCGTCGAACCTCGAACGTTGAATCCTTACGCGGTGACCAAGCCACGCGTCTGGCTGACGACGTCGTGCGCGACGACCTCGCCGAAGGTGATCTTCGGCGGATTCGGCAGCGCAGTGTCGAGCTTCTCGTCTCGCACCCAGCTGGATGCGATGCGACTCGAGTTGTCGGCCTGATCTGACGTGTCGAAGAGGCTGATCGACGTCATGACGCCGCTACCGGACTCGATGAGGTAGTAGCC
The DNA here is from genome assembly GCA_963755605.1 of uncultured Actinomycetes bacterium. Classification (GTDB taxonomy): domain Bacteria; phylum Actinomycetota; class Thermoleophilia; order Gaiellales; family Gaiellaceae; genus 3-1-20CM-4-69-9. Next base: position 724,509 of record CAVWKK010000007.1, read on the forward strand.
GCTGAACCCAGCAAGCTCCTTGAGCTGCGGGATCAACTTCTCGTCGACGTTCTTGGCCAACTCGACTGAGCGGCTCGAATCGACGCCTTCATACCTTCGCAGGATGGCATGCATATGTTGCTCCTAACTCTCTCGATACAGGGCGAAGAACTCGGATCGAGCTCTCCTGGTGCGCGCAGACCAGGTTTTCCACGCTAGGTCTGCGTACTCAGTCACCGTAGCCGCGATCCTGTCACACCGCAGCTCTAGCGCCGCGCTTATATGCGCACTTCTTCAACTGCCGACTGCATGGATAAGGGGTAGGGCTGCCCTGTGCCGGTTTATCCGCTCTTTGCGGTTTGTCCGGGGCGGGACTCACCGTTCGGCCACGCGGGCTAAGCCCCGAACCAGCGCGCGCGGCGGCTGGAGCCGAACTGCTCCTTCTCGGCGACGAGAGCCACGGAAGGTTCCTGAAACGCACCGGTGGGCTTCGGGCCCGAGAAGAAGTCGACGTCGACGCGACCGATCTGGCCGGCCCCGAACTCGATGTAGCACGAGCCGCGACCATCGTAAGGTCGCGGCTCGCCACCGTTACGCATCGTTGCGATCAGCGACTCGGCGACGACGCGGGCGGCTCCCTCCGAGAACACACCGGCTTTGGGTACTCCGACCGTCGCGACGTCTCCGACCGCGTACACGCCGGGAAATGTGGTCTCGAGCGTCCGTCCATTCACAGGTACGTAGCCCTCCTCGGTCATCCCACTCTCGAGAACGACGTCCGGCGCGCGGTGCTTCGGCACGCCGAGGAACAGGTCATACGGCAACTCGCTGCCGTCGTCGAGCACTGCGACGCTGCGCGCCGGATCGAGCGAGCTCACACGTCGTTCCCGCACGAACTCGATATCGCGCTCCGCAAAGGCGCCGACCAGCGCGCGTGAGGTCTCCGGCGACGGAGGCACAGGCGTGCCGAACGGAATGACGACAGAGATGTGGCAGTCATTGCGCACCCCTCGAGCCGAGAGGTAGTCGTGCAAGAGCAAAGCGGCCTCGCTCGGCGCCGGCGGGCATTTGAACGGCGCGCCGCAGACACCCACGATCGCGCGGCCGTGCGAAAACGTCGGGAGAACCTTCGCCAACCGCTCAGCGCCGGCCGTGGAGTAGAACTCGTTGCCGCCTTCGGCAAGCCCCGGAGTCGCGTCGAAGTCGTAATCGGCCCCGAGCGCGATGATCAGGAAGTCGGGCTCGTAGACGCCACCGTCGGTGGTCACGCGCCGCCTTGCCGGATCGATCGCCGAGACCCGCTCTTGCAGAAACCGGACTCCCGGCTTTGCGAAGTCACGGTATGGCATGCGCACCGCGTCGAGTGTCGTCCGGCCGAACATCACGTCGAGCTTCGAATACCCGAAGACGAACGAGTCGCTCTTGTCGATCAGCGTCACCTCGACCGTTTCGGCGAGCGATTCGGACAACAGCGTTGCAAGCTCGAGCCCTCCGAAGCCTGCACCGAGGATCAGCACCCGCGCCTTCACGGAGCGATCGTACGCGAGGGCAGGCCCGGGGACAGTGGCTGAGGCGGACGCTCGCCGAACTTCCGCGGCTCGCCCGCGCTAGTCCGGCGGGATGTTCTGGTTGATCCGGAAGAAGTTGTCCGGATCGTATTTTCGCTTGAGCGTCTTCAAGCGGTCGTACTTCTCCGCGCCGTACGCGCTGCGGATCCGCTCCTCGCCCTCGTTCTCGAGGAAGTTCACGTAGACGGTCTGATGCCACGGCTCGAGGGCTGACCAGAAGCTTCGCACCCAGTCGCGCTCGTGGGCGAAGCCTTCCTCCGTCTCGGTGCAGCAGCCGATGTTGTAGGTGAACCCGGCCCGCCGGCCGCCGAACGGCGTCTCGTCGTCGCCGACGTGGCTCACCGCACCGCCCATCTGCCAGATCGGGAAAGAGGTCAGCGGCGATTCGATCTGCGACGCACGGTCGACGGTGATGTCGATGATCTCGTCGTTCAGCTCGGCGACGTCGCAGCTCTTGAAGTAGTACCAACGCTGCGGCACGAAGCTCGGGTCGAGCATCGCCTGGTGCGTCAGGTACGGCTTCACCATGCAGACATCGGCGACCGGATTGCCGAACTCGCGCAACGGCTTGACGAACTTCTCGCCCTCCTCCAGGTCACCGGCCCAGCACACGATCACCATCACGACCGGCTTCCCGTGCAGCTCCTGTGGAACGAACGGCAGCGGCGGCGCCTTCCGGTGCACGATGATCGTCATCAGGTCGTCCGGCGCCTCGGCGACCCAGTCGCGATAGAAGCGGAGCACTTCGCCCGACTGCTCCATCGGCCAGAAGATCGGGCCGGCGAGAACCTGCGTGCCGAGCGGGACGGTGTTGAACTCGAACTCGGTGACGATGCCGAAATTCCCGCCGCCGCCGCGCAGGCCCCAGAACAGATCGGCGTTCTCGTCGGCGCTCGCCTTGACGAACTCCCCGTCTGCGGTGACGACGTCCATCGAGACGAGCCGGTCGACGGAGAGGCCGTACTTGCGCTGGATCCAGCCGATGCCGCCGCCGAGCGTCAGGCCTGCGACGCCGGTGTGCGTGACGATGCCCGACGGCACCGCCAGCCCGAACGCCTGCGTCTCACGGTCGAGCTCGCCGAGCAGCACGCCCGCTTGCACGCGCGCGGTTCCTTTCTCCGGGTCGACGCGCACGCCCTTCAGCGGCTGCAGGTCGATCATCAGCGCGTCGTCCGCGACCGAGAGGCCGGGGAACGAGTGGCCGCCGCTCCTGACGGCGACCGGCAGGCCGCTTGCGCGTCCGAACTTCACAGCGGCGATCACGTCGGAGACGCCGGCGCAGCGGATGATCAGGGCCGGGCGCTTGTCGATCGACCCGTTCCAGATCTTGCGATAGACGTCGTAGTCCGGTTCGCCCGGACGCACGACGTGTCCGCGGAATGAGGCCTCGTCGATCTGGAGCTCGTCACTGACTGCGGTCACGCGGGAAGTTTCGCAGGACCTCCGCTCTTTGCGAAATCCTGCTGTTTCGGCTGGGGGAACGCGGGTAGCCCCGTTGTCGTCGTCAACAAACGAGGGGGTCAAATGGCACTTCTGAACGACACGATCGAGAGCCCGCGGGAGCTCTTCGTCCACAAGCTCGGAGCGGCGCTGACCATGGAGCAGACGATCCTCGAGATGCTGGACGAGCTCGAGGCGAAGGCAGATGACCCACGGCTACGCAGGGATCTCCAGCAGCACCACAAGGAGACCGAAGGCCAGGTCGAGAACCTCAGTCGGGTTTTCGCGGCACTCGGGGAGGCGCCGAAGAATCAGCCGTGTCCGACGATCGAGGGGCTGAAAGAAGAGGGCGAAACGATGCTGAAGGAGGTCGATGAGTCGCTCTACGACTCGGTCATCCTGAGCGGTGTGCTGGAGACCGAGCACCACGAGATCGCGGTCTACGACAGCCTGATCATCACGGCCGAGCAGATGGGCGACGATGACGTGATCGCGCTGCTGAACGAGAACGTCGAGCAGGAATCGGCAACGCTCCAGAAGGCGATCAAGTCGGCCGAGCGACTCGCACAGCGCGTCGTGCGGCAGACCGCCTAGCCGCTTACTCCGTCGCGTTGCGGCGCGTTCGCGAGTGCGGGCGCGCCGCTACGCCGCCCGGATGCGGTCTGACTCGCAGGGCATGATTCGTGGCATGCCGGACGAGCAGGACGAGCTCGAGCAAGCGTGGCAGGCGCTCAGCGACCGCGAGCGCCTGCTGAATCAGACCGTTGCCCGCCGCTCGGCGGAGATCGACGCGCGGGCGCGCCGCTTCGACGAGATCGGCGCCGATCTCGACGCGCGGCGCCAGCTGATCGAGGACGCCGAGGAGGAACTCGTCGAACGCGAGCGGCGGCTGACGCTCGCCGAAGAGCAGGTTCGAGACCGGCGCGAGGAGATCGAGCGGGCCGCGGCCGAGGCGGATCGCGTCCGGGAGCGCGCGCGTGAGCTCGACATGCGCGACAGCGAGTTGCGTGTCCTCGGCGCGGAGCTGGAGGAACGGGGTGACTGGATCGCGACGGCGTCTGCTGCGTTGGAGGCGCAGGAGCGGCGCGCGGCGGAGGTAGCGGAGCGCGAGGCCGAGCTCGAGGCGCGAGAAAGCCAGCTCAAGGACCAGGAGCGGGTGCATGCGACGGCGTCACGGCAGCTCGATGCGCGCGCGGCCGAGGCGGAGCGACGCGCGGCGGCGATGGCAGCAGAGTCGGCGAAGCTCGAGACGGCGCGCAGCGAGCTCGAGCCGCGCCTTGCCGCGGTGAAGGAGCGCGAGCGCGCGGCGACCGAGCGCGAGCAGCAGCTCGAGGAGCTCGACGGTCGCAACGCGGAGCGCGAGAAGGGCCTCGGCCGTCGCGCCGCGAAGCTCGCGGTCAGCGAGACGCAGCTTGCGAACAAGCTGCGCGACGTGCGCGAGGCGGAGGAGCGGATTCCCGTGTTGGAGGAGCGGGCGCTGCGCCTCGACGAGCGTGCGCGCGAGCTCGAGCGCGTCGCGTCGGAACTCGACGAGCGTGGTGCGTGGCTCACCGAAGCGGTTGCGCGTGTCGAGGCGCGCGAAGCGGAAGCCGCGGAGCAGATCGAGCGTGCCGCTGCGGAAGTCCGGCGTGTGCAGAAGCGTGAACAGGAGTTCGAAGACTGGTCGGCGCGGCTCGACGATCGCGACCGCCGGCTCAGCGAGGCCTACGACGCGCTGACGGAGCGGCGGCAGCGCGTTCGTGAAGAGGAGATCGGAGTCCAGCCGCGCGAGTCGGCTTAACGTTTCACGGCGTACGCCATCAGGATCGCGTCGATCAGCTCGTCGCCGCGTCGGTAGTGCTGGTGCCGGTAGCCCTCCTGCACGAAACCGAACCGTTCGTACAGCTGGATCGCGCCGGTGTTGTGCGGGAAGACGTGTAGCTCGAGTTTGCGCACCTCCGCTTTCTCCGCCCAGTCCACGGCGGCCTTGAGCAGCGCGGTGCCGATGCCGCGGCGACGGTGCGTGGACGCGACCATGATCCCGAGGTCGGCGACGTGGCGACTCGCAGGATGCTGGTCGCGCGCGACCGAGAGCCGGCCGACGATCTTGCCTTCGTCTTCGGCGACGAATACGGCTGCGTTCGGGTAGCGGCGGATCGCTCGCAGGTAGCGGCGCTCGTCGCCGACGTTGCGCCAGCCGTTCGTCGTGACGAGCCAGCCTTCCGGCTCGGCGCCGACCGCCTCGCCGAGCTCGGTCAGTCCCTCCGCGTCGTCGGGCGCAGCGCGTCTGACGATCATTCGACGACCACCCCCGCCCCACCCCGTCGCGGATCGCCGGCGGCGGCGAGCTCGCCGTCGAGCGACGTGACGGCCGACGCGCCGCCGAAGTAGAGGTTGCGGCGTCGCCAGCGCGTGACGTTCCAGCCCAGCTCCTCCAGCTTGTCGAGCTCGGCCGGGTCGTGCCCGCCCTCGCAGTGCAGGTCCTCTCCTTCGAGGTGCACGCGTGGTCGGTCGATCGCGTCCTCGACCGGGAGGTTGTGTGCCACGACGTTGACGACGTTCTGGAGCACCGAGCCGCGCAGACGCAGCGAGCCGGCGCTGCCGACGACGAGGTGCGCGCTGCCGTCACGGAGGACGACGGTCGGGCTCATCATCGACGAGAGTCGCGCGCCTGCGCGTGGCGGCTTGGCGAGGTCGAACTCGCCGATCATGTTGTTGATGTGGATGCCGGTGTTCGGGACGACGACACCGGAGCCGGCTCCCGTCGACGCGGTCAGCGCGACGGCGTTCCCTTTGCCGTCGACGACGGAGATGTGGGTGGTGCCGCGCGAGACGACGGCCGCGCGTTCCTCGAGTGCGCGCGCGAGACCGCGGATCGAGCCGGCGGCGATGCGCGCGTTCGCCTGTTCGCGCATGACGCGCGCGAGGTGGTCGATCGCTTCGGCTGTTCCGGGCTCGCCCGTGCCGAGCGCTTCGAGGATCGGCAGGCCGTAGGCGATCAGCAGTCCGCCCGCCGACGGCGGCGGGTTGGAGAGGAACTCCTCGCCGCAGAAGCTCGCCGTGACCGGGCGGCGGCGGATGACTCGATACTCCTGGAGGTCGCGCTTCGTGATGCAGCCGCCGTTGGCGCGGATGTGCTCCGAGATCGCGTCGGCGAGGTCGCCTTCGTAGAGGATGCGTCCGCCCTGCTCGGCGATCAGCTCGAGCGTGGCGGCGAGATCCTTCTGGATCAGCGTGTCCTCGGCGACGAGACGCTCGCCGTTTCGCTCGTAGACCTCGCGTGATTCCGGTGTGTGGCGCAGGATCAGGTCGAGGATCGCGTGCAGGTACGCCTGGCCCTTGTTCAGCTCGACGCCGTTTCGCGCGAGCTCGATCGCTGGCTGGAAGAGGTCGCGCCAGGGGAGTGAGCCGAAGGAGCGGTGCGCGACCTCCAGCCCGAGCGCGGCGCCGGGGACCGCGCAGGAGGCAGCGCCGATGTGGAAGACCTGGGTCGAGCCGCCGCTGAAGTCCACGTCCACGCGGTCCATGTCCGAGAGGTCGCGGTTGTCGAGGCCGAGCCCGGGGACGGCGACGAAGAAGTCGTAGACCCGAGTGGAGCGGTCGCGGGCGCGGTGGACGAGCATGAACCCGCCCGAGCCGGGTCCGGTGAGCGGGCTCTCGGCGACCCAGGAGACGAGCGCCGCTCCAACGGCCGCGTCCACGGCGTTTCCGCCGGCGGCGAGCACGTCGGCGCCTGCCTGTGCGGTCAGCGGGTGACCGGCTGCGACTGCCCCTCTCATGCGAGCAGGTTAGCCCGGTCGAGCGAGACACACCGTGCGCAAATCGTCACAGTTCCGTCACAGCTACGTGCGCCTTTGGGGTCAGACCCCTGTGGAGAAACCGTTACGCGTGCGACACATGCGTCCCGCCGGGAGATGTCTTGGATCGAGAGCCCGCGCCGCCGCTGGCGCGGGCTCTCTGGCGAGAGGCCGCATCTGTGTCCGACCTATGTCGGGTAGATGCACGGTTGCGCCTCGGCTTTCGGTGCGCCGGCGAGATTCACTCGAACGAGGTACGAGATCGCCACAATGGATCGGTGCTCGGGATGATCACCACGGCCGCGCTCTCTTTGGCGGTGACGTTTCCGCACGGGACGGCGACGATCCGAACGCCGAGCCGCACCGTTCAGGTCCGGGTACAGATCGCCGAGACGCCCGCGCAGCTCCGGCAGGGACTGATGAACCGCCGCACTCTCGCGCGCAACTCAGGCATGGCGTTCCTCTGGGTCGGCGAGGTCCGCGGCACGTTCTGGATGAAGGACACGAAGATCCCGCTGTCGATCGCGTTCTGGAACCGCAACGGCCAGATCCTCCGCATCCTCGACATGGCGCCGTGCCTACGCGCGCCCTGCAAGGTCTACGACCCGAAGGTCGCCTTCCAGGGCGCGCTCGAAGTGAACCGCGGCGCGTTCAAACGCTGGGGCGTCCGCCGCGGCGCACACGTGACGATTCGTCGCTAGTTCCGCAGGAACGACGGCGGCTCGAGCTCGTCGTCGGGCGCCGTCAGGGCGCTGACGAGGCTCGGCGTGCGGCTCGCGCTGCGGCGGCCCGTTCCGCCGAGGCCCGTGGCGATCACCGTCACCCACACCTGGCCCGTGAGGCGATCGTCGATCGTCGCGCCGAAGATGATCTGCGTGTCGTCGTTCGCGGTCTGCCGGATGACCTCCGCAGCCTCGTTCACCTCGAGGAGCGTGAGGTCGTCACCGCCGGCAATCGACAGCAGGATCCCGCGCGCGGCCCCGACCTCGGCGTCGATCAGCGGCGAGCGCAGCGCCCGCTCGGCCGCCTCGCGCGCCCGGTTCTCCTGGCCGGACGAGAAGCCGATGCCCATCAGCGCCGTGCCCGAGCCTTCCATGATCGTGCGCACGTCCGCGAAGTCGAGGTTGATCAGTCCCGGGAGCGTGATCAGGTCGCAGATGCCCTGCACGCCCTGGCGCAGGACGTCGTCCGCGATCTTGAACGCATCGAGCATCGACGTCGAACGGTCGAGCACTTCCAGCAGCCGGTCGTTCGGGATCACGATCGTCGTGTCGCATTCCTTCCGCAGCGCATCCACCCCGGTCTCCGCCTGGCCGCGGCGCTTCGTGCCTTCGAACTTGAACGGCGTCGTGACGATGCCGACCGTCAGCGCGCCGAGGCTCTTGGCGATCTTCGCCACGATCGGCGCGGCTCCCGTCCCGGTGCCGCCGCCCTCACCTGCCGTGACGAACACCATGTCGGCGCCGCGCAGCGCGTGCTTGATCTGGTCGTAGCTCTCCTCTGCGGCCTTCAAACCGATGCTCGGCTCAGCGCCCGAGCCGAGGCCCTTCGTCAACTCGCGGCCGATGTGGATCTTCGTCTCGGCATCCGAGATCTGCAGTTGCTGCATGTCGGTGTTGACCGCGACGAACTCGACCTGGTTGATGCCCGCGTCGATCATCCGGTTGACGGCGTTCAGCCCCGCGCCACCGACACCGACGACCTGGATCTTCGCGAGGTACGAGCCGAGCTGTCCCGCTCGCGCGTGATGCAGGCGCGGCGCCGGCTCGGGCATCGGCTCGATGTAACGCGTGACGGGCGGCTCGGGAATGTACGCCGGCGGCGGAGTCGGCTCAGGTGTCGGATCGGGAGCGGGCGGCCGCGGCGGCGGCGTTGGCTCAGGCAGCGACGGTTCGGGAGTCGGATCGGGACGCGGCGGCGCCGGCGTCTCGATCTCGTCCTCCCACGTCGGGACGTGCTCGACCGTCGACTCGTGCGGTTCTTCAGGCGGCGCTACCTCAGCCGGATCCTGCTGTCTCTGCGCCGCCTCGGTTGCCTTGAACAGCTCCGCGAGTGGGCCTTCACGCATGCTCGCGCGTTTTCGCGCCATTGAGCACCTCCTTCGCGAGGTCGCGGTAGAGGTTCGCGGCGTCGCCGCTCGGGTCGTACCCGAGCACGGACTGACCCTTCACCGGAGCTTCCGCATAACGGATCGTCTTGCGGATCCGCGTCTTGAAGACGAGGTCGCCGAAGTTCTCCTTGAGGATGTCGACGGCCTCCTTCGAGTGCAGCAGGCGCTTGTCGTACATCGTCGGCAGGATTCCCTGGATCGCCACTTCGGGGTTGAGGTTCTCACGAATCATCGAGAGCGTGTTCTCGAGCTGGACGAGGCCGCGCAGCGAGAGGTACTCGCACTGAACGGGGACGATCACGCCGTTCGACGCGACGAGCGCGTTGATCGTCAGCAGGCCGAGCGACGGCGGCGTGTCGATCAAGATGTAGTCGTACTTGGACTTGACGCTCGCGAGTGCCTTCTCGAGCGCGCGCTCGCGGCCGATCATCGATGAGAGCGCCAGCTCGGCGCCGGCGAGATCGATCGACGAGACGGCCACATCCACCTCGGCCACCCGCACGATCTCCTCGATCGGCAGCTTGTGCACCAGCACGTCGAACATCGAGCGCTCGATCTCGTCCGGGTTCCAGCCCTGGCTCATCGTCAGGTTCCCCTGGGGATCCAGATCGACGAGCAGGACCTCGTTGCCCTTCTCCTTGAGAGCGACTCCGAGGTTCAGCGTGGTCGTCGTTTTCGCAACGCCACCCTTCTGGTTGGCGAACGAGATGACCCTGCCCAAAGGTGATCCCTTCTTAGTGGACGTCGATGCGCGTGTGTTGGGACGCGGAAGTAAGCGTGAGAGCCCCACGGGGCGCTCTTTCGGGCCAGGATAGCGAGTTCCTCCCGATAGGCCCGCATGATTACGGGCCTCTCGGACGCCGCGTCTACGTGCCCTCGACCGCCAGGCTGAGGCGCAGGACGTAGCTGAGCGAGACCGCAACGTTGCTGACGAGCCGGGCCTCACACTTTGCCGGCCCGAGGTGCGGCAGGTCGATCGTCCGCTTCGCCTGCTTTCTGGCGAAGGCGCGCGAGCCGACGACGTGGCCATCGCAGAGGACCTCGGCACGGGCCCGGAGTCCCTTCCGGTTCGCCTTCGAGATCGTCGCAGTCAATGTCACTCGCCGGCCCGGGCCGAGCAGGGTGAACGGAATGCTGAAACGGTCACGCGGGATGAGCGTGCCTTTGCGGTCGATGATCAGCGGCACCTCGGGCGCAGCCGGGAGGGGCTCCCTCGGCTTGCCGAGCTCGGTGAAGAGCGCCGCCTCGAGCGTCGCATCGGGCGGAGCCAGCCACAGCATCCCGTAGCGGCTATGGGTGTGGATGTAGGCGTAATCCTCCGCGAAGATCTCGCCGGCGCTGTGATCCCAGCCGAGCGAGTAGTCGAACGCGACCTGATGGTTCGCCACGAGTGACGCCATGTTGCGCAGACGCCACCATACGTCCGTGCCGTTCAGCTCGGGCACTCCCGTCACGTGCCAGTACGAATCGAGGTGATGGCCGTACTCGTGCAGGATCGTCGACTCGAGCAGCCTGCTCTTTCCCGCCGGCAGGATGATCGTCGGCGGCGCGAAGCTCCCGGTCGTGTAGCAAGCCGCCGCATCCTCGCCCCCACAGAGCGCGGGGATCTGCGGCTCGGGAACGATCCTGATCGTGACGGCGCTGATCTCGTCGCCGTGCGCCGCTGCGCGCAGCACGCTCGCGTACCACTCGGTGTCGACGTTCGGTGCGCGGACGTCGAAGTTGATCGCGCGTCCCGCATCGTCATGTGACGTGACGATCGCTCCCTGCGCGGCCCCCGCAAGGACGAGCGCGAGCGCGGCGACGAGGGCGACGAGGACTCGACGGCGAAGCACGACCGTCATCGAATCACGTCCTCCTAAGAAGCGTGTAAAGGAGCTAGGAGCTAGCCGGCGAGAGCCGTGCTGCGAACCCGGCTCGGGCGGAAGCGGGCGAAGAGCATCCAGATCCCGGCAGCACCGACAAGCGCTGCGCCGACGAGAATCACCATGCCCTGGGCCGCGATGGCGAAAGCGAAGGCGTCGGCCTTGGGCACGCCGCCGATGATCAGGATCGCCGCACCGGCGCCGGCCTGCGTTGCTGCGCCGGCGGGCGCGATCGGCAGCGCGGCCGAAGCGGCGGAGGCACAGAGGAAGGCGAGTGCGAGCGGGAACGAGGCGCCGACCGAGAGAGCGTTCAGCAGGACGAAGACGGCGACGCCGCGGAGCGCCCACGAGATCGAGATCAGGAACCAGGCCTGCGACGCGGAGCGCTTGCACGCGGTGTGGTCCTTCAGCCAGCGGCCTACCTTCCAGCGGCTGACGAAGTCCATCTTGGCGATACGGGGCAGTGACAGAACCAGTAGCGCTGCCGCGACACCGGCGGCTGCGACGAGCGCGAAGCCGGCCTGCATGCCACCCGAGTGCGACGCGGCTGCGGCGATCGACGCCATCGGCGTGAGCGCCGCGCTGTCGAGCAGCCCGACGATGATCAGGGTGAGGCAGATGGAGGCGAGACCGGCCGTCTTCTTGCCGGGGCCGCGGCGGACGACTGCGATGCGGATCGCCTCGTCGAAGCGTCCCGGAAGCGCTACGCCTCCGACCGACGCGGCACCGCCTGCGGCGGCGAGCGTCAGGGCCTCGGGGCGCTGGCCCTCAGGGAAGAGGCGCTGCCAGCCCCACGCCTTGAAGGCGTAGGCAAAGAGGAAGAGGACACCTGCGCAGACGACGAGCACGGGGTCGGCGTTCGCGAGTGGCCAGCCCGAGTGGACGAAGTGCAGGAGCGTGAGTGTGGCAGCCGCCAGCGCCCCGGAGACGAAAACGGCGTTGATGCCGATTCGGAATCTCCGGGAGCCCGCAAGACGACGTGCTCTCCCCATACCGGGAGATATCGGGAACTGCTCTAGGACGCTGAAGACGCGAATGAGGGACTGCCTTGGGTTAGACGCCGGGACTTGGACGCAGCAACGACCTGGTTCTGCGGGAGGGACGTCAGTCCTCGGGCGTGCCGCCATCGTAGCCCAACGGCTCCGCCTCCCGGTCAGTCCGACCCCCCGCCAGACGATCCTGTTCGACCCGGGGTAGTAGCAAACATCGTTCGGCTCCGCGTCCCAGAGCCGGCCCCGCAGACATGACCCTTCTCGCCTCCGAGCTACGGGAGAGAGACTGTGAGCGTGAACGAGCCGTTGCCACCGGTTCGGATCACTCGCACGTCCCGTTGACGCAGCCCACCGCAGAGCGTCGTGTAGGCCGATCCGCGACCTCGAGCGACGACCGTTCGCCAGTTGAGGATGGCGATCCGAATGCGGGCGTGGCTCGTCGCTGAGGCGGTGAAGGTCCCGTCAAACCCGGATTTGAGAGTGAACGTCTTAACGGAGGGCCCGTGGGCCGTAAAACGCCCGTGGAACGACTTGGTCTGATTCCCTGTCCAGGGATTGAGAACGTCAGCCACTATCGCCGGGACTGCGTCGCCACCTGGATACAACACAGTGTCGAGCACGCCCCAAGGGCCAATGTGGTGCCCCTCCGTGCGCTCGCTGAACCCGCGGTATGTCTCTGCGAATCCTTCTCCTGGATTGAGTCGGTAAAGAAGCGACTCGTCCCCCGGGAAGACGACATGCGCCTTTGACAGCGCGCAGATGTTCATTGCCGTCGCCCAGCGCTTGGCGCCCCACTCGAGCGCACGCCACGGAGCGTTGCTCCGATTCGCCGCGATGTGATGGCCGTACTCGTGTGTGAGCACGGATTCGGCGCTCACTTTCGGGGTGTCTTCACCGGGCGCGACGATCGTGTCTGAGCCATAACAGCCGAGAACGTCGTGAACGAGATCCGCCGCACCACTACAGAGCCGGTTCGCTTCGAACGGGGTGGCGAGATAGACCGTGACCCGTGAGAGCTCCGAGCCGTGCAAGAGCCGACCCATGAATTCAGCCCAACGCTGATTCGCGGCCTCGTCCACCGTGTAGCGCGACGACGTGTAGATCGTGACGCGTTCATTTGAGCTTGTTGTGTACTCCCCGCCCCAAAATCCGACAGGCGGGCCGGCCAAACGCAGGCTCCCTTCCGGGATCACCATCGCCGCACCGATCTGCGCCCAGTTGGGACGATCGAGCTGCCGTAGAGCGTCCGCCGAGCTCGCAGGCACGACGAGCGCGCCTCCTAGAACCATGACCGTGGCGAGAACAGGGCCGAAGCGATGTGGGGAACGCTCTTGCACGAGGAACTATGTGTAGTTTCGCACGTTCGCGATTCCGCGGAGTTCTTCGGCCCGAACGCCGCTGTCCATCACGCGTCGAGCGCTTCGCCCTCCCAGTAGTCGAGCTCCTCGATCCGGCCGATGACGCCGACGCCGCGCCAGAAGATCTTCTTCGAGCGTGGGTACCAGCAGATGTCGTTCGGCTCGCGCGTTCCCCACGCGAGCAAGGTGAGGCCGGAGTCGCCCGCGCGGAACGCGTGCGCGACTCGAGTTCCGGGCGGTCTCGCGACGACCGAGCCGACCCGCACCGGTTCTCGCTCGTCCGGCCAGAGCTCGAGCGTGCCCTCGCCCTCGAGGACCACGAAGAGCTCCTCCTCCGCGGAATGTACGTGCGGCGGGCCGGACAGGGTTCCTGGATCGCACTCGATGTGCGTCAGCCCGGTCCAGCGCGACCCGGCCGCGCCGCCGAGATGTCGCCGCCTGCGCCCGGCGACGACATGAGGCTCGACACTGGAGACGTTCACGATGTTCGCGGGACGCTCCGGCTCCGCGTCGGGCCAGACGAGCTCGGGCTCGCGGTCCCACGGATGGCCGTCCTGCACTTCGACGTAGCCCGTGATCGACCACATCGAGCCGCCGCGCGGAAGCTCGCTGCTCGTGAAGTACTCGCGCGGCCCGAAGGCGAGCACGTCGAGACCGTCGGCGCCCGCGCGGATCGTGTGCGCTTCGTGGACGTTCTTGTAGACGATGCAGTCGCCGACGCCGATCTCGTACGCCTTCTCGTCGAGCCACGTGAGACCGGAGCCTGCGAGCACGTAGAAGATCTCCTCCGCTTCGCCGTGCACGTGCGCGGGGGTCGGCATCTCGCCGGGCGCGAGCTCGATGCGGCTCACGCCACAGCGATAGCTCCCGGCTGGTGTGCCGAGATTCGACCACGTGCCGGCCATCTGGCCTCGCTCGAGCCGTTGCTTCTCGACGTCGTCCCAGTGCGCGATGCCCACCGCCGCGACTTTATGCGACGGGTTGTGCGAGAGCCGCGTCGCAGCGTTCTACGGCTGTCCTTGCACGTTCGCCTCCCTCCAGCCTGGCCCAGGCCTCGGCCGCCTGGACGAGACCGCGCAGCTCCTCGAGCAGGACGCCGGGGGGTGCGCCCTCGCGGTCGAGCTCTTCAATCCGGTCGAGCCGGGCGAGCACTGCGCGGGCCTCGTCCATGCCGATCACAGTAGGCCGAGACGACGCACGGCTTTGTGCCGGAAGGCGACCTTCTTAGACTCCAAGAATGCCCGCGTGTCCCCAGTGCGGTGAGGAGAACCCCGGCCGCGCCAGATTCTGCTGGTCGTGCGGCGCAGCACTTGCCGAGACGGCGCCCAGCGGAGCCGAAGAACGCAAGGTCGTCTCCGTCCTGTTCGTCGACCTCGTCGGGTTCACGGCCAAGTCCGACCGCGCCGATCCCGAGGACGTCCGCGCGACGCTGCGGCCGTACCACGCTCGCCTGAAACAGGAGATCGAGCACTTCGGCGGCAACGTCGAGAAGTTCATCGGCGACGCGGTGATGGCGGTGTTCGGTGCGCCCGTCGCGCACGAGGACGATGCCGAGCGCGCGGTGCGGGCGGCGCTGAAGATCCTCGAGGCGATCGAGGATCTCAACGCGGAGGTGGGCCTCGAGCTCGCGGTCCGCGCCGGCGTCGCGACCGGCGAGGCGGTCGTCGTGCTCAACGCCCGCCCGGAGATGGGCGAAGGCATCGCAACCGGTGATGTCGTCAACACAGCGGCGCGTCTGCAGCAGCACGCGCCCGTCGGGTCCGTAGTCGTCGGTGAGAGCACCTATCGCGCCACGCGTGACGTCCTGCTGTTCGAGGAGCTCGAACCGGTCTCCGTCAAAGGCAAAGCCGACGCGCTGCCGATCTGGCGCGCCACAGTCCCACGCGGCCGGTTCGGCGTGGACGTCGAACGACGCGTCGACGTTCCGTTCATCGGGCGCGAACACGAGCTCGCGCTGCTCAAGGAGGCGTACGCGCACGCACTGCGAGACTCGTCGCTGCAGCTCGTCACGATGACCGGCGAGCCTGGCGTCGGCAAGACACGGTTGATCTCGGAGTTCCAGAACTTCGTCGACGCGCAGGACGAGATCGTCTGGTGGCGGCAGGGTCGCTGCCTTCCCTACGGCGAAGGGATTACGTTCTGGGCGCTCGGCGAGATTGTCAAAGCGCATGTCGGGATCCTCGAGTCCGACGATCCCGTCGCGGCCGGCGAGAAGGTACGCACCTCGGTCGAAACGCTTGTCGAGGACGACGCGGATCGCGACTGGTTCGTGACGCGGCTCGGCCCGTTGACGGGCGCGCAGACCTCCGAACAGCCCGTCGCGCGCGAGGAGTCCTTCTCCGCCTGGCAGCGCTATCTCGAGGCAATCGCCGCGCAACGACCGATCGTGCTCGTGATCGAGGACCTGCACTGGGCAGATTCGGCGCTCGTCGAGTTTTTGGAGCATCTCGTCGACTGGTCGAGCGGCGTTCCGATGATCCTCCTGATCGCGGCGCGCCCCGAGCTCTACGAACGCCATCCTGGCTGGGGCGGCGGCAAGCGCAACTCGGTCACGATCTCACTCGCACCGCTGAGCGACACCGACACCGCACGTCTTGTTTCGTCGCTCGTCGGTCGCGCGGTCCTTCCCGCGGAGACGCAGGCGGCGCTCCTCGAACGTGCCGGCGGCAATCCGCTCTACGCAGAGGAGTTCGTCCGCATGCTCGCGGAGCAAGGCGCACCCGATCCGAGCACGCCGCTGCCGGAAACCGTTCAGGCGCTGATTGCCGCGCGGCTCGACACGCTGCCGGCGGCGCGCAAGTCGCTCCTGCAAGACGCCGCCGTCGTCGGAAAAGTCTTCTGGACCGGCGCGGTCTCCGCGATCGGAGGCGTCGACGAGCGTGAGGTCAAGGAAGGCATGCGCGAGCTGGTGCGCAAGGAGCTCGTCCGTCCCGCACGCCGCGCGTCGGTCGAAGGTCAGGACGAGCTGGCGTTCTGGCATGTGCTTGTCCGCGACGTCGCGTATCAGCAGATCCCTCGCGCGGCGAGGGCCGCGAAGCACCGTGCCGCCTGTGACTGGATCGAGCAGATCGCGGGAGGACGCGCAGAGGACCAGGCCGAGATCCTCGTCTACCACTCTCAGCAGGCACTCGAGCTCGCCGAAGCAGCAGGAATCAGCGATGTCGCAGAGCTCAAAGACCAGCTCCGCCGCTTTCTGCTCATGGCCGGCGAACGCGCCGCGAAGCTCGATGCGCAGAAGGCATACGAGCACCTCACGCGCGCGCTCGAGCTGACTCCGGCCGACCATCCTGAGCGTGCGGAGACCTTGGAGCGTGCCGGGCAGGCGACGTGGGAGGCGGGCCACCATCGCCGAAGCGAGGACCTCACGAAAGAGGCACTCGCGGAATATCGCAAGCGAAACGATGCGATCGCGATCGGGAGAATTCTTTCCATGCTCTCCCATCTCTCCTGGGTGGCTGGGCATCGCGCCGAGGCCGGAGCCGCACTCGACGAGGCGATTCGGCTGCTCGAGGCCGAGCCGCAGAGCCCGGACCTCGCGATCGCGTATGGGCGCGCCGCGGGCCGCGCCATGATGAGGGGACACTCCCCCGAGTGCCTGGCCTTCGCAAACAAGTCGATCGCGCTGGCAGAGGAGCTCGGTGTTGAGGATCGCGTGCTCTTTGCGCGGCAGGCGCAGGGCACCGCTCTGTGCGAGCTCGGCGACCCAGGGGGCATCGAGGTGCTACGCGCGGCGCTCTCGACCGCCCTCGAGCTAGGCGGAGGAATGGTGGCCGGAGTTGCCTACAACAATCTCGGCCATTTCCTCTGGGTGATGCACAGTGCACGCGAAGGGCTCGAGACAAAGCGCGAGGGAATGGAGTTCGCAGCACACCGCGGCCTCGTCGGAAATCTGCGGTGGATTCGGATGGAGACGATGTGGCTCCTCTTCGATCTCGGCGACTGGGACGAAGTGTTGACGACCGCATCAGAGCTCCTCGAAGTGACGCAGGACGAAGAGACGCAGTTAACGGCGGTCGCGCCGGCGTTCCAGTCTCTCGTGCTCACCTTTCGGGGCCGTGTGAACGAAGTGGCGGACCTACCTGCGGCTTTTCTTCCCCGTGCTCGCGAGATCTTCGATCCGCAGGTGTCGGCGCCTGCGCTCGCCGCGGCAATCGTCGTTGCCAACGGACTGGGCCGGGTCGACGAGGTGATCGCCTTGACGGAGGAGCTCGAAGAGGTCACGCGCGATGGACCCGACTGGTCGCGCCTGCTGCACGCCCTCCCGGTGCTGCGGGCGTGCATCGAAAACGACCGGCTCGACCTGGGCGAACGGCTCTTCGACCGCCCGAACCCGCACGGCGTGCGTGCGCAGAACGTCGCCGTCTCAGGACAGGCGATCATCGCCGAGGCGCACGGAGAGATCGACACTGCCGTTCCCCTGTACACCGATGCTGCACGCCGCTGGCGTGAATACGAGATGCCTTTCGAGCAGGGGCATGCCTTACTCGGACATTGGCGCTGCACGGAGGACAGCGCGAGCTTGCGCGAAGCGCGAGAGTTGTTCAACCGTCTCGGCGCGGTCGTGCCTCAGGCCACGGCGGACGAATCGCCGCGCGCAGCAAGACGCGCGAAGTAGCCCGCAGGCGCATCCCGCAGACCGAGGATCGACTGGTCGAGCGTCTTCACAAGCGCTGTGCGGTCGCCGTGGAGCAGCGTCTCGACGAGCGCGCGTCGCACTGCATCCGCATCGGGCTCGTCCGACAGCCGGTCCTGCAGCTCGGCTCGGCCTCGCGGCGTCTCGCCGAGGAGGATCGCGCCGCGCACCGCCGCGGCCCAGAGGCCGTCAGAACCGCCGAGCAGCGCGGCGAGCGCTTCGCGCAGCTGTTCGGCCTGGAACGGGCCGTCCTGGAACAGCGACAGCTCCCAGCGATCGAGCGCTTCGCCGAGCTCCGGATCGTCGTCGGCCTGCGCAAGGCGCGGAAGGAGATCGCGCGCCAGACCTGCGCGGAACGAGTCGAGCCGCGTTGGTTCCCCGGCGGGTTGCGTTGCTGCGATCGGCAGCACCGGTCGCACGCCGTAGGGGCGCCAGTCGAGCCGTTCGAAGAGCACCGGCCCCGCCGCGATCGGTGCCGCGGTCGCGAGCCTGATCGCCGTCACGGCATCGGCGAGCTCGCCCGGTGCGTCGGGTGGTTCGGTCGCGCCCGCGTCGAGCGCGCGCTCGAGCTCGAGAACGCAGAGCCGGTCCGGCTCCCGACCGAAGTCCGTCGGCAAGAGCCCGTTCGCCTCGGGCCACAGCTTCGCGAGCTCGCCCGTCGCGGCCGTGCGAATGCGAATGCCGTTGCCGAGCTCGATCGTGGCGCCGCCGGTCGTGAGCCCGATCAGCGGCGCAAGCGCGCCGTACTGGTGGCCTTCACCGAAGAGAGCCGCCTCCAATTCCGCAAACGCGCGCGCGAAAGCGCTGTCGTCCCAGTCGAAGCCGCCGCACGATTCGGCGGTGCTCATCAGCAGCGGCAGGAGCACGCTGCCGAACAGCGCTTCGTGCTCGTCGGCGCGCGGGCCCGCGTGCGCGCGCGCGAAGATCGCTGCCGCCGGCTCGCGCTGCAGCTCGTCGACGGCGAGCTGCGCGTCGGGGCGACGTCGCAGCACGTGCGCGCGCGCCTCGATGAACGGCTTCACGAGTGGCCTATATTCGTAGAGCGCGGGCCGGTCGTACGAGTTGTGCTCCTCGAACGCGAACGGCAGGTCCGCCCCGCGCTCCAGATCGGAAAGCAGCGCGCGGAACGAGCCGAGGCAGAAGGCCCGGAGGGTCTCGAAGAGTTGCGGAGCGCGCACGATCACGGCTCCGCTTACGCCGTCTTCGGCTCCTCTCCTTTCTGACAGGCCGGACACCAATAGGCCATGCGGGCGTCGTCGCCCTGCGGCCAGGAGCGGATCGCGGTCCCGCAGCGCGGGCACGGCCGGCCTTTGCGGCGGTAGACCTGGCCCTTGCCCGGCACCCCGTCGAGACGGCCGCGCATGAGGCGATGCGCCTCTTCGAGCGTCTTGCGGAGGTCGGGCTCCGAGACGTCCGCGAGGCGGCTCCACGGCGAGACGCGCGCGTGCCAGAGCGACTCCGCCTTCCAGAGGTTGCCGATGCCTGCGACGAGACGTTGGTCGAGCAGCGCGTCGCCGACCTGGCGCTGCTGGTTCTCGCGGTGCAATCGCGCGAGCATGCCGTCGTAGTCGGGCGGGTCGGCGAGGATGTCGGGTCCGAGCCGGCGCGCGATGCCGCGGTCGAGCTCGAGGACGGCGCCGTTGAACATCGCGCCGACGTACTCGTCGCCGCGCAGCACGAGCCACGGCTGTCCGAAGATCGGCGTGTCGCGGCGAAAGACGCGCCACCGTCCTTTCATGCGCAGGTGGCTGCGCAGCACGAGCCCGCCTTCGAAGCGGAGCAGGAGGTTCTTGCCGATCGCCTCGACGTGCTCGAGCCGGAGTCCGTCGAGCTTCGGCGCAAGTCCTTTCACGGCGGCACGCGGATGCGGCGTCTCGACCTCGAGCTGCTGGCCGACGAGCACCTGCAGCCGGCGCGCGGCGCGATGAAGGGCGTCTCCTTCGGGCATGCTGGGAGCGTATGTCGCCGCGCCTCAGAGCAGCTGTCGCCGGAGCGGTAGCCGCGGTCGTCTGGGGACTGCAGGAGCCGCTCGACCGGCGTGTCTTCGGGTGCGACTACTCCGACGTCATGTTTCTCGGCCGTGGGCGGCGCTCCCTCGGCTTTGCCTTGCACGCGGCGAACGGTGCGCTGTTCGGCGTTGCGTTCGACACGCTGCGGCGGCGGGTCGACGTCGACGAACGGCGGCTCGCACTCGGCATGGCGCTCGCGGAGCACGTCGCGCTGTGGCCGTTCATCGCGCTCGTCGATCGCGAGCTCGTCACGAGCCCGCGCGCATTCGCGCAGGCGACGTATCGCCATGCGCTGTTCGGCGTATTGCTCGGCCGACTGGCCTAGGGCCGAAGCACCGCGCGGCGCGGTCCGGCGAGAAAGCCGGCCTCGAGCAGCAGCGGCATGATCTCGCTCTCGCCGACGGGCTCGCCGTCGAAGCGCTCGACTGCCAGGCGCATCTTGGCGCCGCCGCGCTTGACGTGATCGACGAGCGCCGCAAGCGCGATGCGCAACCAGCCGTCCTCTGGATCGCGGAGCGGCACGAGCGAGCGTCCACCACGCTCGACGAAGAGCGCCGCTGCGCCGCCGAGTAGAACGACCTGCGCACCCGCGACGCGCGCCGCGCGTGCGCCTGCGCGCTTCGGCCACGGCAGACCGGCGCCGTACGGTTGCGCGGGATCCGCGGCCGGCAAGACGAGCGCCTCCTGCTCTTCATCCTCACGCGGCCGCAACTCGCGCAACCGCTCGACCGCGCCCGGCAGCGCGAACTGGGCGCCACCGAGTCCTTCGACGAAGTAACCGCGGCGGCAAACGCCGAGCGTCTCCAGTGCGCGGAGCTCGCCGTACACGGCGCCGTACCCGCCGGGTATCCCTTCGCCACGCACGCCGTCGCGCGTGACGATGCCCTGCCGTTCGAGCAGGAGCTCGGCGAGAGCGCGCGCGTCGGGTCGGCCGGGGAAGAGCTTGTCCGTGAGCGACCAGCGTCCCTGCGTCGCGGTGATGCCGGCGGCGCGCTGGCGTGAGAAGCGGCGCGGGCGTCCTCGTTGCGACTGCGGCGTCTGGTAGCGGCGGCCTGCGCGCAGCGGCGTCCACGCGTCGTTCGTGACCTCGCCCGCCCAGACGAGATCCCACAGCGCGGGCAGCGCGATCTCGGGCTCGAGTCCCGTTGCGTTGACGAGGTCGTACCAGAACTCCGCGCTGGTCCCGAGAATCTCGCGCAGCTTGTCGTGCTGCTCGCCTTCGGGTCGCGGGGCAGCGGCGGGACGGCCGAGCGCAGGTGCGTCTTCGCGGAAGTACACGGCGACACGGTCGAGACCCGCTCCGACCCAGACGAGCTCGCCCGATGCACAGAGCCCGTCGAGCTGTCCGGCATTGAAGCCCGGGATTCGTCGCGGCAGCACTTCCGCTTCCCAGAGCGAGACCGGGAGCGACAGTCCTTGCAGCGGCACGAGCGCTTCGCGGAGCGTCGCGCGGCGATCGATGCCATGCCAGTGGGGCAGGAAGCGTCCGAACGCAGCCTGCTCGGCCGGCTCGACCTCCTTCCGCAGTGCGGCGAGTGACGCGCGGCGCAGGCGGCGCAGGACGTCGGGGTCACACCATTCGCGCTCGGTGCCACCGGGACGCAGCTCGCCGCGAACGAGCTTCTCGCGCCGCTCGAGCGCATGGAGCAACGGCTCGACGTCGCGGCCGAAGCGTTCGTTCGCCTGCGCCGTCGTGAACGGACCCCGTCCGCGGGCGTAGCGGGATACGAGCTCTTCAAGCGATTCCGCGCCGCCCTCGAGGAAGACCTCTGGCAATCCGCCGGGCGGCATGACGCCGACCGCGTCGCGGTAACGCCCCGCGTCTTCGGCCGCGATCAGCCGCTCTTCGCCGGCCATACGAACGAGCAGGGCACGCCGCTCGCGCAGCAGCGTCTGCGCGAAGCCCTCGTCGTATTCGCCTTCGCGTAGGTCTCCGCGCAGGCGAAGCTGATCGTGCAGCCCGTCGGCGTTCTTCGGTGTGCCGCGCAGTTGCAGCTCGACGTCCTCGACGGCTCCGGCGTCGAGCAGGTCGCGCAACTCTTCCTGCCCGAGCAGCTCGCGCAGGAGATCGCGGTCGAGTGACAGGGCCTGCGCGCGCCGTTCGGCGGGAGGCGTGTCGTCTTCGTACATATACGTGGCGATGTAGTCGAAGAGGAGCGAGGTCGAGTACGGCGACGCCGAGGCGGTCTCCACATCGACAAGATCGAGCTCGCGTGTCTGGATGCCGTGGAGGAGCCGCTTCAAGGCCGGCAGGTCGAAGACGTCCTGCAAGCACTCGCGGTAGGTCTCGAGGATCACCGGGAACGAGCCGTACCGACGCGCAACCTGCAGCAGTCCCTGCGCCTTCAGGCGCTGCTGCCAGAGCGGCGTGCGCTGATCGGGCCGACGTCGCGGAATCAGCAGCGCGCGTGCCGCATTCTCGCGGAAGCGTGCGCCGAAGAGAGCGCTCTGCCCCACTTCGTTGACGACGAGCTCTTCGATCTCGTCGGGCGGAATCATGATCGCGTCCGTCGGCGGCGGTGCATCGGCGTCGGGCAGGTGCAGCGCGATCCCGTCGTCCGACCAGATCGACTGCACCTCGATGCCGAGCGACTCGCGCAGGCGCGCGGCGAGCGCGAGCGCCCACGGTGCGTGCACGCGCGCGCCGAACGGCGAGAGGATGCAGAGCCGCCAGTCGCCGATCTCGTCACGGAAGCGCTCGACGACGATGGTGCGATCCGACGGGACGGTTCCCGTTGCGGCCGCCTGCTCGCTCAGGAACGTCAGCAGGTTGCGCGCGGCGCGTTCGTCCAGCAGGTGCTCGGTACGGAGACGCTTCAGCGCGGCGTCCTCGCCGAGCGCCACCAGCTCGCGTGACGCCTTGCCGATCGCCTCGCCGAGCTCGTACGGACGGCCGATGCCCTCGCCCTTCCAGAACGGCACCGCTCCGGGAACGCCCGGCGCCGGCGAGACGAGCACGCGGTCGCGCGTGATCTCTTCGATCCGCCACGTCGAGGCGCCGAGCAGGAACGTCTGTCCGGCACGCGCTTCGTAGACCATCTCCTCGTCTAGCTCGCCGACGCGGCCGCCGCCGTCGACGAGATGCACGCCGAAGAGCCCGCGATCGGGAATCGTGCCGGCGTTCGTGACCGCGAGCCGGCGTACGCCTTCGCGGCCGCGGATGATGCCGGCGGTGCGATCCCAGATGATGCGCGGCCGCAGCTCGGCGAACTCGTCGGACGGGTAACGGCCGGCGAGCATGTCGAGCACGTTCTCGAGCTGCGCGCGGGAGAGATCGGCGAACGGGTACGCGCCGCGCACGAGCTCGTGCAGTTCGTCGACGGAGATCTCCTCGTCGGCCGAGATCGCCACGATCTGCTGCGCGAGCACGTCGAGCGGGTTGCTCGGGATGACGGTCTCTTCGATCCCGCCTTCGCGCATGCGCTTGACGACGACCGCGGACTCGAGCAGGTCGGCGCGGAACTTCGGGAAGATCCGGCCCTTCGAGACGGCACCGAGCTCGTGCCCCGCGCGGCCGACGCGCTGCAGCCCGCGCGCGACCGACTTCGGCGATTCGACCTGGATGACGAGATCGACGGCACCCATGTCGATGCCGAGCTCGAGCGACGACGTGGCGACGAGACAGGGAATCTGTCCGGCCTTCAGCAGCTCTTCGATCTCAACGCGCTGTTCGCGTGCGAGCGAGCCGTGATGTGCGCGCGCGACTTCCTTCTCGGCCAACTCGTTGAGGCGCAGTGCGAGCCGCTCCGCGAGCCGGCGGTTGTTGACGAAGACGATCGTCGAGCGGTGCTCTTCGACGAGCCGCAGGATCTCGGGGTAGATCGACGGCCAGATCGAGCTCTGGGATCCTTCCGAGCCCCCGCCCTCGAGGCCAGGTCCCAGGGACTGTCCCTGGGACGCGCCCGGTTCGCGCATGTCCTCCACCGGGACGACGACCTGGAGATCCAGCTCCTTTGCGATCCCCGCGTCGACGAGCTGGATCTCGCGCGCGCCCGAGACGAACCGGCCGATCTCCTCCATCGGGCGCTGCGTCGCCGAGAGACCGATGCGCTGGAACGGCTCGTCGACAAGACGCTCGAGCCGCTCGACCGACAGCGCGAGATGCGCGCCGCGCTTCGTGCCCGCGACGGCGTGTACCTCATCGAGGATCAGCGTGCGCACGCCCTTGAGGTTCTCGCGCGCGCGCGAAGTGAGGAGCAGGTAGAGCGACTCCGGCGTCGTGATCAGGATGTCGGGCGGGTGCCGCAGCATCTCGGCGCGCTCCTTCGCCGGCGTGTCGCCCGTGCGAACCCCGATCCGCAGCTCCGATTGCAGTCCCGCGAGCGGGCCGCGCAGGTTGCGCTCGATGTCGTAGTTGAGCGCCTTCAGCGGGGAGACGTAGATCAGGCGCAGTCCCTCCCCCGGCTCTGAATTGAGCTTGTCGATCCCGTAGAGGAAGGCCGCGAGCGTCTTGCCCGAGCCCGTGGGCGCCTGGATCAGCGTGTGCTTGCCGCTCGCGATCGCCGGCCAGCCGAGGGTCTGGGCCGGGGTCGGCGCGCCGAACGCCTGCTCGAACCAGGCACGCGTCTTCGGGCTGAAAACCGTGAGCGCGTCCACCCGTTCAGGGTACTTGCGCGCTGACCCGGCTGAGGAAGAGGATCCGCGGATGGATTTCTCGGTCTCAGGCTCCTATTTCGAGTCCTGCAACTGCGATGCGATCTGCCCGTGCCGGATGGTCGACGGCATCCGCGGAGGCCGCTCGACGCACGGCATCTGTTACGGGGTGCTGGCGTGGCTCATCGAGGACGGGATCGTCGGCGGCGTCGACGTCAGCGGCCTCGCGAGCGCCCTCGCGGTGCGCTACGACGACGACGAGCCTGGCTCACCGTGGACGATCGTCCTCCATGTCGACGCAACCGGTGACGAGCAGCAGCGCACCGCGCTGGCAAAGGTCTTCCTCGGCCGGCTCGGCGGCCCGCACGTCGGCGTTCTGCCCTGGGTTCGCAAGGCAAGCAACCTGGTGGACATTCGCGCCGACCGGATCGAGCTGACGCCGGAGGGCGACGGCTACCGACTGCGAGTCGGCGACGCCGTGCGCGCACGCGCGTCTCGTCCTGCAGCTCCGGACAAGGCGGTGCGTTGCGTGATCCCGGGCTACGACGAGCCGGGCCGCGAGCTCGTCGCCGATGAGCTCACCGTCAAGGACGATCCGTTCGCGTACGAGCTCGCCGAGAACTGCGCGTTCGCGAGTCGCTTCGCCTACGCGTCCGAGTAAGGGACTATTTGCCGCCGTAGACGAAGTACAGCGTCAGCGCGATCGCGAGCAGGATCACGAAGATCACGCCGAGGATGAGCGCGATGCCCGTGACGGCGATTGCCGGCGTCCGGGCGCTGCGTCCCTCCGCCGCCTCATGCTCGAGCGCCTTGGCGGTCTCGACGGGATGCTCGACTGCGTGCGCCAGGTCTTTTGCCTTCTCCAGTGGTTCGGCCATGCCCCACTCCTACCCGGGATGACGATGGGCTACGCACGTGTGATTAAGTGCGGGTATGGCGACCGCAACGAAGCCAAAGGCGCTGCACTTCACGGGGAACGACGAGGCTGATGCGCTCCTGGCGGCCGAGCCGCTGGCACTGTTGATCGGCTTCGCGCTCGACCAGCAGGTGACGGTGCCGACTGCGTTTCTCGGGCCGCTGAAGCTGAAGCAGCGGCTGGGCTCGCTCGCGCCGGCTGCGATCGCAGGCTCCGATCCCGCCGAGCTCGAGCAGATCTTCCGCGAGAAGCCCGCGATCCATCGCTTCCCGGGCGCGATGGCGAAGCGCGTGCAGGAGCTCGCAGCAGTCGTCGAGGACGAGTACGGCGGCCGCGCCGAGCGTGTGTGGACGGATGCGACGGATTCAGCGGAGTTGCGACGACGCATCTCGTCGTTGCCCGGGTTCGGCGAGATGAAGATCAAGTCGCTCAGTGCGGTGCTCGCGAAACGCTTCGGCGTGGAGATTGCACAGGAGCTGGCGCCGAACCATCCCACGCTCGGCGACGTCGACTCGGTGCAGGCGCTCGAGGAGTATCAGGCGAAGAAGCGCGCGCATAAAGCGGAGATGCGCGCCAACGAGAAGTCCTGAAGGTCAGCGCTGAAAACGCCCGGCGCTTTCTCGTAGCGCGCCAGCTGCTCGCACCGGCGCGGTCGCTCGAAGGAGGACCCGAGGCGGTGCTCGAGGTCTTTCGGCGGCTCGGCTCGATCCAGTTCGACCCGCTGGCGATCGCAGGCCGGACCCACGACCTCGTGCTGCATGCGCGCGTGGCCGGTTACGAACCGGCCTGGTGCGACCTCCTCTACGAGCGCCGCGAGATCTTCGAGGCGTACAACAAAGGACTCTCGCTCGTACCCACGAGCGCGTTTCCGTGGTTTCGCGGGAACCTCAGCCGAAGCGCGCCTCGGATCCTCGCCGAGAACGCCGACGCAGCGGCGCGCGTGCTCGAGCGAATCCGCACGGAAGGTCCTCTGTCCTCACTCGACTTCGAGCGCGAGCGCGGCGCGACAACAGACTGGTTCGGGATGCCGACGAACGTCGTACGAGCAGTGCTCGAGGCGTATGCGGTCACGGGCGTTCTCGGACTCGCGAGACGCGACGGGAACCGCAGGTACTACGACCTGCTCGAACGGTTGCTACCCGCCGACGTCCTTGCCCGCAAGCTTCCGCTGGAGGAACAGCTTCGCTACAAGCTTCTTTCGCGGTACCGCGCGCACGGACTGCTCGGTGTGGGCGGCGCAGATGTCTTCGGCGGGCTTGGCTATGCGAAGCCCGACGAGCGGTTGCCTGGTTATCCGGGACGTAACGCTCTGCGGGAGCAGCTCATCGCCGACGGCGCGCTCGTTCCGGTCGACGTCGAAGGAGTGCGCGGAAAACGCTACGTCCTGAAGGATGAGGTCGCCCTGCTGGAAAGTCCGCCGAAAGCGCCGCCGACCGTTGCATTTCTGCCGCCGTTCGATCCGCTGGTCTGGGACCGCGTGCTGCTCGGCTCACTGTTCCACTTCGACTATGTCTGGGAGCTCTTCATCCCGCCGGCGAAGCGACGTTGGGGCTGGTACGTGCTGCCGCTCCTGTTCGGCGACCGCCTCGTGGGCCGCATCGAGCCGCGAATCGACCGCGCCGGCCGCCGGGTGGAGATGCTCGACCTGTGGTGGGAGGACGGATTCACGCCAAGGCGTGTCGAGGGCTTCGTCGACGCGATGCGCGATGCGCTGCGCGCGTATCTCCAGTTCGCGAAGGCGACCCAGCTCGAGTGGGCCCCGCACCTCAGTGCAGAGAAGCGGCTCTTCACAACTCAGCCGTAACGGCTAGGAAGCGGCAGCGAGCAACGACTCGCAGCGGCGCAGATAGCCTGCGGCGCCTACCGAGCGAAAGAACGAGGCAGCCCCCTCGAGCTGCACGGCGGCGTCGGCGGGCCGCCCCTGCTCGACGAGCCAGGTCCCAGCCCACAGCCGTACCTCAGCGGCCGGCGCGACGGCCCCTATGCCCTCGAGCGTCGTCGCGGCCGCGCCGAAGTCGCGTTCGATCAGAGAGGTCGCCGCATCGAGCCACGGAATGACACCGACGGCCCCCTCGATCACACTCTGCAGCCGCGGCTCGTGACCGATTGACCACGCAGCGACCCAGGCGTCGAGCACCCAGAAATCGATGCTCGACGATCGTGTGCCGACCCACGTGAGCAACAACTCCTCCAGGAGTCGGGCCGAGGCGTCGCTCTCCCCAAGCTCGGCGTGGAGCCGGGCACGAAAGGCGAGCGGAGTGCAGAGGCCTTGGAAAACGGAGGTTCCGCGCACGAGCTCGACTGCCCGCTCGGCGTCGATCACGGCGTCCTCGACTGCTCCCTCTGGCAGAAGCATCTTCGCGCGGCAGATCCGCGTTTGCGGCTCGATCCAGAATGGCGAGCTCTCATACCCTGGAATCAGCTCGTCGACGATTTGGCGGGACTCCTTCCAGTCCCCGGCGAGCATCCGATCGATGGCGACCTCGGTCGAGAGCCAGCGTGTCGGTTCCTCGTAGCCGATGTCTCGTGCCATGTGGAGCGCCTCGCGATGAAGTTCCGCTGCCCGTTCAAGCTTTCCGCGCGAAGTCAGAACCGACGCGAGGTTTCCGCAGGCGCGCAGGTACTCCGGACCTCCGGCAGAACGCGCGATCTCGCGGCTCGATTGCAGGTCGTCGAGGCCCGCCTCATCGCCCTGTGCAATGCGGGCGACACCCATGTTGTTCAACACGGCCGCCCGCATGTCGTCGCGGCCGAGCTTCTCCGCCAACGCAAGCGCCGGCCGCCCAAGCGCGACAGCACGTTCGTCGTCGGCAAGCATCGCGAAGCGCCCGAGGTTCGCGAGCACGATCAGCTTGGCGTTCTCGTCCGTCATGTGGTCGGCCAACCCCTCCGCGGTGATGAAGTGCTCGTTAGAGCCGGCCTGGTCGCCGCGCAGCCAGCGGTATTCGCCCAGAACCATCTCTGCTCTGGCCGCGTCGTGCACGTCGCCTGCAAGAAGCACCTCACGAGCACTACGGAGACGCCAGTCGCTGGAGATGTCGACGTAGACGGACGCCGCCGCCTGCTCCAGGACGAGCCGCGGCCAATCCGGATCGTCCTCCGGAGTCAGTTCGACTGCTGCTTCGTAGAGACTCGCCGCGTTGGTGTACGCATTCAGGGCGACGGCCCGACGGCCGGCGTCGCGCAACGCGACGCGAGCGCGGCGAGTTACTTCGGTCACATCGCGACCAGCTGCCCGCCCGTACTCCAAAGCATTCGAATAGTGATGCGCTAGCAGTTCGGCTGCGTCTTCGCTGCGCACATTCCCCTCGATCCACTCCGCAACCTCCTCGTGCTTCTCCGCACGCGTCGCACGGGGGATCTGCGCGTAGGCGACGTCTCGCACCAGCACGTGACGGAACGCGTACTGCAGCTCGCCTTCCACCGACGACCGGCGCTCACGCCGCACGAACTCCTTGCGCTCCAGCCCTCGGAGCGCATCGCCGAACGCGGGCCCGTCCCGGTCGGCGGTCAGTGCGCCGGGCCAGAACACCTTGCCCACCACCGCGGCGTCCTGCAGCAGCTCTTTCTCTGCGCGGCTAAGCGAGTCGAGGCGTGCCGAGATGAGACCCTGGACCGAATCGGGCAAATCGAGGTCCGCGCCTTCGTCGAAATCACCGCGTTCCGCGACCATCCGCGCGAACTCCTCGGCATACAGCGGATTGCCTCCCGCACGGGCGAGAACTGCCGACTGCACATCCGCCGGTAGCACCGAGCGTTCCAGGACCGCGTGCACGAGCTCGGCGGTCTCCGCCTCGGATAGCGGCGCAAGCGACAAGGTCGCCGCATTCGTCTTACCGCCGCCCCAGTGAGGTCGCCGCGCGAGGAGCTCGGGGCGGGCTGTTGCGACAATGAGGAGCGGCAGGTCCGTGGCCCAGTCCACAAGCGAATCGACAAAGTCGAGCAGGCCGTCGTCGGCCCAGTGCAGATCCTCAAAGACGAGAACGGTTGCGCGCTCCGCAGCAAGTCCCTCGACGAAGCGGCGCCACGCAGCGAACGCCTCCCCGCGCCGGTCCCCGCCGGAAGCCTCGTCGGCGATTCCGACAAGTGGATGCAGCATCTGTCGCAGCCACTCGCTCTCTTGCTCGCCACACACGCGCGCGACCGTCTCGCGCAGCTTCGCCTCCGCTACCGGAGCCGCGTCGCTCTCGAGGATCCCGGCCTCGGCCTTGACCATCTCGCCCAGCGCCCAGTAACTCACGCCCTCGCCATACGGAAGCGAGCGGCCCTGGCGCCACCGGATCAGCTCCGGCTCCTCCTCGATCCGGGCCGACAGCTCTTGCACGAGCCGGCTCTTCCCCATGCCGGGAACGCCGACGATCGTGACGAGCTGCGGTTCGTGCTCTGCACGCGCGCGTCCCAGCGCGTCGAGCAGCAGATCCAGCTCGCGCCGACGACCGACCAGTCGAGTCGACGGCTCCAGGTCGACGTCGACGCCGAAGAGCGACCGCGCGGACACCGCCTCCCAGACGGCAACGGGCTCCTGCTTCCCCTTGGCGTCGACCGGCCCGCGCTCGCGGTACTCGATGCTTCCTTCGGTTGCGCGGTACGTCTTCTCTCCGACCAGGATCCCGTTGACGGGCGCCGCCGACTGCAGTCGAGCAGCCGTGTTGATCACGTCCCCTGCGACGAGACCCTCGTCCGCGCGCGCGTCGACGCTGACGAGCGCCTCGCCTGTATTCACTGCGACGCGGACGTCGACGGCGTCCTCCTCGAGCGCCCAGTCCCGAATGGCCAAGGCGGCACGCACTGCGCGCTCGGCGTCGTCTTCGTGGACGAGCGGTGCTCCAAAGACGGCGACAACCGCGTCGCCGATGAACTTCTCGACGGTGCCTCCACGACGTTCGAGCTCCGATCGGACGCGGGCGTGATACGACGACAGCTCCGCCCGCACGTCCTCGGGATCGAGCTGCTCGGCGCGCGCTGTGGAGCCGACGAGGTCGCAGAAGACGATCGTGACGACCTTGCGTTCCTCGATCGGCCGGGGAGCCGAAGCTAGGCGGGTTCCGCACTCGGCGCAGAACTTCGCCTCCGGCGAGTTCTCAAAACCGCACGCTGGGCACGTAAGCACCGGCGAAGCGTACGTCCTCCCCGCCCAAGCGGCACGTACCCTACGGTCCCCGTGTCCGTCGTGATTCCACTCCGTGTCGTCGCCTATGTCTTACGCGGCGACGAGCTGCTCGTCTTCGACCACCGAGACGTGCCGCGGGCGGGAACGCAGGTGCCTGCCGGGCGGCTCGATCCCGGGGAGTCGCTGGAGGAAGGGCTGGCGCGCGAGCTCGACGAGGAGGCAGGCATCCGCGCGCGCGTCGTGAGGGAGCTCGGCCAGGTGACGCGTGACCACGGCGAGCCGATCGGCACGTACGAGACGCACTACTTCCAGCTCGAGACGGACGAGCCGCGCGACTCCTGGGAGCACGAGGTTCACGGCGAGGGGGACGATGCAGGCCTCGTCTTCGTCTACCGGTTCGTGCCGCTTACGCCGCAGCCGGAGCTCGCAGGCAACCAGGGCGAGTTCCTCCACCTGCTGTGATCGACGTCCACACACTCACGGACGGCGGACAGACGTCGCTCGACATCGCTCGGAGGATCGCAGCGTTCGTCGACGGTGCGCAGGAAACACTCGAGCTCGCGCTCTACGACATCAGGCTGCACGACGAGACCGCGGAGGTCGTGAAGAGCGCGCTCGTCGGCGCGCACGAGCGCGGCGTCAACGTCCGTCTCGTCTACAACATCGACGAGGACGGCGACAGTCCGCCCCCCGTTCGGGTCCCGGTGCCGCCGCCGCCGAAAACCCAGCCGATGCTGATCGAGTCCCTGCCCTTCCAGACCGCCGGCGTGCCAGGCTGGCCTGACCTGATGCACCACAAGTACGTCGTTCGCGATCGCGACGCCGTATGGAGCGGCTCGACGAACTGGACCGACGACTCCTGGACGCGGGAGGAGAACGTGATCGTCATCGTGAAGTCGACAGGCGTCGCCATCCGCTTCCAGGACGACTTCGCGCAGCTTTGGAAGAAGCGGAAGGTCTCGGCGTCGGGCAAGGTGCCGACGGATCCGATCGGAGTCGGGGATGTGCAGGTGCGGACGTGGTTCTCGCCGAAACGCGGCGAGAAGCTCGCACATCGGATCGCCGACCGGATCGGCGCCGCCGAGCGGCGCGTCCGCGTCGCGTCGCCCGTGATCACGTCGGCGCCGATTCTCGGAACGCTCGCCGAGGTCGCGGCGGACGGAAAGGTCGACCTGGCCGGCGTCGTGGACTCGACGCAGATCGACGAAGTCCTAGGCCAGTGGCGTGCGAACGGCAACGTCACGTGGAAGATGCCGTCGCTGAAGTTCCTGCTCGACCGCGCGTCCTTTTCGGGAAAGCGTTCGACACCATACGCGCCCGGTTCCGTGCACGACTACATGCACGCGAAGGTGACGGTGGCGGACGACACGGTGTTCATCGGCAGCTTCAACCTGTCGCATTCCGGCGAGATGAACGCCGAGAACGTGCTCGAGCTCGAGGATCCGGCTCTGGCCGAGCGCATGGCCGGCTTCATCGACTCGATTCGCGCGAAGTATCCGCCGCTAGCGCTGGACTAGCTCGCGCGGATTCGGCAGCGGCGTCAGCAGCGGCTCGACGCGGTCGCGAAGGTGCTCGTAGTCGGGCGGCAGCGACAGACGCTCGCCGAGGGTCTCGAGCGGTTCGTCGACGGTGAAGCCGGGGCCGATCGTGGCGATCTCGAAGAGCACCCCGCTCGGCTCACGGAAATAGATGGACTTGAAGTAGAAGCGATCGATCACCGGCGTCGGGTGCGCGCCCGCTGCGGCGACGCGTTGCTGCCACGCTTCGTGCTCCTCCTGCGGTGAGGCCCAGGCGACGTGGTGGACGGTGCCGGCGCCCGGGATTCCGGGATCTCCGGGAGGGATGTCGTACGCGTACCAGGAGCCGCGTTTGTCGCCGCGCACCTCCCAGGTGTTCTCGCCCTTCGGCTCGAACGCGAGCGTCTCCTCGAGCAGGCGGCGGCTCGGCTCGGGATCCGCGTAGGCGCGAACGCCGTCGAAGCCCTGGAGGGCGAGCTCGCGCGGGATCTGCGGGTGGTCGGCGATCAGCGGCTCGTCCTCGGTCTGCACGACGGCGATCTCCAGGCCGAGTCCTTCGGGATCCTCGAAGCGCAGGCCGCTGTCGGCGCGCTGCGTGGCGACGTTCTCGTTGGCGAGCCGTTCCTCCCAGAAGGCGAGCGCCTCGTCGGAGGCGACCCGGAAGACGATGCGATGCACCATGCCGGCGCCGGCGCGGCCGCGGCGGGACTGCGGATACTCGAAGAAGGTCAGGTCGCTCCCTGCACTGCCTTTCTCGTCCGCGTAGAAGAGGTGGTAGACGGTCGGGTCGTCCTGGTTCACGGACTTCTTCACGAGCCGCAGGCCGAGGACGCGAACGTAGAAATCCACGTTGCCCGGCGCGTCGGCCGTGATGCAGGTGATGTGGTGGATCCCCTCGAAACGCATCGCCGTCTCGGACTCTAGCGAGGCAGTCATGATCTAGGGCATGGCGTTGACGGCGCGTGTGCGGGACGCGGCGGGAGAGCCCGAGGGCGCGCTCGTTCTGTTCCACGGGCGCGGCGCGGACGAGCACGATCTCTTTCCGTTGCTGGATGCGCTCGATCCCGAGCGGCGGTTCGTCGGCGCGACGCCGCGCGGGCCGCTGTCACTGCCGCCCGGCGGCGCGCACTGGTACGTGCTCGCCGGGATCGGCACTCCGGATCCGCAGACGTTTCTGGCGAGTTACGCGGCGGCGTCGGAGTGGCTGGACGGGTTTCTCCGGGAGCACCGTGTCGGTCACGACCGGCTGGTGCTCGGCGGCTTCTCGCAGGGCGGCGTGATGACGTATTCGCTCGGGCTCGGGCAGGGTCGGCCTCGCCCGGCGGCGCTCGACGGTCTTCAGCTCCTTCATGCCGACCGTGCCGGGGTTCGAGCTGGATCTCTCTGCGCCGCTGCCGCCCGTCGCAATCGGTCACGGCACGCTCGATCCGGTGATCGGCGTCGAGTGGGGCCGGCAGGCGCGCGAGAGGCTCGAGGCTGCCGGCGCCGAGGTGCTCTATCGCGAGACGCCGATGTCCCACCAGCTCGATCCGGGGTTCGTGCGCGACGTTGGCGCATGGTTGGGCCGCGTCATTCCGCCGAGCGGATGAAGGCCGCGAAGTTCGCCTCGGCCTGGCGTGGCTGGTAGCCGAACTGGCCCAGGAGCCAGGCGGATGCGAGGAAGGCCGGCGCCGGCTCTAGTCCGACCATCGCGCGGTAGCTGCTCCAGCACCAGTCCTCGGCGCGCGTGCAGAAGCGCGCGCGAACCGGGTTGAGGATGACGTAGCGCGCGACTTCGGCGAGCTGCGAATCGCCGTCGATCACAACGGAGTGGAATCGGCGGAAGAAGACGTGGCCTTTGTAGGCGTGCCGCCAGTTGAACCATTGCGCGTAGCAACTGTTCAGCCATTGCATCCCGACGGAGAGCGTCGGCTCGGGTGTCGTGACGAGGAGGTGGTAGTGATTGCCCATCAAGCAGTAAGCCCGCAGCAACCACTCGTACCGCGAGCAGGCCTCGGAGAGCAGCTCGAGAAAGCGAGTGTGCTCGCGCCGGTCGGTGTAAAGCGGTTCTCCGCGAACGCCGCGATCCATCACGTGGTACGTCCCACCGGGAATCTGGTGCCGAAGCGGGCGAGGCATCAGCGAACCGTACGCGGTGAGGCCGGCTATTCCAGCGGCACGGCGTCCTTCGTCACGGAATAGGCACGCGTGCGTCACAGTTTGGGGTCAGACCCGAAAGACGCCCGTCACTGTGACGAAACTGTGTCGAGGGATGCGCGTTCGTTCCTCTCGGGTTCCCTACTCGACGAGGGCTAGGAAGCGTTTTGTTCGCTCGTGGCTCGGCGCTGTGAAGAAACGGTCTGGCGGTGCTTCTTCTATTACCTGTCCTTCGTCCATCATCAGGATCGAACTGGCTACATGGTGCGCAAAACGCAGCTCGTGGGAGACCACCACCATCGTCATCCCGTCCCGCGCCAGGCCCTCCATCACGTCCAGCACCTCCCGCACCAGCTCCACGTCGAGCGCCGACGTCGGCTCGTCGAAAAGCATCGCCTTCGGACGCATCACGAGCGCCCGCGCGATCGCCACGCGCTGCTGCTGGCCGCCGGAGAGCTCCTCGGGATAGTTGTCCGCCTTGTCGGCGAGCCCCACACGCGCCAGAAACTCCCGCGCCCGCTCACGCGCCTCGCGCTTCTTGAGCCCGCGCACCTCGACGAGCCCGCACATGACGTTGCCGATCGCCGTCATGTTCTGGAACAGGTTGAAGCGCTGGAACACCATCCCCACCTCGGACCTGTGCGCGGCGAGCTCCTTCTCCCGCAACCCGCTCAGCTCGTCGCCGTCGAGGTGGACGGAGCCCGAGTCGACCGGCTCGAGCAGAGCGAGACACCGCAGCAGCGTCGACTTCCCGGAGCCGGACGGGCCGATGATCACCTTCACCTCGCCGCGGCCGACCTCGACCGAGACGTCGCGCAGCACCTCGAGGCCGTCGTAGGACTTGTGGACTCCCTCGGCGCGCAAAACCGCAGCGTCGTTCATCGGGCATCGTGCGCGACCGCGGGAACAGGCACGCGCCGCCGCCGACCGGCCGAGCTCCACGTGAACCGCTTCTCGAGCTGCGCCTGCACAGCCATCAGCACGCTCACGATCGCGAGGTAGTAGACGAGCGCCGCGCCGTAGGCCTCCGGATACCGGAAGTCCACCGTCGCATGCACCTGCGCCGCCGTCAGCAGCTCGTGCAACGAGATCACGAACGCGAGGCTCGTCAGCTTGAGCAGCGTGATGAACTCGTTACCGGTCGGCGGAATGATGATCCGGATCGCCTGCGGGACGATCACGCGCCGCAGGATCCTCGGACGCGTCATCCCGAGAGCGCGCGCCGCGAGCTCCTGGCCCGGGTCCACGGAAAGCAACCCGGCACGGATGATCTCCGACATGTACGCGGCCTCGTTCAGCGACAACGCGATGAAGGCAGCGAGGAACGGCTTGAACCAGCTCCCGGCGAACACCGGCCACAGCTGGGGCAACGCGTTCCAGATGAACAACAGCTGCAGCAGCGTCGGCGTCGCGCGGAAGATCCAGTTGTAGAAGAACACGAGCGCGCGGACCCAGCGGAAACGGCTGCTGCGGCCGAGGGCCAGGAAGAAGCCGATCACGCACGCGACCGCGAGCGAGACGATTGTCAGCTCGAGGGCGAGAAGCGCTCCGTTCCAATACGGCTTGGAACTGAGCGCTTCCCAGAAGATGTGGGCGTCGAAGCTTGCGAGCACCCGCGCTTGCGACCTACTTCACGTCTGACACAGGGATCTGATGCTTGGCCGCGATCTTCTTCAGCGTGCCGTTCTTCTTCAAGGCCTTGATCGCAGTCCGCAGCGCAGTGCCCAGCTTCTTGTCGGACGGCCGGTAATAGATCCCGAACGCGTCCGTCTCGGGGAACAGGTACGCGATCGCGAGCTTGCCCGGATGCGCCTGCTTCTGAAATGCGCCCGAGGTGTCCTGGGTCAGAACCGCATCCGCGCGGCCGATCAAGATCTGAGCCACCGCGTCGTTGTCGCCCGGATAGCTCTGCAGCGTGAACTGCGGGAGCCCCGACGACTTGAACTGGTCGTTCAGCGCCTTCAAGTACTCCTCGTACTTCGTGCCGGCTTGAACCGCGACAACCTTGCCGGACAGATCGCGTGGAGTCTTGATCTTCTTCGGATTCCCCGCCTGCACGACGAGCGCGCGGTGCGTCTTCATGTACGACACCGCGGGGAAGCTCTTGAGCCGGTCGGGCGTGATGAAGATCCCGCTGATCACCATGTTGCACTTCTTCGCCGAAAGCGCCGGCAGCAGTCCCGGGAACGCCGTCTGGACGAACTTCGCCTTGACCTTCCAGAACTTGGCGATCGCGTTCGCCATGTCGACGTCGAAGCCGACCGGCTTGCCGGCAGTTGTCGTCGACTCCATCGGCGGGAAGGTCGGGTCGCTGCACCATCTGAACGATCCCTTGACGGGCGACTTCACCTGATGGCCCGCCCCGGCAGTCCCGACCACGGCCAGGGCCGCCAGCGCGGCGAGCAAAACGAGTGGGGCGGCGTAGCGCTTCATCGCTCCTCCTAACGGACTGGAGCTACGAGCCTAACCCGAAACGCCCGCCAGGAGAAACGCGCGCTGCTCTTTCAGCATTTCGCGTGCGATCACGAGCCGCTGGATCTGATTCGTCCCCTCGTAGATCTGCGTGATCTTCGCGTCTCTCATCATCCGCTCCAGCGGGTACTCCGAGATGTACCCGTAGCCGCCGAGCACCTGCACCGCGTCGGTCGTCACCTCCATCGCGACGTCGGTGCAGTACAGCTTCGTCATCGCGGAGAGCTTCGTCAGGTCAGGTCCGTCCACGCCCTCGTCGACGGCGGCCCCGAACTTGTAGAGCAGGCCGCGGGCCGCCTCACACTTCGTCTCCATGTCCGCCAGCATCGCGGCAACGAGCTGATGCTGGCCGATCGGCTTCCCCATCGTCTCGCGGGTCTTCGCATACTCGAGCGCGTAGTCGGTCGCCCCCTGCGCGAGGCCGAGACCCTGCGCGGCGATGCCCGGGCGCGAGCGGTCGAGGATCCGCATCGCGATCCGGAAGCCCTCACCCTCCTCGCCGAGCAGGTTGGCCGCCGGCACGCGCAGGTCCTGGAACACGAGCTCACCCGTCGTCGAGCCCTTGATCCCCATCTTCGGCTCGATGCGCGCGACCTCGAACCCGGGCGAGTCGCCCTCGACGACGAACGCCGAGATCCCGGCATGGCCCGCATCGGGGTCGGTCTTCGCGAACACGGTGTAAAGCTGGGCCACGCCGGCGTTCGTGATGAACCGCTTCGACCCGTTCAGAACGTAGTCGTCACCGTCGCGGCGCGCCGAGGAGCGCATCGCAGCCGAGTCGGAGCCCGAGCCGGACTCCGTCAGCGCGTACGCGCAGAGCCATTCACCCGACGCGAGCTGCGGGAGGTAGCGCTGCTTCTGCTCGTCACTGCCGGCGAGCTTCAGCCCGAGCGAACCGAGCTCCTGGACGGCGAGGATCAGCCCCGACGTCGCGCAGACCTTCGAGACCTCCTCGATCGCGACGAGCGCGAGCAGCGTGCCGGTGCCGAGGCCGCCGTATTCCTCCGGAAAGAAGAGCCCGAAGAGGTCATTCTCGCGGAAGAGCTCGACGACGTCCCACGGGAACTCGTGGCTCTCGTCGATCTCGGCGGCCCTGGGCGCGATGCGCTCGCGCGCGAGCTTACG
Source organism: uncultured Actinomycetes bacterium (assembly GCA_963755605.1). Classification (GTDB taxonomy): domain Bacteria; phylum Actinomycetota; class Thermoleophilia; order Gaiellales; family Gaiellaceae; genus 3-1-20CM-4-69-9. The sequence continues at coordinate 762,108 of CAVWKK010000007.1, forward strand.
AACGAGATCGCGGATCTCGCGCTGCTCCTCGGTCAGCGGCTCGTACGCCACGCCGGAGAGTGTATTTGCGGCTAGTCGCTGGTCGGCCAGTAGCTCGCGACGGCGAGCATGACGACCAGGAGCAACAGGATCACGAGTGCGTTCATGTCCTGTCCTAACGGCACGACGGCCGTTCAGGTTTCGCGCCTTTGGTGACCTCTAGAGTCCCTCGGGTGATCCTGGAGAACGGGGTGATCCGCACGATGGAGCCGGGGCTTCCGGTCGTTCGTGCGCTGCCCATTGCGGGCCACCTCGTCGCGGGCGGAGTCGGCACCCACGAGACCGCCCTCGCGAGCCCGGAGCACGTCGACCTCGGCGGCCGCTGCGTCCTGCCCGGCTTCACCGACTCACACGTCCACTTCCCCACCTGGGCCCTGGCGCAGCGGCAGATCCGGCTGGAGGACACCGGCTCGCTCGACGAGGCGCTGCAGCGTGTGGCCGAGGCGGCGCGCGCGGCTCAGCCGGGACGCTGGCTCCGCGGCACGGGCTGGCGCGCCGGCGACTGGTCGCCGCCGACCGAGCCGACGAAGGAGGCGCTCGACCGCGTCACGGGCGACACGCCGACCGCGTTGATGGCCCGTGACTACCACTCCCTCTGGCTGAACTCGGCCGCCCTCGCCCACGCGAACGGGGACCTCGAGGTCGACGGCGGTGTCGTCGTCCGCGACGAGCGCGGCGAGCCGACAGGCGTCCTGCGCGAAGAGTGCGCCTGGCATTTCCGCGACGAGCACGTGCGGCCAACCGAGGACGAGATGGTCGAGGCCTCCCGCGAAGGCGTGCGAATCGCGGTCACGCGCGGCGTGACCGCGGTTCACGACAAGGACGGCTGGCTCGGCGCTCTCGGCGTCTGGCAGCGCCTCCGCGAAGAACGCGCGCTGCACCTGCGCGTGTGGCAGTCGATCCCCGCCGAGCAGGTGGACGAGCTCGAGGCGCTCCGGATCCGCAGCGGCTTCGGCGACGACCTCGTTCGGATCGGCTACCTGAAGGCGTTCATGGACGGGACGCTCGGGTCGCAAACAGCACGGATGCTCGACGGGACCGGCGTCGAGATCACCAGCAAAGCCGGGCTCGTCGAGATCATCCGTCGCGGCGCAGCCGCCGGTCTCCCCGTCGCCGTGCATGCGATCGGCGACCTCGCGAACCGCGAAGCGCTCGATGCCTTCGAGGAGACCCGAAGCGAATGGCAGCCGCTCGGCCTACGCCATCGCATCGAGCACGCGCAGGTGCTCGCACCGGAGGACATCCCCCGGTTCGCCGAGCTCGGCGTGACGGCGTCGGTGCAGTTCAGCCATGCGCCCTCCGACCGGGACCTCGCCGACCGCTTCTGGGGCAAGAAGACGGGCGGGGCCTATGCGTATCGGTCACTGCTCGACGCCGGCGCGGTGCTGGCGAACGGATCCGATGCGCCGATCGAGGAGCTCGACCCGTGGGCCGGCGTCTGCGCGGGCGTGCTGCGCACGATCGACTCGCGACCCGCATGGCACCCCGAGCAGCGCGTGACGCTGGACGAGGCGCTGCAGGCGACAACTGTCAATCCGGCGTGGCTCGCCCGCGACGAGCAGCGACGCGGCAAGCTCCTGCCCGGGTACCTCGCCGACCTCGTCGTGCTCGACCGCGACCCGTTCGAACTCCAGCCCGAAGAGCTTCCGCAAGTTCGTGTCGTCGCGACCATGGTCGGTGGCCGCTGGACACACAATGCGCCGCCGTGGGAGGATCGCCCGGGGTAAATCCAAGCGCAGGAGGCTCCAACATGGAAGCTGGCGGGGTGGCTCGATCCTTCGACCGTCTGCGGGTTCACTCGATCGGACTTCCGCAGGTCCTCTTCCAGTCGATCACGCACATGGCGCCGGCCGCTGCCGTCGCCTACTCGATCTACATCTCGGTTCCGTCGTCGAAGCAGGCACTCGCCCTGTCGGTGCTGCTCGCGCTCGCCGCGTGTCTCTGCGCGGCGGTGGCGATCGGCCAGCTGGCCAAGCTCGAGCCTTCGGCGGGAGGCCTCTACACGTATGCGGCCCGCTCGCTCGGGCCGTGGGCCGGCTTCAACGTCGCCTGGCTCTTCATTCTCTTCGAGCCGCTGGTCGCGCCCTTCCTCTACCTCGAGTTCGGCTGGGCGATGCGCGAAGTGATGTCGAGCGAGGCCGGCTGGCACTGGTCCGGCCAATGGGTGATCTGGGCGCTGCTGATGGCCGTGATCGTCTTCCTGCTCACGTATCGCGACATCCGCATCTCGACGACCGCCGGCGTGATCCTCGGAGCCTTCGAGATCTTGATCTTCGGCGCGCTCGCGATCTGGATGATCATCTCGAACGCCGGCGACCTCAACCTGCAGCCGTTCAACCCACACCACGCGGACGGCAGCTGGAGCGGCGTCTTCCGCGGGATGGTCTTCGCGATCCTCGCCTTCATCGGCTTCGAGGCGGCCGCGCCGCTCGGTGAAGAGGCGAAACACCCACGCCGCACCGTCCCGCTCGCCGTCGTCGGGTCGGCGATCGCGATCGGCGCGTTCTACCTCCTGTGCTCGTACGCCTGGGTCTTCGGCGCGGGCTTCAACAACTTCGTCGACCAGGCGACCGGCGCGGACCCGTGGCGCGCACTCGGCAAGACGTTCTGGAGCGGCGCGTGGGTACTCGTGTTCCTCGCGATCTGCAACTCGATCGCCGCGAACTCGAATGCGGCGGTGAACGCGGCGACCCGGGTGTTCTACGCGTTGGCGCGTAACCGGCTCGCGCCGGGCCCCCTCGGAAAGACGCATCCGCAGTTCAAAACGCCGTACATCGCGATCATCTGGATGAGCATCTTCGCGGTTGTCTGCGCGCTGCTGCTCGGCTGGAAGTGGGGACCGCTCGTCGGCTTCGCCCTGATCGCGACGCTCGCCGTGATCGTCGTCGTCGTCGTGTACATCCTCATCTGCCTCGGCTGCATCTGGCACTACTGGACGAAGCGGCGCTCGGAGTTCAACTGGCTCCTGCACGGCCTTCTGCCGGCCGCAGGCGCGGTGCTGTTCTTCTTCCCGCTCTATTACGAGTACTACAAGTTCCCGCCGACGTATCCGATCAAGTATGCGAACTGGGTCGCGCTCGGCTGGATCGGCGTGGGCATCGCGTTGACGTTCTTCCTGTACGCCCGCTATCCCGACCGGCTAAAGGACATGGAGCGCGTCTACGTCGAGGACGAGACGGTGGCACCGGAGGCGGCTCCCGCAGCCGCGCCAGCGTAAATGGCCGTTGCGGTCGACCACAGGATCGGCCGTGACGAGATCATCTGGGCGTTCGGGCCCGACCTCGAGCCTGTGCTCGAGGTCGAGCCCGGCGCGACGGTCACCTTCGAAACGAACGACTGCTTCTCCGGGCAGATCACGTCCGAGGACGACGACGTCACGCAGATCGACTTCGACCGCGTCAACAGCGCAACCGGCCCGATCGCCGTCAAAGGAGCAGAGCCCGGCGACTCGCTCGTCGCCGAGATCCTCGACGTCCGCCCGATCGACGTCGGCTTCGCCTGCCTGATCCCCGGCTTCGGCCAGCTGATCGAACAGGTCGAGTCGCCGGTGACGCGGCTCTTCAAGGTGCAGGACGGGTGGATAGAGATGAACGAGCGCGTTCGCTTCCCGGCCCGCCCGATGGTCGGCGTCGTCGGCGTCGCAACCGACGGCGAGACGCTGTCGAACGGCCTCGCCGGACGCCACGGCGGCAACCTCGACGACCACCTACACGGCAAAGGCGCGCGCATGTACTTCCCGGTTCGCCAGGAGGGAGGCATGTTCGCGGTCGGCGACATGCATGCGTCGATGGGAGACGGCGAGATCTGCTTCACCGGCGTCGAGATCGCGGGGGAGGTCGACATCCGCTTCGACGTCGTCAAGGGCAAGCAGGGAACGTGGCCGGTGACCGAGCTCGCCGACCGCTGGCTCCCGCACGCAACTGCCGACGACTACGCCGAAGCGCTGGCGCGCTGCAGCGAGGAGGCGGCGCGCTTCCTCGTCGACGAGTGGGGCTTCACGATGGAGGACGCGTTCATCTTCCTCTCGGTCGCGTGCGACGCCGGCGTCGCGCAGGCCTGCAAGCCCGCCCCCGGCTTCGGGACGATCGCCCGCTTCTCGATCCCGAAGATCGAGGCCACACCCGCCCCGTTCCGGGGCTAGCAACCCTCCACTACACTTCGGATAGCGATGCGCACCATGAACCCCGTCCACGAGTCCACGTCGTGCGCGGTCGCAGCGTGCGCCGAGATCATCGGCGCGAAGTGGACAGCGCTCCTGGTGCACGACCTCTCCGAGGGCCCGCGCCGCTTCTCTCAGCTCGAGCACTCGTGCGCCGGCATCAGCCCGCGCACGCTCTCCGAACGCCTACGCGCTCTCGAAGAGGAAGAGCTGGTCCTGCGCCACAGCTATGCGGAATCCCCGCCGCGCGTCGAGTACGAGCTCACCGATAAGGGCGCCGCGCTCCTCCCGATCATCGAGGAGATGCGGCGGTTCGGTCACTCCTACTTGCACGAGTAGCCCACTCGGGCTCCGCCCAGAGCTTCACCAGCTCCACGATCGTCGCCGCCGAGGCGGCCATGTCCTGGACCGACGCCCATTCCAACACGGAGTGGAACTGGTGCGCGCCCGTGTAGATGTTCGGCGTCAGCAGGCCGCGGGCGCTCAGCATCGAGCCGTCGGTTCCGCCGCGGATCGGCTCGCGCCACGGCTCGATGCCCGTGCGGCGCGCCGCTTCCTCGCCCGCTTCGGTCACCGCAGGCGCGGCCTCGAGGAACTCCTTCATGTTGCGATAGCTCTCGTCGACGGTCACCGTCACCGTCGCCCGCGGTTCTTCCTTCGCAATCTCGTCGGCGAGCCCGCGCAGCAGGTTCTCGTGCTCCTCGAGCTTCTGCGCGTCGAAGTCGCGCGCGATGAAGCGGAGCTCCGCCTCTGCGGTCGTGCCGGCGAGCCGAGTCGGATGGACGAACCCGTCGTAGTTCTCGGTCGTCTCGGGAGACCGCTCGTCGCGCGGCAGCCGCTCGACGATGCGCGCCGCGAGCTTGATCGCGTTGACCATCTTGTCCTTCGAGGTTCCCGGATGGACGCTGTGGCCCTCGATCCTGATCCGGACTTCCGACGCGGAGAACGTCTCGTCGTCGATGCGGCCCACCTCTGAGCCGTCAAGCGTGTACGCGAAGTCCGCGCCGAACTTCTCGATGTCGAAGTGGTCGACGCCGCGGCCGACCTCTTCGTCGACGGTGAAGCCCACCCGGATCCGCGCATGCTCGATGTCGGGATGCGCCGCGAGATAGGCAACCGCGCCCATGATCTCCGCGATACCCGCTTTGTCGTCGGCGCCGAGCAGCGTCGTCCCGTCGGTCGTGACGATGTCGTGTCCCTTGCGCTCGGCGAGGTGCGGATTCTCGCTGGCGCGCAAGACCTTGCGCGGATCGCCCGGGAGGACGATGTCGCCGCCGTCGTAACCCCGCACGACCTGCGGCTTCACGTTCGCGCCCGACTCGTCGGAGCTCGTGTCCATGTGCGCGATGAGCCCAACCGTCGGCCCACTTGAACCGGCGAGCGTCGCGAAGACGTAGCCGTGCTCGGTCAGCTCCACGTCCTCGAGGCCGATCGCACGCAGCTCCTCCTCGAGCATCCTGCCGAGGTCGAGCTGCTTCATCGTGCTCGGGTAGGTCTCGGAATCGTCGTCGGACTGGGTGTCGACCTGGACGTAGCGCAGGAAGCGCTCCAGCACGTCGTCGGCGAGCTCCGCTGCGAGCGGTGTGGGATACCGGGCGTCAGGCAAGAGCGGCGAGCCCCTTGTACAGCTCGGTGGCGGCGGCGACGGCGCGGTCGATGTCCTCGACGCGCAGGCGCTCGTTCGGTGAGTGGACGTTGCTCTCGCGCAGCGCAAAACCCGTTCCGATCGTCGGGATGCCTTTCGCGGCGAGCGCGGGATAGATCGGCAACGTGCCGCCGACGCGAACGAGCAGCGGGCGGACGCCGGTCGCCTTCTCGAACGCGTTCATGCCGAGCTGGATCGCCGGCGAGTCCGCCGAGAAGACACCCGGTGCGGCGCTGTTCTCGCGAATCAATTCGACGGAGGCGTCGTCGGGCACTGCGGCACGGATGAGCCTCTCAACCGCCGCCGCGATCCGCTCTGGATCCTGGCCCGGCGCCAGTCGCACCGTGAAGCGCGCCGCCGCCTCGACGATCAAGGTCGTGTTGACGAAATCGGGCTTGCCGCCCTGGATGCCGTTCACGTCGAGCGAGGGCTCGGCCCAGGTCCGGTCGTAGAAATCGTCGGCCGCCTTCGGGTCGAGCGGCGTCGCGCCCGCTTCGTCGAGGATCTCCGCGCCCTTCGGCAGGCTCTTGAGGCTGTCGACCTCGAGCTGCGACAGCGCCTCGCGGCCGACGCGGAGCGCGTCCGGCAGCAGTCCGTCCCGGGCGACGACTGCGGAGAGCGCCTGCATCAGCACGTGAATCGCGTTGAGCGCAGCGCCGCCGTAATAACCGGAGTGCATGTCGCGGTCCCCGGTCTTCACCTTGAGCTGAAACGCGACGAGGCCGCGCGTGGCGAGCCCGAACTCCGGTTGCTCGGGCCGCGTCATGCCGCCGTCGAAGATGATGCAGACGTCGGCACCGCGCTCGTCAGCTTCGAGGAAGTCGACGACGGAGTGTCCACCGATCTCCTCCTCGCCGTCGGAGACGATTCTGATGTTCACCGGCAGCGCGTTCTGCTCGCGCAGCAGCTGGGCGGCCTTCAGCAGCGTGAAGAGCTGGCCCTTGTCGTCGGCGATGCCGCGCGCGTAGTACCAGCCGTCGCGCTCGGCGAGCTCGAAGGGCGGCGTCTCCCAGAGCTCGAGCGGCGAGGGCGGCTGCACGTCGAAGTGGCCGTAGATCATCACCGTGGGCGCGTCCGCGGCGCCGCCGTTCGCGTTCGCCGGAATGTCGCCGATGACAAGGTCGCGCTCGCCGTAGGGCACGAGCTCGGCCTCGCCGCCGATGCGCTTCACGAAGTCCCGCACCCACTCGGCGGCTTTGCGCACGTCGTCAGCGTGCGCGGGATCCGCGCTCACGCTCGGGATCGCGATGAACTCGCGCAGCTCTTCCACCCAGCTAGCGTCCACGGCCGGCGAGTCTACGTAAACCGAACTTGACTAGCCCTTGGCCACGATCGTCGAGCCGGCCTTGCTCGGATGTCCCGCCAGCACGGGGGACGCCAGGAGAGCAGCCGCGAAGATCGCCGCCAAAAGACAGACGAGCTTTTTTCTCATGTACGGAAGTCTATTAAGTCAGGCGACGTCGCGAAGCTTGACCGCGTCGGCGAGGGCGCGAAGCTTCTTCAGGCTCTGGTTCTCGATCTGCCGGATCCGCTCCCGGGTCACGTTGAACGTCCGGCCGACCTCGTCGAGCGTCCGCGGATGCTGGCCGTCGAGGCCGTAGCGAAGCTCGAGCACCTGTCGTTCGCGGCTGGACAGCGTGCCTAGGATCTTGATCAGCGTCTCCTTGCGCATCGTGACCTCTGCCTCCTCGTCGGGCAGCGGCATGTTCTCGTCGGTGATGAAGTGCCCGAACTCCGATTCGTCCTCGTCGCCGACCGGCTTCTCGAGCGAGACGGGTGTCTGGGCGCTCCGGCGTATGTGCTCGACCTCGTCGCTCGTCAGGTCGAGATCGCGGGCGATCTCGGCGGCGTTCGGCTCGCGGCCCAGCTCGGCACGGAGCTTTCGCTCGGAGCGGACGATCTTGTTCAGCTTCTCCACGACGTGCACCGGCATCCGGATCGTGCGCGCCTTGTCGGCGAGCGCCCGCGCGACCGCCTGGCGGATCCACCAGGTGGCGTACGTCGAGAACTTGAAGCCCTTGCGGTAGTCGAATTTCTCGGCGGCGCGGACCAGGCCGATCGTCCCCTCCTGGATCAGGTCGAGGAACGGCAGGCCCTGGTTACGGTACTTCTTCGCGATCGAGACGACGAGGCGCAGGTTCGCCTCGACCATCTCCTGCTTCGCGCTGTGGTCACCGCGCTCGATCCGCTTCGCGAGCTCGACCTCCTGGGCGGCGGTGAGCAGATCCACCTTGCCGATGTCCTTGAGGAAGAGCTGGAGCGAATCCGTCGACACTTCGCGCGGCGCCTCGACCGGGCGCTGCTCCTCCTCCTCGGCGGCAACCACCTCGATCTGGAGCTCTTCGAGTGCGTGGTAGAAGTCGTCGATCTGCGTCGGCTCGAGATCGAGCTCGTCGAGTGCGACGGCGATCTCGTCGGCGCTCAGGCGCCCATTCTCACGCGCGGCATCCAGCAGCGCCTTCGCGTCATCCGTCTCGAGCAAGTCGACGACGGTCTTCGGTGCTACGGCTTCCTCGGTTGCGCTCACTCCGTCCCCCCTCCAGGACAGGCGTTCTTGCGATGCCGCACTGTGCCAGCTGAGCCGGATGGGCGCTATAGGCCGAACGGCTCATCTTTGTGCCAGATGGTCCTAGCCGTTTCGACCTGCCCGAAGAAGCGTTTGGGCCCTCTTTCCAAGCGGGGTCGTCGGGCCTTGCGCGCGGGCAAGGGTCAATTCGCGACGGGCACTAGGGAGGTCCCCGAAGTAGATGAGGAGGAGGCCGAGGTGGAAGCGCACGGTCTGCGCCTTCGGGAAGCGCTTGGACAGAGGCCCGAGCCGCGAGAAAGCCGCGGCGGGACGGTCCTTGTCGTAGAGACCGACGGCCTCGGCCGTGAGTGCCTCGGGGTCGTTCGGCGCGACAGCAGCGGCGGTCCTGAACTCGCGCTCTGCAGAGACGGGACGAAGAGCCTGCTGAAAGGCCGCGCCGCGGAGCAGGTGGGTCTGCGCGGCGCTCGTCGGCTGCGAGAAGCTCGGCACGAACGGAGGCAGGCCGGGAGGCGCGTTCGGATGCGCCAGATCGTCGGCGCGCACCGCCGACGGTGAATCCGGCTGAACCTTCTTCGCGTCCTGCCACGCGGTCTTCGCGTCCGCCTGTTGCCCGGTGAGCGCGAGCGCCAGGCCGAGCTCGAGCCGCACGAGGGCGCTCCGCGGATAGCGGGCGGCGAGGATCCGCAATCGACGCGCGGTTCCCGCGGGCCACGCCTTCAGCGCCTCCTGCACCGCCTGGCCGATCTCCGGCGCGGCGGTCGGGTCGCTCGCGTAGGGCGGCGGCGCGCTCGTCGATTTCTTCACGTCGGTCCGGGTGGCGAGCGTGACTCCGACCGCGGTACCCGCGACGACGACGGCAGCCACGCCGACGATCAGCCAGACCCGAACCCGAGCACTCATCGCCGGCGACGCTAGCGGACACAGCAAAGCTATATTTAGGAAAGCGATGCCGACCTACCGAGAGCTCCTGCAACAGGTCCGAGCCGAGATCTCCGAGATCGACGCGACCGACGCGCGGGCGCTGATCGAAACCGAGACGCCGCTCGTCCTCGACGTCCGCGAGCAGAACGAATGGGACGAGGGTCACATCCCGGGCGCCGTTCACATTCCTCGAGGCAATCTCGAGTCGCGGATCGAGCGCGCAGCCCCTGACCCGACCCGGCCGGTCCTCATCTACTGCTCCGTCGGCAACAGATCGGCGTTCGCGGCGAAGACGCTCTCGGAGCTCGGGTACGAGGAGGTCACCTCGCTGGCCGGCGGGTTCACCGACTGGAAGCGCAACGGCTTTCCCGTGCAGCTCCACGTCGGCCTGGATGCGCCGCGCCGCGCGCGCTACAGCCGCCACCTTTTGATCCCCGAGGTCGGAGAGGAAGGACAGCTGAAGCTGCTCGACGCGAAGGTTCTCCTGATCGGCGCGGGCGGCCTCGGCTCGCCGGCGTCGCTCTATCTCGCAGCGGCCGGAGTCGGCCGCCTCGGCATCGTCGACGCGGACGTCGTCGACGAATCGAATCTCCAGCGCCAGATCGTCCACTCGACCGAGTCGCTCGGCGAGCCGAAGGTCGAGTCGGCAAAGCGCGCGATCGAGGCGCTGAACCCGGACGTCGAGGTGGTCGCCTACAAGGAGCGTCTCACCTCGGAGAACATCGAGCGGATCCTCGCCGACAGCTGGGACGTGATCGTGGACGGCGCCGACAACTTCCCGACGCGCTACCTCGTGAACGACGCGTCCGTCTGGCACGGGATTCCCGTCGTGCACGGCTCGATCTACCGCTTCGAGGGACAAGTCACTGTCTTCAAGCCGCACGAGGGACCCTGTTACCGCTGCCTCTTCCCCACGCCGCCGCCGCCGGAGCTCGCACCGTCGTGCGCCGAGGGTGGCGTGCTTGGCGTGCTGCCCGGCGTGATCGGCTCGCTGCAGGCAAGCGAGGCACTGAAGCTGGCGCTCGGAATCGGTGAGCCGCTCATTGGCCGCCTACTGCTCTTCGACGCGCTCTCCGCCGAGTTCGACGAAGTGAAGCTCCGCCGCGACCCGGACTGCCCCGTCTGCGGCGAGCACCCGACGATCACCGACTACATCGACTACGTCGAGTTCTGCGCAGGCAACAAGGAGCTAACGTGACGAAGGTTCGCATCCCACCGACGCTGCGCGAGCAGACCGGCGGCCAGCGCGAGCTGCCCGCAATCGGCGACACCGTGCGCGAGCTGCTCGACGACCTGATGGGACGGTTTCCTGCGTTGCGCACCCAGCTGATCGAAGACGACGAGCTCGCGCCGTTCGTCAACGTTTACGTCGAAGGCGAAGACGTGCGCACGCTCGACGGGATCGAGACAGAGGTGCGTCCCGGCTCGACGGTGATCTTGCTACCGGCCATGGCCGGTGGCTAAGACGCGCGTAGCGCAAAACCTTCTCGACCTGGTCGGCAACACACCGCTCGTCGAGCTGAAGCCGGCGGGCGCTGTGCAGATCTACGCGAAGCTCGAAGGCCAGAACCCCACCGGCTCGATCAAGGACCGGGTCGCCAAGGCGATGATCGAAGCGGCCGAAGGCGCCGGCGAGCTCGAGCCCGGCCGCGAGCTGCTCGAGCCGACGAGCGGCAACACAGGCATCTCACTCGCGCTCATAGCGAAGCTCAAGGGCTACCGGCTCACGTGCGTGATGCCGGAGAACGCGACAGAGGAACGCAAGCGCTTGCTGCGGCTGTACGGCGCGAACATCGTCTACTCGCCGGGCGCCGAAGGCTCGAACGGCGCGGTGCGGCTCGCGCTCGACCTCGCCGAACGCGAGCCGAAGTACTTCATGCCGTTCCAGTACGCGAACGCGGCGAACCCGCGCGCGCACTACGAAGGCACCGGAGCCGAAATCGCGGAAGCGCTCGACCGCGTCGACATCGTCGTCGCCGGGTTGGGAACGGGCGGAACGCTGATGGGAACCGGCGAGCGATTGCGCGAGTCGTTTCCCGACGTGATCGTCGCCGCCGCCGAGCCGCTCCCGGGCGATCCGGTGATGGGGCTGCGCTCCCTCGCCGACGGGTACGTCCCGCCGATCCTCGACGCGTCGAAGCTCGACCGGAAAGTCCTCGTGTCCAACGAAGAATCCGTGCGCGAAGTGCGGCGGCTGCTCGACGAGGACGGGCTCTTCGCCGGAGTCTCCGCCGGCGCGGTCGGCCACGTCGCGCGCAAGCTCGCGGCCGAGCTCGACGAAGGCGTCGTCGTCGCAATCCTTGCGGACGCCGGCTGGAAGTACCTCTCCGCAGACTTCTGGGACGCGGAGGACGTCGAGCAGGCGATGGAGCGAACGATCTGGTGGTGATCCCTGGCGAGGTGCGCGAGCAGCTCGTCGCGCACTCGAAGCGCGAGGCACCGAACGAAGCGTGCGGGCTCGTGTTCCTCCGCGACGGCCGCGCCGAGCGCTACGAGCCGGGACGCAACGCCGCCTCGTCGCCGTACCGCTTCGAGCTCGAGTTCGACGACCCAAACATCTGGTTCGCCGAAGACGAGGATTACGAGCTGGCCGTCTTCCACTCGCACATCTCGGCACCGGCGCGACCATCGCGAACGGATGTCGAGAACATCGGGCTCTGGGCGGGGAAGCCCTACCTCGTCTACTCGATCGGCAAGGACGATCTGGCCGCCTTCCGGATCGAAGACGGCCAGATCGAGGAACTACCGCTTACGCAGTGACCTTGAAGTGGCCCTTCATGCCGAGCGCGGCATGCGGGTCGCATTGATACGTGTAGCGGCCGGGCTTGAGCTTGATCGTCCAGGTCGTCTCGCCCTTGAACGAGATGCCCGTCTTCTTGTTCAGGCCGGGACCCGTGAGATGGAAATTGTGGATCGAGGCCTTGTCTTCCACCTTGATCTTGTACGTGCCGGCCTTGATCGTCTTCAGGTCCTTGCCGGCTTTCTGCACCTCGATGCTGTAGCCGGGGCCGACCTCACCAGTCAGGCCGCTGGACTTTGCTTGCGCGGATGCCACCATCGCCACCGCGACGGCGGCTGCGACCAGTGCGAACAGTGTCGTTTTGAGCATTGAAAAGCCCCCTCGCTTGTGTGTATGGCTGTCCATACGCGAGGGGGCTTGGAGCGGTTTTGGCCTCAGGTGACCTTGAAGGTGCCCTTCATGATCGCCGCGTGTGGATCACAGATGTACTTGTACGTGCCCTTCTTGAGCGTGACCGTCCACGTGAACGTGCCCTTCGGGCCGACACCGGTCTTCTTGTTGACGCCGGGGCCGCTCAGATGGAAGTTGTGGAGGTTCGAGAGATCCTTGATGACGATCTTGTACTTGCCCGCCTTGAGCTTCGTGACCTTCGCCGTGCCCTTCTTGAGCGAGATCGTGAAGCCGGGCCCGACGGTGCCCTTGAGCGTCGGCACGGCCGCCGAAGCGGTTGCCGCGATCACGAGCGCGGCGCCGAGCACCGTGACGATTGCGAGACGAATGCGAAGCATGCTTCTCCTTGTTGGTGAGTGGTTCAGACCCCGGAAGTTCTGCTCGTCATCGTAGCCAGAGACTTCCCTGCGCTCACGCTTCTGCAGCACCTGTGCGGATCGCGTCCACGACCGTGTCCGAGCGACCCTCGAAGAGCAGGTCGAGGAAGCGCCCGCCGCCCATCAGCCCGACACGACGCCTGAGCAGTGCGATCAAGCGAGCCTCGCCGAGGCCGGCGGCCCGCGCGGCCGCGACTGCCTGGCGCACGCCTTGCGGCACGTCTCCACCCGGACCGAACTGCCAGGCGGGATAGCACCATTCACCACGATCGTCGTCGCGCACGGCGATCAACTCTCCCCGCTCGCGTAGACGCTCGAGCTGGGCGCCGTCGATGCGCAGTCGTGTGGCGAGCCAGGACGCAGGCAGTGCTGTTGTCAACGTGTCGTGCATGTCTCCAGTCCTTTCGTAGTCGAAGAGAGCGGAGCCCGCCGGTCGGCGGGCTCCCGTTTGCGCGTCAGGCTGCGACCGCCGTGCGTGGCAGGCGCAGCACGAAGCCGACGAGTGCGAGCACGAGCAGCGCCGTGAACAGCGCGCCGATGATCAGGCGGCGACGCACGGCCGGCCTAGGCCACAGCCGCGACGGGCAGCGCGGCCTCGCTGGCGTACGTCGGGCCGTAACCGCAGAGCCGTCCGAGCGGTGCGCCCATCGCGAGCGCGAGCCGCTGGAGGATCGCGGGCGGGAACGGCAGCTGGACCGTGCCGAAGTGCTCGTTCGCGATCACGGCGAGGTGCAGCGGGTTCGGCATCCCCTTGCGGTTCGTCTTGCCGTCGGCCGCGAGCGCGAACATCGTCTCGATCAGCGACTCGAACTGCAGCGCGGGGCGGATCTCACAGACGAAGTGCGCCTCGTCGTCACCGGCGTTCCAGAACTTGTGCGCCGTTCCGGCAGGGACGGTGAGCCTCTGTCCGGGGCCGGCGACGAGCTTCTTGCCGCCGATCTTGAAGCCGAGCGAGCCGCGGAGGATCTCGAAGCGCTCCTCCTGGGCGGGATGAACGTGCGCTGCCGCCACGAAGCCGTTCGGCTGCACGAAGGTCTCGATCACGACGGCCTGGCCGCCGGTCTCACGCGACGTCTTGCGGAAGACGAGGCGCTCTCCGGTGACGGGATTCTCGAGTGTGTCTCCTGCTCGAATCATGGTGTTCTCCTTTCGCGGGGTTGGTCTGGGAGCACCATCGATCCGGGCGCTTAAGATTCACTTGGCGTCTGCTTAAGGGGGGTCGAGGAACGGAATTCCGCCTGCTCGGGCCTGTTGAGGCCGTCGTAGATCACAGTCCGGTCGGGCTCGGTGCGCCGAAGCAGCGCGCACTCGCGGCCGTCTTGCTGCTGAGCGCCAACGAGGTCGTCGCCCGGGAGCGCCTGATCGACGAGCTCTGGGGCGGGACTCCGCCGCGGTCGGCCGCGCAGTCGCTCCAGGTCTACGTCCACGGCCTTCGCCAGGCACTCGGTGCGGACCGGATCGAGACGCACGGAACGGGCTATCGGCTGCGCGTCGCGCCGGGCGAGCTCGACCTCGAACGCTTCGACCGTCTGGTGGCGGGTGCGGCGAAGTCGCTTTCGAGCTCACAGCCGGCCGATGCGGCGGAGGACCTGCGGACGGCGCTCGGCCTCTGGCGTGGCTCGGCCCTCGCCGATCTCGGCGGCGAGCCTGTTGCGCAGACGGAGGCAGCACGGCTCGAGGACCGGCGTCTGCGTGCGCTCGAGCTGTTGAACGACGCCGAGCTCGCGCTCGGACGGCACGACGAGCTCGTCTCCGAGCTCGAACGGCTCATCGCCGCGGACCCATTCCGCGAACGGTTCCGCTACCAGTACGTGCTCGCGCTCTACCGGTCCGGCCGTCAGCGAGACGCGCTCGAGGCCTACCGGGCTGCGCGCGACACATTCGTCGAGGAGCTGGGCATCGACCCCGGCCCCGAGCTGCAAGAGCTCGAGCGGCAGATGCTGCGCCAGGACTCCGCGCTCACCGCCCCGGAACCGCCCGAGGCGGGTCGCGTTCGGCTGCCTGTGCCGCCCACGCCGCTCATCGGCCGCAGGCTCGAAGCCGCGGCGGTCTCCGGCCTGCTCAGGCGCGACGACGTGCGGCTCGTGACGTTGACCGGCCCGGGCGGAACCGGCAAGACGCGGCTCGCGCTCGCCGTCGCCGCCGAGCTTGGCCCCGAGCTTCGCGACGGCGCCGTCTTCGTCGACCTCGCGCCGGTTCGCGATCCGGAGTTGCTCGAGTCGACGATCGCGCACGCGCTCGATGTGCCGGAAGGCTCCTCGCCGGAGGAGGCGCTTACCGAGCATCTCGGCGACAAGAGCATGCTGTTGCTGCTCGACAACCTCGAACAGCTCGTGCCCGACACCGACGTGGTCGCGCGGCTGCTCGCAGCAGCGCCACGCCTGCTCGTTCTGACAACGAGCCGCTCGCCGCTTCGCCTCGCGGCCGAGCACGAGTATCCGGTCCCGCCGCTCGAGTTGCCGAAGCAGAGCGGGACCACGTTCGAGGAGCTGGCCACGATGGACGCGATCCGGCTGTTCGTCGCCCGCGCCCGCGCCGTCGATCCCGCGTTCGAGCTCAACGAGGAAAACGCGGGCGCCGTCGGCCGGATCTGCGAACGGCTGGACGGACTGCCGCTCGCGATCGAGCTCGCGGCCGCACGGTCCAAGCTGCTTTCGCCCGAGACGATGAGCCGCAGGCTCGATCAGATTCTCGACCTCCTTACGGGCGGCGCCCGCGACCTGCCCGCACGCCAGCAGACGCTCCGTTCGACGCTCGAATGGAGTCACGAGCTCCTGGACGAAGCAGAGCAGACGCTGTTCGCGCGCCTCGCCGTCTTCCCCGGAGGCTGGACGCTCGACGCGGCGGAAGCCGTGTGCGCAGATCCTGGGCTCGACGTCCTCACGGTTCTCTCGGCTCTGGTGGACGAGAACCTCGTCCGCCGGCTCGACCCCGGAGCGCCCGAGCCCAGGTTCGGCATGCTCGAGACGATCCGCGAGTACGCAGCGGAGCAGCTCGAGCGCTCCGGAGAAGCGGCTGAGTTTCGAGCGCGTCACGCGCAGCACGTGCTGGGCGTTGCTGAAGCAGCGTCGGCAGCAATGTTCGCGGGCGACGACACCGAGAGCTCGTATGGGCGCTTCGAGCGGGAGCACGACAACCTCCGCGCAGCACTCGCCTGGGCCGTCGACGCCGACGACCTCGAGCTGGAGCTCCGGCTGGCTTTGGCGGCGCGCTGGTTTTGGGTCGTCCGCGGTTACCTGAGCGAGGGACGTCGCGTCTTCGACCGGCTCATCCTGCGGACCGCTGACGCGGAAAAGCCGACCCGCGCGCGGGTCGTGATGAACGGCGCGACGTTTCCGTTCCGACAGGGCGACCTCGACGTCGCGCAGAAGCTCTGGGAGGAGGCGCTCGCGCTCTATCGCGAGCTCGACGACGGCGAAGAGGTCGGGCGGGCGATTGCCGAGCTCGGCAGCGTCGCGCTCGCGAAAGGAGATCTCGATCGCGCAGTCGTGCTCTACGAGGAGAGCGTGCCGCTCTTCCGCGAGCAGGGAAAGAAGAGCCGGCTCTCCGTCGCGTTGTCGAATCTCGGCGCGATCGCAAGCATGCGCAACGATCCGAAGACTGCAGTCGGCTACCTGTTGCCGGCGGTCGAGCTCTCCCGCGAGACGAGCGACATCGACAGCCTCGGGATCGCGCTCCACAATCTCGCCCGCTCGTACCTGGCGCTGGGCGAAACCGCCGCCGGGCGCGAAGCGCTGCTCGAGAGCATTGGCATCGCCCGCAAGATCGGCTACCGCGAGCTCACGGCCTACTGCCTCGGCGGGCTGGCGGAGCTCGCGATGCTTGCAGAGGATCCAGAAGAGGCCGCGAGAATGCTCGGCGCCTCGCAGCGAATCTTCACCGAGGTCGGCGCGGCGATCGACCCGGAGGAAACGGAAACGCAGCGCAAGGTGCTGGCGTGGACCGTCGATTCGCTCGGCGCGGAGACAGTCGACGAGCTACGTGCGGCGGGCGCCGAGAGCGCGCTGGGCGACCTGCTGGAAACGCGCCTCTAGTTTTCTGCGTCGAAGAGCTCGGCCTCGAGCGCCTCGCGCTCGACGTCGTCGCGGTCTCGCTGCTCGCGCCGCAGCTCGAACGTCACCGCGAGCTTGAGGATCCGCGAGCCTTCGACCTCGAGGATGTCGAAGCGCATCCCGTCGTGGTTGAGCGTGTCGCCCGACTCGGGTTGGCGGCCGAGCAGCCCGAACACGAATCCGGCCATCGTGTGGTAGTCCTCGTCCGGCAGCGTGGTGGTGAAACGCTCGTTGAAATCGTCGATCGGAAACGTCCCGTCGATGATCACGGTGTCCTCGTCGACCTGCTCGATCGACTCGTTCGGCAGGTCGAACTCGTCCTCGATGTCGCCGACGATCTCCTCGAGCAGATCCTCGAGCGTGACGATGCCCTCCATGTCGCCGTACTCGTCGATGACGACCGCCATGTGCTGGTTCGCGCGCCTGAACTCTCCGAGCAGCGCCGCGAGGTCCTTCGTCTCGGGAACGATGTGCGCGGGCCGGATGATGTCCTCCACCTTCACCTCGTGCATGCCGCGATCGCGCAACGCACGAAAGAGATCGCGCACGTGCAGGATGCCCACGACGCTGTCGAGGGTCTCGCGGTAGACGGGATACCGCGTGTAGGGCGAGTCCATCACGGCTTCGAGGCACTGTTCCGGCGGTAGGTCGATCGAGAGCGCGACGACCTCCGGCCGCGGGACCATCACGTCCTTCGCCTCCTTGTCGGCGAAGTCGAACACCTTGTAGAGCATCTCCTGCTCCTGCTGCTGGATCTCGCCGTGCGCGGTCGACTGGGAGACGAGCATCCGCAGCTCGGCTTCCGAGTGGACGTCGTCGTCAGCACCCGGGGCTTGTAAACCGAGCCCGCGCAGAACGAGCTCGGTCGCCCGCTGCAGGATCCAGATCAGCGGGCGCATGAGAATGAAGAAGAGACGCACGGGCGCGACCACGACGAGCGCCGTCCCTTCCGAATGGCCGAGGGCGATTCCCTTCGGCACGAGCTCGCCGATCACGACGTGTAGGAACGTGAGGATCAGGTACGCGAGCACGACCGCGAGCAGCGTCGCGAGGAAATGGTCGAAGATCTTGGACAGGGCGTGCTCGCCGAGCGCACCGATCGCCAGTGACGTGAGCGTGACACCGAGCTGCATCGCTGCGATGAACCGCGGCGGATCGGAGGTGATACGCAGCACCTCGCGGGCGCGGCGGTTGCCCTGATGGTGCAGCTCGACGATCCGGGTCCGCCGGGCAGTGACGAGGCCGTATTCGGCCGCGACAAAGAAGGCGTTCAACAGGATGAGAACGCCGACCGCGACGAGCTCTAGCAGGATCGTCACGCCCCGACCCCGTGGGCGTTGGTACTAGGCGGGATTTCGTCGTCCAACTGGGCGTGAAGTATAGGTAACGCGCCCGTCGGCCCCGTCGCGGCGGCCCCGATCCTCCCGGACAAGCCGCTCTAGGTGGGAAAGCGTCTCCGCCACCGCGAAGCGGCGCTGTGTGGGAGCGAGCTCCGCGCCAAAGACCTCGAGCGAGATCTCGTAGGCCGTGCGCGGGCTCGTGGAGAGCGCAGCCTCGGTGTCGTCCAGCCGCGAGCGATGGTGCGCGATCAGCTCGCGCGCGCGCCCGGCGGCGTCGTGGATCGGCTCGCCGTGACCGGGGTACACGATGCGCGGCGTCAGCTCGATCGTTCGCTGCAACGACGCGAGGTAGTCGCCGAGCGGATCCGGCTTGCTCTCGGGATAGAGCCCGACCGCCGGCGAGATCTTCTGCAGCAGATGGTCGCCGCCGATCAGCACACCGTCGCGCAAGAAGCCGAGGTGGCCGTCCGCGTGGCCGGGCAACTCGATCACCTCCCAGCCGCCGACCTCGCTGCCCTCGTAGAGCAGGTCCGGATCGAGCGCGTAGCGGATGAACGGAGCGAACGCATGACCTTCCTTGATCAGATCGTCAGCGATTGGAGCCGGCGCCCCGTGCCGCACGAACCACAAGGCCATCCGCTCCGGCCAGTCGTCACTGCCCCAGACGCGCTCGCACTGGGCGTAGTCGAGGCCGCCCTGGAAGACGGGCGCTCCCGTCTCGCGAGCGGCCTCCTCCGCCCCGCCCACGTGATCGGGGTGGAAGTGGGTGATCGCGATCCGCTCGGCCTCCACGGCCTGCCAGGGCGCCTCGCCGACGCCGAGGCCCGTGTCGAAGAGGGTGCCGTGCGCCAGATAGCAATGGACGTGCCTCGGGCCGGTCGGCAGCGGCAGGGTCAGCCGTTGGACGCCCTCCTCGAGCGACACGAACGTATGTTCTATACTGCTCGCTCCCGCCATGCGGATCGAGTATCGCGAAGAGCCCTGCAAGAGCGCCCTGAATCCGGTGAAGGGCATGGGCTTCAAGTGGTCGTTGAACCCGTACATGGGCTGCGTGCACCGCTGCACCTTCTGTTACGTCCGCGCGTTCGAGCGTCGCAGCGACCGTCCGTCCGACGACCGCTACGGCACGTCGATCCGAGTGAAGACGAACATCGCGGAGATCCTGCGGCGTGAGCTCGCCCGTTCGACGTGGGAGCGCGAGCTGATCACGATCGGCGCCGCGACAGATCCCTACCAGCCGGCGGAAGGCAGGTACAAGCTCACGCGCGGCTGTCTCGAAGTGCTGCGCGACGCAGCGAATCCGTTCGGGATCATCACGCGCGGGCCGATGATCGTGCGCGACGTGGACGTGCTCGTCGCCGCGGCTCAGCGTGCCGACGTGAGCGTCACGTTCTCGATCCCGACGCTCGACGAGGACGTCTGGAAGCGAACGGAACCGTCGACCGCGCATCCGCGACAGCGGTTGAAGGCGCTGAAGACACTCGTCGACGCGGGCGTGAACGCACGCGTGGGCATGGCACCGATCCTGCCCGGCATCTCCGACCGTCCGGAGCAGCTGCGCGAGGTCGTGCGCG
The DNA here is from genome assembly GCA_963755605.1 of uncultured Actinomycetes bacterium. GTDB lineage: Bacteria > Actinomycetota > Thermoleophilia > Gaiellales > Gaiellaceae > 3-1-20CM-4-69-9. The sequence goes on from CAVWKK010000007.1 coordinate 781,932, forward strand.
CCGCCCGCGAGGCGGGTGCGACCGGGATCTGGACGAATCTCCTCTATCTGCGGCCGGGAACGCGGGAGCACTTCCTCGAGCATCTGGCCGAGGACTGGCCCGAGCAGCTGCCGCTCTACGAGCGGCTCTACGCGAACCGCCGGGCCTATCTGGGGGCAAACGAGCGGAATCCGCTGCGGAGCGAAGTCTCCAGACTGGCGCGGGAGCACGGAATCAGGGACCGCCGGAAAGTCCGTTTGACCCCTCCTCCCGAGCCCGAGCAGCTGTCAATGACCGTTTAGCCGAATATCATCCGCGCACGGTGTCGACCCCCTCTGAGATCACCTGCCTGATCGTCGACGACCACGAGGTCGTGAGAGAGGGGCTGCGGCTCTCCCTTTCCCGCGCGCCGCACATCCGCGTGATCGGTGAGGCCTCCGACGGCGCCAGTGCGGTCGCGCTCGCCGAACGGCGCCGGCCGAACGTCGTGATCATGGACGTTCGCATGCCCGGGATGGACGGGCTCGAGGCGACGAAGATCCTCACCGAGAGGGTGCCGGAGTCGGCCGTGCTGATCTTCACCGCGTACAGCGAGCGCTCGCTGCTCGGACGCGGGCTCGAGTCGGGCGCGAAGGGCTACATCCTGAAAGAGGCGCCGCATCAGACGCTGCTGCGCGCAATCGAAAAGGTTGCCGGCGGCGAGGGCTACGTCGACCCGGCGCTGATGCCGGCGTTCCTCACCGGCAAGGACAAGGACGAGATGCTCACCGGGCGCGAGCGGGAGATCCTGCAGCTCCTCGCTGACGGAATGTCGAACCAGGACGTCGCGGCGAAGCTCTTCATCAGCCAGGAGACCGTCAAGAGCCACGTGCGGCACATCCTGGCCAAGCTCGAAGCGGACACGCGCACGCAGGCGGTTGCGATTGCCTTGCGCGAAGCAATCATCGACTGAGGCCCCGCGCGCCGCGCTGCATGCGCATTCCTTTCGACATCGCATCCAGGGCGGGCCTGCTCGTGCTGGCATTCGCCGCCGCCGCGGCGCTGGTGGTACTGGCGATCGCGCTCGGGAGCCATCCGCTGACACTGGCGGCGCTCGCGCTGGCGATCGTCGTCGCAGGGATCGTGGCAGCGTCGCTGATCGTCACGGAGCGGCGCCGGCACGAGGCGGCGGAGGAGGAGCTCACGAGCGAGGCGCGGTTCCTCGAGTCGCTCGTCGAGACCATGGGTTCGATCGCCGGCGGCGCGGACGTCCTCGAGCGGACCCGCCAGGAAGCGGAACGCCTCTTCGAAGCACGCGCGCGCCTGCTGTCTCCGGGCGAGCGGCCGCGACAGGCGCCGGCGGAGAACGCGATCGTCATCCCGCTCCAGGCACACGACGAAGAGATCGGTGCACTGCGGCTGACGCGCGACCGTCCCTTCGAACGCGACGACGTCGTGCGCGCAACCGTGCTCGCGGACTTCGCGGCGCGCGAGCACGAGAACGCGCAGCTCCTCGCCGACGCGCGCGTCCGCGAAGCAGAACGGTCACGGTTGTCGGATCAGCTGATCACCGCCGAGCAGGACGAGCGGCGCCGGCTCGCCAATGAGCTGCACGACGGCGCGGTGCAGTCGCTCTCGGGCGTGGCGCTGCTCCTTGATGCCGGGCTCAATTCGGTCGTCGAGGGGCGCAGCAAGGAAGGTGAGGAGATCATCGGGCGTGCGCTCGAGCGACATCGCGCGACGATCGGGCAGCTGCGGAACCTCTCGTTCAACCTCGAGCCCGTGGTGCTGCGGGACCAGGGCTTCGGGCCTGCGGTGCGCGCGCTGACCGACCAGATCGCGCTCGCCCACCGCATGCACGTCGAAGTCGACGTGGAGGCAGCGGAGCGCCTCGCCGAGAAGACGCAGGCTGCGATGTACCAGATCATCCGCGAAGCGCTCGACCAGGCCGTGCGGCGCGGGCCACCGAAGACGCTCAAGGTGACGATGAGCGAGACTGCTGACGGCGGTGTCGAGACGACGATCGCCGACGATGCACCGGGAGAACGCCGGCTGCGCACGCTCGAAGAGCTGGCGGAGCGGGCGCGGACGCTCAACGGCCTGCTGACGGTGGACCAGGGAGAAGGCGCCGGCACCACGATCCGCGTCGTCCTCCCGCCCTACGCGACCTCACGCTGAGTAGGATGCGCGGCCAATGGCCGATCGCAACGGCAAGGGCACGCACCTCCTCTTCATCTGGAAGTCCAGCGGCTACGAGCTGCGCGAGGCCGACGGCGAGGTGCCGGAGCTCGGTTCGAAGGTCGCGGTCGACGACGGTGAGGAGCAGGTGATCAAGATCGCCCCCTCTCCTTTGCCGAACGATTCGCGCCTCTGCGCGTATCTACAGGCTCTGTAGCGCCGACTCGGCGGCGATCCGGCCGAAGACGAGCGCTGCGGCCAGGCCGCTCGCGTACCCGCCGGTGGAGACGCCGCCTACATCCGCACCGGCGGCGTAGAGACCGTCTGCGCCGACGACCCGTGCGCGTTCGTCGATGCACAGGCCGCCGATCGTGTGCGTGATGCCGGGTGACACGCGCACCGCGACGCGTGCTCCGGGGGGCACGGCGAACGGTAGCTCTGCGGGGCTCACCTGGGTAGGCGCCGCCGCAACCATGTCCGCGACCGTGCGGTCGCGAACCTGCCGCTCGAGTGCGGCATCGTCGAGCACGTACCACGCCTTGGCACCGGGCTGGCGCGAGGTGGCCTGAACGAGATCGTTCTCCGACCATGACACCTCTCCGGGGAAGAACTCCTCACCGCGTTCGTTGTACACGCGGGCGAAACGGCCGTACAGCTGGGCGAGCGGGACGAACTGTTCCTCGCTGAAGTCGGCGTCGGGCATGTTGCGCCCGTAGAACTCATCGAGCCCGGCAGAGAGCTCCGCGCCGCGCGCAAGCCCCAGGCGCAGGCCGTCACCGCTACTCCACGGGTTTGCCCGAAGTCGCAGCGGAGCCGCGGGCGCGATGTTCTCCGCAACGAGCTCTGCGCTGCCCTGGAAGCCGCCCGTCGCGAGGATCACCGGCTCTTCGGCGACCGCGCCCAGACGAACGTCGACTGCGGCGCGCACGAGCGTCTCCGTCAGCCCGCGCGGATCGAAGCGCTTCCCGACGGTGCGTGGGTTTCCGGTGTCGTGCTGCACGACCGGCGCGCCCAGCGACTCGAGCCACGCGATCGCGTCGTCGAGCTGCTCCCACACGACGTGTTGCAGCGCCCCATCCCCCGTCGGGCATTCGGCGCGAAAGTCGTCCCACTCCCGGTAGCGCCAGATAACGCAGCTCGAGAGCAGCATCGAACCGCCGGGCCGCGTTCCCTTTTCGAAGACGACCGGGGCGCCGCCAAGCTCGCGCGCGCGGGCCGCGGCGGCGAGCCCGGCCATCCCCCCGCCTGCGATTTCTATTTGAGCGCGAATCCCGGCTTGTGCTCGACGTACTCGATGCGCACGCGCTCCGGGCCCCACACGAACACTGCTCGCGTGTTGGCGGCGTCGACGACGTTGTCGACGATGTCGCGCTTCTCGGCCTCGGCGATCACAGGATCGACCTCGTCGACGAGCACCGCGACGTGGTTCAGCAGCGGCTTGTCCGGCTCACCGGGATCACCGGGATGAAACTCGACGTACGCCCCGCCGACCTCGACGCGCGGATGGCCTTCGTCCGACGGCTCGACGGAGTTGAACCCGAGGTCGGTGTACTCCTTCGCCGTCCCCGCGGGATCCGCGGAGTAGAGCGCGACGTGGTCGAGGTCGTACTCGACGTCCGTCGGCGCCTCGACGAGCCGAACCTGCACGCCTTCGCCGAGCTCCGCTTCTCCCCCGGGCAGATCCGAGCTCGCGCGCTCGAGGTCGGAGACGCGGAGTGCGACATGCTTGAACGCGCCCTGGTCGCGCGGGCCCTCCGCGGTGAACAGCGTCAACTTGCCGCGGCGGGCGTCCGAGCCGATGAGCGTGAACGCTTCCTGCTCGTCGATGACGTGCATGCCTGCATGCTTCGTCAGGTACTCGACGATCGGCTCGCGCTCCGCGACCCAGAAGGCGACGTGATCCAGGGTCTTGGGCTTCACGCCGCCAGCGTACCTACGGGTTACCGTTCAACCGAGAGCTAGTCGTCGCTCTTGGTCTCGCCGGACTCCGCCCGCTGCTTGTTGACCGTGCGCGCGGCGATCTCCTTCGCGCGCTTCTCGGAGCGGCCCTGCTTCTCCTCGGAGTCCTTGATGTGCTCGTACTGACGTTCGCGCTTGGCGCTCCAGGCATCCTGCGGCATGTGACAAACCTCCTCAGGTAGTGGACGAAGGTCCCCTACCCGGTTTTCCGAGGGTTATTCCAGTGGAGGGTTCTGCACGTTGTGCTCGGTGGCGTACTCGTCGGTGAGCTTGTTCACGACGTCGAAGCCCTCGCCGTACGCGTAGTTGATCTTCACGAAGGGCTGCCACTTGTCTGGCAGTGCATCCTCCGGAAAGATCGCCTCGACCGGGCACTCCGGCTCGCATGCCCCGCAGTTGTGCGTGTAAACGCCCCCGGCGAGCGTGAACTCGTGCTTGCCCGGGACCACTGCGCAGAACGTGTCCTCCTCATCCTGGTCCCGCCCGTCGACTCGCATCACGCGCCAGAAGACCTCGCGTGTGGCGAGGTACAGCCACCGGATGGGGCGGCTGCGCACGCCGAAGTTCGTTTCGAGGGTGCCTTCCTCGCCGGAGCCAACTGCGATCAAGCCGGCGAGCGGTGCAGCCCGCTCGAGCCACGCGAGCGCTTCGTGGTCTGTCGAGCGTAGCCGCCACGATCCCGCCTTGACTCGATCCCCGTCAGAGGCGAGCCAGCCGTCGACGAACCCCGTGATGTACTCGGGATCCGCATCCTCCGGGAGCAAGCGCTTCAGGTTCGCGGAAGAGCGCACGACACCGGTCCCGACGTACCCCGGATGAACGTCGAGACACGGTGAGAAGTTGACCTGATCGAAGAAATCTCTGAATTTCGCCACCTTCTCGCCGTACAACTGTACGTAGTGCAGGTGCTCGCCGGAGCGAATCTCCTGCTTGTTCCAGCTGCCGTCACCGAACACCAGACCGTGGAGGACGCCCAGCCGATAGGTCTCCGAGTTTCGTTTGGGCTGTGCGGCGATCGCGGGCAAGAACTGGCCCGGGGCGAGCGAGTCGGTTCGGTCCTGGTCGGCCAACAGCCACGGGTGGGTGGAGGTCGCCAGAATCGAGCGGCGGAACCTGGAAACGTTGCGTGTGGTGAGCCGCATCCCGCCGTGGCGCGTTCGTTCCTCGAACGCGGGAGCGAGCTCGATGTCGACCAACTGCTTGCGACGAAACCGCTTCACGACCGCCGGCTTGAAACCGTCATCGGTGAGGACTCGACACGCCTCGTTCTCGAGCTCGGCGAACGTGCGAAGGCCGCGCGTCGTCACGAGTTGCTCCGACCCGGCGAAGCAGTCGATGCACTCCTCTGGATCGATCACGAGGATGCGGTCGGCCTGGTGGATGCAGTCGACGGGACAGACGTCGACGCATGACAGGTCTTTGATGTCGATGCAGGGCTCGGCGATGATGTAGGTCACAGGGGCGTCACTTTACTCAGGCGGTCAGCTCCTCGACGATCTGAGCCGCACGGTCGGCCAGCGCGTTCTTCACGAGCACCTGGTCGAACCCCGCCTCGTGGGCGCGGCGCAGGCCGGCGGTGTCGGTGTGACCGCCGAAGCCGAGGATTGGTATCTCCGGATACGAATCGGCGACGTCCATCGGGTCGACGCGGCTGATGTCGGCGATCACGAGGTCCGGCCAGTCGACACTGTCCGTCGTGACGAAGTGATGCCCAGGGAGCAATGCCTCGAGCTTGCCCCGAAAGAAGACATCGACCCCACAGAGCAGGATCGTCGCCACGGCGGGAGGGTATCGCGCTGGGACGCCCACACTCAAGCCCTTGGTAGGGTCGCGCGGGTGGAAGACGGCTTCGTGACGGTCGCCAGAACCGAGGACGTTCCGCCCGGAACGATCCGGAGCATCAAGGCGGGCGAGGAGGAGATCGCGCTCGCTCACTGCGACGGGGGCTTCTACGCCGTGCAGCAACACTGCCTGCACCTGCAGGGCCCGCTCGGCGACGGCGAGCTCGAGGGCTGCGTGCTCACGTGTCCCTGGCACGGCTGGCAGTACGACGTTCGGACCGGGCAGAACGAGTTCGACCTCGCGATCCAGCTCCGAACCTACGACGTCCAGGTGGAAGACGGAGAAGTTCGAGTCCGCGTTTAGCCGGGGCGTCGAGTTGATCCAGGCGGGCGAGTTCTTCGCCGCGCACGAAGAGCTCGAGGACGCGTGGCGGGCAGCACCGGCCGGAGAACGCGACTTCTTCCAGGGCCTCGTGCACGTCGCGGTGGCGTGGTACCAGGCAGGCCGCGGCCGGAAGATCGGCACGGAGCGGCAGCTCGAGAAAGCAGTACGGCGATTGGAGCCGTTCGCGCCCGCACATCGCGGCATCGAGCTCGAGCCGTTGCTCGTTCAGCTCCGCGAGCTTCGTTCGCGCGACTCGCTGAAGCTGCCGCCTCCAGCGTTGCGGCGGTCGTCTAGGCTCGGGCCGTGAGCGAGTTCAGCAAGGCGATCACTGCCGCGTACGCCGCCGAGGGGCTCACGCTAGAAATCGGCAAGGGTGTTCTCGACGGCAAACTCGAAGCGGACGCCGAGGTTCTGCTGCCTCTACGCACCGCGAACCGTCACGGTCTGATTGCGGGCGCGACCGGGACCGGGAAGACGAGGACGCTGCAGGTCCTTGCCGAGCAGCTCTCGGAGCAAGGCGTAGCGGTGTTCGCCGCTGACGTCAAGGGCGACCTGTCCGGCGTCGCAGCCGCCGGAGAGACGGCCGGCCCCGCCGCCAAGCGGGCACAGGAGCTCGGGGAAAAATTCGAGCCCACCGGTTTTCCCGTCGACTATCTCTCGCTCGGCGGAATCGGCCCGGGGGTCCCGATCCGCGCGACCGTGTCGGACTTCGGGCCTCAACTGCTGGGCAAGATCCTGCAGGCGAACGAAACACAGGAGCAGAGCCTCGCACTCGTGTTCAGGTACGCAGACACAAAAGGGTTGCCGCTGCTCGACCTTTCGGACCTACGCGCCCTCCTTACCTTCCTCGACTCGAAAGAGGGGAAGGCGGAGCTGACGGGAATCGGCGGTGTCGCATCTCAGACGATCGGAGTGTTGTTGCGGGCGCTCGTCACGCTCGAGGACGGCGGCGGCACCGAGTTCTTCGGCGAGCCCCAGTTCGACGTCAACGACCTCCTGCGCACCGCACCAGACGGACGCGGAGTCATCACGTGTCTCGAGCTCCCCGCCGTCGGAGACAAGCCTCAGCTGTTCTCCACCGCGCTCATGTGGCTCCTGGCCGAGCTCTTCGAGACCTTGCCGGAGGTGGGCGACCTCGACAAGCCGAAGCTCGTGTTCTTCTTCGACGAAGCGCACCTCCTCTTCGACCACGCAACGGATGCGTTCATCGAATCGGTCACGCAAACCGTGCGACTCATCCGATCGAAAGGCGTCGGCGTCTTCTTCATCACCCAGACGCCGAAGGACGTCCATGCCGACGTGCTCGCCCAACTCGGGAATCGAATTCAGCACGCGCTCCGCGCGTTCACGCCCGACGACGAGAAAGCGCTGCGGGCCACTGTGCGAACCTTTCCGAAGTCCGATTACTACAAGCTCGACGAGCTGCTGACAAAGCTCGGCACCGGCGAGGCAGCGGTGACCATCCTGTCGGAGAGCGGAGTGCCGACTCCCGTCGTGGATACGAAGATTCGCGCGCCGCGCTCGCGCATGGGGGCGGCGGACAACGTCGCGGCCGCTGCCGCTGCGTCATCGCTTGCGACCAAGTACGCCACTCGTGTCGACAGCCAGAGCGCGAGAGAGCTGCTCGCTGCCCGGCTCGAGACAACGGCGACCGACAAGCCGCCGCTCGTCAAGGAGGAGCACAAGAGGGCGGCCAAAGCGGCGAAGAACGGTGCCGGAGGGCTCGGTGACTTCCTCGGTTCGCGCCAGGGTCAGGCGATCCAGCGCGAGGTGATCCGCGGAGTCTTCGGGATGCTGCGCAAACGAATGTAGGCGCGGACGGCTAAAGATCGCCCAGGCCGACGGCCTCGAGCAGGCGGTGCGTGTAGATCTGCACGCGGTAGAACTCGTCGAAGAACAGCAACAGGCCGAGCACGACGAGGATCGCGCCGCCGACGAGCGAGAACATGCGGTAGTGGTCGCGCATCCACCGGAAGAGCGTCATGCCGCGCACGAAGAAGACGGCGACCAGCAGGAACGCGGCGCCGAGGCCCGCCGAGTACGCGGCGAGCCACGCCGACCCGCGGATGACCGTGTCCGAGTTACCCGCCGCCGCGAACGCTTCGGCGAGGAATGGGCCGACGCACGGTGCCGCGCAGATCGCGAACGCGCCGCCGAGCAGCACGCGTGAGCCGCTGCTACGCGCGCCCTGAAGCAGCCCGCCTGCGACCAGGCGGTCGGTCCAGGGCAGCAGGCCCATGAACGCCAGTCCGGCGACGACGAGGATGAAGCCTGCGAGCGCCTGCCTCGTCTGGTCGTTCATCACGCCGGCGAGCAGGCTCGTGGTCGCGCCGAGCGCGACGAACACGATCGCGAAACCCGCGATGAACGGCAGGCTCGAGATCGCGACACGCCGCCCTACGCCTGGATCGCCGAGTCGCTGCGCCTCCACTGCCGACACCGCGGAGAGATAACCCGGCACGAGCGGCAGCACGCACGGGAACGCAATGGAGGCGAACCCGAGAATGAACAGCCCGCCCGCCTTCTCCATCAGCCCTCGAACCGCCTCAGCTCGTCGTCGAGCCGCCGCTCGAGCGCCGGGTCGAGACGTGAGCCCGGCGGCAGATCGCCGTCGCGAGCGTGCGACCAGCGCCAGGCACCGGCGCCGACGAGCAGCGCGGCGGCGAGGATGCCGACGATCGGCAGCCACCAGGCGAGCAGGCCGAAGCCCTTCCGCTCGGGGGCCGCGAGGATCGCCTGGCCGTACTCGGCGACGAGACGGCTCTTGATCCGGCTGCGCGTGTCCCCGGCTGCGATCCGCTGCCTGATCAGACGCTTGATCTGCTCGGCGGCGGGCGAGTTCGACTGGTCGAGCGTCGTCCCGCAGACAGGGCACATCACTTCGCCCTCGAGCTCGCTGAGCGTCGGATGCTGCTCGCTCGCCCGCGCGGCCGGCACCACCAGCAGCGCCACCGCTACGACGAGCAGGAAGCGTCTCACGACGACGCGATCTGTTGCAGGTAGCGCGGCAGATCCTCCTCGGTGATCAGCTCACCGACGACCTTGCCGCTACGCGCGACGAAGAAGATGCGCGGAATCGGCAGCCCGCCCCACTTCGTGAGCACCGTGCCGCTGCCGTCGTGGACGCTCGGGTAGGTGATCCCGTGCTTGCGCTGCCACGCACGCGCGTCGCCGGAGAAATCCTTCGTGTCGACGCCGATGAACGCAATGCGATCGCCGTAGCGCTTCAGCGCCGCTTCGAGTCGCTTCGACTCGTGGATGCACGGCACGCACCACGAGGCCCAGAAGTCGAGCACGATCGGCTTCTTGCCGCGCAGTGACGCAAGCGCGATGCGGCCTTGACCGTCGAGGCGCGCGAGGTCGAACGACGGCGCCGTGGGATGCTGGCCGTCCTGCAGCGCCTGCGCCACGCCTTTGCTGTTGTCGTGCGCGACTCGCCAGACGAGGAGCGCGAGCAGGCTCACGACGAGCGCGACCGCCAGCCCCTGCGCCGCGAGCCTGGCCGGCCGTGTCATCAGGCCGCGACGATGAAGACCGTCGTGCCGACCTCGACGTGGTTGAACAGCCACTCGGCCTGCGGGATGTGCATGCGGATGCACCCGTGCGAGACGGAGTAGCCGATCGACGCGTCCGACGGCGTCCCGTGAATGCCGACGCCCGGCGCCGACAGTCCCATCCAGCGTGTGCCGAGCGGATTGTTGGGGCCGGGAGGAACGGGCTTCTCACCCTTCGCCCACGGCGAGTCCGGCGGATACCACCACGGGTTCTTCCACTTGACGAGGATCGAGAAGCGGCCGAGCGGCGTCGGGTACTGGGTCTGACCGGTGGCGACCACGAAGAAGCGGCGGTAGTGAGCGCCGCTGTAGAGGAACAGCTTGTTCGACTTGCGCCGGATCACGATCACCGGGCCGAAGTTCTTGCGCGTGATCTTCGGACGGATCGTCGTGTAACGCCAACTTGCAGACCGGTTCGCGTGCCGCTCGCGAGCGCCGTGCCGATGTCGCGCACGGCCTGCCGCTGCGTCAGCTTGCGGCCGGCTGCTTCCTTCGACAGCCACGGGCGCAGGTTCCGCAGGTAGAGCTTGGAGTCGACCGCCGCGCGGTCGAAGCGCTTCGCGAGCGTCGAGACGAAGCTCGAGATCCCGCCGGGAACGACTGTGACGCCGAGCGAGATCGCGCTGCCGGGCTGCGCGGCGAGTGCGCGCTCGATCGCCTTGTCGACGACCGGCGTCGCCTCGAAGCACATCCGGAGCGACGAGCACGCGCGTCGAACCGAGCTGCAGCTCGAGCGGCAGCGCGAAGGCCTGCTCGACCGCGGCAGTGGCCGCTTCCGCCGTCAGCCCGCCGACCGGCACGCCTCCGATCGTGACGTCGACCGGGATTGCGGCGGCGGCCGGATCGTCGGCCGCAGCCGGACCAGATGCGATCACACCGGCGAGCAGCAAGCCGGCAATGAGGGTGAGCAGGAGCGAGAGACGCTTCACGCCGGGAACATCGTAAAGATCCGCGGATCGTTGGTGATGATTCCATCGGCCCCGTCGCGAACGAGGCGCTCGGCGAGCCGCGGATCGTCGACCGTCCAGACGTACACCGCCGCCTCCTGCTCGTGGGCCCGGTCGATCGCCGCCTTCGACGCGATCGAGTAATGGAGCGTCGCCGCAGTCGCGCGGGCGCGGGAGAGCAGGACCGGCAGCCGGCGGGGCAGCGAGGCCCCGAGCGACGCCAACGCGCCGCGCACGACCGGGGCGAGCGGCCCTCGCTTGGCGACTCCGAACCGGTCCCGCGGCAAGGTGTACGAGCGGGTCAGCTCGGGCTCGAGCTCCGAGATCCGCCGGAGTGACCCCGCGTCGAAGGTGCTGACCCACGAGCGGTCGAGCACGCCGTAGCGGTGGATCGTCTCGACCACGCCGGCTTCAATCCCCCGCCGCTTCAGGTCGAACTGGAGACCGACGGCCGGGAGCCGCTCGGTGAAGAACTCGAGCGCCTCGTCAAGGGTCGGCAGGCCGGGAGCGACACGACGCAGGGCTTCGAGGCTCCGGCTGCGAACGCGGCCTCGCGCGGCGCCGTGGCTCACCTCGTGCAGGTCGTTCGAGTGTGCAAGCACGAGCGTGCCGTCGGCCAGGTCGAGGACATCGAACTCGAGCATGTCGCAACCAAGCTCGACCGCGAGCTCGAAGGCTGCCAACGTGTTCTCCGGTGCGAGCGCCGACGCGCCGCGATGCCCGACGCGTGCGAATTGTCCCTCCGGCCGGCGAAGCTCCGTCAAGTCGTGCGCTTCACGACCACGACCGCGCAGTCGTCGGCCAGCTCGCCGCGCGCGAAAGCACGGCAGTCGTCGAGCACGAACTGCGCGAGCTCGCCCGCGGGGAGCCGGCGACGCTCGGTGAGCACGCGATCCAACCGCTCGATGCCGTAGAGCTCGCCGTCGCGACGTGCTTCGATCACGCCGTCGGTGTAGAGCACCACTGCGCCGTCCACGTCGAGCCCGGCGCGAACTTCCTCGTACGTCTGGGCTGACTCGATCCCCAGCACGAGCCCGCGCGCCTCGAGCCCGCTCACGGAACCGTCCGGCGCGATCATTCGCGGCGGCGGGTGTCCGGCGCCTGCCGCTGCCACCTCACCTTTGGTGCCGTCGATGAGGACATAGACGAGGGTGATGAACTTGCCGGGAGCGATTTCGCCGACGATCACCTCGTTGGCGGACTGGAGAAAGTCGCCCGGCTCGGGATGCTCGCGCGCGAGGGAGCGGAACGTGAACTTCGCCATCGCCATGTCGGCCGCCGCTTCGATGCCGTGGCCGGTCACGTCTCCCAGCGCCACCGCGAGGCGGCCGTCCGCGAGCTCCATGAAGTCGTAGACGTCGCCGCCCACCTCGACGCGTGCCGAGGATTCGTATGCGTCACCGAGCTCGAGCCCTTGCAGCTCGGGGACGGAGCGCGGGAGCAGCGAGCGCTGCATCGTGTCGGAGAACTGCTTCTGCTGCTGGTAGAGCCGCGCGTTGTCGATGGCGAGCGCCGCCTGCCCCGCGATCGCAGCTGCCTGCTCGATCGTCTCACGGGTCACGGGCGATCCCGGCTGCATCGACACGATCGTTAGCGAGGCGACCACTTCGGCGGGCGTTGCGATCGGGACGACGGCGCCGGTCCACCCTCGCTCGAGGAACGGCGAAAGGGCGGCGAGCGGAGCACCGAGCTCTGCGATGGTTTGCTCCGTGATCGCAAACGGCTCGCCGAGCCGAAACAACTGCTGCAACGGATGCGCTCCGAAAGGCGCTGGACGAAAGAGAATCGAGCGCGCGGCTTCTTCGACTCGAGCCTCCGCCACCTCCATCGCTCTGGGCACGAGATATTCACGCCGTTCGTCGGGCATGCCGATCAGGGCGACGTCGACGTCCAGCACGTCGACGACCGTACTCGCCACGGCCGTGAGCGTTGCCTCGAGCGAAAGGCTCTGCGCGAACGAACGGGAGATCTCATAGAGAGCGCGCACCTGCTTCGACGCGGCGCGTTCGGCGTCGAGCGCGCGCTCTCGCTGCTCACCGAGCTGCTTCGCCTGCTCGTGCAGCTGTGCGTTCTGCACGGCGACCGCAAGCTGCGTCGCGAGCGCCGTAAGCAGCGCCGCCTCGTTGTCGGTCAACTCTCGGCCGGAAGAGGGGAAGACCCCGAGGAGGCCGATCACCTCGTCCTGAGCGAGGAGGGGCACGGCGATTGCCGCGTCGAGCCCCGCTTCCGCCCCCGCATCGCCGGCGTCCACGAGCCGGGGGTCCGCGGCGATGTCACGCACGACGAGCATGCCTCGCGATTGAAACGGCCCGAGCGCGAGTTCGAGCAACCGCTCCGCCAGCCGGACATGAGGGCCGGCAAGGCCGAGCCCGGCCGCTGCGTAAAGGCGGTCGCCCTCGCGCAGATAGACCGCGAGCCGGTTCACCTCCAGCAGCTCGCCGACGCGATCGACTGCCGTCTCGAGAGTGTGCGCAAGGGAAAGCTGAGAGATCGCCTGGCCGACGACGGCGAGGAGCGCGCGCGTGCGCTCGAGCTCGAGTGTCATCGCGCGGGCTTCGATGCTCGCGCGCAGCGCATGCGCAGCGCGCACCCCAAACGTCGCGAGGGTGCCGAGGTCGACGTCGCTCGGCTCGCTCTCAGGCCCGAAGAGGAGCTGCAGCGCGCCGATCGGAGGCTGGCCGAGCTGCAGCGCGGCCGAGAGCGTCGCCGACCCCGGTAGCCCGGCCACGCGTTCCACGCCGACCGCCTGCCGTCCGAGGAGCGCGCGTTCGGCTGCCGTGCTCGCCGCGTCCAACGGCTCGGCTACGCCCGCGGCGCCGACGGACGCTACGAGCTCGAGCCCCTCGTCGGCGCGGCGTCTCCACAGGAGGCCGCTGAGGGCTCCCGTCGCGTCTGTGGCGAACCTGGTCACGCGCTCAGCCGTACGAGTCTCGTCGCCGCCTGCTGCCAAAGCCTCGCCCGCAAGAGTCAGCACGGCTTCTGCGTCGGCCGGGCGAGCCGGCGTCGAGCCTCCGAACCCCCGAATGACGAGGCCCGCCTGAGCCGCCGCGAGCCGGGCGAGCCGTCGCTCCGCGTCGTCGAACGGAACATCCGAACGCAGGAGCTCGAGACTGCCCTCCACGCGGCCGTCGATGTGCACGGGGATGAAGAGCGCAGCCAACGCACGCACCCGCTCGCACGCACGCTTGACGCCTTCGGGCAGCTCGTCCTCAGAGGTCGCCTCGCCGCGAGGGAGGCTTCCGAGCGGCAGCCGTGAGCCCTGGAGCTCCGCCGCCACGGCGGCGGAGCTGGTCACGACGGCGCAGGTGACGAGAGCCCGACGCTGCTCGTCGGCGACGCGAGCCACCACTACGTCGGCTCCGGCGGCCACAGCAGTCGCCTCGGCCAGGATCTGCATCGCAACCGCGAGGCTGTCCGCGGTCCCGAGCTCGACCACGGCCTCGACGAGCGCGTCGAGCCCGCCCTCGGCGAGCACGGTCCCCGGCTTTTCTCCTCGTACCGCCATGCCGACCCGGCGCTAAGTATCCCCAAAGGAGCGGGTGGTGGGCACTAAACTCCTCCGAATGGCCCAGCCGGCTCACCGCGTCGCGACGCCCCCGGAGGAATCGCCCGTGGACCCCGAGGCGGTCGACCGCGCCTACCACTACCACCGCGCGCGACGAAACGCCCGCGTTCGCCGCAAGCGCGAGAACTCGCGGGCGCGGCTGCGCTTCATCGTGACGTTCGCCATTCTCGCGGGATTCGGGCTCTTCCTCATGCTCACGATCTGGCATGAGATCCAGAACGTCTTCGGCCTCTAAGAGACCCGTGCAGACCCCCGAGCCTTACCCGCCGCCGACGCCCGATGAGGAAGAAAACTGGCTTGCTCCGCAACCGCGCCCAGCGCGAAGCTACGAGGACTTCTTCCGCTTCGGACTGACGCTGACCTGGGTCTCGGGGCTCATCCTCGCGATCTCGTCCTTCACGGATTGGTACGTCGGCTCAGGGCGCAGGGCCGACCACGAGCGTCATCGGCTGGCACACCGGCTCCCTCGGCAAGCTCGTCTTCTTCATCGGCCTGGCGGTGCTCGCCCTCGTGGCCCTGCGGGAGGCGGGCATCGAGCTCCCGGCCACTGTCCCGGAGAGCCTGATCGTGATCGCGCTCGGCGCCCTCTCCACGATCTTCGTCCTGATCCGCCTACTCAGCGTCCCCGACGAGTTCTTCGGCTGGCGCGGTCGCGGGATCGGAATTTTCATCGCTCTCGTCGCTTCGCTGCTCGTGACGGCCGCAGGCTTGCTCCGAGCAGGCGAAGAGCTCTAGCTCCGCTCCGAGCGAAAGCTTCGCTTTCGCTCGGGTTTGGGCACGCCCGCTTCGCGGGTGAACGTACGTGGGCGAAGCCCACGCACTCTCATCTGTGTTGGTGCTCGAAGCTTGTTCCCTTCCGTGCGGGCACGGGCGCTAAAGCGGCCGCGCCCGCATCGGTTCGCCTCCGGCTAAGCCCGGCTTCGCCTGGTCTTAGCCTGCGGCCTTGGTGTGGCGCTGGGTTCAAGCGGTTCAACCGCGGGGAAGCGTCGCGCGAGGAGTCGTAGTCCCACGATCGCGGCGCCGCCGACCATCGCGCCGATTGCTGCGCCGGCGAGCACGTCCGTCGGGTAGTGCACACCGTCGTAGACGCGCGAGAACGCGATGAGCGCCGCTAGGCCGAAGAAGAGCGGCGCAAGACGCACCGCGACATACGAGAGCAGAACCGCGCCCGCGAAAGCAGTGGCCGCATGTCCCGCGGGGAACGAGCTCGAATGGACGACGTAGAGCGGATGGATCGCCGGGTGCGCATCGAACGGACGCGTCCGGTGAACGAGGTCCTTCAGGCCGAACGTGACGCTGTCGGCGATGAACGTGGCCAGCCCCGTCAGGACGGCGAGAACAACCGTCGGCAGCAGTCCCCGCCGCTGCGCGACGCCGAGGGCGATTGCGCACACGACCCAGATCGCTCCCAGTTTTTCGACCGTCCCCAACGCGACGAAGAAACCGTTCAGCGGAGCGAAGCGATGAGTTGAGATCCAGATGACCGCGCGGTCATCGATGGACCCGAGCATCCGGTCTCCTTTCGGCCTTCGAGAGGCTCAACGACGAGGACGTGCCGAAGGGTACGGTGGCAGCCCGAGTTTCACGCTCAGCCGTCGGGGACACCTCGAATCACGACATGCCGGTACTGCTTCTCCTCGCCATCGCCTTGACCGCTGCACTGCTGGGTGGGTTTGCCGCCTGGCGGTTTCCACGACCTGCAACGTCGTTCACCACCGCAACGCTCGACAAGGCTCGCGATGTCGGCGAGACGGCGAAGAGACACCCGGGCCTACGCGCATTCCTGAGCGCACGCCTCGATCCTGCCGCGGCAACAGGGCTCCTGCTGACCCTCGCCATGCTCGTTGCGATCGGCGGCGGCGTGCTCCTCGGAGCGCTCGCCTATCTGACACGGACGAACTCGGAGTTGACGTCGATCGACAACGGCGTGGCGAAGTGGGGAAACCGTCACGCGTCGACGACGTCCATGCACGTGATCAACGGGATCACGCAGCTCGGCGGCATCTACACGGTTGTAGTGCTCTGCGTCCTGCTCGCGGTGGCGATCACGATCAGGGAACGGAGCAGGTGGATCGTGCCGTTCATCCTGCTCGTGATGGCCGGCGACGAGCTTCTGACCGGAGCGGTCAAGCAGCTCGCCGATCGCCTGCGCCCCACCTTCAATCCCGCAGCCGCAACCCTCGGGCCATCGTTCCCGAGTGGCCATTCGGCGACGGCCGCCGCGTTCTACGCGACGGCTGCGCTCCTGATCGGGAGACGAAGCTCCCCAAAGACACGAGCAGTGCTGGCCGGCCTGGCCATCGGGATTGCGGTTGCGGTCGCCGCGAGCCGCGTTCTGCTCGACCTCCACTGGCTGACCGACGTCATCGCCGGCCTCGGCCTCGGCTGGGCGTGGTTCGCGATCTGCGCGATCGCATTCGGCGGACGGATCCTGCGCTTCGGGGCGACCGCCGAGACCGCGGCAAACGCCGCAAGCACACGCGACCGTCGCTCACTGGCGTAACGCGCGCGGCGATCAGGCAGGAACGATCTGCTTCGTCTGCTCGATCAGCGCACGCAGGTCGAACGGCTTGCCGACGAAGCCCTGCGCGCCGCGTTGCGCCGCCTCACTCCCCGCATCGAGCTGGCCGCTGAACATCACGACCGGAATCGAACCGACGCCGTGCCGCTCCTGGACGCGCCGCAACATCTCCCAGCCGTCGACCTGCGGCATCATCACGTCGAGGAGGATCAGGTCGGGCGCCTCGTCCTCGAGCGCCGCGAGCCCGTCATCGGCGTTCGCGGCTTCGCGGACGGCGTACCCCTCCATCTCGAGGTTGATCCGAACGACCTCGCGCACCTGCGGGTCGTCGTCGACAAGCAGCACGAGCGGGCCGCGGGCCGGCTTGCCCGGGCCGCTGCGCTCGAGGAAGGCGTCGAGGTCGCCGCGCTTGTACCGGCGGTGCCCTCCGGGCGTGTAGAAGGCCGGCACCCGGCCGACGTCGGACCACTTGCGAATCGTGCTCTGGGCGACGCCGAGGAACTTCGCCGCCTGGCCGAGGGTCAGCCAGTCGTTTTCACCGGCAGCCGCGCGCCGTGAACCGGGGTCTCGAGTCGCCACACCGCGAATCTACCCAAAGGTGTCGGTTCTTGAACACCTCTGCCGGAGGCGATCCGCAAAACGTGCGGAAATCTGCAGCTCCAGCCCGTTCAGGGAGTGACGGTCGAGCCCGGATTCGCGCCGGTCGGGACCGTCAGCGTGCGATCGAAGGTCACCGTCGTTCCCGGGGTCGGGGTTGTCCTGGATCGCCTGTCCGAGCGCGATCCCCAGCGAGAAGACGAGGACGACGAGGAGGACGCGAATGCTCCACCGGATCACCTCCTTGCGGCGGCGCAGCCGGCGGCGCTCGTTCCGCTCGACCGGGGTGAGCGCGCTCATGGCACGTAGTCGACGGCGCCGCGCTGGTACAGGTGGAACGCCGCGTCCTCGACCAGAGCGAGCGTGCGAGGCCAGCCCGGAGTCGCCGCGTGCTCCGAGACCGCGTCGCGCGCCCATGCGTCGGCCCGCTCGTAGGCGACCGCCAGCTGCTCGAGCGTGAACGTCTGGCCGATCCGGCGCCGCAGCTCGTCGGTGACGACCTCGAGCTGCGCGCGCAGCCGGTCGGCGGCGACGGGATCCTGGGACGCCGCCTCGAAACGGCGGTACCCGTCCTTCCACTCCCGTCTCACGACTTCGATGACGACCGCCACGGGCGCAGAACCTATCCGTTAGTCGCCGGAACAAACAGCCGGCCACGGCGGGTCGAGCTCGGCGAGGATGCGCTCGCCGAGCACGTAGCCGGGCCGGGCGAGCGCAAAAGCGACGTGGGCGTGCAGGCATTTGAGCCCGCCCGCGCCCGGACGGGCGCCGCCGACACCGAGGTCGAGCTCGGGCCGAAGCTCTCGCTGCTCGGCGTGAGCGGCCTCGAGGCTCGTGCCGAGCTCCGGATCTTCGGCAGCGGCGCGGGTCCAGCGCTCCACCCCGCCCGCGGCTTCGAGCCGGGAGACCGCGGCGACGAGCCGCGGACACGTCAACCAGAACATCGTCGGAAACGGCTCGCCGCTGTCGTCGTAGGGGGCCTGCTCGGTCACCGCCGGATGGCCGGAAGGGCAGCGGACGACGACGCGCCTGAACGCGCGAGGCGGCCTCCCTAGCTGTCGTTCGACGGCGGCGCGATCACTTTCCATCACCCGCGATCGTAGTGTGAGCCTTCCGCCAGGCCTGGATGCCCTTGACGATGAAGAGGTGCTCGCCGGGCCGGATGTACCCGAGCCGCCTAGCCTCGCGCGCGAGCGCATCGCTGCTCGCCGAGAACTGGAGCCGCTGCTGGAGCTCGCGTTTCTCCGCCGCGAGTTGCGACACCTCGGCGCGGCGCGAGGTCAGCTCATGGCGCGTCTCGAGCCACGTGCGCAGCGGGTGGTAGTACGCGTACCCGATCAGGACGACGATGGCCACAACGGCCCAGCGGCGGGCCAGAGCGGCGAGCGGTGGACGGCGAGAAGAGCGCGCAGCCATGTTCGCGGCTCCTTCGCGGGGGGCGGCCCCCCTCCTCTAGAGAACGTCGACCTTGATGACGTTCGTCGAGCCCGGGATGTTGACCGCAGTGCCGGCGGTGATCACCACGGTGTCGCCGGGCTCGATCAGGCCGGCGTCCTTCGCGGCCTCCATCGAACGGTTCCAGAGATCCTCGACGTCCTTGCACTCGGGGATCCAGATCGGCGTCACGCCCCACTCGATCGCCATCTGCTGGATCGACCACTGCTTGTGGGTGAGCGCGACGATCGGGCGCCGCGGGCGCAGCCGCGCGACGGCCGACGCGGTGCGGCCGGTGAACGTCGGGACGAGCATCGCCTTCGCGCCGAGCGCCTCGGCGAGGTCGCACGCCGCATTCGACATCGCGTTGCCGATCGTCGGGTCTTCGGTCGCCTCCGGAATCTGATGCCGGTACCCGAGGCTCGGCTCGATCGCATTCGCGATGCGGTCCATGGTCTGCACCGCCTGCACCGGGTAGTCGCCCATCGCGGTCTCGCCCGAGAGCATCACCGCCGAGGTCCCGTCGAGGATCGCGTTCGCGACGTCGCTCGCCTCTGCGCGCGTCGGCTCGGGATGGTGGATCATCGACTCGAGCATCTGCGTCGCGGTGATCACCGGCTTGCCGCGCTCGAGCGCCTTGAGGATGATCCGCTTCTGCACGAGCGGCACGAGCGCGGCGCCGATCTCGACGCCGAGGTCGCCGCGCGCGACCATGACGCCGTCTGCGACCTCGAGCACGTCGTCGAGCGCATCGACCGCCTCGGACTTCTCGATCTTGGCGATCACGTGCGCGTTCGATCCCTCCTGCTCGATCAACGCCTTCAGGTCGCGGACGTCGGCGGCGGAGCGGACGAACGACAGTGCGATGAAGTCGCAGCCGAGCGTCAAGGCGAACTCCAGATCCAGGAGGTCCTTGCGCGTCAGCGAAGGGATCGGGATCGGCACGCCGGGCAGGTTGACGCCCTTGTGCGAGGTCACCAGGCCACCGACGACGACGCCGCAACGTGCGCGGCCGGACTCGACCTCGTCGACGCGGAGCCGGATCATGCCGTCGTTCACGAGCACCTCGTGTCCGGGCCTGATCACCTCGCCGATCGCGGCAGGCGCGATCGGTAGCTCTCCGTTCTCGCGCGGCCCCATCCTCGGTGAAGACGACGGTGATCTCGCTGCCCTGCGGCAGGTCGAGCGGCTGCTCGAGGCCGCCGACGCGGAACTTCGGTCCCTGCAGGTCGCCGATCAGGGCGAGCGGACGGCCGACGTCCTCCTGGACGGCGCGGATCACCCTCGCCCGTTCGGCGTGGTCCTCGTGCGTGCCGTGCGAAAGGTTGAGGCGCGCCGCATCCATGCCCGCGTCGACGAGCGCGCGCACCAGCTCCGGCGTCGAGCTCGCCGGTCCGATGGTGGCGACGATCTTGGTCCGGCGCGGCGACACGGTTGCCATGTCAGCAGAGTAGCGCCGGGCTACGTCAGCGCCCGGCGCGGGGGAACGCGTGCCAGCCGGGATACGTGGCCGCCGGCCCGAGCTCCTCCTCGATCCGTAGCAGCTGGTTGTACTTCGCAACGCGGTCGGTGCGCGACGGGGCGCCCGTCTTGATCTGGCCCGCACCGGTCGCGACGACCAGGTCGGAAATGGTGGTGTCCTCCGTCTCGCCGGAGCGGTGGGAGATCACGACGCCGTAGCCGTTGGCGCGGGCGAGCTCGATCGCCTCGAGCGACTCGGTCAGCGTGCCGATCTGGTTCACCTTCACGAGGATCGCGTTCGCGACGCCCTCGTCGATGCCACGCTGGAACCGCTCCACGTTCGTGACGAAGAGATCGTCGCCGACGAGCTGGAGGCGGTCCCCGAGCTTCTCGGTCATCGACTTCCATGCCCCCCACTCGTCCTCGGCGAGGCCGTCCTCGATCGAGACGACCGGATAGCGATCCGCGAGGGTCGAGTAGAGCTCGATCAGCTCGTCCGCGCCGCGAATCACGCCGCCTTCGCGCTCGAAGCGATAGCCGCCGTCCTTGTAGAGCTCCGTGGAGGCCGGGTCGAGGGCGATCGCAACACGGTCGCGGTGGCCGACGCGCTCGGCCGCCTCGAGCACCGCCTCGACCGCAGCTTCGGTCGAGTCGAGCTCCGGCGCGAATCCACCTTCGTCGCCGACCCCGGTCGAGAGTCCGCGCTCGTGCAGCACGTCTTTCAGGGCGTGAAAGGTCTCGGCCCCGATCCGCAGCGCTTCGGCGAACGATTCGGCGCCGGCCGGAACGACCATGAACTCCTGAAGGTCGAGCGAGTTCTGCGCGTGCGCGCCACCGTTGACGACGTTCATCATCGGCACCGGCAGCACGTGGGCGTCGACACCGCCGATCCAGCGGTAGAGGGAGACGCCGGCGTTCGCGGCGGCGGCCTTCGCGGTTGCGAGCGAGACGCCGAGGATGGCGTTCGCGCCGAGCCGGGACTTGTTCTTCGTGCCGTCGAGCTCGATCAGAGCCGAGTCGAGCGCGCGCTGCTCGTCTGCATCCAGGCCGGTGACCGCAGCTGCGATCTCCGTCTCTACGTTGCGCACCGCGGTCAGCACGCTCTTGCCGCGATAGGAGCGCTCGTCGCCGTCTCGCAGCTCGACCGCTTCGAACTGGCCCGTGGATGCGCCCGACGGGACCGCGGCCCGCCCCAAGGCGCCCGACTCCAGCACGACGTCGACCTCGACGGTCGGGTTGCCGCGCGAATCGAGGATCTGGCGTCCGTGCACCTTCGCGATCGAGCTCCCACTCATTCGAACTCCTCCTTGGCACGGTCGAAGTAGCGATCCTGATCGGCGAGCTCCAGATCGGCAAACGACTTTCCCTCGTCAGCCGCATAGCGTTCGGCCCGCTCGACTCGTTGCACGAACCGGCGGGACATCGCGCGCAACGCGAGCTCGGGATCGACGTTCAAACGGCGTGCAACGTTGACCGCGGCGAACAGCACGTCGCCCATCTCCTCGAACACGTGCGCGGGCGGCTCCGTCTCCGCCGGGATCTCCCCGGCTTCGGCCAGCGCCTCCTTCAGCTCGCGTAGCTCGTCGTCGAGATCGGCCAGAGCCCCAGCGGTGTCCGGGTACTCAAACGAGACAGACGCGGCACGACGCTGCACCTTGCGCGCGTAGAGGAGCGCGGGGAGCGCGTCAGGGACGTCGTGGAAGATTCCCGTTCGTCCTTCGAGGTCACGCTTGCTCTGTTCCCAGGAAACTCGCACCTCGCTCGCCGAACCGAGCTCGGCATTCCCGAACACGTGCGGATGGCGCCGCACCAGCTTGTCGTGCACGCCGCGCGCAATCGCCTCTAGATCAGGCTGGCCCTGCTCGGCGAGCAGCAACGCGAGGAAGTAGACCTGGAACAGCAGGTCGCCGAGCTCGTCCGCGAGCTTCGCATCATCCCGGCCGACCGCCGCGTCCGCGACCTCGTAGGCCTCCTCCACCGTGTGCGGGACGATGGTGCGCGCGGTCTGCTCGCGATCCCAGGGACAGTCGCGGCGCAGCCGTTCGGTCAGCTCCTGGAGGTCGACGAGCGCCTCGGCGAGGCTCACTTACTGTGACGTCGTCGTGGTCGTGCCGGTGACGGTGGCGCAGGGGTCCGGGTTCGGCTGGTAGCCGACCTGGTACTTGATCCCGGACTTGCAGTAGCTCTTCTTCTTCTGGTCGACCCACTTCGTCATCGCGTCGTTCTTGCGCTGCTGCTCGAGCTGCTGCTTGATCGACGACTCGACCTTCGCGAGCGGCGTCGACTGCGCGGGCTTCACATCGGAGAGCGCCTGGATGATGTGGTAGCCGTATTGCGTCTTGACCGGCTGCGACATCTCACCTTTCTTGAGGGCGAACGCGGCCTTGTCGAACGGCGGCACCGTCTGACCCTTCGAGATCGTGAGCTTGCCGCCGTTGGCGGCGGAGCCGGGATCCTTCGAGTACTTCTTCGCGAGCGCCGCGAAGTTGGCGCCGGATTTCAGCTGTGCGTACAGCGAGTCTGCGAGCGCCTTCTTCTGGACGAGGATGTGCCGCACCTGGCGCGTTTCCGGCTGTCCGTACTGGGACTTGTGTGACGTGTAGTACGCCGCGACCTCGGCCTTCGAGACCTTCACGTCGCTCGTCACCTTCTTGAAGAGCTCCTCGGAGATCAGCTGCGCGCGAACTTCTGTCTTCGCCTGGTCCTCGGTGAGGCCCTGCTGCTTGAGCGCCTTCTGGTACTTCGCGTCGCTGCCGCTGTAGAACTGCTTCTTCA
This sequence comes from uncultured Actinomycetes bacterium, assembly GCA_963755605.1. Lineage (GTDB taxonomy): Bacteria > Actinomycetota > Thermoleophilia > Gaiellales > Gaiellaceae > 3-1-20CM-4-69-9. The sequence continues at coordinate 805,047 of CAVWKK010000007.1, forward strand.
GCTGCTCGATGCGCTTGTTGACCGCATCGTCCGTGATCTTGATCCCCATGTGGTCCGCCTCTTGCTGGAACTCGGCGCGCTGGATGAGGAAGGTGACCGCCTGTCCTTTGAGTTGCTCGTACTCCGTGGTGCCGGGCTTCGGGAACGGCCGCTTCTGCGCCGTGTAGCTCTTCTCCGCCCGGTCCATCAAGCTCTGGAACTCCGCCTTCGTGATCGGCGTCGAGCCGACCACAGCGGCGTCATCGCTGCCCAGGTTGGCCGTGGATGTGCCACCACAGCCTGCGGCGACGAGCGCGAGGGAACTGAACGTCAGAAGGATGAGTCGTTTCATGGAAAAAGCGCCAAATGCAGCGGATTCGTCACGCTGCCCGGCGCGCGGCCAGTATAGCATCGACCAGTCGGAGCGCCTGCGGGAAACCGTCCTCGCGCAGCGACACCTCGTGGTTCGCTGTCGTGTAGACGGCGGTGTCGATCTCGCGGCGAATGTCGCGCAGCTCTTCCGAGCCAAGCACGAGCCTGCCGATGCTCGCCTTGCCGCCGCGGAAGACGAAGTAGTCCGCGCCTGCACGCGCGAGCTTCAGCTTCGCTTCCTGGATCAGGAAGAGATTCTCGACCGGTTCCGGGAGCGGCCCGAAGCGGTCCTCGGTGGCGGCCTGGAGCTCGCGGAGCTCGTCCTCGGAGTCGGTGAGCGCAAGCCGGCGATGCAGGTCGATCTTGAGCGCTTCGGAGGCGATGTACTCCGGCGGCACGTACGCATCCACGCGCGCGTCGACGCGGACCGGGCGCGCTGCGACGCGGCGCTCGCCGGACAGCTCGGCCACAGCTTCCGCGAGCAGCTCGACGTAGAGCTCGAAGCCGAGTGCAGCGACATGACCGGACTGCTCGTCGCCGAGCAGGTTGCCGGCGCCGCGGATCTCGAGGTCGCGCATCGCGATCGCGAAGCCGGCGCCGAGCTCGGTGTGGTCGGCAAGCGTTGCGAGACGCGCGCGCGCTTCGGGAGTGAGCTCGGACATGTCGGGGTAGAAGAGATACGCGTGTGCGGTGAGATCGGATCGGCCGACGCGCCCGCGGATCTGGTAGAGCTGCGAGAGGCCGAGCTGGTCGGCACGCTCGACGATCAGCGTGTTCGCCTGGGGAATGTCGAGGCCCGACTCGATGATCGTCGTCGAGACGAGCACGTCCGCGTCGCCGCGGAGGAACGCGTGCATCTTCTCTTCGAGCTCGCGCTCCCGCATCTGTCCGTGGGCGACGAGGAAGCGCAGCTTGGGCGTGAGCTGCTGCAGCTTCTCCGCCGCCTCTTCGATCGTGTCGACGCGGTTGTGCAGGTAGAACGCCTGGCCGCCGCGCTCGACCTCGCGCTCGAGCGCTGCCTTCACCATTTCCTCATCGAACTCGCTTACCGTCGTTCGGATCGGGCGGCGTCCTTCGGGCGGCGTTTCGATGATCGAGATGTCGCGCAGCCCGGAGAGCGACATGTGCAGCGTGCGCGGGATCGGCGTGGCACTGAGCGTCAACACGTCCACCTCGAGTCGAAGCGCGCGCAGCAGCTCTTTCTGCGCCACGCCGAAGCGCTGCTCTTCGTCGAGGATCACGAGCCCGAGCTCCTTGGGGATCACGTCGCGGCTGAGCACGCGGTGCGTCCCGATCAGCACGTCGACCTTGCCGTCCCGGAAGTCGGCAAGTACCTGCTTGACCTCCTTCGGCGGCCGGAAGCGGGAGACCATCTCGACACGCACAGGGAAGTCGCGGTAGCGGTCGCGGAACGTGTTCCAGTGCTGCTCCGCGAGAATTGTCGTCGGCGCAAGCATCAGGGCCTGCTTGCCGTTGACCGCGACGGCGAACGCCGCGCGGATCGCCACCTCGGTCTTGCCGAAGCCGACGTCGCCGCACACGAGCCGGTCCATCGGCCGCGGCGCCTCGAGATCTTCCTTCACCGCTTCGATCGCGGCCTGCTGGTCCGGCGTCTCCCGATACGGAAACTCCGCCTCGAGCCGCTCGAGGTACTCGTGCCGAAGGTCGTAGGCCACACCCGGCGCCTGCTGTCTGCGTGCGTAGAGCGCGAGGAGCTCGCCGGCGAGCTCGCGCACCGACTCGCGCGCGCGGTTCTTGAGCGTGTCCCACGCCTTGCCGCCTAGCTTCGACAGCGCCGGCGCCGCGCTGTCGGCGCCGATGTAGCGAGAGACCTTGCCGAGCTGCTCGTGCGGGACGTAGAGACGATCGTCGCCGCGAAAGCCGAGCAGGAGGTAGTCGCGCGTAACGCCGGCGACTTCCTTCGTCTCGAACCCGAGCAGCTTCCCGATGCCGTGGTCCTCGTGCACGACGTAGTCGCCGGTGCGGAGATCCGCGAACGACTGCAACGCCCGGCCGCCGCTGCGGCGCTCGCGCGGAGGCCGCTTGCGGAAGACCTGCGTGTCGGGCAGGAGCGTGAGACCGAGCTCGCGCCAGACGAAGCCGCGCCGTGCAGGCGTGACCGCGAAGAGCAGCTCAGGGTCGTGCGGCAGCCCCTCCCCGTCCTTGAGGATCCGTGCCTGCACCCGTCGAAGCAGGTTCTGCTGTCGCAGCGCTTCGCCCGGGTGCGGAAACGCGACGACGACGCGCTGGCCGCCCCGCACGAATGCACCGAGCTCGTTCTCCGCTTCCGCAAGCCCGCGCGCCACCAAGGCGGGCCGCTGCGCCTCGAACGCGAACTGCTGCCCGGCCGGCAGCGTGTCCAGAAGCGCTGCGCCCTTGAACGGGACCGGCTCCAGTCCCTCTTCGGCCCAGACGGTGCGGACCTCGTCGGCCTGCCAGACGAGGTCGGGACCGCCGGGCACGGGCCGCACGAGGTCGGTGGGAATCGCAACCGGCTCGTCGTCGTCGCGCAGCGTCGGCTCGTCCAGATCGAGGCGCCGTTCGACAGCGGGATAGATCACGGCGGCCTGGAGTGGATGCAGCGCGCGTTGGGTGAACGGCGAGAACGCGCGCATCTGCTCGATCTCGTCGCCCCAGAACTCGACGCGAACGGGCTCGCGCCCCGTCGTCGGAAACACGTCGACCAGCCCGCCGCGCACCGCAAACTGACCGCGCTCGTCTGCACGATCGACGCGCTCGTAGCCCGCGAGCGCAAGCGACTCGGAGAGCTGCTCGAGGCTGACACCTTCGCCGGGCGAGATCCGGATCGGCTCGGGCCGCGCATTCGGCGGCGGCATCGGCTCGGCCAGGGCGGACGCGGATGCAGCGACGAGACCTCCCGCCGCGAGAACGTCGAGCGCGCGGGCACGCTCGCCGACAAGGTGCGGCACCGGCTCGAGACCGGAGCCCCAGTGCACGCCGCGGCTCGGCAGCATCGCGACGCGCTCCTCGCCGAGGAACCAGGAAGCGCCTTCCGCGGCGTCGCGCGCGTCCTGGTCTTCCGGCGCGAGCAGGACGAGCGGGCGGTCGAGCTCTTCATGGAGCGCGGCGAGCAGCAGCGGGAGGGCCGGCTCGGACACGCGCGCCGCAGCAGGAAAGGCCTCCGCGAAGCTCTTCAGACGGTCGCTCTCGCGGAGCGCCCGGACGAACGGATGCAGAATCGTGTGGTCCATGACGAAAGGCCGAACCCCGCAGGTTTCGGCCTTTCGATGGTATCCGCCTGACTAGGGCTGAAGCCCGCGCTTCGGCTGCAGGAATCCCGGCCGTTCGTGGTGCTGTTCCGGCAGCTCCAACCCGAAGCGGCGGGACAGGTGCTGCAGGTCCTGCCAGTCGAGATCGTCGAACTCCGGATACATGTGCCAGCGAACCTGGAGCTCCGGCGTGATGCAGGGAACCTCGACGCCGCCGATCGTGCCTACTCCGACGAGGCCGTCGCGTGGCCAGCGGTAGGGCGGCCCGCCGGACTTCTGCGGCTGCCAGCCGTCGCCGTTTTCGTCGAACTCCAGTGGATGCGAGTCGACCCGGCGCCCGGCCGCATCGGTGAGGACGAAGCTTGACGGCCACTCGATGTCCGAGCGCACGAATTCATGCAGCACGTCGCAGATCGCTTCGACGTCTTCGGAGCGCACGCCTAGATCGAGGTCGTCGTGCGGGCGCGTCTGCTCTCCGAGCAGCGCGTCGATACCCCAGCCGCCCTCGAGCCAGAAGTCGATGCCCGCCGCGCGCAGGCGTTCGACGACGTGGATGACGTCTTGCGCGGTCAGTTGTACTGCGCCTGTGCTCGCTCGAGCCCCTCGGCGTCGAGCGTCTCGACCGCGTCGGCGGCGCGGCTGACGAGCGTCTCGACGTCGTCGGCCGGAGCGAAGTTCGAAAGCAGGTAGTCCGCCGGCTTGCGCGGGTCTCCGCGTTCCGGCCGTCCGACGCCGACGCGTAGACGCAGAAAGTCCGGCGTCTTCAGGTGCGCCGCCACCGAACGAAGTCCGTTATGCCCAGCCAGGCCGCCGCCGCGTCGTGCCTGGAGCCTGCCGCGTTCGAGGTCGATCTCGTCGTGCACGACGAGGATCGCGTCCGGCTCGAGCTTGAAGAACCGTGCTGCTGCGTTGACCGACTGGCCGGAGTCGTTCATGAACGTCTCGGGCTTCAGCAGGCCGACGCGATGGTCGTCCACGCGCACTTCGGCGAGCCGTCCGTTGAACTTCCCCTTCCACGACGCGCCGTAGCGGCGGCCGAGCTCATCGACGACCATCGCGCCGACGTTGTGGCGATGCCCCGCGTAGTCGCGGCCCGGATTGCCGAGCCCGACGACGAGCAGGTCGAGCGACGAGGCGCGTTCGCCTCGACGCCACGGAAGTTTCATTAGCCCTCGGAGTTGCCGGAGTCGGCGGCTTGCTCGCCCGAACCGCCGGCGTCGCCTTCGCCCTCGGCAGCGCCTTCGGGCGCTTCTTCGCCTTCGGGCACCTCGCCCTCGGCGAGCTCCTCGCCCTCGACGCCTTCCTCGGGCTCGGGCTCGACCTCGCGCATCGGCAGGCCGACGCTCGCGAGCACCGTCTCCTCGGGATCGTCGAGGTAGGTGACGCCTTCGATCGGGGCCAGGTCGGCGAGGCGGAGCGTGTCGCCGATCGCCATGCCGCTCACGTCCAGGTCGACGTGCTCGGGAATCTCCATCGGCAGCGCCTCGACGTTGATCTCGCGTTGCACCTGCGAGAGCACTCCGCCCTCCTTGGCGCCGGCCGGCTCGCCGATGAGCTGGACGGTCACGCTCGCCTGGATCGGCTGGTCGAGCCGCACTTCCTGGAGGTCGATGTGCCGGATGTGGCCGCGAATCGGATCCTGCTGGTAGTCCTTGAGAATCGACGCGTGGGTCGTCTGCTTGCCTTCGACGATCACGTCGAGAATCGCGTGAAGGCCGCCGGAGCCCGTCAACACGCGCCGCAGATCGCGCTCGGGCACGCAGATCGCATAGGAGCTCTTGCCCTTGCCATAGAGCACGCCGGGGATGAACCCGGCCTTGCGCAGGCGCCGGGAATCGCTGGAGCCGCGCCCTTCGCGCTCCATCACCGTCAGCTTGATTCGTTCGCCCGCCATTTGCGGCGGCGAATGGTAGCTACTTCTTTACGTGCAGGTCGATCCCGAGCAGGATCAGCGGCCAGAGGAAGACCGCGAAGATGGCCGAGAGCACACCGCGCCAGCCGTTGATGTGCTGGAAATAGTGATGGCTGGCGGCAATGGCCACGCCGACGCCTACGTAAACGAGGGCGAAGAGGCTGATTCCGGGTCCGCGTCGCATGGACGAGTCCTAACCCCCCGGTCCGATTCGGAAACTACGGCTTTAAAAGAGGGCGTTCATGTCCTGGAAGATCGCGGAGACCGAGTCGTCGGCGAAGACGTTGTGGATCGTCTCGGCGAGGATGTCCGCGACTGTCAGAACCGTCACCCGCTCCGGCTTCGTCAGGGGGTCGATCGGCACGGTGTCGGTGACGACGACACTGTCGAGCGCGCTCCCCTCGATGCGCTCGATCGCCGGGTCGGAGAAGATTCCGTGCGTGGCACATGCGTAGACCTTCTTCGCACCGCGCCCCTTGAGGAACTCGGCTCCGGCGACGAGCGTGCCGGCCGTGTCGACCATGTCGTCGGTCATGACGGCGCATTTGCCTTCGATGTCGCCGATCACGTTCGTCACGCGCGCGACATTGTGCGCGGGGCGGTCTTTTTGCAGGACGGCGAGGTCGCCGCCGATCATCTCCGCGAACTTGCTTGCAAGCCGCGTCCGGCCGGTGTCGGGAGCGACGGCCACGAGCTCCTCCGGCAGGCCAAGGTCGCGGAAGTACTGCGCGAGCATCGGGAGTGCGGTCATGTGATCGACCGGCACTTCGAAGAAGCCCTGCACCTGTCCGGCGTGAAGATCCATCGTGAGCACGCGGTCGGCGCCGGCGGACTGGATCATGTCGGCGACGAGCTTGGCGGTGATCGGCTCGCGTGGCCGCGACTTCTTGTCCTGGCGCGAGTACGGGTAGAGCGGGAGCACGGCGGTGATGCGCTTGGCCGACGCAAGCTTCGCGGCGTCGATCATGATCATCAGCTCCATCAGGTGCTGGTCGACCGGAGGCGAGCTCGTCTGCACGATGAAGAGATCGGCGCCGCGGATCGACTCTTCGTATCGGCAATAGGTTTCACCGCTCGCGAACGTGCGGAGCGAGACGTCGCCGACCTCGATACCGAGCTTGTCGGCAATTCGCTGCGCGAGCGCAGGGTGCGAGCGGCCCGAGAAGAGCATCAGCCGCTTCGAGGGCCCACGCTCGATCCAGTGCTCCGGCTTGACCTCGGGCTTGGTCTCGGCGACCTCCAACCCGGGCAAGCGAGTCAGCTCAGTCGTTGTGCTTTCCACGGAGATAGCCCTCTTTCGTGATCTGCTTCGGCGGGAAACCAGCGAGCGATTCGGGAGGGACATCTTCTGTTATGTACGAACCGCCTGCAATCCATGCATCGTCCCCGACCTCCACCGGCGCCTCGAACCCATTGTGAATGCCGGTCCTGACGTTCCGCCCGATCTTCGTCCGGCCCTTGGCCCGGTCGGGCTGGTGCGGGAAATTGGCGGTGATATTGCCCGCCGCCACGTTCGAGCCCTCCCCCACGTCCGCATCGCCGATGTAGGACAGGTGGGGAACCTTCGCGCCCGCCCCGATCTCCGAGTTCTTGATCTCGACGAAGGTCCCGGCCTTCGAGCCCGCCCCGAGCTTCGTGCCCGGTCGGAGGTAACAGAAAGGACCGACCTTCGCGCCGGCCCCGATCTCGGCGTCCTCGGCGACGACGTGCGGGCCGACCTCGGCGCCCGCCGCCACGCGCGTGCGCCCGCGCAGCACGGTGAACGGGTGAATCGTCGAGTCGGCCGCGAGCTCCACGTCCGGGTCGATCCACGTCGTCTGCGGATCGACGATCGTGACTCCGGCGTCCATATGTTCCTTATTCACGCGCGCGCGTAGGAAAGCGGCGGCATCGGCAAGCTCCGCGCGCGTGTTCACTCCTTCCACTTCATCTGCATCAGGAGCCTTGAACACCACGACCTCTTCCCCTCCTTCGACCAGCAGCCGCACGGCGTCCGTCAGGTAGAGCTCGCCCTGCGCGTTCGCCGGCTCGACCCGCTCGAGCACGGGCCATAGCTTGACAGTCTCGAAGACGTAGATGGAGGAGTTCACCTCGCGAACCGCGCGCTCGTCGGCGCTGGCGTCCGCATCCTCGACGATCGCCCGCAGCCGGCCGGACTCGTCCCTGATCACGCGGCCGTACGCGCGCGGGTCGGGCGGCTCGAAGGAGAGCACTGTCGCCGTCGCGCCGGCGTCGCGATGCGCGGCGACGAGCTGCTGCAGGAGCTCGGGACTGATGCGCGGATGGTCTCCGGAGACGACGAGCAGCGTTTTCGCGTCGCCGATGCTCTCGCGCGCCGAGCGCAGCGAGTCGCCGGTTCCAAGTGGGCGCTCCTGCACTGCAACGGTCACGTCGTCGACGGCAGCCGCGGCTTCGGGGGAGAGGACGACGACGAGTGGATCCGGGTCGAGCGCGCGGACCGCCGCGACCACCCAGTCGACGAGCCTGCGGCCGAGCAGCGGATGGAGATGCTTCGGCGTCGCGGACTTCATCCGCGAGCCGAGCCCGGCGGCCATGATCACCGCTGCGAAGTCGTTCGTCATCGGAGCTGGGGCGCCAGGATTCGAACCTGGGATCGCGGGACCAAAACCCGCTGCCTTACCACTTGGCTACGCCCCACGGCGGGAAGAGCTTAGGTGCCTGGGAGAGCTTAGGTGCGGCGGTAATCAGAGAACAGATAGACGAGCGCGATGATCGCGAACAGCGCCACGAGGGCGATTGCGACGATGCCCAGGATGAACGCGACGATGATGACGAGGATCGCGAGCGCCTGTGAGGCTGCGGCGATCCAGGAGAGCTGGCGGACGACGTCCCACCGCATGCTCCGGCCGGCGGTCATGTAGAACGCGAGCACGATCACGGCGATCACGAGGACGGTCCAGCGCGTCAGGTCATGGGTGAGCGCGACGAGCAGGCCCTCGATAACTGCCACCCAGAGTGCGAGACGCAGGCGCCTTTCACGCAGCCATCGCCCTGTCCGTGTGGAGCCCGCCTCGATCATCGGCTGGCTGTATGCCATGCGTTCAACGGTACCACGCTGGTGCAGTCATCCAAGTCCGCCCAACGGGGGAGATTTCGCGTTGCGCAGCGTGCGCCTGGGCCGCGTGGAGGAAGAGCCCGTAGACCGTCGGCCCGGCGCCCGTGACGTCGGCGCGGAAGGCACCCAGCTGCTCGAGCTGCCGCGCCACCGGCGATGACGCAAGGTCGTTGGGCGGCAGCGCCGCGAGGTCCCGCGGACGCTTGACGCCGTCGAGTGCGCCGAGCAGCTCTGCGCGGCGGTCGTCATAGCCGCGTTCGCCCTGACGTTCGTCGAAGTGCGCATACACCGAGGCCGTGGAGACCTTCGCCGCGTTTCGCGGGACAACGAGGACGATCCAGTAGTCCTGCGGCAGCTCGACCGGAGTGAGCGCCGTGCCGTCACCCGTTCCGAGCTGGGGGCCGTCTGCGAGGAAATACGGCACGTCGGCACCGAGTTCCCGGGCAAAATCATGCAGGCGCTCATCGTCATACGGCTCGTTGCGGAGCGCGTTTGCAAGGTGGAGAGCGGTCGCCGCGTCGGAGCTGCCGCCGCCGAGCCCCGCGGCGACGGGGATGCGCTTCGTGATGTGCGCGCTGAAGGTCGAGCCGTTGTCGCCTGCAACACACTCGAGGGCGCGACGCACGAGCGTGTCGTCGCGGAAGCCGGCCACCCGCAGCTTCGCAGAGCGCTCGACGGCGATGCGGTCGGACAACGCGACGCGCTGGTAGAGAGTCACGACCTCGTGCTTGCCGTCGTCACGCAACGGTCCGACGACGAGCGCGAGGTTGATCTTCGCGGAAGCTGCGGCGCGTTTCAGCGGAGCGCCTCTTCGAGCCGCAGAAACTCCGGCGGTGTCAGTTCCTCGGCGCGCACGTTGCCCGCCCGCCTGATCTGCTCGATTGCAGCCTCGGCGCGGGACCGGTCGGCGACTCCGGCGAGCTCGAGCGAGTTCGCGAGCCGCTTGCGGCGATGCGCGAAGGCGCCTTCGACGACACGTTTCACGCGACGGAACCCGGGAGGAAGGCCGGTGCGGCGGAACGCGACGAGCGCGGACTCGACGTTCGGCCGTGGCCGGAACACCGACGCGGAGACCGGATGGAAGCCCGTGCGCTCCGTGACGAGCTGGACGAGCACCGAGACGGCGCCGTACGCCTTCGTCGAGGGCTGCGCAAAGAAGCGGTCTGCCACTTCGCGCTGCACCATCACCGTCCAGGATTCGAGAGCGGGCAACCGGTCGAGGCTCTCGACCACCAACGGCGTGGCGATGTTGTAGGGCAGGTTGGCGACGAGCTTCGTCGCGCCGGGGGCGACCTCGGCGAGATCGAGCTTCAGTGCGTCGCCGAAGCGCAGCTCGACGTTCGTCCTGCCACGCAGCCGCTCTCTGAGCTCGAGCTCGAGCGTCGCATCGAGCTCGACGGCGTAGACGCGGGCGACGCGATCGCTGAGGTAGGAGGTGAGGACGCCGAGACCGGGCCCGATCTCGAGCACGACGTCGTCGTCGTGCAGCTCGGCGAGCCGGCCGATGACGCCGAGGATGTTCCCGTCGACGAGGAAGTGCTGGCCGAGCTCCTTCTTCGCGCGCACAGTCATGGCAGCCCGAACGCTGCAGAGGCGTTCTCGTCGATCTGCGCTCCGAGCTCGTCCGGGCTCTCGCCTCGCGCCTCTGCGAGAGCTGTGACCGTGTGCATCACGTACGCGGGCTCGTTCGTCTTGCCCCGGACGGGTTGCGGCGCGAGGTAGGGGCAGTCGGTCTCGGCGAGGATGCGCTCAGCCGGAACCGCGCGCGCGGCCGTGCGCAGATCCTCCGCGTTCTTGTAGGTGACGTTGCCCGCGAACGACACGTACCACCCGTGCTCGAGCGCCGCGTCGAGGAGCGCCGGGGACGAGAAGCAATGCAGCACGACGGTCCCGTCGAACCACTGCTGCAAGATCGAGACGGTGTCCTCGTCGGCAGCCCGGTTGTGGATCACGACCGGGAGCGCCGCTTTCTTGGCAAGCCCGAGCTGGTAGATGAACCGTTTCGTTTGCGCGTCGTGCGGCGCGTAGTCCCGGTAGTAGTCGAGGCCGATCTCGCCGACGGCGACGACTTTCGGATGGTCGAGCAGGCGCTCGAGCTCACGAAAGTCGACCTCACTTGCGGCTTCGTGGGGATGCACGCCTGCAGCGAGGTAGACGCCGTCGTGCTCTTCGGCGAGCGGCAACGACTTCGCCCAGGAGACCGGATCGGTGCCGACCGTCACGATTCGAGTCACGCCGGCGTCGCGCGCGCAGGTGACTGCTGCCGCGGGATCGTCGAGCGCATCGAGATGCGCGTGGGTGTCGATCACGACGGCGAGAGACGGCTGAGCTCTTCCTCGACGATGCTCGGGTCGAGCTTGCGAAAGAGCGGCTCGGGCTCTCGAAGGGCCTGCCCTGAAGGTAGGCCGCTCCGCTCCCACGCTCCGACCCAGCCCGAGTACTCGCCCGTGAGGATCATGTGCTTCTCGCCGTCGTCCTCTTCGATCTCTCGAAACTCGAGTGGCCCCGCGAGCCAGCCTTCGTAGCCCAGCAGCTCGTGCAGCTTCTGGCTCGAGAAGGGCAGGAACGGAGTGAAGATGACTTTCAGCGAATCGACGATCCGCAATGCCACGTACAAGATGGTCGCCGCTCGTTCGCGGTTTTCTTTGATCGCGGCCCAGGGGGCCTGATGGTCGACGTACTGGTTGCCGATGCTCGAGAGGCGCATCGCCTCGGCAAGAGCGTGCTTGAACTTCGACTCCTCGATCAGCCTCCCCACCGTCTCGAAACCGGACTCGACCACTGTCAGCGCTTCGCGATCGTCAGCGGTCAACTCGCCGGCTTCCGGTACCTGTCCGAAATTCCGGTAGGCGTTCGTCAGTGTGCGATTGACCAGATTCCCCCAGTTCGCGAGCAGCTCGTCGTTGTTCCTGCGCAGAAACTCGGCCCACGAGAAGTCGCTGTCTTGAGTCTCCGGGCCGGCCGCCGTCAGGAAGTAGCGCACAGGATCGGGGTCGTAACGCTCGAGCACGTCTCTCACATAGATCGCGATTGCGCGACTCGTCGAAAGCTGCTTGCCCTCCATCGTCAGGAACTCGCTCGCGACCACCTCGTCGGGAAGGTGGAGATCGCCCTGACGTGCACCGAGCTCGCCCCCTGACCCATAACCGAGGAGCATGCTCGGCCAGATCACGGTGTGGAAGACGATGTTGTCCTTCCCCATGAAATACGCGTGCGTCGATTCGTCGTTCTGCCACCAGTCACGCCACGCCTCGGGGTTGCCGCTGTTACGAGCCCACTCCACCGCGGCCGACAGGTAGCCGATCACGGCGTCGAACCACACGTAGATGCGCTTTGTCTCCGGCGGATATCCCTCAACCGGTACGGGAATTCCCCAGTCGATGTCGCGCGTCATGGCACGCGGCTTCAGATCGTCGACGAGCGAAAGCGAGAAATTGCGGACGTTTGAGCGCCAGGTCTTTTTCGACTCGATCCAGGGGCGAAGTCTGTCTGCGAACTTCGGCAGGTCCAGAAAGAGGTGTTTCGTCTCGCGAAACTCCGGGGTGGTGCCGTCGATGATCGAGCGGGGATTGATGAGATCGGTTGGATCGAGCTGGTTCCCGCAGTTGTCACACTGGTCGCCCCGCGCCTCGGTGTAGCCGCAGATGGGACACGTTCCTTCGATATAGCGATCCGGCAACGTGTTACCGGTGGATGCCGAGAACGCGCCGAGCGTGGTCTTCTCGATCAAACAGTCGCGCTCATAGAGCGTCCGAAAGACGTCGGTCGTGACGCGCGCATGATTCTGCGTGGTGGTGCGCGTGAAACAGTCGTACGAGATCCCGAGCGCTCGAAGGTCTTCTCGCGTGAGCTCGTTGTACCGCTCGGCAATCTCACGCGGCGAGACGCCTTCGCGATCCGCCGTAACCATCACCGGCGTGCCGTGCTCGTCCGTCCCGCTCACCATCAGGACATCGTTGCCCCGCAACCGGTGGTACCGCGCGTAGATGTCCGCGGGCACCGCGAACCCCACCACATGACCCAGGTGCCTCTTGCCAGCCGCGTAGGGCCAGGCGGGCGCCACCAAGATCTTCTTGTTGTTCGTCCTCTGCTTTTTCTGCTCGGCCAAGGATGCGCTCCAGTCGGGAAAGCACCATGATACGAGCCACATTTCCCGGCATTCGTCGCAGCGCGGCGAGCGAGGCAATGAAGACGAGAGCGAGCGCACAGAGCACGACCGCAAGCCAGGCCCACGTCCGCGGCGCAACCGGTCGCCGGCTTTCACCGACTGCGACTGCCTGCGGTTCGTGCCACGCACGAGCCGACGGCGAATTCCGCGGCTCCTGGTTCGACATCGCCGCGTACGATTCGAGGCGATGCGAAGGCCGTGCCGAGGGGGTCTGTCCGCGCGGCGCGACACTCACTTCGTGCGGCTGGGCTGGACGAGCGCGCTGGGGAGCGAGGGCACCCTCGGGTCCGAGTTCGGACTGCGCCGGTCGTGCGCGAGAGACTGCCGCCGAAGCCGGTGTGGTGTCCGCATGCACGACGTGGGCCCGGGTCGCGGACCCACGCCCTATCGACACGCCTGGGGCGCTCGCCCGCGCAGCGACGGCCGGCCACGAAACAGCACTCCGGCCCGTCGAGACCACAGGAGCGCTCTCGGTGGCCGGACCGGCCAACTGCGGTTGAACGACCTCGACCGGCTCGGAGGTTGCCTGTCCCGTCGGTGAGGCGACGCCCGCCGAGGCGGCGCCGTCCGCAGCCGCGGCCGGGGTAGGTTCCTCCGCTGCCGGCGAGGAAACGACACGCGGCGGCAGGACCGCAAGCGGGTCGACGTACCCCTGCTCGTCGCTCGTCGTGCGCACGCCGAAGTACACATACGGCTCGCCGGGCTCGGCGGTCCCGCTCGGGCCGACGGTTCCGACGACGCTGCCCTCGTCGACGTGCGCTCCGCGGCCAACTTCGATCGACCCGAGGTGCACGAGCGTCGCCGTGTAGCCGAACGGTGTCTGAATCGACACGGTCTTGCCACCGGTCGGCACGGTTCCGGCAAAGGAGACGACACCCTGTGCCGGAGCAAGCACCGGGCTCCCGCTCGAGGCGCCCACGTCGATGCCGCGGTGCTGGCCGGCTGCGTACGGGTGCGCATGGTCGAACGAGAAGGGCCGCAGAACCGGTCCGGCGACCGGCCACGTCCACGCCGACGCATCCGAGACGGGAAGCGCGCACGCGCAGATGAGTAGGACAACGAGTCGCCGCACGAGATCCTCCTTGTTGCCAGTTTTGAGAACTACGCGACCGTAGCAAGGCGCCGCCGCTGTTGTCAATACTGGCTACAAAGTACGACGGTAGAGCTCGTTGCGCGACGCCCCGGTCAGCCGCGCGACCACATCCGCTGCACTCCGGCGCGGCACGCCCGCCGCTACGAGCTCGGCCACGGCACCCAGCGCGGCGTCGACGTCCGGCTCCTTGCCGCCGGGGCCAAGAACGAGCGTGATCTCCCCCTTCGGCGGAGTCGAGAAGCGGTCGGCGAGCTCAGCGGCGCTGCCGCGCACGACCTCTTCGAACTTCTTCGTCAGCTCGCGGCACACGGCAACCGACCGCTGCGGCTGGCTCTCCGCGAGCGAGCGCAAGGTGGCGGGAAGCCGCTGCGGCGACTCGAACGCGACCACGGGGTGCGCCCAGTCGGAGAGCTCCTCCCAGAGCGACGCCAATGCCCTTGCGCCGCGGGGCAGGAAGCCGACGAACTGGTACCGCTCGGCGGGGAAGCCGCTCGCGACGAGGGCCGTCTCGACGGCGGTAGCGCCGGGCAGCACCGTCACGGGGACGCCACGCTCGAGCGCACCTTCGACCAGGCGAGCGCCGGGATCGCTGATCGCGGGCATGCCGGCATCGGTGACGAGCGCCATCCGCTCGCCGGCCTCGAGCCGCGGCAGGAGCTCGGCGGTGCGCTTGGCTTCGTTGTGCTCGTGGTAGGAGACGAGCTTTCGTGCCGGGATATCGTGGCGCTCGAGCAGGCCGCGCGTGTGCCGCGTGTCCTCGCAGAGGATCACGTCCGCCGAGCGCAGCTCGTCGAGAACCCGCAGCGTGATGTCTTCGAGGTTCCCGATCGGCGTCGCGCAAACGACGAGTGGCATCTACTGCACCGCGTCGAACGCGACGAGCGCAGCGCCGATCAAACCCGCAGCGGTGCCGAGCTCGGCCCGGACGATCGGTGTCTCGCGCGCGCCTGCGAGCGCCTCTCGCCGCAACACCTCGCGCGCCGGGTCGAGCACGAAGTCGCCCGCCGCTGCGAACCCGCCGCCGATCACGACGAGCTCTGGATTGAAGATGTTGACGAGCGACCCGATGCCCGAGCCGAGGTGGCGGCCGATGCCGTCGAGGATCTCGATCGCGCGCGGCTCACGCTCGTTGGCGAGTCGCACGAGCCGGTGCGCGTCGACGGCCGGCCCGAACTCGGCCTGTGCCAGCTTCGTCGCGGCGATTCCCGTGACGTACGGCTCGAGATGTCCGCGCCCGGTGCACGTGCCCTGGCAGGGGAGGCCGTCGTGGACGATCACGATGTGGCCGAACTCGGCCCACCCGCGAAAGAGCTTGCCGTCGATCACGGCGCCGCCACCGCAGCCCGTGCCGAGCGTGAGCATCACCATCGCGTCGACATCGCGTGCAGCGCCGAAGTGGAACTCCGCGTAGGCGGCGGCGTTCGCGTCGTTCTCGATCCCGACGGGCCGGCCGAAGCGCTCCGCCATCCTGGTGCGCAGGTCGACGCTGTCGTCGAGCGGGATGTTGACCGCCTGGAGGGCCCGTCCCCGTTTCTGGTCAATCGGCGACGGGATGCCGAAGCCGATCGCGGCGATGTCGTCGCTCAGCAGCTCCTCGACGGCGGCATCGAGGCCGGCGAGCAAGGCGTCCTGAGACCCGGTCGGAGTCGGCGTTTCACGCCGACGCTCCACGCGCCCGTCGTCCGCGACGACCCCGGCGAGGATCTTGGTTCCGCCGAGATCGATTCCGATGACACGTTTTCCGTCCAAACCGCGCGGCTACCCTACTTCCTCGATGGCGACGGGAGAGAAGCCCTACCGCGTCTACCGGGGCGGACGCGTCAAGGGCAAGGTTCCGCTGGACCGGCCGCAGCCGCGCCGGCCGGACAGGACCGGCAAAGAGCCGCGGCAACCGAAGGTTCGGCGGCCGCGACGGCGCTGGAGTTGGAAGCGACGGATCGGCCTAGGGCTGATCGTCCTGCTCGTCGTCACGGTCATCTGGGCAATCGCCGGCTACATCTCGTTCCGGCACGGGGTCGCCAAAGCGAACGCACGGCTCGAACAGGGAGTGCCGGCCGTGCTAGCCAAGCAGAACGGGCTGCTGCTCTCGAACCCGACGACGATGCTGCTCCTCGGCCGCGACCACCAGAACACCGACCAGCGCGTCGGGCTGAACAACTCCGACTCGATCATGATCCTGCGCACCGATCCGAGCAGGCACCGGCTCGTGTATCTGTCGATCCCGCGCGACCTGCGCGTGCCGATTCCCGGCCACGGCGACGATCGCATCAACTCCGCTTTTCCGCGCGGTGGCGCGCCGCTCGCGATCCGAACGATCGAGAACTTCACCGGGCTCGAGATCAACCACGTGATGATCGTCGACTTCAGCAGCTTCATGCACCTCATCGACAACATCGGCGGCATCGACATCGATGTCCCGTCTCCGATCCTTTCGAACAAGTTCGACTGCCCGTACAAGGCTGCCGAGTGCGCTCGCTGGAAGGGCTATCGGTTCCACACGGGACTGCAGCACATGAACGGAAAGCGCGCGCTCATCTACTCGCGCATCCGCGAGAACCAGCTCAATCCCTCGGAGTCGGACATCACGCGCGGTGAACGGCAGCAGGCGGTGCTGCGCGCCGTCATGCACAAGCTGCTCGGCTTCGGCACCGCGCTCAGGCTGCCGTTCGACGGCGAGAAACTGCTTCAGCCCCTCACGACGGATCTGAGCGCCTGGCAGTTCATCCAGCTCGGCTGGGTGATGAAGCGCGCCGGTCAGAAGAACGCGTTGCACTGCCGCCTGGGTGGCACCGCCACGTCGATCGGCGGAGCCTCGGAGATCGTCGGGACTGAAGAGAACCTCTCCGTCATCCAGATGGTCACCGGCCGCTCGGCGGTGCAGCCGCCTCCGCCGGGATCAGGCCCCTACGGCCCCGGTTGCGTCATCGGCAACCAGAAGTTCCGTTAACCCTCTGCGGCCTTCTTCTCGGTCGAGGAGCTCTTCTTGTCGGACGAGTCGCTCTTGTCGCCCTTGTTGCCCGAGCTCGACTCGGAGGACTCCTTCGCCGGCTCCTTCTTGCGGTTGCCTCGGCCGTAGTCGGTCGAGTAGAACCCGGAGCCGCGGAAGTGAACGGGGACCGGATAGAGGACGGTCTCGACCGGGCTCGCACCGCAAACCGGACACTTGTCGGGCTGGGGATCCGCAATCCGTTTGAAGAGCTCGAAGACGTGCCCGTTGGGGCATTTGTATTCGTATGTAGGCACGGAATGTAGGACGCTAGCAGTGGAATCGGCCTGGACACCGTAAATCCGAAGACAGCGGTCGAGCTCGCCGCTCGCCCATCGCCCCCTGCGCGTGCCTTTCCGCGCGCGCTGCAGGCGCACGCCTTCTGGGCCAGTACGGCCGCGGTGACGGCCGCCCTCGCGGGAGTCCTCGGCTGGTTTCTGCGCACCTGGCCGCCGCACGAGGACGAGGCGCTCGCGCTCTTCGTCGGGCGGAGCTCGCTCGGACATGTGCTGCGCACCGTGGTCACCGACCGAGGCGGCGCGCCACTTCACTTCGCGTTCGCGTGGGCAGTCGTGCATCTCGGCGGCGGGCTCACCGAGCTCAGGCTCGTGTCGCTGGTCTTTGCCGTCGCAAGCGTGCCGCTGATGGCGCTCCTCGGCGCACGACTCGCAGACCGCGCCGTCGGCGTCGTCGCCGCGTTACTCGCCTCGGGCACCTGGGTCCTGCTCTTCCACGGGATCTACGGCCGGATGTACAGCCTCTTTCTCTTCACAAGCCTGCTCTCGTTCCTCGCCCTGCTCACGGCGCTCGATCACGGCGGCCGGCGCAGGTTCGCGCTCTGGGGGTTGGCCTTGCTCGCGATGCTGGCGAGTCATCCCTACGCGGCGCTGGTGGTCGCCGCTCAAGGACTGTTCGTACTCGTTCGCCGGCAGCGGCTACGCGAAACCGTGGCGACGCTCGGCATCGTCGGCGTGCTGGGGATCCCCTTCTGGTGGGCCGACCTCGTCCTGCGGGACCGCTTCGACGTCGGCGTCGGCGGCGGTGGGCCGCAACTCGGTTCGCCGTCGTCGGTGCTGCACTACTTCTGGTGGGTGGCCGGCGACTTCAGCGCCGGTCATCACGCGTGGTCTGCACCGGTCCTGTTGCTTGCGCTCGTCGGTGCGGTGATGCTCTGGCGACAACGGCGCGAAAGTGTCGTGCTCTTCGCGTGCGTCGTGATCGTTCCGGCCCTTGCTTTCATGCTCGCGACGCTCCATTCGACGGCCTCGCCCGAAGCTCGTCACCTGATTTTCGCCCTGCCGTTCTTCAGCGTGCTGCTAGCGGTGCCGCTCGTCGCGCTCGCCCGCTACCGCCCACCGTTGACCGTGGTCGTCGCGACGCTTGCGATCGCAACGCTGGTCGTCGGCGAGGTCCGTTGGGCGCATCAGAAGACACCACCTCTGTTCGACGGCGATCCTCCCGGTGAGACCCAGGCGCGCGACGCGGCCGGGGCGTGGCTTGCGGCGACCTACCGACCGAGCGACGTCCTGCTCGGCTACGAGCCCGTCTACCTGCAGGCGTGGGAACAGAATCGTTCCTTCACGGGACACATACTCCCGCGGGCCGATCCGGCCTTGATCACCTCAACGCTGAAGGACATTCCCGAGCCACTCGGGCGCGGCATCTGGGTCCTGGACGCGAGCGACACGACCAACGTCCGGGAGCGGCAGACGATCCCGTACGCGCTGCCACGCCCGCACGCCGCATTCGAGGCTCGGCGGTACGGGCCTTACCTCGTCATTCGCTCCCGACAAGCTCTAGGGACACGCGCGCACTATCTCGCCGTGTCGGAAAACGTGATGCGCCTCGGTCGGAAATTGGGAATCGGCGACGCGGACATCAACCTGCGGAGCCTGATCGGCGCCGCCTCACGTCTCTAGCTCGTCGCGCTCCTTGTCGACGACCTCGCGGTAGCACGGCGCCCCCTCGAACGCCCCGAGACCCTGGAAGACCGGCCGCTCGACCGGCTCCCGCCGCCGCCGGCGGCGAGCCGCGGCCAGCGCCGCAGATGCCCCGAGCAGGCCGCCCACCACGAACGAGCCGAGACGGCCGCCCCTTTGCTCGCCGTCCATGGGACGATCCTAAGTGTGATCACGACCTTCGGTGACGCGCTGCTCGACGTGATCGTCCGCCT
The DNA here is from genome assembly GCA_963755605.1 of uncultured Actinomycetes bacterium. Lineage (GTDB taxonomy): Bacteria > Actinomycetota > Thermoleophilia > Gaiellales > Gaiellaceae > 3-1-20CM-4-69-9. The sequence goes on from CAVWKK010000007.1 coordinate 824,036, forward strand.
GGGCGAGCCGCTCGCAGCCGGTGCAGACGCGCTGGCGACGACGCAGACTGCCGTCGGCGGACAGGCGGCAAACGTGGCTGCCTGGGTCTCGGCGCTCGGCGGCGACGCGCGTTGCGTGACGCAGGGCGGCGACGACCTCGCGGGCCGGCTCGTGGCAGCGGAGCTGGCAGCGCGTGGAGTCGAGCTCGTCGGACCCCCTGCGACGGGAAGAAGCGGCATCGTCGTGTCGCTCGTCGGCGCGGACGGCGAGCGGACGATGGCCTCCGACCGCGGCGGCGCGACCGGGCTCTCCGCCGAGGACCTCGACCCGGCGTGGTTCGCGTGCGACTGTTTGCACATCTCCGGCTACGCGCTCCTCGCCTCGCCGATCGACGCCGCTGCGCTGCGTGCGGCGGAGCTTGCACGCGCAGCAGGTTCGCGGGTCAGTGTGGATCTCTCCGCGTGGACGCGCATCCGTGCCTACGGTCCGGTGCGTTTCCGTGAGCAACTCGAGCGCCTCTCCCCCGATCTGATCTTCGCGAACGAAGCGGAATGGGAGATCGTCGGCGCCGCGTACGGGCTCGCGGCGACGGCCGTGGTCAAACGCGGCGCCCGCGGTGTGCTCGTACTCGGCGAGGAGCGCGTCGAGCTTCCGGCCGTTGCCGCTGAGGTCGTCGATGCGACGGGCGCGGGCGACGCGCTCGCTGCCGGCTTTCTCGTCGGCGGGCCTACGTTGGCCGTGGAGGCAGCCGCCCGCTGCGTCTCGAAACTCGGGGCAATGCCGTGATCGTCGTCTCGGACGAGGTACGCGAAGCCGACGCAGTCGTCGCGCTCGAAACGACGCTCGTCGCGCACGGATTTCCGGCCGGAGAGGGAGTGGCTGTCGGACTCGAGGCAGAACGCCGCGTACGCGCCGCCGGCGCCGTCCCCGCGACGGTGGGTGTGCTCGACGGAGCGATCCGCGTCGGACTCGGCGCAGAGGAGCTCGCTCGCTTCGACGCGAGCGCGCGCAAGGCCGGCCCGCGCGATCTTGCGAGCTGCGTCGTGCAACGCGCAGTCGGTGCCACCACGGTCGGTGGAACTCTCGCGGTTTGTCGCGCCGTCGGCTTGCGTTTCATGGGGACCGGCGGGCTCGGCGGCGTGCATCGTGGTTTCCCCGAGCCGCCGGACGTCTCCGCAGATCTCGGCGAGCTCGCGCGCACGCAGGTTCTCGTCGTCTCGGCAGGCATCAAGTCGCTGCTCGACGTTCCGGCGACGATGGAGGTGCTCGAGACGCTCGGCGTTCCCGTGCTTGGGTACCGCACCGAGGAACTGCCGCTCTTCTACTCCGCCCACGGCGGGCCGCCGGTGCCGGCACAAGTGGAGTCCGCGGAGGAAGCAGGCAGGGTTGCGCGCGCGCACTGGGAGCTCGGCGGCGGCGGCCTGCTGCTCGCGCGCCCTCCCGACGAGAGCCTGGACGACGTCGAGCCGCTGATCGAGGACGCGCTCGCCGAGGCCTCGCGCCGGCAGATCACCGGGCAGGCCGTGACGCCGTTCGTCCTGTCGTTCCTGCACGAGCACAGCGGCGGCCGCACGCTCGATGCAAACCGCAAGCTGATCGCCGACAACGCGGGCCTCGCGGGCGAAGTCGCCCTCGCCGCATCGCGCTAGACCAGCTGCTGCCGAGGGTCAGAGATCGCGCCGCGCGAATCCCGCTGCGGCGACCGCGCCCACCAGCACGAGATAGGCGACCGCCCACAGCCGCAGGGCGATGCCGCCCTGCTCTGCGCCGCCGAACGGTCCGAGACGGAGCAGGAAACCCGTCAGCCCGGACGTCTTCTCGGTGATCCCGCGCAGCGCGTCCTGGTAGAGCGCCTCGAATGGCACCGCCCACGCCGCGATCTTCGCTGCATGAATCAAACCGGCCGAGTTGAGCACGTGCCCGATGTTCCCGAGCAGCCCCGCGACGAGGCCAGCGCCGAAAACCATGAACACCGCGATCCCGTTCGCGATCGAGCTCAGGAACACCGACCCGAGCAGCGACACCGCCGCGACGATCGCGACACCGCCCGCGAGCTCGAGCCCCGGCGTGACGATGCGGTCGGGCCACCACGATCCTTCGTAGCCTGTGATGAGCATCGAAGCGAAGTAGAGGATCAACACGTACGGAACGCACACCGCAGCCGCGCCGAGGAAACGTGCACCCAGCAGCGTCGACCGTCCGATCGGCCGGACGACGAGCGGCTGCAGCAACGCGCGCTCCGCATCACCGCGAACGGTGCCGAGCGTCAGGAAGATCGCGAGCACCACGCCGAGGAACAGCGTCCCGAACATCGCCATGCCGAAGAGGAACGCGCCCGCGAACGTCCCGGCGTCGACGCCCGCCGGTGGAGCGACCGATTCGATGTGGTGAAACGCATACCGGGCGCCGAGCCAGTAGAGGACGAGAAACGCGACCGAAAGCAGACAGACGACGACGAACACCTTGCGACGCAGCGCCTCGCGCAGACCGTAGCCCGCCATCGTCCAAACGGGCGTCACGACGTCTCACCGCCGACGGCCTCGACGTACACCTCTTCGAGCGTGGACGTCAGCACGTGCGCGCCGTACACGTCCTGGCCATCGCGTACCGCCTCCGCGATCAGGCGCGGCACGTCCTCGCGGCCCGCGTCGGTGTACAAGCGCTTGCCGGCGCTCGTCTCGATCTCGACACCACGTGGCCGCGCAAGCTCCGCAGGCGTTCCCGCCGAGACCACCTTTCCCCCGAGCAGGATGACGACGCGGTCGCAGACGAGCTCGATCTCGCTGAGCAGGTGCGAGTTCAAGAGGACGGACACGCCGCGGCGCTGCAACTCCTCGAGCAGCTCGCGGACGGTGCGCCGTCCCACTGGATCGAGCGCGCTCGTCGGCTCGTCGAGCAAAAGGAGCCGCGGCGAACCGACGAGGGCCTGCGCAATGCCCAACCGCTGCTGCATTCCCTTCGACATCGCCTCGACCTGACGTGTGCGCGCATCCGAAAGACCGACCAGCTCGAGCAGCTCGCCGCGCTCGCGGTCACCACCGTCCGAGCCCGCCAGCCGCTGATGCAGCTCGAGCAACTCGTCGGCCGTCATCCAACCGGGAAAACGGAACAGCTCCGCGAGGTAGCCCATCGCCCCGCGCGCCGCACGCGAGCCGGCACGCGCACCGCACACCTCTGCGTGACCTTTCGTGGGACGGACGAGACCGCACGCGATCTTCACGAGCGTCGACTTGCCCGCACCGTTCGGTCCCAGCAGACCGACGAGCTCGCTCTCGCCGACCTCGAGATCGACGCCGCCGAGCGCTTTCACTCCCCCGTAACGCTTGACGAGACCGCTGACGGCGAGCGCGGCTGACACGTTGCCGAGCGTACACTGAGTGTCGTGCCACGCGGTTACGAAGAAGGTCCCGTCGCCGAAGAGGCGGAGGCGAGACGCGACGCGCTAGAGCGCGGTGAGTCGATCGAGCCCGCCATGCACGCACCGAATCGGCGAGCGGTCTACGGCTCGACGGAGGACAATCCCGACAAGCACTTCCTCGGCTGGCTCGACAACGTCGATCCCGACGAGCTCTTCGAATCGGGACGGGCGTGGGGTATCTCCGTTTTGCGCGAGCGCGACGACCAGGACTAGCCCACGGCCTGCAGGAACTCGTCGATCGTCAACGCCGTGAGCGTGCGAATCTTCGTGCTGCCACGAGCCGCGAGCGACACCGAGACGCGCGCCATCGTCGCCGCGTCCGGCGCCTCGACGATGTTCACGAAGTCGTAGTCGCCGAGCGTCGCCCACTGGTGAATCACTTTGGCGCCGAGCTCCTCGACGTCCTTGTTCACCTCGCGGAGACGATCAGGATTTGCCTTCAGGGTTTGAACGCCCTGCGCGGTCAGGCTCGAAAGCAGAATGTAGGTCGGCATCTCGCTTCCTCCTCGGTCGGGGGCTCGACTCTACTCGGGCCTCCTGGTCGACGTACAGCACCGCCGCCCCGAGCACGAAGATCGGCGCGAGCACGACCAGCGCGAGCAGGCCGGCGACCCGCAGGGCCTGGTCGCTGAGCTCCCGGATCGAGAAGAAGAGGACGAGCCCGGTGAGGAAGATCGTGATCGCGAGCGTCGCGAGGGATCCGAGGGCGTGCACGTAGTCGGCGCGCGCCAACTGAATGCCGCGCCGAACCGAAGCGACAAGGCCGCGGTTCTCGACGAGGGCCGCCGGCACGCCCAGGCCGACCAGCGCCAGCCAGCCGAGCGCGACGAGATAGATCCCGGGAAAGATCCACAGACGCGAGATACAGAGCGGAAGGAACGCGGCGAACCCGATCGCGAGCGCGATCGCGACGGAGCGGCCGCGACCGATGGGCCGCACGAGTGCGACTGCGCCGGCATACGAGCCGGCGAGGAGCAGCGGCCCGGCGGCCAGCACGATCGCGATTCGTGCCGCACCTTCGAGCTCGGCGTCGGCGACGCCGACGACCGCCGGCCCGATGCCGAGCGCGAGTGACGGCCAGAAGCGCGCGCCGTACAGCTTGAGCGCCTCCGCGACGAGCTGCCCGACGGTGCGGGTCTCGGGTGGCAGGGGCGGTGGGAGCTGCGCGCTCGGCATGCCGTCGAATCTAGCTGCGGGCTGGGAAGACAGCCTTGCCGTCGACCCATTCGAGTTCGAAATCGACGCGCGAATTATGGAGCGCTTCGAGGTTGGCGACGATCTCGCGGCTCTTCGTGTCGATCACGTCACCCGCGTCCCCGACGTAGACGAAGCGGCCGTCCGCGCTGTGACGGAGCGACCCGATGCGGCCGCAGCTGCGCGAGCAGGGGCTCTCGTCACCGGAGATCTCCTTCGAGAAGCGAATGTCATCGAGGTGGTTCGGCGCGGTGCCCGGCAGGCCGCTGACGTCGAAGATGTGCACGACGCTGTTCGGTGCGTCCAGCACCCAGAGCTCGGGACGGTCCGGCGCGAGCGAGAGCCCGTGAGTCGGCGGATCGGGGCCGAAGCGCGGGTTCCACGTGAAGCCCTTGAAGTGAACGACGAAGAGCTGTCGCTTCGTGCGCAGGTCGAGCACGCGCACGCCGAGGAGCCCGCGCTGGGTCACGTAGCGCACGCCTCGCTTGCGGTCGGTGACGGTCACCGTGTCGCTCGCGGCAGGCACGCGCCGCGCGAGCCACTTCGCCTGCGCGAGCGACAAGGCGCCGACGAGCTTCTGCTTGTCGTCCATGTCGAAGAAGCACGCAGTTCCGTTGGTCACCACGACCTCGTACCGATGCGTCACGTTGTCGGTCGGCGCGCGCCAGTTACGCGCGCCGGAGACGAGACAGCGGGGAACGTTCTCGCTGCTGAAGTAGACGGTGAGCCCGGCGATGACGCCGATGATCGCGAGTGCAAGAGCGCCCGCCCGCAACCACACCCGAATCATCGCTGGAGCTCGGCGAGCAATCTCGGCAAGGCGTCGTCGAGTGCCGCGAGTGCGTCGCCGAACCGCCAGAGCGCTCGGTCGGGCTCGTCGATCTCGTTCGAGATCGCCCGCACCTCGACTGCCGGGACTCCCGCCTGGCGCGCCGCACTGAGCACTGCGAAGCCCTCCATCGCCTCAACCTGGCAGACGCTCGTCCCGCCGACGTGCGCGCTCGTTCCGATCGGCAAGAGCCGCGCCCCGGGCAGCGCCCGTTGCGCTGCGTCGACCAGGTGCGGATCCGGTCGGAGGCGCTGCGGAACCAGTCCTCCCTCGAGCGCGTCCTCGTACACGGCCTCGGCTCCGATCACGAGCTGCGGAACGGGGATCCCGCGGGCGCCTGCGATGCCCACGTGGAGCAGCGCCTCGGGCAACTGTTCGGCGAGCGCACGCGACGTGGCCGACGCGGCCTCCACCGGCCCGATCCCGCAGGTGAGCGTCACCACGTCACCCGTTGCACCGGCGAGCTCGCGTTCGGTGGCGGCGACGACGAGGATCACGCGCGCAACCGTAGCCGTGTCGCGCAACGCGCCTCGTGTAACCCGGAAGGGGGATTTGCGCGTACCCCCGGCAAGATCCTGCCCCGTCAGGCGTCTCAGAGTGTAAGGACAGACAGCTTGACGCTCCCGACGCCCGCCGCAGGCCGAGGGAGCAAATCATCCCAAAGGGCCGCGGCAGCGGCCCTTTTTTGTGTTCCACGGAGGTATGAGATGTACGCCATGCAGATCCAAACGGGGGAGCTACGGGCAACTGATCTACCGACCGGTTACGGCGAGTGGAGCGACTACGCCAGGTTCGCCGTGACGTTCGCGCCGAGGGATCGAGAGTCGTGCTCGGAAGCCGCAAGCGACGCGTTCTCGCGCTGGCGACGGACGGGCGAGGTGCCGCGGACGCTCGAAGCGCTCCGGGCGTGCCTCTGGTACGAGCAGCGCCGCTGGCGCTTCCTCGGCCGCGAGCCCGACACCGAAGGCATGCGTTACGCGGGCGCACTGATCCGCGCGATGCGCACCTACCTCTAGCTCTCCTGCGAACACCGCCCGAGTCACCGTGCCGTCGACCGGCACGGTGACGCGCGTTCACCTCAGCCGCGCGGAATGACCTCTCGGGACGGATCGCCCGCCGGGTCGTTTTCCGGCAGGACGTCGTGGGCCCAGTCGCTTTGCTTCCACTGCGGCACCGGCGTCTCGCACTCCGTTTTCGGAACGAAGCGGGACCGGCTCACGAGCTTGTACTCGTGGATGTAGCGCGGACAGTTTGGAAAGACCTCGGTCGCGGTGACGCGAACGATCAACTGCGCCTCCGGGTACTCCGGCAGCAGCGGATCGTTGTCGTCGATGGATGCGACCCCGTTCAGGCGCATGCGCTTGCGGCCCTCGAAGTCGATGAAGAGCAGGCCGACCTTCTTCGTCGTGACGAGGTTCCCGACTGTGAGGTACATCCCGTTGCCGTCGTAGCTCGGGAACGCAATCGTCATTTCGTCGAGCACGCGCACGAAGCCGGGGTCGCCACCCTTGTACGAGCACTGTGGACGGCCGTCCGCATCGGTTGTTGCGATGAAGAACATGTCCCTGGCTTCGATGAACGCCTTGTCGCCCTCGTCGATCCGGTCGTGGACGATGCGCTCCTCGATCCGGTCGGCCAGGCGCCGGGTGTCGAAACGATCCTGGAGCTTGCGGCTGGCGGCGCTGTAGAGGCCCACTCCGAGATTTTCTCAGGGAAACCTAACCCTGGGCAAACAATCGGGGCGCAAAATGCAAACCAGTTGAAGGGCCGCTGTGGGGAGCGGCCCTTTTTCTATGATCGGGGCGATGGGCTATCACGTCGCCGACGGGTCGAAGCTGGAGTGGGAAGAGCGTCCCCCCGGGGCTGAAGACCTGCCGGCGCGCCAGGCTGCCGACGTCACGACGGCGGCCGAGCTGAAGCAGTCGCGCGGACGCGTCTGGCGCTATCCCGCGGGGACGCGCGGCCGGCGGCACGCGGACAAGGCGCAGGAAGAGGTCTTCGTCGTGATCTCCGGCACGATGACGATGCTGCTCGGGGAACCTCCCGAGCGAATCGACGTCGGCGCTGAGAGCGTCGTGGCCGTCGAGCCGGGCACACCGCTGCAGGTGCGGAACGAAAGCGACCAGGAGCTCGTGCTCTACATCTACGGCGCCCCGCCCGAGCAAGAGGGCGCGGACTTCTTCGACGACGTCGAGCTCTAGACCGCCGCGGGCTCGCGCGTGGCGGCTCGCTCGAACACGAGCTCGCCGTTCTTCGCGTCGACGAGGATCGTGTCGCCCTCGCCGAAGTCTCCTTCGAGGAGACGCAGCGCTAGCGGGTTCTCGACGAGACGCTGAATCGCGCGCTTCAGCGGACGGGCGCCGTAAGCCGGATCCCAGCCGGCATCCGCGAGCACAGCCTTCGCCTCGTCCGTCAGCTGCAGCTCCAGCCCACGGTCGTGGAGACGCAAGCGCAGCCGCTCGAGCTGAAGCTCGACGATCTCGCCCAGCTGATCCTTCGTGAGCGCCTTGAACTCGACGATCTCGTCGATCCTGTTCAGGAACTCCGGCCGGAAGAACTCGCGCATCTGCTCCTGCGAGCGCAGGTTCGAGGTCATGATCAACACGGTGTTGCGGAAGTCGACCGTTCGGCCCTGGCCGTCGGTGAGCCGGCCGTCGTCGAGAATCTGGAGCAGCACGTCGAACACCTCGTTGTGCGCCTTCTCGATCTCGTCGAGGAGGATCACCGAGTACGGGCGGCGGCGCACGGCTTCCGTGAGCTGGCCGCCTTCCTCGTAGCCGACGTAGCCGGGCGGCGCGCCGATCAGCCGCGCGACGGTATGACGCTCCTGGTACTCCGACATGTCGAGCCGCACGAGCGCGCGCTCGTCGTCGAACATGAACTCGGCGAGCGCTCGCGCCAGCTCCGTCTTGCCGACGCCGGTCGGCCCGAGGAAGACGAACGAGCCGATCGGCCGGTTCGGATCCTGCAGGCCGGTGCGCGCCCGTCGCAAGGCGTTCGCGACGGCTTCCACGGCGTCGTCCTGGCCGATGACGCGCTGATGCAGCCGCGTCTCCATGTGGATCAGCTTCTCCGTCTCTCCCTCGAGCAGCCGGTCGACAGGGATGCCGGTCCAGCGCGCGACTACGGAGGCGACGTCATCCTCGTCGACCTCCTCCTTGACCATCGTGTCCTGGGTCTCTGCGCCGTCTCGCGCCGCGAGCTCGCGCTCCAGCTCGGGCAGCTCGCCGTGGCGAATCTCCGCAGCGCGTGTGAAGTCGCCGGCGCGTTCGGCGCGCTCGAACTCCATGCGGAGCTCGTCGATGCGCTGCGTGATCTCCTTCACGCGGTCGAGCGCCTCTTTCTCCTGTGACCAGCGCGCGGCGAGCTCGGAGTGCAGCTCCTTCGCTTCGGCAAGCTCGCGCTCGAGCGGCTCGCGAACGTCCTTCGACTCGTTCTGCATCGCGGCGAGCTCGATCTCGAGCTGGCGGACGCGCCGGTCGGCCTCGTCCAGCTCGAGCGGGCTCGAGTCGATCTCCATGCGGAGACGCGACGCGGCCTCGTCCACGAGGTCGATCGCCTTGTCGGGCAGGAAACGGTCGGTGATGTAACGGTCGGAGAGCACCGCGGCCGCGACGAGCGCGGCGTCGCGGATGCGGACGCCGTGGTGCGCTTCGTAGCGCTCCTTCAGGCCGCGGAGGATGGCGATCGTGTCTGCGACGGAGGGCTCGCCGACGAAGATCGGCTGGAAGCGGCGCTCGAGCGCGGCGTCCTTCTCGATGTGCTTGCGGTACTCGTCGAGCGTCGTTGCGCCGACGGCTCGCAGCTCGCCGCGCGCGAGCATCGGCTTCAGGAGGTTGCCCGCGCTGACGGCGCCTTCGGCTGCCCCCGCGCCGACGATGGTGTGCAGCTCGTCGATGAAGAGGATGATCTTGCCCTCGGCCGCCTGGATCTCGTTGAGGACGGCCTTCAGCCGCTCTTCGAACTCGCCTCGATATTTGGAGCCGGCGAGGAGCGCACCGATGTCGAGCGCCCAGACGCGCTTCCCCTTGAGGCCTTCCGGGACGTCGCCGGCGACGATGCGCTGCGCAAGCCCCTCGACGATCGCGGTCTTGCCCACGCCGGGGTCGCCGATCAGGACGGGGTTGTTCTTCGTGCGGCGCGAGAGCACCTGGATCACGCGCCGTACTTCCTCGTCGCGACCGATCACCGGGTCGAGCTTGCCGTCCTCGGCGGCGGCAGTCAGGTCGCGGCCGAACTTCTCGAGCGCCTGGTAGGTCTCCTCGGGATCCTGCGACGTCACGCGCTGCCCGCCGCGCACCGCTTTGATCTTCGCCTCGAGCTGGTCGCGGGGAACGACGTCGAGCGCGAGCAGCAGGTGCTCGGTCGAGACGTAGTCGTCCTCCATCCGTTTCGCCTCGTCCGCCGCCGCGTCGAGCACGCGAGAGAACGCGGCGGAGACGTTCGGCTGCTGCTGCATCCCCTGCACGGACGGCTTGGCGCGCAGCGCAGCCTCGGCCTGAGCCCGCAGCTCGGCAGCGTCGGGCACGAGCTGCTGCGGCAGCTCCTGGTCAAGGAGCGCAAGCAGCAGATGCTCGGGGTAGAGCTCGGGGTTGCCCAGTCGGCGCGCCAGCTCCTGCGCCGCAGCGACAGCCTCTTGGCTCTTGATCGTCAGCTTGTTGAAGTCCATGTCACCTGTGGAAAGTCCGTCACATTTCCGTCACGGTGTCCGACACCGGGACGTGGGTTTTGGGACCAGGTCCGCGTGCGGGGCGAGCCCGCATCGCACCGTGACCGGGTCTCGTGCGGGGCGCCTCCAACGGCTGGTGTCCGACACCGGGACGTGGCCATTAGTGACGCGTCCGGATCAGGTCGATGGGTGGCTTCCAGGGCACGAGGTCGCGGCGGTACTCGCGATGCACGCGGCTGACCGCTTCGCGCATCTCGCGTTCCATGCGGTCGAGCCGACGCCGCATGCGCGCCAGCTCGTCCTGCAGTTCCAGCACCTGTTCGACCCCTGCCAGATTGAGGCCGAGCTCGTTCGTCAACTGCTGGATCAGGCGCAGCCGCTCGACGTCCGCCTCGGAATACAACCGCGTGTTGCCGGCCGTGCGTTTCGGACGGATCAGTCCCTTGCTTTCGTAGATGCGAAGCGTCTGCGGATGCATGCCGACGAGGTCGGCGGCGACGGAGATCATGTAACGCGGCCGGTCGTCCATCAACGGCCGTCCTTGACTCGCCGTAGCTGCTCGAGCCTGCGGCGCATGACGACGAACAGCACGAGCACGCCGACCGTGCCCACGCTGACGAGGACGATCGCGGCGGTTTTCACTGGAACAACGCCTCCCGCGGGTCGTCGTGCGAGAGCTTCTGCAACTCCTCGAGCGCCTCGCGCTCCTTCTTGGACAGCTTCTTCGGCACGCTGACGCGCAGGCGAGCGATCAGGTCGCCCTTGCCGCCGCTACCGAGCTTCGGCGCGCCGTGGCCGCGAATGCGGAGCAGACGCCCGTCCTGCGTGCCGGCCGGGACCTTCAGCGACACACGCTCGCCATACGGCGTGGGAACTTCGACCGTCGCTCCGAGCGCGGCCTCGGTGTACGTCACCGGAACGTCGATCAAGAGATCCGTGCCACGCCGCTCGAACTTCTTCGACGGCTCGACGCGCGTGACGACGTAGAGGTCGCCCGGCGGTCCGCCGCCTTCGCCGACTTCACCCTTGCCCTTGAGGCGAATGCGCGTGCCGTCCTTCACGCCCGCGGGAATCTTCACCGTGTAGCGCTTCGTCCGCCGCTCGCGGCCCGACCCCTTGCACTTCTTGCACGGCTTCTCGACGACCGTCCCGTTCCCACGGCAGCGCGGGCACGGCTGCGAGAGCGCAAACAGTCCCTGGCTCTCGGAGACGACGCCGCGGCCGTTGCACTCCGGACAGATCACCGGCGACGTTCCCGGCTCGGCGCCCGTGCCGCCGCACTCGCGGCAGGCGGTAGTCACCTCGACGGGGACCTTCGTCTCGAGGCCCCGGAGCGAGTCCTCGAAGGAAAGGCTGACCGGGATCTCGAGGTCCGCCCCACGCTCCGGCTGAGGACGGCGCACGCGGCCGCCCTGGTTGCGGTTGAAGATCCCGCCGAACAGATCGCCGAGGTCGCCGAGGTCGTTGATCGTGAAGTTGCCGCCACCGCCGAAGTTGAAGTCACTCGGATCGGCGCCCGGCGCTCGGCGGCCGTTCGCCGTCCCGAACGTGTCGTACTGCTTGCGCTTGTCCGCGTCGGACAGCGTGTCGTACGCGTTCTGAACCTCCTTGAACTTCTCTTCCGCCGCGGCGTCGCCCGGGTTCTTGTCCGGGTGGTACTGCGCCGCGAGCTTGCGATACGCCTTCTTGATCTCCGCGGCCGACGCACCCTTCTTCACGCCGAGCGTGTCGTACAACGTCGCCAACTAGCCCTCCGGCGGCCCGGCGATCACGACGCGGGCCGGCCTCAGCACCTTGTCGCCGAGCCGGTAGCCCTTCTGCACGACCTCGATGACCGAGCCTTCCTCAGCCTGCGAAGGCTGCGAGAGCAGCGCCTCGTGAACATGCGGATCGAACTTGCCATCGGTCTCGATCTCCGTGAGGCCCTGCTTCGCCAGGAGCTCGGACAGCGAGCGGTGAACGAGCCGGACACCGTCCTCGAGCTTTCCCTCTTCATGCTCCGCCGCGGCGTCGAGCGCACGACCGAGATCGTCGAGGATCGGGATCAGCTCGTTGACGAGCCGCTCGTTGGCGCGCTCGGCGAATGCTGCCTGCTCGCGCGCGTTCCGCTTGCGGAAGTTGTCGAACTCCGCGGCGAGCCGCTGCAGGCGGTCGAAGAGCTGGTCGCGGTCAGCCTGGAGCGCGTCGACGTCGACGCGCTCCTCCGGCTGCTCTGTGACTTGCGACTCGTCGGTCATTACGCCTTCGGAGCCTCTTGCTCTTCATCGATGACCTCGTAGTCACCCTCTTCGACGACTTCGTCGTCTGAGCCGCCGCCGTTGCCGGCCGAGGCGGAGGACGACGTCGACGCCGTCTGCTGCTGGGCCGATGCGTACACCGCTTCCGCGAGCTTGTGCGAGGCCTCCTGCAGCGCCTCCGTCTTCGCGCGGATCTCGCCGATGTCGTCGCCCTCGAGCGCCTGGCGGAGCTCCATGACCCGGCCCTCGATCGTCGCAGCGTCGGCCTCGTCCAGCGCCGAACGGTGATCCTTCAGGGACCGCTCGGTCTGGTAGGCGAGCTGCTCGGCGTGGTTCTTCGTGTCCGCGACCTCGCGCAGGCGACGCGCCTCGTCGGCGTGAGCCTCCGCGTCACGGATCATCTGCTGCACCTCGTTCTCGTCGAGGCCCGAGCCGCCTTCGATCCTGATCTGCTGCTGGTTGCCGGTGCCGAGATCCTTCGCCGAGACGTTGATGATGCCGTTGGCGTCGATGTCGAACGACACCTCGACCTGCGGCAGGCCCCGCGGCGCAGGCGGAATGCCGACGAGCTGGAACTTGCCGAGCGTCTTGTTGAACGCAGCCATCTCCGACTCGCCCTGCAGCACGTGCACTTCGACAGAGGGCTGATTGTCCTCGGCAGTCGTGAACGTCTCGGACTTCTTCGTCGGGATCGTCGTGTTGCGCTCGATCAGCCGCGTGAAGACGCCGCCCTTGGTCTCGATGCCGAGCGACAGCGGCGTGACGTCGAGGAGCAGGATGTCCTTCACCTCGCCCTTGAGCACACCGCCCTGGATCGCAGCGCCGACGGCGACGACCTCGTCCGGATTGACGCCCTTGTGCGGCTCCTTGCCGATCAGCTCCTTGACCTTCGCCTGCACCGCCGGCATACGCGTCATGCCGCCGACGAGGACCACGTGGTCGATCTTGGACTTGTCCATGCCGGCGTCCTCGAGCGCCTGACGCGTCGGGCCGACCGTGCGCCCGAGCAGGTCGGCGGTGATCTCCTCGAGCTTCGCACGCGTGAGCTGAAGGTCGAGATGCTTCGGGCCGTCCTGCGTCGCCGTGACGAACGGCAGGTTGATCTGCGTGGTCATCGTCGAGGACAGCTCGATCTTCGCCTTCTCCGCCGCCTCGTAGAGGCGCTGGAGCGCCATGCGATCCGCCGCGAGGTCGATGCCCTGGTCCTTCTTGAACTCCGCCACCATCCAGTCGACGACTGCCTTGTCGAAGTTGTCGCCGCCGAGGTGGTTGTCACCGTTCGTGGCCTTGACCTCGAAGACCCCTTCGCCGAGCTCGAGGATCGACACGTCGAACGTGCCGCCGCCGAGGTCGAACACGAGGATCGTCTGGTCGGACCCTTCCTTGTCGAGCCCGTACGCGAGTGCTGCGGCGGTGGGCTCGTTGATGATGCGGACGACGTTGAGGCCCGCAATCTTGCCCGCGTCCTTCGTCGCCTCACGCTGTGCGTTGTTGAAGTAGGCCGGCACCGTGACGACCGCGTCGCTCACGGGCTCACCGAGATATGCCTCCGCGTCCGCCTTTAGCTTCTGCAGGATCATCGCGCTGATCTCCGGCGGCGCGTACTCCTTGCCCCCCGCTTTCACACGCGCGTCCCCGTTCGGCCCGCGCACGACCTCGTAGGGGACGATCGTCATCTCCTCGGAGACCTCGTCCCACTTGCGGCCCATGAAGCGCTTGATCGAGAAGACCGTGTTCTCGGGGTTCGTCACCTGCTGGCGCCGGGCCGGCGCCCCGACGAGCCGCTGACCGTCCTTCGTGAACGCCACGACCGACGGCGTCGTGCGGCCGCCTTCGGCGTTCGGGATCACGGCGGGCTCGCCGCCTTCGAGCACGGCCATCGCGCTGTTGGTCGTGCCGAGATCGATGCCAATCGTCTTTGCCATTCGTCGTTTCGCCTTTCTGGTAGGGCTTACTGAGAAAATCTAAGCCGGATTCTATCAAGTTTCTCGGGCAAGCCGCACCCTGGAGGAGAGAGCTCGGGCGGCGGCCGGCTCGGCGAGGACGATCCCGGCCATGATCACTGCGCAGCCTCCCCACCCGAGCACGCCAAGGCGGTCGCCGGCCAGGGTGAAGCCGAAAAGCGCCGTCCAGACCGGCTCCATCGCGAAGGCCAGGGCCGTCCGAGTGGCGGAGGTGCGACGCTGGGCCCAGGTCTGCACCAGGAAGCCGAGCGCGCTCGCGAACACGCCTGTGACGAAGAGCGCCCCCCACACCGTCCACCCGTGCGGCATGCGCAGGTCGCCGAGCGCTACCGCGACGACGGCGAAGGCGATCGCCGCCGCCAGCATCTCCACGAAGGTGAACGCCACCGCGTCGTAGAGAGGCGCGTAGCGCTCCATCAGCACGATCTGCAGCGAGTACACGGCCGCCGCGGCGAGCACAAGCAGGTCTCCGGCGACCGACCCGGCATGGATGCCCGAGAGCATCGCGAGACCGAGCGTCGAGAGGGCGACGCCGCCCCAGACCGAGAGCCCGATGCGCGCGCGAAACAGGAGCAGCGCGATCAGCGGTGTCAGCACCACGTACATCCCGGTGATGAAGCCCGTGCTCGAGACGGTCGTTCGCTGCAGGCCGGCGGTCTGCAGCGTGTACCCGGCGGCCAGCAGCAGCCCGAGGAACGCGCCTGCACCGAGGCCTCGCCTGCCAAGCGTTCGAACGCGGGGTGCGGCAGGGCCTGCGAGCGTGAGAGTCGCGATCACGAACCGGATCGCCAGAAATGCGAAGAGCGGGTAGATCGCAACGGCGTCCTTGACCTGGACGAACGTCACGCCCCACACCGCAGTGACGAAGATCAGCGCAAGCAGGGGCTTCACCGCGCGATTCTCTCCAAACTCCTTGGGCTAAGGTGAAGCCGTGGAGCCGCTACGCGATTCCTGGGGCCGCGAGATCAAGTCGGTGCGGGTCTCCGTCACCGACAAGTGCAACTTCCGTTGCACGTACTGCATGCCCGCCGAAGGACTGCAGTGGCTCGGTCGTCAGGAGATCCTCAGCTTCGAGGAGATCGCGCGGCTCGTCGAACTGCTCGCCCGCCTCGGCGTCGACGAGGTCCGCCTGACCGGCGGCGAGCCGCTCGTGCGCCGCGACCTGCCGGAGCTCGTGCGGATGCTTGCCGAGACCGAGGGCGTACGCGACCTGTCGCTGACGACGAACGGCGTCCTCCTAGACAGGATGGCCGGCCCGCTAGTCGAGGCTGGGCTGAAGCGCCTGAATGTGTCGCTCGACTCGCTCAACCACGTTCGGTTCGCTGAGATCACGCGGCGCGACGCGCTCGACGCGGTGCTGCGCGGGCTCGAGGAGGCCGAGCGCTTCGCGGAGCTCAGGCCGATCAAGGTCAACTGCGTCGCCGTCAAAGGCTTCACTGAGACAGAGGTCCCGGCGCTGGCCGAGCTCGCCCGGCGCAAGCCCTACGTCGTGCGTTTCATCGAGTTCATGCCGCTCGACGCCGACGAGGCGTGGCGCGAGGACGACGTCCTCACGGGCGGTGAGATCCGTGCTCTGATCGAGGCCGAGCACGGGCCGCTCGTGGAGCTGCCGGCAAAGGCGTCCTCGACCGCGAAGCGTTTCGGGTTCGCCGACGGAAACGGCGAGATCGGCTTCGTGAATCCGGTGTCCGAGCCGTTCTGCTCGAGCTGCGACCGGATTCGGGTGACGGCCGACGGCCAGCTCCGCACGTGCCTTTTCTCACGACGTGAATGGGACCTCAAAACACCCCTCCGCGACGGCGCGGGCGACGACGAGCTGATCGAGCTGCTGCGCTTTGCCGTCCGGCACAAGGAGCTGAAGCACCGGATCAACGACCCCGGTTTCGTCCGCGCATCGCGCTCCATGTCCCAAATCGGCGGCTGACGCCCTCCCGGGGGATTTCTCCCGACCTCTCTGACGTTTAGGATTCGTAGGTCATGACTGCCGCCATTTCAGCCGGAAGGCGTCTATTTCCGCGTGGTTACGCGGATTTCGGCTACCAGCTGCTGATCTGGTTCGGCTTTCTCGCCGCCTACCAGGTCGCCCGCGGCCTCGCCGACCGGGATCCCACGCGCGCCTTCACCAACGGCTGGCGCGTGATCGGCCTCGAACAGCGACTCGCCGGCCTCGGCGAGCTGACGCTCCAGGGCTGGACGCAGTCGTCGCGCGTGCTCGAGACGCTCGTCTCGTGGACGTACTGGAACTCCGAGTTCACCGTGATCGGGATCGCGCTGCTCTGGGTCTACTTCCGCCGGAACGCTGCCTTCACGCGCTTCCGCAACACGATCCTGCTCGCGAACGTGCTGGGCCTGCTCGGTTACATCTTTCTGCCGACGGCACCGCCCCGCTTCTTCACGTCGATCGGGTTCACCGACACGCTCGGCCAGTTCGGCGGGCTCAATCACGGCAGCGGCCTCGTTCAGCTCGCTGCGAATCCGTACGCGGCGATGCCGAGCCTGCACGCCGCGGACGCGCTGATCGTCGGCGTGATCCTCGCCTCGGTCGTCCGCAACCCGTTTGCGAAGGCCGTGTGGGTGCTCTGGCCTGCCTGGGTTTGGTTCGCCGTGATGGCCACCGGCAACCACTTCTGGCTCGACGTGCTTGCGGGCATCTTCCTTGCGCTGATCGCGCTCACCATCGTGTACCGCGAACGGGTCAAGAGCATCATCGCAAGCCTGCTATAGTTCTCGACATAGCAGGAATGCGATGGGCGAGGACATGAGAGAAACCGCCGTTCTTCAGCGCTTCAAACAGGGGTATACGACGGGGGCACGAACCCTGGCGTCCCGTTCGATCAGGGGTCTGGCCCGGACGCGCGTGACGCCGAATGCGCTAACGACCTCGGGCGTGTCGCTTTGTCTGGCAGCCTCGGTGCTCGTCTTCTTCGAGAACCGCAACACCTGGGTCTTCTACTGGGTGGGAGCCGCGGCCTTCGTCGTCGGCTCGGTCCTCGACATCCTCGACGGCGCTCTTGCACGGGCGGGCGGCAAGACGACGCCGTTTGGCGCGTTCCTCGATTCGACCACCGACCGCATCGGCGAAGGCGCGATGCTCGGCGCGATTGCTCTCATCTTTCACCGCCACGATCATCCGGTCGCATTGGCGCTGGCCTTCGCAGGCGTCGCCGGTTCGTTCCTCGTGAGCTACACACGCGCACGAGCTGAAGCACTCGGGCTGCGCGGTGATGTCGGCATCGGCTCGCGGGCCGAACGCGTCGTCGTGATCACCGCCGGCCTCGTGCTGGCCCCGATCAGCATCTGGCTGCTCGTCGGCGCGATCTCGCTGCTCACCGCGACCGCCTGGATCACCGTGCTGCAGCGAATCCTGCACGTTCGCAAACAACTTGTCGAGCGAACTGACCAAGCGCATACTCCGCGCATGCTGGCCGGCAGGGACCGCGAGGTCGCGGTTGTCGAGGCGTTCCTCGACCGGACGGCGGCGGACGCCCGCATCCTGCTGCTCCAGGGCGAGGCCGGCATCGGCAAAACGACGCTCTGGCGCGTATCCGTCGCCGCCGCGGAGGAACGCGGGTTCACAGTTCTCTCCTCGACGGCCTCTGAAGCCGAGACGCAGCTCTCGTCACGCTCGTCCGCGACCTGCTGGACGCCGTCTTCGACGAGGTCTCGGACAGGCTGCCGCCGCCGCAACGCCAGGCTCTCGCAGTCGTGCTATTTCGTGAGGAGCCGCCGGCTCGCGCGCTCGAGCCGAGCGCGATCGCCCTCGCCTTTTCGCGTGCGCTCCAGCTTCTCGGGCAGGACCGGCCGCTGCTCGTGGCGATCGACGACGTCCAGTGGCTCGATCCCGCATCGGCCACCGTCCTGGGATATTCGTTGCGGCGGATCGGGTCGTCCTTCTTCATGTTGCTCGCCCGGCGGCCGCAAGCGAGCGACATGCTCGAACTCGAGCGCCTGGAGCGCCCGCTGCTCGAAACCGTCGACGTCGACGGGCTGAGTGTGGGCGCGATTGCGCACATCTTGAAGGACGAGCTCGGCGTCGCGTACACACGCCCGACGCTGCACCGCCTGACCGATGCCGCGGCGGGAAACCCGTTCTTCGCACTCGAGCTTGCACGAGCACACGACGAGTCTTCGGCGCCGGGCGCTCCGCTGCCGATCCCTCCCACGTTGCACGAGCTCGTTACCGGACGGCTGGCTGCGCTGCCGCGCGAAACGTTCGAGTTGCTCGTGCACGCAGCCGCAGCAGCGCGGCCGGTCGGCACGCTACCGATGCACGAGCCGGCCCTGAGAACGCGGATCCTCGTCGTGCACGAGGGCGAGGTCCGCTTCGCGCATCCGCTCTTCGCGGCTGCGGCGTATAGCCTCGCGGATCCCACGTTGCGCCGCGGGGTCCACGCTCGTCTGGCGGCAGAGGCAGGCGACGTCGAGGAGCGTGCTCGTCATCTCGCCCTGGCCGCCCACTCACCTGACGAACACATTGCAGGGACACTCGAGGCTGCAGCGACACGAACCCGCGTCCGAGGAGACCGCGTCGTCGCGGCCGCGCTGTTCCAGGACGCCGCCCGTCTCACTCCGCCGCGCGACGCAGCCGGCCGCGCGCGGCGCCTGCTCGCAGGCGCGGGCGCGCTGTTCGAGGCCGGCGACAGCGACGCCGCACGAATGCTGCTGGAGCGCGTCGTTGCGGACGGCGCTACCGGCGACGTCGCAGCCGAAGCGCGCTGGCGGCTCGGCACGGTGCTCGCCGAGACCGGGAGCCATGACGGTCCGATGGAACTGTGGGAGCAGGCGCTCGCGTCAGTGCGCGACCCGCAGCTCGCAGCCGATATCCACCGCAGCATCGCCGTCGCGGAGATCTATGCGGGCAACGGCGCAGCGGCTGTCGTCCACGCGGAGAAGGCGCTCGCTGAAGCTGAGCGGTCGACGAGCTCGGAAGCCCTTGCCTTCGCGCTCGCCGCGCGAGCGTATGCAGCAGCGGTCGTGGGCGAGAGCTATCGCAGCTTCGTCGAGCGGTCGCTCGAGCGGGCGTCCGCGCTCGAGATTGCGTCCTCCGCGTGGACGCCGGCGGCCGTGGCCGCCGAATGCGCGCTGCTCGCGCTCGACCTCGAGCGGGCGGAGCAGGGGATGATGGCGGTGCTCGACGAGGCCGTTGCCACCGGCAACGCGGAGATGGAGTTGTGGGCGGCGCATCGAGTCGCGGCCGCGCGGCTCGCAGCGGGAAATGTCCGCGGGGCAGCGGAGCTCGTGCCGGTGATCCTCGAGCTCGCCGAGACCACCGGCGTCATGCAGCTGCCGGCAGCCCGGTTGGACGCGGAGGTTGCCGCCCATTCCGGCGACGTCGCTGGGCCGCTCGCTCGCTTGCGCGACCTCGTGACCGAGTCTGAGCGCCAGGGGTGGGCTCGTCACCTTTGGGCAGCGCGTAGCGCGCTCGGTGCCGTGCACATTGGGACCGGCGACTCGGCCGAGGCGGCCGTGCAACTCGAGCTTGCCCGGGGCATCGCCGCCGAAAGCGGCATACGGAGCCTGACCGCGATCGTGCCGCTGATCGACGAGGTCGAAGCCGCAGCGGATGCAGGCCTCATCGCTCAGGCGCGCACGGCGCTGGCGGCCGCACGAAGCTTCGCCGACGTTCCGCCCGTCGTCGAACCCCTGCTCTTGCGGGCGGAGGCGGCCGTCGGCATCGGCGAGGGCGACCTGCAAGCAGCCGAGTCGCTCCTCGCCCAGGCGGTCGAACACGACGCGGCTCCGAAGCTCCCGCTGCACCACGCGCGTGCACTCCTCGCGCTCGGCTCGGTCAGGCGCCGCCTGCGGCGACGGCGCGATGCACGTGACGCGCTGGAGCGCGCGCGAACCGCGTTCATTGGGCTCGGCTCGGCGCTCTGGGCCGCACGGGCTGAGGACGAGCTCGCGCGGATCGGTGGCCGCGCTCCTTCGCCCGAAGCGCTCACGCCGTCGGAAAAGCGAATCGCCATGCTCGTAAGCGAGGGCAAAACGAACCGCGAGGTCGCCGCGGCCCTGGTGATCTCGCCGCGGACGGTCGAGTCGGCGCTCTCGCAGATCTACCGCAAGCTCGCCGTTCGCTCGCGCACCGAGCTGACACGCAAACTCACCGAGCCCGAGTAGCAAAGACCCGTGGTTTCCCGGTTATGCCGGGCGGCCGCCGGTGGGACGCTCGAGGCATGCCGAGATACCTCGTCGAGGCCTACGTGCCGGCGACCGCCGCAGCGCAGGCCGAGGTGCGCGAGCAGGTGCAGCGTGCGGCCCTCCTGGGTCGCGGCGTGCGCCATGTTCGTACCACCTTCCTCCCAACGGACGAGGTCGCTCTGCACATGTTCGACGCGCCGTCGCTCGCCGCGATGCGGCGCGCGGGACGACTTGCGTCACTGCACTACGAGCGGATCGTCGAAGCCAAGGAGGATGCGAAATGAGAATGGGAGCTGTGAGCGTCGCCGCGCTGGCCGCGTTGCTCGTGCTGCTTGCACCCAGTGCAGGGTCCGCCTTCCCGGGCGGGAACGGCAAGATCGCGTTCGCGAGCGATCGCGACGGCAACTACGAGATCTACACGATGAATGCGGACGGCAGCGGTCAGACGCAGCTGACGAATACGCCGACCGCCGACGAGTTCTTTCCCGCGTGGTCGGCAAACGGCCAGAAGCTTGTGTTCACGACCGATCGCGACGCAGGGCTCGACCAGATCTACATGGTCAATGCCGACGGATCGAACGAGCATCGAGTGAGCGACGGCCTGTCGTCCGACACCGAGGCGGCGTGGGCACCGAACGGCCAGTACCTCGTCTACGTGACGAGCCGCAGCGGGGCGGGTCTCGAGCTATGGGAGATGTCGCCGACGGGTGTCGGGCAGTTCCAGCTCACGAACACCGGCGGCGCGAACGTCGATCCGATGTGGTCGCCCGACGGGTCGAAGATCGTGTTCATGAGCGACCGCGACGGTAACTGGGAGATCTACACGATCCATGCCGACGGAACGAATCCCGAGCGCCTCACGACCGATCCGGCGAACGACTTCGGCCCCGCGTGGTCGCCAGACGGATTTCACATCGCGTTCATCAGTACGCGTGACGGCAACTCGGAGATCTACGTCATGAACGCCGACGGCACCGGCCAGACGCGGTTGACGAACGACCCCGGAGAGGACTCGAGCCCGTCGTGGTCGCCCGACGGCACGAAGATTTTGTTCAACAGCGACCGCGACGGCGACCGCGAGGTCTTCGTCATGAACGACGACGGTACGGGCCAGACCCCGTTGACGAGCAACACCGCGCAGGACCGGCACCCGGACGAGCAGCCGCTCGTCAGCGGCGGCGGCGACACGACGCCGCCCGTGCTCAACACGCCGTCCACCGTTAGCGCAAACGCCACGTCTCCCGCAGGCGCGGCGGTCACCTACTCGGTGACCGCGACGGACGACACCGACCCGTCGCCGACCGTCACCTGCTCGCCCGCGTCGGGCACGACGTTCGCGATCGGGACGACGACCGTGCACTGCACCGCGACCGACAGCTCAGGCAACAGCAGTACCGGTTCCTTCTCGGTGACGGTCGCCGGTGCGCAGCAGGAGCTCCGCACCCTCGTCCAGAGCATCCTCGCGACCACGAACCTGCCTCCGGCGCTCAAGAACCAACTGCTGAACGCCGTGTCGAACTTCAACCCGAACAGCCCGGGCCAGAAGCAATTCGCGTGCAACACACTCGCGGCATTCATCACGACCGTGCAGCGCCTGGCGGCGCTTCGCTTGATCCCGGCGGCGCAGGCGGCGGCATGGATCGCCGATGCGCAGCGAATCCGAGCCGTGCTTGCCTGCTGAGAGAAAGTAACGGACGTACTCCTTGGGGCAGGCCTCGCAGCCGGCGAGCTAGCCGAACGCGAGGCCTGCCCCGCATAATGCGCGCGTGCTCCTCTTCATCATCGGGCTGATCGTGTGGGGCTTCATCGTCGGCGGTCTCGCGCGCCTCGCGCTGCCCGGCCCCGACCCGATGCCCTGGTACGCGACGATCGGCCTCGGCCTCGGCGGCTCGCTGATCGGCGGGATCCTCGCCAGGCTCCTGCTCGGAAACGCCGGCGGCTTCATCTTCGCCTTCTTGGGCGCCGTGCTACTGCTCTACCTCTACCGCCGGTTCGTCCAGCACCGCGGGATGACCGGCCCTTCGGCGCACCGCCTGCCCTAGCTCCTTCCGGGGCCCTCATCGCAAACCTGCTATCTTTCTGCTCATAGCAGGAATGCGATAGGGAGGTTCCTCCACATGTCTGATGCAGAACGGCAAGCAGAACGGCAAGGCACGCGTTTCCGGCGACAAGGTGCGCGTCGCGCTCGTCGGCGTCGGGAACTGCGCCAATTCGCTCCTGCAGGGAGTGGAGTACTACAAGGACGCGCCGGACGACCAGTTCGTCCCGGGGCTGATGCACGTGAACCTCGGCGGCTACCACATCAGCGACATCGAGTTCACTGCTGCGTTCGACGTCACCGTGGACAAGGTCGGCAAAGACCTGTCCGAGGCGATGTGGGCGCACCCGAACGACACCATCAAGTTCGCGGACGTGCCGAAGACGGGAATCACCGTCTCGCGCGGCATGACGCACGACGGTCTCGGCAAGTACATCTCCGAGGTCGTGACGAAGGCGCCCGGCGAAACGGACGACGTCGTCGGGATCCTGCGCGACACGAAGACGGACGTCGTGGTCAACTACCTGCCCGTCGGCTCCGAGGCGGCCACGAAATGGTACGCCGAGCAGGTGCTCGAGGCGGGCTGCGCGATGGTGAACTGCATGCCGATCTTCATCGCGCGCGAGGCCTACTGGCAGCGCCGCTTCGAGGAGAAGGGCCTGCCGATCATCGGAGACGACATCAAGTCCCAGGTCGGCGCGACGATCACGCACCGTGTGCTGACGTCGCTCTTTCGCGAGCGCGGCGTACGGCTCGACAAGACGATGCAGCTGAACGTCGGCGGCAACTCCGACTTCCTGAACATGCTCGAGCGCGAGCGGCTCGAGTCGAAGAAGATCTCGAAGACGAACGCCGTCACGTCGATGCTCGACTACGACCTCGGCCCCGGGAACGTCCACGTCGGTCCCTCCGACTACGTCCCCTGGCTCACCGATCGCAAGTGGGCGTACATCCGCATGGAGGGCTCGTCCTTCGGCGACGTGCCGCTGAATCTCGAGCTGAAGCTCGAGGTCTGGGACTCGCCGAACTCGGCCGGCATCGTCATCGATGCGGTGCGGCTGGCGAAGCTGGCGCTGAACAACGGCGTGGCCGGCGCCCTCGAGGGCCCGAGCTCGTACCTGATGAAGTCGCCGCCGAAGCAGATTCCGGACGACGACGCCTACGAGGCGGCCGAGGCGTTCATTCGCGAGAACGCGCGCAGCGCGACTCCCGCGAAAGAGACGCTCAGCGCCTAGAGAAGAAGGGTCAGACCCCGCGCAGGGGTCTGACCCTTGACGTCGTTCTAGTGTCCGCCCGCCTCGTACTGCTTGGCGGTGAACACGTTCGAGAGGCTGTTGACCGCTGCGTCGCGCGACGACAGCGGCGCGAGCCCGTAGCGCTCCTCGATCGTGGCGAGGATCGACGTCGTGTCGTACTGCGTGTGGTCGACGACCTCGTTGCCACGCAGGAACGGCGAGATGACCAGCGCCGGGATGCGCGTCCCCGGGCCCCACTGGTCGTGCGGGCCTGCTGTTCCACCCTGGCCGGGCGGCGAGACGTGATCCCACTGTCCGCCGAACTCGTCGTACGTAACGACCACCATCGTGTCCTTCGCGCAGGCGCTGCGCTGATCGCCTTGCAGCAGCGCGACCAGGTGATCGCTTCCGTTCGGCTCGCTCGAGTAGCCGGGATGCTCGTTCTCGACGCCCAGCGGCTTGTCGAACGAGACGAGTCCAGCTTGCACTGTGATGCCGGACGACTGCAGCCGCTGCACGAACTCCTGCTCGTCCCGCAGATGCGTCCTGCCGGGCGTGTCCGGCGCGAAGCTCGCGTAGTAGTTGAACGGCTGGTGGTGGAACTGGAACGACGAGTCCGGGCAATACGGGTAGATCGGAGTTCGGCGCCGGCCGACGGGTCCGAGCACGTCGGGCCCGTCCCGTTCGTCCAACCCGGCGCGTTGATGTCGCCGTCCGCGTTCGACCAGCCGCCGGCGTACCACGCCCAGCTCACGCCGGCGCCGCCGACAGCTCGTCGCCGATCGTCGTGTGCGTCTGCGGGATCAGCTTTGCACCGAACGTGCCGGTTGGCTGATAGGGCGGCTGCATCGTGTTGACCGCGTAGTCGCCGCAGGCACGACCCGGTACCGGCGACGGACACGCGACCGTGATCGGCCCGCGCCGCACCGGCCCCGTCGCGTGGTACTGCGGATAGCTCGTCGGCATGCCGTTCGAGTCGATGATCGAATGCAGCGTCGTCGGCCGCGCCCGGGTACTCGGCGTTTGTTGCCGTGATCAGCCACTGGTGGTTGAGGAACGAGCCGCCGAATGCGGACTGGAAGAAGTCGTCCGCGATCGCGTAGTGCGGATGGTTGCCTCCATGCAGGTACCGGTAGATCGGCAGGGCCTTCGTGTCGTAGACGCCCATCGTCGTCCCGACCGAATCGCTGCCGCTCATGTAGCGGTTCTGCTGCCCGCCGTTGAGCTGGTACTGCTCCTGGTAGAACTCGTGCACCAGGTCGCGGGTGCAGCCGCCGGCGTTCCGGTCCCTTGCCCAGCCGTTCGGCCGCGCGAATTCGTGATGCGGCTGAGGACACGTCGTGTCGCTCGGCTGTGATGTAGTTGTCGATCGTGAACCACGTGTTCGTGAACGCGCTCGTGATACCGTGTCGCCGGATCGTGCAGGTCACCGGCAGCGGCGGCGACGTCAGGTTCACGTCGAGCTGCTGGAAGGCAGCCGAACGCGACGCCGTCTCTGGTCGACCTGCGTCGTGTGGGCGGCGTCGGCGTTCGAACGCCCGTTCACGCCTTCCCAGCCTCCGTACAGATTGTCGAAGCTGTGGTTCTCTTCGTAGATGACGACGATGTGATTGATCTTTCGCAGCGGATCCGGGCCCGCCGAGGACGCGACCGATGCGCTCAACGTGGCGAACAGCGCTCCGGCCAGGACTGCAAAGGCAAGCCTTCGCCCTACCCTCCTGAATCTCCCCATGGTTACTCCCCCTGGTCGTTGACTCTGCGCCCGGGAGTCTGTCGAATCCCGAGCCGGCCCACAGAATGAACGGACCACCCGGCTAGGCTTAGGCGAGAGCTATGAGCCTCCGAATCTGCCTCGTTACGCCGTTCGCGTGGTCTCAGCCGCACGACGTCAACGAGCACGTTGCAGGCGTTGCTAAGGAACTGCGCGGCCTCGGCCACACGGTGACGGTGCTCGCGTCCTCGAATCGCGCCCGCGATCTCGCCGCGGGTCGGCGTGCGCTGCTCGACGGGCTCGGCGCGGAGGTAATCGCCCTCGGACCTGCAGTTCCGATCTCGCGCCGCAGCCGCATCGGCGTGCCGGTCGGAGCGCGCGCCAACCTGTCGCTCGCGCTCGCGCTCGGACGCTTCGACGTCGTGCACGGCTTCGAGCCGGGGCTTCCCTCGCTTTCGTACCTGGCCTTACGAGATGCGCAGGCCATGACCGTCGCGACCTTCCTCGACCCCGAACGACTGGGCTATCCACCCGGCCGGGCACAGCGCGAACGCCTGCTCGGGCGGATCGACGCGCTCGTCGCGACGAGCGAAGAGACCGCGGCTGCGGCAGCGGAGCGTTTTCCCGGCCAGTACCGCGTCATCGGCGAGGGCATCGATCCGTCGGCGTTCCAGCCTGGGCAGAAACGCAACACGATCGTGCTCGAATGGCGACCGAGCGAACGCCCACTGTTGCGCGGCGTGTTCCGTGCGCTCGAGGAGCTGCCTGACTGGGAGCTCGTCCTCTTGCGTACGAAGCCGTTGGCCGGCCGGCCGTCGATCCCGCGTGCGTTGCGCGACCGCGTGCATGTGCGAACCGCGCGCGACGGAGCTGCGCGTGCGCCACTTCTGGCGTCGGCGAGCATCTTCGTCCCCGCATTGGCCGGACTGGAGCGCGTGCGTCTCGAAGCCGCGGCGTCCGCATGCGCAATCGCAGCTCCGCCCGGCACGCGCGAGCAACCTGAGCTCGCAGGCGCCGAAGCCGCCCGGCTCGCCGAGAACCCGGAGTACCGCGAGCGCAAGGGAGAACGGGCACGGGCCGAAACCGACGACCAGAGCTTCGGAGACGTGGCCCGCGAGCTCGACGAGCTCTACCGCTCGCTGGCGGAACGACGCCACGCACCGCAAGGATCCGACGATCCACTCGCCGGCCGGCCGTGGGTGCTTTGCGACTTGCACATGCACACCAACTGGTCGACCGACTGCGCCGTCGATCCCGGCGACCTGATCATGCAGGCGGAGGCCGTCGGCCTGGGCGCGATCGCCGTCACCGATCACAATGTGTTCGGCGGCGCGCTCGAGACGCAGGAGCGCGCGCGCGACCGTGACCTCGTCGTCATTCCCGGCGAAGAGGTGAAGACCGACGGACAGGGCGAGGTGATCGGCCTCTTCCTCCGCGAGGAGATTCCGCGCGGGCTGTCCTTCGAGGACACCGTGACTGCGATCAAGGAGCAGGGAGGCCTCGTCTATCTCCCCCATCCGTTCGACCGGATGCATTCGATTCCCGACCCGGCGACGCTCCAGCGCCACCTCGCGGACATCGACATCTTCGAGGTCTACAACGCCCGCCTCCTCTTCGAGGCCTACAACGACGAGGCCTTGCGGTTCGCCCGCAAGTACAACCTGACGATGGGGGCCGGCTCGGATGCCCACGTCCTCCAGGGCGTCGGCACAGGGGCGGTCCGGATGCGCGCGTTCGAGGGGCCTGAGGAATTCCTGCTCAGCCTCCAATCCGCCCAGGTCCTGAGGCGTCCGAGGTCGCTCGTCTACCTCCAGTCCCTCAAATGGATGGCCCAGGCCAAGGAACGGGTCCGCTAGTCCCGAAACCTCAGAGGGCCGTGCCTACGACCGACGAGATCTACGAGAAGTACCTCCAGAAGGCGATCGTCGAGATCAACGACCTCGCCCACGAGGTTGCGCAGACCGGCGGCGCTCGGGTCCCCGTCGTCGGCTCCGGGCATCCGCTCGCCGATGTGATGCTGTTGAAGTTCCGGCCGCAACCGGCAGAGGTCCAGGAGGGTGTCGCGTTCTACGGACGCTCGGGACAGGCGATCCTCAAGTCCCTGCAGCGCCTCCACGTCGACCCGATGTCGGTGTACGGGACGAACTGCCTCAAGTTCGCGGACGGCGACGAGGACGAATCCCGCCCGTTTCTGACGCGCGAACTGCACATCGTGCAGCCGAAGCTGATCGTCGCGATGGGAGCAGACACGGTTGCGTATCTGAATTCGATCGAGTTCCCGCTCGCGGATAAGGTTGAGAGCACGGCGGGCGAGCTCCAGCGCTTCACGCCGACCGTGCAGGTTCTGGTTGTGCCCGACATCGACACGGCGCTCGACGAAGCTCCCGCGAAGACGCAGTTTTGGAACGCTTTCAAGCCACTCGGCCAATGGTGGGCCGAGCTGCCGCCCTACTAGTAGTAGGAACGGGGCTCGCGCTCTACTACGCGTTCCACGAGCGGCTGTGGAACGCGTCGACGTGGTGGGACATCGCGTTCATCTCGCTCGTCCTGATCCCCGCATGCTTCGCGATCCCATTGCTCCTCCTGCCGTTGAGAGACGCACCCGGTTTGCTGTGGGCTGCCCTCGGTTTCGGTCTAGCCGCGCTGCTCTTCCACATCATCGGCTGGAACACGCCCGAGAACTTCTGCAAGCTGCTCGGCGTCACGGCGGTCGGGTTCTGGTTCCTCCGCTACTTCGAGAGCCTGAGCTGGGTGGTGTTAGTCGCGCTGATCATTCCGTGGGTCGACGCGTACTCGGTGTGGCGCGGGCCGACGAAGGTGATCGTCTCGCAGCATCGTGAGGTGTTCACGAACTTCTCGTTCGCGTTCGCGATCCCAGGCGAGACGTCGGCGGCGAACCTCGGGCTACCGGATCTCCTGTTCTTCTCGCTCTTCCTCGCGGCCTCGGCGCGCTGGGCGCTGCGCCCGCGGCTGACGTGGCTGCTGCTCACGCTGTCCTTCGGCGCCACGCTCGCGCTTGCGGTGTGGCGCGACATCGGCGGGCTGCCGGCGCTACCGCTCCTCTCGCTCGCCTTCCTCGTCGCGAACGGAGACCTGCTGTGGACGCGCGTCAGAGAGGACCTGGCAGAAGCGCGCGCCCGGAAGGACAGCGCGCCCACCGAGCCCTAACTGTGACGTTCCAGCAGGGACACGGCCTCGATGTGCGGCGTGTGCGGAAACATGTCCACCGGCTTGACGCGCTTCAGCTCGTAGCCGTACTCGCTCCGCAGACGCTTCACGTCGCCCGCCAGCGTCGTCGGGTTGCAGCTCACGTAGACGATGCGCGGCGCCTCGGTCTCGCCCAGCCGCTTCAGCGCCTTCCCGGCCAGGCCTGCGCGCGGCGGATCGACGACCACGACGTCGGGCTCGCCGCTGCGCGAACGCAGCTCCTCGAGCGCCAGCCCGACGTTGCCGGCGTAGAACGCTGCGTTCCCGATCCCGTTCAGCTCCGCATTCTCGAGCGCGCAGGCGATCGACTCCTCCGACACGTCGACCCCCCACACCGTGAGCGCGTCCTTCGCCAGCACCAGGCCGATCGAGCCGATGCCGCAATAGAGGTCGAACACCGTCTCGTTGCCCGTGAGCCCCGCAAACTCGCGGACGATTCCGTACAGCTTCTCCGCCATCGACGTGTTCGTCTGCAGGAACGCATTCGGCCTGACCCGGAACCGCAGCCCGCAGAGCTCCTCCTCGATCGCCTCCTCGCCCCACAGCAGCTCCGTCGGCAGATTCGTCGTCACTTCCGCAAGGGAGTCGTTCACGGACCAGTGAATGGATCGAACCTCCGGAAACTGCCTGAGCAGATCGATGAACCCGCCGCGGTCGAACTTCTCGCCGGGGCTCGTCACGAGCTGGACGAGCACCTGGCCCGTGTTCCGTCCCTCGCGGACGACGAGGTGGCGCAGGTAGCCGGTGTGCTCGGTCTGGTCGTACGCGACGAGCCGGTCGCCTCGCGCCCACTCGCGCACCGAGTTGCGGATCCCGTTCCCGACGTCGGTGGTGAGCCAGCACTCGTCGATCTGCAGCACTTCGTCCCACCGCCCCGCCTTGTGCAGGCCGAGGGTCGGCCCGTCTGCCAGCTGGGCGAAGGAGTACTCGAGCTTGTTGCGATACCGAAAGACCTCGTCTGCCGGAAGGATTTCCTCGAGCGGCGCGTCCGAGATGCCGCCGATCCGCCGCAGCGCGTCGGCAACCTGGTCGTGCTTCGCCGCGGCCTGCGCTTCGTACGCGAGATCCTGGAAGCGACATCCGCCGCAGACCGGGAAGTGCCGGCACGGTGCGTCGACGCGCAACGGACTCGCCGTCAGCACCTCGGTGGCAAGCGCCTCGGCGTGCCGGCGCTGCACCTTGGTGACGCGGGCGCGCACCGTGTCTCCCGGCAGGCCGCGCCGCACGAACACGACGAATCCGTTCAGGCGCGCGACACCGTTCCCGCCGTAGGCGAGCCGGTCAATGGTGAGCTCGAGCTCCTGGTCCTTCGCGACGGGTGCGGCCACGAAGGACCAGGGTATGCGAGCTAGGCCGCCTTCCGGAGCCGCGCCGCCGGCAGGCGAACCGGGTGGTTGGAGCGGAACACGTCGTCGGGATCGACCTCTGCCTTCACTGCCTGCAGGCGGCGATAGGTCTTCGACCCGAAGAGCCGCTCACCCCGCTCCCGCCGCTCCGTGAAGTTGAGGTAGTCGCGACCTGCATCCCACGGCGCCAGCGCCGCGTGCACGACCTCGATGTGCGCCCTCATTGCAGCACCCATCTCTGGGGTCATCGAGATGCCGACCGCGAACATCGCGAACCCGGCCTCGATCGTCGCGAGCGCGCCGTGCCCGGGTTGCATGCGGCCGAGCGCGCCGCCCAGGTGTCGAACCTCGACGGAGAGAAGCGGCGAGCCCGAACCGGCTCCGGCCGTGGCGACAATCGCATCGATCGCCTCCTCCGGGAAGTCACCGAGGAGCATTCCGTCACCGGCACCCGGAACCGGATGCTCGGGATCCATGTGCAGGTGCTTGAGCTGCTCGACGGGAATCGTCGCGAACGTGTCCATCGCCGGCCCGAGCGCACGGAGCGGGCGTAGCAACTCGGCGCTCTCGGCTTCTCCGAGCAGTGACGTCGCTTCGACGACGACGAAGGATCCGCCGCGCAGCGGCTCGGGAATGTCGGGGATCGGCGGGAACTGCAGGAACCGGCCGATCGACGTGACTTCGTCCGGCAGGTCTTCGACCCACCGTCGCCACGCGTGCAGCACCTCGCGCCCACGCTCGATCGGGAAGAAGAGCACGCCGGCATACACCTCTTCGATCGGGTACAGGGAAAACTCCAGCGCGGTCACCACACCGAATGATCCGCCGCCGCCGCGCAACGCCCAGAAGAGCTCGGGCTCGTTGTGAGCGTCCGCGCGAACGAGCTCTCCTTCCGCGTTCACGAGCTCGACGGCCGTGACGCTGTTCGACGCGAGGCCATGCCGACGGCCGAGCCAGCTGATCCCGCCACCGAGCGAGTACCCGACGACGCCGACGTCCGGAGACGAGCCGGCAAGCGCCGCAAGTCCGTGCTCGGCCGCGGCTTCGCCGACCTCCGCCCAGAGGACGCCAGCCTCGGCACGCGCGGTGCGAGTCTCGGGATCGATCCGGACGCCGCGCATGCGTTCGGTCTTGACCAGAACGGTGTGCGCGAGCGATCCCATCGCGGCCGCGTTGTGTCCGGTTCCCTGCGGAGCGACGCGGAGGCCCCGGCTGCGCGCCCAACGGACGACCGCGACGACGTCTTCCGGAGATTCCGGCAGCGCGACGGCCGCCGGCTGCTGGTCGACGGCTAGATTCCAGGCCAGCCGGGCTTCGTTCCAACCCGGGTCGTGGGGCAGTACGAGCGATTCCGTTTTCATCGGAGCCTCCTAGGCGATCGTGTCGTACCTACAAGGTCGCAGCCGCGCGGAAGCCGAAAAAGGTGGCCCGCTGGTGTGTACAGGTACGGAAATCCGTACGATCGGCACGTGGACGCCGAGGCCGCGGCTCGAGCCTGGATCGACGCCTGGGATCGCGCCTGGCGGACGAAGGACGAGACCGCCCTCGCACCTTGCTACACCGAGAACGCGATCTTTCGGTCGCACCCCGACCGTGAGCCACAGTCACCGGTCGCGTATGCCCGCGGAGCGTTTGCAGACGAGGGCGACGACCTCGATCTGTGGTGGGGCCGGCCACTCGTCGCGGGCGACCGCGCGGCGGTCGAATGGTGGGCGGCCCTAACCGAGAGCGGCGAGCAGGTCACGCTCGCAGGCACGTCGTGGCTGACCTTCGCCCCGGACGGCCGGGTCGCCGAACAGCACGATTACTGGACGATCACTCCGGGCCGCGCCGCTCCGTGGAAAGGCTGGGGCTCTAGCTGAGCGCGGTGACGTAGACCTTGCGCTCGCGCGGGCCGTCGAACTCGCAGAAGAAGATGCCCTGCCACTTGCCGAGCGCGAGCTTGCCGTCGTCGAGCGGAATGAGGATCTGCGGGCTCATCAGCGACGCCCGGATGTGCGACGGCGCGTTCGGTCCGTCCGGATCCTCGACGTGCTTCCAGTCCCAGCCGTCGTCGACCACCTTTTCGAGGGCGGATTCCAGGTCCTGCGCGACAGCGGGATCCGCGCCTTCGTTGATCGTCACGCCCGCGGTTGTGTGCGGGACGTAGACGAGCGCAGCGGCTGCGCCGTTCGTGGAGCCGAGTGCGTGCTGCACCTGCTCAGTGATGTCCACCAGCTGGGTCCGCCGCTCCGTCTTCAGGCTGATCTCATGCATCTCTGCCGTATCCTACGAGACGATGCCTCCCGCCCCGCCCTCTGACCGGGAGCTGGACGCCTATCGCGAACAGGCGGACCGGTTCATCGCCGAGCTCGACGAGGAGTTCTACCTCCACTACGCCGGGTTGAAGGAGACGTTCGACCTCGCGCCGATCTACGACCGGCACAAGAATCTGACCGAGCTCGACCAGGTGAAGTCGATCGGCCTGGCCGTGAACGGAGGAGCCAGGGTTCGCGAGCTCTGGCGCTTCGCCTGCGAAGGATATTTCGGTGATCTCACGCGCGACCACGCCGAGAAGCTCGCCGCACTGGAATCGGAGCTCGAGGTTCGCGTCAACGGCGAGTCGATCCCGTACCGAATGGTGCGCCCCGCCCTCGCGAACGAGCCCGACCGCAACACGCGGCGCGAGCTCGATGCTCAGGCGAACGCTGTCCTCGACGAGGAGATGAACGCCCTGCATCTCGACGCTGCGCAGGTGGTGCAGCGCGGTGCGCGCGACGTCGGTTTCGCAAACTACCTCGAGCTCTACCGCAAGGCTCTGCCCTCGTCAGCGCTCGACGATCTCGCGGAACAGTGCCGCACCTTCCTCGACTCGACCGAGAAGCTGTACGAGACCTGGGCCGACAAGCTTTTCCGCACGCGCGTCGGCGTCTCGCTCGGGGAAGCCGAGCGCTGGGACGTCCCACGGCTCTTCCGCGCGCCCGAATGGGACCCGATGTTTCCGGCCGACCGGATGGTGCCGGCTCTCGAAAGTACGCTCGAGGATCTCGGCATCGACCTCAACGGGCAGAAGAACGTGACCCTCGACCTCGACGAGCGGCCGAACAAGAGCCCGCGCGCGTTCTGCGCGCCGATCGAGGTGCCCGACCGGGTCGTGCTCGTGATCCAGCCGATCGGCGGCCCCGACGACTGGCGCGCCCTGTTCCACGAAGGCGGTCACACGGAGCACTTCGCACACACGTCGCGCGACCTCTCGATGGAGGAGAAGCGTCTCGGCGACAACGCGGTCACCGAAGGCTGGGCGATGCTGCTTCAGCATCTCACCGACGAGCCCGAGTGGCTGTCGCGCCGGCTCGACTTCCCGCGGCCGAACGAGTACGCGATCGAAGGCGCGACCGGGCTCCTGTACTTCGTGCGGCGTTACGCGGCGAAGATCCTCTACGAGCTCGAGTTCCATGCAGCCGAAGACGTCACGACGATGCGCAACCGGTACGTCGAGCTGCTCTCGGATGCGCTGAAGATCGAGGTCACCCCCGCGAACTATCTCGCCGACATCGACTCGGGCTTCTACGTCTCGTCGTACCTCCGCTCCTGGGCCTTCGAGGCACAGCTGCGCGCGTTCCTGAAGGAGAAGTTCGGGTCGAAGTGGTTCGCTAACCGTGAGGCCGGCTCCCTGCTG
The DNA here is from genome assembly GCA_963755605.1 of uncultured Actinomycetes bacterium. Lineage (GTDB taxonomy): Bacteria > Actinomycetota > Thermoleophilia > Gaiellales > Gaiellaceae > 3-1-20CM-4-69-9. The sequence goes on from CAVWKK010000007.1 coordinate 857,660, forward strand.
CGCGAGCTCTGGGGCGAGGGCCAGAGCATGCGGGCCGAGGAGATGCTCAAGGAAGTGACGGGCTCGACCCTGGACATGGAGGCTGTAGCCGAAAGGGTCCGAGAGGTTCTCCGCTAGTCAGCCGAGCGAAAGCTTCGCTTTCACTCGGTTCTGGTTACGCCCGCTGAGCGGGTAAACGTGCGTGGGCGAAGCCCACGCACTCTTCTTTCTGTTGGTGCTGGGCGGTTGTTCCCTTCCGTGCGGGCACGGGCGCTAAAGCGGCCGCGCCCGCATCACTCCACCTCCGGCTAAGCCCGGCTCCGCCTGGTCTTAGCCTCCGGCCCTGGCGTTGCCGACGGGTCAAACCTCCGAGATTCATCACCGAGAACGCACCCTTTCGCATGGGATCCGCCTGACTGAATAGGCTTTATGCATGGCCAGGACACGCGTGCTGATCGCCGGCGCTGCCGGACGGGACTTCCACAACTTCAACCTCGTCTACCGGGACCGGCCCGAGTACGACGTCGTCGCGTTCACCGCGACGCAGATCCCGAACATCGACGGCCGGCGCTATCCGGTCGAACTCGCAGGGTCGCTCTACCCCGACGGGATTCCGATCCTGCCGGAGTCGGCGCTCGAGGAATGCGTGCGCGAGCACGAGATCGACGACGTCGTGTTCGCGTACTCCGACGTCACCCACGAGCACGTCATGCATATCGGTTCGCGCGCGCTTGCTGCTGGCGCGTCCTACCGGCTCATCTCTCCGCGCGAGACGATGCTGCCCTCGTCGAAACCGGCAGTCGCGATCTGCGCAGTGCGCACCGGCTCCGGCAAGAGCCAGACGACACGTCGCGTCGCAGAGCTGCTGCGCGCCGCCGGCAAGAAGGTTGCGGTGCTCCGCCATCCGATGCCGTACGGCGACCTCGCGAAACAGGCGGTGCAGCGGTTCGAGCACTACGAGGATCTCGAGGCGGCCGATGCGACGATCGAGGAGCGCGAGGAATACGAGCCGCACCTCGCCGAGGGCAACCTCGTCTTCGCGGGCATCGACTACGAGAAGATCCTGCGCACGGCGGAACAGGAAGCCGACGTGATTCTCTGGGACGGTGGCAACAACGACACACCGTTCGTCAAGCCTGACCTGCACATCGTCGTCGTCGATCCGCACCGCCCGGGCCACGAGCTCCGCTATCACCCGGGTGAGACGAACTTGCGCATGGCGGACGTCTGCGTCGTGAACAAGATGGACAGCGCGACACAGGAGGGAATCGACGCCGTGCTCGAGTCGATCCGCGAAAGCAATCCGCGCGCCCGTGTCGTGCGCGCGGCGTCGCCGTTCCACGTTGAAGGCGATGCGGAGCAGATCAAGGGCAAGCGTGTCCTGGCCGTCGAGGACGGACCGACGCTGACGCACGGCGAGATGACCTACGGCGCCGCTGTATTGGCCGCGCGACAATTCGGCGCGGCCGAGCTCGTCGATCCGCGCTCGTGCGCGGTCGGCTCGATCGCCAAGACGTTCGAGGATTATCCGAACGTCGGCACGCTGCTGCCCGCCATGGGCTATGGGCGCAAGCAGATGGAGGACCTCCGCGAGACCATCGAGCGCTGCGATGCCGATCTGGTGCTGATCGGAACGCCGATCGACCTGCGCAAGCTGATCGACCTCGACAAGCCCGCGCTGCGGGTCACGTACCGCCTGGAGGAGATCGGCGAGCCGACGATGGAGGACGTTCTCGCCGAGAAAGGACTGCTGGAGACAGCACTCGTGTGAGCACGGTCGTCGCGCTCGGGGGCAACGCACTGATGCGTCCCGGCGAGCGTGGCACGGCGGCCGAGCAGCTCGGGAACCTCCGCAGCGCAGTCGCAGCACTGGCGCCGCTGCTCGGGGAGCCCGGCCTCGTGATCACGCACGGCAACGGCCCTCAGGTCGGCAACGAGCTGCTGCGGCAGGAGCGCGCCGCGGACGAAGCTCCTCAACTTCCACTCTGGCTGGCGGTCGCGCAGACCCAGGCGGAGATCGGGGCGCTGATCACGGCCGAGCTGCGACCGGCGCTGAACGACCGCGCCACCGCGTGCGTGCTCACGCATGTACGCGTTGCCGCGGACGACCCCGCATTCGACCGGCCAACCAAGCCGATCGGCCCGTTCTACTCGGCGGCGGAAGCGGAGCAACTCGAGCGCGAGCGCGGCTGGGCGCTCGTCTCCGACGCGAACCGAGGCCATCGCCGGGTCGTGCCTTCGCCCGAACCGCTGGAAATCGTCGAGCTCGAGGTGATTCGCCGCCTCAGCGACGACGGGACGGTTGCAATCGCCGTCGGCGGCGGTGGCATTCCCGTCATACGCCGCGGCGGCCGGCTCTCCGGCGTCGACGCGGTCATCGACAAGGATCGCGCATCGGCGCTGCTTGCGCGCGGGCTCGATGCGGACCGGTTGCTCATCCTCACCGAAGTGCCGGCCGTGTACCGCAACTTCGGAAAAGCAGATCAAGAGGAAATGCGCGAACTCTCCACAGCGGACGCCGAGACGCTCTTGCCTTCGCTTCCCGAAGGCTCGATGCGCCCGAAGGTCGAATCGGCGCTCACCTTCGGCGGAGAGACCCTGATTACCAACTTCGAGGCTCTCGGCAAGGCGCTGGCTGGCCGAGCGGGCACGCGCGTGCGGCCGTAGGATCGCCCGGATGGTCGCCGTCGCCGACAGCCTCAAGGGCCGGTCGTTCACCCGGATCGCCGACTGGAGCACTGCCGAGCTGCTCGAGGTGCTCGACCTCGCTGACGAGCTGAAGCGCCTCCAGGAAGCGCGGGAGGAGCACCACCTCCTCCCCGGCCGCACGCTCGGGATGATCTTCCAGAAGCCCTCGACCCGCACGCGCGTCTCGTTCGAGGTCGGGATCTACCAGCTCGGCGGCATGGGGCTCTACCTGTCGGCCGGCGATCTGCAGCTCGGCCGCGGCGAGACCATCAAGGACACCGCCGTCGTGCTTTCGCGCTACCTCGACGGAATCATGATCCGTACCTTCAAGCAGTCCGACGTCGAGGCGCTCGCGACGCATGCGACGATCCCGGTGATCAACGGGCTCACCGACAGCTCGCATCCGTGCCAGGCGCTGGCCGACGTGATGACGATCCGCGAGCGCTTTGGCCGCCTCGAAGGGCTCAAGGTCGTCTACCTCGGCGACGGCAACAATGTCTGCGCGTCGCTGATGGTCGCGGCGGCCAAGCTCGGCATGACCTTCGTCGCGGCGACACCGGAGGACTACCGCCCCGACGAAGAGGCCATGCGAATCGCACGCGATGCCGGCGGTAGCGTGGAGCTCGTCGCCGATCCGAAAGCGGCAGTCAAAGGCGCCGACGTCCTCTATACCGACGTGTGGACCTCGATGGGCCAGGACGACGAGCGGGAGCGACGGCTACGCGATCTAGCCGGTTACGGAATCGACGCCGACCTCGTCGCGCTGGCGGCGAAGGATGCGATCGTCCTCCACTGCCTGCCCGCCCACTACGGCGAGGAGATCAGCGAGGACGTGCTGTACGGACCGCACTCGGCGGTCTGGGACGAGGCCGAGAACCGCCTTCACGCCCAGAAGGCTTTGCTGGCGCTCGTGATTCGGTAAGACTCCCGCCCCATGCTGCCCCTGAAGGACAACGTCCCGACCCGGACGTTTCCCGTCGTCACGATCGGGCTCATCGTGGCGAACGCGCTCGTGTGGTTCTGGGAGCTTGGCGGGCGCGGTGTCGACTACCACGTGGTCAAGGACGGCTACTACCCGTGCTCGGTGCACGGCCCGTGCGAGGGCATCCGGATCGGCACGCAGGTCTACTCCCATCACCTGCCCTGGTGGGAGGGCACGTTCAGCTCGATGTTCATGCACGGAAGCTGGGAGCACATCCTCGGCAACATGCTCTTCCTCTGGATCTTCGGGAACAACGTCGAGGACGCGCTCGGCAAGATTCGCTTCCTGATCTGGTACCTCCTGGCGGGGATCGCAGCGACGGCGCTCCAGACCTTCGTCACTCTCGACTTCGGCAGCGTTCGCGACGCGAGCATCCCGAATATCGGAGCAAGCGGTGCGATCGCCGGCGTCCTGGGCGCCTACTTCGTCCTGCTGCCGCGCGCGAGAGTGCTGACCGCGATCTTCTTCGGGATCATCCTCTTCCGAGAGATCCCGGCGATCTGGTTTCTCGGGATCTGGATCGCTCTGCAGATCTGGCAGGGCGGTGTCGGTCTGACGCATCCCGACCAGACGGGCGGCGTCGCGGTCTTCGCCCACATCGGCGGCTTCGCGTTCGGGTTGCTGACCATCCGGCTGTTGGCGAAACGCAGGCCGCCGGCGCCGGCCTACTAAGCGACCCACCGTGACCTCGGTGCTGAATGCCGTGACGGTCGGGGCCGCGGTCCTGGGGGCCCTGGTGCTCGTCTTTTTCTTCCTCGGGCCCCGGGAATGAGAGCCGGCCGATCCACGTTTTTAGAGACATGACCCTGACTGAGATTCATCAAGAGATCGAGCAGACGAGCGAGCGGCGAACCGAGCTGTGGCACATCCTTTCTCAGGGACATGACCCAGCCGCGGCAGCAGAGCTCAAGAGTCTGAGCGAGCGCCTAGACCGCCTTTGGGACGAGGAGCGCACGCTGAAGGCGGAACTCCGCTTCGGCGACCGCAATCACATCGTCGCCAGGGCGCGAGTCGAAGAGCGTCTCGAGCGCGCGGCGTAAGGATTTCCCTCCGCATACCCCGCGCCTAACGGTGTCGGCCCCGGACGAGGGATTCTCCCCTCTTCCCCCGGGGCCGACACTTTTTTGCGAGATGACGGGTTCGCACGCAGACGAGATCGTCAGCGACTTCTTCGAGTCGGACGACTGGGCAGAGGAGCTCCTGGAGGACGACGAGCCCGAGCTCGAGCTGTCCCCGCCTCCCGAAGCCGCCTGACCGCGCCTCTACACTGTCCGCCGAACGGGGCGTTAGCTCAGCTGGGAGAGCGCCGGCTTTGCAAGCCGGAGGTCACCGGTTCGATCCCGGTACGCTCCACTCACGAAGGCGGTTGCCAAGCCGGATCGAGATTGTCCCCAGCCAGGGTGACTCGGCGCAGCCCCTCGCCGTCCGCCTGGATGGTGTAGATCTCCGAGTCGTAGGTGAAGGCGAGGGCTTTGCCGCTGGGGGACCAGCTGAGTGCGCCTCCTTCGGCGGAGTGTGCCCAGAGGCGTCGTTGGTGACTTCCGTCGGCGCTCATGATCCAGATCGAGGCTTCGCTACTCCAGTGTGGACCGTTTCGGATGAACGCGATCTGCGTGCCGTCCGGCGACCAAGCGGGAAAGGTCCCGTTTTGAGCTAGCCGTCGTTCATCGCTCCCGTCTACGTTGGTGACGTAGATGTCTCCGGATGTGAGTGCGAGCCTTCTTCCGTCCCCTGAAACGAAGGCGATGCTATTTCCGTCCGGGGACCATGTGGGGAGGGAGGATGCTCGATGCGTGAGTGCCCGCCGACTGCCGTCGATGTTCATCAGGTCGATTCGGCGTGTGGTGTTGTTGTCGAACGCAATCGTCCTTCCGTCCGAGGACCATGCCGGGAGCGCGTCGTCTTCGGATCGGGTAGTCAGTCGGCGACGTGCCGTGCCGTCGGCGTTGATGATGTCGATCACGGTTCTGCCGAGGTTGCCGGTGAAGGCGATGCTGCGGCCGTCCGGTGACCAGGATGGGTACGAGTCGATGAAGAGGTCGCGTGTCAGTTGTTGTCGTCCGCTTCCGTCCGGGTAGATGACGCAGATGCCGCCGTTGCAGGAGTAGGCGATTCTTGTGCTGGCGTCGACGGCAGCTTCGGCGCGGTTCGTGGGGCCCGACGCGCCCTGAAGCAGGAGCGCCACGAGCACGGTCGTCAGCAGGATGAGGCCGCGCATTTGCGACCACGATCGGGGGAGCCGGCAACGGCTCGGTTACGGCCCGGTTACGGTTGCCCAAATGGAGTTCGGGATTCTTGGTCCGCTCGAGGTTGTGGATGCCGGGGGGCCGGTACCCGTGCCTGGAGCGAAGGAGCGCGCCGTCCTCGCCTACTTGTTGCTTCACGCCGGTGACGTCGTGCGTGCGGACCGGTTGATCGACGAGTTGTGGGGAGAGGAGCCGCCCGAGTCGGCGCGGAAGTCGCTTCAGGTCAGGGTCGCGAACTTGCGTAAAGCGCTCGGCGCCGACTCGGTGGTGTCGCGCCCGTCGGGGTATCTGATGGTCGTTCCACAGAATGGACTCGACCTGGAGCGCTTTCACAAGCTCCTTGCAGATGCCGAGCTGGCTGCTCCCGCCGAGTCTGCTGAGTTGCTCCGCGAAGCGCTTCGGGTGTGGCGCGGTCCCGCCTTGGCAGATTTTTACGGCGAGACCTGGGCCCGGCCGGCGATCGCCCGGCTCGAAGAATTGCGCGTGCTCGCGTTGGAGAACCGGATCGAAGCTGATCTCGTCCTTGGCCGCCATGCGGAGCTGGTTGGAGAGCTTGGCGAGCACGTGGAAGAGTTCCCGTTACGGGAGCGTCTCCGCTCGCAGTTGATGCTGGCGCTGTATCGCTCCGGCCGGCAGGTCGAAGCGCTCGAGGTATATCGAAGCGCACGGCACAGCTTCGTGGAACAGCTCGGGATCGAGCCGACGTCAGCCTTACAGGACCTTGAACGGGCAATCCTGCGACAGGAGCCCTCGCTTCAGCTCACCCAACCCTCCCCGACGCGCTCGATCCTCCTCGTCGCGCTCGTGGGGTCGCACCTGGACGCATTGCTGGCTCTCGGCGAACCGCTGGCGAAAGAATCGCACCGAGAGCTGATCATGGCTCGGCCGGTCGAAGCGGCGGCTCAACTCGCAGATGCTTCGGCCGATCTTGAGCGTCGGCGCCAAGAGTTGCTCAAAGACGCAACGGCTGCTCGCGCCGTCGCGTTCACCTCGAAAGCGCCGGCGAGGGACGCTGTCCGGATTGCTGAAGAACAAGACGTCGATCTGCTTCTTGTGGATGCTCCTGTTGCGTTGCTCGACGATGCGGTGCTGCGCGCAATAGTCGACGGTGCTCCGTGTGACGTGGCGGCCGTCGTCGGCAGTGAGGTGCGGCGGGGTCCGGTGCTCGTGCCGTTCAGCGGGGCAGGGCACGACTGGTCGGCAGTCGAGCTCGGCGCATGGCTTGCCCGCGTCTGGGATGTACCACTGCGCATGGTTGGCCCTCGCGATGCGTCCGAGGACGCGAGCCGACTGCTTGCGAATGCGTCGCTCGCCGTTCAACGCTCGCTTCGCATCGCGGCCGAGCCGCTGCTCGTCGAGCCCGGGGTGGACGGACTTGTGGGCGCGACCCGAGATGCTCAGCTCGTCGTCGCCGGGCTAAGTGATCGCTGGGCCAAGGACGGCCTCGGGCCGGTGCGGTCGGCGGTCGTCGCCGATGCCGGCTGCCCGGTGCTCCTTGTTCGGCGCGGCTTGCGACCGGGCGGGCTGGCGCCGCCTCAAAGTCACACGCGTTTCACTTGGTCGGTCGGACCCGGTACCTAGTCCACGACGGAGGACGGCCGTGTCTGCACGCCGGCTGAGTTCGGCTTGGAGCCGGGGTCGTCCCGCTGAAGTACCCGCCGAAGGTCTGCTCGACGTTCGGGACGACGCGAGTCTGCCGCACGACGAGCCTCCCGTTTGCGGCTCTTTGCATCTGGCCCAGGTAGATCGGGCTGACCGCCTGATGCCTCGAGTCGACTCGGTACTGACCCTCGGGAGAGTCGAACCTCAACCGGGCCAGCGCGGCCATCAGGCCGCGCTCCCCATGAGATAGGTCGCCGCGCACCTGCACGAGTGCGTCGAGCAGTGGCTCCATCGAGTCGAAGGAATCGACAGAGTTGGACGCCTGGAGTTTCGGAAACGCCCGCATGAAGTCGGCGGTATACCTCTTCCACCGCGGCGTGTCAGCCCATGGACTGGTGTTGGACGCGACGACTCCCAGTAGCCGGGGGTCGTTGGCGTTCTCTCCAACGAGATTGTCCTCCGTCACCAGCGATCGGGCGAGATTGTGATGCCGGGCGCCCCAAGCCGCGACAAAGCTGTGCGTGTCGAACAGCCCGTCCGTGAGGAAGGCACCGTCGATGCCCTTTTCCGGGATCGTGGAGACAAGCCGACCGAACTTGAAGTTCGGGTCAGCGGGGAACCAGCGCCGTTGCGTGACGTTCCCGCCAAGCGAGCAGAATTCTGCGACGAATCCGGCGACCGATGTCCAGCCGAAAAAGTCGTCCTCCGAAATAGTTACGGCCGAGCGCCAGCCCAGTTCTCGGTAGGCATAGGCCCCGAGGCCCGCTGCCCACTGCGCGGGGCCGGGGCGGAAGCGGAAGACGTTGGGCGAGGGGGCCTTCAAGGTCGTCGACTGGTCGATGCCGGCGAAGATGAACGTGACACCGGGCTGCTGCCTCGCGTAGTCGCGCATCACCAACCCCTCATGGGAGATGTTGAGCCCGACGACGGCGTTCGCGCCTTCCTGCTCTACGAGGCGACGGAGTTCGGCGATCGCGGTGGCTCGGTTGCTGCGCTCGCAGCCGAACAGCAACTCGACGCGCTTGCCTGCCGCGGACGCACTCTTGATCCCATCGGAGGGCTTCGCTCCCCGAAGCCTCGCGCCGCGGTCGATCAAAGGCAGCTCGGCACCCGCGAGCGCACTTTCGTAGCCGAACGAGAAGGAGCCCTCACAATCGCCGATGACTCCGATCCGGATCACACCGGTTCCGCCGGCGCTGCAACCGCCTGCGAGCACGGCCAGTCCGACGGCGAGCGCGCCGAGCACCACACGCACAAGCGCCTTAGCCCGCAACGCCTGCCAACCAGACCGACCCTTCGCCGACGGCGATCTCCTTGGGGTCCGCGCCGACCCGAATCGTCGCGACGACTCGATTCGTGCTCGGGTCGACACGCGAGACGGTGCCGTCGATCGTGTTTGCCACCCAGACAGCCCCCTCGCCGACGGCAACACCCCATGGTGCGCGACCGACCACGATGGTCGCCACGATCTTTCTGGTCCGCGGATCGATGCGGACGACCCTGTCGCCGAGTTGGGCCGTCACCCAGACTCCGCCGAGACCGGCGGCGACGCCTCCGGGTGCAAACGGCAGTTCGGATGGTCGCCCGGATCGTCGCTGTGCGTGGGTCAATGGCAAAGAGCCTTCGATCGACCGCGTCGCCGAGTACCCAAACACCTCCCTCACCAACAGCCATGCCTGTCTGGTCTTCGCCCACGTGGTTCTCATCGAGCGGGGACGCGGAAGGAATCGGAACCGTCGCGTCGATCCTGCCGGCGCCCAACGGCGGGACGACCGAGACATCGGCGAGCCGGTAAGCGGTGTCGGAAGCGACGAACCAGACCCCGCCGCGGCCGCTCGCAATCGTCGTCGCATCGCCCGGCGTCTTGATCAACCCGGTGACCTGGCCGGAGCTCGCAACGATCCTCGTGGCACCGCCGCTACCCGCCACGTAGGCGACAGCACCCCTGACAGCGATCCCGACCGGCGTTCCGTTGACCGAGCTCCTCGCCATCGCCAGCGTCCTCGGATCGACGCGCCAGACACTCGAGTCGGGCACCGTCGTCATCCAGACACGCCCGGCTCCGACCGCAACGCCAGTCGGGTCCTGGCCCATCGAGGCGGTCCCAACGACGCCGTTCGTCCTCGGATCGATACGTATGAGACGGCCCGGCGCGGCCAAGGCCGGCGTGCCGGCTGACTTGACGAGGAAAGCGGCAACGAGAACTGCAACTGTTGTAACGACGACCCCGGCAATGGCAACACGCTGCCGCCTGCGGGTGCGCCCCGATTCGGCGAGCCCCAGCGCCTTGCGCGCGCTTTCGACAAGCTCGCGGCACGTCTGGTAGCGGTTCTCCGGCGATTTGGCGAGCGCCTTCGGCAGCACTTGCTCCAAGCCCGGAAGAGTGGGCGGCTCAGACTGCAGGTGTGCAAACAAGACCGCAGTGTCCGACGCATCAGAGTAGGGCGGTTTCCCGACGAGGCACTCGAACAGCAGACACCCGAGCGAATAGACGTCCGCCCTGCCGTCAACATCCTCGCCGCGGATTTGTTCCGGTGCCACATACTCCACCGTCCCGGTCAGGTGATCTGATCGAGACGGCGATGCCCCATCGGGTTCTTCGAGCAAACGCTTGCTCAAACCAAAGTCAGCCAGGTATGCGTGGTCAGCACCTTCATGACCTGCGTGAGGCGCGATCAGAACATTCGAAGGCTTGACGTCTCGGTGGACGAGCCCGCGGCCATGGGCCGCATCGAGCGCACTTGCTACCTGGGAGACAATCGAGAGGGTTTGTTCAGCAGGCAGCGGACCATTTCGAAGTGCGGCTTTGAGGTCCTTGCCTTCCACGAAGCGCATCGAGATGCCGACTCCGAAGTCCGACTCGAGCACCTCATAGATCGGGACAATGTTCGGATGATCGAGACTCGCTGCGAGCTCCGACTCGGCCCGTAAGCGCAGGCGAAAGCCTTCGTCTGCTGCAAGACCGGGGGAAAGAAGCTTGAGCGCGACCGAGCGCTTGAGCCGCAAGTCTTGCGCGAGGTAGACGATCCCCATTCCGCCGCGCCCCAGGACCCCCTCGATCCGATAGCCGAGGAGTTCGCTTCCGACCGGCAATTCATTTGAGCCAAGCAACGCGGGCCTCGTGAGCGACGATAAAGGCACACGCCTCCGCTCGCGACGTCACCGGTGCCTTCCGCGTAACGAAGCCGATCTCGCCGTCGGGTTAGTCCGATTTTGCGAGCCGGAGGTCACCGGTTCGATCTCGGTACGCTCCATTCCCTCGTGAAGTCCGGCGCTCGCGGCCATGATGACCTCACGAGGTTCGCGTTTCGATTCCGGCCGCAGTGGCCGACACCGGCGAAGCCGGCATCGGCGGCGTTCGGCTCGCTAAACCGCCGGCAAGCGTTAGCGTTCCGGTTTGTTCCCGGTAGAGATGGCGCTGTGGGATTCCGCCTGCTCGCCATCACCGGCGGAAAGGGGTCAGGATGTCGCTGGATCAGAAGAGGGCACGTTGGTTCGGCGTGCTCTACCTCATTACGTTCGCCACGTCGATCCCGGCGCTGCTGCTGTACCAGCCGGTGCTCGACGATCCGGTCGGATACATAGCCGGTGCAGGGCATGACAAGCGGATCTTGTTCGGCGTTCTGCTGGAGCTGCTGCTCATCATCGCGAACATCGGTACCGCGGTCGTGATCGTGCCGATCATGAGGCGGCAGTTCGAGGACCTGTCGATCGGCTACCTGACGGCGCGAATTTTCGAGTGCACGTTCATCCTCGTCGGCATCCTCGCAGTGCTCGGGATCATCACGTTGCGCAACCAGGCCGCGGGTGCGAACGAAGGCACGATCGCCTACACGCTCGCGGCGATCAAGGACTGGACGTTCCTCCTCGGCCCCGGCTGGGTCGTCGGCTGGGGGAACGGGCTGATTCTCGGCTACATGATGTACCGCACGCAGCTCGTGCCGCGTCCGTGGCCTTGGCTCGGGCTCATCGGCGGCCCGTTGCTCAGCATCACCGGCACAGCCATCATGTTCGGCGGAGACCATCCGAGCGGCGGCCTGCACTCCGTACAAGGCCTCGCGACCATCCCGGAAGCGGCATGGGAACTCTTCCTCGGCGTCTACTGCACCGTCTGGGGGTTCCGGCGCGCCGCCCCGATCCTCTCCGAAAGCCCCCGATGACGAGTCCGAGCGGCCAGATCACCTTCATCAAGAAGAACTGAGCCCGACCGATGAGTTTTGCCTCCAGCCGGGATCTAACTCCTTGACACCAATCGACCGGAGGAGAAGACCATGAGCCTGCCAGACGTCGTGTCCAGCGAGGAGTGGCTCGTCGCCCGCAAGCAGCTGCTGGCACGGGAGAAGGAGCTGACCCGCGCCAAGGACGCGCTGAACACGGCACGCCGCGAGCTGCCGATGGTGAGGATCGAGAAGGATTACCGCTTCGACGGGCCGCACGGGGAAGTCGGGCTGCTCGACCTGTTCGAGGGTCGCCGCCAGCTCGCGATCCAGCACTTCATGTTCGACCCGCACTGGGAAGACGGCTGCCCGGGCTGCACCGCGGACGTCGAGGAACGCTCGGAGGGGCTGATCGCTCACCTGGAATCCCGCGAGACGTCGCTCGCCGTCGTGTCGAGAGCGCCGCTCGCCAAACTCGAGGCGTACAAGGCGAAGCGAGGCTGGACCATCGACTGGTACTCCTCGTTCGGCAGCGACTTCAACTACGACTTCCACGTCACGCTCGACGCAAGCGTGGCCCCGATCCTGCACAACTACCGTGATGCCGACGAGCTCGTGGCTGCAGGCCTCGACGGGCTGACGCTGAGCAAGAACCATCCCTCGGAGCAACCGGGCTGGAGCTTCTTCCTGCGCGACGGCGACGAGATCTTCCACACCTACTCGACGTTCGGCCGCGGCACCGAGGCGCTCGGCGGCGCCTACGGCATCCTCGACCTCACGGCCCTCGGGCGGCAGGAGGAGTGGGAGGAGCCCAAGGGCCGCGTCGAGCAGCCAGGGCCGTCCGTCCCGTTCTTCGAGGACACTGCGGTGCGCGCGTAGTGCTCGTCGCGCACATCTTCGGAATTCCGGTCGAGGAGAGCATCGGCCCGCTCGTCGCCGTCGCCGGCACCGGCCTGGCGATTCAGGTGAGGACGCTCAGACTGCGACTTAGGCTGCGTCGAGCGAACGAGTAGTCAGCCCACCTGCTCGTCTGTCATCACCTCGTACATGCCTGCCGAGACCCGCCGTCCTGCGGCATCGGACGAAGGCGACATGTTGTTCAGCACTTCGTCAACCTTTCGCAGCTCCTCTTCGGTGTCGCAGAAGACCATCGAGATGCCCGTGCCCTCGTCACGGTTGATCCCTTCGACGACGCGCTTCACCGCCTCGAGACCAGGCGGTGGGCCGTCGCTCAGATGCTCCTGCGTCGACGCCATCTCGGCCTCGAGCCCCGCCGCGGTTCCACCTTCGAACCTCGCCACGCGTACCCACATGCGGATCGCCTCCCTTCCTTGTCCGGAGGGACGACCCTATCTGGGCGAGCACGCCGTTACGACGGCTCCTTGTTGAACCCGGCCGTCGCGTACGCGAAAGTCTCCCGGTGTTCATCCAACTTCTCGCGAACGGACTTGTCACCGGGTCGGTGATCGCGCTCGCGGCTGCAGGCGTGTCGATCGTCTACGGAATCCTCCGGCTAGTGAACTTCGCGTACGGCGACTACATGACGTTCGGCGCGTTCATCGCGATCTACTTCAACGTCACGCTCGACCTGCCCATCGTCACTGCCGCACTCCTCGCGATGGCCGCGACCGCGCTTCTCTCGGTTGCGCTCGAGTTCGTGCTGTGGCGCCCACTCCGTTCTCGCAGCGCCGGGTTCATGAGCCTCTTCCTCGTTTCGGTGGGCCTCGCTCTCGTGCTGCGGCACGTGATCTACCTCGTGGCCGGACCTCAACCGCGCACCTACGCGGTCGATCCCTACAAGGTCTACGTGATCGGTAGTGCGAGGCTTTCCGGCGCGCAGGGCATCGCGATCGTGGTCGCCGGAGTCGGGATCGTCGCAGTCGGAATCGTGATCGCCCGTACGGGCGTCGGGCGCATGATGCGCGCCCTCGCGGACGACCTGCCGCTCGCTGCCGTCTCTGGCGTTCGCACGAGCCGCGTCATCGTTGCTGCCTGGATTCTCTCGGGGTTGCTCGCCGGTCTTGCCGGAGTCCTGGCCGGTCTCGTGCAGACGTCCTTCGACCCGCAACTCGGTTTCACGCTGCTGCTGCCGATCTTCGCTGCGGTCGTGCTCGGCGGCATCGGCAGCGTCTACGGCGCCCTCGTTGGCGGGCTTGCGCTGGGCCTCGCGATGGAGCTGTCGACCTGGCCGGAGCTGGGTGGCGGCGTGAATCCCACCTACAAGCCCGTGGTCGCCTTCGCCGCGCTCATAGTCGTGCTCCTGCTGCGGCCTCAAGGCCTGTTCGGAAGGGCGCGCGTCGTTTGAGCACGATCGCCAGCTTCGGGTTCTGGTCGTTCGTCGGCATCGTCGCCGGCATCTACACGCTCTTCGCGCTCGGCATCCAGGTGCAGTTCGGCTTTGCGGGGCTCCTCAACTTCGGCCAGGTCGCCTTCATGGGAATCGGGGCCTACACGATGGCCATCCTCGTGGTGAAGGAGGACTTCAACATGTGGCTGGCCGCAGGGTGCGGCGTGGTGCTGGCAATGCTCGCCGGCTTGCTCCTTGGCTTACCCACCCTCCGCCTGCGGGCGGACTACTTCGCAATCACCACGATCGCCTTCAGCGAGATCCTGCGCTACGTCGCCACGAACGAGGACAGGCTCACCGGCGGCTCGCAGGGAACGATCAACCTCGCCGGAATCGGCAACGCGTCGCAGTACGACGGCGCGTGGCAGAGCTTCCTCGGCACGGTGGCACGCAACCTCCATCTCAGCGAGGACGCCGCGATGCTGATCATCGTGTGGGCTGTTGCATTGCTCGCCGTCGCTGCGGTGACCCTGGTGATGCGCACTCCCTGGGGGCGGGTGTTGAAGTCGATCCGCGAAGACGAGGACGCAGTGGCCTCGCTGGGGAAGAACGTTTTCCTCTACAAGCTCCAGGCGCTGGCGTTGGGTGCAGCGCTGGGCGCCGTGGCCGGCGTCTTCTACGCGTGGCAGTTCAGCTTCTTCAGCCCGGACGACTTCGCCCCGCTGATCACGTTCTTCGCCTGGATGATCGTCATCCTCGGCGGCCTCGGGCGCGCCTGGACCGTGCCCGTCGGCGCGCTCGTGTTCGGCGTCATCTTCGCCGGGACGCGCTTCTTCGATTTCCCGCCCTTCTCCCTGCTCGACTCGACGGAGCGCGCCTACGTGCGCCTGATCGTGATCGGGCTCGTCCTGATCGGCCTGATGCTTTTCAGGCCGCAAGGGATCTTCGGCAGCCGCAAGGAGATGGTGCTGGAATGAGCGCAGCGATTCTCGAGGTGCGCGGCGTCGTGCGCCGGTTCGGCGGTGTCCGAGCGGTCGACGAGGCGTCGTTCGACGTCGAGACCGGCTCGATCACCGCTCTGATCGGGCCCAACGGCGCCGGCAAGTCGACGCTGTTCAACGTGATCTCCGGCTTTCTGTCTGCAGAGCGCGGAACGGTTGAATTCGAGGGCAACCGGATCGACCGGGCACCACCGCACCGGATCGCCCGCCGCGGCCTCGTGCGCACGTTCCAGGTGCCTCGCGCACTCACTCGCCTCTCGGTACTCGACAACATCCTTCTCGCAGCGACGCGTCATCCCGGCGAACGTTTGAACGGGCTCGTGCTCCGTCCGGGCCTCGTCCGGTCCCGTGAGCGCAAGGCGCGAGTGCGCGCCGCCGAGCTGCTTGCACTCTTTCGCCTCGACAGCCATGCCGAGGAGTACGCCGGTGTCCTCTCGGGCGGCCAGCGCAAGCTGCTCGACTTTGCCCGCGTGTTGATGGCGGAACCGCGCCTGGTGCTGCTCGACGAGCCGATGGCGGGAGTCAACCCGGCGCTCGGTCGTGAGCTCGTCGAGCACGTGCTGCGACTACGCGACGAGACGGGGATGACCTTCCTCTTCGTCGAGCACGATCTCGACATCGTGATGGAGGCGAGCGATCGCGTCATCGTCATGAACGAGGGTCGCGTGATCGCGAGCGGCACTCCCGACGAGGTGCGCGGCGACGAGCGGGTCGTGGACGCGTATCTCGGCACGGGGGCAGCGCCATGAGCGACGCGCTGCTCGAGGTCTACGCCGTCGAGGCGGGTTACGGCGAGGCGCTCGTGCTCCGCGGCGTCTCGCTGAGGGCATTCGAGTCCGAGCTCGTGGCGATCATCGGCCCGAACGGCGCGGGGAAGTCGACGTTGCTGAAAGTGATCTACGGGCTCCTGCGGCCGAGCGCCGGCAGCGTCCGCTACCGCAGTGACGATGTGACCGGATTCCGGCCCGAGCAACTGACCCGGCTCGGGCTCAACTACGTGCCGCAGCTGGGCAACGTCTTTCCGAGCCTCTCGATCGCGGAGAACCTGCTGGTCGGCAGCGTGTCGCTTCCGCGCTCCGAACGCCGGGCTGCGGTCAACGAGCTCTATGCGCAGTTTCCGCTGCTCGCGGAACGGCGCCGCCAACGCGCGGGAACCCTCTCGGGCGGTCAGCGCAAGCTGCTGGCGATTGCCCGCGCGCTCGTGACCCACCCGCGCGCACTGCTGCTCGATGAGCCCTCCGCAGGACTCTCACCACAGGCGGTCGATCTCGTCTTCGCGCAGCTTGCCGACGTGAAGAGCCGAGGCATCGCGATCGTGATGGTCGAGCAGAACGCGCGTCGTGCGCTCGCGCTGGCCGACCGTGGCTACGTCCTCGACATGGGCAACAACGCCTACGAGGGAACCGGGGCGTTGCTACTCCGCGACCCGAAGGTCACGGAGCTTTATCTCGGCCGGTCGGCGACGGCGTCCAGCTCCACTTCGATCAGCGCACCCTCGGGAATCAAGCGGCCGACGTAATACGTCGTGTTCGCCGGCTCGATACCGGTGAACGCCTCTGCGTGCGCGCGCACGGCCTCCCTCCAGTCGCAATCCGGCGCAAGGAGCAGGCGCGTCCGGACGACGTCCTCGCGACTCGCACCGAGCTCGGCTGCCGCGTCCAGCGCCTTTCGAATGGCCGCCTGAGCCTGGAGGAAGGAGTCGCCGGGATGGAGAACCTCCCCCGCCTCGAGCGGAGCCGTCCCGCTGACCGCAACGTGCGGGCCGTAGCGCACGGCACGGGAGTAGGCGGCGACTTCGCCGAAGCCGCCGCCGTCCCTGACTCGTTCCCGCACTACGGCTTGAAGGTGATCGTCTTCTGAGTGCTGATGGTGCCGTTCGAGTACCGCCAGATCTCGTACACGGCCGAACCGGGATCGCCGTTCTTGTCCCAGTCGATCGGTCCCCACGCCCCTTCGTAGTTGATGTCCTTACCGGCGAGCAGCAACTTCACTGCCTGGTCGAGCTTCTTGTAGGTCACCTTCTTGCCGGGAGGACCGGAGACTGCGCGGAGCTGCGTCTTCAATTTCGGGCCGGCGGCGGAACACGCCTTGACTGCCGCGAGGAAGGCGAGGTTCGCCGAGTCGAACGCCGTCCCCTCGAAGCCGGTGTACGGCTTGGCGCCCTTGACCGTGCGCTTCCACAACGCATCGAAGGCCGCGCGCGCAGGTGCTCCAACCGAGGTCGCCGCCGTGCCGCGCAGGCCCTCCGCCGGTGCGCCGAGCCCCTTCAGCACGTCTTCGTTGCGCAGAGCCTCCGTCATCAACGTGCGCGACGCCTGCCACTTCCCGGTGCGAACGAGCGACGGCGCGAACTTCACGAACGTCTCCGGGAAGTCGATGATCACGTACCCGGCGGGATTGCCGCTCACAAGCCTACCGGCCTCGGTGTCGAAGTTCGCCTGGTCCGGGTTCCAGCGCAGCGTCTCACCGACCTTGCCGCCGAGTTTCTTGTACTGCGCGACGAAGAGCTGCTGGAGGGCTGTGCCGAACGCGTCGTTACGCGCGCCGACATTGACCGTCTTGCCTTTCCCGAAGGCACCGATCGCCGCCTGCGCGAGCACCCTCCCCTGCAGGTAATCCGACGGATAGACGCGCCAGAGGTAGCCGTTGTCCTTGATGCTCGTGATCTGCGGGGCACTCGAGGTGGGGCTGATATCGACAACGTGGTTCGGAATCGCCACCGATTGCGCCATCGGGATCGTCGCGCCCGAGGCCATCTCGCCGATGATCACGCTGACGTGATTCGCCTTCACGAGCTTCGTGGCGGCCTCGACGGAGGCCGCAGCCTGCGTCTGCCCGTCTTCCGATGCGACGAGCTTGACCGACATCCTCTTGGAAAGCTTCAAACGCTTCAGCGTCGCGTTGTCCATGCTGACCGCGAGCTTGACCGCGCGATCGAGGTTCGCGCCGTAGGCGGCGAGCCCACCCGTGAATGGCAGGACGTCACCGATCCGAAGCTGGAACGAACACGTCTTCTGCGTCGCGGTCGTTGACGCGGTTCCGCCGGTGACCCCGGCCACGGCCGCAACAGCGGCCAGGACAACCGCGGCCGCCACCGCCTTCCGCCAGTTCTTCATGGCTGCCTCCTCGATCGGTGGACGCGCAGGACGCGCAGCCCCGATCATCCAGCGAAATGGGTTCCGATGCAAGGTGGTGGCAGCCCTCGGACACTCATATGCTGCGTCCTGCATGACGGAGATGCGTCTCTACGACCTGCGCGTGACGGTCGAGCGGATCGAGGGACGCTCGGTCTGCGGCCTCGAGGTCGGCGACTACTTCGAGGTGACCGAGTCGAACAAGATCCGGATCCCCCACGGGAAGCACTTCTGCATGTACGCACTCCAGTCCGTGTTGCCGCTGCTCCCGGCGAAGCAGCGCCGGCTGCCGGACTCAGACTGGCTCGAGCAGGATTCGCTCGTGTGCTGTCCGGATCCCGACGAGCGCGTCGTGATGCGGATCGAACGAACGGGCGAGCGGGTGCTGCGCACTGAAGACCTGACGTGAGCGAGGGCGACCGGCAGCTCGGGCTCGGGCTGCAAACGGACAAGCGGCCCGGCGACTACGGGCCGCTCGCGCGTCTCGCCGAGGAGGCCGGCTTCGACGTCGTCACCACGTTCAACGACCTGTGGTTCCAGCCGGCGCTGCCCGCACTGCTCGAGATCGCGGCGGCGACGTCGCGCGTGAGAGTCGGGCCGTCGTGCCTCAATCCGTTCACCGTCCACCCCGTCGAGATCGCGGGCCAGACGGCCGTCCTCGATGCGAGCTCGAACAGCCGCGCGTTCCTGGGGCTCGCGCGTGGAAGCTGGCTCGAGCCGCTCGGGCTCGATCAGTCGGATCCGGTGACGGCAATCCGCGAGGCGTGGGAGATCGTGCGGCGCCTGCTCACGGGCGACGACTCCGGATTTTCCGGAAGCAGGTTTTCGCTGCCGCACGGTCAGCAACTGCGCTTTCCGATCACGCGCAAAGAGGTTCCTCTGCTCGTGGGGACGTGGTCGCCGCGTCTCGCAGCGTTCGCGGGCGAGGCGGCGCAGGAGCTGAAGGTCGGCGGCAGTGCGAACCCGGCAGTCGTCCCCGTCATTCGCGAGCGCATCGGGAACCCAGATGTCCGGATCGTGCTCGGAGCGGTCACGTTCGTCGACGATGACGGCGACCTCGCCCGCAGCGTCGCGCGCCGCGAGGTTGCGATGTACCTCGCGGTCGTCGCCGAGCTCGACCCGACCGTCTCACTCGAGCCGGAGCTCGTCACGCGCGTGCGCGACCTTGTCACCGCCGGTGACGACGAGGGTGCGGGCGCGTTGATCTCCGACGACGTCCTGGACCTCTTCGCCTTCGCGGGGACCCCGTCCCAGATCGCGGCGCACGCGGAGGCGGTGTTCGACGCAGGCGCCGGACGCGTGGACTTCGGCACCCCGCACGGCCGGCCCGAGCGCAAGGGAGTCGACCTGCTTTGCAAGCAGGTGCTCCCGCAACTGCGCCGCTAGACCACCTGCGGCTCTGGAACGAGACGGCCTTCGTCGAAGCGCGCAGCGTCGAACACGCTCAGAACCGGATCGTCCGTGCCGTCGACGACCGACTCGGCGATGATCCTCCCGACCGCGGGCGCCAGCATGAAGCCCCGGCCGCTGAAGCCCGCAGCGACCCAGACCCGGTCGCGTACGCGTCCGAGAATCGCCTGCTGGTCCGGTGTGACGTCGTAACTCCCCTGCACCAGGAGCGGCAGCGCGACGAAGACGAGCTGTGGCAGTAGCTCCTCGAATGCACGACGCACGTTTGCCCGCCAATCGGCCAGCTCCGTCTCAGGATCGCCGACCGCGGAGAGGTCGCTGGCGAGGAGACGACCGTCGCCGAGCTGCTTGGAGGCAAAGCGGCGTTCCGACGACACGACGAGCGGCTCGAGCAGCCTCTCGCGGATCGGCTCGCTGAAGAAGAGGTAGCGGGACTCGGAACGGATCGAGAGCTCGGGAAGCAGTCGCGGCGTATCCACGCCGGCCGCCACCACGACGGCATCGGCTCGAAGCTCGCCGCCCGCCGTCAACCGAACACCGCCGTCCTCCCCCACGGCGAGCGCTTCGCCGATCTGCACGTCGGCCAACGCTCCGAACGCCTCGACGAGGGCCTGCGGGCGGTCGAAGTACCCGTCGTCGGGACCCCAGGCGGCGCCGACGACGGTCGAGGCGTGCAGACCCGGCACGACCTCAGCCGCCTGCGGCCCTGAGAGCAGTTGCGAGCTGATGCCGAGCTCGTTCTGGAGCGTGACGTTCTCTTGCAGCTGCGCGAGCGCTCGCTGTGAGTGGGCGAGGAAGAGATAGCCGCAGGCCTGGAAGCCCGGGTCGACACGCATGCCGAGCGTCTCGCGCGCCTCCGCGTAGAACTGCATCGATTCGCGCGCCAAGAGACAGTTCTCCCGGGTGCCCCACTGCTGGCGGATTCCGCCGGGCTGCACGCCGGAGGCCCCCGCACCGATGCCGGCGCGTTCCAAAACGGTGACCGAGGCGCCGCGCTGTTTCAGGTGGAAGGCGATCGAAAGACCGGCTATGCCTGCACCGACGACGATGACATCAGGCGCCTTGGACATCCCGCCGAGCTTAAACTCGCCGAGCATGTTCGACTATGCGACACGCCAGCGACGCCTGGCCGAGCGGTTGGAAGCGGAGAACGTCGACGTGCTCTTCCTGGCGCCGTCGGCAGACCTCGAGTACCTGGCTGGGGTCGAGCGGCAGATTCCGCACTTCGGCGAAGCCGCGTATGCGCACGGGTGGGTCGCCGGCGCGTTCTTCACGCGCACAGCCCCACCGGTCTTCGTCTTCCCGCGCATGTTCGCCGCCTTCGACCTCCGCGAAGAGCCTGAGGGCGAGCTCGTGATCGTCAACGAAACCGACGACGGTTTCGCTGCATTCGAACGGGTCGCAAAGGGGCTCGCGACGTCGGGCACCGTCGCGATCGGCGACCGCGTCTGGGCCGAGACGACCCTGAACCTCGGGCGCCTGCTGGGGTTCGACCGTCTGCGCACCGGTTCGACGCTCGTGAACGAGCTGCGCCGTGTGAAGACACCCGAGGAGCTGGCGGCGATGGGGCGTGCGATCGAGACGGTCGAAGCGACGATGGCAGCCGTCGGGCCGCTCGTCGTTCCGGGCGTGACGATGGCGGAGCTGGTCGAAGCGGTCGAGCACGAGCTACGCGCCGCCGGATCGCGCACGACGTCCTTTACGACGCACATCTTCACCGGGCTAGGCGACGAGGATCTCGACTCCGGCACGCAGACGGCGCACGAGCCGCTGCAGGACGGGACGTCGGTGATGTTCGACTTCGGCGGCGTCGTCGACGGCTACTGCTCCGACTTCGGCCGCACGATCTACTGCGGCGAGCCTCCGGCCGACTACCTCGAGGCCTACGACGTCATGCTCGCCGCGTACGAGGCGGGCCGAGGCGCGGCCTCCCCCGGCACGCCCGCCGCTGAGGTGAACGCCGCGTGCCGCGCGCCGATCGAAGCCGCCGGTCTCGGCGAGCACTTCCGCCACCGCATGGGCCACGGCATCGGCATGGACGTCCACGAGCGTCCGTTTCTCTCCGAAGAGGACGAGACGCCGCTCGACCCCGGCATGACGTTCACCGACGAGCCGTCGATCATCATTCCGGGACGCTACAGCCTCCGGATCGAGAACATCATCGTGTGCGAAGAGGGCGGCGGGCGCGTGTTGAACGCGTATCCCACCGCCCTCGTCGCGAATGCCTGACTACTTCGGCGCCACCCGGGTGACGTCGACCTGGTACTGCGCGTTGAAGACCGCGTTCTTCAGGTCCTTCGTCGACACGAAGACCTGTGTCGGCTGCAGGAGCGGGAAGAACGGGCCGACGGCGTTGAGCCGGCGCTGGATCTGCCGGTAGACGGTCTGACGGGCACTGGCCTTCGACGTGATGCGCGCTTTCGCGGCGAGCCGCTCGAGCGTCGGGTCGGCGCCTGCCGGCCAGCCGGCTCGAACACCGACGAGCTCACCGGGCATGAACGCGAGGTAGTCGAGGGGATCCGGATAGTCCGGGCCCCAGAGCGAGAGCCCGAACGCCATCTTTCCGTCGCGGTACTTCTGCAGCCACGTGCCGACGGTCGCACCGGCGAGCTCGATGTGGAAGCCCGCTGCCTGCAGGTTCGCCTGCACCCGCTGCGCGAGTGACGTGAACGGGACGCCGTTGATCGTGAGGTCGCTGGGGAACTCCAACGTGATCGTCTTGTTCCCCGCCCCGGAAGCTGCGAGCTCACTCCGCGCCTTCGTGAGATTCGTCTTGATCGCTTCCTTCCTCGGCAGTGCACCGAGGAACATCGACGGGATGATCCCCGGCGCCTGAATCGCGCCCGGCCCGGCGACTCCCACGATCGACTTGTAGTCGAGCGCGTATCGCACTGCTGCCTGGAAGTGCGCGTTCGGAGTGATCGACGAGATGGACGGGTTGTTGTTGGCAAACAGCCAGAACGTCCACGTCGATGGTCTCGTCGCCACGTTCAGGCGTGAGTTGCCCCGGATTGTCTGAGCCTGATCCGCCGACAGATCGATCGCGACCTCGTGCTTGCCGCGCTGGATGTTGATCAGCTGCGTCGACGCGATCATGTTGCGGACCACGACGGTCTTGAAGTTCGCCTTCTTCGAGCCCCAGTAGCGCGGGTTCGGGACCATCGTGATCTGCGACGTCGTGCTGTAGCGCTGCAGCAGGTACGGCCCGCTGCCGGCGCCGCGCGACGCCGCCGAGTTGAACCACTTCTCCGCCTTGTCGTTCTTGTCGGCTCCGACCGCGCTCGTCCCGCCGTGCTTGCGCACGAGCTTCGAGTTGACGACCCCGAGTGACGTGTTCGTGAGGATCGACGGCAGCGCCGCGTTCGGAGCCTTCGAGTGCAGGATCACCGTGTACTTGCCGCGGGAGGAAACGGTGACGCCGTCCAGCAGGAAGGACGGGTTGCCCTTGAGATTGATCAGACGCCTGAAGGAAAAGACGGCGTCCGCGGCAGTGAGCCGCGTCCCATCTGCGAAATGGACGTTCCTGCGCAGGTTGAACGTGAACGTCTTCGCGTCCTTCGACGCCTTCCACGACTGCACCAGCTGCGGCACCGGATGCGCGAGGTCTCCGCCGTTGTACGTGAAGAAGGTGTCGTAGATGCCGCGATCGACGATCGAGGCGGTCGGCTCGAACGCCCGCTGTGGATCAGCGGTCTTGATTTCGAAGGAGCGGTCGACGACGAGCGTCGCCGACGGAGCCGAGGATGCGGTCATCGCGCCCGAGGCACCGACGGCGGTGATGACGAGAGCGACGACAGCCAGGGCGGCTCTGGCGCCCCAGCGGGTACGAGAACGGTTCATTGCGGCCTCCGGGGAAGGGGGTCAGAGGCTTCCGAGCTTATTCCTCTGCGTGCAAAAGTGGAAGCGGCTGTGGCCGCTCACCCGGCCGCGCGGGCGGACCGCCACCGGCCTGCAGCCAACAGGCAACGGTCCGCTCGTCGTCGATCGTCAACGTCGGCGGGACCTCCTGCGCGCAGCGATCGAATGCATACGGGCAGCGCGGGTGGAAGCGACACGCTGCAGGAGGATTCGCCGGATCGGGCACTTCGCCGGGCAACGCCTCGGGGAGGAAGCCGCTCCCGTCAGGACGCGGCACCGCGCCGATCAGCGCTTCCGTGTAGGGATGCAGCGGCAGCGACCAGAGCGACCGTGCCGGGCCTGTCTCCACCATCACGCCGAGGTACATGACCGAGACGACGTCAGCGACGTGGCGGACGATCGCGAGATCGTGAGAGATCAGGAGCAGGCTGAGCGAGAGCCGGCGCGACAGATCGACGAGTAGATTGGCGACCTGCGCCTGCGCCGACGCGTCGAGCGAGGCGAGCGGCTCGTCGAGCACGAGCACGGAGGGATCGGCCGCGAGTGCGCGGGCAACCGCGATCCGCTGGCGCTGGCCGCCGCTGAACTGATGCGGATAGCGCGCAGCGGCGCTCGACTGCAGGCCGACGAGGTCGAGCAGCTCGGCGACGCGGGCGCGGCGTTCCCCCTGTGGGACCCCGCCGAGCACGCCGAGCGCATCCGCGAGCTGCGAGCCGACCTTCCGCCGCGGGTTCAGCGACGAGTACGGGTTCTGGAAGACGAGCTGGAGTCGCGCGAGCTCACGCGGACGAGCGCGACGCGTGAGGGGCGTGACCTCGCGGCCTTCGAACACGACTGTGCCGCCGGCTACCGGCACGAGCCCGACGGATGCGCGCGCGAGGCTCGACTTGCCGCAGCCCGACTCTCCGACGAGCCCGACGATCTGGCCGCGCTCGACGGTCAGGCTCGCTCCCGCCACAGCACGCACGCGTTCGCGGCCACGGCGCTCGTACACGACCTCGACGTCGCGAAGCTCGAGCGCGGGGCCGTTCTCCATCACCTGCGCCTCATTCGTCAAGGGCGAACGGATCGACGTGGCAGGCCAGGCGGCGACCTCCGACCGGCACGAGCGGCGGATCGTCCGTCGTGCACACATCGATTGCGTAGAGGCAGCGCGGGTGGTAGCGGCAGCCGGCGGGAACCTGCTGCGGGCTCGGCGGCGTGCCTTTGATGGCGACGAGCGGTGTGTCGCGCGCGGCTTCGGGATGCGGCAGCGCATCGAGCAGCGCGCGCGTGTAGGGGTGACGTGGGTGACGGAGCAGCTCGTCCTTGCGACCGGACTCGACGATTCGCCCGGCATAGAAGATGGAGATCCGCTCGGCGATCGACGACATCACCGCAAGGTCGTGCGTGATCAGGACGACCGAGAGCTCCCGCTCTTTGCGCAGAGCGTCGAGCAGCCGCAGGATGCCCGCCTGCACCGTCACGTCGAGCGCAGTCGTCGGCTCGTCGGCGATCAGCAGACGCGGTCCGCACGCGAGCGCGATCGCGATCGCGATCCGCTGGCGCATCCCGCCGGAGAACTGGTGCGGGTAGGCGTGCAGGGCGCTGCGCGGATCCGGGATCCGCACCTGGTCGAGAAGGTCGACGGCTCGGTCGCCGGCCTCACGCCGGCCGAGGCCGAGATGCCGCCGCATGTGCTCCGTCAGCTGCTGGCCGATCGAGAGCATCGGGTGGAGCGAGGTCATCGGGTCCTGGAACACCATCCCGATGTCGCGGCCCGAGACCGCGCGCAGGTCGTTGCCGCGCAGGCGGAGGAGGTCCTGCCCGCCGAACGCCGCCCGGCCCTCGACGACCGCACCGGGCGGCAGCAGGCCCAGCAGCGCGAGCATCGACATCGTCTTGCCGCTGCCGCTCTCACCGGCGACGCCGAAGACCTGGGCCGGATCGACCTGGTAGTCGATGCCGTCGACGACCGTTGCAAACCCGCGGGGCGTCGGCAACCGGACGCGCAGCCCTTCGACCTCCAACAGCGCGGTCACGACCGGTCGTCCCCGCCCCACGACGTCTGCGGGTCGAACAGGTCGCGCAGGCTGTCGCCGAGGAAGTTGAACGCGAGGACCGCGGTGAAGATCGCGAGCCCGGGGAACGTGCCGATCCACCACCACTGGAAGTACTGCGCGCCGTCGGCGACCATCGACCCCCATTCGGCCTGCGGCGGCTGGGCGCCGAGACCGAGGAACGAGAGCCCGGAGAGCAGCAGGATCGCGTTCGCCAGGTCGAGCGTCGCGAGCACGAAGACCGGCCCGGCGACGTTCGGCAAGACGTCGCGGAAGAGCGTGCGTCGAGCGGAGGCGCCGAGCAGGCGCGCCGACTCGACGTACTCCGTATCCCCGACCGAGAGCACGAGGCCGCGGACGACGCGCGCATACGAGGGCCACGCGACCACGACGATGGCAAGTGCGGCATTTCGGAGCCCGCGCCCGAGCACCGCGGCGACGACCATCGCCAGGATGATCGGTGGGAACGCGAAGACGAGGTCGACGAGGCGCATCGAGACTCCGTCGACGACTCCGCGGAAGTACCCGGCGAGCCCGCCGACGAGCCCGCCGATGATCGCGGCGAGCGAGACGAGCAGCAGCGCGATCGGGACGGACACGCGTGCGCCGTAGATCACGCGGCTGAGCACGTCGCGTCCGAGCTCATCGGTTCCGAAGAGGTGTGCGCTGCTCGGGCCTTTCGCGGCTGCGAAGGTCTGGGCGAGCGGATCGTATGGTGCGATCAGCGGCGCAAAGATCGCCACGACGAGCCAGGCGATTGCGATCACGGCTCCGACGACGGCGAGCGGCTGCCGCCACGCAGCCCGGGTCGTGCCGACGTCGCGCCTGCGGCCGCGCGCACGAAAAGCCAGTGTGCTCATCTGACGCGAATCCTCGGATCGATCACGCCGTACAAGACGTCGACGATGAAGTTGACGGTGATGTACACGACCGCGACGAACAGGCTCACGCCCGCGATCGCAGGGACGTCGAGGTTGACCGCAGCCTGGTACGCGTACTGGCCGATCCCAGGCCAGGAGAAGATCTTCTCGACGAGAACCGCGCCGGTGAGGACGTTCGCGAAGACGAGCCCGAGCACCGTCACGACCGCCGGGAGCGCGGCGCGCAGGATGTAGCGCGTGACCACGACCCGCTCCGGCAGGCCCTTCGCGCGCGCGCCACGGACGTAGTCGTTCCCGACGACCTCGAGGACCGCCGAGCGCGTGTAGCGGGTGAGCAGGCTGACGTTGAAGGCGGCGAGCACGAGCGCCGGCAGGACGAGGTGGTGCAGAGCCTGCGCTAGAAGCCCCCACTTGCCGGCGAGCAGCGCGTCGATCGTGTACAGCCCGGTCTTGTGCGGCGGCGGCAAGACTCCCGGGTCGAGCCGGTCGGCGCCGGGGAACCAGCCGAGCCTGAAGAAGCCGAGGTAGAGCGCGACCAGCGCGATCCAGAACGTCGGCATCGAGATCCCCCCGAGCGAGACCACGCGTAAGACGTGGTCGGTCGGCCGGTTCCTGCGCATTGCCGCGATCACGCCGAACGTGATCCCGAAGACGGCCGCGATGACGACCGAGAACAATGCGAGCTCAGCGGTCGCGGGGATGAACTGTCCAAGGTCGTGCGTCACCGCGTCGTGCGTCAGCGAGGACTGGCCGAGATCGCCCTGCACCAGATGCTGGAGGTACAGCCAGTAGCGAACGGGGAGCGGCTTGTCGAGCCCGTAGTGAGACTTGAACGCGGCGACGGCAGCGGGATCGGCGGCCGCCTGCTCGCCTAGGTTCGTCGCAACGGCGTTGCTCGGCACTAATTGCGTGAGCACGAAGACGACGAGCGTGATTCCGACCGCAAGCAGCACGAGCGCTGCCAGACGGCGCAGCACGAAGCGCAGGAAGCTCGAGGACGGACGGAGTCTTCGGCGCGCGCTCGGCGCGGCCGCCGTCGCGGTAGGCGCCGTAGTCAAGGGCTAACGACGCGTGCGGGGCCGGAGACAGATCGACGCCGACGGACTGGGCTTCACGCTTCGAGGTTCACACACCGAGAGACCCGGGGTCAAGCCGGCCCTGATCAACAGCCGCTTTGCCGTTGATTGACCGGTCAATCCGTTTGGCTTCCCGGCAGGTCGGCAACCCGTCACGAACGACGCATCGCCCACCCGACTGGAGGTACACACAATGCGATCCGCACGCGCGCTCGCGCTCATCGCGTTCGCCGCGGCTGTCATAGCTGCGTTGGGGGGGGCAGGCAGCTCGCCCGCTGCCGGCGGCCCCACGAACCCGAAGCACTTCTTCTGGGCGCCGGGCCAGGACCCGGCCGGCACCGTCAACTCGGTCACCAGCGACCTCATCTACCACGGCGGCAATCTCGGCAACGGCGCGATCGGCGTCGAGACGAAGCCGGCTGTCTATCTCGTCTACTGGGGGACCGAGTGGGCCAGCGGCTTCACGACGCCCGACGACGACGGCACGCTCTTCTCGAGCAAGACGCTGCAGAACTACGTGAACTCGTTCATGTCCAATATCGGTGGCAGTCCCTGGGCCGGCGTGCAGACCCAGTACTGCCGGAACGTTCCGGCCGGCGCGACCAGCTGCGCCGGAGTGCCGGGCGCCGACTACATCACGAACCCGAAGAAGCAGCTGAAGGGCGTCTGGACCGACCCGACTCCGGTCCCGGACGACATCATCGCGGCCGGACTCGCAGAGAATCTGGTCGACGATCCGATCGCGATGGAAGCGCAACGCGCGGCGGCGCACTTCCAGTTCGACCCGCAGGCGACCTACATCATCCTGACGCCGCCGCGACCGATCGCGACCGGGCAGCCCGTGTACTGCGGTTACCACACGCAGACCACGAGCATCGACGGTCTCGGCAACCCGTTCCGCATTCAATACGCATTCATCCCGTTCCAGAACAAGGACTGGCCGGGGCTGGGAAGCGGCGGCTGCGGCAAGCACTTCGTCAATGCGAAGAGCACCGCGTTCGGCAACGGCATCTTCGACGGCTACAGCATGGTCGTCGGCCACGAGTACGCCGAAGCGGTCACCGACCCGGACAACTTCTTCGCGAACCAGGACGGGTGGAACGACGCCCAGGGCAGTGAGAACGGCGACAAGTGCGCGTGGATCGAAACGCAGAACATCACGCTCGGCGGTCATCAGTTCGCAATCCAGCCGATGTGGTCGAACGAAGCGTTCGACGCCGGCAAGGACGGCTGCGCCGTTTCGCGCTAGCTCACCGACGAGCCAGAACTAACCCGATTGGGGCCCGGCAAAAGCCGGGCCCCAACTGTGCGCCGAACCCCAGCGTCAGCCGCATGGCGCGTGGGATCTTCCGGGAAGGATCGACGACCTCTTCGGCAACGTCGCCGCACGCCTTGAAGCCGTAGATCGCCGACGCGTTCGCGGCACTCCCTATTCGTGTAGCCCCGACAGCGATAGTGGCTCGTCCCCTTTCCGCGGCCTCGTTCCTCGATTACCGTGCGACCAATGAGTCGCCGACGCACTAGCGCTTCCACCCAGCCGGTCAAGACGTTCGGGAAGAGCTCGCTCATCTTGATCTCGTTGGGCTTCCTGGTGCTGCTCGTGCCCGGCACCTCTTCAGGGCACGCCGGCAAGCTGCTCTGCTACGGCTCGGTCGCGACGATCGTCGGGACCACGAGGAGCGAAACCATCAGAGGCACGCCGGGAGGCGACGTCATCGTTGCGCTAGGCGGCAACGACAAGATCTTCGGGAACGGAGGACGCGACAAGATCTGCGCGGGCAGTGGCAACGACCTGATCTACGCCGGGGGCGGCGCGGATCGGGTGGACGGAGGGACCGGGAACGACAGGATCTTCGGAGACGATGGAACCGGTCGTCAGGCCAACGACATTCTGTCGGGCGGAGCGGGGAACGACACCATTTACGGCGGAGGTGGCTATGACCAGCTCGATGGCGGCACGGGGCACGACACTCTGAGCGGCGACGCAGGCAACGACCGCATCACGGGCGGCGATGACGACGACAAGATCTTCGGCGGTTCGGGCAGTGATCAGATCGACGCCGGTGCCGGGAACGACACGGTGTTTGCCGACTCGTCCGACCAGTCGCAGGGCAACGACGTCGTCACTGGCGGGGACGGCGACGACAAACTCTATGGCGGTGGCGGGGACGACCAGATCGACGGTGGGCTCGGCAACGACACGGTTAACGGGGACGACGGCAACGATCAACTCCTCGGCGCAGACGGCGAGGACCGTCTATCCGGGGGGGCCGGCGATGATCACCTCGACGGTGCCGGAGGAAATGACGTCCTCTTCGGCGACGCATCCGACAAGCCCCAGGGAAACGACACGCTCATCGGAGGCGACGGGGACGACAAGCTCTACGGAGGGGGCGGAAACGACCATCTCGACGGAGGCCCCGGCAACGACACCCTGGGCGATACGACGACTGAGACCGGTGACGACGATCTGTTCGGGGGCGATGGCAATGATCACCTCTTCGGCGGCCCCGGGAACGACCATCTCGACGGTGGACCCGGCGACGACGTTCTCTATGGAGACGGCTCCGACCAGCTACCGCAGGGCAACGACGTTCTGATCGGCGGGGACGGGAATGACCTGGTCGATGGGGGCGGGGGAACCGACTCGTGTTCGGGCGAGGTCGAGCGGAAGTGCGAGTCCGGCTAGCAAGAGTGACCTCGACCGGAAAAGTTTCTTTCGAGGACCTCTAGACAAGGCCAAAGTTTTCACTAAGTTCCGAAAAGGGTTCCGTCAGGTTTTGGCGGTTTTGGGGAGAATGAAGAACGGGGGGAACATGCGGCATCGATTGGTCTTCGTGCTCGTAAGCGTGTCAATCGCGGCATTGGTGGCGTTTTCGCCGGGTGCGCTCGGCGCGGATCCGGCCTTTACGCTCTATGTGGATGGGTCGAATCCATCCTGCTCGAATGCCGGCACGGGAACGCCCGCGCAGCCGTTTTGCACCATCGCCGCCGCGGCCACGAAAGCAGTCCCAGGCAAGACGGTCGAGGTTGCGGCGGGTACCTACTCGGAGCAGGTGAGCATCGCCAACTCGGGGACGGCAGATGCCCCGATCGTCTTCACGGCGGCGCCGGGAGCGAGCGTCATCGTCACCGGCCTTGGCAACGGGTTCTCGATGTCCAATAAGAACTGGATCACGATCAACGGCTTTTTTGTAAACGGGACGGCGAACTACGGCATCTCTGTCTTCGGGGGCTCGTTCGTCACGATCTCCAATAACCGGGTCACCAGTGCAGGAACGCCCGTTAACGGCTCGACGAAATCGGGAATCCGCCTCACCGGTACGACCGACTCGCTCATCACAGGCAATACGAGCGACCACAACTCTGACCACGGGATTCTGATCACGACCGGGTCAACCAGAGATCGCATCACGCACAACGTCGTCTTCGCGAACGCCCGCGAGTACACGCGCGCGGCAACCGGGATTCGGCTCTATCAGGCGCCTGACAACATCGTCGACCACAACGTGATGTACGGCAACGAGGACTCGGGCGTCGAGGCCTACGCCGGCTCGAACAACACATTGTTCTACGACAACGTGGCCTACAACAACGGCGACCATGGCATCGACAACAACGGCTGCACGGGTCAGCGGATCGTCGCCAACAGCGTCTACAACAACGTCACTGCGGGCCTCAACGTCGAGGGGGGCTCGACCGGCGCCACGCTGGCGAACAACATCAGTGTCGACAACGGGATCAAGAGTCCGAGGACTCACAGCGACATCCGCGTCGAGTCGGGCTCAACTGCGGGAACCACCATGGACTACGACCTGGCTTATGTGTCGATCGCGGACTCCTTGCTGGTCTGGAACTCCGTCACCTACTACACGCTCTCGAGCTTCCAGACGGCTACCGGCCAGGAGGCACACGGACTCCAGGGAGACCCGCAGTGGGCCAATGCGGCGGGCGGGGACTTCCACCTGACGGCAGGCTCTCCGGCAATCGACTCAGGGAACGCGAGCCTTAGCGACGAGCCTGCGAGCGACATCGAGGGCAATCCTCGTGTCGACGACCCGGCCACGCTCAACACTGGTGTCGGGGTGCGGGACTTCGACGACCGCGGCGCGTACGAATTTCAACCTCCGCCGCCGGTCGACTCCCCACCGCTCGCCGCGCTGGCGGTTGTCCCGGGCATCGGCACGTCCGTCACGGCGGACGCCTCAGGATCGACTGACACGGACACGACGCCGATCGCGAGCTACACCTTCGACTTCGGGGACGGCACAGTCGTCGGCCCGCAGGCCGCAGCAACCGCGCCGCACACATATACGAGCGCCGGCAGCTACACCGTCACAGTCACCGTCACAGATACTGCCGGGCTCTCCTCGACCGCGACGGCGACGGTTCAACTCCTCCCGGGTGACAATCCCCCCGCGGCCGCGATTACCATCACGCCGACGTCAGGCCCGGTCAGTCTTGCTGTGACGGCGGATGCCTCAGCTTCGACGGATACGGACGCAACGCCGATCGCGAGCTACAAGTTCGACTTCGGCGACGGCACGATCGTCGGCCCGCAAGCCGGGGCGACGGCGACGCACACGTACATGAGCGTGGGGACCTACACGGTCACCGTCACTGTGACCGATAGCGCCGGGCTTTCGTCCACTACATCGGGGACAGTTCAAGTCGTGGCCGCCGACAAACCACCGACGGCTGCGATCACGCTGACGCCGACATCGGGCGTCGTCAACCTGGCAGTGAGCGCAAATGCGTCGGCCTCGACCGACACGGATGCAACACCGATCGCGAGCTACAAGTTCGACTTCGGCGACGGCACGGTGCTCGGGCCGCAGGCCGCACCGACGGCGGCGCACGTCTTCACGCATGCGGGGAGCTACATCGTCAAGGTCACCGTAA
Source organism: uncultured Actinomycetes bacterium (assembly GCA_963755605.1). Lineage (GTDB taxonomy): Bacteria > Actinomycetota > Thermoleophilia > Gaiellales > Gaiellaceae > 3-1-20CM-4-69-9. The sequence continues at coordinate 889,902 of CAVWKK010000007.1, forward strand.
CCGACTCGGCAGGGCTCTCCTCAACCGCAAGCGGTCTCGTGAACGTGACCGACGCCCCGCCTGTCGCGAACCTGAGCGCTTCGCCAGGCAGCGTGAAAGCGCCCGACACGGTGACGGCGAAGGCGGGAGGGTCGACCGATACGGACGGGACGCCGATCGCGAACTACACCTTCGACTTCGGCGACGGCACGCCCGCTGTCGGACCGCAAGCTTCTCCGACGGCGACTCACGTCTACACGATTCCCGGTTCTTACACGGTCACGGTCACGGTCAGAGACACGGCCGGGAACGCGTCGACTGATACGAAGAAGATCAAGGTACGTTGACGCCTCTACACCTCTGAGCGCAGAGGCGACGACTCGTAAGAACGGGAACGCGAGGCCGGCGAAAGTCGAGCCGCCCCCCGAGGCAAGCGATGTCACACGCAAGTCCGGAAGCATTTTGGGGTCCGACTGATGCCGGACCCCAAATGCAAGTAGGGCTAGCTTGCTGGAACTGGCGGAGCCTTCACGGGCTCGTCACCCGGGCCGCCGCCGGCGCGGGCATCACTGCTCACGCTCGCCTTCGGCCTGAAGACGAGGAGATAGGCGAGGCCGATTGCGGCCACGATCACTGCGGAGATCGGCACGAGCCAGCGATCGAAGAAGCCTGCACCCGGTGCATGCGGTGTCTTGATCGACAGGATCACGATCGCTGCGACGCCGTACGCAAGGCCCGCGGTGTTCACCCAGATGCCCTTCGCCCCCAGGCTGAACGCCCCCGTTGCCTGCCACCCTCGACGGCGGGCAAGGAGGGCGGCCAGGACGACAAGCTGGAACGAGATGTAGATCCCGACCACTGCGAACGTGATGATGCGCGCAACGGTCGCGGTCGGCATCAACGTGATCAGTGCCGGAATGACCGTCGCGACTGCGACTGCGCCCGGCGGCATGTGAAAGCGCGGCGAGACCTTCGCCAAAGGCCTCGCTCCCATGATCATCCCGTCGCGTGCGTACGAAAAGATCAGGCGGATCGCCGCCGCCTGGATCGCGAGCGCGCAGGAAACGAAGGCGATCACGACCATCGCCAGCGCGACCTTCGAGCCCGCATGTCCGAGCCCGTTGTCGATCACGGTGATGATCGGATTGGCGTCCTTGCCGCTGATCACGTTCCCGAAGCTCGGAACCGCGAGGATGTACGACACGGTGATGAAGAACGCCGTCACTGCGCCGAACCCCAGCGTCAGCCGCATGGCGCGTGGGATCTTCCGAGACGGATCGACGACCTCCTCGGCAACGTCGCCGCACGCCTCGAAGCCGTAGAAGATCCAGACGCTGAACAGCAGAGCAGCAAGGAACGCACCGGTATACCCACCGGACCCGGCTCCAGACGTGTGGAAGATGGCACCGAAGTTGTGGTGCCGCTCGCTGAAGAGGAAGATCAGCCCGAAGACGATCGTGCCGAGCACCTCTGCAACGACGCCGAACAGCGCGATCTTCGCAAGGTTCCGGACGCCCGTCAGGTTGATCGCCGCGCCCAGCACGATGATCCCGATCGCGATCAGCTTCGTGTTCGTCGACGTGAGGCCGAAGCCGAACAACGCTGCGACGTACCCAGCGGCCCCGAACGCAACTGCGGCGATCGTCACGAGGAGAGCCACGGCGTAGTACCAACCCGCGAACCACCCGTAGCGCTCTCCCAGCAGGTGCTTCGACCACTGGTAGATCCCACCGGCGATCGGGTACCGCGAGGCGACCTCACTGAAGGTCAGCACCACGAGCATCTGGCCTGCAACGACGATCGGGATCGTCCAGATGAAGGCAGGCCCGGCGGTTGCCAGACCGAACGCGAAGAGCGTGTACACGCCGACGACCGGCGAGAGATACGTAAAGCCGAGCGAGAAGTTGCTCCACAGCCCGAGCGCCCGGGTCAGCTGCTGCTTGTACCCGAACGAGGCCAACTGCTCGGCGTCCGCCCGGATTTGATCACCCTCCATGCACCCTCCTTGTCGAGTTGACCCCGTGGCGACTCCGTGACGCTATAACGCGCGCCGGAGGAGAACAAGGAGAGCGGACGGGCCCGGCGACCGAGCCCGTCCATTGAGAGCTGCTACCCGATCGTCAGCGCCGCGGCGCCGAGCTGCCCGCGGATCTCACCCGCCGGGTTCTTCTTCGTGTGCACGTTCACGTACGTCCGGCCCGACTCGAGCGCCGCGATGACGGACGCGTCGACCGTCGCACGCCCGTGGGCTCCGCTCTTGCACGGCGTGCAGAGGGGGACGATCACCGGACCGGGCTTGCCGCGGGCGCCGCTGTGAATGTGGGCCGCGGTGGCCTTCCCGGTGAGACGGCTGAACGTGAGGCGCCAGACAAGCACCGCCGAGGAGCCCTGCTTCGTCACCGACACCGTGAAGGCTCCGCGTGCCTTCCCCACGCGCCCCTTCGGCTTTGGACGCTCCTGTGCAGCGCGGAGCGAGCTCTTGAGCGTGACGACCGGCGAGGCCTGCCCCCGAATTTCGCCGGCCGGATTCGTCTTCGTGTGCACGTTCACGTAGGCACGATCGCTCTCGAGCGCCTCGAGCACGGTCGCACTCACGTTGGCCGTACCGGATGCACCGCTCGAACAGGGTGTGCAAAGCGGGACGACCACGGGTCCCGGTTTGCCGCGATCGGCGATGTGGATGTGTGCCGCGGTCGCGTCACCGGTGAGCCCGTTGAAGGACAGCTGCCAGTTGAGGACGGCTCCGCTGTCGGTCTTCGTCAGGGTCCCGGTGAACGTGCCACGTGCAGTGCCGACGTCGCCCTTTGGGGTGGGCGTTTCGTCGGAGGCAACCATCGTGGCCGCCACTTGGACTTTCGTCGCCTGGCTGCGCGCCACTGCGCTGCCCGCGACGACGAGTGCGACTGCTGCGCCGAGAACGGCCGCCGGCAAGACGAGCTTGTTCACGAAATTCCCCCTTTTGCGATTCGGGATCGCAGGTCGACCCCTTCGACGGCAGGTACGCGCGGGTGGAGCTACCGGTTTGTCGCATTCGGGCTCCCTCGGTCGAGGGACGGCCCGGGGGCGGAAACGGCCGATGCTCCAAAGGCAAGCCCTGCGGCTGGCACACATGGAGAGAATGCGGCGACAACTCAGTCCGGCCTCGATGGCTTCGAGGCTGTTTACGGCCTTCGAATCGGCCGGGCTCGCCACCACGGCCACGTTCGCGAGCGTGCTCTGGGTCGGCTTGGCTCTCCCAGGATTGCCGCTCCTGCCGGGCCTCGGTGCCAGCGCCAACAGCAACGTCGCGATCTCGCTGAGCAGCGCTGTGCTTGGCGTTCAGGAGAGCCAGACCTTCAAGGCGACGAGCGGCCTGACCGGCCGCCAAGCGCGCCTGCTTTCGCTTTTGCTCCCGACGGATCCTGCAGCAGCTGGACTCGCCACCCGGCGGCCTTCTGAAGCTGACGCGCCCGTTGGCACGTTGGTCGTCGCCTTGCCCGAGCCTCCCCCGACGCCTGCAGCCGACAACCCACAGGGCGCCTCTCGCGTGGCCGACACCATCCTCCTCGCGTCCGCACCTCAGCAGCAGCAGCAGCAACTTCCGCCCGCGCCGGCTCCGTCTGCGCCTGCTCCGCCGAGCACCCGACCTGCCGGGCCTTCGACGCCCCCGCGGAATCCAGAGCCTCCCGCTTCCGAGCCCCCCACGTCGTCGACCCCGCCGCCCGTCGATCCCGACGTTCCTGCAGTCGATCCGCAGACACCTGCCGGCGGCGGCACGCCTCCCGTCTCGTCGGGAACGCCGGACGACGGATCAGTCGATCCGCCCGCGAGCGATCCGGCCGACGCGGGTGTGGACGGCGGTAGCCCGAACGCAGGCGGAGGCAACCCCAACGCAGGCGGAGGCAACCCCAACGCCGGCGGAGGCAACCCGAACGCCGGCGGAGGCAACCCGAACGCCGGCGGAGGTAACCCCAACGCCGGCGGAGGCAATCCGAATGCAGGCGGCGGTAACCCCAACGCAGGCGGAGGCAACCCCAACGCAGGCGGAGGCAACCCCAACGCCGGCGGAGGCAACCCGAACGCCGGCGGCAGGCAAACCCCAACGCCGGCGGAGGCAATCCGAATGCAGGCGGCGGTAACCCCAACGCAGGCGGAGGCAACCCCAACGCCGGCGGAGGCAACCCGAACGCCGGCGGAGGCAACCCGAACGCTGGCGGAGGTAACCCCAACGCCGGCGGAGGCAATCCGAATGCAGGCGGCGGTAACCCCAACGCAGGCGGAGGCAACCCCAACGCCGGCGGAGGCAACGCAGGGGGGAATGGAAATGGGAACGGAAACGGGAACGGGAACGCGCACGGCAACAACCCCAACGCGGGTGGCGGCAACCCCAACGCCGGTGGCGGTAACGCAGGGGGAAACGGAAACGGGAATGCGCACGGCGGCAACCCCAATGCCGGTGGCGGTAACCCGAATGCAGGCGGAGGCAACCCCAACGCCGGTGGCGGGAACGCGGGGGGAAATGGGAACGGCAACAACGGAGCCGCCAAGGGCGGCGCCAAGAAGGGCCCCTAGATGGACGGCCGCTTTCGCTCCCGTTACGGGAAAGTCGCCGTCACGCGCGCGGCGCTCGCCGTCTTCCTGCTTTTCGCGGCTCTGACGGCCGCGATCGTCTTCACGCTCGACCTCAGCGCGCGGCGCTCGAACAACCAAGAGGCTGCAACCGAGCTTGCGAGCACCGCCCGGGTTGCAGGCTCGACGTTCTCGACGATGCGTGCAAACCTCCGTGCGCGGGTCGGCGAAGTGGCATCGTCGAGCACGCTGCAGCAGGCTCTGCTTCATCGGAACACACGAGGTCTACGCGCGTTCGCGCACTCCCATCAAGCACGGATCGTCATCCGTGGCCATGCGTACGGCAAGCTGCCGGCCGGACCGCAAATCGCCGCAACCGCGACGATCACGAAGTCGGGGCGCGCTGTTGCCCGCGTGAGCATGGCCGTTCCGATGGACCGCTCGCTTCTCGCCGTCCTGCAACGCGCGACGCCGATGCCCGCGCACGCAGCCCTGGTGCTGACTCAGAACGGACACGTGATCGCCGGCGCTCCCGCACATGCGCGCACCGAAGTGAAGGACGGACGGATTCTGATCGGCAAGACGTCGTTCTTCGCGAAGGCGACGCCGTTCGGATCCGGCGGCACATCCGTCGTTGCCGTCGAGCCGACCGCCGCGGTGCACGCCCGGCTGAGCGCATATAGGCGGCGCCTGCTCTTCGCTGCTGCGATCACCCTCGCCCTTGCGGCCGGACTGGCGACGCGACTCGCCCGGCCGGTGGCCCGCGTGTTCGCCGATCTTGCACGCCTGACTCACCAGTCCCAGACGGATGCTTTGACGAACATTGCCAACCGTCGCGCACTCGACGAGCGGCTCGACGACGAGGTCGACCATGCCCGTCGCCTCGGAACGAGCGTGGCCTACGTCATCGCGGACATCGACAACTTCAAGTCGATCAACGACAGGTTCGGGCACCAGACCGGAGACGAAGTGCTGCGCCGCGTCGCACGCTGCTTCGCGGAAGCCGTCCGCGAGCTCGACCTCGTCGGCCGCTACGGGGGTGAGGAGATTGCAGTGGTCGCACCCGGCACGAATCTCAGCGGAGCCCGCGCGTTTGCCGAGAAGATCCGCGGCCGCATCGAAGAGCTCGAGCTGAGGACCCCGGACGGGGACCTCTTCCAGGTCACCGCCAGCTTCGGCGCTGCGTGCTTCCCCGCTCAGCCCGGCGTCGAGGAGCTCGTCTCCGCCGCAGACGCGGCGCTCTACGAAGCCAAGCGAAACGGCAAGAACCGCGTCGTCACCGCGACGGCGAAGCGTAAGCTGCGTGGGCACGTCGCCACCGGCGAAGCGCCCGCTTCGGCCTAGCGCGTCTTTCCGCCGCCGAGCCCTGTGGAATGATGGTGCGCGATGGGCCGCGGGGGTCTGTGCGCATTGGCGATCGTGCTCGCCCTCGTCGGGGCGGGCGCAGCGAGCGGCGACGCCTGGACACAGGTCCATGTCCGCGTGGTGACGGTTCACTACCGAACCCACGACGGCTTCAAGCGAGCCGCGTACGTCGTGCTCCCTGACTGGTACGGGCCGCGCAACAACCCACCACTCCCGCTGATCATCTCGCCGCACGGCCGCGGCGTGTCCGCCGAGGCGAACGTCACACGCTGGGGTGATTTGCCGGCCGACGGCCCATTCGCGGTCGTGAATCCGGAGGGCCAGGGACGCCGGTTCGCGCACTTCTCGTGGGGATACCCGGGCCAGATCGACGACCTCGCGCGGATGCCGCAGATCCTCGCCAGCACGGTGCCCTGGCTGCGCATCCAGCCACGCCGGATCTACGCGTTCGGGACGAGCATGGGCGGCCAGGAGACGTTGCTCCTCCTCGCCCGCCATCCCTCCCTGCTCGCGGGCGCCGCGGCGTTCGACCCAGTCACCAACATGGCGCAGCGCTACCGGGATTTCGCCCGGCTCCGGTGCAACTCGGCGTGCCGGCGCAAGTGGGGCGTGCAGATCGGAGCGGGGCTACGGAAGCTGGCACGCGCCGAGATCGGCGGCACGCCGCGGAGCGACCCGCGTGCCTACGCCCGCCGCAGCCCGCTCGCGTACGCGCGTGCGATCGCGGGGTCAGGCGTCCCGCTCCAGCTCTGGTGGAGCAGGACCGATCACGTCGTGCGCGCGGTCGATCAGTCGGCGCCGCTGGCACGGAGGCTCCGTCGCCTCAACCCGAACCTGCCCCTGCACACGGTCGTCGGTGCGTGGCCGCACTCCGCGGACATGCGGCCGTACTTCATGCTCATTCCCGCGTTACGCAAGTTCGAGCTGCTGCAGACGCGAAGTCCCACGTCCTTGAAACCGCTGGCGTCTCGTCCTGTGCATCCGCTCCTGCCCTGGCACCGCGCAACCCGGGATCGCCAGGGTCGCCTGCTCGCGTGGTACCGCCCCGGCGCCGGGCTCGGTTACGACCACGTCTTGCGGCTCGGCTGGAACTTCATCGAGCAGGTCGTGCCGCGCGACCCGAAGACGAAACGGAAGGTGTATCTCAACTACGCGGTGTTCGACGGACAGACGCTGCGCGGCGGCTACTGGCAGCACAACCCGGCGTTCCTCAACGCGACGTTCGTCGACTCGCTCGTCTCGTGGTATCCGTATTCCGGCGACCGGCGTGCGATCGGTGCGGTACGAGAGATGCTGGACTACCAGTTGAGGCACGGCATGTCGCCGTCAGGCTGGGCGTGGCCTCGGGTCCCGTTCGCAACCTCGTGCGCCGGCGAGCGCACCTACGGGCGCTGCCTCGCGGGCCTGCCGCGGCGCTTCTACGGCGGCATCGAGACGGACAAGGTCGGGATGCTCGGCTTCGGCTATCTGACCTTCTACGAGCTGACGGGCGAGCGTCGCTTCCTCAACGCAGCGCTCTCGGCGGGCAATGCGCTCGCACGCCATGTTCGTGCGGGAGACGCGACGCACACACCGTGGCCGTTCCGCGTCAACGCCCGCACAGGCGCGGTGCTCGATGGCGCCCAGTTCGGTGGGCTGATGGTCGGGCCGGTGCAACTGCTCGACGAGCTCGTGAAGATCGGAGCGGGCAACACCGCCTCGTACACGCGCGCCCGGGACCTAGCCTGGAAGTGGCTGCTCGAGCAGCAGCTGAACCGCAACAGCCCCGCGTGGAATCGCTGGAGCGGGTTTTACGAGGACGTGCCGTACAACCCGCGGAGCCTCAACCAGGCGTCGGCCACGTTGACCGCCTACTACCTGTTGAGCCACGAGACGCCTGACGCAGTCGATCCGGACTGGGCCGAGCATGCCACCTCACTCCTGCGGTGGGTCCGAACTGCGTTCGGCCGCGGCCCGTTCGCGGGGGCGTGGGGAATCAACGAGCAGTGGGCTCCCGGCAAGCCCGGCTGCTGCTCGCGCGTCGGGCTCGGCAGCACGACGTCGCGCTGGGCGGCCGCAAACGCGCTTCTCTACGCGCACACGGGTGACGAGGCAACGCGAGAGCTCGCTGTTCGTTCGCTGAACTACGCGACCTATTTCACGGCGAGCGACGGACGCGTGTCGTGCTGCGGCCAAAGACCGACGAACGCATTCTGGTTCAGCGACGGGTACGGCGACTATCTCCGGAGCTTCAACTGGGCCATGGCCGCGATCCCCGAGCTCGCGCCCAAACGGCGAGACCACCTGCTCGGCTCGACCTCGGTCGTGCAGTCCGTCGTGTACGGACGCCGCAGGGTCAGCTACCGGACTTTCGCAGCGAAGAGCAGCGAGGCGCTGCGGCTCAGCTATCTCCCCCGGAGCGTCGTCGCGGGACACACGCTCGCAGCTCGAGGCGATCTCGACGCTGAGGGTTTTGTGATCCGAAAGCTCGGGAGCGGCGACTACGCGATCCGGATCCGCCACGACGCCTCGCGACGAGTCCAGATCGAGGGCTGATCGCCGGCTCCGACGAAAACGACCACTTTCCGGAAAACCGCGCTACGCTCTAGGCATGGAGTCGAGGGGGGATTCCTGGGAGTCGGTCGGCTGGGACGCGACCTGGCAGCAGCCTGAGGACACGGCGGAGCGGAACGAAGTGCTCCGGCTGGCCCGGCGGCTTGCGGAGGCCCACCAGCGGCAGAGCACCGAGGCGCTCGTCCAGGTCGACGACCTGAAGCGCGCGCTCCGGGAGCGTGCGGCCGACGTTGCCCGGCGCGAGCTCGAGGTGGAACGGCGCACGAAGGAGCTCGAAGAGCAGGATGCCCGCGCACACGAAGGCCGCAGGCTTCGTCTCCGCCGGCCCGAGCGTGACGCCGACCGTGCCTACGCCGACGAGCTGGCGGAGCGGCGGGAGGCCGAGCTGCAGGCGCGGCTCGACGAGCTCGCCCCGCGGGAGCGCGAGGTCAAGGAGCGAGAGGCCGGTCTTCGAGCGCGCGAGCTCGAGGTCGAGGAAGCCGAAGCCGCGCTGGCGAAGACGACGCAAGAGCTCGCAGAGACGACGGCCTCGCTCGAGCGTCGCAAAGAGAAGCTCGAGGGCTCGTACGCGCGCCTGCGCGAGAAAGAGTCCGCATCCGCGGAGCGTGAGCGGCTCCTCGACGAGCAGGAACGAGCGTTGGCGGCCGCGCGTACCGAGACCGAGGAGAAGAAGGGCGAGCTCGCTACCCGGACCGCCGCGATCGAGTCCGCCGAAGCCGAGCTCGAAACGGAACGACAGCGACTCGAGCTGGAAGCGAGCGCAGTCGAGGAGCAACGCGCCGAGGTGCAGTCTGAGCGGGCGCGCCAGGCAGGCGAACAGCAACAGCGCATCGCAGAGCAGGAGGGGCGACTCGCAGAGCAGGCTCGTGAGCTCGAGACGCGTGCGAGCACCCTCGACGAGCTCGAACGGCAGCTCGCCGCGCGCGAACAGGAGACCTCAACGGCGGAAGAGCACGCGACGAACGAAAGAGAACGCGCGGTGGCGGCGCTTCAGGCCCGGCTGGAAGCGCGTGAGAGCGAATTGATGGCGCGCGAGGCCGAGCTCCTACGAGTGCAGGCGAACCTCGCTTCTCAGGGCGAGAGCATCAGGCGCCGCGAGCGGGCACTGGAGGACGCCGAGCGCCTGAAAGAGCGGGAGACGGCACTGCCTGATGTCCCGTACGTCAGCTTCAGCGAAGGCCTCGACGCCTTCACGGGCTCGCGCCCGCGGTCGAGCTAGCGCCGCTTAGAAGCTCTCGAGAACGCGTTTGCAGACCGCGACGACGTCGGGGTCGAACTGCGTCCCGGCACCCTGGTCGAGGCGACGGAGCGCCTCCTCTTTCGGCAGCCGCTTGCGATACGGACGATCGGTCGTCATCGCGTGGTAGGCGTCGCACACGAGGATGATCCGCGATTCGATGGGAATGTCCTCGCCGGCCCGGCGGTCGGGGTAGCCCTTGCCGTCGTACCGCTCGTGGCAGTGGCGCACGATCGGGCGAACCTCTTCGAGCCTGTCGATCGGCGCGATGATCTTCTCGCCGAGCTCAGGATGCTTCTCCACGACCTGCCGCTCCTCGTCCGTCAACGGGCCTGGCTTCGACAGGATCGCCTGAGGGATGCCGAGCTTGCCGATGTCGTGGAACAGCGCTCCGAGCTCGAGCCGCTTGAGCGAACGCATCTCGAGGCCGAGTCCCTCGCCGACGCGCAGCGACAGATCGGTGATCCACCGCGCATGTGACGACGTGTACTCGTCGTTCGCCTCGAGTGCGTTAGCGAGCGCCTCGACCGTCTCGAGAAATGTGGTCTCGAGGCTCTGGAAGTTGCCGGCGTTCGTGAGCGCAAGCTTCGCCTGGTGCGCGACGCCGGCCAGAAGGCGCATCTGCCGCTCCGTGAACTCACCGTCGTTCGGAGCCGCGACGGCGATGCAGCCGAGCCGCCCGCCGTCGAGCGTGAGCGGCGCGATGGCGAACGGCCTGCCCACACCGACGTCCTTCGCGCCCATGATCGCGTCGCGCTCCGCATCGGTCACCACGAAGGGCTCGCCGCTCGAGAAGAACGATGCGGCCGACTCGTGGTCGAAGTGCATGCGCAGCAGACGTTCTCGATCGAGCTCCGGATAGCCGTAGGTCGCGCGCACGCGAACCTCCCCGCCCGCAGCCTCCTGGAACCAGACCGAAGCGCGCGCCGAGCCGAGCGTCCGGGCCGAGAGCTCGACGAGACGATCGACGACTTCGTCCATCCCTTCGGCGCTCGAAAGCTGGCGGCTGAACTCGAGCAGCGCAGTGGCACGCTCGGCCTCCCGGCGTGCGGATTCGTAGAGACCTGCGTTTTCGAGAGCGACCGCGGCATGACCGGCGAGCACCTCGAGGAGGCGCATGTCGTCCTCGTCGAACTGGTTCAGCCCGAGCTTCGAGATCACGATCACACCGACGATCCGGGTCACATAGGTCAGTGGCACGACGATCTGTGATTCGTCGATGGCGTCTGTCCCCGGCAGGATGCGCGAGAACTCGCAATTCGCGGCGTCGCCGATCAGCAGCGACTCGCCCGTCTGCGCAACCCGCCCCGTGATCCCGTGCCCGACCTTGCACGCGAGAATCTCCAGCGGCTCCTGCGTCTCCGACGTGAACTGGCCGACGAACGCGATCGGAATCACGTCGTCGCCCTCGACGAGCGAGACGCGGCAGTTGTGGTAGTCGATCAGCGAGCGCAGCTCGGTCGCGATCACGTGCCCGATCTGACGCACGTCGTTCAGACGGTTGAGCTTGCCGCCGAGGGACTGCAGCATCTTCATGTGCGCAACCGAGCGGACGTCGCGCGTGGAGGGAACCTCTTCTCCTTCGGGACGTTCGAGCTCGGCGTCGTCGTAGAGGACGATCTGGTTCTTGCCGCGCGCCTTCGCCGTCATCATCGCGGCCTCGGCGCACGCGATCAGCTCGCGCGGGTTCATCGCATGCTCGGGCCCACGTGCCAGCCCGACGGAGATGGTGATGCGGCCGGCGGGATCGAACTCGGCTGCTTCGACGCTTTCCACGAGCCGGTGCGCGAGTTGCTCGGCGTCCAGCGGTGACCGCGACACGATCACGATCGCGAACTCCTCGCCGCCCAGGCGATACACGATGTCGGACGCGCGCACGGAGTCTTTGAGCGTGTCAGCGAGGCTCCGGAGGATCTCGTCGCCGGCGCCGTGGCCGTACACGTCGTTGACGCGCTTGAAGTCGTCGATGTCGAGCATGAGGATCGAAACGTCGTCGTGCGTGCGGCTCGCGTCGGCGAGCGACTGGCGCAGGCGCTCGTGGAAGGCCCGGTGGTTGTAGAGGCCGGTGAGCGGATCTGTCTGCGCCTGATGTTCCAGGCGGGCCCGAATCTGAGCGTTGTCGAGCGCGAGCGCCGCCGCGTCACCGAACCGCTTCGCGAGCTCGAACTCGTCCTCGTCGAACGAGGCTTCCTCACCGAGGCGGTAGATGTTCAGCGCGCCCTTGATCGAGTCGCGCGCGATCAGCGGGATCGTGATCAGCGCCTCGGGCTCGTCCTCCGGCGTGCCTGCGACGGTGGACGTGCGTGGATCCAGATGCGCCTGATTGACGAGCACCGGCTCGCGGTGCTCGACACCCCAGCCGGTCAGCCCTTCGCCGAACGGACACGTGTCGGCCAGGATCTTGTCCGCCCACTTGTCGCGCGCCCAAACGGGGATCAGCAACCGCCGCGGCTCGTCGGCCTCGTAGATCGTCAACGAGTCGTGCGGGACCAGCTCCGCGAGGGCGTCCGCGATGCGGTCGAGCAGCGCGTCGAGGCTCTGCTCGGCGAGCACCTCGTGGAAGACGTCGGCGAGCCGCCGGTACGACTCGACACGTGCGACCCCGTGCGAGGGGTCGGCAAGGAGGTCCTCACCAACGAGGCGGAGTGGGAGCGCGTGGTCGCTCATCGGGTGGAGTCGGATTCGTGGTGCGGCCGCAGGTCAGCCCCCTTTTCGCGAAGCGACACCAAGCATCGCCGCGCTGCCAGGCCCACGAATCCCCCGGACGAGGGGTTCCTCCAGTCTGCGAAGGGTCATACCGAACCTGTGGGACGAGAGGAGAAAGCCCGATCCGCGGCCGATTTCCTCCCGGAGAAGCGTTCGCTGACCGCCCTTCGCGAGGCTGCATCGGGCTGTCGGGGGTGCGAGCTCTGGCGGCTCGGAACCCAGACCGTCTTCGGCGAGGGCCCGAAGGCCGCGGCCGCCATGTTCGTCGGCGAGCAGCCGGGCGACCAGGAGGATCGGTCCGGGCGCCCGTTCGTCGGCCCGGCGGGGCGGCTCTTCGACGAGGCGCTCGCCGAGGCCGGGATCGACCGCTCCGCTGCGTACGTGACGAATGCCGTGAAGCACTTCAAGTGGAAGGCGCGCGGGAAGCGGCGCATTCATCAGAAGCCGAGCGCGAGCGAGGTCGCCGCTTGCCGCCCCTGGCTCGAGGCAGAGATCTCGGTGGTCCAGCCCCGGGTGCTCGTGCTGCTCGGCGCGACCGCAGCCCAGTCGCTCCTCGGCCGGGCGTTTCGCGTCACTCGGAGCCGCGGCACGCTGGTCGAGTCGGACCTCGCCCAGGCGGTGACCGCGACGATCCATCCCTCGGCGATCCTCCGTGGCGCGCCGGAGCGGCGTCAGGCGGAGCTCGCAGCTTTCGTGGACGACCTCCGCTTCGTCGCGAGCCTGCTCTAGCCCGCGGGGGCTTCCTCCTCTTCGCTCTGGGCGCCCTCGGCCTCCCGGGCGCGCTGAGCCAAGTCGTGGCTCAGATCCTCGGGATCGTTGTCGGTCTCGTCCCAGGAGGGCTGCGGCATGGGTGCTGCGAACCACTCCCGGGCGGCGTAGGCAAGGCCGGCCGCCAGCCCGAACCCCAGCAAGAGTCGCTTCATTTTGGAGCCTCCCCGCGTCGCTTTCGGAGAGACGTACCTTACGACCTCGTCAGTCTCCCCAGTCGAAGTCGCGGCTGCGTCCCCAGAGACCGTCTTCCGGTTCCGGGTTCGCCTGCTCGGCGGTCTCTTCTCCCGGCCAGGCGAGCACGGGCGCCGTGCTGGTCACTGCCGGCTCCTCGCCGTCCATCGTCTCTTCGAGGCGAGCCTGCTCCTCAGTCTTGAAAAGGGGGTGGTTGTCGAACGGATCCGCGGTCTTGTAGTGACCGAGCGGCATCGAGGTCTCGAGCCTGGCGTTTCGCTCCTTCAGCTCGAGGTGGTCCTGGATCACTTGGGCGAACATCGACGCGGTATCAACCGACATAGAGGCTCCTGGCTCGGGGGCGGGGCGACCTTGCGCGCACGATTGTAGCCTCTCAGCGGGCTTTTTCCAGGGAAGGTGTGGGAGCCGTCAGGTCTGGACGACCGGCGCGGGCGCGGTCTCGACCCGATTCTTGCCCGCCCGCTTGGCCTGGTACATGGCCGCGTCCGCCGCCGCGAAGAGCTCAGAAGCCGTGCGCACGGGCGGGCTCGCCGCGACGCCGAAGCTGGCCGTGACCGGGATGGGGGTGCCGTCGACGGCGAGCACGATCCTCCCTGCGAAGACCGCGCGGATGCGCTCGGCCACCCGGGCGCCACCGGTGAGATCCGTCCCGGGCAGGACCATCAAGAACTCCTCCCCGCCCCAGCGGCCGGCGAGGTCCACGTCGCGAAGCTCCTCCTGCAGGAGCTCGGCGAACGCTCTCAGCACCGTGTCTCCCGCAGGATGCCCGTGCCTGTCGTTCACGTCCTTGAACCAGTCGAGGTCGGCGACGACGACGGCGAGCGAGCCACCGAATCGCTGCACTCGAGCCAGTTCGTCGGTGAGGGTCTCCTCGCACTGGCGGCGATTCGCGAGGCCGGTGAGGCCGTCGACGAGCGCCTGACGCTCGACGATGCGATGCAGCCTGGCGTTCTCCAGGGCGACGACGGCGTGCGACGCTAGCGACACGGCCGTCATCCGGTCGTCGCTCGTGAACTTCTCTCCGAAGAGGATCACGCTGCCGAAGCTCGCCGAGCCGGCTAGGAGCGGCACCTCGATCTTGTCCTCGCCCTTGTCGGGGTAGCCGACCCTGATCAACTCACCGCTCCCGCCCACGAGGACGCCTCCCGCTGCGCCCGTCGCCTCCATCGCGGTCTCGACGATCAACCGCAGCAGCTGGTCGCTGTCGTGGGTGGCCGCGAGGGCCTCTCCGAACCGGGAGATGACGTCACGGAGCCGTGCGCGCTCGGCATCGAGCTCGACGAGGCGGGTCTGGAGCTGGAACGCCATCTGGTTGAAGGTGCGCCCGAGCAGAGCGAATTCGTCTCGGCCCTGCACCGGCACGCGCTGCTCGAGGTCGCCGCGGGCAATTGCACGTGCGGCGTCGACGAGGCGCCGAATCGTTCGGACGATCGTTCGTCCCTCGATGTAGGCGACGCAACCGACGAAGACGAGCGCAGCGACGAGTGCGACGAGCAGGCGGTTCCTCGCGGCGCGCTTGGCCGCGTCGATGCTCGCCTGCGGTGTGACGACGCCGACCGTCGTCGCCGGTCCGGCCTTCGACGTCCCCGCGACGAGTGTCCGGTATTCGGTGCCGCCGATCCTGAGCGTGAGCGGTTGTCCGGCACGCAGGCCGAGGCGTCCCTGCACGCTCGGCGGCCCGGCAACGATGCGACCGTCTTGAACCAGGACGATGTGATCGCCGCTCTCGAGTCCCGAGCGTTTTTCCAGCCGTCGCGAGAGCGCACGGTCGAGCGGCACCGCGGCGACGACTGAGCCCAAGTTGCCGCTCAGCCCGATCGCAACCCGGCGCGTCGCCGCGAGCGGTTCGCGTCGTCCCACCCGGAATCCACCCGGCGCCTCGACCGACAGGTGCGGGCGGTTGCGGAGCATTCGCTCGATCGCCCGCCGGTCCCGCACCTGGAGCGCGTGCTGAAACGCCCGATCGCGCGCGAGGCGGGTGGCAGCGCCATTCGCCGAGTCGAGCGCCTCGTCATAGGCCGCGAGCGACGCTCGCACCCCGGCCTGCAGGCGGGCGTCCACCCGCCGCGTCTCGCTGCGCGCGGCTACGGTGGAAAAACCCCAGAAGGCCGCTGCCAACGGCAGCAGCGAGAGGAGTAGGAAGTACCCTACGAGCTTGACCTTGAAGCTACCCATCGACGTTCAAGTCTCCCACCACCTGTGCCGATACATCCCTGGATCGAGGTATCGACAACCTAGGGGAGAAACATGAGGGCAAAGTGCGCGCGCGTTCTAGCCGCCGCGCTGATGACGGGAGCCATAGCCTTTGCGCTGGCGATGCCGGCGTTCTTCGGGACGCCGAACGACGTCACTCGCCTGCTGACCGCGCCGCCGTCGTCGCTGCAGGGCTCCGTCCGGGCTGTCGCTCCTCGAGCCAGCGCCAGGTCGACGACCGAGGCGGAACGGCTCGCCGGTCGCGCATCCCTCACTACGGCCGCTCGCCTGGCGGCCTTCCGCTTCAACTTCGGCCCCGGAGCCGCGGGCAGGTCCGGCAGCCTCAACCCGTCGAGCCTGGGGCGGCCGCCGAAGGCGAAGCCCAAGCCTAAGCCTGCGCCCTCACCCTCACCCTCACCCTCACCCGCACCCACTCCCGCGCCCGCACCCGCGCCGACGCCCGCCCCCGAGCCGGCGCCCGCCCCCGCGCCGGCGCCTGACACGCGCCAGCTCTCCGCCTCACCGCCTGCCGCGCCCGCAACAGCCCCGACCCCCGCCGTCGATCCGGACAAGACGAAGGGAAAGGGCAAAGGAAGGGTCAAGGATCACACGGACCACGGCCATGGCAAAGGCCACGACCAGGTGGTCCCGCCCGGCCAACAGCCTGCTCCCGCCGAACCGCCTGCGGCGCCTCCGGCCGTGCCGCCAACTCCTGCGGGGGCGACCGATGACCAGTCCGCCTCCGACAGGGGCAATGGGCACGACAAAGACAAGGACAAGGACCACGGCAATGACAAGGGACACGGGCATTAGCGCCTGTGCGAGGATGAGCCCGTGCCGCGGTTGACGAGACGAATGGGCCCGGTGGGACTCGCGCTCACCGCGTGGGATGTCTGGCGGCGCCTGCCCCCGAAACAGCGCAAGCAGGTCCTGAACCTGGCCCGGAAGCACGGGCCGAAGGTCGCGGCGAGCGTGCTCCAGGCTCGCGCGCGCGTCCGCTCACGCAAGATTAAGTAGCAGTCGTCCCGAGAGCGGCGCGAACGATGCGATCCTGCTCGCGCAGGTGTGCGGTCGGATAGCCCTCGCTCGGGCTCGCACGCCAGGGTCGGCCCGCATACGACAGGGGAACCCCGGCTTCCTTGAGCGGCGCTTCCAGGCGGTGCCGGATCGTGCGCCACGCTCCCATGTTCTGCGGCTCCTCCTGCGCCCATACCACCTCTGCGAGCTTGGGGTACCCCGCGATGAGCTCGGCGTAGGCCTCGACCGGGAACGGGTAGAGCTGCTCCAGTCGGGCGACAGCGACGTGCTTGGCCTCGGCGCGCGCGTCATGGCCGACGATGTCGTAGTACACCTTGCCCGAGCAGACGACGAGCCGCGTGACCTCGTCGCGCTCCGCAGCCGGATCGTCGATCACCTGCCGGAACGAGCCCTCGGCGAGGTCGGCGAGCGTCGACGAGGCCTGCTTGAGGCGCAGGAGCCCTTTCGGAGTCATCACCACGAGCGGCCGGCCCGCGGCGTCGAGTGCCTGGCGGCGAAGCAGGTGGAAGTGCTGGCCCGACGTCGAGGGATTGGCGACACGGATGTTCTCTTGCGCGGCGAGTTGCAAGAACCGTTCGAGCCGGGCGCTCGAATGCTCGGGCCCGTTGCCCTCGTAGCCGTGCGGAAGCAAGAGCGTCAGCCGCGTCGTCTCACGCCATTTCGACAACCCGGCGACGATGAACTGGTCGATCACGATCTGGGCGCCGTTGACGAAGTCGCCGAACTGCGCCTCCCAGAGCACGAGCGCCTCCGGCGCTGCAACCGAGTAGCCGTATTCGAACCCGAGGCACGCGTATTCGGACAACGGTGAGTTGTAGATCTCGAACGAGGCCGTCGCGTCGTCGAGGTTCTGGAGCGGTGTGAAGGTCTCCCCGGTGTGCACGTCGTGCAGGACTGCATGTCGGTGCGAGAACGTGCCGCGCTCCGTGTCCTGGCCGGTGAGCCGGATCGGGATGCCCTCGACGAGCAGCGCGCCGAAGGCGAGCGCCTCTGCCTGTCCCCAGTCGATGCCGCCTTCCTCGATCGTCTTCAAGCGACGTTCGAGCTGGCCCTTCAGCTTCGGATGCACGGTGAAGGAGTCGGGGACGCGCAGGAGCTCCTGGTTCAGCTCGCGCAGCCGGTCGGCTGCTACCGCGGTCACGACGCTGTCGCCGCTCGAGTACGGGATCCGACCCTCAGGCGGATGCGGCACGCCGAAGGTCGCCTTCAGCGCTTCGTGCGCCTGCTTCAGCTCGACCGTGACTTCGGCGAAGAGCTCGTCTGCTTCCTCTTTCGTAACGACGCCCTCTTCGATCAGGCGAGGCACGAACTGCTCGCGCACGGTGCGGTGCTCTGCGATCTGCGCAACCATCAACGGCTGCGTGTAGGCGGCTTCGTCCTGTTCGTTGTGCCCGTGCCGGCGGTAGCCGACGAGATCGACCACGACATCGCTCTCGAAGCGCCGCCGGAAAGCGAGCGCGAGCCGCACTGCCGAGATCGCCGCCTCCGGATCGTCGGCGTTCACGTGGATGATCGGGACGTCGAAGCCTTTCGCGAGGTCGCTCGAGTAACGCGTCGAGCGTCCTTCGCTCGGG
The DNA here is from genome assembly GCA_963755605.1 of uncultured Actinomycetes bacterium. Classification (GTDB taxonomy): domain Bacteria; phylum Actinomycetota; class Thermoleophilia; order Gaiellales; family Gaiellaceae; genus 3-1-20CM-4-69-9. The sequence continues at coordinate 908,058 of CAVWKK010000007.1, forward strand.
TCGGTTGTGAAACCGACCTGGTTGTTCGCGATCAGGTGCAGCGTCCCGCCCGTCGAGTAGCCGTCGAGGGCGGAGAGATTCAGCGTCTCCGCGACACCGCCCTGGCCCGCGAACGACGCATCGCCGTGAATGAGGATCGCGAGCGCGACGGCCGGGTCGTGCATGCCGGCGCGTGTGGAGCGATCCGTCTGCTCTGCCCGCGCACGACCTTCGACGACCGGGTCGACCGCCTCGAGGTGGCTCGGGTTCGCCGCGAGCGTCACCGTGATCTCACCTGCCGGCGTCGAACGCGTCCCCTCGGCGCCCAGGTGGTACTTGACGTCGCCCGTGCCGCCCTCGTCGGTGGCGACCACGGCGTCGATCGTGCGCTCACCCTCGAACTCGCGGAGGATCGAGTCGTAGCCGAGCCCGAGCGTGTGCGCCAGGACGTTGAGCCGGCCGCGGTGCGCCATCCCGATCACGACTTCGTGCGCGCCGTTCTCTGCGGCGAGGTCGACCGCCTCATCGAGCATCGGAACCATGACGTCGAGCCCTTCGATCGAGAATTGCTTCTGTCCGAGGAATGCTCGTCGAAGGTATTGCTCGAACGCCTCGACGCGCGTGAGCTTCCCGAGCAGCGCCTTTCGCTCCTCCGGGGAGAGCGTGGTGCGGTACTTGCCGGACTCGATTGCCTGGCGAAGCCAGACCCGTTTCTCGTGATCGGCGATGTGCTCGATCTCGTACGCGATCGTTCCGGTGTACGTGGCGCTCAGTCGCGGCAGCGCCTCCGCGAGCGTGGCGCCGGGCACATAGAGGCGCAACACGGACGCCGGCACACGCGCTTGGAGCTCGGGCGTGAGCTTCGGGATCAGTCGCTCCGGCTCGAGCGCCGGGTCGCCCGGTGGCTCCGAGCCGAGCGGATCCAGGTGGGCGGCGAGATGGCCGTGCATGCGGTGGGCTTTGACCAGCGCCATCGCGGCCGCGACTGCGCCCAGCACCTCGTCGGAGGCGGGCGCCGCGGTCGTCTCCGCAGGCGCCGACAGCGGCGCAGGAGCGGGAGCCGCCGCCGCGTTATGACCGTTGCCGACTGACTCGAGCAGTCGTGCGAGGCCCGGGTGGGCCGCCACGACGTCGCTGTGGCCGCTCTCGAAGAGTTGCCGCCACTCGCTCGGGACCGCGTCTGGGTTTTCGAGGTATTCCTCGAGCAGGTCGCGCGCGAAGCCGGAGTTCAGGCCGTCGACGTCAGTCACTTCACCCTTTGTAGCAGCGGGGTGCGCTACCAGAGCGGGTGGCTCGTGACCACCGCGACCGCCATGCCGACCAGGAAGCTGGCACCGCCGATCGCCGCCGCGTACGTCGCGAGGCGCTCACTCCTGCCACCGATTCCGACCGCGAGCAACGCGAGGACGATGGCGAACGGAATCAGCCTGAGCGGCCGGTACGCGATGCCCGTCAAGCTCACGAAGATGGATGCCGCTGCCAGGAACCCCGCGACCGTCTCGGCGGGACGGCTCCTTGCGTACGGGGTCGAGCTCATGCGCGCACCGCAGCTCGCTTGGTCCGGGCGTAGCTACGCGCAGGTCGCCCGTGCGGGCCGGAACGCCGAGGCTGCCGTCCGGGGCGCCACGGGGGCAGGTCCCCACCGACATCGGCCGTGACGACCGCGGCCGGTTCCTCGGGGCGAGGCTCCGACTTGAGGGCCCAGTACACGACCCAGCACAGGTAGAGGATGGGGATCTTCATGATCACCATCAACCAGATCAGCTCCCACACTATGGCCCGAGTGTACCCGGCATTTCAGCCGGCAACCGCAGCCTCGACGATCCCCTGGAGCAATGGCTTCCCGTGCCCGTCGTACTGCGTCACATAGAGCCTCGCGCGGGCGCGGCCGAGCTGAATGCCACGGTTCGTCGCGACCCGTACGGGTAATCCGGCAAGCACCTCGTACAGCTCGGAGTACGCGCCCTGGTCAACACCGATCCAGTGCGCCTGCCGCACCGGATCGACCCACAGGTAGGCGAGCGGGCGTCCGTTTCGTTCGCGGCAGAGGATGTCGAGCCTCGGATCGATGGGCCTGCCGTGCAGAAGCCGGCCGACCGACCGGCCACACCATGGCGGTGCGCGCTCGCGCGAGGGGTCGTCGCCGCCGTCACACGAATACAGCGTCGTTCTTCGCTTGTTGGTGAAAGACAGGCTCTCGGAGAAGACGCCGATGCGCTCGACGACCACGCCGCCGTTTGCGTCGGCGCCCGGGCTGCACGACGCGAAGCGCCGGCCGAGCGTGCTCGCATCGAGGACGCGACCCGCCGCAACGACACTGCCCGGCACGGGAGCGAACGTTTGCACGGGCTCGCCGTAGAGCAACCTTTCCGGCGTAGCGCTGCCGCCGCCGTGCCGGCAGCCGACGGTCATTACCACCGCAGCGAGCGCGATTGCACTCAGCCGGTCCAGCCCCACCGACCAACTCCGCCGTAGCTCGGGTCGCTTCGATAGGTGCGGTAGAAGATGTTCGTCCCGCAGCTTTCGCATTTGGCCTCGACGATGTTGTCGCCGCCATACAGCGAACGGGTGAACACCATCCCGATGTGCGACGCGCTCGCGAACCCATCCATCGTCCCGGCCGTCGCCTTGGCGACGACGTGATTGGGGGCGCCGATTCCACTCTTGTAATCGCCTGCCGTGTACGGGCCGTGCACGTTTCGCAACGCACGCCAGTAATAACGGCCATCACGCCATTGGTCGGTGGACTCGCGCCACGTCTTGAAGGTCAGGCCGGAGCAGTCGCCTCCTTCACCGTGGGCCGACGCGTCACCCGGGGCGTCGTGTGGATAGGAGTCGACGTCGTCGTAGTTCCAGCAGCCGCCGCCCCACTGGTAGCCCTCGTACCGCGCGGCGTTCGCGTAGTCCTGCCCCGCGTCACGCGTCATCGTGGTCATGAAGGTTGGAGCGTCGTAGTTGCAGCCCGCCCAGAAGCGGTGGTACGCCTGAGCTCCTCTCGCACCGGCGAGGACGAGGGCGATGCCGAACGTCAGCAGAAAGGCTTTCATCGCGGGACCTCCAGGTCGTAGCGGTCGACGAATGCGCCGGTCGGGGTCGAGCCGAGCTGGTACAGCGACGACCCGGCAACCCGGAAGCGGGCGAGCGGCGCGGACTCCGCCCACTCGGACGCCTGCAGGGCAAACTGCCGCGTCGCCCCGGCGTGGTCGAGCAGGAGCACGACGTATTCCGCCCGCTCGTCGGTGTAGGTCTTCAGCACGACGATGACGCCAGAGCGAAAAGGCTCGGCGAGCTGCACTTCGCCGAGAGGTGTCGAGCTCGTGATGCGCCAGCTCCGGCCGACGGCGTTGCCGTTGAGCACCGCCAGCCGTAGCTCCGCGGGTCCGACACGGGCGACGACCAGCTCGCCGCCGTGCGCGAGCGGCCGGCCGGGCCGTCCTCGCTCGGCCTGCCGCTCACGGCCGAGCGCGAGACCATTCGCCGACCCGGGCAGCCACTGCTCGGATGGCTGCTGCTGCACGGCGGGGCCGTCGGGCCCGAGCGCGAGCTTCGCCCACGTCCGGTCGGAGAGCCGCTGCGTCCAGCGCGGCGTGCCATCTCCGCGGAAGCTGCGAAGCACGGGCGCAGGCAGCGTGCGATTCGGTGGCTCGAGCACGTCCATCGTTCCGTTGGGCTCGACCGCGAAGTCGGCGAGACCGCCGCTCACGTCGAGCGGCACCGCCTCGACAGTGTCGCGGCGCCACCGCTGAGCGCGAGCGTTGACTTGATCGAGCACCGTCACAGTCCCCGCAGCGTCGACGTCGAACGACGACGGTCCGGCGAAGCCGAGCTCGCGCGAGCCCGCGAGACCCAACTGCCGCGGGCCGCTCCCCCACGTTGCGCTCACGGCGCGCGCAGTGGCACCGCGCGTACGACCGAATGCGTGTGCGCCGAGATCCACCTCGGTCGGAGCTCGAAGCGGGAAGCTCCGTTCCGGAGCGGCCGCACCGCCCGACGGCAGCGTGACGGTCCGGCCGGTCGTGTCGTCTCGCAGCACCGCGTAGTAGGAGAAGCCGGCGGGTGATCCGGTGAGTCGCGCGGGCAACTCGGCGTAGTAGCGCCCGGCCACTGAGTCGTCGCCGCGGGTCAGCGCGATTCGCTCGAATGCCCCGTCCTGCCCGGGGCGGACGAAAAGCTCTCCCGAGCCGTCGCACGGCTCGCCGTCGTCGCGCGGGCCGCAGACGATCGCGTAACGCAATGTGACGCGTTCGCCCGCCACGGTCAGAGCAGGCGGCACGTGGGTCGCGTCCACGTCGGGCGACGGCGCCTGCAGGAACGACTCTGCCGACGATATGCCGGTGAGGGCGATTCCCCCGATGAGACCTGCTGCGATCCCGGCCGCTCCCCCCACGAGCGACCGGATGGCTGGCCGGCGCATGGGACACCTCCTGGTCGGGATGGCTTTGACGGTACGGGGCCAACTCGGACGCCTGGGTGACGTCTCTGCCTCAGAAGTGCAAAATTCGAGTTAGAGCACCCGCCGAAACGGGGATGAGCCCGCGACATGGTCGTCGACGAACGTCTCAAGATTCTGCTGGAGCAAGGAGAGGAGGCCGGCTGCCTCAACCTCTCGGCCGTCAGCGAGTTCCTCCAGGAGGCCGACCTGGACGAGGAACAAACCACCGGGTTCTTCGAGCAGCTCGACGAACGCGGAATCGATCTCACCGACGACTGCGCCCGCCCGGAGGCTGCCGGCAGCACCTACGTCAACGGCGACCTCGCCGTCGCGACGACGGACGCGCTCCAGCTCTTCCTCAACGAAGCGGGCCGCTACAAGCTGCTGACCGCCCCCGAGGAGGTCGAGCTCGCCAAGCGCATCGAAAGCGGCGACAAGGAGGCGAAGGATCTGATGATCAACTCCAACCTCCGCCTCGTAGTGTCGATCGCCAAGAAGTACCAGGGGCACGGCATCTCGCTGCTCGACCTGATCCAGGAAGGAATCATCGGGCTGATTCGTGCCGTCGAGAAGTTCGACTGGCGCCGCGGCTACAAGTTCTCGACCTATGCGACGTGGTGGATTCGGCAGGCCGTGCAGCGCGGCGTCGCGAACAAGTCCCGCACGATCCGCATCCCCGTGCACATCGTCGAGCGCGAGCAGAAGATCTCGCGCGCCGAACGGGAGCTGCTCGGCAAGCTCGAACGCGATCCGACGGACGAGGAGGTCGCCGAGCGTTCGAAGCTTTCGCTCAAGCACGTCAAGGAGGTACGCGCAGCAGCGCGGGCGGTCACGAGCCTCGACAAGCCGATCGGCGCCGACGGCGACAGCAATTTCGGCGACCTGATCGCCGGCGAGGACGCCGAGCCCTCCGAGGAAGTCCACGTCAGCCTGGCCGAGAACACGGTCCGCGACGCGGTCGAGACGTTGCCCGACCGCGAGCGCGAGGTGGTCAAGCTCCGTTACGGCATGGACGGCGACCCCGACCCGAAGTCACTCGAGGAGATCGGGCGGCAGCTCGGGCTCACGAGGGAACGGGTTCGGCAGATCGAGGCTCGCGCGCTCGAGCGGCTCGCGGAGCGGCGCGAGGTCGCCGCGCTCGGCGAGCCGACGGGTTAGTCGATCAGTGGAGCCAGCCGGGCTCGAACCGGCGACCTTCTGGCTGCCAGCCAGACGCTCTCCCAGCTGAGCTATGGCCCCGTACCGGCCTAGTGTAGCGGCCAACTCGAAGTCCTTTGCCCAGTTGGTTCGGAGCACTTGGTTGTTCCGCGAGCGCGCGAGACGGAGATGCAGGTGTCGCCGGCCTGACCACAGCTCGCGGGGCAGCAGGTAACACGTATCGAGCTCGTCACAGTAGGCCGCGAGCACGTCGATCTCCGCCTCCGTGTAAACACGGCTTACGACTCCTCCGCCCGCGATGCGACGTGACGAATAGCACCGCACGACAACGACATCGCCGTTGCGCGCCGACCACTTGCACTGAACACGTAAGAGCCGTGAACACACGTCGAAGATCAGGTCGTACCTTGGCCCTTCGCCGATCGGGCGATAGACGTCGACCCCCAGCCGAACTGCCGCAGCCGTGATCGCCGTCTCGGCGATGTTCCCTTTCTGATCGGTTGTGATCAAGTTGTCCAAGTTAGCAACAGCATCGGCTGAGCCGTGTCCGTTTTGCGCACTTGCGTACGACAACTACCCCGCGCACTGTGGCGCTAGATGTCGTTGCGCACCCTCCTCTTCGCGATCGCGCTGCTGCTCTTGGCACTTGCACTCTTCTCCCACCACGGCTCACCTTCGCGAGGGCCGTACCAGGCAGACGCAGCGCGCACGCCGGGCGTGCTCAACCCCGACGTGACCCAGGCGACGATCGGTTCGACGGTCTGCGTGCGCGGCTGGACGAGGACGGTGCGGCCGCCGACGTCGTACACGAACGCGTTGAAGGTGAAACAAATGCGTGAATACGGGGTCGGCGGCTCGCTCTCCGACTACCAGGAAGATCACTTGATCAGTCTCGAGCTCGGCGGGCATCCCACCGACCCGCGCAACCTCTGGCCCGAGCCCTACCCGCGCGCGTCGGACGTGGACTCGATCGAAAACGACCTCAATGCCAAGGTCTGCTCGGGGGCTCTGACGCTTGCAGCCGCACAGCTGAAAGAGTCCACGCTCAAGCACACGGACGGCTGAGGCAATCCGTCTAGATACCGTCCCTCCTGGGCAGGCTTCACCCATGAGCACCACCGCGATCGAACGTCACGTGCTGCGCACGGCCGCATTCGTTCCCGCCCTGCTCTTGACGGGATCGATGGGCCTGCTCTTTGCGCGCCTTCGTCCGGATGTCGGCGGCAAGCCCTTCCACGAGGACGAAGCCGTCGCCGGACTGATTTCCGCGCGCCCACTCGGTGACTTGCTGCACACGGTCGTGCTCGATCGCGGCGGCGCGCCGCTCCACTTTCTGCTTGCGCACGTTGCCCTGGCGTTCGATCCGACGCCCGAGATGCTGCGCTGGGTTTCAGTGGTGTTCGCCCTTGCCACGGTGCCGCTCTGCTACGACCTCGCGCGGCGGCTCGCCGGCCAGTCCGCCGGCCTCGTTGCGGCGATCCTCACCGCGACGTCGCAGCTCCTATTGATCTACGGGACGTTCGGACGGATGTACTCTCTGTTCGCATTCACGAGTGCGCTCGCCGCCGATCTCCTCGTACGGGCACTCGAAAGACCAGGGCGGCGTACGGCTCTCGCGGCGACGGCAGCTGCACTGCTTCCGCTCACCGTGCATCCGTTCGGCGCCTTCCTCTTCGCGGCAGAAGCGGCCGTCGCGCTTTGGCTCTGGCGAGGCCGCGACCTGCGGGCGGCGTTGCCGGTCGCCGGCCTTGGGCTCCTCGCGCTACCGCTCGTGCTCGTCGACCTGAGGCTGTCCGATCGTTACGCGCCCGAAGCGGGCCAGAACCTCGACAGCGGCATGTCCACCGGCGCCGCAACCGTGCACGCGCTCGGGGGAGCGGCCGGAGGAACCGGAGCGGCGCTCGTCGTGTTCGCGATCCTGGCCGCGGCGGGCGTCCTCACGCTCGCGCGTCGCCGGTCCGCGATCGCGGTCTTCATCGGCTTGACGCTCGCCGTCCCACCGTGCCTGCTCGCTCTCGCGAGCGCGACGGATGTCGCCAGCGACCGACTCGCACCGCGGCATCTGATCTTCATGCTGCCACTGTGGATCGGCCTCGTCGCCACCGGCGCGACCGCAGTCGGCGCGCGCTTCCCCTGGCAAGGACGAACGGCGCTCCTTGCCGCGGTGGTGGTTGCCGCCGCGTTCGCACCAAGCGCGGTATCCGAGCCGCGCACGATTCCGACCGGCGCGCCAGAGGTCGTCGCAGCTCCCGCCGCGTGGCTCGCGACGGCACTTGCTCCCGGAGACGTTCTCTATCCCTACTCGCCGGTCTTCCTCGCGGCACTCCCCGAGGCGAAGCAGGCGCGGGCCTATGCGCGCGAGCCGGTCGCCCTCGCGCGGGCGGCAGCGCGAACGGGAGGCGTCCCGAGCGTCTTCGTCTCGATCCCGTTGCAGGGACCTGTCGAGCTCGACGCGTTGCAAAACGAGGGAGCGATTAGCGTCCACCTGTTCCCGTCGTGGCTCATCGCCGAGTCACGTGGCCCGTTCGCCGACGGGAGGGCGGCGTTGCAGGCAACTGCTGCGCTCCTGCAGGCGATCTCACCGCTCGTCGTGGACGCGGGCGCGCAACCGTACGTCGAGCAGCTGCGAGGCACGGCCTGCGCCGCGCTCGGGAGTCTCGGCTCCTCCTGCTAGCCGGCCGCGACTTCGACCGGAGGCGCGTCGCCCCACAACTCTTCGAGGCGGTAATAGGAGCGAGCGTCCGGAGTGAAGACGTGCAGCACGACGTCGAGGTAGTCGGCGACGATCCACGAGGCTTCGCGCTGCCCGTCGACCGACGAGGGCAGCAGGCTCTCCTCAGCCTTCAGCCGGCCGTGCACCTCGTCGTAGATCGAGACGGTCTGCCTCGGGTTCTGGCCCGTGCAGACGACGAAGTAGTCGGTGTAGGAGCATGCGTGCCGCATGTCGAGAATGACGACGTCCTGCGCCAGTTTGTCCTGGGCGAGGCCGGCGATGCGGCGTGCTTGTTCGAGTGGCGTCAGTGCGGTTTCAATTCCCGTTCGATTGCGGAGAAAGTGTAGCCGGGCCTCTAGTCTTCCCGGTAGAGGCCGAGGGAGTCGATCAGACCCGCCACCGCAGGCGGCACGAGCCCGTCGATCGGCTCGCCGCGCTTGACGCGGTCGCGGATCTCCCTGGACGAGATCGGCACGGGCTCGATCTCGAACGGCTCGATGCGCTCGGGGCGCGACAGCTGCCGCAGCACGGGCTCGAGCACCTCGCGGCTGTAGCCCGGACGCGTCGCCACCCCGACACGCGCCCGCTCGATCACCCCTTCCGGGTCCTTCCACGTCAGGAACTCCGCGAACTGATCTGCGCCGATGAGAAAGACCGGATCGCTCCAGCGGCCTTCTGCGAGCAGGTCGACCGTCCGCTCGTGCGGATCGAGCACGACCTCGTCATCGGGAAACGCGGCCTGTGTCAGCTGCAACCGCGTGTCGGCGTCGAGCTCGACCTGCTTGTGACCGGGCCGTACCGAGACGAGCACCACGAGCCGATCGAACCCGAAGTGCTCGCGGGCCGCGCGGACGAGAGCGATGTGACCGTAGTGCGGCGGGTTGAACGTGCCGCCGAACAGACCGGTCACTGGACCTCCAGGGTCTCGCCGCCGACCTCGACCTCGTCACCCTTGCGCGCGCCCGCGGCCTTGAGCGCAGCCGCCAGCTCTTCCTCGTCGTCCGGAACGTCGCCTGAGATGCGAAAGCCGCGATCGGTGCGTAGGACCCTGAAGCGGCTCTTGCCCGGCCGCGGCCGGTAGACGAGAAAGTCCACCAGTCCGTCCTCGGAGAGCTCGATCACCGGTTGCGGCGTGCAGAGCTCGAACAGTGTGCGCTTGAGCTCGTCGATCCCGAAGCCCGTCGCGCAGGACACATGGAACACGCGCACGATGCGCTCGTCGTCGACCTCGAACGCCGGCGGATCCGCGCGGAGATCGATCTTGTTCAGAACGACGGCCTGCGGTCTGACCTCCAGGCCTGCGCCGTACGCGGCGAGCTCCCGGTCGATCGTCTCGAAGCGTTCCGCTGCGTCGTCCTCCGACGAGTCGATCACGTGCAAGAGGAGGTTCGCGCGCTCGAGGTGCGCAAGAAACTCGTGACCGAGCCCGACGCCTTCACTCGCTCCCTCGATCAGCCCGGGGACGTCGGCCACCGTCAGCTGGCGCGAACCGTCCGGCGCGTCCACCGTGCCGAGCACGGGCGCCAGCGTCGTGAACGGGTACTCCGCCACCTTCGGTTTCGCGTTGGAGATGCGCGTCAGCAGCGACGACTTGCCGGCGTTCGGCAAGCCGACGAGCGCCGCGTCGGCGAGCAGCTTGAGCCGCAACTGCAGCTCCGCCTCTTCACCGAGCAGGCCTGTCTCGGCGAAACGGGGCGCCCGCCGCGTCGGCGACGCGAAACGCTTGTTGCCGCGTCCGGCGATGCCGCCGCGCGCCGCGATGACGCGCGCTCCCGGTGTCGCAAGGTCGGCGATCAGCTGCTCGTCCTCGTCGAGCACCTGCGTCCCGACCGGCACGCGAAGCTCGACCGTCTCGCCGGTCGCCCCGTGCTTCAGCGCACCGCGTCCGGGCTCGCCGCTACCGGCCTTGAAGCGACGCTTGGCCCGAAAGCCGGAGAGGTCGCGAAGGTCGGGGTCGGCGATGAGGACGACGTCTCCCCCTGGCCCGCCATCACCACCGTCGGGCCCCCCTTTCGGGACGTGCTTCTCACGCCGAAAGTGCAGGCTGCCGTCGCCGCCGCGTCCCGCCTGAACCTGGATTGTGGCTCGATCCTGAAACACGCGAGAACGCTAGCGCCTGAAGGCGGCAGGACGTGATCCGCTCCGGCAGGAGCTGCGGAAACGCCTAGGCGTCGTTGACTTCGACGAAGCGGCGCTCGCCGCTCGTGCGAAAGGCAACCGTGCCCGGACGCGTCGCGAAGATCGTGTCGTCGCGGCCGATGCCGGTGCCGTCACCCGGGCGGAACTTCGTTCCGCGCTGGCGAACGAGGATCATCCCGGACTTGACCACCTGGCCGGAGAAGATCTTGACGCCGAGCATCTTCGGGTTCGAGTCGCGCCCGTTGCGCGACGAGCCGAGTCCTTTTTTGTGAGCCATCTACTGCTTCTCCTGTTTCGCGGCGATCGCGGCTTCGAGTGCAGCGATCGCGCCCTTTCGATTTGCGTTCTTCTTCTCGAACTTCAGCGTCGCTTCGAGCTGCTCGAGCCTCCAGCGCTTCGACTTCTCGGCGATGTCTGCGACGGTGTAGTCCTCGTACCCTCGCGGCGGGTGCGCGGGAGCAGGCGCTGCAGCTGCCGCGGCCGTCGTCTTCGGCTCTGCTTTCGGCTCTGCTTTCGCCTTCGGCGCGGGAGCTTCCTTCTCGGCCGCGGGCGCTGCAGCCGCAGTTGCCGTGCGCTTCGCGGCGCCGCCGATCGACTGGATCTCGATCTGCGACAAGTGAGCGCGGAACCCGGTCTGCTTCCGGTAACCCGACTTCGGGCGGCGCTTGCCGATCCGCAGCTTCTCGCCGAGGACGTGGCCGACGACCTTCGCCGTCACCTGCGTCTTGGGAGCGAGCGTGCCCTCACCGTCGCCACCGAGGAAGAGCACGTCGGGATGGAAGGTCTTCCCCTCGTCCGTTTTCAGCCGGTCGACGAGCAACCGCTCGCCCTCACGGACGCGGTACTGCTTGCCGCCGAGGGCGATGATCGCGTATGGGTCTCGGGTGGTGGCCATGGCGTGAAAATGCGGGCTTTTTGGCCCGCGAGCGCGTGAAGTGTAGCGGAGGGCCGAGCCCCTAGAGGTCGGCGTCGTCCCACTGGGACATGGGCACGTAGTCCCAGTCCGAGTCGGTCTCCTGGCCGGGCGCGGGCTCAGGCTCGGGAGCGACTTCAGACTTGTCGCCGTCTTCTCCCGCGGGCACTGCGGCGGCGGTCTTCTTCTTGCGGCCACGCCCGCCTCTCGTGCCGCGCCGCGTCTTCTTCTTCGGCTTCGGCTGTCCGTCGCCATCCTGAGCTTCGACTCCTGCCGTCTCGCCGTCTGACGACGGCGCAGACTCCCCGGGCTCGCCCAGGTCGGGAGCAGGGACGTGAATCCTCGCCGCCGCCACCGGAGGCGCGACAGCCTCCGGCTCCCCCGCGCCGTTCCCGGCCGCTGCCGCAGGGGCGGCCGCGGTCTTCTTCTTGCGGCCACGGCCGCCGCGCGAGCCGCGCCGCGTCTTCTTCTTCGGCGGCGCGCCAGGCTCACCCGTCGCTTCGCCAGTGGCTGTGGTCTCCGACTCCGTGTCGTCCTCGGTGTCCAGTTCCTCGTCGGAGTCAGGCTCGTCGTCATCCTCGAGCTCGTCCGCTGCTGCCGCGGTCTCTCCTGCGGCCGACTTCGCGGCGGCTGCCGGCGCCCGTCGCGTAGGCTTCTCCGCCTCGCTCTCCGCGGTGATCGGCGTGTCGGCTTCTGCGGCGCGGCCGACGACGGTGGCGTAGGCCGTCCCGTCGAGGACCCGCTCGATCTCCACCTTGACCTTCTTGCCGACGAGCTTCGCGGCGTCGGCGACGCAGACGTCGATTCCGTCCACCTTGCCCACACCGGCGTGCGGATCGTGGAGGCCGACCTCGACGAGCTGCAGCTCGATCGTCGCGCCCTCTTCGACCGGAGCGGCCGCAGCGAGCTCCTCGCGCTTGCCTTCCGCGAGCACGAGGAAATGGTCGAGATGCGTGTCGTCCTTCGCCTGCAGGTAGAAGCGGCGCCGCGTCTGCTTCTCGAGCTCGATCAGCCGCTCCGCTCCGGGACCGATCAGGATCGACGCGACCTTCGCGGCGACCTCGACGCGGTAGGCCTGGTGTCGCGATGCACCGGCGAGCGCGCGCAGCCGCCGCTCGATCTCGACCGCTGCGGAAGTCTCCGACAGGATGATTCCGTCGCCGCCACACGTCGGGCACTTCTTGGTCATGATCTCGCGCGGGCCGTCGGTGACGTTCTGACGCGTCATCTCGACGAGGCCGAGCGGAGAAATCTCGACGACATACGTCTTCGTGCGATCGCGCTCGAGCTCGGTGCGGAGCGCGCCTTCGACCGTGGCGCGGTTCTTCGGGTTCGCCATGTCGATGAAGTCGATGACGATGATCCCGCCGATGTCGCGGAGCCGAAGCTGCCGCACGACCTCTTTCACCGCCTCCAGATTGTTCTTGGTGATCGTGTCCTCGAGCCGCGCGCCCGACGTCCGCGAACGCGAGCCCACGAACCGGCCGGTATTCACGTCGATGACTGTGAACGCCTCGGCGTAATCGAAGATGAGATAGCCGCCCGAGGGCAGGTCGACGCGTCTGCTCAGCGTCGACTTGATCTCCGCGTCGACACCGTAGGCCTCCATCAGCGGTGGTTTGTCCTTGTAGCGCACCACTCGCTCGACCATGTGCGGTGAGGTCTTCTTCAGGTAGCCGATGATGCGCTTGTACGCGCGGTCCTCGTCGACGAGCGCACGCTCGAAGTTCTCCGTGAAGAGGTCTCGCGTGACTCGCAGCGGCAGCTCGGCCTCCTGGTACAGGAGTGTCGGCGCCTCCGACTTCGTCGCGCGGGCGTCGATCGACTTCCAGACCTTCTGCAGGAAGACCAGGTCTCGTGCGATGTCCTCCGCAGACGCACCCTCGGCGGCGGTCCGGACGATCACGCCGCCGCCCTTGAGGTCGAGCGCCTTCAGCACGTCCTTCAGGCGGGAGCGTTCCTCGTCGTCTAGACGGCGCGAAACGCCGAAGCCGTCGCCGTTCGGCTGGTAGACGACGAAGCGTCCCGGGAGGGAAATCTCCGTCGTCAGGCGGGCGCCCTTCGTCTTCATCGGATCCTTGACCGCCTGCACCATGATCGTTTGGCCGCGGCTGATCAGATCCTGGATCTTCTTGCCGTGACGAGCCTTGCCCTCGAGCTCGGGCGTGACGATCTCGTCGACGTACAGGAAGCCGTTCTTCTCGAGGCCGATCTCGATGAACGCGGCCTCCATGCCGGGCAGGACGTTGTCGACCGTGCCGAGATAGATGTTGCCGGCGATCGAACGGCGCTCCGGCCGCTCGAGGTACACCTCGGCGACGCGGTCGTCCTCGAGGACGGCGACACGCTGCTCGCCGACGTCAACGGAGACGAGGAGCTCACGCTTCGCCTCCGGCAGCGGTGCCCGGCGCGGCGGCTCGCGGCGGCGGCGCTGCTGCGGCCGCTCGCGCTCCCGTCTCTGTGCTGCGGGCTTGCGGTCCGCCCGCGCCCGCGTCGCACTCTTCGCCTGAGAGGACTCGACCTTCGGCTCCACCGAGTCGGTCTTGCTCTCGGCAGTCGCGGTCTTCCGTGGCCGGCTGCGCCCGCCACGGCTACCGCGGCGGCGTCTCGGCCTGGTGCCGCTCGTTTCTCGCGCCGCCGCAGCGGGCTCGGTGCTTACAGGTTGAGGTGCTTCTGGTGGAGCGGCAGCCTCGATGGGCGCCTGCTCCTGGGACTTGTTTCGGGATCGAAACCAGCGCAAGAAAAATCTCCTTCGTGCGCGCGCGCTGCAGCAACGCCGGCTAGGGCGGCGGCGCGGAGCGTGCGCGGCAGGTTGTGATGGGCTTTGATGAACATCTCTCGACAGGGTACCAACCGGCCTCCCCGGAGCCCTCGAGACGGCCTGGGGCCACGAATACCCCGGGCACCGTGAGGACGCGAACCGCCCAGGTGCCGTCCGGCGCAGGTCCTAGGGTTTCCGCATCTCCAACCGCGTGAAGGAGGGTTGACTCGGTGACCGGACAACGCGAGGCGCACGAGCTGCTGTTGATCGAGGAAGCGGACGCCTGGTTCGAGTACCTCGAGGCGACCCGAGGGCAGTCCGCACTGCGTTACAAGGAGGTCGAGCCCTGGGCGTGGGCCCGTCTCTCACAGCGGCTGCGTGCGATCAAGACGCGCCGCGCCAAGCTGAAGCCGGCAGCCGAAGCCGCGTAGCTACCTAGCGGCGCCCGCGGGCTCGCACGGAGATCGACAGGAGTAACCCGATCGCGATCAGGTTCGCGATCATCGACGAGCCGCCGACGCTGACGAACGGCAACGGGATTCCCGTGATCGGGGCGATGCCCATCGTCATCCCGACGTTCACGAAGATCTGGAAGAGCAGCGCGAACACGAGCCCGCCCGCGACGATGGCCGAGAATGGATCGCGTGCGAGCGTGACGATGCGCAGACCGCGCCAGACGACGAGCAGGTAGAGCATCAGGAGGAAAGCCGCACCGAAGAAGCCGCGCTCCTCGGCGAGCGACGCGAACACGAAGTCGGTGTGATGCTCCGGCAGGAAGTTGAGCGTTGTCTGCGTCGCGTTGTCGACGCCGCGGCCGCGGAGCTTGCCGGCTCCGATCGCGTTCTTCGACTGCGTGATGTTGTACGTCGTCCCGCCGGGATCCTTGGCGGGATTGAGGAAGCTCGTGAGCCGTTCCTGCTGGTAGCTCTTCAAGAGCGGCACGCCGGCCGCAGGCATGACCCCGAGCACGAGCACGGCAAGCCCGACCGCTGCGGCGCCCAGCGCGGCCATGTGCGTCCACGGCGTTCCGGCGACGAAGAGCACGGCGCCGACGGCCGCGCAGTAGACGAGCGCGGAGCCGAAGTCGGGCTGCAGGAAGACCAGGAAGATGGGAATCGCGCCGAGCCCGAGCGCCGTCAGCGTCGTGCCGACCTCGTGCAGTCGACGCGACCGCTCGGCGAGGAAGCCGGCGAGCGCCAGCACGAACAGGACTTTCCCGAACTCGGAGGGCTGGAAGCGGAAGAAGCCGAGGTCGAGCCAGCGCTTCGAGCCGCGGATCGCAGCACCCTGAAAGTAGACGATCAGGATCAGGAACGCTGTCCCACCGAAGATCCAGCGCCAGCGAGTGCGGTAGAGCTCGGGATCGACGAGGACTGCGACGAGCAGCCCGACCACGCCGATCACCACATAGACCGACTGGCGCGTCACGTAGTAGGTCTTGTTGCCGGTGACGTCGTGGTGCGTGATCCCCGCGATCGCCCAGAGCCCGTACGCAACGAGCGCGCCGACGCTCCCGATCAGGATCCAGTCGAGGCGACGGACGAAGGAGGCGACCTCGGCGGCCTCGCGGCGACGTGCGCGCGCGGCGGCTCTGGCGTGGGAGACGGGATGATCGACCATCAGTCCGAGTGGATCGGTCCTGTGAGGGTTGCCTGCTTGCCAAAGAACTGCTCGAACACCTTGAGCGCCGCCGGCGCAGCGGCGTCGCCGCCGTGACCGCCGTTCTCGATCAGCACGCAGACGACGAGGTCGGGTGAGTCCGAGGGGCCGTAGCCGCACCACCAGGACTGGTTGAAGAGACGCGCGATACCGTCGCCCGGGTCGATGCTCTTCTCGGCCGTTCCGGTCTTGCCCGAGATCGAAACCGGGAAGCTGCCGAAGATCGAGGTCGACGTGCCCAGCGGATCATGCGTTGCCTGATAGAGGCCTTCACGCACGACGTTGAGCGCCTGCGCGTCCACGTTCGTCGGCTCCGGCGCAGGAGCCGGGGTCGTCGGGAGCGCGCGTCCCGGCTGGCCGTTGGACGACGGCTGCTCGACGTCCTGGAGCAGATGCGGCGTGACGAGCTTGCCGCCGTTCGCGATCATCGCGTAGAAGCGGGCCATCTGCATCGGCGTGACGAGCAGGTCCTTCTGCCCGATCGCCAGCTGGATCGAGTCGCCCGGCTTCCAGAGCTGGTCGATCTGCCAGTGGCCGGGGTCGGTCTTCTTCGTGTACGTCTTCATGCGCCAGTCGGGTGTCGGGAGGAGACCCGGCACCTCGTCGCCCAGATCGATGCCGGTCTTCTGCCCGAAACCGAAGCGGCTCGCCCACGCCTGCAGGCGCGGGCCACGGTCGACGGGCATCCCGTAGAAGCGGTAACCCACTTGGTAGAAGTACGTGTCGCACGACCTGGCGAGCGCGGTCGGCAACGTCATCGCCACGTTCACGAACGGATCCCAGTTCTTGAAGACGTGACCGTGGTTCGTGTACTGGCCGGTGCACTGAAGCGACTCGAACGGCTGAAGAATGTGCTCCTGCATCGCCGCGATCGCAGTCACGGGCTTGAAGGTCGACCCCGGCGGATAGGCCCCGTCGATCGCGCGGTCCAGTGCGGGGTAGTTCATCGACTTCGCCGTGGCCGTCGTCAGCCCGGCCGCTGTCAAAGCACGCTGGCGAACGCGGCCGACGAAGAGGGACGGCGGGTACGTCGGGTACGACGCGAGCGCACGCACCGAGCCGTCGTGCGGGTCGAGGGCGACGATCGCGCCGCCGTTCGCGTTCCAGCAGCCGTAGCAAGCGGAGTTGCGGGCGCGATCGATCCCGTAGCGCAAGGCGTCCTCCGCCGCCTTCTGCAGCTTCACATCGAGGGTGAGGCGCACCGCGTTCCCGGGATGCGCCGCAACCTTGGGCAGGATCGCGCTGATCGGCCTGCCGAGCGAGTCGACGCGCAACTGCGACACGCCTGCCGTCCCACGGAGGTACTTGTCGTAGTACGACTCGATCCCGGTCTGGCCGATCGTGTCTCCGCCACGATAGCCCTGCTTGTGCAACGCCTTGACCTGGGCCGCCGAGATCTCGCTGACGTAGCCGAGCACGTGCGCCGCCAACTCGTGGTGCGGGTAGTAGCGCAGATATGCCGGAACGATCTGCACACCGGGGAAGTCTTCGGCGCGCTCCTCGAGGTAGAACACCTGCGCACGGCTCGCGCCGTCCTTCACCCTGATCGGGGTCAGCGGGTCGTTGCGGTGCCGCCTGATCGCGGCGCCGATCTGGTTCGGCGGCACGCCGATCACGCGAGCGAGCGCGCGGATCTCGCGCAACCGCACGCCGCGCCGCTTCGGCAAGTCCGAAGACCAGATCTGCACCGCGCGGCCCGGAATGTTCGTTACAAGCACGTTGCCGTTGCGGTCGAGGATCGGTCCTCGGGCTGCTTGCACACGGATATCGCGGCGCTGGTTGTTCTGCGCGGCGCGCAGGAGCTGCTCGCCGTTCAGCACCTGCAGCGACCAAAGGCGTAGGAAGAGGGTCGCGAAGGCAGCGAGCGCGAGCATGCCGAGGAAACCCACCCGCAGCGCGAGCTTCGGGGTCAGCCGGTACGGCTCAGCGGCGCGCGGATCGGCAGGCAGGAAGCGGCGTGAGATCACTCGCTTAGCCAAGGAGCCGCACCTCCCGCGAGATCCACTCACGCGGCCGCAGCAACCGGCGTGTGAGCGCGTACATTGGCACCGTCAACAGCAGATTCAGGAACACCGTCGGCAGCAGCGCCGCGAAGATGACGTGCGCAGGCGCGGGCTCCCCGAGCAGGTAGCGCAGCACAAGCGCGGCGATCTGGTAGAGCACGGTGATGACGGCGATGGAGAGCAGCGGCGCGTGCGCGCGGTCGCGTCCGGTCGTCTCGCCGTAGCGGCCGGTCCAGTAGGCCGCGAGGGTCAGCAGCAGCGCCGTGAACCCGAGCGTGCCGAGCACGCCGGTGTCGGCCAGCAGTCCGGCGCAGAAGCCGGCGACGGCGCCGAACACCGTGCCGCGCAAGAGCGACACCGAGACGACCGCGACGAGGATCAGGTTCGGATGGCCGCCCAAGATGTCGACATTCGCCAGCACCGAGAGCTGGATGACCACGACGATGAACAGCAGAGCTGCAGCTTTGGCCGCGTCGACACTCATCAGGGGCCCTTCGGGGTTCGCTTGTGGGTGATCAGAGCCGTCACCGCGTCGAGCGTCGAGAAGTCGACGTACGGCTCGATCTGGATCTGCTTGTAGAGCGCCGTGTCGCTCTGGCCGACGCTCGTGACGACACCGATCTGAATCCCACCGGGGAAGAGCGAGGGGTACTTGCTCGAAACCCTGCCCGCCGTGACGATCACGTCCCCCTCTTTGACGTTCGCCTCCTTGCGCACGAAGTCGAGCAGGAGCGATCCCTCGCCCTGGCCGTGGCGCACGAGACCGATCGCACCTGTTTTCTCGTCGCGCGCGGGAACCGCGCTGTTCTCGTCGGTCAGCAACGTCACCTGCGCCCCACTTCCGGTCACGTCGGTGACGCGGCCGACGAGCCCGTCACGCGTGACGATCGGCGTGTCCTGCACGATCCCGTTGTCGGATCCGGCCGCGATCATGACCTGCTGGTCGAATTCCGTCGCCCACGAGATGATGCGCGTGTTCACCGCGGAGTAGTCGCTGGGGAAGAGCGGGCTGTCGATGAAGCGCAGCTGCGCGCGCAGGTCGCGGTTCTGCTGCTGTGCAGACTCGCCCTGCAGCGCCTGCTGCCGGAGCTGGTTGACCTCCTGCTTCAGCCGCGAGTTCTCGGCCTTGACGTGGACGAGGCCGGCGAAGTAGCCGTAGACGTCGCGGAACGGACGCGCCACACGTTCGGCGGCGACCTCGAAGGGGCGCAACACCGTCGCCCCGGCGGCCTCGACCCGGTGGAGCGCCCCGCCGGTCGGCTGCCTGAACGAGATCGTGATCAGGATCAGCGAAAGCAGGACGAGACCCCCCACGACGGCCCTGCGCCGAACAGTGGAGCGGCTGCGGGACGGGAAGGGCTCGGGTCTCGGTCTCGACGCGGACGAGCCCAGGACCGCGCTGATACTGCGGTTACGAGGCACGAGAGTGATCTAGGTTAGCGGGAGCCGCCGAAAACGCTAGCGGCGATGGTTGTTTCGCCTTGCCTTGGCGCTCCGGTGGATCGCCTCGAACTCCTCCAGGCTGCGCCCGGATCCCACTGCCACACAGGTGAGAGGGCTCTCGGCCAGGTGGACGGGCATCTGGGTCTCGTGCCGGAGCCGCTCGTCGAAGTTCGTCAGGAGCGCACCACCGCCGGCCAGGACGATCCCCCGGTCCATGATGTCCGCCGCCAGCTCGGGCGGCGTCTTGTCCAGAGTGGACTTGATCGCCTCGACGATCTGCTGAACCGGCTCTTCGAGCGCGCGGCGAACCTCCTCCGAGCTGAGCACGACGGTCTTCGGCAGGCCGGTGAGCATGTCGCGTCCGCGCACCTCCGCCTGCAGCTCTTCGCGCATGTCGTACGCGGAGCCGATCTCGAGCTTGATCTCCTCGGCGGTCTGCTGTCCGATCAGCAGCTTGTACTCGCGCTTGATGTGATTGATGATCGCCTCGTCCATCTCGTCGCCGCCGACGCGCAGCGACTGCGAGACGACGATGCCGCCGAGCGAGATCACCGCGACCTCGGTCGTGCCGCCGCCTACGTCGACGATCATGTTGCCGGTCGGCTCGGCAACGGGCAGCCCGGCGCCGATCGCGGCGGCCATGGGCTCTTCGATCAGATACGCCTGACGCGCGCCGGCACTGAGCGTCGCCTCTTCGACCGCGCGCTTTTCGACACCGGTTACACCGGAAGGAACGCACACGACGACGCGCGGATGCGCGAAGCGATGCTGATGCACCTTCTGGATGAAGTGACGGAGCATCTGCTCGGTCACGTCGAAGTCGGCGATGACGCCGTCCTTGAGCGGGCGGATCGCGGAGATCGTGCCCGGCGTGCGTCCGAGCATCCGCTTCGCCTCGACGCCGACCGCGTGCACCTCACCGGTGCGCTGGTCGATTGCGACGACCGAGGGCTCGGAGAGCACGATGCCCCGGCCGCGGACGTACACGAGCGTGTTCGCGGTGCCGAGGTCCACGGCCATGTCGCGGCCCCCGAAGCCGCCCAGGTTGTCGAAAAGCCCCATAGGAGGATTCGAGTCTAGATCAACGGCGCTCAACCGAACCCGTAAACGCCCGAGAAACGCTCGGCGAGGAGTCGGACGAGGAGCGCCGCGGGCAAGCCGACGACGTTCAGATAGTCGCCCTCGATCGCCTGGACGAGTGCCGCGCCTCGTCCCTGGATCGCGTAGGCGCCTGCCCTCCCCTCCCACTCGGTGGTGGCGATGTACGAGCCGAGCTCGCGCGGATTGAGCTCGCGAAAGGTCACGGCGGTCGTCGCGTGCTCCACCTCCTCCCAGCCGGGCGTCAGCAGGCAGAGCCCCGAGACGACGGTGTGCGTCTTGCCGCTGAGCGCTTCGAGCATCTCCTCGGCTTCACCCGCGCTCTCAGGCTTGCCGAAGATTCGACCATCCAGCGCGACCTCGGTGTCGACGCCGACGATCGGCCGGCCGTCGGCGAGGTCTGCGACGGAACGCGCCTTCCCCTGTGCGTGCTCGCGCACGATCTGCACCGCGTCGGCACGCGCCGGCGTCTCTTCCTCGTAGTTCGGCGCGACGACGTCGAACGGAATCTGCAGCTGTTCGAGAATCGCTTTGCGCTGCGGCGACGTCGAGGCGAGGAGCAACGGAGGTGACGGCGGCGCGTCAGCCACGTTTACGCGCGACCCACACCTCTTCGACCGGCCACTTGCGCGCCCACTCCGCGGTGACGTACTTGTAATAGCTGTGCGTTTCGGCAGAGGAGGGCGCGTACAGCTCGGCGAGTCGCTCGACCTCGAAGCCGTTCTTGCGCAGCAACTCGAGCCAGTCGCTGTGTGCGAGGTGGAACTCGATCTCGTGCGTGTCGGACCACTCGAACCTGCCGAGCTCGAACTGCGGTCGCACGAGCTGCTCGCCGACACCCTCCATGCCCATGCAGAGCACGGAGAGGGTCGAGTTCGTCAGGAAGACGAGACACCCGCCGGGCCGGAGCAGTCGCGCCGCCTCCGGAATCCAGCGATACGGGTCGGCCCAGAGCGATGCCCCGTATTCGGAGAGGACGAGATCGAACGACGCAGCCGGCAGCGGCACGTCCTCGCCGATCGCCTCGATCAGCGGGAACTCGATCCCGGTCTCGGCTTGCAGCCGCCGCGCCGTCGCGAGCTGTGCAGGCGTGGGATCGACGCCGGTCACCCGGGCGCCGCGCCGTGCGAGCCACGCGGAGAAGTAGGCGGTGCCGCAGCCGAGCTCGACGACGTCGAGGTCGTTGACGTCGCCGAGGAGATTCAGCTCCGACTCGGGTGCTTCGAACACACCCCACCTGATCTCCTCCTGTGCCCACGCGCGAGTCGCGGACGTGTCGGTGTACTCGGCGTTCGCGCGCGTCCAGTTCGTGACGTTCTGCTGAACGTACTCTGGTGGCTCAGACGAGCTCATCGTCTGAAAACCAGAGCGCGACTTCGCGCTGCGCCGACTCGGGCGAGTCCGAGCCGTGGACGAGGTTGTCAGGCATCGAGCTCGCGAGGTCGCCGCGGATGGAGCCCGGTTCCGCCTCTGCAGGATTCGTCGCGCCGATCGTCTTGCGCAAGGTCGCGATCGCACCCTCGCCTTCGACGACGAGCGCGAGCGTCGGGCTCGAGGTGATGAACGCGACGAGCTCGCCGAAGAACGGCTTCTCAGCATGCTCGGCGTAGTGCTTCTCTGCGAGCTCGCTGTCGACGAGGAGGAGCTTGCCGGCGCGCAGCGTGAACCCGCGCCGCTCGATCCGCGCGAGGATCTCGCCCGCGAGCGAGCGCTTCACCGCGTCGGGCTTGATCAGGATGAGTGAGCGTTCGACCGCCATCGGCGGCGCAGTCTACTCGGAGCGTCGCCGTCGTCTCGGTGGTCGTACCTCGAAGGTCGGGAAGTCGACCGTCGCAGGCTCGACCGGCGTCTCGCAATAGGGGCACACCTGCCAGAGCGCCTCGAGCGGCGCCTTGCAGTTCACGCAGGCCTGCTTCAGCTTCGTCGTGCAAACGGGGCAGACGAGGAACTCGTGCGAGACCTCCGCGCGGCAGACCGGGCAGTAGAGGTCGCGCCGGGACAGGCGCTCTTCCATCGCCTTGATTTCCAACTCGCGCTCGCGCACGTCCTCGAGATACTCGGGCGGCCGGAAGAGCATGTAGACGAGCGCGCCGACGTACGGGATCACGAGCCCGATCGCGACGGCGGTCGCGATCAGCACGGGGTCCTCGATCCGGCGCTTCGCGTCCTTGTAGACCCAGTAGCCGACGGCGAGCCAGAAGGCGATCAGGAAGAAGAAGAGCAGGTTTCGGATGACCTGCCACGTTCCCGAGGCGAAGAAGTCGTGGATTCCGCTGAAGGTGCTGGCAATCACAGAAGGATTCTTCCTAGTACGTACCCCGCAAGAAACGCGATCCCCACGATCGCGGCCAGGACGAGCGCCGCGAACGCGAAGACGGTCAACCTTTCGCCAACGTTCGCCATCGTAGGCTCTCATCCTTGGCGAGATCGGCCAGGAGGTAAAGGGAACCGGTGACCAGGACGGGCTCGCCGGTGGCCCGGGCGTGGCGGAGGGCGTCCGCAGGATCCTCGATCGGCTCGATCCGGTCGAAGTAAGGCCTGGCCCTTTCGGCCAGCTCAGCCGCCGGGACCGCCCGCTCGCTGCTCGAGACGGTGGGAACGAGCACGTCTCCGATCGCCGAAAGGGCGGCGAGCATCCCGTCGACGTCCTTGTCGGCGAGGATCGAGGCGACGACGACGAAGCGCTCGCTCGGGAGGCGCGGAAGCGCGTACCCCAGGCCGGCGAGATTGTGGGCGCCGTCCCAGATCTCGAGTGGCTCCTCGCCGACACGCTCCAGCCGGCCGGGCAGCGTCACTTCGACGTGTCCGTCGACGGGGCGTCCGAGAAACGCCTCCGCTGCCGCGATCGCTAGGGCGAGATTGCTCTGGCCGGTAACCACCACTTCGGCCGCGCCGTTCGCGAGCGCGAGCCCTTCCCATTCCGGCTCGCCGAGGACGACGGTCGCGCCCGGCTGCACGACCGCGAGCTTCTCGGCGGCGATCGCCTCGCGCGTGTCGCCGAGAACCTCGGTGTGCTCGAGCGCGACGTTCGTCAGAACCTGCACCGGCGAGCGGAGAACGTTGGTCGCGTCGAAGCGCCCACCGAGACCGGCCTCGACTACGGCAACATCGACTCCCCCCTGCGCGAACTCCGACAGTGCAGCGGCGGTCAGGGTCTCGAACTGCGTCGCCTCGAGCCGCTCCGCTTCCGGCCGCACCCGCGCGACCGCTGCGTCGAAGTCGGCCTCTGCTCCGGCGACGCGGATCCGCTCGCTCCAGCTGCGAATGTGCGGCGAGACGAAAGCGCCGACCGTCAGGCCTTCGCGGGCCAGAAGCGCTTCGGTCGTGCGGGTCACGGTCGACTTGCCGTTCGTGCCGACGACGTGCACCGACGAGTAGCCGCGCTGTGGCTCACCGAGCGCGGCGAGCAGCTGCTTCATCCGGTCGAGCCCGAAGGCGTCCTTCGGCCACGGGCTCAGAGACTCGAGGTACTCAGTTGGCGATCGCATCGAGCTCACGCTGGTAGCGCGCGAGCTTCTCGCGCTCGGCCGCAACGACGTCGGCGGGCGCATTCTCGAGGAAGCGCTTGTTCGCGAGCATGCCTTCGGCCCGCTTGATCTCTCCCTGCAGCCGCGCGATCTCGGCGGCGGCGTTGCCGTCGCCCGACCCTTCGGCCGGCTTGACGACGGCGTCGAAGATGCGTTTCTCCTCGCCCTCGAGCTTCGGCAGCACGCCGCTGCGACGGTAGATGACCGCGGCCTCCTGCACAGCTGCGAGCGCACCGGCTTCGGCGTGGTCTCCGGGCGCGGGCCACGGCGCGACGATCAGGCGCGATTCGCGGTCAGGGAGGTTCGACCAGATCTCCTCGGTGACGTGGGGCATCGCCGGATGCAAAAGCTTCAGCAGCCGCTCGAGCGCCGCGACGGCGGTCGCACGCGCGTCGGCATCTCCGTCGTAGAGACGGCCCTTCACCGCCTCCGCGTACCAGTCGCAGAAGTCGTCGAACGTCAAGTGGTAGAGCTCGCCGACCATGTGCGAGTAGTCGAACTCGCCGAGCAGCCGCTCGATGCTCACGCTGCGTTTGCGAGAGGCGCGCGAGGATCCACCGTTCCTCGAGCGTCCGCGCCCGTTCTGCCGGTGCGGCGCCTTCGGAAGCTTGAAGGATGAGCCGCGAGACGTTCCAGAGCTTGTTCGCGAGCTTTCGCCCTTCCTCGATCGCGCCCTCGGAGAAGCGAACGTCCTGCGACGACGCCATCTTCATCAGCCCGTAGCGCGTCGCGTCTGCGCCGTACGTCTCGATCGAGGCGAGCGGGTTCATGCCGGTGCCGAGGCTCTTCGACATGCGGCCGCCCGTCGGCGCGTGCACGGTCGAGTGGATGACGACGTCGTGGAACGGAATCTCGCCCATCAGCTCGAGCCCGCTGAAGATCATGCGGTTCTCCCAGAGCCGAATGATGTCTCGCGCCGTGGTGTTGAGATCGCCCGGATAGAAGTAGCGCAGGTCCTCGGTGTCCTCCGGCCAGCCGAGCGTGGCGAAAGGCCAGAGCGCGGACGAGAACCACGTGTCGAGCACGTCGGTCGAGCGCGTCAGGTCGCTGGAGCCACATTCCGTGCACGCTGCAGGCTCGGTCTCGGCGACGGTCACGTGCCCGTCCGGGCATTCCCAGACGGGGAGCTGATGGCCCCACCAGATCTGGCGGGAGATGTTCCAGTCCGGCGCGTCCTCGAGCGACTGAATCGCGAAGCGGTGCTGTGACTCCGGGTGATAGCGGACACGCCGGGCGCGCAGCGCCTCCAGTGCAGGCTTCCGCAGTTCGGTCATGGAGCACCACCACTGGAGCGAGATGCGCGGCTCGATGCGGCTCTGGCAGCGGTCGCAGAGCGCAACCGTGTGCCTGTAGCTCTCGCGCTTCTCGAGCTGATCGTGTTCCTTCAGCCACTCGAGGACGCGTGCGTCGGCCTCCTCCTGCGTCAGCCCGGCGAGCTCGCCGGCCTCCGCGTTCATCCGCCCGTCCGGCCCGATCACCGTGAGCTCGGGCAAGGAATGGTCGCGGCCGAGCTCGTAGTCGAGCGGGTCATGACCCGGCGTCACCTTGAGCGCGCCCGTGCCGAAGTCGCGCTCGACGCGCTCGTCGGCGATCACCGGAACGCGGCGACCGACGACCGGGACGACGACTTCACGTCCGACCAGCTCTCGGTAACGCTCGTCGTCCGGGTGAACGGCGACGGCGACGTCGCCGAGAATCGTCGCGGGTCGAACGGTTGCGATCGTGATCGAGCCGCCGCCGTCGGCGAGCGGATACCGCACGTACGTCAGCGCGTCGTCCACGTCCTTGTGCGCAACTTCGAGATCGGAGAGCGCCGTCTGGTGGAACGGGCACCAGTTGATGATCCGGTTCGCACGGTAGATCCAGCCCTTCTCGTACAGATGCACGAAGAAGCGCATCACCGCGCGTGTGTACGCCTCGTCCATCGTGAAGCGCTCGCGCCGGTAGTCGAGCGACGCGCCGATGCGCCGGAACTGCAGCATGATCTTGCCGCCGTACTCGCGCAGCCATTCCCAGACCCGCGCCTCGAAGGCTTCGCGCCCGAGATCCTGGCGAGTCTTCCCCTCCAGTGCGAGATGCTTCTCGACCGCGTTCTGCGTCGAGATGCCCGCATGGTCGAAGCCCGGCTGGAAGAGCGTGTTGTAGCCCTGCATGCGGCGCATGCGCACCATCGTGTCGGCGAGCGAGAGCTGCAACGCGTGACCCATGTGAAGGTCGCCCGTCACGTTGGGAGGCGGGTGCGCGATCACGAAGCTCTCGCGCGACGGATCCGGGTCGGCGTTGTAGTGACCCTCCGCCTCCCAGGTCTGCTGCCAGCGCTCCTCGACGCCTTCTGCTTTGTAGAGAGAATCCATCTCGCGCGCGATCCTAGCCTCGGCTTCGAGGCCGTTCAGGGGTCCGGTGAGATCACGCTGCGACTATGCGGGCAGTTTAGCGTCCTGCCGCGTAGCCCTGCATGCCCCGAGGGTTCGCCGCGGCGCGCAGCTGTCCGCTCTCCTTCGACACGGCCGTCACGCGGCCGAGCGACCAGTCTCCCGCGACCAGGAGCTCGTGGCCGCGCCGACTCAGGTCGTCGATCACCGCCTGCGAGAACCTCGCCTCGACCTCTACCGCCTTCGTCATGAAACCGCGTGGATAGAACGACGAGATCAGGTGGTCGGTGTGGAACTCGGGTGCATCGATCGCCTCCTGCAGGTTCAGCCCGCGGTCGAGGTGGCGGAGGAACACGTGGAATCCCCACTGCTCCTGCTGGTCGCCGCCGGGCGTCCCCCAGGCGAGCCACGGCTTTCCCTCGCGCAGCGCGAGGCCCGGTGACAGCGTCGTCCGCGGCCGCGCGCCGGGGCGGAGCGAGGACGGCAGTCCCTCCTCGAGCCAGAACATCTGGGCGCGGGTGCCGAGCGGCCAGCCGAGGGCGGGGACAACCGGAGAGCCGTAGAGCCAGCCGCCGCTCGGAGTCGCGGAGATCATGTTCCCCCAGCGGTCGACCACGTCGAGATGGACGGTGTCGCCGCGCGTTGGCTCACCCGCGCCGGCCATTTGCTCCACCTGCACGAGCCGCGGGAGGCGGCCGAGGCCCGGCTCGTATGCGGCCGAGGCTTCGTCGCCGACGAGCGCACGGCGCGTGTCGTTGTAATCGCGCGAGAGGAGCGTGTCGAGCGGAACGTCCGGATCGTCGCCGTACAAGGCATCGCGGTCCGCAAACGCGAGCTTCGCGCACTCGATCACGACGTGCACGAACTCCGCTTCCGAGAGACCCGCGACGTCGAATCCTTCGAGCAAGGCCAGCTGCTGCAGCGCTACCGGGCCGGCGCCCCACGGCCCGGTCTTGCAGACGGTGACGCCGTGGTAGTCGTGCGAGACCACGGGCTCGAGTGTCGCGCGCCAGGCGGAAAGGTCGTCGCCCGTGAGGAGCCCGCCTTCGCTCGCCGAGAACCGGTCGAGCTCCTCGGCGACGAAACCCTCGTAGAAGCTCTGACGCGCGCGCTCGATTTCCTCGTCACGCGAGCCGCCTCTCGACTCCTCGACGATGCGGTGATACGTCGCCGCAAGAACGGGGTTCCGGAACTGCGAGCCGAGCTCCGGCACCGGCAGGTAGAGGTCACGCGACGCGGGCCAGCCTGCGAGCAGCGCTGCCTGGCGCTCGATCGACAGGCGCATGCCTCCGACCACGGGGAAGCCGTGCTCGGCGTAGTCGATGGCGAACGCGAGCACGTCTTCGAGGCGCCACGTCCCGAACTCCTCCAGCAGCAGCAGCCACGCGCCGAACGCGCCGGGCACGCACGCTGCGAGGAGACCCGTTCCGGGTATCAGGTCGTGACCGAGCTCGCGGAAGCGCTCGATCGTCGCAGCTGCGGGAGCGACGCCCTGGCCGCAGAGCGTGAGCGGCTCACCGCGGTCGACCGCATAGAAGATCGCGGGCACTTCGCCACCCGGGCCGTTCAGATGCGGTTCGACGACCTGGAGCGTGAAGCCCGTGGCGACAGCGGCGTCGAAGGCATTGCCGCCACGCTCGAGCACCGACATGCCGGCGGCCGAAGCGAGCCAGTGCGTCGACGCGACCATCCCGAACGTCCCCCGCAGCTCCGGTCGCGTCGTGAACTCCACCGCGCGGCACTCTAGTGTCTCGGTCGTGCGCTACGGGATCTGCCTCGCGAACATCGGGACGTTCTCGGATCCTCGTGTCCCGCTCTCGCTCGGGCAGGCCGCCGAGACGGCCGGCTGGGACGGCGTCTTCACCTGGGACCATCTCGCGTTCGTGTGGGAGAAGCCGGCCGCGGATCCGTGGACGGTGCTGGCTTCGATCGCCGCGTCGACCGAGCGCGTGCGGCTCGGCACCGCCGTGACGCCGGTTGCGCGCCGCCGGCCGCAAGTGCTCGCACACCAGGTGGCGACGCTCGACAACCTGAGCCGCGGCCGCGTGATCTTCGGCGCAGGCCTGGGCGGCTCACCGTCGGAGTACGGCAAGTTCGGAGAACCGACCGACGCGAAGGTTCGCGCCGCGATGCTCGACGAAGGACTCGAGCTCCTACGACGCTTCTGGTCCGGCGAGCAGGTGACGCACCACGGCGAGCACTACACGGTCGACGGCGTCACGCTTGCGCCGACGCCGGTGCAGGAACGCCTACCGGTCTGGATCGGCGGTAACCGCCCCGCATCGCTGCGACGAGCGGCGCGGTGGGACGGCTGGCTCGCCGACAGCGCAGATCCCACCGGCATGACGCTCAGCCCCGACGACATCGCCGCGAGCATTGCGACGATCGGACGTACACGGGACGACTACGACGTCGCGGTGCTCGGCGAGAGCGGGCGCGGCGATCCGGCGGCGTACGCGCAGGCCGGCGCTACCTGGTGGCTCGAGAACCTGCACGACGAACGCGGCTCCTTCGACAACCTGCTCACCCTCGTGGGGGAAGGCCCACCCCACTAGACCGGCGATCCGTCAGCCCGAGGCGCCGATATTCGTCATGCCGGTGCGGGGGCGCTGCTCGAGCACGTGGACGAGCAGTTCGTACGAATGGAGCACGTGCTCGCGAGCAAGCGCACGGGCTCCCCCCGGGCTGCCGGTGCGCAGCGCCGCGATGATCGCGCGGTGTTCGCGGTCGTTGCGCTCGTAGAGCTGGTCTGTCTGCGAGCCGCCCGGCGCCCAGACGGCGTGGCCCGAGAACGAGCGGCG
The DNA here is from genome assembly GCA_963755605.1 of uncultured Actinomycetes bacterium. GTDB lineage: Bacteria > Actinomycetota > Thermoleophilia > Gaiellales > Gaiellaceae > 3-1-20CM-4-69-9. The sequence goes on from CAVWKK010000007.1 coordinate 937,056, forward strand.
CGCGCTCTTCGCCAGGCGCTCGACCAGCGGCGAGTCGGCAACCCTGTAAATCACGTCGTGAAAGCCGTGGTTGGCACGAACCCAGTCGGAGGTGAGCCGCCACCGCTCCGCCTCGTCGGGGGAACGAGCCCTGAGCGCCTGCGTCGCGCCACTGAACTCCGCTTCGGCCCGTTCGAGCGCGTCGAGGTCAGCCTCGGTCATCCGCGGCGCCGCCAGCTCGGTCGCGAGCGATTCGAGCTCGGCCCGGACCAGAAACGCCTCGCGCAGCTCTTCGCGCGAGAGCGTGCGCACGCGCACGCCGCGGTTCGGCTCGAAGGAGACGAGCCCGAGCGCGGCAAGCCGCCTGAGCGCCTCGCGTACGGGCGTCCGGCTGACGGCGAACCGTTCGGAGAGCTGCTCCTGTCTGAGCACCGTCCCGGGCAGCAGCTCACCGGAGACGATCGACTGCTCGATGACGAGCGCGATCTCGTCGGCCTTCGTGCTCTCGAGGCTCATGCGAGGCGATCGTACGCCGGAAGAGTCAGGAACTCCACGAACTCCGGGGCCAGTGCCACTTTCTCGAACACGTCCTTCGCGGCCGCGCCGGCCTCGACGCGGCCGACCTCATCGCGAACGCGTTCCGCGTCGAAGTGACCCGCGTTCACCCAACTCCAGATCTGGGCGCGCGAGATCTCCGCCGTCGCGACGTCCTCCATCAGGTTGTCGATCGCCGCCGCCCCAACTCCGTTCAGCCACGCGTCGAGATAGCGAACTCCGACCGAGACGTTCGTACGCAACCCGTCGTCCGTCACCTCTCCCCCGTCGACCTGGAAGTCGAGCAATTCTTCCACCGTCACATCGACTTCCGGACGCTGACGCTCGACCTGGTTCGGCCGTTCGCCCAGGACGGCACCGAACACCTCCGTCGCTACGGGTACGAGGTCGGGATGGGCGACCCACGTCCCGTCGAAGCCGTCGTTCGACTCACGCACCTTGTCGTCGCGGACGCGGGCGAGCGCGAGCTCGTTCACGGCTGCGTCGCGGCGCGACGGGATGAACGCGGCCATGCCGCCGATCGCGTGTGCGCCGCGCCGGTGGCACGTCGCGACGAGCAGCTCCGAGTACGCGCGCATGAACGGCACGGTCATCGTGACCTGCGCGCGGTCCGGCAGCACTGCTCCGAGCTTCTTGATCGCACTGAAGATGTAGTCCCATCGGCCGGCGTTCAGCCCGGCGGAACGCTCACGGAGCTCCCAGAGAATTTCGTGCATCTCGAACGCTGCGAGGATCGTTTCGATCAGCACCGTCGCGCGAATTGCGGCGCGGGGTAACCCGAGCTCTCCCTCCGCAAGCTCGAACGCGTCATTCCAGAGGCGCGCCTCGAGGTAACTCTCGAGCTTGGGCAAGTAGTAGTACGGGCCGGAGCCACGCTCGAGCAGCTCTCTCCCATTGTGGAAGCACGCCAACCCGAAGTCGAACAAGCTCGCAGAGACGGGCTCGCCGTCGACCAGAACGTGCCGCTCGTGCAGGTGCCAGCCGCGAGGACGCACGACGAGCGTCGCCGTTTCCTCTGCGAGGCGATAGCTCTTCTCCGCGGTATCGAGGGAGATCGTTCCGCGCACGGCGTCAAAGAGGTTGCGCTGCCCGTTGACGACGTTCTCCCAGGTCGGCGAGCACGAGTCCTCGAAATCGGCCATGAAGACGCGGGCGCCCGAGTTGAGCGCGTTGATCATCATCTTGCGGTCGACCGGGCCCGTGATTTCGACGCGACGGTCGACCAGGTCGGACGGGGGCGCCGCGACCTGCCAGTCGTCCTCCCTGATCGAAATGGTCTCGGGCAGGAAGCGCGGCGCGGCGCGCCGTTCGTGCCGAAGCGCCAGTAGCTCTGACCGCCGCGGGCCGAGCTTGCGCTGGAGCTTCGCGACGAATGCGAGCGCCTCCGTCGTGAGAACCTCGGGATCCGCCGGGGACACCACCTCCACTCCAGCGGGCGGGACCATTCCGCCGTTCAGCTTCGGAACTGCGCCTCCTCAGTCGAGCCGGTGAGCGCAAGCGTCGAGCTCTCGCCGCCGCTGACCGCACTCGCCACGCCGTCGAAGTAGCCGGCCCCGACCTCGCGTTGGTGGCGGGTCGCCGTGTAGCCGTGCTCTTCGAGCTCGAATTCACGCTCCTGCAGGCGGACGTACGCGCTCATGCCCTCGCGAGCGTACCCGTGCGCGAGGTCGAACATCTCCGCGTTCAGCGCATGGAAGCCGGCGAGCGTCACGAACTGGAAGCGGTAGCCGAGGGCGCCGAGGTCGTCCTGGAACGTCGCGATCTCGCTGTCCCCCAGATGCCGGCGCCAGTTGAACGACGGCGAGCAGTTGTAGGCCAGCAGCTTGCCGGGGTGGCGATCGTGAATCGCATGCGCGAACTCCCGGGCTTCACCGAGGTCGGGAGTCGAGGTCTCGAACCAGAGCAGGTCTGCGTAGGGCGCGTACGCGAGCGAGCGGGCGATCGCGGCATCCAGCCCGTCGCGTACGCGGAAGAAGCCTTCGGGTGTCCGCTCGCCGGTGAGGAACTCCTCGTCGCGGGAATCGACGTCGCTCGTCAGCAATGCGGCGCTCAGCGCATCGGTCCGGGCGATCAGGAGCGTCGGAACGTCGAGGACGTCGGCGGCCAGCCGCGCCGCCACGAGTGTCCGGATGAACTGGCTCGTCGGGACGAGAACCTTGCCACCGAGATGCCCGCACTTCTTCTCTGCGGCGAGCTGGTCCTCGTAATGGACGCCGGCTGCGCCTGCTTCGATGAACGCCTTCATCAACTCGAACGCCTGCAGCGGCCCTCCGAAGCCGGCCTCGGCGTCGGCGACTATGGGGAGCGGCTCGATCCCGGCTCCGCCCTCGGCCACGTCGATCTGGTCGGCGCGCAGCAGGGCGTTGTTCAGCCTGTGGACCAGTTGCGGCGCACTGTTCGCCGGGTAGAGGCTCTGGTCGGGATAGGTCTGGCCTGCGACGTTCGCATCCGCCGCGACCTGCCAGCCCGAGAGGTAGATCGCCTCGAGCCCCGCCCGCGCCATCTGCACGGCCTGGCCGCCTGTGAGCGCTCCGAGAGCGGCGATGTGCGTGTCGCCGTTCAGCCGGCCCCAGAGCCGCTCTGCTCCACGACGGGCGAGGGTGTGCTCGACCTGCACGGAACCGCGCAGACGTAGAACCGCGTCCTCGTCATATGGACGCTCGATGCCATACCAGCGCTCCTCGCGGTGGCCGTTGCGGCTGAAGCTCATGCTCGCTCCTCTAGTCGACGTCGTGGTCTCGCTCGCAGAACTCGGGGCAGTTGCACTCCGCGAGCTCTGCGGTGCTGAGAACGACGATGGACGCCGGTCGCTGTTCCGGTTCCTCCAACGGCTCCATCGTCGCTTCGGATCCAAGATAGGACATTCCTGGATCCTAAATGGAGGAATCGGACGAGTCAATCGCCTAAGAGTCCTATCTGGGATCCCAAATGAGTCCAGAAAGGCGTCGAACAAGCGAAAACGCGCTGCCGAAACAGGATCAGGCCGAGCACAGCCCTGCTCGAGACCCGGGAGAACCTAGGGCTACGCGGACTCTTCGATCGGGTCGGCGTCGTCGTCGGCGACGCCTTCGGCGCTCGTGACGAGCGTCGGCTTCAGGTGCTTCTCGATCGTCTCCTTCGTGATCACGCATTTGGAGACATCGCGCCTCGACGGCAGCTCGAACATCACGTCGAGCAGCGCCGTCTCGATGATCGAGCGGAGGCCACGCGCACCGGTCTCGCGCTCGAGCGCCTTGTCCGCGATCTCCCAGAGCGCGTCGTCGGTGAAGACGAGCTCGATGTTGTCGTACCCGAAGAAGCGCTGATACTGCTTGACGAGCGCGTTCTTCGGCTCCATCAGGATCTGCACGAGATCCTCGCGCTTCAACTGATGCACCGCGGAGATGACGGGCAGCCGGCCGATGAACTCGGGAATCAAACCGAAGTTGAGGAGGTCTTCCGGCATGACCTTCGCGAGCATTTCCGAGGAGTCGATCGAGCTCTTGGAGCGCACCTGCGCGCCGAAACCGACGGCGCTCTTGCCGATGCGCTTCCCAATGATCTTGTCGAGGCCTGCAAATGCGCCACCGCAGATGAACAGGATGTTCGTGGTGTCGATCGACAGGAACTCCTGGTGCGGATGCTTGCGGCCGCCCTGCGGCGGCACGGAGGCGACGGTTCCTTCGAGAATCTTCAGCAGCGCCTGCTGCACGCCTTCACCCGAGACGTCCCGCGTGATCGACGGGTTGTCGGCCTTGCGGGCGATCTTGTCGACCTCGTCGATGTAGATGATCCCGGTCTCGGCCTTCTTGATGTCGAAGTCCGCGGCCTGGATCAGCTTCAGGAGAATGTTCTCGACGTCCTCGCCGACGTAGCCGGCCTCGGTGAGCGCGGTCGCGTCGGCGATCGCGAACGGGACGTTGAGGATCCGCGCGAGCGTCTGCGCAAGCAGCGTCTTGCCGCAACCGGTCGGGCCGAGCAGGAGGATGTTCGACTTCTGGAGCTCGACGTCGCCCTCCTCGGTGCCCATCTGCACGCGCTTGTAGTGGTTGTAGACGGCGACGGACAGGGTGCGCTTCGCCTCTTCCTGCGACACGACGTAGTCGTTCAGGACCGAGTAGATGTCCTTCGGCCGGGGCAGGTTGTCGAGATCGAGTGAGGCGGGAGCGGTGAGCTCCTCGTCGATGATCTCGTTACAGAGGTCGATGCACTCGTCGCAGATGTAGACGCCGGGCCCGGCGATCAGCTTCTTGACCTGCCTCTGGCTCTTCCCGCAGAAGCTGCAGAGGAGCTGCTCGTTTCCGTCGGATGCTCGGGCCACGCTTCTCCTTTTAGACGGTCAGGGCCCCGTCGTCTACCGATGGGCTATGACGTTATCGATGATGCCGTAGTCCTGGGCTTCTTGCGAAGTCAGGAAGTAGTCCCTTTCCATGTCCTTCGCCACCTGTTCGGTCGGCTTCCCGGTGTGGTCGGCCAAGATCTCCTCCAGGCGCCGCTTGAGATTGATCGTCTCGCGGGCCTGGATCTCGATGTCGGTCGCCTGCCCCTGGAAGCCACCCGAGACCTGATGGATCAGGATCTTGGCGTTCGGCAGGGCGACGCGCTTTCCTTTCGCCCCTCCGGCGAGAATGACGGCGCCCATCGACATTGCGATCCCGATGCAGGTCGTCTGGATGTCGGGCTTGATGTACTGCATCGTGTCGTAGATGGCGAGCCCGGAGTACACCTGGCCGCCTGGAGAGTTGATGTAGATCTGGATGTCCTTCTCGGGATCCTCGGACTCGAGATGGATCAGCTGCGCGATGATCAGATTGGCGATCTGGTCGTCGATCGGTGTGCCGAGGAAGATGATCCGCTCGTTGAGCAGACGCGAGTAGATGTCGAACGAGCGCTCGCCCCGCGAGGTCTGCTCGATCACCATTGGAATCAACGGGCTCATTTCTGGCTGGCTCCTTGCTCTCCGGGGGTCCACAGTTTCGGCTTCTCGGTTGGCTTTTCCTTGTCGGGTGTCCAGATTGCTTCGCGGGCGGCGGCCTGTTCGGGCGGGATCCGCTCCACCTCCTGCGCGATCGTGTCGAGTGCCCTGGCGAGCCGCATGTTCTCGCGCTCCGTGTCGTAGGCACCGGCAGCGCGCGCCTGCTCGATGATCCGGTCGCCTTCCTCGAAACGGTCGCGGAAGGCCTGGTCGACCTCCTCGTCGGAGACCTGGATCCCGAGCTGGTCTGCGGCGGCCTCGAGCACGAGCTCGCCGGCCACCGACGCGGCCGCTTGCTCCTGGAGGCGGGCGACCAGGTTCTCGGGCGAGTCGCCGGACATCTGCAGGTAGGCGTCGAGCGAGCCGCCGCTGCGCTGCAGGACGGCGTCGAGCTCGCGCAGGAGTGTCCGCGTGCGGGCGTCGACGAGCGGGCCCGTCACCTGGACGTTCGACGCTTCGACGAGCCGGTCGAGCACGGCGCGCCTGAAGGCCTCGTTGACCTCTGCCTCGACCTGGTCGCGGATGCGCTGCCCGATGTCTGCGCGCAGCTCGTCGAGCGTGTCGAACTCGGAGGCCGAGCGCGCAAGCTCGTCGTCTAGCTCGGGCAGCACCTTCTCCTTGATCTCTTTGACGACCGCAACGACCTTCACCGCATCTTCCTCACCTGCCCGCTCGAGCGCGATCTCTTTCGTTTCTCCCGCGCTCATCCCGACGAGCCCTTCCTCGAGCTCGGGAATCAGGCGCCCGGAGCCGAGCTCCACGACGTAGTCCTTCTGGCCGCCGCCGTCGTCGGTGTTGAGGTCGAGGACGATCGTGTCGCCCGCCTGGGCGGGACGGTCGGACACCGGCGCGAGCTCCGCGACGGTGGAGCGGAGCACGTTCAGCTCGTGGTCGACGAGGTCTTCGGGAATCTCGGGCTCGGCGTAGGGAACCTGCAGCTGCTTCCAGTCGACGACACTGGGCTTCGCGAGAACCTGCACCGTGGCGGTGAACCGCCAGTCCTGATCCTCGGAGTCCGGAAGCTCGTAGTCGAGCTCGGGCTGGTCGGCCGGCCGGATCCGCGAGGTGGCGACGGCGTTGCTGTACCAGGCGGCGATGTGGCTTTCGATCGCCTCCGAATAGAGGCGTTCCTTGCCGATGCGGTTCACGAGCACGGGCATCGGCACCTTGCCCTTGCGGAAGCCGGGGATCTTCACGCTCGACGCCAGATCGGACGCTGCGTGCTCGACCGCGTGATGGACGTCCGCCTTCGGAACGTCCACGGTCAGCCGGACTTTGTTGTCCGGGAGCTCTTCTATTTGCGGCGCCATCGAGCCATTAGACCAAACCCCTCGAAGGCTGCGGCTGAAGGCCCTTATAGCCTGCGGCCCGTGGAGCTGTACGTCCTGGCCCGTCACGGGGAATCGACCCTCAACTTCGAGAACAGGATCAACGGCGATCCCGCTGTTCCGGTCGCCCTGACGGAGAAGGGCCGGGCGGAGGCGCGGCTGCTCGGAGAGCAGCTGGCGCATGTGCGGCTCGACCTCTGCGTCCATACCCGGTTTGCGCGCACGCTCGAGACCGCCGAGCTCGCCCTGGCGGGCAGGGAAGTGCCGCTGGAGCTGGAGCCCCTGCTGGACGACATCGACGTCGGCGAACTGGAGGGCAACACGATCGAGGACTACAGAGCGTGGAAGCGAGAGCACCACCGCAGCGATCCGTTTCCGGGCGGCGAGTCGCTAGACGACGCCGCGCGCCGCTATGCCGAAGCGTTCCGAAAACTCCTGCAGCGCAAGGAGACGTCGATCCTAGTGATAACCCACGAAATCCCAGTCCGCTATGCCCTGAATGCAGCGTCAGGCTCAAATGACCTGGACGGCCCAGCCCACCAATTGGCGAACGCCACGCCGTACCTGTTCGACAAGGAAGCACTCAACCAAGCCGCAGAGAGAATCGAGGCCCTGGCCTCCCAGTGATTCCGCCGCGAATGGCGGCTTCGCCGCCGTTCGCCGCTGCGGCCCTCCGCTGGGACAAGAAGCCGATGGAAATCATCATGTCTCCGCGAAAGCGGAGACGGATTTGCATCGGCGATGCGGGCGAGAGGACTTGAACCTCTAAGGAGCCAAGGCTCCACCGGGACCTAAACCCGGCGCGTCTACCAATTCCGCCACGCCCGCGGGCGCTTGCAGGGTAGACCTTTCGGCCCGCGCAGGCGTACGATCCGGTGCCAGAACGACTGCTCGCCCATGAAACGCGTAGGACTCATCGCCCTGCTTGTCATCGGGGCCGCGACGATCGCAGCGACGGCTGCAGGTCGGGATTCCGCGGCGCCGAGCGCCGCACGCTGCGGCGGTGCACTGTGGCGGTTGAAGACGTTCAGCGACAGTGGCCGTAGCGCGGTGCGTCTGACGCCGGAAACGACGACGATTGCCGACATCGGGAAGCGACCGTTTCCTAAGCCTTTGCCGCGGACGCGGCGCACGCCGTTCCAGCGGCAGGTCTGGGAGGTCGTCGCGCAGGTGACGCAATTCAGGCTGGAGGCGGGCGGCGTTCGTCTCGTGCTCTTCGACGCCGGCTCGTATCTGAACGCGGTGATTCCGCTGCCGGACTGCCTGTCGTCGCGTACGCGCGCACGCGGTCAGATCACTTCGACCTGGCGGCAGTTCTCCGGCGATTGTGCGGCGCCGAGAGCGGATTGGCAACCGCTCGGAGCGATTGCGTACGTGGGCGGGATCGGGTTCTGGGGTCAGAAGGGAGCGCGCGGCGGCGCGCGGAACGGCGCGGAGCTACATCCCGTGACGAGCATTCGCATCGTCGCCGGTTGCTAGCGAGCCCTCGGGCTTCACGGCCGGCAGGCGCAGCCAGAACGTCGAGCCGGTTCCCTCTGCGCTGTCGAAGCCGACCTCGCCGCCGTGCGCTTCGGCGATTTGCCGCGCGAGGACGAGCCCGAGCCCGGTTCCAGGTATGCCGCGCTGACGGCCGACATCGCCGCGGAAGAACTTCGTGAAGATGCGGCCCTGATGGTCTGCGGGGATGCCGAGCCCCGAGTCGCGGATGCGGACGATCGCCTCGTCGTCGGTCCGCTCGGCCTCGATTTCCACCGTTCCCCCTTCCGGCGAGTACTTGATGGCGTTCGAGAGGAGGTTTCCGATCACCTGCGCGAGCCGGTCGCGATCGCCGCGAACGAGGAGCGTCTCGTCGACCGCGTCGAGTCGAAGCTGATGCGTCTCGCTTTGCGCCGAGTAGAGCATTACCTGCGTCTCGAGCAGTGCGATCAGATCGACGACGTCGTGCCGCAATTCGAGCGCCTGCTGCTCGACCCGTTGCAGGTCGAGCAAGTCGTTGAGGAGGGAGCCGAGCCGGCTCGCCTCGGTGCGAATCACTTCGAGGTAGCGGCGCGTCTCTTCGGGAGAGACGTCCCGTTCGAGCATGAGCGCCGAGAAGCCGAGCACGCTGGCGAGCGGCGTGCGCAGCTCGTGGGAGACGTTGCTGACGAGCTCGCCTTTCACGCGTTCGCTTTCGACGAGCGTGAGGTTCCGCTCTTCGAGGTCGGCAAGGGTACGTTCGAGTGAGGCCGCCATCGTGTTGAAGGCCCGTTCCAACTCACCCACCTCTCCCGGGCCGTCCGTAGGCACTCGCTCGGAGAAGTCTCCCGCCGCGATGCGGGCGGCCGCCTCGGCGGTCAGCCTCACGGGCCGGGCAACGGCCCGCTGAAGGTAGAGCGCGCCGGCGAAAATGAGCAGGAGCGCTGTGCCGAGCCCAATGCCGCCAACGGCGATCGCATGCCGGGTCGTCGCACGTGCGCGGTCGCTTCTGGCGTCGCTCAACACCGTCTCGGTGTCGAGAAAGCGACGGAAGCGGGCACGAATCGTTTCGACTTGTTGCCGGCCCTGTTCCGCTATGGCGACGCTCTTGGCGCCGGGGGGATTTCGGCGAATGAAGTTGACGAGCGGTGGAGAGTACGTCGATAGGTAGGTGGCGATCGCGTCTCGGATCGAAAGCGCACGCTGGTGTTGAAGATGATTGTCGTTGGTCAGCCGAAGGAGCGTTGCGATCGCCGCCGGGTATTGCTTTCGAGCGGTGCGCCAGGGATCAAGATAACGCTCGTCCCGCGTGATCACGAAGCCCCGAACGCCTGTCTCGAGATCGATGACAAGAGTCTGTAACCGGTTCGCCGTCGAGATCACCTGTTGTGAGTGGCGCGCTTCCGTGGTGCGGTGCCTGAGGCTGACGACGGCGAGGAGGAGGACTGCGAAGACCAACGCCAAGCCGACGCCGACGACGAACGACGAGGCGGCAATGCGCGCAAATAGGTCCCGCCCGGAGAGACGCCGCGATCGCTTCTCGGTGGTGTCTGACGCCACGTCGGGCGCCGTGCCGTGCGCGAAAACCTGCCTCATCGTCTGCCGGCGAGTACCTCCTCTACCGCAGCGGTGATCTGGTGGGGCTCGAAGGGTTTCACCATCACGATGTCGGCGCCGCGGAGCAGGGCCTCGTCCTTGCTGGAGGGTTGCGCGGTGAGCACGATGACAGGGGTCGCGGCCAGCGACTCGTCGCGGCGAATCTCGCGGAGCACCTCGAGGCCGTTTCGCCGGGGCATCATCAGATCCAGTATCACCACGTCGGGTCTGAGACGGCGAACGAGCTCGAGGGCCATGTCTCCGTCGTCGGCCTCTGCGAACGAGTAGCCGTCGTCCAGGCTGATCCTGATCAGCTCGCGAAGTGACGGCTCGTCATCGCAGATGAGCACGGTTGCTAGCGAACCGGTCATCTCCGGTCATGCAAGCAGATCCCGGCCGAAACACATAATCAGGAAGCTTCCGTAGGATGCCCCGGCGATGGGGGAGCCGACGGAGGAGACAGCGCAGGAGCCGAAGGAGTGCCCGAAGGGCCATGGCCCGATGCGCTTGCGCACACGCTGGGCGGGCGGCCAACCCCACCCGGGCAAGAAGGGCGGCCGGGCGGAGCCGGTAACGGAGTGGGTGTGCCCCCGCTGCGGCCGAGCAGCCCCGCTGGACTAGATACACATCCGCCGCCGCGCACGAGGTGAGGTCGTTTGACCGATGCGGTCACGGCTGCCACAGTCTTCCCCGATGTCCGCTACGGTCGAATCGCTGCTCGATGAGTACATGCGCCGCTACACCGCAGGCGATGTGAAAGGTGTCGTCGATCTCTGTCTCTGCCCGTTCCTTGCAGTGCGGAAGGGAGAGGCGATCCACCTGCCCGACCCTGGCACGGTGTGGGATCACTTCGCTTCGGCCATCGGTGCTTATCGCACAGCAGCGCACGTGGAGAACTGGAAGCGGATCTCGCTCGACGTTCGCCAGCTGGGCGAGTACTCCGTCTTCGCGACGGGTCACTGGAATGCGCTCGACACCGATGGGCAGGTAGTCCGAGACACGTGGACGAGCTACCACCTCCTGGCCACTCCCGACGGGTGGCGCTTTCTCTCGTACACGAATCACTTCTGAGATAGAGCCTGACCATCGCAGCTGCGGCGGGCTCTGCCCGACGCAGCCACGAACGCATCGGATCGAAACGCGAACGCGGGAAAGTCATCATGGCCCGCGCAGCGGGCCGGACTTTCCCGCGGAGTGGCCCCGGGAGGAGTCGAACCTCCGCGCACGGATTCGAAGTCCGTCGCTCTATCCGCTGAGCTACGGGGCCGGGCAGGCAGGGTAACCGCCGCCGTGGCGGCGAGCCGTGTGCGCTACCAGACCGAGGAGGCGTTGCCGAGGTCGAGCTTGCCGCCTCGATGGCACTCGGTGGAGCGATAGGCGGGTAGCTCCTCGCCGTAGTGGCTCCAGTACTCGCGCACGAGCGAGGCCGCATAGGCCGGGGTTGCGCCGAGCTTCACGGCGGTCCCGTCGGCGAGCTGGATCGCCTGGCACTCGACAACGGCTTCGTCGGCGATCCCGCTGCTGTGCCTCGGCTCATGCGTCAGCGTGACGACTGCGGCGGCGAGCGCGAGCTGCCCGGCCGCGTCGGTCGGCCGAACGTGTTTGTACGCGAGCTGGACGAGACCGTCGCACACGCTCGGCGCGAGGTTGATCCGGTCTGCGCCGATTCCCGCGAACCCGAGCGTGTCGGCGCGAAGCCTTCCCTGTGTGTATGCCCCTTCCTCGCGCATCAGGTGCTGCCAATCGGAGCTCGACCAGCAGCGAACCTCGACCTGTTTGCCCGCGAGCGCGCTCGCGATCCGTCCGAAGCGCGGCTCGACCCGGCTTTCCGTGGTCCCGCCGGCGATGACCGGCAGGGAACGCACTTCGCCGGGCGGGAGCATCTGATCGGCCCGAAGCAGGATTGCGGCGGCGCGCTTCGCGTCGTGCTGCGCCTGGGCCATTTGCGAGCTCTGCTGTCCGTTGATCGCCAGCGTGATCGCAGTGTGGAAGCGCTCGAGGTTCGTGCAGGCCTGGCCGAAGGTGTCGAGGGCGCGCTGCAAACGTGCGCTGGGGGCGGGCCCGACGTTTCGCTCGAGGTCTGCCGCACAGGAGCTCGCGGGCCGGAGCGCGCGCTGGTGGAGATCCATCGTGTGCCCGTCGCGGTTCAGCAGCTTCTGTGCGAGCTGCGGCGTCGTCTCAACGCGTGCCGCGGATTGGAGACCGCGCAGAAGGCGGGTGTCCCAGGCCCCGAGCCTCGCGAGCCACGCGAGCTCCGCCGGCGTCGCCCACGAGCCGCCGCGGACTCCGGCCGCGAGCACGTGACCCTCGGCGGGTCTTCTGGAGACGAACCCAACCACCAGCGCGACGGCCGCCAGGCTGCCCAGCAGACCCAACAGGAAGCGAACGAGAAAACCCCTGGAGCTCATCCCCTTGGGAACGGCGGAGCCTCTCCCACGGGTACGTGACAATCGCCGCGAAGGCGGGCTCTGCCCGCCTTCGCCAATCGCTCTACGAAGGAGCGATACCGACGAAAGTCACGCGCCGAAGGCGCGACTTTCGTCGGTTGAGGTGGCTGATGGGACTCGAACCCACGACCACCTGGACCACAACCAGGGGCTCTACCAACTGAGCTACAGCCACCGCGCTCGGCTCAGGATAGCCGCCCCTCTTGCGACTTATGAGGAGGCGGACCCGGTTTTCGCGGCCTGGGCCTCGTGGCGGCCCTCGGCGAACTCCTCGATCAGCTTCTCGTTGAACGCGGCAATGTCGTCCGGCTTGCGGCTCGTGACGAGCCCGTTGTCGACGACGACCTTCTGGTCGACGTGGTTGCCGCCGGCGTTGCGAATGTCCGTTCGCAGCGAGGGCCACGAGGTGAGCGTCCGGTCGCGAACGACGCCGGCCTCGACGAGCAGCCAGGGCGCGTGGCAGATCGCACCGACGGGCTTCCCCTGTTCGAAGAACTCGTGGACGAAGTCGACGGCGTTCTCGTCCATCCGCAGCGTGTCCGGATTCCCAACGCCGCCGGGAAGCACGAGCCCGTCGTAGTCGGACGCGTTCGCCTCTTCGACGGTCCGGTCGACCTTGAACGTGTCGCCCTTGTCGTAGTGGTTGAACCCCTGGATCTCACCTTCTTCGAGCGACACGAGCTCCAAGGTCGCGCCAGCCTTCTCGAGCGCGTCCCAGGGCCCGGTCAGCTCCACCTGCTCAACCATGTCGGTCGCGAGAAACGCAATCTTCTTCCCCGTCAACTGATCAGCCATCTCAACCCCCTCAGTAGGTGTCACAAAGACGCGTACCCGCTGACCCAGCGAAATAACGCCGCGAATGCCGGCTCTGCCGGCGTTCGCTCACAACCGCTCTACGGCAGGACCCGAACCGCGCGAGATCATCATGGCCGCGCAGAGCGCGGCCGGATCTCGCGCGGGAGTGCGCCTGGGAGGATTCGAACCTCCGACCCGCGGCTTAGAAGGCCGCCGCTCTGTCCACTGAGCTACAGGCGCCGGAGCGACAGGGTATCGCGGAGGTGTCTTAGTGCTTGACGCCGAAGTCGGCGGTCACGATCGTGACCTCGCGCCCGGCAAATGTTCCGGGAGCGGACGTGACGTGCACCGCTGAGAGACCGACCTCGCGCCAGCGGGCGGTGAGGAGGATCTTCCTGTGCGGCGGGCTGTTGAGCCACATGTTGAGCGCGCTCGCTGCGTCGACGTCGGGCGACGACCAGAGCAGGTTCTCGCCGACCGACCAGTAATGCGCGCCCTTGAGCGGGTAGTAGCGCGAGATGCGGCGGTCGAAGGAGGTGCCGTTCGCGGAGTCGTGACTGAAGTAGCCGCGCTGCGCCATCTCGGACGAGTGCGAGCGGGCCGCTGCGGCAAGCTTCGGGGAGAAGCGAAGGGGCGCGAGGTTGTGGTCACGCCGGAAGCCGTTGATGTCGGAGAGCACGCCCTGCTCGAGCGCACCCATTGCGCTGGCGGGACGCTGGCTGGTCGCGCCGGCCGGGGAGGCGACCACCCACAGGCCGAAAACCGAGATTGCGAGCGCGAGACATCGCGTGGCACGAGTTGCCATGCAATTGGGATCGGCTCTGTGCCTTCAGGGGGCAAGTCCCTGAAACGAGTGAACTTGCTACCTCGATCGAGTGAATCCGCTCAGGTTGCGCCCGCGGGCTCCTCGCCTCGCCGGTGCCGGAGCCAATCGAGGAAGACGACCTGGAGCGAGCCGGCGACCGGAATCGCAGCCAGGGCCCCGAGGACGCCGGCGAGCGCAGCGCCGATCAGGACGGCGATCAGCACCGCCAGCGGCGAGAGCTGCAGCGTGCGCCCGTAGATCACGGGCTGGATGATGTGGTTCTCGACCTGCTGGTAGAGGATGAAGAAGACGACGACGATGATCCCCGCGGGCACCGAGTGGATGAACGCGACCGATCCGACGATGATGGCTGCGATCGTCGCGCCGGCGAGTGGGATCAGGTCGAGGATCGCGACGATCAATCCGAGCGCCAGCGCATACGGAACACCTGTAATCAACAGGACGATGGTCGTGAGCGTTCCGGCGATCAGGCTGATCAGCAGGTTCCCGGTGACGTAGCCGCCGACCGTCCTGTAGATGTCGCGGCCTACGGCGCGCCACCGGCGGCGCGATTCGGGCGCAAGCAGCCCGTCGAAGGATTCGACCCATCTCGGCCCTTCGAGCAGCATGAAAAGCGTCATGAAGGCGATCGTCACCGTCGCGAGCACGGCGTTGACCACTCCCTTCGCCAGCGCCAGCGCTGTGCCCGAGATCCCGAAGAGCTTCGACGCGCCGCCTTCTCTCAGCGCCTTCCGCGCCTTGTCGACGAGGTGGTACTTCTCCTGGAGGAAGCCGAGCCGGCCGCGGCCCTTGGTCACGTCGTTCAGATAGTCGGGCACCTTGCCGGCGAAGTCGTTGATCTGGCCGACGAGCGTCGGGATGAAGAGGAAGGCGACCCCGACGATGACGCCGACCGCGGCGAGGAAGACGATCCCGGTCGCGAGGCCGCGCCGCTTCAGCCGCCGCTCGAGCCGGTCTACCGCAGGGTTCAGCGCGAGCGTGAGGAAGATCGCGATGAAGATCCACGACAGGACGTGTCGCGCGATCCACAGGATCTCGAGCACGATCGCGGTCGCGAGCAGGATCCCGACCACGCGAAACACCGTTCGCGGCAAGAACTCGACGACGCGCACAGGGCCGTCCGGCACGAGTGCAGCATCGCGGGACGGCCGGACGGTACATTCCAGCCCGATGCACGCGATCATCCGGACCAACCACGGGCCCGTGACCGTCGAGCTGTTTCCCGACGACGCGCCGAAGACCGTGGAGAACTTCGTGAAGCTGGCGAACGACGGCTTCTACGACCGCGTCATCTTCCACCGCGTGATCCCGGACTTCATGATCCAGGGCGGCGACCCGACCGGAACCGGCAGCGGCGGCCCCGGCTATTCCTTCGAGGACGAGTTCAACGACCACAAGGTCGAGCGTGGCGCGCTGGCGATGGCGAACGCGGGGCCGAACACGAACGGCAGCCAGTTCTTCATCGTCACGACCGACGCGGCCCCGTGGCTCGACGGCAAGCACACCGTCTTCGGCCGCGTCACCGAGGGCATGGACGTCGTCGACACGATCTCGGAGCTTCCCCGCGACGCGCGCGACAAGCCGAACGACGACGTCGTGATCGAGAGCGTCTCGGTCACAAACGGCTCCGAGTAACGCCGCCGCTGCTCGTCTAGTCCAGCCAGCTCTCCCGATCGAAGCCGGCGTACTCCTGGATCGACCCGTAAATACTCTGGATGACCCGAGTCCTACACACTGTGACTCGCACCGTCCCGTAGGGAAGTCTGTTGGTTCGCTTCTTCTTGCTGTGCTTTGAGTAGACATTGACGTACGACTTGCAGAGTGACTGCTCCGGTAGTTGCGCCACCTCGAGCCAAAACCGTTCGACCTCACGCTGCCGTTCGACGTGGTCGGCGAACAGGTAGCACGTGACTTTGATCTCCTCGTCCGCCAGGTCGAAAGATGTTTTGATAAACGACACGAAGAACCGCACCATTTCGGGGTCTGAGTTGGAAAACCGCAGGGCATTTCGGTCCTTCTCGCCTTCCGCCCAATACAGCATGCAGCCGGCGATATGGCGAGCCTCACCTTCAAGCGCGAGACGTCGACCATCCTGTTGATAAGCAATCCGTTCCGCGCGACGATTCGCAGCCTGTTTCGCGGTACCGCTCAGTTGGCGGTTGTACGCCGGGTTCCGACGAAGCAGTTCTCGCTCTTGGCCTGGTGTGAGCTTGATATCTCGTACCCAGAGGCTCACTGAGGAAGGTGCAACGCCAACACGACGGGCGATTTCCTTGATCGGCGCCCCTTCCTCGCGCCGGATAGTTCGCGCAAGTCTTCGCTGTTCTGTTTTCATTTTAGAAAACATAGCGACAGCGTCGGATGTTCGAAGCGCCCGACCGGGCTCGAACCGGTGCCATGACCTTGGAAGGGTCAGGTGCTACCACTACACCACGGGCGCGGAACCAGCAGTAGCGTAGCGCCGTGGATCCGCACTCGTGGTCGCTGCACTGGGACGTGCTGCTCGCGGTCGCCGCCCTGGTCGCGCTCTACGCCTGGAGCCGCCGCAAATGGCCCAGCACCGTGGCACAGCAGGTCGCGTTCGACGTTGCGGTGATCCTGCTCCTGACGGTGTACGTGACGCCGTTGCACACGATCGCCCTGCACTACCTCCTCTCGGTTCATCTCCTTCAGAACGTCGTGACGGCGGAGTGGGCGCCCGGCCTCGTCGTCTTCGCGCTCTCTCCTGCACTCGCGCGCGAGTTGCAGCGCTTCGCCGCAGTCAGGTTCGCGACGCATCCGCTCGTCGCGCTCCCGCTCTGGCTCGCGACCTACTTCGTGTGGCATGCGCCGCCGATCTACGACCGCGCACTCGAGCAATCGGGTTGGCTGCTCAACCTCGAGCACCTGACGTACTTCCTGGCCGGCGTCCTGATGTGGTGGCCCGTCTTTCACGGACGCTACTCGGACGGCGCGAAAGCGCTCTACCTCTTTGCCGCGTTCGTGCTCGCGGCGCCGCTGGGTTTGCTGCTCGCGCTGCTGCCGCGACCGATTTACGGCTTCTACAAGGACGCGCCCGGGCTCTGGGGTCTCTCCGACCTCACCGACCAGCAGATCGCCGGCGTGACGATGGTGGTCGAGCAGGCGATCGTCTTCTTCGCAGTGTTCGCCTACTTCCTGATGCGCTTCCTGCGTACGGAGCACATCGCGGGCGTCTTCAGCGGAAGCTCGAGATGAGCGCCCCGCCGCCGACGACCAGCGCGGTGGCGAGCAGCAGCCGCGGCCCGATTCGCTCCGAACGGCGGAGCAACACGAGCGAGATCAAAACGGCGAACAACGACTCGGTGGCCACGAGCGGCGAGACGATCGTCACGCGGCCACGATCGAACGCCGAGTAGAGGCACGCGTAGCTGACGCCGTAGACGAGCCCCGACGGCACGAACGGGCCTGCCGCCGTACGGATGCGCTCGCGTGCGCCGGGCTGGGAGCAGACGACGATCAGCATCACGAGCGTGGCCGAGACGAGCGACGCAGTAGCTGCGACGAGACCCGGCACCTCGCTGCCACGGGCCGCCCAGCGAACGAGGTTGTCGCGAATCGAGAACAGCAGCGCGGCGCTCAGACTGAGGACGATCCCGAGCGAGAGCATCGCGGCAGGGCCGCCCCGCTCCCGAACGAGGAGCGTTCCGCCGGCAACGACGAGCAACGTCCCGACGACCAGCGCGACGTGGAGCGGTTCGCCGAGGACGGTCACCGCGATCGCAGCAGACAGCACCGGTGAGATGCCGACGACGATCGCCGTCCGCGACGGGCCGATCACGCCCACCGAGCGCGTGAACAGGATCTGGCTGATCCCGGGCGCGAACAACCCCGTCACGAAGAACGGCCAGGTGTCACTCCAGGCGACGCCCGCGAAGTCGCCCGTCACGAGCGCGAGCGTCCCGCAGATCGCGAACGCGATCATCGTCGTGACGAGTGCCGCCGCCTCGGCGTCGACGCCGCGTGCGAGCGCTAGACGGATCGTGACGGCGAGGGCGCCGAAGAACAACGCCGAGCTCGCAGCAAGGAGGACGACCAAGATCGGGGCGGCGAGATTCGAACTCGCGACTTCTGCCTCCCAAAGGCAGCACTCTAACCAGGCTGAGCTACGCCCCGCGGTGCGCAGATTACACCTGTAGGTTCGCGCGATGGTCCAGCCGCGCCCGGCGCTCGGTTACGCGATGGTCGCAGTCGCGGCGACGCTCTTCGCCCTCAACGGCACGGTTTCGAAGGTCGTGCTCGCGTCGGGGATCGGCTCCGGCGAGCTCACGGAGGTTCGCTGCGCCGGCGCTCTGGTCGGCCTCGCGCTCATCGCGGCCCTAACCAGGCCTGCCTCGCTGCACATTCGCGTCGGCGAGCTGCCGTTGCTCGTCGCGCTCGGAATCGGGCTTGCGCTCGTGCAGTGGTCGTACTTCTTCGCGATCCACCGGCTCGACATCGGGATCGCGCTGCTGATCCAGTACATCGCCCCGATCCTCGTTGCACTCTGGGCGCGCTTCGTCTTCCACGAACCGGTGCGGCGACGCATCTGGGTCGCGCTCGTGCTCTCGCTCGCGGGACTGACGCTGATCGTCGAGATCTGGCACGGCGGCCGGCTTAGCGGGCCCGGCGTTGCCGCCTGCCTCGTCGCTGCTGTCACGTACGCGGGCTACGTGCTGATCGCCGAGCGTGGAGTGCGCACGCGCGACCCGATCTCCCTCTCGGCCTGGGGTTTCTTCTTCGCCACGCTCTTCTGGACCGTGGCCGCGCCCTGGTGGAACTTTCCGGCAGCGCGCGTCGGCGAGGACGTCTCGCTGCTCGGGAACCTGGCGTCCCACCACCTCCCCGTCTGGGTGCTGATGCTCTGGGTGGTCGTTCTCGGCGCGATTGTCCCCTTCGGGCTGATCGTCGGCGCTCTTCGCCACATCTCGGCCACACGCGCGGGAATCACCGCGATGCTCGAGCCGGTGGTGGCGATCATGGTCGCCTGGGCGTGGCTGGGCGAGTCGCTGGCTCCGGTCCAGTTGTCCGGTGCCGCCCTTACCCTCGTCGGGATTGGGCTAGCCCAGACGGCCCGCTGAGAAAGCCGCTATAAACCACCTCTCACCGAGAGCCGGTCTACCCCTTTCGGGGGATGCGACCCGAGATCGGCGTCTCCACACTCCCGCGAATGCCAATTAAAACCAAGATTCTCGTAACTTTTGCGGCACTTTTCGCCCTCCTGGGCTCCGCGACGACCGCGGGGGCTCGCACTCTCACCGGCTCCGAGGCTTCGCTCCTCCAGACGATGAACGCCGTCCGCGCCGGCCACGGCCTCGCCCCCCTGAGGCTCGACATTCGGCTGCTTCGCGCCGCGCGCGGCCACTCGGCGGACATGATGCGCCGCCAGTACTTCGCCCACGGCTCCCTCAGCGGCCGGGTCCTGGCTCAGGGCGCCCGCGGCCCCGTCTTCGGCGAAGACCTCGCCTGGGGAACCGGCGTGACCGCCCAGTGGGTCGTCGACCGGTGGCTCGCCAGCCCCAGGCATCGCGCCCTGCTGTTGCGCGCCGGGTTCCGGCGGGTGGGGATCGGCATCACCTTCGGCTCCTTCGCCGGGCACGGTGGCGCCGCGGTCGTCACGGCCGACTTCGCCGGCCGCTAGCTCGAGCTACTCGGACTCCATCAACGTGCGGAGCTCCGACAGCTTCTCGGCGCGGAGATCGTCGCGCTCGCCACGCACGAGGCGGTCGAGCAGGCCCTGCACGAGCGGCGCGAGCTCCAGTGGATTGAACGGCTTCGTGACGTAGTCGACGCCGCCGATGTCGAGCCCACGGGCGCGGTCGCGAAACTCGGCGCGAGCGGTGAGGAAGATGATCGGGATCCCAAGCGTCCGCTCGTCCTGGAGCAACTGCTCCGCGACGCGCCAGCCGTCGAGCCCGGGCATCATCACGTCGAGGAGAATCACGTCCGGGTCTTCGGCGCGCGCCTTGTCGACACCCGAGGGACCGTCGGCCGCCTCGATCACGTCCATTCCTTCCGCCTCGAGGTTCACCCGGCAGAGCAGCCGGATCGGAGCCTCGTCGTCGATTACTAGAACCTTGGTCATGGCGGAAGCGTCGCGGCCGTCGCGGCCGCTATACCCAACCACTTCGCTCTCTACTCCCTGGCCGCCGGCAGCTCGAACGAGAAGCTCGAACCCTCGCCTTCGGTCGAATCGACCCAGATGCGCCCGCCCATCGCGTTGACGAGCTCCTTCGCGATGAAGAGGCCGAGACCGGTGCCTGCGGCGCCGTCACGAGCTGCGGATTCGGCGCGGTAGAACTTTCGAAAGATTCGCTCGCGCTCGCCCGCCGGGATCCCGATTCCCTGATCGACGACCCGCACCTCGACACGGTCGGCATTACGACGCGCCCCGAGGGTCACCGTGCCGCCGCCCGGCGAGTACTGCAGGGCGTTCTCGACGAGGATGTTGAACACCTGGCGCACCTTGTCCGGGTCCGCCTCTGCAGCAAGCGTTTCGTCGGGCAGGTCGACCTCGAAGCGGTGGCCGTTCATCGCCCCGCTCTCCTCGACGGTCTTCACGAGCTCGGACACGACCGAGCCCAGGTCGATGCGACCGAGCTCGACCTTCAGGTCGCCGGCGTCGAGGCGGGCGACGTTGAGCAGCTGGTCGACGATCTCCGTCAACCGTTCCGACTCGGACGCGATGTAGCCGAGGAACGTCCGTCGCTCCTCGTCGCCGAAGGGGATGTCCTGGCGCAGCAACGTCTCGGCGAAGCCGTAGATGGAGGTGAGCGGCGTGCGGAGCTCGTGCGAGACCGCAGCCACGAAGTCCGACTTCACCTGCTCGATCATGCGGTCCGCAGAAATATCGCGGAACGCGAAGATCCGTCCTGCCACGGCGCCGAGTGGATCGAGCATCACGGCTTCACTCAGTGACAGCCACACTTCCTCGCCGCCACGCTGAAGTGAGACCAGGCGCTGGCCGGTGCGCGTCGTTGCCTCCGCCGACTCGAGCTCGCGGTTGAGCACCTCCATCGTCGTCCTCCCGATCGCCTCATCTTGCGGCACGCCCGTGATCTCTTCGGCCGCAGCGTTCCAGAGCACGACGCGACCGTCGCGGTCGACGGCGACGATGCCGTCGGCGATGTTCGCGAGGATCGCGACGCTCCGCTCCTTCTCGAGCGAGACGCGCGAGTAGAGCTCGGCGTTCGCGAGCGCCGCCGAAGTGTTGCCCGCGAGCGCGAGCAGCGCCTCGACCTCTTCCGGACGCCAGGCCCTCGGACGAATCGAGTAAACGGAGAGGACACCGGCGAGCGTGCCTTCCGGGCCCGTGAGCGGGACACCGAGATAGGCGACGTGCCCGCCGGCGAGGAGAGGGTCGGCAGGCGCGTGCGGCAGGGCGGCCGCGACGTCCTCCACCGCGAGCGGTGAGCGTGACTGGAACACGTCGCCTGAGAGCCCGGCCGTCGCCGGTGTCCTGCTGCCGACCGCTTCGTCTGCGTTCGGTCCCGACGCAGCGCTGACGACGAGGTCGTTGCCTTCGAGCGTCCGCACCGCGCAAGCATCTGCACCGAGCAGTGCGGGAGCCTGGTGCACCACCTCGTCGAGCACTGCGGCCGGGTCGAGCTCGGTCGCGAGCACGCTACCCGTCCGTGCGAGCTGTTGCGACAGCGCGCGTGCCGTGCGCTCCGCCTCGAAGAGCTCGCTCCGCTCGAGCGCAGTCCGGGCCGCTTCGCCGACGTGGCGGGCGAGCTCGAGATCGTCGTCCAGAAATTGGCGCTCGTCCTCGAAGAACACGACGACGAGGCCGGCACGATCCGCGCGCGGGCTCGACGCGGGCATGGCGATGAGCGCACGGTAGTTCGCCTCACGCGCGAGCGACTGCCAACCCTCTTCGAACCGGTCGTCGCGCGTCACGTCCGGGGACGCCAGGACGTGGCCCTCTTTCGCCGCGTTTCGCAGACAGTCGGCGGAGGCCGGCAGTCCCTCGACGAGCACCTGCCTCAGCGCGGCCGGCATGTCCGCGCCCGCAGCGAGCTCGAGCGTCGCACCGCGCGGCATCAGCACGCCTGCGAAGGAACCTCCGAGCGCCTCGTCGGCCGCAGCGGCCAGCGCGTCGAACGTGTCGGACAGCGAAAGCGACTGACCGAGGCCGGCCGCGATCTGGACGAACGCGCTCTGCTGCGCGATGCGCAGCTCGTTCTCGCGCAGCAGTTGCGCGACACGAAGCGCGAGGCCGATCTCCCTCGCGACAGCCTCGGTCAGCGCGATCTCTTCCTCCGCCCAGGGCCCTCGCGACGTCTTGTGGAGGCCGAGCACGCCGATCAGCTCGTCGAAGATGATGAGCGGCACGGCGAGAGCTGCGCGCGTGCCGAGTTGGAGCAGCGCGGCGCGACCCCCGACAGCGGTGTCGAGCTCCGGCGCGTTTTCGACGTCGTCGATCACGATCGTGCGCTTGGTCTGGAGGGCGAGGTTCGACACGCCGAGCTCCCCCACGCTCTTGATCGAGGCGAGCGGAGCGACATGCCACTCAGCGCTGGGGATGTCGGCCTTCGGCCCGAGCCGGATGAAGCAGCGCTGAACGCCGAGCTCGCGGCCCGTCTCCTCGACGGCGACCCGAAGCACCTCGTCGATGTTCAACTCCGACCGGACGCGCGCCGAGATGCGTGCGACGAATCGCTCACGCTCCAACGCCTCCGCGAGATCGAGCGTCGAACGCGCGCGGTCGAGCGCAGCCGCGCGCTCACGCGCGAGCTCTTGCAGCGCATTCAGCTCATCCGGCGTGAAAGCCCTCCGCTCCGACGCGGCGCCCGCGACGAGAACGGCGATCACGCGCTCCTCGACGATGAGAGGAATGAAGGCGAGACTCTTCGCGCCGATCGTCTCGACGAGCCGCTTGCTCACGATCTTCGACGCCGCCGCGTCGTAGACGGCGAACGGCGCCGCCTCGTACACCGCCGTCGCCACGCCCGAAGGCTCGTGCTCGAGATCGATGCGAACTCCCGGGAACCAATCGAGCGCCCGGCCGTTCAGCCGGCCCAGGTAGCCGCTCCCGATCTTCGACTCGTCATCGATCAGCAGCAGGCAGGCGATCTCCACCCCGGCGAAGCTCTCGACCCGGTCGAGCAGGTCGATCGCGACGGCTTCGACGCCGTGCGCAGGCGCCGCGGGACTGGATTCCGCGCTCACCTCGTCCTGAGCCGCACGTGCTGAGCGTCCGAACCGCCCCAGCAGTAACGGCAGCGCGAGGATCACTGCGACGGCGAAGGTCGCCCACACCCCGCCCTGAGGAGCCTCCCGTTCGAACGCCAGCACGACCCCGTAGATCCCCGCCGCAAGCCCCACTGCGGGGAAGACCAGGCGGCCTCCGGCGAAGCCCGGCCGCCGGGAGGCGAGCCCGGGCAGCACGCTCACGGAGAGGTAGGCCGCAGCGACGACGAGCAGCGGCACGGCATCGAACCACAGAACTTGGCTGGCTTGTGACACTGGGCGTCCAGATTGTAGGGAGCGGCCCTGAGGCAGTCGAGGCCGCAGGGAAGTTTCGCTGAGCGGCCCTTTCCCTCACGTGAGCCGCTTTCCTGCAGGTTCCAAAGATGGGCCGTTCGGCCTATTGGAAACGCAGGTACGACTCGTTAGCCTCATTCGCACTGGGCGATGCGAACCGCGGTGCGTTCCTGGCCTTGCAGTCCGCGGTGAGCACTAGGAGGAGGCCCGTCGCCACCGACCCCCCCGAGCGGCGGGCTTCTTCCTTCAAAGCGGCGTCTCCGGGCGGCCCCGCGGGCCCGGTGCTACCGTGGCCGACGGTTTGGTCCAGCGGGTTTTGCTTGCCTCGCCCCGGGGTTACTGTGCGGGAGTCGAACGCGCCGTCGAGACGGTGGAGCGAGCGCTTGCCCTCTATGGCGCACCCGTGTACGTGCGCAAGCAGATCGTCCACAACACCCACGTCGTCAGCGACCTCGAGCGGCGGGGCGCGATCTTCGTCGAGGATGAGGCGGACGCACCGAACGGGGCGATCGTCGTCCTCTCGGCGCACGGGGTAGCACCCGTCGTCTACGACCGCACCGCGGCTCGCCACCAGACGACGATCGACGCGACGTGTCCGCTCGTCACGAAGGTGCACGTACAGGCGCGAAGGTATGCCGCCGATGGGATGCGCGTCGTGCTGATCGGTCATGGCGGCCACGAGGAAGTCGTCGGCACGATCGGCGAGGCGCCGGAGTCGATCTCGCTCGTCGAGACCGTCGAGGACGCCGAGGCACTGACACTGCCCGAAAACACGCCGCTCGCCTACATCACGCAGACCACGCTCTCGGTCGACGAGACCCTGGAGATCATCGAGGTATTGAAGCGCCGCTTCCCGCAGATCCGCGGCCCGCAGCGCGAGGACATCTGTTACGCGACCTCCAATCGGCAGTGGGCGGTGAAGGAGCTGCTCGCGGAGATCGACCTCCTCCTCGTGATCGGCTCGCCCAACTCGTCGAACTCGAACAGGCTCGTCGAGGTGGCGCGTCAGGCCGGAGTCGCGGCCCACTTGATCGACGACGAGACCGACATCGACGAGCGCTGGCTCGAGCACGTGGAGACCGTCGGCCTGACGTCGGGCGCATCTGCACCCGAGCGGCTGGTCGAACGCGTGTGCGAATGGTTCCGCGCCGGTGGCGTCACCGACATCACGCCGTTCGCGTCGGTGTACGAGGACGTCGTCTTCAGGCTGCCGATCGAGCTGCGCCGAGCAGAGACGTCCGCCGCGTAACCGCCGGCGACCGCGCATCTCATAGCATCGGCTGGTGCGCGAGGTCCCGAATCGGATCGAGCGGCTTCCGGACCAGTACTTCACGGGGCTGCTCGGGCGAGTCGCAGCGGCTGCCGTCCGAGACGGCGAGCCGCTCATCGATCTCGGCCGGGGCAACCCCGAGGTCGGCCCGCCCAAGCACGTCGTCCGCGCGCTGGCCGACTGCGCAGAGCGCGGCGACGTGCACGGCTACGCGCCGTTCTCCGGTTTGCCCGCGCTGAAAGAAGCGATTGCGGGTCGCTATCTCGAGCTGTACGGCGTGTCGCTCGATCCGAGCCGCGAGGTGGCCGTGCTCCCGGGAACGAAGACCGGCTTGATCGAGTTCGCGCTCTGCACGGTCGAGACCGGCGGCACGATCGTCCTCCCCGACCCCGGCTACCCCGACTACTTCTCCGCCGTCGCCCTTGCGAACGCGCAGCACATGTCGTTTTCGGGCTTCGACGCAAACGCAGACGCGATGTACCTGAACTTCCCGTCGAACCCGACGGCCGCAATGGCCCCGCCCGGCGTCTTCGAAGACGCGGTTCGCTGGGCCGAGCGGAACGAGGCGTGGGTCCTGCACGACTTCGCCTACGGCGATCTCGTCTTCGACGGTCGTGAACCGCAGAGCTTCCTCGCAACCGACGGTGCGCGCGACGTCGGCGTCGAGCTGTTCAGCATGTCGAAGACGTACGGGATGGCCGGCTGGCGACTCGGGTTCGCGCTCGGCAACGCCGAGCTCGTTCGCCGGATCGAGGAGCTGCAGGACCACGCGTTCGCCGGAATCTTCCGGCCGGTGCAGGAAGCCGGGATCGCGGCGCTCACCGGCCCACAGGTTGCCGTCGAGCAGAGACGGGCCGCCTATGAAGCGCGCCGCGACCGTGCGCTCGAGGCCCTCGCCGGGCTCGAGTGTCAGTCCGAGGGAACGTTCTTCGTGTGGTTCCGGCTCCCCGACGGTCTCACAGTCGAGCAGCTGCTCGACGAGCATCGTGTCGCGGTTGCGCCCGGCGAGGGTTTCGGTTACCGCGGCAAGGGCTTTGCGCGTCTGTCGCTGGCCGTGGGCGACGACGTGCTGGATCAGGGACTGCAGCGCATCCGCGCCGCGCTCGCCTAGACCTTCTCGAGCTGCGGCTCCGTGACGCTGCCGACGGCGAGCTCCGTCGCGAGCACCTCATCCTTGATCCGCTCTTCGTAGGCGAGCAGATCGCCGTCGTCCTTCGGTAGGACGACTCGAATGCGATCGGTCAGCGCGAGGCCGGCGTCCTTGCGCATCGTGTTCAGCTTGTGCGTCAGGTCGTAGACGCGGCCTTCGCGCCGGAGCTCATCGTCGAGCTCGGTCGTCAGGGCGACGGTCAGCGCGTCGGCTTCGGCGAGCACCCAACCCTCGCCGGCGCTGCGCTCGACGAGGATCTCGTCCGGCCCGAACTCGCGTCCGTCGACGCGAACGCCTCCGCCGTCCAGCTGCTCGAACTCGCCCGCTTGCAACGCTGCGCGTACGGCGCCGAGCTCCTTGCCGAGCTTCGGCCCCAGGACGGGCAGGTTCGGCTTGACGCGCAGCTCTGTCGCTTCGACGGTTCCGAATTCGACCTCCTTCACCCGTAGCTCCTCCGCGATCTCGTCGGCATGGCCTTGCGCCTTCTGCGCGCCCTGCACGACGACGCGGCGCAGCGGCTGGCGCAGCTTGAGGCCGGCTTCGCCCCGCGCCTGGCGTCCGAGCTCGACGATGCTCCGCACCTCTGCGACCTCCTCGAGCAGCTGCTCGTCGAGCTCCCCGCGCGCCGGCCAGGGCTCCAGGAAGACCGAGTCGGGCCGGTCGTCCGTGCGCAGGACACGCCACAGGTGATCCGCGAGGAATGGCATCACCGGCGCGATCACCTGCACCGCGCGCGTCAACGCGTACCAGAGCGCCTGCAGCGCCTCCTCGTCTCCGTTCCAGAAACGGCGCCGCGACCGGCGGATGTACCAGTTCGACAGATCATCGACGAAGGCCATGAAGGAGCGCGTGACGTCGGGCGTCCAGAAGCGGTCGTAACCGTCCTCCAGGTCGGCGACGAGCTTGTCGGTGCGCGCATAGAGCCAGCGGTCGAGCGGCTGGGACGTGCTCCGCGCAGCCGGCGCCTGCGGCTCGAACTTCTCGACGTTCGCGTAGTCGATGAAGAACTTGACGGAGTTCCAGAGCGTCAGGAGCTTGCGCTTGATCTCCCCGGCCGGCGTGTAGCCGAACTTCACACCCTGCGTTGGCGCCTGCTCGCAGTACATCCACCGCATCACGTCGGCGCCCATGCGGGAGAGCGCTTCCTGTGCTTCGATCGTGTTTCCGCGCGAGCCGTGCATCTCGTGGCCGTGCTCGTCGCGCACGTCCTCGTGCCCGAGGACCTTCTGGTACGGCGCCCGTCCGTCGAGCACGACCGACATGAAGAGCAGCGAGTAGAACCACAGCCGGATCTGCTCGCGCATCTCGGTCACCCAGTGCGCGGGGAACCACTTCTCCCAGTACGCGTGGTCGGGAAGATCCGCGCGCGTCAGGCCTTTCGCCGCTCCTGTTGCATAGCCCTCCGGGATCCACTCCGGGTTCTGCCAGCCGAGCGTGGAGAACGGCACGATGCCGGCGTCGAGCCACACGTCGCCCACCTCGGGCACGCGCTTGACGTCGGCGCCGCACGACTCGCAGCTGATCAGCACATTGTCGACCCAGGGACGATGCAGCTCTTCGAGCTGGTCGAGCCCCGACGTTGCACGGGCTTCCAGCTCCGCCTTCGAGCCGATCACGTTGAGGTGCCCGCACGCGCACGGATAGAGCGGCAGCGGCAGCCCGAAGTAGCGCTTGCGCGAGATGTTCCAGTCGCCCATGTTGCGGAGCCAGTCGTCCATGCGCTTGCCGTAGAACGCGGGGGTCCACTCGACGGCGGCGTTCGCCTCGAGCAGTTTCGGCCGCAGCTCTTCGACCGCGATGAACCAGTCGTCGACGAGGAGGAAGATCAGCGGCGTCTCGCAGCGCCAGCAGTGCGGGTAACGATGGACGTACGTCTCGGCGTGCTCGAGCAGCCCGCGCTCGCGCAGGTCGCCGACGATCTGGTCGGCCGCCTCGACGGTCGACGTGCCGTGCAGCCAGCCGTACTCGGGCAGGAAGCGGCCGCTCTCGCCGACCGGCGTCAAGACGGGCAGGTCGTGCACCTTCGACAGCTCGAAGTCCTCGGAGCCGGCGCCCGGCGCGATGTGGACGATGCCGGTCCCTTCCTCGAGCGATACCTCGTCCCACGGGATCACGCGGTGCACGATCCCCTGCGCGGGCTGAAGGTGGTCGTACGGCCCTTCGTATTCGAGCCCGACCAGCTCGGAGCCGCGAACGCGTTCGAGGAACTCGCCGTCGGGGAAGCGCTCGACCGCCACCCACTCGCCGGTGTCCTGCTTGCCGTACTCCGCGTCGGGATTGACTGCTGCCGCCACGTTCGCCGGCAGCGTCCACGGCGTCGTCGTCCACACGACGAGCGACTCGCGGTCGCGCCCCTTCAGGGGGAAGCGGACGAAGAGCGACGGGTCCGACTTGTCGCGGTAGACGTCCGACTGCGAGAGCTCGTGCTGCGAGATGGACGTGCCGCAGCGCGGACACCACTCCGTCGAGCGGTGGCCCTGGTACAGGGCGCCGCGCTCGTGCAACGTCTTGAGAAAGCGCCAGATGTACTCGATGTTCGTGTCGCTGAAGGTGTAGTAGTCGTTGCCCCAGTCCATCCACTGGCCGAGCCGGATCGACTGACGCGTGACCACCCGGGCCGACTCCGCGACGAGCTCGCGGCAGCGCCGCGCGAACTTGTCGAGCCCGTACTCCTCGATCTCCCGCTTGGAGTTGAGGCCCAGATCCCGCTCGACCTTGACCTCGACCCAGAGCCCCTGGCAGTCGAAACCGTTCTGGTAGCGCTGGTCGAACCCCTGCAGCGCCTTGTAGCGCTGGAACAGGTCCTTGTACGTGCGACCCCAAAGGTGGTGGACGCCGAGGCCGTCGGTCGTGTTCGCGGTCTTCGGCCCGTCGAAGAAGCTCCAGTGCGGCCCGCCCCGGTTACGCTCTCTGAGCCGCTCGAAGATCCGCTCCTGCTCCCACCAGGCAAGCACCTCCTCCTCGAGGGCGGGGTGATCCGGATACTGAGGGAGCGGCTCGAACACCCTGCCGATTGTAGGCGCGGAACATTCGAGGGTTCCAAAGCGTTGGTCAGTGGGTACGACCGACGAATTCGTTAGAAAGGACTCAATGGCAACGACAGTGACCGAACAGAGCTTCGAAGAGGAAGTGCTCCAGAGCGACAAGCCCGTGATCGTCGACTTCTGGGCAGAGTGGTGCGGCCCGTGCCACGCGGTGTCGCCGGTGCTCGACCGGATCGTCGAGGAACGGAACGGCGACCTGAAGCTCGTCAAGGTGAACATCGACGAGCAGCCGGCGCTCTCTCAGCGCTTCGGCGTTCAGTCGATCCCGATGATGATCCTCTTCAAGAACGGCGAGCCCACGGCCGCCGCGGTCGGCGCCCAGCCGAAGGCCGGCTTGGAGAAGGCGCTCGGGCTGACCGACGCCGAAGGCTAGGAGCCCTCGGCCTCTTCTTTTTCGGCGTGCGGGATGGGCGAGACCGCCCGTCCCGCAGGCTCGCGCACGAGGTTGAGCACGCGCATGCCGTGGACGAACACGATCGCGCCGCCGAACCAGCCGCCGAGAGTCATCAGCAGGAACCCGATCACCGTCAACGTGTAAGCCCCGCTGCTGACGTTGCCGTGCGTGTACTGCGCGTGACCGATGAGCGCTGCGAGCAAGAAGAACACGGTCGCGGAGACCATCGCGATCGCGTGCGCCGTCGCGGTCTTCCAGAGCTCGGTGCCGCGCTCGATCGAGAGCCAGTCGATCAGTCCGGTCAACGCGGTGAACACCGTCAAAATCAGACCGAAGACGAGTGCGATCCACCAGCCGTACGCGCCGTTGTTCTGGGTGATCCCCGTTACCTCAGCGAGCCCGGCGACCGTCGCAAAAGTGTACGTCCCGATGGTCGCATCCGTCAGCGGCGGATGAATCGGGTGACCCGGAAGCCCGCGCCAGAGGTAGCTCAGCTTCATTGCCCGGCAATCTAAGTGATCCCGGGCCGGAGCGCTGCAGCGAGTCTTTACGCCTCTTGTGACTCGAGGAAGCTCAGGAACGCCAGATGCTTGGCGAGGAGAGCCTCGATCTCGAGGACGCCTGCCCCGGCCCAGTCCTCGAGCCAGGTCTCGCTGAGGTCGTCTTCGATCTGGTGAAGGCCGCGTTCACTCATGGCTCTAAATATCGGCACGTCCGCCGGACGGCGCCATGGGCCGAACGGCTCATTTGCGTGTCGGAGAGTCCCAGTACGCTGGGCTGCTCGTTGGCCGGCTTCCTCCTCATCAACCCTCGCTCGGGCAAGGGCTCTCCAACTGCGGAGGAGCTTGTTGCCGAGGCCGAGCGGCTCGGTGTCACCACTCATCTGCTGCGGGAAGGGGAGGATCTCACCGAGCTCGCGCGCTCCGCGGACGCCGAGGCGCTGGGCATGGCCGGCGGCGACGGCTCGCTGGCCGCAGTCGCAGAGGTTGCGCTGGAACGTGACCTGCCTTTCGTGTGCATCCCGTTCGGAACGCGCAACCACTTTGCCCGCGACCTCGGCCTCGACCGGGACGACCCGATCGCGGCGCTGCGCGCGTTCGGCGGCCGGGAGCGGCGCATCGACGTCGGACGCGCAGGCAAGCGGTTGTTCCTGAACAACGTGTCGCTCGGCGTCTACGCGAGGCTCGTCCACCGGCGCGAAGACCATCGCCGCCGCCGTGACGCCTTTGCGCGCGTCCGTGCGTGGGCGATCCTGGTCACGCACCGGCATCCGCTCGGCATCACGGTCGACGGCGAACCGATCGAGAGCCGGCTCGTGCTCGTGGCGAACAATGCGTACGAGCTCGAGCTGCCGTCGCTCGGGTCGCGCGAGCGACTCGACGAGGGGAAGCTCTATCTGTACAGCCCGGGCGCCGATCCGGCCGAGCGCAGCGGCGAGGCCTTCAGCATCGACGCAGCGGAGCATGCGCTGCAGGCGGCGATCGACGGCGAGCCCGAGGTTCTGCAGACGCCGATCGAGTTCACGATCGAGCCGGGAGCGCTACGCGTGCTCGTTCCGCCGGGCTAGCGCTGCGGCCAGCGCCGCCGGATAGTGCGAGAAGGCGAGCTCCTCGGGCTGTGGTAGCTCGCCGGGCTCGAACCACGCAAGCTCGACGAGGTCGTCGCCCGCACGTGGTTCACCGGTCACCCGCGCCGTCCACGCCAGGCAGAGCACTATCCGCCCGTCGTAGGGCTCCAGCCAGAAGCCGAGGAACTCGAGCGAAGCGAGCTCGAGGGCGGTCTCCTCGCGCACCTCGCGGCGAAGCGCGTCAACCGGATGCTCGTCCTCGTGCAGGAAGCCGCCGGGCAAGTCCCAGAGCCCGCGGCCCGGGTCGACGGCGCGACGGCCGAGCAGAACGCGGCCGCGCTCGTCGAAACAGACGGCCTCGGCACCGGGCACGGCGTTCGCGTAGCCCACGAAGCCGCACGCCCGGCACTCGACGCGGTCTTCGACCTTGTCGATAGCCTCGCCACAGACCGGACAGAACCGCCAAGCGTCGAGTGTGCCCACGAGGAGGACCATGCACGATCAGCCCGAGCCGACCGAAGAAGAGCAGGAGGAAAGCCCCGAGCGCCTGCAGGACGAAGAGGCGCAGCGCGGCAACTGGGAGGACAACCCGCGTCAGACCGAGGAGGAGCGCGAAGAGTGAGCCCGCGCGCTGCCGGCGCGACACAGCATGAGCTGTCGCGAATCGGGCTCCTGGCCACACTGCCGGGCGAGACGCTCGGCAAGCTCGCGCAGAACATGACGCGCGAGGAGATTCCCGCCGGCGCCAGCGTCGTGTCAGAGGGCGAGTCCGGCGAGCGCTTCTACGTCGTGCTCAGCGGGATGCTGTCGGTGAGTCAGCGAAGCCGCGGCGAACAAGGCGTGCTTCGTCCCGGCGACTACTTCGGCGAAGTTGCACTCGCGATGCACATGCCGCGCACCGCGTCGGTTCGCGCGCTCACGCCGGTGACCGTGGCGAGCTGTGATCGTCAGACGTTCGCCGAATACATCCGACCGCTGTTCGTCGACGACACATGAGCGTCTGGCACGACCGGCACGGGAAAGGCCCTGCGGTCGTGCTCGTCCACGCAGGCATCGCCGACTCGCGGATGTGGGAGCCGCAACTCCGGCCGTTCGCGAAGGCGCACACGGTCGTTCGCGTCGACCTGCCCGGCTTCGGGAAGTCTCCGATCGAGACGAACCCGGTCTCCTACCGCGGTTCGGTCGACTCCGCCCTCGACGCCTACGACGTCGAGCGCGCAGCGATCGTCGGAACGTCGCTCGGCGGGCTGACGGCGCTGGAGCTCGCGCTCGACACACCCGAGCGGGTCACGGCGCTCGTGCTCGTCGGCGCCGGCATCGACGACCACGACTGGGCCGGCGAGCTGAACGACTTCGACAAGGCCGAAACGGAGGCGATCGAGCGCGGCGATCTCGAGGCCGCCGTCAACGTGAATCTCGATTTCTGGGTCGCAGGCCCACGCCGAACTCTCGACGAGGTCGATCCGAAGGTCCGCGACCTCGTCGCCGAGATGCAGCTGGACGCGTTCCGGCAGGAGTGGCCGGATGACCTGAAAGCCCTCAAGCTGGACCCGCCGGCGTCGCAGCGACTCGGCGATGTTGCCGTCCCGACGCTCGTCGTCACCGGCGACGAGGACGTCGTCGACATCATCCGCATCGGCGACCGCCTTGCCCGCGAGCTCCCGGATGCCGAGCGAGCCACGATCGGAGGGGCCGCGCACCTGCCGAACCTCGAGCGGCCCGACGAGTTCAACCGGCTCGTCCTAGGCTTCCTCGACGAGCACGGCGTCTGACAGACGCGGCCACGCTTCTTTCGCCCACTCACCGAACTCGAGGTCGGTGAGGACGCCGAGCGCCAGGCCCGCGTCGGGATCGACCCAGAGGAAGGTGCCGCTCCCGCCGAAGTGACCGAACGTCTGCGGCGAGTTCCGCGTCCCGGTCCAGTGCGGCGACTTGCCGTCTCGCAGCTCGAAGCCGAGCCCCCAGTCGTTCGGATCGAAGCGACCGAAGTCCGGGAGCACACCGGCGAGACCTGGGAACTGCGCCGTCGTCGCCTCGGCGAGCGTCTCACCTGCGACGAGCGTCGGACGCTGCAGCTCGGATGCGAAGAGCAGGAGATCGTCGAGCGAGCCGTGCAGATCCGCGGCAGGTGAACCGCGCAGCTCGGCGTGCATCCCGAGCGGCTCGAGCACGCCCGCGTTCAGGTACTCGGTGAACGGCATTGCCGCCTGCGTGCCGATGTGATCGGCGAGCGTCTCGAAGCCAACGTTCGAGTAGACGCGGCGGCGCCCAGGCTGTCCGGTCGGCCCGCCCGCTTCGAAGGGCAGCCCAGATGCGTGCGCGAGCAGGTGCCTCACCGTCGAGCCGGGCGGGCCGGCGGGCTCGTCCAGGTCGATCACGCCCTCCTCCGCCGCGACGAGTGCCGCGAGCGCCGTCACGAGCTTCGTCACGGAGGCCCAGCGCACGACCTCGTCTCGCGCACCGTGAGTCGCGAGAACCTCCCCGCTTCGCAGCACCCCGGCGGCCGCAAAAGGCGCCGGCCACTCGTCGATCGGTCGTAGAGCGTCCACGGGCGGGCGATACTAGATCGGTGGCGCGCCGTCTCGTCTCCTCGGGCTCCCCCTTCGAAGCCTCGGTAGGGTTCTCGCGCGCCGTGCGCGACGGGCGCCACGTCTTCGTCGCCGGCACCTGCGCGGTCATGCCCGAGGGAGCCGATCCACCGGGCGACGCCTACGGCCAGGCGCGCCGCTGCCTCGAGATCATCGTGACGGCCCTTGCCGAGGCCGGGGCCGCACCCGAGCATGTCGTGCGCACGCGGACGTTTCTCCTGGACGTCAACGACTGGGAAGAAGTCGGGCGCGCGCACGGCGAGGTGTTCGCCGACGTCAGGCCCGCCAGCACCATGCTCGTCACCGCAGGTCTCCTCGATCCACGCTGGCTCGTCGAGATCGAAGCTGAAGCACTGCTCCCAGAGGAGTAAGACTCCGGTATGGAGACAGACGGCAGGCAGATCTATCCCGCGTCGATCACGGGCAAGGGAGCGAGGTTCGCACCCGGCGGGAGCGTCCTCGACCACGCCTTCGGCAAGAGCGACGCGTACACACTCGGAGTCGAGGAGGAGTACATGCTCCTCGACGCGGAGACGTTCGACCTCGTCCAGCACATCGACACCGTGCTCGCCGCGGTCGCCGGGCACGAGCTCGAGCCGGTCATCAACGCGGAGCTGATGCAGTCGGTGCTCGAGATCGCGACGCCCGTCTGTCATACGACGAGCGAGGTCGCGGAGCAGTTGCGCAAGATTCGCAGCTACGTCTGCGGCGTCGCGCGCGAGCAGGGGCTTCGAGTCGGCGCCGCCGGCACGCACCCCTTCAGCCTCTTCGAGCGCCAGCGCATCACGGCCCGCGACCGCTATCGCTCGCTCGTCGACCAGATGCAGTACGTCGCGAGACGCGAGCTCATCTTCGGCATGCACATCCACGTCGCGGTCGACGATCCCGACAAGGCGATCCAGGTCGTCAACGGGCTCTTGCCGCACATCGGCCCGCTGCTCGCCCTCTCCGCCAGCTCGCCGTTCTGGCGCGGCGAGCCGACCGGGCTCCGCTCGAGCCGGCAGATGGTCTTCGCAGCGTTCCCGCGCTCTGGCCCGCCGCCGCGGTTCGAGAGCTACGCGGACTACGCCGAGGTCGTGGGCCAGCTCGAGAAGACGGGCTGCATCGCGGACTACACGCACATCTGGTGGGACATCAGGCTGCATCCACGGCTCGGCACGATCGAGGTGCGCATCTGCGACGCCGTCACGCGCCTCGAGCACGTCCTCGCGATCGTCGCCTACTGCCAGGCGCTCGTGAAGCTGCTCTCCGAGCGGTACGACCGCGGCGACGACATTCCCTCCTACCACCGCATCCTCACCACCGAGAACAAATGGCTCGCCGGGAGATACGGCCTCGAGGCCCCGCTCATGGACCTGGCGACGGGGCGCCGGAA
Organism: uncultured Actinomycetes bacterium; assembly: GCA_963755605.1. Taxonomy (GTDB): domain Bacteria; phylum Actinomycetota; class Thermoleophilia; order Gaiellales; family Gaiellaceae; genus 3-1-20CM-4-69-9. Next base: position 971,862 of record CAVWKK010000007.1, read on the forward strand.
CCGCGTCGCGGTCGCGCAGCTGATCCGGCGCACGGTCAAGGAAATCGAGCCGCATGCGCGGGAGCTCGGCTCGGACCGCGAGCTGGCAGGAATCGAGGAGATTCTTGGAAACGGCAACGGCGCCGACCGGCAGCTACGAGTTTTCAACGCGAACCGCGACATCGTCGAAGTCGTGAGCGAGATCGCCGACGCGACGGAAGTCGCGGCCGAGCCGCATCTGGCGAAGTAGGGTCGCCGAATGCTCGCGGTCGGAGACAGCGTTCCTCAGGCTGCGGTGTGGACCGCTCCCAACGAGCGGCGGACGGTCGACGAGCTGCTGGCGGACGGGCCTGCTCTCTTCGTCTTCTACCTCTTCGACTGGTCCTCCACCTGAACGCACGAAATGGAGCTCCTGCGTGACAGGAGCGCGGAGTTCGGCGCAGCGGGCGTTCGCGTCTTCGGCGTGTCCCGTGACTCCGGGTGGACGCACATCGCGTGGGCTCAGGCGCTCGACCTGAACTTTCCACTCCTTTCCGACTGGAACACGGAGGCGATGGACGCGTTCGGAGTGCGAGGCGAGTTCCGAGGCCACGAGGGAGTGGCGGATCGAAGCGCCTTCCTCGTCGCCCAGGACGGTACGGTCCGCGGCGCATGGCGCTACGACACGGCCGAGGTGCCGGACTTGGACGAGCTGCTTCGCGCCGCGCAGGCTTTGTAGCGCTCGCCGCCGCGCTGTACCTCGCCGCCGGGGTGGCGGCGACCTGGCCGGCGGTCTTGCATGCCCGCAGCGATTTCCTTTCGGGCGGCGCACCGGCGCACGGCGAGACCTCGCCCGGGGACCATCTGCAGACGCTCTACCACTACTGGCTCGTCGGCCACCAGCTCGAGCACGGGCGCGCGCCCTGGCGCGATCCCTACACGTTCCGGCCGGAGGCAAAGCCGCAGCCGAACTTCCCGGGCTGGCCGTTCGGCATCGTCTTCTGGCCCCTGGAGGCGGTGCTCGGTTTCGTCGGCGGCTGGAACGCGCTGCAGCTCCTCTGCTACTGCCTGGCGGGCCTCGCGGCCTGCGCCTGGCTGCGCGAGCTGGGGCTGGCGCGCGCTCCTGCGCTCGCCGGCGGGCTGGCGTTCGCGATTGCGCCGTATCGGGTCGAGCAGAGCGTCGGCCATCTGCTCGGGCCGATCTCGATGCTCCTCCCCCTCTCGCTCTGGGCCTTCGAGCGGGCGCGAAAGGGCAGCCGCTGGTGGCTGGCCCTCGCCGGGGCGGCGCTTGCGTCGATCCCGCTGTCGGGTCAGGTTCATCTAGCGCTCGGCACGATTCCGTTCTTCGTCGCGTACGCGCTCTGCCGCACGCGCGACAGGCGCCTCTTGCTCGGCGCCGTGGCGGGCGCACTCGCAGCGGTCGGTGCGGGCCTCGTCGTCCGCCAGACCGTGATCGCACGCTCGACCCAATCCGGCGGACGCTCGCTCAACGAGATCACGTTCTATTCCGCGCGTGTCGGGGACTTCTTCTCGCGACACGTCGACCATTCGCGCAGCGAGCAGTTCGTCTTTCTCGGCTGGCTGACACCGCTGGTCGCGCTTGCGGGGCTCGTGCTGCTGCTCCGCACACGCAGATTCCGGCTGGCGGCGATTCTCGGCGCCGGCGCGCTCATCCCACTGGTGCTCGCCCTCGGCACGCGCACACCTGTCTACTCGGCTCTCTGGCATGCGCTGCCGCCGTTTCGCTTCCCGCGTGTCCCGGAGCGACTCCTGCCGATCGCGAGTCTCTGCATCGCCGCGCTCTTCGCCTACGCCGTCGCGCAGACGAAACGAGTGATCGTCGCTCCCCTCGCAATCGTGCTGCTGCTCTTTGATCTGCACGCTCACGTCTACGGGAGCTCCAAGCCGGGCGATCCGGCCGGCGCGACGCCGACCGCGGCCGGGCGTTTGCTCGAGCTGCCCATCTTCGATCCCGGAGTGCATTACGGCAGCGTGTACCTCTGGTACGACACCGCCGCGCAGCGCGAGCGCCCCAGCGGCTACTCGACCACCGCACCGCGGCAGGCGAAGGTCGTCGCCGACCGGTTGCAGCGGCTCAACTGCGGCGACTGGTCCGGCGACATGGCCGGCGAGCTCGCTCGGCTCGGCGTCGATTCGATCGCGCTGCATCGCGGCCTCTACGTGCACAACCCCGCTGTCCCGAGCAGCGCTTGGTTCGCAGCGCGCGGGCTGCTCGAGCACGACTGGAGCGTGCAGCGCACGGCCGGGGCGGTCTGGCTGTTCGAGCGAGGCGGCGTCGGCATCGCGCCGAAGCGCATCGAGCCCGACCGGTCACGTCCCGTCTTCTGCCAGGGCTGGTTCGCCTCCACCGCGTCTGGCCGCTACATGAGCGAGACGCACGCGCCGTTCTGGATCTACGGTAAGGGCAGGCTCGAGCTCGACTTCGCTCCCTCTGTACTGACTCCGCGGGTCACGGTGGACGGACGGCTCGGCGTGAAGCTCCGCGACGTGGGCTGGCATCTCGTCACCGTCGACGTGCCCTCGCTGATCACCGTCGCGGATCAGAAACACCAGGTCGGCGTGAGGCTCCTGAAGGTGGCTACATCCCCATAGCGTGATACCCGGAGTCGACGTACAACGTCGTTCCGGTCACGTTCTTGGCGTCGTCCGAAAGCAGGTACGCGGCAGCAGCGCCGACATCGTCGGCGTCGATGTGGCGGTGCAGCGGTGAGCGCTCCTCGACGATCGCTTCCATCGTCGGGAAGCCGGCGATCGAGCGCGCCGCGAGTGTCCGCACCGGTCCGGCGGACACGGCGTTGATCCGGATGTTCTTCTCGCCCAGATCCCACGCGAGGTAGCGCACCGACGCATCGAGCGTCGCCTTGGCGACACCCATGACGTTGTAGTGCGGGACCGCGCGCTCGCCGCCGAGGTACGTCATGGTCACGATCGAGCCACCACCCCGAGCGGCCATCAGTGGCTCCGCCGCGCGCGCACACGACACGAGCGAATAGGCGCTCACATCGAGCGCCATCCAGAAGCGGTCGCGCGGCGTGTCGGTGAACCGGCCCTCGAGATCCTCGGCCGCGGCAAAGGCAACCGAATGGACGAGCAGGTCGAGGCCGCCGTCGAAGGCCTCGCCGGCCTCGCGGAAGACTCGGGCAACGTCTTCGTCCGAGCGCACGTCGCATTCGGTGACGAGCGGGCTCGAGACAGACTCGGCCAGCTCCCGCACGCTCTTCTCGATTCGCTCACCCTGGAACGTGAACGCGAGCTCCGCCCCGGCGTCGGCGAGGCGCTTCGCGATCGCCCAGGCGATCGAGCGCTTGTTCGCGACCCCGAGAATCAGTCCGCGCTTGCCCTCGTACATCCCCGTCATGGGGCGAGCATAAATCCCTTCGGCTAGATTGCGTCGCCTTGCGCCGTTTCGTGGGTCTCCTTGCCGTTGCGGCGGCGCTCGCGTCGGTAGGCCCGGCCGGCGCGTCGTTCCTTCACATCAAGCGCACGTTCGGCGACCGGACCGTGCCTCGGGTCCGTGCCGGGTCGCTGGCGATTCCAAGGCAGCACGCAAGCGGGCGGGTTCGTGTGATCGTCGGGCTGGGGCTCACGCCTCTCGCGGCCGCGCCCGCGCGGAGCTTCACCCGGCTCGGCCCGCGCGAGCAGCTCGACGTCTCGAGCCGCGCCTCGCGTCTCTATCTCGCCCGCGTCGCTGCCGTTCAGCACAGCGCCGCAGCGCAGCTGCTGCGCGCGATCCCGCAGGCACGCATCGGTCGTCGCTTCCAGGTCGTTCTCGACGGGCTGACCGTGTCGCTGCCCGCAACGAAGCTGCCCGCGCTCGCCCGGCTCGGCTTCGTCCGCAAGATCTATCCGACGTTGCGTTACCACCTCGCGACCGACACGAGCACAGCGGTGATCGGCGCCACCGAGCTGCAGGCGATGACGGGGGCCAAGGGCGACGGGCTGAAGATCGCGATCGTCGACGACGGCGTCGACAGCACGAATCCATTCTTGAACCCGGCGGGCTACTCGTATCCCGCCGGGTTTCCCAAGGGCGGGCTCAAGTGGACGACACCCAAGGTGATAGTCGCCCGCGCGTTTCCCGGCCCAAATTCTGGGGCGGGCGGCCGTTTGCCGATCGATCGCGAGGCGTCGTTCCACGCAACCCACGTCGCAGGGATCGCCGCAGGCGATGCGGGAACCTGTTCGCCTGGCGGCCGTGATCATCCGCCGACCTGCGGCCTGACCGGTGTCGCGCCACGCGCCTACATCGGCAACTACCGGGTTTTCAACGTTCCGCTGCCGGACGGCGGAGACATCGCCAACACGCCGGAGATCGCCGCAGCGTTCGAGTCCGCAGTGCGCGACGGGATGAACGTCATCAACTTCTCGGGCGGCGGCCCCGAGACGGAGCCCGCAAACGACGCGATGGTCGACGTCATTCGTAACGTGAGCGCCGCCGGAGTCGTGCCCGTGATCTCCGCCGGAAACGACCGCGACAACTTCGGGATGGGCACGATCGGCTCGCCGGGCTCGGCGCCTGACGCGATCAGCGTTGCAGCCGTCTCGAACACGCATGTCTTCGCCCCGACCCTCTCGGTCACATCCCGGAGCGCTCCCGCGGACGTGAAGCGGCTTCCGATCGCCGGCTCAGGTGGCACCCGCTTTCCCAGCGACTATGCCTTCGCGCCTCACCGCCTCGTCGACGTCGGAGCGTTGACGGGCACCGATGGCAAGCCCGTCGACCGTCGCCTCTGCGGGCCGGACGACGACACGAACAACGAAACGAAGTCGTTCCTGCGGGCGGGATCGCTCGACGGCGACGTCGCGCTCCTGACGCGCGGCCACTGCACGTTCTTCTCGAAGGCGGTGCGCGCAGCTCAGGCCGGCGCCGTCGCGCTCGTACTCGTCGACAACCGCGCCGGCGGCCCCGACGCGATTCCCGTCGAGCTGCCGTTGCCGGCCGGAATGATCACCGACTACGACGGCGCACGGCTCCGCGCGTATCTCGCGAAGAACGGCAGCGCCGCCGACGTGACGATCGGAACTACGATCGAGCGCGTCGAGAACGGCCGGAGCGGCGTGGTCACGAGCTTCTCGTCGGGTGGCCCGACTGCGTTCGGGCACCTGTTGAAGCCCGACGTCTCAGCGCCGGGCGGACAGATCCTCTCCTCGACGCTGCCGGAGTTCACCGGCGGCTCGCCGTTTGCGGTCTTCGACGGGACGAGCATGTCGGCGCCGCACGTCGCCGGCGCGGCCGCGCTCCTGCTGGAGCTCCATCCGGGCTGGTCGGCGCCGGAGGTGAAGTCGGCGCTCGTTTCGACAGCGCTTCCGGCGTGGGCGGACACCGCGCGGACGCAGGAGGCGCCGGTGACACTCGAAGGCGGGGGCCTGGTGAACCTGCCCCGGGCTGCATCGCCGCGCGTCTTCACCGAGCCTTCGTCCCTCTCGTTCGGGGACCTGAACGTCAGTCGCGGCAGCGACAGCAAGGCGCTCCTCGTCCGCATCACCGACGCAGGCGACGGCGGCGGAACCTGGAGTGTCGCTCTGGCGCCGCAGGCCACCTCGGCCGGAGCTGCGCTCGACGTCGCGCCGGCGATCGTCGTGCCACCCGGCGGCGAAGCCGATCTCGTCGCCGTCGCGAGAGGCAGCGCCGCGGCCGCTGTGGGTGAGGATTACGGCTTCATCCTGCTGCGACGCGGCGAGCTTACGCGCAAGATCCCGTACGAGTTCTTCGTCGGCAGGCCGCAGGTCGCGCTGATGCAACCGGTGCAGCTCCGCAAGTTCCAGTTGGGCGACACGATCAACGGCCAGAACCGCGTCTCCTCCTACTGCTGCCCCGCCGCGCCGTTCGGGCCGCCGCCCGACTACACCGGACCGACGATGGACGAGACCGGAACGGAGACGCTCTACACGACGAGCGTCGACAGGCCGGTCGCGAACCTCGGCGTGGCTGTCCAGGTCTCGAGCGCCGGCTCGCTCATCGATCCCTGGTTCCTCGGCTCGCCCAACGAGCGCGATGTCCAGGGCTATGCCGGGACGCCGGTGAACGTGAACGAGCTGATGTACGACTTCCGTGTCGACATCGGCTCCGCCGGCGCGTCGTTCCCGAAGGCGCAGCGCTTCTACATCTCGGTCGATTCCGGATCCGACCCGTTCACGCACGCCAGGTTCCCCGGCAGCTACGTGCTCCGCTCGTGGGTGAACGACGTGCGGCCGCCGACGCTTCGCCTGCTGACGCAGCGCGTTGCCGCAGGACGCCCGACGATCGTCGCGCGGGCCGTGGACAGCGGAGCGGGCGTCGATCCGTTGTCGCTCGTCATCGCGTATCGCGGTGTGCTCGTCGGCGCCGCGCTCTACGACCCGCTCTCCGGTATCGCGGTCTTCCCGCTGCCAAGCCAGGCAGCGGCGATCAAGAACGGGCGCACGCGCGCAGTTCTGTCGGCGTCCGACTTCCAGGAGTCGAAGAACGTCAATACGGTCGGAGACAACGTCCTCCCGAACACGGCCTTCAGAACCGTGCGCATCACGGCGGTCTCCGGCCCAGCACTGACCTGGGTCACTCCCGCGGCGAATGCCTGTCTCGCCAAGACCGCAGGATTCGTCGTGGCTGCGAGCTCGACGAAGCGGATCACAGCAGTGCGCTTCTTCGTCGACGGCAAGCGGGTCGCCGTCGACCGGCGCGGCGGCGCCGGGCTCTTCTCGGCGACGTGGTCGACGCGCCGCGCGGCGGCAGGACGACACGAACTCCGGGCCGTGGCGGCCGACAGCGGCGGACGTACCGCCAGCGCGACGCGACAGGCCAGGGTGTGCCGGTAGCCGGCCACATAGGGGTCGTCACCGGCGCTTCGAGCGGGATCGGCGAGGCAATCGCGCGCGCTCTCGCGGCGGACGGTTGGCAGCTCGTGCTGCTTGCGCGCCGCGAGGATCGACTCCAGGCACTCGCAGGTGCGCTCGGCGCCGAATACGAGCTGTGTGACGTCGGCAACCGCGACGACGTCGAGCGCGTCGCTGCCGCAGTGCTCGATCGCCATCCCGCGATTCACCTACTCGTGAACAACGCCGGCATCCCCGGGCGCGCGAGCTTCGCGACGATCGAACCCGATCGCCTCGAAGAGCTGATCCGCGTGAACTACCTCGGCGGCGTCTGGGTGCTGCGCGCGTTTCTCCCCGGCCTCGAAGCCGCGGGCCGCGCGGACGTGGTGAACATCGTCTCTGTCGCGGGGACCGTCGCCTTCGCCCCGGCAGGCCCGTACTCCGCGTCGAAGCATGCGCAGCTCGCCTTCTCGCGCGCCACGGCAGCAGAGCTGCGCGGACGCGGCATCCACGTGCACACGGTCAACCCCGGATTCGTCGAGACGGAGGGCTTTCCGCAGGCGACCAAGCTCCGCAGCGCCCTGCTCCGTCGCACTGTCGTAGGCCCCGACCATGTCGCGAGACGAGTGCTGAAGGTGCTCAGGCGCGACACGAACGAGACCTTCGCACCACACTGGTACAGAGCAGCAGCGCTCGCGCAGGCACTCGCACCCGGTCTCGTCGCGCGCCTCGCCGGCCGGTCCGGCTATCGCAGAGACTGATCAGCCCGGCTTGCGCAGGAGGTACCAGCCGCTCTCGGCAACGTAGGCGTCGCGATCCCCCGGCGAGAGCGCGAGTGCCAGTTCCCGTTCGTCGCCTTGGCACCCGGCGAGCTCGAGGTAGTAGTCGAGCTTCCGCGTGTGCGTCTGGAACTGCGTACGCAGGAGGACGAGCCCATTGGCCTCGAAGAGCTGGCTGAGATCGACGTCCGGCAGCGTGCGCGTGTGCGAAGGGTCCCGCGCGCGCTCGAAGCGGTCCAGTGCGAACGCCGCGAGCGGGTCGACCGGTGCGATCTGGTCGTCCACGAAAACATGTCCTCCTACTGCGGTGACGCGCGCAAGCTCCGCCACCGCCATTTCCGGACGCGCGATGTGGTGGAGCGCGCGGCGCGAACAAGAGAGGTCGAACGAGCCGTCGGCGAACGGGAGCGACGTCGCGTCGCCTTCGACGAACGTGGCGTTCTCGGGTGCGTCGCGGCGAGCGCGCTCGAGCAGCTCGGGAACGATGTCGACGCCGACGACCTCACGAACGAGCGGCGCCAGGGCGAGCGCGAGCGTTCCGGCGCCCGTGCCCGCGTCGAGAGCGCGCTCGTCTCCCTTCGGTGCGACGAACGAACGCACCTGCTCTCGAACCGTTGCGATCTGCTGCGCAGCGTGCTCGGCGACGAGCTCCGCGGTCGCGCCGAAGCGGGCGCGGACGTCATCGACGTTCGATTCAGGCATCGATCACGGTCCTGCGGGCGCGGAGCGGTCCGCTCTGGATCCCGCACGTGAGCTCGTAGTTGATCGTGCCGGCGACGCGCGCGTGCGCTTCGGCGAGCATGCCGTGCCCGAGTAGGACGACCGGTGTCCCGGCGGGCAGCTCGCGGTCGAGCTCGACTGCGAACGAGTCCATCGAGATCGTCCCGACCACGCGCCGCAGCTCTCCGGCAACGCGAACCTCGGTGCCCGTGAGGTCACGGCGGAAACCGTCGCCGTAGCCGACGGGGACGATCCCGATCCACGTCGGCTTCTCTGCCACGAAGCGGCGACCGTAGCCGGTGCTCTGCCCGGGCTCGAGTCGCTTGACCTGCGCGAGCGAGGTCTGCCACGACAGCACGGGCTCGAGCCCGTCCTCGGCCGGGTCGGTGTTGAACGGTGAGAGCCCGTACAGGGCGACTCCGCAACGCGCAGCGTCGAAGCGGGACTCGGGCAGGCGGAGGGCAGCGGCGCTATTCGCGGCGTGACGCGTCAGGTGGCTGAATTCCTCCGTTGCAACTTGAAAGCGCTCGAGCTGCGCGCGCGCAAACGCGACGTCACTGTCTGCTGTGGCGAGATGCGTCATCAACCCGACGACCTCCGCGGGAGGCGGCGGGAGCTCCGAAAGGCCGTAACGCCCCATGCCGGTGTCGAGCTTGAGATGAACGCGCACCCCTTCGGGAATCTCGCCGTCTCCGATTGCGAGCTCGAGCCCGGCGTCACGCGCCTGCGCAACCTCGCGGTTCGAACCGGCGGGCCCCGTGACGAGGATGCGCTCCGTTCGGTACTCGTTCCGGAGCGCAAGCCCCTCGGGAATCGTCGCGACGCAGAGGGCGGTCGCGCCTGCGCCCAACGCGGCGCCTGCGACGTCGACGGCGCCGTGCCCGTACCCGTCGGCCTTGACGACGGCCCAGAGCCGCGCTCCGTCGAGTGCCTGCAACAGCGTGCGGACGTTTCGCCGCACGGCACCGAGATCGACGTTGAGCTCGGAGCGATGCATCTACGCGAGCGCGAGCGGCAACGAGTCGATCACGTCGGACGCTACGAGCCCGACCTGGTGCGGAGCCAGAGCAGCGGCGCGACCGTGCGCGAACGCACCGGCGGCGGCGGCGAGCCGCGCATCCATACCCTTCGAGAGGAACGAGGTGATCACGCCCGTGAGCACGTCTCCGGTGCCCGCGGTTGCGAGCGCGGCGGTCCCGGAGTCGCAGACGAGCGGCTGCCTCACCAGGCGCTCCGACGAGCGTGTCGGCCCCTTTGAGCAGAACGACGCAACCGTAGCGTTCGACTGCCTGTGCGAGCGCCTCGAGCCGGTGCTCGCCGACCCACTCCGACTCCGCGCCGATCAGGCGCGCGAGCTCCCCGGCGTGCGGCGTCAGCACGCGGGGCGCGGGCCACGCCGCGGGCTCGAGCTCGTAGAGCGCGTCCGCGTCAACCACCGCAGGCACCTCGAGCTCGGCGAGCAGGCGCCGTACGAGTGAGCGCTCTTCGTCGCCGCGACCGAGGCCGGGACCGATCGCCAGAGCGGAGGCGCGCTTCGCCAGCTCGTCCACGCGCTCGCGCGGCGCCTTGACCGCCTCGATGAGCAGCGTCTCGACGACGGGGAGCAGAGAAGACGGCACCGCCACCGCGACGTAGCCCGCGTCAGCGCGAAACGCTGCCTCGGCGGCGAGGCACACCGCTCCGGTCATTCCGGGCGAGCCACCGACAACCAGCACCGAGCCCGAGCTGTACTTGGTGTCGCGCTCACTTCGGCGCGGCACCAATTGCAGGATGTCTTCGGTAACGCGTCGGACGCGCGTGTCGGTGTGCTCGAGCCCGATGTCTGCGACTTCCACCTCGCCGGCATGAAAACGCCCGGGCGCGACGGCCAGTCCGACCTTCCTGCCGTGCATCGTCACCGTGAGGTCGGCGCGGACCGCAGCGGCGGCGACTTCCCCCGTCGAGGCATCGACGCCCGAGGGAACGTCGACGGCGACGACCGGTGCCGGCGAATCGTTGATTGCGGCGATCAACTCGGCGGCCTCGGCACGTGGCTCGCCATGGAAGCCGGTGCCGAACAACGCGTCGATCACGACGTCGTGCTCTCCGCCCAAGGACTCGGTCGTCTCCCGGCCGGCCTCGGCGAGCAGACGCAGCGCGATGCGGCCGTCACCACCGTTCGCACCCTTGCCGCACACCGCGGCGATGCGGCGCGCATCGGGATACCGGCGCAGGACCGCGTCCGCCACCGCCCGCCCGGCCCGCTCCATCATCGCGTCGACATCGTGGCCCTGCTCGGCGGCTCGCATCTCCTCCGCCGTGTAGAGCGGTTCGAACATCAGGTGTCTTCTACCACTGCGACGGCATTCGCAAGCTCGCGCGAGTGCGTCATCGACAGATCGATTGCGCCTGCTCCGACGCGCTCCGCCCAGGTCGCGACCCGGCCGCTGAGGCGAACCGAGGGCTTCGGCCGTCCGGCGATCTCGATGTCCCGCCAAGCGAACGCGCGGGCGACTCCGAACCCGAGCGCCTTGCCAACCGCTTCCTTGCCGGCGAACCGCCCCGCATAGCTCTGCGCCGGATTCGGGCGCGAGTCGCAGTACGCCTGTTCCGCCTCCGTGAAACAGCGCTCGCGAAAGCGCGGGTAGCGCTCGAGTGCGCGCCGAACTCGCGCGATCTCGATCAGGTCCACGCCGACCTTAAAGGTGCTCCTCCAGCCAGTCGGGCAACTGCGCGATCGACGAGATGATCCCGTCAGGCCGGATGCGACTTGCCTCGACGTCGTCGGGACGGAACTTGCCCGTGCGGACGAGGATCGTCTTCATCCCATGCGCCTGCGCACCGCCGATGTCCGCGTCGATGTCGTCGCCGACCATCCACGTCATGTTCGCTTCCGCGTCGAGTGCGTGGAGCGCGGCCTCGAAGTACTGGGTCGACGGCTTGCCGAGCACGATCGCGTCGGTGTCGGCCGCGTACTCGAGGCCGGCGACGAACGCGCCTGCGTCGAGCAGCGGGCCGTGCTTGGTCTGCCACCAGCGGTTCTTGTGGAGGGAGTAGAGCTGGGCGCCGGCTTCGAGCTCGTGGAAGGCACGCGCGAGGTTCATGTAGCTGAAGACGAGGTTCGTCTCGGGCGTCTCGTCCGCTCCGCCGACGAGCACGGCTTCCGCGTCCTCGCCCACGAGCTCGACGCCTTCGAACTCCCCCACGATCGCGTGCATCGTCAGCGCGAGCACCCGCCGCCCCGCGAGCGTGTGCGCAGCCGCGCGAGGAGTCGTCTGCATCTCCTCCTCGTCGAGCTCGATGCCCATCGCCCGCAGCTCTTCGACCAGGGTCGCCCGGGCACGCGTCGTATTGTTCGTGACGAACCGCAGCCGGTGGCCCGCCTCACGGAGGCGGCGGACGGCGTCGGCTCCACCCGCGATCGGATCCCCGGAAACCTGGAAGACGCCGTCGACGTCAAGCAGAATTGCGGCCATGGACGGCGAGTCTATTCGCGTGACCCGGTCGGTCGTTCTCCCGCTCGGTGAAGTGCAGTTCCGTTATTCGCGCTCGAGCGGGCCGGGCGGGCAGCACGCACAGAAGTCGGAGACCCGAGTCGAAGCCGTCTTCGACGTCGAGGCCTCGAGCGCGCTCACCGAGACGCAGAAGCGCAGGGTGGGCAAGCGCGCCGGTCCCGTGCTGCGGGCGATCGCGCAGGACCAGCGCAGCCAGCTGCGCAACCGCGAGCTGGCGCTCGAGCGGCTGGTGGAGCAGCTCCGGCGGGCGCTCAAGGTGGAGCGACGGCGCGTGCCGACGAGGCCGACCGAGGGCTCGAAGCAGCGCCGCCTGGACGACAAGCGCCGCCGGGCCCAGACGAAGCGCCTTCGGCGCGACCTCGGCGACTGACCCGCACCCGGATCGGCCCTCCCGGCGTTTACGTGTTGAAACGCATGGCGCCGATCTCCGTCACCCTAGCCCGGCGGGACCCGCCGGCGGCCGTGGTCGCTCTCGTCGGCGAGCACGACGCCTACTCGTCACAACGGCTCGACAACGAGCTCACGATGCTCCTCGACCAGAGCCAGCGGGTCGTCGTCGACCTCCGTGACGCCACCTTCATCGACTCCAGCACGCTGAGCGTCCTGCTCGGTGCCCGCCACCGCGCGGAGAAGTCCTCGCTCGGCTTCGCACTCCTGCTTGCGGATCACGACTACACGCAGGTGCATCAGATCCTCGAGTTGACCGGGCTGCGCGACTCGTTCGCGATCTTCGCCAAGCTCGACGACGCGCTCATGGCGGTGCGCCAGGGCCGCGTGGCCGACAGCCGCGCCGCGTAGTCCGTTCCGTCCGACTCCATCCGTAGCTTCTCCGCCGTGGACCACGACCCGTTCAGGCGAAGCTTTGCCGAGTTCGTCGGCACGTTCGCGCTGATCTTCGTGGGAGCCGGCGCGACGCTCTCGCTCGCCAAGACGCTTGCTTCCGACCTGCAGAGCCCGTCCGCGGTTGCCGTCTACAGCGGGCTCACGCTGGTCGCCGTCGCGCTCGCCAACGGCCTCGTGATCGCAGTGATGGCGTCAGCTGTCGGACACATCTCCGGCGGTCACTTCAACCCGGCGGTCACGCTCGGCTTTTTCATCACGCGCCGCATCGCGCCGTCGCTCGCAGTCGCCTACTGGAGCATGCAGATCACGGGCGCCGTTGCCGCTGCAGCGTTGCTGCGCTGGCTCTATCCGGCCACGACGCGTGACCTGGTGAATCTCGGCTCACCCGGGCTGAGCGGTGGCGTGAGCGTCTGGCAGGGACTCGTGATCGAAGGCGTCCTGACGTTCTTCCTCGTCTGGGTGATCTTCGCCACCGCCGCCGACCCGGGCGGCGCGTTCAAGTCGATCGCCGGTCTCGCGATCGGACTGACCGTCACGCTGGACGTCCTGATGGGTGGTCCGATGACGGGTGCGGCGATGAACCCCGCTCGCGCGTTCGGGCCGCAGCTGCTGTCGCGCCACTGGAGCGACGCCTGGGTCTGGTACGTCGGGCCGTTCGTCGGCGGTGCACTCGCTGCGCTCGTCTACGAGTATCTGTATCTCCGTCCGCCGCCGATTCCGGTCGGACCGCCGGACACCGGCGTGATCGAGCCGCGCCCCGGCGACGCCGCCGTCTCCTAGCGCCCCTTCTATTCGACGGTGACGGTCTTCGCGAGGTTGCGCGGCTGGTCGACGTTCAGGCCTCGCAGCCGCGCGATGCGGTACGCGAGCAGCTGGAGCGGCAGGACGGCGAGAATCGCCTGCAGGAACGCGGGCGTGCGCGGCACGTAGATGACGTCGTCGGCGTGGTGCTGAATGTCTTCGTTGCCGTCGGTCGCGATCGCGATCACTTGCGCGCCTCGCGCGCGGACCTCCTGGATGTTCGACACGACCTTCTCGTAGACGACCTTCTGGTCGGTGGCGATGCAGACGACCGGTGTCTCCGAGTCGAGCAGCGCGATCGGGCCGTGCTTCATCTCGCCCGCGGAGTACGCCTCGGTGGGGATGTAGGAGATCTCCTTCAGCTTCAACGCGCCTTCGAGGGCGACGGGCAAACCGATGTGACGGCCGAGGTACAGGAAGAAGGGCTTGTTGTAGTGCCGCTGCGCGATCTCCTCGATGGGATGGTCGCCGTCGAGGAACTGCTCCATCTTCTCCGGTAGGTCGTAGAGGGCCTGGAGGATGAACTCGATCTCGTCCGGAGGCATCGTGCGCCGGATCTGCGCGAGCTTCAGCGCGATCAGCGAGAGGAGCGCGACTTGCGCGGTGAACGTCTTCGTCGCCGCCACGCCGATCTCGAGCCCCGCTCTCGTGTAGAGCACGGCATCGACCTCTCGAGTGACCTGCGTCCCGAGCTGGTTCGTGATCGCCAGCGTCCTTGCACCTTGCTTGCGCGCGAGCTGCATGGCCGCGATCGTGTCGGCGGTCTCGCCCGATTGCGTGATGCCGATCACGAGCGTGTCCTTCGAGAGCACCGGGTTGCGGTATCGCCACTCGCTGGCGATGTCCGGTTCAACCGGCACCCGCGCCCACTCCTCGATGATGTAGCGCCCGACGACGGCGGCGTGGTACGCCGTTCCGCAGGCCACGATCACGATCCTCCGCAAATTCTGGATCTCGAGCTCGTTGAGGCCGATGCCGTCGAGCACGAGCTTGCCGCGACGCGCGCGGTCGCCGATCGTCTCGCGCACCGCCTCCGGCTGCTCGTAGATCTCCTTCAGCATGAACGTCTCGTAGCCGCCCTTGACGGCGCTCTCGTCGTCCCAGTCGATCGGCTCGATGTCCTTGTGCTCGACCTCGCCCTCGTCGGTGAAGAAGCGCGCGCCTTCCGGAGTGACGAGCACCACCTCGTCGTCTTCGATCAGCTGCACCTGGCGCGTCTCGCGGAGGAACGCGGCAATGGACGACGCGAGGAACATCTCGCCGTCACCGACGCCGACGACGAGCGGACATTGCCGCCGGACGCCGACCAGCATGTCGGGATGGTCGTGGTGGATCACCACGAACGCGAAGTGTCCTTCGAGCTTACGATGCACGGCGCGGACAGCCTCGAGCAGATCTCCCTCATAGCTCTGCTCGATGAGATGCACGACGACCTCCGCGTCGGTCTCGGAGCTGAAGCGATGACCCTCCGCGACCAATCCTTCCTTCAGCTCCCGATAGTTCTCGACGATTCCGTTGAGGACGATCGCGAGCTTCGCGTCGTCGCAGCCGGTAAGGGGGTGCGCGTTCTGCTCGGTGACCGCGCCGTGCGTCGCCCAGCGAGTGTGGCCGAGGCCGTGATTCGAGTCGGAGTGGTTCGGGCCCGCCGCGTCCTTCAGGAACTGGAGGTTGCCGACGGCACGCACGTATTCGAGCGTCCCGTTCTCGCGTAGCGCAATGCCGGCGGAGTCGTAGCCGCGGTACTCGAGGCGCTCCAATCCGTCGAGCAACAAGCTCTTCGCAGCCCGGCTACCGACGTATCCGATGATCCCGCACACTCGAGGCTCCTCTCATGTTTCCCGCTCTGTGACACCAGAGGTGGATCGACACGCTGCAGATCAGGGATTTTCCGAAACGACCCTCGAAAACGCCAAAAGCCCGGCTGAGCGATCCGCCCCTTCGTCGAGACGGTCAGCCGAGCTCTCGTCGCACGAGAGCCGCGATCGTAGCACAGAGGGTTTCGGCCTCCTGGGCCGTTTCTGCCTCTGCGAGGACGCGAATGACGGGCTCCGTCCCGGACGGGCGGACGAGCACGCGCCCGCGGTCGCCGAGCTCGTCGTTGACCCGTTCGACCTCCTCGGCCACCCCCGGGCCAAGCCCGCCGCCCTTGGGGATCTCGACGTTTTCCTTCGCCTGGGGGAAGCGCGGCATGACCCCGGTCACCTCGGTGACCGGCCGGCCGCGCAGGGCGCCGCAGAGCAGCAGCGCCGCCACCAGCCCGTCGCCGGTGACGTGGCCGTCGAGCCAGATGAGATGGCCGGACTGCTCGCCGCCCAGCACGCCACCCTCACGGCGGAGCGCCTCGAGCACGTAGCGATCGCCGACGTCCGTGGTGATGACGCGAATGCCGTGGTCCGCCATCAGCCGGTGCAACCCGAGGTTCGCCATCACGGTGACCGCGACGAGGTCGACGTTCCGATCCAGTGCGAGCACCGCGAGAATCTGGTCGCCGTCGACCACGTCGCCGTTCTCGTCGACCGCGAGCATGCGATCCCCGTCTCCGTCGAACGCAACTCCCAGGTCGAGGCCGCCGCGGCGGACCGCCTCCTGCAACGCGCGCAGATCGGTGGCGCCGCAGCCGACGTTGATGTTCGTGCCGTCGGGGTCGTTACCGATGGCCGTGACCTTTGCGCCGAGGTCGGTGAACGCCTTGGGGGCAAGGCCGGAGTACGCCCCGTTCGCGCAATCGACGCCGATCTTCAGACCGCTCAGATCGGTGCCGAACCGGTCGACGACATGCTCGAGGTAGCTATCGGTTGCGACGCCGACCTCGTCGATCTCGCCCCCGCCGGTCGGTGCCACGTCGAGCAAGGCTTCGATCTCTTCCTCCTCGACGTCCGAGAGCTTCTGGCCGTCGCGATTGAAGAACTTGACGCCGTTGTACTCGGGCGGGTTGTGCGACGCGGTGATCACACAGCCGAGATCGAGCGTCAGCAGCGCGACCGCCGGCGTCGGCAGCACACCTGCAACAACGGCGCTTCCGCCTGCCGAAGCGATGCCGCGCGCAAGCGCGTCTTCGAGCTCCGGCCCGGACGCGCGCGTGTCTCGTCCGACGAAGATGCGGCCTCGTCCCGACCACACCGTCGCCGCGCGACCGAGACGCTCGACGAGGTCGGTGGTGAGGTCCTGGCCGACGATCCCACGGACGCCGTCCGTTCCGAAGTAACGCCGCGGCACGGCCGGGGAGGATACGTCAGGGAGCTGATTCGGCATGGGCAGGAGGGCGTGAGGGTCGCGCAGAGGGAAATCGGACCACGCAGTAGCGGGGTTTCGGGAACGTGCGGAAAGAGCGGCGCTCTACCGCTTGCTGAACTGTGGCGCCTTGCGCGCCTTGTGCAGCCCGGCCTTCTTCCGCTCGACGATGCGCGCGTCGCGGGTCAGGAAGCCCGCCTTCTTGAGCGGAGTGCGTAGCTCGGGATCCGCTTCGACGAGCGCGCGGGCGATGCCGTGCCGCACGGCACCCGCCTGGCCGCTCGGGCCGCCGCCGTGCACGCGGACGCGAATGTCGTAGGTCCCTTCGACTCCTGCTGTCTGCAGCGGAGCCAGTGCGGAGGTGCGGTGCGCCTGGCGGGGGAAGTAGTCCTCGATCGTGCGTCCGTTGAACCACGTCACGCCGTCACCCGGCCGGAGGATCACGCGGGCGACGGAGGTCTTCCGCTTGCCCGTGCCTCGGTACTGCGCGATCTGACTCATGACTCCTCCCAGTTCAACGGCTGCGGCGCCTGCGGCGCGTGGGGATGCTCAGGCCCAGCGTAGATCTTCAGCTTGTTGATCTGCTGGCGCGCCAACCGGTTCCGCGGCAGCATGCCCTTGACCGCCTTGCGCAGCACTTCCTCCGGCCGCCGGTCGAGCTGCTCGCGCAACGTCCTGCTGCGCAGGCCGCCCGGATAGCCGGAGTGGCGGTAGTAGCGCTTCTGGTCGAGCTTGTTGCCCGTGACGTGGATCTTCTCGGCGTTCACGACGATCACGAAGTCACCGGTGTCGACGTGAGGCGTGTACTCCGCCTTCCCCTTGCCGCGCAGCGTGTCGGCGATACGGGTCGCGAGCCGGCCGAGCGTCTGCCCGTCGGCGTCGACCACGTACCAGTGGCGCGCGATTTCTCCCGGTTTGGCGTTGTAGGTCTTCATGGAAAAAGGCGGGACTACAGGCGCCCGCCGGCGCAAAACTGTAGCAGCCCTGCCCGAAATTCGGCCGCGCCGCCATGGGACGGATGGCGAATGTATGGAGCCTCCGTGACCCTGGCCGCGAGCCGTCCGACCGCGAGCACCTGCCGGCGGCGGCTTCAGCTCGTCCAGGAAGGGGCGGGCGGCCTGGATCTCCGGCCCAGATGGGCGCCGGTTCGAGCTCTCCGTTCCGGGGTGGGTCGGGACGACGTTCCAGCAGATGGCGTCGAGCTCGAGCTCTGCGAGCACGCGCTGGACGATCGTCGCCGTTGCCTCGGCCGGGCCCTCGCCGGTGAGCTGACGCTCGGAGGTGAACGGCAGGCCCGATACACGGGCGCCGCGATATCCGGGAGCTTCGCCGACGAGGAGCAAGGGTGCCTCCGCCCGCTGCTCGAGGTACGTCTGAAGCCGCGTGCGCCTCAGCTCCGCCCCGGCCCCTTCGCGGTAGAAGTTGAACGTGGCGCCGATCTGCGCCGACGCCAGTCGCTCCACGAACCTTTCCGCATCCATGCCGTCACTATGCTCATGCCGGTGAGAGGAGGAGTCTGGGTCGCGCTCGTTGCGGTCTGCGCAGCGATCGGCGCTCCGGCTGCCGCTGCCGCCCCGCCGCAGGGCATCCAGCCCGACGCGACCTTCGCGGCGAGCTATGCACAACACGCCGTCACGAGCATCGCCGCCACGGCGCAGCGCGTGAGCTGCTACTCGCCGGAGGTGTACTACCAGGCGAGCCTCGAACCGTCACAGGGCTTTCCCGACGGGGGCTCGACTCTCTGCAACGGGACCGCGACCACGGGCGAGGAGATCGGGCCATATGCGTCACAGGACGTCGCCAACCCGCCGCTCAAGGCCAAGGACTTCTCCGAGTCGGACATTCACGTCGACCCGACGAACCCGCGTCATGTGATCGGCGTGACCAAGTGGATCGTCAACGCCGAGGGCTACAACCACCTCGCCGGCTTCTTCGAGTCGTTCGACGGCGGCGTCACGTGGCCGCAGGCGGGCCACATTCCTGGCTACGAAGGGTGGACCGACAACTCCGATCCCGTCGGTGCCTTCGACCCGTGGGGGAATTTCTACGCGGTCGTGTTCCCGTACATGTTCTCGTACGGCGTCAGCGGCGAGCACTTCTTCCTCTCGCCCACGGTGAACCCGTCGCTGCCACGGTCCGTATTGGCGGTCGCGGTCAGGCCGCACGGCGCGGCAACGCCTGTGGCCTGGAACACAACTCGAGGCGCCGGGCTCGACGTGATCGCGCACACTCCCTTCAAGGGCAACGGGGTCTTCGACAAGCAATGGATCGCGATCGACACGAATCGGCGCAGCCGCCACTTCGGCCGGGTCTACGTGTCGTGGGCGATCGGCAACGACGACAGCGGGCTGCGGATTTATGTCTCCCACGCAGATGCGCGGGCGAACGGAACGCACACGAACTGGTCTGCTCCCCGCCTCGTCCTGCCTGAGGCGCGCGGGGTCGGGGACAACGGGTCGCTGCCGCGCGTCGCGCCCGATGGAACGGTCTGGTTGGCGACGTCGAGCTTCAGCACCGCGACGGCGCCGTTCGTGATGAAGCTCACATCTTCGACGAACGGTGGCGCAACCTGGTCCAAGCAGCGCGTGATCGTCCGCCATCAGGTGAACGGGTATCGCAACACGACGTTCAGGGCCGCGTTCGGCGAGGCGTTCGTGGTCGGGCCTCGGAAGGTCGGCAAGTTCTATCCGCTGTACGCGGCGTACGAGCAGTCGGTGTTCAGCGGCTCGATCATCTACCTCCGCGCCTCGTTCGACGGCGGCCGGCACTGGACGGGGGCCAAGCAGGTGAACGACAGCGCTGCGGGCGACGCGCTGCAGCCGAACCTGGCCGTCGCTCCGAACGGCACCATCGCGGTTGCCTTCTACGACCGGCGCCTCGCCTGCCCGGCGCGGGACACTCCGGAAGCCACGATCGCCGGCCTGCTCTTCGATCCGAGGATTCCGTACGGCGCCGTGAATTACTGCGTCAACACGGCGATTCAGTTCTATCGCGCCAGGCTCCAGCCGGTCGGGCACAACATCCGCCTGTCGGAGCACACCTGGGATCCGCAGCTCTCGTCGCCGCGCTTCGATTGCATCTGCAACCCGGCTAGCTTCATCGGCGACTACTTCGGCGTCGACTCGCGCGGCGGCTTCACCTACACCACGTCGGTCGAGACGTACAACGGGGCCGGCGAGAACCCCGGATACCACCAGCAGCAGCTGGTCTCGAAACTCCGTACTCCTTAGCGGTAGGTCTCCCAGCGCACAAGCTCGTCGAGCGGCTTGCGGGGACGCGTGCCGCGGCTCGACAGCCGGTCCGACGCACCGTCTTCCGCGGCGTAGCCGAGGGTGATCACCTCGACGATCGCGATGTCGTCGGGGAGCTCGAGCAGCGCGCGAACGTCCTGCATGCTCTCCGCGGGGACACCGAAAACTCCGGCTCCGAGCCCTTCGTCGATCGCCGCCAGCAGGACGAGCATCGCCGCAGCGCCGGCGTCCGCGTGCCAGTAGGGAACGGGCCACTCGATCTCGTCGCCGTCGACGACCTTGTCCGGTTGCCGGTACCGATCGTGGTAGTCGTCCTCGCGCGTGCAGACGACGACGAGCGCCGCCGCGCCGCTGATCCACGGCGGGAAGCCCTGGTCGACGTAAAACTGCTCGCCACTCGCTTCCGCGATCGACTTGCGTCGGGCCGCATCGGTCACCACGATCAGCCGCTGGCCCTGGCTGAAGCCTGCGCTCGGCGCTCGGCGCACCGTGCCGGCGATGCGCTCGAGCGTGTCGCGCGGAACCGGCTTCGCGTCGTAGGCGCGGACCATCCGTCGCCGCTCGAGCAACTCACGGAACTCCATCAGGTGAGAATACGGCGCGTGATCCGCCGGCGCGTCGTCATCGCAGGGCTCGTGCAGGGCGTGTTCTTTCGCGACTCGATCCGACGCCTGGCACGCCAGCACGGAGTCAGCGGCTGGGTCGCGAACCGCGCCGACGGAAACGTCGAGGCGGTCTTCGAAGGCGAGCAGGATGCGGTGGAACACCTCGTGTCGTTCAGCCGCGAGGGACCGCGCGGCGCGCGTGTCGATTCAGTTCAGGTGGTGGAGGAAGAGCCCGAAGGGCTCGACGGCTTCGACATCCGCTGACGCTATTCCCACTCGATCGTCGCCGGCGGTTTGGAGCTGAGGTCGAGCGCGACGCGATTGACGCCGGGGATCTCGTTGATGATCCGGCTCGAGATCGCCTCGAGCACGTCGTAGGGAAGGCGCGCCCAATCGGCGGTCATCGCGTCCTCCGACGTGACCGCTCGGATCACGATCGGATAGGCGTACGTTCGCTCGTCTCCTTGCACTCCGACCGAGCGGATGGCGGGCAGGACGGCGAACGACTGCCAGAGCTCGCGGTAGAGACCAGCCCGGCGGATCTCGTCCTGCAGGATCGCGTCCGCCGAGCGCAGGATCTCGAGCCGTTCCGACGTGACCTCGCCGATGATGCGGATCGCCAGCCCCGGGCCGGGGAACGGCTGGCGCCAGACCATCCGCTCGGGCATGCCGAGCTCCTCGCCGACGCGTCGGACCTCGTCCTTGAAGAGCAGGCGCAGCGGTTCGACGAGCTGCATGCGCATGTCGGCCGGCAGGCCGCCGACGTTGTGGTGCGACTTGATCTTGGCCGCGACGCCCTCTTCGCCGCCGCCCGACTCGATCACGTCCGAGTAGAGCGTCCCCTGAACGAGGAAGCGCGTGTCGCCGATCTTGCCCGCCTCCTCCTCGAACACGCGGATGAACTCTTCGCCCACGATCTTGCGCTTTTCCTCGGGATCGTCGATTCCGTTCAGCCTCTTCAGAAAGCGTTCTTGCGCCTGGACATGCACGAGCGGGACGTGGAAGTGCCCGTCGAACGTCTCGACGACCTGCTCCGCCTCGTTCTCGCGCATCAGGCCGTGGTCGACGAACACACAGGTGAGCTGGTCGCCGACAGCCTTGTGCACGAGCAGCGCGGCGACCGCAGAGTCGACACCGCCCGAGAGGGCGCAGAGCACGCGCTCGCGGCCGACGGCAGAACGGATGCGCTCGACCTGCTCCTCGATCACGGCGGCGGGAGTCCACGCCGAAGGTGCGCCGGCGACGTTGTAGAGGAAGTTCTTGAGCAGCTCGGTGCCGTGTGGCGTGTGCACGACCTCTGGATGGAACTGCACGCCGTAGAGGCGCCGCTCCGGATCCTCGAAGGCCGCAACGGGCGTCGACGGGGACACCGCGACGACCCGGGCGCCGGTCGGCGGCGCGGTCACCGTGTCGCGATGCGACATCCATACCGTCTCTTGCTCTGGCAGCCCGGCAAAGAGCTCCGACTCGACTGCGGTGAGATCGGTCTTGCCGAACTCCGACGTGCCGGTTCGTTCAACCGTGCCGCCGAGATCGAGGGCGAGCAACTGCGCGCCGTAGCAGATGCCGAGCGTGGGAATGCCGAGCGCAAACACGTCGGGATCGACGTGCGGCGCGCCGTCGGCGTACACCGACGCCGGGCCGCCGCTCAGGATCAACGCATGCGGATTGCGCGCGCGCACCTGCGCGGCCGTGACGCCGTGGCCGACGAGCTCGGAGTACACGCGGCATTCGCGGACGCGTCGCGCGATCAGCTGTGCGTACTGACCGCCGAGATCCACGACGAGCACCGGCCGTTCCTCGGCGGGGCGATCGGGAAGCGGCAGAATCTCAGCGGCGATAGTTCGGTGCCTCTTTCGTAATCGTCACGTCGTGGGGATGGCTCTCGCGCAGGCCCGCCGCCGTAACGCGTACGAAGCGCGCGCCCTTCAGGTCTCGGAGCTCGGCGGCGCCGCAATAGCCCATCGCCTGGCGGAGACCGCCGACGAGCTGGTGCAGGATGCCCGCGACCGGCCCCTTGTAGGGAACACGGCCTTCGATCCCCTCCGGCACGAGCTTCTCGACGTCCTCGACGTCGCCCTGGAAGTAGCGGTCGCGTGACGAACCGCGTGCGCGCATCGCGCCGAGCGAGCCCATGCCGCGGTACTCCTTGTAGCGCTCGCCCTGATGCAGAACGACGTCGCCCGGGCTCTCGTCTGTGCCTGCGAGCAGCGAGCCCGCCATGACGGAGTCGGCGCCGGCGGCAATCGCCTTCGCGATGTCTCCCGACGACGTCATGCCGCCGTCGGCGATCAGCGGGACGCCGTGCCTGGTGGCAACCGACGCGCAGTCGTAGATAGCAGTGATCTGCGGAACGCCAACACCGGCGACGACGCGGGTTGTGCAGATCGAACCAGGGCCTACCCCACACTTCACGGCGTCAGCACCCGCGTCGATCAACGCCTCCGTCGCCTCGGCCGTCGCGACGTTGCCCGCGGCGACCTCGATGTCGAACTCGGACTTGATCCGCCTCACCATCTCGGGCACCGAGGCGGAGTGGCCGTGCGCGGTATCGACGACCAGCACGTCGACACCGGCGTCGACGAGCGCGCCCGCGCGTTCCCACGCGTCGGTGCCGACGCCGATTGCCGCGCCGACGCGCAAGCGTCCCTGCTCGTCTTTGGTCGACTTCGGAAACTCGATGCGCTTCTGGATGTCCTTGACGGTGATGAGGCCCTTGAGCCGGCCCTCCGAGTCGACGACGGGAAGCTTCTCGATCTTGTGGCGGTGCAACGTCTCCTCCGCTTCGGCGAGCGTCGTGCCTACAGCTGCGGTCACGAGGTTGCGGGACGTCATCAGCGCCGAGACGGGCTGCTTCAGGTCCGGCGCGAAACGCAGGTCCCGATTCGTGAGGATGCCGAGCAGCTTGCCGTCTGCATCGGTGATCGGAACGCCGGAGATGTGGTACGTCGCCATCAACTCGAGCGCATCGGAGACGAGCGCGCCGGGCGGCAGCGTGACCGGCTCGACGATCATCCCGGACTCGGAACGCTTCACCTTGTCCACCTCCGCGACCTGCGCGTCGATCGAGAGGTTGCGATGCACAATGCCGAGCCCGCCCTCACGTGCGAGTGCGATCGCGAGCCGCGCCTCGGTGACGGTGTCCATCGCAGCAGAGACGATCGGGATTTCAATCGTGATGCCGCGTGTGAACGAGGTCGCCGTCGACACGTCGTTCGGGAGCACACTCGACTCGGCCGGAACGAGCAGGACGTCGTCGAACGTCAGCCCTTCCTTGCCGAACTTCCGGTCGAGCTCGAGAAGCCGCTCGACCTGCCCCGGTTCTAGCTCGACTCCCATCGGATTACGCTAGCACCCGGCCGAGACGTCAGCCCGCCACGGGCTCCAGCTCGCGAACGTCCACGGAGCTCTGGAGCCGCGACGCCTCCTTCGGGTCGAACCGGCCCGCGCCGACCTCGAGCGTGGAAGCGGCACCGGCGGCGACCGCGGCCCTGAGGGACTCTTCGAGCGGCTTCTCCTCGAGCCGTGCGGCGAGGAACGCGGCCAGCAGCACGTCCCCCGACCCGACGGCGGAAACCGGCTCGACCTGCGGGGCATCCGCGCGGAAGAGCACCCGCTTCCGCTCCACCCGGAAGAGCCCGAAGCTTCGCGTCTCCGCGGTGATCAGGACGTTGCGCGCGCCCAGGTCGGCGATCCGGTCCAGCGCCATCGTGTAGTCCTCGTCGTCGCCGAGCTCCTGGCCGACGAGCGCCTCGGCCTCGCGCTGGTTCGGGGTGACCAGGAACGCCTCCGCCTCGGCGCCGAGGCGAAGCGGCGGCCCCTCGGAATCGAGAACCGCTCGGACGCTCCGCCGGTTGAGCTCGCGAATCGCTTCGGCGTAGAACGAATCCTCGACGCCTCGTGGCAGCGTGCCCGCGAAGACAACCATGTCGGCGCCCCGCGCGAGGTAGTTGATCTTGTCGAGCAGCATCGCCAGCTCGTCCGCTTCGACGTGCGGCCCCCACTCGTTGATCTCGGTGTACGTCCCGGCGGTTGGATCGACGACGGCGCTCGACGTGCGCGACTCGTCTGCGATGCGGACGAAGTCGTTGAGGATCGCCTCCGACGTGAGCTCCTCGACTATGCGCGTTCCTGTCCTCCCACCGGCGAGCCCGGTCGCGACCACCGGAATGTCGAGCCGCTTGAGCGCCCGCGCGACATTGATTCCCTTGCCGCCTGCGAGGGTCAGTCCCTGGCTCGCACGGTGCCGGTGGCCGAGCTGGAAGTTCGGCACGGTGAGCGTGCGGTCGATGGCCGCGTTCAGAGTGACCGTCACGATCACGAGAACCAGCTCCCGATGTGACTGAACGTCCGGCCGGTGTAGAAACCGAGTCGTCCGCCGAAGGACGGCTTGGCCACGGAGCGCGACGCGATCAACGGCTGGCGTGCGACAAGACGCCGGCCCGAGTAGATACGTACTTCACCGACGCGCTGGCCGCGCTCGACCGGGAGCGAGAGCGCCGCCGGGGCGACGATGCGCTCGACGAGCGGCTTGTCGACGCGAACGGCCCGGGCAACTCCGTGAACGGCAACGATCGGCACGGTGTTCTTCCCGTAGCCAACGCCCGCCTGCAGATAGACCCGCCCCTGCGGCACGACCCACACCGGCCGGTAGCGCGAGATCCCCCACCGCAGGAGCGAGGCGAGGTCGGCGTTGCGCTGCGATCGCGTCGGGCTGCCGAGCACGGTCGTATAGAGCGTGACGCCGTTTCGGCGCACCGCCGCGACCTCACACCAGCCTGCCGCGCCCGTGTGCCCGGTCTTCACCCCGTAGAGGCCCTTGAAGACCCCGAGCAGATCGTTCCACGTATGCAGATGACGCCCGCCCGGGATCGAATCGTTTCTGGTCCGCACCGTCGCCCGAATGCGTGGATCGCGCATCGCCACCTCGGCGAGCACCGTGACGTCGCGTGCCGTCGAGTAGTGACCTTTCGCGTCGAGCCCATCCGGCCGGACGAAGTGCGTGCGGTCGAGCCCAAGCTCTTGCGCCTTCGCATTCATCATCGCGATGAACGCCTTCGTGTTTCCGTGCCCGGTGTAGTCGGCAAGCGCAACCGCTGCATCGTTCGCGCTCTGAATGAGCGCGGCCTTGACGAGATCGCCGACCGTGAGTCGCTCGCCGGCGCGCAGATGCACCGTCGACTCACCGACCTCGGCTGCGTCGGCGCGCACCCGCACGACGTCGTTCCACTTTGCATGCTCGAGCGTCACGAGCACGGTCATCAGCTTCGTGATGCTCGCAATCGGAACGCGCGTCCACGCACCGTGCTGTGCGAGGATCTCGCCGGTCGTGGGGTTCTCGACGATGTAGGCGCGCGCGGCGACGGGCGGCGCGGCCGCATGCGCAGCAGTGACGAAAGCGAGCGCCGCGATGACAGCGGCGACCCAGATCCGGAGGATCACGACCGGAACGCTACTTGACGCGGATCTTCTGGCCGATGTGGAGCGCGGTCGGGTCGACCCCGGGATTGAGCGTCGCGAGCTCGTCCACGCTGGTGGCGTAGTGCTGGGCGATCGAGCCAAGCGTGTCGCCGCTTTGCACCACGTAGTACTGCGCGCCTGGGGTCGCGGTCTCCGTGCTCGTCGTGGTCACCGCGCTCGTCGTGGTCCCCGCTGTGGCGGACGGCGTCGTCAGCACTAGCTTGGTCGTGGTCCCCGTGGTCGTCGGGGCCGTGGTTGTCGGCAGGCGGCCCACCGTCGTCTGAGCCCCTGAGCCACCGTTCAGGCCGGCCTTGACCAGGATCACGGCGATCGTCACGGCCACGAGAAACGCCGCCGGCGCTCCGTAACGTGTCAGCTCCTGGCGTCTGCCCGGATCCACTGCTTGTTCATCACCAGCCGGAGACTGCCCACACCTCGCGGGCGTACTTCGACGCCTCAGCCGCGGCGGCACTGCGCCAGTCCATCCCCGAGACGCGGAAGGCATAGATGACGTCGCGAGCCACGTTGACGAGCGCGCTCGCCGGTCCGCTCGTGAACGCCCGCGCCACGTCGGCAGGCGTCGCACCCTGAGCCCCGACGCCCGGTAGGAGCAGGATCGAGCGGGGCAGCAGCTTGCGCGCTTCGCCCACAGCTCGCGGATGCGTGGCGCCGATCACTGCACCGACCGAGGAAAGGCCGTGCTCCCCGACGAGGTCTGCACCCCACTCCGCGACGAGCTCTGCGACCTGATGCCACACCGGACGCCCGTCGGAGAGCGCAAGGTCCTGCACGTCGGCGGCGCCGGCGTTCGAGGTCTTGACCACGCAGAAGATCCCGGCGCCGTCGCGGCGGCAGGCGGCGAGGAACGGGTCGAGCGAGTCGCGTCCGAGATACGGGTTCACGGTCAGTGCGTCGGCGAGGGGGCCCTTGCCGTTCGTGGGCTCGAGATACGCCGTCGCGTACGCGCGCGCGGTCGAGCCGATGTCACCACGCTTGGCGTCGGCGATCACCTGCAGGCCCGCCGAGCGCGAATATGCGCAGACGTCCTCGAACGCGCGCACACCGTCGGCGCCGAGCGCCTCGAAGAACGCGATCTGCGGCTTCACTGCGACGACGTACGGCGCGACGGCGTCCACCAGGCCGCGGCAGAAGCGAGCGCACGCATCGGCGGCCTGAGCACGGCCCCGATACGCGTCCCCTTTCAGCTCGACCGGCAGCAGATCCGGGCGCGGATCGAGCCCGACGACGAGCTGGGAGCGCTTGTGCTCGACCGCATCGGCCAGGCGGTCCGCGAAGTTCGTGGTCGCGACTGCTGCCACACCCTGAGAGTACTTCGCGCCAAAGACGGCGAAGGCCGCATTCACGCGGCCCTCGCAGTTCTAGTTGGAGCTTCGAAGCTAGGCGCCGGCCCCGCCGCTCTTCACGGCTGCCTTGAGCTGGCTCCCCGCGGTGAACTTCGGCACCGTTGCCGCCGGGATCGTCACTTTCTGCGACGGATTGCGGGGATTCACGCCCTGGCGCTCTGCACGCCTCTGGGTCACGAATTTTCCGAAGCCCGTGAAGGCGACCTCTCCGCCGCCCTGCAGCGTGTCGGTAATCGAGTCGAGGAAGGCGTCTACGGCCTTCGCCGCATCGCGACTCGAGAGGTCGGCGCGCCTCGCGACCTCGTTAACGAACTCCTGTTTCGTCAAGTCCCTCTCCTCCTGTCGACGGTTCGGACCACGGGCAAAAACCCTAACAGCAGCACCGGACTGGCTCAACCATGCGGTTTTGCGGGGGTTTCTGATGCCTCGAGGATCTCGCTGGCCCGAAAAATCGGCCTGAGCCGCACTGCATGGCGGGCCAACGCAGCCGCGCCGCCTTCCTCCCGGTCGACCACGCAGATCGCGCTCCGCACCGTCAGGCCGGCCGCGCGCAATGCCTCGACCGCGTCGAGCAGCGCACCGCCCGAGGTAACGACGTCCTCGACGAGGCACACCGTCTCGCCCTCCGCGTAGAAGCCTTCGATCCGATTCGAGGTGCCGTAGTCCTTGGCCGCCTTGCGCACGATCAGGAACGGCAGACCAGACGCCAGCGACCCGGCCGCAGCGAGCGCGACGGCGCCCAGCTCCGGCCCCGCCAGGCGAGTCGCGTCAGGCTCGAACTCGCGGGCCGCGTTAGCGATCCGCTCGCCGAGCGCACCCAGGATGTCGGGCCTGGTCTCGAAGCGGTACTTGTCGAGGTAGTACTTCGACCGCTTGCCCGACCGGAGCAGGAAGTCGCCTTCGAGATAGGCGTGCTTGCGAACGGCGAGCTTCAGCTCGGCGTCGGTCAACGACTTCGAGCGTTGCGAATGACGTCACGCGCGAGTGGCAGAAGCCGGTCGGCCCCGGGAGCTCCGTTCGTCAGTGAGAGCATCGAGCCGTCCTCGAAATAGAGGTCAGCACGTTCGCGTCCACCGGCTTGACGGCGGATGAACGCCGCGCCGGCGAGCATGCCGCCGACGACTCCGAGCGCCATCGCGAAGCTACGACGCATCGGGCTTCTTCCGCGTGGCCTGCTTACGGCTCGCAGTCTTCTTCTTCTTCGCCGAGGCGGTTGTCTTCTTCGCGGCAGTCGTTGTCTTCTTCGCTGCAGCGGTCGTCCTCTTGGCAGGCGTCCGCTTGGCCGCGGGCTGCGCCGCGAGCGCGCGGAGCGCCGACTTGAGGTCGTAGAAGACGAGGCCGACCGTGGGATTTCCACCCGTCGTCGCGGCAATCGAGGTCTTGCCGTCGCGCACGATGAACACGCTGCCGTCGCCGGTCGCCACCTCGAGCTGCGTGAGCGCGCTCTCCCCCGTCTTGACCTCCTCGGCGGCGGCAAGCAGGCGTCCGGCAGCCTGCGCCAACTCGGCCGCCCCGCCCGCGTCGCCGAGCGTCGAGCCGGCAACCCGACCCGCGTCGTCGAAGACGACAGCGGCCTCGACTTGCGAGGAGATCTCGGTGAGGTCGGCGAGAGCCTGCTTGGCATCCACGGTCGTCGAAGCATAGGGATACTCCGCGGGGATGCGAGTCAGAAGACGGGATCTGGTGCAGAAGTTCTTTGCTGACCGGGGGCCGCATCTCGGCGCGATGATCGCCTACTTCGCCCTGCTCTCGTTCGTCCCGCTGACCTTCCTGTCGCTGTCGCTGCTCGGTCTGACCGGACGCGCCGACGAGTCGTCGTTCCTCGTGCGCGAGATCAAGAAGACGCTGCCGGGCACGCCGATCGACCACATCGTCGGACTCGTCCACAGCGTCCAGGACAACGCAGCCACGCTCGGGGTGATCGGTGGTCTCGCGCTCCTCTGGACGTCGCTGTCGCTCTTCAGCGTGCTCGAGTCCGCCCTCAACATCGTCTACGGGCGCGCGAACCGATCGTTCCTGCACGGCAAGCTGCGCGCGTTCCTGCTCATGGTCGGTTCGCTCGTGACGCTTTTCGTCGCGCTGCTCGCGGGCTCGCTCGGCGTCTCGGCGCTGCAGGAGTACGCGCCGGGCGTCGTTTCGAATGCCGTGGTCGCCTACGCGCTGTCGATCGGTGTTTCCACGCTGGGAGTGTTCGCCTTTCTCGTGTCGTGTTACTACTTCTTGACGAACGAGGACCTAACGATCGACGAGGTTCTTCCCGGCTCGATCTTCGCGGCGATCCTGCTCGAAGGGACGTTCCAGGTGCTGCCGCTCTACCAGCGCTACGCCGACTTGAATCCTGCGTTACGCGCGTTCGGTGCACCGGCGATCCTGCTTGTCTGGCTCTACGTGATGGCAAATGTGATCGTGCTCGGCGCCGAGCTCAACTGGTGGCGGGCGCGCCGCTCCGAACAGCGGAGCGTCGACGAGCTAGCCGGTCTCGCGTAGAGCAGCGAGCAGTGCGCGCGCAGCGTTGGCACGGTGCGAATGCTCGGCTTTCCATTCGTTTCCCAACTCGGCAACAGTTCGTTCTTCGCCTTGCGGCACGAAGACGGGATCGAAGCCGAAGCCTTCGTAACCGCGAGGCTCGTCGGCGATGTGGCCCTCGAGCGTGCCGGTACCGCGAACCACTGCTCCCGACGGCGACACGAGCACGAGCTCGCTGACGTAGTGCGCACGTCGCTCCTCCGCGCCGGCAAGCTCGCCGAGCAGCCACGCAACCGGATCATCGCCGCCGGAGCGAGCCGAACGCACACCGGGGCCGCCTCCGAGCGCAACGACCTCGATGCCCGAGTCCTCGCCGATCGTCCACTCGTCTTCGGCGGCGCGCTCGCGCCCGAAGAGCGCCTTGCCCTCGGCGTTCTCGTAGTACGAGTCGCCGTCCTCGGGCGGATAGTCGTCGGCGTCCAGCGGCTCGATCGACCAGTTCGGCAGCAGACGCTCGAGCTCGCGCGCCTTGTGCAGGTTGCGCGAGGCGAGGCGCGCTTTCAGTCCGTCCAACGCACCTCGACGATGTTCTCGAGCTCGGCAATGCTCGAGACGATTCGAGGTGGGCTCGCATCGCGCGGTAGGACAACGTCGAGCTCGAGCCGGCGGCGGTCCCCTTCCTGCGTCACGTCGAGCGAGGAGATGCGGGCGCCGAGGCGCTCGATCTCGTCGATCACGCTGCCCGGAGGCGTTCCGGCCGGCAGCTCGATCAAGAGGCGACCGTCCTCGGGCCGGAAGCGAACGATGATCCTGTAGGCGATGATCCGCAGCGGGTAGAGCGCGATCAGCACGAGCGCGGTCGTGCTCACGGCCACGCTGTAGTAGCCGGCGCCTGCCGCCAGGCCGACCGCGGCCACGACCCAGAGCGTGGCTGCAGTGGTGAGACCGCGAACGGAGAAGCCTTGCCGGATGATCGCGCCCGCGCCGAGGAAGCCGATCCCGGTGACGATCTGCGCGGCGATGCGCGTCGGGTCGGCGCGGACGACGCTCGCGCCGGAGTCGAGGAAACCCTGGAACCCGTACGCGCCGACGATCGTGAAGAGCGCGGAACCGAGCGCCACGAGCAAATGCGTTCGCAGGCCGGCCTCGCGCTCGCGCAGCTCGCGCTCGATACCGATCATCCCGCCGAGCACGGCCGCAAGCGCGAGCCGCAGGAGGGCTTCGTCCCAGTTCAGTGTCGGGAGCGCGCTAACCGCGAGCTGCAGCAACCGCTTCCTCTTGCTTGACGCCCAGCTCCTCGATGCCGGCGGCGGCAAGCTCGAGGAGCTCGTCGAGCCGCTCGCGCGTGAACGGTGTCTTCTCGGCCGTCGCCTGAACCTCGACGAAGGCGCCGTCACCGGTCATGACGACGTTCATGTCGACTTCGGCGCCCGAGTCCTCGGAGTAGTCGAGATCGAGCAGCGCCTCACCGCCGACGATGCCCACCGACACCGCACCAACCGAACCGGTCAGAGCCTTCGAGAGCCCGAAGCGATCGAGCGCGCGCCTGGCGGCGACATAGGCTCCGGTAATCGCAGCGCAACGGGTGCCGCCGTCGGCCTGCAGCACGTCGCAGTCGAGCCAGAGCGTCCGCTCCCCAAGCGCCTCGAAGTCGGTCACCGACCGGATCGAGCGTCCGATCAGCCGCTGGATCTCGATCGTGCGTCCACCTTGCTTCCCGCGCGAGGCCTCCCGGTCCGTGCGGTCCCCCGTCGACGCCGGCAGCAACGAGTACTCCGCGGTCAGCCAGCCGCGGCCCTTGCCGTAGAGCCAGCGCGGCACCCCTTCCTGGATCGACGCCGTGCAGAGCACCTTCGTCTTGCCCTGCGCGTAGAGCACGCACCCGTGCGGCTGCTCCAGGAAGTCGGGCACGAGCTCGAGCGGACGCAGCTGGTCGGGGCGCCGGCCGTCGTTTCTCATGCCGCCGCTCCGAGCGCGGCGAGCTCGACGTGCTCGACCTCGGCAATCGGCAGCTGCAGGAAGCGCGCGCCCATCGCGCGAAACGCCTCCGGATCTCCCGTGGTGAGAAAGCGGTACGAGCCCTCGCGCTTCGCATCGTTCTCGTAGCCCTTCCGCGCGAGGGTCTCCGCGACCTCGCGCGCAGTCTCTTCCGCCGAGAACACGAGCTGCACGTCGCGTCCGAAGACGCGCTGGAAGATGGGCCTGATCAGCGGGTAGTGCGTGCAGCCGAGGATCACCGTGTCGACGCCCGCCTCCTTCAACGGCGTCGCGTATTCGCGCACGGCGCCGGTCGTCTCCGGCCCGAACGGGTCGTCGCTCTCGATCAGCGGCACGAGCCGCGGGCACGCGACCGGCACGAGCTCAACTCCCGCGTCGAGTGCGCGCACGAGCTCCGCATAGCGCCCGGCGGCGACCGTCCCCTCCGTCGCGAGCAATCCGACGCGGCGGTTTCGCGTCGCCTGGACCGCGGCATGCGCTTCAGGCGTGATCACGCCGACGACGGGGACGTCGAGATCCTCTTGCAGCTGCGGCAATGCAGCCGAGGTCGCGGTGTTGCACGCGTTGACGACGAGCTTGACGCCCTGGCTCTGGAGATACATGCCGATCTCGCGGGCGAACCGCTGCACCTCGTCGAGCGGCCTGGGGCCGTACGGCAGCCGGGCGTGGTCCCCGAGATAGACGAAGTCCTCGTGCGGCATCGTCACCAGGCACTCGTGAAGGACCGTCAGGCCGCCCACGCCGGAATCGAACACGCCAACAGGCCTGGAATCCACACGGCGATCGTATCTCCGGGCTACGCTATCCACCTCGTGCGCCGCCTCCTCGTCGTGTTCGCGGTCGCGCTGACCGCCCTGATTCCGGTGGGCCACGCGGCGGCCGGGGACTTCACCCAGACCGAGACGCGGGTAACGATGAGCGACGGTGTCCAGCTCGCCGTGAGCTACTTCGAGCCCAAGGGGACGCCGCCGGCGGCAGGGTGGCCCGCGGTCGTTCTCCTTCACGGCCTCGGCCAGACTCGGGACTCCTCGGACTTCGTGAACTGGTCGCCCAACCTGATGGCCCAGAGATTCCTGGCGCCGGAGGGCTACGCGGTCCTGACGTTCGATGCCCGCGCCCACGGCGAATCCGGCGGGCTGTTCACCCTCGACGGCCCCCGCGAGCTCCAGGACCTGCGCGAGCTGCTCACCTGGCTCACGACGAAGCATCCGGTCGATGCGCAGCACGTCGGGGCGTACGGCGCCTCGTACGGTGGCGGGCTTGTGTGGAAGGCCGCTGTCGAAGGGCTGCCGCTCGCGGCGATCGTGCCCACTGCCACGTGGACCGACCTCCGCGAGGCGCTCGCCCCGCAGGGCCACGTGCGCGCGGGAATCCTGCTCGGCTTCTCGCAGGACATCCCGCGCGATCGTTATGGCCCGGAAGAGCAGAAGCTCGTCGCCGACGCAGTCACCGAGACAAATGTTCCGGCCATTCGCGCCTATCTCGCGACTCGCTCGACGCGTGCCCAACTCGCCAATGTCCGCATTCCGACGTTCCTGCTGCAGGGCCGCCGCGACTTTGCCTTCGATGCGGACCAGGCCCTCGCCGCCTACCGGTTGTTGAAGGGCCCGAAGCGCCTGTACCTCGGCGATTTCGGCCACTCGCCCGCGAAGAATCCACCCGAGGAGTTCGATCACGCCGCAGTCGAGGTGCGCATGTGGTTCGACCGGTTCCTCAAGGGAATCCCGAACGGCATCGATAAGAGCCCACCGGTCGAGATCGCTCCCGACCCATGGCGCACGCCGGTCTCGTTCAAGAGCCCGCCGACGCCACGGCGGCTGACGTTCGCCCTGAAGGGAACACGATCGCTTTCCGCCAACGGCAAGGTCGTGCGGACGACGCAACGCGTCCGCCACCTGGAGACCTTCGGAGCGCCGGTTGTGAAAGTCGCGTTCTCGACGCCGACCGGTTACCGGCACCTCGTCGCGGTTCTGAGCGCGATCACGCCGAGCGGCTCGGAGATCGTGATCAGCGACGGAGGAACGGACACGCAGTCGAGCGGCAAGCGCGCGCGAACGGTGACGATCAAGCTGCAGAACGAGCTCACGTCCATTCCCGCGGGCTCGCGCCTGCGCGTCACGCTGGGCGCGCGCTCGACCGTTCAGAACGTCGGCAACCTCGTGTATCTGATCCCGGTTCCGGACGGCTCGCGTGCCACCGTCGGCAAGGTCACGCTCACGCTGTCGGTGTTGCCCAAACCCGTGTCACCGTGATCGCCCACATCGCTGCCGCCGCGCTCGCGCTGAGCGCTCCGGCCGCAACGCCGGGAGTGACGGCGAACGAGATCACGCTCGGCGCGACGATTCCGATCAGCGGACCGGCGGCGGCGTACGGCTCGGTCGGCAGAGGCGCCGACGCGTACTTCAAGTACGTCAACTCCAAGGGCGGCGTCTTCGGCAGAAAGATCGTCTACAAGTATCTGGACGACGAGTTCGATGTCTCGAAGACGATCACGCTCACGCGGCAGCTCGTCGAGCAGGATCAGGTGTTCGCGATCTTCAACAGCGTCGGGACCGAGCACGCGCTCGCGATCCGCTCCTACCTCAACGACCGCAAGGTGCCGCAGCTCTTCCTCGGCAGCGGCGTCTCGAAGCTCGCCACCGAGCACGCGAAGTATCCGTGGTCGATGGGCTACCTCCCGAGCTTCGCCGGCGAGGGGGCGGTCTACGGCCGGTACATCGCCGCGCATCAGCCGAAGGCGCGAATCGGTGTGCTCTACGAGAACTCCGACTTCGGCAAGGACATGCTCAACGGCCTCAGGCGCGGCCTCAAAGGGAAGGCCAAGATCGTCGGCGCGCAGTCGTACGAGATCACCGACTCCGACGTCCCGTCGCAGATCGCCAAGCTGAAGAGCGACGGTGCGAACACGCTCATGCTCTTCGCCACGCCGAAGTTCGCGATCTTCGGCTACGTGGACGCGTTCCGCCTCGGCTGGCATCCGCAGGTGTACGTCACGTCGGTCTCGATCTCGCCGGACATCATGAAGATCGCCCGAGTCGCGTCCAGCCGAAAGCAGGTCGAGGGCTCCGTCTCGATCGCGTTCGTGAAGGATCCGACGTCGAAGCAGTGGGCGAAGGACAAGATCGTCCGTCTCTACAAGTCGATCCTGCAGCGCTTTCTTCCGGGGGCTAAGCCCGACGACGTGTTCAACTACTACGGCATGGCAGTGGCGTACACGATGGTGGATACGCTCAAGCAGGCCGGGCCTAATCTAACCCGGGCGGGAGTGCTGAAAGCTGCCACCCACCTCAACGAAACGAACCCGTTCCTGCTCCCGGGAGTGCGGATCCAGACCTCACCCAGCGACTACTACCCGATGGACAAGGTGAAGCTTGCGCGGTACAAGGGGGACCATTGGCAGTTCTTCGGCAACCTCGTCCGCGCCAGGGATTAAGGACAACTCTTGAAGGAAAGTCGCGTCTAATGGATGGGCTTTCTCATTTCGAAGTAGGAAAGGAAGGGGTATGAAAACCATCATCAGGCTGGCCGTGCTGGCGCTCGCCGGCACCTCGGCGCTTGCACTTGCGGGGAATGCGCTCGCGACTCAGAAACTGAGCGTGAAGCAGTCCACGACCTCGCTCACGATCAAGGTTTCGCAGGCGCAGTCGGACGCGCAGCCGGCGCGGATCTCGATCTACGTTCCGAGCGGCTACACGATCAACGCCTCGGCGGCGCCCGGGACCCGCATCGGCTCGACCAGCGGCACGGTGTTCTCACGTGACGCAAACATCCCGCTGCCGCTGTCCGGCGACGTCGTCGTCGTTCCGCCGGACACCAACGCACCCGGTTGCGATCCGGTGCCGCACATCGCCGTGTGGAACCTCGCGCTGTCGGTTGCGGGGAACGCGATCAACCTGCCGGTCCACGTCGACCAGCTGTCAGGGGCCGAGGCGGCACTTGGCGCGTACAAGCTCGTCGTCTGCCTGGCGCCCGACGACATCCCGGTCGGCACGCCCGGTCGCTCACCGAACGGAGCACGCCTGCTCGACGCCACGTTCTCGGTGGACAACGTCTTCACCGTGCCCGCCGGCCAGAGCATCTGGAAGACGATCACGACGCCGTACGCCGCCGGCACGGGCGCACCGAACGCGGCCGCCACGGTCGAGACGCGGGCCTTCGTCTCCAACGGGACGATCACTCTGCGCAAGGTTGTCAACGTAAAGAAGCGAACGGTCAAGTTCACGGGCAAGGTTGTCCAGGCAGGCTCCGTCGCAGGCGCACGGGTGACCATGCTGCTCAACGGCAAGTCGACGAAGTTCACGGCGCGAACGAACGCGTCCGGGAACTACAGCGTCGTCCTGCGCAAGACCGGCAAGAAGACGACGTCGACGTTCCAGGCACGAGTGACGGTGGCTGAACGCGATATCACCTCCGCGGGCTGCGCCTCGCCGACTCCGGGGATCCCCGGCGGCTGCGTGAGCGCAACAGCGTCACCGTTCACCGCGGTGAGCGCGAAGATCCGCATCCGGCTCTAAAGGCCGGAGATCACTGCACTACGAGACGGGGCCCGGTGGGCCCCGTCTCGTATGCTGGCAGCGTGGCGGAGATCCGGATCGGCACGTGCTCTTGGGCCGACGACGCGCTTTCGAAGCACTGGTACCCGGCCGAGGTGAAGCCGGCGGAGCGGCTTCCCTACTACGCCGAGCACTTCGACACCGTCGAGGTCGATTCGACCTACTACCGCCTGCCGGGTGAGGAGATGGTGCAACGGTGGGCGGAGCGCACGCCTGACAATTTCGTCATGCACATCAAGGCGTTCGGGCTGATGACGCGCCACCCGGTGAAGGTCGAGTCGCTGCCCCCCGACCTGCGCGACCAGGCGCCCACCGACGAGCGCGGCCGGGTCGAGCGACCCTCACGCGAGTTTCGGGGTGAGGTGTTCCGGCGGTTTCTCGCGGCACTCGAGCCGCTGCGCTCCACCGGCAAGCTCGGCGGCATCCTCTTCCAGTTTCCGTCGTACGTCGTCTACAAGGATCGTTCGCTCGAGTATCTGCAATGGGCTCGGGAGCAAGTCGGCGGCGACGAGATGCTGGTCGAGTTCCGCCACGCGAGCTGGCTCGACGAGGAGCATCGAGCTGAGACCCTGCGCTTCCTCGAGGACCTCGGCGCGGGCAACGTGATCGTTGACGCGCCGCGCATCGACGGAGCGAAGAACCTCGTGCCCACGGTGGCCGCCCTCACCAGCCCGACGGCGTACATTCGCTTCCACGGACGCAACGCGGACACGTGGAACAAACGCGGCGGCAGCGCCGCGGAACGGTTCGACTACCTCTACTCCGCCGACGAGCTCCGTGAATGGGTCTCGCCTTTGCGGGAGCTGGCCGAGAAGGCAGAGCAGGCGTACGCGTTCTTCAACAACAACGCGACGAGCTCGGACGGGCGAGGCGGACGCATGGCGCAGGCCGCGGCGAACGCGCAGCAGCTCCAGCGTCTGTTGCAGGCGGAGAAGGTGCCGGTGACGACGCCGGGCTGATGAACGTCCTCGCTGTCATCCACGGTGAAAGCGTCCGCTCGGGCGTGTTCGGCGACGTCATTCGCGAACGCGGGCACGGCCTGGAGGAATGGAGCCTCGCCTGGGGCACACCGCCGCCGCGCCCGCTCGACGCGTTCGGCGCGGTGCTCGTCTTCGGTGGGGCAATGCACGCAGACCAGGACAACCACCATCCCTGGCTACGCGAGGAGAATCTGTTCCTGCAGCGACTGCTCGATCTCCACATCCCTGTGCTCGGCATCTGCCTGGGCGCACAGCTCCTCGCCAAGGCCGCGCACGCGTCCGTCGAGGCGGCGAAGGAGTTCGAGATCGGGTGGTTCGAGGTCGGGGTGACCGACGCCGGCGGCCGGGATCCGCTGCTCGGCCGCATGCCGCAGACGTTCGACGCGTTCCAGTGGCACTACTACGAGCACGGTCTGCCGGCCGGCGCGGTCGAGCTCGCACGGAACGAGCTGTGCACGCAGGCCTTCCGCCTCGGCGAGGACGCGTGGGGCGTGCAGTTCCATCCCGAGGTGACGCTTGCGCAGGTCGAGAGCTGGATCGACGAGGAAGATGACTTGCCCGTCGATGCCGCAGCGCTGCTCGCCGAGACACGTGAACGCATCGGCGTGTGGAACGAGCTCGGTCGCGGGCTTTGCGCCGGCTTCGTCGAGACCGCCGAGCGCGTCGCCGCCCCCGTCTAGAGGTCAGCCCTTCTCGAGCGGGAGCTCGTCGTGGCGCGACCACTCGTGCCACGAGCCCGCGTAGTTACGGGCGCGAAAGCCAGCAGCCCGTAGCGCGAGCGTCGCCAGAGCGGAGCGCGAGCCCGAGTGGCAGTACGCCACGATCTCTTCCGGGTCGCCGAGCCGCGCCCGGATCTGGTCGGCAGGAAGCGGCTGGCCCGGCCCCGCGAACAGCTCCTCGACGGGAACATGACGCGCCCCCGGAATCCTTCCCTGGCGCGGATCGCACGGATAGCCGCGCTTGCCGGCGAACTCCTCCGCGGACCGCACGTCGAGGATCATCAGCGTGGAATCGCCGAGCCGGCCGGCCAGCTCGTCGCGCGTCGGGACCGCGTCGAAGCGCGGCTGATACGTCGTCTTCACCGGATGCAGCTCGACCTGGCCGATCTCCAGCTCGCCCGGCCACGCAGCGACGCCGCCGAGCAAAACCGCGACCCGGGGATGACCTGCCAGCTCTGCCATCTGCGCCGCAGGCATCGCGCCGACGCCGTCACCGCGGTCGTAGAGCACGAGCCGCTCGTCGCCGGTCACACCGTGACGGCGCAGACGCAGCCCGACTTCAGGCGCGAGCGCGGCGAGCATGTCTGCATCGCTCATCGGAGGCGGCGAGCCGAGGACGAGCGGTCTCGAGCCCGCGATGTGGCCGCGTGCGTGCGCATTGGGGCCGCGCACGTCGCCGACGACGAGATCTGCAGCACCGAGCTCACTCTCGAGCCACGCCGCGTCGACGATCGACGGAAGCTCAGGCATCGCGGAGGAAGGTACTCAAGATCTCGTTGAACTCGTCAGGACGTTCGAGGTTCGCAAGATGCCCGGCGCCCGCGAGCTCGTGGGTATCGAACTCGGCAAGCTCCTGCAAACCGCGAACGCGAGCGCAACCGGGATCAGCGAGTTGCCGATCGAGGGGAGCTCGTGCGTCCGAGCCACAGCAACCGGAACCGGCCGCTCCCGAAGCGGTCCGAAACGTTCGACCCCGGCCACGGCTTCCAGGCGGCGCCGAAGCAATTGGCGGCGCGGGCGCGAGCTGCCGCTTCGACCTCACGGTCGCGCGACGGCGCAGTCGTCACGAGCGCGTCGAGCAGCCGCTGCGTCGCCGCCGCGACCTCGTCGATGGCTTGCGCGAAGGCATGCTCGTTCGCCTTCGAGGGCTTCGCGAAGCCACTCACCTTGCGCACGTACTGCTCCGCGGCGAGACGCACCTCGTCCGAAGTCGCTTCGGGCTCGAAGTTGAAGAGGGTGCGGATGTTCCGGCACATGCCCACATGAATACCATGACCCGCGCGGAACGCGGGTTCCGCCCTTCGTCATGGACCGTCCGGTACTCCACGCCTTCGTCCGCGAGCTCGTCGAGCACGAGCGCCTCGCCGAGCTCGCGGACGCGCTGCCGACGCGCGCCCGCGTGTCGGAGTCGGCGCTGCCGCTCCTGCTCGCCTCGCTGCACGAGCGGCTCGGGCGCGCGCTCGTCGTGCTCCTGCCGGAGGACGCGGACGCGCGCGACGCCGCGGAGGCGCGCGGCCTGGTTCCTCGGCGACGACGCCGTCGGGCTGCTGCCGAGCCGCGGCGTCACGTGGGAGTCGGGCCTCGCGCCGCCGCCGCACCTCGTCGGCGAGCGGGCGCGGGCGCTGCACGTGCTCGAGCGCGGCGGGCTCGTCTGCGCGTCGGCGCGCGCGCTCGCCGAGGGGCTGCCGCCGGCGGAGGCGCGTCCCGAGCCGGTCGAGCTGCGCGCCGGGCTCGAGCCCGGCGTCGAGGGGCTCGGCGAAGTCGCTCGCGCTCGCCGGCTACGAGCGCGTCGAGCGCGTGGACGACCGCGGCCAGTTCGCGGTGCGCGGCGGCATCGTCGACGTCTTCCCGACGACCGGCCGCGAGCCGTTCCGCGTCGAGTTCTTCGGCGACGAGATCGAGTCGGTGCGCGCCTTCTCGCCGTTCACGCAGCGCGCGCTCCACCCGGTCGCCGAGGCGACGCTCTATCCGGCGGCCGAGCGCGGCCGTCGACCTCGTCGAGCCTGACGCTCGCCGACGACGAGGACGAGCGAGGCGGTGGTCGAGGTGCCCGACGACCTCGTCCCGCCGCTCGACGGCCCGCCCGACCTCGTCTTCCAGCCGGACGACGTGCGCCGCGTGTGGGAGGAGGACGGCGTCGCTCGAACCGCCGTCGCTCGCGGGCTCGACGGAGCTCGACCCGTTCCCGCAGGCGCAGCCCTTCGCGTTCGAGGCGCAGCGGCCCGCGATCGCCGCGCGCGGTCTCGCCGAGGCCGAGAACGAGCTCGCGGCGCTGATTCGCTCGGGCCAGCGGGTCGTCGTCGCCTTCCCGCATCGCGGCGAGGCGCTGCGCACGCAGAACCTCCTCCGCCGGGTCGAGGCGCGGGTGCTCGAGCCGGGCGACGACCTGCCGGAGGAGCCCGAGCTCCTCTTCGCCATCGCGCCGGCCCGCCGCGGCTTCGTCTGGCGCGACCTCGGCCTCGTCCTCCTGCCCGACCACCAGGTCTTCCGCCGCCGCGCGCCGCGCGAGCGCCGCCTCGGCGGCCGCGCGCTGCAGTCCTTCGCCGACCTCCGCACCGGCGACTACGTCGTGCACGAGGATCACGGCGTCGGCCGGCTGCTCGGGTTCGAGACGAACACCGTCGCCGGCATCACGCGCGACTATCTCCTGCTCGCGTTCCGCGGCGAGGACCGGCTCTACGTCCCGCACGAGCAGCTCGGCAAGGTCTCGCGCTACGTCGGCGCCGACGCCTCGGCGCCCGCGCTCTCGAAGCTCGGCGGCAAGGCGTGGCAGACGCTCAAGTCGCGCGCGCGCGAGTCGGTCCGCGAGCTCGCCGGCGACCTGATCCAGCTCTACGCGCAGCGGCAGACGCGCGAGGGAGTCGCGTACGACCTCTCGACGAGTGGCTGCCGCA
This sequence comes from uncultured Actinomycetes bacterium, assembly GCA_963755605.1. Classification (GTDB taxonomy): domain Bacteria; phylum Actinomycetota; class Thermoleophilia; order Gaiellales; family Gaiellaceae; genus 3-1-20CM-4-69-9. The sequence continues at coordinate 1,012,791 of CAVWKK010000007.1, forward strand.
GCTCGAGGCGAGCTTCCCGTACCGCGAGACGCCCGACCAGGAGGCGGCGATCGAGGCGGTGAAGGAGGACCTCGAGGCGCCGCGCCCGATGGACCGGCTCGTCTGCGGCGACGTCGGCTTCGGCAAGACGGAGGTCGCGGTGCGCGCCGCGTTCGCCGTCGCCGTGAACGGCCGGCAGGTGCTGCTCCTCGCGCCGACGACGATCCTCGCCGAGCAGCACTTCAACACGTTCCGCGAGCGCTTCCGCGACTTCCCGGTGCGCGTCGAGATGGTCTCGCGCTTCGTGCCGCCGAAGGAGACGAAGCGGATCCTCGCCGACTTCAGCGCCGGCAAGGTCGACGTCCTCGATCGGGACGCACCGCGTCCTCAGCCGCGACGTGATCCCGAAGGAGCTCGGGCTCGTGATCCTCGACGAGGAGCAGCGGTTCGGCGTCGCGCAGAAGGAGCTGCTCAAGTCGCTGCGGCTCGAGGTCGACGTGCTCACGCTCAGCGCGACGCCGATCCCGCGCACGCTCCACCTCTCGCTCGCGGGCATGCGCGACATCTCGATCATCGAGACGCCGCCCGAAGGGCGCCGGCCGATCCGCACGACCGTGGGCGAGTACGACGAGGAGCTCGTGAAGCTCGCGCTCGAGCGCGAGGCGGAGCGCGAGGGCCAGGCGTTCTTCCTCCACAACCGCGTCGAGACGATCGAGGAGCGGGCGGCGCAGCTGCAGCAGCTCTGCCCGGGGCTCCGCTTCCTCGTCGCGCACGGGCAGATGCGCGAGAAGGAGCTCGAGGAGCGGATGCACGCCTTCCTGCGCGGGGACGCCGACGTGCTCGTCTCGACGACGATCATCGAGTCGGGGATCGACATCCCGCAGGCGAACACGCTCGTCGTCGAGCGCGCCGACATGCTCGGGCTCGCCCAGCTCTACCAGATCCGCGGCCGCGTCGGCCGCTCCGACGCCACCTCGTTCGCGTACCTCTTCTATCCCGACGCGCGCGAGCTGACCCCCGAGGCGCGGGCGCGGCTGGCGACGCTCGCCGACCACACCGAGCTCGGCGCCGGCTTCGCGATCGCGATGCGCGACCTCGAGATCCGCGGCGCGGGGGAGCTGCTCGGCGCGGAGCAGTCCGGCCACGTCGCCGCCGTCGGCTTCGAGCTCTACGTCGAGCTCCTGAACGAGGCGGTCGCCGAGCTGCAGGGGCAGAAGCGGGTCGCGGCCCGGCCGGTGCGGGTGGACGCGCGCGTCGACGCCTACGTCCCGGCGGCGTACGTCGACTCGGAGGCGCTGCGCATCGACGTCCACCGCCGGCTCGCGCTCGCGGAGACCGAGGACGAGCTGCGCGAGCTGCAGGCGGCGCTCGAGGACCGCTACGGGCCGCTGCCGGAGCCGGTCGAGAACCTCTTCCGGATCCAGGAGGCGAAGATCAAGGTCGCGCTCCTCGGCGCCGACTATCTCGTCTTCCAGGGCGGCAAGGCCACCGTCGGTCGGCTCGTGCTCGGCTCGGGCGAGTTGCGCGAGCTCCGCGACCGCGCGAAAACGGCCGTCTACGTCTCGTCTAAGCAGGAGGTAAGCATGCGCGGGCAGGAGGAAATCGCCCAGGCGGTGCGAGCTTGTCGATGCTATCTTGGACGCGCGCCGGGCGGCCTGAGACCGCCTATCGCCGCACCGGCGCTTCCCGCGACATCGACCTCACTGGATGGAAATGAAGACTCGCCTGCTCTTCGCTGCTCCCTGTCCTTGCTGCTCGTCGCCCTCCTCGCCGCATGCGGCGGGGCGGCGGCTCCGGCTCCGTGCCCGCCGACGCGGTCGCCAAGGTCGGCTCCACGACGATCACGAAGGCGACCTTCACCGCGCTGATGAACGTCGCCTTCGCGCAGCTACAAGGCGCAGGGACAGCAGCCGCGCCCGAAGGTCGGCACCGCCGCGTACACGCAGCTCCGCGACCAGGCCGTCACGTACCTCGTGCAGCAGGAGGAGTTGCAGCAGGAGGCCGACAAGCTCGGCGTCACGGTGACGCAGCAGGACGTCGACAAGCAGGTCGCGCTGATCAAGAAGACGCACTTCAACGGCAGCGAGAAGAAGCTCGAGGCCGCGCTGAAGAAGGACGACATCACGCTCGCCGAGCTCGAGCAGTACAACCTCGAGCCGAACCTGCTCAGCCAGAAGCTCCAGGCCAAGGTGACGTCGAACGTCAAGGTCTCGAACGCCGACGCGCAGAAGTACTACAACGCGAACAAGGCGTCGTTCACGACGCCGGCCAGACGCGCGAGCGTCGGCACATCCTCGTCAACAGCAAGAGCCTCGCGGACACGATCGAGACGAAGCTGAAGAGCGGCGCAGAGCTTCGCGGCGCTGGCGAAGAAGTACTCGAAGGACACCGGCTCCGCGCAGGGCGGCAAGCTCTGCGTCGCGCACGGCGGCTCGAGCGGAGCTGCTCGCAGACGGTGCCGCCGTTCGACAAGGCGTCGCGTTCTCGCTCAAGACCGAACGAGATCTCGCAGCCGGTGCACAGCGTCAGTACGGCTGGCACATCATCCAGGCGCTCGGCCCGGTCAAGCACAGCGCCCACACGCAGACGTTCGCGGAGGTCAAGTCGCAGATCGAGTCGAACCTCGCCCAGCAGCAGAAGCAGACTGCCTGGCAGAATGGCTCGCGAAGGTGCAGAAGGACTACAAGGGCAAGGTCTCGTACCAGACGGGCTACGCGCCGGCGACGACGACGACGCCGACGACGCCGCGCCGACGACGACCGGCTGAGTGGCGAGCCGAAGGGGACGAGCCGGCGTGCGGCTCTCCTCGAGCTGCAGCGCCTGACGGAGCGGCTGCGCCGCGAGTGCCCGTGGGATCGCGAGCAGACGGCGGCGACGATCGTCCCGCACACCGTCGAGGAGGCGTACGAGGTCGCCGACGCCGCGCTCGCCGGCGACGACGCGAAGCTGCTCGACGAGCTCGGCGACCTGCTCTTCCAGGTCTACTTCCTCGCGCTCCTGCTCGAGGAGCGGGGCGCCGGCGACCTGGCGCAGGTGGCGCGCGGCGTGCACGAGAAGCTCGTGCGCCGGCATCCGCACGTCTTCGGCGACGTCGAGGCGCGCGACGGCCGAGCGCGTCCGCTCGAACTGGGAGCGGATCAAGCGCGAGCAGGAGGGCCGCGAGGGGATCTTCCACGACGTCGCCGAAGGGCTGCCCGGGCTCCTCTACGCGCGCAAGATCCAGCAGCGCGCGAAGGCCGTCGGCTTCGAGTACCCGGATCTCGCCGGCGCGATGGCCGATCTCGCCGACGAGCTGCGCGAGCTGGAGGAGGAGCCGTCCGGCGACGAGCTCGGCGACGTCCTCTTCGCGGCGGTCAACGTCGCGCGCAGGCTCGAGGTCGATCCCGAGCTCGAGGTGCGGCGGGCGGCGCAGCGCTTCCGCCGGCGGGTCGAGGTGGCCGAGGAGCTCGCCGCCGGAGGCGGGCGAGAATTGGAGCGAGCTGCCGCTCGAGCGGCAGGACGCGTACTTCGACCAGGCCAAGGAGAGCCGAGTGAGCGCGATCACCGAGGTCCACGCCCGCCAGGTCCTCGACTCGCGCGGCAATCCGACCGTCGAGGTCGAGGTCGGTCGCGGGTCGGCGCGCGGCAGCGGCGATCGTCCCGTCGGGCGCCTCGACCGGCGTGCACGAGGCGGTCGAGCTGCGCGACGGCGGCGAGGCGTGGGGCGGCAAGGGCGTCTCGCAGCGCGGTCGCGAACGTCAACGGCGAGATCGCGCGAGGCGGTCCGCGGGCTCGACGTCGATGGACCAGGAGGCGCTCGACCGCGCGCCTGATCGAGCTCGACGGGACGCCGAACAAGGGCCGGCTCGGCGCGAACGCGATCCTCGGCGTCTCGCTCGCGGCCGCGAAGGCGGCGGCGGCCGAGGCCGGCGTCTCGCTCTTCCGCCACCTCGGCGGCGAGGACGCGACGACGCTGCCGGTGCCGATGCTGAACGTGATCAACGGCGGCGTGCATGCCGACAACTCGATCGACCTGCAGGAGTTCATGCTCGTTCCGGCCGGCGCGGACAGCTTCTCCGAGGCGCTCCGGATCGGCGGCCGAGACGTACCACGCGCTGAAGAAGCTGCTCGACGAGCGCGGCCTCTCGACCGCGCGTCGGCGACGAGGGCGGCTTCGCGCCGGACCTCGACGTCGAGCGAGGTCGCGATCGAGGCGATCCTCGAGGCGGCCGAGCGCGCGGGCCACCGCGACCGGGTCGCGATCGCGCTCGACCCGGCGTCGAGCGAGTTCTTCTCCGACGGCGTCTACCGCTTCGAGGGCCGCGAGCTCGCGCCGGCCGAGATGGCCGGCTTCTACGCCGGGCTCGCCGACCGGTTCCCGATCGTCTCGATCGAGGACGGCAACGCCGAGGACGACTGGGACGGCTGGCGCGCCACGACCGAGCGGCTCGGCGACCGCCTCCAGCTCGTCGGCGACGACATCTTCGTCACGAACCCGGAGCGGCTGCAGGAGGGCATCGAGCGCGGCGTCGCCAACTCGATCCTCGTCAAGGTCAACCAGATCGGGACGCTGACCGAGACGATCGAGGCCGTGCGGCTCGCGCACGCGAACGGCTACACGGCGGTGATGTCCCACCGCTCGGGCGAGACCGAGGACGCGACGATCGCCGACCTCGCGGTCGCGCTCGGCACCGGCCAGATCAAGACGGGCGCACCCGCGCAGGAGCGACCGCGTCGCGAAGTACAACCAGCTGCTCCGGATCGAGGAGGAGCTTGGTGACAGGGCGGTGTACCCCGGCTGGGACGCGTTCCCGCGCCGCACGCGTTAGTACCCTGAGCCGTATGGCGATCGACCGCCGGACGAAGATCGTGGCGACGCTCGGGCCGGCGTCCGACTCGCGCGAGCGCCTGCGCGCGCTGATCGAGGCCGGCGTCGACGCCGTCCGCTTCAACCTCTCGCACGGCACGCACGACGAGTCACTCCGAGCGAGCCTGGCTCGTGCGCGAGATCGCGGCCGAGGTCGGGCGCCCGGTCGCGCTCATCGCCGACCTGCAGGGCCCGAAGCTGCGCATCGGCGAGCTCGAGGAGCCGGTCGTCCTCCACACCGGCGACCAGATCACGGTCTGCGCCGAGGAGGCGGCGACGGACGGCGAGCTGCCGATCGCGCCGGCGGTGATCGGCGACGTGCTCGAGCCGGGCCACGAGGTGCTGATCGACGACGGGCTCGTCCGGCTCCGCGTCGACGAGGTCGAGGGCGGCCGCGCGACCTGCGCGGTCGTCGTCGGCGGCCTCGTGAGCTCGCACAAGGGCGTCAACCTCCCGGGCGTGCCGGTGCCGATCCCCTCGCTCACGCGCAAGGACGTCGCCGATCTCGAGTGGGCGCGTCGAGACGGGCGTGGACTTCGTCGCGCTCTCCTTCATCCGCTCGCCGGCGGACGTCCGCGACCTGCGCGCGCTGCTCGAGCAGGCCGGCTCGCACGCGCACGTGATCGCGAAGATCGAGAAGTCGGAGGCGGTCGACGTCCTCGACGACGTCCTGGCCGAGACCGACGCGGTGATGGTCGCGCGCGGCGACCTCGGCGTGGAGATCGGGCCGGCGCTCGTGCCGCTCGTCCAGAAGCGGATCATCCACAAGGCGCTCGAGCGCGGGAAGCCCGTGATCACCGCGACCCAGATGCTCGAGACGATGGTGCACTCGCCCGAGCCGACGCGGGCCGAGGCGAGCGACGTCGCGAACGCCATCCTCGACGGCACCTCCGCCGTGATGCTCTCCGGCGAGACGGCCGTCGGCGAGTACCCGGTCGAGGCGGTCGCGTACATGGACCGGATCGCGCGGGCGGTCGAGCCGAGCCTCGACTACCGGCACGAGCTGCCGGAGGCGCACCGAGCAACCCGACGATCGGCCAGGCGATGTCGAACGCCGCGTGCGACATCGCCGAGGCGCTGCAGGCGAAGGCGATCCTCGTCCCGACCTTCACCGGCCGGACGGCGAACGCGGTCGCGCGGCTGCGGCCGCGGCGGCCGATCGTCGCGCTCACGCACGTCGACTGGGCGATGCGCCAGCTCGCGCTCGAGTGGGGCGTGACGCCGCTCCTGATCTCCGAGACGAGCGACGTCGAGGAGCTCTGGCGCCTCGCGGTCGAGGCGGCGCGCGAGGCCGGCATCGTCGAGAGCGGGCGACAGCGTCGTGATCACGGCGGGAACCGCGGTCAACATCCCCGGCACGACCAACGTCATCAAGGTCGACGTCGTCCCGTAGTCAGCCGCAGGACCGCGGCGGTCCGCCGGAGAACTCGGGCTGGATGGCTGCGAGGAAGAAGCGCCGCCGGCGCATCGGTGGACCGATTGCCCGCCGCTGGTTCGCGGTGGGCGCGCTCGTGCTCGTCGGGCTCCTCTACTACCGGCCGCTGCACGACTACTTCGACGCGCGCTCGCAGCGCGCGGTCCGGGTCGCGGCCGTGCGGAAGCTGCAGAGGGAGCAGGCCGCGCTCGAGAAGCGCCTGCGGCGGGCGTCGTCGCGACGCGGCCCTCGCGCGCCGAGGCGAGGACGCTCGGCTACATCCGCCCGGGCGAGCACCTCTTCATCGTCAAGGACATCCCGCAGTGGCGGCGCAGGCAGCATGGAGGTCATGCTGCCCGCCGTGGTCACGGACGCTGATCGAGCGGTCGTAGCGCGCCAGCTCGGGCGCGAGCCGCGGACGCTCCGTCGCGTCGCGGTCCGCTGCCCGTTCGGCGCTCCGGCCGTCACCGAGCAGAGCCCGTACGGCGCGGACGGCGAGCCGTTCCCGACGACGTACTACCTCACCTGCCGGCATCTCGTCGCGGCCGTGTCGCGGCTCGAAGCCGCCGGAGGCGTCGAGCGCTGGAGCGAGGCCGCGCGCGCCGAGCCGGCGCTCGCCGCGAGCCTCGCGGCCGGCGACGAGGAGCAGCGGCGGCTGCGCACGGAGCTCGCCGGCGACGCGACGGGCAGCGACGGCGGCGCCTCGCTCGAGTACGGCATCGGCGGCTCGCGGCGGGGCGGCAGCCTCAAGTGCCTCCACGCGCACGCCGCCTTCGCGCTCGCGCGTCCCGGCTACGAGCTCGGCGAGCGCATCCTCGCCGAGGTCGAGCCGCGCTGGCCGGAACGGTGCTGCTCCATGAGCGGACCGTGAGCCAGGTCGAGGTCGCGCGCCAGGAGTGGGAGGAGGGGAGCCGCCGGCTCGAGGCCGCGCGCGACGACGCGCGCAGGTACCGGCAGCTGCTCGAGCTCCTCGACCTCGTGCTCGACGAGCTGCGCAAGCGGATCGGGCAGACGTACACGCTCGCGGAGCTCGCCGCCGCCTACGGCGAGTCCGAGCGCTGGGCGCGCGAGGTGCTCGAGGAACGCGCACCGGCGCCGGGCTGGCCGCGCGACCTCACGATCGTCCTCGCCGCCGCGTTCGACGCGTATCAGCGCGGCGCTATCGATTACGAACCATGAGGATGTGCGCCTAGACGCACATCCAGGTGTAAAAAGTGTGAGATTTGGTCAAATTCCCACCGATGGCCTACAGAGAGGACACCGCGACGGCGCGATCCCGAGTGGCTGACGCTCGGGCAGGCCGCGCGCTTCCTCGGCGTCGCCCAGAGCACGATCCGCAAGTGGTCGGACCAGGGCCGCGTGCCGGCCTTCTACACGCCCGGGCGGCCATCGGCGCTTCCGGCGCGGCGACCTCGAGTCGTTCCTCGCCCGCTCCGGTCCCGGCCGCCAGCAGGCCGGCCCGACCGTCCTCCTCGTCGACGACGACGAGCGGATGCGCGAGCTCGTCCGGATCGAGCTCGAGCGCGAGGGCTACGACGTGCAGGAGGCGGCGAGCGCGGACGAGGGGCTCGCCTCGATCGAGAACCGCAAGCCCGAGCTCATCCTCCTCGACGTGATGATGCCGCACGTCGACGGCTGGGAGATGCTGCGCCGGATCCAGGAACGCCACGGCGCCGGCGCGATTCCCGTGCTGATGTTCAGCGGCCAGGTCGACGAGGCGGCGAGGCGGCAGGCGGCGTCGAGCGGCGCGCAGCGGCTTCGTCGGGCAAGGGCTTCGACCTCGACGGAGCTCGTCGACCAGGCGAAGGCGATCGTCCCGGTCTAGTCAGCTCTCCACCGGCGTCGCCGGGTAGAGGAGCGCGAGCGGCACGACAGCGGCGAGCGCAACTGCGAACAGCACCATCGCCCAGCCCGCAGACGCCTGGTCGACCACGACGCCGCTGGCCAGCGGGGCGAGCGCGGCGAGGGCCGTTGCGACCTGCAGCAGGCTGTTCGTGACCCTCCCGTGGAGCGCGGGCGGTGTGCCCCGCAGCATGATCGCGAAGAGAGCCGCGTTCGTCGCCGGCGCGAGGAACAGTGGAACTGCGAGCGGGACGGCGACTGCGGGTGAAGGCATCAGCGCGGCGGCGGCCAGCATGGCGAGCGCGCCCGAGACGGCGAGTAGCAGGATCGCCTGGCGCACCGACACGCGGCTCCGGAGCTGGGATGCGGCGAGCGCCCCGAGCATCCCGCCGACCATGATCACTGCTTCAGCTCCGCCGATCGCGGCGGCCGAGACGCCGTGCTGTCGAAGGCCGAGGATGACGGTGAAGATCGCGCCGGTGAAGGCGAAGTTCAGCAACGGCGCCTGAATCAGCACGGCGCGCAGAAACGAGTTCCGCCAAAGATGCCTCAGGCCGTCCAGCGCCTCCGCCCACAAACCGCGCTGGGAGTCCGCCTCGGGCCGGCGAGGCGAAGTCTCCTCCGAGGCGGCGTGAGGTGAAGACCGAGACGGCGTACGAAACCGCGTCGGCGACGAACGGCAAGCGCGCGTCCCAGTCCGTACAGCAGCCCACCCAGCGGCGGGCCCGACGATGTTCACTGCGTACTGCCGTCCCTCGCGTCACCGCCCAGGCCGATCTCGAGCTGCTCGTCGGCAACGATCACCGGCAGGGCCGCCATGGACGCTGGCGTGAAGAGCGTGTCGCCCGCGCGGTCGAGCACCGCGACGACGAGCACGAGCGGCCAGTCGACGGCGTCGGACCGCGACGAGAATCGCGAGTGCGGCCGAGCGCGACCGTCGCGCGCTCCATCGCAGAGGAGCCATCGTGCGGCGCCGGTCGAGGCGGTCGGCGAGGGCTCCGGCCGGCAGCCGCGACGGCGAAGGCGACGATGCTGGCCGCCGTCCCGACCGCCCCGGCGATGAGCGGCGAGTGCGTGAGGGCGAGCACGAGCAGTGGGTAGGCGAGCGTCCCGATCTGCGTGCCGAGGTCGGACAGCACCTGTCCGATCCAAAGGAGCCTGAAGTTGCGGTTCGCGCGCAGCGTGCCGAGAGCGCCCGGCGCACCATCCCCCGGCCCCGGAGCCGTCCAAATGCCGAGCCTAGGGCAGGTCTTCCGCCGTACGCAGCATCCCCGCGCCGAGCAGCCCGAGTGCGCCGAGCAGGGCGACGTAGAGCCCGATCCCGCGGGCGGTCGAGACGAAGTACGTGTCCGGCACGGAGATCAGCCGGATGAGGACGAAGATCACGGCGAGCGCGCCGAGCGCGATCAGGATCAGTCGGTCCGGCACCGCCGCCGGCAGCAGGATTCCGGCCTCTCGCGACGCCTCGAGGATCAGCGTGGCGAGCCCGACGAAGAAGACGAGCTTGCCGAGCGCCCCGGTGTGCCAGCCGGTGACCGAGAGTGTCAATCCGTTCGGCAGCGTCCCGGCGTACCAGTCCGTGAACGCGGAGATCGTGAGGACGAGCCCCGAGACCCAGGCGAGCCGGACGCCCCAGCTGCCGGCGAGCGGCGTCGCCCGCTCCGGCCGGGACGGACGGCGCTCCGGTCGCATCCGGAACGGGCGGGCTGGCTCGGGCGTTTGCACAGGCGCAGTATGGGCACAAAAGGGGCAGCGGCGCGCGCTGGGCGCGCCTTCTCCGAGGACGCAGAGGCGGTGCAGGACGTAGGGGTTCAGGTCGAGGAGTCCGCGGCGGAGCCGACCACGGCCACCCACGTCTCCGCTCGACGAGTCGGGATTCGCCGACTTCTCGGTCGCGGGCTCGCAGGTCTCGGGGGAGTTCCGCTGCGCCGACTGCGGCTACGGAGCGATCGTCCAGAGTGCGCTCCCGCGGTGCCCGATGTGCGGAGGCACGATCTGGGAGAGCCGGGGAACCCGCGAGCCAGGCTCCGGCTGAGGGCACCTGTATTTCCGGGGGAGCCGCTCGGCCGGAATACTTTCGGGCGGTGACCGGTCTGCTCGACGTCGGTTCGCAAGATGCCCGCCTGCGGGCGCCGTCGCTCGCGGCGCTGGTGCGCGCGGTCACCGCGGCGGCCGGCTCGGCGAGCTCGGCGGAAGCGCTGCGTGCGCTGGCCGATGCCGCGCAGGCCGTGTCGGGTGCCGACATCGCGCTCGTCCGCGCGCTCGACGACGGCGGCGAGCGGCTCGAAGCCGTGGCCGTCGCGGCCCCGCGCGCGCTCGCAGCCGAGCTGTACGGAACGGTTCTGCCCGCATCCGAGCTCCCGGCCGTGCCGGTGGACGAGCTTGCGCAGGCGCCTGCAGCGGTACGCCGGATCGCCGAGCGCACGGGCGCGACGCGGCTATTGCTCGTGCCGGCTCGCGCCGACGGCTACGCCGTGTCGGTCGAGCTGCTCCGTTCGGGTGAACCGTTCGGTGCGGAGCAGCGACTTGCCGCCGAGCTGTGCGCCGCCCAGGCGGCTCTCGTCCTGCGCGCCTTTGCGGTTGGCGGCGACGCCTCCTCGCTCGCGCGCCCGGCGCTCGAGCTGGCAGGTGAGGCGCTCGCGGTGGCGCTGGAGGACGAGGACGCCGCCAACGAGGTCGTCCGCCTCGCCGCGGGCGTGGCCGGCGCGTCCGCGGCGATCCTCTGGGAGAGCGGCGTGGACGGCATGGTGCCCGCCTCCTCGTGGTCCGTCGACGCGGCCGCAGATCTCGGTGCGGCCCGCGAGGTCGCGCAGCGAACCCTTGCCGAGCCGGGTCCGGTCAGCGCGCACGCCGCGGGACTGCCGCAGGATTGCGCCGTCTCGACCACGCTGCCGCTGGGCCGGCCGCCGCTCGGCGTCCTGCAGCTGTTCCATCCCGCGGGCGAGGAGCCGGATGCCACGCAGCTGACCCGGCTGGCGACGTTCGGCGTCCGGGCGGCTCACGCTCTTCGCAGCGGCGAGCGCGCGCGACTCCTCGCGCTCGAGCTCGAGCGCACACGAGCGCTGCTCGAAGTGATCGTGCAGGCAACCGCCGAGCTCTCCGTCTCGCACACACTCGAGACGGCCGTCGAACGCGTCGCAGAGCTTCTCGCAGTGGATCGCGTGGCCGTCTACCTCCGCGGTGTCGCCGACGGCGAGCTCGAGGAGGCTGCGAGTCGCGGCCTCACAGGCCCACACGCACGGGTTGCCGACGCCCTGCTCGACGTCGCGCTCGGCCCCTTGCGCGAGCGGTCCGTGCTCGAGGTCTCGGACGTCGTGCGAGACCCACGGCTCGCGCCGGCCGCCACAGCCGCACGTGAGACCGGGATCGGATCCGCGCTCGCCGTCCTGCTAGTGGCCCGCGGCGACGTCGTGGGGCTGCTCGCCGCGTATCCCGAGGGCCGGCCCGCTGCGGGCGAGCACGAGACGGCGCTGCTGGCTGCGCTCGCGGGGCAGCTCGCAGTCGCGGTGCGGAATGCTCAGCTGCACGAGCAGGCGACGCGTCTCGGGGAGGAGCGCGAAGCCGCGCTCGCCGCGGAGCGCGCGGCGGCGCGCCGGATCAGCGCGCTCTACGAGGTCTCACGCTCGTTCGCGCAGAGCCTCCGGCTCGACGAGACGCTCGATGCGCTCGCGCGCACGGTCGTCGAGGTGCTCGATCTCGACGCCGCCGTCGTGCGGATGCCGGACGAACGGCGCGAGCAGCTCGTGCCGCGCGCCATCCACATCCGGGACGCTCCCTTCGCCGAGCCGGTCGCGCACGATCCTCACCCAGCCCGTTCCGTTCGGCCAGCGCGAACGTGCAGCGGCTGTTCCGCGAGCGGCGGGCGTTCCGGCTCGGTCCGTCGCGCAGCGCGTGGCGAGCAGTTCCTGCCGGCGCTCGTCCCGTTCCTCGAGAAGGGCTGGACGGCCGCTGTCGTCCCGGTCGCTCTGCCGACCGAGGTGGTCGCGTCGCTCGGCATCTTCTCGTTCCGGCCCGGCAACCCGCTCATCGCAGGAGACGGTCGAGGCGGCCGCGGCGCTCGCGGCGCAGGCGGCGCTCGCGATCGACAACGCGCGCCTCTACCAGCAGCAGAAGCAGTTCGCAGACACGATGCAGCGCTCGCTGCTGCCGCGTTCGCGGCCCCGGGTCGAGGGGCTCGAGGTCGGAGAGGTATACGAGCCGTCGGCGCGCGTGGACGTGGGTGGCGACCTCTACGACTTCCTCGCGCTCGAGGACGGGCGTCTCGCCGTCGTGCTCGGCGACGTGACCGGCCACGGCGTCGATGCGACGGCGGACATGGCGATGGCGAAGTTCGTCTTCCGCTCACTGGCGCGCGAGCATCCGGAGCCGGCCGACTTCCTCTCCGCCGCGAACGACGTGATCTGCAGCGAGATCGGACCAGGCAAGTTCATCAGCATGAGCTACGTCGTCGTCGACGGCGCAGCGGCAGCATCGCGGGCGCGAGCGCAGGCCATCCGGCGCCGCGGATCGTGCTCCCCGACGGCTCGGCGCGGCCGCTCGAGGCGCACGGGCTCGTGCTCGGGATCGACGGCGGGCAGGAGTATGCGGAGTCACACGCCGAGCTGCCGCGCGACGCCTCGCTCGTGCTCTACACGGACGGCGTCGTCGAGGCTCGCCGCGACGGGGAGCTCTACGGCGACGACCGGCTCGATGCACTGCTCGTGGAGCGGCACGAGCTACCGGCACGCGCCCTCGCGGCCGCGGTCGCCGAGGACGCGCGGGAGTTCGCCGGCGGCGACCTCTCCGACGACCTCGCCGTCGTCGTGATCCGAAAGACCTGAGCGCTGACGATCCCGCGCGGAGGTCTCGCGGCCGAAAGCTAGAATCCACGGCGACCCGTGGGCAAGCGCGCCGGCTTCATCCTCTGTCTCGTCGTCTGTGCCCTCGGCGTGGGGGCGGGCCAGGCGCGAGCCGACGGCACGCCGCCGCCGGCGGTGATCGCGGACGGAGTCCAGATCGGATCCGTCGACGTCGGCGGGCTGACCGCCGACCCAGGCGACGGCCGCGGTGCAGCGGGCGTACTTCGCGCCGCGTCGTGCTGCACGTCGGCCACCGGGGTCGCTCGGTCTCGCCGCACCACTTCCACACGGCGGTGCCCGTCGGCCCCGCGGTCCAGACGGCGCTCACGGCTGCCGCGGACACGGCCATCCCGCTCACCCCGACGCTCGACATGAAGCTCGTCGCGAAGTGGGTGAAGACGCTCGCCGCGCAAGACGTACCGCGCTCCGGTCGCCGGCAGGGTGATCCTTCGGCACAACCGTCCGTTCTTCACGCACGCGCACCCGGGTCGCGCGCTGCGGACGTTCCCGACGCGGATGCTGATCCGCGACGCGATCGTGACGCGGCACGCGGACGGTGATCGTCGCACCGCTGCGGAAGCTCCAGGCCGCCGCGGCGCAAGGCGACGCCGGTGATCGTGATCCACCGCGGCTCCAACCGCCTCTACCTCTACAAGGGCGTCCGCCTCGTGCGGATCTTCCCGGTCGCCACCGGACAGGCGATCTACCCGACGCCGCTGGGCCATTTCCAGATCGTCGTCAAGTGGAGGAACCCGTGGTGGTACCCGCCGACCCAGGACGCCTGGGCGAAGGGGCTCAAGCCCGTCCCGCCCGGCCCGGGCAACCCGCTCGGCACGCGCTGGATGGGGCTGAGCGCGCCGGGCGTCGGGCATCCACGGCACCGACGAGCCGTGGTCGATCGGCCACTCGCGAGTCGCACGGCTGCATCCGCATGCAGGTGCCCTCCGCCGAGTGGCTGTTCAACCGCGTGCGGATCGGGACGCCGGTGTTCATCATCCCGGCCTAGCCGCGGTCGTGGCGGGGCGGCTCAAGCTCGGGGCGCAGGCGCTCGCCGTCGCAGGCGTCGGAGTCCTCGCTGCGCTGCTCGTCTGGAAGCTGACGCACCAGACGCCGCCGCCGAAGGTCGGCGGCGCGCGCGCCTGCGTTCTCGCTCCACCGCCTCACCGGCGACGGCGACCTCTCGCTCAGGTCGTTCCGCGGGAAGACCGTCGTGCTCAACTTCTTCGCCTCCTGGTGCGCCCCGTGCAAGCGCGAGGCGCCCGTCCTCGAGCGGCTCTGGCGGCAGGATCGCGACCGACCGGCTCGTCGTGCTCGGCGTGGACACCGGCCGACGCGCGCGGGCGACGGACGCCGTTTCGTGAAGGCGCACGGCATCACGTATCCGGTCGTCTTCGACCCGAATGCGGGAATCGCCTCGAGCCGGTACGCCCTGCCCGGGCTGCCGGTCACCTACGTCCTGAACCCGCAGGGCCGCATCATCGGCGACCCGGTCCTCGGGCCGGTCAGCGACAAGGGCTACAGCCAGCAGTTCGACGCGCGAGCTGAAGGCGGCGCTGAAGGCGTGACGCAGCGGATCAAGCTGGTCGCGCAGGTCGCTCGCGCTCGCGTGCGTGGCGGGACTGCTCGCGCTCCTCGTCTGGCAGCTCGGGCACCAGCAGCACGCTCCGCGCGTCGGCGCCGATGGCGCCGGCGTTCACGCTGCGCAGGCTCGAGGGCGCCGGGCAAGGTCTCGCTGGCCTCCTACCGGGGAAAGCCGGTCGTGCTGAACTTCTGGGCGTCGTGGTGCGAGCCGTGCAAGAGCGAGGCCGCCGGTGCTCGAGCGGGACTGGACGAGCTACCGCAGCCGTGGCGTCGTCTTCCTCGGCGTCGACTACCACGACCTCGCCTCCGACGCGCGGCGCTTCGTGAGCGCGCACGCGCTCACGTTCACGATGCTCGAGGACGGCTCGGGCAAGGTGACCGAGCCAGCTACGGGATCTCCCAGGTGCCGGAGACGTACGTCCTCAACCGGCAAGGGCGGGTCGTCGCGCACCTCGCCGGCCCGATCACCGATCCGAGCTTCGCCGGCGAGTTCCGGTCGGCTCTCGCGAAGGCGGTCGCGTGATGCTGCGGTTCGCCGCCGTCGTCGCGGCCGCGCTCGTCTTCGCGGCGCCCGGCGGCGGCCTGCGCGCATCCGCGCACCTCGCTGGCGTACCTCGAGGGCCAGGTGATGTGCCCGACCTGCCACACGACGCTCGACAGTCCGACTCGCCGGCGGCGCAGCGAATCGAGGCGTTCATCTCGAAGCAGGATCGACGCGTGCTGGACGACGCAGCAGATCGAGTCGGCGCTCGTCGCGAACTACGGGCAGGGGATCCTCGCCGCTCCGTCGCACAAGGGCTTCGACCTGCTCGCGTGGTGGCTGCCGATCGCCGGCGTTCTCGGCGGCGCGCTCGTGCTCGCCTTCGGCGTCTGGCGCTGGAGCCGCGGCGGGAGCCCGAGGAGCCGGACGAGCCTGCGGGCTCCGGCGCTCGACGAGGAGACCGAGCGGCGCCTCGACGAGCTGCTGGCACGCTTCGACTGATGGGCGCGCCGGCTCGCGCATCTCGTTCGCCGCCGGCTTCGTGTCGGTCGATCACGCCGTGCGTGCTGCCGCTCGTGCCCGGGCTACCTCTCGGCCCTCTCGAGCGTCGAGGCGGGCCGGCTCGGCGAGCGCGGCACGGCCCGGCGCGTCGTCGTCTCGAGCCTGCCCGTTCATCCTCGGCTTCACCGTCGTCTTCGTCGTCCTCGGCGCCGGCGCCGCGGCGATCGGCAGCGTCCTCTCGGGGACGCGCAGCACCAGATCGCCGGCTTCGTCCTCGTCGTGCTCGGGCTCGCGTTCGTCGGCCTGCTGCCCGTGCCGGAGCGCGTCCTGGCGCCCGGCCTGCTCGCCGGTGCGCGCCGGCGCGGCTCGGGCGCGCTGCTCGGCGGCGCGTTCGCCGTCTGCGCCGCGCCGTGCATCGGCACGCGTCCTCGGCGCGGTGCTCGTCCTCGCGAGCACGAGCGGGACGGTGCTGAAGGGCGCGGTCCTCCTCGCCGCGTACGCGCTCGGGCTCGGAGCCGCGTTCCTCGTCGCCGGCCTCGCGTTCGCCCGCGCGATGGGCGCGTTCCGCTGGCTGCGCGACCGCTACACGCTGATCCAGGTCGCGAGCGGGCTCGTGCTCGTCGCGCTCGGCCTGCTCCTCTTCTTCCACCGCGACTGGTGGCTGCACGGTCGCGCGTCAACCGCGCGCTCGATGGCGACCTCGGGCCTCGACGCAACGCCCGTAGCTACGTTACAGGCGCGTCGGCGGATCGAGGTCGAGCGAGCCGGCGGCGACGCGGGCCTCGCGCCGCCTCCACCTGCGCGAGCACGCCGCGACGTCGACTCCGCGGTGCGCGGGCGCGAACGGCGCGAGCCGCCGCGCCGCCTTCTCCAGCTGGCGCGCCGTCGCGACGGGGCGGCCGCGGCCGGCCTGGTACCACGCGACCGCGACATGGACGAGCCCCTGGAAGAAGTCGCGCTCCTCGGGCGGCGCCGCGCGCCACGCGTCCTCGAGCTCCTCGTGGGCCTCGAAGTACCGCCCGGCGCGGATTGCTTCGAGCCCGCGCTTGAACGCAGCCTCCATCCCGTTCTAACCTTCCGCCGTGGCGACGATCCTGCTGTGTGGGGTCGAACTCTTCATGCGGGGAAAGCTCGAGGCGCTCCTGCCTGGCCATCGTCTCATCACGGTCGACCACACGGAGGATCCGGAGCTCGTCCTCGCGGACGTGTCGCGCATCGATCCGGAGGAGGTCGCGGACGCGTATCCCGACATCCCGATCGTCGGCTTCACGAACCACACCGACACGTCCGGGCTCCGCGCCGCGCACGCCGCCGGCTTCGACCAGGTGCTCGCGAAGTCGGCGCTCGGCGACCAGCTCGGGACGGTCGTGATCGAGCTCACCGGGCTCGCTCGACGCCTGACGGTTCGCAGCGCGGCCGCTCACAGCGGCTATCTACAGTAGGGCGCTGTGACGTACATCATCGCCGAGCCCTGCATCGACATCAAAGACCGCTCCTGCGTGGACGTCTGCCCGGTCGACTGCATCCACGAGGCCGACCGGATCCTCGTCATCGACCCGGAGGAGTGCATCGACTGCGGCGCCTGCGAGCCCGAGTGCCCGGTCGAGGCGATCTTCCCGGAGGACGCGCTGCCGGACAAGTGGAACGCGTTCGTGGAGATCAACTACGCGTACGGCAAGGGGATGGACGTCGTGAACGAGCTCACGCAGACGTTACGCCGACGAGAACAACGTCCAGAACGAGCCGATCGAATAACGCGTCGCGTAACGGGAAAGAGCGCTCTGTCGTGAACCCGAAGACCCTCGACCACGTCGCCTACTGGCTCGCCGACCGCGACGCCGTCGCGGACTTCGTCGTCCGGCACCTCGGGATGCACGTGATCGACCGGACGGACGCGTTCACGCTCGTCGGCGCCGACGCGCGGCGCGGCAAGCTGACGCTCTTCGCCGCCGACGGCCCGCGGGAGCGCGGCGCGCTCGAGCACGTCGCGCTGCGCGTGCGCGACCTCGAGCGCGGCGCTCGCCGAGCTGCCGCACGGCCTCGAGGTCGAGCGGCGGCGCGAGGGCGAGGCGTACTTCGAGCTCGGCGAAGGCGTCGCGCTCGGTCTCGTCGAGGCCGAGACCGACCTCAACTACGACCTCGACCACGTCGCGCTGCGCTCGGCCGACCCGCAGGCGACGGCGTCCGAGTACGGCTCGCTCGGCTTCAGCGCCGCGCGCACCGGGCCGCTCCGGCTGTCCGCGGGTGGAGGTCGGCGGCGCGTGGATCGAGTTCCAGCCCGGCGAGCCGGGCGCGCCGGAGCGGCCGCTCCTCAACCATCTCGCCGTGCTCGTCGACTCGGCGGACGAGCACGTCGCGGCAGCGCGCGACCTCGGCGTCGAGATCGACGACGTCGTCGACGCCGCGAACACGCTCGCGGTCTTCCTCTGGGGCCCGGAGCGGGTGCGGATCGAGTACGTCGAGCACAAGCCGACGTTCTCGCTGACCTAGAGCTCCTAGTTGCGCGTCACGGTTGCCGGCGCGGGGATGGCGGGCCTCGTCGCCGCCGCGCGCCTCCGCGAGCTCGGGCACGAGCCGCGCGTGCTCGAGAAGGGGACGCGGCCCGGCGGCTCGATGCTCCTCTCCTCGTGCGTCGTCTGGCGGCATGTGGAGTGGGAGGGGTTCCGCGCCGAGTGCCCGGGCGGTGACGAGCGGCTCCAGCGGCTGATCTGGGAGCGGCTCGACGACGCGCTCGGCTGGCTCGAGTCGCTCGGCGCGGAGCCGGTCTGGCGCGACACCGAGAACCCGCTCACGACCGGGCGCCGCTACGACCCGCGCGCGCTGACGCGGCTGCTCGTCGAGGCCGCCGGCGAGGTCGAGCTCGAGACGCCGCTGCCGGACGACGCCGAGCCGCCGTTGCTCCTCGCGACCGGCGGCTTCCCGGGACGCCTCGCCCGCGAGCGCGGCCTGCTCCTGCGGGCGAATCCGTGGAGCGAGGGAGACGGCCTCGACTTCGGCCGTCGCGCGTGGCGCCGCAACCCGGCCGGGCATGGGCGAGTTCTACGGCCGCGTCATGCCGGCCCCGCCCGCGAGGATCGGGGAGGAGGACTTCGTGCCGCTCGCGCAGCTGTACGGCCGCGAGGCGCGCGTCTTCACCGACGACTGGCGCGAGATCACGCCGCGAGAGGTGGCGTGGCACGAGAACGATCTCGCGCAGCTGATCGGCCCGCGCGCCTGGTACGTCGTCGCAGAGACGAACGAGCGCATCGAGGCGGCGCGCGCCGCCGGCGGCACGGTCGTGCAGCGAGACGAGGGGCTCGCCGTGCACGTCGCCGCCGCGGTGACGCACACGATCGGCGGCCTCGAGGTGGACACGCAGGCGCGCGTGGCCGGCGTCGACGGTCTCTGGGCGGCGGGCGTCGACGCCGGCGGAGTCGCGACCGGCGGCTACGCGAGCGGCCTCGCGCAGGCGCTCGTGCTCGGTCTCGCGGCGGCGGAGTCGATCGCCGGCAGCGGCTAACCGCGCGAGATAGGCGCAGACGCGGCGGTCGCCGGGCAGCGGCGACGGCGCGAGCTTCGTCACGCGCAGCTGCTTCCCCTCGACCTCGACCTGCGCGCCGACCGACGGCGCTTCGCCTTCCTGCTCGACGAGCTCGTAGCCCGAAGGTTTCCAGACGAAGAGGAGATGCTGCTGCGCGCCGTCGCCGTTCACCGCGCGGAAGACTAGTCGTCGCCCGTCGGCTGGCCGCGCAGTTCCAGGCTCATCGTCGTGCCGCCGACTTCGTGGTCGAGCGTGAGCGTGCGCGCCGAGCGTTCGCGCCCGCTCGGCGAGCACCTCGAGCGCACGCCGGCGGCGCTCGGTGGGCGCGTCGTCGCGGATGACGAGGCGCAGCGTTCCCGGCACGTCCGTGGCGGCGGTGACCTCGAAGCGCGAGGGAGGACCGCGCCGAATCGCCTCCTCGAGGGCCTCGCGCACGATCTGGTAAAGCGCGGCCTGCGTCCGCTCGCCGAGCGCGTCGATCATCCCGACGTCGAGCGAGACCTCGATTCGGTGCTCTCGGCCGCGGGATTGTGCGAGCGCATCGACCGCGGCCGTGAAGCCGTGGTCGCGTAGCGCGACCGGCTCGAGGTTGAAGGAGAGATCGCGGAGCTCGCCGACCGTCGTTCGCGTCCTGGCGAGCGCCCGGTCGAGGATCTCTCGCGCCTGCTCGTGCTCGCCCCGGCCGATCAGGTCGAGCGAGGCGTCGAGCATCAGCGCAACGCCGGCGAGCGACTGCACCGGGCCGTCGTGCAGGAAGAGCGCGATCCGCCGCCGCTCGTCCTGTTCCGCCGCGAGGACTTGCTCGGCCAGCTCGCGGTCGGCGTCCCCCACGGCCGGCTCTCCGTGCTGGTCGAGGACGGCTTCACTAGTCGATGATCGCTTCGCGCAGTGCGATCGCGACCGCATGCGTGCGCGTGTCGGCTTCGAGCTTGGCGAGGATGTGCCGGACATGGCTCTTCACCGTCTCCTGGCTGATGAACAGCTGGGTCGCTACGTCGGCGTTAGACATCCCGTCGGCGAGGAGCTGAAGGATCTCGCGCTCCCGCGTCGTGAGCATGTCGTCCTTGTCGCGGCCGGTGAGGAACGCGGGCATCAGCGCCGGGTCGACGTAGCCCTCGCCGCTCGCGACCTTTTCGATCGCGCGCAGCAGCGTTTCGTGCGGCGCCTCCTTGAGGACGTAGCCCTTCGCGCCCGAATCGAGGCCGCGGCTGAGCAGGCTGCGCTCGCTGTAGGCGGTGAAGATGAGGACGGCGCTGTCTGGCGCCTTTGCCATCAGCTCCTTCGTCGCCTCGAGCCCGTCCATGCCCGGCATCCGCACGTCCATGATCACGACGTTGGGCCGGCGCCGCTCGGCGAGCGCTACAGCTGCCTCGCCGTCGGCTGCCTCGCCGATCACACGGATGTGCGGCGCGCGGCTCAGCGACAGGCGGAGCCCCTCACGCACGACCTCGTGGTCGTCGACGATGAGGCAAGTGATCTCGGCGGCGGCCACAGCCGGGAGATCATAGATCGGTTGTCCGATATCACATAGCCGCTATTTGCAGCTGTTCCCCGAGGTCGAGCTCGGTTCGCCCTCATCAAGGCGCGGAAGTTGCAGGGCTCGGCGGGTACGGGGCAGCACTCTGCGGTATGCGGAAGATCGCCGCCTCGTGCTCGACCGTGCGAATCGGGTTCACGTGAATGAACCCATTTGCCGCGTTCTCCGTGCCTCCGCGGCCGAGCCGTACGGCGGGCAACGGCCCGCGTGGCGATCGAGGCACCGACCAGCTGAGCCATCGACAAGCATCTCCCGCGACGTTCGCCACCCAGACCTCGGCGACCTGTTGCGCCAGTCCCAGAAGCGCACGGCCCTCGTCGAGTTTGCGATGGTAAAGAGTCGCGCCCGGAAGCTGCGTGTGCGGGTTGATCGTCGCTCCGTCACGCTCCAGGCGAATGACGCGATTCGGCTCCGAACCGGTGTCCATCCCCCAAAGAACGACGTCGGGAAAGAAGGCGAATCCGCACGTACGGGACTTCTGCGTGCCTCGAGCGACCCACTCGAAGGTGGAAGCCCCGTCATGCGAGACGCCGACGTGACACTCCTCGTCCCGGTCGCCGGTACCCACCCAGATTGCTTCGTCGTACGGGTCGAACTGCACGGCGTGGATGTGACGCACGGTTCCGGCGGGGAACTCGAATGCTTCGTGCCACGTCCTGCCTCCATCGGTGCTCTTCCAGACGCAGATCGGATGAGCGCCGGCCTCTGTCGTGTACTCCCCGAAGTAGATCGCTCCGTCTGCCGCGCCGGTCAAGCCGGACGCCATCAGCCCACGGCCTTTCCCCCGCCCGAAGTAGCGGAGTCGGTGCGTCCGCTCGCTGAGGCCCGCCCTCAGATCGACAACGTGGACGTCGCCCGCTGCAAAGACGACGAAGCGCTCGTCCGTCAGCGGCAAGAGCTCGACGAGCTCCTGGTATCCGAAGCGAGACCGGAGGCTCGCGAGATACCCGCCCCAGGCGCTCCCCGGCCGGGGACGCACGGAGAAGACTCGCTCGAACTCGCTTCCATCTCTGCTCCTGTAGACCGCGAAGCCTCGTGTCGCCCAGACCGTATGCCCGTCGTCGTGCTGCAGCACGAGGTCGTCAGCGACCTCCGCGGGAAACCCGTTGATCGTTGCTGGTCGCCAGAAGACTCTTCGCGGCGCGACCACCGGTCGATGTTAACGGCCGCACGAGCCGCCAGAGACCGGCGGCCCGTGGATCTAGCGGAGCGTCAGCGACAGTTGCTCCGCGAGAACCGGAGGCTCTGCCTCGAGCCGTGCCCGGCGCCGGTCGCGGACGCCGTGAGTTCGCGCCAGCGCGCGCACACGTTCGCGCACCGGATCCGTCTGCCGGCGTGGCAGGTACGCGCCTCGGTTGTAGAGCCGCTCGTAGGCGGGGAGCAGCTCCGGCCAGTCGCGCTCGAGCGCGGCGAGG
>CAVWKK010000008.1:0-661429 GCA_963755605.1 uncultured Actinomycetes bacterium
CGTCGCCTGGGACAACCAGGGCCGCGCGTTCTTCGGCTCCGAGAGCTCAGGCGATCCGGCCGGTTGATCAAAACGTTCGGGGACATGTTCGTCGCACGGTTCGAGAACTCGGGCGGATCAACCCTGAACGACGGCAAGCAGTACTACGGCACGACCGTCATCGAGAAGGGCTCGTCCGCGCCGAATTTGCTCGGCAAGTTCAACGACAAGACCGCGATCGAAGCCGACCGCACCGGCGGAGCGTGCGACGGCAACGTGTACTTCTCGTGGTCACGCTTCACGGGTAACGGCGGCGTCGGGATCTACTTCTCCCGCTCCACCGACCACGGCGTGACGTTCTCGTCACCGATGAAGCTGACACCTTCCATTCACGACGTCCAGTTCCCCGACATCTCGGTGACGGGCAACGGGCACGTGTACGTGACCTTCCGCCAGTTCGACAACGGCGGCAAGATCGCGAACGCAGTGATGATCACGAAGTCGACTGACTGCGGCAAGACCTTCTCGACGCCGGTCCAAGTGACGCCGTTCATCGAGAACGACGCCCAGGACCAGTCGGCTCCGGAGGCGCTGCCGCAGACGCAGCTCGACGATCCGAACTTCGAGGGCGAAGCCGGGAGCGAGGCAGGGTCGAGCACGGCACGGGACTGCGGCGACTTCGCGGATGCATGCACATCCGGCTTCACGTTCTTCCGCCGGGATACCCAGATCCGTTCGACAGCCGATCAGCTCGATTCGTCGCGTGAATGGGTGTACATCGTCTACGACGCGACGAAGCCGGGAACCGAACAGCCGACCGGATCCACGTACCACACGACCGACCCAGGGATGGGCGGCCAGGCCGGGACGTTCTTCGTCCGCTACAACGGCGCGAACGGCAGCCATACGAATCCCGTCGTGATCGACAACGAGTCCGCCGGTCACCAGGTGTTCCCGGACATCTCGGCCGACGGCGGCGTCCTGCACGCGATGTGGTGGGACAGCCGGTTCGATCCGTGTTACAGCGTGACGAGGCCGATCGGCAACTGCGCCAACCGAACGACGGTGCAGTCGCTGGACGTCTTCGGCACCCGGTCCAACGACCACGGAGCAACGTGGGCGCCGTCAACGCAGATCACGGACTACAGGTCGAACCCGAACTGGGAGCAGTTCGACAACCGCGCGGTGCCGTTTGCCGGCGACTACCTCTGGGTGACGTCGCTCGGCGACTTCGCCTACTCGGTGTGGACGGACTACCGCAACACCGTCCAGGGAGCCGACCCGCGGGAAACGACCGAGGACGAGGACAACGCGACCGCCGACGTGGTTCAGTGCCGCACGTCGTCGCAGGTTAAAGACAAGAAGGGCAACACCAGCACGGTCTGGAGCGGCGACACCTGCCCGCACGCGGGCGGGCTCGACCAGGACATCTACGGGGACACCTCACCGTAGGGCCCGAGCTTCAGGCGGATTGAGCGAAGGGGCGCCGGGAGGTGCCCCTTCGTTTTCCCCCGTTCGGGGGAGCATGGCCCACCCGCTTGCGCCGATAGATCATGCGAACCACCTCCCCCTAATTCCCCCTCGCAAAGCGGCCCTCCCCCGGGCCGTTTTGCTTTTGGCGGTTCGATTGCTTCCCGAGAACGACGAAGGCCGGCTTGCGCCGGCCTTCGAAGTCAAGCGAGCGAGGCTCGCTTACATCATGTCCATACCGCCCATGCCGCCTGGCATGCCGGCAGCCGCACCCTGCTTCTCGGGCGGCTCGGCGACGATCGCCTCGGTGGTGAGGATGTTCTTCGCAATCGACGCAGCGTTCTGCAGCGCCGAGCGAACGACCATCGTCGGGTCGGTGATCCCGGCCTTGACGAGGTCCTCGTACTCGCCCGTCTCGACATTGAGCCCGAACCCCTTGGGGGAGTTCCGGATCTTGTCGACGACGATCGAGCCTTCGAGGCCCGCGTTGTTTGCCAGCTGGCGAACGGGCTCCTCGAGCGCGCGGACGATCGTCGACGCACCCGTCTTCTCGTCACCTTCGTACTCGTCGAGCTTGATCGCGTCGATCGTGTTCACGAGCGCGACTCCGCCGCCCGGAACGACGCCCTCCTCGAGTGCGGCACGGGCCGCCTGGAGTGCGTCCTCGACGCGGTGCTTCTTCTCCTTCATCTCGGTCTCGGTCGCAGCGCCGACCTTGACGACTGCAACGCCGCCGGCCAGCTTCGCGAGACGCTCCTGGAGCTTCTCGCGGTCGAAGTCCGAGTCGGTGTTCTCGATCTCCGACTTCAGCTGCTTGATCCTAGCCTTGATGCCGTCAGCATCGCCGGCACCGTCGATGATCGTCGTCGTGTCCTTGTCGACGACCACGCGGCGGGCGTGGCCGAGCTGCGAGATCTTCGTGTTCTCGAGCTTCAGCCCCATCTCCTCGGTGATCACCTCTGCGCCCGTGAGGATCGCGATGTCCTCGAGCATGCGCTTGCGGCGGTCGCCGAAGCCGGGAGCCTTGACCGCGACGGCCGTGAACGTGCCGCGCAGCTTGTTGACGACGATCGTCGCGAGCGACTCGCCCTCGACGTCCTCCGCCACGATCAGCAGCGCCTTACCGGCCTGGATGACCTGCTCCAGCACCGGGAGGAGGTCCTTGACCGCGCCGATCTTCTGGTTCGCGACGAGGATGTAGGGATCCTCGAGGACTGCCTCCATACGCTCGGGGTCGGTCACCATGTACGGCGACAGGTAGCCCTTGTCGAACTGCATGCCCTCGGTGAACTCGAGCTCGAGGCCGAAGGTCTGGCCTTCCTCGACGTTCACGACACCGTCCTTGCCGACCTTCTCGATCGCGTCGGAGAGGACTTCGCCAATCTCACGATCGCGAGAAGAGACGGTCGCCACGCGGGCGATGTCCTCCTTGCCGGAGATCTCCTTGGACTGCGACTTGAGGTTCTCGACGACCTGCTCGACGGCACGCTCGATGCCGCGCTTGATCGCCATCGGGTTCGCACCCGCGGCGACGTTGCGGAGACCGTCCTTGACGATTGCCTGAGCGAGAACGGTAGCGGTCGTCGTGCCGTCGCCTGCAACGTCGTTCGTCGACGTGGCGACCTCACGGACGAGCTGCGCACCCTGGTTCTCGAAGACGTCCTCGACCTCGATCTCGCGTGCGATCGTGACGCCGTCGTTCGTAATCGTGGGCGCGCCGAACTTCTTGTCGAGCACGACATAGCGCCCCTTCGGGCCAAGGGTGACCTTGACCGCGTCGGCGAGGATGTTCACGCCGCGCTCGAGAGCGCGCCGGGCATCCTCGTTGAACTTCAGCTCTTTGTGAGCCATGTGTTTTCGATACCTCCGTTATTCGTGACTACGATTTGGCGCCCGCGAGCTCGCGGTCGCCGGTGACCTTTGCGAGGACATCCGACTCACGGAGGATCAGCACCTCGTCGGCACCGACCTTGATCTCCGTTCCGCCGTACTTGCTGAAGATGATCTCGTCATCCTCGGCAACGTCCATCGGGATGTGCTTCCCGTCTTCGTCCCGGGCCCCAGGGCCTACGGCAAGGACGCGGCCGCGCTGCGGCTTCTCCTTGGCCGTGTCGGGCAGCACGATGCCGCTGACGGTCTGCTCCTCTTCCTCGAGGACCTCGACGATCAAACGGTCACCAAGCGGCTGCAGGTTCATCCACTCTCCTCCTGTTCAGACGACTTTGTGACATTCACTGGCACTCTCATGGTGGGAGTGCCAGGGCATCCTAGCGTGCCTCGCTCGACTCCCGCAAGGGAACCGGCCGCCTGTGTTACAAAGTCCCCGTGCGGCGCGAGTTCTCCGCGGGAGGGGTCGTCATCCGGAATCTCCGCGGCAGGCCGGTCGTGGCGGTGATCCGGCCAGCCGGCAAGCCGGAGGGCATCTGGGCGCTTCCCAAGGGGCTGATCGGCCCCGGCGAGCGGGCGGAGGTCACCGCGCTCCGCGAAGTGCGGGAAGAGACCGGCATCGAGGGGACGCCGGTCGAGAAGCTCGGCGATGTCCGCTACGTCTACACCTGGGCCGGGGAGCGTGTCTTCAAGGTGGTCAGCTTCTTCCTCTTCCGCTATCGCGCCGGCCGGCTCGGCGACATCCCGCCGGAGCACGTGCACGAGGTCGCAGAGACGCGCTGGCTTCCGCTCGAAGACGCCCCGGAGCTCCTCGCCTACAAGGGTGAACGCGAGATGGCGGCCAAGGCGCTCGAGCGACTTGCCCGTTAGGCTCCCGCGCGTGACCGAGCAAGGCCATGAGCGCGAACCGCAGGCGCAGAGCCCTGCCCCCTCGGCCCTCGAAGCCGAGTCGCGGCTTCATCGCGGGCTTCGCTACTCGCACCGGACCGGTCTCTACATCGCCCTCGCCGTTGCGATCGCGACAATCGTCTACCTGATCCTCCTGATCGCCCGCAACACGCGCAGCGTGAAGCTCGACTACGTGTTCGGGAGCACCAAGGCCGGGCTCGTCTGGCTGATCATCATCAGCGCGATCACGGGCTGGGTGCTCGGGATCGTCACCGCTTTCCTCGTCCGTCGCCGCACCCGTTGGCGCCGGTAGAGGTGATCGAGGCCATGTACGCGCTCAACTTCTACTCCCCGATCGTTGCGGAACAGCTCCGGAGCGGCCGCAAGACGGCGACGATCCGGCTCGGCGACAAGGCCGGCAAGTACCGCAAGGGCATGATCGTCCAGGTGCTCGCCGGCGCGCGTTTCAGTCCGCGGGACCGCGTCTTCGACGCGGTGATCGACAAGGTCGAGGTGAAGATGCTGTCGGATCTCTCACCGCGGGAGATCGAGCACGACAACCCCGAGATCCGCCGCACCGAGGACATGGCCTCGTTCCTGAGCCAGCTCTACAACCGCGAGGTCACCCCCGACGACACGGTGACGGTGATCCGCTTTTCTCAGATCAAAAACTAGCGACGCCGAATCTTCGTCCCGAAGAGCTCGGGCTCGCGCAGGCGCTCGCCGCAGGACTCGCAGTCGACGGCGAACGTCGAGCTGAACGGTGCCGCGCAGGAAGGGCAGCGACGGAGCATGGTTCCGCCGCACTGCGGGCACTCGTCAGGCACGTCGGCTTCGAACTCGTCGAACCAGCGGCGCGCGGCCCCGCAGCGCAGGCAGAAGGCGACCCAGTCGCCGAGGACCTTGCGCCGCTCCTCGCGCAGCCAGTCGGCGGCCTTCCCCATCAGCGGTTCTGCAGCGTGTCGAGACCGATGGCGAGGGCGATCCCGAGCCGCCGGTCGAGCTTCCGCTCGGAGTCGCCCGACAGGTCCAGGACGTAGCGGTCGCGCAGCTGGAACTTCCGGTTCAGGTGGCCGATCACACGGCCGTCCATCAAGAGATCGAAGTTGTAGGGGATCGGCAGCCACTCGCCGTACGGGACGAAGTCGACCACGCGCCGTGCGATCGCCATCGGCATGCTGCGCTCCTGGGCGGTCATGACCTCGCCGCCGTCGGCGTCCGTGACCTTCCACGTTGAGCGCAGGAGCGATTTCCCGAAGACATGCTCGAGGACCCCGATCGGCGCACCGGCGGCGTCGGTGACGTCGTAGCGCGCGCCGCCGATGTCGAACATCGAGCGCGCCTTGATCCGAAAGAGCTCCTGGGACTCCGCTTCGTCGGCGAAGAAGCGGATGTCCTCCTTGATCGCCATCCGCTTCTGGCGGACGTAGGCGATCGGCCCTCCGGCCGGGGTCTCGCCGACCGCGAGCGGCGTCACCCGGTAGAGGTTGATCATCGGGCGGATGAGCTGGTCGACCAGGAAACGATCGTGGTTGAACCGTTCTTCCATCTGGGGCGATGGTAACCCCAGTCGTTAGAGTGCGACGGCTATGGCGATCGCCCGGGAAGCCGAGTCAGTCGGCTCGCTGAAGGAGATCCGCGAGGCGGGACTCGACCGCGAGGACCTCCTTGGCATGTACCGCAACCTGGTGCTGACGCGCGGCATCGAGGAGCGCGGGCACATCCTCTACCGGCAGGGCAAGATCCCGGGCTCCTTCTATACGGGCCGCGGCAACGAGGCCGGGTCCGTGGGCGTCGCGACCGCGATGGGCCCCGACGACGTCGGCACGCCGCTCCACCGCGACATGGGTGTCCATGTCGTGCGCGGCGTCGAGCCGTGGCGCATCTTCGCCCAGTACATGGGCCGCGCCGATGGCCCGACCAAAGGCAGGGACGGCAACGTGCACATGGCCGACTCGCGCCTCGGCTTGATCGCGATGGTCAGCCACCTGCCGGCCATGCTGCCGGTCGCGGTCGGCTGCGCGCTCGCATTTCGGATCAAGGAGGAGAAGCGCGTCGCCGTCGGCTGGTTCGGCGAAGGCGCGTCCGCGCGCGGCGACTGCCACGAGGCGATGACGCTCGCCGGCGTGCGCAAGCTGCCGATGGTCTTCGTCTGCGACAACAACCAGTGGGCGTACTCGACGCCGACGCACCTCGAGTTCGCGACGGGACACGTCGCCGACCGCGCCGAGTCGTACGGCTTCGAAGGGATCGTCGTCGACGGCACCGACCTCCTCGCGGTCTACCGCGAAGCGAAGCGCGCGATCGAGAAGGCCCGCTCCGGCGGCGGCCCGACCCTGATCGAGTCGGTGACGCTCCGCATGGAAGGTCACGCCGTGCACGACGACGCCTTCTACGTGCCGAAGGAGCTGTTCGAGAAGTGGGCGGAGAACGACCCGCTCGAGCGGTTCCGAACCTGGTTGCGCACCAACGCCGACATGTCGGACGACGAGGAGGAAGAAATCGCGTCA
The DNA here is from genome assembly GCA_963755605.1 of uncultured Actinomycetes bacterium. Classification (GTDB taxonomy): domain Bacteria; phylum Actinomycetota; class Thermoleophilia; order Gaiellales; family Gaiellaceae; genus 3-1-20CM-4-69-9. Next base: position 6,735 of record CAVWKK010000008.1, read on the forward strand.
GGCGTCAAGAAGACGCTGAACGACGCGCTCAAGCGCGCGGAGGAGTCGCCGCTTCCCGATCCCTCGACGCTCACCGAAGGCGTCTACGCCACTCCGGAGGATTTGGACACTCCCCACCACAAGTAATGGCCGAGCTCACCTACCTACAGGCGATCTCCGACGGGTTGCGCACCGAGATGCGCCGCGACAAGCGCGTCTTCGTGATCGGCGAGGACGTCGGCGTGTACGGCGGCGCCTTCAAGGTGACGCTCGGCTTCCAGGAAGAGTTCGGGCACTGGCGCGTCATGGACGCGCCGCTCGCCGAGACCGCGATCGTCGGAGCGTGCACCGGCGCCGCGATGATGGGCCTTCGTCCCGTCGCCGAGATGCAGTTCGCAGACTTCATCTCCTGCGCGTGGGACCACCTCGTCACCGTCGCAGCGAAGCAGCGCTACCGCGCCGGCACGCCGGTGCCGATCACGGTGCGGCTGCCTTCCGGGGGCGGCTTCTCCGGCGGCCCGTTCCACTCGCAGAACCCCGAGTCGTCCTTCGCGCACATCCCCGGCCTGAAGTGCGTCTGCCCGGCGACGCCTGAAGACGCCAAGGGCCTGCTGATCAGCGCGATCGAGGATCCGAACCCTGTCTTGTACTTCGAGCACAAGCACCTGTACCGCCGCATCAAAGGCGAGGTGCCGGAGGAGCGCTACACGGTTCCGCTCGGCAAGGCGCGCACGCACCGCGAAGGTGACGACATCTCGGTGATCACCTGGGGCGCGATGGTCTACACGGCCGACGAGGCCGCGGAGGAGCTCGACGCGGACGGCGTCTCGGTCGAAGTCATCGACCTGCGCACCGTCATGCCGTGGGACAAGGCTGCGGTGCTCGAGTCGGCGCGCAAGACGTCGAAGGTGCTCGTCCTCCACGAGGACACGCGCACCGGCGGTTTCGGCGCCGAGATCGCAGCGACCGTCGCCGAAGAGGCCTTCGAAGATCTCGACGCACCCGTGAAGCGCGTCGCTGCGCCGGACACCCCCGTGCCGTTCTCGCCGCCGCTCGAAAAGGCGTTCATCCCTCAGGTCGACGACGTCGTCGCCGGCCTCCGCGAACTGGCGGCGTACTAGTGGCCACGACCGAGGCAATCGACGTCGTCATGCCGCAGATGGGCGTCTCCGTTTCCGAGGGGACGATCACGAAGTGGCTCAAGCAGCAGGGCGAGCAGGTGGAGGCCGACGAGCCGCTGCTCGAGATCTCGACGGACAAGGTCGACACCGAGGTGCCGAGCCCGGCCAGCGGGATCCTGACGGAGGTCCTCGTCCAAGAAGGACAGACGGTCGACGTCGGGACGAAGCTCGCGGTGATCGGCGGCGACGGCGCGTCCGCCGCGGCCGGGTCGGAACCGCCGGCGCAGGAAGCACCGCCGGAGCCCGCGACGCAGGCCGCGGCAGACGCCTCGATGGCGGCGGCGAGCGAGGGCGTCGGCGACGTCGCTCCTTCGGGACAGACCGATGTCGAGCCCGCCGAGGCGGCGGCGGCGCCGGAAGAGCACGCGGCCGGAGCGAACGGCAAGACGTTCGTCTCACCCGTGGTCGCGAAGATCGCCTCCGAGCACGGCGTCGACCCGAGCCAGGTGAAGGGGACGGGCCGCGGCGGTCGCGTGACGAAGAAGGACATTCTCGGTTTCATCGAGGCAGGCGGCAAGACCGAAGCACCGGCCGCGCCCATTCCGCCGCCGACAGCTCCTGCGGCTCCCGCCGCTCCCGCCGCTCCTGTGCAGGCCGCCGCGCCGCCGGCGGCAGCTCAACCTCAGGCGCAGGCCGCAGTCGGCGAGAGCTTCGAGCCGATGACGGCGATGCGCAAGGGCATCGCCGACCACATGCGCCGCTCGCTCGACACGTCGGCTCACGTCACGAGCGCCATCGAAGTCGACATGTCGAAGGTGAGCGCGATTCGCGCGAAGCTGAAGAAGGAGTACCAGCAGAGCTACGGCGTCAACCCGACGTACCTGATCTTCGTCGCGCGCGCGGCCGCCGAGACGCTCCGCGACTATCCGTGGATCAACGGCGAGCTTCGCGGCGACCAGATCGTGACGCGCAGCTACGTCAACCTCGGCTTCGCCGTCGAGCTCCAGGATGGCAAGGGCCTGATCGTCCCGGTCGTCAAGAACGCAGAGACGCTCAACCTGCTCGGCATGGCGAAAGCGGTCACCGACATCGCGCAGCGTGCGCGGGACAAGAAGCTCCTTCCCGACGAGGTGCAGGGCGGCACGTTCACGATCACGAACCCCGGCGGGTACGGCACCTTCCACGGAACGCCGGTGATCAGCCAGCCGCAGGCGGGCATCCTCGGCACCTACGCCGTCGTCAAGCGCCCGTGGGTCATTCAGGACGACATGGGCGAGGACGTGATCGCAATTCGACCGATCATGAACCTGACGCTGACGTACGACCATCGCCTCGTCGACGGCGCGCTCGCAGGCCGCTTCCTGCGCGACTTGCGCCAGAAGCTAGAGACTTGGGACGAATCGGCGTACTAGACCCGTGCGAGGGCAAAGCCCGCACACTCCTGTTTGTGTTGTGCTCGGAGAGTGTTCCGTTCCGTTCGGGCACGGGCGCTGAAGCGGCCGCGCCCGCATCAGTTCGCCTCCGGCTAAGCCCGACTTCGCCTGGTCTTAGCCTCCGGCCTCGTTGCTTCCGGGGTTAGCGCGTTTCTCAGGCCGGGGTGGTGGCGTGCCTCACCGTAAACGCCACGAACCAGTCTTCCTTTGTCTCGTCGTCGATCGTCAGTCGTAGCTCGTAACGGCCCTCTTCGAGCTCGAGTGGGCCGAACGGGACGACGAGCGGCGCGTCCACCGGAGTTCCCGGCCTCAGCCCCGCCGGCCGGCCGACCTCGAACTCGCCTTCCGCGCGCACGGTCTCGCCGCTCGGGATCGGGACACCCTGCCCGTCCGCGTCGAGTAGCTCGAGCTTGAACGTGTGCTTCGCGTTCGTCTGATCCCAGGGGATCTGGAAGAGCGCGGCGACGAAGAAGCCGAACGGCCCCTGGGCGTTCATCATCGACCAGCCGCCGCCGATCACGTCCAGCTTCCCGTTCGCGACGCGCGCGAAGTCGGCGATCATCAGCGTCACCTTCATCTCGCTTGCAGCTTTGCACGTCGTCGTTAGGCTGAGCGGATGAGCCGCGGGGCGTACCTCCTCGACCTTGGCCTCGTTCCGTACCGGGAAGCCTGGGATCTCCAGCGGTCGCTGGCCGCGGCGGTGTCGCAGGGCGCGATCCCCGACGCGGTCGTGTTCCTCGAGCATCCGCCGGTCGTGACACTCGGGCGGCGCACCGACTCCGGTGAGGTCCACGTTCCGGCGGAAACCGACGTCGAGGTTGTCGAGACGAACCGCGGCGGCAAGTCGACGTTCCACGGCCCGGGCCAGCTCGTCTGCTACCCGATCCTCGACCTGCGCCGTCACGGCAAGGACGTGAAGAAGTACGTGCGCGATCTCGAGGAGGCATTGATTCGCACGCTGTCGCCGCTCGGTGTCGAGGCAACTCGAATCGAGGGGCTCACCGGCGTGTGGCTCGAGCGTCCACCTCGAAAGATCGCGTCGATCGGCGTGCACATCTCACGCTGGATCACGACGCACGGCTATGCCCTCAACGTCGATCTCGACCCGGCTCCGTTCACCGAATGGATCACCGCCTGCGGACTCGAAGATGCAGCCTTCACGACCGTTGCACGCGAGCTCGACCGACCCGTGACCGTGGACGAGGTCAGACCGTTCGCGCGTGACGCCCTGGCCGAGGTCTTCGGACTGACGCTCGAGGAGATCCCCGCCGAGGACGGCCATGGCCTCTGGGCCCAGCCGATCCACGGCCAGCTAGCCGGTAAGTAAGAGCGCACCCGTCACTAGACTGGCCGAATGGAGCCGTCCCTGCCCGTAGCCGAGCGGCCTCGCCGGCCGGAGTGGATGAAGGTCCGGGCGCCGAGCCGGGACTCGCGCTACTTCGACGTCAAGAAGCTGATCCACGGGCAGAGCCTCCACACGATCTGCGAGGAAGCGCGCTGTCCCAACATCGGCGAGTGCTGGGGCCGGGGCACGGCGACCTTCCAGATTCTGGGCGACACGTGCACGCGCGCCTGCCGCTACTGCTACGTGCACAGCGGGCGGCCCGACACCCCGCCCGATCCACTCGAGCCTTTTCGCCTCGCGAACGCCGCGGCCCAGATGAACCTGAAGCACGTCGTGGTCACCTCGGTCGACCGCGACGACGTCGCGGATCGCGGTGCAGGCCATTACGCGGCGACGATCCGCGCGCTCAAGCGGAAGCTTCCACATGCGTCCGTCGAGGTGCTGACCCCCGACTTCCTCGGCGTCGAGGAAGAAGCGCTCCAGACCGTGATCGGCGCGCGGCCCGACGTCTTCAACCACAACATCGAGACGGTCCGCCGCCTGCACGCGCGCATGCGCGGCGCGAAAGCGAACTACGACAAGGCGCTCTGGCTTCTGCGGCGCGCCAAGGAGCTCGCCGACTATCCGGTGCTGACGAAGTCCGGCATCATCGTCGGCCTCGGCGAGACGAACGACGAGGTCGTCGAGACGATGCGCGATCTTCGCGCGCACGGCGTCGACGTCGTCACGATCGGCCAGTATCTCCAGCCGAGCTCGAAGCACGTGCAGATCGACCGCTGGGTGCACCCCGACGAGTTCCGCTGGCTGCGCGAGCAGGGCGAGGCGCTCGGATTCGGCTCGGTATTCTCGGGCCCGCTCGTGCGCTCGTCGTATCGCGCGGACGAGCAACGGCACGCCGCCGAGACCGGCCGCGGCGCCGTCGCGTACTGAGCTACCGGGTTCCGGTGTCGAGGTAGATGGTCAAGCGTCTCAGCAGGCTCGGGTGAACGACCACTTCGCCTGGCCTGACTCGCCGCGCGAGAGGATGCGTGACGCGGATGCGATACGTGCCGGGGACGAGCAGGACGCGATAGCTGCCGTCCGCTGCAGTCGTGACGTGAGCACGGTCCTTGCCCGCACGGCTGAACGTCACTAGGACGCCCGCGGCCGGCCGCAGGCAGGGCACTCGCGGCATGCACACAGGGGCCGCAGGTGCACGCAAGACAAAACCGGTCACACCGCTCGTGAGCGCCGTGCCGTTTGCACTGCCCGCCGAAGCGGCGGCAATGCAAGCAATCACGGCGATTGCACCCAAAAGTTGGCGGCGGGATCTGATACGGGAAGCGTACCCAGAAATTCAGGGGGCCGGCGCTGCGGCCGGCCCCCTGATGAACGCCCTTTTTCGTCTCGCTACGGGTTGATGTGTGCGATGTGCGTGTTCCAGTTCCCGAGCAAGCGCCGATTCTCGGGCTGCGTCGGCGCAGGGGCTCCGCCAACCGTCAACGTTCCAGCCGGCAGCGGGCTGCGATCCGGCGCCGGGCCGCAGTGGCCTGCCGTCGCCGCCCAATCCGCGAGGTTGCAGTTGTTGTGGATCTCCTCGGACGCGATCCAGATCGAGCCGTTGTCCTCATCGGCGGCTCCGTAGTCCCCCCACCGCGGTCGTGGCGGCGGAGCTTCACCGTTCGGGCCTGGCGCAAACGGCGAGTAGAACTTGTACTCCGTGAAGCCGTCTTGCAACCCGAGCCCCTGTGCTGTCACGGCAATCGGACCGGCAGGGCCGGAGTTGTTGAACCGCGTGTCCGCCGCACTTGGGTAGGTGTTTGGGCCGACGAGCGTGAAGGCCATTGCCCCCTGCCCCGAGGTGTTCACGGCGAGCGCGGGATACGTGACGTTTCCTCCGGCGACACCGATGTACCCCTGATTCACCACCGCGGACTGCGGACCGACCTTACCCTGGCCGATCATGCTCGGCTTGACGATGAACCAGGCGATCCCCGCCTGTTCCTGTCCAGCGACGACCATCCGCGTGTCGAGTGCTCCCCAGACCTTGCCGTTCGCGTAGTACACCTGCTGCATCCGGCTGTCGTTGCTGTCGAGTTGTCCGATCACCTCAGGCTTGTACGGATCGGAGTCGGGATTGGCCGCGTTCGAGAGGAACGTCTGGTAGCACGGATCGATGTTCAGGCACTGTCCGAGCGGCCAGTTTTCCGCGTTGTTCTGCGTCCCGCTACCGGGCTGGTCCGAAGCCGGCGGCACGCCGTAGGCCTCGGAGCTGAGCGCGCGGCTGCTGAGCTGCAGATTCGGATGAGCGGTGTCGAGCGAGCTCGAATTGGTGATCGCCCAGAGGCCGATCGTGTCGGACGAGCCCGTTGTGTTCCCTGCCTCCTCAGCAGCGTCCGAGCTCAGCAAGAACTCGGTTCCACCATTGTCAGTGTTGTATGCGGTGGCGGGAACCACTGAGGGCCAGATCGTGAACCCGACGGGCCCTCGCTTCTCGTTCGCGAGCCTCGTGTCCGACATCTGGACCCACGGCACGGACGAGGCATTGCTCGCGAGCTTGTGCTTCGACAGCGCGTAGATCTGTGCGCTGTTGAAGCCGTCCGTGAAGAACGGGTACTCGTTCGTCGTGACGTAAAAACCGTACTTGTCAGCCCCGATATGCGGGTAGTCGCCGATACACGCGTCCGGCATCGACTCGTCCGGCTTCGGGGCCGGGTCCGGAGCGCAGTGATGGTTCGGCGAACCTTTAGTCCCATTGTCCGTGGCCGGGATCGTGTAGACCTTCCACGTCGTCGTGCTGGGGTCGTGATTCGACGGATTGCTGACGGCGATGTCGATGTGGTTCTCGCCGGTGAAGTTGCCCTGATCGCCGAGCTCCAGAGTCAGGACGGCAACGAACCACGCGCCGGTTTCCTGGTCGTAGTAGCAGCTCGGATCTGTCAGTTCTGGGCCGCCCACGAGCAGGTCGGGGTAACCGAAGAACGTGTTGAGCGTCTGCTCCTTGAGCGTGGATCCCGTCGTGTTGTACACCGCGACAACGTCGTTGACGGCCTCGAGCACACGGCCTCCGGCACCGACGTTCGGGTTCGTGCTCATGCACATGCCTTGGTCAGGCGGCTCGAGGTAGAACCCGTTGAGCGTGCGCTGATCCCACATGCTCAGGCCCTCGAAGCTCTGACCCGGAACTGCATTCGATGTCGGCGACACCGTGGTCGGATTGACGACCGGAGCTGCGACGCCGTTGTGCTTCTTGCTCTTGCCATGCTTTTGGGAGTTGCTGCGATCGGCGCTCTCCTCGAGTCGGCTGTTGAGCGGCGCGATCAGGTTGGACTCGGACAACGTCGGCCCCGCAGCGGCCTGGGACCGCGACGCGCCGGCAACGCTCACCGTTGTTGCTGCCGCTACGACAGTCAACGCGATCACGAGCGCCGTCCTTGAAAGGTGGTTCAAGTGCATTCGGTCTTCTCCCCTTTCCCTCGACAGTTGCTGTTGACCCCATGGGGGAAGGCAACCCCCCGGGTGCCTCTCTGACGGCCGCGAAGGTAGCAGCGAGAGCCGCTCCGAGCACGGCCCAGCGGCTTGGACCGTCTGCCATCCCTACTCGAGCGGCACACTTTCGCGAGCACACACATGCCTTCGCAATGCTGTTCTCCCCTCGTGAGACATTGTCGGGGTTCGATTCACGCCCGACCGTGATCGAGGATCCTAGTTCACGATCGGCGAGGCGTCTACCCGACTAGCGGATGCCGGTGTCGATGGAGAAATCGGCCCGGACGAAGCGCCGGGCGAGAACCCGCACCCGATTGGGATCGAGCTTCCTGTCAATCCCTCTCGAGGTTGCACGCCGGACAGAGTAGACACCCGCGGGCAGGTGGATCCGGTAGAGCCCATGGCTATCTGTCACCACGCGGCCGGCGACGTGGCCGGCGCGCGAGAAAACCAGGGTCACGTTCTTCGCAGGCTCGCTACAGGGCATGTCGGCGACGCAGACGGGCGTGATCGGCCCGCGCATCACGACACCCCTGAGACCGCTCTGACTCGGCGCGGCATGTGCTGCGCCAGCAGCTAACAGCGCGAGACTCACCGACACCACACTGAAACGCATGGGCACACAGTGTAGATGCAAGAGGAGGGCCGACCTTGCGGCCGGCCCTCCCGATCGTTGCTAGTTGCTGTCGACTACGGAGTGAACTTGCTGATGAAAGTCGACCAGTTGCCGAGTGCGGCCCGCGGGCCGGCGGCCCCAGGCGACGGTGCACACGTGCCCAGCTTGTTGTCACCCGTGGACGCGCCAAAGAAGCGGCCACCCCAGGTGGCGTAATCACAGGCATGGGCGATGTACTCGCTGGCGAGCCAGACCGAGTTCCCGTCCACTGCTGCGGCACCGTAGTCGCCCCAGCGGGTACGCGGCGGGTTGCCGACCTGTGACTTGTAGCTCGTGAAGCCGTCGTCCTGGGCAGCACCTTGGCCACCAGGCACAACATTCCAGGGACCGACTCCCGCGAGGGCGTCGATCGGGGCATACCCGGCACTCGGGTTGAGCGTGTTGCCGGTTGCCGTGAAAGCCATCACGCCACGACCACTCGCGGTGACGCCGATCGCGGGATACGTGAAGTCGTATCCAGCCGCGCCGAGATAGCCCTGGTTGACGACTTTGCCGGCCGACGGATTGACGATGAAGTACGCGATACCCGCTCGTGCAGGCCCGCCGTCCGGGTTGATGGCAGTGTCGAGAGCTCCCCAGAGCTTTCCGTTCGCGTACATGACTTGCTGCATCCGCGAGTCGTTCGAGTCGGGCCTCGAGATGACCTCGTCGTGCGCGGGTTCGGCCGTTGGGAACACCAGCCGCCAACAACCGACTCCCGCGATTGTGGGCGTCGTCGTGTCGTTGATGCAGAAACCCTGCGGCACATCCGTCGTCGCCAGGCTGCCCGATCCGGGTTGCTGCTGTTTGGGTGGAACGCCGTACTGATTCACGCTCAGCACCTTGTTGCTCAGGCTCAGCGCCGGCGTTGCCGAGTTCAGCGATGCAGTGTTGGTCAACGTCCAGACCACGAGCTGGTTCGAGGTACGTGTCCCGCTCGAGCCGGAGACGGGTTTCTGAGCCTCGTCAGCCGCATTGGAGCTCATGAAGAATTCCGTGCCCCCATTTGCGGTGTTGAACGAGCCGGTTCCCGGCGACTGGGCGGGCCAGACGGTGAAGCCCGGCTGTTGAGCTCCCGCCTCGCTCGGAACGTTGACCATTCCCGATGTGTCCATGTGCACCATCGTCACCGATGCCGCTCCAGCCGCGAGCTGCGCCTTCGAATAGGCGTAGATCTGTGCACCTGAGAAGCCGAAGCAGGTACCGCACCACGGGTAGGAGTTCGTTGTGATGTAGAAGCCGTTAGCGTCGGCACCGATGTGCGGATAGTCGCCGAGGTATGGACCTGGATTCACGCCGCCCGTGTTCGTGCCGTCGTTCGTCACGTCGGTGCGATAGATGTTCCAGCTGCCGGTCGGATTCGACGTCTGGCTGACCGCGATGTCGAGATGGTTCACCGTGGTGTTGGCCCCGTTCGGGAACCTTTCCAGAGTGAGCACGACGACGAAGAACCGCTGCGTCGCGGGGTCATAGAGACAGCTCGGATCCGTCACGCCCTGAGCCCGCACCCCGGTGGTGCGGTTGATCGCAGCCGCGTAGCCGTAGAACGAGTTGAGGTCGACGGCGTGGTTCACGTCGGTTGGGAATCCGGACACGATGTTCGTGCTGGTGTTGTCGGGCAAAACCGACTGCCCTGACTGGTTGAAGACGTTCAGCACGTCGTTGACGGCCTCGACGACGTAACCGTTCCCGACACACATTCCTTGATCGGGCGGTTCGACGGTGAACTGGTTTCCGCCGCGTGCGTAGCGCTGCTGGAAGAGGTTCAGGCCTTCGAAGCCGGACTGGAACTGGGGGTTCGACTTGGCTTTCTTGCTGCTGGACGCCTGACCGCCGCCGCCGGCGCCGGTCGAGAGGCTGATCGTGCCGTCGTACGCGTTCGGCCCGTCCTCGCTCTCGATGTCGAACTCTTCGTTCGTCGCGTCGCTCGAGCCCGACGGAGTGAACTCCCCGGTCCGCGGCGTTCCGGTTCCCGCCTTCGGAATCTGTCTCGACAGCGCTGCGCTCGCACCGGTGGCGGTTCCGGCAGATGCCGTCAACGCGCAAACGGCGAGGGCCAGAACCGCTCCAAGCACGAGCTTCGTGCTTCCTCTCACTCGCATCTCTCCCCCTTGCTGTAGTTGAGGCGATGGCAGACTCCCGCACCGCACGCCTCGTGACAGTGCTATATGCGCTTGCCGATACCGGTTTGTCAAGGCGCTCTCTCACCGCCGCAGAGCTTGTATGGGTTTCGACTCAGCTCTTGCCGGTGATCAACGGAGATGACCACGAAGGGAGGACGCAATGACCGACAAAGAGGAGAGAGAACTGAGCCCGGAGGAGCTCGAACAGCAGGACGGAGAAGAGCTTCCCGATCGCGAGGCGATGTCGTTGATCACGGCTCCGGGGCCTGCGACAATCGCGCCCTTCGAGCCGCCGGCGATAGATCCCTAGCCGTTCGGCTTCGTCATGGCCCGGTAGTCCAGAGCCGTGTCGAGCACATCCTCGGAAACGCCGCGTTCCCGGGCGATCTCGCGGAGAGAGCGTCCGGACGCGGCTGCTTCCTTGACGATTTCGGCGGCAGCGTCGTAGCCGATGTACGGGTTCAACGCGGTTGCGGCCGACAGCGTGAGCTCGGCGTATTTTTCGCACTGCTCGCGGTTCGCCTCGATCCCGTCGACGCACTTCTCGGCGAGCAGCGTCGACGCGGCGGAGAGCAGCTTGATCGAGTCGAGCAGGTTGCGGGCGAGCATCGGCACGAAGACGTTCAGCTCGAAGTGACCCTGCATGCCCCCGGCGGTGATCGCGGCGTCGTTGCCGATCACCTGGGCCGCGACTTGCGTCACCACCTCGGGGATGACCGGGTTCACCTTGCCCGGCATGATCGAGCTCCCCTTCTGCAGCTCCGGGAGGAAGATCTCCGCCAGCCCCGCGCGCGGCCCGGACCCCATCAGCCGCAGGTCGTTGGCGATCTTCGTCAGCGACACGGCGAGGGTCTTGAGGGCGCCCGAAGTCTCGACGAGCGAGTCGCGCGCGGCCTGCGACTCGAATGGATCGGCGGGCGCTGAGATCTCGAGCCCCGTCTCCTCAGAAAGGCGCGTACGCACACGCTCGGCGAACTCGGGATGGGTGTTCAGCCCGGTGCCGACTGCGGTTCCGCCGAGCGGGATCTGGCCGAGACGCGCAAGCGTGCCACCGACGCGCTCGGATCCCTGGCGAATCTGCGCCGCATAGCCGCCGAACTCCTGCCCGAGCGTGACGGGCACCGCGTCCATGAGATGCGTGCGGCCCGACTTGACGACGTCGTCGAATTCGGCGGCCTTGGCCTGCAGGGAATCGGCGAGCCGCTGCAAGGCGGGCAGCAGGTCGTTGACGATCTCGTCGAGAGCGGCGAGGTGCACGGCGGAAGGAAAGACGTCGTTCGACGACTGGCCCATGTTCACGTCATCGTTCGCGTGCACGCCTTCGCCCGCGAGTGACGCCAGCACCTCGTTCGCGTTCATGTTCGAGGACGTGCCCGAGCCCGTCTGGAAGACATCGATCGGGAACTGGTCGTCGAGCTCGCCGGACGCCACGCGGTCACCGGCCGAGGCGATCCGTTGCGCCTTGTCCTCGTCGAGGAGGCCGAGCTCCGCGTTGACACGAGCGGCGGCCGCCTTGATCCGACCGAGCCAACGCGCGACGGACGGCGGGATCGGCTCGCCCGAGACGGGGAAATTGGCGACCGCCTTGCGCGTCTCGGCGCCCCAGAGCTCCGGCTGCGTCTCGGTCTTGGCCATCGAATCGAGTTTACTGACGCCATGCGGGCCCGAGACCTCGGCATCGCGATCGGCGACCTTCCTCCCGGGGAGCGAAACGCGATCACTGACGTCGGCGGAGTGTTCGTCGGTCATACGACGCTGATCGAGGGTGACGCGGTTCGTACCGGCGTGACGATGATCGTGCCCTCGAAGCTTCCGCTCTTTGCCGGCTGCCACCGCCTGAACGGGAACGGCGAGCTGACCGGGCTCGAGTGGGTGCGCGAGTCCGGCTTGCTGACGACACCGATCGGCCTCACGAACACCTTCAGCGTCGGCGTCGTTCGCGACGCGATCGCGTCGGTCTCCGCCGACGAGGACGCGTGGTCGCTACCGGTCGTCGGTGAGACGTTCGACGGGTTCCTCAACGACATTCGCGGCCAGCACGTCACCGCCGCCCACGCACAGGCCGCGCTCGCAGCGGCGCACGACGGCGCGGTCGAGGAGGGCAACGTCGGCGGCGGCACCGGCATGGTGTGCCACGAGTTCAAGGGTGGGATCGGAACCGCCTCCCGCAGTGTGGACGGCTACGTCGTCGGCGTGCTCGTGCAGGCGAACTACGGCCGGCGTGAGCGCTTCCGCGTCGACGGAGTGCCCGTCGGCAAGCTGATCGGCGACCGGATCCCGCTACCGGGACGTGCAGGCGAGGCCGGCTCGATCATCGGCATCGTTGCAACCGATGCGCCACTTCTGCCACATCAGTGCGACCGGCTGGCTCAGCGCGCGGGGCTAGGAGTCGGACGGATGGGCGGCACTGCCGCTCATTCCAGCGGTGACATCTTCCTGGCCTTCGCCACCGGCAACGACGCCCTGGCCGGGGAGGGCGAGCTCGCGGTCCGCATGCTCTCCGACGCCGCGATCGGCCCGTTCTACGACGCCGTGATCGAGTCGACCGAGGAGGCGATCCTGAACGCGATGCTCGCCGCCGAAACCATGACCGGCCGAGACGGCAACACCGTGCACGCGCTCGAACCGGAGCTCCTTGTAGAAGTGCTCAGGCAATCCTGAGTCTCCGGCGCTCGAGCGGGCGGCCTCGCATGGCGCGGCGTTCGTCCTCGCTGAGAGCGTTGACGGGAGCCCAGCCGACGTAGCCGCAGCGCGGACAATCGGGGTTGGCCTGCCGCAGCGGATTCGAGGACAACGTTCTATGACTACCGCAGCGAAGGCACTCGACGACGAGTGACTCCATCGGACTCATCTTCATCGGCCCTCGCGAATCGGCGTCCCCCGGTTGGGGGAGGGGCGGCAAGCGCGCCGCCCCTCCGTCGGCGCCCACTAGGGCTTCAGGGTTGCCGCGAACGCGTCCTGGGAGATGGGGCCGATCCCCGTCCAGGAAATGGCTACGAGATTCGACAGCGAGTCGATGCCGAGGTAGTCGCCCATGAAAGGCGTTCCCCCCGGGCCACGCGGCGGTTGTGCGTCACCGTCGATGCCCGTCTGCAGCACGGTGCGGGACATGGTCGAGCTGCCGGCCGGGACTTGTCCGTAGACCACATCCATCAGACCTGTCGCCTCGTCGTAGTCGTAGAACACCGTGTCGACGCGGCCGCCGGGTGTTACCGACAGCCACGGCATGATCTGATCCCGCGTCCCACTCGTCAGTTGTGGCTGCGCCGGGTACGAGGCACCGTGATCGGTGGACTTGGCGAGGTACATGTGCAGGTGGCCGCTCACGTCGTCGCCGGTGAGCTCGTACACCGTTCCACGTGAATCGACACCGATCGACGCCTGCATCGAGGTCCGCCAGCTCTCGTTCGGGAACGTCATCGGCGCCGGGACGAGATCGCGCACCTTGACGCTGCGAGTGAACGCAGTCTCACCTGGACGTAGCTGGCTGACGACGACCGCCTGCTCGCTCCACTCGTGGACGTGCTGCCACACGCCGGAGGTCGCATAAATCGTCCCATCCGGAGCGCCCGCGAGCGACACGTCAAAGATGTCGGGTGAGTTCGACTTGTAGTCGGCGGCAATTCGGTAGGGACCGGACCACGATGTGCCGGTCGAGTCGGAGACGAGCCCGTACGAATTGGCCTGAAGACCGCTCCACGCGCTGTAGCCGATCAGCGCCCGGTTGTTGTAGTGGTCGATCGTCATCATCGGATGGTCGAGGTTGCCGGCCTTCGTGGCCGCGTCGGCGACCTTCTGCGGCGGAGCCCAGGTGCGGCCCCCGGTCTTCGAAGTCGTGACGAAGATCGCGGTCGGCTTCTTCGTGCTCCACGCGTTGCAGGTGAAGATCGCTGTCCCGTCGTTCAGGAAACCGACGGACGGATCTCCGGCGCCGTAGTCGTACGTCGGATTCCCGCCGGCGGGCGTCATGCCGCGCAGCCAGTCGGTGTGCCACGTCTTGCCGCCGTCGGTCGTCCAGCCGACGCCACAGGAGACGCCTGGCCCGTAGTCGTTCCAGCCGGCGATCATGTTCGACCCATTCGTCGGGTTGATCGCGATGTCGACCTCGTTGTCGCCGTTGTCGGCAGGCCCGTCGTTCGACATGTTCGCGAGCGTCAGCAAACTCGGCGCGGACTGCGCGGCCGTCGCGCCGAAGATCAGCGCAAGCGCGGCAAACACGCCTGCGAGCACTCGAAATCTCATGGTCCCCTCCCTCGTACGCTCCCCAGTGAGCACCGAGCTTACCGCGACCGTGAATGGCCGACTAGCGGAGATTCACTGCGGTGTCTCGACACTCGCTCTGCGCGCCGCCGCCTCGAGCAGCTCGTCCCAGGTGCTGAGCTTCACGCGCGGGCGCCCGAGCTTCTCTCCGGCCGCGCGCTCGAGCTCGTCGATCGAGACCCAGCCCGGATACATGACGGCCTGCACGCCGCGCTCTTCGAGCAGCGACTCGAGCCCGTCGGCGTTCACCTCGTCGCGATGGCTGACGCGACCGGCGCGAACATCCTCCAGAAGGAGGTTCACGGTCTCGTTCGCATCCTTCTTGTTCGTTCCGATGATCCCCGTCGGCCCACGCTTGATCCAGCCGGCGCAATAGGCCGCCGCCACGGGCTCGCCGTCGGTGTCGATCACGCGACCGCCGTCGTTTCGGATCGTGCCCCGCCGCTCGTCGAACGGCAGGTCGGGCAGACCGATGCCGCGGTAGCCGACGCTGCGAAAGACGAGCCCGCACTCGAGCGTCTCGCGCTCCTCGGTGGCGACCGCTGCCAGCTTGCCGTCGCTTTCCTCGAGGCGGTTGCGAGCGAGCTCGATCGATTCGACCCGCTCCTGGCCGTGCAAGGCGACCGGCGAGCGGAGGAACGTCAACCGCACGACTCTGGGCTTGCCCTCAGGCGTGCGCTCCGCGAAGCCGCGAAGCACTTCCATGTTCCGCTGCGCGTTCGTGTCGTGCTCGAGCGACGCCTCGCTTGCAGCATCCAGCTCGAGCTCGGCCGCATCGACAACCACGTCGGCGCCTGCGAGCTCGCCGAGCTCCTTCAGCTCGGGGGTCGTCCACGAGGCCTGCGCCGGCCCGCGGCGTCCGATCACGACGATCTCGCGGATGGTCGAGGAGCCGATCGCCTCGATCGCCGCATCCGTCGTGTCCGTCGGGGCCAGCTCCTCCGGCGTGAGGGCCAGCATGCGCGCGACGTCGAGCGCGACGTTCCCGTTGCCGATCACGACCGCCCGCTCGACGTCGAGGTCGAACTCGAGCCCCTGGAAATCGGGATGGCCGTTGTACCAGGCCACGAATTCGGTGGCAGACCAGGAGCCGGAGAGCTCCTCGCCGGGGATGCCGAGCTGCCTGTCGCTCTGGGCGCCGAACGCGTAGATGACCGCGTCGTAGAGGCGGGCGAGGTCGGCGTGGGAAAGATCGCGGCCCACCTCCACGTTCCCGAAGAACCGGAACCCCGGCTTGGCGGCGATCCGCTCGAACGCGCGCGAGACGGTCTTCAGCTTCGGGTGATCCGGCGCCACGCCGAGCCGAACGAGGCCCCATGGCGTCGGCAGCCGCTCGATCATGTCGACCTCAGCCGAAATGTCTGCGTCAAGCAGCGCACCCGCCGCGTAGAAGCCGGCCGGCCCGGATCCGACCACGGCGACCCGAAGCCCTTTTTCGCTCACGGTGTCGATCGTAATCGTCGCGATCTCGGGACCACAGTCAGCCGGCGAGCCCGGCCTTCAGAGTGCGTGGGCTTCGCCCACGCACGTTTCCCGCGAAGCGGTGTACCTACAAATCGGAGCGAAAGCGCAGCTTTCGCTACGCGCTACAGCCGGATCCGCAGCCGCCGACCGCACCCTCGGCCTCGGCGCCTTCTTCCACCTGGAAGGAGTGGCCGCAGCCGCAGGAGGTGCTGGCGTTCGGGTTGTTGATCGCGAACCCGGCGGCCTGGATCGAGTCGACGTAGTCGATCTCGGCGCCCTTGAGGTACGGGGCGCTGAAGGGGTCGACGACGACCTGGACCCCGTGGAGCTCGAACTCGTGGTCGCCCTCGGCCGCACCGCGGTCGAAGCCGAGGCCGTACTGGAACCCGGAACAGCCCCCGCCCTGAATGGCGACGCGGAGGACGTTGACGTCCTCTTCCTCGGCCATCAGCTGCTTGATCTTCGCCGCCGCAGCCTCGGTCACGGTCATCAGCGGGAGGACTCGTTCCTGGATTTCCATCTCGCTCTGATCCTAGCAACGGGCCCGGCTTCAGGGCTCCCCCGGGCGGGCGAGTTTGTAACACACGTCTCAGGCACGGTTGAGCGGTTTTCGCCATGCTTCGTGGCGTTCTGAGGAACCTGTTAGGTTCCCCGTCGCCCAAGGGAAGGACGCGTGCTCGACAACTGGCTGCCGTTCCTGATCTACGCGGTTTTCGCGCTGATCATTCCCGCATCGATGATGTGGTTCTCCTTCGTCTTCGCGACGCGCCCTCACAAGCGCACGCGCTGGCGTGAGCTGCCGTTCGAGTCGGGCGTTTCGACAGGCGCACCGAGAGTTCAGCGCTTCACGGTCAGCTTCTACCTGACGGCGATGCTCTTCATCGTCTTCGACATCGAGATCGTGTTCCTGTATCCGCTCGCGGTGATCCTCCACGAGCTCGCCTGGTTCGGCTTCCTCGAGTTTCTCTTCTTCATCGTCATCCTCGTGGTCGCCTACGTCTACGTCTGGCGAAAGGGTGCGCTCGATTGGCAATAGAGGACGGCAAGAAGCTCCGCGACTACGGGATGCAGTCGGAGCGTCTGCTCTGGCCGACGAAGGGCCCGGGCGTGTTCGAGGAGGAAGTCGCCGCCATGGAGCAGGCTGTCGGGCTGACGACCCTCGAGAAGGCGATCGCGTGGTCGCAGACGAAGTCGATGTGGCCCGACACGTTCGGGCTCGCGTGCTGCGCGATCGAGATGATGTCGATCGTCTCCTCGCGCTACGACATCGCGCGCTTCGGGATGGAGGCGTTCCGTTCGTCGCCGCGACAGGCCGACCTGCTGATCGTCTCCGGCCGGGTCGTGCACAAGATGGCGGCGCCGCTGCGCCAGGTCTACGACCAGATGCTCGAGCCGAAGTGGGTGATCGCGATGGGCGCGTGCGCGAGCTCCGGCGGCATGTTCAACAACTACACGACGCTTCAGGGCGTCGACAAGATCGTCGCGGTCGACGTGCACGTGCCCGGCTGCCCGCCGCGGCCGGAGGCGTTGATGGAGGGCATCGTCAGGCTGCACGAGAAGGTCATGGCCGGCGTGCCGCCCGCGTACGAGATCCGGCCGGTCGCGTCGTGAACTACAACCGCGTTCCCGGGCTCGTCACCGTTCGCGAGGAGCACGGCGAGACGACGGTCGTGGTTGACACGCCGCGCCTCGTCGAAGCGGCGTCGTACCTGCGCAACGAGCTCGGCTTCGACTTTCTCTCCGACGTGAGCGGCGCCGACTACCTTGGCTGGGGAGCGAAGGGCGTCTCGGGCTACATCGGCAACGCGCAGGGACGCGATCTGAACGAGCCCTCGACCCAGGGGTACCAGCGACTACCGCGGCAGACGCCGCGGCGTTTCTCCGTGAGCTACCACCTGCTCGGCCTGCGCGAGGGAGCGCCGCGCGTGCGCCTGCAGGTGTGGCTCGACGACGGCGAGAGCGTCCCGAGCGTCGTCGGTGTGTGGCCGACGGCGGACTGGCACGAACGGGAGGCGTGGGACATGCTCGGCATCCGCTTCGACGGGCACCCGAATCTCCGCCGGATCCTCATGGAGGACGACTGGGAAGGTCACCCGCTGCGCAAGGACTATCCGATCGGCGGCGAGCCGGTGCGCTTCTCCGGAGAGCAATAGTGGCGATCGCCCCCGAACGTCCGAAGATCTACGAAGGCACGCGGATCCCCGCGTCGATTCCGTCCGTGCTCGAGGTCCCGAACGAGCTGCGCCGCTCGGACGACGTGCTCACCGTCAACTTCGGGCCGAACCATCCTTCGACGCACGGCGTGCTGCGTCTCGTCGTCGACCTGCACGGCGAAGACGTCGTCGGGCTCGCGGCGGTCGTCGGGTACCTGCACACCGGCTTCGAGAAGAGCATGGAGCAGAAGAGCTGGTGGAAGGCGATCACGTACGCGCCGCGGATCGACTACGTGTCGTTCCAGAACAACGAGCTCGTCTACGTCCTGGCCGTCGAGAAGCTGCTGCAGATCGACGTGCCCGCGCGCGCCACGTGGATGCGGATGCTGCTCGCCGAGCTGAACAGGATCCACTCCCATCTCGTGTGGCTCGGAACGGCCGCGCTCGAGCTCGGCGCGATTTCGATGTTCTGGTACTGCTTCCGCGAGCGCGATCGCATCCTCGATCTGTTCGAGCTCGTCGCCGGCTTCCGGATGCACACGCGTTACTTCCAGGTCGGCGGGCTCGCAGAAGACATTCCTCCCGGCTTCTTCGACGAGTGCGCGAAGTTCGTCGAGCTGATGCCGAAGGCAGTCGACGACTACGAGTCGCTCGTCGACCGCAGCGAGATCTGGCTCGAGCGCACTCAGGGGATCGGCCTGCTCTCCGCGGACGACGCGATCGCGCTCGGACAGTCCGGCCCCGTGCTGCGCGGCTCGGGCGTTGACTGGGACCTCCGCCGGGCGCAGCCCTACCTCGCCTACGACCAGGTCGACTTCCGCGTGCCGGTGTACCAGGAGGGAGACGTCTACGCGCGCTACCGCGTCCGCATGGAAGAGATGCGGGAGTCCGTCAAGATCGTCGACCAGGCGCTGCGGCGGTTGCCGGGCGGCCCGTGGATCGCCGACGACCGCAAGGTCGTCCTGCCACCGCGCGAAGAGCTCCACACGTCGATGGAGTCGCTCATCCACCACTTCAAGATCGTCACGGAGGGCTTCCGTGTCCCCGAGGGCGAGGTTTACGTCACGGTCGAGTCGCCTCGCGGGGAGCTCGGCTGCTACGTCGTGTCGGACGGCGGCCCCAAGCCGTGGCGTGTGAAGTTCCGCGCGCCGTCGTTCGTCGCGCTGCAGGCAACCGCGACCGTGATGAGCGGCGCGTTGATCGCCGACATGATCGCCGCGGTCGGCTCGCTCGACACCGTCATGGGCGAGGTCGACCGGTGAGCACGTACTACGACGAGGTCCAGGAGCTGAAGGCGCAGTATCCGCACTGGCGCTCGGCTGCCCTGCCGGCGCTTCGGCTCGCGCAGGAGAAGCACGGCTACCTGTCTGCGGAGGCGTTGCGCGAGTGCGCCGACGCGCTCGGAACGACGCCGGCATTCTGCGAGGCGGTCGCGTCGTTCTACGACATGCTGCATTTGCAGCCCGTGGGCCGGCATATGGTCGAGGTCTGCACCAATGTGTCGTGTGCGCTCGTCGGCGCGCAGCAGGTGCTGGAGCGGTTCGAGGAGGAGCTCGGAATCAAGGCGGGTGAGACGTCAGACGACGGGGAGATCACGCTGCGTCCAATCGAGTGCCTCGGCGGCTGCGGCTGGGCGACGGTCGTCTCGGTCGACCACCACTACCGTACGCACGTCCAGCCGGATGATGTTCCCGCGATCGTGCAGGAGCTCCGCAATGGCTGACGCGCGCATGATCGTGATGGCGGGCACGGACGAGCGCGACCTCACCAAGCTCGTGGAGTACGAGGCCGTCGGGGGCTACGAGGCGCTGCAGAAGGCGCGGGCCATGTCGCCGAACGCGGTGATCGACGACGTGATCGCCTCCGAGCTGCGCGGGCGGGGCGGCGCGTTCTTCCCGACCGGGCGGAAGTGGTCGTTCGTTCCGAAGCCCGACCAGAATCCGAATCCGCACTACCTCGTCGTCAACGCCGACGAGTCGGAGCCCGGCAGCTTCAAGGACAACGAGATCATGTCGCGCGTCCCGCACCGCTTCATCGAGGGCTGCCTGATCGCGGCGCACGCGGTCGAGTCGAAGCACGTCTTCGTGTACATCCGCGGCGAGTACACGGGGCCGTACGAGATTCTGCGGGACGCCCTCGAGGAGCTGAAAGGACGACCCGAGCTGCGCGGCGACGTGACGCTCGTGCTCCATCGGGGCGCCGGCGCCTACATCTGCGGCGAGGAGACCGCGCTGCTCGAGTCGCTCGAGGGCAAGCGCGGCCAGCCGCGGACGAAGCCGCCGTTTCCTGCGGTGCAGGGACTCGACGCGTCGCCGACGGTCGTGAACAACGTCGAGACGATGGCGACGCTGCCGCCAATCATCGCGATGGGCGGCGCGGAGTACGCGAAGCTCGGCGTCGCGGACTCGCGTGGCACGCGCGTGGTCTCGATCTCCGGTCACGTCGAGCGGCCCGGGAACTACGAGATCGAGAACGGCACGAGCCTGCGCGAGCTGATCTACGGCCTCGCCGGCGGCATTCCCGGCGGCCGTGAGCTCAAGGCCGTGATTCCCGGCGGCTCTTCCACGGTGATCCTGAAGGGCGACGAGGTCGACGTCGGCTACGACTTCAACTCGCTGCTGAAGCTGAACACGGCGATGGGCTCGGCGGGCGTGGTCGCGCTCGACGACCGCTGCTGCATGGTGCAGCTCGGCATCCGCATCTCGGAGTTCTACGAGCACGAGTCGTGTGGCAAGTGCACGCCGTGCCGCGAAGGGACGCGTTGGATGACGCAGATCCTGCGGCGGCTCGAGTCCGGTGAGGCGGAGCAGTCGGAGCTCGACCTGCTGCTGGACGTGTGCGACCGGATCAACGGCAAGTGCCTGTGTCCGCTCGGCGAGACCGCGGCGGTCGCGGTCGCGAGCTATGTCGACAAGTTCCGCGCCGAGTTCGTGGCGCACCTCGACGGAGGCGGCTGTCCGTTCGGCGATGAGTCGCCGTTGCACGACGTGCTCGCTCCCGTGGCAATCCATGCGCACAGCCCGAGCGACGCGGTACCGGCATGAGCGCAGCAGAGACCGTCAAGCTCACGATCGACGACATCGCCGTCGAAGTGCCGAAGGGGACCGGGCTCGTCGAAGCGGCGGCTGTCGCGGGCATCGAGATTCCCGTCTTCTGTTACGAGCCCAGGCTCGGGCCACCTGTCGGCGCGTGCCGCATGTGCCTCTGTCAGGTCGAGCCGGGCCCGCCGAAGCCGCAGGCCGCCTGCACGCTCACCGCGCAGGACGGCATGGTCGTTCGCACCGCGCTGACCTCGCCCGTCGCGGCCGAGGCGCAGAACGCGACGCTCGAGTTCATACTCGTCAACCATCCGCTGGACTGTCCCGTCTGCGACAAGGGCGGCGAGTGCCCGCTGCAGGATCTGACGTTCCGCTACGGCCCCGGCAACACGCGCATGACGTTCCCGAAGCGCACGTTCGAGAAGCCGATTCCGGTGTCGCCGCTGATCGCGCTCGACCGCGAGCGCTGCATCCTCTGCTACCGCTGCACGCGCTTCAGCGAGGGCGTCGCCGAGGACGGCCAGCTCGTCGCCGTGAACCGCGGCGCCGGTTCGATGATCGCGACCTTCGGCGACGAGCCGTACCGCGCGCCGTTCAGCGGCAACGTGATCGAGCTTTGCCCGGTCGGTGCGCTCACCTCGACGCAGTACCGCTTCGAGGCGAGGCCCTGGGAGATCCAGGACGTCCCGAGCGTCTGCGGGCTCTGCCCGGTCGGCTGCAATGTGAGCGCGACGACCCGCGAAGGCCAGGTCAAGCGGATCCTGTCCCGCAACCATCCAGAGGTGGACGGGGGCTGGCTCTGCGACAAGGGCCGCTTCGCCTACGGACATCTGCGCGCCGAGGACCGGCTGCGCGACCCGCTGCTCCGAGTGCGCCGCCGCGGCTTCGAGGAGGTGTCGTGGGAGCGGGCGCTCGACGAGGCCGAGCGTCTGCTGCGCGAGGCGGAGGGCAGGATCGTCACCGCGCTCTCCGGGTCGGAGACGGTCGAGCAGGCCTACGCGCTGGGGAAGCTGCTGCGCCAGGGGCTCGGTGCGCACACGGCCGTCCTGCCGGAAAGCCTGTCGGACACGCTCGACGGATTCCGCGTGCCGCTCTCCTCGATCCGCGACGCCGACGTCGTCGCAGTCCTCGGCGACGCACCCGTCGTTGAGCGCGCGCCGATCGTCGAGCTCTGGATCAAGGAAGCGCGCCGACGCGGGGCGCGCGTGCTCTACGAGCTCGACGAGGACGCGGTTCGCGGTGCCAAGCAGCCGATCCTGATCTGGTGCGGTGACGACGGCGGCAACGGCGGCGCGACCGTCGCGTCGCTCGCGCAGCGCCTCGGCGTCAAGGGCGCCTTCTACATTCCGGAGACCGCGAACGGACGCGGCGTCTGTGACGCGTGGGCGTGCTCGGCCGATGCCGAGCCGTCAGATCCAGACCCGGTTGGCCTGCTGATCGTCTCGGGCGACGAAGCCGCGGCGAACCCGGTCGTCCGCGCGCTCGCCGAGAAGGCGGAGCGCGTGATCGTGATCTCGATGTTCCACGGGCTCGCGGCCGGCTGGGCCGATCTCGTCCTCCCCGGGACGAGCTACCTCGAGCGCGACGGTACGTACATCAACCTGGAAGGACGGCTGCAGCGCCTCCGCCGCACCGTGATCCCACCGGCGCCGGACGAGCTCGCCTGGATCGCCAAGCTCGCCGAGCGCTTCGGCGTCGAGGTCTCGCCGTATCCGTCGACAGTCTTCGAGGAGGTGTCCGCGATCGCGTTCGGCGGCATCCCGTTCGGCGAGCTCGGAGAACGCGCACCGCTCCCGCCCCCCACCGGCGTCGCCGCGCCTGTCGAAGCGGCCGCACCACCGGAGAGCGACGCGAGCGGTCTGCGGCTCGTCCGCTATCGCCCGCTCTTTTCGGGGCCTGCGGTCGAGCGGGCTCCTGAGCTGCAGTTCCAGCGTGCGGCGGCCGAGGCGGAGCTTTCGGAGAGCGACGCGCGCGCGAGGGGCATCCGCGGCGGCGACGAGATCACGCTCCGCTCGAACGGGACGTCGGTCACGCTGCGCGCGCGCCTCAGCCGCGAGCTGCGAGCGGGCGTGGTGCGCGTGCCCGAGGAGTTCGCGGGCGAGCTCCAGCCGAACGTCGAGGTCTCCAAGTGAAGGAGGTCTGGTGGATCTCGCTGATCAAGGCCGCCGTGATCGTCAACCTGATCATGGTCGCGTTCGCCTACACGACGTGGCTCGAGCGCAAGCTGCTCGGTCGCATGCAGAACCGCTACGGGCCGAACCGCGCGGGGCCGTTCGGATTGCTGCAGCCCTTCGCCGACCTGGTCAAGCTCGTGCGGAAGGAGAGCTTCTTCCCGGTCGCGGCGCACGAGACCCTGTACATCGCCGCGCCGATCATCGCGATGTTCACCGCGCTCGCCGCGTTCGCGGTCATCCCGTTCGGGGCCGGCTGGAAGATCTGGCACTACCACGTCAACGGTGAGATCGCGAACGTGTCGATCGCGCTGATCCTGATCTTCGCGCTCGGGTCGATCGGGGTGTACGGCGCAATCGTCGGCGGGTGGGCCTCGCAGTCGAAATACTCGCTGCTCGGCGCGATGCGCACGTGTGCGCAGCTCGTCTCCTACGAGGTTTCGCTCGCGCTGTCGGTGCTCGGCGTCGTGCTGATGGGCCAATCGTTGAACCTCGTCGACATCGTCAACAAGCAGGGCGCGACGATCTGGTTCTTCGTTCCGCAGCTGGCCGGGCTGCTCGTGTTCCTCTTCGCGATGATCGCTGAGACGAGCCGGCCGCCGTTCGACCTCCCCGAGGCGGACACCGAGCTCGTCGCGGGCTACCACACCGAGTACGGCGGCATGCGCTGGGGTCTCTTCCAGACGGCGGAGTACGTCAACATGATCACGCTCTCCGCGCTGGCGGTCACGCTCTTCTTCGGCGGCTGGCACGGCCCATATGCACCGCTCGGGCCGCTCTGGTTCCTGCTCAAGGTCTTCGCCTTCGTCTCGCTGTTCATCTGGATCCGCGCGTCCGTGCCGCGCCTGCGCTACGACCAGCTGATGCGTTTCGGCTGGAAGATCCTGCTGCCCGTCGCAACGATCAACGCCGTCATCACGGCACTCCTGGTGGTGTGGATTAAATGAGCCCGCAGCCGCTCGACAGCGTCAAGGGCTTCGCCGTCACGTTCCGCCAGCTTTTCAAGAAGCCGGTGACGCAGCAGTACCCGGAGTACAAGCGCCCTGTCTATCCACGGTTCCGCGGGCGGCATCGTCTGCACAAGCACGAGAACGGCCTGGAGAAGTGCGTGGGCTGCTCGCTCTGCGCGGCCGCGTGCCCCGCGGACTGCATCCGCGTCGTCGCCGACGAGAACACGCCGGACAACCGCGTCTCCCCGGGCGAGCGCTACGCGCGGATCTACGAGATCAACATGAGCCGCTGCATCTTCTGCGGCTACTGCGAGCTCGCATGCCCGTTCGACGCGATCACGCTCGGCAACGAATACGAGATCTCCGAGTACTCGCGCGACGACCTCATCTACACGAAGGACATGCTCCTGGCCGAGCCAGTCAAGAAGATCCCGGTTGCCGACGCCGCGCTCTACGACACGCCGATCCCGTACTACAAGGACCATTCTTGATCGTCGCGAGCGTCGGCAACGTCCTCGTCTGGGCCGTGTGGGTCGTCGCGGCGTTTGCCTGTCTCGCTTCCGGCGTCGCGGTCGTGTCGTTCTCGAACCCGTTCTACTCGGCGCTCGCGCTGATCGGGAACCTCGGCTCGCTCGCCGTCCTCTACCTTCTGCTCTCGTCGGAGTTCGTCGCCGCGGCCCAGGTGCTCGTCTACGCCGGCGCGGTGATGGTGATGTTCCTGTTCGTGATCGCGTACATCGGGCCGCGCACCGAATCGCCGTGGTCGGGCGGCCCGGGCTGGCAGACCGTCGGCGCGGTTCTGGCAGCCGGGGCGCTGCTCGTCGAGATCATCGTCGTGATCAGCCTGAAGGCCAGCGGCAGCCTCGCGAATCCGCACCACATCGACGCCAGCTTCGGCAGCCCGAGCTATATCGGCCGGCTCTTCCTCAGCGATCACCTGCTCGCATTCGAGGTCACGTCCATCGTCCTGCTCGTCGCGGCGGTCGGCGGCGTGATCCTCGGCGAGCACTCGCGCCAGGGAGCAGAAGAGGTGCCGCCGCTGTGATCGGCCCGAACACGACCTGGTACCTCGCGGTGGCGGGCTTCCTCTTCGGCGTGGGTGCGCTCGGCGTCCTGCTGCGGCGGAACCCGCTGATCGTCCTGCTCTCGCTCGAGATCATGCTGAACGGCGCGAACCTCGCGCTGATCGCCTTCGCGCGCCACCTGAACAACGGGGACGGCCAGATCTTCGCGCTCGCAGTGATGGCCGTCGCGGCCTCCGAGGTCGTCGTCGGCCTCGGGCTCGTCGTCGCGCTCAACCGCAAGCGCGTCCCCCTCGACCTCGATCGCCTCAGCTCCCTGCGCGGATGATCACCTCGGCCTGGATCTGCCTGCTCTCCCCGCTGGCCGCGGCCGGACTGATCACGCTCGCCGGCCAGCGGATCTCGCGGCGTGGCGCCGGCTACCTCGCGACACTCGCGTGCTTCGTCGCCTTCGGCGGCGCGGTCGCGACATTCGTGTCGCTGCTCGGGCGCGACGCAGCCCAGCGAAGCATCACCTCGACCGCCTGGACGTGGATCACGGGCGGCTCGTACCGCTCGGGCCTCGAGGTTCTGATCGACCCGCTGAGCGTGATGATGATGCTGATCGTCTCCGGGGTCGGCGCACTGATCGTCGCCTATTCGATCGGCTACATGGAGGGCGACGGCGAAGAACGACGCTACTTCGCGTACATGTCGCTCTTCGTCTTCTCGATGCTCCTGCTCGTGCAGGGCGGCAACCTGCTGCTCCTGCTCGCAGGCTGGGGGATGGTCGGCTTGTCGTCGTACCTGCTGATCGGCTTCTGGCACGAACGGCCGAGTGCGATCGCCGCCGCCAAGAAGGCGTTCATCATGAACGCGATCGGCGACGCGACCATGGCGCTCGCGCTGTTCCTGCTGATCAAGAAGGCGGGCTCGGTCGAGTTCGGGATCCTCGGCGGCCAGTACAGCTCGACCGTCGTCAACCTCGTGGCGCTCGGCTTGCTCGGCGGCGCGGTCGCCAAGTCGGCGCAGCTGCCGCTGCAGACCTGGCTGCCCGACGCGATGGAGGGCCCGACTCCGGTCAGCGCGCTCATCCATGCCGCGACGATGGTGACCGCGGGCGTCTATCTGATCGTCCGCACGCACGCGATCTTCGAGCAGGCGCCGAAGGTCGCCGACCTCGCCGCGGGCCTCGGCGCCGGCACGCTGCTGCTCGCCGGGCTGATCGCGCTCGTGCAGGTGGACATCAAACGCGTGATCGCCTATTCGACGATGTCGCAGATCGGCTACATGTTCCTCGGCGTCGGCCTCGGCTCGTACGCGAGCGGGATGTTCCATCTGATGACGCATGCCTTCTTCAAGGCGCTGCTGTTCATGGCCGCCGGCATCGTCATCCACTCGCTCACGGCGGAACAGGACATTCGCAAGATGGGAGGGCTGCGCCGGCTGATGCCACGCACCTACCTCGCGTTCCTGGTCGGCTCCCTTGCGCTCGTCGGGTTGCCCCCGTTTGCCGGTTTCTTCTCGAAGGACTCGATTCTCGCCGCAGCGATGGACCACGGTGCGTACGGCTACGTCCTCTGGGTCGTCGGGCTCGCCGGAACCTTTCTCACCGGGCTCTACACGTTCAGGCTCCTGTTCCTGGTGTTCTGGGGTGAGCCGAGCGCGTTCGTGCGCGAGCACTTCCATGCACTCAAGCAAGACGTGCCTGGGCTGACGCTCGCGATCCCTGTCGGAGTGCTCGCCGTGCTCTCGGTCGTCGGCGGCTGGCTGCAGTTCGCGCCGGTCTGGCATCCGGTCGAGACGTGGCTGCAGACCGTCGCCGAGCCGGTCGTCTCGCCGACGAACTGGCAGGAGGCGATCTCGAGCATCCTTGCCGTCGTGCTCGGCCTCGCGGGGATCTTCGTCGCGTGGGCGATGTACGCCGTCCGCAAGCTTGCGGTTCCGCGGTTCGCGTTCGCGCAGCGCGTCCTCGAGCACAAGTTCTACTTCGACGAGCTCTACGACGTCAGCTTCTACCGGCCGACCGTCTGGATCGCGAAGCGTTTCTTCAGCTGGGTCGAGGAGCCGCTGATCGCAGAGTCGTCGAACTCGCTCGGCCAGGACACTCGTGATCTGGGCCGCGTCGTGTCGCGGCTGCAGACCGGCGTACTCCGCACCTATGCCCTGGCGATCGCTTCGGGCGTCGCCGTCCTCACCGTCGTCTTCGTCGCGATCAGATGACGACGCTCCTGATCGTCCTGCCGCTCGCAGCGGCCCTGCTGATCTGGGTGCTGCCGCTGAACGACATCTCGGCAGGAGCGCTGGCGCTGCTTGCCGCGCTCGCGGAGGTCGGCCTCTGGATTCAGCTCCTCGTCCGCTACGACTTCACCAAGGGCGGCCTGCAGTTCGCGCAGCAGCAGAACTGGTTCAGCGACCTGCACGTCTCGTACCACGTCGGGGTCTACGGCTTTTCCGTCTGGCTCGTGGGGCTCACCGTCGTCGCGATGGCGGCCGCGATCGCGTACGGCTTCTGGGCGGGACGCGAACGGCTGCGCGCCTACATGGGCCTGATGCTCTTCCTCACGGGAGCCGTCGTCGGCGTCTTCACCGCGCAGGATCTCCTGCTCTTCTACGCGTTCTTCGAGGCGATGATGATCCCGCTGTACGTGCTCGTCGGCGTGTGGGGCGGGCCCGGCCGGATGGGCGCGACGCTGAAGTTCGTGCTCTACACGATGACCGGCTCGCTGCTGATGCTCGTGTCGATCATCGTCTACGGCCTCTCGCAGAACACCTTCGACCTCGTGCAGATCGGCCAGAGCTCAAGCGACTGGGTGTTCCTCGGCTTCGTCGCCGCGTTCGCGATCAAGGCCCCGATCTTCCCGCTGCACGGCTGGCTTCCGGACGCGTACCGGGAGTCGTCGCCCGAAGTTGCCGCGATCCTCTCGGGTGTGATCTCGAAGGCGGGCGCCTACGGGCTGCTGCGCATCGCGATTACGAAGTTTCCCGATCCGGTGCAGCACTACCGCACGCCGATCCTCGCGCTTGCCGCGATCGGCCTGATCTACGGGTCGCTGCTCGCGTTCCGGGCACCGGACATCCGCGGGGTGATCGCCTATTCGTCGCTCGCGCAGATGGGGCTGATCACGATGGGCCTCTTCGCGGTCAACGACCTCGGGCTCGACGGCTCGGTCCTGCAGATGGTCAACCACGGTCTCGTCTCGACCTCGCTGTTCCTGCTCGCCGGCATGGTCGAGCGGCGCACGCTCACCGGTGAGCTCTCGCGCCTCGGCGGGATGGCCCGTGGACGGCCGGCTCTGGCGACCGTGCTCCTGACGACCGGCGTGATCGCGCTCGCAGTGCCGCTCTCGTCGGCCTTCGCCGGCGAGTTCCTCATTCTCGCGGGCGTCTTTCGCCAGGGCTGGGGCTGGTCTGTTGTCGGCGCGGTCGCGATCGTGCTCGCCGCGGCCTATGTCCTGCGCCTGGTCTCCGCAGTGCTCCATCGCGAGCCGGGCGCCGCGGTGTCCGACTCGGCGCTCGACCTCCGCCCGGCCGAGCTCGGTGTCGTCGTCCCGCTCGTCGCCTGCCTGCTCGCGCTCTCGGCATGGCCGGCCGCGATCACGAAGCACTCGTTCCGGGACGATCACGGACAGGCCGACGTCTCGCAGGGATTCAAGTGATCGTCGCAGTCCACTTCAACCAGCCGCACATCGACTGGTTCGCGCTGGCCCCGGTCAACGCGCTGCTCGCCGCCGCCGGGCTCTCGCTCCTCGGCGCGGTACTCATCCCGCGCTCCGTGCGCAAACCCGTCACGGCCACGTTCTGCGCGCTGGGCTATGCGACGGCACTCGGATTTGCGATCGCCCTTTACGTCAAGTCGGCGCACGGTCACGGAGTCGTTGCGGACGCGTTCCGCCGCGACCGGCTCGCCGAGCTCGCAACGATCATCGTCGCGGGATCGGGCCTCCTCGCGACGGCGGTGTCCTACTCCGAGCGCTGGCGCGAGGATCACGTCGGCGAGTACTACGCCCTGCTCGCGGCGGCCGGCGGCGGCATGGCGTTCTTCGTCGCCGCCAACAACCTGATGACGCTGTTCCTGGCGCTCGAGTGGTTCTCGATCTCGCTGTACATCCTCTGCGCGATCGACCGTGACCGGCTCGGTGGGCTCGAGGCCGCCTTGAAGTACCTCGTGATCGGCGGCTTCGGCTCCGCCGTTCTGCTCTTCGGCTCCGCGCTGGTGTACGGCGCGACCGGCGCGCTGAACTTCGCCGGAATCGCCGCCGCGGGACGCGAGCACGACACGCTGCTCGTTGCCGGCCTCGCGATGATGATCGCCGGGCTCGCCTTCAAGGCGTCCGCCGCCCCGTTCCACATGTGGACGCCCGACGTCTACGAAGGCGCGCCGACACCCGTGACCGCGTTCATGTCCGCGGCGACGAAGACGGCTGCGCTCGTGGTCATGCTCCGCGTGCTCGTCACGGCGTTCCCGGGCAACGCCCACGAATGGACGGTCGCGGTCGCCGTGATCGCCGTCTGCTCGCTCGTGATCGGCAACCTCGCGGCGCTCACGCAGAAAGGGGTCAAACGGATGCTCGCGTACTCCTCCGTCTCACACGCGGGCTTCATGCTGATCGCGATCGCCGCGGACTCGAGCCTCGGTGCACGCGCGCTGCTCTACTACCTCGTTCCCTACGCAGCGATGTCGCTCGGCTCGTTCGCGGTCGTCGCCGCGCGCGAGCGGGAGCTTGGCGTCCCGGTGACGTTCGCGAACATGGCCGGGTTCGGCTGGGAGCGGCCCCTGCTCGGCGTCTCGATGTGGGTGTTCATGCTCGGCTTCGCCGGCTTCCCGCTCACCGGGGGTTTCGTCGGCAAGTTCTACGCCTTCGCCGCTGCGTATCGGCACGGCTGGACGTGGCTCGTGATCGTCGGCGTGCTCGCGACGCTCGTCAGTCTCTACTACTACCTCGGTCTCGTGCGCGCGATGTTCATGCGCCGCACCGAGGATCTGCAGCTGGCGCCGATCGGCGGCTCCCCGCCGCGGGAAGCACTGCTGCAGACTGCGGTCGTGGCGTGCCTGGCCGTCACGGTCGGCTCGTTCTTCGCGGTGCAGCCGCTGATCGACCTGGCGAAGCACGCCGCCGGGTCGCTGCCGCTCTAGGCGGATTCGGCAGCGGGCACGCGTTCCACGAGCGGTTCGCTCGCCTGCGTTCGCAGCGGACGCGCGGCCCACGCCGGCAGCCACCAGTTCCAGCGGCCCATCAGCATCATGATCGCGGGCACGAGCAGCGCCCTGATGATGGTGGCGTCGAAGATGATTCCGGCCGCCAGCCCGATCCCGAACTGCTTGATGTCGGTGCCGGGGCTCGTCGACAGCACGAAGAAGGCGAACATCAGGACGAGTGCCGCGCTCGTGACGAGCTTCCCCGTGCGCGCCAGGCCGAGCGCGACGGCTTCACGCGTGCTCTTCGTCTCGTCGTAGGCCTCGCGCATGCGCGTCAACATGAACACCTCGTAGTCCATCGAGAGCCCGAACAGGAACGCGAAGATCATCAGCGGGATCCACGGGATGATCGACTGCGTCGCCGGCACGCCCCAGATCGCGTCGGAGCCATGGCCCTGCTGGAAGATGAAGACGATGATGCCGTAGGCAGCGCCGAGCGAAACGAGGTTCAGGATCACGGCCTTGAGCGGCAGCAGCAGCGACCGAAACGCGCGTGCGAGCAGCACGTAGGTGAGGATGACCACGAAGAGCAGCACGTACGGGAAGTTGCCGTACACGGCGTGCACGAAGTCACGGTCCTCCGGAGCAACGCCGCCGAGCGTCGAGCCGGCGGGCAGCGCGTCCTTCGTTCGCGAGATCGTGCCGCGGATGGCCTTGCTCGAGCCGTCGGCGGTCGGAATCGCTTCGACAAGGGCGAGGCCGTCCTTCCGCCAGGCCGCCGGCGCCGTTGCGCCCGCGATGCCCTCGACGCCGCGCAATCGCTGCGCGACCTGGTCGGCGTCCGAAGTCGGAGTGAGGACGACGAACGGCTTGATCGCGCCCGCGGGCAGGCCCGAGCGTCGCCAGGCGGTCGCGCCCGGCGATCGCATCGCCGGTCCCGGGGAAATCCTTGGCCTGCGCCTCGCTCGGGTTGAGCTGGGAGCCGAGCCCGAGCAGAACACCCACGATCACCGCGCCGACGAGCGCAACCGGCAGCGGCCTGCGGATGACCAGGCGCGCCCAGCTGCCCCACCAGCCCTTTTCCGGATCGGTCACCGCGACGAACCGCTTCGGCATGACCCGCACGCTGTTGATCCGATGCCCGAGCAGCGAGAGCAGCGCGGGGAGCAGCGTGATCGAGACGATCACCGACACGGCGGGAATCAGCATCCCGCCGATCCCGATCGACCGGATGAACGGCAGCGGCAGCAGCACCATGCTCAGCAGGCCGACCGCGACGGTCGATCCCGACACGATCACCGACCTGCCGGCGTGCGTCATGGTCTCGACGAGTGCCGTCTCGACGTCTTCGCCCGCCGCGAGCTCCTCGCGGAAGCGGAAGATCATCAGCAGCGCGTAGTCGATTGCGACGCCGAGCCCGACGAGGGCGATCAGGAACTGGACGATGATCGACACGTTCGTGACGTACGTCAGGAGCCAGACGAGCGTGAAGGTGTTGAGGATCGCGGTCACCGCCACGGCGAGCGGGATCGCAACGGCGGGCAGCGTTCCGAAGACGAACATCAGGATCACGAGGGCGCCGACGCCGCCGATCAGCGCCTCGGTGAGCACGCTCGGACCGGTCCCGCCGCCATTCGACGCGTCGTAGAGGGGCTGGAGGCCGGTGAGGGACGTCTCGACTCCCGCAGGGGCGTTCGACGCGAGCGCCTTGCGAACGGCGGCGATGTGCGGCGAGCTCGAGAAGGTGTTCTGGCCGGGCGGGTAGATCTCGGCGAACGTCGTGTGGTGGTCTTTCGAGACGTAGACGGCGTTGTGCGAGTCGAAGTAGGAGCTGACGCGCGAGCCGGGGTTGACGGCGGCGGCCTTGTCGATGGCGGGCGTCAGGTCCTGCTTCGTCACGTCGCCGTCGGAGTGGAAGACCGCCACGAGCGGCGCCTGCTCGCCGGACCCGAACGTGCGCACCGTCTTCTGGTTCGTCTCGTACGCGGAGTAGCCCGGAATCGAGAACGACTCGAACCAGCGGCTCGAGACCTGCATCGTCGCGAACAGGCCGAAGGCCGTCAGCAGCACCCAGAGGCCGATGAACCGGCCACGGCGGCGATGCACCAGGTGGGCGAGGCGCGCGAGCATCGTTGGGTCTTACCTGCCGGGGGGCGTGCTTCGCAACCCTGCGGCCGTCAGGCCGACTCGGGAACCGTCCGCGGACCAGGCAGGAATGCGCGGATTGCAACAGCTCCGTACAGCAGGAGCGCGAGCACCAGCGCCGAGACCGCAGCGGCGGGCACGCCGCCGACCACCGCTGGGCTGCGGAGCGCGGCGCTCAGCACGAGCAGGAACAGGGAGAGGCCGGCGAGGACGGGCAGCCAGCCGCTGCAGTGCGCCTCGAGCGCATCCCCGTAGCAGTCCAGCGCGAGCATGAACCCGGCCGGGATGCCGAGCAGCAGGAAGGCGAGAGCGAGGCCGTGACTCCCGCTCGTGTCGGCGAGGAGAGCCGCCAGGACGAGCAGGGCCGGCAGGAAGCGGCGGGGCATCTCGGCAAGCTTCGCCCTCGCCCCGGACGTTCCTTTACGCTCCCCGCCGCATCCTCGTCCAGAAAGGGAAACGCATGGCTGACGCAACACTGACCTGGCTCGGGCACGCCTCGTTCCGAATGGATTCCCCGGGCGGCAAGCGGATCTACATCGACCCGTGGCTCGACAATCCGAAGTGCCCCGAAGGCGAGAAGGAGCCCGAACGCTGCGACGTGATCGCGGTCACGCACGGCCACGGCGACCATGTCGGCTCCGTCGTCGGGCTCACTCAGAAGTTCGGCCCGACTCCGGTCGTCGCGATGATCGAGCTCAAGACGTGGCTCATTGCGCAGGGTGCCAAGACCGACGACCTCCCGGGCTCGAACAAGGGCGGCACCGTGGACGTCGACGGCATCAAGTTCACGCTCACGCACGCGTTCCACTCGAGCGGGTCCGACGACGGCGCGTACCTCGGCGAGGCGGCCGGGATCGTGGTGGAGCTCGAGAACGGAACGCAAGGTCTACTTCGCCGGTGACACGTGCGTCTTCGGGGACATGGCGCTGATCCGCCGCATCTACGCCCCCGACGTTGCGGTCCTGCCGATCGGCGGCCACTTCACGATGGATCCGCGCGAGGCCGCGGTTGCTTGTGAGCTGCTCGGCGCGAAGCGCGTCGTGCCGTGCCACTACGGCACCTTCCCGCTCGTCGCGGGCAGCCCGGATGAGCTGCGCAAGCTCGCCCCGGATGTAGACGTCGTCGCCGTCGATCCAGGCGGCACGGTCGAGCTGTGAGGGAGCGCTGGTTCGGAGCGACGGGACGCAAGGTCCCGGAGATCGCCGTCGAGGGCGAGCTCGAGGTCGCCCCGGCGCTCGTGCTCGACGACGTCGCCAACACGGAGAAGCTGCACGCCGCGCACGAGGCCGGGCAACCGGTCGTCGTGCGCGCTTCGTCGGCCGAGGAGGTCAGAGCTGCGCTGGCGCATCCCGAGGTCGCGTGCGTGCTCGTTCCCGCGGAGCAGCGCGAGCTCGTCGACCTCGACCTGCGCGAGCTCACCTATGGGCCGTAGCGGCCCGGTCGTCGCCACCTATTCGATCGTGGCCTGCGACCTCGAGGCGGGCCAGTGGGGCGTGGGCGTGCAGTCGAAGTTTCTCGCCGTCGGCTCGGTGGTTCCCTGGGCGGAGCCTCACGTCGGCGCGATTGCGACCCAGTCTTACGCGAACCCTCGCTACGGCCCGGACGGGCTCGCCCTGCTTCGCCAGGGGCGCTCCGCGGCAGAGGTGGTGGCCGCCCTGACCGAGGCCGACGAAGGCCGGGCGGAGCGGCAGCTGGGGATCGTGGACGGCGCCGGGCGCTCCGCGACGTTCACCGGCGACGAGTGCCACGAATGGGCAGGCGGGCGAACCGGCGAGGGCTATGCGGCCCAGGGCAACATCCTCGTCTCGGCGGACACGGTCGACGCGCTCGCGGCGACGTTCGAGGGCAACGGGCACCTCTCGCTGGCGCAGCGGCTGCTCGAGTGCCTGGCGGCCGCGCAGGCTGCCGGCGGCGACCGGCGGGGTCAGCAGTCGGCGTCGCTGCTGGTCGTCGAGAAGGACGCCGGCTACGCGAGCCTCTCCGATGTCGTCGTCGATCTTCGCGTCGACGACCACGAACGGCCGATCGCCGAGCTGCATCGTCTCTACGCCCTCCACGACGAGCTGTTCGGGATCACGCCGTCTGAGGACTGGATCGAGGTGGACGACCTCCTCGCCGCGGAGCTCGGCGAGCGCCTCGCCCGGCTCGGCCACGACGGCCCGCTGCCGAAGGCCCTCGACGACTGGGCCGGCGCGGCAAATCTCGAGGAGCGGGTCGACGGCGCCGAGCGCATCGACCCGGTCGTGCTCGCGGCGCTCCGCCAGCAGTCGGGCTAACCCGAAGGCGCGCGGATGCCCGCGAGCGTCACGAACCGGTAGCCGCGCGCCCGCACGGCGCGAATGATGCGCGGCAGCGCGTGCGAGTCGATCGTGCTGCGGTCACGCGCGGAGCCGAGATGCATCAAGACGATCTCTCCCGGCACGAGCCCGTCGAGCACGCGTCGTACCGCACCCGCAACGGATTGCGAGGCAAGTCCCATCCAACCCCACGTGTCGACGGTCCAACGCACGGACGCGTAGCCGAGCGAGTGCACGATGCGGAGAGTGCGGGCGTCGCGCGCTCCGTAGGGAAACCGAAAGAGCGGCCGCGGGTCCCGCCCCGTCGCGTGCTGGATCATCGTCTGCGCCTGCGTGATCTCCCGGGTCGCGGACGGCGTCGATAGACGTCGCAGGTCGAGATGGTCGACCGTGTGGTTCGCCACGGGGTAGCGCCGGCCGATCGCGCGCGCGAGCAGCGGAAACGTCTTGACGAAATGGCCGGTGAGAAAGAACGTGCCTGGGATCTGCTCGCGTCGCAGAATGGCGAGCACGCTCTTCGCCGCGTCCGCGTTGCCGCCGCCGTCGAAGGTCAGAGCAACCACGTGTTGCCGCGTCTGCAGGCGAACGAGCTCGCCCGCGACGATCGCAGGTGGCAGTGCGTGGATCATGCGTCGCCCGGGAGGCGCAAGCCTGCAGCCTTGACGCGCAACGCCGGAACGGGATCCGCCGCAGGCTGCGCGACGAGCAGCACGGCGCCGAACCCGTCGACGACGAGCGCATCGACGAGCAGCTGCAGGCCGAGCGCCAGCGCGAACGCCTTGTGCGCATGTTCGCCTCCGAACGGGACGAGCTCCTCTTCCGACGCCGCACCGGCCAGCACGTCGCCGAACGTCACGCGACCCATCGAGACGTCACTCACGAACGGTCGGCCGTCCGAGCTCGGGATCGCGATCGCGAGCGGATTCGTCCCCGCGAGCTTGGGACCGCCTTCGGGATGGCCGAGCCGCGGCGGAGAGGTCGCGGTGAGGACCGCGAGCAGGCCTCCGGCCGCCAGCTGCCGCGCCCAGTAGCCGAGCATCCCCGTGGGAAAGCAGTCGTGCGCGACGACGAGGCGCGCATTCTCGGGCGGGTCTGCCAGCTGTCCGGCGCAGATCGCAGCAAGCGTGAGGTAGCCGAGCGCGCCGCGACCTTCCCAGCGCTCGTAGCACGCCTCCGCGACGACGCATTCCGGCTCGGCTGTCGGATCGACGCCCTCGAGCGTCTCGAGCCAAGCGACCCGCGTGAGCCCGTGCCCTTGCTTGCCCCGGCGCTCTGCGTCGAGGAAATGCTGCGCGAGTGTGCTGCTGTCCTCCGCCGAGAAACCGAGCGCCCTGATCCGTTCCTCGACCTGCACATGGGCGAGAATACTCACGCGGTGATTCCGGAGGCGAAACTCGACGGCGGCGTCCCGCAGGGCGCGGGCTGGTTCGTCGTCAACGCGCGCGAGACGCAGTGGTGGCACAACGAGCTCGGCGCCTACTGTGGCTTCGAGGGCAAGGACGACGCAAGGTTCGAGCAGCTCGGCATCAACCTCAACGTGCTGCCGCCCGGGATGCCGATGGCGATGTACCACGAAGAGCCTGGCCAGGAGGACTTTCTCGTCCTGCGCGGCGAATGCCTGCTGATCGTCGAGGGTCAGGAGCGTCCGCTGCGGGCGTGGGACTTCGTCCATTGTCCGCCGGAGACGAAGCATGTGATCGTGGGCGCGGGCGCGGAGCCCGCGCTCGTCCTCGCCGTCGGTGCGCGCAAAGGCGGCGCGAGCTATCCCGTCGACGAGACGGCGGTGCGCCACGGCGCGGGTGTCGACCACGAGGTGGCGTCGCCGAAGGAGGCGTACGCGAAGTACTCGCCGATCGCGAAGGGGCCGGCGCCCGAGCTCTAGCGCGAGACGAGCGTCAACGGCTTGACGATCGTGCCGCGGTCGAGCGCGAGGATCCGGTCGGCGACGGCGCGAATCTCGCCGGCGCTGTCCGAGTCCGGCGCGCTCACGAGCAGCGGCTCGCCCGCGTCGCCGCATTCGCGCAGCAGCGGGTCGAGCGACACCTTGCCGAGCAGAGGGATCTCGAGCTCCGCGGCGAGGCGCTCACCGCCGCCGCTGCCGAACACTTCACCGGTCATGTTCTCGACGACGCCGACGAGACGCATGCCGGTCTTCTGCGCCATCACCCCTGCGCGCGACGCGACTTCCTGTGCGGCGAGCTGCGGCGTCGTGACGACGATCGTCTCGGCGCGCGGCAGCAGCTGTCCGAGCGAAATGGCGACGTCACCGGTCCCGGGCGGCATGTCGACGACGAGCACGTCGAGCTTGCCCCAGTGCACGTCGGAGAGGAACTGCTCGAGCGCGCGGTGCAGCATCGGGCCGCGCCACATCACCGGCTGGTTGTCGTCGAGGAAGAAGCCGATCGACATCAGCTTCAGGTCGTGCTTCACCGGCGGGACGATCATCTTGTCGACGAGCACGGGCTTCTGCCGGATGCCGAGCACGTGTGGGATCGAATGGCCGTAGACGTCCGCGTCGAGCACCCCGACCTGCTTGCCCGCCTGGGCAAGTGCGACGGCGAGATTCGCGGTGAGCGTCGACTTGCCGACGCCGCCCTTGCCGCTGCAGACGGCGAGCACCCGGGTGGAGACGTCGAGCGAGAGTCCTTTCGAGCGCTCGTTCATGCCGCCGCGCAGCTTCGTCGTCAGCGCTTCGCGCTCCTCGGCCGTCATCACGTCGAACCCGAGGGCGACACGCTCGACGCCGGGAACCTCGCGCAGCACCTCTGCGACCTGCTGCTCGAAGGAGTCGCGGAGCGGACAGCCGGCGATGGTAAGCGCGATCGTAATGCGCACGTCGCCGCCGTCGATCTCGATGTCGCGCACCATGTCGAGCTCGGTCACCGGCCGGCGCAGCTCAGGGTCGATCACGCCGTCGAGCGCCTTGTAGATCAGATCTCGGTCAGGCGGCGTGCTCATTCGTTCGAGCCTAGCCGCTCCAACTTCTTCGCTGCTGCCGCGAGCGGCCTCGCGTCTTTCAGCACGGGCTCGAAGAGGTCGCCGTGCTCGGCGATCCTGTCGAGAGCCTGCTGCATACCGAAATCGCGCGGGCGGATCCCGGGCTTCAGCTCCTCCCACCGGAGCGGCGTCGACACGGGCGCGCCGGGCTTGGGTCGCACCGAGTACACCGATGCGATCGTCTTGCCGTGCCCGTTCTGGCGATGGTCGACGAGCACGCCCTCACGCTTCTTCTTCAACCACTCGGTCGTCACCTTGCCCGGGTGTCTCTGCTCGAGCAGCCGGGACGCCTTCTCGGCGAAGTCGTAGGTCTGCTTGAACGTCGAGCGGCGCGTGATGGGCGCGACGACGTGGATGCCGTCGGCGCCGCTCGTCTTGACGTATCCGGGCAGCTCGAGCTCGTCGAGCAGCTCGCGGATCAGATGAGCGACCTCGATCGCGAGCTCGAATCCGTCGTCAGGTGGATCGAGATCGAAGAGGACGAAGTCCGGACGGTCGGGCTTGTCGACGCGCGAGTACCACGCGTTCATGTCGATGCAGTTGTTCTGCACCATGAAGAGCACGGCTTCCGGCGAATTCACGAGCGCAAAGTCGACGAGCCGCGACCCTCCTTCACGCGGCCACGTGCGGAACTGGCGCGTGGGAATCCAGCTCGGCAGGTGCTTCGGTGCCTGCTTCTGGAAGAACACCTCGCCCGTGATCCCGTGCGGGTAGCGCTTCATCGTGAACGGGCGGTCCTGCAGATGCGGCACGATCGTCTCCCCGACACGCGCGTAGTAGTCGAAGAGGTCGCCCTTCGTGATCCCGTCCTCGGGGTAGAGGACGCGATCGGCGGAGCTCAGCTTGACAGTCTTCTCTTCAGCCATAGGGCATTTCGCACTGCGAACACTTCCCAATCGTTGTTGAAGTAGGCAAAGATCTCCACCTCACGGCGCCAGCTCTCGAAACGTCGCGCCCACTCTTCCAGCTCGGACTCGCTGTAGTTGCCGCGGCGCCCGCGCGAGCCGTAGTGGAAGCGCACGTACGTCCAGTCGGTCGTGAGCTCGTGACTCTGGAAGTCGCGAACCTCGGGGCGGTCGCCGATGACGAGCGCGGCATCGTGGTTGCGCAGCAGCTGGTAGACCGGCTCGACGAACCAGCTCGCGTGACGAAACTCGAAGCAGTGCCGGCCGGGCGGAAGGACCTGCAGCGTCGCAGCGAGACGGTCGTCATCGCGGCGAAAGTTTCCGGGCAGCTGCCAGAGCACCGGGCCGAGCTTCGGCGAGCGAAGGAGCGGCTCCAGTCGCTCGTAGTAGCGCCGGACACCGTCGCCGAGATCCGTCAGTCTCTTCACGTGCGTCAGGTAGCGGCTCGCCTTGACCGCGAAGAGAAAGTCCGGCGGAGTCTCCTCCACCCAGCGTGCGACCGACGTGACCAGGGGCAGGCGGTAGAAGGTGTTGTTGACCTCGACCGTGTCGAAGTGGCGCGCGTAGTGGCGCAACCACTCCCGCGCGGGCTTCCCTTCGTAGAACTCGTCCTTCCACGACTCGTAGTTCCAGCCCGAGCAGCCTATGCGGACAGGGCGTGAGCGAGACGCCGGCACAGGTCGGGCGTTCCCGCTGCGACGACGCGTGAACGTCCCTCGAGGTCGAGCGGTGCCGCCGCGAACGGAGCGGCGTCCGGCAGGTCGATCGCCAGGCCGCGCTCGCGCACGAGGAGCTGAGCCGCCGCGATGTCCACGGCGCGGGCGGGCTTCAGCGAGCAGACCGCGTCGATGCGGCCGGCGGCGAGATGGCAGAGCGAGAGCGCGAGCGAGCCCATGATCCGCAGCCGATAGGCGAGGTCGACGACGGCCGCAGCCTTGTCGGCGACGGAGGCCGCGCGCGTTGCCTCGAAGGCAAGGATCTCGATCTCGTCCTTCGGGAGGTCACCGTCGAGCGGCTGCCCGTTCAGACGGGCACCCTCGCCTCGCCTCGCGGTCCATTCTTCGCCGCTGCCGAAGTCGTGGACGAAGCCGAAGTCGACGTCGCCCATCGTGGCGCCTGAGGCGACGGCGATCGAGAGCGCGAAGAAGGCGATGCCGCGCTTAGCGTTGAGCGAGCCGTCGATCGGATCGATGACGACGTGCGTCGCGCCGTCGCCGCTGATGCCCGCTTCTTCGGAGACGATCGTGAGCCCTTCGATCCCTGCGAAGCGCGCGAGGATGACGCGCTCCGCAGCGGCGTCGATCGCGGTCGTGTCGTCGCCGCCCTTTCCGGTTCCGACGACGGGCTCACGCGCTGCGCGGCCCGGCAACTCGTCGAGCACGCCTCGCACGTCCTCGACCGCGGCGCGGCAGAGGGCGAGCCAGTCAGTCAAGCGGATGGAAGAGCAGGCCCGAGGTGAGCTTGGGATAGAAGTACGTGCTCTTCTGCGGCATCGTCTCCCCACGGCGCGCGACGGCCCAGACGTCTTCGATCCGTGTCGGGCGCAGCAGGAATGCCGCCTCCGCGTCGCCGCGGTCGACACTCGCGACCGCCTCGGCGCGCTCCGCGGTGTACGTCACGCCTTGCGGCGCGAGGTCTTCGACGATCTCCACGTCGAGCCCCTCCCCGTCGAGGACTTGGTATTTGCCGTCGCGGTAGAGCACGACGCCGGGGAGCTCGTCGCCCGGCTCCTCGATCAGGCGGCCACGGGCGCCGTTGACGTGCTCGGCGATCCGATGCGTCGGGAAGATCGTCAGCCCTTCCTGTCGCGTCGGCACGAGCACGACCATCAGCTCGGGCGCTCCGCCTTCGCGTGCGTAGGCGAGCGCCGTCTCGTAGCGGTGATGCCCGTCGGCGATCAGGAGCTCCGTGTCGGCGAAGCTCGGCGCGTCGTCGACTCGCCAGAGCTTGTCGCCCCCACTTCGCAGATCGGGCTCGCGCTCGGGCGGGGTCAGGGCGTCGCCCTCATAGAGCAGGAAGATCGGCTCGAGCTCCGTCCGCGTCGCGCGGAGCAGCCTCAGCCTGCCTTCCTTCGGCCCGCTGTGCGTACGCTCGTGGGGCAGGACGGCCCGGTTCTCGTACGGCTCCGCCTCGAGCGAGGCGACGAGCCCCGTGCGCGTCCGGGCGACGCCGTCGGGCCCGACGTAGTCCTGTGAGAGGAGCCAGTACGCGGGCCGGTCGTCTCGCGTCACAACACCCGAGCTGCGCCAGTCGGCGATCGCCCGGCCCGCCTCCTCCTCGCTGTCCGGCAGGGTGAGATGAACGACGTTGTACGGGCTTCGGGCGAGGAGGTTGCGGCGCTGCTCCGGGGAGATGACGTCGTAGGGCGGGGCGACGAGCTGGTCGAGCGGGCCCGCCCTGGACTCGTCGTAGCGCTCCGCTCGAAACGGCTTGACCACGGCCATCGGCAGCGACCCTAGCATCCGTCCTCGGACCTAGACTTGCGGGGTGAGCGCAATCGCAGAGCTGGCCGAGGAGCGTGTCGTCGAGGGCGTCTACGCGGTCGCGCGCAAGCAGCGGTTGCGGACGAAAGGCGGCGCTCCCTATCTCGCGCTGGAGCTGGTAGACCCGAGCGGGCGGATCGAGGCGCGCGTGTGGCACGACGTCGAGCTGCTCGACGCGCGGTTCTCCGAAGGTGACGCCGTGCGTGTCCTCGGTCGCGTCGAGAAGTTCAGGAACAAGCTGCAGGTCGACGTCCGGACGCTCGAGGCGGCGCCGGAGGCGGACCCGGCGGACTTCGCGCCCGCGCTGCGACGGGACGCGGACGAGCTCGACGGGTTCCTCGAGTTCCTGGCCGCGGAGATCTCTCACGACGGCCT
The DNA here is from genome assembly GCA_963755605.1 of uncultured Actinomycetes bacterium. GTDB lineage: Bacteria > Actinomycetota > Thermoleophilia > Gaiellales > Gaiellaceae > 3-1-20CM-4-69-9. The sequence continues at coordinate 48,238 of CAVWKK010000008.1, forward strand.
CGCGGGCATCGTGGCGCGCTTCTTCTCCGACGACGTCTTGCGCGCGTCGCTACGGCGTCTGCCGGCCTCGGAGACGCACCATTCCTATGCGGGCGGCTTGCTCGAGCACACCGTCGGGGTCGCAACGATCTGCCGCGAGACGGCGCAGCTTCATCCGCGGCTTCGCTCGGATCTGCTTTTGGCCGCAGCCCTCCTGCACGACGTCGGTCGTGTCGCCGAGCTGACCGCCGGGCCGACCTTCAGGCAGACCGACGAGGGTCGCCTGCTCGGGCACGTGCATCTCGGGTTGCGCATGGTGGAGGAGCGGAGCGGTGCGTTGCCGCCCGACGCGCGCTCGGAGCTTTTGCACGCGATGGCCTGCCACCATGACGCACGCGCTGCGCGCACCGCCGAAGCAGCGGTTCTGTACCACGCGAATCAGCTCGACGCGGTCGCGGCGACGCGGCCGATCCCCGACTAGTTAGCGTCGCGCGATGAGATCGATCGCGCTTGCGCTCGGCGCCAGCCTGACCTGGGGCTTCGCGGACTTCTTCGGGCCGCTCAAGGGACGAACGCTCGGCGCGCTCCGTGCGCTCGTCTACGTGCAGGTCGGCGGCCTGGTCGTGATCGCGCTCATCGTCGCGGTTCGCGGCAAGGGGCCCGAGCATCTCGGTGCGCTGCTGGCGATCCCCGCTGCGATCTCGGGCACGCTCGGGCTCTACGCGTACTACCGCGGGATGGCGGTGGGAGCGATGAGCATCGTGGCGCCGATCGCAGGGATCTCCGCCGCCGTGCCGGTGATCTTCGGGATCGCGACCGGCGACCGGCCGTCGCCATGGCAATGGCTCGGCATCGCCGCGGCGCTCGGCGGAGTCTTCCTCGCGTCTCGCGAGCCGGGGAAGGGGCGACGCGTCGCCGCCGGCGTAGGCCTGGCGCTGCTCGCCGCGATCGGGTTCGGCGGCTATTTCCCGCCGATGCATGCTGCCGGGGTTGCCGACTTCTGGTGGGCGTCGCTCATCTTTCGTATGACGTCCGCGTCGGTCGTGTTCGCGGTCGTCGCGATCAAGCGTCCGTCGCTCGCGGCGCCGCCGGTGCAGGTGTCGATTCTGGCGCTCATCGGGATCGGCGACATGCTCGGCAACTTGCTGTTCGCAGCAGCGTCCACGAGCGGCCTCGTGAGCATCACGTCGGTGCTGGCGTCGCTCTATCCAATCGTCACGGTCGTTCTGGCGCGCCTGGTCCTCAAAGAGCGCGTAGCGAGATCGCAGGAAGCAGGCATCGCGCTGACCCTTGCCGGAGTGGCCCTCATTTCGGTCGGCTAGTTGTGACGCTTTCGTCACATTTTTCGGGTCTGACCCCAAACCTGTCCGTTTCGGCGGTGGGAAGGTGTGCCGAAAGTGGAACGAATGTGTGACGTGTCGCGCGATCGGTCTCGAAGTTGTGACAGTTCTGACAGCGTCTTGGGGTCAGACCCGACGGGTGGCGTTTGCGGACATGGAGTTCGTGCCGAGAGTGGAACGGCTTTGTGACGGATTAGAGCGGGAGGTCGGCAACTCTCCGTTCGATCTCGTCTCGGATCTCTCTCACCGTTTCGGCGTCCTGGCCGGCGGGGTCCTGCAGGTCCCAGTCGACGTAGCGTTTGCCGGGGATGACGGGACACGCGTCGCCGCAGCCCATCGTCACGACGATGTCGGCCCACTCCGCGTCCGCTGCGTCGAGCTTCTTCGGCACGCGCTCCGCCAGCTCCGGCATCAACTCGGCGACCTCCGGATGCACGCGCTGCGCCGGTGTCGTCCCCGCCGAGCGCGCGCTCCCGCCGCGGCGCTCGTAGAGCGCCTGCGCGAGCTGCGAGCGGCCCGCATTCTGCCGGCAGACAAAGAGGACGTTCATCCGCCGAGCGCCCCGCGCAGCTCCGCAATCGACTCCGGGACTAGCCGGTAGTACGACCACGTCCCGCGCCGCGACGACTCGACGAGACCGGCCTCCCGCAGCACCTTCAGATGGTGCGAGATCGTCGGCTGCGAGAGCTCGAAGGTCGCCGTCAGGTTGCACACGCAGACCTCGTCCGCAGCGGAGAGGCAGTTGATGATCGCGACCCTCGTCGGATCGGCGAGCGCCTTGAACCGCCCGGCTAGCGCGTCTCGCTCGGGAACCGTCAGCGGCTCGGTCTCCGGGCCGCAGCAGATGGTGGGAAGGAGGGCGATTGACTTCATCGATGTCTATCAATACAGTACCTGCATCGACGGACGTCAATGAAAGGAGGCCCGGCGTGCCCCAGTGCGATTGCCCCCCGGATTGCTGTCCCGACGGCTGCTGCTAGACGTTGAAGCGAATGTTCAGGACGTCCCCGTCGGCGACCACGTAGGTCTTTCCTTCGAGCCGCTGGAGGCCGCGTCGTGCGGCCTCCGCGTGCGAGCCGGCCTCGACGAGGTCTTCCCAGCGGATCACCTCCGCCCTGATGAAGCCGCGGGCGATGTCCGTGTGGATCGTGGACGCCGCGTCGAGCGCACTCTGCCCACGCCGCAGAGACCAGGCCCTCGTCTCCTTCTCGCCCGCGGTGAAGAAGCTGATCAGGCCGAGCTCGTCGCTCAAGCGCCTCACGACCTCCTCGAGCGCCGAGGCGCCCTCGCGAAAGTCCACCGCCTCCTCCGCCGACAGGTCGGCCAGCTCGGCCTCGAGCTTCAGATCGATCCCGTCCGGCCCGTTCTCGACCGCGAGCAGCGGCTTCGTCGTCAGCGGCTCGAGCCCCTCCGGCAGCTCGCCGGTCCAGTCCGCCAGCGTTCCGCCGGCGTCGACATGCGCGAGAATCCGCTCGAGCTCGGCGACCTCCTGCTTGAGCTTTTGCTCGCCTGACTTCGCCTGCTTCACGACACGCTCGAGCCGGCGCTCGACGTGGTCACGGTCGGCAATGAGCAGCTCGAGCTTCAGCGTCTCGAGATCGTCTGCAGGGACGCGCGTCCCGGAGAACCCGTCGAGCACGACCAGAAGCGCGTCGACCTGACGAAGGTTCCCGAGCAGCTCGGGACCGGTCCCCCGCACTTCGACCACGCGAATCGCCGCGGGCGTCGTCTTCCGCGGCTTGATCACCCGCGCCAGCTCGGCGAGACGCGGATCCGGCACACCGGCCATGCCGACGTCGCCCGTCGCCCGCGCACCCGTCAGGGCATGAAACAGCGTCGACTTGCCCGAGCTCGGCAGCCCGACGATCCCGACCTCGAGCGCCAAGGGCTTACCCCTCCGTCGTGCTGGAGATCTGCTTCTGCAGCGAGACGAGCGCGCGATGCTGCAACGACTTGATCGCACCCTCGGTCTTGTCAAGGATCGTCGCGACGTCCGCGTTCGGCAAGTTGAAGACGAACTTCAGCGTGAGCACCTGCTGCTGTTCCGTCGAAAGCCCATCGATCAGCTCGAGCATGCTCTGGCGGCCGATCGACTGCATCGCCGAAGCCTCCGCCGACGGTTCGCTCTCTCCTTCGGGCTCGGGCACATCCTCCTCGGGCTGCCAGCGCCTGTTCGCACGGAAGTGATCCATCGCCAGGTTGTGCGCGATGCGAAAGAGCCAGGCCGAGAACGGCGCTGCCTGCCACTTGAACCGCTTGATCGACTCGAGCATCTTCATGAACGTCTGCGTCGTCAGATCCTCGGCGTCGTGACGGTTGCCGACGCTCATGTGCAGGTAGCTGTAGATGCGGTCGAAGTGGAGGAGATAGAGCTCCTCGAGGGCCTGCCGGTCCCCCTGCTGGCCGCGCTCGACGAGCTTCCGCACCTGTGCGGACGAGTCCTTCGGGCGTGCGGCAGCCTGCGTGGCTTCGTCGGCCATCAGACGAGCAGATGCCCCAGCCGCCGCGGCTTCAACCCTGGGCAGCCGAGCCGAAGCCGACGCGGCTTTCCCGCGCGAACCGCTTCACATATACGACGCGCTGCAGCGCGAGCGTGTAGCGGCCGTCCTCGGCGTCGAGCGCCAGCGCCGCTTCGCCGGTGCCGGCCCGCACCTCCGCCGAGCCGAGCGCCTGTTCCAGCGCATCCGCGCTCGACGGCGTCACGAGCGCCCCCATGATCTGACCGCCGTCGAAGGCGACCTCGATTCGAACCCGCTCGTTTTCAGACAACTGCAACCACCTCCGAGAGAACGCCGTGGACGGAATCCGGATGGACGAAGGCAACCTCGAGACCGAACAGCCCTTCGCGCGGCTCCTCGTCGATCAATTCGGCTCCGGCCCCCGCGAGCTCCGCGAGCGTGGCGCCGAGATCGCCCACCTCGTAGGCGACGTGATGCATGCCCGGCCCGCGCTTCGCGAGGAAGCGGCCGACCGGCGTGTCGTCGCCGAGCGGCTCGAGCAGCTCGACCCGTCCGTCGCCGATGCGCAACGAGGCGGCGCGCACGCCCTGATCGCCGACCGTCGCCTGGTGCTCGACCGTCGCGCCGAACAAACGCTCATACGTTGCGAGTGCGCCGTCGAGATCCTCGACCGCGACGCCAACGTGATGGATCCCCCGCGCCTGCACGGGGGCGATGCTATCGGCTCGCTTACGCCTCGCCGGAGAGCGACGCCACGACACGAGGCGTGCCGACCGTCTCGGATGCTCGCGACTCCGGCTCGACGTCCGCCAGCAGGAGCAGCACCTCTTCACGCATGAGGGTCTCCTTCTCGAGCAGGGCCTGGCTCAGCCGGTCGAGCGAGGCGCGATGCTTCTCGATCAAGCGCACCGCCTCCGCGTAGGCGCCGTCCGTGAGGTGAGCCTGCTCGTTGTCGCGCACGCGCTTTGTCTCCTCGGAGAGCGCGTAGTTGTCCGCGCGCAGAGTGCGTGAAGTGACCACGTCCGACATGCCCCACTCGAACACCATCGCGCGCGCGATCTCCGTCACCTTCTCGAGATCGGCCGCTGCACCGTTCGTGACGCGCCCGAAGACGACCTGCTCTGCAGCCCGCCCGGCGAGCGCGATCTTGAGAATGTCGATCAGCTCTTCCTTCGACTCCATGTAGCGATCCTCGTTCGGCAGATGGAGCGTGTAGCCGAGCGCGCTGCCGCGCGAGACGATCGTCACCTTCTGCAAGTGCCCGACCTCGCCCATCAGGTGAGACATCAGCGCATGGCCCGCCTCGTGGTAGGCGAGGATCCGCCGCTCCTTGTCCGTCAGCACCTTCTTCTGCTGGAGGCCGGCGACAACGCGCTCGAGCGCATTGTCGAAATCTGGTCCGGTGACGTACTTCGCAGACCGGCGGCCCGCGAGGATCGCCGCCTCGTTCGCGATGTTCGCGAGATCGGCGCCGGTCAGGCCCGAGGTCTGGCGCGCGATCAAATCGAGCTGGACGTCCGCGGAGAGCGGCTTCCTCCGCGTGTGCACGTGCAGGATCGCCTCGCGCCCGGCGCGATCCGGCGGGGCGACGAGGAGCTGTCGGTCGAAACGCCCGGGCCGCAGCAGCGCGGGGTCGAGATCCTGCAGGCGGTTGGACGCCCCCATGACGACGACCTGGTCTCCGGTGCCGAAACCGTCGAGCTCGACAAGCAGCTGGTTCAGCGTCTGATCCTGCTCGCGATTGAAGCTGCTACCCGTGCGTGCGGTTCCGACCGCGTCGAGCTCGTCGATGAAGATGATCGACGGCGCGTGCTTGCGCGCTTCGTCGAAGAGCTTGCGAATGCGCGCCGCGCCGAGGCCGGCGAACATCTCGACGAACGCGGACGCGCTCTGCGCATAGAACTTCGCGCCCGACTCGTTGGCCGCAGCACGAGCGAGCAGCGTCTTGCCGGTCCCCGGCGGCCCGTAGAGCAGCACGCCTTTCGGCACCACGGCACCGAGCGACTCGAACCGCTTCGGGTCTTTCAAAAACTCGACGATCTCCAGGAGCTCAGCCTTCGCCTCGTCGGCGCCGGCGATGTCGCGCCACTCGATCGCGGTCCGCGGATCCACGATCACCGCCGCGGGCTTCACGCGCGGCATCAGCTGGAGCATGCGCCAGAAGATGTAGATCAGCAGGCAGTAGAAGCTCAGCCCGAGTAGCGGCCACCAGTTGACCACGAAATCGCGCAGCATGACCATGTAATGGTGCAGATCCACCTTGCCCTCCCTGGACTCATCATCTCCATGGAAGGGCCGGCGTCAACTAGAGACTTTCGGCGGCCTCCGCAGCAGTGGTGAAAGCGACCCCATTTTCCCGCCAAAAGGCCGTGCAGGTGGCCACGCGCTCGTCGTCGAGGCCCTTCGACGCGTCTTCCACGAAGCGCACCAAGAGGCCACGGGAGAGGAAACCGCGGATCGCGGCATCGTCGCAGACGTCCGTGGCGACGCCGAAGACCACGATCTCCTCCGGCCGCAGGTGGTCGAGCAACCGGTCGGTGTTGGGGTTCGTGAAGACGTCGAAGCTCTTCTTCAAGAGCAGGAACTCGCGGCCCGCGAAGTAGCGCTCCGGCAGCAGCTCGAGCGTGATCGGCACCGGATCCTCCTGTTCCGTCTCCGGGATCTTGCGCGCGCCCCGGGTGCCGCGCAGGCAATGCGGCGGATAGGTCGTGCGGAAGTCGGGCGACTCCGAGATCTCCCCGTCGGTCAGCTCATGGTCGTCGGCCGAGGCGACATGCACGATCCCGGCCGCACGAGCCGCCTCGACGAGGCGCTTCATCGCGGGAACGGTCTCTTCCGCTCCCTGCGCATAGAGCTTCCCGTGCGGCAGCACGAAATCGACCTGCGTGTCGACGTCCCAGAGAACCTTCACGTGACGAGCTCGAGCCGCGGGTTCGGCCGAAAGGCACGGCCGACCTTCGCGGACGGGCGCCCGTCCGTGAGCACGATGTCGGCGGTGAAGTCGTTCGAGCCGCGGATCAGCGACGAGCCGACACCGTAGGCGTCGACGGGCACGCCCTTCTCCTCGAACTCCACGATCTTGCCGATCGTGAACCCTCCGGATACGACGATCTTCACGTGCTCGAAGCCGTCCTCGTCGAGTGCGTTTCGCACCTTGCGCACAAGGCGCTCGTTGACGCCGGTCGGCGTGAAATCACCGAGCTCCTCCCAGAGCGAGCGGTCGACGAGCATCTCCGACGTGTCGAGGCGAACGCCCCACAGCCTGGGGCCGAGCGCGCGGGCGACCTCGAGCGCGGTCTCGACCGAGTTGTTCTCGAAGTCGACGAGCACCGTGATGTTGATGTCGTCGGACGCCCACTCGGCGAACTTCGCCGCCGCCAGAACGGTATTGCCACCGTACGAGGCGATCAGCGAATGCGGGACAGTGCCGATGCCGCGGCCGCCCCACCAGGACGCCTGTTCGTCGGTCGTGACGCCGATTGGCGCGCCGACGACTCGGCCGGCGACGTACGCCGCGTAGCCGTCACCGGTCTGGACGCGATGGTGGTCGTGGCGCGCGGGCATGAAGATGATCGGCTTGCCGTTCGCCGCCTCGAGCACGCGCACGACGTTCGTCGTGATCAGCGTGCGCCGCGCGAGCACACCGAGGTACGCGGTCTCCAGATGCGCGAACAACGTGTAGTCGCCTTCGATCGTCATCACCGTGTCCCACGGCTCGATCCGCTCGCCGTCGTAGAGCGCGTGCACGGTCAGCTCGTTCCAATCGTGCGAACAGAGCTTGAGGATCGCGATCGCCTCATCCATGCCGCCGAGGTACGCATCCTTCTTCTGGAACACCTGCATCACGACCCGCGGATGGCGGCCGTCCTTCAGCAGCGTCGCCCGTGCATGCTTGAAGTACGCGTCGGCGTAATAGCCCTCGCGCATCTTCTCGACGGGCAGGTCGAAGACTTCGGGCGGAAGCCGGTCGTGGGTCCGCTCTACGAGGGCCACTAGGCCTGCTCGAGCTCGAGGCACGCGGCGAGAGCAGCCTCGGCGACCTCGATCTGGGCCGCGGTCGGCTCCGCGGTGGCGATTCGGTGCTGAAGCTCGTGCCCCGGCTTCGCGAGCGCGCGTGCAAGCGGCCGTTCGGGATTGCGCACCATCCAGCCGAAGATCTCGGTCGAGGCCGCAAGCGCGACGAGCTGAGCGCCGAGCCGGGCGGAGTTGCGCGCACGCGCAGGCGCGCGGGCGGCGAGGGTGTTGCCGAGTGCGGTCGTGGCCAGCAGCGGGCCGAGGAGATGGGAGCCGCAACGGTCGTGCTCCTTCGTTGCCCGCTTCCCCTGCTCGTAGCTGCCGATCGAGATGTGCTCCGCGCCGTGGTACGCCGCGACGTCAGAGCTGCGCAGTGCCAGCGCAGCCGGCGCGAGCGAGAGCAGTCCACCGACGAGCTCCTGTGCTGCAGGGCCGACCGAGCGCGAGCCGCGCACGATCCTGACGACCGTCGCCGTGCCGAGCATCGCCGCCAGAACGGACGGCCGCTGGAACGGGAGGCGCGCCTCCGGCAGGGCGCGCTTGAGCTCCGGGAGAATCGCCATCGCATCGAGCAAACGCACCGGGCCGCGGAGCAACGGGCTCTCGATCGAGTTGGCACGCAGACGCTTGCGCCGTGCCGCGACCTTCAGCTCACCGTCGTCGGTGCGAATCGCACACGCCCACGCGGTCGGGCCGTGGACGAGCACCCCGTTCGCGAGGGCCATGCCGCCGAGCCGAACCTTGTCTGCGCCCATGCCGTCGAGGTTATCGACCGGGAGTCGAATTCCGCAAATCAGCTACCGAGCAGCGACTGGGCGGCGTGTCTCATGAAGCTGACGCCAAGCTCGAGATCCTCAACGGGGATGCGCTCGTCGGCGGAGTGGATCAGCCGCGCGGCGAGCTCTGCCGGCATCACGCGTGACGGGAAGAAGCCGTACGCGACCGTTCCGAAGGCTTCACGGAACCAGTGGCTGTCGGTGAAGCCGGCCACGCAGATCGGCGCGGGCATGGCTCCGGGCTCGATCTCCGACACCCAGCCGGAGACCGCGTCCCATAGCGGCGTCTCGATCGGCGATCTCGTTCCGCCGTGTGCCTCGAGCTCCTCGATTTCGTACTCGCCCTCCCCGAGGACCGAGCGGACGATCTCGTGCTGCTCCGCCGTCGTCGTCTCGGGCAGCAGCCGCGAGTCGACCACGACGTCGCAGATCGCCGGGATGACGTTCCGCTTCTTCGACGCGTCGATCATGGTCGGCGACAACGTCAGCGACAGCAGCGGCTCGACCATCTCCGCAAAGAACTCGCCGATCTCCTTCGCCTGCGCGAGTGCGCGCGCCGGGGACGCCGGGCGCTCGCCGGTGACCGCCTCCAGCAGCGCTTCGACCTCGGGCGTCAAGCGCTGCTCGGGAACGTACTCGCCGAGCGCGGTGATCAGCGGCGCCGCCTTGACGAGCGCGTTGTCCGCGATGCCGGGCATCGAGGCGTGCCCGCTCCGCCCGCGCACGCGCAGCCTGAAGGGCGCGCTCATCTTCTCCGCGACGGAGCACATGTAGAACGGCTTGCCGCCGAGCTCGAGCCGCTCGCCCGAGCCTTCGTTGATCAGGTAGTCGCACCGAACCGCGTCGGGATGGGTCTCGCACAGCCACTGCGCGCCGAAGCCCGCGCCGACTTCCTCGTCGGCTGTCGCGGCGAAGATCAGGTCGCCTGCGGGCTCGAAGCCCTCCCGCGCGAGCGACGCGAGCGCAACCGCGCTGGCAGCCACCTGCCCCTTCATGTCGAGCGCGCCGCGCCCCCAGACCTCGCCGTCACGCAGCTCGCCGCCGAACGGATCGGCGCTCCACTCCGCTGCGTCTGCGAGCACGACATCGGTGTGCGAGAGAAACAGCAGCGTCGGCCCGTCCCCGCGACCGGGGATGCGCGCGACGAGATTCGCACGCTCGGGCACACGCGCATAGAGCTCGACCTGTGCGCCGCTCTCCTCGAGGTACGACTGCAGCACCTCTGCGGCGGCAGTTTCGTTTCCGGGCGGATTCGTCGTGTCGACCTGGATCAGCTCCTGCAGGAGCTCGGTGGTCTCGTCGCGGAGCGAGATCGTGGCCATCAGCTCGTCATCCCTCCTCTTCCTTTGCGCGGGCGGTCAGCTGGTTTCGCGCACGCCAGAGCGACGGGAAGAAGTTGTGGTGGATCATCTTCCCGAGTACCTCGACCGGTGTCCCCTGCGTGCCGACGACCTGGTCGCCAATGATTCTCGCGACGACCTTGTAGTGGCGGATGCGCCACATCGTGATGCGCTCGTCCCACTCGACGAGCGCCTCTGCCAGTCCGTAGAGCTCTTCGTGCGTTCGCCCCTGCACGTACACCTCGACGTTGTCGAGCCCGGCCTGCGCAACCGCGGCATCGAATGCTTCGCCGAGCGGCGGCGTGACGCGGCGCACCTCGCGGAAGCCCGGGGAGTCGAAGCCGCTCCCGTGACCGAGGACGCGGCGCACGGTCTGGTACTCCCAGGGCGACATCTGCTCGAGCATGTCGAGCTGCGCCGTGATGAATTGCAGGCAGAGCGAGGCTCGCCGGAGCAGGCGCAACGCGGCGCCGAGCTCCCCGGCGCGAATGTGCTCCGTCGCCCGCGCCACCTCGGAGGTTCCCAGCTTGAGCCAGAGCTCCGAGGACTGGTGCACGGTCTGGAAGAGCAGCTCGTCGGGATGGGCGCGCTCGTCGGCCGGCTTCTGCAGGGCCAGCAGCTCGTCGGTGCGCAGGTAGCGCTCGTAGTCCGACTCGCCCTTGCCGGGCAGGATCGGCTCGGAGAAGTCCTCGTGAGTCTCGGTCGCCACGGGCTTGCGGAGCATACTTCCCTGCAATGAGTGACCTCTTCTCTGATGCGGCCAGGCAAAGGCTCCCCGCGGTCGCACCGCTCGCCCTCCGCATGAGGCCTCAGTCGCTCGACGAGTTCGTTGGACAGCGCCAGGTCCTCGCCGAAGGCTCCGCGCTTCGGCTCGCGATCGAGGAGGACCGGGTGCGCTCCACGATCTTCTACGGCCCGCCCGGGAGCGGCAAGACCACGCTCGCGCGGATCATCGCCCACGCGACGGGCGCCGCCTTCGAGGAGCTCTCGGCCGTCTCGGCGACCGTTGCGCAGGTTCGCGCGGTGCTCGCGGAGGCACGTGAGCGGCTCGGTGCGACCGGGCAGCGGACGATCCTCTTCCTGGACGAGATCCACCGCTTCAACAAGTCCCAGCAGGACGCGCTGCTGCCTGGCGTCGAGGAGGGCGTGATCACGTTGATCGGCGCGACAACCGAGAACCCCTACATGGAGGTCAACTCCGCCCTCCTCTCACGGGCGCAGGTCTACGAGCTCGAGCCGCTTTCCATCGAAGACCTCGAGACGGTCGCGCAGCGCGGCGCCGCAACACTCGATACCGAGATCCCGGCCGACCTGCTCCGCCTGATCGCGACGAAGGCGGGAGGCGACGCACGGTCGGCGCACAACATCGTCGAGCTCGCGGTGCAGACCGCGCAGGGCGCAAACGAGCCCTTGTCGGAGGCGCACGTGGAGGATGCGGCGCGAAAGCGGCCGCTCGTCTACGACAAGGCCGCCGACGCCCACTACGACTTCATCTCGGCGTTCATCAAGTCGATGCGCGGCTCGGATCCCGACGCGACCGTCTACTACCTCGCCGCCATGTTGGAGAGCGGCGAGGATGCACGCTTCATCGCGCGGCGAATGATCGTGCTCGCGTCAGAAGACATCGGTAATGCCGACCCGCGTGCGTTGCTCGTGGCGGTCGCCGCCGCCCAGGCGGTCGAGCACGTCGGTTTGCCCGAGGCGCGCCTCAATCTCTCGCAGGCAGCGATCTACCTTGCGCGCGCGCCGAAGTCGAACGCGAGCTACAACGCGATCAACCGCGCGACGAAGGACGTGCAGGAGCGAGGAAACATCCGGCCGCCGAAGTCGCTTCGCGACGGCAGCTGGTACGGGCGCAAGCTGGGGCACGGCGAGGGCTACCTCTATCCGCACTCCGACCCGGCCGGCTTCGACGTCGACTACCTGCCGGAGGAGCTGAAGGGAACGACGTACTACGAGCCGTCCGGGAACGGCGAGGAGTCAGGCTCCGACTAGTCGGACCCGCGCCGGATTCGCTGCGCAACCATCGTCCCGAAGCCGGCGTCGCCGAGCTCGCTCCACGCCTTCGCCGCACGCTCGATGTCGTACTCGACACGGCGCGGCTCGAACCGCCCGTCGTCATGGCGCAGCGCATACGCCGCGCGGACGTCGCCGTCGAGGGGCATGCCGGCGCTCCCGGGATTGATCAGCGTCGTCCCGTTCGGCCCCGGCCGCTGAAACTGCAGATGGCTGTGGCCAAAGACAACGGTCTTGTCGCGTACGCCGTCGAGCAGCCGCTCGTCGTCGTCGTGAGGCTCGGCCGCGAAGCTCTCGACATCGGAAAGCGGCGAGCCGTGCACGTAGAGGACACCGTCGAGCTCCTGGTGCGCCTGCAGCGAGTAGAGCCAGCCTTCCTCGGTGCCGAGGCCGGAGTCGTGCTCGGCGAACGCCTGCATCACTTCCGGCCGGTCGACCGGGGGCTCGCGCAGCCAGCGCTCGCCGTTGCCCCGGATCCAGGTCGTGCCGGGGAGCCCGCGCAGCCGCTCGATCGTCTCGAGGGGCCAGGGCGACCAGGAGCCGAAATCGCCGCCGAGCAGGTAGCGGTCGGCTCCGGCGGCCTCGGCGTCGGCCAGCACCTGCTCCAGGGCAACCAGATTGCCGTGGATGTCGTACAGGACCGCGAGCACGGCTGATTAGGCTCCCACAGATGAAGATCGTCTGCCTCGTCAAACAGGTCCCCCGCGCCGACGCGATCGAGTTCGATCCGGAGACCAAGTCGCTGCGCCGCGAAGGCGTGCCACTCCTGCTCAATCCGTTCGACGCCGCCGCAGTCGTTCACGCGACCGAGCTGAGAGACATGAACGGTGGAGGCGGCGAGGTGATCGCGATCACGATGGGGCCGCCACAGGCCGCCGACGCGCTCCGCACCTGTCTCGCGCTCGGCGCCGACCGTTGCATCCACCTGTCGGACCGCGCGTTTGCGGTTGCGGACACGCTCGGGACGTCGCGCACGCTCGCGCTAGCGATCGCAAAGGTCGGAGATGTCGACCTCGTGCTCTGCGGCCGCAAGACGCTCGACTCCGAGACGTGGCAGGTTCCACCGGAGACGGCCGCGTTCCTCGGCTGGCCGCACCTCACGAGCGTCACCGAGACGAAGCTCGAATCGGGCCGCCTGCGCGCGACGCGAGAGACGGAGCTCGGCTACGACACCTACGAGCTCGACGGGCCTGCAGTGCTCTCGCTCGCGTACACGCACGAGGGTGGCGGCGAGCGCGACGGCACGATCGACGTCTGGACGGCAAGCGACCTCGTGGACGATCTTCGCGACAACGACAAGCGCTTCGGCCAGACCGGCTCGCCGACACGCGTGCTCGCAGTGCGCGACGTGACACCGGAGCGCAAGCGAATCGAGACGGACGATCCCACAGACGTCGCCGCGCGCGTGCGTGAACTGCTCGCCGAACGCGCGCTAGAGCCGTCGCAGTGGGAGAAGCCGGACCGGCTCGGCGAGAGGCCCGGCAAGAACTACGACGCGTGGACGCTCGTCGAGCTCGTCGACGGGCAGCCGAGCAGAGCGTCGCTCGAGCTGGTCGGCAAGGGACGCGAGCTGGCGGGAAAGCTCGGAGGCGCCAACGTGGCCCTCGTGCTCGGGCACGGCGTCGAGGCCGTCGCAGCAGAGCTCGGCCGGCGCGGCGCCGAGCGAATCGTCCTCGTCGACGACGAACGGCTCGACGGCTACGACCCGGACCTCTGGAGTGCCGCGCTCGTCCAGGTGCTGCGCACGCAGCGTCCACACCTGCTCGCGATCCCCGCGACCGCGAACGGCCGCGACCTGGGACCGCGCGCCGCCGGTGAGCTCGAGCTCGGCATGACCGGGGACTGCGTCAACCTCGGCATCGACCGGGCAGGGCGCCTGATCCAGACGAAGCCTGCGTACGGCGGCAACATCGTCTCGGTGATCATGGGCGCGACCACGCCGCAGCTCGCAACGGTTCGTCCTCGAATGTTCACCGCGCTCGAGGCGCGCGACGAGTCGCCGGAGATCGTGCGGCTCGAGCTCGGCGAGCTGCCTGCATCACGGGTGCGCTTGATCGAACACCGTGCGGCAGCGGCGGCCGACCTCGACGAAGCAGACCTGATCGTGCTGCTCGGCCCCGACGCGCCGAGCGACTACGCGCCTCGAGCTGCGGCGCTCGCCGGCACGCGCGAGAGAATGGACCTGCCGCGGAACCGCCAGGTCGGCCTCTACGGCAGGCCCGTTGCGCCTCGCGTTCTCGTCGCGGTTGGCGTGCCGGGTGACTTCGAGCAGCTGACGGGGATCGTCAAGGCCGCCGTGATCGTCGCCGTCAATTGCGGTCCGGGCATGGAGCAGGGTGCCGACGTCGTGTTTCACGGCGACGCGGACGCAGTCGTCGGCGCGCTCGCCACCGATAACTGATGGAGCTCAACCTCCACGAGTGGGGCGACGCCGAAGCCCCGGTGGTCGTGTGCCTCCACGGTCTCAATGCCCACGGCCGCCGCTTTCGCAGGCTCGCCGAGGAGAGTCTGGTCGATCGCTTCCGCGTGCTCGCACCGGACCTCCGCGCGCACGGCAATTCCGAGTGGGAGCCGCCCTGGACGATCGCGACGCACGCGCACGACGTCCTCGAGACGCTCGACGCCGCGGGGGTGAGACGCGCGAGCTGGGTGGGGCACTCCTACGGCGGCCGGCTCGTCCTCGAGCTTGCAGGGTTAGCGCCGGAACGCATCGAGCGCGCCGCGCTGCTCGATCCGGCCATCCAGCTCCTGCCGCACGTCGGCTTCGACTTCGCCGAGCGCGAACGTCACGACAACTCGTTCGCCTCCCCGGAGGAGGCGATCGCCGCGCGGCTCGAAATGGGAGCGCCGACACCGCGCGCCGCGCTCGAGGAGGACATGCGCGAGCACCTCGTACGTCACCCCGACGGACGCTTCCGATTCCGTTATTGCCAGAGCGCGGTGGTCTCCATGTACGGCGAGCTCTGCACGCCGCCGCCACCGCCCGAGACGCTTCGCGTCCCGACCCTGCTTCTGCACGCCGGCCAGTTCGGCCTCGTCCGCGAGGACCAGCTCGACGCCTACCGGGCGGCGCTCGGAGACCTGGTCGAGCTCGTCGAGGTTCCCGGCGGTCACATGGTCTATTGGGATGCGTACAACGACACCGCGGCCGCCTTGCGGCGGTTTCTAGAGAATCCGCGCGCCGAGCGCTGAGGCGACCAGCTCCACCGCGAGCTTTGCGGTTGCGTTCTCACGGTCGAGGATCGGATTGACCTCGACGACGTCCAAGGAGGACGCGAGTCCGGCTTCGGCGACGAGCTCCATGGCCAGATGCGCCTCGCGATAGGACAGCCCGCCGCGAACCGGCGTGCCCACGCCGGGAGCGACGTCGGGGTCGAGAGCGTCCATGTCGAGGCTGACGTGCACGAATCCCGGTCCGGCCACATGCGCGAGCGACTCCCGCATGGCACGCTCGACGCCGAGCCGGTCGACGTCGCTCATCGTGAAAACCTTCGCGTCGAGCTTCCCGAGGAGCTCGCGCTCGCCGTCGTCCAGCGAGCGCACGCCGACCAGCGCGACACGTCCCGGCCCGATCGCGGGCAGACCCCAGCCGTCCTGGCGAAACCGGTCGCCGGCAAGACCGAGCGCAGCGGCGAGCACCATCCCGTGCACGTTGCCGCTCGGGCTCGAGTCGGGGCTGTTGAGATCGCCGTGGGCGTCGATCCAGATCGTCCCGCCCTGACCGTGGACCTCTGCAAGGCCCGCAAGCGTTCCGAGTGCCACCGAGTGGTCGCCGCCTAGCACGACCGGAAAGAGCTCCTCTCGCGCTGCGGTGGCGACCAGCCGGGCGATCCGCTCCGACGTGTCCTTGATCTGCGGCAGAAACCGCGCCTGCTCGTCGCCCGTCGCGATCGCCTCCGCGACCGCAGTCTCGACATTGCCCCAGTCCACGTAGTCGTAGCCCAGCTCGTCGAGACGGGTGTCGAGTCCCGCATAGCGAATCGCCGACGGGCCCATGTCCACGCCCCTGCGTCCCGCGCCGAGATCGAGGGCGGCGCCGAGAATTGCGACCTTGCGCCGCTGCGGTTGCGAAGGCATGGCCACAAGGCTAACTTCCCGATTCATGGGGGTGGCCGACGCGGCAGGCACGATCCGGGTTCTGCTTGCCGACGACGACGAGCCTTTTCTCGCCGCCCTTTCGCCGCTGATCGACCGCCAGCCTCAGCTGCTCGTGGTCGGCACCGCCCTCGACGGGCTCGCCGCGATCGAGCTCGCCGACGAGCTGTCGCCCGATGCTGTCGTGATCGACCTGCACATGCCGCGTCTCGACGGCGTCTCCGCGGTCGCCCGCCTGCGGCGCGACCATCCGAGCATGTGCGTGATCGCGCTGACCGGGGACGAGCACACCGCGCTGCACGACGCTGTCACCGAGGCCGGAGCGGACGCAGTGCTGATGAAGGACGAGTTCGTCGACGTCCTCGTCGACCGGCTCGCCGCCGCCCGAAGCGCGCTCTAAGCCCCGGCTAGACTGTCGAGCCGCCGGGCGAGGTAGCTCAGTTGGTAGAGCACACGGCTGAAAACCGTGGTGTCGCCGGTTCGATTCCGGCCCTCGCCACTCCGCGAGGAAGTCCGGCCCGCTACGCGGGCCATGATGACTTCCTCGCGCTCGAGTTGCGATTCCGGCCGTTGTGACCGACGCCGGCTCAGCCGGCATCGGCGGCGGCTGGAAGGAAAGGGCTGTGGAGAGGATCTAAAGGATTCGTTAAGAGTGCGACCGGGGTCTCGGGGGTCTGGTACGACTGTGCGCCGTGAGGATCGCTCGCTTTGTCGTGCTGGTCTGCCTGGGGGCAGGGCTGGCTGGCTCGGTGCCGGCGCTCGGGCTTTCGCGCTCGGCGCCCGGATTCACGTCGGCTCAGCAGGCGTGCGGACGGGTTGAGTTCGTCAGCGGCCTCGAGGCCGTCTTCGGCCGGCGCAAGACGCACCAGCAGGCGCTGACGTTCCGCACCCAGGTCGCAGGTCGCGGCTTCGTCAATGCCAACATCATCGAGGGCTGCGACGGTTTCCGGGTAGTCGTGCGCGGCATCGACACCTTCGACGTCGGCGTCGACCTCCAGAGCGAGGCGCGGCGCGAAGGGTTCGCGGTGACGCTCGAGTGCATCCAGGCGAAGCAGATCGGGCGCTGGGACGGCGTGCTCGGTCATGGACGCGATCGCGTCGCTGCGACCGCGATCGCTGACCGCGCCGAGTCCGTCGGCTTCCCGGGAGCGAAGCTCCGCAACGATCCGTGTGGCGGCTTCGAGGTCTACGTGCCCGGCTTCGCCGATCAGGCCGAGGCGGCCAGCTGGGCCGAAGCTGCACGAGCCCGCGGCTTCCCTCAGGCCACTGCCGAGCTGAGCTAGCTCTCGGGGCAAGAAGGAAGGCCGTCCGGACCGGTGATACCGCGCCGCGAACGACCTTGTGCGCTCGAGCTTACGGGCGTTCGGCCTTCCGGGCAAGCAGCGCCGTTCCCTCGCCGGCGGGGAACGACGCAAACTCCGTGAATCCACGCCTCGAAAGCTCGGCGCGAAGCCGTTCTTCCGGGACGTAGATCGGTGTTCGGTCCCCGAGCGAGAAGGCGAAGAGCGCCTGGCCGCCCGGCGCGAGCACACGGGCGACCTCGTCGAAGAACGGGATCATGTTGGCGTGCGCCACGAGCTCGAACGAACCGTCTGCATAGGGAAGAGCCGCTGCGTCCGCATGCCCGAACCGCACGCGATCCCGTAGCTCCGCAGGCGTGTTCCGGACCGCCTGCGCAAGCATCTCGTCCGCGACGTCGGTCCCGATGACGTTCGCTTCGGGAAAGTGACGGGCGATTGCAAACGCGCCCTGACCCGTTCCGGTGCCGAGGTCGAGGGCGCCCGCCGGAGCCGGCTCAACCGCAGCAAGCGCGCGCTCGAACGACGCCAGGTGATCTGCCGCGCGGCCGGCGTCCCACGATCCCGCGATCCCGTCGAACATTCGCGCCATGAAGGGGCGAAACACGCGCCAGAGGCGCGGGCTGCGCAGAACGGCGTTTGTCGCGAGACGCGCGAACTTCTGGCCGAGGACGCGACGATTCACAACCGGTCCAGATGCACGCGGATGTCCTGCCCCTCGGAGATGCCGAACATCGCCGCCGCGTTGCCGCCGCTGATCGCGATCGAGATGTTCCTGTACGCGTCCTCGTAGAGGATGATGTCGCCGGGCCTCGCGTCGGCAAAAGTGCGCGCAGCGACCGCGTAGTAGCGCTCAGGCCCGACTTGCAGCTCGACTCGGGTACCGGGCACGACCGACGCCTGGTCGAGATGCGAACGCTCGAGGTTCAGGCCCACGTTGCCGAACCTGTCGATCGAGAGCACGGTGCAGTGGATGCGCCCCGTGCCGATCTCGGGTTGCGGAATGTCGAGTCGCGCGAGCGCGTCCGGGTCGAGCGGCGGACCGAGGTCGGCGAGCGGCACCCCGAGTGCGAGGTGCGCCGCGGCCGGCGAGAAAAGGTCGCGACCGTGGAATGTTCGCGACACCGATTCGAGCGCGTAGTCGGAGTTCGCGAGCTCGTACGCCTCTGCGATGCCGCCGAGCTTGTCCGCCGCCGGGATCAGCAGACCGTTGTCCGGCCCGACATGAATGCGGCCCGAGCCGTCGCGCAACGCGAGCGCGCGCCGCGAGCCGCCGACGCCCGGGTCGACGACCGCAAGATGCACCCCCTCGGGCATGAACGGCAGCGTGTTCGCGAGCGTCAGCGCACCTTGTAGGACGGCCTGCGGCGCGATGCCGTGCGTGATGTCGATGATCTCGACATCGGGCGCGATCCGTTTGATCACGCCGTGACAGGTGCCGACGAAATCGTCCTGCAAGCCGAAGTCCGTCAGGAACGTGATGAAGCGCGCCACGCCGCGGCGGAGTCTACGAGGGCGGCGACATCCTGGGTGCCGGCTTCCGCCACAACGTCGAGCCCGGCGAGCCGGGCGGCCTCCGTCGTCTGGGGCCCGATCGTGATCGAAGGCAGGTGCGGCCCGACCCTCGCCCACGCCCGAACCGCCGACGGCGACGCGAGCAGGACGAGGTCTCCTGTGGGCGCATCCGGCGTGAGCTCCACCGTCCGGTAGACCGCCCGGAAGTCCGCTGGCAGCTCGTCGGCGATCAGGCGCCGGGCCCCGGCGGCGCCGACGAAGAGGGCCCGCCCCACCGGCCGTGGCAGCTCCGCGAGGAGGCCTTCCTGCGAAGAAATGGATGGAACGAAGGAGGCCTCGAGCCCGTGCTCGGCGAGGGCCGCCGCGGTGGCTTCGCCGACCGCTGCGATTCGAGGCACGGCGCCGGCATGACGCCGGCCAAGCTCGGCCGCTCCGTTCGCGCTCGTAACGATCACCCAGTCGTACCCGTCGACGTCGATCGGGCCGTCGTCGATCGGCTCGATCTCGATCAAGGGGCAGAGCACCGGCTCGAAGCCGGCACTGCGGAGGGCTTCGACGAGCTCCTCGGCCTGTGCCCGCGGACGCGTGACGATGACGCGCACGTCAGGCCGCGACGAACGGCGTCAGCGCGGCGGCGACCTCGACGGGATCGGTGCCCGTCCTGCGTTCGATCCAGCTGCCGTCCTCCGCGGCGACGAGCGCCGTCAACTGCTCGCCGTCATGGTGCGCGGCGATCGGAGCGAGACAGCCGCCGCCGATGATCGCGACGCACGCGCGCTCGGCTTCGACGCGCCTGCGCGTCTCGACGTGGTCCGCCGCAGCGACAAGCTGCTCGTCTCCCGCGCGCACCTGCAACGCGAGCGCCCCTTGACCTGCCTCGGGCACCAGTTCGTCCGGCTCGAAACGGCGCCCGATCTCCGCGGCGAGGCCGAGTCGGTCGAGCCCGCATGCGGCCAACACGATCGCGTCCAGTCCACGCTCGCCCCGCTTGCGCAGGCGCGTGTCGATGTTGCCGCGCATCGGCTCGATCGACAGCGACGCGTCGAACGCGAGCAGCTGCGCGCGCCGCCGGATCGAAGCTGTGCCGATACGCATGCCGGGACGGAGTTCCGTCGCGCCACACAATGCGTCGCGCGGGTCCTCACGCTCGAGATACGCGCCGACCGCCAGTCCCTCGACGTCTGTCGAGGTCATGTCCTTTGCGGAATGGACCGCCACGTCGATGCGTCCGCCGAGCAGCGCTTCCTCGAGCTCCTTGACGAAGACGCCGCGCGCGCCGATCTCGCCGAACGGCCGCGTGCGGTCGCGGTCACCCGCCGTCGTGATCGGCACGAGCGCGATCTCGATGCCGGGCCTTCGCAACCGCGCCGACGCCAGCTCGGCCTGCGTAAGCGCGAGCCTACTGCCGCGGGAACCGACGCGAATCAGCACGGCACCAGGTGCGCTTCGCCGGAGCCTGGCCGCACGGACGCCGCCTGCGAACGCGCACGAACGCAGTCGGAGCCTGCACGGGAAGCGGACGGCCGATCAGGCTCGCCGACTTCAGCGCTCGTCCTCGAGACCGAAGAGGTGACGCACCGCATCAGCATAAATCACCCCGTCGGCTGCCGTGGCCGCCTGCTTCATGCGAATCGTCGGCAAATGCAGGAGCTTGTTCAGTACTGCGGCCGTCACCGACTCCGCGGCCTTGCGCTCGGCATCGTTCAGCTTGGCGCGGCGCAGCTCGGTGTCACGGATCTGCTCGGCACGGGCGCGGAGCGACGTGATCGCCGGAACGACGTCGAGCGAGGCCTGCCACGCCCGGAAGCGCTCGGCCTCGTCGGCGACGATCGACTCGGCACGCTCGGCCTCGACGCGACGGCCGGAAAGCGTCTCTGCGACGACGGCTTCGAGGTCGTCGATGTCGTAGAGGTAGCAGCCGTCGAGCTCGTGGATCGCAGGGTCGAGATCGCGCGGCACGGCGAGGTCGATCAGGAAGAGCGGCCTCCCTTTGCGCGCGTGCAGTGTTCGTTCGACCTGAGCCCGGGTAAGGATCCAGTCGGGCGAGCTCGTCGACGACAGCACGACATCCGCTCGAGCGAGCTCTCCCTCGATGCTCTCGAGCGGCAATGACTCACCGCCGAATCTCTGCGTGAGCTCGTCCGCGCGCTCTCCGGTGCGATTCGCGACGAAGGCGATCGACGCACCGCGTGAGACGAGGTTGCGGATCGCGAGCTCACCTGTCTTGCCGGCGCCGACGACGAGGATGCTGCGTCCGTTCAGATCGCCGAAGACTTGCTCGGCGAGCGCGGCCGCAGCCGAGGCGACGGACGCCGGGTTTTCGCCGATTGCCGTCTCGGTTCGGGCTTTACGCCCCGCCTGCAACGCGTGACGGAAGAGCCGGTCGAGCAGCGGCCCGCTCGCGCCCGCATCACGTGCCACCCGCACCTGGCCGAGGATCTCGCCTTCCCCGGGAATCATCGAGTCGAGCCCGGCCGCAACGCGGAAGAGATGCAGTGCGGCTGCTTCGTCGCGGAGGCGATAGAGCGCGGGGCCTAGGTCGGACTCGAGCGCAAGGAGTGCCGCCTCCGCTTTCTGTTCGGCCGCTTCCGCCGACTCGTCCGCGAGATAGAGCTCGGTGCGGTTGCACGTCGAGAGGCAGACTGCCTCGCTGCCACCGGTGGCGAGCGTGCGCGCCAGCTCGCCGGCGCGTGTCGGATCGAGTGCCGCGCGCTCGCGCAGCTCGATGGGCGCTTCGTGGTGCGAGATGCCGACGAGGACGATGCTCATGTCGCGAAGTGGGTCACGGGGAGGGCGAGGCGAACGACGGCGACGAGCACGAAGCCGGCGAGCACGAGATACGCGGCACGCCGCCCGCGCCAGCCCGCGAAGCGGCGCAGCGCGAGGTATGCGCCGTACACGGTCCACGTGACGACGGTCACCGCCATCAGCGCGTCGATGCTGCCGCCCCGGTCGC
The DNA here is from genome assembly GCA_963755605.1 of uncultured Actinomycetes bacterium. Taxonomy (GTDB): domain Bacteria; phylum Actinomycetota; class Thermoleophilia; order Gaiellales; family Gaiellaceae; genus 3-1-20CM-4-69-9. Next base: position 70,026 of record CAVWKK010000008.1, read on the forward strand.
GCAGTCGCAGGATCCCGACCGCGATGCCGAGCGTCAGTACGGGGAGTGCGATCGCGATCGTTCGCGCCGAGACTTCGTCGAGCCGGGAGAGTGCCGGTGCGCGGCGTCGGAGGATCGAGCTCTCGCGTCTCTTGAGGCGCCGCTCCTGCCACAGGTAGAGCGCGGACAACGCGGCCGCGAGCGTAAAGCCCGCGAACGCGGCGAGGACGAGGCCGACGTGCAGGACGAGGAAGATGTTCGAGTAGTGACTCCGCCCACCGGTGCCGGTGCCGCCGCCGACGCGCGCGAGGATGAAGAGCACGACGGCAAGGGGAAGAACGGCGAGCCCGAGCAGCCGGTAGCGCGGCTGGCAGCCCCAGATCAGGTACGCGCCGACGACGAGCCAGACGAACAGGTTGAGCGAGCCTCCCCAGGTCGACCAGGGGAAGCCGTCGGCGCGCGTGGCCTGGACCGCGAGGAGCGCGGTCTGCACGAGCCAGCCGATGCGCACGCCCCACGTCGCCAGCCGGCCGCCCGCTCCGGGGTGTCGCGCGTCGTTGAAGTAGGCGAACGCCGCCTCGCCGTAAGCGAGCAGCGCCGGCCAGAAGAGGAGCTCAGCCAACGTGGGCCACCTCGCGTTCCTCCTGTCGCTCCTTCGCGAGCTCGGCGAGCTCTGCCAGCTCCCGCTCGAGCCGCTGCAGCTTGAGCGCGATGATCACGACGTACGCGAGCACGAACGCAAAGATGACGAGGTACGCGGCGGCGACGTATTTCTCCTCGGAGGTCACCGCAATGCCTCTCGTAGCTCGCGCAGCCGCACGTCGATGCGCTTGCCCGCGAGCTCCGCGTGGTAGAGCGTCGCAGCGAGCACGAGCAGCGCGGCCCACGAGACACAGAACGTGAAGAACTGAGAGCCGGCCATTTGCGGACCGTGCCGATCGAAGGCGACCGGATGGATGAACCGTTGCGACAAGCGGATCGCCAGGATGCTGACGGGGACGAGCGCGACTCCGAACAACGCGTAGACGGCGCTGAGGTTGGCGCGCCGCGGACCCGCGGGCACCGAGAAGCGCAACATGAAGTACGCGGCGTAGAAGAGAAAGAGGACGAGGAACAGGACGAGCTGGTCCTCGTGCCACTCCCACCAGTGGCCCCAGCGGTACCGCGCCCAGATCGACCCGGTGATGAGCGTGAGCGCGCCGAAGATCACACCCTGGTGGATCGCGACGTAACTCTCGAGGTCGGCGCGGTCGTCGCGTTTCCATAGGACGCGCAACGCTTTCCAGCCGCCCCATGCGAAGCACGTATACGCGGTCAAGGCGATCGCCACATGGAAGTAGAAGATCTTCTGGTTCAGTCCGTCCTGGTCGACGGGCGCATAGAAGAAGACGAGCGCGATCGCAGTCACGACCAGCGCGAAGGCGAGCGACGCAAGCGTCGGCAGACGGTTATTCCGTAACCACATACTCAAAGGAAGCCCAGCAAATGATCGCAAAGAGCGCGTCGTAGAGGGCGAGGAAGCCGATGTAGCGACCCGGGTCCGCCGTCACGCTGGCGCCGACCCCGCCGACGACGATCGGAACGGCAAGCGGTAGGAAGAGCAACGGCAGGAGCAGCTCGCGGGCGCGGCTGGCGGCGGCCATCGCGGCGAGCAGGGTTCCGACCGCGGCGATGCCGACATCCGCGAGTGCGACGCCCGCGAGCATCGAGCCGGAGACACCGCCGAAGAAGAGCGCGAACGCCGGCAGGGCGACGAGCTCGGCGAGGGCGAGAAACGCCAGCACGGAGATCGCCTTGCCGAGCCAGATCGCGCTGCGGTCGCTCGGCGCGAGGACGAGCCCGTCGATCACGCCCTGCTCCCGTTCGGCCGCGAACGCGCGCGAGAGTCCGAGCAGGGCCGTGAAGACGATCGCCACCCAGAGCAGGCCCTTCGCCGCCAGCTCCGACGAGTCGCCGGGGAGCACGAAGTGAAAGATCACGAGCGTCGAGAGGACGAAGAGCAGCATCGCCGGCAGCGTGTCGCGGGCGCGCAGCTCGAGCCTGAGATCCTTGCGCGCGAGCGCGCCGACATCGGCGAAGTAGTTCATGCGAGCGCGAGCCTCGACGAGGCGAAGCCTTCGACGCGCTGGGGATCGTGCGTCGACACGACGAACGTGCAGCTCGAGCGTCCCTCCGTGAGCTCTCGGTCGAGCAGCGCGGCACCCTCCTCGTCGAGCCCGCTGTACGGCTCGTCGAGCACCAGCAGTTCCGGCGCATGCAGGAGCGCGCGGCAGAGTGCGAGCCGCTGCAACATGCCGCGGGAGTAGGAGTCGGCGCGTTCGTGCCGCACGTCCCAGAGGCCGAAGCGCTCGAGCAGCATCCCGATTCGCTCGCGTCGCTCGGTGACGCGGTAGAGGCGGCCGTAGAGGTCGAGGTTCTCGAGCGCGGTCAGCTCGCGGTAGACGAGCGGCTCGTGGCCGAGGTAGCCGAGGCGGCCCCGCTCGAGCTCGACGGTGAGCTCTCCGGCCGTCGGCACGGCGAGACCGGCGATGAGACGAAGGAGCGTCGTCTTCCCGGCGCCATTCGGCCCGGTCACGAGCAGGAACCCGTCGCGGGGAACGTCGAAGGCGACGTCGCGCAGCACGCGCTTGTCGCCGTAGCGCTTGTCCAGGCCGCGAGCGCGAATCACCATGCCACTGTAGTCGTGTACCGGCCTCCCTCTCGGAAGTAGAAGCGTTTCTCGACCGAGAAGCGCCTCCTTCAGAAAGAGCCGTCTCCGGTCAGCCCAGCGCCCGGGCGGCCATGCCCGCGCCTCACACGGCGGGGACTGTCCCCGCCGTGGCTGAAGCGTCCCTGTCCGAGGCTGGTTCGTTTGGCCATGGAGTTCGTGCCGGATGTGTGGAGCTCGGTCACGGAACTGGGGCCTTTCGTGCACAGGCGCCTCGTCCGCACCTGGCCGCGGGGCTGCTCGAGAGTACGTTGGCTCTGTGCCTCGCTTGCCTCGGTCGCTGCTTCCCGACGGGCTCTTTCACGTCGCCACTCGCGGCGTCGCGAAGATGGCGATCTATCGGGACGACCGCGACCGGCGCGACTTTCTCCGACTGCTCGCCTACACCGTCGGCACCTTCGAGTGGGACTGCATCGCGTTCTGCCTGATGACGACGCACTACCACCTCGTCCTCGACACCACCCGCGAGAACCTCTCCGACGGCATGCAAGTTTTGAACGGCGACTACGCGCAATCGTTCAACGGCAAGTACGCGCGCTGGGGTCACGTCTTCGGCGACCGCTTCTGGTCGCGTGCACTCACCGAAGAGGAACTCGAGACGACCTGTTTCGACGTGCTGATGAACCCGGTGCGCGCCGGCCTGTGCGAGACGACGACCGGCTGGCGCTGGAGCGCGTGCCGCTTCGAGCGCGGCTAGACCGTGGTCTCGGCGAGGACGAACGCGAAGAACACGACGCTGATCAGCCCGTTCACCGTGAAGAACGCGGCGTTGAGACGGCGAAGATCGCCGGGACGGACGAGCGCGTGCTCGTACGCCAGCAGCACCGCGACCGCAGCGACGCCGAGCCAGTAAAGCCAGCCGAGCTTCAGTCCGAGCCCGACCGCCACGATCAACGCGACCGTCAGCACGTGCAGCAGCCGCGCACCCCAGAAGACGCCCGAGACGCCGAAGCGAACCGCGACGGAGTGCAGTCCCTGCTCGACGTCGAATTCCCGGTCGAACAGCGAGTAGAAGAGATCGAACCCGGCGATCCACACGGCGACTGCGCCGCCCAGCGCCCACGCCTCCCACGGCAGCCTTCCCGTGATCGCCACCCACGCGCCGACCGGGGCGAGACCGTCGACGACCCCGAGCCACAAGTGGCTCAGCCACGTGAACCGTTTGAGGTACGGATAGACGACGAAGCCGGCGACCGGGATCGGCCAGAGCCAGCGCACGACCGGATCGAGCTGGAAGCACGCGACGAGATAGAGCACGAACGCCAGCAGGCAGAACCCGGCGACCTGCGTGAGCGACAGCTTCCCTGCGGGCAGCTCGCGTCCGGCCGTACGTGGATTGCGAGCGTCGATCTTCGCGTCGATCACGCGGTTCAATCCCATCGCGAGCGAACGGGCGCCGACCATCGCCAGCGTGATCCAGACGAGATCGTGCGCAGCGGGAACTCGGTGCACGCAGAGCAGCGCGCCGATGTACGCGAACGGCAGCGCGAACACCGTGTGCTCGATCTTCACGAACGAGGCGAAGCGAGCCGGGAGCTGCACGGCGGTCGCGTTCACGTCTGTAGGTGCTCGGAGCGTCCGCCCGCAATCAGGTCGACCGCGTGCGGCAGCGCAGGCTTGATCAGCGCGAAGCCGTCCCGGCAGCCTCCGGGCGACCCGGGCAGGTTGACGATCAGCGCGCGCCCCCGGATACCTGCGACCCCGCGGCCGAGCAGCCCATGGGGTGTCTTGCTGATCGCGTCCGCGCGCAGCGCTTCGGCGATGCCGGGCACCCGTCGGTCCAGCACGGCATCGGTCGCCTCCGGCGTGAAATCCCGCGGCGAGACGCCCGTGCCGCCCGTCGTCAGGATCACATCCGAGGTCAGCGCGAGCTCACGAAGCGCTGCAGCGATCTGTGGGCGCTCGTCCGGGACGACTCGATGCTCCACCTCGTAGCTCTCCGCCTGCAGCAGCTCGACGAGCAGCGCGCCGCTCTCGTCCTCCCGCTCGCCCGCGGAGACACCGTCCGAGACCGTCACGACCGCGGCCTTCACGTCGCTTCCTTCGTCTTCTCGACGAGCGTCACGTCGGTCACGGACATGCCGCTGTCGATCGCTTTCGCCATGTCGTAGACAGTCAATGCAGCGACGCTCACCGCCGTCAAGGCTTCCATCTCGACGCCGGTCTGAGCGGTCGTCTCCGCGACACCCGTGATCTCGACTCCGTGCTCACCCACCTCCAGCGAGACCTCGACGAGGGAGAGCGGCAATGGGTGGCAGAGCGGGATCAACTCGCTGGTGCGCTTCGCGGCCATGATCCCGGCCACCTGCGCGGTCGTCAACGCGTCGCCCTTTGGCAGCCCGCGCAGCCGGCGCGCGGTTTCGGGCGCCATTCGCACGGTGGCCCGCGCAACTGCGCGGCGCCGCGACAGCGGCTTGCCGCCGACGTCGACCATGCGCACATCACCCGCCTCGCTGACGTGGCTCAGCTCGCTCATGCCCGCCTCGATCCTAACCGCGAGCGCGCGCAACAACGCGGTCGAGGGCCGCGAGCAACATGTCGGTCCAGCGGTTCAGGTCGTGCTCGCGCACATGGGCGCGAATGGCCTCGAGTCGCGCGTGCCGCTCGGCGGCGTCCATAGACAGCGCGGCCGCGATTGCCTCGGCCTGGCCCTCGACATCGAATGGATTGACGCTGAGCGCCCACTCGCCGAGCTCAGCATGTGCACCGGTGTTTTCAGATAGGACAACGACTCCGTCACGCTCGTTGATTAGTGGCGCCTCCTTCGCGACGAGGTTCATCCCGTCGAAGATCGCGTTCACGAGCAGGACGTCGAACTGTTTGTACGCCGCCACCGACTTCGCGAAATCATCGGCGATCTCCAGCTCGATCGGCCGCCAACCCTCCTGCTGGAAGCGGTCGTTGACCCGTCTGGCCTCGCGCTGGATCGCAGCGAGATACTCGGCGTACTCGGGAATCTCCTGCCGCGAAGGGTCGAGCAACGCGAGCATGCCCACTTGCCGGTGCCGCTCGGGATGCGCGTCGAGATAGAGCTCGAACGCACGGAAGCCACGAACGATGTTCTTCGACGGATCGGTCCGGTCGACGCGGACGATCAGCTGCTCCGGCCGCGTGGCGATGATCTCGCGCTCCGCGGACAACACTGCCGGGCTCTGCGCGAGCTCCTCGAACTCGGCCGTGTCCACGGAGATCGGCGCGGCGATGGTCTTCGCGGTGATGTCCTCGCCGAGCAGCTCGCGCACGCTGTAGATGAAGTTGCGGCGCCAGCGCTCGGTGTGAAAGCCGATGACGTCGTTGGCGATCAGTCCGTCGTGTATCGCGCACCGCGCCTCTTTTGGAAACACGCGCCAGTAGTCGGGCTGCGGCCACGGGATGTGCACGAAGTGCATCAGCGCGGCATCCGGCCGCCGATTGCGCACGAGCCGCGGCGCGAGGTACAGGTGGTAGTCGTGGAAGAACACCGCGGCGTCCGGAGCCCGCACGAGCTCTGCCTCGACCGCCTTCGCAAAATTTGCGTTCACCGCGACGTAGCCCTCGTCCCAGGCACGGTGGAACGCTGCGTCGACCTTCGGCGTGTACGCCAGCTCCCAGAGCGAATGCTGAACGAACCAGAGCATCGGGTTCGCGATCACGTTGTAGTACCAGTCGTACGCCTGCGGATCGTGCTCGACGAGATGAAGCTTGTACGGAGAACCGTCACGAGCGGTCTCGTCGCGCGTCTCGCCGGCGGCGAGGCGGTCTTCGTCGGTGATCGCGCTCGCGATCCAGGTGACGTCGTGGTACTGCACAAGACTGCGGAGCGCGGTGACGAGGCCGCCGCCTCCCCGCTTCGCCGTTCTTGTGCCATCGCGCGCGCGCCCGTACGAAACGGGCCCCCTGTTCGAGACGACGATCAGCTTGCGGCGCACGAGCGTCCTCAGACTTCGGCGACGACCGGGATCTCGGCGCCCGAGGTGTCGTTGCCGAGCAAACGGTTCATCAGCACAAGCCAGTCGCGCAACAAGCGCGGGGTCAAGAAATGCCGCCGTACGTATTCCTTGCCCCGAAGCGCACGCGTCCGCGCCTCACCGGGGTTGCGCAAGATCTCCAGACAGGCGTCGGCGCACTCGGTCGCGGAGTCGACGAGCCAACCGGTCTCGCCGTCCTGGATCTGCGCGACGATGCCGCCGACCCGCCCCGCTACGGTCGGGCGCGTCTTCCACAGGCTCTCCGTGACCGTCAGCCCGAAGCCCTCCTTGATCGACTTCTGGATCACCGCGGCGGAGTGCACCTGGAACGCATTGACCTCGACCGAGCCGACGTTGTTCAGGTTCGAAAGGATGTAGATGTCCGGATCGCCGTCGGCGTAGGAGACGGTCTGGTTGTAGAACTCCCAGCCCTCGGGATCGTCGTGCGCCATCGAGCCGACGAGCGCCAGCTGCACGTCCGGGAACTCCCGCTTCACGAGCCGGTACGCGTCGATGACGCCGAGCGGATCCTTCCACGGGTCGAACCGTGAGACCTGCGTCAGCAGCGGCCGCTCGACGTCGATGCCGAACTGGTCGACGATGTACTTGGCGTCTTCGGGCGACAGCGCCATGTTCTTCGGCGCCAGCGGATCGATCGCAGGCGGCCAGATGTAACACGGCGGCAGGCCTTCCGCCTTCGGCACGTACTCGTGCATGTGGAAGATCGCTGCGTCGTAGCGGCGAAGCGACGGGATGATGAAGTCGAAGACATCCTTGTTCGGCGTCGAGAAGTCGATGTGCCCGCGCCAGATCCAGTGCGCGCGCGAGTCCTCGAAGTAATCGATCATCCCCGCCGGCTGAGGGTCGTGGACGATCACGAAGTCGTAGTCGTCCTCGAACTCTTTCGCGTTCAGCTCCTGGTACTTCCGAAAGATCTCCTGCTGCTCCGAGGTGAGTCCCTGCGGGTTTCCCTGCAGCGCGTTGTGGATCGTCTTCGTGACGTTCCAGAACTCGTCCGCGCCCTTGATGATTCGCCACTCGGCGTCGAGCCCGGCGCTGCACATGAGCGGCACGAGCGTGTAGTTGATCTCGGCGACGCCTCCGCCGAACGCCGTCGCCGACAAGTGGACGACACGCTTCCCCTGGAGCGGCTCGGCAAGCCGGCGGATCTCGTCCATCAACCCACGCGTCGCGATGGTCGCGTAGTCGGCGAGCGCTTTGTGTCCGGCGTTGACGAGTTGGAGCATGGTGTGGGCCGCAGTCCTGGAGAACGAACGGTCGCGAGATTACAGCCCGAAGGGGCTAGCGCAAGGCTTTCTCGAAGCGAAGACGCGATCCTTTGCCGTCCGGCTGCGTCTCGATCTCGACCTCGTCCGCGATCGCGCGGATGATCGCGATGCCAAGGCCGCCTTCCGAAAGCTCGTCCACCGACCCGGCGTGCTCGCCCGGGTCGAAGCCTTCACCTTCGTCGGTCACCTCGATCACGAGGCGGTCCGGCAGCAGCTCGTAGGAGATCTGAACGACACCGACGTCCGAGTCGCCGTACGCGTGGCGCACCGAGTTCGACGCCGCTTCCGTGAGCGCGAGCTTCAGGTCGGCCAGCAGCTCGTCGGAGAGCGACCGCAACCGGGCGATCCCCGTGAGGGCGAGCCGGCAGAGCGTGATGTACTCCGCCCGCGCGGGGATCGTGAGCCGGACGGTTACGCCGTCACCGTTGGTTGTCGCCATGGACCCAACTTTCGTAAGGAAAACCTAAGAGAATCTCATTGAACCTGCCGGGAGCTTCGTGCTCTCGTCTGCCTTATGCCCCGGAAGCTCCAGGTCTAACCTGACGGGACGTCACGTTCCGTGAGGGTGACCGCCACCTTGTGCTGCTTCCCGCCGCGGACAATCGTGAAGACGGCGACGTCGCTCGGCTTGAGCGAGAAGGACACGAAGCGGACGACGTCGTCCGCGCGTTGCACTGGCCTCCCGTCGATCGCGACGATCACGTCGCCGCCAGTGGACACCGTGCGGCCGAGCACGTCGACATCCTTCGAGCCCCCGCGCAAGCCCGCCCGCTCTGCCGGGCTGCCACCGTTGACCGCCACGATCAGCGCACCGTGGCCGGTCTTGTAGCCCAGCGCTTTCGCGAGTGACGGCGTCAGGTCTTCAGTGCTGATCCCGACATAGGCATAGGTGACCTTGCCCTTCGCGATCAGCTGCGCGACCGAGTTCTTGGCCGCGTCGATCGGAATCGCAAAGCCGATGCCGCTGTCGTTCCCCGTGCCGTTCTGGCTCTCGATCTGCGCGTTGATGCCGATCACGCGACCACGCGCGTCGAACAGTGGGCCTCCGGAGTTCCCGTGCGTGATCGGAGCGTCGGTCTGGATCGCGTCAATCACCTTGTAGCGCTGGACGGTGAGCGCGTTGATCGAGCGGTGGACGGCCGACACGACGCCGACGGTGAGGGTGGTCTCGTTGCCGAGCGGGCTGCCGATCGCCGCCACGGGTTGACCGACGACGGCCGTGGCCGAATCGCCGAGCGGCACTGGCGCGAGGGCATGGTCCTTCGGATCGACCCGGATCAGGCCGACGTCATCGAAGAGATCCCAGCCGACCGGGTGCGCCTGGACGCGATCACCATCGGAGAACTCGACATAGAGATGCTCAGCAGCGTGAACGCTCGAGCCCTCGCCGGCGTTCGTGATCACGTGTGAATTCGTGAGGATGTAGCCCTTCGGGGAGATGATGAAGCCCGATCCCTGCGCCTGCGTGGTCGCGGCGGCGGTCGGATCGCCGAAATAGGCGAAAATCGTCACGACCCCGGGCGACCGCTGCGCGAAAACCTGCTGCGGGTCGAAACCCTTGCCCGGCAGAGGACCGGCGTTCGAGGTCGCCGCTGCCGGCAACGCCGCCGGCTGCGACGCCTGGGCCTTCACGACGACCGTTTTCGTGCCCTGGTCGAGCCAGCCCGTTTCCTTGCCGATCCCCAGGGCAACGGCGCCGCCGAGAATGGCCGCGGCGACGGTTGCGACCGCAAGAGCCGGGGCCCGCATCGGGCTTACTGTAGCGACGGCTCTTCGACCTTTTCGTTTTCCCGTGGAAACGGAACTGTGTGCGTGGACGGCAGCACGAGGGCGAAACGCGTGCGGCCTGGCCGGCTCTCGAGCTCGATCGAGCCGTTCATCCGCTCGGCGAGCTCGCGGGCGATCGCGAGCCCGAGCCCGCTGCCGGACGCCTTCGAGCCGTCGCCGCGATAGAAGCGGTCGAAGATCTGGCCGGCGTGCTCGGCGGGAATGCCCTGCTCACCCTCGTCCTCGACGGTGAGCAGGGCCTGTCCCTCCAGGCCCTCCCCCGTTCCCACCTGGACCGGGGTGCCGGGCGGCGTGTGAATCAGCGCGTTCTCGACGAGGATCCGCCCGATCTGCAGGACGCGCTCCTCGTCACCGAGCGCGGGCGGCGTTCGGGCTGGGCTGGCAATCGTGAGGAGGTGATCGGTGGAACGCGCGACTCCCCGGAACTCGTTCGCGAGCGTCTCCGCGAGCTCGGCGAGATCGACGGCTTCCCGTTCGATGGCGAGCCGGCCGGCGTCGAGCCGCGAGAGATCCAGCAGCTCGGTCGCCAGCTTCGTCAGGCGCGCGACCTGCTCGCGCATCGTCGAGACGAACTCGCTCTGCGTCTTCGCATCCACCTCGCCGTCGTCGATCAGCTCGAGGAATCCGCCCAGCGAGAAGAGCGGGGTTCGCAGCTCGTGGGACGCATTCGCCACGAACTCGCGCCGGGCATGCTCGAGCTGGGCGAGGCGTTGGCGCATCCGCTCGAAGGCGGCGGCAAGCTCGCCGAGCTCGTCCTTGCCGGCATCCACCACCGGCTCGTCGAAGTCGCCGCTCGCGATGCGATCGGCAGCACGCTCGAGCCGCCGGATCCGGCGGGCGAAGATCGAGGCGGCCAGATACCCGACCAGAAGCGAGGCGGCCAGGGCGATCAGGCCGGCGACGACCAGCCGGCTCCGCACGAGGTTGATGCTCCGGAGCGAGTCGTGCAGCGGCGCCCGCAGCAGAAGAATCGGGCCGCCGAACACGGGATAGGCCACCTCTGCGTAGCGAGAGTCGCCGGAGCTGACTGTTCCCCGCACGGTCCGCGCCTGCGAGAACGCCCGGAAGGCGAGCGCGTCGTTCTCGACATCCGCGGAGTTGGTCGTGTTCGAGTCCGCGTAGACGGTGAGGCGCGGTGGATTGAACGACAGGACCTGGAAGTAGATGACCCGCGCGTCTGCGCTGGCCGCCGCGGCCTGAATCGTCTCGTCGATCGTGAAGCTGGAGCTGTTGAGGAGCTGGGAGCCCACGCTCGGGGCCACGTCCGAGAGCTGCTGGAGCTTGGCATCGATGAGGTTCTTCTCGAGCGACGGAACGACGATCAGGTCGACCAGGACGAGTGCGGCCGCGACGACGATCGCGAGCGCCAGCCCGAGCCGTGCGCCGACGCTCTTGAGCGGGTTCACCGGTCGCGGAAGCGGTAGCCGACGCCCCGCACGGTCAGGATGTACTCGGGCTCCGACGGATCGGCCTCGAGCTTCTCGCGCAGGTGGCGGACGTGGACGTCGATCGTCCGCGGCTCGCGGTAGTCCGCGCCGCCCCAGAGGGCCTCGAGGAGCAGGCGGCGGCTGTAAACGCGACCGGGATGCGAGGCGAAGATCCGCAGCAGCTCGAACTCGACGTAGGTGAGCTGAACCCGCGTGTCGCGCACCTCCACGGCTCGCCGCGAGAGGTCGATCGTGAGCCCGTCGATCGTGATCACGTCCCCGTCCTCGTCGGTGGGGCGCGCGGCAGCGGCGCGCCGGAGGAGGGCGCGCACTCTGCTGCGGAACTCGCGAATCGAGAACGGCTTGGTGATGTAGTCGTCGGCGCCGAGCTCGAGGCCGAGCACCTTGTCGAGCTCGTCGTCGCGGGCGGTCAGCATGATGATCGGCACCTCGCTCTCGGCCCGTAGGCGCTTGCACACCTCGAGCCCGTCGAGCTTGGGGAGCATGATGTCGAGGACGACCAGGTCGACGTCTTCGGCCGCGAAGCAGGCGAGCGCTTGCTCGCCGTCGCGGGCCTGCAGCACTCGAAAGCCTTCGCGCTCCAGCGGATACGCGAGCAGCTTCTGGACTGATTCCTCGTCGTCGACGAGGAGGATGGTCGAGGAATCGGGCATGTCGGCTCGGCTAAGGGTGCCTGCCGGACGTGGTTCGCCGGGTGGTTCGACGCCTACCATAGCCCGGATGGCCTCCGTTCCGCCCCGGACCGAGCGACGCCGGGCGCGTCCCGGCTCGCTCCAGCGACCGGTCAACGGCAGGCTGTATCGCGGCACCTGGCTCCTCGTGGGGCTGCCCCTGCTCGTCGCCGCTTTCAGCGTCGCGAGGCCGACTCCGTTGCCGCGCGCGTTCCTGCCGGCCTTCGACGGGCAGGCGACGAAACAGCTCGCCTCCGATCTCGTCGAGATCAACGCGAACCGCTTTCCCGGCGCGGTCGGTCCCGCGCAGTGGTTCCGCGAGCAACTGCAGTCGTACGGTCTCCCGATCCGGACGGAGCGCTTCAGCGCCGTCATCCCCGGACGCGGGCGCGTTCAGATGCAGAACATCGTCGTCGAGGCAGTCGGCCGCTCACCAGGGACGATCGTCGTGATGGCGCACCGCGACAACGACGGTCGCGGCCAGGGAGCGAACGACAACGCGTCGGGCACGGCCATGCTGATCGAGCTCGCACGCGCGTACGGCGCGCCGGCCGGCGCCACCCAGGCACGGCTGCGGCCGAACCACACGATTCTCTTCGTCTCGACCGACGGCGGCGCCTTCGGCGGAATGGGTGCGGCGTGGTTCGCCAAGCATTCGCCGCTGCGCCACGACATCGCCGGCGTGATCAATCTCGACTCGGTCGGCGGCGCGGGACCCATTCGAGTCGAGTTCAACGGCGACACGCCGCGGCTGCCTTCCGGAATCTTCCTGCAGACGATCGCCGCACGCGTGTCCGCGGAAACGGGAAGGTTGCCGGCGCGCGCGAGCGCGCTCCGGCAGCTCGTCGACCTCGGGTTTCCGTTCGCGCTCTACGAGCAGGCGCCGTTCCTGTCGAGCGGCGTCGCTGCGGTCACGCTGACGACTGCCGGCGACAATCCACCCGAGCCAGTCACCGACACCACGCAGCGGTTGAGTGCCGGCCGGCTCGCTCAGGTCGGACGCGCCGCGCAGGACTCGCTCGGCACGCTCGACGAGGGCCTCGAGTTCACCCAGGGCACCTCGAGCTATCTGTACCTCGGCTCGCGGCTGATTCGCGGCTGGGCGGTCGAGCTCGTGTTGATCGCCTGTCTGTTGCCCTTCCTGGCAACAGCTGTCGATCTGTTCGCCCGTTGCCGCCGCCGCCACATCTCACTGACCCCGGCGCTCCGCGCCTATCGCAGCCGGCTCGGGTTCTGGGCGTGGGTCGTCGGACTGTTCGAGCTGTTCGGCCTGCTCGGAGCGTGGGGTGACGGCGCGGCCCGCCCGATCTCGCCGCGGAGCGCCGTCGCCCACGACTGGCCTGCGCGAGCGCTCCTCTTCCTGGGGTTCCTCGCCTTCGTCGGCTGGCTCGTGTCACGCGAGCGGCTGATTCCACGGCGGGCGATCACCGACGAGGAGGAGCTGGCCGGTCACACGGCGTCGCTGCTCGGTCTCGGCACCCTTTCACTGCTCGTGGTCGCGACGAATCCATTCGCGCTCGTCTTCCTCTTGCCGTCCCTGCACGTCTGGCTCTGGCTGCCGCAGCTTCGCAATGCGCCGGCCGCCGTTCGCGCCGCGGTGCTCGCGCTCGGGCTCTCGGGGCCTGCGCTGCTGCTCGGTCTCTTTGCCGGCCGCTACGGCCTCGGGTGGGACACACCGTGGTACCTCGCGAAGCTCCGCGCGGTCGGCTACGTGCCGTTCGTCGTGATGCCGTTGCTCGTCGTGTGGCTCGCGGGAGCCGGCCAGCTCGCCGCGCTGGCTGCGAGGCGCTACGCGCCGTATCCCGCGGCGGCGGAGCTCCCTCCGGGCGGCCCGATCCGGCGAGTCGTCGGCGGTTCCATCCTCGCCGTCAAGAACCGGCGGCGGCGCGGACCTGAGCGCACGCTCGAAGCATTGGAGGGTTAGTGCGTAGGCCGCTTCGCATCCTCGGCACCCTGCTGATTGCTGCGGGCGTGCTCACGCTCGCGTGGACTCTCGTCGTGTGGCAATGGCAAGACCCGTTCACGGCGCTCTACACGAAGTGGCAGCAGCATCAGCTCTCGTCGCAGTACGACAAGCGGATCCAGTCGTTCGACGGCTCGATCTCGGGCGCATCGATCAGCGCCGAGCGCGCAAGCGTCGCCGTGGCGGCGAAGAATTACAGGCGAACGTCGAAGCGCGGACAGGCGCTTGGCCGCATTCAGATTCCGCGGATGGGCATCAACATGGTCCTCGTGAACGGCACGGATCACGACACGTTGAAGAAAGGCCCCGGCCGCGACGAGCGCACGTTCATGCCCGGCGAGAACCGGCTCATCTACATCGCCGGCCACCGCACGACGTACCTCGCGCCGTTCTCGCACATCGACAGGCTTCGGGCGGGCGACCGCGTCACGATCGAGGTTCCGTATGCCACGTTCGTGTACGCCGTGACCCGTCACCGGATCGTCGCAGCGACAGACCTGTCCGTGCTTCGCTCGCCGCGACACGAACTGCTCGAGCTGCAGGCGTGTCATCCGCGGTTCTTTGCAACGCACCGGTACATCGCGTACGCACGCCTCCTGCGTGTCGAACCGCGTGGCGCGACGCCCTACGAGCTCACGGCTCAGGCCAGCAGCAAGTAGCGCACGGTCTCGCCCGCGGCGAGCTCGCCGTCTCCGCGTGGCGCAAGCACGAGCGCATCGGCGCCTGCCGACCGCGCGATCATGTGGGACTCCTGGCCCGTGATCGGCTCGAGCGCCACGCCGTCACCGTCTGCAGTGACGCGCGCGCGGACGAACTCGTCGCGGCTCGCGTTCCGCCGCACCTTCGCGGCGAGCCTGCCTGCGAAGTACGCCGGCCCCGGTGAGGAGGCTCCCTGGAGGCCGAGCAGCGCCGGCCGCACGAAGAGCTCCGCCGAGACGAGCGACGACACAGGGTTGCCCGGCAGTCCAAAGACGAGCGTCCGCCCGCGCACGCCGAACGCGACCGGCTTGCCGGGCTTAACCGCGACACGCCAGAAGACCTCTTCCACACCGAGCTCGCCGAGGATGCGGCGCACGAGGTCGTGCGGACCGACCGACACGCCGCCCGACGTGACGAGGACATCCGCAGCGAGACCGCGTTCGAGCGCGGCGCGATGCGCAGCGTCGTCGTCGGCAACGGTCGGCAGGATCTCGACGTCGCCGCCGGCGGCGGCGAGCGCAGCGGCGAGCAGCAGGCCGTTCGCCTCGTACACCTCGCCGGGGCCAAGCGGCTGGCCCGGACGCCGGAGCTCCGTTCCCGTCGCCAGCACCGCGACGCGCGGCCGCCGCGTGCACACGACCTGCTCCAGGCCGGCCGCCGCCAGTGCGCCGATCTGCGCCGGCCCGACCCGGACGCCGCCGAGAACGACAGGGCCGCCGGCCGTCACGTCACCGCCGCGGGGTCGGACGTTGTCTCCTTCGCCAACGTGATCTGCAACCTCGACCTCGTTGTCCTCTTGGACAACGTTCTCGATCGGTACGACGGCATCGGCGCCGTCCGGGACAACGCCACCGGTGGCGATCCCCATGGCCTCACCCGCCTCGAGCGCCCGTGGCGCGGGCACGCCGGCTGCGATGTGCGCAACGATCGGCAGCTGCCCGGGAGTGTCTGCCGAGCGAAGCGCAAAGCCGTCCATCGCCGAGCTCGGAAACGGCGGCAGATCGACGCTTGCAAGCGCGGTCTCGGCCACCACGCGGCCCGCGGCCTCCGCAAGCGGGACCGGCTCGGAGTCGAGCGGCTGCGCGCGTTCCAGGATGGCCGCCAGGGCGTCCTGGAGCGAAAGCAGCTCGGCCATAGCGTTGCCAGGGTATAAACCCCACGTGATCTCCGTCGTCGTACCGGTGCACGACGAGGAGCGGAGCGTCGCACTGCTCTACGACGAGCTGCGCTCTGCGCTCCAGCCGCTCGACACGCCGTGGGAGGCGATCTTCGTCGACGACGGGTCGACCGACGGAACGTTCAGCGCGCTGACGCGCTTGCACGACGCCGAGACGAATGTCCGCGTCGTGCGGCTGCGGCGGAACTTCGGCAAGGCGGCCGCGCTGGTCGCCGGCTTCGACCAGGCGAGCGGCGAGACCGTCGTCACGATCGACGGCGACCTGCAGGACGACCCGAGCGAGATCCCGCGACTGCTCGCGAAGCTCGACGAAGGCTTCGATCTGGTCACCGGCTGGAAGACACGCCGGCGAGATCCAATCTCGCGACGGATTCTCTCGCGCATCTTCAACAGAGTGACGAGCGCTTTTTCCGGCGTCCGCCTGCACGACATGAACTGCGGCCTCAAGGCCTACCGCGCCGAGGTCGTGCACGGTCTGCGTCTCTACGGCGAGCTGCACCGCTTCATTCCGGTGCTCGCGCACTACCGCGGCTTTCGGATCGCCGAGCTGCCGGTCAACCACCGCGCGCGCGAGCACGGGCGCTCTCGATACGGCGTGGAGCGCTACCTGCGCGGCTTCCTCGATCTGCTCACCGTGTCCTTCATCGGACGCTACCGCCACCGGCCGCTGCATCTATTCGGCGGCTTCGGCCTGATCCTCGGCCTCGTGGGGTCGGCGATCCTCGTCTACCTGACCGTGCTCAAGACGCTCGGGCACGCGATCGGGCAACGCCCGTTGCTGATGCTCGGCGTCCTGCTCGTCGTGATCGGCATGCAGTTCTTCTCGCTCGGGCTGATCAGCGAGATGATCACGAGCCACCACGAGGAGCGCGTGGGGGAGCGGGGCCGGGCGGAGCTGCTCGTGGACGAAGTCCTCTCCTGAGACTCCTCTACTTCGGAACGTACGAACGCCGCTATCCGCGGAACGCGCAGGTGATCTCGTGCCTCCGCCGCGTGGGCGTCGACGTCGAGGAGGAGCACGTTTCGGTCTGGGACGGCGAGCGCAACAGCTGGGGTGCAGGGCCGGGCCGGGCGGCGCGCCTCGCAGTTGCGGAGACGCGGCTGCTGACGCGGCGGCGACGCCGTGACTTCGACGCGCTGATCGTCGGCTACCCCGGGCACTTCGATCTGCCGGCGGCACGTCGCCTGGCAGGCGGCCGGCCGATCGTCTTCAACCCGCTCGTCTCACTCGCGGATACGCTCGTCTCCGATCGCGGACGGTTCCGCTCCGGCTCGCTCGCCGCGCGTGCGCTCGAGGCCGTCGACCGCCGGGCATTCAGAGCCGCGACCGTCGTCGTGGCCGACACCGACGCGCAGGCACAGTTCTTCGCCGCGCTCGCGGGTCTCGACGAGGTGCCCGTGTGCTTCGTTGGCGCGGAGGACCGCCTCTTCCGGCCGGGGTGGACGCCCCCCGCGCGCTTCGTCGCGCTGTTCATCGGCAAGCTGATCCCGCTCCAGGGTGTCGAGACGATTCTCGCGGCTGCGCGCCTTGCTCCGGAGGTCGACTTCAGAATCGTCGGCAGCGGACAGCTCGACAAGCTGCTCTTGTCGCGGCCCGCAAACGTCGAACATGTCCCGTGGCTCGACTACGAGCTTCTGCCCGGAGCGATTCGAAGCTCGGGCTGCGCACTCGGCATCTTCGGAACGGGAGCCAAGGCGCGGCGCGTGATTCCGAACAAGGCGTTCCAGGCGCTCGCGTGTGGTGCGCCGCTGATCACCGCGGACACGCAGGCGGCGCGTGAGCTGCTCACGGACGGGACGAGCGCACTGCTCGTTCCGCCTGGCGATCCAGAGGCGCTCGCAGGCGCGGTCCGGCGGCTCGCAGGAGATGTTGAGCTCGCTCGCCGAATCGCCGCAGGAGGACGCAGCACATACGAACGCCAGGCCGGCGAACCGGTGTTGGGTGAACGCTGGCGAGAGTTGATCGAGCGCCTGCTGTGAGAAGACGCGTCGGTCTTCCGAGCACGCGCGCACTGCTCGTCGCGGCAATCGCCGCGTACGCGGCCGGCTTCGCGGCGCTCTCGTCACTGCGTCACGAAGCGTTCGTCACGGGACGCTTCGACCTCGGCAACATGGTGCAGGCCGTCTGGTCGACGGCGCACGGGCATCCACTTCGCATGACCGATCTCCACGGCGAGCAGATCTCCCGGCTCGCCGCGCACGTCGATCCGATCCTCGTGCTCTTCGCTCCACTGTGGTGGCTCTGGCCGAGCCCGCACCTGCTGCTCGTCGTGCAGGCGATCGCGGTCGCACTCGGCGCGGTTCCCGTCTTCTGGCTCGCGTGCAAGCACCTCGCATCGCGGCGTGCCGGCCTCGGCTTCGCGCTCGCCTACCTGCTCTATCCGGCGACCGGCTGGCTGACGCTGAACGAGTTCCATCCCGTCGCGCTCGCGGCGCCGCTCCTGCTCTTCGCGTTCTGGTACCTCGACGAGGAACGGCTGCTCCCGTTCGCCCTGTTCGCGCTCGCCGCCGCAACGTGCAAGGAGGAGATCCCGCTCGTGATCGCGGGCTTCGGGGTGTGGTACGCGATTGCGCACAGACGACCCGTCGCCGGAGCTGCGATCGCGCTCGCCGGAGCGGCGTGGGGGGCGGTCGCGATTGCCATCGTCATTCCGCACTTCAACGCCGGCGCCGAGTCGGACTTCTACGGCCGCTACAGCGAGGTCGGAGGCTCGGCAGGAGGCATTCTCAAGACGACGATCGAGCATCCGCTCCGCATACTCGAAGCCGCCTTCAGCTCGCGCGACCTTCATTACCTGCTCGAGCTCGTCGCGCCGCTTGCAGGCCTCTGCCTGCTCGCTCCGCTCGTCCTCGTCGCCGCACTGCCGGAGCTCGCCCTCAACCTACTGTCCTCGACCACGACCCAGACCTCGATCCACTTCCACTACACCGCGGGCCTGATCGCGCCGCTCCTGATCGCCGCCGTCTTCGGAGCAAAGCGCGTGGGACGCTGGGCGTTGCCGCTTGCGACCGTCGTCGTGCTGGCAGCCCTGATCGGGAACTACCGGCTCGGCCCGATCCCCGGCTGGCGCCATGTTCCGGGCGGCCAGCAGTACCAGGCGACGGCGGCGCGCGTCACCGCGCACGACCGCATCGCGGAACGGGCCCTCGAGCTGATCCCGAAGGACGCCGTGGTCAGCGCGAGCAACACTCTCGGCGGCCACCTCTCGGCCCGGCGACGTGTGCTCAGCTTTCCTTTCCTGCAGGACGCGACGTGGATCGCCGCCGACGAGACCCAACCCGGCTATGCCGACCGCTACGCGCCGCTCCCGACTGCTGTCGCGCTCAGTGCGCTACGGCGAAACCCCGAGTGGCGTCTCGTGTTCGAGCAGGACGGCATTCTCGTCTTCCGCCGCTTGACGGTATAGCGCGCGCAGCGCGAAGCCGAACAGCGCGAGCACGAGCAGGTCGCGGATCAGCACGAGCCAGACGTAACCGCCGAGCGCGAAGACGTCCGCGTAATGGAAGAACCAGATCTGCGCGAGCACGAGCGCAAGGGCGGCGAGCACCCAGGCCGCGGGCTCGAGGATGAAGACGAACGGGATCAGCCACACGAGGTACTGGGGCGAGAAGAAGCGGGTGAACGCCAGGAAGCCGGCAATCGCAGCGGCGAACGCAACTGCGGTCCCGTGGGCGTCGCAACGACCGCGCAGGTAGATCCACGCCACGGCCACAACCGCCAGCACCTGCGCGACGGTGCTCAGCGCGGCGAGCGCGTCCGGCAGCGAGCCGACCAGGTCGTAGGAGATCGCGTGACCTGTGCGATGCACCACCGTCGCGTCGTAGAGGCCGAGCCGGTCGGCCACCGTGAGCAACGAGCCGCCGAGGCTCTCGACCTGGAGGGAGCGCGCAGCCTGCGCGCGAAAGCTCTCGATCAATCCGTGCGGCGCAACGACGAGAAACGGGACGATGAAGAGCGCCGCGACCGCTGCGAAGGCTGCGAATGCGCGCGTGGCGAGCGCGCGACCCCCACTTCGCCAGACGAAGATCAACGCCGGCGGCAGGAGAACGACCGGGTAGACCTTGGCGGCGAACGCCGCGCCGAGCAGTGCGAGCGCTGCCACGAAGCGCCCGGAGACGAGCAGGACGAGCGCCGAGAGCGTGAGCAGCGCGGGCCACGCGTCGTAGGTGTTGAGCGAGATCGGCCCGAGCGCCAGAGGCGACAGCGCGAAGAGGAGAAGTGCGGCCCACACACGTTGCGGCGTCAGGCGGAGCCGCTCGAGCAGCACGGCGAGCAGCACGATCGCTGCGACGCCGCAAAGCGCCATCAGCACCTTGAAGGCGGCGTTGTAGTGCGCCGAACCGAACACCTCGGGCGGTAGGAAGGCGGGCAGCGCGCCGGGCGGGTACTCCATGAAGAAGTCGCGGTAGGGGACGTGACCCGCGAAGATCGAGTGCGCGAAACCGCCGTAGAGATGCACGTCGCGATAGCGCGCCGCGCGGAAAAGCCCACCGTCGGGAACCGCGCACGCGGCGAGGTAGATCGGGATCGCCACGGCCGCCGGCCGCAGCAAGGTCCTACGGCTGAGTGCCGTCGCCCGGAACCTGGGAGAACCCGTCGGAGTTGCCGCCCGAGCTCGTCGTGGTAGGCGTTGCGGTGGGCGATGAGCTCGGCGTATAGGTCCCTCCCGACAGCGCGTACTGCAGCTGGTGCGTGACCCAGACCGGCGAATCCTTCGGCGTCGGAAACTCCTTCGGGAACGGCGCGTAGTACGACGCGCGCTCCATGAACAGCTTCCAGATCGTCGCCGGGAAGGTCGGCCCGGAGACGGCGATCCCGTGCACGGAGGTCATCGGGATCTCGCCCTGCGGATAGCCGAGCCAGATCGTCGCCTCGAGCCCCGGCACGAAACCGCAGAACCACGCATCCGCGAAGTTGTCGGTCGTGCCCGTCTTGCCGCCCGAGAGCTTGCCGAAGTACGCGCCGACGCCCGTGCCCGACGTCATGTTCTCTTCGAGGATTCGCACCACCGTGGCGGCAACCCAGTCGGGGACCGCGCGCCTGCGCTTTGGCACGCCCCAGCCGGCTTCCTTGTCGACCTTGCCACCGGGCAGGATCACCTTGCGAATCGCCATCGGCTTCGAGTAGATGCCGCCTGCTGCCAGCGTCGAGTACACGGAGGCCATGTCCATCGGGGTCACGACGCGCGAGCCGAGCCCCATCGAGGGCACGTAGGCGCCGTCACTCGTTCTCAGGTCGGTCTTGACACCCAGGTTGTACGCCATCTTCGCGATGTTCTCGGGCCCGACGTCGAGCGACAGGCGCGCGTAGACCGTGTTGTCGGAGCGCAGCGTGCCGCTCTCGATTGAGATGGCGCCGGCGTACGTGTGGTCGTACGTCTGCGGGCACCACGCGGTCGGCGGGTTGGTATCGCACGACCCGGTTTCGGTCGGGTCGTATTTGAACGGCGCCGACAGGTACGTCGTGGTCGCGGGATTGATCCCCTGCGCGACCGCGGTCGTCAGCACGATCGTCTTGAAGGTCGAGCCCGGCTGCCGGCGGGCCGACGAGGCAAAGTTGACCTGGTTCTTCGGATTGCCCGGACTGACCTCGGTCATCGCGCGGATCGCACCATTGCTCGGGTTGATCGAAACGATCGCGGCGGCAGGATCCGACGAGTACGGCAGCGTGCGCTTGATCGCGTCGAGCGCGAAGCGCTGGAGCCGCGGGTCGATCGTCGTGTAGACCTTCAAGCCGCCTGAGCGCACCGTGTTCGCGCCGTACTGGCGCTGGAGCTCCTCCCGCACGTAGCTGAAGAAGTACGGCTCGCGGATTCGCGTGTAGAGCCGGCCTGCCTTCAGGTGGAGGTTGCGCTTGGCCACCGCATTCGCGTACTGGCTGGACGTGATGTCCTCATTCTTCAACATGGCGCGTAACACGTCGTCGCGTCGTGCGATCGCCTGTGCCGGCCGCTGGAAAGGATCGAACAGGGACGGCGCCTGCGGCAGCCCCGCGATGAGTGCGGCTTCGTTGAGTGTCAGCTTGCGCGCGGGCTTCGAGAAGTACGTCTGCGCGGCCGCCTCGATGCCGTATGCGTGGTTGCCGTAGTAGACCTGGTTCATGTAGGCGGTGAGGATCCATTGCTTCGACTTCTCACGCGCGAGCTTGATCGCGAGACACGCCTCGGTCGTCTTGCGTCCGAGCGTCTGTGACTTGTTGCTGATGTAGAGATTACGCACGAGCTGCTGCGTGATTGTCGACCCGCCCTGCACGACTCTCCCCGCTTTGACGTCGGCGTAGAGCGCACGCACGATGCCGAACCAGTCGAGTGCCCCGTGCTTGTAGAACCGCCGGTCCTCGATCGCGATCGTCGCGTCGGGAACCCACTTGCTGATCTCTGCAAGCGTCACGGGCTGGCGGTTTCGCTCGGCAGGGATCGAGCCGAGCAGCGATCCGTCGGCCGCGAACACGAACGAGTTCTGCCCGACCTCGACGGGCTTCAGCGAGTTCAAGTCGCAGCTGTTCATGAAGATGGCCGCTCCGGTGAAGCTCGAGACGACGAGGAACAGCAGCGTCCCGATCAGCGCGCCGAGCGCGAGCTTGCCGACGCGCTTGCGCTTGTTCCGTGCACGTGTGCGGCGGCGCTTGCGCAGACGGTCGAGGAGAAACGAGTCGGCCGACTGCGAGCTTCGTCCGCGAGGCGGGGGCGTCATGCGTACAACCCTTCGGCGCGCAGCGCCTCGTGGGCACGAAGACGGAGCTCACGTTCGAGCGTTTCCGCAGCGGCTTCGTCCCGCGCGGGCACGCGCACGACAACCGTTGCGGTACCGGCCAGCTCGCTGACGAAAGCGTCGGCGTGCTCGTCGAGGCCGCGCAATCGGTCCACGACGGCACCGAGGTCTTGACCTAGTGGAACCTGGAGGCTGATCTCGGCGACCTTCTCTCGACTGCGGATCGTGGAGTTGCGGATGGTATCCGAGGCGAGCTTTTCGTTCGGGATCACGAGGCGGTCGCCGTTCTCGGTGCGCACGAACGTGTAGATGAGCCCGATCTCCTCGACGACCCCCTCGGTGTTCTCGATCACCACGTCGTCGCCGAGCCGCAGCGGCTGGGTGAACGCGATCAGCAGGCCGGCCACGAAGTTCCCGAGCGTCCGCTGCGACGCAAAGCCGATGACGATGCCGAGAACGGCCGACGAGGCGAGGAGCCCGCCAGCGACGGCGCGCACGGCGGGAATCACGAGGAGCGCCGACAGCAGCCCGACGAAGATGATCGTGGCCGTCACGCTGCGGCGCAGCACCCGGTACCGCGTGATCGCCCCCGGCGGCAGGTCACGTCGGGCGATTCGCCGGTCGATGAGGCGTGCCACGACGATCGTCACGAGCATGACGACGCCGACGACGATGAGACGCACCCAGAGCACCATTTGCCTCTATTCGACGGGCGCCGCGCGCTCCTTTGCGCAGCGCCCCTAGAGCGGCAGCGGCTTGCGGGCCGCAAAACCCTCGTCGGTTCCGTGCCAATAGTGGATCTCGGCTTCGCCGAGCTGCCAGCACAAGAGCACGACCTCGTCGCCGCGCCTGGCCGGGAAGTCGAGCAAACCGTCCTCGAGCGACTTCACCTGAGCGCCTG
The DNA here is from genome assembly GCA_963755605.1 of uncultured Actinomycetes bacterium. Lineage (GTDB taxonomy): Bacteria > Actinomycetota > Thermoleophilia > Gaiellales > Gaiellaceae > 3-1-20CM-4-69-9. Next base: position 93,306 of record CAVWKK010000008.1, read on the forward strand.
CTTCCTGGATCTCCTCCGCGCAGGCCGAGATGGCGTTCGCTTCATGCTGGATCTTCTCCGCGGCGCGGTTGAGTTCGGTCGGCGCCAGGTCACCGCCGTTGCTCGCGATCCGCGTGACGAGCTCAGCCTGCTCCACCTGGGCGGCGGTCAGGTTCCGGCGGTGCTGCACCATCCGCTCCACCACCGGGCGGAGCTCGGCCACGGCTGCATTGGCCTCTTCAAGAGTGAAGATCCGCATCCCCCTATGATCATTCGGCCGTGCGCGCGGGTCAAAGGGATGCGCTCTACCTCTACCTCTGGAGCCGCGCGGCGATCTGGATCGCGGCGATCTTCGCCTTCTTCTTCTTCGAGCCGAACCGGCATCCGAACGCCGATCGCTGGGACACGGCGAGGCTGCACGACCTCGGCTACTTCACCGACATCTGGGCGCGGTGGGACAGCGACTTCTTTCTCCGCATCGCTCAGCACGGGTACAACGACTCGTCCGCAGCCTTCGCACCCTTGTATCCCGCGCTCGTCGCAGTCCTCGGCCGCGTGTTCTTCGGCCACTACATCGTCGCCGGGCTGGTCGTCTCCCTGCTCTGCTGCCTCGGCTCCTTCGTGCTCCTCTACCGGCTCGCCGAAGACCGGCTCGGCACCGACGGCGCAGCGCGAAGCGTGCTCTACCTCGCAATCTTTCCGATGGCCCTCTTCCTGCAGGCCGTGTACAGCGAATCGCTGTTCCTGCTGCTCTCGCTCGCAGCGTTCTCACTCGCGGAGCGCGGCCGCTTCGCCGGCGCGGGCGTCGTCGCGGGACTCGCGATCCTGACGCGTGTAGCCGGGCTCGCGTTGCTACCGGCGCTGGCCGTGCTCGCCTGGCGGCACCGCGAACGTCTCCGGGCCCTCGGGAAGCTTGCGCTCGCGCTTCCCGTTGCGGCGATCTATCCGCTCGTCCTCTGGCAGCAGGTCGACGACCCGTTCGCGTTCTCGAACGCCCAGGACCGCTGGCACCGGCACCTCTCCTGGGCGGGTCCGTTCGGCGGCATCTGGCACGGGCTCACGTCCACGTGGCACGGGCTCGAGCAGTTCGTCGTGGGCCACGGCACGAACGTCCCTGGCACGAATCCGATGCATGCAGCAGCGGAGAACGTGCAGGCGTTCGCCTTTCTCGTCCTCTTCATCGGTCTCACGGTCGTCGCGTGGCGCCGGCTCGGCACGGCATACGGCGTGTTCGCAGCGGTGAGCCTCGCGATTCCGCTGAGCTATCCGAGCTCGCGCTGGCCGCTGCTCTCGCTGCCCCGGTTCGGGCTCGTGATCTTTCCGCTCTTCCTCGCCCTGGCCGCGCTCACAGCGGACCGGCCGCGCCTGCACACAGCTGTCATCGCTTGCAGCTCCGTGTTCCTCGGCGTCGCGGTCGTGCAGTGGGCCCTGTGGCAGTGGGTCGCGTGACGACCGCACGCGCACTCTGGACGAGCTTCGTCGTGGCGTTCGCGACGCTCAGCTACTCGCTGCGGTTCACGGAGGGGAAGCCGCCGAAGGACCTTCTCTACAAGTGGTCGACCCTCGTCGGGAACCTCGTGCAGTTCGCGATCATCGCGGCGATCGTCTACGGGATCGCCGGCCTCACCGCCGACCGCCGCGAGACGCTCGCTCTCCGCCGGCCGAGCTCCTGGGCTACGGCTGCGGCAATCGGCGCCGGCGTGGTCGTCGGAATGATCATCCTGTCGAGCCTGCTCGGACCGGTCCTCCACCCAGGGCGCGAGCAGGGGATCACGCCCGACACGTGGCAGCCCAGCCACCTGGCCGCGTACATCGGCAACGGGATCGGGATCGCCGTCGTCGCGCCGATCGTCGAGGAGCTCACTTTCCGGGGGCTCGGGTATTCGCTCTTCGCCCGCTACGGGCGCTGGACGGCGATCCTCGCAACCGGCCTTGCGTTCGGGCTCGCCCACGGTCTCGTCCAGGCGCTGCCGCTCCTCGTCGCCTTCGGGATCGGGCTCGCTTATCTGCGCAGTCGAGTCGGCAGCGTGTACCCGGGCATGATCGTCCACGGTCTCTTCAACGCGGTCGCGTTGACAATCGCTGTTGCAGGTAAGCCCCAGGTGGGTATTCTCCGCGCGTGCGCTGCGGCCTGGTCTGCGCTCTCGCCCTTCTGATCTTCGTCCCGGCCGCTGCGGGAGCAGCGCCCCTGGTCACGATCCAGGCAACGCCGATAGCGGGCGCCGCGCCCTTGCACGTGACGTTCTCCGCGTCGGGGGGCGCCACGGCCTACCACTGGGACTTCGGCGACGGCGCGGTCGCGGACGGCCAGACGGCAGAGCACACCTACGCCGCGGGCCGCTGGACTGCGACCCTCACCTCGAAGAGCGCCGATGGAGCAGCGACGAGTCAAACCGTGCAGATCACAGCGAGCGGCCTGACACTGTCCGGCCTGGTCGCACCACGCTATGACCGCAAGGTCGCGTTTCGCGGCGCGATCGTCCCGGCGGAGCAGAACGTCTCGGTGGCGCTCGAAGGACCGAGTGGGCGGATCGCGAAGGCGAAGACGCGAAGCGACGGCAGCTACGTGCTGCTGGCGCGGATCAAGCAGCCGGGCGCCTACACCGCGGTCAGCGATCGAGCGTCGTCGTCACCGCTCGAGCTTCGCGTGGTGCCGCGGCTCGTAACGCGTTTCGCCGGGAGCAGTGCTCGCGGGAGCGCCTACTACTTCACCGCGAAGCTCGTCCCGGCCCGCGCAGGCACGCTCGCCGTCAAGATCTCGCGCGGCCAGAACGTGCTCGTCGATCGGTCTTTCGACGGGAGGGTCAGGATCAAGCTCGACACGCGGCGCCTGACCACCTACGTGATCCGCGCCGCTGCCGTGCCCGCCGAGGGGTACGGGAATGCCGCGCGCGTGCTGCGTGCAAGCGTCGTCTTGCCGCGCCTGGCGATCGGGGCGCGCGCGGCGGCGGTGGCGCAGCTCGGCGCCCAGCTCCACGGGCTTCATTACGCGGCTCCCTCCGGCCCCTACTTCGACGGCCGGATGCTTGACGCCGTCTACGCCTTCCAGAAGGTCCAGGGACTTCCCCGCACCGGCATCGCCGACGCGCGCTTCTGGCGGGCGCTGGCCCATCCGCGCCGGCCGACCCCGCGGTTCGCCGCCCCGGCGAACCACCTCGAAGTAAACAAGGGCCTACAGGTGCTCTACGTCGTGCAGCACTCGCAGATCGCGTTGATCGTCCCGATCTCGACCGCGGGCGTGGCGGGTGCGTTCACACCCGTCGGCAGGTTCGCCGTCTACCGCAAGGTGGGAGGCTTCGATCCGAGCCCGCTCGGCACCCTCTACGACCCGATGTACTTCACTGGTGGCTATGCGATCCACGGCAACCCGTCCGTTCCCCCGTATCCGGCGAGCCACGGCTGCGTTCGCGTGCCGATGTGGGTCGCTCCGTTCCTCTACCGGACGATCCCGTACGGCGAGACCGTGTACGTGTATTAGCGCCGGAGTGGTGCTGCTGCTCGCGGTCGCCGGGTGCGGTGGCACGTCGCGCGCCGTTCCCTACGAGGACCTGACGAAGCAGGCGGGCGCCCTCGCGTTCACGCGCATCACGCGCGACGTCTTTCGCAGCGAAGCCGCACTCAGTGCCGTGCTGCAGCGGAACAACCCGGGCCGGGACATTCACGTGCCGCCGATCGACTTCACGCGCCGGGAGGCCTACCTCGTCGCGGCCGGCCCTCGTTCGAGCACGGGCTACGACCTGCGCATCGTCAGCGTGCGCGACACCGGCGGCCACATCGTCGTCACGGTCCACGAGCGAACACCGGCGCTCGGCGATCCGGTCCGGGCTCGGGTCACGTATCCCTTTCGGCTGATCGCACTGCCTGCGAGCAACGAGCCTGTCAAGCTGAAATGGCCGGGACGCCCATGACCGAAGACCCCCTCATCAAGCAGCTGCGCCAGCAAATCTCGGATACCGACCGGTCGATCGTCGAGGCGATCAACGCACGCCTGAAGCTGGTCGCACAGCTGAAGCGGTACAAGGAGTCGCGAGGCATCGGCTTCGTCGATCCGGAGCGCGAGGAGTGGATGCTCCAGTACCTGCAGCGTGCGAACCGCGGTCCGCTCTCGAACGACGGATTGCGCGAGCTGTTCGAGGAAGTCCTCGACCTCACCAAGCGTGAGGTCGGCCGCGACGAAGCGGGTTAACTATTCGTCCTCGGGGTCGACCGCGAACTCGTCGGGAGTGACCTCGTCGAGAAAGCGCTTGAACTCGGAGACCTTCGACTCGATCTCTTCCTCGGTCACGTCATCCCCTTCGAACTCGATCGCCGAGTCTTCGATCACGTCGTCTGCGGCGAAGATCGGCGCCTCGGCGCGAATCGCGAGCGCAATCGCATCCGAAGGACGTGAGTCGACCTCGATCTCCGAGCCGTCGAGCTGAACGGTGATTTGGGCGTAGAACGTGTTCTCGCGCAGCTCGGTGACCGTGATGCGCGTCACCTGCGCGCCGAGCTGGTCGAGCATGTCGGTCACCAGGTCGTGCGTCATCGGCCGCGGCGTGGACGCGCTCTGCAGCTTCATCAAGATCGCTGCCGCCTCCGGGTGGCCGATCCAGATCGGCAGGAACTTGTTTCCTTCGGCCGTCTTGAGCAGCACGATCGGCTGTTTCCCGACCAGATCGAAGCTCACCCCGTAGATCTGCATCTCCTGCATAGGCCTCACTAGAGATCGTAGCTCAGGGGTCTTGCGGCGAAACCTCCGCCAGGGGCACAACGACGACCTCGCCGCTTTCGGGATCCTCGAGCTCGACGCGCCGGTCGGGCACGCTCATGGGCTCGAGCCCACGCAGCACGTAGGCCTTCCCTTCGTAGGTGACGAGATCTCCGATTTTCACAGCCGCAGGACGAACAGTCAGACGCCGATCCGTTCATCGGCCTCCAGACCTTGCGGCGGTATCCCTTAGTCGGACCGTTCTTTGAGGCGCCACTCCGCGACGTCGCGGATGCTCACGATGCCGACGGCGCGCTCGCCGGCGACGACCGGGATGTGGCGAAAGCCTCGTTCGATCATCGTCGCTCCCGCTTCGTCGACGGATGCGTCCTCGGTCATGCTCACGGGGTCGGGAGTCATCCACTCACGCACCCGCGCTTCGCTCGAGTGCACCCGGCCCGCGACCGCACGCATCAGATCGCGCTCCGTGAAGATCCCGATCATGCGGCCGAAATCCGAGACGACGACCGCGCCGACACCGTGCTGCGTCATCTTCTCAGCCGCCTCGCCGATCGTGTCCGACGGCTCGACGGTCAGTACCTCCTCGGTCATGACATCCCGGAGCGTGGCCATGCGCGCGAGCATAGGCCAGTTACACGCGTCCCGCTACAATCCGGCCTCCCGGGGGGCGATTAGCTCAGTTGGTTAGAGCGCCGCTCTGATAAGGCGGAGGTCCGTGGTTCGAGTCCACGATCGCCCACTCTCCCTTCGGAAATCCGGCCGCTTCGCGGCCATGATGATTTCCGAAGGATCGGTTTCTCCGACATCGTTCGTGGGCCACGGCCGCCAGGTCGCCCGTGGCGGCGGGATGTTGTTAGTGAAGAAGTTCGGTGCGGGAGACGTAGTCCTCGACGGCCAGAAGGAATGAATTGTCCTCTGCCAGCTCTCGGAGCGTGCCCTTGGTTTCGTCGTCGAGGTCTTCGTCGCACGCGAGCTCGCTCAGGAAGCTGCTTGTTCTGCCGTCACGCGACATCGCGGCCATTCGGAGGAAGATCCGCCTGGCCTCGTCGTCCTGCGAGATCGCCTCGAGGGACTCCATGTCGTCTAGCCACAGTCCGAGCACGTCACCCGTTCAACGCCTCGCCGGCGGAACGGGATACGGCTAGAGCTAGCCGGCGGCGTTCTCCAGGGCTTCGACCAGCTCCTCGAGCTCGGTTTCGTCCGCGAAGGCGATTTCGAGCCTGTTCGAGACGACCCGGCTGGAGAAGCCGGTGATCCGGTCCGCGGCCGTCTTCGCCCGGACGACGAGAGCGGGATCGAGCTTCGTCGACTGGCGGCGCTGCTTCGTCTTCGCCCCGGCCCAGCGGGCAGCGCGCTCTGCGGCGCGAACGGACATCCCCTTCTGGACGATCTTGCGCGCGAGCGCTCGGCGACCTTCGTGGTCCGGCACGGCGAGCACGGCGCGCGCGTGTCCTTCGCTCAGCTGTCCGCGCTCCACCATCTTCAGCACGTCCTCGGGCAGCTCCAGCAGACGCACGCGGTTCGACACGGCGGGCTTCGACTTGCCAACCCGCTCGGCGAGCTCGCCGAGCGAGAGCCCGAACTCGTCGAGGACGACCGCGAAGGCGCGTGCCTCTTCGATGGGTGACAGGTCCTCGCGGGCGACGTTCTCGACCAGGCCGAGCAGCAGCGTCTCGCGGTCGTCGGCCTCGCGGACGACAGCGGGAACCGTTGCGAGCTTCGCCTCACGGGCGGCGCGCCAGCGGCGCTCGCCGGCGATCAGCTCGTAGCCACCGGCGGTGCGTGGCCGAACGAGCACGGGCTGGACGACGCCGGCCGCGCGCACCGAGTCGGCAAGGCCTGCGCCCGCGTCGGAGTCGAAGCGTCGTCGCGGCTGCTTCGGGTTCGGGTGGATCGCATCGACGGGCAGCTCCGCGAGCTCGCTCGGTGCGGCGCCGCCCAACAACACTTCGAGGCCCCGGCCGAGGCCTCGTCTCTCACGCGCGCTCGACAAGCTCCATCGCCACCTTCCAGTAGGCGTCCGCGCCGCGTGAGCGGCGGTCGTACGCGATTGCCGGGAGACCGTGGCTCGGCGCTTCTGCAAGGCGCACGGACCGCGGGACTGTCTGCGTGAACACGAGCTCGCCGAAGTGCTTGCGCACTTCCGCCTCGACGTCGGCGGAGAGCCGCGTGCGTCCGTCGACCATGGTGAGCAGAACACCGCCGACCGCGAGGCGCGGGTTCAGTCGCGCCTTCACGAGGTTGATCGACTGCACGAGCTGCGAGAGCCCCTCGAGCGCGTAGTACTCGGCCTGCACGGGAATGAGCACACGGTCGGCCGCGGCCAGCGCGTTCACCGTGAGCGGCCCGAAAGAGGGCGGGCAGTCGAGGAAGACGAACGAGTACTCGTCGGTGCCGTCGGCGAGCGCCTGGCGCAGATATGTCTCGCCGTCGTCGTGCCGCGTGAGCTCGACGGTCGCGCCCGGCAAGTTCCGGCTTCGACGGCACGAGGTGGAGGTTCGGGAACTTCGTCGGCTTCGTCAGCTCGCGCAGCGGCGCGCCGTCGAGCAGGTCGTACGTCGAGATGCCGTTGGCACGCTCGCCGAGCCCGGAAGTCGCGTTCGCCTGCGGATCGAGATCGATGACGAGCGCCGGCTCGCCGGCTTCTGCAAGGCACGCAGCGAGGTTGATGGCAGTGGTCGTCTTACCGACCCCACCTTTCTGATTCGCAACTGCGTAGACCTTCGCCACCTTGCCAGAGTACTCAGTCCAACGGACGCTTTCTGGCTACGCCGGTCCTGCGCGGAAACCCGGCCGGAGTCGGTCGCACTTTGCGCAAAACGAGCAGCCCGTCGCGGTTCGAATCGAGCTCGCCTCCGACCTGCAACGCGACCCGGCCGACGTGCTCGAGATCGACGCTCGGGCCGACCCAGATGATCGCGGCACCCCCCGGTCGCACGAGCGGCAGACACCACTCGGCGGCCACAGGTGGGATGGCGAGCGCCTTTGCCACCGCGACGCCGTACACGTCGGTCTCCTGTTCCTCGGCCCGCCCCTGCACGACGCGCGCGTTGGGCGGCGCCCAGTCGCGCAGAAAGTCGCACTTGCGTCCGGTCGCTTCGAGCAGCGTCACCTCCCGATCCCCCAAGGCGAACGCCAGCGGAATGCCCGGCACGCCCCCACCGGAACCGACGTCGACGAGCGGGCCGTCGAACTCCGCGACGAGGTCGGCGCCGCGGAGCGAATCGTCGAGGAGGACACGGCGCGCCTCTTCGATGTCCGCGATCGCCGTTAGACCGGGCGTCGCCACCAGGGCGCGCAGCCAGGCGTCAGCCGTCAAGCAACCGGGTGGACGACGACGTAGCGGTTCGGCTCGGTGCCGTCGCTCGTCGTCTCGACGCCGACGAACTCCTTCAGGCGCAGGTGCACGACCTTGCGCTCGACCGCCGTCATCGGCTCGAGCTCGACGGGCTCGCCGTCCGTGAGCGCGCGCTCGGCGGAGCGGACCGCGAGCGCCTCGAGCGACACGCGCCGCCGCTCCCGGTAGCCCGCGGCGTCGATGACGACCTCTTTGCGGTCCTCCGGATGACGTCGCCACATGACGGCGTTCGCGAGGTACTGCACGGCATCGATCGTCTGGCCGTGGCGACCGATGAGCATGCCCAAGTCGGGGCCGACACACGAGACGGTGATGACGTCGTCCGTCTCCTCGACGTCGATCCGCCCGACCACGCCGATCCCGTCGGCGATCCGCGTCACGAGCTCCCGCGCCTCGGCGGCCAGCTCCGTCTCGTCGGACGGCGGCGCGGGCTCTGCGACAGCGGCGGTGGAGACGGTGGCGATCACCTGCGCCGGCGTGAAGCCGACACCGAGGAGGCCGCGCTCGCCTTCGGTCACGACCTGGAAGCGCACGGCGGACTTGTCGAGCCCCGGATGTTGCTGCTCGAGCTCGCGCAGCGCAGCCCACTTGGCCTCGCCAACCGTCTCGCCGGTCGCCTCGACCTGCAGCTCCATCAGCGCTGTGCCTTCTTCTTCCGCTTCACGCGGCGCGGCTGGCCGCCGTTCGGTTTCGGTTGCTGTGGCGGCTCGACGGGCTGGCCGCCGTCCGGCGGCGGCGGCTCCTTGGGCGGAGTCCGAGACGAGCGCTTCGGCCCGGGCGCCGGCGGCGCGACCTTCGGGATCAGGCGGCGCGTGATCAAGCCCTGCCCGACCGTCCAGAGGTTCGTCGTCATCCAGTACAGGACGAGGCCGGTCGGGAATCTGAGGATGAAGGGGATGAAGGCGATCGGCAGGATCATCATCAGCACCCGCTGCGACTGCTGCATCGTCCCGGACATGAAGTATGTCGAGGCGACCTGGCTCAGCACGTAGACCGCGAGCAGCACGAAGCCCGACCAGTGGCTGTTGGCGTGCTTCGCGATGTTGGGCACGAAATGCAGCCACGAGAGGTCGCCCGGCGGCGGGTGCTTCGCGAAGTGTCGGAGCGTGTAGAAGAGCCCGATGAAGACCGGCAGCTGCGCAAGGAGCGGCAGGCACGACGCGGCCGGGTTGATGTTGTTCTCCTTGTAGAACTTCATCAGCTCTTCGTTGAGCTTCGCGCGGTCGCCCTTGTACTTCTTCTGAATCTCCTTCATCTGCGGCGCGTGCGCCTGCATGTTCTGCATCGAATGGATCTGCTTCACCGTGAGCGGAACGAGCAGGACTCGAACGATGATCGTGAGCCCGACGATCGACCATGCCCACGGCAGCCCCGCGCTGTGCAGGGCGTTCAGGACATGGCGAAGCAGATGCTCGAGCGGCGTGAGCGGGCTCGCGACGATCAACCCGATCAACGGAACACCTGCTGGTCGCGCGCGTAGTCGACGCCGCCGCGGCTCCACGGATTGCAGCGCAGCAGCCGCCAGCCGGCGAGCACCGTCCCCTTGAAGAGCCCGAATTCCTTGTACGCGTCGATCGCGTACTGGGAGCACGACGGGTGGTACTTGCACTGGCCCACGCCGAGGAACGGTCCGAGCGTGACCCGGTAGACCCACACGGCTCCGACGCCGATATACCTCACGCCGCGGCCTTCCCGAGAACCTCGTCGACACGCTCGCCGAGCCAGTCGAACCCGTTCGCCGCCACTGCCTCCGCGAGCCCCGGCTTCGCGATCAGCACGTAGTCCCGCCCGCCCGGAATGCGTTCGAGCCGGGCGCGCCAGACGTCGCGGAGCTGCCGCTTGATCTTGTTGCGTGCGACCGCGTTCCCGGTCGACCGCGGAACGGCGAGCCCGAGCCGCGGATCACCGGGCTCCTCGCCACGCTCGAACCAGTAGAGGACGAGGAACCGCGTCGAGGTCGAGCGGCCCTGCCGGTAGACGGCGTCGAAGTCTCGCGAACGAGACAGACGGTTCCGGCGCTGCACAGCGGTTACGCGGAAAGGCGCTTACGGCCCTTGGCACGGCGGCGCTTGAGAATTGCGCGGCCGGCACGCGTCGCCATGCGCGCACGAAATCCGTGCTTGCGCTTCCGCCGGCGCACGTTGGGCTGGTAAGTGCGTTTCACGAGATCGAGAAAGGAGGAGAAAAAAGCCCCAAAGAGGAGGCGTGGCGGGCCAGTATAGACAAGCGTTGGTGCACAACGTTATCCACAGACCTGCAGGCGAGAAGTGCCTCCAAATGTGACGAACCATCACACTCCGTCCACAGGTGTGGAGAGTTGTGTGGAGTGAGAGAAAGTCCTGCAAATACACATAGTTTCATCCCCAGTTTCCACGCGTTGTAGGTGCGGAAGCACGCTGCTATGCTCGCGCTCCCCCAGCCGAAGAGGAGTGGTACGGCGGCGTGAATCGCCCAATTGAGCTGACTGCGGAGAGCCTGTGGAACGAGGTGGCTGGTCGGCTCAAAGGGGCCCTCAACGAGACCACGTACCGCACGTGGTTCGACGAGGCGGAGGGCGCGGAGCTCTCGGACGACGCATTCGTGCTGGGCGTTCCCAACGACTTCACGCGCGAGTGGATCGAGGGCCACTTCCTCGGACTGATCGGCGCCGCCGTGCGCGACGTCACAGGCCAGGAGCGGCGAGTGGCACTCACGGTGACCGAGCGCGTCCCGGCGGAGACGCCTGCGCCCACGGAGGCGCCGCGGCGGATCGGCGCGGGCGGGCCCGATTCGGGCATGAACCCCAAGTACACGTTCGACCTCTTCGTGATCGGCTCGTCCAACCGCTTTGCCCACGCCGCCGCCCTGGCGGTCGCGGAAGCGCCGGCCCAGGCCTACAACCCGCTCTTCATCTACGGCGGGACCGGTCTCGGCAAGACGCACCTGATGCAGGCAATCGCGCAGTACGTCGCAGAGCACTCGAGCGACCTGTCCGTCCGCTACGTCACGAGCGAGACGTTCATGAACGACTTCATCAACTCGCTCCGCGACAAGCGCATCGAGGGCTTCAAGCAGCGCTACCGCACCTATGACCTGCTCCTCGTCGATGACGTGCAGTTCTTCGAGCACAAGGAACGGATCCAGGAGGAGTTCTTCCACACCTTCAACTCGCTGTACGAGGCCGGCTCCCAGATCGTCATGTCCTCGGACCGTCCCCCGCGGGATATCGCGACGCTCGAGGAGCGGCTCAGGTCGCGGTTCGAGTGGGGCCTGATCACGGACGTCCAGCCGCCCGACCTCGAGACGCGGATCGCGATCCTGCGCAAGAAGGTGAAGACCGACGGGATCCACGTCGCCGACCCGCAGGTGCTGTCCTTCATCGCGTCGCGTATCTCCACGAACATCCGCGAGCTCGAAGGCGCGCTCACGCGCGTCGTCGCGTTCTCTTCGCTCACCGGGCGCGCCCTTTCCGTCGAGCTCGCCGAGGACGTGCTGAAGGACGTCTTCCCGACCGGCGAGGCGGCGGAGGTCTCGATTCAACGCATCCAGGAGCTCGTCTCGGAACGCTTCCAGCTGACGATGGACGAGCTGTGCAGCGACAAACGGTCTCAGAACATCGTCTATCCCCGCCAGGTCGCGATGTATCTCTCGCGCGAGCTCACCGACTCCTCGCTCCCGAAGATCGGCAGGGAATTCGGCGGCCGCGACCACACGACGGTGATCCACGCGACCTCGAAGATCGCGCGTCTGATCCGTGAGGACAGATCTGTCTACAACCTTGTGCAGGAATTGACCGCACGTGTGAAACAGGTCCGTTGAGGTCTGGTGCCTGTTGACGACCTCGACTTGTCCACTGTCTGCTTCCCCTGCGAGAATGGCTCAACCAGGGGCGAGGAGCCCTTCCTCCCCGGTCCTAACACCCCCTATGACTACAACGAGGTTTTTTAAATGATTGAAAGCAACACCATTGTGGGGACGGGGATGAAAATCGTCACTCAACGCGATGAGCTCGCGCAGAAGCTCGGCGTCGTCGCCAGAGCAGTCTCGACCCGGGCAAGCGTCCAGATTCTCTCCGGCGTCTTGCTGCGCGCCGAGGCAGGCCGCCTGCATCTCGCCGCAACCGACATGGAGCTGTCGCTTCGCTCGTCCGTCGAAGCGCAGGTCGATGGCGAAGGATCAATCGTCGTCCCAGGCCGCCTCCTTGTCGATCTCGTTCGCCTGTTGCCGGACAACGAGGTGACGATCGAGCACCGGGCAGAGGAGAGCGTCGTCCACATCACGTCAGGCCCGTCCACCTCGACGCTGAACACCTACGCCGCCGAGGACTTTCCGCGTCTGCCCGATCTCGACGCCGTCGGAACGTTCACCGTTGAACGGGAGTCGCTGCTCGACACCGTTTCGCGGGTCGCGCGCTCCGCGTCGCGGGACGAGTCCCGCCCTGTACTCACCGGCATCCTCGTCCGCTTCGAGGCCGGCAAGCTCGTCATGGCCGCGACCGACTCGTACCGGCTCTCCGTCAAGGAGACCGAGCTGAGCGGCGAGGTGCCCGAGCTCGAGGCGATCATCCCGGCGCGCGCGCTCGCAGAGCTGGCGCGGATCGCGCAGTCCGGCGACAACATCGAGCTCGGCGTCCACGACAACCAGGTGGTGTTCGCTGCCGACGAGGTCTGGCTGACGACGCGACGCATCGACGGGCAGTTCCCGAACTACAAACAGCTGCTGCCCGAGACGTTCGAGCACGACGTCACCCTGCCGCGCAACGAAGTGCTCGACGTCGTCAGGCGCGTCGGTGTGATGGTGCAGCGCACCTCGCCGATCCAGCTTCGCTTCGCCGAGGGCGAGCTCACGGTGTTCGCGCGCACGCAGGATGTCGGCGAGGCGAAGGAGTCGCTACCGGTGCAGTTCGCCGGAGAGCCGCTCGAGATCGGGTTCAACGCCGAGTTCCTGCGCGAAGGCATCGAGTCGATCGCCGAGGACGAGATCAAGCTGCGACTGATCTCTCCGCTGCGCCCGGCCGTGATCGAGGGCGGCGAGGACGATCCGACGTACCTGATCATGCCGATCCGGCTGCCAGGCTGATCTGATCGTCGACAGAGTCTCGCTTCGCAACATTCGCTCGTACGCGCGCCTCGATCTCGACCTGCAGCCCGGGCTCGTGCTCGCCGTCGGGCCGAACGGTGCCGGGAAGACGAACCTGCTCGAATCGCTGCACGTCGGCACGCAGGGCTTCTCTCCGCGAACGCGGACAGATGCACAGCTCGTACGCTTCGGAGAGCGTCAGGGCCGGATCGCGCTGCGCGGCGCGCGTGGTGACGCGAAGGTCGAGCTCGAAGTGATGCTCGAGCTCGGCGAAGGCAAGCGCGCGAAGCTGAACGGTGCGACGCTCCGAGCCGCCGAGCAGTTGCGCTCGGAGGTTGCGACGCTCGTGTTCACACCGGACCGGCTGTCCGTGGTGAAGGGTGGGCCCGCGGTGCGGCGTGCGTACTTCGACCGCGTGCTCGGGCGGCTCTCGCCTGCGCGCGCATCGCTGTCGGTCGAGTACGGCGCGGCGATCGCGCAACGCAACGCCGCGCTGCGTCGTGCGGCCGCGGGTTACTCGTCGCCAGAGACGATCGTGCCGTGGACCGAACAGGTTGCGACGCTCGGGACGAAACTCGTCGAAGCACGGACCGAGGCGGTCGCCTCGCTTGCACCCGGTTTCGCCGAACGTGCGGAGGAGCTCGGCCTGCCGGCTGCTCGGATGACCTACGAGGGACAGCCGCCGACCGTGGACGCGCTCGACGCGCGCCTCGAGCGCGACCTGGAGCGAGGCTCGACGGGCCTCGGCCCCCACCTGGACGACGTGCTGCTCAGCAGCGGCTCGCGCGATCTCCGCAACTTCGGGTCGCAGGGGGAACAGCGGCTGACGGTCCTGGCGCTGCTACTCGCGGAGGCGGAGCTCATCCTCGAGCGGCGCGGCGTGCCGCCCCTGCTCCTGCTCGACGACGTCCTCTCCGAGCTCGATTCCGACCGGCGCCGCATCCTCGCCGAGCGCGTGCTCCAGGTCGGCCAGACGCTGATCACGGCGACGGAGCCCTCGGCGTTGCCCGTCGAGCCCGCGCAGCTCCTCCGCGTCTCTCCCGGCGTCGTGCAGGCTGCCTGAGTGGAACGCGTCGGCGCCGACATCGCCCGCCAGCTCCGCCGCTTCGGGCCGGCGGCAGGCATGGCTCCCGTCGTCGAGGCGTGGCCCGCGGCCGTCGGGGCCGAGATCGCGCGCAACGCGTGGCCGGCGCGCATCACCCGCGACGGCACGTTGCACATCCACACGCAGGACTCGATCTGGGCGTTCGAGCTCACGACGCGCGCGGAGGAGATTCGCGCACGACTCGGCGATGTCGCTCCTCGCCGAATTGCGTTCGCCGCCGGGCCGCTGCCGGAGCCCGAAGAGGACCCGCTCGAGGCACCCGGGAGAGCGCCCGTGAGGCCGACTGCGGAGCACGTCGCCAAAGCTGACTCACTCACACGAGTGATTCGTGACGAAGACCTCCGCAAAGTGGTCGCAAAGACCGTCGCGGCAAGCCTCGCGGACGGCGATAACGACCGCTCGTTTTGCTAGAATTCGGGGTGCCCGCAAGTAGGGAATTTGCAGGGCTTTTTTCATGACTGAAGCCACATATACCGCCAAGGACATCACGGTTCTCGAAGGCCTCGAGCCGGTCCGTCTGCGACCGGGCATGTACATCGGGTCGACGGGCCCTCGCGGGCTCCACCACTTGGTCTACGAAGTCGTCGACAACAGCGTCGACGAAGCACTCGCAGGGCGCAACGACCGGATCGAGGTGACCCTCCATCCGGACAACTCCGTGACGGTCCGCGACTACGGCTCGGGCATCCCGGTCGACCTGATGGAAGACCAGGGAACGTCGGCGCTCACCGTTGTCCTGACGAAGCTGCACGCCGGTGGCAAGTTTGGCGGCGAGGAGTCCGCCTACAAGGTCTCCGGCGGCCTGCACGGCGTGGGCGTCTCCGTCGTGAACGCGCTGTCCGAGTGGCTCATCGCAGAAGTTCGCCGCGACGGCAAGGTGTACCGCCAGGAGTTCACGCGCGGCGTTCCGAACGGCGATGTCGCAATCGTCCGCGACGCCGACAAGGGCGACACCGGCACGACGATCTCCTTCCTTCCGGACGCCGAGATCTTCGAGGAGGTGGAGCTCTCCGCCGAGACGCTGCTCCAGCGCTTGCGCGAGACGGCGTTCCTCACGCGCGGCCTGCGCATCATCGTGACCGACGAGCGCGCCGGCGGCGAGACCGTCGAGTTCCACTACGAGGGCGGCATCAGAGATTTCGTCGCGCACGTGAACGCGACGAAGGACTCGATCCACAAGCGAATCGCGTTCTTCGACGGCGAGAACGACAAGGGCGCGGTCGAGGTCGCGATGCAGTGGAACGCGTCGTACCAGGAGTCGGTCTATACGTTTGCCAACAACATCAACACGCACGAGGGCGGCTCGCACCTGTCGGGCTTCAACGCGGCGCTGACCCGAACGCTCAACAAAGTCGCGCGCGACATGAACCTCCTGAAGGAGAAGGAGGACAACCTCGAAGGCGAGGACGTCCGCGAAGGGCTCGCCGCGGTGGTCTCCGTGAAGCTGCAGGACCCGCAGTTCGAAGGGCAGACGAAGACGAAGCTCGGCAACCCGTGGGTGAAGGGCTTCGTCGAGTCGACGGTCAACTCCAAGCTGTCCGAGTTCCTCGAAGAGAACCCGACGGACGCGAAACAGATCATCCAGAAGGCGATCTCAGCGTCCCGGGCGCGCCAGGCTGCGCGGAAGGCGCGCGACCTCACTCGCCGCAAGGGCGCCTTCGGCGGCGAGATCGCGAAGAAGTTCGCGGACTGCCAGGTTCGCGATCCGGAGCTCGCAGAGATGTTCATCGTCGAGGGAAACTCCGCCGGCGGCGCTGCGAAGGACGCGCGCGACAAGTCGAATCAGGCGATCCTGCCGCTCCGCGGCAAGATCATCAACTCGGAGAAAAACCGCATCGACAAGGTGCTCTCGAACTCCGAGGTGCAGCTGCTCGTCCAGGTGATCGGCACGGGCATCGGCGAGGAGTTCGACATCGCCAAGCTGCGCTACCACCGCGTGATCGTCATGACCGACGCCGACGTGGACGGCGCGCACATCCGCACGCTCGTGTTGACGTTCCTCTACCGGCACATGCCCGAGCTGTTCGAGCGCGGCCACGTGTACATCGCGGTGCCGCCGCTCTACCTCGCGCGGATGGGAAATCAGCAGAATTATCTCGAGAAGGACTCGCAGCTCGAGGAGCTGCTCGTACGCGAGCGGTTCCCGGCGCTCGACATCGTCGCCCACAACGGTGAGGCGGTCAAGCTCACGCAGGCGCGGTACGCGCGCTTCGCCCGCACGCTCAACGAGTACCAGGGCTGGGCGGCGCGGCTCCGCGCCGACTTCGGCCCACACGTGGCCGACTTCGTGCTCACGCACCGCCTCGTGGAAACGACTGCGTCCTCGCCGGCCGAGGCAGTCACCGCGATCGATCTCGCGGAAGGAAACGGCTACACGCTCGAGGCGACCTCCGATGCGGAGGCTCTGCGCATCCAGGTCATCGAGGTCGAGACGAGCGCCCGGCAGAACATCGTCGTGCCGGCAGAGCTCTTCGCCTCGCCGATTTACGACCGCGTGCGCACGACGTACGGACGTCTCGCCGAGATCGTGGGCGGTCTGCCGCCGTTCTCGCTCAAGCTCGGCAAGCAGAGCCAGGAGGCGCTCACCTTCGAGGACCTGCGTGACGCGGCCCTGACGCTGGCGAAGAGCGGCCTGCAGATCACCCGGTTCAAGGGCCTCAGCGAGATGAACGCCGCCGAGCTCTGGTCGACGACCATGGACCCCGCGCGCCGGATGCTGATCCGCGTCGAGGTCGACGATGCGGCCGCCGCCGACCTCTGGTTCTCCCGCCTGATGGGCGACGAGGTCGAGCCGCGCCGGCTCTTCATCGAGCAGAACGCACTGGAGGTCCGGAACCTCGATGTTTAGGGCCCATGTCTGAACTGACGCCCGAGCCTTTGGGCGCCGGCCGGGTCGAGACGCGAGAGCTCGACCAGGAAGTCCGCACCAGCTTCCTCGACTACGCGATGAGTGTGATCGTGAGCCGCGCGCTGCCGGACGTGCGCGACGGGCTCAAGCCGGTGCACCGCCGCGTGCTCTACGCGATGCACGAAGCGGGGCTGCAGCCGAACCGTCCCACGCGTAAGTCCGCCCGCGTCGTCGGCGACGTGATGGGCAACTACCACCCGCACGGCGACTCGGCGATCTACGACGCGCTCGTCCGGCTCGCGCAGCCGTTCTCGATGCGCTACCCGCTGATCGACGGCCAGGGCTACTTCGGCTCTGTCGACGGCGATCCCGCGGGTGCGATGCGCTACACCGAGTGCCGCCTTTCGCGGATGGCGACGGAGCTGCTTCGCGACATCGACGCCGACACCGTCGACTTCGAGCCGAATTACGACGAGTCGCGCCGACAGCCGACCGTGCTGCCCGCGCGCTTCCCGAACCTGCTCGTCAACGGCTCCTCGGGCATCGCCGTCGGAATGGCGACGAACGTGCCGCCGCACAATCTCGGCGAGGTCGTCGACGGGATCATCGCGATGGTCGAGGACCCGAACATCGACGTCGAGCGGCTTTCGCAGATCATCAAGGGGCCCGACTTCCCCACAGGCGGCTCGATCGTTGGCCGCGGCGGCATTCGCGATGCGTACCGCTCGGGCCGCGGCCGGATCATGGTGCGCGGCCGTGCGCACATCGAGCAGCTGCGCGGCGGCAAGAGCGCGATCATCATCACCGAGCTTCCGTACGGCGTGCGCAAAGCCGGCGAGGGCGGCGTGATCGACAAGATCGCCGATCTCGTGAAGGCCGGCACGCTCACCGAGGTGCCGATGTCGGACGACGCGCTGCAAGACCACTCCGACAAGGAGGGCATGCGCATCTACGTCGAGCTGAAGCGCGAAGCGGTGCCGCAGGTCGCGCTGAACAAACTCTTCAAGCTGACGCCCCTGCAGACGACGTTCGGCTACAACGCGGTCGCACTCGTCGACGGCGCACCGAAGACGCTGTCGCTGCTCGAGCTGATCAGGCACTACCTCGAGTACCAGCGCGAAGTCGTCACGCGCCGGTCGAAGTACGAGCTGCGTCAGGCCGAGAAGCGGGCGCACGTCCTGCAGGGCTACCTCAAGGCGCTCGACGCGCTCGACGCGGTCATCGCGCTCATCCGTGGCGCCGCAGACACCGATTCTGCACGCGAAGGGCTGATGAGCACCTTCGACCTGTCGGAGATCCAGGCGCAGGCGATCCTCGACCTGCGGCTCTCGCGGCTGACCCGACTGGCGCGGGAGGAGATTCAGGGCGAGTACGACGACCTGCAAGAGCGGATCGCCGAGCTGCGCGCGATTCTCGGCGACCCTGCGCGCATCGACGGCGTGATCAAAGAGGAGTTGCTCGAGCTCAAGGAGATTTACGGCAAGTCCGACGATCGGCGCACCGAGATCGTGCAGGCCGAAGACGAACTCGAGCTCGAAGACCTGATCGCGGAAGAGGACATGGTGATCGCGATCACGCGGTCGAACTACATCAAGCGCCTACCCGTGACGACGTATCGCGAACAGCGCCGCGGCGGTATCGGTGTCATGGGCATGGATCTCAAAGACGAGGACTACATCGAGCATCTCTTCGTTGCGTCGACGCACGACTACATCCTGTTCTTCACCAACGTCGGCAAGGTCTACCGGCTCAAGGTGCACGAGTTGCCCCTCGGGTCTCGCCAGTCGAAGGGCCGGGCCATCCAGAACCTGCTTCCGTTCCGCCAGGACGAGCAGGTTCGCGCGGTGGTCCAGACGCGCAACTTCGAGGAGGCTGAGCACCTGGTGTTCGCCACGAAGAAGGGGGTCGTGAAGAAGACGCGCCTGTCGGCGTACAACACGCCGCTGCGCTCGGACGGAATCATCGCGATCAAGATGCGCGAGGGCGACGAGCTCATCGGCGTCCGGCACGCGGCGAGCACCGACGACATCCTGATGGTCTCGCGCAAGGGTCAGGCGATCCGCTTCCACGGCAGCGACGCCCGCGCCATGGGCCGCGACGCATCGGGCGTCCAGGGCATGCGGCTCCGCGCAGGCGACGAAGTGATTGCCGTGAATGTGGCGCAGGACGACGCGGACGTTCTCGTCGTGACCGAAAACGGGTACGGCAAACGGACTCCCGTTCGGGACTACCCGGTCAAGGGCCGCGGCGGGCTCGGGGTGAAGACCGTTCAGCTCACCGAGGCGAAGGGACAGCTAGCCGGCGCTCGCGTGGTCCGCGACGGGTATCAGGTGATGCTGATCTCCGACGGCGGCACGGTGATTCGCATGGCCGTCGACGACATCAAGCGGTCGGGCCGCTCGACGCAGGGTGTGATCGTGATGCGACTTCGGGAGGGCGAGCACGTCTCCAGCCTCGCCCCCGTCGTGGAGGCCGCGGAGGACAAGAGCGACGCCACGAACACCGCAGAAGCTCTCCCGCCGGCGTAAGCTCTCGCCACAAAGCTCCGTCAGTCGGCTCCCTCGAAAGGGGGAGATTTGGAAGTCACCCCTTCCCCGTGGGGAAAAAGAGCGGTATACCTTTGAAACAAGGGGTACTCCCGGAACGGAAGGCAAGGGCGACATGGCAGCCAGCCGACAGATGGACCTGCTGGAACCGATCGATCTCGCGGAGCACCTGGGCAAGGTCGAGCTTTACCTGGGACAGGTCTGCCAGATCGCGGGCATCTCGAAGATGCAGCTCGATTACTGGACGAACAAGGCGCAGATCCCGACCAAGGGCAAGAAGCAGCGCATCTACGACATCGAGGCGCTCGAAACCGTCATGCTGATCAAGCAGGCGAAGGACAAGGGCCTGAACCTCGGCGCTGCGATCGACGCGGCCCGCCGGTTCCGCGAGCGGTCCGTCGAGCTGTCGGCCACGCCGCAGGCGTGACGGCGAACTAGCCGGCGCTTTCTGCCCCGAGCCTTTGCGCGGCCTCTTCCGGGGCCAGCGTGTTCACGAACAACCCGGCGCCGAGCTCGAGCCCCGCGAGCACGCTGAGACGCGGGAGGAGCACGAGGCGCCAATCGCTCTCGCCTCGCTCGAGCCACGCGTTGAGTGGGATCGGCCCCTCGAGCCGCTGCAATCGCCGCACCAGGTCGGCCAGCAGCTTCAGCGCGGGCGCGAGGAGCTGGCTCTCGAACGGATCGGCATCGCCCGCGGCGGGCGCGATCACGGTCTCGTACGGAACACGCGCCGCCCACGGGCACGAGACGACGAGACCGTTGCGCTCCTCCACGGTCACCGCGCGCGGAGCCGCGCGGTGGGGCGCGGGCTCGGAGAGCCACGCCAGCTGCGAATGCGAGTGGGCGAGGCTGGCGCCTGCGCCGCGCCCTTCGTTCAGCAGCGCGAACACGTGACCGGGCTCAGCGGCGGCGCGGCGCTGCCAGGCTTCGGCGACGAGCTCGAGCTCCCCGTCCTCGGCCTCCGCAATCGAGCGAATGTGTCGCCTGCTGTGCACCACGACCTCCTGCCGCTCGAGCGCCGGATAGAGATTCGGCACGACGCGCACCTGCCAGTCGCCTTGCTCCGGCAGCACGAGCGTCTGCGGCGGGGTCATCTGCTCGTGCCCGGCGCAGAACGGGCACGATGCGAGCTCTTCGGGAGACGGCGGATCTATGGTGGCGCGCGCTGCGCCTGGTCGCTTCGCCCGGCCGGGCGCGATCACGGCGATGCGGCCGGAGGCGGGATCGCGGCGAAGCTCGCCGCTCAGGTCGTGTCGCCGGCCTTCTTCTCCAGGAACGGCCGGATCAGATCGACGGGGAACACGATCGTCGTGGCCTGCGACGAGCCGAGCTCGAGGAGCGTCTGGAGATAGCGAAGCTGCAGAGCGACGGGTTGCTCGCCGATCACCGCGGCGGCGTCCTTCAACCGCTCGGCGGCCTGGAACTCGCCTTCAGCGTTGATGATCTTCGCCCGCCGCTCGCGTTCGGCCTCGGCCTGTCGCGCCATTGCGCGCTGCATCGACGACGGAATCTCGACATCCTTCACCTCGACGATCGACACCTTGATTCCCCAGGGCGCCGTCGACTCGTCGATGATCCCCTGGAGGATCCCGTTGATCTTCTCGCGCTCCGAGAGCAGCTCGTCGAGCACGTGCTGGCCGAGCACCGAGCGCAGCGTCGTCTGCGCGATCTGCGACGTCGCAACCATGAAGTTTTCGATCTGGACGATCGCGTCTTTCGGCGCGACGATGCGGAAGTAGGCGACGGCATTCACGCGCACCGGCACGTTGTCCTTGGTGATGACCTCCTGCGGCGGAATCGTCAACGTGATCGTGCGCAGGTCGACCTTGACCATGCGATCCACGACCGGGATCAGCAGGAAGAGACCCGGCCCCTTCGGCTCCGGCAGCAGGCGCCCGAGTCGGAAGATGATGCCGCGCTCGTATTCGCGCGCCACTTTGATCGCCGAGAAGAGGAACAGCACGACGAGGAACAGGAGGATCGCGACGATGATCAGCGCGGCATTCATCGAGCCGATCCTACGCGCCTACGGGCCGGACCGTGAGGACGAGCCCGTCGAGCGACTCGACGCGAACGTGGTCGCCGGGCAAGAGCGCTTCACCTCCGGTAGTGCGGGCCTGCCACAGCTCCCCGTTCACGTAGACGAGCCCGTTCTCGCGGACCTCGCCCACGGATCCGGCGATGAGCTGGGGGCCGACCGCAACGGGTTTGTGCCGCACCTGCCAGGCCTTGGAGATGCCGAACGCCCATAACGCACCGAGCCCGACTGCGACCCCGATCACGAGCGGCTTGGACGTGTGGTACGGCGCAGGCGCGTTCTGGAACAGCATGATCGAGCCGACGGCCAGGCAGACGAGCCCCGCGACGGTCAGCGCGCCGTGGCTCGTGACATGCACGTCGGCGACGAGCAGCGCAACACCGAGGAGGAGCAGGAGGATGCCCGCCCAGCTGACCGGAAGTACAGAGAAGCCGTAGAGCGCGGTCAGAAGCGAGACCGCTCCGAGCGCGCCCGGCAGAACGACGCCGGGATGGAAGATCTCGAAGCCGAGGCCGGCGATCCCTGCGAGGAACAGCAGCGACAGGATGTTCGGATCGATGAGCGTGTTCAGCAAGCGCGTGAAGAAGCCGGGGCTGACGTTGTCGATGTGTGCGCCGCCGAGATGGAGGACGAACCCCTTCGGCTTGGTCTTGTAGCCGTCGGTCTTCTGCAACAGGGCGGGCAGGCTCGGCGCGATCAGATCGATCACGTGCTGCTGCAGCGCATCGGGGGCGGAGATGCTCGCGGCCTCGCGCACGGCGCGCTCCGGAAACGAGGAGTTGCGGCCGTGACTCTTCGCCAGCGCGACGATGGATGCGGCCGCATCGTTGATCACCTTGCGACGCAGATCCTTGTCGAGGTTCTGCCCGTTGCCGCTGATCGGCGTCGACGCGCCGATGTTCGTTTGCGGCGCCATCGCCAGCACGTCGCCCGCCTCCGAGATCCAGAGCCCTGCGGATCCCGCGCGCGCGCCGTCAGGTGCGACGTACACGAGAACGGGAATCGGTGACGCGAGCTCCTTCTGGTAGATCTTGCGCATCGACGTCGACAGCCCGCCCGGTGTGTCGAGGACGATCACCGCCGCTGCGTAGCCGTCGTCCTTTGCACGTTCGAGCTGATGGTTCACCCAGCCCTGCGTGACGGGATTCACCTCGAGATCCGGCGCGAAGTGAATCGCGAGGACCTTCTTGCTCGTCGCTGCATGTGCTCCGGACGCAAGCGCCAACAACGCTCCGAGGAGCAAAAGCCCCCGCAAAAAGGCGCTCTTCAACTCGTAAGGATTCTATCAGGGGAGGCCCAGCGCCCTTGAGGCCGAAGCCGGGTGTAGGCACCCTGGACACCAGGCCGTCGCAGTCATGAAGCCTCTTCTTGTCGCCATCCTGTTGTTCTTCACCGCACCTGCGGCCGGCTTTGCGGGAGTGTCGCTGACGATGCGTGACGTGCCGCTGCACGGTGGCCGCACGCTCGCTGGGGCGACGCCCGAGTTCGACCTCGTCGGACTGCATTGGCGCGGCACGGGCACGGTGCAGTTCCGGACACGCACGCTCGCGGGACGGTGGAGCTCCTGGCGAGCTGCGGACCCCGAAGCCGAGGACGTGCCCGACGCCGGCACGCCTGAGGCACGGGCGACGCAAGGCTGGCATCTCGGCAACCCGTACTGGACCGGTCCATCCGACCGAATCGAGTACCGGCTGCACGGCCGGGTCGAACGGTTGCGCGCGTACTTCGTACACAGCCCGGAGATGCGCGTTCCGTTGCGCCGCGTCGCGCTGGCGGGTTCACCGCCGCTGCTCTCACGCGAGACGTGGGGGGCGAACGAGGCGATTCGCCGCGCGCCGCCGAGCTACGCGCAGAGCGTGCAGTACGCGGTCGTTCATCATACGGCGGGAACCAATTCGTACACCGCCTCGCAGTCCGCGGCGATCGTGCGTGGGATCGAGGTCTACCACGTAAAGGGCAACGGCTGGAACGACATCGGCTACAACTTTCTCGTCGACAAGTACGGGCAAGTGTTCGAAGGTCGCTACGGCGGCATCGACAAGCCCGTGATCGGCGCGCACGCCGAAGGGTTCAACACCGGCTCGGTCGGGGTCGCAGTGCTCGGCAACTACGGGTCGGCCGCGCCGCCTGTCGCCGCGCGCACCGCTCTGGCGAACCTGCTCGCGTGGAGGCTCGACGTCGCGCACGTCGACCCGCTGTCGACCATGACCGTGACCTCGGGTGGAAACCCGAAGTTCGCTGCCGGCGTGCCGGTCGTCCTGCGTGCCGTGTCGGGACATCGGGACACAGGTCCCACGACGTGTCCGGGCGCTGCGCTCTACGCCCAGCTCGGCGCGATCGCCCGCCAGGTTGGGGCGACGGGTCTGCCGAAGCTGTACACGCCGACCGTTCGCGGCGGGCTCGGCGGCCAGGTTCGCTTTCGCGCTCGGCTCTCGGAGGCGCTCCCGTGGACCGTGACTGTTGCGGACTCCGCGGGAAGCAGTGTCGGAACCGGTAGCGGGACGAGCACCGACATCGACTGGACGTGGGATGCGTCGACTGCGCCGACGGGCTCGTACAGCTGGACCATCGCCGCCGGCGACACCGTTCGGGTGGCCACCGGGACGATCGGCGCCAAGCCGGTCACGCTCGCAATCAAGTCGGCAACCGCGTTGCCGCGCACGATCACGCCTGACGGCGACGGGCAGACGGATTCGAGCGTGATCTCGTACACGCTCAGCGCTCCGGCGACCGTCACCGCGACGCTTCGCGGCCCCGCGGGCAACGACCTGTCCGTGCTCTTCTCCGAGCAGAAGGGACCCGGCAAGCAGTCATTCCGATTCGCGGCGACGGGAATCGCGGACGGCGCCTACGAGATCGCGCTCGTCGCCGACGACGGCCGCTCGACCGTCACGTCGATCCTGCCCGTGCTTGTCGATCGAACGGTGCGCCGCTTCACCACCGTGCCCGCTGCTGTGTCTCCGAACGGTGACGGCGTAGGCGACGCGCTCAGCCTTGCGTTCGAGCTGACACGCGCTGCGTCGGTTCGGATCGAGATCGCGCAGGCCGGGAAGACGCTCACGTCGGTGTACTCGGCAGACCTGCCGATCGGCGCGCAGACCGTCGCCTGGACGCCGACCGGGCTGAAGGACGGCAAGTACGCCGCCGTGCTCACCGCGACGAACGACGTCGGTGTCGTCGTGCACACGGTCCTGTTCCGGATCGACACGGTCGCACCCACGCTGGGCGTGCTCTCCTTCCGCCGCTTGCGGTTCCGGGTCAACGAGCCCGCGACGATCTCCTTGATCGTCAACGGCAGGCGGACAAAGCGCGTCGTGCGTGCCGGAGTTTTCTCGTTCCGCCCGCCGCGCGTGCGCACCGTGCGGATCGTCGCGCGCGACGCTGCCGGCAACCTCAGCCGGACGTTGAAGTTCCCGTGACCCAGGCGTCGTAGGCCCGCTCGAGCTGCAGCAGGATCGCGGCGAGCAGCCGGGCGCGATCAACCGTTGCGCCGCTTTCGATCCTCAGCGAGGTCGGCTCCGTCACGGTCTCCTCCGGGAGCTCGTCTTCTGTCTGGTTCACGTTCACGCCGATGCCGAGGACGACCCGGCCCTCGCTCGACTCGGCGAGGATCCCGGCGACCTTGCGGCCGCCGATCAGGATGTCGTTCGGGAACTTGATCGCGGGCTCGATGCCGGTGACCTCCGTGATCGCCTGCGCGACGGCGCCGCCCGCGACCAGCGAAAGCTCGGGCAGTCGCGGCGCTTCGATCGCCGGGAGCAGCAGGACCGAGACGAGGACGCTCGAGCGCGCGGGCGCTTCCCAGTGGCGGCCCAGGCGGCCGCGGCCCTCCGTTTGCTCTTCGGCCACGGCGACCGTGCCTTCGACCGCTTCGCCCTCGAGCATCCGCTGCGTCGACGGAGTCGTCTCCGCATAGCGGTAGACCTGGCCGAAGCGCCCGCGAAGCAGCGGTGCCACGGCGTCGGGGGCGAGGGAATCCGCCACGCTCCTAGACTAGAGCGCACACATGCAACTGCCTCGTGGCCGGCGCCGTCCAATTCAGCAGTCATCCCGCCCGGAAGGGCCCCTGGTCTATGCACGGCTGAGCGATCCGATCCTGGTGAAACGAGCGAAAGACGGCGATCCGCGCGCCCTCGAGGCGCTCTGCGAACGGCACGCGCCGCGGGTTGAGAAGCTGGCCGCCCGCATCCTCCGGGACCCGGAGGATGCCCGTGACGCCGCCCAGGAAGCGCTGGCCAAGCTGTGCACGAAGATCGGGCAGTTCCGCGGCGAGGCCCAGTTCGCCACCTGGCTGCATCGCCTGACGGCGAACGCCTGTAGCGATATTGCGAACCGCCAGCGCGCACGAGCCTGCGAGCCCTTGCTCGAGGACCGTCGTGCCGCAAGCGACGCCGATCCTGCGCGCGAAGCGGACCGCGCCGAGCTTCGCAGCGAGCTGAGCCGCTGTCTCGCCGAGATCACACCGGAGCAGGCCCGCGTCGTCGTGCTCAAGGACGCGCTCGGCCTGTCGTTCGAAGAGATCTCCGCCGCGGCCGAGATGCCCGTCGGCACGGCGAAGTGCTATGCACACCGCGGCCGCAACCGCCTGCGCGAGAAGCTTTCGGACGTCGCATGAGTCACTCGCTGTGCTCGCTCCCTCAGGGGAAACCATGTTTCCCCTGAGAGACCCCTTCTTTGTGTCACGCCTCAGTCCCCGCGCCGCTGAGATCGCCGCGTGGACTGAGGAGTCAAAGAGGGGAAACCGCACGGTTTCCCCTTCAGCCCCTTCCCTCCGTCACGGGCCAAAGGAAAGCCCGTGACGGACGTCTCCACACCTTTCGGGCGCGAGGCGATCGAGGAGATCCTGCCTCACCGTGAGCCGTTCCTGCTGATCGACGAGGTGCTCGAGCTCAGGCCCGGCGAAGGCGCGGTCGCGCGTAAGACGGTTCGCGCCGACGAGTGGTATCTCACCGGTCACTTTCCTGGACGGCCCGTGATGCCCGGGGTGCTGATCGTCGAAGCGCTTGCGCAGACCGGCGCCGTTGCCGTGTTGAGCCAGGAAGAGAATCGCGGCCGGCTCGCGCTCTTCGCCGGCATCGACGACTGTCGCTTCAAGCGCATCGTGGAGCCGGGCGACGTGCTCGAGCTCCGCTGTGACCTCGATCGCATGCGCGGCCCGATCGGCCGCGGCAAGGCGGAAGCTCGCGTCGGCGACGAGCTCGCCTGCCGTGCGACGCTGACATTCGCCGTGGAGCGGACATGATCGGCACCGCGGAAGGCCCGCCCGTCACGATCACCGGGATCGGCGCGTACGCCCCGGACCGCGTGCTGACGAACGACGAGCTGTCCACTCTCGTCGACACGAACAACGAGTGGATCATGGAGCGCACCGGCATCCGCGAGCGCCGCATCGCCGCGCCGGAGCAGGCGCTGACCGATCTCGCCATCCCCGCTGCGCGGACGGCGCTGGCGCAGGCGGGCGTCGAGGCCAAAGACCTCGATCTGCTGGTCTGCGCAACCGTGACTCCCGACATGATGTTCCCGACCTCGAGCGCACTGCTCGCCGACATGCTCGGCGCGACGAACGCCGCCGCCTACGACCTGCTCGCCGGCTGCACGGGCTTCATGTACGCGCTCGCTCAGGCCTACGGGATGATCGCGGCCGGGCTGGCGGAACGGGCCCTCGTCGTCGGAGGCGACGTCCTCTCTCGCATTCTCGACTGGACCGACCGCTCGACGATCGTCCTCTTCGGAGACGGCGCGGGAGCCGTCGTGCTCGAGAAGGTCGACAAGCGCGGGTTCCTCGGCTTCGAGCTCGGCGCCGACGGAGGCGGGGGCGTCCACCTTTCGCTCCCGGGCAGCGGCTCGCGCCGCATCGAAGACGCGACGGGCAACGGCTTCGTCCACATGAACGGCCGGGAGGTCTTCAAGTTTGCGACGAGGGTGCTCGTCTCGTCGGCGCAGGCGGTGCTCGAACGCTGCGGCGCTACCGTCGCCGACGTCGACGTCTACATCCCGCACCAGGCGAATGTCCGGATCATGGAGTACGCAGTGGAGAAGCTCGGCATCCCGCGCGAGCGAATGGTGGTTAACGTTGACCGTTACGGCAATACGTCCTCAGGCTCGATCCCGCTTGCTCTTGCGGAGGCACAGACGGAGGGACGGCTCAAGGAAGGAGACCTCGTGTTGATGACAGGCATGGGTGCCGGGCTCACTTGGGGCTCGGCTCTGATGGAGTGGACGGGATGAAGCCCGGCCTCGTCGCATTCTGTTTCCCCGGCCAGGGATCGCTGGAGGTCGGGATGGGCCGCGAGGTCGCCCAGGCGGTGCCGGAGGCGATGCAGGTCTTCGAGCTCGGCAGCATCGCCGCCGGGCTGGATCTGCAGCGGCTGTGCTTCGAAGGGTCGGAGCAGGAGCTCGTCGAGACCGAGGTGCAGCAGCCGGCGCTCGTTGCGACGAGCCTCGCCGTGCTCGCGGGCATCCGTGAGCGTGGAATCAAGCCCGACTTCGTCGTCGGGCACTCCGTCGGCGAGTTCGCGGCGCTCGCCGCCGCAGGTGCGTTGAAGGTCGAAGAGGCGATCGGGTTGGTCCGTGAGCGCGGACTGGCGATGGCCGAAGCTGCGCGGACGAACCCCGGCTCGATGGCCGCGATCCTCGGGCTCGACGACGAGGTCGTCGAACGGATCTGCCGCCGCATCCTCAACGTGTGGCCCGCGAACTACAACTGCCCCGGGCAGATCGTCGTCTCCGGCGAGAATCCCGCCGTGGACGAGGCGTGCCTCGCCGCCGAGGAGGAGGGCGCGCGCCGGGCGATCAAGCTGCGCGTGTCGGGTGCGTTCCACAGTCCACTCGTTGCGCGTGCCGCCGACCGGCTGCGCCCGGCGCTCGAGCGTGCGAAGTTCTCGGAGCCGACCGCACCGTTCATGTCGACGGTGACGGCGCGCATCGAGTCTGCGAGGCGAATGGCTCCGCTGCTCGTGGAGCAGCTGACTGCGCCGGTTCGCTTCACGCAGGCCGCGCAGGAGCTCATCCGTCAAGGAGCGCACACGTTCGTCGAGGTCGGCCCGGGCAACGTGCTGGCAGGCCTCGTGAAGCGGATCGACCGCAGCGTGAAGACGGTCTCGGTCGCCACACCCGAGGAGATCGACAAGCTCGAGGAGACGCTCGCCTCTGCCTGAGCAGTTCGCGTCGCTGGAGGGCAAGACCGCCCTCGTCACCGGCGGGTCGCGTGGCATCGGGCGTGCGATCGCCCTGGAGCTCGCGCGCGCCGGCGCCGAGGTGACGCTCAGCTACCGGTCCGGGAAGGAGGAGGCGGAGCAGGTGGCAAGTGAAGCGGGCGGCCGCGCAGTTGCCGCGGACGTCTCCGACGCGGAGCAGGCGAAGGCGCTGGTCGAAGCCGCCGGCGAGCTCGACATCCTCGTCAACAACGCCGGGGTCACTCGTGACGGCCTGCTAGCGCGCATGTCCGACGAGGACTGGCGGGTAGTGATCGAGACGAATCTCAGCGGGACGTTCCACACCTGCCGCGCGGCCGCGCGCGGGATGATGAAGCGGAGATCAGGGGCGATCGTGAACGTCTCGAGCATCGTCGGGGTGCACGGCAACCCGGGTCAGACCAACTACTCCGCCTCGAAGGCCGGGATCATCGGCTTCACGAAGGCGCTCGCGAGGGAGCTCGGCAACCGCGGGGTCCGCGCGAATGTCGTCGCGCCCGGCTACGTCGACACGCGGCTGACCCAGGTGATCGCCGACGAGATGAAGGAGCTGATGCTCGGGAACACGCCGCTCGGCCGATTCGGTCAGCCGGAGGACGTCGCGGGGGCGGTACGGTTCCTCTGCTCGGACGCGGCCTCGTTCATCACGGGCGAGGTTTTGCTGGTCGACGGGGGATTGGGGATGTAGGTGGCGCTGAACGGCAATGGATACAAGCGGGTCGTGATCACGGGGCTCGGGGCCGTGACGCCCCTCGGCAACGACGCCGAGACGTCGTGGCAGAACCTGCTTGCGGGCGGGTCGGGCGCGGGCCCGATCACGCAGTTCGACTCGACCGACTACTTCGTCCACTTCGCGTGCGAGGTCAAAGACTTCGACCCCTCGAACTGGATCGACCGCAAGCAGACGCGCCGCATGGACCGCTTCGCGCAGCTCATCCTCGCCGCCGCGCGCCAGGCCGAGGCTGACTCCGGCCTCGACATCGCTCCCGAAGCGGATCGAATCGGCGCCTCGATCGCCACCGGAATCGGCGGCCTCAAGTCGTTCCAGGATTGCTACGACACGCTGAAGGAGCGCGGGCCGGACCGGGTGAACCCGTTCGCGATTCCCTGCATCATTCCGAACATGGGCGCCGGCTGGGTGTCGATGGAGCTCGGCACGCGCGGCCCGCTTTCGTCCGAGTGCACGGCGTGCGCCGCATCGAACATGGCGATCGGGCAGGGGCTCGACGACATCCGTCTCGGGCGGGCAGAAGTGATGTTCTGCGGCGGCACGGAATCCGCGATCAACCAGGTCGGCATCGCCGGCTTCGGTGCGATGCGCGCGCTCTCACGCCGAAATGACGATCCCGAGGGTGCCAGCAGGCCCTTCGACGCCGGCCGCGACGGCTTCGTCATGGGTGAGGCCGGCGCAGTCGTCGTGCTGGAGGAGCTCGACCGCGCGCGTGCGCGCGGCGCGAAGATCTACGCCGAGGTGGCCGGCTACGGGCTGTCCTCGGACGCGACACACGTCACGGAACCGGATCCGACGGGCGAGAACCCGGCGCGCGCGATGAGGAACGCATTCGCCGATGCAGGTATCGACCCGAGCGAGATCGACTACATCAACGCGCACGGAACGTCCACGCCGCTCGGCGACGCGGCCGAGACCCGCGTGATCAAGAAGGCGCTTGGCGAGGAGAACGCGCGCGCGACGCCCGTCTCGTCGACCAAAGGCGCCACGGGTCACTGCCTCGGCGCGTCGGGCGCGGTTGAGGCGATCTTCGCGACCCTCGCGATTCGCGACGGCAAGCTTCCCCCGACGATCAACTACGAGACCGAGGATCCGCAGTGTGACCTCGACTACATTCCGAACGAGGCTCGCGACGCCGACGTGCGGGTCACCGTCTCGAACTCCTTCGGTTTCGGCGGGCACAACGCCTCGATCGTGCTCAAGCGTCTCGAAGACTGAGCTGTTCGCGCCATGGCGGAGCGTTGGGCGACGTTTGACTGTTACGGCACGCTGATCGACTGGAACGGCGGGATTCGCCGCGAGCTGGCCCGCGTCTTCGGCGATGATCGCGCAGACGAGCAGCTCGAGCGGTACCACGAGGTCGAGCCGACGCTGCAGGCGGGGGGCGAGCGCACGTACCGTCAGGTGATGGCGGCTGCCATGGAAGCCCTCGGAGCGCCGGCGCCAGAGCGGGAGTGCCTGGGCGACGCCCTGCCGGGTTGGCAGCCTTTTCCCGAGGTGCGCTCCGCGCTCGAAGAGACGCGCGCGCGCGGCTGGAAGCTCGCACTCCTTTCGAACACCGACCGCGACTTCATCGAATCGTCACAGGAGCAGATCGGCGTGCCCTTCGAGCTCGCCGTCGTCGCTTCCGAGATCGGCTCGTATAAGCCCGGCCACGAGCACTGGCTGCGCTTCTTCGCGAAGACCGGTGCGCCGCGCCACGGGCATGTGCACGTTGCCCAGAGTCACTTTCACGACATCGTGCCCGCCCACGAGCTCGGGCTGAAATCCATCTGGATCAACCGTCACGCAGAGCACCGCTCGCCCGCGCCGACACGAGAGCTTCGCGACCTGTCGACTCTCCGGGAGACGCTCGATGAGCTCGTCGCCGCCTGACGGTTTCCGAGTCCGCCCGGCGACGGTCGAGGACGCGCCTGCAATCAACGAGCTCGTGATTGCCGTGGACACCGCCGTTCAGGGCTGGTCGGACTCTACGGTTGCCGAGCTCGTCGACTGGTGGCGCGAGACCAACCTGGCCGGCAATTCATGGGTCGTCGAGGACGACTCGCTTGCCGCCTACGCGGTGTTGATTCCCCACGGCGAAAGCGCGGACATCGACGGGTTCGTGGACCCGTCGAAGACGGGCCGCGGGCTTGGGAGTTGGCTGCTCGGCAGAGGCGAGGAGCGAGCGAGCGAGCTTGGATTCGCCAAGGTGCTCACCTGGTGCCTGGCGCCGGACGCCGAGGCACGCTCACTCTTCGAGCGCTCCGGCTATCGCGAGATCCGCCGCTTCTATCGGATGCTCACCGAACACGACCAGGCGCCACCGGAGCCTGAGTGGCCCGACGGATTCCGCGTCGATACCTTCGAGCCTGCAGATACCCGCCCCTTTTATGCCGCGCTGGGCGAGGCATTTGCGGAGGAGTGGAACTTCGTCGAGACGCCGTACGACCAGTGGGTCGAGCGGCGGCTTGCCGATCCCGCTTTCGACCCGTCGCTCTGGTTCATCGTGCGCGACGGTGACGAGATCGCCGCGGTTCTGCGTGGCGAGCCGGAGCGCGCGGGCGCCGGCTGGATCGGGGCGCTCGGCGTGAGGCCGGCCTGGCGGAAGCGCGGTCTCGGCCTCGCGCTTCTTCGGCACGCCTTCGGCGAGTTCTATCGACGTGGCCAGCGCCGCGTTGGACTCGGCGTCGATGCGCAAAATCCAACGGGCGCGACCCGTCTCTACGAACGCGCGGGCATGCGGGTGGCCTACGCGGCCGTTGCGTTCGAGAAGGAGCTGAGTTGAGCCGGCTACGTGCGAAGTGCCCGGACTGCAAGACGTTCACCGCGGTCGCGCTCGGGCCGGAGTACGAGTGCCACTCTTGCGGCCGCACCTTTCGCGCCGGGCTCGTGCGCGTCCCGCAGGCGTGGGGAGAAGGCGGGGAGGCGATGGCGGAGGCGGCCTGGCTCGAGCTGCCCTACCCGGAGACGGCGGTGATCGAGGCCGACACGCTCGAGGAGCAGACGCTCGCGCTCGCTGCCGATCTCCCCGATCGCCCGCTCACACTCGGCGGTTGCTGCTGCGCGCACATCGGTGCGGTAGAAGGTCTCGCGGCGAGGCAGGACCGCCTGTCCCTGATCTGGTTCGACGCGCACGGCGACCTCAACACGGTGGAGAGCTCGCCGACGGGGAACCTGTGGGCGACGCCGCTGCGAAAGCTGATCGACTCCGGCGCGGTCGACGCCGGAGACGTGGCCCTCGTGGGTGCGCGCAACCTCGATCCACCCGAAGAGGAGTTCATCCGCGCCCACGGTCTCCATCTGGGCGAGGAGGGGATCGCCGGGGCGCTCCAAGGCACGGCCGGCACGTACGTGGCCTTCGATGTCGACGTGCTCGAGCCGACGGAGCTGGCGGTCTTCATGCCAGAGCCCGGCGGGCTCTCCCTGTCCGAGGCAGAGCGCCTGCTCTCGTTGGTTGCCGCGAAGACGAACATCCTCGGGGCCGGCCTGAGCGCTGCCAGCTTCGAGCCCGGAAACGTCGGGCCGCTCTCGCGGCTCGCCGCGGCGGCCGGGCTTTGATCGCGGTGGGGCCGCTTCGCTCTGGGGGAAACCTCCCGGTTTCCCCCACACCCCCTTCCCCTGGTCCGCTTTGCGGACAGGCGCTTCGCGCCGGCGCTGCGCGCCGGCGTAACCGCCGACGCTACGCGCCGGTCTAAACTCGCAAGCTCCATGTCCTCCCGGATCGACGTCTCCATCGAGCATCGGAACGTCCCAGAGCCACCGGGGAAGCACCCGAACACGTGTCCCGAATGCTCTTCGCACTACCGGGACGACGAGCTCGAGGCGGCGCTCTGGGTCTGTCCGCACTGCGGCCACCACTTCACGATGCGCGCTCCCTCGCGCATCGCGTCGCTGGCCGATGAGGGGTCGTTCGTCGAGGAGGCGGCGGAGCTCCGCTCGGAAGATCCGCTCGACTTCTTCGACCTTCGTCCCTACACCGAGCGGCTCGCAGAGGCGGAGATGAAGACCGGGCTCGGCGAGGCGATCGTGATCGGGCAGGCGCTCGTCGACGGAAACCCGGCAGCCCTGGCCGTCATGGACTTCGCGTTCATGGGCGGATCGATGGGCAGCGTCGTCGGGGAAAAGTTCTCGCGTGCTTGCGACAGCGCCGCGCAACGCGGCGTGCCACTCATCTCGGTCACCGCGTCGGGGGGTGCACGGATGCAGGAGGGAATCCTGTCGCTGATGCAGCTGCCGAAGACCGTCTGCGCCGTCGAGGACCTGCACGACGCAGGCCAGCCGATGATCAGCGTCATGTCACACCCGACCACCGCCGGCGTGCTTGCGAGCTTCGCGAGCCTCGGGGACGTCATCGTCGCCGAGCCGGGCGCGCTGCTCGCCTTCACCGGCCCGCGCGTCGTCCAGCAGACGACGCGCGAGAAGCTGCCCGAGGACTTCGGCCTGGCCGAGCAGAACCTCCGTTTCGGCCACATCGACGCGATCGTTCCGCGACCCGAGCTGAAGACGTACATCGCGCGCCTGCTCAGGCTCTTCGCCCGCAATGGCGACTGACCACGAATTGCGTCTGCGGGAGCGCCTGACGCGCCTGCGGAATCTCAACCTGCTCGGAGGCGCGCGGCTTTCCGGGGAGCTCGAAAAGCTGCAGCGCCAGCTCGAGCGCATCCAGGCGGCGCCGACGGACGAAGAGATCTGGCGCTCGGTCGAGCTTGCACGCCACCAGGACCGCCCGTACACGCTCGACTACGTCGAGCGGCTGCTCGACGACTGGGTCGAGCTTCACGGCGACCGCGGGCGCGCGGACGATCACGCCCTGGTGATTGGGCTCGGCCGTTTCGACGGTCGCACCGTCGCGCTCGTCGGCAACCAGAAGGGACGTGATCTGAAAGAGCGCACCGACCGGAACTTCGGGATGGCGTACCCCGAGGGCTACCGCAAGGCGATGCGATTGATGGAGGTCGCGGAGCGGCATCGCTTCCCCCTGATCAGCCTCGTGGACATTCCGGGCGCCTATCCGGGTGTCGCCGCGGAGCAACACGGCCAGGGCGGCGCGATCGCCCGGTCGCAGTCGACGATGGCGCGCCTCGGGGTCCCGATCGTGACCTGCGTGATCGGCGAGGGCGGCTCCGGCGGAGCGATCGCGACCGCGCTCGCCGACGTCGTCCTGATGCAGGAGAACGCGATCTACACCGTGATCTCCCCGGAGGGCTGCGCGGCCATTCTCTGGCGCGATGCCGGGGAGGCGAAGAAGGCGGCGGCGGCCTTCAAGCCGGACGCGCTGCACTGCCTCGAGCTGGGCGTGATCGACGGGATCGTCCCCGAGCCGGAAGGCGGAGCCCACACGAATCCCGACGAGGCCGCGCGCTTGCTCGGCGAGAGCTTGCGCGAGTCGCTCGACGAGCTCGATTCCGTTGCGCCCGACGAGCTCAAGCGCAGACGCCGAGCCAAATTCCGCTCGCTGGGTGTTTACGCCTGAGTCAACAGGCCCACCCTGTGGATAGACACTAGGTTCACGGAGTTTTCGCTAGCTTTCCGGTGTGGACGGGTGTCGCCTCTCCACAACATCCACAGCCTTTTCCCCCGACCCCGGAACGACTTCGGGCCGGCAAGCCGGCCCGAACAGTCGACCCCCCCGCTGGGTGGAGAAGCCTTTCGAGGGACACAAGCCCTCCTTAGAACTAGTACTTGCCACCAGCCCCCGGGTTGAAACACGCCCCGGCAGGGGTAGCTACCGGCGTATGCGACCGATCTGGAGCGGTGCGATCTCGTTCGGGCTCGTCAGCGTCCCGGTGCGGATGTTCCCGGCGACCGAATCGAAGGAGCTGCGCTTCCACTTTCTCCACAAGAAAGACCTGACCCCCATCGCCTACGAGAAGGTGCGCCGCGACGACCGCGAGCGCGTCGATCCGGACGAGATCGTGCGGGGCTTCGAGATCGAGAAGGGCCGGTACGTCCCGCTCGAGGACGAAGACCTCGACCGGCTGGACGTCGAGCTGACCCACTCCATCGACATCTGCGACTTCGTCGACCTCGACGAGATCGACCCGGTCTTCTTCCGGAAGGCGTACTACCTCTTGCCGACCGAGGGCTCGGAGAAGCCGTACCGGCTGCTGGTGCGTGCGCTCGAGGAGACGGGCAAGGTCGGCGTCGCCAAGGTCGTGATCCGCAACAAGCAGCATCTCGCCGCGTTGCGGCCGTACGAAGGCTTGCTTCTGCTCGAGACGATGTACTACGCCGACGAGGTTCGAAAGCCCGAGGCCCTGGACGGCGAGCTCGGCACCGCGAAGCTGCAGAAGGCGGAGGTCGAGATGGCGAAGTCGCTGGTCGAGAACCTCAGCGAGCCGTTCAAGCCCGAGAAGTACGACGACACGTACCGCAAGGAGCTGCTCGACCTGATCCGTGCCAAGGCGAAAGGACAGCCGCTCCCGGAGCCGGCCGCCGAGGAGGAAGGGGAGGTCGTCGACCTGATGGCTGCATTGCGGGAATCCGTCGCGCGAACGAAGAAGCAGCGCAAGACCCCCGCGAAGCGCAAAGCTTCGTAGCGCGTGGCCACCCAGAAGCTCTCCGAGTACAAGCGCAAGCGCGATCCCAAGAAGACGCCGGAACCCTTTGGCGGAAAGAAAGGGAAAGCGAAGGAGCCGATCTTCGTCGTGCAGCGTCATGACGCCCGCCGCCTGCATTACGACTTCAGGCTCGAGAAGGACGGCGCTCTCGCCAGCTGGGCCGTGCCGAAGGGCGTCCCGCTCGAGCCCGGGCAGCAGCACCTCGCTGTGCACGTGGAGGACCACCCGCTCGAGTACGCGACGTTCGCCGGCGAGATCCCAAAAGGCCAGTACGGCGCCGGCACGGTCGAGATCTGGGACCACGGCACCTACGAGCTGCTCGAGGAGAAAGAGAACGGCGGCCTCACCGTCCTGCTCAAGGGCAAAAAGCTCCAAGGGACGTGGTCGCTCGTGCCGGCACACCTGAGCGGCGACGAGAAGAACTGGCTGATCCTCCGTAAGCGCGACCAGGCCGTCTCAAGCCCGGTCGAGCGGCAAAGCCCGACGACCTGGCAGCCGATGCTGGCGACACTCGCGCAGGACGTGCCCCGCGGAGCGGGCTGGACCTTCGAGGTCAAGTGGGACGGCTACCGGGCGCTGGCGACGGAGTCCGGCGGGGACGTCACGCTCACGAGCCGAAACGGCAACGACCTGACTGCACGGTTCCCGAACGTCGCCAAGGAGATTCCCAAGGCGGTGAAGACGCCCGACTGCGTGCTCGACGGCGAGGTGTGCGCGCTCGACGAAGCCGGCCGCTCGAGCTTCTCCGCGATGCAACAGCGCAAGGCGGAAACGCCGATCGTCTACTACGTCTTCGACGTGCTCGAGATCGAGGGCAAACCTGTCGTCGACCTGCCGCTCGTCGAGCGCCGCAAGCTGCTGGAGCAGCTCCTCGATCGCCGGAACAAGACGGTGCGGCTGTCCGAGACGTTCGACGACGGCGAGGCGCTGCTCCAGGCTGCAAAGCAACAGCACCTCGAGGGGATCGTCGCCAAGCGGCTCGATTCCCGTTACCTGCCGGGCAAGCGGACGCGTGACTGGCTCAAGATCAAGACACATTCCGAGCAGGAATTCGTCGTGGCCGGCTACACGAAGGGCACGGGCCGGCGCGCATCGAGCTTCGGGTCGCTCGTGCTCGGCTACTACGCGGGCGGCGAGCTCGTCTACGCGGGCAACGTCGGCACCGGCTTCGGCGGCAAGGAGATCGAGAAGCTGCTCGACTTGCTGCGTCCCCTGAGGCGCGACCAGTCGCCGTTCCGCGAGGTGCCGAAGATGCCGAAGGTTCGAAAGGGCGACGTGATCTGGGTCGAGCCGAAGCTCGTTGCGCAGGTCGAGTTCGTGGAATGGACGCACGACGGGCGGCTCCGTGCTCCTGCCTACAAGGGACTGCGCGAAGACAAAGCCGCAGAGGAGGTGCGGCGCGAAGAGCCGATCACCGACGTTGTGAAGAAAGGCTCACGCGAGCTCAAGCTTTCGAACCTCGACAAGGTCTTCTTTCCCGTCGAGAAGATCACGAAGGGCGACCTGCTCGAGTACTACCGCGCCGTGGCACCGGTGCTCGTTCCCCATCTCAAGGACCGGCCCTTCACGATGGTGCGCTGGCCCGACGGGATCGAGGGCAAGAAGTTCTTCCAGAAGGATGCGCCGTCGCATATGCCCGAATGGATCCCGACCTTCCGCACGCAGGTCTCCACGAGGGAGGCGCCGCGGCAGAAGAAGTGGGTCAACTTCCCGGTCGTCGACGACGAGCTGGCGCTGCTGTGGATGGTGAACATGGGTTGCGTCGACATGAACACCTGGTACTCGCGGATCGACCGGCCCGAGCGGCCGGACTGGGTCCTCTTCGACCTCGATCCTTCGCCGGACGTGGGTTTCGCCGAAACGGTGCAGGTGGCCCTGCTCGTGAAGCAGGCACTGGACGCGTTCGGTCTCGTCGGCTTCCCGAAGACGTCGAGCGCAGAGGGAATGCACATCCTCGTGCCCGTCGAGCGCCGCTACACCTATGCGGACACGCGTCAGTTCGCAGAGATCGTCGCGGGCGCGATCGCGCGGACGCATCAGGGGCTGGCGACGACGGAATGGACGAAGTCGAAGCGGCGCGGCGTCCTGATCGACTCGAATCAGAACGGGGAGGGCAAGACGATCGCCTCCGTGTACTCCGTGCGGCCGCGGCCGGGCGCGCCGGTCTCGACGCCGCTGCGCTGGTCGGAGGTGAACGAGGATCTCGATCCATTGTCCTTCACGATGCCCGTCGTCCTCGAGCGTATCCGCAAGCACGGCGATCTCTATGCGGATGTGTTGACGACGAAGCAGCGTCTCACGGACGCCCTGAAGGCGCTCGGAGGTTAATCAAGCCGCTCGGGGTGGCCGAGCATGCTGAGCTCGGCGATGTCCCGGCGGAAGAAGAGCGCGGTCGTCCAGTCGACGACGACCCGGAGCTTTCGCGTCACGAGGGGCAGTTGGTACAGGTGGTACGTGCGCGTCACGAACCATCCCGGAAAGCCGCGCAGCCGCAGTCCGAGGACGTCGGCGATGCCCTTGTAGCGGCCGAGCGTCGCGACCTGGCCGAGCATGCGGTAGCGGTACGGCTCCGGTGTCGGCGCCACGAGGTTCTTCGCGAGCCGCCGTGCCTGGCGCAACGCGTGCTGGCAGGTCGGCGGGTCGAAGCGCTCCGGCGTCGCTGCATTGGGAACGCGCGCGCCGTCCCCGAGGGCCCACACGTGTTCCTCTTCCGCGACTCGCAGCGTCCCATCGACGAGGACGCGTCCGCGCCCGTCGAGCGGCAGCCCCAGCAGCTCGTTGGCCGGGTTCGCGCGCACTCCCGCCGTCCAGACGACGGTGCTCGTGAGGATGCGGTCGCCGTCGGAGAGAACGGCTGCGTGCGGCTCGACCGACTCGAGCGTCGTGCCGACACGAATGTCGACGCCGCGGCCGGCGAGCTGGTGAGCTGCGTAGTCACCGAGGCCGGTCGGGATCTCGGGGAGGATCTTCGGCGCTGCGTCGACGAGCACCCAGTGCTGTTGTGTCTGCGCGAGCTCGGGGTAGTAACGGAGCGCATCGCGCACGAGGTCGGCGAGCTCCGCGAGCGCCTCGACCCCGGCATAGCCGGCGCCGACGAAGACGAAGGTCAGCTCACGCCGCCGATCCTCCTCCGTCGATGCGGACGCGGCCGCTTCGAGCCGGCGCAGGATGTGGTTGCGCAGGTGGATCGCGTCGGCGAGGCCTTTGAACCCAAGTGCGTGGTCGGCGAGCCCCGGGATCGGCAGCGTTCGCGAGACGGCGCCGAGCGCGACCACCAGCCGCTCATAGCGCACGACCGTCGCGCCGTCCTCGGTCTCGACGT
Organism: uncultured Actinomycetes bacterium; assembly: GCA_963755605.1. Classification (GTDB taxonomy): domain Bacteria; phylum Actinomycetota; class Thermoleophilia; order Gaiellales; family Gaiellaceae; genus 3-1-20CM-4-69-9. The sequence continues at coordinate 132,736 of CAVWKK010000008.1, forward strand.
GCACGCTCTTGCGCTCGCGGTCGAGGCTCGTCGCACGGCCGAGGAGGAGCTCGGCGTGAGGGCACATCATCCGCAACGGCACGACGACGTGGCGCGGCTCGAGCGTGCCCGACGCGGCCTCGGGCAGCATGGGCGTGTAGAGCATGAAGTTCTCGGGCGAGACGATCGTCGCCCCACGCTTGCCGAGCAGGCGGGCGACGTACCCGCCGGCGAACCCACCGCCGAGCACGAGGGTGCCGCCGAGCGCGGCCCGCTCAGCCACCGCCCGGCACCGCACTCGCGTGCATGCGCCGCAACAACGTGAGCGCCCCGCTCTTGTCCAGCATCTCGTTGAGGTTGCCGCACTTCGGGCTCTGCACGCACGATGGGCAACCGTCGGAGCACGGACAGCCTTCGAGCATGCGCGCCGTGTCCTCGACCCAGCCCTCGAACGCATCGAAGCCGCGTTCGGTGATGCCGACACCGCCCGGGTGGCCGTCGTAGATGAAGACGGTCGGAGCATCGGTCTGGAAGTGGATGTTGGTCGAGAGGCCGCCGATGTCCCAGCGGTCGCACATCGCCCAGAGCGGCAGCAACGCGATCATCGCGTGCTCGGCCGCGTGGAGGGTGCCGAGCAGCTTCGGCATCTGCTCCAGCCCCTTCAGCTGCGCGCTTTCCGGGACGTACCAGATCGCTTCGGTCTCGAAGCTCGTCTCGGGCAGATCGAGCTCCACCGTCTCGAGCGTCGACTGGTCGCGGATGGACTTCCTCTGGTACGCGACGACGCGCTCCGTCACGGAGATCCGGCCGAAGTTGAGATCGAGACCGCAACGCCGTTCGGTGCGCAAGGTCTCTTCGATCGCCGTGTTCGTGTCCTTCTTCGCCTGCGTGTAATAGTCGCCCTTGTACGGCGTCACGACCGCGGTGCGCGCCTGCAGGTCGAGCTCGCGCACGAGGTAGCTCTCGCCGAGGTGCAGGTAGACGGCTCCCTCGTGCACCGTCGAGTACGCACGCTCGCGCTCGACGATGCCGAGGACGGTGCCGCTCTGGGCCTCGACGACGCCGAAGACGTCCGGCGTGGAGCTGCGCAGCCCGAATTGCCCGGCCGGATAGTCGCGACCGGCCCACACGTAGCCGGCCTTCGTGTGCTTGAGCTCTGGCAGCACAGCTGCGCGCTCGAGTGCTTCGTCGCCAAGTGTCGCGCGGTCGTCGTCATCGAGCGGCGCCTCGAAAGCCGCGGCTTTGACATGACCGTCGAGGACGCGCGGGTTCGCATGGTCGAGGATCGCGGCTTCGACGCTCCGCTCGAGCAGTGTCGCGGGTTCGCGCACGAAGTACTGGTCGAGCGCGTCTTCGCTCGCCACGAGCACGGCTAGTCCGTGCCCGCGCCGCCCGGCTCGTCCCCACTGCTGGCGGAGCGAGGACACGGTGCCGGGAAACCCGACGGAGATGGCGCAGTCGAGCAGCCCGATGTCGATGCCCAGCTCGAGCGCATCCGTCGCTGCCACTCCGAGCAGCTCGCCTTCGACGAGGCGACGCTCGATCTCCCGTCGCTGTGCGGGTGTGTAACCGGCGCGGTACGGAGCGAGCCGCTTGCTCGTCTCCGTGTCGACGCGCTCGACGGTGAACTTGTGGATCAGCTCAGCGGCCTTGCGGCTCTTCGCGAAGCAGATCGTGCGTAGCCCGCGGGTGACGAGGTCCGCCATCAGCCGCGAGGCGTCGCCGAGTGCGCTCGCGCGCAAGCCGAGCTCGGCATCGAGCAGCTCGGGGTTCCAGAGCAGGATCGTCCGTTCGGCACGCGGTGCGGCGTCCTCACTGACGACGGTTGCGTCGACGCCCGTGAGGCCGCGCGCCAAGGCGGCCGGATTGGCGATCGTCGCGGAGGCCAGCAGGAACTGCGGGTCGGCTCCGTAGACCTGCGCAAGCCGGCGCAGCCGGCGCAGGACGTTCCCGACGTGGGAGCCGAAGACGCCGCGGTAGACGTGCGCTTCGTCGACGACGACGTAGCGCAGGTTGTGCAGGACGTCGGCCCAGCGGTCGTGGTGCGGCAGGACGCCGACGTGGAGCATGTCCGGGTTCGTGAGGATGACGTTCGCCCAGTTGCGAATCTGCCAGCGCCGCTCGCCCGGCGTGTCGCCGTCGTAGATCGCCGAGCGGACGTTCGGCGCGTGCAGCTCGGCCAGCGCGCGCGCCTGATCCTGCGCGAGCGCCTTCGTCGGATAGAGGTAGAGCGCCCGGCTCTTCGGGTCGCGCGCGATCGTGTCGAGAACAGGGAGGTTGAAGGCGAGCGACTTGCCGGACGCCGTTCCCGTCGCGAGGATCAGGTGGTCGCCCTGCGCGGCGACGTCGAACGCCTGGCGCTGGTGGGTGTAGAGCGCCGAAAACGGCAACGCGTCGCGCAGTGCGGCGTCGAGTTGCTCCGGAAGCGGGGCCGTTCGGGCCTCCAAGGGTGGGACTGTCTCGACGTGCGCAACCTGCTCGCCCTCGAGAATGTCGTCCCAGAGCGCCGCGCTTACAGCCATATTGCGATGGTAGCCTGGCGTTACCGGGGTGCCCGCACGGGCTGAGATCACACCCGTCGAACCTGATCCGGTTAGCACCGGCGAAGGGAGGAACAAACGTTAGATAGCCGCTGTGCGTCGCCGCCGCAGGCGGGCTTAGCCCGCCGGAGGCTCACTCTCCTGCCTGGGTCACGAGCCCAAAGGAGGGGGCACACGGGGGAACCATGGGTTCACCCGTGCTAGTTCCACGTTGCTTGACGATTGCGGGCTCGGACTCCGGCGGCGGAGCCGGGATCCAGGCCGACCTGAAGGCGTTCGCCGCTGCGGGCTGCTTCGGCACGAGCGCGATCGTCGCGCTGACCGCGCAGAACACGACCGGCGTGACCGCCGTGCACGAAGTGCCGGTGGACATCATCCGCGCGCAGCTCGAGGCGGTGTACGACGACATCGGAGTGGACGCGGCCAAAACCGGCATGCTCGCCTCGAGCGCGGTGATCGAAACGGTTGCGGACTTTCTCGACGGCCGAGACACGCCGCTCGTCGTCGATCCGGTCCTGATCGCGAGCTCCGGCGCCGAGCTCCTACGCGCCGACGCGGTGGCAACGCTGGTCTCACGGCTCTTTCCACTGGCCGCGGTGGTGACGCCGAACCTGCAGGAAGCCGAAGCCCTCGCCGGCAGCGGGTCGCGTCGCGAGTTGTCCGAACGGATCCACGAGCTCGGTGCGCGGGCGGTCGTCGTCACAGGCGGACACGGCGAGGAGTCCGTCGATCATCTGTTCGATGGTGAGCGCCACGTCGAGATTCCCGTCGAGCGCTACGAGACGGGCGCGACCCACGGCGCGGGGTGTACGCACTCCGCGACGCTGGCCGCGGGCCTGGCAAAGGGAATGGATCTCGAGGAGGCGGCGCGCGAGGCGGCGCGGGTCGCCTCGGGTGCGGTCCGGCACGGGCTCGCAGAGATCGGTGCGGGTGACGGCCCTGTGGACGTCTTCGATCTGAGCGGAGCGGCATGAGCGTTGCACCGGGACGCACATTGTGCGAGCTGCGCGCGCGCAAGCCGCTCGTCCACCAGATCACGAACTACGTCGTCATGAACGAGACGGCGAACGCGACGCTTGCGCTCGGCGCGTTGCCCGTGATGGCGCACGCGCGCGAGGAGGTCGAGGAGATGGTCGCGCTCGCGGGCTGCGCTCGTGCTGAACATCGGCACGCTGTCGCCGCACTGGATCGAGGCGATGATGCTCGCCGGCAAGGCGGCGAACGAGCACGGCATTCCCGTCGTCCTCGATCCGGTCGGCGCAGGCGCGACGCGCTTTCGCACCGAGACCGCACGGCGGCTGCTCGACGAGGTGAAGGTCACGGTCCTCCGAGGCAACCAGGGCGAGGTCGCGACACTCGTCGGCGTCGCGGCGGAAGTTCGAGGCGTCGAATCGATCGGCGTCGAGGGCGAGCCCGCCGAGCTCGCGCGCGCAGCGGGTCGCCACCTCGGGCTCGTCGCTGTCCGTGACCGGTCCGGTCGACTACGTCTCCGACGGCGAGCAGGTGCTCGCGATCGCCAACGGGCACGAGCTGCTGTCCGCCGTGACCGGAACCGGCTGCATGTCGAGCGCCGTCACCGGCTGCTTCCTCGCGGTGACGCGCGACCGGCCTCCGGTCGAGGCGGCTGCGGAAGCGCTTGCGGCCTTCGGCGTGGCGGGCGAGGACGCCGCGCGAGACGCCAAAGGACCCGGCTCGTTCCACGTCGGCCTCTACGACGCGCTGGCTGCGCTCGATCCCGAGACGCTCGACGGCCGGGCCCGGATCTCGTGAAGCTGCATGCACTCGTCGACGAGCTGGAGACCGCGCGGCTCGCGGTCGAAGGCGGAGCGACCGTGATCCAGTGGCGCCTCAAGGACGTGCCGCGCGTCGACGTCGTCGAACGGGGCCGCGCGACGCGCAGCCTCTGCGCGCGTCACGGTGTCACGTTCATCGTGAACGACGATGTCGACGCTGCGCTGATGCTCGGCGCAGACGGTGTGCATCTCGGCCGCTCGGACGACGGGTCGGCGCGCGCCAAGGAGCATGGGCTCGTGCTCGGGCTCTCCGCGTCGAGCGTCGAGGAAGCACGCGCGGCCGCGGGCGACGCGGATTACATCGGGGCCGGCCCGGTCTGGGAGACACCGTCCAAGCTCGACGCCGACCCGGCGATCGGGCTCGACGGCCTCCGTGAGATCTGCGCGGCCGTGGACGTCCCGGTCGTCGCGATCGGCGGAATCGATGCGACCAACGCAGCTGACTGCATTCGCGCCGGCGCGGCCGGCGTTGCGGTCGTTCGCGCGGCGCGCGGTGCGGCGACCGTGAGGGCGGCGATCGATGCGGCTCTCTGACCTAGGTGAGCTCGGGCTGCTCGCAGAGCTCGAGAATCGCGGGTTGGCGAGGAGCATCGGCGACGACGCGGCGCTGCTCCGCGACGGGCTCGTCGTCACACAGGACGCGCTCATCGAAGGGGTCCACTTCCGCCTCGATTGGATTTCGTGGCGCGACCTCGGCTGGCGCGCCGCAGCTGTGAACCTCAGCGACCTCGCCGCTTCCGGCGCCGAGGCCGAAGGGCTGCTCGTCACGCTGGCCGCGCCGGACGGCACCGACCTGAACGACGTGCTCGAGCTCTACGAGGGCATCGCGGAGACAGGCGTTCCCGTTGTCGGCGGCGACACGTCGAAGGCAGACAGTGTCGTGCTGAGCGTGACCGCGATCGGCAAGTCCAAGCGCGTGCCGGGCCGGGGCGGGGCGCGCGCCGGAGACCGTCTCGTCGTCACCGGTCCGCTCGGCGCGGCAGGCGCCGCGTTCCGGCGGCAGGCCTACGTGCGACCTCCGCTCCGGCTGGCCGAGGGGAGAGAGCTCGCCGCGAGTGCACACGCGCTGCTCGACATCTCCGACGGGCTGGCCATCGACGCGGGTCACATCGCCTCCCGCTCCGTCGTGCCGTGTCGTGATCGAGCTCGACCGCGTTCCGCTCGCGCGAGGCGCCGAGCTCGCGGACCTCGCCTTCGGCGAGGACTACGAGCTGCTTGCGGCGGTCAACGCAGCAGGCCCGTACGAGACGATCGGACGCTGCGAAGAAGGTGAAGGAGTCGCCGTGACGCTCGACGACGAGCCGTACGAGCTAGGCGGCTGGGAGCACTTCCGCTAGCGCGCGCTCGTAGTGCGAGCGGGGCCGCGCGCCGATGAGCGTGGCCTTCGCCTCGCCGCCCTCGAAGAGGATCGCCGTCGGAATCGAGAGCACGCTGTAGCGGGCGGCGGTGAGCGGGTTCTCGTCGATGTTCAGCTTCGCGAACTCGACGCGGCCGCGGGTCTCGGACTCGAGCTGCTCCAGGATCGGCTCAACTGCGCGGCACGGGCCGCACCACGGCGCCCAGAAGTCGAGCACGATCGGCGTGTCGGCCTGCAGCACGTCCTGCTCGAACGTCGAGTCGGTGACCTCGAACACGATCGAAGCGTAGCCGCTAAAGACGTCCCGAGAGCGCGGCGAGCCGGAGCGCCGGCACCTTCCAGATCGCCTCGGCCACGATGCCCTTCGACATCTTGGAGCCTCCGGCTTCGCGGTCCGCGAACGTGATCGGAACCTCGACGACCTTGAAGCCTGCGCGGAGTGCCCTGTAGGTGGTTTCGATCTGAAAGGCGTAGCCCTTCGAGTCGACCGAGTCGAGGTCGATCGTCTCGAGCACGCGCCGGCGGTAGCACTTGAAGCCGCCGGTGAGGTCGCGGATCTTCACGCCGAGCAGGACGCGTGCGTACGCCGACCCACCCGCTGAGATGAAGCGGCGAAGCAGGCCCCAGTTCCGCACCCCGCCTCCCGGGACGTAGCGGGAGCCGAGCGCCACGTCTGCGCCGTCCTCGACGGCGGCGATCAACCTCGGTACGTCGTTCGGGTCGTGAGAGAAGTCGCAGTCCATCTCCAGCACGAGCTCTGCGCCGCCGGCGAGCGCCCGGCGGAAGCCGGCGAGGTATGCGGGCCCGAGCCCTTCCTTGCGCTCGCGATGGAGGACGTCCACGTAGTCGAGCTCGGCCGCGAGCCGGTCGGCGAGCTCGCCCGTCCCGTCGGGTGAGTTGTCGTCGATGACGAGGACGCGCACGCCCTTGTCTGCGAGCGCGCGCAGCATCGGCTCGAGGTTCTCGCGCTCGTTGTATGTGGGGAGGCAAACGACGGCCGTGGGCACCTGCACGGACGTATATTCATTGCGTGGCCCGCGCTTTGCCTCGCAACACGGACGTGGCCGATCAGCTCGAGCTTCTCGCCGACCTTCTCGAGATCGAAGGAGAGGCCTCTTTCCGCGTTCTGGCCTACCGCCGCGCAGCCACTCGGATCCGCGAGACGGCTGGGTCCGTCGCCGAGCTCGCCCTGGCAGGCCGGGCGAAGGAGCTGCAGGGAATCGGCAAGACGATCGAGGAGAAGATCGTCCAGGTCGTCGAGGACGGTGAGATGCACGCCCTCACGAAGCGTAAGAAGATCATCCCGGCGGAGGTGGTCACCTTCATGCGCCTCCCGGGTCTAGGCCCGAAGACGGCGGCGCGAATCTGGCAGGAGCTCGGGGTCACGACGATCGAGGAGCTGAAGCGGGCGGCGGAGGCGGAGCAGCTCCGGACGCTCGCCGGCCTCGGTGCGAAGACCGAAGAGCGGATCTTGAAGGCGCTTGACGAGAAGAAGCAGGAGCCGTCGGACCGGCGCCTGCTGGGTGACGGGCTCGGCGCGCTGCTCGCCGTGGTCGAGGTCCTGCAGCAGCATCCCGCCTCGGTGAAGGTGTCGGAGGCCGGCAGCGCCCGCCGCCGCAAGGAGACCTTCCGCGACCTCGACATCATCGCGACCGCGAAGGAGCCCGAGGCGCTCATCGACTACTTCACGAAGCTGAAGTGGGTGATCGAGGTGGTCGCGAAGGGACCGACGAAGGCGACGGTCCTGTCGAACGAGGGCCTGCGCTTCGACCTGCGCGTGGTGCCGCCGGAGTCGTACGGAAATCTGCTCCAGCACTTCACCGGCTCGAAGGATCACAACGTCGCGCTGCGCGAGCGGGCCGTCAAGGACGGACTGTCCGTGTCCGAGTACTCGATCACGGTCGTCGAAACCGGGGAGGAGCTGAAGTTCGCCGAGGAGCACGAGGTATACGAGCGCCTCGGCTACCAGTTCATCCCGCCCGAACTGCGCGAGAACACCGGCGAGCTCGACGCCGCGCGGAAAGGCGAGCTGCCCCAGCTCGTCGAGCTGAAGGACGTCAAAGGTGACCTGCACACGCACACGACCTACTCCGACGGGCGCGACTCGCTCGAGCGAATGGCGCTGGCCGCGCGGGAGCGCGGCTACGCCTACTACGCCGTCACGGATCACCCGCGCGGCTCGCTCGCGGAGCAGGACCTCGAGATCGATGCGCTCAATGCACGGCTGAAGCCGTTCAGGATTCTGAAGGGCATCGAGGTGAACATCCGCATCGACGGCTCGCTCTCGCTGCCGGACGAAGTGCTCGCAGAGCGTGACTGGGTGATGGCGTCGCTGCACGCCGCGTTCGACCGCAACGCGACGGAGCGCGTGCTGACCGCGATGGACAATCCTCACGTCGACTGTATCGGGCATCTGACGGCACGCAAGATCAACATCAGGCCGCCCGCCGACGTTGACATCGAACGCGTCGTGTCGAAGGCGCTCGAGACCGGAACCTTTCTCGAGATCAATGCGCAGCCGAACCGGCTCGACATCCGCGACGCGCATGCACGGCTCGCGGGTGAAGCCGGCCTGAAGGTGGCGATCTCGAGCGACGCCCATCAGCTTGCCGCCCTGGGGCACATGGAGATGGGTGTCGCGCAGGCGCGCCGCGCGTGGCTGACGAAGGATCAGGTGCTGAACACGCGCACCTGGCCGCAGATCGCGAAGCTGCGCAAGTGACGTTTCGCGAGGACGGAGCGGCTGCGCTCGAATGGGCGGCGCAGTACCTCGAACGGGTCGGCGACCTGCCGGTGCTGGCGCAGGTCGAGCCGGGCGACATCCGCCGAAGGCTGCCCGAGGCGCCGCCGGAGCGAGGTGAGCCGTTCGCGGACGTGCTGCGCGACCTCGACGAGATCTTGCTGCCGGGAATCACGCACTGGCAGAGCCCTCGCTTCTTCGCCTACTTCGCCAACAGCAGCGCCGAGCCGGGCATCCTCGCAGAGCTCCTCGCCGCCACGCTCAACTCGGTCGCCTTCCTCTGGCGCACGTCACCGGCGTCGACGGAGCTCGAGGCCCATGTGCTCGACTGGACCGCACAGCTCCTCGGCCTGCCACAGGGCTGGCACGGGCACATCGAGGACACCGCGTCGGTTTCGACGATCGCTGCGCTCGCGGCGGCGCGGGAGTCGAATGACGGCAACGTCGTCGTCTGCTCCGAGGAGGCTCACTCCTCGGTCGAACGTGCTGCCCGCCTGCTCGGGCTCGAGACGCGAAAGATCGCGCTCGACGACGAGTTCAGGCTCGACCCCTCGGCTCTCGACCTGACCGGCGCGTGCGCGCTCGTAGCCACCGTGGGCACGACCTCGACGACCGCGGTCGACCCCGTGCCGGAACTTGCGGCCGCCTGCAGCGAGGCGGGCGTCTGGCTGCACGTCGACGCCGCGTACGCCGGCTCAGCCTGGGTCTGTCCGGAGCTCCGCTGGTCGCAGGCCGGCGTGGAGCACGCGGATTCGCTCGTCGTGAATGCGCACAAATGGCTTTTCACGCCCATGGACTGCTCGCTCTTCTGGACCCGCAAGCCGGAGGCGCTGCGGGCCGCCTTCAGCCTCGTTCCCGAGTACCTGCGCACGAGCGACGAGGCCGAGAGCCTGTCGGACTACGGGCCGGCGCTCGGTCGCCGGTTCCGCTCGCTGAAGCTCTGGGCCGTCCTGCGCTGCTACGGCCGTGAGGGCCTCCAGGCTCGAATCAGGGAGGCGGTGAGGCTCGGCGGGGTGTTCGAGGAGCTGGTACGCGCCGAGCCCGGTTGGGAGATCTGCGCGCCCCGGCACTTCTCCGTCGTGTGCTTCCGCGCTGCCGGGTCGGACGAGGAGAACCAAGCGCTGCTCGAACGGGTCAATGCCTCGGGCGAGCTCTTCATCTCCCACACGCGGCTGCGTGGCCGGTATGTGCTGCGCCTGGCGATCGGGAACGAGCGGACGACCGAGGAGGACGTCCAGCGGGCCTGGGCGTCGCTCCGAGGCTGAAATATGGCTTTCATGCGATAACCTGCCGTGTGTGGGGAGCCGCATGCCGCTCGGAGAAATGGACTGTCGTGGATCCATTTCCACGGGCTTCTCTGTCTACAGGGGGTCATAGCTGCGTAGTTGGGTCGTCGTGAAAGGCCCGTTCCCCTCCGTCTCATTACACAAGGAGGAGGAGAAGGAAATGCGTAAACGATTGTCGGTGGTGGCGTTGCTCGCGTTTGCGATCGCCGCTGTTTCGGCCGCAGTCCTCACGGGAGGATCGCAGGCCAGGGTGTCCACCTCGAATGCATCGCCGAACGCGGCGGCTGCACCTTCGGGCACCGTCACGCTCAACGGTTGGCAGACGTCGCCGGCCGAGGAGACGAAGCTTGCGAAGGTGGTCAAGGACTTCGAAGCATCCCATCCGAAGATCCATGTCGACTACACGTCGATCAGCGGCAACTATCAGGCAACCATGCTTGCGAAGTTCGCGGCGCGGAAGCCGGCTGACGTGTTCTACGTGGACGCGGCAGACTTCGCCGACTGGGTGCGGCAGGGCGTGCTGCAGAACCTGGACTCGTACGTCAGGTCGACGAAGTTCAACACGAAGCCCTTCTACAAGAATCTTTTGAACACCTTCAAGTACAAGGGTCATTACTACGGCTTCCCGAAGGACTGGTCGTCACTCGGAATGGAAGTCAACACGGACTTGCTCGGGAACAATCCGATCCCGAAGACGTGGGCGCAGCTGAAGAGCGTCGCGTCGAAGATCACCGTTCCCGGCGGCAAGCCGATCTGCCTCGGCGCCGACTGGGCGCGTCTGATGGCCTTCGTCTATCAGGCCGGTGGCAACGGCCAGTTCAAGAGCGCGAACAGCGCTCCCTTCCGGACGGCCGTCAACTACTACGTCGGGCTGCTCAAGTCCGGGCTCGCGGCGCAGCCGTCCCAGACCGGCTCTGGCTGGTGTGGCGAGGCGTTCGGCAAGGCGCGGGCAGCATTTGCCTTCGAGGGCAACTGGATGTTCCCGACGATGGCCGGCTTCCCCGACGTCAAGTTCAAGACGGCGCCGCTGCCGATGAACAAGAAGCGCGGCAACCTCGCCTTCACCGTGTCGTACTCGATGGCGAAGGACTCGAAGAACAAGCCCGCGGCTTGGGAGCTGCTGAAGTACCTGGTCGGTAAGCAGGGCATGCAGCAGTGGGTCTCGCTCGGACTGGCGTTGCCGACGCGCACGGACGTGCACGCGGTCGCCGGTCGTGGCGCGTTCACGAAGTACCCCGCCTCGGTGCACGGCTGGGGTAACCAGCCTGGGTTCCGTCACGTCTGGAATGACGTGGCGAACAACGAGCTGACGGCGGTCATCGACGGCAAGGAGTCCGTCAACGCCATGCTCGCGAAGATCGCCGCTGCGGCGAAGTAGGACTGGTCAACCGGACAATGCTCCCTCGCGTGTCGACCTGACGCGCGGGGGAGCTGCTCCGCTGAAGGAGGGGCATGACTGGCGCAGGGTCGAAACGACGGCAGATTCGTGGGCTGGGATCCGAGCGAACGCGCGAGGCACTCGTGGGCTACGGGTTCGTCGGTGTGCCGATGGCGTTCTTCCTGCTCTTCTTCATCGTTCCGATCGGCTACGCCTTCTACATCAGCCGCTACGACTGGCAGATCTTCAAAGGGCCGTTCGTCGGCTGGGGCAACTACCGGACGCTCTATCACGACAGCGTCTTCTGGCACCACGCGGTCCGTAACACGCTCGTCTACACGGTGTGTGTCGTTCCCTTGCAAATGGCGCTCGGGCTCGCGCTCGCGGTGGTCGTCAACCAGGCGATCCGTTTCCGCACGTTTTTCCGGGCCGCGTTCTACTTCCCGTCGCTCGCTGCGTCGGCCGCAATCGCCGCGATTGCGACCTACATCCTTGCGTCCGACGGCCTCTTCAACACGGTGCTGCACCACCTCGGCTACCACCATTCGAACGCCTGGTTCGCGCAGCAGAGCACGGCGTTGCCGTCGATCATCGGCCTGAACGCCTGGACGACGTCGGGCACGATGATGCTCTTCTACCTGGCTGCTCTGCAGGCGATACCCGTGGATGTCTACGAGGCGGCCGCGATCGACGGGGCCGGCGCCTGGCGAACGTTCCGGAAGATCACCTTCCCGCTGCTCAAGCCGGGTCATTTCTTCGTCGCCGTGGTCTCGGTCATCGGTGCAGTGCAGATGTTCGACCAGTCGTTTCTCATCGGCGGTGCATCAGGCGGGCCCAACTATTCGACGCTCACGACGGTGCTCTACCTCTACAACCAGGCGATCGGAAACATCAAGTTCGGCTACGCGGCTTCTGTCGGCGTGGTTCTGTTCGTCTTCATCTTCACCGTCACGCTGATCCAGCGCCTGCTCTTCGGGAAAGCCGAGGTCGCCTGATGGGCGCAGGCGCGGAAGGCATCCCGCCTCCCCCGGCACTCGAGGCCGGCGGCGCGGATGCGACCGCAACGGGCATTCCGGGACGGGAGCGGAGCGAGCGGTTGCGGACGGCGCTCGCGTATGCGGTCATGTTTCTCGTCGCCGCCCTCTTTGCGATTCCGTTCCTATGGACCGTGTCCACGTCGTTCAGAACGCTTGCCGACACCGTCGCAGGCTTCTCGCTCCTCCCGCGCCACTGGACCACGAGCGGCTACCACGAGGCGTTCCACACCTTCAACTTCGGCCGCTACACCCTCAACAGCGCCATCATCGCGGGCGCGATCACGCTCTCGAACCTCGTGCTCGCCTCGATCGGCGGCTACGCGTTCGCGCGGCTGAAGTTCCCGGGCCGCGAAGTGCTCTTCATGCTCGTGCTCGGGACGCTGATGATTCCCGACCAGCTGCGGCTTGTCCCGATCTATCTGATGCTCGTCAACTGGATCCCGGCCTGGGTCGGGCACATCAGCTGGCACGACGCGAGCTTCGTCAACCGAAACGGTGTGATCTTGATCCAGCTCGTCTCGGCCACGAGCCTCTTCCTGATGCGGCAGTACTTCTTGACGATTCCGCGCGACCTCGAGGAGGCGGCGAAGCTCGACGCTGCGGGCTACTTCAAGACGTATCGCAAGGTGATGCTGCCCCTGGCAGGCCCGGCGCTCGCTGCCGTCGGCATTCTGACGTTTCAGGGCACGTGGAACGCCCTCTTCTGGCCGGCTGTCCTACTGCAGGACAAGTCGCAGTACACGATTCCCATCGGCATCGCGAACTTCGTCGGCGCGTATCAGACCAACTGGCCGCCGCTCATGGCGGCAAGCGTGCTCGCGATCGTCCCGATTCTCTTGATCTTCGTCCTGTTCCAGAGGTACTTCGTCGCGGGAGTCGCATCGGCCGGGGTGAAGGGGTGACCCTGCGTCGCGCACTCGGGGTTGCGGCGAGCGACCTCTATCACCAGGCGTGGCGGCTGATCGTGCTGAACGTCCTGCTGGGTGCCGCCGTCGTCGCGGTCGTGCTGATCAGCCTGGCCGTGCCTCCCGCGGTCGTTCTGGCCATCCTGATCGGTCCCGTTCTGGCGGCCGTCATGCACTGTGTCGTGACGCTCGCGCAGACCGAAGACCTCCGGCTCTCGGAGCTGGGGAACGGGCTGCGCCAATACTGGCGCCAGGGCATCGCGCTCGGCGCAGCCGTGGCGGTAGCGGTCGTCCTCGGGGTGGCCGTCGTTCCGTTCTACGCGCGGGCGGGAACCTGGGCGTGGCCGTTTGCGGCCCTGAGCGCCTACCTCTTGCTCATGTTCGGCGTGTTCCAGCTCGCTCTCTGGCCGCTCGCCGTGTTCGAAACGGGCCGCCCGTTGCGCGCGGTCGCACGCGATGCTGCGCGCGCGGTGGCACGGCGGCCGCTCGGCTTCCTCGGGCTCGCCTGCGCCCTCTTGCTGGTCAACGCGGTGGGCATCGCGGCGGCGATCCTGCCGTTCCTGACACTCACGATCTCGTACTCGTTCCTCGTGTCGGCACATTTCGCGCTGCCGAAGAACCCAGCCCGGGAGGCCTGAGCTCATGGCGAACGTCACGTATGACCATGTCACGAAGACCTTTGGTGACACGCCTGCGGTGAACGACCTGCAGCTCGACGTCACGGATGGTGAGTTCATGGTGCTCGTCGGCCCGTCCGGCTGCGGCAAGAGCACGGCCTTGCGCATGCTTGCCGGTCTGGAGAAGGTGTCGGACGGGCGCATCCTCATCGGCGATCGTGTCGTCAACAATGTGGCGCCGCAGCACCGCGACATCGCCATGGTCTTCCAGTCCTACGCGCTCTACCCGCACATGACGGTGTACGACAACCTCGCGTTCGGCCTGCGGAACCAGAAGGTGCCGAAGAAAGAGATCGACACTCGCGTGCAGAGAGCGGCCAAGATTCTGGATCTCGACACGCTGATCAAGCGCAAGCCCAAGCAGCTGTCTGGTGGCCAGCGGCAGCGTGTGGCGCTCGGACGCGCGATAGTGCGGCAACCGGAGGCGTTTCTCATGGACGAGCCTTTGTCGAACCTTGACGCGCAGCTGCGCGCCCAGACGCGCGCCGAGATTCTCAAGCTGCAGCAGGAGCTGAAGACGACGACCATCTACGTCACGCACGATCAGGTCGAGGCGATGACGATGGGCGACCGGATCGCGGTCATGAAGCTCGGTGTCCTGCAGCAGGTCGGAGCTCCGGAGGACCTCTATCGTGATCCGGTGAACGTCTTCGTTGCGGGCTTCATCGGCTCACCTGCGATGAACCTCGTTCCGGCCGAGAAGCTGGATGGTGACGGTGGGAGCGGCCGTATCGCCGGCTTCCGCCCCGAACACATCGACCTTGCGAACGGCCACGCGGGCGGACTCGACTTCACGGCGCGGGTCGAGGTGGTGGAATATCTCGGCGACGAGCAACTCGTGCATCTCACCCGCGACGACCTGTCGATCCAGGCCAAGCTCCCCGTCGAGCAGCAGGTCAGCCCAGGGCAGGACCTGCAGCTCACGGTTCCGCGTGACAAGCTGCTGCTGTTCGACGCGCAGACCGAAGAGCGAATTCGCGACTAGAGGCGGCGCAGCAGAGCCAGTAGCTCAGCGGGGCTGCTGACAGTCAGGTCCGCGGCCTGCAGGAGCTCGGCCGGTCCCTCGGCCGACGCAACCGCGATCCGCACGGCGAGCTCGAGGCCGTCGAGCGCCTGAAAGCCGTGCAGGTCCGTCGTGTCGTCGCCCGCATAGAGCGCCCGGGTCAGGCCTCGTTCGCCGAGCAACTGTCGGACGGCGGTTCCCTTGTCGACGTCGAGCGGAGGCAGGAGCTCGAGGACCCTGCGCCCGAAGCGCGCGACGAAGCCTTCGTGCTCTGCTCGTCGTTTCACGTCCTCGAGTGCGGTGCGAGCGGCAGCTTCGTCCGGCATACCCCGGTAGTGGAGCGATGCGGTGAGACCCTTGTCCTCGGTTGCGGGCCAGTCGAGGTCCGCGACGAAGTCCTGAAGCTTCTGGCCCCACGTCTCGGCTTCGTCGGAGAGCTCGAGCCCGTGATTGCCGACGTAGACGAGCTCGGGCACGCCGACGACACGCGCCGCATCCGCGCCGGCGCGTCCGGAGATGCAGGCGACGAGCGCGTAGCGGGACTGCAGCCTGCGGAGCTCGTCACGCGTCTCGTCCGGGACGCGGGCGTCCTCGGGGCGGGGGACGATCGGTGCGAGCACGCCGTCGACGTCCAGGAAGAGCGCAGCCTTCGCCGGCTCGGCGGCGAGGCGGCTGATTGGATCCACGCTGCAAGAATACGCGCGTGCGCTTCGTCCTCATCGGCCTCGTCGCAGGCTTCTTCAGCGCACTGTTCGGAGTCGGCGGGGGCGTGGTGATCGTCCCGCTGCTCTTGCTCCTCTGTGGTTGGCAGGCGCGCGCGGCGACCGCGACCTCGCTCGCGGCGATCGGCATCACCGCGGTCTCCGGCGTCATCGCCTACGCGATTCACGGCGACGTCAACGTCGGCTACGCCGCGCTGGTGGGTCTGCCCGCGGCCGCGTCCGTCGCGGGAGCGACCGCGCTGCAACAGCGACTCCAGACGCGCACGATCGAGTTGCTCTTCTCCGTCTTCATCCTCGCCGTCGCGATCTGGTTGTTCCTGAAATGACGTATGCACTCGCGATCGCCCTCGGGGTCGTGGCGGGCGTCCTCGCCGGCATGTTCGGGATCGGCGGTGGGATCCTGTTCGTCCCCACGTTGATTGCGCTCGGGCTCGGCCATCACGAAGCGCTCGGCACGTCGCTGCTCGCGATAATCCCGACGGTGATGGTCGGGACGTGGCGGCAGGCTCGCTACGGCAACGTCCGCTGGCGGGCGGCTCTCATTCTCGGCGGCGTCGCCGCAGTCTCGGCTCAGGGCGGAGTGTTCCTTGCGGAATCGCTCTCCGATGCGACGCTCCGCCGCTTGTTCGCAGGTCTGCTCGTGCTGATTGCCGGGCAGATCGCCTGGCGGGCGCGTCACCCGCAGTCCTGACCTATCCTGTGCGGATGGCGGGCTCCGAGGAGATCTGGCTTCCGCTCGTCGACGAGCCGGTCGGCGACATCGTCGCGCGGCTCCAGGCTGAGGACCCTGAAATCGACCGGCTCGTGGGTTCGCCGCACCGTGTCCTCGCGTTCCGCACGTTCGCGTACATCCGCGTCGGCATCCTGCTCGGCGAGCTGCTGTTCGAGCAGGAACGGACGCCCGAGGACGCGGACGAGAGCTGGGTCGAGGCGCTGCTGCACGACCCGAAGCACCACGACGCGCTGAGACGCGAGGTCAAAGCTGTCGCCGAGGAGATCGCAGCCGATCCGAAGTACGCCGACGACGAGTCGCTCGGCCCGGACGAAGGCGCTCGTGACCGTTTCCGCGAGTTTGCCCGGAAGCAGCTCGCCGGCGACT
The DNA here is from genome assembly GCA_963755605.1 of uncultured Actinomycetes bacterium. Taxonomy (GTDB): domain Bacteria; phylum Actinomycetota; class Thermoleophilia; order Gaiellales; family Gaiellaceae; genus 3-1-20CM-4-69-9. The sequence continues at coordinate 149,252 of CAVWKK010000008.1, forward strand.
GAGTTTTTTCGATTTTCGTCGTCTAATCCAGCGTGCGATCCAGCGTGCGGAAGCTCGTGATCGAGGGCGTCGTGATCTTCGTGCTGCTCGCGGGCACCGCCATCACGATCTGGCTCAAGACAGTCCACAACGCCAAGAGCCCCTGGGTGGCAGCCGGGTCGTACGTTCAGGACGTCTCGCGCGCATCCGGAGTCCAGACCGAGGTCGCGGTCGCGGTCGACCCGTCGAACACGCGAAACGTCTTCGCCGCCGCGAACGAATCGCTCGAGCCGGAGATCCGGGTGCTCACCACGACGAACGGTGGCCGCCGCTGGACGAGCAGGTCCGCGCCGCTCTTCAATCCGAACACGTGCGCGTGGGGAGACCCCGCGGTCGCAGTCGGCCCGGATGGGCATCAGTACGTCGCGTTCACCGAAAAGGCGATCTGCGCACCAGGGCCCGACCTGACGCCGTACCTCGTGGTCGCGTCTCGCAGCGGGCCAAAGGGAAGCTGGCTGGTGCGGCGCATCACGCACCCGGCGACGAAGTTCGGCTTCGACGACAAGCCCGCGATCGCGGCGGCTGCGGACGGCCGGGTCTACGTTGCGTGGTCTCGCCTGCTCAGGTCGCGGTACCAGTCGACCGTCGTGAGCTCGAGCGCGGACGGCGGCAAGACGTGGTCCGCGCCCGTGCAGGTGGACCCGTCTCTACAGCAGCCTCAGCTCGTCACGATCGCGACCGGACGCAAGGGCGAGGTCTACATCGCCGGAGTCGACGTGCGGCGAGGCATCTGGATCGGGCGTTCGCGTGACGGCGGACGGCACTTCGTCATCCGTCAGGCTGCGCCCCTTCCAGGGAACCAGGCGGCGACCTGCATCGTCTTCGGAAAGTTCCTGCTACCCCAGCAGGCCGTTCGCTGCCTCGGCCCGAACCCGACGGTCGTCGTGGGCAAGAGCCGCGTCTACGTGACCTTCGGGACGATCGGGATCGACGAGACGCAGGACATCGGCATCGCAGTGTTCGACAGGGCGCTCCGGAGCAGGATCTGGCTCGGTCGCGTGGGCTTGCCCGAGACGAAGAAGGCCGACCAGTTCTGGCCCAGCGCGGCGGTCGATCCGGTCACCGGGGATCTGTGGGCCTGCTACTACGACACGAGTGGTGACTCGAAGCGCGAGAAGGCGTGGTTCTCGTGCACCGTTTCTCGTGATGGTCGACACTGGGCAACACCCGTGCGCCCTGCGCGGGCGTCGGCGAACGTCCAGGTGCTCTGGGAGGACGCGCGGATCTACGGTTACGGCGACTCCGGCGGCTACGGCGGCTACACGGGCGTGGCCGCGGCAGCCGGCGCGGCCTATCCGCTGTGGATCGACACGCGCAACGTGGACGCCCGGGGCGAGGAGGTCTTCGGCGCCCGCCTGCCGGCCAGGGCCTTCCGCAGGTAGCGGGCTTCTGAGCTGTCCGGCCGGGGAGGCTGCATAATGGGATGCCTGTGAAGCGCGCCTCCGTCGGCTTCCTCGTCGCCCTGTTCCTGCTGACCGCTGCGGCCGCCGATGCCGGCTGGCAGGGCACGCAGGCATCGGGAGCGACCGCACGCGCGTATGCGATCCGGGTCGTCGTGCCCGACGGAACGGGAGGCGAGACGCCGACGGTGTCGGCGCCTGAGGACTCGGTCGTCTTCAGCGGCAGCTTCGACTACCAGGGTCTCGTCAAGACCGGCTCCGCGAACGCGAGCGCGTCTGCGGTCGCCGGGCCTGCGGCGAACGCCAGCGCATCGGCGGAGGTGAACGACCTCAGCATCTTCGGCGGCGAGATCACAGCGTCGAGCGTCGTCGCCCAGGCTCATGCGGAGGCGCGGGCCGGCGCAGCCAAGGGCGACATCTCGGGCTCGACGGTCACCGATCTCGTTGCACTCGGCGCGCCCGTCACGGGGAACGCGGCGCAGCTCGCCGACTGGGGCTCGCTGACAACCGTCGCCGGCGGAGCCAGCGGAACGCCTGCGACCGGCTACCGCGGCAACGTGACGGCGCTCGAGATCAGGCTCACGGCCGACCACGGCGGGCTTCCGGCGGGAACGACGATTCTCGTCGGCTACGCGGAGGTCGCCGCTCAGGCCGCGCCGCCCGAGCCCGTGGTGCCGCAGGCGAAACCGCCGCAGGTCAAAGCCGGCGGCACGAAGAGCTCGTCACGCGCGCCCGAGCCCACGCCCGGGTTCCCACCTGTTCGACAACCGCCCGAAGTCACGCCGAAGCTCACTGCGGGCGGCTACGTCTTCCCGGTGTACGGGCCGTCGTCGTTCACGGACACCTTCGGCTCGGCGCGCGGAGACATCTCGAGCGGCTGGCATCACGGCGACGACATCTTCGCCCCGCTCGGCGCGCCGTTGCTCGCGGTGACGTCGGGGACGGTGTTCTCCGTTGGTTGGAACAAGATCGGCGGGAACAGGCTCTGGCTGCGTGACGGCCAGGGCAATCTCTTCTACTATGCGCACCTCTCCGCGTTCTCGCCGCTCGCCGTGAACGGCAGCAAGGTCAACGCGGGCGACGTGGTCGGCTTCGTCGGCAACACCGGCGATGCGCAAGGCACGCCGTTCCACCTGCACTTCGAAGTGCATCCCGTCGGGCTGCTCGGCCTCGGGTACGACGGCGCCGTGAATCCGACCTCGTACCTGCTCGCGTGGAAGCATCTGCAGGACGTGAGCTTTGCCGGCGGCGATGCGTGGGCGCCGCTGCACTCGCTCGGGAACGCGCCGAAGCCCGGAGCGATCCTGCTGGCGTCGACCGACATCTCGATCGCAGACGGGCTCGTCCCGGGCTCGTTGCAGCGTGCGATCAGGCCTCTCGTCGTGAGGCCCGACAACTTCAGCGCGAAGCGTCCGAAGTAGCGGCTCGAACTAGTTGTTGCTCGCCGTGCCCGGCGAGGAATGCGAGTTGCCGCCTTCGTACGTGAACTCGTCGCTCGGGCCGAACAGATTGTCCGAGACCCACTTGCGTGTCTGCGCACCGGTGACCGGGTTGAAGAGGATGCCGAGCGCGATGCCCGTCAGCAGCAGCATCGTGTTGCGCGCGCCGTGATCCTTCTTGCCCTGGACACGGTCGGCTGCCTCGCGAAGCTCGTCGAGCGCCTCCTTCAGCCGGTCCTGGATCTCCTTGTCGGTCGCGACGCGCGTTGCCACGGGAATCGCGCCCCGTCCGCCGATCAGCTCGTTGTAGACCACGCGGGCCGACTCGAAAGCGTTGCGGACGTTGTCACGCAGGTCCTCATCCTGGAACGCGCGCTCGATGTAGGGCCTCGCTCCACCGGCCCGGTCCAATACCTTGTCTCTCGTCTTGGCCATGCTTCCTGTGTCCTTTCGCTGGGTTGCCCGTCGGTCTGTACCCGTCCGCGATCCTCGCAAACAAGCCGTTCTCTGGGTTGCGGTGGTGCTCGTGGCCGGCTGCGGGGGCGGAGGCGGTCCGAAGGTGCAAACGGTGCGGGGTCAAGGCTACGCCTTCGACGCCCCTGCCGGGTGGCACGTCACCCGGAAGGGGCAGGAGCTCCAGGCGACGAGCGGGACCGCTCTGCTCTCCGTCACCCGGTATGCGCTGCTGCGGCAGTTCCGCCCCGCGCTCTGGCAGAAGGTCGTGACGGAGCTCGACCGCGCGGCCGCCGGCGTGGCCCGCCAGCAGCACGGGATGGTCAGCGCGCGGCGGACGACGACGATCGCGGGACTCCGGGCCCGCAGCTACGACATTGCGTACGAGCGTGACGGCCAGGCGCTCGTCGAGCGCATCGCCTTCGTGCTCCGAGGCAAGTCGGAGTACCTGCTGCTCTGCCGCTACGAGCGCGGCGGCGACACGCGGGCTTGCGCCGGGCTCGTCGCAACCTTCAAGTTGACCTGACGCTCGGGTGCGCGGCTCGCGGCGCCGCCCTCGAAGGCGGCGTCGAAGACCTCGCCGATCGTGTCGACGAGGATGAACTCGAGCTCGTTCCGCGTCTCCTTCGGAAGCTCCTGGAGATCGGGCTCGTTCTCGCGAGGCAGGATGATTCGCTTGAGGCCTGCGCGTTGCGCGGCGAGCGCCTTCTCGCGGATCCCGCCGATCGGGAGCACCTGCCCGGTGAGCGTGATCTCGCCGGTCATTCCGACGTCCTCGGACACGGGCTCGTTTCGGACGAGCGACGCGATCGCCGTCGCCATCGTGATGCCGGCCGAGGGGCCGTCCTTCGGAACGGCGCCTGCCGGGACGTGTAGGTGGATGTCGTGCTCACGGAACCAGTTCGAGTCGAGCCCGAGCTGCTCGGTGTGGGCGCGCACCCAGGAGAGCGCCGCCTGGGCGGACTCCTGCATCACATCACCCAGCTGCCCGGTGATCGTCAGCCGGCCCTTGCCCGGATACGCAGTCGCCTCGAAGAACAGGATGTCGCCGCCGACCGCGGTGAAGGCGAGCCCCGTCGCGACGCCAGGCTCGGAAGTGCGCTTGCGAACCTCGCCCTCGTAGCGGCGTGGGCCGAGCCAGTTGCGCACCCGCTTCTCGTCGATGCGGAGCTTCTTGCCGCGGAGCTTGCCTTCCGCAATCTGCCGCGCCGATTTGCGCAGCACGTCGGCGAGCCGTCGCTCGAGGTTGCGCACGCCGGCCTCGCGCGTGTACTCGCGGATGATCAGGCGCAACGCCCTATCGGTGATCGAGACCCGCTCGGCGTCGAGGCCATGCGCCTCCAGCTGCTTGGGCAGGAGGTAGCGCTTGACGATGCCGAACTTCTCGTCCTCGGTGTAGCCGGACAGCTGGATCACGTCCATGCGATCGAGCAACGGGGTCGGAATCGTGTCGAGCGTGTTCGCCGTGCAGATGAAGAGCGTCTTCGACAGGTCGAACGGAAGATCGAGGTAGTGGTCGCGGAAGTTCTTGTTCTGCTCCGGGTCGAGCACTTCGAGCATCGCGCTCGCCGGGTCTCCGCGATAGTCGGAGCCCATCTTGTCGATCTCGTCGATCAGCAGCACCGGGTTCATCGACTCGGCGTCGCGCAGATGCCGGATGATCGTTCCGGGCATTGCGCCGATGTAGGTGCGGCGGTGGCCGCGGATCTCGGATTCGTCGCGAACGCCGCCGACGGAGAGTCGCGCGAACTTCCGCTCGAGCGCCCGCGCGATCGACTGGCCAAGCGACGTCTTGCCGACGCCGGGAGGACCGACGAAGCAGAGGATCGGGCCTGACGTGTCGTTCTTGAGCTTCGACACGGCGAGATGCTCGAGGATCCGTTCCTTGACCTTCTCGAGGTCGAAATGGTCCTCGTCGAGAACCTGCTTCGCATTGTCGAGGTCGAGGTTGTCCGTCGTCGTCTTGTCCCATGGCAAGGACGCGATCCAGTCGAGGTACGTGCGGATGACGCCGTACTCGGCCGCGGCGGTGGGCAGGCGTTCCAATCGTCCTAGCTCCCGGTCGACGACCTTGCGCACGTCTTCGGGTAGCTGCATCGCATCGAAGGTCGAGCGGAGCTCCGCTAGCTCGGCGGCCTCCGGGTCGCTCTCGCCGAGCTCTCCCTGGATCGCCTTCAGCTGCTGGCGCAGGAAGAACTCGCGCTGGCCCTTCTCCATCTCTTCCTGTACCTGCGACTGGATCTTCGAGCCGAGCTCGAAGACCTCGAGCTCGCGGTTCAGGATCGCGGAGACGTCGCGGAGCCGCGCCTCGACGTCGGTCAGCTCGAGCAGCCGCTGCTTCTCGTCGGTCTTCAGCCGCAAGGTGGACGCGACGAGGTTGCAGAGCGCGCTCGGATCGTCGACGTTCGCCGCGGCGAGCTGAAGCTCTTCCGGCAAATACGGTACGAGGCCGATCACGCGCGCGAAGAGGTTCTGCACGTTGCGGGTGAGCGCCTCCACCTCGGGCGTCTCTTCGAGCTCGTCCGGCAGCTCGGCGAACTCACCGACGAGATACGGGTCGTCCTGCGTCGGCCGTTCCAGCTTGATGCGTCGCAGCCCCTGCACGAGGATCCGCAGCGTTCCGTCGGGGACCTTGATCATCTTGTGGATCACGGCGGCGGTGCCGACGTCGTAAAGGTCGTCCCAGCCGGGCTGGTCGGCGTCCGGATTCTTGACGGTGACGAGAGCAAGCACGCGCTCGCCGGAGACGACGTCCTCGACGAGCTTGATCGAGCGTTCCTGCCCGATCGCGAGCGGCGTCACGGATTCGGGAAACACCACCGTGTCCTTGAGCGGAAGCACGGGCAGCGTCGCCGGGAAGGTCAGCTCTTCCTCTCGCTCCTCGAGGACCGTGTCGGTCAGTGCCTCGCTCACAGCGCGGTCACCACGATCGCGATGCGCTCGGCCGGCGCCGGCTTCGGCGCGATCGGGAGCTTGATCGTCAGGAAGCCTCGCTCGTACGTGGCGGTCGCCGCCTCGGGGTCGACGTCCTCGGTGAGCGTCACCTGGCGCTGGAAGGGGCCGTACTCGATCTCGAGCTGTTGGTACTGCCCGCAATCCTTGGGTCGCTGGCGGTCACCCGCGATGAGGAGCGCCTGCGGCGAGGCGACCACCTTCACGTGGTTGGGATCGACACCCGGCAGCTCGACGACGACGGTGAGAGCGGGCGGCCCCTCGGTTCGATAGACGTCCACCTCGGGCCGGTAGCCGCGTCTGATGCCTCGGGAGAACGGGAAAACCTCCCAGAGATCCGCGAACAGCTGCTCGATCTCCTCGGCGGCGTGACCAAGCTCTTTTCGTCGTTTTTCCATCAGCTCAGGGTACCCCGAGAGACCAGGCCTCAGACCTGGCCCGCCCGAAACACGGAAGCCACTAGCATCGCCTCCCTATGAAGGGTGTCATCCTCGCCGGCGGCACCGGCTCGCGGCTCGATCCCCTGACGAGGATCACGAACAAGCACCTCCTGCCGGTGTACGACAAGCCGATGGTCATGTACGCCACCGAGGCGCTGCGCGAGGCGGGGGTGGAGGAGCTGATGCTCGTGACGGGCGGCGAGCACGTCGAGGACTTCAGGCGCCTGTTCGGCGACGAGCTCGAGTACGGCAACCAGGAGCGGCCGGGCGGGATTGCCGAGGCGCTCGGGCTCGCCCGGGACTTCGTCGGAAGCGAGCGCGTCGTGGTGATGCTCGCGGACAACATCTTTCGCGGCTCGATCGCCGCGACGATCGAGAACTTCCGCAACCAGGGCGAGGGCGCGCGCGTTCTGCTTGCCCACGTGCGCGAGACGGAGCACCTCCGCCACCTCGGCGTGCCGCGCATCGAGGAGGGACGGATCACGGAGATCGTCGAGAAGCCCGAGGAGCCGCCGGGCCGGCTCGCGGTGACGGGCCTCTACTGCTACGAGGCCGACGTGTTCGACGTCGTCGCCGGGCTCGAGCCGTCCGGTCGCGGCGAGCTCGAGATCACGGACGTGAACAACCACTACGTGCGGGCGGGAACGCTCGAATACGACGTGTTCGAGGGGTACTGGGGCGACGCGGGAGAGTCGATCGAGGCGTACTACGAGGTGATCGAGCGAGTGCGCCGGCCGCATTTCGGGTCGGAGCGCCTCCGGCCGATGCCGCTCCGCCGCTTCGAGGACGAGCGCGGGTGGCTGACGGAGATCGCCCGGACCGGGAGCCTGCCGAAGCCGATCCGCCAGACGAACGTGTCGTTTTCACGCCGGGGCACGATCCGCGGCCTCCACTACCACGAGCGCGGTCAGGACGACCTGTTCGTTTGCCTGCAGGGACGGGCGCGCGTCGTGGCACTCGACCGCGAGACCGGGGAGGCCTTCAGCGAGGAGATCGGCGAGGGCAACTTCGCCGCGGTGTACGTACCCGGAAACCTCGCGCACGGCTTCGAAGCGCTGACCGATGTGCTGATGCTCTACCACGTCACCGAGGAGTACGACCCGGCCGATCCCGACGAGCACGAGCTGCGGTGGGACGATCCGCGCGTCGCTCAGCTCTGGAGCACACAATCGCCGATCCTGTCGGAACGGGACAGCAGCGAGTCCTGATCACGGGTGCAGGCGGCCAGCTCGGCCGCGCGCTCGCCGGGGTCTTTCCCGAGGCTCGTGCGCTCACGCGTGCGGACTGGGACGTGACGCTGCCCCTGCAGGTGCCGCTCGACGAACCGCCGGACCTCGTTCTGCATGCAGCCGCCTGGACGGACGTGGACGGCGCCGAAGGCAACCCGCAGGAGGCGGCGGCGGTCAACGTCGGCGGCACCCGCCATGTGGAGGAGCTCGGCGCGCCGCTCGTGTACTTCTCGACCGACTACGTGTTCGACGGAGACAAGCGCGAGCCGTACGTCGAGTCCGATCCGCCCGACCCCTTGTCTGCATACGGGCGCACCAAGGTCTACGGCGAGGGCGCCGCGGGTGAGCGCGCCTGGATCGTCCGCAGCTCCGGTCTCTTCGGGCCGACGGGCTCGAACTTCGTGCGCGCGATGCTCGACCTGGCGCGCGAACGGGACGAGATCGGCGTCGTCGACGACCAGTGCACTGCGCCGACGTACGTCGCCCACCTGGCGGCGGCGACGCGGGAGCTGCTCGACCGTCCGTTCGGCGTGTGGCACCTGGCAGCGTCCGGCGAGGCGACGTGGGCGGAGTTCGCCGAGGCGATCTTCGAGGAGGCGGGTCTCGACACGCGCGTGCGCCGCATCTCGAGCGCCGAGCTGGCGCGGCCAGCACGGCGCCCGGCCTACTCCGTGCTGCGGAGCGAAAAGGACGCGCCGGCCCTCCCGCACTGGCGGGAAGGCCTGCGCGAATGTCTCAGCCTGATCTCTTGAGTTTGCCGTGCTTCTTCGCGTGCAGCTCGCCGCGGCGGAACACCCAGATCCCGAGCGGGACCGAGATGACGCCGATGATCAGCATCGGCCAGATGTCGCCCCACACCGAGCCGACGCCCGCTCCGTCGAGGATCGCCGAACGCTCGCCGCGGAGTGCGTAGGTCGCGGGCGAGATCGTGGCGATCCACTGCATGAACTGCGGCAGCACCGAAACGGGGTAGTAGACGCCGGACACGACGAGCATCAGCCCCTGGGCGACGTAGCCGAACTGCGTCCCCTTCTCGGGAGAGATCAGCGGCAGGACGGCGGTCATCATCCCGATGCCGACGAACGAGATCGACGCCACGGCGATCAGCACCACTGCGGTCACGAAGTTCGCATTCGGCATGTGCAGGCCGAAGAACGCCGCGATCGCCGCGAAGACGATCGTCGCGCGCACGATCCCGTAGCCGATCGCGAAGATCCCGGTGCCGAGCAGGTGCGTGGCCCGCGTCAGCGGCGCCATGAACGTGTACTCGATCGTCCCCTCCCAGCGCTCCCAGGCGACCGTCTCGATCAGCAGCTCGAAGACGATGCCGAGGTACGACCACATGACCGCGCCGATCAGCAGGATCGTGGTCAGGCGGTCGATGTTCACGCTGCCACCTTCGGCGACGACGCCCTTCGCGATGAAGACGATCGTCAGCGTGTTCGCCGCCGTCCAGAAGAAGAACGCGACCTCCCACCAGGCGTAGCGCTTGATCAGGTACCAGTTGCGCTCGACCATCCCGTAGAGGCCGATGAACTCGTGGCGAAGAGGTCCAGCAGCCTCTCTCATGCGAATACACCTCTCTCCGCGTCCTCGTCTTTTTCGTCTTCAAAGGTCCGGCCCGTCGCGGCGAAGAACGCTTCTTCGAGCGTCTCCACGCCGTACTGCTCCTTCAAGCGGTCCGCAGGATCGAGTGCGATCAGCTTGCCGCGGTCGAGGATGCCGACGCGGTCCGCGAGTGCTTCCGCCTCGCGGAGGTCGTGCGTGCAGAGCAGGATCGTCGCGTCGTGTGTCGTCCAGACGTCACGGATGAACTCCTGCACCTCGAGCTTCGAGCGCGGATCGAGGCCGGTCGTCGGCTCGTCGAGGAGCAGCAGCACCGGAGAGGTCAGCAGGGCGCGCGCGAGCGCCACCTTCTGCTGCATGCCGCGCGAGAGGTTCTCCATCCCCTCGTGCCGGCGGCCGATCGGGAACCCGACCCGCGTCAGGATCTCTGGGATCGCCGTCTTCGTCACGCTTGGCGGGATGCCGTAGAACCGCGCGGCGTACGCGAGGTTCTCCTCGGAGGACATCTTCTTGAAGAACGAGGCCTCGACCGAGACGCGGTTCACGATCCGCTGGACGGCGCGCGGCTCCTTGACCACGTCGTGACCGAAGATCTTGGCACTGCCGCCGTCCGGCAGAAGCAGCGTGGAAAGCAGACGGACCAGCGTCGACTTGCCCGAGCCGTTCTGGCCCAGGATCGCGAGGCATTCGCCGCGCTCCATCGTGAAGGTCACGTCCTCGAGCGCCGCCACGCGCTTGCGCCGCTTGCGCAGGTGCGTTCGCGTCGCATCGCGACGGAAGAATTCCTTGCGCAAGTTGTCTACTTCTACTGCGAACATCTCGAGCTCCTACGATTCGGCGGGACACGGGTACGCGCAAGACACCTGCGACACGCAGGCGGCGCACGGGACGTGAGAATTCAGCCGAAGAAGAGCGTCATGCCGTCAAGACGGTAGCAAACGTGTCAAGCGTCTTCACCGGAATCTTGCTCGAGGTCGTGAATCAGCCAGAGCCGCTCGCCCGTTTGCGAATCGGTGCGCGCCTGCGCGGTGATCTTCTTGACGTCCGGATACTCGGCGACTTCGGGCGACACGCGGATGCCCGCGACGACGTAGCGGACTGTCTCCTCGGTGCCGTTGCGCAGACCGTGCGCGCCTTCGGGCCCGAGCGGAAAGTGCACGACTTCGCCCTCGTCCAGTTGCCGCTCGCCGTCGGGGCCGCGCAACGTCGGCCGCCCGCGGAGCACGATCAAAAGCTCCTCCGAGCCGTGGTGGAAGTGGTAAACGGCGGAGTTGCCCGGCCCGAGCTCGTAGAGGCTTGCGCCGAGCAGCGGGCCCTGGCCGACGAGGCGTTTGGACTTCGCGCCGCCGCCCGACCAGTCGTCGGTCGCGTCCCATTCGTCACCCCAGATGGTCACTGCGGGATCCTGGCAGATGGGCTTGACCGCCGTCCGCCTTCGCCGCTAGGGTGCGGTTCAGGTCGTCCGCCGCCGAAGGCGGGCACCGAGGCAATGGAGCCTCAGGACTCAGCGAGTCCTGGGCTCTTTTTTTGTGGTCCCGATTTGGAAGGAGCAAGCGATGGCGGCGGACGAGACGAAGCACTATCTGGCGAACGGGCAGGAGACGGCGCCCGACGCCCGCGAGGCGCTCGAATGGGCGCGCGAGACGACGGCGCAGCTCGTCGACCTGAAGTTCTGCGACCTGCTCGGCACGTGGCAGCACATGACGCTGCCGATCCGCGCCTTCGACGAGTCCGCGTTCGACGACGGCCTCGGCTTCGACGGGTCGTCGATTCGTGGCTGGCAGGGGATCTCCGAGTCCGACATGCTGCTGATGCCGGACGCGTCGTCGGCGATCCTCGACCCGTTCACCGAGGCCCCGACGCTCTCGCTGATCTGCGAGATCGCCGATCCGCTGACCCGTGAGCCGTACGCCAAGGATCCGCGCCGGATCGCGAAGCGCGCCGAGGAGTACCTCCGCTCGACGGGCATCGCCGACACGGCGTACATGGGGCCCGAGTGCGAGTTCTTCGTCTTCGACGAGGTCTCGTACGAGCTCGGACCGAACCGCGCGCACTACTCGGTCGACTCGGGCGAGGGCCACTGGAACTCCGGCAAGCCGGGCCTCGGCTACACGGTGCGCGAGAAGGAGGGGTACTTCCCGCCCGCGCCGCACGACACCCTTCACGATTTGCGCAGCCGGATGGTGCTGACGCTCGAACGGCTCGGGATCCCGTGCGAGTTCCATCACCACGAGGTGGCGTCGGGCGGCCAGTGCGAGATCGACCTGCGCTACCAGCCGCTGACGCGCATGGCGGATCAGATCATGACCTACAAGTACGTGGTCAAGAACGTCGCGCGCGCGGCCGGCAAGTCGGTGACGTTCATGCCGAAGCCGATCTTCGGGGACAACGGGTCCGGCATGCACACGCACCAGTCGCTCTGGAAGGAAGGCACGCCGCTGATGGCGGACAAGTCCGGCTACGCGGGGCTCTCGCAGCTCGCTCGCGCGTACATCGGCGGCCTGCTCGCCCATGCGCCGGCGCTGCTCGCGATCTGCGCGCCGACGACGAACTCGTACCGGCGGCTTGTGCCGGGCTACGAGGCTCCCGTCAATCTCGTCTACTCGATGCGTAACCGCAGCGCGTGCATCCGCATCCCGATGTACTCAGACTCTCCGAAGGCCAAGCGAGTCGAGTTCCGCTGCCCGGACGCGGCGGCGAACCCGTACCTCGCCTTCTCCGCGATGCTGATGGCCGGCATCGACGGGATCCAGAAGGGCCTCGACGCCGGCGAGCCGGCGGACTGGGACCTCTTCGAAGAGGACCGCGGCGTCGCGCAGGTCCCGGGCTCGCTCGCGGAGGCGCTCGACGCGCTGGAACGCGACCACGAGTTCCTCACCGCGGGCGGTGTGTTCAGCGAGGAGCTGATCCGCACGTGGATCGACTACAAGCGCGAGAACGAGGCGGACGTCGTGCGGTTGCGGCCGCACCCGGCGGAGTTCTCCCTCTACTACGACTGCTGATGTTGGAGCTCGAGGTTCGACCGACGGACACGCTCGCCGCCAGGCCGTCGGTCGACCTCCGGCCGTTGCAGCCCGACGACTGGCAGGCGGTCGCCGACATCTACTGGGACGGCATGAGGGACGGTCTCGCGACGTTCGAGACCGAGGTTCCTTCCTGGGAGACCTGGGACGCGGCGCATCTGCGTGACCATCGGCTCGTCGCGGCGCTGCTGGGCGAGGTCGTCGGCTGGGCCGCGCTCTCGCCGGCCTCCGGGCGACGCTGTTACGCCGGTGTCGTCGAGAACAGCGTCTATGTTGCGCGCCAGGCCCGCGGACTCGGGATCGGGCGCGCTCTGCTCGACACGCTGATCGCCGGCGCCGAAGCCGCGGGGATCTGGACGATCCAGACCTCGATCTTCCCCGAGAATCGTGCCTCGCTCGCACTGCACGAAGGGTGCGGCTTCCGCGTCGTCGGCACGCGCGAGCGCATTGCGAAGCGCGACGGCGTGTGGCGGGACACGGTGTTCCTCGAACGCCGCAGCACTCTCGGATGATCAAGGTAGAGGCAGTCGTGATCCGCGAGCGCGTCGAGACCGTGATCGACGCGGTCGAGGACGCGACCGGTCACGTCGGCGTGACGGTCGTCGAGGCGATCGGCCACGGCCGCCAGCGCGGCGTGACGCACGAATACCGCGGCCGCGTCTTCGAGTCCCGCTTCCTGCCCAAGGCACTCCTCACCTTCATCGTCGACGACGGTCTCGCCCCTGCGGTCGTGGCCGCTGTCGCGGATGCGGCGCAGAGCGGCAACGAGTCCGGAGACGGGCTCGTCTGGACAAGCCGCGTCGACAACGTCGTCCACCATCGCACCGGCCGCCGGCTCGAGCAGGTCGAGGTGTGAAGACCGGCGACCTGCTGATCGCCGCGAACACCGTCTGGGTCGTGATCGCGGCGATCCTCGTGATGTTCATGCAGGCCGGCTTCGCGTTCCTCGAGGCCGGCCTGACGCGGATGAAGAACGCCGCTCACATCGCCGGCAAGAACGTGCTGATCTTCGGGATCTGCTCGCTCGTCTACTGGGCGGTGGGCTTCGGGATCGCGTTCGGCGACGGCAACGCGCTCATCGGCACGCACGGGTTCTTTCCCTCGGTGGATTCGCTGCTCTCGGTCGGCGCGGCCCCATACTCGTTCTTCACGTCGATTCCGGGCGCGGCGGCCTATCTGTTCGAGGTGGTCTTTGCCGGCGTCTCGCTCGCGATCGTCTGGGGCGCGATGGCCGAGCGCGCGAAGCTCTGGGTCTACTTCGCGTTCGGCGTCTGCTTCACCCTCATCTACTCGGTGACGTCGCACTGGATCTGGCACGCGGGCGGCTGGCTCTTCGGGCTCGGGATGCAGGACTTCGCGGGCTCGACCGTCGTGCACTACCAGGGCGCGCTCGCAGCCCTTGCGGGCGCGATCCTGCTCGGGCCGCGCATCGGCAAGTTCGGCCACGACGGTCGCGCGAACCCGATCCCCGGTCACAACATGCCGTACGCCGTGCTCGGCACGCTCATCCTGTGGTTCGGGTGGTTCGGCTTCAACCCGGGCTCGACGCTGTCGGTCGTGACCGGCGACCACATCGGCTACTTCGCCTACGTTGCGCTGACGACGAACCTAGCGGCTGCAGCCGGCGCGCTCGGCGGGATCCTGACCGCGTGGGTCGTTCTGAAGAAGCCCGACGTCTCGATGATGCTCAACGGCGTGATCGCAGCGCTCGTCGCGGTCACCGCCGCCTCGGGGTTCGTCGCGCCGTGGGCCGCAGCGCTGATCGGGTTCGTCGCAGCCGCGATCGCCGTCGTCGCTGTGCCGCTGGTGGAGCGGCTCGGGATCGACGATCCGATCGGCGCCGTCGCCGTCCACGGGCTCGCGGGCGTGTGGGGCACGGTCGCGACGGGCCTCTTCGCCGTCCCGGCGCTTGCAAGGAACCTGGCGACCGGCACGGGCGGCCTCGTCTACACCGGCTCCTTCCACCAGGTCGGCGTGCAACTCCTCGGGCTCGCGACCGTCGGTGCGTTCACCTTCTCTGCCTCGTTCGGCTGCCTCTGGACGATGAAGCGCTTGTGGGGCATCCGGGTCGAGGAGCATGTCGAGACGGCCGGCCTCGACGTGTCCGAGCATGGCATGTGGGGCTACCCCGAGTTCTACATCCCGGTTCCAGGCGGGTACGGCGATCCTTCAACACTTCTAACGAAGCACTGGAATGGGCCGACCCACAGGTCGGAGCCCGAGGCTATCCCGAACGGGGTGCCCGAGCTGGAGCCGGGGCCCGCTTAGACAGTCACCGCTCGTTCGTGCTCTTGTCGAAGCCGTACTTGGCTACCGACATCGTCGCGAACAAGGCGAAGAATCCGACTGCGACTCCGGAAGGAATCGTGGTGAAATTGCCGTCGTTACTCCTTGCGACGATGTCTGGTCCGAAGACCGAGGTGAACAGCACTGCGAGCCAGATCGTGCTGATCGCCAGCGACGCCCACACGTCTCGAGCCTCGAGCCACACGGGCCTTCGAGCAGAAGAAGGGCGCTCGTGAGGAACCGTTGTCATCTCACCTCCTCTCGTTGATTCAAGTGTCATACGGGTAGGCGCGTTCCGCATCGGTGGACCCTCGGAGGACGGATCGGTCGCAGCCCTGATGCGCTGTTCGCGTCGTTGAGCGACGATCGCGTAGGAAAGGGGGTGCATGTCATGCTCACCGCCGAGCAGTACAGGGAGGCGGAGTTCGGCTATTCCCTCGCCGAGTCGAAGCGGGGCTTCAAGATCCACGCGACGGTCTACGCGCTGGTGATGACAGGGCTCATCGTCCTGAACTCGCTGTTGATCGCGTACACCGACGTGAACTTCCCGTGGGTTGTCTTCCCGCTCGTCGGCTGGGGGATCGGCCTGACGTTTCACTACATCTACGGCTACCGGCGAGCCGAGACTCCGATTCGCGAGCGCCAGCACGCCATCGAGGCGTACGCGGAACGGACGAAGGAGCTCGTCTGAGTCACGAAGGAACCGGGGTTGGCGCGCGCACGGCGGCGCCAACCGCCGGCTCTAGATCGAGGCGTTGACCTCTGCGGCTGCGAGTCGTACGATCGCCCCGTGATCCGAGGCACGCTCGCCGCCCTCGCCGCGGCGCTCTTTCTTGTCGCGCCGGCGAATGCTGCGCAGCCGTATCACGTGAGGTACCACGCGTTCGCGCTGCCGAAGACGGTCGTCACGTTCGATAACGCACCCGAGGGTGTGTGGACGTCGCCCTGGTTCCAGACCGGCTTCGGGTTCACGGAGCTCGTGTCGTCGTGGAATGCCGACACGCCGGCCGGAACGTGGATTCAGATCGACATGCGCGCGACGACGGACCGCGCCACGACGACCAAGTGGTACACGATGGGCCGCTGGGCGTACGGCGACGGAGACATCCAGCGCACGTCGGTCGGCGGGCAGGGTGACGCCGACGGCTTCGTCTCCATCGACACCTTCTTCGCAAAGGATCATCCGCTGACCTCGTACCAGCTGCGCGTCACGCTCTACCGCGTCGCGGGCTCGTCCGCGACGCCGCGCCTGACGCGAATCGGTGCGGTCGCGTCGGATCCGATCAACTCGAATCCGTACGTGCCGAGCGCGACGACGATAACGAAGGCGATCGACCTGCGCGTGCCGTCGTATTCACAGGAGATCCACGCCGGTGAGTATCCGCAGTTCGACGGCGGCGGCGAAGCGTGGTGCAGCCCGACCTCGACGTCGATGGTCGTCGCCTACTGGGGCCGCGGGCCGGCGCGCAGCGATTACGCCTATGTGTACACCGACTACCCGAACGTCATCGACCCGTGGGTCGACTACGCGGCGCGCTACACGTTCGACTACCACTACGACGGCGCGGGCAACTGGCCCTTCAACACCGCCTACGCAGCGCACTTCGGGCTCGAGGCGGAAGTGACTCAGCTGCACTCCCTCGCCGAAGCGGAGCAGTTCGTCAAGGCTGGCATCCCGCTTGTCGCCTCGATCGCGTTCCAGCCGAACAAGCTCGACGGCTTCCTCTTCCGCGGAACCGACGGGCACCTGCTTGTGATCGGCGGCTTCACGGCGAGTGGGGACGTCATCTCCTACGACCCGGCTTCGGCGAGCGACGCAACGGTTCGGCACGTCTACGATCGTGCGCAGTTCGAGAAGGCCTGGATGTCGGCGTCCGGCGGGATCGTCTACGTGATCCATCCGGCTTCAGTGCCGCTGCCGCCGTCGACCGGCAACTGGTAGGCCTGCGCTACCAGTTCGTCGACTGTCGCTGGGAGCTCGGCGCGCCCGAGCGCGGCCGGCAGCTGTATCTCCAAGGTCACATCCCCGGCGCGAGCTTCCTCGACGTAGACACTGATCTCTCGTCGCGGGCCGGTGAGCGCGGGCGGCACCCTTTGCCTGAAGCGGAAGACTTCGCCGCTGCGGCCGGGCGCGCCGGCATCGGCGCAGGCGTGTTCGTCGTCGCCTACGGGAACATGGGCGGCGCGGAGCGGTTGTGGTGGCTGCTGCGCCACTTCGGGCACGACGACTGCGCGGTGATCGACTTCGCCGCGTGGCACGGCCCACTTACCGCGGGCGAGGAGAGGATCGAGCCTGCGGAGCTCGCGTTGCGCCCGCGCGACGACGACACGATCGAGGCGGAGGAGCTGGAACGCCGCCGCGGTGAGCTCGTGATCGTCGATGCGCGTCAGGCGCCAAGGTGGCGCGGTGAGGAGAAGGCGATCGACAAGGTGCCCGGACGGATTCCCGGCGCGCTCAACGCACCGTGGAGTGAAGCGCAGCCTCCGCCGCTTCCCGACGGCGAGCTCGTCGCCTATTGCGGCTCAGGCGTGACCGCGACCGTCCTGTTGCACCGCTTGCACCTGGCGGGGCGGGAGGGAAAGCTCTACCCGGGCTCCTGGAGCGAGTGGGAGCAGCTCGGCCTGCCGGTCGAGCGCGACTAGGCGGTCGACGTTGCCGCGCTGCCGAAGTGCGCGAGGTAGGGCTGCCAGCCGTTCGGGATCTTCGGCGCCGCAAGCCTGATGAAGAGCACCGGAGCCGGAGCCCGCGGCGGATGGACGAGCTCCATGCGCGCCTCTTCCAGCGTGCGGTTTCCCTTCTGGTGGTTGCACGGCGCGCACGCGGTGACGACGTTCTCCCACACGGACTCGCCGCCGCGCGATCGCGGAATCACATGGTCGAGGGTGAGACGCCCGGCTGTCGTGCCGCAATAGACGCACCGCCAGCCGTCGCGTGCGAACAGGGCGCGTCGTGAGATCTTGCGCTGAACCGCGCGCGGCACGCGCACGTACGCGACGAGCCTGATCACGTGCGGCCACGGGTACGTGTCGGTGGCAGAATGCAACGGCCGGTCGAGCTCCTCGATCACTTCTGCCTTCCCCTTGAACACGAGCACGTGGGCACGCCGCACGGATGTGACATTCAGCGGCTCGTAGCTTGCGTTCAAAACAAGAACCTGCTGCATCTGGCCGGAAATGTAGCTGAGCGGACCGGTCTAACCAGCCATGGCCCGCTCGACCGCCTCCGTTTCCTCCGGCGAGAGGGCCACCGACGGGCGGCCGTGGTCGAGCTCCTTCACGTAGATCCGCGCGTAGTCGCGGCCCTGGATCGCGGTGACGATCACGCCGCTTCGGCCCGCATCGAGCAGCGCGATCGATGCGGACTGGTGTCCGCCGGCGCCCTCGTAAGCGTCGTAGCGGACGAGGGACGTCTTGGACACCGCGGTGTCGACACGCCGGTCGACCCGCGAGAGGCCCCCGGCGACCTCGTCCACGGCCCGGTGCAGGTCGTCGATCCGGCCCTGCAGCGAGACGGCGAAATCAACGAGGTCCTCCTTGCCACCGCCGAGCAGCACGCGCTGCGCCGTGCGAACCGCCTGCAGCTTCCGCCACGCGAGGCCCGCCACGATCAGCGCGAGCCCTGCGACGGCGCACGCCGCGATCGCGATCCATTCCGCGGTCGAAAGAGTCACGGCGCTAGCCGCCGAGCGAGAAGATGACCTTGTACTCCGCCGTGTTGTTCGTCACCGTCTTCTCGCCCGGAACCGGCTCGACGTCGACCTTGACGGTCGTCGGCACGCCGAAGAGCCCGTTGATGTCGATGTTCGTGAAGGTCACCGTCTTCGTCTCGCCGGCGAGGATCGTGTCGATCGTCTTGTGGAGGACGATCGGCGTCGGCGTCTTCTGGATCGTCAGCGTCACCACCACGGCGGTCTCCTGGAAGGACCCGGAATCCTGGACCGCGACCTGGAACGCGAGGTCGGTGGAGGCGGTGATCTGGTTGTCGCTCGCCGCTCCACTCGTGCTGAGCCTCTTACCGTCGGGGAGCGCGGTCACCGAGACGAGCGCGCTGCCATGGTTGCCGCTCGGCGAGCCTCCGGTTGCGGCGCCGTGCACGCGCCGCCAGACATCGGTCATCGCCTGCGTGCTCGCGAGATCGGGGTTCGAGAAGATCGTGGAGCCCGGAACGCCGCCGATGTCGGTGATGCCCTGGTGTTGGAGCTCCAGCTGTGTCGGCTCCTTGAAGTAGAAGTCCCAGTTGACGTCGCTCGCGGTCAGCAGGCGCGCCTGATCGGCGATCAGCCGTCCCGCGTTCGTGGCGTTCTTCGACGTCGCCGTCTGACGGAACGCGTCCGCGAGCCTGCTCAGCCCGCTGGCGCGAAGCTTGAGGACCTCGATCAGATGATCGTGCTCGACGCGGAGCGGTCCCGGTGGGTCGAGCTGCACGGCCTGCGCGACCTCCTGCTGCTGCTGGGCGGCGAGGCCGCTGAGCTTGGCCTCGAGGTCGGTCTCCTTGATGCCGGTCGCCGACAGGCTCCTGTTCAGGTCCTTGCCGATCCCGGTCGAGCCCGCGGCGATCGTGCGCACGTCCTGGATGTAGCTCTGGTACTTGTCGTGCTTGCTGCTCGAAGCGCAGCTGCGCAGGCCGACGATCAGGAGGACGGCCGCGAGGATCACGAAGGCGATCAGCCCGGCCAGCCTGAGCATCGGGATCAGGCCCTGCGGGGGGCGGACGGGACGCCGAGGGCCACCCGGCGGCGGGCGTCGAGGCGTGCGGACGCGCTCCGTCGCCTCCTCGGTCTCAGGCTCGTCGAAGAAGTCGAACTCGATGTCTGTGTCGCGCTCGGTCATCGGGGCCTGCCGCGCCTTGGGAATCCCAGCCGAAGGCAGGTTCACTCTAACCCGTACATCTGCCGTTCCCCGCAGGTGAAGGAGTTGTCCATGGCCCCGCCAACCCTGGAGAGCCGGTGTCGAACGCAGCCCAAGCCCTTGTTCAGAGCGACCTCGTCCTCGGCCGCTACCGCCCCCTGCGGCCGCTCGGAAGCGGGGGCTCCGGCTCCGTCTGGCTCGCCCGGGACGAGCAGAACGGCATGGAGGTGGCGCTCAAGATCGTCCCCCGGGAAGGGAAGGCGGCCTCCCGGGCCGAGCGCGAGGCCGAGGCTGCCGCCCGCCTGCGCCACCCGTCGTGCCAGCGCGCCTACGGGTTCGGCCGTGACTCCCAGCACGTCTACATCGCCTACGAGTACGTGCCCGGGCGGACGTTCCGCGAGACGCTGCGAAGCGGCGAGCTCAACGACGCCGACGCCGTCGAGGCGTGCACGCAGGTGCTCGAGGCCCTCGCGCACGCGCACGGGCGCGGGATCGTCCACCGTGACGTCAAGCCGTCGAATGTGCTGCTCGCGGAAGGTCCCAGGGTCGCGGCGACCGTCCTCGACTTCGGGCTCGCCCAGATGCAAGAGGCTGAGACCCTCACCGCCCAGGGAGACGTGCCGGGCACGCTCGCCTACATCTCCCCGGAAAGGCTCGCCGGCGGGCTGACGACCGAAGCGGCGGACATCTGGGCGGTCGGCGTGATGCTCTGGGAGGCGCTCGCCGGGCGGCATCCCTTCTGGCGGAGCTCGCTGCTCGAGACTGCGCGGGCAATCGAAGCGGGCCCACCCCGGCTCGAGACCGTGCGGCCCGACCTGCCGAAGCCGCTCATCGCCGCCGTCAATCGCGCCCTCGACCTCGATCCGGCCCGCCGCCCGAGCGCCGCGACCCTCGCCGGGACGCTGCGGCTTGCCGGCCGCAAGCGCCGCAGCCGCAAGCGCAGAGGCGAGACGTTCACCGTGCCGGCCGTCCCGCCCCAGCTCGTTCCAGCCCTCCTGGCCGGTCTCGTTGCAGGCTGGGTCGTCTGGGCGTTGCCCTTCTTCCCGTCGGGCTGGTCGATCGGGCTCGGCGCGCTGGCCGCCGGCGCAACCCTGGTCGACTCGCGGCTCGGCCTGGCCTTCGCGCTGGCCGTGCCGATCCTGCCGCTCGGGAATGTCGCGCTCGGCGCCGCGGTGCTCTATGCGTGCCTCGCGGCCGGGTTCCTCCTGGTCATGTGGCGCGAGCCGCGGCGAGGGCTGCTCTTCTCGCTCGGCGCCCTGCTCGCGCCGATCTCGGCGCTCGGGCTCTTTCCGCTGGCCGTGCTCGGAGTGCGCTCGCCGTTCAGGCGCGCTCTCCAGGCAGCCGCGGCCGTGCTCGCAGCCGGGCTCGTCGCCGGCGTTAGGGGCGTTCCCCTGCCGTTCGACGGGCGCACCGCCCCCGACCTCGGCATCGCTGCGAGCGGCGATCCCTTCGGCGTAGCCTCCGCGCTCTGGGGGGCGCTCGCGTCGAGGCCCGCCCTCGTGGTGGAGGCCCTCGTGCTGGCCGTGGTCGCTGCGCTGCTCCCGCTGGCCCGTGCTCGTAGCCTCTGGGCGCTCGCTGCGCTCGGTGCCGCCTTCATGGCGGCTGCGCTGCTGATCGTCCCCGGCGTGGCGGTCGTGCCGCTTGTCATAGCCGTTTGGGCCACCTGCCTGGCAGGAGCGGTGCGTTAGCATCGCTCGCCGGGGTAAAAACCCGGCCCATGGTTCTCCGCGCTATCGAACAGAAGATCGAAGCCCTCTTCGAGGGTGTTTTCGGACGGGCTTTCCGGACGAACGTCCAGCCGGTCGAATTGGCGCGCAAGCTCGCGAAGGAGATGGACGAGCACCGGACGATCTCGGTTTCCCGGGTCTACGTCCCGAACGAGTACACCGTCTACCTCTCCGAGGAGGACCGCGAGCAGTTCTCGAGCTACGAGGACAACCTGCAGACCGAGCTCCAGGAGTACCTCTCCGAGCATTCGCGCCGCGAGGACTACGCGCTCCTTTCTCCGGTGCGCGTGTTGATGGAGACCGACACCGATCTCGACGTCGGCGAGTTCGGGATCGCGACGCGGATGGTGCAGCCGGACCGGCGGCGAGCCGAGTCCGGCGAGCCGATGGAGGACGTCGCTCCCGGCGCGACGATGATCTACAAGCCGAAGACGCAGCCGCCGACGCAGGCCGTCAGCCCGGAGGAGCTCGGCGTCGAGTCGGAGCTCGTCACGCTCTCCTTCGACGGCACGCGCTACGAGGTGAAGCAGCGCCGCGTCGTGATCGGTCGTTCGCGCGACTGCGACATCCAGCTCGCCGACACGAATGTCTCGCGACGGCACGCGGAGCTGCGTCAGGAAGGCGCGTCGTACTGGATCGTCGACCTCGGCTCGACGAACGGGCTGGAGGTGAACGGCAAGCGCGTCAAGCGCGCGAAGCTCAGTGACGGCGACACGATTACCGTCGGATCGACGGCCGTGACCTTCACGCAGGAAACACAATGATCGTCGCTCGCCTTCGGCTCTCTCCCGTGAGGGAAACCATGTTTCCCCCACGAGCTCCCTTCTTTAAGGATGGCCTCGACTCACGCGCCGCTGAGATCGCCGCGTGTGCCGAGGAGAACAAGAGGGGAAACCTCCCGGTTTCCCCTTACGCCCCTTCCATCGATCATCGGCCGAAGAGCGGCCAATGATCTTCGACTCCGCGGCTGTCGACGAGGTCCTGCTCGTCCTCAAGATCGCGTTCCTCGTCTTGCTCTACGTGTTCATCTGGCGGATCGTCCGCACCGCGAGCCGCGATCTCCGTTTGCCACAGGAGAGCTTTGTGCTCGCCCCATCCGGGGGCGGCGCCGGCATGCAGGTCTCGCGGCCGGGGCCTGCCACCGGGCGGCTCGTCGTCGTAAAGAGCGCCGACCTCGCCGCCGGCGAAGACTACGAGCTCAACTCGGCGCAGCTCACGATCGGTCGCGGGAATCAGAACGACATCCCGATCGCGACCGACGAATACGCGTCCGCGCGCCACGCCCGCTTCGAGCCGCGTCAGGACGGAGTGTGGGTGCAGGACCTCGGGTCGACGAACGGCACGTTCCTGAACGGAACGAGGCTCGACCGTCCGCGCCGGCTCACGCGCGGGGACATCGTCCGAATCGGCGAGACCGACTTGAGATACGAAGGATGAGCTCCCTCGGCCATGTCGGCGCGGTCACGGATCCGGGCCGCCGCAGGCGCCGCAACGAGGATGCCTATGTCGTCGAGCCGCCGCTCTTCGCGGTCGCGGACGGGATGGGCGGCGCTCAGGCGGGGGAGGTCGCGTCACGTCTCGCCGCGGCGGCTTTGAAGGAGAGCGGCGCCGAGGCGGGAGGCGAGCAGCGGATCGTGTCGCTGATCCAGGAGGCGAACCGCCGCGTATACGACCGGTCGAACCGCGATCCGAGCGCGTCGGGGATGGGCACGACCATGACGGTGGCGCTCGTCGAGGACGGGCAGGTGTCCTTCGGACATGTCGGCGACTCGCGCGCGTACCTCATCCGCGACGGCGCGATGGAGCAGCTGACGGAGGACCACTCTCTCGTTGCGGAGCTGATGCGCAGCGGCAAGCTCTCGCCTGAGGAAGCCGAGACACATCCACAGCGCTCCGTGATCACACGCGCGCTCGGCACCGATCCCGACGTCGACGTCGACACGTTCACGATCGCCGCGCAGACCGGCGACGTCTTTCTGCTCTGCTCCGACGGGTTGACGACGATGGTGTCGAACCAGTCGATCCTGGATCTCGTCGAGCGACATCGCGGCGACATGGACAAGGCGCTGCGCGCGCTCGTGAGCGCGGCGAACAAGGGCGGTGGCGAGGACAACATCACCGTTGTCGCGTTCGAGATCTCAGCCGAAGCGCTGCTGCACGACGGGAAGACGCGCGAGCACGTGCTCGAGCCCGCCCCTGTTGAGGACGACGAGGTCACGCTCACCGAGGTGGATTCCGTGCCCGTCGTCGACACGGGCGTCATCTCCACAGACGAGATCCAGGCCGAGCTGCGGGCGAAGGAGCGCGCCGATCGCGCCGCCCGGCGGCGCCGCCTGCGACGCCGGATCGTCGCGTGGCTCGTCTTGCTGCTGATCGTCGCCGCTGTTGCACTCGTGCTCTACCTGAGGTTCGTCCGCTGACCCTGAGCCCGCGGAACCGGGAGCTCGCGTTCCTGATCGTCGTCGGGGTCCTCACCGCTGTCGGCTTCGCGAGCGTCTACATCGCACGGCAGGACGTCGTCTCGACGGCGTCGCTGACGTACGCGGGCTTCTTCTTCGCGCTCTACATCGCGGCGCACCTGGTCACGCGCTACACGGTGCCGTTCGCAGATCCGTACCTGCTGCCGATCGCCGGTCTGCTCACCGCGATCGGCCTAACGGAGATTTACCGGTTGCGACCGAGCGATGCGTTCCGGCAGGGGATCTGGATCGTCGTCGCGGTCGTCCTGTTCGCCGCGACGCTCTTTCTCCTGCAGCGGGACTACCGCCGGATCGAGGCCTACAAGTATCTCTTCGGGATCACGGCGATCGCGCTGCTGCTCCTGCCGATCCTGCCGGTGATCGGGCTGACGGTGAACGGGGCGCGCCTGTGGATCCACTTCGGCGCGCTCCGCTTCCAGCCGGGCGAGCTCGCGAAGATCATGCTGATCGTGTTTCTCGCGGGCTACATGCGCGAGAAGCGCGAGGTGCTGGCGCAGGGACGTCTGAAGGACTGGGGCCCGCTGCTCGTCATCTGGGTGTTCGCGATGCTCGTCCTCCTCGAGACGCGTGACCTCGGCGGAGGTCTTCTCTACTTCGGGATCTTCCTCGCGATGCTCTACGTCGCGACGGCGCGCATCGGCTACGTGGCTGCAGGCTTCGGGCTCTTTCTGATCGGGGCGGTCGGAGTCTGGAAGATCACCCCGCACGTGCAGGACCGTGTGACGATCTGGCTGCACCCCTGGACGCAGCACAAGGTCTACTGCCCGTTGTCCGGCCGCCCCGCGCTGCGTCAGGACTGTCAGAGCTTCCAGCTCGTGAAGTCGCTCTACTCGATCGGCAACGGGCAGTTCGCCGGGACCGGGCTCGGCAAGGGCACGTTCGCCTCGACCGGCGGCCACCAGATCATCCCTGACCTCAACACCGACTTCATCTACTCCGCGCTCGCGCAGGAGCTCGGCCTGATCGGCGCCGCGGCGCTGCTGCTCGTCTACATGATCTTCGTGCTGCGCGGGATGCGGATCTCCCTGCTCGCCCAGGACGGCTTCTCCAAGCTTGCGGCCGCGGGGCTCACGTTCGGCTTCGGGCTGCAGACGTTCATCATCGTCGGCGGCATCCTGCGCCTGATCCCGCTGACCGGGATCACGCTGCCGTTCGTGTCGTACGGAGGCTCGAGCGTCGTCGCGAACTTCGTCCTCCTCGCCGGCTTGTTACTCATCTCCAACCGGGCGAACCGGGAGCTGCTGCGGTGAACAAGCAGATCTCTCACGTCGGCATCGCGGCGCTCGTGCTGCTCGCGGCTCTGATCGTCGGCACGACGTACTGGCAGACCTGGGCGAACGCCGGGCTCGCGAACCGTCAGGACAACGAGATCCAGCTCGTCGCCCAGTTCACGATCAAGCGCGGCAAGATCTACGCGGCCGATGGGCGCACGGTGCTCGCGAGGAACGTCGCCAAGAAAGTCGGCGGCCAGACGCTCTACTTCCGCCGCTATCCAACCGGCCCGATCTTCTCGGACATCGTCGGCTACTCCACGCAGACGCGGAACCGCACCGGCCTCGAGCAGTCGTACAACGACTTTCTCACCGGCTCGAACGCAAACCTCGACACGGTCTTTCGTTCCGCGCTCGACAAGCTGAAAGGCACGACCGTCACGGGCAACGACCTCGTGCTGACTGTCCGTCCTGCAGCACAGGCGCTGGCGCTGCGGCTGCTGCGCGGCAAGTGCGGGGCTGTCGTCGCGCTCGACCCGCGCGACGGGAGGGTGCTCGTGCTGGCGTCGAGCCCGACCTACAACCCGAACCTGATCGAGAAGAACTACGCCCTCGCGACGCGCACGACTGCGAAGTGCGGCGCGCCGCTGCTCAACCGTGCGACCGCGGGCAAGTATCAACCGGGATCGACCTTCAAGATCGTGACGGCTGCGGCGGCACTCGATACCGGCAAGTTCACTCCCACGTCTCCGTTCACCGACCCCGGCTACTGCGAGGAGTACGGCAAGAAGGTTCGTAACGCCGGCAACCCCGAGGCGCCCGAGACCTTCGGGAACGTCACACTCGCAACCGGCTTCGAGCACTCGATCAACTCCGTGTTCTGCAACGTCGGGAAATCCCTCGGCGCCGGAACGGTGCTCGAATACGCGAAGCGCTTCGGCTTCTACTCGCTGCCGCCGCTGGAGACGCCGGAGAACGAGCGAGTCGAGAGTGGGCTCTACGACCACGGTCGCCTCTTCGACCCGAAGCACCCGGACACGCAGGTCGATCCCGGCCGCCTGGCGTTCGGCCAGGAGCGCCTGCAGGTGACGCCGCTGCAGATGGCGATGGTCGCGGCGACGGTCGCCAACCACGGGCGGACGATGCGGCCGCAGCTCGTCGCCCGTGTGCTTGCGCCCGGTGGCAAGACGATCACGCACCTGCGGCCCGAGCAGCTTGGCCAGCCGATCAAGCGCCAGACGGCGGACGAGCTGACCTCGATGATGGAGCTCGTCGTCAGCGGCGGCACCGGCACCGCGGCGCAGATTCCCGGCGTTCGCGTCGCAGGCAAGACGGGCACCGCGGAGACGGGGAACGGAAACATCTACACGGCGTGGTTCACCGCGTTCGCGCCCGCCGAGGCGCCTCGCGTGGCGATCGCCGTCGTCGTCGAGAACCAGCTCAACGGCTTCGGCGGGGCGATCTCCGCGCCGATCGCAAAGCAGGTGATGGAGGCGCTGCTCCGGTAGGGGCGAATCCCTACTCTGAGAGTCACCCCATGGCTGTTTCCGACACGCTGATCAACACACTTTTCGACGGGCGCTACCGCATCCAGCGCAAGCTCGGCATGGGCGGCATGGCGAACGTCTATCTCGCCGAGGACGAGGTGCTCGGCCGTCGCGTCGCGATCAAGATCCTGAACGAGCGCCACGCCGGCGACGAGCAGTTCATCGAGCGCTTCCGCCGCGAGGCCAAGAACGCGGCGAGCCTCTCGCATCCGAACATCGTCTCGATCTACGACCGAGGCGAGGCCGAGGGCACCTACTACATCGCGATGGAGTACCTCGACGGCCGCTCGCTCAAGGAGCTGATCGTCGCGCGCGGGCCTGCGCCGATCCCGCTCGCGATCGACTACGCCCGCCAGATCCTCGCCGCGCTCCGGTTCGCGCACAGGCACGGCATCGTGCATCGCGACATCAAGCCGCACAACGTGCTCGTCGATGCCGAGGGACGCCTGAAGGTGACCGACTTCGGAATCGCGCGTGCGGGCGCGAGCCAGATGACGGAGGCCGGCTCGATCATCGGGACCGCGCAGTACCTCTCCCCGGAACAGGCCAAGGGCGCGCCGGTCGACCAGACGTCGGACCTGTACTCGGTCGGGGTCGTGCTCTACGAGCTGCTGACCGGCGTCGTTCCGTTCAGCGGCGACACTCCCGTCGAGATCGCCATGAAGCACCTGTCGACCGTGCCCGAGCCGCCTTCGGCGAAGCGCGCCGACGTTCCGCGCGACCTCGACATGGTCGTCATGCGCGCACTCGCCAAAGATCCGTCCGAGCGCTACCAGACCGCGGAAGAGATGGAAGCCGATCTCCGCCGCGTCAACCGCGGCGTCGCGATCTCTCCCGTCACCGAGGAGGCCGCGACCGCGATCATCT
This sequence comes from uncultured Actinomycetes bacterium, assembly GCA_963755605.1. GTDB lineage: Bacteria > Actinomycetota > Thermoleophilia > Gaiellales > Gaiellaceae > 3-1-20CM-4-69-9. The sequence continues at coordinate 176,759 of CAVWKK010000008.1, forward strand.
CGCGCCCGCCGCCGACCGCGGTGACGGAGATCACGTCGCGTGGCGCGCCGCCGCAGGTGCCATACGCACCGCCCGCCGCGTACTACGACTACGACGAGCCGTCGCGGCGGGCGCTCTGGCCCTGGTTCGTGGCGCTCCTCTTCGTGACGGCGGCTCTCGTCGGCGGCTACTTCCTCTACTCGCAGATCCAGAATCAGCTGAGTGGTTCGAAGACCGTCGGGGTTGGCAACTACGTCGGCATTCGCGAAGCGGATGCGGTCGCGAAGATCCGCGCCATCGGGCTGCGGGCGAATCCGGTCCGGCAACCCAATGCCGACAAGCGTTTTCCCGAGACCTACGTCTTCCAGCAGACACCCCGGCCCGGTGACAGGACGCAGAAGAAGAACTTTGTCACCATCTACGTGTCGCTCGGGCCGCCGAAAACGGACGTGCCGAGTGTGGTCGGCGAGCAGCTCAACCGTGCGCTCTCGGACCTGCAGGACGCGAAGCTGAAGGGGAAGCCCGTTCAGGTCGAGTCGGACAGGCCGCAGGGCGAGGTGATCTCCCAGTCGCCGACGGCGGGCGCATCGGTCGCGCAGGGTTCCCAGATCAGGTTGAAGGTCTCGAAGGGCCCGACACCGGTCGCGGTCCCGAACGTGATCGGCTCGAGCTTCGATTCGGCGAACTCGACCCTGCTGGCGAAGGGATTCGCCGTTTCGCGCACGGACGTGAAGTCGGACCAGCCGAAGGACACGGTCATCGGCATGAGCCCGGGGCCCGGAAGCTTCCAGGCGCCGCACACCACGATCAACCTCACCGTGTCGAAGGGGCCGACGACATCCACGGTGCCCGACGTGACGAGCCTGTCGCAGAGCGACGCCCAGGCGACGCTGAAAGCCTCGGGCTTCGGCGTCAAGATCGTCTCGCAGCCGGTGACCGATCCGGGCCAGGACGGGATCGTCCAGACGCAGGATCCGCCGGGCGGGACGCAACAGCCCCCGGGCACGGTGGTGACGATCGCCGTAGGCAAATTCGGCGCGACGACGACGCCCGGACCTCCCTAGGCCAATGGGAAGGCTGAAGGTGGCGATCCTCGCCGGCGGACGCTCGTCCGAGCACGACATCTCGCTCGCCTCCGCCCGCTCCGTGCTCGAATCCCTCGACCCCGACAGCTACGACGTCGTGACGGTTGCGATCGGCCGTGACGGACGCTGGGAGCTGGGCTCCGGCGACGGCTCGGTCGCGGAGACCTTGCCTGTTCCCGCGGCGAACGCTCCGGCCACTCTCGGCGCGGTCGATGTCGTGCTCCCGATTCTCCACGGCCCGTTCGGCGAGGACGGGACGGTGCAGGGCCTGCTCGAGCTTGCCGGCGTGCCATACGTCGGCGCAGGCGTTGCCGCGTCCGCCCTCTGCATGGACAAGGACCTCTTCAAGAAGGTGCTGCGCGACAGCGGTCTGCCGGTCGCGAAACACGTCGCGCTTCGCGAGGGCGACGAGCCCGAGAACCCGTTCGGCTATCCGTGCTTCGTCAAGCCCGCGCGGCTCGGCTCGTCCGTCGGGATCAGCAAGGCCCACGACGAAGCCGAGCTCAACGACGCGGTCGCCCTCGCGTTTCGCCACGACGACAAGGTGCTCGTCGAGGAGTTTCTCGACGGCATCGAAGTCGAAGTCGGCATTCTCGGCAACCGCGAGCCGATAGCCTCGATCCCGGGCCAGATCGTCCCGCTCGGGCACGAGTGGTACGACTTCGAGTCGAAGTACGACGAAGGCGGCATGGACCTGCTGATCCCGCCGCAGTTGCCGGAGCACGTCCTGGAAGACGTGCAGCGCACGGCAGTGGAGTCGTTCCGCGTCACCGAGTGCGAAGGGATGGCGCGCGTCGACTGCTTCGTCATCGACGGCGAGCGTGTGGTCGTCAACGAGCTCAACACGATTCCGGGCTTCACCTCGACGAGCGTCTACGCGAAGCTCTTCGCGGCGTCGGGCATTCCGTACGACGAGCTCCTGCAGCGCCTGATCGAGCTTGCACTCGAGCGGCACGAGCGCCGCTCGAAGCTCGAGTTCTAGGCCTTGCCGAAGGCGCGTACTTCGTTCACGTGCGCGAATGCACCGCCCGGCGGCAGCTTCGTGATCCAGATGACGTAGAACCGCGTCGGGGCGGACTCCGTGATCGCGAACCTCGTGGTGCGCCCCACGACCCGTTTGTCCGAGACGGCATGCGGTGCGCTGCCCTGGGTATTTGTCGCGCGGATCTCGGCGGTGAAGCCCGGCGTATCGCTGACGACGGTGATGCGTGAGAGCTGGACGACCGTCCGCGCGTCCAGGACGAGCCCGACACCCTTCTTCTGGAACGAGTTGTAGTGCTCGGTGGCCCAGTACGTCACCGGGTTGCCGTCGGTCGCGTTGATCGCGGCCGCGTCGTGCTCGGCGCCGTCCCCGAAGGGGTCGTACGCGCCGACGCCGGCAAGGGTGATCGGCGAGCCGACCGGCGCGGGATTGTCACCGCCGCGCAGAGTTAGGAAGCCCACGACGATCGCTGCGATCGCGAGTGCGCCCAGCAGGCCGATGAAGAGCGGAAGCCGCGACGCCGGCTTGCGCGCCCGCTGCCGTTGCAGCCGCTGGGCTGCAGGAATGACCATGGTCGAATCGCCGTCGGCTCCCCGGTCGAGCTCGGCCATGCAGGCCTCGAGCTCCGCCGCGAAGGCGTCCATCGTGGGGAAGCGTTGCTCCGGGTCCTTCTCGAGCGCCCGGTCGACCGCAGCCGCGACGCGCAGGGGCACGTCGCCGCGCACGTCGAGGACGTTCGGCGGCGGCTCGTGCACGTGCTTCATCGCGACCGCGACGAAGCTCTCGCCGGGAAACGGCACCTCGCCGGTCAAGAGCTCGTAGAGCACCACGCCGAGCGAATAGATGTCCGTGCGAACGTCGACGTTCTGACCGCTGGCCTGCTCCGGCGCGATGTAGTTGGAGGAGCCAAGCACGGTTCCGGTCTGCGTCACTCCATGTTCGACGTCGAGAGAGCGGGCGATGCCGAAGTCGGTCACCTTCGCCCGGCCGTCTCCGTTGAGCAGGACGTTCTGCGGCTTCACGTCGCGGTGGATCAACCCGTGGTCGTGGGCGAAAGCCAGGGCGCGTGCAATCTCGGTCGCCACCTCGAGCGCATCGGCGACGTCGAGCCGGCCCCTTCGCACGACGAGCTCCTTGAGGTTCTCGCCGTCGATGTACTCGAAGACGATGTACTGCCGCCCTTCCTCCTCGCCGCGGTCGATCACGGTCACGATATTCGGATGCTGGAGCTGCGCGACCGAGCGCGCCTCCCGCTTGAAGCGCTCGACGAAGTCGTCGTCCTCGTTGTACTGCTCGTGGAGGAACTTCAGCGCGACGTAGCGCTCGAGGAGCGCGTCATGGGCCCTGTACACGCTGGACATGCCGCCGTGCCCGACGACTTCTTCCAGCTCGTAGCGTCCCGCAACCGTCTTCCCGACCACGCCCGAACGCTACCCGGCGCTCACGAGACGCAAGCGTGGGATCAGTCGCTCCGCGCCCGGCGCAGCCGCAGGCCGACCCAGAGCCCGCCGCAGCCGATTCCGTAGAGCAAGGCCACCAGGCCCGCGAGGAACCAGAAAGGCACGAGCTTCCCGCCCTGGCCGTCGTCCACCCTGCCGACCGCGAGAACCATGATCCAGACAGCGGCGAGCAGCCCGCCGGCGACGAGCAGCAGGCGAGGCCGCCCCAGCCCGGCCGCGCCGAACGCGAGCGGGAGCGCGAAGACGACCACGGCGATCAGATATCCGGTCACGACGCCTGGTATCGGCGTCTAGCGCCGGGAGCGTGAGCTACCCGAGGGCCGTGCCGAGCGCGTCTTCCCAGACGCCGAGCGCCTCGTCGAGCTCGGAATCCGAGATCACAAGGGGAACGAGCACGCGAATGCAGTTCGAGTAGATCCCGGACTTGAGCAGCAGCAAACCGCGCTCTGCTGCGGCCTCAACGACCCGAGAGGCGAGCTCGGGCGCCGGATCCTTCGTCGCCCGGTCGTGCACGAGCTCGATCGCGAGCATCGCGCCGAGCCCGCGGACGTCGCCGACGGAATCCCAGCGCTCCTGCCAGGCCTGCATGCGCCCGCGGATCGTCTCGCCGATCGCCCCAGAGCGCTCGACGAGGCTTTCTTCGTCGAAGACGTCGAGCACTGCGAGTGCGGCCGCCTGTGCGACCGGGTTGCCGACGTACGTGCCGCCGACCGCCGAGTCGCCCGGCGCGTCCATGATCTCCGCCTTGCCGAGCACGCCCGAGAGCGGCAGGCCCGCGGCAATCGACTTCGCGATCGTCATCAGGTCCGGCTCGACGTCGTAGTGCTCGATGCCCCACATCTTTCCCGTGCGGCCATACCCCGTCTGCACCTCGTCGATGACGAGCACGATGCCGTTGTCGTCGCAGATTCGGCGAATGCCTTCGAGGAACTCGGGTGGTGCAACGACGAAACCGCCTTCACCCTGCACCGGCTCGATCACAATTGCTGCAACGCTCTCGGCGGCGACGGTCGTGACGAGCGCGCGCTCGAGTGCGGCGAGCGCCTCGGCTGCGCTCGGGCCACGGTAGTCCTGCGCGAACGGAAGCCGGTACACCTCCGGCGCGAAAGGACCGAGCCCGGCTTTGTACGGATGTGTCTTCGACGTGAGCGTGAGCGAGAGCAGCGTCCGTCCGTGGAAGCCGCCCTCGAAGCCGATCACGGCCGGACGCTTCGTATAGGCACGTGCGAACTTGACGGCGTTCTCGACTGCTTCGGTGCCGGCGTTGAAGAACGCGGCCTTGACCGGGCCGGAGATCGGCGCGGTCTCGACGAGGCGCTCGGCGAGCGTCACGTAGGTCTCGTAAGGGACGATCGTGAAGTCCGTATGGAAGAACTTCGCGGCCTGTTCCTGCACCGCGTCGACGACCTTAGGATGCGCGTGACCTACGTTGAGGCAGCCGACGCCGCCGGTGAAGTCGATGAACCGGTTGCCGTCGACATCGGTGAGCGTCGCTCCCTCACCGCGCTCGACCACGACGGGGAGGAAGATCGACAGCGGGTCCGCGATCACGCGATCCTTGCGCTCGAGGATCGCCTTCGAGCGCGGCCCCGGGATCGCCGTCCGGAGCTCGATTGCCTTTGTCGTCGCCATCAAGGCTGACGATATCGCAGGGAGCGGCCACCCTGCATACCTGCATAGGTGGTTTTCAGGCGGCTACTTGAACCCGGGTGTCGACAGGGCCTTGACCGTGTAGAGCCCGACCGCGTTCCAGAGCATGAAGCCCTTGGCGTGCTCCAGTCGGGCCGCCTGGATCTGATCCCTGACGTCCGCCAGCGTGTAGGTGCGGCCCAGCGAGAAATCCTGGAGCCACGGGATCAGGTTCGCCTTGCTCCCTTGCACCGCATCGCGGAAGTCGCGCAGCGAGTAGGCGACAGTCGTCCCCGGCCGCGAATCGGGATCGACGATGTTGTACTCACCAGAGACGTAATGCGACGGATAGACCATCGGGTAGATCGCGTCCACGTACCGCGAGATCCGGCGCGGGAACTGGCCGATCCCGAGGTTGCGCGTCGCAGACAGGCCGAAGACGTCGACCGAGAGGCGAACGCCGAGCGGCTTGAGCCGCGAGCGTGCGTACTTCACGAACATCGGGACGGTCCAGCCCATCGGCTGGGTGTGGGCCCCGGGGTAGCGGATCTGCGAGAGATCGCCGTCGCTCGGGAAGCGCACGTAGTCGAACTGGATTTCGTCGAAGCCGAGCTTCGCGGCCTGTACCGCGATGTCGACGTTGTACTTCCACACGCGTTTGTCGTAGGGGTTCGTCCAGCCGAGGCCGCCGCTCGTGAGCCAGCGAGATCCGTCCGCGCGCCGGATCGCGAGCTGAGGCGCGCCGGCGGAGAGCAGCGGATCCTCGAACGTGACGACGCGGCCGACGAGGTAGAGCCCCGCGGCATGGATCTTGGCGACGACCTTGCGGACGTCGTAGTACGCCCGCGCCGAGCCGACCTTGCGGGCGAGCGGCACCTTGACCGGGAACCCGACTTCGCCGTTCTCGTCCTTGACGTCGAGCTCGATCGCGTTGAGGCCGTCGGCCTTCATCGCGATGTACTGCTCGATCTTCCCCGGCAGGCCGGCAAGGGCCATTGTCACGTGGACACCGCGAACCTCGGCGGGCAGGGGCCGGGGCTGCAGCACCTGCGCCTGCTTCGTCTTGGGCGCGGGGGTCGACCTCGCAGCAGCACGCACGGTCTTGTGACCGCGCACGTGGGTCGCGATCACGCCGCCGACGACACCGGCTGCGATGAGCGCAAGCAGCGCTCCGGCGGCGATCAGACGCTGCTTGTGGCGACGCTGCTGCGCCTCCGCCCGGCGGAGCTTGTAGCGGGCGTTGGGATCGACCGGCTGGAGGACATACCGGGTAGGCAAGGTGTGGAAAACTAACAGAGCCTGGACGGCCGTAGAATCGGGCCCCATGGTGCTTTCAGACCGAACGATCGCCCGGCTCCTGGAGGAAGGCCGGATCGAGATCGACCCCTACGACGAATCCCTGCTCCAGCCGTCGAGCGTGGACGTCCGGGTCGACCGCTTCTTCCGGGTTTTCCACAACAACCGCTATCCGTACATCGACGTTCGCGAGGAACAGGAGGACCTGACCGAGCTCGTCGAGATCGAGGACGGCACGCCCTTCATCCTCCATCCAGGCGAGTTCGTGCTCGGCTCGACGCTCGAACGGATCCGGCTTCCCGATGACCTCGTCGCGCGGCTCGAAGGGAAGTCGAGCCTCGGACGCCTCGGCCTCCTGATCCACTCGACCGCGGGCTTCATCGATCCCGGCTGGGACGGGCACGTCACGCTCGAGCTTTCGAACGTGGCCAACCTGCCGGTGACGATCTACCCGGACATGAAGATCGGGCAGATCTCGTTCGTCCAGCTGACCGAGCCGGCGGCGACGCCGTACGGAACCGGCACGATCGGCTCGAAGTACCAGGGCCAGCGCGGCCCGACCCCCTCGAAGTACTGGCAGAATTTTCAAAGAGAGCCCGCCGGGTGATTCTCGTCACCGGCGGCACGGGGTTCGTGGGCGGGCACGTCGTCCACGAGCTGCGCGGCCGCGAGCTGCCGGTCCGCTGCCTCGTCCGTGACCCGCGTCGCGCGGCCAAGCTCGCGGCCTGGGGCTGCGAGCTGGCTCAGGGAGACGTCACCGACGCCGCCAGCCTCGGCCGGGCCGTCAAAGGAGTCGAGACGATCGTGCATCTCGTGGCGATCCGCCAGGGAAGGCGGGAACAGTTCAAGCGGATCATGGTCGAGGGGACCCGGGCGCTCCTCGACGCGGCCAAGGCGGAGGGTGTTGCCCGTTTCGTGCACATGAGCGCGCTCGGCACGAGCGCCGAGACGAAGGACGCGGTCCCCTACTACGGCGCGAAGTGGGAGACCGAGCAGCAGGTGCAGGCGTCAGACCTGCCCTGGGTGATCTTCCGCCCGAGCTTCGTCTTCGGACCGGACGGGGGGATCCTCCCGACGTTCGCCAAGCTCGCGAAGCTGGCGCCCGTGACGCCGATCATCGGCAACGGGCGGCAGCGGATCCAGCCGGTCTGGGCCGACGATCTCGCGAAGCTCTTCGCGGAGGCGACGACGCGCGTCGACGTGACGGGGCGCCTGTTCGAGGTGGGCGGCCCCGACATCGTCAGCTGGAACGAGTTCTGGGAGCGGCTCAAGCGCGCACGTGGCCAGCGGCGCCCGAGCATCCACGTTCCGGTCGCCCTGATGAAGGCCAATGCGCTGCTGACCGAGCGCCTGCCGGGCGAGATCCCGCTCACCCGGGATCTCCTGAAGATGCTCGAGCTCGGCGACAACGTCGTCTCGAACGACGACACGGTTCGCACCTTTGCGCTGGGGCTCATGCCGCTGGACGATCAGCTGCGTCGCGCCGCTTGATCAAGCGGTTCGGCTCCGTCTGACCTGTAGGGGAAGCTTCCTTCGGCCCCTACGCACGGAAGGAGACGGCATGAACCTCGGACTCAGGGCGATCCTGCTGATCGCGGCAGTGATCTGCTTCATCATCGCGATCTTCAGCGACATCCACTGGTCGGATTGGATTGCCATCGGCCTGGCCTGCTTCGCCGGGTCGTACGTCGTCGGCGACCTGGGCTGGGATCGTCCGGTCGGCACACGCCGGTCGGCGAACTAGCGGCGCAAGCGGCCCTCTGGACTCGAACGGCTCGAGGGACTACATTCAGCCGGCCGCCCAGAACGACCTAGTCAAACGGGAAGGGAGCACATGAACTTCGCAGAACTCAGCAGAGGGACCAAGGTCCTGCTCGTCGCCGGACTCCTTCTGCTCATCGACTCGTTCCTCGCCTGGCAGCAGGTCTCTGTCGGCGCCGGCAACTTCCACGTCACCGCCTCCGCGAGCATGTGGCACGGAGTAGGCGTCGTGGCAGGGCTGCTGGTCGTGGCACTGCTCATCTGGGAAGGGCTGCAGCTGGCTGGAGTCCTGAAGCAGATGGAACTGCCGGTCTCCGCCGTGATGATCACGGTCGCGCTTGCGGCCGCCACCGCGGTGTTCACCATCATCAAGTTCCTGGTGGCCAACGAGGCGCGCCACTGGCCGGCCTGGATCGGGCTCATTCTGGCGATCGCGGTCGCCTTCGGCGGCTGGCTCAAGTACAGCGAGGCGCCCGCGGCAATGGCGACACCCGCCGCGCCGCCCACGGCACCGCCTGCCTGAGACAGTCCCGCATGCGCGGGGAGCTGGAAAAGAAAAGGGGCCGCGAAAGCGGCCCCTTGTTCCGGTTACCAGCGGTGGATTAGCAGAGGCGCTTTCCTGCCTCGGCCCAAGAGAGTAAGTGGACCGGGCGGCGCGTTACGCGTCGTCCCCCACGCTGGCTAGGCGATTTCCCCGTAGGTCCCGGGGACAGCACCTCTACCCGCTGGTACCTCCACTGCCCGAACAAGAAATCTCCACTCTCGGACCACCTCCTTTCCGCGGTTAGCCGCAGAATATCAGTCGCCTCAGAGGTCGCCTCGCAGGACGACCGAAAGCTCGAGGCCGCGGTCGAGCGGGACCGTCACCGACTCGAGCGTCGGGTCGGCCTGGCGGGCCTCCACGTAGGCGCTGAGCGTCTCGGCGTGCGAGAGCACGTTGTCGGCGATCACGAGCGCTCCGGGCTCGAGCTTTGGGCGGGCCGCCTGGAAGAGCCGCTCGTAGTCGTCCTTCTCCGCGTCGAGGAAGACCACGTCGAAGACGTCGTCGATGTGACCGAGGGTCTCGGCGGCGTCTCCTTCGACCAGCTCGGCCCATTCGTCGAGCCCCGCCTCGGCGATGTTCGTGCGCCAGGCGTCGGCCTTGGCCGGGTCCTGCTCGAGCGAGAGCACCCGACCGCCGAGCACGCGCACTCCCGCGGCGAGCCAGAGGGTCGAGTAGCCGCGTGAGGCCCCGATCTCGAGCACCTCGCAGTCGCACTGCGGCGAGACGAGCGCAAAGAGGAACTGGCCGGTCGTCTTCGCGACGGCGCGCGAGCGCTCGGCGGGCGGCAGGCCGCGCGCCCGCTCGTCGGCATCCTCGGCATGCAGGCGGTCGAGCACGCTCCGAACGCGGTCGTCGAGCATTCCCGGGACCTTAGAACGCCGCGTCGAGCTCGCGCTGCACGTCCTTCCTGACATGGCACGTCGCGAGATGGTCGTTGACGACGCCGCACGCCTGCATCGCGGCATACACGGTTGTCGGGCCGACGAAGCGGAAGCCGGCACGCTTCAGCTCCTTCGACAACTGCGACGGACTCCGACGTCGTTGCCGGCAGCTCCTTCATGCTGCGTGGCGCGGCGCGCCGCGACGGCCGGTATTGCCAGACGAGCACGTCGAGCGGCGTCTGCGTCTCGCGCAGGGCAAGCGTGCCGCGAGCATTGGCGATCGCTGCCTCGATCTTGCCACGGTGCCGGACGATTCCCGCGTCGCCGAGCAGTCGCTCGATGTCGCGTTCACCGAACGCTGCGACCTCTTCGGGATCGAAGCCGGCGAACGCAGCGCGGAAGTTCTCGCGCTTGCGCAGGATCGTCAGCCAGGAGAGTCCCGATTGAAAGCCTTCGAGACAGAACCGTTCCAGCAGACCGCGTTCGTTCGTGACGGGACGGCCCCATTCGTGGTCGTGGTAGGCGAGGTAGAGCTCGTCGGTCGTCTGCCAGCAGCGCTTCGGCTCAGACAAGCCGAACCTTGACCCAGCCGTTCTCGATGTGAACCGGGTACGTGTTGACGGATTCGATCGCAGGCAGCGTCAGCGCGCGACCTGTGCGGATGTCGATGTTCGCGCCGTGGCGTGGGCAGATCGCGACCCCGTCGCCGCATTCGAAGTCGCCCTCGCACAGCGGGCCGTCGTCGTGTGAGCAGCGGTCCTCGAGCGCGTAGTACTCACCGTTCAGGTTGTAGACGCCGACCGCGAGGTCGCCGGCGTAGACGATCTTGACGGAGCAGGGAGGCAGTTCCTCGACCGGGCAGACGTCGAGCTCGGCCACGCGCTACTTGAGGTCGAGGTCGCCGGACGCGCCGGCCCACTCTTCGGGGAGCGGTGTCCCTTTGGCCTTGTGCAGCGCGAGCTTGAGCGTCGACAGGCCGAGCAGCGCGCACTTGAGCCGGACCGGAGTGAGGGGGATCCCGATCTCCTCGAGGAGCTCTTCCCGCGGCAGAGACGCAACCGCGCTCGCGCTTCGTCCCTGCACCATCTCGGTCAGCATCGACGTCGCGGCCTGCGAGATCGCGCAGCCGCGGCCGGAGAACTTCACCTCGTCGATCGTATCGCCGTCCGCTGCGAAGGCGACGAAGATCGAGACCTCGTCCCCGCAGAGCGGGTTCTGGCCCTCGGCGTGCGCGTCGGGATCGTCGAGCTCCCCGTGGCCGCGTGGGTTCTTGTAGTGATCGAGGATCACTTCCCGGTACAGCTGGTCGAATTCGTTCACGCTAAAAGCTTATGTGCCTTGTGCAGGCCTGCGACGAGGCGGTCGACCTCGTCCGGGATCGTGTAGAGGTAGAAGCTCGCGCGATTGGTCGCGGCGACACCGAGTCGTGACATCAGCGGCTGGCAGCAGTGGTGCCCCGCTCGGATCGCCACCCCTTCCATGTCCAGGATCTGGGCGACGTCGTGCGGATGGATGCCTTCGATGTTGAACGAGACGATGCCGGCGCGGCGCTCGGGCGGCGGCCCGTAGCCGACGAAGCCGGGCACGCCGGCGAGCTTGTCGAGCGCGTACACCAGCAGCTCGCGCTCGTGCTCCTCGATCGCATCCACTCCTGCTTCGGTGACGTAGTCGACCGCGGCGCCGAAACCGACGGCTTCGGCAATCGGCTGGGTTCCTGCCTCGAACTTGTACGGCAGCTGCCCCCAGGTCGTCTCCTCGAGCTTCACGGACCGGATCATGTGCCCGCCGAGATTGAACGGCGCCATCGTCTCGAGCAGCTCCGCCCGGCCCCAGAGCGCACCGACGCTCGTCGGCCCGCACATCTTGTGCGACGAGAAGGCGAGGAAGTCGCAGTCGAGCTGCTGAACGTCGACGGCGTGGTGCGGCGCGGCCTGCGCTGCGTCGACGACCATGATCGCCCCTTGCTCGTGCGCCCACGCGGCGATCCGCTCCACCGGGTTGATCGTGCCGAGCGCATTCGAGACGAGGTTTGCCGCGACGACCTTGATCCGGCCCGAGCCCGCGAGCTCGTCGAGCGAGTCGAGCTGCAGCTCGCCGTGATCGTCGAGGGGGATCGTCTTGAAGGTTGCGCCCGTTCGCTTCGCGATGTACTGCCAGGGAACGAAGTTCGAGTGGTGCTCCAGCTCGGTCACGAGCGCGACGTCGCCGGGCCCGAGGTTGTCGAGGCCCCACGCGTAGGCGACGAGGTTGATGCTCTCGGTCGCGCCGTGCGTGAAGATCAGTTCGCGCGGTTCCGGTGCGTTGACGAAGCGCGCAACCTTCTCCCGGGCGCCTTCGTATTCGGCGGTCGCCACTTCAGAGAGCTTGTAGACGCCGCGGTGCACGTTTGCGTACGAGGTCTCGTAGAACGTGCGTAGCTTGTCCAGCACCTGACGCGGTTTGTGAGAGCTCGCCGCCGAGTCGAGGTACGCGAGCGACTTGCCCCGACTCTCCTGTTCGAAGATGGGGAAGTCGGCGCGGAGCTTGCCCGCATCCAGCTTCTTCTGCGCTGTCACGGCCACACGGGCCATGGTATCGGCCCGCTTCTAGCGGAAGCGGACCTCGGCCCGGCCCGACGCTGCCTTGGTCAGGGTGACTCGAAACGAGCCGGGTATGCGGTAGGACTCGCCGCGCGCGAGCCAGGGGCGCTTGGCCTTCGTCAGCTTCTCGATCAGTACGGAGGACTCGGCGAACGGCGACGGGATCACGCGGTTGTCGATGAAGCGGAAGAAGAGGCCGCGGACGGGCTGCGAGCGGTACTCGATCCACCAGGCCCCTTGCTCGGTGTCCACGATCAGCGCCTGCGCCAGTGGGGACACCGAGGTAGGCGGCGCCAGCACGTAGCTCTTGGCAACGGTCACGTGCGGCTGCGGCCGGATCCAGCCGAGCGTCACCTTCTCGTAGGCGCTGAAGTCGAGCTCGCCGTTCCCCATCGGGCTGAACGGATCCCCGGTCTCGTCGAGCCCGCAGATGCCGGCGATCGTCATGCAGTCCGATGACTGGGCGTGGCCGAGCCCGAACGCATGACCGAGCTCGTGCACGAGGAGCTGCAGGTTCGGCTGCCGCGTCAGCATCACCTCGTTCCCCCAGGTCGCGCCGTGGAAGCCGCAATGGCTGTCCGCGATCGTGTAGACGACGTCGTCGTAGCGAGTTGCGTCGAAGCCGGCCAGATCGGCGGCGACGCGCGCCGGCGCGACGACGCTCTCGAGACTGCGGTTCGTCGTCCCGCCGCAGCCGGGATTCCGGTCGAACGCCGAGAGCCAGGGCGTCACGTCGACCTGCAGGTTGATCTGGCCGAACGCGGCGCTCGAGAAGAAGCTGCGGGCCTGCGCAGCGGTGCGCTGGACGTCGGCCACGCTGTAGGGCTTGGAGCCCGCGGTCGCGAGCACGACCAGCACGCGTTCGTTGCCCGTCACGACGGCGCCGGCCGATGGGACGATCAGCGTCGCGAGCAGGGCTGCCACCGCAAAGAGCGGCGCCCGAGGCACGGACTGAGTATGCGCCTTTCGGCGGCGGGAGAGAAGGGCCTAGCCCTGAGGGATACGTGCTTCGAGCGCGGCCGCGAGGGACTCCCGGACGGCCTCGAATTCGATGCGGTCGAGAATGTCCTGGAAGAACCCCCGGACGATCAGGCGCTCGGCGTCGCCGCGCGAGAGGCCGCGGGCCATGGCGTAGAAGAGCTCCTCGCGGTCGACGCGGCTGACGGTTGCGCCGTGCGTGCAGCGCACGTCGTTCGCCAGGATTTCCAGGCCGGGAATCGGGACGGCGTGCGTCGTCGGGGAGAGCATCAGGTTTCTGTTCTCCTGGTACGCGTTCGTCTTCTGCGCGTCCTTCTCGACCCGGATCATCCCTCGCCAGACCGCGGTGGACGTGTCGCGGAGCGCGCCCTTGAAGGCGAAGTCCGAGGTCGTGTTCGGCGCGATGTGCTCCTGGAACGTGTCGTAGTCGAGGTGCTGGTCGCCGTCGGTGAAGTACGCGCCGGTCACGCGCGACGTCGCGCCTTCCCCGGCGAGGTCGTTCTGGATGCGGACCTTGCCCTTCTTCGAGCCGAAGCCACCGGCGACCCAGTCGAGCTCGGCGTCACGGCCGACGCGCGCATGGTGCGTCGCGAAGTGCCAGGTCTCCTGCGAGAGATTCTGGATCGACACGTACTCGAACTTCGATCCTCCCTCGAGGAAGAACTCCTGCGCGGTATTCGTGTACGAGTGCAGGTCTGTCGCGGCGGAGCCCACCTCTTCGACGAGCGTGAAGCGCGAGCCCTCCTCGGCGACGACGAGCAGGCGCCAGAAGAGCGAGCCGCCTTCGACCGTGTTCGTCACCCGCACGTACAGCGGCTTCTCGAGCACGACACCCTTCGGCACCACGACGAGGAGCCCGTGCTCCCAGACGGCGGCGTTGTGCGCGGCGAACTTCTCGTCCCAGCCGACGAGCGAGTAGAGCCGCTCGTGCTCCTCGGTCAGCGGCGCGAACGTGATCCCCTCGGGTGCGCGGTCGATCGTGACGCCGGCTTCGGTGATCGTCGCCAGCCCGGCCACGTCGAGCTCGAGCATCGTCTCGACTGGACGCGTCCCAGGGACTGTCCCTTGGTCGTGTCCGAAGGAGTCAGGGTCGAAGCTCTTCAGATCCGTGAAGCGCCAGTGCTCCTCCGTCGTGTTCGGAAGCGGCAACTGTTCGTAGCTCTCGAGTGCCTCGGCGCGCGCCATCGTTACGGCTTCGAGCCGTCGGAGTACGGGGCGTAGCGGCGATGCAGCATCAGCGCGTTGCCGTCCGGGTCGGAGAAGAAGGCCATGTGGCAGACACCGGTGTCCAGCGTCTCGCCGTGGAACTCGACGCCTGCGCTCTCGAGCTTCCCGCGCGCTTCGGCGACGTCGGCGACGCGGAACGCGATCGGGTTCTTGTGGACGTGGAACTCCATCCCGGCCTGCTCGGGAACCATGATCGCCAGCGTGACGTTCCCGGTTTCGAACTCCGGCCAGTCCTGGTGCGCCAGTTCATTCCGCTTGAGACCGAGCGTCTCCCCGTAGAACTTCAGCGCTCGTTCCTTGTCTCGCGTAGCCAGCGGCACGAAATCCGTGCGCTCGACCTCGATCCCCGCGTTCGTCTGCTGTTCGGCCACGTGTGGTTACCAGTCTGTTGGATTAAACGGTCGCTCGGGCCAAGCCCGATCGACCTCTATGCGGCGCCGCCGAGTCGGCGCCTGGATCAACCGACGGATCCCTCCATCTGCAGCTGGATCAACCGGTTCATCTCGACCGCGTACTCGAGCGGCAGCTCCTTCGTGATCGGCTCGACGAAACCGGAAACGATCAGCGCAGAGGCTTCGGACTCGGTCAGGCCGCGCGACATGAGGTAGAAAAGCTGCTCCTCGCCGATCTTCGACACGGTCGCCTCGTGGCCGATGTCGACGTCGTTCTCGTCGATCTTCATGTACGGGTAGGTGTCGGAGCGCGACTCCTCGTCGAGGATCAGCGCGTCGCAGACCACCTTTGACTTCGAGCCGGTGGCGCCCTTCGCCACCTCGAGCAAGCCGCGATATCCCGCGCGCCCGCCGTTCTTCGAGATCGACTTGGACGTGATCACCGAAGTCGTGTTTGGCGCGACGTGCACGGCCTTGCCGCCGGCGTCCTGGTGCTGGCCCTTGCCGGCGAACGCGATCGACAGCACCTCGCCGTGCGCTCGGTCGCCGAGCAGCCAGATGGCGGGGTACTTCATCGTCAGCTTGGAACCGAGGTTGCCGTCGACCCATTCCATCGTCGCGCCTTCGTACGCAACGGCACGCTTGGTCACGAGGTTGTAGACGTTGTTCGACCAGTTCTGGATCGTCGTGTAGCGGCAGCGCGCGTCCTTCTTGACGATGATCTCCACCACCGCGCTGTGCAGCGAGTCGGTCGAGTAGATCGGCGCGGTGCAGCCTTCGACGTAGTGCACGTACGCGCCCTCGTCGACGATGATCAGCGTGCGCTCGAACTGGCCCATGTTCTCCGCGTTGATGCGGAAGTAGGCCTGGAGCGGCATCTCGATGTGGACGCCGGGCGGAACGTAAATGAACGATCCTCCCGACCAAACCGCCGAGTTCAGCGCCGCGAACTTGTTGTCGTTCTGCGGGATGATCGTGCCGAAGTACTGCTTGACGAGCTCTTCGTGCTCGCGGAGGCCGGAGTCCATGTCGAGGAAGAGCACGCCCTGCTTCTCGAGGTTCTCCTGCAGCTTGTGGTAGACGACCTCGGACTCGTACTGCGCGCCGACGCCCGCTAGGTACTTCTTCTCGGCCTCGGGGATGCCGAGCTTGTCCCACGTGTCGAGGATCTCGGCAGGCAGATCTTCCCAGCGCTCCGCCTGCTTCTCGGTGGGGCGGATGTAGTAGTAGATGTTCTCGAAGTCGATGTCGTTCAGGTTGCCGCCCCACTGCGGCAGCGGCCGCGCGAGGAAGTAGTCGAGCGACTTGTGCCTGAACTTGCGCATCCAGTCGGGCTCGTTCTTGTGCTCCGCGATCGCTTCGACGACCTCGTGGGAGATGCCGCGGCCCGACTTGAAGAAGTAGTCCTTCGCCTCGTCCGGATTGGAGAAGCCGTACTTGTACTCCTCGCGGATTCCCTTGACTGTCTCGGTCTCGGTCGACATCAGACTGGCACCCCATAACGTTCGTAGCCCTCGGCCTCGAGCTTGTGCGCCAGCTCGGGACCGCCTTCCTCCACGATACGTCCCTCGATGAAGACATGCACGAAATCGGGAGTGATGTAGTCGAGAATCCGCTGATAGTGCGTGATCACGAGCGCGCCCATCTCCGGGCCGACGAGCTCCTTGACGCCGCCTGCGACGACCCGCAGCGCATCGATGTCGAGTCCTGAGTCGGTCTCGTCGAGCACAGCGATCCGCGGCTTCAGCATCGCCATCTGCAGGATCTCGACGCGCTTCTTCTCGCCGCCCGAGAAGCCGTCGTTCAGATAGCGGGACGCGAGCTCGCGGGAAACCTTCAGCCGGTCCATCTGCGCGAAGATCTCCTTGCGGAACTCGGGGATCGGGATCGGATCGTCCTCGCCGCCGTTCTTCGCCTTCCTGATCGCGTTGATCGCGCTGCGGAGGAAGCTCGTGACGGTGACACCCGGGACGGCGTGCGGATACTGGAATGCAAGGAAGATGCCGCGCTGCGCGCGCTCGTCGGCCTCCATCTCGAGCAGGCTCTCGCCGTCGAGAAGGATGTCGCCGTCGGTGATCTCGTAGGCGGGATGGCCCATGAGGGCGTAGGCGAGGGTCGACTTCCCGGAGCCGTTCGGGCCCATGACCGCGTGGACCTCGTTCTCGCTCACCTTGAGGTCGACGCCCTTGACGATCTCGGTGCCGTCCTCGAGGGCGACATGCAGATTCTTCAGCTCCAGAAGCGCCAAGTTCGTGACATCCCTTTCCTAGATGAAAAGCGGCCTGGGCGGCCAGCTAGTAGCCCCCCCATGGTACCCAATGCCAGGCCCGCCCCGAACCTCGCCCGGTGGAGACGGAGCCACGTCCAGGCGGTCGACGAACGCGCCTGCTCGTCGAAGCGGCCGTGTGTTCCCGGGTCGCCGGGAATGGGCTCGAAGAGATTGTCGGGGGAATCGACCGGCTTCCGCTCGCCGGTGTGCTGACCGCTCCAGCCGGTGCGGAGGAGGACGAGGTCGCCTGCCCGCGGCGAGAGCTTCTGGCCCCAGAGGAGCTTCTGGGCGCCCCAGGAGACCGGCAGCTCGCGAACGGGATGCTCGCAGCAGTGCAAGACCGCGTCCGCGAAGGGCTCGGGCTCGTAGATCGGCGGCACCGGCTGCGGCTGGTAGCCGAGTTTCTGCCGGGCCCGGTCGAACTGCGGCGTGTTGATCGCGCCCGGCAGGATCACGGAGACGGCGACGCCCGCCCGCTCTTTCTCCAGCTCGACGCGTGCGCTCTCGAAGAAGGTGCGCAGCGCGGCCTTCGACGAGCAGTAGGCGGCCTGCAGCGGGATGCCCCTGTACGAGAGCGCCGAGGCGATCTGGATGAACGTGCCCTGCGACTCGCGCAGGTGAGGCAGCGCCGACCAGTAGCCGTAGACGCCGCCGAAGAAGTTGACGTCGAACACCCGGCGCAGCTCGTCCTCCTCGAGCCGGTGGGCCTCGGCGTACACCGTGACCATTCCGTTCGCGACATATGTGTCGATCCGCCCGAACCGTTCGACCGCAGCGTGCACCAGGCTCTCGACCTGCGCGCGATCGGCGACGTCGGTCTCGAGCACCAGCCCTTCCGAGCCTGCGGCCTCGATGTCGGCGAGCGTGCCGGCGAGCGCTTCGGGCGTGCGCGCACCGACGACCACCTGCGCGCCGCGCGCGGCGGCCCCCTTGGCAATCGCCCGTCCCAGGCCGTAGGTGCCTCCGCCGATCACCACGACCTGCTTGGAAAGCGCCTTCTTGCGGGGCATCTTGGGGTCCGTCTTTCCCCCACTCACGCCCCCAAACCGCTACGCTGAACGCATGCCAAACATCGGCACCGGCGAGATCATTCTGCTGCTGTTGCTGGCGCTGTTGCTCTTCGGAGCGAAGCGCCTTCCGGAGATCGGACGTTCCCTCGGTCGCGGCATGCGTGAGTTCAAGGACTCCGTGAGCGGCATGAGCGGCAAGGACGACGACGAGCGCGCCGAGCTTCCCGTCGGCACGCCTGACACGACCTCCACAGCCCCGCGAGAACGCGACACCGTCCCGTAGGCCAATGATCGGGCGGCTGCCGCGGCGATTGCGCCACGGCGAAGAGGCAACACTCGTCGAGCACCTGGACGAGCTGCGGACACGGATCTTCGTGTCGCTCGGCGCGCTCCTGATCGGGCTGATCGTCGGCTACGTCTTCCATCACCATCTCATCCACTGGCTCAACCGGCCGCTGCCGGAAGGCCGGGTCGGCCGGCCGCTCACGTTCGGCGTCGCCGAACCGTTCCTCACGTCGTTCAAGATCAGCCTCTTTGCCGGCTTCCTGCTCGCGCTCCCGGTCATCCTCTGGCAGGTGTGGTCGTTCCTCGCACCCGCGATCGACGAGCACACCGAGCGCCGCGTCATCTCGTTCGTGCTGCTCGCGACGGGCCTGTTGGTCGCGGGGATCGTCTTCGGCTACTTCGTCGCGCTGCCCGCCGCGGTGCACTACCTGACGAACTACGACAAGTCGCTCTACGACATCAGGATCCGCGCCAAGGATTACTACTCGTTCGCGACGATGGTGATGCTGTCGATGGCGATCGTGTTCGAGCTGCCGATCTTCATCCTCGCGCTCGTTCGGCTCGGCGTGCTGACATCGGCCCGCCTGCGCAAGGAGCGCAGGATCGGCTACTTCGTCGTGGCCTGCGTCGCGGTCGCGCTCCCCGGTGTCGACCCGTTTACCACGATCATCGAAGCCATTCCGCTGCTCTTTCTCTTCGAGGCATCGATCTGGCTCTCCGTGTTGATGGAGAAGCGAATCGTGCAAGCCGAAGCGGCGAGCGTCACCGAGCCTTGAACGGAGTCCTCTCCGCCGACTGGGTGCTGCCCGTCGACGGCTCGCCGATCGAAGCGGGCGCCGTGGCGATCGAGGACGGGCTGATCACCGCTGTCGGCACGAGCGCTGAGCTGGGCGTGGGCACCCACTACGACGACGCCGTGATCGTGCCGGGGTTCGTCAACGCGCACTCGCATCTCGAGTACGCCGTCTACGGAGGGTTCGGTGACGGCCTCGGCGACTTCGCCGAATGGATTACGCAGCACATCCAGCGGAAGGCGCATATCGGTTGGAACGAGTTCGTCGATATCGCGAAGCTCGGCGCCGCCTCGTGTCTCGCCTCGGGTGTGACGACCGTGGGCGACTGCAGCTACAGCGGCGCGGCTGCCGTTGCGTGCGCGGCGCTCGGTCTGCGCGCAACGGTCTACCTCGAAGTCTTCGGATCGGATCCGCAGGCCGCGCTCGCACACTTCGCCGAGATCCAGGACCGTGCCGGCGACGCTTTCTCGGAGCTCGTGCGTCCCGGGGTCTCCCCGCACGCGCCCTATTCGGTGTCGCTCGAGCTCTACCAGGCCTGTGCCGAGCTGGGCTTGCCGGTCGCGACGCACATCTCCGAGAGCCGCTCGGAGCTCGACTATCTGTTGAACGGCTCGGGGGCGTGGGGCGATTACAAGAACCTGCTGGTCGATCCGCCTGGCACGAGCGGCACGCGGCTGCTGGCGGAGCACGACCTGCTCGGGCCGAACGTCGTCGCGGCGCACTGCGTCGTGCTCGACGAGGAGGAGATCGGGCTGCTCGCCTCGACCGGGACCGGGATCGCCCACTGTCCCCGTTCGAACGGCGCGCTCGGCTGCGGCGTCGCCCCACTGATGGAGCTGCGGGCGGCGGGAGCCCGCGTGGGCGTAGGCACGGACAGTCCCGCCTCAGCGCCCTCGTTCGACTTCTTCGAAGAGCTGAGGAGCGTCGTGCTCTCGGCGCGCGCCCGCGCCGCCCGCCCGGATGTGCTCTCGGCAGCGGCCACGCTGGAGCTTGGAACCCTCGGTTCGGCGACAGCTCTCGGCCTGGACGACCAGATCGGCTCTATCGTGCCGGGGAAGCGAGCGGACCTCGCTGTCATCACCCTCGAGGGCTCCCCGTATCTACCCTTCGAGGATCCCGCTGCGGCAGTGGTCTTCGGCGGGTCGGTCGAGCGCGTGGTTGCGACGTACGTCGACGGAGAACCCAGGTACGAGAAGGGAGGTATGGAGTGGCAAGAGCTGACCGCCGCCGCGCACAGCGCGAGGCGCGCAATGCTCGCCCAGCCGGGCGCAAGCCCAGTGCCGGCACCGCGCGCGTAGCCGAGAACACAATGTTCTTTCCGCGCCTGCGCAATCAGGCGAAGTGGGCCTTCGTGTTCCTGATCATCGTCTTCGGCGGCGGCTTCATCTTCCTCGGGGTCGGCTCGGGCGGTCTCGACATCGGCCAGCTGCTCCGCGACGCCTTCAACTCGAGCGGCAGCTCGGGCACCTCGGTGTCGTCCGCCCAGAAAGAGGTTCAGCAGCGGCCCTTCAGTGCCCCTGCCCGGCGAGACCTGGCGAACGCGCTCGAGAGGAAGGGGCGCATCGACGACGCGATCTTGAGCTGGAGCGAATACACGAGGCTCCGCCCGCACGACGTGGCTGCACTTCGTCATCTCGGTCAGCTGGAGCTGAGCCAGGCGGATCGGTTCTTCCGGCAGGCGCAGCTCGCCGCCATTGCGCAGTCGGACGCGGGCGTCGGGTCGGCCTTCCAGCCGTCGCAGACCGACAAGTTCGGACAAGCACTAGGCACCGACCCGATCGCGCAGGCACTTGCGACGAAGGCCGGCAAGGAGCTGCAGGCGGCGTCCACGCAGTACCAGGCCGCTGCAACCCGTGCCGTTGCCACGTACCAGTCGATCGTGAAGGAGCAGCCCAAAGACGAGCAGGCGATCTTCTCCCTGGCGCAGGCGGCGGACACTCTCCGTCAGACCGCCGTTGCGATCCGCGCCTACAAGCGGCTGCTCGAGTTCCCGCTCGACGCCGCCACCGCCGCCCAGATCCGCGAGCGGATCAAGACCTTGCAGCAGTCCACCGGGGGTTAGACTCCGCGCGGACGGGAAGAGGCCCGCCGACACGAAACCCGGGGGGACGATGAACTTCGAGATCAAGACAGAGCAGCTGGGAGACGACGCCTACGTGATCTCGCTTGGCGGCGAGGTCGATTTGTACACGGCGCCGGAGTTCAAGCAACAGCTGCTCGAGGTGATCGGGCAGGGCGGCAAACAGGTGATCGTCGATTTCAGCGGCACGACCTTCATCGACTCGACGACGCTCGGCGTGCTCGTCGGCGGCGTCAAGCGGTTGCGCACGAACGAGGGACAGCTGTCGCTCGTCTGCAGCGACCGCAACATCACCAAGATCTTCGAGATCACCGGCCTCGACCGCGTCTTCACGATCTATCCGACCCGCGACGAAGCCGTCTCCAACGTGAAGTCGGCAGACCAGCCCTCGGCGTAGTTGGCCCGCAGGCTCTCAGCCGCCGTCGGGGGGGTGGCTGTCGCCTTGTTGCTGTCCGCGTGCGGCACTGGCGGCTCCATCAGCAACGCGTCCTCCGACAAGGAGAACGGGCGCAAGGTCTTCCAGGACAAGTGCGCGGGCTGCCACACGCTTGCGGCGGCTGGATCGACGGGAACCATTGGGCCGAACCTCGACGCGTCGTTTGCGCAGGCCCGCTCGGAGGGCTTCAAGGAGTCGGCGATCCTCGACATCGTCCACGACCAGATCAAGTTCGCGGGCCAGTATCCGGTGGCGCAGAACAATCCCGACTTGCTCAAGGCGAACATGCCGACGAACATCGTCACCGGGCAGAACGCCATTGACGTCGCGGCCTATGTCGCCGCGAATGCTGGCCTGCACGGGTTCGTGCAGGCGCAGGCGATCACGGGAACGAACGGGAAGCAGATCTTCGTCACGAAGTGCGGTGGTTGCCACACGCTGAAGGACGCCGGCACGTCCGGCACCCAGGGCCCGAACCTCGACCTGTTGAAGCCGCCCTTCGCGATCGCGAAGAACCAGGTGACCAAGGGCGGCGGGATCATGCCTGCGTTCAAGGGCACTTTGAGCGACGCGCAGATCGACGCGGTCGCCAAGTACGTCGCAACGCACGCCGGCAAGTAAGTGCCCGTAGACATCGAGGCATTCAAGGAGCTCGGCCGGGGCCGGCTGCCGGGGCTGATCGGGATCGAGATCGACACGATCGAGGAGGGCCACGTGCGGATGCGCCTGCCCCTGCGGGATGAGCTGCTCGCGCCGAACGGGTATCTCCATGCGGGAACGGTCGTGGCCCTGGCGGACTCGGCGTGCGGGTACGGCTGCATCGCCTCGCTTCCCGACGGCGCGACGGGGTTCACCACGATCGAGCTGAAGACGAACTTCCTCGGCACCGCGCTCGCCGGGACGCTGACGTGCGAGTCGAACCGGGTGCACGGTGGCCGAACGACACAGGTCTGGGACGCGACGGTGCGGAGCGACGACGGGAAGACGCTGGCCCTCTTCCGCTGCACCCAGCTGCTGCTGTACTGAACCCGGTCACTTCCGGCACACTCTTGTCACGCCCGCGTCACATTTTGGGGTCAGACCCTAGAACGCGTCTCGCCTGGACAGGTCGTTCGTGTCGAAACTGTGACGCTTCCCCCGAGGGGCTTACGTTGGCGCGTCGCGCTCCAGGTCGACCACGACATGGGTGATCGGGACGGCGAAGCGCTCGCGCGCTTTCTCGACGACGTCGCGCTCGAGCCAGTTCGAGCGCCCGGGCGGATGCGTGGAGATGATGATCTCGTCCGCGCCGAAGGTCCGGAGCGCATCCTCCATCGCCTGCAGCGGATCGCCGTCGCCGATTTCGCCCTTCGCCTCGACGCCGGCGGCCGCCAGCTGGGCGAGGCTCTGGTCGAGCCGCTCCTGCGCAGACGCGCGGGCGCCGTCGTCGTCCGAGACCCAGTGGCGGATCGGTGAGTTCAGCGCCGGCGTCACGACGAGCACCTCTTCTCGCACGTCGAGGCTCTTCTCGAGGATCACCGAGCGCAGCGTGTGGCCGCCGACGGTCTCGTTCGCGACGACGAGGATCCGCCGTTCGCCGGCGGCGTGAGGACGCGGCACGGTGCGCCGGGGACGTTCCTCTCGCCGCGCATGCGACCACCAGGCCACCACTGCGGCAGTCAGCGCGATGAAGACGCCGAGCCCGACCCACTTCCCACCGACCAGGGAGGCGACGACGATGGCCGCGAAGTAGGCGATCGAGGCGATCAGGAATCGGAACGCCTCTGCCTCGCTTCGAAGCGGATTGATCATCCGGGTCAGGTCAGATCAGATAGATGGTCGAGTACACGACGATCCACATGACGTCGACGAAGTGCCAGTAGATTCCGCCGATCTCCACGCCGTGGTGGTGCTCGGGCGAGAAGTGCCCGCGGAAAGCACGGATCGTCATGAAGAGCAGGATCGAGAGCCCGACGAACACGTGCGCTCCGTGCAAGCCGGTGAGGCAGTAGAAGATCGTTCCGAACGCGCCGTCGTGCGGTGCGAAGCCGACGCGCGAATACTCTCGCGCCTGGGTCAGCAGGAACACCAATCCCATCAGGAAGGTCAGCAGGAGCCCGGCCTGCAAGCCGGCGCGGTTCCCGCGCTTGATCGACTGCAGCGCCCAGTGCATCGTGAAGCTCGAGGTCACGAGGATCGCAGTGTTGACGCCCGCCACGAAGACCGGCAGCTCGAATGGATGCGGCGGCCACGGGATCCCGTTGACGACGCGGACGAAGAAGTAGGCCGTGAAGAACGCTCCGAAGAGCATGATCTCCGACGCGATGAAGAGCAGCATCCCGAGGATCGAAGCGTTGACCCGCGAGCTCTGGTTCGCGATCGGCGGGCCGTGATGAGCTTCGGCGTGCGCAGACACTAGGTCGCAGCTCCCTCCTCGACCTGCTCCGGCTGGAAGACGATGTGCTCCACCGGCAGTCCCGTCTCGTTGTGCAGGCGCTGCAGCAGATTCTTCTTCAGCCACGGCGATCGCGTGGGTGCGAACGTCGAGACGATGATCTCGTCGACCCGCTCGTCGTTCACGGCCTCCATCGCCGCGGTGAACGGATCAGGGTGAGCCACCTGACCGTGCGCGTCGATGCCCTCGCCGCGCAACTCGGCGACGGCGCGCCGCAAGCGGCGTTCCGCCTCCGGATGGTCGCCCCTGGTCGGATCGCTCTGCGGCGAGATGATGAGGAAGCTCGCCGCGCCTCGCCCAGACCGCTCGCGGATGCGGTCGAGGAGCGCCTTCCCGACCACGGTCTCGTTCGCGAGTACGAGGACGTTCTTGTCCCCCGTCTCCGCGGCCACGTCGACTACGACGTGCTCGACGGGGACGCTGCCCGCGCTCTCGCGGATGCGATCGACGGCGTTCCGCCGGAGCCAACCCGACTTCTGTTGGGGATGGGTGGCGAGGATCATCGCGTCGACCGGCGGCTCGAGCTGAGCCAGCGCGTCGCGGACAGCAGTGACCGGATCGGACTCGACGACGAGGCCGTCCGCGGGGATCCCTTCGTCCCTGAGCAACGCCAGCGTCCGGTCGAGCCGCCGCCTCGCTGCGGCGCGCCGCGTGTCCTCGTAGACGACGTAACCCCCCTGGGGCTGGTTTACAGGGGAGACGACCGTGACGCGCAGATCCTCGTTGCGGTGCCGCTCGACCGCCTCGATCAGCTTGCGTCCGGTGACCGTCTCGTTGGCGACGACGAGCAGATGCATCAGTGCCTCGTCACCTCCGTGTCGGTCGCAGTCCTGTCACCGCTGAGGATGGCGTGGCGCGCGCCGGGCACGCCGTACTCGTACGGGTTGCCGACGACCTGGGGGATCTCGTCGAAGTTGAAGATCGGCGGCGGTGACGACACCTGCCACTCGAGCGTGAGCGCGCGCCACGGGTTCGCCTCGGCCGGGGCGCCTCTGCGCAGGCTCGTGACCATGTTGTAGAGGAAGACGATCGTCGAGGCCCCGAGCCCGAAGGACGCGATCGAGATGAAGAGGTTCCAATGTGCGAACTGCGGCGCATAGTCGGAGACCCGGCGCGGCATGCCCTGGGTGCCGATCAGGTGCATCGGGAAGAACGTCAGGTTGAACCCTACGAAGGTGAGCCAGAAGTGGAGCTTGCCGAGCTTCTCGTTGTACTGCTTCCCGGTCATCTTGGGGAACCAGTAGTAGATGCCCGCGAAGATCGTGAACAGCGATCCGCCGAACAGCACGTAGTGGATGTGCGCGACGACGAAGTACGTGTCGCTGACATGGATGTCGATCGGAACCGCGCCGAGGTAGATGCCGGAGAGCCCGCCGATCACGAACATCGAGACGAAGCCCACGGCCCACAACATCGGTGTTGCGAAGTTGAGCTTGCCTTCCCAGATCGTGGCTAACCAGGAGAACACCTTGATGCCGGTCGGCACGGCGATCATCAGCGTGGTGATCATCATCGGAACGCGCAGCCACGGCGCCATGCCCGAGACGAACATGTGGTGTGCCCACACGGAGAAGCCGAGCACGAGGATCGCCATCAGCGAGAGCGCCATCAGCCGGTAGCCGAAGATCGGCTTGCGGCTCATCACGGAGATCACTTCCGACGCGATGCCGAAGCCGGGCAACATCATGATGTACACCGCCGGATGCGAGTAGAACCAGAAGATGTGCTGATAGCCGAGCGGGTAACCGCCGCCGGCCACGTCGAAGAAGTGCGTGTGCATCACCCGGTCGAACATCACGAAGAACTGCGAGCCGGCGATGAACGGTGTGGCGATCACGACCAGCAGTGAGGTCGTGAAGTTCGCCCAGACGAGGAGCGGCATCCGCCAGAACGTCATGCCCGGGCGCGCGCATGGTGATGATCGTGACCAGGAAGTTGAGCGCGGTCATGATCGAGCTCGCACCGGCCCACTGGACGCCCATGTTGAAGAAGATCGTGCCCATGGGCTGGTGGACGGACAGCGGCGCATAGCCCGTCCAGCCTGCCGCGAAGGCGCCGCCGGGAACCGCGAAGCTCGAGAGCATCATGATCCCGGCGATTGGCAGCAGCCAGAACGAGAGCGCGTTCAGCCGCGGGAAGGCCATGTCGGGCGCGCCGAGCATCAGCGGGACGACGAAGTTCGCCAGGCCCGCGAAGGCGGGGATGACGAACAGGAAGATCATCAGCGACGCGTGCACGGAGAACAGGCCGTTGTACGTCTGGTTGTCGAAGAACTGCATGCCGGGCTTGGCCAGCTCGGCGCGGACGAGCATCGCGAGCATCCCGCCGGCCAGGAAGAAGAAGATCGTGGTGGCGAGGTACTGCATCCCGATCACCTTGTGGTCGGTGTTGACGCGGAAGTAGTCGCGCCAGCTGTACGCGCCGTGACCCGAATGGTCTTCCGGCGCGGTGGGTGCGCCGATCGCGTATCTCGCCCAGTAGTCGAACGCCCCGATTCCGGCGAGGAAGCCGAGCGGCGCCGCCGTCAGCGCGCCGACGAGGACGATGATCTCGCCGAACCAGATCGGATGCCACCCACCCCACCAGCGGCAGAGCACGACGATGCCGCAGCCGATCCCGAAGAAGAGCGGCGTCATCCAGGCGGCGCGAACCAGTCCGGGGTAGAGCAGGCGGCGCCAGCCACCGGGCGGACGCGGCGGGCCGTGGTGCACGGCGGCAGAGTCGTGGTGTGACGTCACGCTGGTCATGGGCCTTTCGCCTCCGCCCACTTTTCGAACGCGTCAGGCTTCATGACGATGACGCGGGATCGCATCAAAGCGTGTCCCAGTCCGCAAAGCTCGGTGCAGATGAGCGGATAGGTCCCCACCTTGTCGGGTGTGATGTGCAGCGTGGGACTGAGCCCCGGCACGAGATCCTGCTTCTGTCTGAACTCGGGCACCCAGAACGAGTGAAGCACGTCCTTGGCGTGCATGGTGAGAACGACGGAGCGATTGACGGGCAGGCGCAGAATGGTCGAGGTCTTCTTGTTGTAGCCGGGATAGTCGAAGCTCCAGAAGAACTGCTGGCCGTAAACGTTGACCCGCAGGGGATTGGCGCCGGCGGCGTCATCCTTGGCGAGCACGATCGCGCTGACGATCGCGATCGCGGTGACGAGCAGCGTCGGCACTGCGGTCCACACGATCTCGAGGCCGGTGTTCCCGTGGATCGGCGGCCCGTCCGAATCGTCGTCGGGCGCGGCGCGGAACTTCCAGACGGCGTAGAGCGTCACCGCCGCGACGATCGAGAAGACGAAGACGCAGATCCCGGTCACGAACCAGAAGACGAAGTCGATCCGGCCGGCTTCGCGCGAGGCGGAATGCGGCAGCCAATTCGGTATCAGCGCAACGGCGGACGCCACGGCGCCGGCCAGGACGCCGATCATGATCAGCTGGACGATCGAGCCCCTCCGCACGGACGCCCGCGAATCTACTTGACGCGTCGCCTCGCTGCACCGGTTTCCGACCAGGCCCGGATGGGAAGTTGGTGCGTGAAATCACCAAGGAGGCTGAATGGGACTCGGAGTCGGAATCTTTCTGATCGCCGTAGGGGCGATCCTCGCGTTTGCAGTGAACGCCACATCGGGTGCAGTCGACGTCCATACGGTCGGCTGGATCCTGATGGGCGTTGGGCTGGCGAGCGTGCTGCTAGCCCTGATGTTCTGGCAGTCCTGGGCCGGGCCGGGGTACTGGACCCGCCGCAGGACGACCTACGTGGACGACGGCCCTCCGGCCGGACCACCCGTCTAGAACGAGCAAATCAGCGAGACGGCTTGGCGAGCCGTCTCGTTGCATCTGCGTCTATTCGCGCCGGTCTTCGGGCGGCTCGTCGTCGGAGCCCGGCCCGCCGAACATTCCTTTGAGCCAGCGCTTGAGCCTGCGGGACGCGAAGGTCTCGTCGACCTGCCCGTGGGCCTCCGTCTCCACGGCTTCATCCCGGTCGTCCTCGGGTGCCTCCGCCCAAACCGTGCCGTTCATACGTCGCACTCTTTCACGGCCCGGCCGTGATTACTAGCTATGCCGCTGCGAGCGGGAGCTCGGCGAGGAAGGTCGAGCCCGTGCCGGCGCCGTCCGATTCGACCCAGATGCGGCCGCCCATTCGGTCGAGCAGCTCGCGGCTGATGTAGAGACCGAGGCCGGTGCCGCCGACCCCACGGTTCAGGTCGGGGTCGAGCCGGTAGAACTTTTCGAAGATCCGCCTGTGCTCCCCGGGCGGAACGCCGAGGCCCTCGTCCCTGACGGCGAACCGCAGATGCGAGCCCTCGACGGTGAGCTCGACAATGACCTTGCCACCGTCCGGCGAGTACTTCACGGCGTTGTCGACGAGGTTCGTGAGGACCTGCTGCGCCTTGTCCGGGTCGGCTGCGATCAGCGGGATCTCCGGCGGCGCGGCGAGCGTGAGGTCGATGTTCGGCGGGATGTAGTGGCGCGCGGCGTCGACGACGCTACGAGCGATCTCGATGGGGTTGCACTTCTCGATCGTCGTCTGCATCGTTCCCGACTCGAGCCGGCTGGCCCAGAGGATGTCGTTGACGATGCGCGCGAGCCGGTCGGACTCGCTTGCGATGACTTCCAGGAGACCGGTGCGCTGTGGTTCGCCGAGCGGGATGTCCTCCCGGCGAAGCGTGAGGGCGGCGCCGTAGATGGCGGCGAGCGGCGTCCGGAGCTCGTGCGAGACGGTCGAGACGAAGTCGGACTTGAGCTTTTCGACTGCGCGCTCGGCGGTGAGGTCGCGGAAGGCGAAGACCGTTCCGCCCTCGAAGCCGACTCCGGTGATCGACAGCCAGAGCTCGCGGCCGTCGATCTCGATCGGCTGGGTCTGGGGCCTGAGCTCGCCGCGCTCCGCAAGCTCCGCGATCGTCTCCCACGGTGAGAAGACCTCGGTCGTGCTCCTGCCGACCGTTTCCGCTGCGCTGAGCCCCGTGATCTGCTCAGCGGCCGGATTCCAGAGCCGGATGATCCCGCCCTGGTCCACGAGGAGCACGCCGTCGGCGACGTGCTGCACGACGATCGCCGCGCGCGCGCGCTCCTCCGCGGCGCGGTACAGCCGGGCGTTGTCGACCGCGACGGCGGCTCGGCGCCCGAGATGCTTCGCGAACTCGAGCTCGTCCTCGTTGTAGAGGTGGTTCGGGTCGGACGAGACGAGCATCAGGCCGCCGAAGGTGCGGCCTGCCGCGGTGAGTGGGACGACCATCGCGGACGCCATGCCGAGCTCGTGCAGGATCTCGTAGTGCTTCGAGTCCTTCGTCGTGGTGGCGAGGAGCTCGTCCGGGATCGTCCGGTAGAGGACAGCCTCGCCCGTGCGTACGGCGCGCGCAGTCCCTTCGGCTTCTCCGAACTCCGGCGGGTAGAGGTCGCGCGACTGGTCCGCCCACTTGGTCTTGGCGGGATCCTTGTGCACGACC
The DNA here is from genome assembly GCA_963755605.1 of uncultured Actinomycetes bacterium. Classification (GTDB taxonomy): domain Bacteria; phylum Actinomycetota; class Thermoleophilia; order Gaiellales; family Gaiellaceae; genus 3-1-20CM-4-69-9. The sequence goes on from CAVWKK010000008.1 coordinate 206,300, forward strand.
GCCAGGCGTCTGAAGAGACCGTCGTCGTCGAGGATGTCGACGGCGTACCAGTCGGCAAACTGCGGCACGAGCAGGTTGGCGAGGCTCGCGAGCGTCGATTCGTAGTCGAGCGACGAGGCGAGCGTCTGGCTCGCCTCGGCCAGCACGGCCAGCCGGGCGCCTGCGCGCTCGGCGGCAGTTCGGGCGTTCTCCCGTTCGGAGACGTCGGTGATCACGACGCCGACGCCGATCGTGTTGTCGTCGACGTCGAGGACCGGGTAGTAGCTGACGAGCCAGTTGCGCGTCTCGCCCGGATCGCCGGCCGGCGCACGCTCGAGGTGAAGGTCGAGGATCGGCTCGCCCGTCTCGAGGACCTGGCGATGGAGAGGCTCGATCTCGTCGGCGAGCGTGTCACCGAGCACGTCTCGAAGACTTCGGCCGAAGTGTTCTTCGGCGGGTATCCCGTTCAGACTCGCGAGCGCGTCGTTTACCCGGACGTACCGAAAGGCGGTGTCCATGAAGGCGAGCCCGACCGGAGCTGCCGCGAAGACGGCATCGACGACGGCGAGTGACTCCTGCGCTTCTCGGCGCGACCCTTCTGCCGCACGGTAGAGCCTCGCGTTGTCGACGGAGATCGCGGCGCGGCGCGCAAGGTCCTGCGCCGTTGCGAGATCGGACTCCGTGTAGCGTCGCCCGCTCTCCGCGGAGACGAAGGTGATTGCTCCGAGCGCGCGGTCACGCGCGATGAGCGGCACGCACATCGAGGACCGCAGCCCGAGCTCGTCGAGGATGTCCTGCAACTCGGGAGTCTCCGCGGTCGCTGCTCGCAACAGTTCTTCGGGAATCTCAGAGAACAGCTCGGGCTCTCTGGTGCGAATGACGTTGGGCACGCCGTACGGCGCGTGCGGATCCGGCGGATATTGCTCCGCGAGATCGTGGGCCCAGCGAACTTTCTCCGGATCGACGTGAGCGACGGTCAGACGTTCGATCGTCCCGTCGTCGGCGACCATGTCGATCGTGCACCAGTCGGCGAAGCGGGGAACGGCAAGCCCGGCGAGGTTCGAGAGCGTCGTCTGGTAGTCGAGCGAGGACGCGAGCAGCTCGCTGGCCTGCGCGACGAAGAGGTGGTCGTCCGCGAGCCGGCGTTGCGCCTGGTAGAGCTCCGCCGTGCCGATCGCCGCTGCAGCCAGGTTCGCCAGCAGCGAAGCCGAGCTCTTCTCGGCCTCGCTGAAGCGGCGTGGCGCGCGGTAGTAGAACACGAGCGTTCCGAGGACACGTTCGCCGTAGGTGAGCGCCAGCGCCATCAACGACTGCGTGCCTTCGGCGGCGTGCGCGCGCCGGTGGTCGGGACTGAGCCACGAGGTCTCGGCGATGTTCTCGGCGACGATCGGCGCGTCGAGGGCGACGACGGCGCTGTTGCCCCGGATCGCCTCCATGGCCGTTTCGACGTACTCGTCCGAGAGCCCGGCATGGGCGGCGACGCGCCACGTCTCGGTGTCGGCGTCGAAGAGCCAGACTGCATAGCTGTCCGCGGAGAGCGTGCGGCTGGCGAGGTCGAGCACGCTCGGCAGCATCGCCTCCACCTCGAGCGAGCCGAGTAGCGTCGAAGACGCCTCGAGCAGCAACCGCAGGCGCCCGAGATCCTCCGTGTAAGGGCGGTCGGCGTCTTCTAGAAACTCGCGTTCGACATCAGTCGCCAAGAAAGCCCCCCAGGGTCGGGCGAACCCTCTGACTGTACTCCGCCAAAGCCAATTTTCCTCACTTTTGATCCTATTTTCGCCGCCGATGCCGGCTGTGCCGGCGTCGGCCACCTCCGCCCGAATCGATACCGATCGCGTGGAAGTCATCATGGCCGCGAAGCGGCCGGACTTCCACGCGGAGATGGGCCGTGCAGGGATCGAACCTGCGACCTTGGGATTAAGAGTCCCCTGCTCTACCAGCTGAGCTAACGGCCCCGAACGGCAGCGAAGTGTAGCGCCCGGTCAAAACCGCTTTCGCCGTCGCGGCGGGCTCTGCCCGTCGCGATAATCGAACGTTCGGCCGTTGGAAGAATCGCCTCGAAGTCATCATGGCGCGGCCGCCAGGCCGGGCCGGACTTCGAGGCGGTGAGTAGCCTTGTGCGCGCATGGCAGCTGATGTTGCGATCGTGGGCGCCGGTTACGTCGGGATGCCCCTGGCCCAGGTCTTTGCAGACGCGGGTAAGACGGTGGTCCTGGTCGACGTGAACCAGGAGGTCGTCGACGGCGTCAACCGGGGCGAGAGCCACATCGGCGATGTCGACTCCGATGTGCTGAAGGCTCTCGTCGACTCCGGGCAGGTCTCGGCGACGAGCGACTACGACGTCCTGACCGAAGCCGCTGCGATCTTGATCGCATTGCCGACGCCGCTGTCGACGCACCGCGAGCCGGACCTGTCGATCGTGGAGGGCGCGGTCAGGCAGATCGCGACGCGTCTGCGCAAGGGCCAGCTGGTCGTGCTCGAGTCGACGACGTACCCAGGCACGACGCGCGAACGCCTGCAGCCGATTCTGGAAAGCAGCGGCCTCAAGGCCGGAACGGATTTTTACCTCGCGTTCTCGCCGGAGCGTGTCGACCCCGGCCGCACCGACTGGACGACGAAGAACACGCCGAAGCTCGTCGGCGGCCTCACGCCCGCGTGCACGGAGCGCGCCGCCGAGCTCTACCGCGCAGCGGTGGACACGGTCGTGCCCCTGTCTTCTCCGGAGACGGCCGAGATGACGAAGCTGCTCGAGAACATCTTTCGAGCCGTCAACATCGCGCTCGTCAACGAGCTCGCACAGCTCTGCGAGCGCATGGAGCTCGACGTCTGGGAAGTCGTGGAGGCTGCCGGGACGAAACCGTTCGGCTTCATGAGCTTCAAGCCGGGCCCGGGTCTCGGCGGGCACTGCATTCCGATCGATCCGTTCTATCTCACGTGGAAGGCGCGCGAGTTCGACTTCTACACCGAGTTCATCGACCTGGCCGGAAAGGTCAACGCGAACATGCCGTACTTCTGCAGGTCGCTGATCTCGCAGGCCCTGAACCACGGCTCGCAGAAGTCGCTACGCGGCTCCCGCATCCTTGTCCTCGGCGTCTCCTACAAAGCGGACATCGACGACGTCCGCGAGTCGCCGGCCGAGAAGATCGTGGAGCTCTTGCAGAAGGCGGGCTCGGAGGTGGCCTACCACGATCCGCACGTGCCGGAGTTCGACGGCATGCGCTCTGTGGACTACGAGCCGGAGAGCTACGACTGCGTGGTCATCGTCACGGCTCACAGCGCGATCGACTACGACGACCTGATCCACCGCGCCGAGGTCATCGTCGACCTGCGGAACGCCACCGGCGACAGCGGCTCGAAGCACGAGAAGGTCTGGAAGCTTTGACGCGTCTACGTATAGGCCAGATCGGGATCGGCCAGTGGGGAAAGAACCTCGCGCGGAATTTCGACCAGCTCGCCGACCTCGCATGGCTTTGCGACACCGACGCCGAACGCGGCGCCGAGCTGGCCGCGACGTATTCGGCGCGCTTCACGTCGAACTTCGACGACCTGCTTGCCGACGACTCGGTGGATGCCGTCGTCGTGGCGACTCCGGTGCCGACCCACCACGAGCTGGCGCGGCGGGCGCTCGAAACGGGCAAGCACGTCTTCGTCGAGAAGCCACCCGCGATGCGCGGCGCCGAGATGGAAGAGCTCTGCGAGCTCGCGGAGGAACGAGGGCGCGTGCTGATGCCCGGCCATCTCCTGCTCTACCACCCGGGCGTGCAGAAGCTGAAGGAGATCGTCGACTCCGGCGACCTCGGAGACGTGCTCTGCATCTACGGCAATCGCCAGAACCTCGGCACGATCCGAACGCACGAGAACGCGCTGTGGTCTCTGGGCGTGCACGACCTTTCGGTGCTCCTGTATCTGATCGGCGAGGAGCCCACCGAGCTCTCGGCCCACGGTCACGCATTCCTGAATCCTCGGGTCGAGGACATCGTCTTCTGCTACCTGCGGTTTCCGTCCGGAAAGATCGCGCACCTGCACCTTTCGTGGCTCGATCCACACAAGATCCGCCGCATCACCGTCGTCGGCCGCGACAAGATGGCCGTCTTCGACGACATGGAGCCCGAGCGCAAGGTCACCGTCTACGACAAGGCGCCTGAAGAGCCGGCAACCACCTATGGCGAATGGCGCACCCGCACCGGTGACATCTACAGCCCCAAGGTGCCGTTGCTCGAGCCGCTCCGTCTCGAGTGCCAGCACTTCTTGGACCTCGTTGCGGGCGAGGGCGATCCGTTGCGCGCGGCGAAGGACGGGCTCGCGGTGGTGCGTGCGCTCGAGCAGCTCCAGGCGTCACTTGAGTCAGTCCCCGCATGATCGCCGAGACTGCGATCGTCTATCCGGGCACCATTGTTGGCGAGGGCTGCCGGATCCTCGACTACGCGGTCGTCGGGAAGCAGCCGACGCTCGGCCCGCGGTCGACGGCGAAGCAGGAGGAGCTGCCGCCGCTCGAGCTCGGCGCCGGCACGATCGTCTCAACGGGCGCGATCGTCTTCGCCGGCACGCGCATCGGCGCGCGCGTCATCGTCGGCGACCAGGCCTGCGTGCGTGAACGCTGCGACGTCGGCGACGACGTCGTGATCGGACGGGGAGCGCTCGTCGAGAACGACACCACGATCGGAACGCTGACGAAGATCCAGGCCGACGCGTACGTCACCGCCTACTCGACGCTGGAAGATGACGTGTTCATCGCGCCGCGCGTGATCACCACGAACGACAACTTCATGGGCCGGACCGACCGGCGGCATTCGCTGCGACGGGGACCGACGATCAGACGCGGCGCTCGCGTCGGCGCAGGCGCTGTTCTTTGCCCCGGTGTCGAGATCGGGGAAGAGGCGTTCGTCGGTGCAGGCGCGGTCGTCGTCAGGGACGTGCCTCCTGGAGTTGTCGTCGTCGGGAATCCCGCGCGGGTCCTTCGCGACGTCCCGGCCGACGAACGCCTCGACGCCTAGCGCCGCGAGATCGTCAGCTCGTACGGGCCGAAGCCGCGCGCGGTGAGCTTCACTTCGGCGTAGTAGAAGCCCGTCGCCGGAACGCGGTAACCGATCGCATGGGTAGGACCGGGGCCGATCGCCTGTGCCGCGCGAAACCGTTGCGCGCGCAGGTCGTTGACTCGCTTGGTGCCGGGCTTCCAGAGCAGCAGGTTCGAGGTCGAGCCCTCGGGGCCGTTCAGCACGAGCCGGACCTTCTGGCCCTTGCGGAAGTACAGGCGGTAGACGTCGATCTGGTCGTCCCAGAAGTCGATCGTCGCCTTGACGGACGTGGCCTTGACGCCGAGGCGCGCGGCGTTCCCGCCGGCGTCGTCGTTCGGCTCGAGCCGGTCCGGCGGCGGGAGGACGCCGTCGAGCGCCGCGATCGCCTTGCCGACGTCGAGCCGGCCCCAGCCGCTGAACGTGTCCCGCTGCAACGGGCACTGCTTGCAGCCGTTCGAGGCGTTCACGTCCGTGGAGCTTCGCTCCAGGATGTTCAGCACCTGATCGGGCTGCAAGGTCGGTTTGAGCGCGAACAGCACCGCAGCGGCCGCCGTCACCTGAGGGGCGGCGAACGACGTTCCTGCGGCATGGCGAAACTCGTCGGGGCCGCAGTCGGAGTAGCCCTGGTTCTGGCAAAGGGGATGAGTCGCCGTCAGCGCGCGCGGGAGCGTCGAGTAGATCTCCTGGCCCGGTGCCGAGATGTCGTTGTAGAGCCGGTCACGGTTCGAGAACTGCGGGACGTTCCCCGTCGGTGTCAGCGCGCTCACGCCGAGGACGTGCGGAAGTGCTGCCGGATAGCTCGCGAACGCCCACGGCGAGCCCGGCGCTTCGTCGGAGTTCCCGACAGCAGCGACCAGCACCGCTCCCCGGCTCACCGCGTAGTTGATCGCGCTCGCCTCCACCTTCGAGAAGGTGTCGAGCCGCGGGTTGAAGGGGTCGCGCAGGCCCCCGATCGAAAGGTTGATCACGCGTGCGCCGACGTCGACCGCCCAGCGAATCGCCTCCGCTTCGTCGCGGACGTCGATCGACTGGTCCGACCGCGCGATCTTCGCGATCACGAGCTGTGCCGGAAACGCCATGCCGGCGATGCCCTCGTTGTTGTTGATTGCGGCGCCGATCATTCCCGCGACAAAAGTGCCGTGCCCTTCTTCGTCGGTGAGCGGGCTACCGCCGACCCAGCTCCTCGCCTGCCAGATGTGGGAACGAGGGAACTCGGGGTGGCCGCCGTCGAGGCCGGAGTCGATGATCGCGATCCGCACCGGGTTGAGCACCGGCAGCTCGGTCCCGAAGGCGTCGAACGCGTGGTCCTGGGCGAGGTAGTACTGCCTCGGCGCGAGCGGGTCGCTCGGAAAGAATCCTGCGCGAAACGGCATGGCCGCGGCGGACGGCGCGAGCACAACCGCCAGCGCTGCCACCGCCAGAAACTTCACGAGGTCGTGACCTGGAGCACCGGCGAGAAGCCGACGACGAACCCGTGGCCGGAGTTGACTCGCGCCCGATAGACGCCGCTCGTCAACTGCAGGTTCGCGAGGAAGTCCCCGTTCGTGTCCACCGTCGCCTGCGCGACCGTTGGCCACGCGCTGCCCTGCTGCCTCTGGATCAGGACAGTGGTCCCCGCAAGTGCGGCCGGACGCACGTAACCGCGGAGCTGCGTGGGGGTTCGAGCCGGATAGAAGCGCGCGAGCGGCGCTACCGGCACCCGCACGGGGGCCGCGAGCACCTTGCCGCTCGTCAATCTGTACGTCGTCGTGAGCGACGGCTTGACGAGCACGGTCACGACGCCGTCCTTGTCGGGCTTGAGCGCGGTGCCGACATCGCTCCAGCTCGTGCCCTGCCGTTGCTGCAACACGGCCTGTGTCAGGCCGCGCGCGACGCCGGTGAGCTTGCCGCGCCCTCCGAAGACGATCGCCTGCGCCGGTGCGTTCAGCGAGAGCACGCCGACGCTGAACCAGGTCGACTGGAGCCGGAGGCGGGTGCGAACGTCGACGCCCGAGATCGCGAGCGTGCTCTTCGTGCCGATCACGTTCAGGGTCTTGATTCGTCCCGACGAGTTGAGCTCGGGTTGCAGGTCGACGACGCGGCCTTTCATCTTCAAGGCCTTCGCGAGCTTCGTCCCGGTGTAGACGAACGGGCCCCAGGTGTGGTGCGGTGAGATCGAGTCGTACGGGTCGGGCACCGACACGAGGTACGGCACCGGCTCGCCCCACACGTCGGCGGCCGACGCTGTGCGTCCGCCCGAGGTGGAGAAGAAGAACGTCTTCGCGACCTCGCCCTCGTAGAGGACGACCTGCCCGGCGGTCGCGTTGACAGCCGCGTTCGTCGACGGCTTCTCGTGCTCGATTCCGAGGTACACCTGGCTCCGCGTGTCCGGGTAGAGGTCGAACGCGCCGGTTCGACGTGTCGCGAGCGCGTACGAACGGGCGACGACGGCCTGAGCCTTGAGCGCTTCGGGATGCCAGTCGAACGGCATCTCGGACGGGACGACGCCGTAGAGGTACTGCTCCAGCCCGACCATGTTGATCGCGCGCAGCTTCCCGGCGGTGACGTCGATCTGGATCGAGCCGCGGTAGCGATGCTTGAGTCCGAGCGCGGCGGCGCCGGGCTGGAAGAGCAGGGGGCCGGGTAACGCGTGCGCCTGGGTCTCGCCGTCGACGGCCAGCTTCAGCGCAGGCGTCACGGTGTAGTTCCCGGCCGTGACGGTGTGGGTGGCGCCGCTACCGTCGCGCACCTTGAAATCGGCGGTCGAGCCGATGCTCAAGGTCTTCGCGCCGCTCGTCAGCAGCACCCGCACGCGTGACACAGGCGCGTCGCCGAGCTCCGTGCCGGGGAAGTAGTGGAGGACGATCTTGTCGTAGGTGAAGCCCTTCTGGGCGTAGCCGTACGCGCCGTACTGGCTCAGCCCCACGCCGTGGCCCCAACCGTGGCCTGTGACGATGAAGGTCGCCGAGCCGGTCGCGGTTACCGGCTGCGCCGACGTGCGGGCGACCGCCGCCGAACCGGCGACGAGCAGCGAAACGGAGAAGAGTGCGAGCGTTCGACGCATCGGTTTGACCCCAGCAACAACGCGAACGAGGCTAGCAAAGGGCCGCATAAGCAGCGGTTTTCTTTACGGAACCCTGATCTCATCGTTTGCGCGACCGGAAGTGGGGCACAACCGTTTGAAGACTGTGGCAGTACGCGTCGACATTCTTCCTCCGCGCTACCGCGATCCCGAGCGGATCGGGTACGGCGGCATGGGCGAGATCTTCCGCGCGACTGACTCGGTGCTCGGCCGTGTCGTGGCGATCAAGGTGCTGGCGGAGCGTTTCTCAGAGGACGCCGCGGTGCGCCAGCGGTTCACCCGCGAAGCCCTGTCGGCTGCCCGCCTGTCGGGGGAGCCCAACACCGTCACGATCTACGACGTCGGCGAGCACGACGGGCGCCCGTACATCGTCATGGAGTACCTCAGCGGCGGCACGCTCGACCAAATCCTCCGCAAGGGAGGCGCGCAACCGGTCGAACGCGTCTTCACCTGGCTCGAAGAAGCTGCCCGCGCCCTGGACGTCGCACACCGCGAGGGGGTCGTCCATCGCGATGTGAAGCCGGCGAACCTGATGCTCGACCGCGAAGGGCACGTGCACGTCGCCGACTTCGGCATCGCGAGCGCGGCGGGCATGGAATCGCTGACGATGACGGGAACGGTGCTCGGGACCGCGGGCTATCTGTCACCGGAGCAGGCCCAGGGTGAGCGAGCCGGCCCGGCAAGTGACCGTTACGCGCTCGCGGTCGTCGCATGGGAGCTCCTCACCGGTCGGCGTCCCTATGAGGCCGACAGCCCGACGGCCGAGGCGGCTGCGCATGTGCACTCGGCGATCCCGTCGGTGTGTGACCGCAGTGCGCTTCCGTGTGAGCTCGACCCGGTGTTCGAGCGAGCGCTCGCAAAAGATCCCTCCGTGCGCTATCCGACCGCAGGCGAGTTCGTTGCAGCGCTTCGCGGCGCCTTCGCAGATGCGGCCGGCGATACGAGTGAAATTCCCGTCGTTCCGCCGCCGACCGCTGCCACGACGCCGTTGCGCACCGCGGAGGAGCTCAGGTACGCACCGGCTCCCTCTCGCCCGCCAAACCGCAGCGCCTGGCCTTTGCTGGCCGGCCTGCTGCTCGCCGGCCTGATCGGTGGAGCGCTGCTCGCGTACTTCCTCACGCGCGGCGGCGATGGAAAGCCCGCGACGGTCGTGACGAGGATCCAGCGTGTGACAACGCAGGGCCGTGTCACGACGGTGGAGAAAAAGGTGACAGTGACTACAGCTGCAGCGACTGCAGCAACACGACCGGCCGCAGCTCCGACTCCTGCAGCGCCGTCGGGTCATACCGGAGAGTCGCTGAACGACGCGGGCTACGCGAAAATGCAGGCAGGTGACTACTCCGGCGCGCTGCCGTTGCTCGAGCAGGCGGTGCAGAAGCTGCAGGGCACGGGCAAGCTCTACGAGGCGTACGCGAGCTACAACCTCGCCTACACGCGCTTCCAGCTCGGCAACTGCGACGGGGTGCTTGCGTTGCTTGACCGCGCTGAGTCGATCGAGGGCAGCAGGCCCGCGATCGACCGTTTGCGCCGCGACGCGCAGAGCCGCTGCTAGGCCTCACACGAGTCGCGCCGCGTACTGCTTCTCGTAGTACTCGCGGAACCCGCCTGACCGTTTGATCGGCTCCCACCAGTCGCGCCGCTCGCGGTACCAGTCGATCGTCCCCTGCACTCCTTCGAGCCAGTCGCGGCGGGGCTCCCAGCCGAGCGAGCGGATCTTCGCGGTCTCGAGCGAATAGCGGCGGTCGTGTCCTGCGCGGTCGTCGACGTGGCGGACGAGCGCTGGGTCGACGCCGAGGCGCTCGACGATGACGCGGGTCAGCTCGACGTTCTCGTGCTCCTCGTTCGCGCCGACGTTGTACACCTCACCCGCGCCGCCCTCGCGCAGCACGAGCTCGATCGCGGCGCAGTGGTCTTCGACGTGCAGCCAGTCTCGAATCTGGCGTCCGTCTCCGTAGAGGGGGAGCGCCTCTCCGTCGAGGGCGTTCGTCGTGAAGAGCGGCAAGATCTTCTCGGGGTACTGATGGGGCCCGTATGTGTTCGAGCCGCGGGTGATCGAGGCGTTGACCCCGTAGGTCCGGACCGCTGCGAGCACCTGGAGGTCGCCACCCGCCTTGGCCGCGCTGTAGGGGCTCGAAGGGTGCAGCGGGTCGTCCTCGCGCGACGACCAGCCCGGCTCGACGTCGCCGTAGACCTCGTCGGTCGAGACCTGGACGAATCGAGCGCTGAGCCTCTCGGCGGCCTGGAGCAGGACGAGCGTGCCGAGGACGTCGGTTCGGACGAAGTCCTCGGGGCCGAGGATCGACCGGTCGACGTGCGTCTCCGCGGCGAAGTTCACGATCGCGTCGACCGTCCCGATCCCCTCGACGTCCTCTTCGGAAGCGATGTCGCCGTGGCGGCAGTCGACGCCCTCGGGGAGGTTCGCCGGGTTCCCGGCGTACGTGAACTTGTCCAGGATCACGACGTCCTCGCCGGCTGCGAGCATCCGTTTGACGAAGTGCGAGCCGATGAACCCCGCACCACCGGTTACGAGAAGGCGCACGGCGTCACGGTATAGACTCCAGCCGTCAGCGAGGCAACGGAGCCTCGGGCGCCGATTTCCGCGCGCCTGGGGCTTTTCGCATGTCAAGGGAGGAATTCATGGCGCAGGTCGAGACACGTAACAGGGCGACGTCGAGCGAGGACTCCCGCAAGCGGGTGCTCGGCCGGATCGACAAGGAGAAGATCGAGTTCGTCCTGCTCTGGTTCACGGACATCGAGGGGCACCTCAAGAGCTTTGCCGTCACTCCGAGCGAGATCGGTGCGGCGCTTGACGACGGCATGGGCTTCGACGGCTCGTCGATCACCGGCTTCAACGCGATCGAGGAGTCGGACATGGTCGCGATCCCCGACCCGGAGACGTTCCAGCTGATGCCGTGGCGGGAGGGCGAGACGAGGGTGGCGCGGATGATCTGCGACATCGTCACGCCCGACGGCAATCCGTACGAGGGCGACCCACGCTATGTCTTGCGCCGGGCGCTCGAGCGCATGACGTCACTGGGCTTCGACACGTTCAACGTCGGTCCCGAGCTCGAGTACTTCCTCTTTCGGGACGACAAGGGGACGGAGACGCTCGACGAGGGCGGCTACTTCGCGATGACGACGATGGATGCAGCGAGCGAGCTGCGCCAGGAGACCGTCCGCGCGCTCGAGTCGATGGGGATCCCGATCGAGTACGTCCATCACGAGGTCGGCCCGTCGCAGCATGAGATCGACATGCGCTTCTCCGATGCGCTGTCGATGGCGGACCACACGGTCACGTACCGCCTGATCGTGAAGGAGATCGCGAAGAAGGCCGGCTTTCACGCGACCTTCATGCCCAAGCCGATCTTCGGCGAGAACGGCTCCGGTATGCACACGCACCAGTCGCTCTTCAAGGACGGCCGCAACGCGTTCTTCGACGGCGACGATGCCTGGAACCTCTCCGCGGCCGGGAAGGCGTTCATCGCGGGGCAGTTGAGACACGCCCGGGAGTTGAGCGCCGTTTTCGCGCAGTGGGTCAACTCCTACAAGCGGCTCGTCCCGGGGTACGAGGCGCCGGTGTACGTCGCCTGGTCGCGAAGGAACCGGTCGGCGCTGATCCGCATTCCGCTCTACAAGCCCGGCGCCGAGCAGGCGACGCGGGCCGAGATTCGCTGCCCCGATCCGGCGTGCAACCCGTATCTCACGTTCGCCACACTTCTCCACGCGGGGCTGGAAGGCATCGAGCAGGGCTACGAGCTGCCGGAGCCGATGGAGACGAACCTCTACCACCTGACACCCGAGCAGCGGAAAGAGCGGGGGATCGTCTCGCTGCCGGAGACGCTCGGGGAGGCGGTCGACGCCCTCGCGGGCTCGGAGCTCGTCCGCAAGGCGCTCGGCCCGCACATCTTCGATCGCTACGTCGAGCTGAAGCGAGCTGAATGGGACGAGTACCGGGTGCAGCTCACCGAGTGGGAACTGAAGAAATACCTCTCGGTCCTGTAGCCCTTACGTTTCGATAAGCCCTTGTCGGAGTCTGGCTAAAGGGAGAGAATGGAGGCTGATCTCGTGAGCTCTGCGGCCTACGAGATCCAACTGACGGCCGACTGCGAGCTGCTGCTTCTAGCGCAGCTCGCGGTCGTTAAAGACGCGGTAGCCGACCCCTAGAGGAAGCGGCGAATCGTCTCGCGGGCGACGCGAAGACCGACGACCCGGCTGGCCGGATCGACGTCGGCGATCGTGTCCGCGGGAACGAGGCGGCGATGGCGGGAGAAGACACCCGCGCGGACCGCGAGCGCATCTGGGATGTCCGGCAGCGTGCCGTACATCGGGCACTCGACCTTGCCGACCACCCGTCCGCGGTTGTCGGCCACCAGGAACCCGGCCGTGTCCACGAGATTCAGAGGGAGTGCGGACATGGTCTGAACCTAATACGTGCCTGCAAGGAAATTCCCTTCCCGGCGTAAGGGTTGTGTAAGCGGTCCCTTCTGCACGCCCGGTCCGCGGTTTAGGCTGCTCCGACAGCCAACCCGAGGAGGAGCATTTGAACAGCGCATTTCGCATCTGGGCGTCGATCGTCTCGCTGGCCATCATCGTGCAGGTGGGTCTGGCGGCCTACGGCAGCTTCAACGCCGTCGACAAGTTCGACGACGGTGGGACGATCAAGAAGGACGCGGTCTCGGACGGGTTCGGCGCCCATGCCGGGCTGGGGTATCTCATCTTCCTCGCGGCCATCGTTCTCCTGGTGCTGGCTTTTTTGGCTCGGTCCGGTGGGCCGGCGCGCGTCCGCTGGAGCGGAGTCCTCCTCGGCCTGATCGTCGTTCAGATCCTGCTCGCCTGGGCCGGCGGCTCGACGGCGTGGCTCGGGATCCTGCACGGGATGAATGCGCTCGCGGTGGCCGGAGTCGCAGGCAGCCTCGCCGGTCGCGAGTGGGCCGCTCACCGCGGCGGAGGTCCGCGCGCGCCCGAGCCGGCAGTGCGCGTCTAACCGCCGCGCCGGACTCGCTCCGGTTCTGCAAGCTTCACACCTAGTGGACGTCCGGACACGTCATCTGCGCCTCCTCACGGAGACGATTGCGGCCGTCAACTCGACGCTCGACCTCGAGGAGGTGCTCGCCCTCGTGGCGAGCAAGGTTGCGAACGCCCTCGGGACGGAAGCCTGCTTCGTCTACCTCTACGACGAGCGGATCGACGAGCTGCTTCTCCGGGCGACGTACGGGACGAGCGTCGAGGAGATGACGAAGCGTCCGCGCCTGCGGCCGGGCGAGGGCATCACCGGGACCGCCGCCGCCGACCGCGCTCCCGTGATGATCCCCTCGCAGGCTCACCTCGATCCGCGGTTCAAACAGTTCGCGAATCTCCCGGAGGACGACTACGAATCGATCCTCGCGGTGCCGATCCTTGCGCGCGACCGTCTCGCCGGCGCGTTGAACGTGCGTACGTTGGAGCCGCGTGTCTTCACGCAGGACGAGATCGAGCTGCTCGTGGCGATCGCCGACCAGGTTGCGCAGACGATCGAGCATGCGCAGCTGTATGCGCAGGCGCAGCGCCGCGTCGCCGAGCTGGAAGCGCTGGCGAAGATCTCGGAGGCGGTCTCGGAGTCGCTCTATCTCGAAGAGTCGCTCGAGGCGATCGTCAAGACGACGATGGAGGCGGTCGGGGCAACCGGCGCCGCGCTCGTGCTCGAAGACGGCAACATCGCGTGGCCGGAGGGGCGTCCGGGCAAGTACGCGGTGCGCCTGCCACTTCGCTGGCGCCGCCGTCAGGTGGGCGAGCTCGTCTGCGATCGAGACACGCCGTTCACGGCGGACGAGCGTGCGCTGCTCGTGTCGATCGCGCACCATGCCGCGGTCGCCCTCGAGCACGGCCGTGCGGTCATGCGCGGGGTGCTTGCGCAAGAGATCCATCACCGGGTGAAGAACAACCTCCAGACGGTCGCGTCGCTGTTGCGACTGCAGGCGCGCGCGCAGGACACGAATCCGCGCAAGGCGCTGGAGGATTCGGTGCATCGCATCCTGGCAATCGCCGCGGTGCACGAAGTGCTGACGGAGCAGCGAGAGGAGGTCGTCGAGCTGGGCGATCTTCTGGAGCGCCTGCGAGCAATGCTCGTGCAGGGCCTGGCGGAAGGCAAAGAAGTCCACGCAACCCTGGAGCCGGTGTCGCTGGCAGGCAACCGAGCAACCGCGCTAGCGCTCGTGTTCAGCGAGCTCCTACAAAACGCCCTGGAGCACGGCGGCCAAAAGATCGACATCGAGCTGGTGAAGAAACAGGACGAAGCGGTCCTGACAATCACCGATGACGGCGCAGGAATCCCCACAGATGCCGATGGAACAGGGCTGTCGATCGTGCAAGCGCTAATCAAGGACGAGCTCAAAGGCCGCCTAGAGCTAAGAAGCGAAAAGGGAACAAGAGCCGAAGTGAGATTCCCGGCCTAACAATCGGTCCCACCAAGGCCGGAGGCTAAGACCAGGCGAAGCCGGGCTTAGGCGGAGGCGAACTGATGCGGGCGCGGCCGCTTCAGCGCCCGTGCCCGAACGGAAGGGAACATCCGCCACAGCACCAACACAAAGAGGAGTGCGTGGGCTCCGCCCACGCACGTTCACCCGCTCAGCGGGCGTACCTAATTCCGAACGAAAGCGAAGCTTTCGTTCGGGTCAACGAACGCCGCCATCGCCCCCCGCGGGGCGTGACCACCAGGCGTCGTCGCTGCCGGACATGACGCCCTGGAGTTGGTCGACGTAGCTGACGAGGTCGCGCTCGCGGCGGTCGAGCGTCTGTTCGAGCTCTTCGAGCTCGGTGCGCCAGCGCTCGATGCGGTCTTCTCTGAACTGGACGTCGGCCTCGAACTCTGCTTCGCGCTGTTCGAGGTCGGTCTCGAGCCGCTTGAGCTCGATCACCCGCGCGTCGGCGGCGATGTCCGAGATGTGGTGGCGGCGGTCTGTGGCCTCGGGTGTCGCGGCGCTGAGCAGCGGGCCGAGGTGGGCTGCCTGCTCCGCCGAGATCTCGACCCGGAGGACGAAGGGTTTTTGGGTGCTGTGGTCGTGGTCAGACATGGGGCCGCACCCCCAGAATCGCCCCGAGGCGGGGTGGCCCCTATCCCTCGGCCGAGCGTTTTCGGCGAGACTCACCCAAAGTTGAGGATCCTGGTCGCCGAAGACGAAACGATCATCCGGCTCGATCTGCGGGCCCTGCTCGAGCATGCCGGCTTCGAGGTCTGCGCCGAGGCACGCGACGGCGAGGAGGCCGTTGCCCTGGCCAGGTCGGAGCGGCCGGACCTGGCGCTCCTCGACGTGAAGATGCCGAAGCTGGACGGGATCGAGGCGGCGAAGCAGATCCTGCACGAGCGGCCGATCCCGATCGTGATGCTCACTGCGTACGGTCAGGACGAGCTCGTCCAACGCGCCGCGGAGGCTGGGGTCTTCGGCTATCTCGTGAAGCCGTTCCGGGAGCAGGATCTGCTGCCGGCGATCCGCACGGCCCGGGCGCGCCACGAGGAGCTGGCGGCCCTGCGAGAGGAGGCGGAGTCGCTGGCCGAGGCGCTCGCGGCGCGCAAGGCGATCGAGCGGGCGAAGGGCTTGCTGATGGCGAAGGAGGGCCTGTCCGAGGCGGATGCGTTTGGGCGTCTGCGCAAGGCGAGCCAGATCTCCGGGCGGCCGCTCAAGGTTGTCGCGGAGGCCTTGATCGCCACGCTGGACGACGCAGCGAACTAAAAGGAATAGAGGTCGATGATCACGCCGAGGGCGACGAGCACGACGCCGACGAGGAAGATCGGCTCTTCGCGTGCGCCGATCGGACGCCTGCGCGTCATCGTGCCGCGTACCAGCGAGAAGCCGCCGGCGGGGTACACGCCGATCAGGAAGAGCAGACAGCCGACGAGGTAGTACGCGACCGAGACCGTGGTCGTCACACCGTGGCCGGTGAGGAGGGCGATCACGGTTGCGATCGCTCCGAGGGCGCCGGCGGCTGCGACGCAGACAAGCGCGAAGCGAAGCAGAGCCTCGCCGAGGCCGGTCCAGCGACTCGGAGCCGGCTGCTCGCTCACGTGTGCGCCCGGTCGAAGAGCTGTTCCCAGCGTTGCAGCAGCGACTGGAGCTCGTCGCGCGCGCGGCGGTGTGCCGCGAGCATCTCGACGTCGTTCCAATCTTCCGCAAGGCGGCGTTCGAGCTCGGCGACCTCGGTCTCGCTCTGCGCGATCGCGGCCTCGATCCGCTCGAGCTCGGAAGGAGCCTTTGGCTTGGTGGCAGCGGCCTTGGGCTTCTTCGCCGGCTTCGGCTGAGGCTCGGTGCGCGCTAGCTCGCGGGCTGCGCGCGCCTCGCGCTGACGGATGTATTCCGCCCAGCCGCCGTCGTAGGAGTGCAGCTCGGTGTTCTCGATCGCGAGCGTTCGCTCTGCGACGGCATCGAGAAGCGCGCGGTCGTGGGAGACGAGCAGCAAGGTTCCCGGGAACGCCTCGAGTGCGGCCTCGAGCGCTTCACGGCTCTCGAGGTCGAGGTGGTTGGTGGGCTCGTCGACGATCAGGAAGTTTGCGCCGGACGCGACCACGATGGCGAGCGCCAGCCGTCGCCGCTCGCCTCCCGACAGTGCGACAACCGGCTTTTCGTGCTCGGTCCAGCCGGAGAAGAGAAACCGGCCGAGGAGCTTCTGCGCGTCGGGGCGTTGGAGGTTCGTCGCGCGCTGCACGCACTGCAGGACCGAGCCGCGCGTGTCCAGCTCGAGCTCCTGCTGTGAGAAGTACGCAGCCTCGACACCGTGGCCAAGTCGAATCGAGCCGCCGTTAGGCTCACGCCGCTCGAGGATCGTTTCGAGGAGTGTCGTCTTGCCGGAGCCGTTCGGTCCTACGAGGGCGACGTGCTCGCCGCGCTCGATCGCGAACGTCGCTCCCTGCAGCAATCTGCGCTCGCCGATGCGGAGCTCGAGCCCGTTCGCCTCGAGCACGGTCCTGCCGCTACGCGCAGGCTTCAGGAACTCGAAGCCGAGACTGCGGCTGCGGCGTGTGAGCAGGTCGACCTCGGCCTTCGACTTGGCGCGTTCCTTTTCGAGCCGCTCGATCTGCGTCAGCTTGACCTGCGCCTTGCGCGCCATCTTCTCGGACGACGCGCGGAAGCGGGCGACGAAGCGCTCGAGCCGCTCGATGTCGCGGCCGACCCGGTCGGCCGCCTTGGACGCGGCCTGCAGACGAGCTGCTTTTTCCAGACGCCACGCGTGCCAGGGGCCCGAGAAGTACGTCGACCGCCCCGCTTCGAGCTCGAGCACGCTGTTCGCGACCGCTTCGAGAAACCAGCGGTCGTGCGCGACGATCATGATCCCGGCGTCGAGCGACTGCAGCTCCCGCTCGAGCCATTCGAGGCTCTCGACGTCGAGGTGATTCGTCGGCTCGTCGAGCAGCAGCAGGTCGGGGTCGCCGCCGAGCGCGCGGGCCAGCGATGCCCGCGTGAGCTCGCCGCCGGAAAACGTCTCGAGGTTGCGGTCGAACTGGTCGTCGCTGAAGCCGAGCCCGCGCACCACTGCCGTTGCCCGCTCGCGCCAGTCGTAGCCGCCCGCGTGCTCGAGCCTCGCTTGCGCCTCGCCGTAGCGGCGAATCGTCGCCTCACCGTGATCTCCGGACGCCATCGCCGTTTCGAGCCGCCGCAGCTCCTCCTCGAGCTCGATCAGGTCGCGGGCGCCCGAGAGCACGTAGTCGCGCAGCGTCAGACGGCGCTCGAGGGGCGGTCGCTGGTCGTGCAGTGCGACGCGTGTGCCCTTGCGGAACGCCAGCTCGCCGCCCTGCAGGGTCGTCTCGCCGACGAGCGCGCGCAGGAGCGTCGTCTTGCCGGCGCCGTTCGGTCCTGCGAGCGCAACGCGGTCGCGGCGCTCGACCTTGAACGAGACTCCGTCGAAGAGCGGGTCGCCGGAGAGCTCCTTCCGCAGGTTGGATGCGATCAGCACGGCCATGGGCTGTAAGGGTACGGGCCCGTGAGCACTGTCCTCTCTCTGGATGTCGGCACATCGTCGGTGCGAGCGGCCGTGTTCGCTGCGACGGGCGAGCAACGAGGACTGTCGGCGCGCCGGGAGTACGCGGGCGAGTCGGATCCGGACACGCTCGTCGCATCCGTCCGTGACGTGATCAAGGAGGTCGGCGGCGCGGCCGGAGTTGACGGCGTGGGCACGTCGTGCTTCGGGCACAGCCTGCTTGCGCTCGACGGATCGGGCAGACCGCTGACTCCGATCTTCGGCTGGCGGGATACCCGTTCCGCCGACGCCGCGGACTGGCTCACTCGCCGGGTCGACACCGGCGCCGTGCAGGCACGCACGGGTTGCCAGATCCATACGAGCTACTGGCCGGCGAAGCTCGCCTGGCTGGCGCAGACAGAGCCGGAGGTGTTCCGCTCGGCGAACCGCTTCGTCTCCTTCTGCGACTACCTCTACGCACAACTGCTCGGGCGAGCTGTCGACACGGGCATCTCGATCGCCTCTGCCACCGGTCTCGTCGATCTGACCACGCGGACCTGGGACGAGGAGCTGCTCACCCTGCTCGGCCTCGACGCCGAGCGTCTGCCCGGGATCTCCGATGCACCGATCGACGGCTGGTACCCGGCACTGCTCGACGGCGCCTGCTCCAACCTGGGCGCAGGTTGTGTGACCCGCGAGCGCGCCGCGCTGATGGTCGGCACCTCAGGTGCCATGAG
Organism: uncultured Actinomycetes bacterium; assembly: GCA_963755605.1. Taxonomy (GTDB): domain Bacteria; phylum Actinomycetota; class Thermoleophilia; order Gaiellales; family Gaiellaceae; genus 3-1-20CM-4-69-9. The sequence goes on from CAVWKK010000008.1 coordinate 225,016, forward strand.
GACGGTCTACGAGACCGCGACCCCGGAACCTCGCGAGGGTCTCTTCCTGCACTGGGTCGACGAGACGCGTGTCGTGGAGGGCGGATCGCTCTCCGACGGCGGGAACCTCTACGCCTGGCTGGAGCAGACGCTGAAGGAGCCGCCGGCGCAATCTCTTGCCGATCGCGATCCGGGCGCGCACGGCCTCACGTTTCTGCCGCTACTCGGCGGCGAGCGCAGCCCGGGTTGGCATCAGCATGCAAAAGGTGCGGTGCACGGGCTGACCTTCGACACGACGCCGCTCGACCTGCGCCAGGCCGGGCTCGAAGGCGTCGCGTTCCGGTTCGCGGAGATCGCGGACCTGCTGCCCGGCATCGTGGAGGTTGTCGCGACGGGTGCCGCGCTGCTGAAAGATCCCGACTGGGTGCAGATCATGGCCGACGCGCTCGGCCGGCCGATCACGACGTCGGCGGTGCCGGAGGCGTCGCTTCGCGGTGCAGCGGTGGTCGTGCTCGAACGGCTCGGAGAGACGCCTGCGCCCGCGCCGCTCGGCTCAACCGTCGAGCCCCGCCCAGACAAGGCCGGCGCGTTTCGTGCTGCCCGCGAACGGCAGCGGCGGCTCTACGACGTGGTGACTTCTGAACCGACGAGTTGACGCACGGCGGTTTCGATGTGCTCGGCGTCGATGCCGTAGGCGCTGAGCAGCTCGTCGGGCTTGCCTGAACGCGGCATCTCGCGAACCGCGAGCTTGACCACACGCGGATGCTCGTCCTGCTCGGCGAGCGCCGAGAGCACCGCATCGCCGAGTCCGCCTTCGGGAAAGTGGTCCTCGACGGTGACGATCTTGCCGGTCGCCTCTGCGGCGGCCTGCAGCGTGTCGGCGTCGATCGGCTTGATCGAATAGGCGTCGATGACACGCGCCTTGATCCCGTCGTCTTCGAGCGAGTCGGCGGCCTTCAGCGCTTCGTGCACGGTGATCCCCATGCCGACGATGGTGACGGCGTCCTCGTCTGACGAGCGGATGACCTTGCTACCACCGACCTCGAACTCCTCGTCGGGCCCGTAGATCACCGGCGTGTTCGGGCGGAGCGTTCGCAGGAACACGATTCCTTTCGTGTCCGCCATGGCGACGACGAGCTTCGCCGTTTGATTTGCGTCGCACGGATGGAGCACGACGCTCGAGTGAATCGCGCGCAGCGATGCGACGTCCTCGAGGGCCATCTGCGACGGACCGTCCTCGCCGATCGAGACGCCCGCGTGCGAGCCGGCGAGCCGCAGGTCGACGCGGCTGATCGCCGCCATGCGCACGAAGTCGTACGCGCGTGAGAAGAAGGCGGCGAAGGTCGAGATGAAAGCGTTCCAACCACGCGCGTGCAAGCCGACCGCGGCGGCAACGAGCTGCTGCTCCGCGATGTACATCTCGAAGAACCGATCCGGGTGCGCCTCCTTGAAGATCTCCGCGAAGGTCGAGTTGCTCACCTCGCCGTCGAGTGCGACGACATCCCCGCGCGCTGCACCCAACGCAGCGAGGGCTTCGCCGTACGCTTTGCGGGTGGCGATCTCGTCGCCCAGCTCGTAGCGCGGCAGCTCGAGCGGCGACTCCGGGAAGCGATGCTGCTCTCCGGGCTCCGGTTTCGCGACGTCGACGTGGATATTGCGGATGCCGCCGAGCTCTTCGATCGCGGCGTCGGGATCGTCGAGCGGCTTGCCGTGCCAGCCGTTCTTGTTCTCGACGGCCTTGACGCCCTTGCCCTTGATCGTGCGGGCGACGATCACCGTCGGACGACCGTGCGTCCCTGCGGCTTCCGTGTACGCACGGTCGACGTCTTCGACATCGTGACCGTCGACCTCGATCGCGTTCCAGCCGAACGCGCGGGCGCGCTCGACGTACACGCCGGTGTTCCAGCCGATCATCGTCTCGCCGCGCTGGCCGAGCCGGTTCACGTCGATGATCGCCGTCAGGTTGTCGAGCTCGTAGTGGCCGGCGTGCTCGAACGCCTCCCACATCGAGCCCTCGGCCATCTCGCTGTCGCCGCAAAGCACCCACACACGTGATGGCAGACGGTCGAGGAACTTCGCGGCGAGGCCCATGCCGACGCCGATCGGCAGTCCCTGGCCGAGCGACCCGGTCGCGACGTCGACCCAGGGGATCAACGGCGTCGGGTGCCCTTCGAGCATGCTCCCGAACTTGCGATAGGTGAGCAGCTCCTCGTCGGTGATCGCACCGGCCGCGCGCAGGATCGCGTAATAGAGCGTCGAGGCGTGGCCCTTGGAGAAGATCAGCCTGTCATTCGCGGGGCCCTTCGGATCGTCGAAGTCGTAGCGGAGGTGGTTGGCAACGAGGACGGCCATGAGGTCCGCGGCCGACATCCCCGAGGTCGGATGGCCGGACTTCGCGACCGCTGCGGGCCGGATCGAATCGACGCGGAACTGCTGGCCGAGTTCGCGGAGCTCGTTCGCCTCCATCGCCGGCCATTGTAGGAGGCAGGCGGCGTCGTCTGTCGCCGGTGGGGTACGGTCCAGTCGTGAAGGTGGCGATCGCATTCGACCACCGTGGCGTCCATCTGCGTGACGCGATACTCGACGCGCTCTCCGGGCACTCCGTTGTAGACCTGGGAACCGACACGGATGCCGAACGCATCGACTACCCGGACAAGGCTCGGGCGATCGGCGAGGCCATCCTCAGGGGAGCCGCCGAGCGCGGGGTGTTCGTCTGCGGGTCGGGGGTCGGAGCCTCGATCGCCGCCTGCAAGCTGGCCGGGATCCGGGCCGCCATCTGCCACGACGTCTATTCCGCGCACCAAGGGGTAGAGCACGACGATATGAACGTTCTCTGCCTCGGCTCCGAGATCGTGGGCCCCTCGCTCGCGCGGGACCTGGTGACGACTTTTCTTGCCGCCCGCTTCGACGGCGGCGAGCGTTACGTGAAACGTCTAAAGCAAATCGAAGATCTTGAAAGGGCGATGTCCAATGCCTGAATCGAACCTGCACAAGCTGTCCGCGCTCGGCCAGAGCGTCTGGATCGACTTCCTCTCACGCCAGATGGTGCATGGCGGGAAGCTCGCGAAGATGATGGAGGAGGACGCCGTGGTCGGCGTCACCTCGAATCCGACGATCTTTCAGAAGGCGATCTCGGAAGGAAACGCGTACGACGAGCAGCTCAAGGAGATTCTCGACTCGGGCGAAGAGGATCCGAAGGAGATTTTTCTACAGCTGACGTCGCGAGACATTTCCGACGCCTGCGATCTCCTGCGCAAGGTCTGGGACGAAGGCAAAGGCCTCGACGGCTACGTCTCATGGGAGGTCGACCCGAACCTCGCCTACGACCGTGACGGCACGATCGCCCAGGCTCACCGGCTCCACGACTGGATCGACAAGGCCAACCTGTACGTGAAGATCCCGGCGACCGAGCCGGGCCTCGGCGCGATCGAAGAGATGATCGCTGCGGGGAAGAGCATCAACGTCACGTTGATCTTCTCGCTCGACCGCCATCAGGAAGTGATGGAGGCCTACATCCGCGGTCTCGAGCGGCTCGTCGAGAGCGGCGGCGATCCGAGTCAGGTGCACTCGGTCGCAAGCTTCTTTGTCTCTCGTGTCGACACCGAAGCGGACAAGCGCCTCGACGAAATCGGTGGGGACGCTGTGGAGTTGAAGGGCAAGCTCGGGATCGCGAACGCAAAGCTGGCCTACCAGAACTACCTCGAGACCTTCCAGGGCGAGCGCTGGGAGGCGCTCGAGGCGAAGGGCGCGTCGAAACAGCGCTGCCTCTGGGCGTCCACGTCGACGAAGAACCCGGACTACCGAGACGTTATGTACGTCGAGGAGCTGCTCGGCCCCGACACCGTGAACACCATGCCGGAGGAAACGATTCGCGCCTTCCAGGATCACGGCGAGGTCGAGGTGAGGCTGACGAAGGACGTCGAGGCGGCGGAGAAGTTGTTCGACGACCTCGCGGCCGTTGGGATCAACTACGACGACGTCGCCAACACGCTCGAAAGCGAGGGCGTGCAGAAGTTCGTCGATTCCTTCAAGGAGCTACTCGACGGAATCGAGGCGAAGCAGGGCGAGCTCGTCAGCGCGTGACGATCGCGGCGCAGCAGGAGCTGATCGAGCGGATCTGGGCCCGCGACGCAACGGTCTGGACCGGTGCAGACGAGGACAAGTGGCTCGGCTGGCTCGACGAGCCGAAGCGGATGCAGGAACGCGCCGGGGAGATCGACGAGTTCGCGCGCGAGGCGCGCTCGAAGTTCGACACATTCGTGCTGCTCGGCATGGGTGGCTCTTCGCTCGCGCCCGAGGTCCTGAAGCGGACCTTCGAAGAGAAGCAGCTGCACGTGCTCGACACCACTCATCCCGAGATGATCAGGCACGCCGAAGCGGCGCTCGACCTGGGCAAGACGATGTTCATCGTCTCGTCGAAGTCGGGCTCGACGCTCGAGACGCTTTCGCACTTCTCGTACTTCTGGGAGCAGACCGGCGGGAACGGCGAGCAGTTCATCGCGATCACGGATCCGGGGTCGTCGCTCGAGGCGCTCGCGGGAACCCGCGGCATGAGGGTGTTCTCCGGTGAGCCGACGATCGGCGGCCGGTACTCGGCGCTGTCGCCGTTCGGGATCGTCGCGGCCGCGCTGCTGGGGATCGACATCGACCGCCTGCTCGCGAGCGGCGAGCAAATGGCGGAGGCCTGTCGAGGCGAGGCGAATCCGGGTCTGCAGCTCGGGCTCCGGCTCGGCGAGGGCTGGCGCGAGGGGCGCGACAAGGTCTGCATCGGCGAGACCCCGGGGCGTTTCGGCCTGTGGGCCGAGCAGCTGATCGCGGAGTCGACCGGAAAGCAGGGCAAAGGGCTCGTGCCTGCGCCGGGGGAGAGCCCGGACGGGCCGGATCGACAGGGCGCCGAGGTTCAGCTCGCCGATTCGTATGCGATCGGCGGCGAGTTCTTCCGCTGGGAGTTCGCGGTCGCGGTCGCCGGCTCGATCCTGGGGATCAATCCGTTCGACCAGCCCGACGTCCAGGCGGCGAAGGACAAGACGAAGGAAGTGCTCGCCTCCGGCGAGGATCCGAAGCTGGAGGCCACCGGCTCGCTCGACGAGCTGCTCGGCGGCGCCGAACCGCCGAGCTACGTGGCGATCCAGGCCTTCATCGATCCTGCGCGCGAGCGCGACCTGCAGCCGCTGCTCGACCGGGCGCATGAAACGGGCTGCGTCGTCACACACGGGCTCGGCCCGCGGTACTTGCATTCCACCGGCCAGCTGCACAAGGGCGGCCCGCCGACCGGGCTCTTCGTGCAGGTCGTCGACGACACCGGTGAGGAGATCCCGATTCCCGGAGAGGACTTCGGCTTCGGCCGGCTGATCAGAGCGCAGGCCGAAGGGGACTTTCGCTCGTTGCAAGAGCGCGGGCGCAGCATCGTGCGGGTGAGATTGGAGGATCTGTAGTGCAGCTCGGAATGATCGGACTGGGGCGCATGGGCGCGGGCATGACGGAGCGTCTCCGCGAGGCGGGGCACGAGGTCCAGACCTATGACCCGAATGTCGACGCGCGGACGGCGGGCTCGCTCGCCGAGCTCAAAGAGCAACTGGAGGCGCCGCGCGCCTTCTGGATGATGATTCCCGCGGGGAAGATCACCGAGCAGACGTTCCAAGAGCTGCTCGAGCTCGCGGACGAGGGCGACACGATCGTGGACGGCGGCAACTCGAACTTCCGCGACTCGAAGCGCCGCTACGTCGAGGCCAAGCACAAAGGCATCCACTTCGTCGACGCGGGAGTCTCCGGCGGTGTCTGGGGCCTCGAGATCGGCTTCTGCCTGATGGTCGGCGGCGACGACGAGCCCGTCGGGCGCCTCGAGCCGATCTTCAAGTCACTCGCGCCCGAGGACGGTTACGCACACGTCGGGCCTGCGGGCGCCGGCCACTTCGTGAAGATGGTGCACAACGGCATCGAGTACGGCCTGATGCAGTCGTATGCCGAGGGCTTCGAGATCATGGAGCACTCGGAATACGACCTCGACGCCCACGAGATCTCCGGCATCTGGCGGAACGGGTCGGTCGTGCGTTCGTGGCTGCTCGAGCTCTTGCACTCCGCGTTCGAGTCTCACGGTCCGAAGCTCGACGACATCGCGCCGTACGTCGAGGACTCGGGTGAAGGGCGCTGGACGATCAACGAGGCGATCAACGAGAACGTGCCCGCTCCGGTGATCGCGGCCTCGCTCTTCGCGCGCTTCGCCTCACGGGACGAGATCAAGTTCTCGGCGAAGGTCGCCGCCGCCCTGCGGAACCAATTCGGCGGCCACGCCGTCAAGGCGGTCGAGCGCGCCAAGGCCGGGACGGATCCGCGCTAGCGTGGCGGTCGCGCAGGAAAATCCGCTGCTCGAAGGGCTCGAGATCAGGCGCGCGCCCGACTCGTGCATCCTCGTCATCTTCGGCGCGTCCGGAGACCTCACGAAACGGAAGCTCTTCCCCGCGCTCTACTCGCTCGCGTACCGGCGGCTCCTGCCGGAGCACTTCGCCGTGGTCGGCGTCGCGCGCACGGAAGAGTCCGACGACGACTTCAGGGATCGCATGAAAGAAGCCGTGCAGGAGCACGCGCGCGATCCGTTTCGCGATGACGTCTGGGAGGGGCTCGCCGCCGGAATGCGTTACGTCGCGATGGACTTCGCCGACGACGAGCGCGAAGACGGGCTCGCGAAGACGCTGACGGAGCTCGACAAGGAGCGCGAGACCGGCGGCAATCGCGTCTACTACCTCGCGACGCCGCCGAGTGTTTTCGAGACCGTCGTCCGTGCGCTCGGGAAGCGGCGCTCCACCGAGGGTTGGGTGCGACTCATCATCGAGAAGCCGTTCGGGCACGAGCTCGCCTCCGCGCGAGAGCTGCAGCAGGTGCTCGAGGAGTTCTTCGAAGAGCGCGAGGTGTTCCGCATCGACCACTACCTCGGCAAGGAGACCGTGCAGAACATGCTGGCTCTCCGTTTCGCCAACGGGATCTTCGAGCCGATCTGGAACCGGCAGTTCGTCGACCACGTCCAGATCACGGTTGCGGAGACGATGGGCATCGAAGGACGCGCGGGCTATTACGAGCAGTCGGGCGCGATTCGCGACATCTTCCAGAACCACATGCTCCAGCTCGTCGCGATCACCGCGATGGAGCCGCCGATCGACTTCACCGCCGACTCGGTGCGCAACGAGAAGGTGAAGGTGCTGCGCGCGATGCACACACCCGGGCCGAAGTCGGTCGTCCGCGGGCAGTACGGCCGCGGCTACATCGAGGGTGAAGAGGTCCCCGGCTACCGCGAGGAGGAAGGTGTCGAGCCGACGTCGATGACCGAGACGTACGTCGCGGCGAAGCTGTACGTCGACAACTGGCGCTGGGCCGACACGCCGTTCTATGTCCGAACGGGCAAGCGACTCGCGCGCCGCGAGACCACCATTGCGATCCAGTTCAAGCGCGCACCGCATCCACCGTTCGAAGAGCTGTCGGTGGAACGGCTGAAGCCCAACGTGCTGATCGTGCACGTGCAGCCCGACGAGGGCGTGTCGCTCGCGATCGGCGTCAAGGTTCCCGGGCAGGGCATGACGATCCGCACGGTGCACATGGATTTCCTCTACGGCGGCGCCTTCCGGACGGGTTTGCCTGAGGCCTACGAACGGCTGATCCTGGATGCGATGCTCGGTGACGCGACGCTCTTCACCCGCATCGACGAAGTCGAGGAGCAATGGGCGCTCGTCGACGCGATGGTCGCGGCCTGGGCTCGCGACCGGCCCGCGTTCCCGAACTACGCGGCGGGAACCTGGGGCCCGAGCTCAGCGGACGAGCTGATGGAACGAGACGGGCGGGCGTGGCGGCGCCACTAGCGTCGGTCCGCGAGATCGAGCGGGAAGTCGCCGCACAGCGCATGGCGCCCGGCTCCGACATTCCCTTCCAGCGCACGAGCGTGATGACGCACACAGCCTGGGTTCCGCCGCAGTGGGTGGAGGCCGCGGACGACGTGTTGGAAGGTCTCGCGGAGCGCCATCCGTCGCGGACGATCGTGCTCGTGCCGGAGCCGGACGAGGCAGACGGGCTCGAGGCCGACGTGTCCGTGGAGGCATTTCCGTCGGGCGAGGGACGCCAGATCTGTGCCGAGACGATCCGGATCCAGCTGAAGGGCAACAGGGCCTCGGCTCCGGCTAGCGTCGTGCAGCCGTTGTTCCTTCCCGATCTGCCGGTGTTCCTCCGCTGGCGTGGTGTGCCCTCGTTCGACAGTGCTCCGTTCCAGAGCCTGATCGACGTCGTCGACCGCCTGATCGTCGACAGCACCGAATGGCCGGACCTGCCCGCGCCGTACGCCGGGCTCGTGTCGGTCTTCGACCGTGTCGTCGTGTCGGACATCGCCTGGGCGCGGACGAGCCGCTGGCGGCGGCAACTTGCATCGCTCTGGCCCGGCATCGCCGAGGTCAAACGGATTCGCGTGACCGGCACCGCCGCGCAGGCGCAGCTGCTCGGCGGCTGGCTGCGGTCGAGGCTGGACCGGCCGGTGGAAGTCGAGCACGAGCCGGCGGATCACCTGGAGGGAGTCGAGATCGACGGCAAGGCTGCACCGTTCCCGCCCGGCGATGCGCCGCCGCCGTCGGACCTTCTTTCCGAAGAGCTCGACAAGTTCGAGCGCGACCGGATCTACGAAGAAGCCGTACGCTCCGCCACGTTGTGAACGAGTTCACCGCAGAGGTCAAGCCGCTGCTCGCGGACGTTCCCGGCTGGCTCACCGACGAGGAGGGCGAGGCGCTCTACGAGCTTGCGCGTGCCTGCACGGGCAAGGGAGTGATCGTCGAGATCGGCTCGTGGAAGGGCAAGTCGACGATCTGTCTCGGACGCGGTTCACAGGCAGGCGCTTCGGTGCCGATCTTCGCGGTGGATCCGCACGCGGACTACCGCTTCGGCGACTTCAAGGCGAACATCGACCGTGCCGGCATCACCGAGCTCGTCAAGCCGATCGCGTCGCTCTCGCAGCCCGCGGCCGACGACTTTCACGAACCGATCGAGCTGCTCTTCGTCGACGGCTCGCACGAGTACGACCTCGTGCTCGAAGACTTCGAGAAGTGGGTGCCGAAGGTCGTCGACGGCGGGTGGGTTGCGTTCCACGACACGACGTGGACGGTAGGGCCGCGCAAGGTGGTGGGCCAGGGGATCTACCGCTCGCGCCGCTTCAAGGATGCACAGTTCGTCGTCGGCTCGACGACGGTCGCGCGCAAGGTCGCGGCGAACACGATCACCGACCGTGCACGAAACCGCTACGTGCTCGGTGTGAAGACCGCCTTCTGGCTGGGGTCGTCAGTCGTGAAGAAGCAGCGAAAGCTGCTGCCGAAGTCCGTGGAGCGACTTGGGCGGCGGCTGTTGCGCGCGATTCAGTAGCCCGTTACTTACCGGGAGAAATGACGCGGAACTTGGGCTTGGCGACGACGATCTTGGCCGGGTCGGACCAGGACATCTGCTGTGCGCCGGTGGGAAGGCCGAAGTTGAAGCCGCGCACGCGGTAGTACCAGGTGCCGGGCTTGAGCGGCAGGATCGTCGAGGTGCCGAGGACGAGCGTGCCGAGGGCTCCGGAGTTCGACGGGTTCGGCAGCGGCTTGAACGGATACGCCTTCTTGCTCCACTGCACCTCGTAGACCGTCGCGCCGAGCGCGGGCGTCCACGCGACGAGGGGTGCGCCATAGAAAGCCTGACCATTGGCGCCGGCGGTCAATCGGCCCTTCGTCGACAGGCCCGAGGCGAAGAGCTCGCCGGCGGCGGTGAGCGTGGGCTCGCTGTTCTTGCCAAAGCGTGAGACGCGGTTGTACGGCGCTGCGCAGACGTCCTGCGGCAGCTCGAGGTCCTGATACTGGAGGTTGCCGCCGGTTCGCACGATCGGCTCGCCGACCCCGTGAGCGAACTTGAACGGTGCGGCGAACGAGAGGCTCGTGCCGCTGACCGCGACGACCGTGACCGTCTCCTGATTCGAAGCGTTCCCGAGCAGGACGGTGTCGCCGCTGGAGAAGCCGACCGCGCTCACGACGCTGACGCCGGAGCCGCCGATCGCGCCGGCAGAAGACGTGCTCGTGCTCAGTGCGCCGGGCGACACGGCTGCGACGGGAATGACGGTCCAGTAGTACCCACCGCCCGGCCAATCGGTGTCCCAGAGGTCGACGGGCGCGCCGAGGACGCCGCTGCCGACCTGAATCTGCTGCGGGCCGGCCGCGGGAGTGGAGGTCGAGCCGGGGTTCGAATCGGAATCAGTCGGGACGGACGTGGTCGGCGTGGCGGGTGCGGTCAGCTCGGTCGACAGCACCTTCAGGCCGTCGAAGCTGAAGCTGTCCGGTTCGGAGCCGTCGCGGAGGTAGGTGGCGCGCGCAGCCGGGAGGGCGGCCGGAACCGACGGCAGCGCCAGCGGGCCGAAGGGCCGCGGCGCGTAGGCGGGGCCGCCGAAGACGGCGCTCGTGAAGACGCGGTTGAGGCATTGCCGGTCGGTGAAGACGTAGATGCGGAAGAGCTCGGCGCTCGTGCCGTCGAGGGCCTGGTCGCCGGTGAACGTGAACCCGGGCATGAGGCGGTGCGCCGGCGAGGAGTCGGTGCCGTTCGACACGACGTCGGAGACGGTGTCGCCGAGCTTGATCGGACCGCCGGCGTACGCGGGATTCGACGAGCTGTACACGGGACTCCACGGGCCGTAGCCGACTGCGGGCAGTCCGTTCTGACGGCTCTTCTGATTGTCGTCGGTGCGGTCGGTGCGCAATGCGCGAATGCGCCAACGCACCGTGCCGGTCCAGCTCGCCGTGCGGTGAAAGGTGTAGAACTCGCGCTCGTCGAGGACGTTCGTGAAGACGGTCTCCATCTTCGGCGTCGGATTGTTGATGTCGATGAACCAGACCTGGTAGCCGTCCGCGCCTTCGATCGGCGTCCAGCGCAGGAGGCCGGGCTCGCTCGCGAGCGGCTTCGGCGGCGGCCCCGGCGTCATGTCGAAGCCGAAGGCGGCGCTCCACGGTGTCGTGGCCGTTGCGGTGATGCCGCGGACACGCGCGAAGAGCGCATGCGGGTTGCCGGTGACCCACGGCAGCATCACCGTGGGTGCGGCGACCGGGGTCGTAAGGCTGCTCGTCGAGTAGACGATGCCGCTCTCGCGGAAGGTCGAGCTCGTCGCAAGCTGGAACTGGTAGTGGAGCGCGCCGGGCACGGGGTTCCATGCAAAGGACGGCGTGCGGGTGAACGAGTTGTCCGCGGGCTCGTCCGCACGCAGGAGGAAGCCGTGCAGACTCTTGGGCGCGGCACCGCGAACAGGCTTTGCCGCCTCGGCCGCAGGGGCGAGGGTGAGCAGGCCGAAACAGACGGCCACAAGAAGGGGTGCGCGCAGCATGGTTCTATGTTGTTGTCGGCACCCTCCCCCGTTCGGCTGTCCCTCGAATGAGGGATGCCAGCAGGCTCCCAGCCGCAAGAACAAGCCCGTCGCTCCCCGGTCGGCCGACCAGCTGGAGGGAGGCAGGTAGACCGTCCTCCGCGGGCCCGCACGGGAGGGCGAGGGCGGGCCAGCCGAGTGTGTTGAATGCGGCCGTGTTGGCGAGGAGACGCTCGCGCAGAGCCAGGTCGCCGATCCCCGTCGGGGGCGCGACGCACTGGAGCGTCGGGGTCAGCAGCAGGTCGAAGCCGTCGAAGAGCTCCAGGCACTGCTCGCGATAGTCGGCGCGCCTGCGCTCTGCCTGCGCGGCCTCCGCATCGCTGACACCGAGGCAGCGCTCGACCTTGTGCGCAACCTCCTCGCTGTAGAGCTCGCCCTGCTCCGCGTAGAGCTCGCGGTGAACGTCCGCGACCTCGCGCATGAAGAGCGCCCAGATGTCAGGTCTCGGCCAGTCGAGCTGACGGCTGCCGGGCATCAGCTCCGCGGCCTCTCGCACACGTTGCGCGACGAGCGGATCCGCTTCGTCGATCCAGGCGACTCCCACGGATAGGTCCGCGAGCGAGCTCAGCGTCGTCGGCTCGAACCCTGGTGCGATCGCCTCGAGCAGCGACACGCATTCGTCGACGGTACGGGCCATCGGGCCGACGTGATCGAAGCTTGGCGCGAGCGGGAAGCACCCGACGCTCGAGACGAGGTCGTACGTCGGCTTGAATCCGACCACGCCGCAGCAGGCTGCCGGGATGCGGATCGAACCGCCGGAGTCGGTTCCGAGCGCAACGTCGGCGAGGTTCGCGGCGAGGGCGGCCGCAGAGCCGCCGGACGAGCCGCCGGCGATTCGCCCGGGCGCGACGGGGTTCGGCACCGTGCCGAAGCGCGCGTTCTCGGAGGTGATGCCGTACGCGAACTCGTGCAGGTTCGTCTTGCCGATGTTCGCGTAGCCGGCTGCTTCGGCGAGGCGGACGGAATCCGCACTGACCGACGGTACGTGCTCCGAGAAGACCGCCGAGCCGTACGTCGTCGTCAGGCCTGCGGTGTCGAGGAGATCCTTGACCGCGAGCGGGATTCCCGGCGCAGGATCGTCAGGGACTGCGAGGAAGATCCCGTCGGCCGCCACGCGGCCGACCTTACTCGCTACTTGCCGCGCTTCGGCTTGGTCGTCTTCTTGACGACCTTCTTCAAGGGCTGCATCGCGACGCGACGCGTCACCGTCGAGCCCTGACTGCCGCTCGGCGAGTAGCTCGTGAGCGTCAGGATGTTGGCCGGCGTGTTCGTCTTGCGCAGGCTTCGGAGCATCTGTGTCGGCAGAACGAAGCGCACGTCGTTGTTGCCGGCGTGCAGTCCGGCCGAGCCGAGCCACGTTCCGCCGAGCGTCGTCCGGAGCGTTCCGTCACCGTTCGCGAACACGATGAAGCGGAGCAGGCGCGTCTTGTTCGACACCCGGATGAGCTCGGGCGCATGCAGCGTGAGGTCAGGTGCAGGATCGCTCGTCGGCGCCTGGACGACGGGGCCGATCACCTTCACGCCGGCGGGGGCCTCGCTGGCGGAGGCGGGTTTCGTCGTGTCGACGGAAACCGTGCCGGAGACCGTGAACTCACGGCCATCGAGGGCGGGAGGGCTGACGTCGTTCGACTCGTTCGGCAAGGACACGTACGCGTGCGGGCTGGCCCCGCAGGTGTTCCAGGGAACCGTCAGCGAAGCCGTCGTGCCGGAGACCGTGAACGCCTGCGCGACTGCATCCTTCGTGGCGGAGTAGTAGTACGGCGTGGAGGCGACGCCGGCCGGCAGCGTGACCTTCAATGCGAGTGAAGCTGCGTAGCACGGACCGGTGTCCGAGTCGGAGCCGTGCGCGAGGTCCACGTAGCGGACGGCGAGGTGGTTGACCGCCAGTGTCACCGGGGAGATCGGGTCGGTCTTCGAACCGACCACGATCGAGGCCTGGGTTTGCGGCAGCACTCCGGCGAGCGCCGCGTAAGTGAAGTTCCCCGTGAGGCGCGCAGTCGTGTAGTCCTCGAAGAACTTGCCCAGCGTGGTGCTGTGCGCTTGCACGACGCTCGAAAGGGAGCGAGTACCGGTCCAGAGCGGATTTGCCGCTGCCGAATCGAGCACAGACTTGACGGAAGCGTCGCCGAAACGTTCCGCGAGGTACTCGAAGAGCATCCAGCCGGGATAGCCGTTGCGGTCGAATTCGCTGTCGCCGCACACCGAGCCGACGCAGTCCATCGTTCGGTCGGGATTCAGCTCGAGGCCGCCGGCTGCGCTGTCGGCGCGCACGGCTCCCCACTCGGCCAGGCCTTCCTGCAGCCACTGGTCGGTGGTGTCGGGGTTGATGACGGCGTCCTCGAAGAGGTGAAAGACCTCGTGCGCGATGATGTGGTAGCTGAGGGCGCTGGCGCGCTTGATGTGAATCTCACCCGCGCCGGCCGGTGCAACCGGGTTGAGCAACGCGTCCCAGCGGCTCGTCGGGACCGGAACGCTGCCGGGGATCGATCCGTATGTGGTGCAGCCCGTGGTGAAGTCGTCGATCGAGATGTCAATCAGGCCGTCGCCGCTGTCGGGGACGGGAGTGGCATAACCCCAACCGCTGTACAGCGCATACGCGCGCTCGGCCATTCCGAGAATGTCTCCACCCTGCTCCTGGGTGACGGTTGCAGTCGGGCAGGGCGCGAAGTCACCGCTGAGGTGGACCATGAAGTGGTCGCTGGAAAGGGTCATCGGGCCCGTCGGAAACGGGTCGATCGCAGCAGCGCGCGGCACTCCCACAGCCAAAGAGGCTGCGAGCGCGAGCATGGCAAAGGGCAGCAGGAATCGCGACGATGGCGTCATCTCTGGCCAGATCGGCTCTGGCCGAAGATTCCTTTAGCTACGCCTCAGTCGTAGTGCAGGTAGATCAGCGAGATCGCGACCGTCCCGGCGACGACCAGGATCACGACCCCAACCAAAATCAGGGCCAGCATCACGTTCTTGCGGGCGATCTCCCCGGTGGGCTCGACCGGCTCGTTCGGAGCACGGGTCCTGGTCGTCTCGGCTGCAGGTTCGGTCATCTAGAGGAGTGGGTCGACTGCCATCGCCGCGAAGAGCAGCGCGAGGTAGAGGAGAGAGAAATGGAAGAGAACGGCGGCTCGGCGTGGCGTGGTGTTCCGCCGTAGCGCGAGCGCGAGCCACAGAAACACCGCACCGAGTGCAAGCGCCGCTCCGAGATAGACGAGGCCGAGCGGCCCCCAGATGACGGGGCCGACAGTGATCGCCACGAGCACGGCGGAGTAGAGGAGGATCTGCCGCGTCGTCTCACGCTCGCCGCGAACGACGGGGAGCATGGGGATGTGCGCGGCTTCGTAGTCGCGGCGGATCAGTAGCGCCAGCGCCCAGAAGTGGGGCGGAGTCCACAGGAACACGATCAGGAAGAGCCACAACGCAGGCAAGGTCAGGTTCCCGGTCACGGCCGCCCAGCCCACGAGCGGAGGCACGGCTCCTGCGGCACCGCCGATGACGATGTTCTGCGTCGTCGAGCGCTTGAGCCAGCGCGTGTACACGAGCACGTAGAAGAGATTCCCGACGAGCGCGAGCGTTGCGGTGAGAACGTTGGTGAGCGACGCCAGCAGCACGAAGCTGAACGCGGAGAGGGTCAGCCCGAACTCGAGCGCGCTCGAGGCAGGCATGCGCTCGGCAGCGACGGGTCGTTCCCTCGTGCGCTTGCCCATCAGCTTGTCGATGTCACGGTCGAGGACGTGGTTCAGCGCCGACGCGCCGCCGCAGGCGAGCGCGAGCCCGGTCATCGTCACGGCGATCGACCAGCCGGACGGCACGCCGTGCGCCGCAACGAACATGCCGCACAGGCCTGTGACGAGGAGGAGCGACATGATCCGCGGCTTCGTCAGGGTCACGTAGTCGCGCCACGGCGCGCGAGGCTACGGCCTCGCCGCGATAGGTCGCGGCTGCGAGCACGAGCGTGGCGGCGAACGCGACGGCGGCGAGCGCGAGGTGAATGCCGGGCGCGGTGACGAGCGCGGCGATCCCGAAGAGCACGAGCGCGCCGAGTGCGGGCGCGAGCAGGCGGCGGTGCACCGCCCACGCGGCGACGACGATCGCAAGCAGCGGCGGCAACACGAGCGCTGCGAGCACCCGGTGCGCCGCGCCGAGCGAAGCTGCGCCGCTCACGACCGCGAGCAACGTGGCGAGCGCCGCGAAGAGCGCCGTCAGCCGCAGCCAGGGACCGGGCCTAGACACCGCGCTCCGCCAGTCGCCGCCGCAGGTCACGGAGCGGCCGCGCGCTCGAGATGTAGGGAAGCCGGTCGAAGTTCTGGGGCGGCGGCGGCGAGGTGGTGTACCACTCGAGCGTGTCCGCGAGCCAGGGATCGTTGGACGCACGTCGCCCCGTTCTGCTCGTCTTCACGATATTGACGAGGAACACCAGCATCCCGATCGCCATGATCCCCGAGCCGATCGACGAAATCAGGTTGTAGACGAGCCAGAGGCCGTGCTGGTGGTAGGTGTAGTTGCGGCGGGGCATTCCCAGGAGGCCGAGCATGTGCTGCGGGAAGAACGTCAGGTTGAACCCGATGAAGATGAGCCAGAACTGAGCCTTCCCCAGCCGTTCGTCCAGTAATCGCCCGAAGATCTTGGGCCACCAGTAGAAGAGAGCCGCGAACGCGCCGAAGACCGCGCCGCCGAACATCACGTAATGCATGTGCGCGACGACGTAGTAGGTGTCGGTTACCTGCCAGTCCACGGGGAACGCTGCGAGGAAGATCCCCGAGAGCCCGCCGATCGTGAAGACGGCGATGAACCCGAGCGCCCACAGCATCGCCGTGTTGAAGATCAGGTTGCCGCGCCACGTCGTCGCGATCCAGTTGAAGATCTTCACGCCGGTGGGGACGGCGATCACCATCGACGACAGCATGAAGAACACGTTGAGGAAGGTCGGCATCCCGACGCTGAACATGTGGTGCGCCCAGACGAGCATCGAGTAGAAGCCGATCGCGACGGTCGAGAACGCGATCGCCTTGTAGCCGAAGATCGGCTTGCGCGAAAAGACGGGGATGACCTCGGAGATCACCCCCATCGCCGGCAGGATCATGACGTACACCTCAGGGTGGCCGAAAAACCAGAAGAGATGCTGATAGAGGACCGCGCTGCCGCCCTGCTCCGGCAGGAAGAAGTGCGTTCCGACCTGACGGTCGAGCAGGAGAAACGTCAGCCCGACCCCGATCACCGGCAGCACGATCACGAGCAGCGCGGAATAGACCTCGATCGACCAGACGAAGAGCGGGAGGCGCATCCAGCTCATGCCCGGAACCCGCATGTTGTGAATCGTCGCGAGGAAGTTGATTGCGCCGACGAGCCCCGAGATCGCGACGAGGTGGAGCGAGAGAATCCAGAGGTCCTGGCCGGTCCCCGGCGAGAACAGGCTTTCGGACAGCGGCGGGTAGCCGTACCAGCCCGACTTGGACGCGCCGCCCGACGCGAAGAAGCTGAGGAAGAGGACCAGGCCGCCGAAGAGGTAGCACCAGTACGAGAACGCATTGAGTCGCGGGAACGCCATGTCGCGCGCGCCGATCATCAGCGGCACGAGGAAGTTCGCGAGCCCGGCCCAGAAGGGCACGATGAAGAGAAAGATCATGGCCGTGCCGTGGATCGTGAAAAGCTCGTTGTACGAGTTCTTCGTGACGAAGTGCTCGTTCGGCGTCGCCAGCTGAGCGCGCATCAGCAGCGCGAGCAGCCCGGCAGCCGCGAAGAAGACCAGCGATGTGATCGTGTAGAGGATCCCGATCCGCTTGTGGTCGACCGTCGTGATCCAGCTCATCACGCGGCCCTGGCGCCAGTCGCGGCGGTACGGCTCGATCGGATATGGCTCGGCTCTAGCCGCCACCGCTCGGTCCCTTATAGACGTTGCTCTTCAGGTAGGCGAAGAGTGCGGTGAACTGCTTGTCCGTCCAGCCGCGCGAAACAGGCGGCATGTACGACGAAAGCGGCTTGGTGCTGTTCTGGCCGTTGAGCAGCAGCTTGCGCAGGCTCTCCTGCTGGGTGAGCAGGCTGTTGTTGAAGATCGCCGGGCCGTAGCCGCCGTGTCCCGACAGGCCATGGCACTTCGCGCAGACGCCGACGAACTCGCCCTTGCCGAGATCGGCGTTGGCCTGGCCGGAGACCCAGGCGTCGTAGTCCGCCTGCGACTCGATCTTGGCGGTCGATTCCATCGCGGCGTGGAAGACGCCGCAGAACTCGCCGCACTTCCCGCGATACGTGCCGATGCGGTCCGCTTTGAACCACGTGTGGTTCGTGCGCCCCGGAATCGCGTCGAACTTCCCGTTCAGCTCGGGGATCCACCAGCTGTGGTCGACGTCGTGCGAGACGATGTCCAGCGTCACGACCCGTTTCACCGGGGCATGGAGCTCGTCGATCGAGACGGCGCCGTTCGGGTAGGTGTACTGCCAATAGAACTGGTGGGCGTCCACCCGGACGGCGATCCGTCCGCCGTCCGCCTTCGCGCTCGGAACGTCTTTGATCCCCGGCAGCTTGTAGAACACGAACGACGCGATCGCGGCGAGGATCAACACGGGGATCGCGGTCCAGATCAGCTCGAGGCGCGTCGCCCCGTGGACCTGCGGGCCTTCCTCCGTCCTTGGCCGGCCACGCGAGCGGTACTTGTAGATGAACAGGAGGAGCGTGCCTTCGACGACGACGAAGATGGCGATCGCGAAGATCGAGATCCAGAGGTACGACTGGTCGATCCGTTCCGCATTCGGCGAATGAGGCGGGAGCGGCGCCACGCCGCCGTTGTCCGCGTAGGCGACGGCAGCCAGCGCCAGCGCGGCGCCGAGGGCGAGCAGGAAGACAAGGGCGTGACGCCTCACCGGCGGTGGCATCCTATGAGACGTGGATGCGACCTCGCGAGTCCAGCTGCCTACGGGGATCGGACTTAGTTACGAGGTGTACGTGAACGGCGTGCGACAGGAGCCAGGCCGGGACTTCGACCGCCTCGGCGACGAGCTCGTCTTCCGGCGCAAGCTCGCCCAGGAGGGCCGTCTCGGCCCGCTCCGCTGGCTGTCGATGCTGCTCGGGGTTGCCGGCACCTACCGCAAGCACGAGAACGTCGACCTGGTCTACGAGCAGGACGGCCAGCGCAGGGTGGCCTCGCTCACTCCTTCGTGACGGGGTCGAAGCGGTAGCCGACCCCGTAGCGGGTCTGGATGAAGGTGTGCGTCGAGGTGCGGCTGTCGATCTTCTCTCGCAGCCGACGGACGAAGACGTCGACCGTCCGGTCGCGATGACTCTCTCGCCGCCCCCAGATCTTCTGCAGCAGCTCGTCGCGTGTGACGACGCGGCCCCGTTCGAGCGCCAGCTGGTAAAGCAGCCTGAACTCCGTCGGCGTCAGGCCTGCGCTCTCGCCGTCGACGAAAGCCTGAACTTCGCGGGGGTCGATGCGCAGCTCCTCGACCTGGATCGGCTCGCCCCGTGACGAGTCGTCGCGGCGCAGCGAGCGGCGCGACGCCGCGCGGACGCGCGCCACGAGCTCGTTCATCGAGAACGGCTTCACGAGGTAGTCGTCCGCACCGATCTCGAGGGCGTGCACGCGGTCGTGCTCCGTCCCACGGGCGCTGACCACCACGATCGGCGTCGGGATTCCCTCGGCGCGAGCGCTCTCGATCACGCCCCAGCCGTCACGGCCGGGCAGCATCAGGTCGAGCACGCAGACATCGGGTTGCTCGAAGCGCAGTCTCGCGAGCCCTTGATCGCCTTTACCGACCACGACAGGGTCGAACCCGGCAGCGGCGAGGTGCTTGGCCATGCCGTCTGCGATCACCGAGTCGTCCTCGACGATCAGGACCTTGGCCATACTCGTCTCTGATGGAGGAGGCACGGACCTACGAGGAGCTGCGAGTCGGTTTCACCGCCGCAGTGTCCCATGAGCTGCGCACGCCGCTCGCCCGGCTGCTGGCTCTGCTGGAGACGGCGTCGCTTCCCGATGCCGACCGCGACGCACTCCTTGCCCAGGCGCGCGACCAGGTCGACGAGATGCGCGAGCTCGTCGACGACGTCCTCTTTCTCTCCGAGCTGGAGAGCGGCCGCGAGGTCGTCTCGCTCGGTTCGACCGTTGCCCTGCCCGTCCTGGAGGAGGTGCGCGGCCGGCTCGCCGACAGCGCCGAGCGGGCCGACGTCGTCTTGCGAGTCGACGCTCCGGACTCGGTCGAGCTGCCGGTGCGGCGGCGGATGCTGCAGATCGTCGCCGAGAACCTCGCCGAGAACGCGATCCGCTATGCAGGCCCCGGCTCGACGTGCACGCTCGCGGCGCGTGCGGGAGTGCTCGAGGTTGCCGACGACGGCCGTGGCGTCGAAGACGTCGACCTCCCGCGCCTGTTCGAACGCTTCTACCGCAGCGACCGGGCCCGCGCCTCTCGGGGCACGGGCCTCGGTCTCGCGATCGTGAAGCACGTCGTCACCGCCGCCGGAGGCGAAGTCGTGGCGACAGGCAGCCCGGGTCACGGCCTGGCGGTCCGCTGCGAGTTCCCTACGAGTGCACCAGGTTTAGGGTCTTGACGGACGCTTTGAGCACGACCTTCGGCAACGGCGAGAAGAGGAGCCTCGGCCCCGAGGACTGACCCTGCGTCAGCGCCCAGCGGACGAACTGTTTGAGCTCCTTGGCCTTCTGCGTGTTGGTCGGAAGGATGGCGTAGGTGAAAGTGCAGATCGGGTAGGCGAGCGGCTGGCGCTTCGCCGGGTTCACGATCGAGATGCCGCTGTTGTTCGGCGCCACGCGCAGAATCGTTGCGCCTGCCGCCGCGATCGCACGCAGCCCCGGCAGCTGGAACACGCCGGCCCGGTTCTTCACGGCTGCGACCTTGAAGTGATTCGACAGCGAGTACGCGATGTCGACGTACGTGATGCCGCCGTTCGTCTGGCTCAGCGTTGCCGCGACACCGGAGCTGCCGCGCGCGCCGACCCCGGTCGGCCAGTTGACCGCTACTCCCTTACCGACTGTGCTCTTCCACTGGTGGCTGACGCTGTTCAGGTAGTCGGTGAGGTTGTACGTCGTGCCGCTGTTGTCGCTGCGGTGGATCACGGTGATCGCGAGATCCGGCAGTGACTTGCCCTTGTTCAGCTTCTTCAGGGCCGGGTCGTTCCACCTCTTGATGCGGCCGGAGAAGATGCCGGCGACAGCCGGGCCGTCGAGGCGCAGGTGATCGGGGAGCCCGTCACCGCGATAGGCGAGCGACGTCGCCGAGAGAGCCCAGGGGATCTGGACGCAGCCCTTGCAGGCGGCGAACTGGTCCGGCGTCAGCGGTGCGTCGCTGGCACCGAAATCGACGGTTCGATTCGTGATCGCGTTGATGCCGCCGCCGGATCCGATCGGCCCATACGTCACCTTGACGCCGAACGCCGCATCGACCTTCGGGATCCACGCCGACACGAGCGGCGCCACGAACGAGCTGCCCGCTCCTGTCAGTGAACCTGCGGCGGGCCGGGCCCCGGCTCCTGCCGTCAAAGTGAGTGCCGCTCCAAGTGCGGCGAGGACTGCGATTGTCCTGCGAGTCACGATTGCTCCTCTCGTTTCGTTCATGTCTCGACGAGGGTGCCCGTCCTCCTCCCAAGCATGGGGAGAACGGTGGTTGCAGGCTGGTAACAAGGTGGTGAACGAGGGCCTCGCAGCCGCGTCCGCTCAGTACGCTCGCCCGCGATGAGCGCCGTACCGACGAGCCCTTTACAGGCCCGCCGCCGGCTCGGCGGACGTGTCGGTGACCTCGCGTTGCACGGCCTGACTGCGGCAGCCGCCCTGGCGTGCGTGACGCTCGTCGGTGCGATCGTCTGGAAGGTCCTTCATCTCTCGAGCGACGCCTTCGACCGTTTCGGTCTGGGGTTCATCACGGCCCGTACCTGGGACCCGGTCAAGCACGTCTTCGGCGCCTTGCCCTTCATCTACGGGACGGCGGTGAGCTCGCTCGTCGCGCTCGTGCTCGCGACGCCGCTGGCGATCGCGATCGGCCTCTACCTCAGCGAGCTGGCGCCCCGCGGCGTGCGTGGCATCGTCGGCTCGCTCGTCGAGTTGCTCGCTGCGATTCCGAGCGTCGTGCTCGGGCTCTGGGGAATCCTGGTGTTGGGGCCGTTCCTCGCGCACCACGTCGAGCCCTGGCTGCACAGCACTCTGGGCTTCATCCCACTCTTCGGCGAAGCGCAGCAAACCGGGCAGGGGCTCTTCACGGCCGCCGTGATCCTCACGATCATGATCGTCCCGATCGTGGCGTCGATCAGCCGGGAGCTCTTTCTCGGCGTTCCGCGTGACCTCGAAGAGGGTGCGCTTGCGCTCGGCGCGACGCGCTGGGAAATGGTGCGCGGCGTGATTCTCCCGGCGACGCGCTCGGGTGTTGCGGCCGCTGTCATCCTCGGGCTCGGACGTGCGGTCGGAGAGGCGATCGCAGTGACGCAGGTGATCGGTGGCGGCACGCGCGTCGGCTGGTCGTTGTTCCCACCGGCAGACACGCTCGCGAGCAAGATCGCCTCGAACTACCAGGGCGCAGGTTCGGGATTGGAGACGTCCTCATTGCTGTACCTCGCCGCGATCCTGCTCGTGCTCGGACTGATCGCCAATCTGATCGCACAGGTCATCGTCCGGCGCTTCGACCCATTGCGAGGAGCCCGCGCATGAACCGTGCACAACGACGTCGCCTGACCAATCGGTTGATGGAAGTCCTCGCGACCGTTGCGGCTCTGATCGCGGTCGCAGTGCTCGCGATCGTCGTCGTCTCCGTCGCCCGGCGTGGCGCCGGCGCACTCAGCTGGGACTTCTTCACAAAGCCTCAGGCGCTCTTCGGACAGCCCGGCGGCGGCATCGCAAACGCCCTCGTCGGCACCGCCCTGCTCGTTCTGCTCGCGACCGGCATGGCGCTTCCCGTCGGCGTGCTGACGGCCGTGTACCTGACGGAATTCGCGCCGAAGCGGGTGGCGGTGCCCGTGCAGGTCGTCCTCGACGTGCTCGCGGGCCTGCCGACGATCGTCGTCGGGATCTTCGTCTACGCCCTGCTCGTGATCGGCCACACGCAGAGCGGGTACGCCGGAGCGTTCGCGCTCGCGGTCATCATGCTGCCGCTCGTCGCGCGTGCGACACAGGAAGTGCTGCTGCTCGTGCCAGGGACCCTGCGCGAGGCCAGCCTTGCTCTCGGGGTGCGCCGCTGGCGGACCGTGCTCGGGATCATCTTGCCGTCGAGCGTCGGCGGCATCCTCACCGGCACGGTGCTCGCAATCGCGCGGGCCGCGGGCGAGACGGCGCCGCTGCTCTTCACCTCGTCGATCTTCGCCAGCTCAGTGCAGACCGACGTAACGAAGGCTCTGCCGAACATCCCGGTCCTGATCTTCACGTACTCGGAACAACCCGATCCGGCGCTGCACGAGCAGGCCTGGGCGGCCGCGCTCGTGCTGATGGCGTTCGTCCTCGTCGCGAGCCTGGCCGCCAAGGCCTTGCTCGCACGGAACAGGAAGAAGCTGGCCGGATGAGCAACGGGATTACGATGCCGCGCGTGATCGACGTCGCCCAGACCCAGCGGGAGCCCGAGCCCATTCCGAGCGAGGTCGCTTTCGATGTTCAGAAGCTGACGGTCGGCTACCGGGGTCAGACGGCGATCACCGACGTCGACCTACAGATCTACCGCAACGTGATCACGGCCGTGATCGGTCCCTCCGGCTGTGGGAAGAGCACCTTCATCCGCTGCCTGAATCGCATGAACGATCTCGTGCCCGGCGCGGTGATCGAAGGCCGGGTGCTCTACGGAGGTGAGAACCTGTACGCACCGGGTGTCGACCCTGTCGAGGTGCGTCGGCGAATCGGCATGGTCTTCCAGAAGGCCAATCCCTTCCCGAAGTCGATCTACGACAACGTCGCGTGGGGCCCGCGCGTGCTCGGCATGCGGAAGAACCTCGACGAGCGCGTCGAGAAAGCGCTCCGCGGCGCAGCGCTCTGGGACGAGGTCAGCGACAGGCTGAAGAAGAATGCGCTGTCGCTCTCCGGCGGACAGCAGCAGCGGTTGTGCATCGCGCGGGCGATTGCCGTGGAGCCCGAAGTGCTGCTGCTCGACGAGCCGGCCTCGGCGCTCGACCCGATCGCGACGTCTGCGATCGAAGAGCTCATGCACGAGCTCAAGAAGGACTACACCCTCGTCATCGTCACGCACAACATGCAGCAGGCGGCGCGGGTCGCCGACCTGACCGCCTTCTTCAGCCTCGACGTCGAGGACGGCCGGAGAACGGGCGTGCTCGTCGAGTACGACGTGACGAACAAGGTCTTCACCAATCCGTCCGACGGCCGGACCGAGGACTACGTCACCGGGAGGTTCGGTTGAGATCGAATTTTCAGGAGGAGCTCGACCTCCTCGAGGCGACGTTGCAGGAGGAAGGTGCGCTCGTGCTTCGCGCTCTACGCGGCGCGCTCAACGCGCTCGAACAGCGCGACGAGGAGCTTGCCGACGAGGTGATCGCGTTCGACGACGATGTCGACCGCCTCTACCTCGAGATCGAGGACCGCATTCCGTCGCTGCTTGCCCGGCAGACGCCCGTCGCGACCGATCTTCGGCTGGTGCTCGCCATCCTGCACGTGAACCTCCATCTCGAACGAATGGCCGACTACTGCGTGACGGTTGCGAAGCTCTCGAAGCTCATGCCGGCGATCGACCCTCCGGCCCGGCTGATCGAGGGCTTTGAGGAGATGGGAGCGCGATGCGAGGAGATGACTCGCGTCGCACTCGATTCCTTCAAGTCGAGGAGTCTCGAAGGGGCGGAGTCGCTCGTCGACCTCGACGAGCTCGTCGACCGCGCCAACCGTCGAGTCGTCCAGCATCTGCTCGAGCTCGGCGCCGATCCGGCCCTGCGCGAATACGGGCTGCGCATGGTCGTCATCTCCCGCGCTCTCGAGCGGATCGGCGACCACGCGGTCGACATCGGCGAGCGAACCGCCTACCTTCTGACGGCCGAGTTTCGCGAGTTCACCGACGCGTCGCACCCAACGCCGCGCGAAGCCTGACAGACTCCCGCCGATCGAAAAGGAGAGTCCATGGCACGTATCTCACTGGTCCCGCAAACTCGAGAGTTCTTCCGGCTCCTGGAACGCGCCTCCCAGAACGCGGTCGGCATCTCCAGGGAGCTCGTCGAGCTGCTCGAGGACTTCCCCTCGGACGGCGCGCACCTGAGGGAGATCAAGGAACTGGAGCACGAGGGCGACAGGCTGACGCGCGAAGTCGTCGACCTGCTCAACCGCACGTTCGTCACGCCCTTCGATCGTGACGACATCTATCTGCTGGCCAGCGCGATCGACGACGTCTGCGACCACGTCGACGAGGCTGCGGGCAACATCGCGGGATACGGCGTCGAGCAGATCCGGCCCAAGGCCAAGGAACAGGCACACGTGATCCTGCGCAGCGCCGAGAAGCTGAGCGAAGCCGTCGGGCAACTGGAGGGTTTCAAGGATTCGAGCAGCCAGCTACATGCGTTGCGCGACCTCGAGGACGAGGGCGATCGGCTCAACCGCGCCGCGGTGTCGGAGCTCTTCTCGGCCGGAGCGGATCCCATCGCTGTCATCCGCTGGAAGGACATCCACGAGCAGCTCGAGGAAGCCGTGGATGCCTGCGAGAACGCGGCCGACGTGCTCGAGGCGATCCTGGTCAAGAACCGCTAGACGAGGCCGGGGCAACCGATGAACGACGCACTGCTCGTCATCGTGATCGTCGTCGCGCTCGGCTTCGACTTCACGAACGGGTTCCACGACACGGCGAACGCCGTCGCGACCTCGGTGTCGACACGTGCCTTGACGCCGAGGATGGCGGTGCTGATCGCGTCCGTCGCCAACCTGGCGGGCGCGTTCGTCACGACAGCGGTTGCGAAGACGATCGGCAAGGACATCGTCGCCTCCGACCTGATCAACACGCGCACGGTTCTCGCCGCGCTGCTCGGAGCGATCGTCTGGAACCTGCTGACCTGGTGGTTCGGGTTGCCTTCGAGCTCCTCGCACGCGCTGATCGGCGGTTTGGTAGGAGCAGCGCTCGCGCAGTCGGGCGAAAACGGCGTGCTCTGGCACGGTCTCGCGCACAAGGTGGTCATTCCCGCGCTGCTGGCGCCGCTGATCGCGTTCGCCGTCGCGTTCCTGCTGCTGCTCGCGATCTACTGGGTCTTCCGCAAGATCACGCGCGGGGTTGCGAACCGGGGGTTCCGCCTGGGGCAGCTCGCGTCGGGCACGTTCGTCGCGTTCACCCACGGCGCGAACGACGCCCAGAAGACGATGGGCGTGATCGCGCTCGCCCTGTTCGCCAACGGAAACCTCAAGGAATTCGAGATTCCGGTCTGGGTGAAGATCGCCGCGGGCCTCTCGATCGCGGCCGGCACATACGTCGGCGGCTGGCGGATCATGCGGACCCTCGGCCAGCGGCTCTACAAGATGGAGCCGGAGAGCGGCTTCGCCGCCCAGGCCGCCGCCGGCGCGACGATCTATGCCGCCACCAAGTACGGGTATCCGCTGTCCACGACCCACGTGATCTCGGGTGCCGTGCTCGGCGCCGGTTCGACCCAGCGCCTCTCCGCGGTTCGCTGGGGCGTCGCGGGCAACATCGTCGTCGCGTGGATCCTCACGATCCCCGCCGCTGCCGGCGTTTCGGCCCTGCTCTACTGGCCGATCCAGGCGATCTTCTGAGCCACCCGGGTATCTCCAGGGGCGCCGTACCCAGGAGTTGGGTTTTTTCGTTGGGGCTTTGCGGAAACACCGCTAGCAGGTCGACAACCGATAGCCCCGAAGGGAGGCGTCAAACCGCATGAGCATTCTCTGGATCATCCTGATTGTGATTCTCGTGCTCGCGCTGCTCGGCTTCTTCTCGCGCGGGCGCTGGTAAATCCCCGCGTAGGACCATCGAGAGCTGGATATAGGCCGCCTGGCACTTGCCGGGCGGCCTTGCTATGACGATCATGGTTCGGTGGACCAGGCCGACATTCAGCTGCTGCTCGAGCAGGGCGACCTCGCCGGCGAGGCCCCTCGCCTCGGCGGAATGGCCCGCGCCGAAGGCGTCGTGATCGTCAGCGAGCACTACTGGGCGTTCGCCGGCACCGACGGCAGCCTGCGTGAGGGCACGATGCCGCAGGCGCCGAATGCACTCAAAGCGATCCCGCTCGCGCGCGGGCTCGTTCGGCTGAGCGCATCGCTGTCGCCGCTCTTCAAGCGCGGCGGTGTGGCGCGCAAGCGCGAGCGCCTGTTCCTGATTCTGGCGATCGTCGCTCCGCTGGCGCTCGCTTTCGCACCGAGCTGGGTCGGTCTCTCGGCCGGTGCGGTCACGACCTTCGCTCTGCTCGGCTGGCTGTTGCGCGGACGCACGCTCTACCTCCACGGCGCCGAACATCGCGCGATCGCCGCGCTCGAGCAGCGACGCCTCCGTGAGACCTGGGAGGGCGCCGCGTTCCCCTCACGCTTCTCATTGCGGTGTGGCACGAACTTTGCTGCGTTGCTGATGCCCGTTGCAGTCTTCGGCGGACGCTTCTGGCCCTTGCCGGCGACCGCAGTGACCCCGGTTGTCGTCTCGGTCCTTGCGTTGGCACTGACGATGGAGCTCTGGGTGCTCGTGCAGAAGCTGCCGCAACTGGCCCGGGTGGTTCTCTTGCCCGGCCTCGGTTTGCAGCGGCTGACGACCCGCGAGCCGAAGCTCGACGAGACCCGCGTCGCGCTCACAGCGCTGGCTGCAGTGCTCCGGAAAGAGCTCGCGCACGTATAACGTGCCGGGGTGAATTCACCCCGCGACAACAGCATCGAGGCGCACGCCCTCGTCCGCGAGTTCAAGAAAGGCCCGCGCGCCGTCGACGCCATCGACCTCCGCGTCGAGCCCGGCGAGATCTACGGTTTCCTCGGCCCGAACGGCGCAGGAAAGTCGACGACGGTGCACATGCTCACGACGCTGCTGCCGCCGACCGCGGGAACTGCGACGGTCGGCGGCTACGACGTCGTCAAGGAGGGTCCGAAGGTGCGCAAGGTGATCGGAGCCGCGCTGCAGGAGGCGGCACTCGACCCGTTCCTGACCGGACGAGAGCATCTGCGGCTCCAGACGACGATGCACGGCATCACCGGCGAAGAGCGGCGACAGCGAAGCGACGAACTGCTCAAGCGCGTCGGTTTGACCGAGGCCGCGGATCGCAAGATCAAGGGGTACTCGGGCGGGATGAAGCGCCGGCTCGACCTGGCGCTCGCGCTCGTGCACCGGCCGCGGATTCTCTTTCTCGACGAGCCGACCACGGGGCTCGACGTGCAAAGCCGAACCGCGCTCTGGGTCGAGGTCGGCCGCCTCGCCAAGGAAGAAGGCGTCACGGTCTTTCTGACCACGCAGTACCTTGAAGAGGCAGACGTTCTGGCCGACCGGGTCGGAATCATCGACCACGGCAAGATCGTCGCCGAGGGAACGCCGGAGCAGCTCAAGGGTGAGATCTCCGCCTCGACCGTCGAGGCTGTGCCCGCGGATCCCGAGCAGCGCGGCGCCGTTGCGTCGGTGCTCGAGCGCTTCGGCGAGCAGACGACCGGCTTCGGGCCGGCGAGCGTCGCGGTTCAGCTTGCGGCCTCTGACGGGAACCTGGCGGACATCGTTCGCGCACTCGACGCCGAGGGCGTGCTGCTCTCCCAGCTCCAGATCCACGAGCCGACGCTCGACGACGTCTTCCTTGCGAAGACCGGCCGCCATCTCGAAGGTGCCGGCGGCGACGAGCAAGAGCAGGAGGCCGAAGCAGAGCCAGTCCCGGCGTGAACGTGGGGTTCGTCCAGGCGGCGACGCTCGGCCGCCGCGCGGTCATTCGCACCATTCGCCAGCCGGCGAATGTCGTCTTTCCGCTGATCTTCCCGATGATGCTGCTCGCCGTGAACGCCGGCGGCCTGCGGGCCGAGACGAAGCTGCCCGGCTTCCCGACCGATTCGTTCCTGGCGTTCGCGCTCGCCGTTCCCTTCGTGCAGGGCGCGCTGCTCGCGACCATCAACGCGAATGTCGAGTTCGCGCGCGACATCCAGACGGGCTTTCTCAACCGGCTTGCACTCACTCCTGTGCGGGGAATCGTCCTCTTGTTCGGGCAGCTCGGCGGCCTCATGACGATCGCCGTCGTCCAGGCGCTCTTCTATCTCGCCGTCGGCCTCGCGTTCGGCGTGCGTCTGGCGAGCGGCATCGGCGGTGCCGCGATGCTGCTGCTGCTCGAAACCGTGATCGCGCTCGCGTTCGCATCGCTCGGCAGTTGGGCCGCGTTACGCACGGGCTCGACGGAAGCGGTGCAGGGTCTCTTTCCCGTTTTCTTCGTGTTTCTGTTCCTCTCGTCGATGAACATTCCGCGCAACCTGATCGAGGCCGACTGGTTTCGCTGGGTCGCAACGGTGAACCCCGTCTCGTATCTGATCGAGGCGGTGCGCGCGCTCGTGATCACCGGTTGGGACTGGGAAACCATCGGCCTGGGCTTCGCTGTTGCCGCGGGGCTCAGCGTCGTCGGGTTCGCGCTGGCGACGCACGCGCTCTGGAACCGGCTGGAGCGCACGTGAAAGACACACTGGCAGTTGCGCGAGGCGTCTCGTGGCGCGTGCTCCACATCTTCTTCACGAACAAGGCGTTCCTGCTGCCGTCGATGGCGTTTCCGCTGTTCTTCTTCACCGCTTTCGTCGGTGGCCTGTCGCGCATCCGCCAGGTGCCGGGCTTCGACTTCCCGACGGGCTACACCGCGTTCCAGTTCGTGTTCGTCCTCTTGCAGTCGGCGGCGTTCGCCGGCGTGTTCACCGGCTTCGGGATCGCGCGCGACTTCGAGAGCGGATTCATGCGCAGGCTGATGCTCGCCGCTCCGAACCGCAGCGGCATCCTGCTCGGCTACGCGGTGTCGGCGTTCGTGCGCTGGGCGACCGTCGCTGTTGTCGTGACGACCGTCGCGCTGCTCGCACGGATGAACATCGACGGCAACGGCATCGATCTGTTCGGCCTCTACGCGCTTGCCCTGCTGTTGAATCTCGCCGGCGCGCTCTGGGCTGCAGGGGTCGCGATGCGCCTGCGTTCCCAGCAGGCGGCGCCCGTGATGCAGATGCCGGTCTTCCTGCTCCTGTTCTTCGCGCCCGTGTACGTGCCGCTCGGTCTGCTCAAAGGCTGGATCCACGGGGTCGCGTCCGTCAACCCGATCACTGCGCTCCTCGAGGCGGGCCGAGGGTTCATCTCCGGCAGCCCCGTGCTGACTCTCGCGGCGTTTGCGATCGGCGTCGGGTTGATCCTCGGCTTCGGCGTCTGGGCCCTCCGAGGGCTCAGAAGTGCGGAAGCCGCCGGTTGAACGCATAATCCCCTGCTAATGGAGCACGAAGGCTGGCCCACTCCCCAAGCGTCGTCGCGCGAGCCGCTGCCGCGGGTCGACGACCTGCCCGTCGCCGACCAGGGCTACGAGCAGGAGAGCGTCAAGGCAGCCTTCGACTCGTTCTATCGGCACGCCGCCCAGCTCGATGCGGCGCTGCGCACGCTCGAGGCAGTGGACTCGTTCCACCGCCAGGCCGCGTCGCTGCGGTCGGACATCCGCGCGCTCAGGAGCGCAGGCTGGACGCAGCAGTCCTGGACGCAGCCGCCCGCCTACGGCTACGGGACGCGAGCGCCACGCGAAGGCGTTCCACCTGCCGTCTGGCGGATCGGCGGGGAGGTCGCGTTCCTCGTGGCCGTCGCGGTCGTGCTCGGCGTCGCGAAGCTGCCGTGGCTGGCGATCTTGCTGGCGATGGCCGGCGCGTTCGTGATCGTCTGCGTGATCGAGTGGCTGGCAGCGCGCGAGCCGCTGAGCTTTGCGCGGAGCGCCGCGCCGGTTACGCCCGTGCACCCGGTCGTCGAAGCGCAGCGCGCCGAGGATACGGACGAGCACGACTCGCTCGGGTGGACCGCGTTCGAGGAGGCGCAAGAGCCGTCGGATGCGATGACCATCATCGGCTCGCTGTCGAGGGAGGACGCAGAGCCGGCGGCAGACGATGCCGAGGTTGCGACCCCCGCTGCGGAACCGGATCCCGACCCGCAACCGGAAGACGAGCCTGAGCTTCCCCCGGCGGCGGAAGCGGAGGGAGCGCGCCGCTGGTGGCAGCGCAAGCGTGAGAGTGACCGCTCCGAGCCCGCCGAGCCTGACGAAGAGCTCCCGCGCCACGTGCGCGTTCTGCCCGCGCCGGACCTGCAAGAAGGTTCCGACCCGTGGGAACAAGGTTTCGACGCAGGGGAAGAGCCAGATGTCCTGCACGAAGAAGCGCCGGGCCGAACCGCCCCGCGCTGAGCTGTCCGCCTAGGCGGCGCGCCGGAGAGCGTCGGCCAGCTCGAGCAGAGCTCCCGGGGCGTCGAGACTGCCGACTCGGATCGACGGTCCGTGATGGAGTCGGAGGGTGATCTCGCCGCGGTGATAGTCGACGGAGGCGATGTCGCCCAGGGGTACTGCGACCTTGCCGTTCCCGTTCCCGGAAAGCAGCACGTGGAGGGCGCCCAACTCGAGCTTGCCCGCATGACGGGGCTCGTCATCCTGCTTCCACCAGATTGCATAGCTTCGCCGACGCATGTTCCAAGGATCGCCCGCCGCCAGGCACCCGGCATCCGCACCTCGTCGCAGCGTCACTACGGGAAAGCCGCAGAACTTCTGTGGACGGCCGCGGATGGAAAGAGGGTCCCGTCTCCCGACACTCAACGAATACGCGAAGAACAAGGAGGAGTCATGAAGAGAAGGAGAGTTATTGGGGTTGGAGCGGTTGCGCTTGCCGCCGCAGCAGCCCTTGCCGTGGCGTCGGCGGCCCCCGCGGGCAGCACGGCCTCCATCACGATCAGGCATCAGATGCACGGCTGCCACGCCTGGTCGATCAATTCCGGCCCGTTCAAGCCCGCACTGGCCGTCACCCTTCGACAGGGCGCCGTCCTGAAGATCACGAACAACGATGTGATGCCCCACAAGCTGGTTCAGACCTCGGGCCCGCAGGTGCGCTTGATCCATCCGAACATGAGCACGATGGCATCGGTCGCCACGCTGCGGCTCACGCACAGGGGCGTCTATCGCTTCACGACGAAGCCGGGCGAGGACTTCAAGTGGGCCGCCTCGATGAAGACGATCGGCGAGGACAACGTGCTGCGCCTCACCATCCGCGTCAAGTAAGTTCGCTCAGTGCACGCGTTCGAGGTCGCAGCGGTCAAGGAGCGGCTCCGTGAGGCCGGCGGTGGCTACGAGATCGTCCACGAGTCCGCCGGCCTCGAGATCGGGGTGTACGTGCTCGTCGCGCCCGAGGCGGATCAGCAGCAGCCTCACGAGGACGACGAGCTCTACGTCGTGCTCGAAGGGACGGGCGTCCTCGAGGTGGAGCACGAGCAGGTTCCGGTCCGTGAGGGGACTGCCGTGTTCGTCGAGGCGGGGGCCGACCATCGCTTCACGGCCTATGAGCACCTGGCGGTGCTCGTGATCTTCGAACGGCGTCCTGCGGTAAACCCGTAGCAGCTTTCACGGCCGCCGCGGATGCGCATGGCTCCGGGGCGCGGCAACGTTCCGGGTAATGCGATGAAGGAGGGACCGATGGAACGCCTCATGATCGTCGCCCGCTTGAAGGAGGGCGCCCACGAACAGGCTGAAGCGCTGCTCAGGAAAGGCCCGCCGTTCGATCCGGAAGCGCTAGGCCTGCACCGGCACGCCGCCTACATCACCGCTCGAGAAGTCGTGTTTCTCTTCGAGGCTCCCGAGGTCGAGTGGATCGTCAACGACCTCATCGACGATTCGCTCATCGCTGCGACGTTCGCACCGTGGGAGTCGATCGTCGAGGGGACGCCGCGCGGCGCGAGCGAGCGCTATTACTGGTCGCGCGAGGAGAGCAAGCTCGGCGTAGGTCTCGGCGTCTAGGGCTCCTCCGCAAGCAGTCCGCTCGAAAGGGCATAGCGCACGAGCTCTGCGCGGGTGGACAGACGAAGTTTCTGCATGATGTGCGCGCGGTGTGACTCGGCCGTGCGCACAGAGATGTACAGCTGATGCGCGATCTCCTGATTCGTGTGGCCGAGCGCAAGCAGCCGCAGCACCTCCCGCTCGCGCTCGGAGAGGGGATCGGCGTCCGCGGCCGCGCGCTCCTGTGCTTCCGCCGCCACCATGCGAGCCCCGAGCGCGGGGTGCACATAGTTGCCACCGCCTGCGACCTCCCGGATCGCCGTGACGACCTCCTCGTCCGCCGCCTCCTTGAGGACGTACCCGCTTGCGCCTGCTGCGAATGCTTCGCGCACATAGCTCGGGTCGTCCTGCATCGACAGCACGAGCACCTTCGTCTCGGGAGACTCCTTCAGGAGAGTCGGCAGAGACCTCGATGCCGCTCTCTCCCGGCATGACGACGTCGAGCAGGATGACGTCCGGCTGCAGCGCCCGGGCGCGAAAGATCGCGTCCTTGCCGGTACCGGCCTCGCCGATCACCTCGATGTCGTCCTGCGCGTCGAGGAGGAGGCGGATTCCCGACCGGACGACCGCGTGGTCGTCGACGAGCACGACGCTGATCACAGTGGAACCTCCGCCACGAGCGTCGTTCCCGAGCCCGGGGCGGACTCGACGGTGAGTCGTCCCTCGTGCAGCTCGACGCGTTCACGCATGCCGATGATCCCGAGACGCTCGTCCTCCACTGCGGCGGGATCGAACCCGTGCCCGTCGTCCTCGATCACGACCATGGCAGTGGCGCTCCGACGGACGAAGAGGATGCTCACCCGTGACGCTTCGGCGTGCTTCACGATGTTCGTCAGCGCCTCCTGGGTGATCCGGTAGAGCGTCGTCTCGACCTCCGGCGGAAGTCGGTCGTCGCCGAGCTGCGACACGAGGTCGACCTGAATGGCTGTGGCTTCCGAGAACGTTTGCACGAGACGCTCGACCGCAGCCACGAGCCCGAAGTCGTCGAGCGCCTTCGGCCTCAGCTGCACCGCGAGCCGGCGAACGTCATGGAGCGTTCCAACCACGAGCTCACGCAGATGGGCTGCGGCCGCAGCCATTTCGTCGGGGCCTGCCGGCTTCCTCGACGGCGCGAGGCCCGAGCAGAATCGACGTCAGCGCCTGCCCCGTCTCGTCGTGCAGCTCGCGCGCGAGGCGGCGTCGTTCGAGCTCTTGCCCCGAGACGACGCGGCGGAGAGCATCTCGTGCGACTCGACGCGAGAGATCGACTGCGATGGCGGCGCGGTTTGCGAACTGCTCGGCAAGCCGCAGATCGGCGCTGCTGAACCTCGGGTCGGGCCCGATCTTGTCGTGCGCGACCAGCACTCCGATTGGCCGCTCGCGTGCCAGCAGCGGAACGTAGAGGCCGGTCGAGGCTCCAGATCCGGCGCGCGGCATCCTGGTTGACCTCGGGATCCTCGAGCAACGAGTCGATTCGCTCGCTGCGTCCCCGCTGCAGCACGCGGGCCGTCTTCGAGTCTCCTGCCAGAAAAGGGAATGAACTCCGCGAGATCCGTCACGCCTTCTCCGTCCGCAGCTGCAATCCGCAGGGCGTCGCCGACCGGCAGCGCGAACGCGACGAGGCGCGCTCCGATCAGCTCGCGCAGCCTGCGTCGCGATCGAGGTCGAGCAGCGGCTCGAGCTGCAACTCGCCGACGAGCGCGCCGCCGATCTCGTTGAGTGACTCGAGCTGTTGCGACCAGGCCGTCGCCGATTCGTACAGGCGGGCGTTTTCGATCGGCCACTGCGGCCTGCGCGGCGAGCAGCGTCACGAGCTCCTGGTCCTGCACGGTGAAGTCGCCGCCTCCCTCCTTCTCGGTGAGGTAGAGATTTCCGTAGGCGACGTTGCGAAGAATGATCGGCACGCCGAGAAAGGTTCGCATCGGCGGGTGCCCTGGAGGGAAGCCAACCGATCGCGGATCCTCGGAGAGAGCATGGAGGCGGAGCGCCCGCGCGTCGCGGATCAGCACGCCCAGGATTCCCCGCCCATGCGGAGGGTCGCCGATCTCCAGCTCGAGCTCGGGGCTCATGCCGTAGGTGACGAAGCGCTCGAGGCCCGTGCCGGCGGGATCGATGACTCCGAGTGCCGCGTAGTGCGCGTCGGTCACTCGGGCGGCAGCTTCGACAATGCGCTCGAGCACTCCGTCGAGAGACAGCTCCGAGCTGATCGCGATCCCGTTTCGACCAGCGTTCGCAGGCGCTCGCTCTCACCGCTCATCGGCATGGGCCCCATGGTCTCAGAAGACGCGGTCTCGTCCGCGGATTTCACGCCGACTGCGGTAAGCCGGGATAGGCGCGGCATCCAGGTGCGCGGTTCCCCACCGATGGCGGGCCGGGACGCCTGGGCTTGACTGAAGACATAACCCGGAACCACCACGACCAAGGAGGAAGGCAGATGAGCACCTACACAGAGAATCCGGTTCTCGCCGTGGCTCGGAAGAAGAGCAGCGGCATCCGGCATGTTCTTCGAGCTCGGAGGCTTCATCGCCGGCGCGATTCTGGTCGCATTCGGCGTCGTCGCCATCGTCATGGGCTTCAACGGCCGCTCGACGGTGAGCGACAGCCTCAAGCAGGAGAAGATCGTCGGCAGCGCCGACATGACTCCTGCGCTGATCGTGAAGGAGGCAAAGGCAGCAGGATTGACCGCGATGGACGTGCCGAGCATGTCCGTCGCAGGCAAGGCGATCAACAGCGGTGACCGCGCCCGCGCATTCGCGAGCTACATGCGGATCCACGCCCTCGAGGCGACAGGTGGCTACACCTACGCCCAGATGGGCAGGTTCCAGGCCAAGCCCAACGCGCCGAAGACGGAGCTGGCGGTTGGCGGCGGCACGGACAACCCGCAGTGGGCGCTGACGGACGCTGCCTCGAAGCAGCCCGTCTCGAACGGTGCCCGTGACCTCTGGGTGACGGAGACAGCACTGACCACGGCGCTGAACACGTCCTACATGGCCGAGAAGCTCGGCCTCTTCGGGATCGTGGTCGGCT
Organism: uncultured Actinomycetes bacterium; assembly: GCA_963755605.1. GTDB lineage: Bacteria > Actinomycetota > Thermoleophilia > Gaiellales > Gaiellaceae > 3-1-20CM-4-69-9. Next base: position 260,279 of record CAVWKK010000008.1, read on the forward strand.
TCGCGCTCTTCCTGAGCGGCATCGGCTTCGTCGTGCTGGCCTACGCGGCGCTGCACCGCAAGCAGGACGCCCGGCTTACCTAGTCGGCGTGCGGGCCGGCGCCCGGTGGTTTCCGCGTAGGCGCCGGCCCACTTTCTTTCGATGAGACCGCCCCGCCACCGGGCGGTCTTCTCTTTCTCAGCAGGCCTGCGGGAAAACCACACGCGCAGGTCAGTGGCCTCTCCGATGGCGGTTCGCCCGGCCGGCGTGACACTCGGTGTAAAGCGAACAGGAGGCGAGCGATGAAAGCGCTCATTTATCACGGCCCAGGCGAGAAGACCTGGGAAACGAAGGCGGATCCCACGATCGTCGATCCGAGCGACGCGGTCGTCCGCATCGACTCGTCGACGATCTGTGGAACCGACTTGCACATCCTGAAGGGCGACGTGCCAGAGGTGACGCCCGGGACGGTTCTCGGTCACGAGGCGGTCGGCACGATCGTAGAGACGGGTGCCGCGGTGACGACCTTCACTGAAGGCGACCGCGTGCTCGTGTCCTGCATCACGTCATGCGGGCGCTGCCGATTCTGCAAGGAAGCCCATTACGGCCTCTGCACCGGCGGCGGCGGCTGGATCTTCGGCCACCTGATCGACGGGCTCCAGGCCGAGTACGCGCGCGTGCCATTCGTCGACACGTCGGTCTACAAGGTGCCCGAAGGGTTGACGGACGAGCAGGTCTTGTTCCTAGCGGACATCCTGCCGACCGCCTACGAGGTCGGAGTCCTGAACGGGAAGGTCGACGCGGGGGACACCGTTGTCGTCGTCGGGGCCGGGCCGATCGGCCTTGCCACGATCATGACCGCGAAGCTCTACACCCCTGCCCGCATCATCGCGATCGACCTCGCCGACGCGAGGCTCGATCAGGCACGGGCGCTTCGGCGCCGACGTCACGATCAACAACGGCCGCGAGGATGCCCTTGCGCTCGTAACCGAGCTGACCCATGGGCTCGGCGCGGACGTTGCTGTCGAAGCTGTCGGCGTCCCGGAGACGTTCGAGCTTTGCACGGCGCTCGTACGGCCCGGCGGACGCGTCGCCAACGTCGGTGTCCACGGACATTCCGTGACGCTGCATCTCGAGACATTGTGGATCAAGGACGTCACCATCACCACCGGGCTCGTGGACACGTTCACGACTCCGAGGCTCCTGAACCTGATCGCCGAAGGCCGGCTCGACCCGACGCCGTTTGCGACGCATCGCTTCGCACTCGACGAGACCCTCGACGCGTACGACACCTTCGCCGCAGCGGCCGAGACAGATGCGCTCAAGGTCGTTCTCGAAGGTGAGCGTGGAGTTCGCGGTCAAGGGCACTCACAGGGGCGAGAGGTCGTGGCCGCCTCATGAGCGGGATCCCGGAACGACGTTGCAGCCTCCAGAACGCGATCGGCGTTTTCGAGCCCTGCACATGTGAGCGCTGTTCGTTCTGGGAGCCGGGTGGCGCGGTCGTCGAGGGCGACTGCTTCATCGAGCGGATCGGCGTCGACACACGCCAGGTCGAGTTGGCGAAGTACCTCCTCGAAGTGCGGCAGCACCTGGAGGAGGCGCGGGACAAGTCAGCGGCCGAGGCGGCGCAACTCGAGCTTTCGCGCCGTGTCGGGCTGGAGCTCTAAATGGAAAGGAGACTCGAGATGAAACCCCTCATGCTCGCAACCGACGGATCGCCGACCGCTGCAAAGGCGACGGCGACAGCAATCGAGCTCGCACACAAGCTCCGAACAGATCTCGTCATCGTCAGTGTGTGGGACCTCCCGTACACCGCGTACAGCGCGGCCGGTTTTGCACCTGTGCCAATGAACGGAGAGCTCGCCAAGCTGGGCGAAGAGGAAGCGACGGCGACGTTGCTGGAAGCCGCCTCGCGTGCAGAGGAGGCTGGCGTGGAGACGCGGACGGCCGTCCTCCGCGGTTTTCCGGTCGAGGCGATTTGTGAAGCCGCCGGCCGGTTCGACCCGCTGTACCTCGTCATTGGGTCGCACGGTTGGGGCGCGATGAAGCGTGCGCTCTTCGGAAGCGTTTCGACCGGCGTTCTCCATCATGCGAACTGCCCGGTGCTTGTCGTTCGCGGCGAGACCGGGGCGGCCGAAGTCACACAGGATCGGTCGCACGAAACCGTCCACGCTTGAGCTCCCATGCAACCGGCGTAATGGCCCGGCCGCTGTCCTGCGAGACGGTGGCTGGGCCAGTGCGGAAAGGGATAGCGTTCGCGCAGTGACCGAGAGTCGCCCACTCACCAAACTGGGTGAAATGGCGGCAGATGCCGGCTTCGATCGGCTCGACGCCTACTGGCGCGCGGCAAACTACCTCTCGGTCGGCCAGATCTACCTGCTGGACAATCCGTTGCTGCGTGAGCCGCTCGAGCCGGAGCACGTGAAGCCACGTTTGCTCGGACACTTCGGAACGACCCCGGGCCTCAACTTCATCTACGTCCATCTCAATCGCGCGATCCGCGAGCGCGGCCTGAGTGTGCTCTACGTCACGGGGCCTGGACACGGCGGTCCGGGTCTCGTCGCCAACGCGTACCTCGAAGGAACCTACAGCGAGGTGTACACCCACATCGGTGAGGACGAGGAAGGCTTGCGCGAGCTCTTCCGCCAGTTCTCGTTTCCCGGTGGGATCCCGAGCCACGTTGCGCCGGAAACTCCCGGCTCGATCCATGAAGGCGGTGAGCTCGGGTACGCACTCGTGCATGCGTACGGTGCGGCGTACGACAACCCCGACCTGCTCGTTGCCTGCGTCGTCGGTGACGGCGAGGCCGAGACCGGCCCGCTCGCGACGAGTTGGCACGCAAACAAGTTCCTGAATCCCCGTACCGACGGCGCGGTGCTCCCGATCCTGCACCTCAACGGCTACAAGATCGCAGGGCCCACCGTTCTCGCTCGCATCCCCGAGGCAGAGCTCGGCGAGCTCATGCGCGGCTACGGCTACGAGCCGCTCTTCATCTCCATTACTGCGGAGGATGACCACGCCGATGCCCACGCGCGGTTCGCCGCCGTTCTTGAGGAGGCGCTCGAGCGCATCGAGGAGATCCAGCGGAGCGCGCGGGTGGATGGAGTGACCAACAGGCCGGCGTGGCCGATGATCGTGCTCCGGTCGCCGAAGGGCTGGACAGGTCCGCGCGTGGTCGACGGACTTCAGATCGAAGGGACCTGGCGCTCGCACCAGGTGCCGGTGGCCGACGTGCGGACGAACACGGAGCACCTTGGCGTCCTGGAAGAGTGGTTGCGGAGCTATCGCCCTGAGGAGCTCTTCGACGACGGCGGGCGGTTCCGTCGAGAGCTATGCGAGCTTGCACCCCATGGCGAGCGGCGAATGAGCGCGAACCCGAGCGCCAACGGAGGATCGCTGCTCCGCGACTTGGAGCTGCCGGACTTTCGCGCATACGCCGTCGACGTGAAGGAGCCCGGGCGGTCGACCGCCGAGTCGACGCGGGTGCTCGGCTCGTTCGTCCGCGACGTGATCGCACGCAACCCGGCGAACTTCCTGCTCTTCGGCCCGGACGAGACGGCTTCCAACCGCCTTGGAGATGTTTTCGAAGTCACGTCGCGACGGTGGCTGGCGGAACGCGAAGACACGGACGAAGGCATGGGTGCGGACGGTCGTGTGTTCGAGGTCCTCTCCGAGCACATGTGCCAGGGCTGGCTCGAGGGCTATCTGCTCACGGGGCGTCATGGCCTCTTCAACTGTTACGAGGCGTTCATCCACATCGTCGACTCCATGCTCAACCAGCACGCGAAGTGGTTGAAGGTCACGCGCGCGATTCCGTGGCGCCGCCCGATCGCCTCGCTCAACTACCTGCTGAGCTCACATGTCTGGCGGCAGGACCACAACGGCTTCTCGCACCAGGATCCCGGGTTCATCGACCACGTCGTGAACAAGAAGGCCGAGATCATTCGCGTCTACCTCCCGCCCGACGCGAACACCTTGCTCTCGGTCGCCGATCACTGTTTGCGCAGCCGGGACTACGTGAACGTCATCGTCGCCGGGAAGCAGCCCGAGCTGCAGTACCTGTCGATGGACGACGCGATCCTCCACTGCACGCGGGGGATCGGAATCTGGGAGTGGGCATCCAACGACCAGGGCGAGGAACCTGACGTCGTGATGGCGTGCTGCGGCGACGTGCCGACGCTCGAGACCCTTGCGGCGACGGCGATCCTCCGTGAGCGGCTGCCCGACCTACGCGTTCGCGTCGTGAACGTCGTCGACTTGATGAGGCTCCAGCCCGCGAGCGAGCATCCTCATGGGCTCACCGACGGTGAATTCGATTCGCTCTTCACGACGAACCGTCCGGTCGTCTTCGCCTACCACGGCTACCCGTGGTTGATCCATCGCCTGACCTACCGGCGGAAGAACCACGAGAATCTTCACGTCCGCGGCTACAAGGAAGAGGGAACGACGACGACACCGTTCGACATGGTCATGCTCAACGACCTCGATCGGTTCCATCTCGTGCTGGACGTCATCGACCGACTGCCGCAGCTCGCCGGCAAGGCGGACGGGCTCCGCCAGGAGATGGTCGACGAACGGCTGCGGGCACGGGCGTACGGTCGCGAGCACGGGGAGGATCCCGAGGACATCCGCGACTGGACCTGGCCCGGCTGACCGAGGCTATGGGCCCGATCCTGGTCGTCAACGCCGGCTCGACCAGCCTGAAGCTGCACGTCGTGACGGCCGACGGTGAGAGCGGTGCCGTCGAGTCGTTCGCGGCTGCTGCGGGAACGATCGGCGCAGTCGCGCATCGAGTCGTCCACGGCGGCGCGCATTTCCGGGATCCGGTGCTGATCGACGCCGCAGTGCGAGCAAAGATTCGTGAGCTGATCGTGCTCGCGCCTCTGCACAACGCTCCTGCTCTGGAGGCGATCGACGCCGCACAGCGTGAACTTCCCGACGTCCCGCATGTCGCCGTGTTCGACACCTCGTTTCATCGCACGATCCCGGCGGAGGCTTCCGAGTACGCGGTGCCTCGCTCCTGGCGCGAGGATTGGGGAATCCGCCGTTACGGGTTCCAGGGACTCTCGGTGGAATGGTGCGCGGAGCGCGTCCCCGAGCTGCTCGGCCATCAGGTCGAACGTCTCGTCGTCTGCCATCTCGGGGGCGGGTCGTCCGTCACGGCGGTTGTCTTCGGGCGCTCGGTCGACACGACGATGGGCTTCACGCCTCTCGAAGGCGTACCAATGAACACGCGCTCCGGCTCGGTGGATCCTGGCGCGTTGCTCTATCTCCTGCGTGAAGGGCTGCTCGACGCCGATGCCCTCGACCACGCGCTCAATCTCGATTCCGGCGTCAAAGGCCTCGCCTCCGGTGGCGGGATGATCGAGATCGAGCGCCGCGCTCTTGCGGGTGATCAGGCGGCCGAATTGGGGCTCGCCGTGATGCTGCATCGACTGGCCGCCGCCGTCGCGGCCATGGCCGCCTCCGCGGGAGGGCTGGACGCGTTGGCCTTCACGGGAGGGATCGGCGAAGGGTCCGCGCTCGTGCGCGAGCGGCTCTGCTCCAGGCTCGGGTTCCTCGGCGTCCAGCTCGACGCCGCTAGGAACGACAACCCGGAGCTCGACTGCGATGTTGCTGCCGAGGCCTCGGCGGTCCGGGTCCTCGTCGTGCAGGCACGGGAGGAGCTCGTAGCGGCGCGCGCTGCGAGCAGCTTGCTTGCGTCGGCGTAGCGGTCGACGCTGCAGCGTGAACCCCGCGTGCTGCGGACAACCCGCAAAACGAGTACGGCAGCCCCCGGATGCCGTACGCCTTCCCCTGGGCGAACCTTTGAATGAGTGTCAACCTCTCTTGTCATGGATGCGGTAGCGCAGGTCGTATCGGACGTTGTCCTCCGTGACGGCTCGACGATGCGGTTTCGCGCACCGGTGAAGGGCGACGCACGCGCCCTGCTCGGATTCTTCGGCGGGCTCTCCGACCAGAGCCTCTATCGCCGCTTCCATGGGCACCCCAGCGTCGACAATCGTCTGGTCGCGCCGATGCTCGATCCTGATTGGGTCGAGCGCGGTGCACTTGTGGGAACGGTTGAGGAGAAGATCGTCGCCGTCGCCGGGTACGTTCGGCTCCGCGCTGCCAGTTCTGCCGAGGTCGCATTCGCAGTGGCCGACGAGTATCAAGGACGCGGCATCGCGACACGCCTGCTCGAGCGGCTCGCATCACTGGCGGCGAGTGTCGAGATCGACGAATTCGTCGCTGAAGTCATGCCGGGTAACACGGGAATGTTGGGCGTCTTCGCCGAGGCCGGTTTCCAGGAGAACCGCGTGCTCGAGGCCGGCACCGTCGAGGTTCGGCTGCAGCTCGAGGCGACCGAGTCCCTGCGCAAACGGATCGACGAGCGCGATCACGTCGCCGTCGCGGCGTCCCTGACGCCGTTCTTCGAGCCGTCGTCGATCGCCGTCGTAGGCGCGTCGCCGCGCGCAGGCTCGATCGGGGGCGAGCTCTTCCGAAACGTGTTGCGAGCCGAATTTCGCGGCGTCGCTTTTCCCGTCAACAGATCAGGCGAATCGGTCGCCGGCGTACGGAGCTACCGCAGCATCGCGGGAATTGGGGAGCCCATCGATCTCGCCGTCATCTGCCTGCCAGGTAGCGTCGTGCTCGAGGCCGCACGAGACGCGCTCGCGGCCGGGGTTCGCGCCCTCTGCGTCATCTCGGCAGGTTTCGCCGAGACCGGGCTGGCAGGCGAACTCCGTCAACGCGAGCTGCTCGAGCTCGTGCGCTCTCACGGCGCACGACTGCTCGGGCCCAATTGCCTGGGCATCGCGGTCGCGAATGTGCAATTGAACGCCACCTTCGGACCGCGGGCACTGCCGCCTGGAAAGATCGGTTTCTCCTCCCAGAGTGGAGCGCTGGGTTTGGCGCTCCTCGAACGTGCAGCCCAACGACAGCTGGGACTGTCTTCGTTCGTGTCGATCGGCAACAAGGCCGACGTTTCGTCCAACGACCTGCTCGAATATTGGGAGGACGATCCGAACACGGACGTCGTGCTCCTCTACCTGGAATCGTTCGGCAATCCGCGCAAGTTTGGTCGCGTCGCACGGCGCGTGGCGCGAGTCAAGCCGATCGTTGCGATGAAGGCGGGTCGAACCACAGCCGGTGCACGGGCCGCGAGTTCACACACCGCGGCGCTTGCAGGCTCAGAAGCGGCCGTCGACGCGCTGTTCCACCAGGCGGGAGTCATCCGGGTCGACACACTCGAAGAGCTGCTCGACGTGACCGGCCTGCTTGCTGCGCAGCCGCTTCCTCGCGGTCGCCGCGTCGCGGTACTCACGAACGCCGGCGGACTGGGCATCCTCTGTGCCGATGCCTGCGAAAGCGCCGGCCTTGCTCTGGTGCCGCTCGCGGACGAAACCGTTGCTTCGTTGCGCGAGCTTCTGCCCACGGAGGCGAGTTTGAACAATCCGGTTGACATGCTCGGCTCGGCAGTTGGCGTCACCTACGAAAACGTGCTTCCCGTCGTGCTTCGCGATCCGGGCGTCGACGCCGTGATCGTGCTCTTCGTACCGCCGGTCGTGGCCGGCGCCGATGAGGTGGCCGCGGCGATCGTTCGGGCCGTTCAGCCTGATGCGGTCGGCGGCAAGCCGGTGCTCGCCTGCGTGATCAGTCAGACCGGGACTCCGCCCGAGCTCCGCTCCGCGCCGGTCGCTGCATTCGACTACCCGGAGTCCGCGGCTCGCGCGCTCGGCCGCGCGGCCGACCGCGCCGAGTGGTTGCGGAGGCCCCAGGGCCGCGTGACCGAGCTCGCAGGGATCGACCAGACCGCGGCGCGAGGTGTTCTCGACGATCCCTCGGAAAGGTGGCTAGAGCCAGCAGACGTTCGCAGGCTGTTCGAGGCATACGGAGTGCCGCTGGTCCCCGAACGAGTCGCTTCTACCCTCGAGGAGGTTCGGGCGATCGCGGCGGAGTTGGGCTATCCGGTTGTCGTCAAGACGGCGGCCGCAGGTGCACACAAGACCGAACACGGAGGCGTCGCTCTCGACCTCCGCGACGTCGCAGCCGTTGACGAGGCAGTGGCGCGCATCGGTTTGCCCGTTCTCTTGCAGCCATTCTTGCGGGGCGGGGTCGAGATCCTGGTCGGTGCTGTTCAGGATCCCGTCTTCGGGCCACTCGTCGCACTGGGTCCCGGCGGCACACTTGCCGAGCTCATCGGCGACGCCGGTTTTCGGCTTGCGCCTTTGACCGATGTCGATGCGGACGAGCTCGTGCGTGGAGGAAAAGCCGGCGTACTCTTGGGCGGATTCCGGGGAGCACCGCCTGTCGACATCTCCGCCGTCGCGGACATCCTGCTGCGGGTTGCGCGACTCGCCGAAGACCTGCCTGAAGTGGCCGAGCTCGATCTGAACCCTGTGATCGCGAGACCCGATGGCTGCGTCGTCGTGGACGCGCGCGTTCGCGTCGCTCCACCACCAGAGCTCACTCGCCTCAAGAGCTGGTAGCTCCGCACCTGCGGAAAAACCGCACCTGCCTTCCGCGAGCTCTCCGATGTCGAGCGGCTGCCGTCAAATCACACTTGGACCTGAGCGAAGGAAGACGGTGATCGACGCGACCAGGGGCCCCATTCGGGCAACGTCATCGTCTCGGTGCAAGCGAGTGAGAAAGGAGTTGGACATGTTCAAGACGATCATCTGGGCCACGGACGGATCCGAAGTAGCCGACCGCGCGCTCCAGACAGCTCTCGACCTGACCGAAGATTCCGGCGGTACGTTGCTCGTTGTCCACGCGGACGAGCGCCTCGGCGGTCGGGCTGCAGGCGCACACGTGCTCGCGGACGAGGAGGACGTTCAGCACGCGCTGTCGGCCAGAGTGGACGACCTGAAAGAGTCCGGCATCGACGCAAGCTTCCACGTCGTGCGCGGCACGAACATCGATCCCGCCGATCTGATCGCCGACGTCGCCCGCAAGGCCGGCGCAGACGTGATCGTTGTGGGAACCAGGGGCCACGGTCGAGTAGCAGGGATGCTGCTCGGCAGCGTCACGCAGCGGCTTCTGCATGTGGCGGGCTGCCCGGTGCTCGCCGTGCCGGTGCGGGTTGGCGCCGCGGTCGCGGGTACGACCGGTTAAGGGAAACGAGGTTGAGGAGGGCTGCCGAGGCTTGCGGCGGCCCTCCTTCTTCAGGCGTCCAGATTCCGTTTGGCAGTCGAAGGGGTTACCTTGGTACGAGCACGCGCCGGTGCGACCTGATCGCGTCGGCTCTCGAGCAATGGGAGGTTGAACGGTTATGGAGGCAGGCACTCAACTCCGGCGGTGATTCCGGATATCCGGTGCAGTTCTCGGTCGATTACCCCGACCGCGCGCTCAACCGGCTCACCACCGCGTTCAGGATCATCGTCGCGATCCCGATTTTCATACTCGTCGGCACGGTCGACGGCTACGAAAGCAGCGCCGCGGATCACGGTTGGACGCTGGCAGCGGGAGCCGGCGGGGTCCTGACCCTCGCACCGCTTCTGATGATTCTCTTCCGCGAGAAGTATCCGCGGTGGTGGTTCGACTGGAACCTCGAGCTGCTGCGTTTCCAGAGCCGGGTCGGCGTCTATCTCGCGCTGCTCGACGACCGCTACCCGGCCACGGACGAGAAGCAGAGCGTCACGCTCGAGCTTCCCTATCCGGACGTGAAGCGGGATCTCAACCGCTGGCTGCCGCTCGTGAAGTGGTTCCTTGCCATTCCCCACTACGTCGTGCTGGTCTTTCTCTGGATCGGCGCCGTGATCGCGGTGATCATCGCCTGGTTCGCGATTCTCTTCACCGGCCGGTACCCCAGGGGGCTGTTCGACTACGTCGTCGGTGTCTTCCGGTGGACGAACCGCGTGGTCGGCTACGCCTTCGTCCTCGTGACCGACCGCTACCCGCCTTTCCGCCTGAGCCCATAGGTCTTTCGTCCGCGGCCCCTTCTGCCGATAGAAGGGGCATGCGGAGGCGTCCGATCGGTCAGATCCTGGTCGAAAAGGGAGAAATCTCGCCAGCCGAGCTGCAAGCTGCGCTCGACGAGCAAGAGCGGACCGGCCTCAAGCTGGGCCAGATCCTGATCGAGACGGGCCGGATCTCGTGGCTCGCCCTCGCCCGGGCGATCGCCGAGCAGGTGCTCGACATCGAGCAGGCCGACGCGCCTGAAGCGAACGGCTCTCAGGCTCCGGCGCCCCCTCCTGCGCGCGAGCCGGCACCCGCGCCCGGCCTGCCACCGCTTCCAACCTTCACTCCGGTCGCGCGCCCGGCGCAGGCCACGCAGCCTGCGCAACCGCTGCAGGCGGCACCACCCCCGCCCCCCGTTCCCGTGCTCACGCCTCAGCCCGCTGCGCCGGACCTGTTGCACGATCCCGAGATCAAGCTGCACAGCGTCGAGGCGCTCTTGAAGGAACGCCAGCGCGCGTTTATCGAGCTCGTCACGACCACCGAGACCCTGCGCATGAAGGTCGCTCGGCTCGAAGAGATCATCGAGGAGCGGGACCGGGAGCTCACCAAGCTGCGCGTCCTCCGCGCAGGCTGACGTCTTAGGGCTGCGGCGCGACCGCTTCGGAGCTGCCGAGCACTTTGCCGTTCGCGCCGATTGCCTTCACCGCGTAGAAGGCCGCGGACTTGCCGAGCCTGATCGGAGTCTCGAAGCCGTTCTTCGGGACGGTCTGCACCTGCTTCAGCGCGCCCGCGCTCGCCCCGGCCAGCACCTGCCAGCGCGCGACCTCGGTTGCGCCGTTCCAGCTCGCATAAGCCGCGTCGCCGGCGACGACCACCACGGGCCGGTCGGTCGGATGCCCGTGCCACGTGAAGCGGTACGCGCGATAGGTGTCCGCATCCTTGCCCGGCGGCTTGTGGTCGCCGAAGTACACGTCGAAGAGCAACGCACCCGACTTCGAGAGCTCGCTGACGTACGGCTGCGCTCCCCAGCCGACGAAGACGTTTCCGTTCGGCAGGAACTGCGCGTTGCCCTCGAACGGCGCGAGCAGCCGGTCCGGATGGTGGTAGCTGCGCACCAGCGTCGCCTTCTTGTCGGCCGTGTTCACACGCAGGACGAGCACGCGTGAGAACTTCTCGACCGGCGGCGCGGCGCCGTTGTCGAAAATCGTGATCGTTCCGTCGGCCTGACGGCGCGCGTCGTGCTGCCACTCGAAGTTCGTGCCCGGGCCCATCTTGAAGTCGCTCTTCTTGCCGCCCAGACGCCACAAGATCTTCTTCGTCTTGCGATCGATCTCGTAGAGCGTGTGTGTATTCCGAGCCGAGACGAGGAAGTTTCCGTTCGCCTCCGGCTCGATCGAGTTGATGTGGAAGTAGTCGTAGATCGGTGCCTTGGCGCCCTGCTTGGCGGGGGGCGGAGGCGCGTACGATTCCCCTACACCGACCTGCGGGTAGCTGTGCCATTCGAACAGCACGCGCTTCGTCTTGATGTCGACTTCCTGGACGATGCCGTCCCACACCTTCCCTTGCTTCGGCCCGCCGACCGAGGACAGATCCACGTCGAGCCTGTGATAGACGGTGAAGACGGCCGTGTCCTTGTTGGTGATCCGAAACTCGTGCACGTCGCCGACGAGGCCGTTACCCGGCCGAACCTCGGCGACCGGCCGGTACGAGGTGTCGTAGATGACGTACCAGCCGTCACCGACTCCCGCGTTGGAGACGTGGCCGCGCCACCAGGTGAGCACCGGCTTGCCCTGGTAGTGCTGGACGCGGAAGTCCGTGACCCCGCGGGTGTTGAGCGGCTTGAACCACACCACTTCGCCCTTGTTGTCCATGATCATCGGGCCGGCCTGGGCGACCACCATCTTCGGTGCGAGGAAGACGTAGCCCGGAGCGGTGCCGTGTGCCGGGGTGCGGATGCTGACGAGCGGCGGCTTGAGATCCGGCCGCGAGTGATAGTGCCTGGAGGGTGGCGCGGCGGCCGCGGGCTTAGGGTTCGCGGCCGGAGTTGTCGCCTTGGGAGCGTCGCTCGAGTTGCTCTTGGAATCGTTGCAGCCCGCGAGCAGCGTCGTCAGCACCGCCAGGGTCAGAAGGGCCCGCCTCACGCGGGTGAGCATAGTGTCGTCAGCCGATGCGGAGCGCAGTCGAGCGGCGCAGCGGTCGATTCCGCTTGTCGAGTGCACGAACGGCGACCCAGCCTGTGCTTCCCGCGGGCAGCGTGATCCTCGTTTCGAATCCGGCCTTCGCGACGGCGAGGACCGGTCGCAGCGTGTTCTTTTGAGCGCCGACGAGCACCTGCCACTTGCGCACCTCCGTCGCGCCGTTCCAGCTGACGTAGAGCGTGCCCTTCGCGAGGGCGATCGCGGGCGGCTGCACAGGGTGTCCGACCCAGCGGAACCGGTAGTCCCGGTAGGAGTCGACGCGGCCGCGGCCGAAACGTCCGTCGAACAGCATCGTCCCGCGTGGCCCGAACTCGGTGAAGTGCGGCTGGTGACCCCAGCCGACGAAGTAGTTCCCGTTGCCGAGCCTCTGCATGTTGCCCTGGTCGACGGCGACGATGGGCGGCCGGTGGACGAAGTTGCGCACGACGGATGCGCGCATCCGGGCCATGTCGAGGTGGAGGATGAGTGCGCGGGACTGCTTGCGGACCTGCGGCCCGGCGGAATTGTCGAACAGCGTCAGGTCCCCGTCCGGACGTCGGCGTGCGTCGTGCTGCCAGGCGAACGTCGCATCCTGGCCGAGCGCGAAGTCGCTGCGCTTGCCGCCGAGCCGCCAGATGATCTTGCCCGTGCGCCGGCTGATCTTGTAGATCGTGTGCGTGTTGCGCGCGGACACCAGCAGATTGCCGTCGTGGTCGATCTCGATCGAGTTGACGTGGAAGTAGTCATACGTTCGACCCGGGTCTTTCGGCAGGTGGTAGTAGGACTCGACCAGCTGGACATGGTTGATGCTGTGCCAGTCGAAGAGCACGCGGCCCGTCTTGATGTCGAGTTCGAGCACGCCGCCTTCGAGCACCTCTCTGCCCTTGATGTGGACGTGACGCGAGACCGTCATCAGCGCGGTGTTGCTCGGCGTGATCTTGAACTCGTGAATATCCCCCGACCAGCCGTGCCCGGCCTGCACGTGGGCGATGAGCCGGTAGGAGGCGTCGTAGATCGAGTAACCGCTGTCGCCGCTGCCCTTGTCGGGGCGGCTGTGCCACCAGGTCAGAACGGGTTGCCCGTGGTAGCGCTGCACCCGGAAGTCGGTCACGCCGTGGGTGTTCAGCGGGAGGAACCAGACGACGCGGCCACGGTTGTCGAGGATCATCGGTCCCGCCTGGACGACGTCCTTCTTCGGCGCGATAAAGACGTACCCCGGTGAGACTCGGCGCGTCCACTTCAGGATCTGGACGGTCGGCGGCTTCAGATCAGGCCTGGAGTGGTAGTGGCGTGTGGGCGCGAGCGCTCCGGCGGCGTGCGAGGTGCCGCAACCGGACACGGCGACGATCGCCGCAAGCGCAAGCGTTCCACGGAGAGCATGCATCAGGCGGGTTCGCGCGCCGCCGGTGTGACGTGCGTACGTGCGACCAGCAAGACCGGTGTGACAACGATCGCAGTCGCGCCGATCGCGAGCGCGCCGACCCCGAGCACGTCGAGCGCGTAGCCGCCGAGCAGGGCGAGGCTCGCGCCGAAGAGCGCGCCGAGCAGGTCGTTGAACCCGAGCAGCTTGCCGCGCTCCGACGGGCTCGTACGATTGGCCAGCCGCGCGGTCGCCGCGACGAAAGAGATATTCCAGCCAAGGCCTAATCCCAGCAGCAGCGCAGCGGTGGCGAGGACACTCGTCGCCCAGAGCAGGCCGATCGTCGAGAGCGCCATCACGACGAGGCCCACCTCGAGGGCGGCTGTCTGTCCGACGCGGTCGATCACTGCGCCGATCACGAGCACGAGTGCGTACATCCCGAAGACATGCGCGCCGATGATCGGAAACACCGAGTGCTGGCTGTGGTGGTGATTGTGGACCACGACATAGCCGGTGAGGTTCATCACCGACACCATCACACCGAAGCTGGCCAGAGCGGCGAGCATTGCGGGGCGGACGCCGGGCCTCCCGACGAGCTCCCGCAGCGGCGCTGCCGGCGCCTCCGACTCGGCGGCGCGCGTTCCGATCAGCTCGGCGATTCGCTTGGGATCCGGACGCACGAACTGCACCATCACGAGCGCTACGAGTGCGATGCCGCCCGCCACGAGCCACGGCACGGTGAGCGCGTCGGCTTCGACGTCCTTGCCGGCGAAGAGCGGGCTGAAGACGGTCGGGCCGAGGATCGCACCGAACACCGAGCCAAAGAGCACGTAGGAAATGCCCCGCGCACGACGCTCCGGCGGATACATGTCGCCGGCGGCGGTGCGGATCAGCAGCGAGATGCCGCTCGACGCGCCGACGAGCGCGAAGCCGGCGATCACGAGCAGCGTCGACGAGGTGCGCGTCGCGAGCGCGGTGATCGAGCAGCCGGACGCCGCTAGCACGAAGCCGACACTCATCACCGGAGTCCGGCCGAAGCGGTCCATCAGGCGGCCCGCCGGAACGGCGGTCAGCCCCGACGCCGTCAGAAAGATCGCCGGCCCGAGCCCGAGCAGGCCTTTGATCCCCGTCACGAGCACGAACGTCAGGGACGAGACGGCTGCGGTCAGTTGAAGCACCGCGGAGTTCACGGCCATCGTCGCCGAGAGGATCACCGTGTTGCGCAGGATCGGCAGGCTCGCCGGTGCTCCGCTCGCCATGCGCTCATTCAATCAGCAGGCAAGGAGTGCGGATTGCTCTAATGCTGGTTGTGGGTCGTACTCGCAGCAAGCTTTTGATCCTCGGCGCCGTGCTGGCGTTGGCCGCGTTATCGGCAACCGACAAGGCGCGATCAGCAGTAACGGAATGCAATGGATTCGTGCACACCCCGGGGCAGATCGGCGGGACGCACTTCAAGGCGTCCCCGGCGCGCCACTCCGAGCTCGGGCCCGGCATCCGTGGAACGCAGATCGTCTTGAGCGGGTACGTGTTCACGAGTGCGTGCCGGCCCGTTCGCGCTGCGCGGATCGACTTCTGGCAGGCGGACGAGAACGGGGCCTACGACGACAGCGGCACGCGCCTGCGCAGCCACCAGTTCACGAACGGGCAGGGACACTACTGGCTGCAGACGATCTTGCCCGGGCCGTACGCGAATCGCACGCGACATCTCCACGTGACGGTTCGCGTGCACGGGGAGCGCGCGGTCACGACCATGCTCTACTTTCCCGGTGTCTCGCTGAATGCCAAGGACCCGTTCTTCGACCGGCGACTCCTCGTGCGCCTTCGCATCGTGAAGCACCGCTTCCAGGCGCGTTTCGACTTCGTCCTCTCCACACGTTGAGAGCCGTTGCTGCAGCCCTGGCGCTCTTCGCACTGGTGTCGGCGGGCTGCGGCTCTTCGGGAACGGGAACGATCGACATCGGCGCGGCCCGGACCTATCGCCTGGTGCACTTCACGCCGGCGACGTTCAGCGCCGGCCGGCCCCAGCAGCTGTCGTTCACGATCGAGCAGCCCTCCGGGGCTCCTCTGACGCGCTACAGAAAAGGAGCGGGACCTCATACCGGCGTGCATCTGATCGTCGTGCGCAGCGACCTTGGGGTCATCGTGCACAAGCATCCGCCCATCGCGGCCGACGGCAAGATCAGCGAGGCGATCACGCTGCCGACACCTGGTCGCTATCGAGTCGTCGTCGACGCCTATCCCGCTCTCAACGGCCCTCTGCGGAACTTCCAGATCTTCCGCTGGATCACCGTGCCCGGCAAAGCCGTGTCCAAGCCGCTGCCTCCGTTCCGCCCGACCGCTCGCGTCGACGGCTACACGTTCACGCTGCGCAAGCCGTCTGTTCTCCGCGCGATCCAGCCCGCCTTCCTCCAGGTGAAAGTCACGCGACCCGACGGCAGCTCGGCAACGTTCACGCCGTGGTTCGGTGCGCTCGCGCACGCGATCTTCTTTCGATCCGGATCGCTCGACTATTTCCATACCCACGTCTGCTCCGCCGGCATGACCGGTTGCACCAGCCTGCTCGGTTCGACGAGCGTGACCGGCACCGCGACGAAGCAGGGAGAGCTCCGAGTCGGCGTTCTGCTCCCCGTGTCAGGAACGTGGCGCCTGTTCTTGCAGTGCCAGGTGGACGGACACATTCTGACCGCGCCGTTTACGCTGAAGGTGCAATGAAGCCGCGAGCTTTGAAAACCGGGTTGTGGCTGGGCTCCGGGGTCCTCGTCGTCCTGCTCTCCCGCAGCATCGCTTACGCGGTCTCGCCCGCTCCGGCGGCGCGGGTGCTCGAGGCACAGGCCGGAGGCCCGTCGCTGCCGGTGGTGACGCTCGTCGCGCTGACGCTCGGCGCGTCTCTGGCGATCGCGATCTGCGCGCTCGCCGCGATGGGCATCAGAGAGCGAGCGCGACTCGAGGCACGACGCCTTGCCGCGCCGGCGCCGAGCTTGGGCGCGGGACGCATGGTCTTGTCGGGACTCGTGCTCTCGGCGATGACCTCGGTCGCGGGAGGATTCTTCGAAGCGTTCCTGCACTGGCGCGCCGGTCTCGGCTGGCACGGGCTGCACTGTTTGCTCGGACCGGTCCACCACGACCTGATTCCGATCGCGACTGCCCTGTCGTTTGTCGCGGCCGCCCTGATCGCCGCGGGGCGACACGTCTTCGCTTGGATGAGGCGCACGTACGCAGCGCTCGGTGCGGCCGCGCTTCGCATCGCAGTGTCCCCGCTGCTTCTGCCGGCGTGCCGGCTCGACATCCCGCGCGATTCCGTGCGTGTCGGAGCCGGTTCCGCGCGCGCTCCGCCTGTGTTCCTCCTGACGTTCACTTCCGAACCGAAAGGAGACACATCGATGAAGTTGTTGCGCGTAAAGCTGCGCTTGCTCGTCCTCCCCTTAGCCGTCGGAGGAGCGTTGGCGTTCGCAGGATCGGCCTTCGGCCATGCAGAGGTCAGCCCACCCGTCGTCGTGACCAAGCACGGCCAGCTCTTCACGCTCGCCGTGCCGACGGAGAAGGAGAATGCAACGACGACGGCGGTCGAGCTCACG
This sequence comes from uncultured Actinomycetes bacterium, assembly GCA_963755605.1. Taxonomy (GTDB): domain Bacteria; phylum Actinomycetota; class Thermoleophilia; order Gaiellales; family Gaiellaceae; genus 3-1-20CM-4-69-9. Next base: position 277,252 of record CAVWKK010000008.1, read on the forward strand.
CCGCCGAGTGGTTTCTCGATCGACTCGTTTGTGCCGAACGCGGCCTGGAAGCGAGAGGCCCAGACGACCGGTACGGGTGAGAACACGGTCATCCAGAAGATCACATGGACGGGTGGCAAGGTCCCGACCGAAGAGGATGCGGTCTTCCAGTTCCTCGCATCCGTGGACACGGCGAAGACGTACTCCTTCAAGGTTCGACAGACCTACTCCGACGGGAGCGTGGTGGACTGGGCCGGACCGGAATCCTCCGACACGCCGGCCCCGACGGTCGAAGCGAAGTCGTCACTCGCCGGCGGTGGGAGCGACACTTTGGGGATCGTGGCACTTGCGGTGGCCGGGCTCGCGCTCGTTGCTGCAGTCGCCGCCCTCGTCGGTAAGTCCGGGACGCGCGCGCTGACGTGAACGCCCGCACGCGCATCGCATTGCTGCTCGTCGCGGCTGCAGGGGCCTTCGCGCTTCCTGCGGCCGCGTGGGCGCACGCTGTGCTCGAGCACACGACCCCGTTGCCCAGCTCGATCGTCGACCGGCCGCCTCCCGTCGTCCTGTTGACCTTCTCGGAGGCGGTCGAGCCGCGCTTCGCGATCGTCTCCGTCACCAACGCAGCCGGGCAGCAGCAGATCGCCGGGCCGCCGCGCCGGTCTGCCTCCGATCCGAAGACCCTCGTCGTCCCGCTTCATCACCTGGCGGCGGGGTGGTATCTCGTCTACTGGCGAGTTATCTCGGTCGACGGCCACCCGGTGCGGAATGCGTTCACGTTCGGCGTGGGACCGAACCCCGGTCCGTTACCCCAGTTTCCGGTTCCGTCGATCTCGGAGACGGCGGCGACGCCGAGCCTCGTCACCGCACGCGCGATTGTCTTTCTCGCCGTCATGGCGGCGATCGGACTCTTCGTCCTGCGAATCGCCACGGCACGACCCGTCGTGCGGCGTGTGTCGGGCACGCGTCTGCGAGCAGTGTCGATCGCATTCGGCGTCGCCGCGATCATCGGGCTCGTAGCGACTCCGATCTACGTCGAGATGGCCACCGCCCAATTCGCGTTACGGTCGGCGTTCTCTGTCGGGAGCGTCCTGCCGCTCCTTCATGACTCCGCGTTCGGGCGCGGCTTCCTCGATCTCGAGATCGCGTTTGCACTCTTTACACTCGCCGCCGCCCTGGCGATCTGGCTCGACCGCCCGGAACGGCCGAAACGTTCCGTCGCCGAGCTGCTCGCGACTTCGGGTGCGCTGCTGGCGGCCGCGGCGCTGCTGTTCGTTCCCGGCCTTTCCGGGCATGCGGCACAGACCTCTCCGCGCGGCCTGTCGGTCGTGCTCGACTGGCTGCACCTGGTCTCCGGCTCCGTCTGGGTCGGCGGTCTGATCGGACTGCTCGTTCTTTGGCGGAGCTTGCCCGTGGCGCGTCGCGTCGCCGGGCTCGTCATCTGCGTTCCGAGGTTCTCCAACACGGCGTTCGTGTCTGTCCTCGCTCTGATCGGCTCGGGTGTGGGTGCGTCGCTCATCCACCTGCCGACGCTCAGTTCTCTCTGGCAGACGTCGTACGGCCAGGCACTGCTCGTGAAGATCGGCCTGCTCTGCGCAGCCTTGCTGCTCGCCGCAGTGAACCTGTTGCGTACGAAGCCGCGACTGGCTGCGTCCGGCGACCGGCCGGAGCTCGGACCCGGAACGGCCGTGTTGCTGCGCCGTCTCGTTTCGGCAGAGACGGTGCTCGTCGCCGCTGCGGTGACTGCGGCGGCCGTACTTTCGAGCCTCCCACCGCCGGCGAAGGCGCTGGCGACGGCCGGCAGCGCGCTTGCGCATGTCGGACCAGGCCCGGTCCAGGAAGTCGTGAACCAGGACGGCTACCGCATTGCGCTCGGCGTTGCTCCCAACCGGGCCGCTTCACCCAATGCGGTGGCACTCCGGATCACGAAGGGCGGGCAACCCGTGCGGCACGCGACCGTCGTCGCCGGATTCTCGATGCTCGACATGGAGATGGGCACGCAGAGCTACACGCTGCCGGAGAGCGCTCCGGGCGTCTACAAACGCGACGTCCAGGCACTGGTCATGGTCGGCCACTGGGGCCTTTCGTTCGAGATCACGCCGCCGGGCGGCGGCCAAGCGTTTACCGTGACGTTCATCGATCGAGCCGCCGGATGAGAAACGTTCCGCTCTTGCTGACTGCCGCGCTGGTCGCCTTCGCCGCGGGGCTCGCCGCGTGCATCGTTGTCGTGCTGCTGGCGGTCGACACGCTTGGCTAGACGCTGCGCGGTCGCCGTCGCGGCCGCGATCTGTCTCTGCGTCCCCGCAGTCGCGCACGCCAACGGCGATCCCGCCAGCGATTATCTGCTCACGCAGAAGTCCTACCTGCCGTTCACCACGAACATCGACGCCGCCGCGGTCAAGCGTCTGAACACACTGCTGAGCAATGCGGCCAAAACCGGCTTTCCCATCAGAGTGGCGGTGATCCTGAGCCCCTCGGACCTGGGCACCGCCTTCGGATTGTTCGGCAAGCCGCAGAAGTACGCGCAGTTCCTCGGGCTCGAGCTCGCGTTCGTCTATCGCGACGGGCTGCTTGTCGTGATGCCGTCGGGCTACGGCTACGCAGTCAAGGGCGATCCGAGGCCGCAAGCCGAAGCCGTCCTCAAGAAGCTGCCACCACCGGGGCGTGATGCCACGAAGGAGGTCGACGGAGCCATCGCCGCCGTTCAGCGGCTCGCGGCGGCTTCGGGCCACAAGCTCGTCGCGCCGAAGAGCAGCGGCAGCTCGGCGAGCCGGGACCGGCTCGTCATCGCGGCCGCGGCCACAGCGGGGATCGCGGCCGTCGCCGGTTTCGTTCTCTACCGGCGCCGCAAGTCCGGCGAAAGCTAGACCAGCCCCGGGTTCCCCCGTACCCTCCTGACATGGTGACGTGTCCGAAGTGCGGCCAGGAGAACCCGCCGGTCGCAAAGTTCTGCCTGGCCTGCGGCGAGTCACTGCCCGCCCAGCACGGGCTCGCGGAGGAGCGCAAGGTCGTCACAGTGCTCTTCGCCGACCTCGTCGGCTTCACGGCGCGCGCCGAGCGCCTCGACCCCGAGGACGTGCGCGCGATCCTGACGCCGTACTTCGCACGCGTACGTGAGCAGATCGAGGCGTGCGGCGGGACCGTCGAGAAGTTCATCGGCGATGCGGTCATGGCCGTCTTCGGCGCGCCGCTTGCACGTGGCGACGACCCGGAACGCGCGGTGAGAGCCGCGCTCGCGATGTGCGCGGCGGTGCACGAGCTGAACGAAAGCGATGCCGACCTCGACCTGAAGGTTCGGATCGCGGTCAACACCGGCGAGGCGCTGGTGACCCTCACCGCGAGCGCGGCCCAGGGTGAAGGAGTCGTCGCGGGCGATGTCGTCAACACTGCGTCTCGCCTGCAAAACGCGGCGCCCGTCAACGGGATCATCGTCGGCGAGGAAACGTACCGCGCGACCCGTTCCGTGATTCGTTACGAGGAGGCGGAACCGGTCGTCGCAAAAGGCAAGCAGGAGCCGGTGCGCGTGTGGCGCGCCGTCGCCGCGTCGGCGGCACCGGGCGAACGGGCCGCAGGACGCGCGCCGATGCTCGGGCGATCGACCGAGCTCGAGGCGCTCCGGCGAATCTGGGGCGCAATCGTCGAGGAGCGGCGCCCGCAGCTCGTAACGCTCTTCGGACCGGCGGGTATCGGCAAGACGCGGCTCGCGAGCGAGTTCTCGACGATTGCGGGAGAAAACGGCGCGCGTGCGGTGAGGGGGAGATCGCTTCCGTACGGCGAGGTGATTCCGTACGCCGCGTTCGCGACACAGGTCAAGCAGGTGGCCAAGATCTTCGACACGGACGAGGCGGACGCCGCCTGCGCGAAGCTCGACCAGGTTGTTGCGGAGCTGCTCGGCGAAGAGTCGAGCGAGGTTGCGGCGCACGTCGCGATGCTGATCGGCCTCGGCGGGGGAGACGACGTCGGTGACCGCCAGACGCTCTTCTATTCTGCACGCCGTTTCGTCGAGGCGCTGGCGGCCGCCCAACCGACCGTGCTCGTCTTCGAGGACATTCACTGGGCGGATTCCGGCATGCTCGACCTTCTCGAGGTGCTCGCCTCGCGCGTACGCGACGTGCCGCTGTTTCTGCTCGCGCTCGCGCGCCCGGAGCTGCTCGAGCGGCGCCCTTCGTGGGGCGGGGGACTGCCCGGCTATGCGGCGCTGCAGATCGAGCCGCTCGGCGCGGACGACGCGAAGGAGCTCGCCGTCCAGGTTCTGGAACACATGCAAAAGCCGTCCGGCGAGTCCGGCGAGATCGGGCTGATCGGCGAAGGCAATCCGCTGTTCATCGAAGAGCTGGCGGCGTCGGTCGCCGAGAACGCAACGAAAGAGTTCGCCGAGCTGCCGACGACGATCCGCGGCATCGTCTCCGCGCGTCTCGATGCGCTGCCGCCCGATGAACGCGCGGTGCTGCTCGACGCGGCCGTCGTCGGAAAGGTCTTCTGGACCGGCGCGCTCGAAGGAATGTCCTCGGGCCGGCTCGACCTGGCCGAGCTCCTCGACTCGCTCGAGGGCCGCGACTTCGTTCGGCGTGAGCCCGTTTCGAGGCTACGCGGAGACCAGCAGTTCAGCTTCAAGCACGATCTGATCCGCGACGCGGCCTACGCAACCCTGCCGCGTCCGCAGCGTCGCAAGCGTCACGCGCAGGTGGCGGACTTCCTCGAGAAGTCGACGCCGGAGATCGCGGCGGCGGCGTCGGCGCTGGCGCAGCACTGGCGCGAGGCCGGGGAGGATGCGAAGGCTGCGGAGTACTTCACGGTCGCCGCCGATCAGGCCGGCCGGGGCTGGGCGAAGGAAGAGGCAGTCGGTTTCTATCGCCAGGCGCTGGAGCTGATCGGCGATTCCAACCCCGAGCTCCGGCACAAGCTCACGATGCGCCAGGCCGTTGCCGCGGCGGCGTTCCTGCATCGGGGTGACGCGGAGCTGCTCGGACGGCGAGCACCGCAGGCGGCTGACGAGCCGACGTCCTAGTTCAGCGGGAAGTCGTCCGGGGTGACGTCGCCCGCGATCTCGTAGATGCCCTCGACGCTGTGCATGCCCAGCTCGTCGGCGTGGCTCAGGACGATCTCCTCGCTCGGCGCTTCGTAGACGCAGTAGGTCTTCACCTTGCCGGCCTTGTCGACGACGACGTGGCTGTGGATCCAGGTGATCTCCGGATACTTCTCGTTGGCGATTCGCTTGGACCGTCGCCCGACCTCGGGCATCTCTGCTTCACCGACGGAAAACTGGCGCTCGATCAGATATTTGGTCATGTCCAGAGGCTAAGGGTTCTAGGCGGACTTGCCAAGCCGAACCGTTCAGCCTCTCAGGAGAAACTTAAGTTCTCCTGCTCTCGTATATGACTCTGTATACGCGACGGAGGGAGACGACGTGACCGAGCAGCCCAGCGACCTGTCCGTGCCCTCGCCGGCCGAGGCCAAAGACCGGCTCGAGCAGGCGCTCTTCGAGATCCGGCGGGTGATCGCGGGCCAGGACGAGATGCTCGAGCGGGTGCTCGTCTGCCTGCTGGCCCAGGGCCACCTCCTGATCGAGGGCGTGCCGGGCCTCGCGAAGACCCTGACGATCAAGACGACTGCGGGGGTGCTCGGGGGATCGTTCTCCCGGATCCAGTTCACCCCCGATCTCGTGCCTTCCGACCTCGTCGGCACGCGCATCTACCGGCCCGGCGAGGGCGCATTCGACACCGAGCTCGGCCCGGTCTTCTGCAACTTCCTGCTGGCCGATGAGATCAACCGCGCTCCGGCGAAAGTCCAGTCGGCGCTGCTCGAGGTGATGCAGGAGCGCCAGGTCACGATCGGACACACGACGTATCCCGTGCCGGAGCCCTTCCTCGTGATGGCAACCCAGAACCCGATCGAATCCGAGGGGACGTACCCGCTGCCGGAAGCGCAGGTCGACCGGTTCATGCTCAAGGTGCTGATCGACTATCCGGAGCACGACGAGGAGCTGACGATCGTCCAGCGGCAGCTCGTCAAGGCGCCGGAGCTTCGCGAAGCCCTGTCGCTCGACGATCTCCGTGCTCTGCAGCGGAGCGTGTTCGAGGTGTACGTCGACCCGGCTCTGGTCAGCTACGCCGTCGGCCTGGCGACCGCGACCCGCACGCCGGCGACCTATGGGATCGACGGCATCGACGAGTACATCGCCTTCGGGGCCAGTCCGCGCGGGCCGATCAGCCTCGTGCAGTCCTCGCGTGCGCTCGCGCTCGTGCGCGGACGCGACTACGTGCTCGCCGACGACCTGCAGGCGCTTGCGAAGGATGCACTGCGACACCGGCTCGTTCTGACCTATCAGGCCCTGGCGGAAGAGGTCACACCTGACTCGATCCTCGAGCGCGTGCTTGCCGCGGTGCCGGTTCCGAAGACGGATCTCGCGACCGGACACGCCGGCGCGGCGTGAGCCCGTTCCTGCGCTCCGAGCCGACGCCCGCGCGGCCGGGACCGGGCCCGCTGCCCGACGCGCTGCTGCGCGCACTCGACGTCAGCATCGGCCGCAGGATGGAGGGATTGCTCGCGGGCGATTACCGCTCGACGCTGCTCGGTGACGGGACCGAGCTCGCTCAGGTTCGGCCGTACGTTCCGGGAGACGACGACGTCCGGCGGATCGACTGGAACGTCACCGCACGGACGAGCGTTCCACACGTTCGCGTGCACCTGGCGGAGCGCGTGCTCGTCACCTGGCTCGTCCTCGACACGTCGGCCTCAATGCGCTTCGGCACCGCCGACCGGCGCAAGGCGGACGTGGCCGAAGGGGTTGCGATCGCGCTCGGCCACGTCGCGACGCGCCGCGGCAACAGGCTCGGCTTCGTCACGTTCGGCGACGACCGGCCGAAGACGCTGCCTCCTCGGCAAGGACGGCTCGGGCTGCTCGGCCTGCTTTCCACGCTCCAGGAGGAATCGCAAGAGGACGGCGCCGCCGGCATTTCGCTGGGCGATGCGCTGCACCGCACCGGCGCGCTGGCGCGTCAGCGCGCGGCGGTCGTCGTCGTGAGCGACTTTCGCGGCCCGCTCGACTGGCGGCGGCCGCTGCTCGAGCTGGCGGGCAGGCACGACATCGTCGCGGTCGAGATTCGCGATCCGCGTGAACAGGAGCTGCCGAACGCCGGCGTGCTGTGGCTGGTGGATCCCGAGACGGGCAGGCAGCTGCGCGCCGACACGCGCAGCGAGCGGGTCCGCGCGCGCTTCGCGGCAGCGGCAGCCGAGGAGCGGAAGACGGTTGCACGCGCGCTTGCCTCCGCCGGCGCCCGTCATGTCGTTCTTTCGACGACGGGCGACTGGCTCCGTGCGTTCGCAGTCTTCCTGCGCCGAGGTGGACGGCGGTGAGCTTCCAGTGGCCGCTCGCGTTGATCGGCCTCGTGCTCGTGCCGCTGCTCGTCGCCGCCTACGTGCTGCGCGAACGGCGTCGCGAGGCGTTTGCGGAGCGCTTCACGACTCCAGCGCTGCTGCCGAATCTGGTTGCCACCGCGCCCGGCTGGCGGCGCCATGTTCCACTTGCGCTCCTCCTCGTCGGGCTTGCGGCCATGGTCGTGGGAGTTGCGCGCCCGCATGCGAGCGTCAACGTGCAACGCGAAGAGGCGACCGTGATCGTCGCCATCGACACGTCGCTCTCGATGCAGTCGCAGGACGTGCGCCCCTCGCGTCTCGGTGCGGCGGAGAACGCGGCGCGCGCATTCGTCGGCGAGCTGCCAAAACGGTTTCGTGTCGCCGTGATCGGCTTCTCGGGGCGCGCCTATCTCGCGCTCGCGCCGACGGAGGACCGGGACCTCGTTGCACAGGCGCTGCGTTCGCTGCGTCCGGGTGAGGGAACCGCGCTGGGTGACGCGATCGCGCTCGGCACGAAGCTGGCGAAACAGGAGCGCGCATCCGACGGAACGGTTCCCCCGACCGCGATGCTCGTCATCTCCGACGGCGCTCAGATGAGCGGGCGTACGACTCCCGACGTCGCGGCGCAGCAGGCTCTTCGAGCTCACATCCCGATCTACTCGGTGGTGATCGGGACTCCGGACGGCGTCGTGAACGTTCCGGTCGCCGGCGGCTATCAGGCACAGTTGCGCGTGCCGCCCAGCCCCGACACGCTGCGGATGATCTCACGCGTCACCGGCGGACGCCTCTTCACCGCGCCGGACAAGCAGGGTCTGCAGGACGTGTATCGGCGCCTGGGCTCCAGGCTGGGACACCACCGCCAGTCCCGGGAGATCACGGATCTCTTCGCCGGAGGGTCGGCGGCGTTCCTCCTTGTCGGCGGCGCCTTGAGCTCGCTCTGGTTCCGGAGAGTTCCATGAGACGGCTGCTGGTTGCGTCGGCGCTCGCCGCATGCATCGCGGCCGCCGGTGCGGTCGGTCCCGCCCGGGCGACGAACGAGTGTCGCGGCTTGCAGTTCTGCGTGCGCGTGGCCGGGCCGTGGGTGGTCGTGCCCGCAAGTCTTGGCTCGACGAGGCCCGCCGTCGACTTCCAGCAGTCGTGTCCGCGAGGCTACGTGATCGGCGGCCTTGACGCGGAGCTCACCGACCGCGCAATCGATGTGGCGTTCGGCGCCCGGCTGGGCAGCCCGGTCGGCCCGGGTGTGACGACAGAACGCTCGGCGGTATTCCGCGCGACCTACACCGGCAACGCCCCACGCGCGCCGAGCTTCCGGCCACATCTCGGCTGCCTGCCGACAGCCGGCGGCGGCTCAGGCCCGGTGCCATACAGGAAGCCGGGTGTCTTTCCACCCGGTGAGCCGACGATTCGCCGTGTCAGAACGGTGCGGCTCCGTCCCGGCAGCGTGCGGGCAATCGTGACGTGTTCGGCGAGCGAACGGCTCATCTCATCGTGGCACGCGATCGCGTTCTACACACAGCAGCCGCCGAACGCCGCACTGGTTGGCAGCGTTCGCGCGACGCAGACGGTCCACGGCAGGCGTGTCGAGGTTCGCGCGCGGTCGGCGATCGCGGTGCAAGCCGTGCGCGGGGTCGTGCAGGTCGGCGCGGTCTGCGGAGGCGGCTCGTGAGCTTCGAGCGACCGCTGCTGCTGCTCACGCTGCTGGTGATCCCGCTCGCAGTCGGCTTGTGGATCCTGTCCGAGCGCCGCCGGATGAAGTATGCGATCCGGTTCACCAACCTCGAGGTTCTCGCCGGCGTGGTCGGCGACCGCTTCTGGCGCCGCTATGTCCCGCTGGTGCTGTTCCTGCTCGCGCTCGCGGCTCTGTGCGTCGGAATGGCGCGGCCGCAGCACACGACGCTCGTGCCAAGCGACCGTGCGACGGTCATCCTCGTGATCGACGTGTCGCGGTCGATGGAGGCGAGGGACGTCAAGCCCACGCGCCTCGGCGCGGCGAGCGCGGCGGTACGGACGTTTCTCTCACGCGTGCCCGACCGGCTCCAGGTCGGCTTGATCGCCTTCGCCGGCGATCCGGCAGTTGCTGCGCCGCCGACCGCGGATCACGATCTGGTGCGGAAGGCGTTGGACACGATCGAATGGTTCCCGAGCTTCGGCGGCACTGCGATCGGCGACGCGCTGGCGGCGGCGGTCACGCTCGGGCAACAGGCGGTCGGTGGACAGAACGGGAACCTCGCGGCTGTCGTGACTGCGGGAACGGACACGCAGACGAAAGGCCTCGTGTCGATCCTTTTTCTCTCCGACGGTGCGCAGACGCGCGGCGAGCTCGAACCGCTGCAGGGCGCCGACCGGGCGCGTGCCGCAGGGATCCCCGTTTACACCGTCGCGCTCGGCACACCGAACGGCACGCTCAACTTCGGCCCCGGCGGCGGCCCCGCGGGCCCGTTCGGCGGCCGGCGCGTACCGGTGCCGCCGGATCCGACGACGTTGAAGGCGATCGCGGATAGAACCGGCGGCGACTTCTTCGCAGCCCAGGACGCGAAGTCGCTTCAGACCGCGTATTCGAAGCTCGGCTCGCGGCTCGGCCGCAAGCCGGGCAAGAGCGAGATCACGTACGGGTTCCTGGCTGCAGCGGCCGCGCTGCTCATCGCCGCCGGCGTGCTCTCGGCGCTCTGGTCGCCGCGCCTGCCCTAGCGGCTAGCGGCCGGCGCTGCGGCGGATGCGCGCGCGACGTGGTGCTGCGTCGTCGCGGAAGGTGACGTCGAAAGGCTTTGCGCTTTCACCGTCGCCGTCGAGCTGGTACGTGACGGCGAGCCCGGCGCAGCGTCCTTCGGGCGGGCCGTTGCTGAAATCTGCCGCTTCGACGCGCAGACGTTCCTTCGTCGCGCTCTCGAGGAAGCCGTGGCCCTTGTCGTTGTTGAACCAGAGCATTTGACCGTCGAGGCGGCCGCCTCCGGGGCGTTGAACCGATTGAGCTTCCGCAGTCATGGACCCACCTTCCTCGAAGGGCGCGCGCAGAATGCTCGCTCCAGTCAGTACACAGAATAGCGACCGAATCCACAGGGGCGGCGGTGCCCGCCGCTACCCTCTTCGAATGGCCCTTCGCGAGGATATTCGGGACGTTGCGATCGTGGCGCACGTCGACCATGGGAAGACGACCCTCGTCGACGCGATGCTCTGGCAATCGGGTTCGTTCCGCTCGAACCAGGAGGTCAATGAGCGCGTGCTCGACTCGATGGACCTCGAGCGCGAGAAGGGCATCACGATCCTGGCGAAGAACACCGCCGTCCGCCACGGGGGCATCAAGATCAACATCGTCGACACGCCCGGGCACGCGGACTTCGGGGGCGAGGTGGAACGTGCACTGACGATGGTCGACGGCGTCCTCCTGCTTGTCGACGCGAGTGAAGGGCCGTTGCCGCAGACGAGGTTCGTGTTGCGCAAGGCGCTCGAGTCGCAGCTGCCGGTGATTCTCGTCGTCAACAAGGTTGACCGTCCCGACGCGCGCATCACCGACGTCGTGAACGAGGTGTACGAGCTCTTCCTCGATCTCGACGCCGACGAGACCCAGATCGAGTTCCCGATCGTCTACGCCAATGCGCGCGCCGGTCGCGCCGGGCTCGATCCTGACGACCTCGCGGACGATCTCGAGCCGCTCTTCGAAGTGTTGATGGAGCGGATTCCGGCGCCGTCGTACGAAGAGGGACATCCGCTGCAGGCGCACGTCACCAATCTGGACGCTTCTCCGTATCTGGGACGGCTCGCTCTCTGCCGCATCCGTGAGGGGACGATCCGTAAGGGGCAGCAGGTCGCGTGGTGCCGCGCGGACGGTCAGATCACGCGCGTGAAGGTGACCGAGCTTTACGTCACGGAGGCGCTCGACCGCGTCGACGCCGAGGAGGCGGGGCCGGGAGAGCTGATCGCCGTTGCCGGCATCCCCGAGGTGACGATCGGCGAGACGCTTGCCGATCCCGACGATCCGCGGCCGCTGCCGGTGATCGGCGTCGACGAGCCGAGCCTCGCCATGACGATCGGTGTGAACACGTCACCGCTCGCAGGACAGGACGGGACGCGACTCACCGCGAGCATGGTGCTTGCGCGTCTCGAGCAGGAGCTCGTCGGCAACGTCTCCCTTCGCGTTCTACCCACTGAGCGTCCTGACGCGTGGGAGGTGCAGGGACGCGGAGAGCTGCAGCTTGCTGTGCTCGTCGAGCTGATGCGCCGCGAGGGCTTCGAGCTTACCGTGGGCAAGCCGCAGGTCGTGACGCGGGACATCGACGGCAAGGTGCACGAGCCTGTCGAACGGCTGGCGATCGATGCGCCGGACGACTACGTCGGTGTGATCACGCAGTTGCTCGCACTGCGCAAAGGCCGCCTCGAGCAGATGGTCAACCACGGGACGGGCTGGGTGCGGATGGAATATCTCGTTCCCGCGCGCGGCCTGATCGGCTTCCGCACGGAGTTCCTGACCGAGACGCGCGGCACGGGCATCCTCCACCATGTCTTCCACGCGTACGAGCCGTGGCACGGGGAGCTGCGAACGCGGCCGACGGGGAGCCTCGTCGCCGATCGCCGCGGGCCCGGCCACCTCGTTCGCACTGCTCAACCTGCAGGAGCGTGGGCAGATGTTCATCGCCCCCGGCACCGAGGTCTACGAGGGCATGGTCGTCGGTGAGAATGCGCGCGCCGAGGATCTCGACGTCAACGCGACGAAGGAGAAGAAGCTCACGAACATGCGCTCGTCGACCGCCGACGAGCTCGTCCGGCTGATCCCGCCGCGGTTGTTGTCACTGGAACAGGCGCTCGAGTTCCTGGGGGACGACGAATGCGTCGAGGTGACACCGGATCACGTGCGCTTGCGCAAGGCCGAACTGTCCGCCCAGAAGCGGCAGTCAGCGACCTCGCGCAAGGCACGTGGACTTGCGGTCGTTTAGAGGGTTACCACTTCGAGCGCCGGCCGCGGCGGCTCGTGTAGAGGAGCTTCGGCCGTGCTGATTGCAGGCCGGCCTCCTCGAACTGCTCGTGGTGTCCGAGCCTGCGGGCGACGTGACTCGTCTCGGCCTGCTGCTCCGGCAACACGAGCGTGATCGCCTTGCCGTTGCGGCCCGCGCGGCCGGTGCGGCCCGTGCGGTGGACGTAGTCCTTGTCCTCGCCCGGCGGATCGAAGTTGATCACGTGTGTGATGTCGTCGAGGTCGAGGCCGCGAGCGGCGACATCGGTGGCGACGAGCGTCGTGACCTTGCCGCTCTCGAAGCGGGCAAGCGCCCGCTCTCGGGCGTTCTGTGACATGTCGCCGTGCATCGCGACGGCGGCGATGTCCTGCCTACCGAGCTTCTGCACGAGCTTGTCGGCGCCGCGCTTCGTTCGCACGAAGACGAGCGTCAGCCCTTCGGACGACTTGAGCTGCTTCACGAGCGTCTCGACCTTGGTGTCCGCTGTCACGGACATGAAGGTGTGCACGATCTCGCCCGGCTCCTGCTCTTCGGCGAGTGCCGCTTCGAAGCGCGAGGGGCTGTTGGTGTAGTTGCGTGCCAACTCTCCCACCGGGCCGTCGAGCGTTGCCGAGAAGAACATCGTCTGGCGATTGCGCGGCAGCCGCTTCACGATTCGGTCGACCTGAGGCTGGAAGCCCATGTCGAGCATGCGGTCGGCCTCGTCGAGAACGAGGATGCGAACGTGCGAGAGATCGATCAATCGCCGGTCGGCGAGATCCTGCAGGCGGCCGGGGGTGGCGATCAGGACGTGTGCGCTCTTCGCGCGCTTGGCCTGAGCCTGGAGCGGCATGCCCCCGTAGACGGCCGCGACCTTGAGGCCTTTCGCCTTGACGAGTGACTCGAGCTCGGCGCTGACCTGAGCCGCGAGCTCGCGCGTCGGAACGAGCACGAGCGCCGACGGTCGCGCATCGGCGGCCGTTGTTCGCTCGACGATCGGGAGGGCGAACGCGAGCGTCTTCCCCGATCCGGTCGGTGACTTGGCGAGCACGTCAAGGCCGGCGAGCGCGTCCGGGAGGACGAGCGCCTGGATCCTGAACGGCTCGAGAATCGAGCGGGCTGCGAGCGCGTCGACGACAGGCTGCGACACGCCGAGCTCGCGAAAAGATTGCTGCATAGGTTGTTCTACTCCTTTGTCTGTGTTCGAGACTTGCCTACCTCGAAACACCCGAAGGAGGAACGAGAAGCTCATCTCACCGAGCCGCCGTATTGCGACCCGTAGGCACAAGGTACCAGTTACTCCTGTCGGCAGGCCGGGTACGCTCCTTGAATGGCGGGCGACAAAGCCGAGGCGTTGACCCAGGCGCAGAAGGAACAGCTGGAGGCGGAGCTGGCCGAGCTCGAAGGGCCGCGGCGCACGGAAGCGGTGCAGGCGATCGCGACCGCGCGCAGCTTCGGCGACCTGTCCGAGAACTTCGAGTACCACGCTGCAAAGAACGAGCAGGGCCTCCTCGAGCGTCGCATCACCATGCTGCGAGACCGGCTCGACCGTGCGGTGATCATCGACGAGACCGCTGCGGCCGGCGGCACGATCGTGGTCGGTGCGAAGGTCGAGATCGAGGACGACCAGGGCGAACGGATGGAGGTCGAGATCTCGAGTGTCGGCGGCGTCTCTCCAGATTCGCCCGTCGGCCGTGCGTTGCTCGGCCGCAAGGTCGGCGACGAGGTCGAGATCGAGGCGCCGCGCGGCGCCTGGCGCGCCCGCATCCTCTCGATCGGCCGCTAGGCCGCGAGCAGCTCCGAGATCGTCACCGAGCGCAGGCCGCGCTCGCTCATCTCCTCGAGGATCATTCCGACTGCCGCGACCGATTGCTCCCGGGTCGGCGCGCTCAGTTCGGGAGCTTCGTCGGGCGGCCGTCCGTCGTGCATGCAGACGATCGAGCCTGGCTGCAGTCGCTCGAGCACGAACGACGCGCTGCGCTCTGCGTCCCATTCCCAGTCCCAGGGCATCATCGAGCAGCCGACCTCTTGCAGGCCGAACGGCGCGGCAGCCGCACGCACGCGTTCGTCGACGTGAAAGAAGGGTGGCCGCCAGTAGCGAAGCGGCGTGCCGAGCGCGTCTTCGATTGCGGCGCCGCCACGCTCGAGCTCTTCGCGGATTGCGTCGTCGTCGATGGTCGGCAGCGAAGGGTGGGAAAACGTGTGGTTACCGATCTCGGAGCCGGCCGCGATGGTTCGGCGCATCGTCTCTTGTCCTTCCGGAGCTGAGGCGAGACAGCCGAGCGCGAAGAACGTGGCGTGCCCGCCATGTTGCGCAAGCAGGTCGAGAATCGCGTGTGTCCACTGCGAAGGGCCGTCGTCGAACGTCAAGGCAACGACATCAGCCCGCACCTCGTGACGGTCTTCAAGTGCGCTCAGCGGTGCGCCGTCCAATACCCATCGAGGATACATCGAGATCGTCGGAGTCTCGATGTCGTGCTGGTGCATGGAGCCGTTGCTCTGCGGATCGCGTACAGGCAACGGAACCGCAGTCTCGCGGCGCATTCCAGCCTGAAATCGAAATGTCCGAGGCTACGATGTGGCATCGAGCTACATAAGGGCAGGAGTTGAAAGACATGACCGAGGTGTTCACCTGTCCGACTTGCGGCGGATCGGGCACGGTCGATCCGCCATCCTCGCGCGTAGCAGCGAACGGACGCTCCTCGATCGCGACCAGACTACGAGTGACGCAGATCAGACCTGGTCTGACCATGATCAGACGGGAAGCGACCGCGACCAGCGAAGCGCCGAAGAGGATCAGCAGGCTTCGGACGAGGACTTCGCGGCGGGCGGCGACGCGACCACGCACGAGCGCACGACCTCGGCGCGCGCTCGCGCGGGACAAGACAGGGAGTCGGTAGCCGGGGCACGCGAAGGCACGGCGCGGTCACGGCTGCAGACGGCCGAGGAGCGTGACCGGCTCGCCAAAGCGCGCGATCGTCTCACCAACGCAGACTCGGACGCTCTTTCGGGCGACGCGACAGATGAGGACATCCTGCTGCGAGCCGAGCGCGACCGTGCGCGCGCGGCTGCCGATCGAGCGAAGGCGGCCGAGGACCGCTCGAGGGCATCGGCCGATCGCAAGGAGGCTGCGCACGACCGTGCAGAGGCGACGCGCGCGAACGCCGAAGCTCGCCAGAATCTCGTGCTCGCCGCGACGGACGAGGTGACCGGCGCGTGAACGCGGAAGTTCGGACTGGCCGGAGTGACCCGGGAGATCGAGCGGGCGCACAGAACCGGTGGGCGGCTCACCTTGCCTTCACGACGTCGACGGCTTGAAGCAGGTGAACGACGAGCGGGGGCATGCAGCCGGAGACCTGGTCCTGAAGCTGGTTGTCGAGACTCTGCGTGCGAACCTGCGGCCGTACGACGTGATCGTGCGCTACGGGGGAGACGAATTCGTCTGCGCAATGCCAAATCTCTCCATCGCGGCAGCGAGGGAGCGCATGGACAGGATCGCGACGCTGCTCGCAGCCGCGAACGAAGGGCACTCGATCACGTTCGGCCTGGCCGAGCACGAGCCCGCAGATGGGCTTACGGAGTTGATCACCCGCGCCGACGCAGGCTTGCTGGAGATCCGGCGAGCTCGCGAAGACGAATCTTCTCGCTGAGGCGCCCTCCGACGCTGGAACGTCGGGCGGCGCGCTGGCGAACGCCTGCCGAATGCATGCCCCCGGCCGGAATCGAACCAGCGCACGCGGTTTAGGAAACCGCTGCTCTATCCACTGAGCTACGGGGGCCTGCGGCGCAGGTTAGCGCCGCAAACGGGCGGTGATCTCCGCTACCAGCCCTTCACGCTCGTGCCGAGCTGCAACTCCTAGTCGATGCACTGGACTGCGCCCGTGTCTTCGAGCCGCAAGCGCATGAGACGCGATCGCGCTCATCGGTCGTCAGGAGACGACTTGGCTCGCGAGCAGGGCGGCCACCGCAGCTTTCCCATGACGCGCCGCGGCTGGGTCCCGGCGAGACCCACCAACGGCGTACGCACCGTCGACGAGTAGCGTCACCTGGGCGGCGAGGTCGGCATCTTCCACGCCCGCCTCGGTGAGGAGTTGGTGAACGAGTCCCTCCCGAGCGCGCAGATGCGCCAGCGCGGCCTCACGAACAGGATGGCCTGGGCGGTTGATCTCGAGCGATGCGTTGATGAACGCGCATCCAGCCTTCGTTTTCGTGCGCAGGGCGTTCTCGATCACATCGAAGAGCGCGAGGATCACCAGTTCGCCGGTCTCCTCGGAGCGACGCCTCGCGTTCGTCTCGAGGGCAAGTAGTGCGCGTCGGTTTCGGTCGTTGAGCGCTTCGGCGACCAGCCGATCCTTGGAGCCGAAGTGCTGGTACAGGGTCCGCTTCGTCACCCCTGCCCGGGCCGCGATGGCGTCCACTCCCGTGCCCGTGATGCCGTACTCATAGGTCAGCTCGCTCGTCGCCCCGAGCAGCGCGTCGTGCGCATTTGGCCGGTCGGTCATGGCCCGTAGTATACATACCGATCGGTATAGCTGATCCAGTCGGTGAGCTTGGGGATCGGACGGCTGATGTGATAATCGAAGTACACCGATCGGTATGTATACTGCCGAGGAAAATTACGGACTAACACGCTTCGAGGAGGAGGCCCTCATCAATGAAAAGTCTGATTAGCTCTGACAAGGTTCCCGCTCCCCCCGGGCCGTATTCACCGGGGCTTACGGTGGGTGAATGGGTCTTCCTGTCCGGCCAAGGCGGCTTCGATCCGAACACGGGCAACGTGGTTAGCGACGATCTGGCCGAGCAGACCGAGCAGACCTTCAACAACATCGAGACCGTGCTCGAGGCTGGCGGAGCATCGCTCGACGACGTCATTTCTTGTCTTGTTCACCTCGTTGACCTGGCTGACTTCCCCGCGTTCAACGCCGTCTACGAGCAGAAGTTCACGGGAGTGAAGCCGGTACGGACGACGGTGCGCGCGGACCTCGTTGCCGGCATGCTCGTCGAGATCACCGTGGTCGCTCGAGCCTCCTAGCGAGCGACCGAGGTGAGCCTGCGGACAACGGCAATCAGTGGCGGCCTTTAGACGGATGAACCGCGTCTCACATCTGATCGCGGGTTGGCGCACCGGGCTCTCTCGCCCCGTGCTCATCCTTCAAGCGGGAAACGCTCTCAACTACTTCGGCTACGGGCTCGTCCTTCCCTTTGAGATCATCTATCTGCACCAGATACGTGACTTCTCAACCTCGACAGCCGGACTGGTTCTCGCGGCGACCATGGGGACGTCCGCAATCGCCACCCCGCCGACGGGAGCGCTGCTCGACCGGTACTCCGCGAAAGCGATCGTGGTCGCAGGAAGCGTGGCGAGCGCCCTCGGCTACGCCGGCTTCGCCTTCGTAGAGCGTCCCTGGCAGGCGTTCGCCTGCTCGATCGTCAGCGGAGCCGGGCTCGGAGCGGCTGGGACGGCCAACCGGACGCTCATCGTCAGGTTGGTCACACCTGAGCAGCGGGCGGCCGCCTTCGCCCTCAACCGCGTCGCCGGCAACTTCGGCATCGGTGCTGGCGCGAGTGCAGCCGGCTTCGTCGTCGCAGCCGCACAGCAGCTCAGCTCGTTCCAGATTCTCTATTTTTTCGACGCTGTCACCTATGCCGGATTCGCGCTGATCGTGCTCGCCGCCGTACCGAGCCCGCGAGCCGTGGCCGTCCCAGCAACAGACGCCAACGGAACCGGCTTTCGCGCCGTCGCTCGAGACCGGACCTTCCTCACGGTGATCGCAGCCAACACCGTGCTCGTCGTCGTCGGCCACACGTTGTTCTCCAACATCCTGCCACCATTTGCAAAGGCCCACACACCGATCGGCCCCGCCGAAATCGGGATCATCGTTCTCGTCAACACGTCCTTCATCGTGATCGCGCAGATCCCGGCCGTGCGCGTAGTGGCGCGGATGCGACGCACACACGCGTTCGCGGCGACAAGCGCACTCTTTGCGGTCAGCCTGCTCGCGGTGTTGCCAGCGACGTTCATCCACTCGGCGCTCGCCGCGACCAGTCTCCTCGTCGGCGTTGCGATCGTCTTCGCACTCGGCGAGATCGCCCACATTCTCGTTCTCGGGCCACTGGTTGCGGACATGGCTCCAGCCCATCTGCTCGGCCGCTACCTGTCTCTCTACACTCTGACCTTCACCCTTTCCCTGGCCATTGGCCCAGCGATTGGTGGCCTTCTCCTACAGACCTCACCAAACGCGATCTGGTGGGGCGGAGCGCTTGCCGCGGTGCTGGCCGGAGCAGTCCTGCTTCGACTCGGAGACCGCATTCCCGACCCACTCCACGAAGCACCGTCACGTCTTGCATCGGCGCCGGAGGTCGCGTGAGTCCCCTCAGTCGGCCGCCCAACGGAGCTAAGGTCCAGGGCATAAAGCCTGTGCGAACGACTGTGCGAGCGGAATCTTGTCGCCGGCATGCTCGTCGAGATCACCGTGGTCCACTCGAGCGCCTCGTGAGGGGCTGACAGACCTCAGAGTTGTCGGGAGCGATCGGCTAGATCTGCTGCGTGCCTGCGGCTCTCACACGCGATCCGCTGTTGAAGTCGATACACCGAGGCCATAGCCGAATCGCGATTACGGCCAGCGAGTGTCGGGACTCAAGTCGAGTTTTCCGTGGGGCCGGCAATCAGGTGATCTGTACCCCGGCGGCATTCGCGTGTAGCCGATGAGGTACTCGAGCGTTGCGAGCGCCTGCGCGTCCTGTGCTGTCGCCCCGAGAGCGTGTGCAAGGCGCGGCACGCTCTGCATCGCGTAACACTGAGTCACCGCCTCATCGCGAATACCGGACAAGTGGCGCGACTCGTGCGCCAGAATCGTTATCGCTTGCGAGGCAATGACTATCCCCCTCTCGCAGGCGTGTCTGCTGAGACACGACGCCGCCCCGATCGTCGAACCGGGAAAACGAGAGAGATCGGTGCAAACATCCGGTCGTATCCGCGCGAACTCGGCAGGCTCGTTCCCTCGAAACTGGACGACCCCACCCGGCTCGACCGGCGTTCCGTCCGAGAAGTCCTCACAACGCACCTGCACTGACCGGCCTGCTGCGAGCGCCGCGACCTCACCCAGACGACGCTCCAGCACAGTCGGCGCCCGGTCCGGCACCTTTGCCTTGTCCCACCCACGCTGCGGGTCGAGTGCAACCCGGTGCGATTGCAGGCCGGGCCCGTGCTGCTGCAGAAAAACGACGGCTCCTATTGCCACTGCGCCGCCTAGCCAGAACCTGAACCGCTCAGACCCCATCCCACCTCTTTATCGGCGTCCTATCCCTACGACTGAAGTTTTCCGAGAGTCGACACGAACGACTCTTGTGACGAAGTGGGCGATGGAGTCTGAAGAACGCCATGCCCACGCCGAGTGGAACGCCGGATAGGGCGTAGACGACTCACATGCATCCTCATCGGCAGAGGCCCAAGGCGCTTGACGGTTCCCTGCCCGCTGTAACCGAGCGGCTCGCGTCACTCGTCGTCGGCGGCGGCAGTGTGATCCAAGAGCCGCACGGAATCGATCTGTACGGCCACGATAGAAATGAACCGCAACGATTCCAGGCGCGAATAGCTTCTGCAGACGGAGCAAGGCCAGGCACCACTACTTCGATCGCCGCTTCTGCAGAAGGAGTCTCAATGTCACATCTTCCGAGCTTGGAAGAGCTTGACCAGGACGGCGCGATTCGCGAGGCCGCCCAGAACGTCGACGGCGACACGCGCTCCGCGTTTCTCCGCAAGGCTGGGGTCGGCGGCGTCGCGGTTCTCGGCAGCAGCGCCTTCTTCGGTGCTCTGCCCGCGCTTGCCGGCGCAGGTGTTGCCAAGAGCGACGTCGCGATTCTCAACTTCGCGTTGACGCTCGAGTACCTCGAGGCGGCGTTCTACACCGAGGCCGTCAACAAGGGCAACTTCAGCGGCGATGTCGGCAAGTTCGCGAACATCGTCCGTGCACACGAGGTGGCTCATGTCGCGTTCCTCAAGGGTGCACTCGGCAAGGCTGCCGTGAAGAAGCCGAACTTCGACTTCAAGGGCACGACCACCGACGAGGCCAAGTTCAAGGCCACCGCCCAGGTGCTCGAGGACACGGGCGTCGCTGCCTACCTCGGGCAGGTCGGAAACATCAAGTCGAAGAAGATCCTCGGCGCCGCCGGTTCGATCCTGCCGGTCGAGGCACGCCACGCCGGCTGGATCCGAGACATCAACGGCGTCTCCGGCGCCCCGACCGCCTTCCAGGGCGCGAAGACCAAGAAGCAGATCCTGGCGGCAGTCAAGGGCACCGGCTTCATCGCCACCTAGCACCGCCCGACCTCGGGGCGGCCGAACACCGGCCGCCCCATCTCACCCTGACGGAAGGAATCACATGCCCGGCTTCATCGGAATGCCAGAAATCCTCTTGCTCGGTCTCGTCGTTTTGCTCGTGTTCGGTCCGAAGCGCCTCCCCGAGATGGGACGCTCGATGGGTCGCGGTTTCCGCGAGTTCAAGGACTCGGTCACCGGCGACAAGACCGACACGCACGACCGCTTCGCGATTCCCACCGAGGACCACCAGGTTCCGGCTGAGCGGACGCTCTCGCGCTTCGAGCGCGAGGACGAGAAAGCCGCGTAGCAATGCGTCTGCCGCGACGCCTCGGTCACGATGACACTGCGGAGCTTGTCGATCACCTCGGCGAGCTCCGCGCGCGGCTCATCGTCGTCCTCATCGCCCTGGCCGGCGGCTTCGCCGTCGGTTACGGCTTCCATCATCAACTGATCGACTGGCTCAACCAGGCGCTGCCCGCGCACCGGCGGAAGCCCGTGACCTTCGGCGTCGCCGAGCCGTTCATGACCTCGCTGAAGGTCAGCCTCTACGCCGGCTTCGCGATCGCGCTGCCGGTCATTCTCTGGCAGATCTGGAGCTTCCTCGCCCCCGCAGTCCGCAAGGGCGTGGAGAAGTCCGTCTTCGGGTTCGTCGCGTTCGCGACGGTGTTGTTCGCCGCGGGCATCGCATTCGGCCACCAGGTAGCGCTGCCGGCGGCCGTTCACTTCCTGACCAACTACGACTCCGGGATCTACGACATCCAGATCCGGGCCTCGAGCTACTACTCGTTCGCCCTGCTCTCGCTGCTCGCCGTGGGAATCGTCTTCGAGCTGCCGGTGTTCATCCTCGGTCTCGTCCGCTTCCGGATCCTCACGGCAGCGAAGCTCCGGAGAAATCGCAGGATCGGCTACGTCACGATGGCGGCGCTCGCTGTCGCTCTCCCCGGCGTCGACCCTGTCACGACCGTCTTCGAGATGGTGCCTCTGATGGTCCTCTTCGAAGGATCGATCTGGCTCGCCGTCATCTTCGAGCGGCGCTGGCGCCCGGAGCTGCGCGCCGGCCTCTCCCCGGCGAAGACGTGACGCACAGCGAACTACCAGGTCGTACTCAGGACGCGTTAAGACCCGCGCGGCCCGGAGGCTGAAGCCTCTCGGATTAGAGCTTCGTCGCCGTTCTCGTGAGCGACGGTACTTGGCCGCTCCTGTAACGAACGAGGTCTGCCGATGTCGGAACACTATGGAGATCGAGCAGCCAGCTCAGGCAGACGCGCGTCCGTACGGGAGACGGACGTTTCTCACGCTCGTCGCCGGTGGGGTCACCTCGCTCGTCTGGGGTCCTGCCGCCTGGAGCATCGCCCGCGACGTCTTGCTGCCGGTCGCAGGCGTACTCCCGCCGCCGCTCGGCGGACTCGTGCGGTCAGGGTGGCGGATCTACAGCGTGACCTCGATCCCGCACTTCGATCCGGACACGTGGAAGCTGACCATCGACGGCCTCGTCGAACAGCCCGTCGAGCTCAGTTATGCAGATCTCCACGCCTTGCCACGCGTCGAACAGGTGTCGGATTTCCATTGCGTGACGGGCTGGTCGGTCTCGAACGTTCACTGGTCCGGAGTTCGGTTTCGCGACCTGCTCGCAACGGTGCGCCCACTTCCCGCCGCGCAGGCGCTCGGGTTCTTTTCGGCGGACGGCGCGTACAGCGACTCGCTGACCATGCAGCAGGTTGCTCTCGGTGACGCACTGCTTGCTTACGAAATGGACGGCGCGCCGCTGACGAGGCCCCACGGTGCGCCCGCGCGAGTCGTGATCCCGGAGATGTACGGCTACAAGGGCGTCAAGTGGCTGGACAAGATCACGCTGCTCGACGAGCCGTTCGACGGTTACTGGGAGGCGCGCGGCTACGACCGCAACGCGTGGATCGGTCACAGTGCCTGAGCGCGACAAGATGTATGTGAGTCGCTTTTCTCGCAGCGAGCGTGCGGTGCACTGGATCCACGCGGCCGCGTTCTTCGTCCTGCTCGGCTCGGGTCTGGTTCTGTATCTGCCTTCACTTGCGAGGATCGGGAACCGCGCTTTCGTGAAGGACGTGCATCTCTACACGGCAATCGCCTGGGCTCTTGCGCTGCTGGCAGTCGTGCTCTTCGGCGACCGGAGGGGGCTGCGCCGAACACTCGGCGATCTCGACGGGTTTGACGCGGACGACCGCCTGTGGCTCCGTCGTTACCCCACGAAGCAAGGCCGTTTCAACGCAGGCCAAAAGCTCAACGCTGCGGTCACCGCTGCGTTCGCGGTGCTCTTCGCGATCTCCGGCTTGCTCTTGTGGTACGGCGAGCGCGACACGCGGTTCCGTTTCGCGGGGACGATCGTGCTGCACGACGGCTTGATGTGGATCTCGCTCATCCTGCTAGCGGGACATCTCTACCTCGCGCTGATCTATCCGAGGACGCGGCACGCCCTGCGCGGGATTGTCCGCGGGGACGTCGAGCTCGATTGGGCCTGGCAGCATCATCCGAAATGGGTCAAGGAAGTCCTCGCGAGCGGGCAGACCGGCGTCGGGGGCGACGGTGATGCGAAGGTTCGGGGGTAGGCCGGCGTCAACACTAGGCAGGGCCGCCTGAGCAAGAATTCCGCTTTACGGCTTTAAATATCCCGCGACCCTCGCTACCGTCCGATCGTGAACCAACACACGCTCGAGGTCCTCGAGTTCTCGGCCATTCTCGTCGAGGTCGCTCAGGCGACTGCGACTGCACACGGTGCAGCCCTCGCAAAGGAGCTGCTCCCATCATCGAACGGACCTGAAGTCGATCGTCGCCAGGACCTCACCGACGAAGCTATCGCATTGTGGGCTGAAAGCGCAGAACCCTCGCTCAGCGGGGTGGCGGACGTGCGAAACGCGGCGAGACGCGCAGCGCGCGGAGCGACGCTCACTCTCGCGGAGTTGCATGAGCTCAGCCATTCGATCGTCGTCGCCCTGGCCGCCAAGGACGCACTTGCTGCCCGAGAAGTCGCACCTCGGCTATACGAACTCCTCGAACCGATCGACCATGGCCTCGCAGGCCCCGCGGGCGAGATCGCGCGCTGTCTCGAAGACGACGGGTCCGTTTTGCGCGACCAGGCTTCACGTCTTCTCCGCCAGCTCCGTCGTCAGCTGCGCAGCCAGAAGCATCGGGCTGCTGAGGAGCTCACGCGAGTAGCCCGGTCGAGGGCGATTCGAGAGTTTCTTCAGGAGAACTTCATCACGGAACGCGGCGGCCGTCCTGTCTTAGCGGTGAAGGCCAGCGCGCGCGGAAAGGTCCCGGGAATCATTCACGACTCTTCCGGCTCTGGACAGACGCTCTTTGTCGAGCCCCTCTCGGTGGTCGAGCTGAACAACCAGCTCGCGGAAATCGCGACCGCCGAACGTGAAGAGGAGGACAGAATCGTCCGAGAGCTCTCTGCGTTGGTTGGCACTCGGGCCGCAGACATTGTGGTGCTCGTGGAGGCGACGGGTGCGACCGACCTGGCGATCGCCCGCGCGACTCTTTCAAGGAGCTGGCGAGGCGTTCGCCCGAAAGCCGCGGACTCCGTGCGGTTCGTTGGTGCACGCCATCCTCTCCTCGACACGGCGACGGTTGTTCCCGTCGATCTCGACCTCGGCGAGCTCCGCGCGCTGGTCGTCAGTGGGCCGAATACGGGCGGCAAGACCGTCGCGCTGAAGACCATCGGGCTCTTTGCGCTGCTACACCAGGCCGGGTTCCGCCTTCCGGCGGAGGGGGCCGAACTACCCGTCTTCGACCAGGTTCTCGCCGACATCGGAGACGAGCAATCGATCGAGATGAGCCTCTCGACGTTTTCCGCCCATTTGCGCAACATCGTCGAGATCCTCGGGTCCGCGGGGCCGCGCTCGCTCGTCCTGCTGGATGAGCTCGCAGCCGGGACGGATCCGGTCGAAGGCTCGGCGCTTGCACAGGCACTGGTCGCACGCCTCGCTGCGCAAGCCCGGCTCACCGTTGTGACGACGCATTACCCGGAGCTGAAGGAATGGGCAAGCGCGACGGACGGGGCGGCCAATGCGTCAACCGGCTTCGACGCCGAGACGAACGCTCCCCTCTACGAGATCACCCTTGGTCGACCCGGTACGTCACAGGCATTGCGGATCGCGGAGCGCCTGGGGCTCGAACGGTCGGTGGTCGCAGATGCCCGGAATCGGGTGTCGCCGGATCAAGTGCGCCTGGCCGAGCTGCTGAGCGAGGCCGAGGCAAACGTCGCCGCAGGCGCTGCTGCTCTGGAGGCTGCGCGGCAGCGCGAGGCCGAGGCGGGCCTGCTGGCGGAGAAGGCCGAGAGACGCCAAGTCGAGCTCGAGGACGAAATCGCATCCGTTCGTGCATCCGCCGCAGAGGAACGCCGAATGACCGTCGCGAAGGCTGAGCGCGAGCTGGAGCACGCACGTGGAGAGCTTCATGCCTTTCGCGAGGAACTGAGGCTCGCGCGGCAGCTCGAGGCGACGCGTGCCGCCTCTCTGCAGGTCGATGCGGCGGAGCGGGAGCGCGATCGCCGTCTCGGTGCTGCCTCTGAGCACGCACTCGAGGCGGATCGCGCGTTGCAGAGCCTCGATGAATTGCATTCCCTCCAGCTGGAGTTCTCACCGGGCGACCCGGTTATCGCGCTGGACGTGGGCGTGCGCGGCACCATTACTACGATCGAGGCAGGAAAAGCCGAGGTGATCGGGGGCGGCGGTGTGCGCCTCCGGGTGCCACTGGATCGCCTTGGACCTGATCTTCGCCCCCAAGCGGCTCGTGCAGACGAGCCCGGCGTACGTGTGATCGCCAGTGCGCTCGCCGACGTTTCGGACCAGCTGGATGTGCGCGGAACAACGGCGCAGGAAGCGAGGGAAGCTGTCCGCTCGCTACTAGACCAGGCTGCGCTTGCCGGGCTGGGGAGCGTCCACGTCGTTCACGGGCGCGGTGCCGGTGTGCTGCGGGCGGCTGTTCGCGACGAGGTCGCGCGTCACCAGTTGGTCGAACGCTACGAGGCGGACTCGGCCGACGGTGCCACCGTCGTTCACTTGGCGTAGACACTCCGCCCGCACGCCGGAAACCACGAACGTCCACAAGGGAAAAGGACGCGCGCCCGGAAATGACGAGACCGGGACCGGGCCTCCCGACCGAACCCCTCGCCGCAAGCGGGTTCGGCTGCCGTCAGTTGGAGGCTCGGTCTCCCTTGGCGCTCCCTCCATCGAGGGAGCGCGGCGCAAGTTTTTGGTGGCACGGACGACTGACGTACGTAGCCCCAAGCTCCTTCCCCCACCCTGAAAGGGATTCAACGTGCGCAAACGACTGACTCGCCTGACCCGTCGCTCTCTCGTCGGCGTGCTCGTGGGTCTCGCGTTCGCCGCCGCCGCAGGCGTCGGTCTCGCGCAGATCACGGTCAGCTCCTCGGAGAGCCAGCCGGCCACGAGCACGACCGAGTCCCAGACGACTTCGACACAGAACACGACCACCGGCGACCGTGAAGGAGAGTCCGCGGACGGCCAGGAGTCGGAGTCCGAAGACAGCGACTCGCAAGGGCAGCACCAGACTTCGACCACCCTCAGCACCACGTCGACCTCGACCTCGACCTCGACGTCGACCACGACCGGCGACGACAGCGGCAGCGCTGACAGCGCCGGCGGTCAGGAAAAGCTGGACGTCTGTCACGTGACCGGTAACGGCGGCGAGCACACGATCAACATCGCGGCTCCCGCAGTTCCCGCGCACATGGCACACGGCGACAGCATGGGCGCCTGTGCCGGCGACGCGGCCTCGACGACGAGCACGAACGCTTCGACATTGCCTACGACCACCACGTCGAGCCACGGCCACGGCCACAAGCCGTTGAAGCCGAAGAAGCCGAAGAAGGCGCCGGCGCACGTTTCGAGCCACGTGAGCAGCAGCGGTTCCTCGACTAGCCACGGCAACTCCGGCCACAGCAGTGCCAAGGCGACGTCACACGGACATGCCGGCAAGAGCCATGGAGGCGGCAGCAGCAGCCACGGTGGCGGCGGTAACAGTCACGCCGGTGGCGGCAACGGTCACGGCAAGTAGTTCGCGACGCCATGTCGCAATTCGAGAGCCCCCTCAGCGGGGCTCTCGGCGTTTTCGGGGCGCTACGCTCCGACCGTGATCCGAGAGCTGCTCGAAGCGCGGGCCGGTGAGGACTACGACCTCTACGCACGCGGGATCAATCCGCAGTTCATGCGCGTGCTGCGTACGATCGGTTTCGACCGAGTCTGGTCACGAGCCCAAGGGCAGTACCTCTACGACTCGAGCGGCAACCGCTACCTCGATTTCCTCGGAGGCTTCGGGATGTTCAACGCGGGCCGCAACAACCCGCGAATCCGGGCAGCGCTGATCGAGGCGCTCGAGCTGGACACTCCAGGATCGGTGCAGCTCGGGGTCTCGCTCCTGCCGGGCCTGCTCGCCGAGGAGCTGCTGAAGCGAACACCGGACCGGCTCGCGCGCGTGCTGTTCACTAGCTCGGGAGCCGAAGCGGTCGAGGCTGCACTGAAGCTCGGGCGGGCCGCGACCGGCCGCTCGCGCGTCGTCTCCACGGATCATGCGTTTCATGGGCTGACGCTCGGCGCGCTCTCGGCAAGCGGCGACGCGCACTTCGTCGAGCGGTTCGGGCCGCTCCTGCCGGGATTCTCCCAGGTGCCGTTCGGAGGTCTCGATGAGCTCGAGCGCGCCCTGCGCAGCGAGGACGTCGCGCTGTTCCTCGTGGAGCCCGTGCAGGGAAAAGGCGTGAACCTCCCGCCGGCCGGTTACCTCGAAGGCGCGCAGGAGCTCTGTCGCCGCTACGACACGCTCTTCGCGATCGACGAGGTGCAGACAGGCTTCGGACGAACGGGCAAGCTCTTTGCGTTCGAGCACTGGGGGCTCGAACCGGATCTCGTCATGGTCGCGAAGTCGTTGTCCGGCGGTTACGTACCGGTCGGTGGCCTGCTGATGTCCCAGCGCGTGTACGACGGCGTGTTCGATTCCCTCGAGCACTCCGTGAGCCACGGATCGACGTTCGCGCCCAACGATCTTGCGATGGCGGCCGGCCTCGCAACCCTGCGGGAGCTCGACGAGCAGGCGCTCGTCGAGCGATCGGCCCGGCTCGGCCGCCGGCTGTTGGAGCTGACCCGTCCGCTCGTCGATGCGCACGATGTCGTGCGCGAGGTGCGAGGCCTCGGCTTGATGTGGGCGATGGAGTTCGGCGAACCAGAATCCGGGAGCCTCGCGTGGCGCGTGATGGAGCGGATGCAGACCGCCCTCTTCGCGCAGCTCGTGGTCGTGCCGCTGTTCACGAAGCACCGCATCCTGAGCCAGGTCGCGGGCCACGATCTGCCGGTCTTGAAAGGACTGCCGCCGCTCGTCGTCACCGAACCTGACCTCGAGGAGTTCGTCGCGGCACTCACCGACGTGATCGCGAAGGCGACGCGCCCGACGCGTGTTGCCGAGCTTGCGTTACGAGCTGCTAGAGGTCGCTGATCTCGCCGTGTCGCTCGTTGATGCACTGGCGAGCCCAGATCTCCGCCAGCGTCACGAGCCGTTCGCAGAATTCCTTTCGCGCCGCCCGGTCAACGGGCACGTTCTCCGGGGCGACCGACACTTTCACCTGATGGAGCAGGAGCTCGATGTCCTCGCTGATCTCGTGGCGCTGCTCACCGATGATCGAGACCTCACCCGCCTCGGGGACGATCAATCGGCCCAGCTCTTCCAGCTCGGCGGGGGTGGCGTCGCGCCCGGCGAAGACCCCGAAGTTGATCCGGATCTCGAGGCCGGCGGGCTCCTCCTCCACGGCGAAGGCGATGACGTTTTCGACCTGCATTGAGAGTCGTATTACCGCGATTCCAAACTGCTAACCCTCGCGTGGTTCCCAGCGGAATCGGCGCACTGCCACGGCCATCCCGAACACGCCCCAGGTCACAAGAACGGCGACCGCCGTCGGCTTCTCCCACAGCTCCTGTCCATGCAGGTAATTCGCGTTGATCGCGTCGAGCAGGTACTTGAGCGGAAGCACGTCGCCGATCGCCTGGAGAGCCTGCGGGTAGTGGCGGGTCGGGCCGAACGAGCCGGAGAGAAACGCCATCGGCAGCACGAGCACGTTCACGACGGCTGAGGACCCTTCGAGCGAACGAATGACGCTCGTGAGTGCGAGCCCGAGGCCGGCGAACGTCGCTGCGCCGAGCGCGAGCGTGAGCACGAGCGAGAAAACATGATGCGGCCACGGAGTCGACTTCAGCAGCTTGCCGAGGATGAAGAGCGAGACCGCCTGAAGCGCGAAGACGATCATGATCGACGTCAACGTCGCTGCGAGATAGGTCGCGGGTGGCAACGGCGTCCCGCGGATGCGCTTGAGGATCCCTGTCTCTCGGCGCGCGACTAGGATCAGCGTGAGCCCCGCAAACGTTGTGTTGGCGGTGCCGTAGCCGAGCATTCCGGCGAGCAGAGCCCACGACGGCCGGATGGCCGTAGATGTGGCCGGTGTAGACCGCCGTCAGCAGTGCGAACAGGAGCAGCGGGAAGAGGAAGACGAAGACCGCCGACTCACGGCTCCGCCAGAAGACCTTCTGCTCCCACCGCAGCTCGTGGAAGAACAGCCTCACGGTTCTTCGCTCGTGAGCGCGAGGTACACGTCCTCGAGGGTGGGCCGGCGTACCGAGAGCCCGTCGAGCTCGCGTCCCTCGGCGAGCGCGGCGGCGGTCAGCTCGTGCAGGATCTTCGTCGGCTCGCCCGTTCGGATCACGACCTCGTGCCCGTCCTGCCGGTAGCGCACCTCTGTTTCGGTCGAGCCTCCGGTCAGCTCCGCAGGCGTGCCCTCGCGAATGATCTGGCCCTGGAGCAGCACCGCGACCCGGTCGGCGAGCTGCTCGGCTTCGTCGAGGTAGTGCGTGGTGAGGAGGATCGTCTTCCCGAGCGAGCGGAGCGAGCGGATCATCTCCCATGCAGCGCGGCGTGCGGCCGGATCGAATCCGGTCGTCGGCTCGTCGAGGAAGACGAGGTCCGGGTCGCCGACGAGAGCAACGCCTAGATCGGCCCGGCGCTTCTGCCCTCCCGAAAGTGTCTTCATGCGCGCGTCGCGTTTGTCGGCGAGGCCCACGAGCTCGATCACTTCGTCGACGTCGCGAGGCTGCCGGTAGTAGCCGGCGAACATCCGGTGGGTCTCGGCGACGGTGAGTGTCGGCCACAGCTGCGATTGCTGCAGGACTACGCCGATGCGCTCCCGGAACGGAGCGCCTGCGCGTCCCGGGTCGAAGCCGAGGACGTCCACGGCTCCCCCGTCGCGGGGGCGGTACCCCTCGAGGATCTCGATCGCCGACGTCTTGCCGGCGCCGTTCGGGCCGAGCAGGCCGAAAACCTCGCCCTCGGCGATCTCGAAGCTGATCCCCCGGAGAGCCTCGTACTCGCCGTAGGACTTGTGCAGGTCGCGCACAGAGATCGCTGCCGCTGCCACGGCGGCCCAGGCTACTCGCTGCGGCCGCGTAGCACCTCCCGCTTCGTTCAAGATCTGGGTGTGACCACGCTTCGGTACGTCATTGCCGACGTCTTCACCGACGAGCCGCTGGCCGGAAACGGGCTCGCGGTCTTCACGGACGGGCGCGGTGTCGACGACGAGACGATGCAGAGGCTGGCCAGGGAGTTGAACCTCTCGGAGACGGTCTTCGTGCTGCCGCCCGAGGAGGGCGGCCACGCGCGGATCCGGATCTTCACGCCGGTCGCGGAGCTTCCGTTCGCCGGTCATCCCATTCTCGGTTCCGCGTTCGTGCTCGGCGCGCCGCTCCAGCTCGGCGAGATCCGGCTCGAGACCAAGTCCGGAGTCGTTCCGGTCACGCTGGAGCGCGAAGGCGCGCGCATCATCTTCGGCCGGATGGTGCAGCCGATTCCGAACTGGAAGCCGTTCGAGCAGGCCGAGGAGCTGCAGAAGCTGCTCGGCGTTCGCTCCGGCCTGCCTGTCGAGGTGTACGACCTCGGCCCGCATCACGTGTTCCTCGAGCTCGGGAGCGAGGAAGAGGTGGCCGCGCTCGAGCCGGACTTCGGCGCGCTCGGGAAGCTGGCGCCGATCGGGGTCAACTGCTTCGCCGGTTCCGGGAAGAAGTGGAAGACGCGCATGTTCGCGCCCGCGTCGGGTGTGGCGGAAGACCCGGCGACCGGATCGGCGTGCGGTCCGCTCGGCATCCATCTCGTCCGTCACGGCCGCATCGAGTTCGGCGAGGAGGTCGAGGTCTCGCAGGGCGCCGAGATCGGCCGTCCGTCGAAGCTGTATGTGCGCGTCGACGGCGCCGGCAACCAGATCGACCGTGTCGAAGTCAGCGGCTCGGCCGTTACGGTCGCGCGCGGCGAGTTCCGCATCTAAACCCGGACGAAAGCTGCGCTTTCGTCCGCCAGTTAGGTACGGCGCATTCGCGCTGAACGCGCGTGGGCGGAGCCCACGCACTCTTATTTGTGTTGGTGCTGGGCCTCTTGTTCCCTTCCGTGCGGGCACGGGCGCTTGCGGCCGCGCCCGCATCAGTCCGCCTCCGGCTAAGCCCGGCTCCGCCTGGTCTTAGCCTCCGGCTCTGATGGTTCGTCGGGAAGCGCGGGTGTGCATTGACCTTCGCAGGCATAGCGCCGACTTCCGTCCGTTAGTCGTGACGTAGTCGTTACACATTTCGGGTCTGACCCCAAAGGTGTCCGTTTCGGCGGTGGGAAGGTGTGCCGAAAGTGGACCGAATGTGTGCCGTGGTGTGCGACCGGTCTCGGAGTTGTCACGGTTCTGGCAGCGTTTTGGGGTCAGACCCGACGGCTGGCGTTTGCGGACATGGAGTTCGTGCCGAAAGTGGAACAGCTTTGTGACGCGTTCTCGCGGTCGCCAGCTTCAGTCCGAGACGAAGCGGACCGAATAGATCTCGGGTAGCTCCGGGACCAGTACGCGCCAGAACGTGCCGCCGTTCTCCGACAGGTACAGCCGGTTGCGCGCCGCGAAAAGCATCCGGTCCGGATTGTCCTCGTCGATTGCGATCGCGAAGCCTACGGGTAAGCCGCCGCCCGCTTCTCGCCACGTGCTGCCGGCGTCGTTCGAGATCGCGAGCGGCGGTCGGCGGTCGACGAGCGCAACGATGGTCGCGCCCGCCTGCGCGGCGGCGACGACGCGCGGCAGCTCGACGTCCACACGCGGCGGCACGAAGTCGTCGGCATTGCCGACCACCGCCTCGGCCTCGAGGTCGACGACATACGTTCCGGCGCTGGTATGAACGGCGGCGGTCACGTCAGGCGTCCCGTGAGCAGCGCTGCGACCACCCCCGTCGCCTGGCGGGCCGCCGAGAGCGGTGCCATGCCGCCGGCGCGCCCCGCGAGATAGGCCGCGGAGAACGCATCGCCCGATCCTGTCGGATCGGCGGCGACGGGCCACGCACCGACCTTCGCGGACTTGCCCTTGTAGTACACGCGCGAGCCGCGCTCGCCGTAGGTGACGAGGACTTCCGGGACGCCGAGCCTGTCCACCGCGCCGATCACCTCGGCCTCTTCCTCCGCGAGCTTGAGAATCTGGATGTGCTCGAGCAGAGCGGGGTCGAAATCGGCGTCGAGCTGCAACGGGCCGAGCGCCGCACGCCGCACGAGCCCTTGCCCGTCGAACGAGAGCCGCCTGCCGTTGCCGAGCGCCGCCAGCGTCTCCGCCGGGAAGTCCGAGCGAAGGAGCGGCGCGATGTGCATCCAGCTGCCACGCGGAATCACCTCGGCGTCCGCGGGAGACCAGGCGTTCCCGAATTGCTCGACGGTCATGATCCGGACAGAGCCTTCGTAGTGGAACGAGAACGACGCCGTCTCGGTCCCCTCCAGCGAGACGACCGGCAGCCCGAGCGCCGTCAGGCTGCGGGTGAACTGCTCGCGGTCATCGGGTCCGCAACGCGTGAAGATCGTCGCGCGCGCGCCGAGCGCACGCAGCGCGCGAGCCGCGTAATAGGGGCCGCCCCCGATGCGCGGCGGGCTGCCGTCAACCAGGTCGCGCGCGAGGTTCCCGACGAGGGCGAGCGGCGGCACGCGCCGAGCCTAGCGCCACGGCGAGCACGGTCAGCGCGAAGGCGACCACGAAGCTCGGCATCGAGGCGCCGATCTGGTACGAGGGCGTCGGCAGGTGACCGAGCCAGCTCGACCAGAAGCCGAGATCGGTCGGCTGATAGAGCCACTCGTACACGAGGAAGCCGATCGCCCACGCGGCGATGGGTCCGGGCCGAACGGCCGGGCCGTCGAAGATGTGCTGTCGCGTGTAATGCGCGCCCGCCAGCAGCCAGTCGGCGAGCAGCACGCCGAGCAGCGGCACGAACACCGCTCCGAGCAGAAGCAGGAAGCGCTGGTAGCTGCGCATGTCGATAGTGAGCGCTCCGCCCGTCGCGACGACGGAAGCTCCCACGATGAGAGCTCGTTGCGGGACGCGCGGGACGAGGTTCAGCGTCGACACCGCGGACGAGTAGACGTTTGCGAACGCCTCATCGGTCTCGTCGACGGTGAGCGCGAGCAGCGCGAGCGCAGCGGCGATGCCGCCTCCTGCGATCGCGGCCAGGATCAGCTCGGGCCGGTTCGGGTCGACGCTGCGCGACAGGACGAGAATCGAGCCGAAGCCGAACTGGAAGAGCGTCGGCAGGAAGTACCCGATGCCGACGCCGAAGAACGCGCTGCGCCGGTCTCGGGAGAAGCGCGTGTAATCGGCGGCGAGCGGCGCCCATGACACGGTCACGGCGATCACCGTGTCGACCGCCAGCCAGAACGAGCCTTTGTGTCCATGCTCCGTCCAGATCCGGCTGACACTCGCGCCGTCGACGATCCACCACGCGAGATAGATCACCGAGGCAAGAACGGCCCAGATCGCGAACTTGCGCACGAACCGCCGCACGAAGCCGACCGGCCCGAGCAGCGCGAGCACCCCCGCAAGCACACCGAAAACGAGCTTCCACAGCCAGACCGCCTTGAAGCCGAACAGCTGGTCGCACAGCAGTCCCGCTGCGGTGGCGATCACGATCAGCTCGAAGATAGCCCAGCCGAGACATTGCAGGATGTTGAGCGCGGTGGGGAGGTACGAGCCGCGGCGCCCGAGCGGCGCCCGCTGCAGCACCATCGTCGGCACGCGCGCGTCGGCACCGATCAACGCGGCGACGGCCAGCATGACGTTGCCGATCACTCCGCCGACGAGGGTCGCGGCCAGCGCATCGCGTAACGGCAGGTCGAAGTACGCCGGCAGCACGAGCACGAGCAGCGAGATGCCGAGGTTCGTCCAGAGGAGCGTCGTGTCGAAGAGGCCGAGGACCCGCAGCCGATCCGGCACCGGCTCGATTCCCCACTGTGGTGTCTTCTGCAACGTTTGCTCCCTTCGCTGGTGCTAGCCAGATCAGGTTCGACGGGTCTGATCTCAGCGCTCGCAAACGGACAGCGGCGCACCCCGGCGCCGGTAGGCTACCCGGCTCGATGATCCGCGTCCGCGCCCTCGTTCTGTGCCTTGTCGCCCTCGTCGCGGTCACAGGCTGCGGCAGCAGCCCGAAGAAGGTGACGAAGCTGCAGTACCAGGCAAAGCTGGACACGGTTGGAGCGGATCTCGGCCGCGCTGGCTCCCAGGTCGGGAAGGCGATCGACATCGCCACGTTCAACCGTGACGTCGAAAACTTTCAGACGCATTTGCGCGACGCGGTCAAGGAGCTGAAGGGCGTGGAGCCCCCGCCGAACGCGCAGGAAGCCAACACGATGCTTGCAAATGCGTTCCACGATCTCGCCGACGACCTCGAGCCGGTCAAGGACGCGCGCCGCGAGAGCATCGTCAAGGCACGGGCGGCGCTGCTGAAGGTCTCCAAGTCCCAGGCGATCAAAGACGGGCGCGACGCGGTCAAGAAGCTTAACCGGCTCGGCTACAACACCGCAGAGATCGCGGCTCTCTAAGCAAAGTTGCATAGGTAATGCCTATGCGTTAGCGTGGCCGCCTGATGTCACGCACGTACACCGCTAGCGAGGCGGCCCGCGCCCTCGGGATCAGCCTCGACACGCTTCGCCGCTGGGACCGGCAAGGACGGATCAAGGTCGGTCGCGACACCGCAAACCGGCGAATCGTCTCCGCGCGAGAAGTCGCACGCCTGCGTGGGGGTGACACGCCGACTCTGAGTGCGCGCAACCGCCTCGAAGGGATCGTGCGCGACGTCCAGATCGAAGGGTTGCTCGCCCAGGTCGAGATCGATGTCAAAGGCGGCGCCAGGCTGGTCGCCGTGATCACCCGCGACTCCGCCGAGAGCCTCGGCCTCGAGCCGGGGATGCCGGCGACAGCCGTCGTGAAGGCGACCTCTGTGATGGTGGAGCGTTGAAGCGTCTCGCAGTAGTCGCGCTGCTTGCTCTCGCGCTCCCCGGCCCTGTCACAGGCGCAACACCCATCACGGTGCTGGCGGCCGCGTCGCTGACCTCGGTTTTTCCACGCATCTCGGCGACGCCGCGCTACAGCTTCGCGGGCTCCGATCAGCTGGCTCTGCAGATCCGGCAGGGCGCGCCGGCCGACGTGTACGCGGCCGCGAGCCCGAAGTACACGGAGCTGCTCTATCGCGATGGCTTCCTGCAAAAACCAGTCGTGTTCGCGACGAACAAGCTGATCCTGCTCGTCCCGAAGTCGAACCCGGCGAACATCCGAACGGTGTACGACCTGCGGCGCGCCGGTGTGAAACTCGTGATTGGAGACTCGACGGTTCCGATCGGGACCTACACGCGCCAGATCCTCGACACGCTCGGCGTAACCGCGGACGTGCTGAAGAACGTGGTCAGCCAGGAGACAGACGTGAAGGGCATCGTCACGAAGGTCGCGCTCGGCGAGGCAGACGCGGGACTCGTCTATCGCACGGACGCGAAGACGGTCGCTTCGCGCACACGGACGATTGCCCTGCCTGATTGGGCCCAACCCGCGATTCGCTACGAGCTCGCAGTCGTCAAGACCAGCGCGCATCTGTCGGCGGCGCGTGCCTTCGTGAAGCAAGTCGTCTCGAAGCGGGGCCGTGCGCTGCTCGCGAAAGCCGGGTTCGGGCTCCCGAAGAAGATGAAATGAGGAGGCTGTTCGCGGCGCTCCTGGCGGCTGCGACTGCCGTCGCTCTCGCGTTCTTGCTGCTTCCGGTCGCCGCGATCTTTCTGCGCGTGCCGCCCGGCGACCTGATCGGCGCGCTCGGTAACCACGTCACACGCGATGCCCTCGTCGTCAGCATCAAGACGAGCGCGATCGCGCACGCCGCCGTCCTGCTCATCGGCACCCCGGCCGCCTACCTCCTGGCGCGGCATCGCTTCCGTGGACGTGGCGCGGTCTTGACGCTGATCGAGCTGCCACTCGTCTTGCCGCCGGCCGTCGCCGGTATCGCTCTCTTCGCCGCGTTCGGCCGCACGGGGCTCCTGGGCGACCAGCTCGACGCGCTCGGCGTTCAGATTCCGTTCACGCAGACTGCCGTCATCCTTGCGGTTGCATTCGTCGAGAGCCCGTTCTACTTTCGCGGCGCGATCGCTGCGTTCGAGGCGATCGACGGGACACTCGTCGACGCTGCGCGAACGCTCGGTGCGTCGCCTGCACGTGTCTTCGCCCGCGTCGCGCTCCCGCTCGCCGCCGGTGGCCTCGGCGCCGCGTCGGCGCTCGCGCTTGCCCGCGGCCTTGGGGAGTTCGGCGCAACGCTGATCTTCGCCGGCAGCCTGCAGGGGGTCACGCAGACGCTGCCGCTCGCTATCTACGGGCAATTCGACCAGGACTTCGACACGGCGCTGGCGATCAGCGCGCTCTTCATCGTGTTCGGGGCGCTCATGCTCACCACCCTGAAGCTCTACGGATGGCTTCGCTTCACGCCGATCTTTCGCTCCCGCTTCGTGCCTTCGACCTCGAGCTAACGCTCGAAGTCGGTGACGAGACGGTCGCCCTCGTCGGCCCATCCGGCGCGGGCAAGACGTCGCTGCTGCGCGCGATCGCCGGTCTCGCGAGACCGGCGCGCGGCACGATCGCATGCGCCGGTGAGACGTGGTTCGACTCGGAACGCGGCGTCGACCGCCGCCCGGAGGAGCGGTCGGTCGGCTTCGTCTTCCAGGAGTACGCGCTTTTCCCGCACCTGAGCGTCGAACGCAACATCACGTTCGGCGGCGGTCGCGCGGACGAGCTGCTGCGCCGGCTTCACATCGAGCATCTGGCGGCAGCGCGGCCCGGCGAGCTGTCCGGCGGAGAGCGCCAGCGTGTCGCTCTGGCGCGCGCGCTCGCGAGAAAGCCCGACGTGCTGCTCCTCGACGAGCCGATGGCGGCGCTCGATCCACACACCAGGGGCCGGGTGCGCGCGGAGCTCCACGACCTGCTGCGGGAGCTCGAGCTGCCCGCGCTGCTCGTCACCCACGACTTCGAAGACGCCGCTGCACTGGCCGACCGCGTGGGCGTCCTCGTCGAGGGGCGGCTCAGGCAACTAGGGTCACCCGCAGACCTCCTGGGATCCCCGGCGGACCCGTTCGTGGCCGAGTTCGCCGGTGCGAACGTGCTGACAGGTACGACGGAGGAGGGACCCGGCGGCTTGAGTCAGTTCCGGCTGGCCGCCGATCGTCTCGTTCTCTCGGCAGACAAGGCCCGGGGCCAGACGGCCCTGGTCGTCTACCCGTGGGATGTGTCGTTGGCTCGCACCGCACCGGACGATTCGGCCCTGAATCATCTCCACGGGGAGATCGTTTCCCTCGTCCAAGTCGGAAATCGCATGCGTGTGCGTCTGCCGTTCCTCACCGCCGAGATCACCGCCGCCTCGGCGGAGCGTCTCGATCTACGGGCGGGCGAGCAGGTCTGGGCCAGCTTCAAGGCCACGCAGGCGCGCCTGCTTCCGTCCGAGTAGTCTCGTTCCAGGGTTTCCCGGGCGGCCGCATCCGGAATGATCCCGACGATGCTTCGCGGCACGGTCCTGCCCCTCGCGCTCCAGGCGGGCCAGGACCTTCTGCATCCGCACAGCTCTGCCGAGCATCGAATCACCGTCCTCTGGTGGGTCATGCTGGCCGGAGCCTGGATCGGCTTCGCGCTGGTTGCGATCCTGCTCCTGCTCGGCTGGTTCAGGCGCCGGCAGGAGTCGCTGCCGTTCGGAGGGAACGAGCGGACTGCGACGCGGCTCGTGGTGGGACTGGGGATCGCGACGCCGATCGTCGTCCTCACCGGCCTCTTCGTCTGGTCGGACATCTTCGTCGTCCGATCGACGGCGGCTCCGAGCAAGAGCTCGACGTCACTGACCGTGAAGGTGACGGGCCACCAGTGGTTCTGGGAGATCCGTTACCCCGGGCAGCGCGCGGTGACGGCGAACGAGCTCCACATTCCCGTCGATACCCGAGTCGACGTCGTCGGCACCACGGCCGACGTGATCCACAGCCTCTGGGTCCCGGAGCTGAATCGAAAGATCGATCTCATCCCGGGGCGTGCGAACAGCGTTCTGCTCGACGCGAACAGGGCGGGCACGTACCTCGGTCAATGCTCAGAGTTCTGCGGCCTCCAGCACGCACACATGGAGCTGATCGTCGTCGTTGAGTCTCGCGCGCGCTTCGAGCAGTGGCTGCACGGCGAGGAGACGGACGCACAACCACCCAGCAGCGCACCTGCGAAACGCGGCCTCGCAGTCTTCATGAGCGCCGGCTGCGCCGACTGCCATCAGATTCGCGGCACTGCTGCCAAGTCGCGCGTCGGTCCCGATCTCACGCACATCGCGGCACGCACGACGCTCGCGGCGGGGACGATCGCGAACGATCGCGCCGGTCTCACGCGCTGGCTGCGCAACCCCCAGGGAGTGAAGCCGGGCAACAAGATGCCGGCACTGCCGCTGAAAGCTGACGAGCTCGCCGCTCTGGTCGCCTACCTCGAAGGTCTCAAATGACGGTCGAGGCCTACCCACCGCTCGCGCGCCGGCGGATGGAACGCCTCGAGCTGATCTGGGAGGAACGCCCCGGGTTGCTCGGCTGGCTGACGACCGTGGATCACAAGCGGATCGGACTGCTCTACTTCTTCACGTCGCTCGTGTTCTTCGGCGCGGGCGGCATCGAGGCCCTGCTGATCCGCACGCAGCTCGCCGGCCCGAACGGCACCGTGCTCTCACCAGAGGCCTACAACCAGGTGATGACCATGCACGGGGTGACGATGATCTTCCTCTTCGTCATCCCGATGACGACGGGCGCCTTCGGCAACTACCTCCTACCGCTGATGCTCGGCGCGCGTGACCTCGCCTTCCCCCGGCTCAACGCGCTCAGCTACTGGCTGTTTCTCGGGTCCGGCATCTTCATCTATGCGGGTCTCCTGCTCAGGAAGGCGCCCGACTGCGGCTGGTTCTGCTACGCGCCGCTCAACACGAAGGACTACGACCCCGGGCTGAACGCTGACTTCTACGCGCTCGGGCTCATCTTCAACAGCATGGCCACGACGGCCGGCGCGCTCAACTTCATCGTCACCATCTTCAAGCTGCGCGCTCCCGGAATGTCGTTTAACCGGATGCCGCTGTTCGTCTTCGCGATCCTCGCCGTTTCGCTCTCGCTGATCTTCGCGCTGCCGGCGCTGACCACCGACCTCGTGTTCCTCGAGCTGCAGCGAAAGGTCGGCTTCCATTTCTTCGACGCCGCGCACGGCGGCGACGCGCTGTTATGGCAGCACCTCTTCTGGCTCTTCGGACACCCCGAGGTCTACATCATCATCCTGCCCGCGATGGGCATCGCGACGTCCATCATCCCGACCTTCGCGCAGCGGAAGATGATCGCTTTCCCGCTCGTCGCGCTCGCGGAGCTCCTGGTCGCCTTCATCGGCTTCGGCGTGTGGGGACACCACATGTTCACGACGGGGCTGCCGGTCGGTGCGCTGATCTTCTTCGCGGCCGCCTCGATGATGGTGGTGATCCCGAGCGCGATTCAGATCTTCGCCTGGCTGTTCACGGTCAACCTCGGTCGCCCGGATTTCCGCGCGCCGCTGCTGTTCATCGGCGGGTTCATCGCCCTCTTCGTCATCGGCGGACTGTCGGGGATCATGTTCGCGGCCATTCCGTTCGACCAGGCCGCGACCGACACCTACTTCGTCGTCGCGCACTTCCACTTCATCATCTTCGGCGCAGCGGTCTTTCCGATCCTCGGCGGGCTGTATTACTGGTTCCCGAAGGTCACCGGCCGGATGTACCACGAGCGGCTCGCACAGGTGTCGTTCTGGGTCACGTTCCTCGGGACCATGCTCACGTTCTTCCCGATGCACATCGTCGGCCTGCTCGGCATGACGAGGCGTGTGTACACGTACAACCAGGGCTTCGGCTGGGACGCGTACAACCTGTCGGAGACGATCGGCTCCTTCGTGCTCGCGGCCGGGCTGCTGCTGATCTTCGGCAACCTGCTCTGGAGCCGCTTCCGCGGAGCCGTCGCAGGGCCGGATCCGTTCCACGGCGGCACGCTGGAGTGGACCACCTCGTCGCCCCCGCCGCCGTACAACTTCGCAGTGATCCCGACGGTCACGAGCCCGTATCCGAACTGGGACCCGGTCGACCGGCAGGCAGACCTGGCCCGTCTCGAGCAGGGCGTGCTGACGCTCGAGCAGGGTCATGAGACGCAGGCCACGACCGTTCGCGACGGCTACTTCGACGAGGTTCTGGAGATGCCCGCCGAGTCGCCGTGGCCGATCGTGCTCGCCGCAGCGGTGACGATCGTCTTCGTGATGCTGCTGACGACACACTTCGTCGTCGCCGGGGTCTTCGTGGGCGTCGCCGCGCTCGTTCTCGCCGCGTGGCATGCGGGGGAGCCCGCGGCCCGATGAGCGCCTTCCCGTACCCGCAGAGGGTCGCAAGACCGAACGGTTGGTGGGGCATGGTCGTGTTCGTCGCCACGGAGGCGACGCTGTTCGGGACGCTGATCGGGAGCTACTACGACCTTCGCTTCAAGACTCCGCACTGGCCGCCCGCCGGTGTCCCGGATCCGAAGGTCGCACTGCCGCTCATCCTGCTCGCCGCTCTCGTTGCGACGAGCGTTCCCGTGCAACTGGCAGCCGTCTTCGCGCGGAGGGACCGCGGCGGCGCCGCGCTGCTCGCGCTGCTCGTCGCGCTCGTCGTGCAAACCGGCTACCTGACGATGCAGATCCATCTCTACATCGACGACCTCCATCGTTTCTCGCCCCAGCAGACGGCCTACGGGTCGATCTACTTCACGATGCTCGGCGTTCACCATGCCCATGTCGTCGTCGGCATCGTCCTGGAGCTGTGGCTCTTCCTGCGTCTGCTCGGAGGCGTTACGCCATACCGTTCCGTCGGCCTGCAGTCGACGGCGTTCTACTGGCATGCCGTCAACGTGCTCGCCGTGGCGGTCACCGTCGTCCAGCTCTCGCCGTCGCTATGACGAGACTGCGACCGGAGCTACTGCAGTGGTACGGCCTGTTCGGCGCCGGGCTCGCCTGGGCGGGACAGCTGATCGTCGGCTTCGGCGTGGCAGCCGCGGATTGCGCAACCGCAAGTAGCCGCTGGGGCCTCGACGTGGTCGTCTGGGAGGTCGTGCTCATGGTCATCGGCGGAATGCTGGCGGTGCTCGCCGAGGCAGCGGCCATCCGGGTCTTGCTCGCGACGAGCTCGCATCACTACGACGGCGCACCGCCCGAAGGGCGCCGTCAGTTCTTCGCGATCGGTGCGGCACTCGGGAACGTTCTGTTTCTCGTCGCGATCCTCCTGAGCGGAATCGGCGCAATCTCTCACGCGAATTGCATCCAGGCATGAAGCGGCTCGCGTTCACGATCGGTCTGTTCGCCCTCGTCGTCGTGCCGATCGGACGGGCAGAGCCGCCGTCGCCGGGCGTCACGCATGTCAGCGTCGCTCCCGGCACGCCAGCGGTCGACTGGGGCCGACAGCTCTTCGGCGCGAACTGCGTCACCTGTCACGGCCCGGGCGGGACCGGGTTCGTCGCTCCGGTCGACGGCGCCGGCGATCAGACCGGCCAGGGGCCACCGCTTGTCGGGGTCGGCGCCCGAGCCGCCGACTTCTATCTCCGGACCGGCTACATGCCGCTCGAAAATCCGCGCGACCAGCCTCGCCGAAGCCGTGTGCTCTTCTCAGTGGACGAGCTGCGGGCGCTCGTCGCGTACGTCGCGTCCCTCGGGCCAGGGCCGAGTGTGCCGGCGCCGCACCCGGAACGCGGCACGCTGTCGCAGGGATTCCAGGCGTTCACGGAACACTGCGCGGGCTGCCACCAGGTCGCCGCCCAGGGTGGGTACGTGACCAACGCGGTCGCTCCCGCGCTTGCGCGCGCGACGCCGGTCGAGATCGCCGAGGCCGTACGCATCGGTCCCTATCTGATGCCGCGGTTCACCGAACGCCAGATTTCGGACGGCGAGCTCGATTCGATCGTCCGCTACGTCCAGTACGCAAAGCATCCCGACGATCGCGGCGGCTGGGCTCTCGGCCATCTCGGGCCCGTTCCCGAAGGCCTCGTCACCTGGTTCGTCGGGCTCGCGGCGATCGTCGCGACCTGCATGGTGATCGGGAGGAGGCTCTCCTCGTGAAGCGCTGGCTCATCGCGGCGGTCGTCCTCGTGCTCGGGCGGTTTCGCAAGCGGCCGCGACTCGACTCCGAAGCCCCTCGCATCGTGCCGGCCGCCGCTCCGGACCGGCGCGCCGAGAATCTCGTGCTCGTCCTGTTCGGCTGCGCGACCCTGAGTGCGCTCGGAGTTCCGGTCGTCTACGCGATCGACGCGATTCCGAACCAGACGCAGTTCCTCGGGCTCGCGCTCGGGCTCGCCTTTGCCTTCCTCGCCGCCGCGTGCGTCGTGATCGCGAATCGGCTCGTCGTGACCGAGGAGCTGGAAGAGGACTACCCGCTCCCGGTCCATCCCGACGAGGAGGCGGAGATCGAGCAGGTCGTCGCCGAGAGCGGTGAGCGCTTCACGCGCAAGCGGCTGTTGATCCTGGCCGGTGCCGGAGCAGGAACGGCTCTGGGCGCAGCGTTGGTCACGCCTGCCCTCTCACTCGGCCCGGTGTTCGACGTCTCGTCCCTCTACAAGACCCCCTGGCGGCGCGGCGTGCGCCTCGTCGACGAGGCGGGACGGCCCTTGCTCGCCGACGCCGTCGAAGAGGAGACCTTCTACACCGCGTACCCCGAGCACGCCGACCGTGAGCAAATGGGGGCGCCCTTGATCGTCGTGCGCCTCGAGCCGGCGCAGCTTCGACTCCCGGCAGGACGTGGCGGCTGGGCTCCCGGCGGGATCATCGCCTACTCGAAGATCTGCACCCACGCAGGCTGTGCGATTGCGCTCTATCGCAAACCCACGTTCCCGGCGGCGCAGCCCAGGCCCGCGCTCATCTGTCCGTGTCACTACTCCACCTTCGACCCGGCGAACGGCGGCGAGGTCCTCTTCGGTCCCGCGGGCCGCGCGCTGCCACAACTCCCGCTCGAGGTCGACGCCTCGGGTGAGCTGCGCGCCGGCGGGAACTTCTCAGGCCCCGTCGGACCGTCGTGGTGGGGCGTTCGCCGTCACGGGCCGCGAACGTGATTCGCCGCGTCGTTCGCTTTCTCGACGAGCGCACCGGCGGGGCGCCGTTCATCCGCAAGGCGCTCCGTTACGTCTTTCCCGATCACTGGTCGTTCCTGCTCGGCGAGGTCGCGCTCTACGCCTTCATCGTCCTCGTCGGCACCGGCATCTATCTGACGCTCTTCTTCAAGGCCAGTCTCGCGCCCGTGCACTATCAAGGCACGTACGCCCCTCTGCACGGGCGCGAGATGAGCGAGGCGTATCGCTCTGCGGTCGACCTGT
Source organism: uncultured Actinomycetes bacterium (assembly GCA_963755605.1). GTDB lineage: Bacteria > Actinomycetota > Thermoleophilia > Gaiellales > Gaiellaceae > 3-1-20CM-4-69-9. Next base: position 320,557 of record CAVWKK010000008.1, read on the forward strand.
CCCTTCGCGTCAAAGCGGGGTTGCTGATCCGCCAGACGCATCACTGGGCGGCGGACTTCTTCGTCGGGGCGATCGTGTTGCACCTCCTACGCATCTTCTTCACGGGAGCGTTCCGCAAGCCGCGCGATCTCACCTACTACATCGGGCTGTTGATGCTGATCGTCGCGCTCCTCGAGGGGTACCTCGGCTACTCGATCGTCGACGATCTGATGTCGGGGATGGGACTGGCAATCGGCTACGCGGTCCTGATGTCGATCCCGTTCGTCGGTGCGAACCTCGCGCAGCTCGTGTGGGGCGGGCCGTTTCCCGGGTCGGCGGACTTCGAGTCCCGCATGTACATCGCGCACGTCTTGATTCTGCCGTTGTTGATCGCCACGTTGATCGCGGTGCATCTCACGCTCGTGGCTTCGCGGCACCACACACAGTTCCCCGGTCGCCGGAAGACCGAGAAGAAGGTGGTTGGAGTGCCGACCTTTCCCGGCCAGGCGCCACGTTCGCTCGGGCTCGCCTTTGCCGTCGCCGCGGTGCTCTTTCTCATGGGCGGCCTCATCCAGATCAACCCGATCTGGCAGTGGGGCCCGTACGACATCTCGCAGGCGACGAACGGCGCGCAGCCCGATTGGTATCTCGGTTGGCTCATCGGTGCACTGCGATTGATGCCCGCCTTCGACGTCACCATCGGCCACTACACCGTCGTGCCGAACCCGTTCTGGGGCGGAGCCGCGTTCCCGTTGCTCGTCTTTCTCATCCTGTTCGCCTGGCCGGCACTCGAGCGCCGCGCGACGGGCGACTACGGCTTCCACAATCTTCTCGACCGGCCGCGTGACGCGCCCTGGCGCACCGCGATCGGCGTCGCCTTCTTCACCTGGATCTTCATCGTGTTCGTGGCCGGTGCGGCAGATCGCCTGCTCGTTCTCTTCAACCTCTCCTACCAGGGCCAGATCTGGGCCTACCGGGTGCTCGTCTGGGTCCTGCCGGTCGTGGCGCTCTTCGTGACGCGGCTGATCTGCAACGAGCTCGTCCGCGGCGAGCACGTCGAGCGGCGACGGAAGGTCGCCGAAGCCGAGCCGGTCGTCTAGACCGGGAGCTCCGGCGCGATCCGCTCGGCGAGCGCCTCGGCCACGCCGCGGCCGACTTCCGGCGAATGCTTCAGCAACGCGCCGAAGTCGCGCTCGTTGATCACGAGCACACGCACGGGAGTGGAGGCGGTCACCGACGCGGTGCGCGGCATCTTCGTGACGAGCGCGATTTCCCCGAAGAAGTCGCCCTCGCCCATCGTGTTGATGCGCTGGTCGCCCTTCTTCACCTCGGCCTGACCTTCCAGCAGGACGAAGAACTCACGGCCCCGATCGCCCTCCGTCGCCATCACCTTGCCCTCGGGCAGATCGAGCTCGTCCGCGATGTGCGCGACCTCCTCCAGTCCCTTCTTGCCGAGCTTGGAGAAGAGCGGCACTTTCTTGATCAGCTCGACCTTGCCGTCTTTGCCGAGACGCATCCCGCGACTGTAACTGCCTTCCGAGGCCCTCGGCAACGCTCGCGTTGCCGAACGAGAGGAGGTGCGGGCTTTGCCCGTGCCTCCGTCCAAACCACATTGCTTGGCGGCTAGACGCTCGAAGGATCCTCGGCCGACGCCTTGGCTACCTTGAGGAAGTGGGGGTTGTGCCGGCGATTTTCGGGGCGGCGGCCGGGTTGGCCGGTCTGCTGCTCGTGTTCCTGGGGGTGTCGATTTCGGCGTTCCAGTCGTTCGCCGGTGACACCCCGGCGGCGGCGACCGCCCGCTACCGGCGGGCCGGGAGCTGGATCCTGGCTGCGTTCCTCGTGGCGCTCGCCGACGTCGCCGTTGCGTTCGTGTGGCTGCTGTCGCCGCACCGGTCCCTGCGCGATCTCGCGGTCGTGCTCTTCGCGCTGGTGCTCGCCGCCACCGCGTGGGCCGCCGCGACCACGACGCGGGTGGTGCTGTGGCGCTGAGCCTCAACAAGCTGAAGCGGCTCGGCGACGCCGGACTGACAGACCTGTTCGAGGCCGACCGGAAGCTCTGGACGGCCATGGCCAAGGATGCGTACGCCTACACGAACAAGTTCGTCCGCGGCTCGGGCAACACGGTGCGGCCAGACGACGTCGTCCCGACCCTGACGCCGGCGCTCGAGGTCTCGGACCGGCTGCGCACCTATCTCGCCGAGCGGAAGCTCTCGCAGAACTACTGGTACGTGTGGTTCGCCGAGCTGATCGTCGACCGCCTGTGGAGTGACTTACACTGAGGGACGTGGCGAAGCTTCCGGACGCGGACGCGCAGGCGCGAGAGTTCATCGACCGCGTCGTCGCGTCCCAGCGCAAGCACGGCGACGCCGGGAAGCTCTCGAAACAGCGCTACGAGCAGGCCGTGGCGCGGGTCGCGGCGAGCTTCCGCGGCCTCACCGACGCCTCGAAAGACCGGGCCGCCTGAGTCAGGTCTGAAGGAGCCGGCGCAGGACGAACTGAAGGATGCCGCCGTGCTGGAGGTACTCGCGCTCGCGCGGCGTGTCCAGGCGCACGCGCGCCTTGAACTGCTTGTCGTCGGCCCGCACGGTCACCTCGTCGCCGTTGCCGTTGTCGACGCCCTCGACCGCGAACTCCTCGCGGCCGGTCAGCCCGAGCGACGTCGGGGTCTCGCCGTCCAGGAACTGCAGGGGCAGGATCCCCATCATCAGCAGGTTGGAACGGTGGATCCGCTCGTACGACTCGGCGATCACGGCGCGCACGCCCAGCAGGTTCGGCCCTTTGGCGGCCCAGTCGCGTGACGAGCCCGAGCCGTACTCCTTGCCTGCGATCACGATCAGCGGCGTTCCCTCCGACAGGTACCGCTTCGACGCGTCGTAGATCGTCAGCTCGTCGCCGCTCGGCTCGTGCACGGTCCACGTCCCCTCGGAGCCCGGGACCATCAGGTTCCGCAGCCGCACATTCGCGAACGTGCCGCGCACCATCACCTCGTGATTACCGCGCCGCGAGCCGTAGGAGTTGAAGTCCTTCCGTTCAACCCCGTGCTCGACGAGATACGTGCCAGCAGGCGAGTCCGGCTTGATCGAGCCGGCCGGCGAGATGTGATCCGTCGTCACCGAGTCGCCGACGACGACGAGACAGCGCGCGCCGCCGAAGTCCTCGACCGGCTCCGGCTCCGGCGACATGCCGTCGAAGTACGGCGGCAGCCGCACATAGGTCGACGCGGGATCCCACGCGAACAGGTCTCCTTCGGGAATCGGCAGCTCGCGCCAGGCGGGATCGCCGGTGAAGACGTCCGCGTACGTGCGCGAGAACATCTCTCCGCGCACCGCCCGCGACATCGTCTCCTGAATCTCGTCCGAGCTCGGCCACAGGTCGCGGAGATAGACGTCGTTACCGTCGCCGTCCTGGCCGATCGGCTCGTTGACGAGGTCGAGGTCCATGCGGCCCGCGAGCGCGTAGGCGACAACGAGCGGGGGCGAGGCGAGGTAGTTCGCCTTCACCTCGGGATGGATGCGCGCCTCGAAGTTCCGGTTGCCCGAGAGCACAGAGCACACGACGAGATCGCCCTGGACGATCGCTTCGGAGATCTCTTCCGCCAGCGGACCTGAGTTTCCGATGCACGTCGTGCAGCCGTAGCCGACGGTCTGAAAGCCCAGCGCGTCCAGGTACTCGGTCAGTCCTGCCTGCTCGTAGTACTCGGTCACGACCTTCGATCCCGGAGCGAGGCTCGACTTGACCCACGGCTTTCGGTGCATCCCGCGCTCGACGGCGTTCTTCGCCAGCAGCCCGGCGCCGATCATCACCTGCGGGTTCGACGTGTTCGTGCACGAGGTGATCGCCGCGATCACGACGGAGCCGTGCTCGAGCTCAAACTCCTCGCCGTCGAGCTCGACCTTGACCGTCCGCGGAGCCGTCGCGACGGCTCCGCCGCCCGACTCGACCTGCGGTTCGCTCCGCGCGGCGTCGTGCCCGGGCTCGACGGTGGACGGCGGGTCGCTGGCGGGGAACGACTCGGACACCGCCTCGTCGTGGCCGTTGCCGTAGTCGACGCCGAACGTCTCGAGCGAGTCGACGAACATCCGCTTGGCCTGCCGGAGCGGCACGCGGTCCTGTGGGCGGCGCGGCCCGGCGAGCGACGGCTCGACGCTCGCGAGGTCAAGCTCCACGACCTGCGAGTAGTCCGGCTGATGGTCGGGGTCGTGCCAGAGCGCGTTCTCCTTGCAGTACGCCTCCACCAGCGCGACGCGTGCTTCGTCGCGGCCGGTCAGGCGCAGATACTTCAGCGTCTCGTCGTCGACGGGGAAGAAGCCGCACGTCGCGCCGTACTCGGGCGACATGTTCCCGATCGTCGCGCGATCCGCGAGCGGTAGTCCAACGAGCCCGTGCCCGAAGTACTCGACGAACTTGCCGACCACGCCTGTCTGGCGCAGGAGCTGCGTCACCGTCAGGACGAGATCCGTCGCGGTTGCGCCTTCGGGCAGCTTGCCGGTGAGCTTGAACCCGACGACCTGGGGCACGAGCATCGAGATCGCCTCGCCCAGCATCGCCGCCTCCGCTTCAATGCCGCCGACGCCCCAACCGAGCACGCCGAGCCCGTTCACCATCGTTGTGTGCGAGTCGGTGCCGACGAGCGTGTCGGGGAACGCGCGTCCGTCGCGCGTCTCGATCACGCGCGCGAGGAACTCGAGGTTCACCTGATGGACGATCCCCGTGTTCGGCGGCACGACCTGGAAGTTGTCGAAAGCCGTCTGGCCCCAGCGCAGGAAGGCATAGCGCTCGCGGTTCCGTTCGAACTCGAGCTCGGCGTTGCGGAACATGGCGCGCGCCGACGCGTACTCGTCCACCTGCACCGAGTGGTCGATCACGAGCTCGGCCGGTAGCTGCGGATTGATCCGTGAAGGGTCGCCGCCGAGGTCGGCCATCGCGTTGCGCATCGCGGCGAGATCGACAACGGCGGGCACGCCGGTGAAGTCCTGCAGGAGCACGCGCGCCGGCCGGAACGAGATCTCCTCGGAGGGCTCGGACGTCGGCTGCCAGCGCCGCAGCGACTCGGCGTCCTCCTCCTCGCCGTGACGGAGCGCGTTTTCGAGAAGGATCCTGAGGGTGTAGGGGAGCCGCTCGGCGCCCTCCAGTGGAAAGATCTCGTAGCTCTTGCCGCCGGCGCTGAGGGTGGAAGGGCTCACACGCTCGATTGTAGGGAACCGCCTGCGGTTCCCATTTGACGTGGTCGCACCTTGTCCCTAAAGTCCACCGACTCAGTGGACTAATAAGGAGATCAGATGCGACGAATTAGCCTGGCTTTGCTCGCAGCCCTCTTTTTGCCGGCCCTGGCGGCCGGTGCCTCGAAGGAGACGAAATTGACGCTCGTGGCGTATTCGACGCCGAAGGACGCCTACGGGCAGCTGATCTCCGCGTTCCAGAAAACCTCTGCGGGGAGCGGTGTCTCCTTCTCCCAGTCCTACGGGGCCTCGGGCGACCAGAGCAGGGCAGTCGCGGCAGGGCTGGACGCCGACGTCGTCGCGTTCTCGCTCGAGCCCGACATCACCTCACTCGTCCAGAAGAAGCTCGTGGCGACGAGTTGGAACAAGGACAAGTACAAGGGGATGGTCACCCGCTCGGTCGTCGTCTTCATCGTGCGCGACGGCAACCCGAAGAAGCTCAAGACCTGGAACGATCTGCTCAAGCCGGGTGTGCAGGTGATCACGCCGAACCCGTTCACCTCAGGCGGTGCCCGCTGGAACGTGATGGCCGCGTACGGTGGGGCGCTGCGCTCGGGCAAGACGCCGAAACAGGCCGTCGACTACCTGGGCAAGCTCTGGAAGCACGTCGTCGCCCAGCCGACGAGCGCACGGGAAGGCCTGCAGACGTTCCTCGCGGGCCGCGGTGACGTTTTCCTCGCCTACGAGAACGAAGCCGTGTTTGCGCAGAAGCACGGACAGCCGGTCCAGTTCGTGATTCCGAAGGCGACGATCCTGATCGAGAACCCGATTGCGGTCACGTCGACCTCGAGGCACAAGACCGAAGCGAGCTCGTTCGTGAAGTTCCTGCGGACGCTGCCTGCGCAGAAGATCTTCGCGCAGAACGGCTACCGGCCCGTCGTGGCCGCGGCCGCACGCGGTTTCAACTTCCCGACGCGCCCGCAGCTCTTCACGATCAAATACGTCGGCGGGTGGCCGAAGGTCGAGAAGAAGTTCTTCGATCCGAAGACCGGCATCATGGCGCGCTTCCAGGGGTCGAGTGGCGGCTGACGCCGGAGCACTTCCTGCTGCACCCTGGGCCCGGCGGTCGTTTGCGCCGGGCCTCTCGATCGGTTTGAGCACGCTCTATCTGAGCGTGATCGTGCTGCTGCCGCTGGCGGCGCTCGGCTGGCGGGCGCACGGCTGGGATGCGATCTCGACGCCGCAGGCGACTGCGGCCCTGAAGCTCAGCCTCGGGCTCTCGTTCGTCGTCGCGCTTGTGAACGCCTTCGCCGGAACCGCGATCGCGTGGACGCTCGTTCGCGATCGGTTCGTCGGTCAGGGCCTCGTGAACGCGCTGGTCGACCTGCCGTTCGCGCTGCCGACGGTCGTCGCGGGCCTGACGCTGCTCGCCCTCTACGGCCCGAGGTCGCCCGCCGGGATCAATGCCGCGTTCACGCGTTGGGGACTGTTGCTCGCGCTGCTCTTCGTGACGCTCCCGTTCGTCGTGCGCACGGTGCAGCCCATGCTCTTCGAGCTGGACCGTGAGATGGAAGATGCCGCCGCGTCGCTCGGCGCGGGCCGCTTCACGACTTTCCTGCGCATCATCCTGCCGAGCATCCTGCCCGCGATCCTGTCCGGCGTTGCTCTCGCATTTGCCAGGGCGGTCGGCGAGTTCGGCGCGGTCGTGCTCATCTCGGGGAACCTGCCGTTCAAGACGGAGGTCGTGTCCGTCTACGTGTTCGGCCGCATCCAGAGCGACGACACGGGTGGTGCCGCGGCCGCCTCGGTCGTCATCCTCCTGATCTCGTTCGGCGTCCTGCTCGGGATCGGCGCGCTCCGTCGCTGGGTGACGAGACATGATCGGTAAGTACGCACTCCGCTTCGCTGCGCTCGGCTACCTCGCGGTGCTGCTCGTCGCGCCCGTCGGCTACGTCTTCTGGAAAACGTTCGAGCACGGAGTCGGTCCGGCCTGGGACGCGGTGACGACACCGGACGCGCTGCATGCGCTGAAAGTCACGCTCATCCTCACGGCGATCGCGGTTCCCGCCAACACGATCTTCGGGGTCCTGTGCGCGATCGCGATCGTTCGTCATCGCTATCCGGGATCGGGAGTCGTCAACGCCGTCGTCGACCTGCCGCTTGCACTGTCGCCCGTCGTCATCGGTTTGGCCCTCCTGCTGTTGTACGGCCGCGGCGGCTGGCTCGGCGTCCACGGCGTCGTCTTCGCGTTGCCCGGAATGGTGCTGGCCACGATCTTCGTCTCGCTCCCGTTTGTCGTGCGCGAGGTCGTGCCGGTGTTGCGAGAGATCGGCACGGAGCAGGAGCAGGCTGCCGCGACACTCGGCGCCTCGGGCTTCCAGGCCTTTCGCCGCGTCACGTGGCCGGCAATCCGCTGGGCCGTTGCCTACGGCGTCGTACTGACGACTGCCCGTGCCCTCGGCGAGTTCGGTGCCGTGAGCGTCGTCTCCGGCAGGCTCGCAGGGCAGACGGAGTCGCTCACGCTCTTCGTGCAGGACCGGTATGAGTCGTTCGACACCACCGGCGCCTACGCCGCCGCCGTGGTGTTGGCGCTGCTCGCCATCTCGACCTTGCTGCTCATGACCCAGCTCAAGCCCAAGGAGGGAGCGCAGTGATCGAGGCTCGCGGAATCGTCAAGCGCTTCGGGGACTTCACGGCTCTCGACGGCGTTTCTGTCGACGTGCCGACCGGGTCGCTCACGGCGTTGCTCGGGCCGAGCGGCAGCGGCAAGTCGACTCTGCTCCGGGTGATCGCGGGGCTCGAGCGGCCGGATGCGGGCGAGGTGCTGCTCGACGGTGAGGACGTCACGCAACGGCAGCCCCAGGCACGCGGCGTCGGCTTCGTCTTTCAGCACTACGCAGCCTTCAAGCACATGACGGTGTGGGACAACGTCGCCTTCGGGCTGACGATCCGCCGGCGCCCGCGCAGTGAGATCAAGCAGCGCGTGTCCGAGCTGCTCGACCTCGTCCAGCTCAGCGGCCTCGCGAAGCGGTATCCGGCCCAGCTCTCCGGCGGCCAGAGGCAGCGCATGGGTCTGGCGCGCGCCCTCGCAGTCGATCCGAAGGTGCTGCTGCTCGACGAACCGTTCGGCGCGCTCGACGCTCGAGTCCGCAAAGAACTGCGGCTCTGGCTCCGCCGTCTGCACGACGAGACGCACACGACGACGGTGATCGTCACGCACGACCAGGAAGAGGCGATGGAGGTGGCGGATCGCGTCGTCGTCATGAACGCCGGCCGGATCGAGCAAACAGCGCCGCCGCGTGAGCTCTACGACCATCCCGCCAACGAGTTCGTGATGTCGTTCGTCGGCCCGGTCAACCGGCTCGGCGACGCGTTCATCCGCCCGCACGACGTCGAGCTGCTGCTCGAGCCGAACGGGTCCACGCAGGAGGCGATGGTGCAGCGCCTCGTTCATCTCGGGTTCGAGGTTCGCGTCGAGCTCGTGCGCGACGACGGCGAAACGCTTTCGGCACAGCTGACCCGCGAGCAGGTCGAAGCACTCGAGCTTCGGGACGGACAGATCGTGTACGTCCGGCCGATGCGCCAGACCGTCTTCAACGGCTAGTGCGGCTGCCAGGCGTCGGGATTCGACGCCAGGTCTTCCACGGTGAGCGGGAGTTCGCCGCGTGCCAGGTCTGCGATGGTCACGTGCTCCAAAACTGCCCGGAGGTTCGCGCGCACCGCGATCCACACATCGCGCAGCTTCTCGGCGGAGCCCGCGTACTCCACCTGCTCCGGGCCGACGCCGCGGACGTTTGCGATCGGGCCCTCCACCGCCCGGACGACTTCAGCGACCGTGATCTCCCCCGCGGGACGCGCGAGCCAGTAGCCACCCTCGACGCCGCGTTGGCTGCGCACGATGCCTCCATGACGGAGGTCGCCGAGGATGTTCTCCAGGAATTTGAGCGGGATCTCCTGTGCCTGGGCGATCCGCTCGCCCTTCACCGGGCTTTCGCCGCCGATGACGGCGAGCTCGATCACGGCGCGTAGGGCGTAGTCCGCTTTCGCCGAGACCCTCATGCCGCCATTGTGGCGGAGGGTGCGGCCGCGGCTCGACGAGCCGCAGCCGCATGGTGCGCTCCTAGCCGAAGACCGCGACGTAGAACGAGTGGTCCGACGGGTCGCCACCGCTGTTGCGCGTCTGCACGAACACGCTGCTGGTGGAGTCGGACACCGGGCACGTTCGTCCTTCGGTGCCGCCGCCGCACGGGCCTGCGGTCGTCTCGCCGCGCTGGTCGCCGGCGTCCCCGGCATAGCCGCCGGAGGCGAGGATCACCTTCCCGTTGACTGCGGCGCCGAAGCTGAGGATGTACGTCCCGCTGGTCGGCTTGGCGGCGAGGGTGATGCCCCCGGACTGTGCGGCGATGCCGCCGTCGGCGCGAACGAGCGCCCACTTGATTGCGGCGGTGCCGCCCGTTCCGGCCGGGCCGGCAGGACCTTGCGGACCGGCGGGCCCTGCTGGGCCGGCAACGCCACGTGGGCCACGCGGGATCTGACCCGCTTTGAAGTCGCGCGCGAGCAGCGAATGATCCTTCACCTGGATCGACGTAACGCTGTTACGCGGAAGTGCCTGGCTGGCTGCATAACCCGTACCCCCGAGCACCAGCAGAAGCGCGAAGCAGGCAATGACCATCGCAGGCGACGGCGTCAAGCTTTTGAGCACACGCATGGAGTCTCCCTCAGTCGTTGTCAGGATGATTTGGCACCTCCTACCCTAGGAAAGGGCTTTTTAGAGCCGTGTAAAGGCTGTTAGAGCCGGGGGAAAAGCTCGCTCTTTGCGAACTTCAAGAACCCATCCTGGTCCGAGCCGATCTGATGGACGTACAGGTGGGTGTAGCCGGCCTCTTCGTACTTTCCGATCTCCTCGAAGAATTCGTCCGCGTCGTTGCCGAGAACGAGCTTGTCGTCCAGCTCTTCCGCGCTGCGATCCTCGACGAGCTGCTCGAAGTCTTTCGGGAGCGGTAGCTCCTGTGACGCGGAGCCTTCGACGAGCGCATTCGGCCAGACTTCGAAGGCGGTTCGCCGCGCCTCGTCCTTCGAAGGCGCGAAGCAGACGGTGATCTGTCCGTACTTCGGCTTCCCTTTACCGCCTGCCTCCTCGAAGCCTCTGATGATCTCTTCCTTCGGCGCAACATTGATCAGCCCGTCGCCGATGCGTCCCGCGAGCTCCGCGGCCTGCGGTTGCATCGCGGCGACCATGATCTCGACGGGCTCGTCGGGCAAGTCGAAGATGCGGAGGTTCTCGACGGTGTAGTGCTTGCCGCGGTGCGTGCGGTAGTCGCCTTGCCAGAGGAGGCGCATCACTTCGATTGCCTCCTCGAGGAGTTCGAGGCGCTCGTCGGGCGCAGGCCACTTCGTACCCGTGACGTGCTCGTTGAGATTCTCGCCGGTGCCGACGCCGAGAAAGAAGCGGCCGGGCATCAGACATGCGCAGGTTGCCGCGGCGTGGGCGATGATCGCAGGATGGATACGAATGAGCGGGCACGTCACACCGGTGCCGATGCGGAAGCGCTCGGTCGCTTGCGCGATCGCGCCGATCACCGACCAGACGAAAGCACTGTGGCCCTGAGCATCGACCCAGGGGTGGATGTGATCGGAGATGAGACCGAAACCGAAGCCCGCCTCCTCGGCGGCGCGCGCCTGGCGCACGAGCTCGCTCGGAGCGTGCTCCTCCGACGAGAATGCGTAGCCGATCTCCACCGTCTCTGAGTACCGAGCACGAGGTTGGCTAAACGAGGTCGCAGGGTAGGACCGGTGCATGTTCGGCCCGCGTGCACAGCTGGAGGCCCTGCTCGAGGGAGTGCAGCTACCCGCGCAGAAGCGTGAGCTGCTGGAGTACGCACGGAAGCAAGATCCAGAGCTTGCGCGCCTGCTCGAGGGTTTGCCAGATCGCGAGTACCGCGCCCTCGACGAGGTTGGTGAGGCTCTAGCGCCCGCTCAGCCGCCACCCGTGCCAAGCCACGTGGAGGTTCCTCGTGAGGAGAGCGGCCTGCCGCCCGGCGGCGACGACTACGTCAATCCGGCCCCGACGCCCGGTGCCGTTCGTCCGGACGGGCCGCCGGCGACGAAGCTCCCCGGCGCCTAGGACTCTGCAGCGGCTTCCCGTGCGTGCTTTCGCTCGCGCTGCGGGATGACGGTGTAACGCGGATCCTTCGCCGACTGGAAGCCGGCGCGGTAAACCGACCACCGCAGAGCCATGCCACCCGCGAGGACGAGCGCACCGCCCGCGACGGCAGCCGCGCGGCTCCGCTTCCCGCGTGTCGCCAACAGCATCCCGCCGGCCGCGGTGCAGACCTTCGACACGCGCGCGAGCTTGCCCGCGGTCCCCTGGTCGTAGACCTCGCCGACGAAGCCGCAACGCTGCTTCATCGTCTCCATCAGCCCCAGCTCGGCTGCAGCCCCGAGCACCGCGAGCCGTCTCGCCGGTCCGGCCGAGCTCGTCTCGATGAACACTGCGGCTGCAGCTCCTGCGCTCGCCGATGCACTCGCGCCGAAGAGCCAGGGAAGCTCCCGTCGTCCCTCGTGCCACACGGGGATCGCGGTGTTCGCGAGCAACGTCCCCGTGTACGTCGTGAGCGGCGGCCCGAAGAGAGCGGCAACGACTTCGGCGGCCGCCTTCACCTTCGGCAGCCGTCCGACGAGCTCGAGCGCAGCCGACGTGCTCGAGGCTCCGCCTGACACGAGCAGGATCCAGCTGCCGACGCTCATCGGCGACGTGACCTTGAAGACCCGGAACATGTTCAGGAAGCGCTCGGGCCGACCGAGGTCCGAGATCAGGAGCGGCGGGCTGATCAGATCGCCGGCTGCCCCGACGAGCAGGCTCGTTCTCGCCAGGCGTTCGTTCCCCGCGAGACGAGCGCCGAGGTGCAGCACCGACGACGCGCCGGCAAGGCCCGCCGAAGAAGAAGTACGCGGGGATCTCGGGCTTCCACACCGGCTCCTTGAGGATCGGACGGCCGTAGTAGGAGTCCATGCCGGAGCCGACTGCGGTGATCGAGCCGTCGCTCATCGCCGGCCTCCGAGGAACGCAAGCGCGGCGCCGACGACGACCGCGCCGGCCGCGATTGCCGTGTTCCGCCACAGCTCGGGCAGGAAGGCGGTCGTTACGACCGGGTCGGGCGGGAGGCTGTAGACCTCGGGCTCGTCCAGCAGCAGGAAGAAGGCGCCGAAGCCGCCGACCCCGTCTTCGGGATCGCGGCCATAGAGATGCGCACCGTTCCAGCCTTGGGCCTTGAGCTTCTCCAGCCTTAGGTCGGCGCGCTCGCGCAACTCGTCCACCTCGCCGAACTGGATCGAGTCGGTCGGGCACGCCTTCGCGCACGCAGGCTCGTGTCCGCCTTTCAAGCGGTCGTAACAGAGCGTGCACTTCCACACCCTGCCGTCCTCTTTGTTTCCGAACACGGGAAGCAGGTCCGGCGACGGATCGATCCGCGGGAGGTGCCGCTTGTCGATGACGCCGAACGGACAGGCAGGCACGCAGTAGCCGCAGCCGTTGCACACGTCCTCCTGCACGACGACGGTGCCGAACTCCGTTCGGAAAAGCGCGCCCGTCGGGCACACGTCGAGACAGGCGGCGTGCGTGCAGTGCTTGCACACGTCGGAGGACATCAGCCAGCGCAACGCGTCCTCCTTGTCGCCCGTGTCGTCTGTCCTGAGCGGCTCGCGCTGCTCGATGAATGCGACGTGACGCCAGCTGTTCGCGCCGAGAGCGGAGGTGTTGTCGTAGGACTCGCCGGTCCACAGCAACCCGTCCTCGGGGATGACGTTCCATTCCTTGCACGCCACCTCGCACGCCTTGCAGCCGATGCAGACGCTCGTGTCGGTGAAGAACCCCATGCGGGGCTTCGCTTCCTCGCCGTACGTGTCGCGCCAGCCGTCAGGATCGCCCGTGATGTGCTCGAGCGTCGCGAAATCGCTCATGTCCTGCGCTCCGATTCGGGCTCGGGCCGCGGAGCACGCTCGCGCTCGGCCTCGGCCCGCTTTCGGATGGTCTCCACGAACTCGGTGAGCGCCCTGCCGCGGGGCCTACGGCCGCGGCGGATGCCGAGCGAGAACGCCTTCGACTCCATGATGTGGACGTTCGGGTCGAGCACCATCGAGATCAGGTCGTTCGCCGACCCGCCGGTCGTGAGGCCGCGGGTGCCCCAGTGGTACGGCAGGCCGATCTGATGCGTCTTGCGGCCCGCGACGACGATCGGCTTGATCCGGTCGGTGACGAGGACGCGCGCTTCGATCGCGGCCCGCGGGCTGTAGATCGTCGCCCAGCCGCCGTGAACCAGCCCTTCCTTCTCGGCAAGCTCGGGGTCGACCTCGACGAACATCGCGGGCTGCAGCTCCGACAGGTAGGGGACGGTCCGCGTCATTCCGCCCGCGGTGTGATGCTCCGTCAGCCGGTAGGTGGTGCCGACGTAGGGATAGATGTCCGCGCCCGGCTCGCCGGCGACCGGTGCGTAGGGATTCTCCTTTCTCTCCATCTGCTGGCGACGCGGGTTTGCGCGTTGCGAGTAGAGCGGATTGTCGAACGGCGACTCGTGCGGTTCGTAGTGCGTTGGCAGCGGCCCGTCCTGCAGGCCCTGCGGGACGAAGAGCCAGCTGCGGCCGTCCGCTTGCATGATGAACGGGTGGTCGCCTGCGATCGCATGCTCCGCCTCTGCTCCCTCGGGCGGGTCGTAGTCCGGCGGCTTGTCCTCTTCGAAGTCGGGGACGTCGAGACCCGTCCATTTCTTCTCTTTCGCCTCCCACCAGACGAGCTTCTTGCGCTCGGACCACGGCTTTCCCGACGGGTCGGCGGACGCCCGGTTGTAGAGGATCCGCCGGTTCGCCGGCCAGGCCCACGCCCATTCCGGGGCGATGTAGCTCTGTTCCCAGTGCGGTTTCCTGCGGGCGGCCTGGTTGACGCCGTCCTTGAACACGCCGCAGTAGATCCAACAGCCGCATGACGTCGAGCCGTCGTCCTTCAGCTGCGTATACGCGCCGAGGAACTTCCCGGTCGCGTTGTCCCAGCCGTTGACCTCCTGCAGCACTGCCTCGGCATCGGGCTCCTGGATGTGCGAATGCGTCGGGTAGTCCCAGCGCAGCGCCTTGATCAGCGTGTCTCGCTTCTCGACCGAGCTCTCGAGCTTCTGCTTGATCATCCGGCCGAGGTGGAAGTAGAACCAGAGATCCGAGCGGCAATCGTCCTTCGGCTCCGTCGCCTGGTGGTGCCACTGCAACAGGCGCTGCGTATTCGTGAACGAGCCGTCCTTCTCGGTGTGCGCAGCAGCGGGCAGGAAGAAGATCTCCGTCGGGATCTGCTCGGTCTCGAGCTCCCCCGACTCGATCTCCGGGCTGTCGTACCAGAACGCCGCGGACTCGATCTCGACCAGATCGCGCACCACGAGCCAGTCGAGCTTCGCGAGGCCGAGCCGGTGCGCCTTCGCGTTCGAGTTGCCGACGGCGGGGTTCTCGCCCGCGAGGATGTACCCCTTCACCTTGCCGTCGAGCATCTGCAGCGTCGTCCAGTACGCAGAGTTGTCGTCGTCGATCCGCGGCAGCTGCTTGAAGAGCCAGTCGTTCTCCTCGTTCGCGTGATCCCCGAAGTACGCCTTCATCAGGCTCACCCAGTACGACTTGAAGTGCCCCCAGAAGCCGGTCGGCGCGATGTTCGCCTGCATGAAGTGCTCGAAGTCGCCATAGGTCTCGGCGTGGGGCATCGGCAGATACCCGGGGAGGATGTTGTAGAGCGTCGGGATGTCCGTCGAGCCCTGAATCGACGCGTGGCCGCGTAGCGCAACAATGCCGCCGCCCGGCCGGCCCATGTTCCCGAGCAGCTGCTGGATGATCGCGGCGGTGCGGATGTACTGCACGCCGACCGTGTGCTGCGTCCAGCCGACGGCGTAACAGAAGGCGCTCGTCCGCTCGGGGCCCGAGTTGCGCGTAAGGCTCTCCGCAACCTGCAGGAAGTCCTCGACGCTGCAGCCGCACAGGTCGGCGACGAGCTCCGGTGTGTACCGCCGGAAGTGCTTTTTCACCAGTTGGAAGACGCAGTTCGGATGCTGCAGCGCCTCGTCCTCTTCCGGAGGCTCGCCGTGCGAAAGGCCGCCGCCGTGACCGCCGTGGCCCGCCTGCTCGCCGCGCGCGCCGAACCCCTGTTCGCTGTCCCCGCCCGAGCTGTGGGTCTCCATGCCCTTGTACTGCCAGCTCGAGATGTCGTACTGGCCCTTGTCGGGATCCCAGCCTGAGAAGAGCCCGTCGAGGTCCTCGGTGTCGCGGAACTCGTCGGAGATGATCACCGGCGCATTCGTGTAGTGCTTGACGTACTCCTCGAAGTAGAGCTCGTTCTCGATGATGTAGTTGACGATCCCGCCGAGGAACGCGATGTCGCTGCCGGCGCGGATCTGGACCCACTTCGTCGCCATCGCGCTCGTGCGCGTGAAGCGCGGGTCGACATGGATCACCTCGGCGCCGCGTTCCCGTGCCTCCATCGCCCACTGGAACCCGACCGGATGATTCTCGGCCATGTTCGAGCCCATGATCACGATGCAGTCGGAGTTCTGCAGGTCCTGCTGGAAGTCAGTCGCGCCGCCCCGCCCGAACGAGGTCCCCAAACTGGGGACCGTAGAGCTGTGTCATATGCGGGCCTGGTTTTCGACCTGGACGATGCCGAGGCCGAAGCAGAGCTTCTTGATCAGGTAGTTCTCTTCGTTGTCGAGCGTGGCGCCGCCGAGATTGCCGATCGCCATCGTTCTGTTGGCCGGGTTGCCGGAGTCGGTCTGCTCCTGCCAGCTCTCTGCGCGCGTGCGAATCACGCGCTCGGAGATCATCTCCATCGCCTGGTCGAGCGACAGCTCCTCCCACTGCGTTCCGTACGGGCGGCGGTACTTGACCTTGTACTCGCGGAGCGGGCTCTGCACGTAGCCCTTCGACGCTTGACCTTTCGGGCAGAGCCGGCCCCGTGAGATCGGGCTCGCCGGATCGCCGTCGATGTGGATGACCTCGCCGCCCTTGACGTGGACGAGTTGGCCACAGCCGACCGCGCAATAGGGACAGATGGACTGCACTGTGCGATCGACGTCCTCGATCCGCGGTCGCAGTGCCTTCGAGCGGGGCGACTGCGCTGCCTTCCCGAGACCGAGCGCATCGCCGTCAGTCACCTGGCGGAGCAAAGGCCAGCGGGCGATCAGGCTGCTCAGATCCATCCCCGAAACCTCCTTGCCTGCCCCACTCGAGTTAAACCGTCAGAAGAGAATGTCCCAGCCGTTGGTCGCTTCGAGCATGACACCGAACGTCAGGTACATGAGCCAGCAGCCGGTGGCGAACTGCCAGAAGCCGACGAGCTTCTCGCCTGACGGAAATCGCTCGAACCGTGTCGGAATCTCCGTCAGGTAGATCAGCGTCAGCCCGACGAAGAGGCCGAAGACCGGACGATCGCCCGCGTGCCAGAAGACGAGCGCGCCGAGCACCGAGAGCGCCGCGTAGGCGAGGGCCATGAACGCGTCGGGCCCCGTGCTCGCGTGCACGTAGCGCCGGTAGCCCATCGCGAACCAGTGCACGCCGTATGCGGTGAACGCGAGCGCGGCCATCATCAGCGGCTTCTCGTCGAACACCTTGAACCAGGTCAGTCCGACGACGAGATACACGCCGGTCAAAAACTGCATGAACCCGGGCATCCAGATGCCCCAGAGGCCGAGCGACCTGTTGATCGCAAGCTCCTGTTCCTCGGGGACACGGGGATTGGGTCTCGGCCAGCCGAAGAGCGCGTAGCCGCCCCAGGTGAAATAGCCGACACCGAGCCCGAAGAAGCCGATCGCAACCGGCACGAACTTCGCGGTCTCGAAGGTGAACGTCGTCGCGAGCAGGTTCAACGCGGCCTCCTTTGTCCGACTGAGACTGCCGTACCCGAGAGCGGTCCGGTGAATCCTCCCGGTGGCTTAACGCCTCCTTAACGGTCCACAACCTGGCGTTAAGCGGCTCCGGGGTAGAACGAGACACGTGCATCACACCCTCCACCTCGGGAGCCGCGCTGCCGTGCTCCTCGTCGTTGCCCTCCTGGGTGGCGGCGTTGCGCTCGGCGGCGCGGCCGCGTTGGGGAAGCTGGGCGATCAGACCACGATCATCCGGCAGGAGGCGGCGCCGAGCTCCCCTGCGCCGGCGTCTTTCCAGTCGTCGGGGGCCCGCATGTCGATCAACGCGATCTACCGCGCGTCGGCTCCCGGTGTCGTGCACATCGAGACCACGTCACGCGTGCAGCAGCCGTCTGATTTCTTCGGTAACCCGTTCGGCGGCACTCAGACGCAGCGCGCCCTTGGCTCGGGCTTCGTGATCGACAAGGCCGGCCACGTCGTCACGAACTACCACGTCGTCCAGGGCGCAACGACCATTCAGGTCAGCTTTTCGAACAACGAGCGCTTCAAGGCCAGGATCGTCGGGTCCGATCCGTCCACCGACATCGCCGTGCTGCAGGTTCACGTCAAGTCGCGCGCACTCAAGTCCCTGCCGCTCGGCAACTCCGATTCGGTGCGCGTCGGCGATCAGGTGATCGCGATCGGCAATCCGTTCGGGCTCGACCGCTCCGTCACGGCGGGAATCGTCAGCGCCGTGCAGCGCCGGATCGAGTCGCCGAATCAACTTTCGATCTCGCACGTGATCCAGACCGACGCAGCCTTGAACCATGGGAATTCCGGAGGACCGCTTTTGAACGCGGAGGGACAGGTCATCGGCGTCAATGCGCAGATCGAGACCGGCGGCCAGAGCCAGGGCAACGTCGGCATCGGCTTTGCGATCCCGATCAATACCGTGCGCGACGTCGTCGCCGAGCTGATCAAGCACGGCAAGGTCGAGCATCCGTTCCTCGGCATCGAGGGCAAGACCCTGCAGCCGAACATCGCCCGCCTGTTCCATCTCCCGGTGACGAGCGGCGTGCTCGTCGCGTCGGTGCGCTCAGGCTCCGGCGCCGCGCAGGCCGGGCTGAAGGCAGCGACGAATCAGGTCACGGTCGAGGGTGAGAGCTGGCCGGCGGGAGGCGACGTGATCGTGAAGGTCGACGGTCAGCCAGTTCCGACGGTCGAGAGCCTCGTCGACCGGATCGCGACGAAGAAGCCCGGCGACAAGGTCGACCTCGAAGTCGTGCGCGGCACGAGCCGCATGCAACTGAACGTCAAGCTTGGACGGCAGCCGTGAACTGCAGGTTCCGCCGTCCCGACTGGCCCCGAACCCCTGGGGGCCTGCTTCCGCCGGAGCCGTAGGCCAGCACGGCGCGCGGAAGCACCAGCTGAGGGCCCGAACGCCTGCCCGGGCCCTCAGCTTCACCAGCGAAAGTGCTCCGCACTTTCGCTGGGCTTTGGGTTAGGACTTCGCTTCGCTCGTGGAATGTTGTAGAGCTTGCTCGGCCGCGGCTTTCAGGCCTTCGCTGTAGCTCGGATACACGTGGTGCATCTCGGCGAGGTCCTCGACGGTGAGGCCGAGCTTCAGCGCAGGGGCCAGGCTCCCGACGATGTCGCTGGCCGCGCGCGACACGACATGGACGCCGAGAACGCGCCGGCTCGTCCGGTCGAAGACGATCTTGAAAAGGCCGTGCTTCGTGTGCGTGTACTGTGCGCGCGTCACAGATGAGAGCGGATGCTTGACGACGCCGACGTCGTGGCCCTGGTCGACCGCTTCGTCCGAGGTGAGCCCGACGCCCGCCGAGCTCGGGGTCGGTGAAGATCGCCGTCGGTAGCACCGAGTAGTCCACGCGCTTGGATCCATCGCCGTACATGCCGTCGATCGCGATCCGCGCCTGGTACTGGGCGATCGGCGTGAGCATCGGACCGGCCGAGACATCTCCTGCCGCCCAGATGCCGGGCACGTTCGTTCGCTGATGGTCGTCGACCACGATGCCGCCGCGGCCGACTTCGACGCCGGCGTTGGCGAGCTCGAGGTCTTCCACGTTCGGCTTGCGGCCCGCAGCCAGGAGCACGTGCGAGAACGTCGAGGTGCTGTCGCCGATGGTGGCCACGACGCCGTCGCTGCCGCGTGCAAGCGAGTCGACACCGCCGTCGAGCAACACCTCGATCCCCTCTTCTTCGAGGACGGCCTGCAACTCGGCGGCCGCCTCCCGGTCTGCGCGCGCCGCGATCTGCGGCCCGCTGTTCACGATCGTCACGCGTGACCCGAACCGGGCGAAGATCTGGGCGAACTCGAGCCCGACCGGACCTCCGCCGATGACGAGCAGCGACTCGGGCACGAGGTCGAGCTCGAGCGCGCTGATGTGATCGAGCCAATCGATCTCGTCGATGCCCGGGATCGGCGGCACCGCGGTACGGCTGCCCGTAGCGATCAGGATCTTGTCCGCTGTGAGCTCTCGCTCCGCGACCCGTACTTTTCGTGCGTCGACGAAGGAAGCGGTTCCCCGGATGACGTCGTAGCCCGCGTCGGCCAGGACCTGCTGCCAGCTTTCCTGGTCGCGTCGCAGCGAGTCCTTCCAGATCCGGGTGCGTGCCAGATCGAGCTTCGGCGCCGGCAGGTCGATCCCGCGTTCGGCGGCGTACGTGCGGACGTCGTGCATCAGCTCGGCCGCGACGACATACGCCTTGGTTGGACGGCAGGCGACGTTGGGACACGAGCCTCCCCAACGGGTGTTCTCGATGAGAGCGACGCGAGCGCCGAACTGGTGTGCTGCTTTACCGGCCGCGTCCCGCGCCGCTGATCCTGAGCCGATCACGATCAGGTCGAAGCTGTCTGCAGTCATGGGTCTCCTGTCTTCGGCCGCAGCGGCGGCGTTACAGTCGGGATGTGGAGCAGCTCCTCTCCCCGGAGGATGCACGGCTCGTCGAGGGTCTGCGCGCAGGCGACGAAGCGGCGTTCGTCGAGCTGATGCGCCTCTACGGCGCCGGCATGCTGCGCGTCGCGCAGATGTACGTGTCGAGCCGGGCGGTGGCGGAGGAAGTCGTGCAGGAAGCGTGGGTAGGCGTGCTCAGGGGCATTGGTCGCTTCGAGGGGCGCTCGTCGCTGAAGACATGGTTGTTTCGCATCGTCGCCAACACCGCAAAGACGCGCGGTGTGCGCGAGGCGCGCAGCGTTCCGTTCTCTGCACTCGGGGAGGACACGGGAGAGCCGACGGTCGATCCTGACCGCTTCCTCGGGGACGGTGAGCGCTTCCCCGGTCACTGGTCGGTGCCGCCGCAAGCGTGGGCGCCGGAGGCGCGCCTGCTCGCAGGCGAGGCCCGTACCGTGATCGAGCAGCAGATCGAGCAGCTGCCTCCCGCCCAGAGGGCAGTCATCACGATGAGGGACATTCAAGGCTTCACCGCGGAGGAGGTGTGTAACGCACTGGATTTGAGCGAGACAAATGGACGAGTGCTCTTGCACCGCGCACGCGCGAAGGTGCGAAGCGCACTGGAGGAGTATCTGAGATGAAGCTGGCCCGAGAGCTCGCATGTCAACAGGTCGTGGAGCTGGTCACGGCCTACCTCGACGACGCTTTGGTCCCTGACGAGCGCGAACGCTTCGAGGAGCACCTCGTCTTCTGCGACGGCTGCAGGCTGTACCTCGCGCAGATGCGCGAGACGGTGGCGATCGCCGGCCGCGTCGAGCTGCGCCTGCCGCCGGAGCTCGAGGGCAGGTTGCTCGAGGCGTTCCTCGACTGGCGCGCCACATGACGGCCTACAAATTTCTGGCGGCGGGCGGCATCGGTCCGTTCACGGGTTTCCGCTGGCCCGTGGGGGAGTGGGTCGAGGCGGACGGTGTCGATCTCTGTCGTGACGGCATTCACGCGTGCAGAGCCAGCGACCTTCCGAACTGGATCGACGACGAGCTGTGGGAGATCGAGCTCGACGGAGAAGTCGTCGAACAGGAACGGAAGCTCGTCGCGCGTCGCGGCCGGCTCGTCCGACGTCTCGAAGGCTGGACCCCAGAGCTGCTGCACGATTTCGGCGTCGGCTGTCTCCTACGGACGCGCGAGCGCGTGGGCTTCCTGCCGGTCCTCTCGGGGTACGTCGTCGACGTTCGCCGGCTCGTCGGACAGGGCCGGGTGCCGCTTGCTGCATTCGCTGCGGCCAGGGCGGCCGAGCGGCGTGACGGGCCGGCCGGCTACGAGCAGGAGCGCAACGCTCAGTCTGCGTGGCTGGCGGCGCGGCTCGGGCTCGAGCAACTCTAGGGGCCCGAGTGGGCGCGCGACGTGGCGCGCCCAGCACCTGGCCACGACTGCGGCTGCGGGCCAAGCTGCTCGGACCCCGGTCCTAGAGTGCCCGAAGACGATCAGTTCTGACGGGTAGCCTGTTCGCGGTGGAGCAAGGCCGCATGGAACCGGGGCGCGCCAACCTCGCCGAGCAGGAGCGGGTGTGGGAGGAAGCGCTCTGGCAGGACGAGGGCGGGGCCGATCACAGCGGTTGGTTCTGCGTTCGCACGAATCCGTTTCCGTGCCCCGCGCCGGGGTGCGGCTTCGTCGCCGGATTCATGACGGCCGCCCACCTGATTCTCGTGTGGGAGCGGCAGGACGACCCCAACCTCCTCCATCACGCGCAACGTGCGAAGGAGGTCGGCCGCAACCCGCGGATCCAGGAGTACGAGGCGTCGTTCGGCCCGAGTGCGTCGTACTACGCCTGGGAGGCCGCAGGCGGCCCGGTCCACGGCGTCAGAGCAAGTTGATCGAGCAGAACTTCGGACGTTCCTTGACGGTCGGAGTCGAGGAGGAGCTCTGGATCCTCGATGCCGACACGCTGGAGCTCGCGCCCGGAGTCGAGACGCTCGTGCGCGGCGCCGCCGCGCGCACGCTCCCGGGCGCGCTGAAGACAGAGTTGCACGCATCGGTCGTCGAGCTCGCAACGGACTCGAGCGACACCGCCGACGAAGCGGTCGCGCGCATGCTCGAGCTACGCCGTGCCGCGAGTGACATCGCCGCGCAGAACGGCTTGCGTGTTGCAGCAGCCGGCTCGTTTCCGACGAGTATCCCGTCGGAGCAGGAGATCGCACCCGTCGACCGCTATCGAGAGTTCGTCGAGTACGCGGGGCCGTCGGCACGCCGGCAAGGCGTCAGCGGCCTGCACGTCCACATTGGCATGCCCGATGCCGAGGCCTGCTTTCGCGTGATGGAATCAATCCTGCCGTGGTTGCCGCTCGTGCTCGCGTTGTCCGCGAACTCGCCGTACCTGGAGGGCCGGGACACCGGAATGCTCTCGATTCGCGCCGAAGTGCTCGGGATCCTGCCGAGGCACGGCGCGCCTCCCCCGTTTCGTGACTACGCCGCCTGGGAGCGTTTCATCGAACGGATGGCCGAGACCGGGCTCGCCGCCGACTACACGAGCTTCTGGTGGGATGTGCGACTGCACCCACGCCTGGGGACGCTCGAGGTTCGCGCGCCCGACCAGCCGACGTCGGCGGAGCGCAGCGCCGACTTCATCAGGCTGATCCGCGATCTCTGCGAGTGGGCACTCTCCGCGGCGCCCCGTTCATTCGATCCGGGCGAGCGCGGCGTGTACGAGCAGAATCGCTGGGCGGCGTCGCGCTTCGGCCCGCACGGGAAGCTGATCCATCCCGATCGCAACGTCGCGGTGAGCGTCGCTGAGTTGGCGAACGACCTCCCGGTTCCGCTCGGGCGGCTCGATCCCACGAGCTGCGAGGCGGACGAGCAGTTGGCAGTCGGCCGCGAGCGGGGCCTGCAGGCTCTGTGCGCCGAGCTCGTCGAGCGCTCGGTACCGTAAGCACCATGCCAGTCGTCACCGAGACGATCCAGGTGAACGGTGTCCGCTGCGAGCGATGCGTGATGCGACTCGCCAAGATGCTCGAGGGCCACGAGGGCCTGGAAGCGGCGAACGCCAACCTGATGGGACAGGTCACGATGACCTGGGACGACCAGCAGACCAGTAGGGAAGCGCTGCTCGAGGCAATGGCCCGCGGCGGTTTTCGCGAGCTCGACGCCGTCTAGGGAATGCCTCCGGCACAACGGTCGTTTACGCCGAGAACAGCTTGGTAGGGTGGCCCGCGATGAGTGAGACGACGCAGGAGCCCGACGCAAGGAAGCTGGCAATCGAGGCGCGTGACCGCGTCCGTTTCGAGGAGGATGCGCTTGCACTGTCGGATCAGGTCTATCGAGTGGCCCGCCATCTCGTTGGTTCCCGTGAAGAAGCCGAGGATCTGATGCAGGAGACCTACGCGCGCGCGTTCCGCAGCTGGCAATCGTTCACACCCGGCACGAACCTGCGCGCGTGGCTGTTGCGGATACTGACGAACCTCAACATCGATCGCGGACGCAAGCAGCAGCGCACACCCGACACGCAGCCGCTCGAGGAAGGCGACTACTTCCTCTACAACAAGCTCGAGGCGGCGGGTGACGGCGCAACCGATGAAGACCGTGTCGTCGAGCGGCTTTCGCAGAACGACGTCGTCGGCGCGCTCTCCGAAGTCCCGCACGACTTTCGTGACGTCGTTGTGCTGGTGGACATCGGCGACTTCACGTACGCCGACGCCGCGCAGATTCTCGACATCCCGATCGGGACCGTGATGTCGCGCTTGCATCGCGGGCGGCGCATCCTCAAGAAGGCCATGGCCGAATCTGCGGTGGGAGGCGAAGGCGCATGACGGCGTACGACCCTTGTGCGCACTGCGAGGAGATGATGCAGCCGTACATGGACCGCGTCGTCACGGACGCCGAGCGCGCGGAAGCGGAGACGCATCTCGACGGGTGCGCGTACTGTCGGAAGCGGTACCGATTCGAAGAGAAGCTGCGTCAGTTCGTGCGGCAGGCCGTGCAGGCCGAGCCGATGACCGTCGAGCTCAAGACCAAGCTCGCCGAGCTTCGAACGCCACTGCAGTAGCGACGCCGGCCGCCCGGGCAGAGAACGGGCGTGATCCGCCGCCGTGACGGGCTTTGCCCGGCACGGCCCGATCACGCTCTCGGAGATATCTCGGCGCGAGATCATCATGGCTCGCGCGCAGCGCGAGCCGGATCTCGCGACGTTATTCGCCCGGCCCGCGCGCGGGACCGACGATTACGTACAGCTGGCAAGCGCCTGCTGTTCCACCGGGGAGGGGCTTCGTCGTGACGCCGAGCTGCTTCGCCAGGCGGAAGGCGACGCCCTCGCATTTCGGCGGGAAGTACACCGCCGTCTGCGGATAGGTGAAGTTGTCCGCTCGGCCGACCTTCTTGATCGTGTAACCGAACGCGCCGATGCGGCTTGCGATCTGTCTGGTGTAGTTGATGTCCCCGCTGCCGTTCAGGACGTTGATCGAAATGCGCCACGGCGGCGGCAGGATCGCTGCATCGTGCTGGGCGCTCTTAGTCGGCGAGCGCATCACGAAGAGCAGCGTCACGAAGAGTGCGAGCGCGATCGCGACGCCGCCGATCACAAGCAGTCGTGGGACCGGGTTCCGTTCGACGGGCTGTAGCGGCACAGGGAGACCTGCAAGCTCGCGTGCTTCCCGGTTGTCGATCCCGAGCGCCGTTGTATAGAGCGCGGTTGCAATCAACGCGTCGTCGGGCCTCGGAAAACGGTACACGCGACCCTCTTCGAGCCACCGCACCTCCTCTGCCGTGAGGCCCGCACGCCTGGCCGTTTCCTCGACCGTCAGCTGGCGATGCAGCCGGGCACGTGCGAGCGGCGATTCCTCGCCGCTCGGCTCGAGCGGATGAACGAGCTCCATACGAGCTCTCATTCGGGTTTCGGGGGCGGCCATCCTTCCTGGAGGTCATCGGCAAAATCCACATCTCCTGGAGAGTTGAGGTCGTCACAGGGGACCGGCTCGGCCGGTAGGCCCCGCAGGCCGGCTTCGGGCACGTCGCCCCAGGCGGCGCGGGCGACCAGGAGCGGATGGAGCCGGACACCGCCGTAGGTGGCGGCCACCCGGTCGCCGCCGCGCTCCCGCCACGCTGCCACGATGCGGTCGATCGCCCGCGGATCGAGCCCTGGCCCGTCCGCGAGCACCACGACTGCGGCCTCGACGTCGTCAGCGAGTGCGGCGAGCCCGCAGCGCAGCGACGCACCCGGGCCGCGCTCCCAGTCCGCACAGTGCACCGAGCGCGCCGAGGTCTCGAGCTCGTGGGCGCCGACGACGACGACCACGTCGTCGATCGCCGTGCTGGCGCGCACGCGTTCGACGACAGGCTCGACCAGCAGCGCTTGCTTGGGCGAGCCGAAGCGGGTCGACGCTCCCGCTGCCAGCACGACGGCGGCGATCATGGTGTCAGGCTACGGCGTGAGGGTCATGTGCAGCACCGCGATGCGGCGCGTCGGCCGCTCGTTGGCCGGGTTGCCCAGTCGCCCGATCCGTTCGACGACCGGCAGGCCTTTCGTGACCTTTCCGAGGAGCGCGTAGTCCGGCGACAGGCCGGCATCGGCGCCCGTGACCACGAAGAACTGGCTGCCCGCCGTTCCCGCGGGCTCGACGTTCGTCTTCGCCATCGCCACGACTCCCTTGCGATACGACGTGTCCGACGGCGGGACGTCGACGACCGTGTAGCCGGGCCCGCCTTGACCGGTCCCCGTCGGATCGCCGCCCTGGATGACGAAGCCGGGAACGATCCGATGAAAGATCGTTCCGTCGAAGAACTTCTTCCGGACGAGCGCGGCAAAGGACGACGTCGTGCACGGCGAGTCCTTCACGTCGAGGCTGATCGTGAACGAGCCGAGATTGGTGACGACGTCAACCGAATGCGTTCCACTGGGAGACAACAACGAAAACGTCACGTCCTTGCCTCTGGTGAGGCAGGGGCTCTTCGTGGCCTGCTTGGCGTTCCCCCCGCCGCAGCCGGCGAGCACGAGCGCCGCCAGGATCAGCGGCAGCCGCGAAGCTCGCGCCAAAGCGAGGTGACGCTCGTGACGTACCGGAGGGTCTCTCCTGACGGCGCGCCTCCCGCTGCGTCGACCGCCGTCGGGCCTGCGTTGTAGGCAGCGAGCGCCAGATCGGTCGAGTGGAAGCGCTCGAGCAGCAGCTGCAGGTAGCGGGCGCCTGCGAGCACGTTCGACGCCGGGAGGTTCGGATCGAGATTCAGGGACGCGGCCGTGGACGGCAGCACCTGCAAGAGCCCGCGGGCATCGGCGCTCGAGCGTGCGCCCGCCTGGAGGTTCGACTCAACCTGGCCGACCGCGACGAGCATCGCCAGGGGCAGGCCGGTGTCGCGTTTCGCCCGCGCGAACACGGGCCTGTACTCCGCCGGCAGCGGGCAGACGTTCGCAACCTCGCGGAGCTTCGGCAGCGGCGGGATGCGTCCGTGAACCTCGGGCCGTCCCTTGGCGTTGGCAACAGTTCCGGCGACCTCGGCCGAGGCCAGGGCGACGAGCAGCAGGGCAAGGAGGCGGCGCCGCATGCGAGGCCGGGATGCTAGCGAGCGGGAGCGCCGACGCTCTCGAGCGCGCGCCTGACGAGCGCTCGCGCGATCTCGACCTTGTACGCCGTGCCGGGTAAGGGCGTGGCGCTGTCGAGTGCTGCCGGCGAGTCGAGGAGCCAAGGAGTTGGGGCTACCCCCGCCAGCGCGATCCGAACCTCCGGGCCGACGCGTGCCACGCCGACGCCGACGATCGGGAACGCCCACTTCCGCCGGTCCATCGCCTTCAGGTACGTCGATGCCGCCGGCTGCGGCACGTCGATCTCGAGGATCAGCTCATCCGGTGCCAGCGTCGTCAGGTTGCGGTCGTCGTCGCTCGGCAGCCGATAGAGATCGGCAAGCAGGAAGTTCGCGACGGGTTGTCGTCAGCGTCGCGCCGAGTGCGAGCAGCGCCGCGGCGAGGTCCGACGGATGAGCCGACGCGCACTGGTCGTTCCCGAAGACGGCGTGCTCGCGCTGGGCACCGTCGCGTGCGAAGCACCGTTCGCCGCCGTGCAGCCAGCAGTCGAACCCGAGCCGCCAGTACCAGCACCGCGTCGATTGCAGGAGGTTGCCTCCGATCGTCCCCATCGACCGAAGCTGCGGCGACGCGGCCTGGGTGCACGCTTCGCGGAGCGCCTGGGGAATCCGGTCGCTGGCTTCGAGCTCTGCGAGCGTGGTGCCCGCGCCGATCCGGGTGCCGTCGACGCCGCGCGGGAGGACGTCGGTGATATGGACGAGGGTCTCCGCGCGCACGAGGCCGTCGCGCATGAGCGGGACGAGCTCGGTTCCGCCGGCCAGGGCGCGTGAGCCGTTCCCGAGCGCTGCGGCGGCCTCTGTCGGGCTAGACGGCCGCAGGAGCTCCACGCTGCTCCTTCCTGCGGGCTTCGGCCTCGCGCAGTGCGCGCAGCATCTCTTCGCGCGTGATCGGCAGCGAGCGGATGTCTGCTCCCGTCGCGTCGCGGATCGCATTCGCGATCGCAGCGGCAACCGGAATGATCGGCGGTTCCCCGAGACCCTTCGCGCCGAGGTTCGTCAGATGCTCGTCGGGGATATCGATGAGGTCGGTGACGATCTCCGGCACGTCCGCCATCGTCGGCATGCGGTAGGAGTCGAGCGTCCTCGTGAGGATCGAGCCGGTCGCCGGATCGACGATCCGCTCTTCCGACAGCGTGTGTCCGATCCCCTGGATGATCCCGCCCTCGACCTGGCTCTCGGCGCCGAGAACGTTGATCACACGACCGACGTCATGGATCGCGACGATCTTGTCCGCTCGCACCTCGCCGGTCTCGACGTCCACGGCAACTTCGGCGATCTGCACGCCGAACGTCAGCACCTGCATGCCTGCGGGGTTGGGCCCGCGCGCGCCCTTGCCGAGGATCTGGCCGGTGTCGAGCAGTCCCGTGACCTCGGTAAGCGGCCACGCGCCCCCATCCGCCGAGACGATCCGACCGCCACGCAGGTCGAGAACGCGCTCTTCGAGATGGAAGCGCTGGGCGGCGATCTCGATGATCTGCCGCTTCGCGTCGGCGGCCGCCGAGCGAACGGCCGGTCCCATCGACGGCACCGTCGATGAGCCGGCGGAGATCGACGCGAACGGCCCCCTGGCCGAGTCGCCGAGCGAGACGCTCACGTGCTCGATGGGAATGCCGAGCTCCTCCGCGGCGATCTGCGCCATCGCCGTGCGCGTGCCGGTGCCGATGTCCTGCATCGCCGTCACGACCTGTGCGCGCCCGTCGGAGCCGACGCGGATCCAGGCGTACGAGGGCGGTCCGCCGCCGCCGTACCAGATCTGCGACGCGAGGCCGATGCCGTGCTGCCACGGTCCGTTGCTTCGCGCGCGCACCTCGTCGCGCTTCGCCCAGTGAGGCTCGGCCCGGCGGTAGCACTCTGCGAGGTTCTTCGACGAGAACGGACGGTCGTCGGTTCGGTCCGAGTCCGCATAGTTGCGTCGCCTGAACTCGAGCGGATCGATGTCGAGCTTCGCAGCGAGCTCGTCGAGGAGACACTCCAGTCCGAACGTTCCCTCGACGAAGCCGGGAGCGCGGAACGCAGCCATGGGCGGCAGGTTCAGCTTCGCCGGATACTGCGTCGTGCGCACGTTGTCGCACGCGTAGAGCATCTTCATCGGGCCCTCCGTGGTCGCCGACCAGCCGGTGAATCCGACGGCGTTGACGAAGTCTCCGCCGAGGGCGACGAGCGTTCCGTCCGACGTTGCAGCGGCGGTCAGCCGCTGGATCGTCGCGTTGCGGTTGCCTGCCGCAACGTTCTCTTCGCGCCGCGTGAGCGCGCACTTGACGGGTCGACCTGTCCTCTTTGCGAGCGCGGCCGCGATGTGCGTGTAGTCGCCCGGGCTGTTCTTCGCGCCGAAGCCGCCGCCCATGGCGTGGCAGATCACGCGCACCTTGTCTTCCGGCAGGCCGAGCGCGTCAGCCATTGACGCACGGATTCCCCAGATGTACTGCGTCGAGATGTAGATGGTGATCCCGTCGTCTTCCCAGTGGCAGACGGACTGGTGGGTCTCCATCGAGTTGTGCAGCACGACCTGCGTTCGGTATTCGGCCTCGACGACTGCGTCGGCCTCCGCGACACCGCGTGCGAAGTCTCCGCGCTCGTAGTTGGCGACATCCGAGACGTACGACTCCTGCCGCACGGCCTCGTCGGGATCGAGCAGCGGTTCGAGCACCTCCCACTGAACGGCGATCTGCTCCAGGGCCGCCTGCGCGCCGCCGAACGTGTCCGCCGCGACTGCGGCGACCGCCTGGCCGACGTAGCCCGGCTCGTCTGTGAGCTGTCCCACGTCGCCCGGGCCGACCACTGCGCGGACGCCCGGCGTGGATCGCGCCGACTCGAGGTCGATCGAGGTCACGCGCGCACGCGCATACGAGCTGCGGAGCACTGCGGCGTGGAGCATCCCCGGCAGCTGGAGGTCGGCGGTGAACGGCACTTCGCCGCGAACCCGCGCCAGCCCGTCGACGCGGGGCACCTTTTGTCCCACGGTCTCGAGCGGCCCTGCCGGCCACTGGTCGAGCGCATCCTCCTCGACCACGATCCAGACCTCTTCGTAGCGGCCTTCGACTTCCTTTTCGGTGCGAATCAGTCTTGCCACGTTCTGATGGCCTCCTCGATCTTGGGATAGGTGCCGCAGCGGCAGATGTTCCCGGACATCGCATGTCTGATCTCTTCGCCCGACGGGCTCGGGCTCGCTTTCACGAGCGCGGCGGCCGAGACGACCTGGCCGGGTGTGCAGAAGCCGCACTGCACGGCGTCCGTCCTGACGAACGCGTGCACGAGTGGATGGTCGCGCAACCCCTCGATCGTCGTCACCTCGCGATCGCCCACGGTGTGGACGAGCGTGATGCAGGAGAGGGTGGGCACGCCGTCGAGCTGCACGGTGCACGCGCCGCAGTGTCCCTCGCCGCACGCGACCTTCGTGCCCGTGAAGCCGAGATCGTCGCGGAGCACTGTCGCGAGCGAGCGTCCGACCGGTGCGTCGAAGGAATAGCTCTGGCCGTTGATCCGGAGCTCAGGCAGGCGACGTCACCGCCACGATGTCGGCGAGGTGGATGAGCCGGAACGTTGCGCGTGTGTGGGCCATTCGATCTCGTTCGTCCCCATCTTCCGGCAAGGTCAACCACATCGCCTGCGCGACGGTCAGGAGCTCGCGGATCTGGTCGAGCTCGTCGCGGTGTCCATTCGTGCGGTCGTCGCAGGCGTTGAGCGCGAGGCCGAGCACTCCGACTCGGTCCGGCTGCCTCGTCCAGAGCAGCGGTGTCGCCATGGAGAGGTACTGGTGGATGCGCGCCAGCGCCATCGGCTGCGAGAACGTGTCCGTGCCCTTGGGAGCGGTCGGCTCGAGCGGAGGCTCACCGTCTGCGATGCGGTTGGCGTTCCCGGCGAGCACGCCGCGCACCTGCTCGTCGCTCAGCTGCGCGAGCCGGGCGGTGCGCAGGGCGATCAGGAGCGAGGCGGGCTGCTGGCCGTACGGATAGTCCGAGGCGTAGACGACCTGTTCCGGGCCGACGAGCCGGTAGAGCCCGAGCAGATCGAGCGGGCTCCAGACGGACGTGTCGAAGAAGACGCCCGCCTTGCCGCTCAGCCGGTCGGCGAGCGCCGCGAGGTCGGCGATGCCCGCGTGCGCGACGATCAGCTGGGCGTCCGGGTAGCGGTCGACCATCCGCCCGAGGTCGTCGGCGATCGGCGGCAGGCCGCGGCCGCCGTGGATCAGGATCGGCACCTTGCGGTCGGCGGCGAGCTCGAAGATCGGCGAGAGCCGCTCGTCGTTCAGCAGGAACTTCTGTGCCCGGGGATGGAGCTTGATGCCGCGCGCGCCGCGGTCGAGCACGCGGGTCGCCTCGCCGATCGGGTCCTCGGCGAGATCGAGGCGGACGAACGGGATCATCCTGCCGTTCGAGCGTTCGGCGAACGCCATCGTCCTGTCGTTGCCCGCGCGGAACCCCGGATGGCGGTCCGGCTCGTCGAGGCAGAACATGAAGCAGCGCGAGATCCCGTAGTTGTCCATCCCACGCTCGAGGTCTTCGTAGACGCCGAGCATGCCGTCGATGTCGGTGCCGAGATGCGTGTGGGCATCGAAGATGTCGGCATCGCCGGGCAGTTCCTTGCGCAGCTCGTCGTCCCACTGAGCCATCAACTTCTGCGCACGCTGCAGCGCGTCGTCCACGTCACGGAGTCTATGCAGCGGCCTGTTGCCTTCGCGGACAAGGCCGGCCCGGCCATGGCAAAGGGACTGTCCCTCGGACCCGGCCGTTACGGGCGTGACGCCTCCGGACCAGTCACGTGTCTGGCACCGGACAGGGCCGAAGCGCCCGCGCGTTAGGATCCGTTCCGTGCCCGACGTCCTGATCTTCGGCGACTCGATCCGCTCGCCGGAGCTGCGCCACGAGGTGCCCGTCCCGGTTCCCGACGCGTTCCTCTACGCGGAGAAGGGCGGCCGGCGGATCGCGGTCCTCCATTCCCTCGAGATTCCCCGCGTCCGGGAGAACGTGCCCGACCTGGAGATCGTCCCGCTCGAGCAGCTCGGGTCGGACGAGCTGTACTCGCAAGGCCTGCAGGGACACGAGATCATGCTCGAGCTCGCCGTGCGTGCCTGCCGCGAGTTCGGCATAGAGCGAGCAACGGTGCCCGAGACCTTCCCCATCGGTCACGCCGACCACCTACGCGCGAACGGGATCGAGCTCGAGGTCGATCGCGACCTCTTCGACAATCGCCGTCGCGCGAAGAACGAGACCGAGCTGAAGGGGATCCGCAATGCGCAGAAGGCCTGCGAGGCGGCGCTCGACGCGTCGCGCGAGCTCCTGCGGCGCGCCCAGACGAACGGCGCGGGCCTCGAAGTCGACGGCGCGCCGCTGACCTGCGAACGGCTGAAGCGCGTGATCGAGGATGTTTTCGCCGACCACGAGGTCGAGGGCAGCGACATGATCGTCGCCCACGGCGCTCAGACGGCGGTCGGCCACGACATGGGCTCCGGCCAGATCGGCCCGAACGAGCCGATCGTCTTCGACCTCTTCCCGCGGGACAAGGCGACCGGCTGCTACGCCGACATGACCCGCACCTACGTCGTCGGCGAGCCCTCGGACGAGGTGAAGGAGTGGTACCGCCTCGTCAAGGAGGCGCTCGAAAGCTCCACCGCCGGCGTCAAGCCGGGCGTGAACGGACGCAAGCTCTACGAGGAGGTCTGCGACATCTTCCACGCCGCGGGCTACAAGACCCAGCTGCACAAGGAACCGGGCGAAGTGCTCGAGGACGGCTTCTTCCACGGGCTCGGTCACGGCGTCGGCCTCGAGGTGCACGAGCAGCCGTCACTCGGCCGGATCGGCCACGACCTCATTCCCGGCGACGTCGTCACGGTGGAACCGGGCCTGTACCGCTCCGGCTACGGCGGCCTGCGCCTCGAAGACCTCGTCCTCGTGACGAAGGACGGTCACGAAGTCCTCACGAATTACCCGTACGACCTGGAGCCGTGACCAACACCATCGACACGATGCTCCTCGAGGAGCGTCGTTACCCACCGGATCCCGACTTCGCGCGCCAGGCGAACGCGCAGCCCGACATCTACGAACGGGACTGGGAAGAGCTCTGGGAAACCGAAGGCCGGGAACGTGTCACCTGGTTCGAGCCGTTCTCGAAGCTCTACGAGTGGGAGCCTCCGTACGCGAAGTGGTATCTCGGCGGCAAGCTGAACGTCTGTTTCAACTGCGTCGACCGCCATGTCGACGCGGGGAACGGCGACAAGGTCGCCTACCACTGGGAGGGGGAGCCGGAGGACGAGCGCCGCGCGATCACCTTCGCCGACCTGCAGCGTGAGGTCGTTCGCTTCGCCAACGCGCTGAAGGAGCTCGGCGTCAGCAAGGGCACACCCGTTGGCATCTACATGGGAATGGTTCCGGAGCTGCCGGTCGCGATGCTCGCGTGCGCGCGCCTCGGTGCGCCGCATACGGTCGTGTTCGGCGGCTTCTCTGCAGAGGCGGTCGCCGATCGTCTGAACGACATGGAGTGCGAGCTCCTGATCACGCAGGACGAAGGCTGGCGCGCAGGCAAGAAGGTGCCGCTGAAGAGCAACGCCGACGACGCGGTTGCGCGCTCGCCGAAGGTGAAGAACGTCGTCGTCCACCGGCGCACCGGCGACCCGGTCGCCTTCGACGACTCACGAGACCGCTGGTGGCACGAGCTCACCGAGGGACAAGCCGACGACGCAGCGTCGTGCCCCTGCGAGCCGATGGACTCCGAGGACCTCCTCTACCTCCTCTACACCTCCGGCACGACCGCGAAGCCGAAGGGCATCGTCCACACGACCGCCGGCTACCTCGTCGGCGTGGCGTCGACGCACCACTACATCTTCGACATCAAGCCGGACTCGGTGTACTGGTGCGCGGCCGACGTCGGCTGGGTGACCGGGCACAGCTACATCGTCTACGGCCCGCTCACGAACGGCACGACAGGCGTTCTCTACGAGGGCGTCCCGAACTTTCCGAATCCGGAACGCTGGTGGGAGATCATCGAGCGCTACAAGGTCGACATCCTCTACACCGCGCCGACCGCGATCCGCTCGCACATGAAGTGGGGCCCGGAGCACGCGGCGAAGCACGACCTCTCGTCACTGCGGCTGCTCGGTAGCGTCGGCGAGCCGATCAACCCGGAGGCCTGGATCTGGTATCGCGAGCACATCGGCGGCGATCGCACGCCGATCGTGGACACGTGGTGGCAGACGGAGACGGGCATGATCATGATCACCCCGCTGCCCGGCGTGACGACCACCAAGCCGGGCTCCGCGACGAAGCCGTTCCCCGGCATCGCGGCAGGCGTGTACAGCGAGAGCGGGGACGAGGTCGGCCCCGGGGGCGGCGGTTACCTCGTGCTCAAGCGTCCCTGGCCCGCGATGTTGCGTGGCATCTACAAGGACGACCAGCGCTATCGAGACACCTACTGGTCGAAGTACGACGAGATCTACTTCGCGGGTGACGGTGCGCGCATCGACGATGACGCGGACTACTGGCTGCTCGGCCGAGTCGACGACGTGATGAACATCTCGGGCCACCGCATCTCCACGATCGAAGTGGAGAGCGCGCTCGTCGACCACAAGAAGGTTGCTGAGGCGGCGGTGTGCGGTCGCAAGGACGCGCGGACGGGCCAGGCGATCGTCGCCTACGTCACGCTCAAGGGCAGCGAGGAAGGCAGCATCGAGATGCTCGAGGAGCTGCGCAACCACGTGGGCAAGAAGATCGGCCCGATCGCGAAGCCGGCGAACATCGTCTTCACGCCGGAGCTGCCGAAGACGCGGAGCGGCAAGATCATGCGCCGGCTGCTGCGCGACGTCGCCGAGAACCGCGCGCTCGGCGACACCACGACGCTCGCCGATCCGACCGTTGTCGAGGAGCTCAAAGAGCGCGCGACGGCCGACGCCGCCGAGGGCTGACCTAGAGCTTGTTCGCGCAGGCGATGGTCGCCTGCCTGATCAGCGTCCTGATCCGCGGCGGGACGGTGCCGCCCGACAGGCCGATGCGCGCGAAGTCCTGCGTCGAGACGGTGTTCGACAGCTTGTCGAGCGTGCAGGCGCAGTAGGCCTGCTTCGCCTGGTCACTGCGAACGCAGCTCGTCATGAAGTTGTTCACGAGGACGGGCGGATAGTGGAAACGCCCGTGCGTGGTCACCGACGGAGTGCTGCTCGTGGTCGTCGCCGTGGTGGTGATCGTCGTGACCGTCGTCGTCACCGCCGACGTGTCGCCACCACCGCCGCAACCGGCCGCGGCGAGCGCGAGGCAAGCCAGGAGTGTGGTCGCCGCGAGCCGCACGGCGCGATCTCTGCTCGTCACCAAGTCGAGAACTAGGCGAGCAGCTTTTCGAAGCGGGCGGAGTCGTCGAACGGGCCGATCACCGCGAGATTCAGTCCCTGACGCGCGATCACGTCCTGCGCGACGCGGCTCACGTCGTCGGCGGTCACCTTGCCGATCGCGTCGCTGATCTCCTGGGGATCGGGCGTCCTGCTCTCGAGCACCTCACGGCGCAGCCCGAACATGATCAGGCCCTGCGAGGTCTCGAGCTGGAGGACGAACCGGCCCTTGGCGAAGCTCTTCGCCTTCTCGAGCTCGTCGGCCGGCACAGGCTCGTCGGCAATCTTGCGCAGCTCACCAGCGACGGTCGTGACGGCGTCGTCGATCCGCTTGATGTCGACGCCTGCCTGCGCGTAGAGCGACCCGGCATCGGTGTAGCTGTGGTTGAGCCCGTAGACGTAGTACGCGAGCCCGCGACGCTCGCGAACCTCGGTGAAGAGCCGGGACGACATGCCGCCGCCGAGCACCGTCGACAGCACCTGGAGCACGTAGCGGTCCGGATGCTCGAGCGGGTAGCTGTGCACGCCGATGCAGATGTGTGCCTGATCCGAAGCTTTCGTGTGCACCTTCACCTGGGGGCGATCCTGCTGCTCAACTTTGACGGGTGCAGGCTGGCCGGTCTCGGCCTTCGGCATGTCGCCGAGCAGCTCCTGCACGCGCTCGTGCAACCCGTCGCCGATCTTGCCGCCCACGCCGACGACCATCCGCGACGGCCTGTACCAGTGGTCAACGTAGCCGTCGAACGTCTCGCGGTTCGCGCCGCGAATGGTCTCCTTGCGACCGATGATGTCCCAACCGAGCGGCTGGTCGCCGTAGAGCAGGTCCTCGTACACGCCGCCGATGAAGTCCCGGGGCGTGTCGTAGTACATGTTCATCTCTTCGATGATCACGCCCTTCTCTCGCTCGATCTCATCCGAGTCGAACTTCGAGTTGCGAAGCATGTCCACGAGCACGTCGAGCGCCACATCGCGCGATTCCGCGGCGCACTTGACGTAGTAGCCCGTGTACTCCTTACCGGTGAAGGCGTTGAACTCGCCGCCGATCGCGTCGATCTCCATCGAGATGTCGCGCGCGGTCGGGCGTCGCTCCGTGCCTTTGAAGAACATGTGCTCGGCGAAGTGCGCGATGCCGTTCGTCTCCGCCGTCTCGTAGCGCGACCCGGCGGCGAGCATGATCGCGCAGGTCACCGACTGAGCAGAGTCCATCGGCGCGGTGAGGATGCGCAGGCCGTTGTCGAGCGTCTCGAGGTTGTAGGTGCTCACCCGGCCGATGCTACCGAGGGCGCTTGTCTCGCCGTGAGCCAAGCGAACGGTGCCATCAGAAACGTTCGAGGGCGCGCGAGACGGCCTCGGTCCCGAAGTCCAGCGCGGCGGCCGGCACACGCTCGTCGGCCGCGTGCACGACGTCCAGGATCGGAAAGTCGTCCGGAAGCTTCAAGGGCATGAAGCCGTACGTCTGAATTCCGACCTGCGAGAAGAAGCGGCCGTCGGTGACGCCGCCCTGCAGGAGCGGCATCGGGATTCCTTCCGGGTCGAGCTCGCGCAGAATCGCGCCGAGCGGCTCGAAGAGCGTCAGATCCGGTTCGGCCGGCCCGGCGTCGTGGCGCACGAGCTCGATCTCGATGTCGTCGCCGACGATGCCGTGCAATTCTGCGATGAAGTCATCGGGCCCGAATCCCGGCAGCAGCCGGCCGTCGAGCTCAAGGTCGACCTGTGCCGGAATGACGTTCACCTTCTCGCCGCCGCGGACGATCGTCGCATTGACCGTGTTGCGAAGCAGCGTCTCAATCGGCCGCATCTTCGGCCCCAGCCGCGGCAGCACCTTGTCTGCGACCGCCGGCTTGAGCAGCGACAGCATCAGGTCGCGCTTCGGCCGGGGAAGCTCGGCCGCGATCGCCTCGATCATGTCCCGGACGATCGGGGTGATGTGAATCGGCATCCGGCCGCGGTCGAGGTCGCGCAGCATCCGGCCGAGCCGGGCCATCGTGCCGCCGCGGTGAATCATCGCGCCGTGGCCGCCGCGGCCCTTGACCGTTGCCTTCAACCAGCAGATCTGCTTCTCGCCGAGCTGGATGGGATAGAAGCGCTTCCCGGCGATCACCTGCGAGACGCCGCCCGCTTCGCCCAGCGCGTGCCGGATTCCCGTGAACAGCTCCGGATGCTCTTCGACGAGGAACTTCGCGCCGAAGTCGCCGCCGTTCTCCTCGTCGCTCAGCACCACGAGGACGACGTCACCGCGCGGTTCGAGCTCCCCGCGGGCGGCCCGCAGGAACGCCGACACGTACATTGCGACTGCGCCCTTCATGTCGACCGCCCCCCGGCCCCAGACCTCGCCGTCCACGAGCTCGCCGCCGAAGGGCGGATGCGTCCACTCCTGTCCCGTTGTCGTGACCACGTCGACGTGGCCCTGCAGCAGGAGCGGCTCGGCGCCTCCCTTGCCCCTCAGCCGGGCGACGAGGTTCGGCCGGGCCGGGTCTTTCGCATAGAGCTCGGTCGCGACGCCGGCGTCCTCGAGGAGCCCACGGACGAACTCGATGCACGCCGCCTCGTTGCCGGGCGGATTCGTTGTGTCGAACCGGATGAGGTGCTGGAGAAGCTCGACTGAGGTCACGGAGGTTAACTCGCAGTAAAGATTCGGACGCCCGGCTTGTGACAGCTCGATCGCTGTCGATACCTTGGATCGAGAGGAAATTTGTAACAGATGCTCACAGCCCTCACCATCCTCCTGCTTTTCTCTGCCGCCTGGGCGGTGTCGCGCCTGAGCGCCATCGTCGCGCGCAAGGTGATGGCCTGGTCCGATCGCAGGCATCGGAGCCCCAGCGGAGACCTCAGAGCCAAGATCATCGAGCTCAAGCGCCGCGAGACGAGCGTGGCCGTGATCCGGACGGGGATCGCGTACGTCGCGTTCGCGGCCGCCCTCGTGCTCGCCGCAGCCCAGCTGACCGGCGGCTTCGACCGGCTCACGACCCTCGCCGGCGCCTCGTTCGTGCTCATCCTCGTCGGGTTCTCGGCACAGCGCGTGCTCGTGGACATCATCGCCGGCTTCAGCATGTTCACCGAGAAGTGGTACTCCGTCGGCGACACGATCGCGATTCCGACGATGGAGCTCCAGGGCGTCGTCGAGGATCTTTCGCTTCGCCGGACGAAGCTCCGTTCGCTCGACGGCGAGGTGATCAGCATCCACAACTCCCAGATCCCGGCGGTCCGCGTTCTGCCGGGAGGCGTCAAGGAGTTCGACGTCGAGCTGGTCGCGAGCAGCCGTGAAGCAGCGGAGATACTCATCGAGCACGTTGCCTCGGTCCTGCCCGAAGGCCCGACGACGTTCATCCAGCGGCCGACTGTCCATCAGATCGACGAGCTCGCACCCGGGCTCGTGCGGCTCAGAATGCGTGCGGCCGTCGCACTGGGCCGCGAGTGGCTCGTGCACGGCTTCTACACCGACCTGCTCAAGGAGCGGGCGGACAAGCACCTGATCGTCCACGGCCCGGTCGTGCTGACGGTGGACGAGGGGGCGACGCGCAGCTTCGCCCGAGCCAGCGCTGCAACGCGCTGGGCCGGGGCGCCCTAGAGACCGGCCAGCTCTGCCAGCAGCCCGTCGACCTCGTCGGCGGTGTTGTAGTGGACGATGCCGGCGCGAACGGCGCCGCCGCTGTCCTCGAGGCCGAGGCGCTTCATCACCTCGACCGCGTAGTAGTTCCCTTGCCACACGGCGAAGCCGGCGTCGCCCAGCTTCGTTGCCGCCTCTCGTGTCGGGACACCCTCGACGTTGAACGCGAACGTTGCAACACGTCCCTCCATCGTCGGTAGTCCGTAGAGCGTTACGTTGTCCGGCAAGCCGTTGAGGAAGCGCTCGCCGAGCGTGCGCTCGTGCGCGCGGATCGACTCCCAGCCGATCGACTCGATGTACTCGACGGCCGCCACGAAGCCGGCGAGGAGCTCGTGGGCGAGCGTCCCGGTCTCGAAGCGGTGACCGAGCGGCGTGTCGGCCGCGGGCCGCACCTTGTACGGCCGCCAGCTCTCGAGGAGCTCCGAACGGCCGAAGGCCACGCCGAGGTGTGGGCCGAAGAACTTGTACGGCGAGCAGATGAGCACGTCGACGCCCCAGTCGGCGACGTCGATCGGCCCGTGCGGGCCGTAGTGCACCGCGTCGGCCCAGGCGACCGCGCCCGCGTCGTGTGCGAGCTCGACGATGCGGCGAACGTCGCTCAGCGTCCCCACCGCGTTGGAAGCGACGGGGAATGCGACGACGCGCGTGCGGTCGGAGAGCTGCCGCTCGAGATCGGCGAGATCGAGCGTCGTGTCGTCGTTGATGTCGACGAAGCGCACCTCGAGCTTCTTGTCGTGGGCGAGCTCGAGCCACGGTGACACGTTCGCGTCGTGGTCGAGCTTGGTCACGATGATCTCGTCACCCTCGCTCCAGTCGCGGCCGGCAGTGCGCGTCAACGCGAACGCGAGCGTCGTCATGTTGGCGCCGAAGATCGCCTCGTCCGGCATGCAGCCGAGGAACTTCCCCGCCTTGAGCCGCGCCTTCGTGACGAGCTCCTCCGTGCGCCGGCTCGTGGCATAGGGGCCGCTGACGTTCGCGTTCGACTCCCGGTAATAGCGCGAGACCGCGTCGATGACCTCGTCGGGCACCTGCGTTCCGCCCGGTCCGTCGAAGAAGGCGAGCGGCTGGCGCAGGGCCGAGTAGCGGGCCCGGACGGCCTCGACGTCGAAGGTGACGGTGGACACCGGCGAAGACGTTACTACGATTGGTCCATGTCCCCGGCCACCAAAGAGCGGCTCGACCAAGGTTCGGGGACGGGCCTCGGTGCACCGTGGAACGTCATCGTGCTGAACGACAACCACAACACGTTCCAGGGCGTCGCCTCGGCGCTCGCGTCGACGATTCCGGACGTCTCGTACGACCAGGGTCTACGCATCGCCGACCGGATCCATTCGAGCGGCCGCGCGATCGTTTGGTCCGGGCACCGTGAGGTCGCGGAGCACTATCACGGGCAGCTCGGGAGCCACGGCTTGACGATGGCGCCGCTCGAGCGTTAGAGGCTTGATGCGAAATGCGGTCGATGCTGCGATGCCGCCTCAGACGCGGCGCTGGGCCGCGCCGTCGCCCTTGACCAGGCCGACCAGCCTGGCCTGCGGGCGCCGACACGTCCCCGCTTGGTCTGAGACGCCCTCACAGCGCGCCGATTCCACATCAAGCCTCTAGAGCTCCGAGCCGTTCACGCGCCAGCGATACCGCGGCGACGGCTGAAGCGACGCGCCCACGAAGCAGTCCCGCTCGGCCTTGGCGAGCAGTGCCTGCAGCTCCTCGCCCTCGGGCGGCGGCTCGAGCTCCAGGTTGAGCTCGACGTCGATCTCGACGAAGGCATAGCGCCCGTCTCCGGGGCGCTTCGTGACGGTTCCCGACGCGCCGGCGCGGGCGAGGAAATCGACGCCCTCGCGGTCGGCGTGGAAGCGCAGGCTCTGCAGCGTGCAGCGAAGGAGCCCGGCGAGCACCAGATGCTCCGGCGTCCACGCCTCGGCGAGCTCGAGCGGCGACGCCCCCTCGGCCGTCAGCCGGCCCGCCCGGTCGAGCGCGATTGCGTAGCGAAACTCCTTGGCGTTCTGCGCCACCGGCCTATCCTGCCCGGGATGCCGAGGAAACGTCCGAGCTCCGTCGTACTGTTCGCTCATGCGGAGGCTCAGGCCGCTCAGCGAGGCTGAGTGTTACACCCGGTGCTACGGCAGCTGGGAGGACACCGTCCGGATCGTGAGACTCGAGCCCCGGCGCGCACGCCGCGAGCTCGCGCTCGAAGGCGAGGCGTTGCGCGTTCGCTTCGAGGAGCTCCTCGAAGCACGTGACCCCGTCGAGCTCAGCGAGCCCGAAGCAGCCTGAGTCGGCGATCCCGGACGTCGTTGCGCCCGGCCTGCGGGTGCTCTTCTGCGGGATCAATCCAGGCCGCGTGTCGGCGGCGGCCCACGCCCATTTCGCGAATCCGCGCAACGACTTCTGGCGGCTCCTGCACGCAGCGGGCTTCACGCGCGAGCTGCTCGAGCCTGCGCATCAGTTCGACTTGCTGAAGCACGGCATCGGCGTCACGAACGCGGCCGCCCGCACGACGCCCGGGTCGGCTGATCTCCGCAAGGCGGACTTCGCCGGCGCCGCAGACCGTCTCGAGCAGATCGCGCGCGACAACCGGCCGGCGTGGATCGGCTTCGTGGGCAAGGAGGCCTACCGCGGCACTTTCGGCGCGCGACCATTGCTCGGGCGCCAGGAACTGCGGCTCGGAGACACGCAGCTGTTCGTGCTTCCGTCCACGTCTCCCGCGAACGCCGCGGTGCCATGGGCGGAAAGGTTGAAGTGGTTCGAGGAGCTCGCCGGGCTGAGCTCGCCTAGCCGCGCCAGCGGTTCGTGATCGGCGTCCGCCGGTCGCGGCCGAACGCCTTCGGGCGGAGCTTGACTCCGGGCGGTCCCTGGCGCCGCTTGTACTCCGCGCGGTCGACCATCGACACCGCACGTTCCACGACCTCGTGCTCGAAGCCGTCTGCAGAGAGCTCCTCGAGCGTCCGGTCGTGCTCGACGTACTGCTCGAGCACTGCGTCGAGCTTCTCGTACGGCGGCAGCGAGTCCTCGTCACGCTGGTCGTCTCGGAGCTCCGCGCTCGGCGGCCGGTCGATGATCGACTGCGGGATCAGCTCCTTGCCGGCGCGCTCGTTGAGATAGCGCGCGAGCCGGAAGACGTCGGTCTTGTACACGTCCTTCAACAGCGCGAAGCCGCCGGCCATGTCGCCGTACAACGTCGCGTAGCCCACCGACAGCTCCGACTTGTTGCCGGTCGCGACGAGCATCCAGCCGAACTTGTTCGAGAGCGCCATCAACAGCACGCCGCGCGCGCGAGCCTGGATGTTCTCCTCGGTCAGATCACGCTCACGTTCGCCGAAGACCTCGCCGAGCGTGCCCTCGAACGCATCCACGATCGCGCCGATCGGCAGCTCGAGGAACGGGCAGCCCAGGCTTTCTGCGAGCAGTCGCGCATCGGTCCGGGTGCCCTCCGACGAGAACTGCGACGGCATCGAGACGCAGTGCACGCGGTCTGCGCCCAGCGCCTCGGCGGCGAGTGCGGCGGTCACCGCCGAGTCGATCCCGCCCGACACGCCGACGACGATCTCGCGAAAGCCGTTCTTGCCGACGTAGTCGTGCAGGCCCAGCTCGAGCGCGAGCCGCATCTGCTCGAGCTCCCGCTCGAACGGGACGACGCTGCCCGTCGCCTTGCTCCCGTTGCTCGAAGGGCCTGCCGAGCCGACGTGAACGATGTCGACCGGCGGGATCTCCTCACGCTCGCGCGCGAGTGCGCGCCGACGGAGGTCGCTCAGCCGGCGGCCGATCACCTCTTGCGGCTCGACGTCGACGACGAGCAAGGCTTCTTCGAAGCCGGGCGCGCGTGCGAGCACCGTGCCTTCGTCGTCGAGCACGCACGAGTGACCGTCGAAGATCAGCTCGTCCTGGCCGCCGACCGTGTTGCAGAACGCAACGAAGCACGAGTTGTCCCGCGCGCGGGTCACGAACATCTCCTCACGCTCGTCGGGCCGGCCGACGTAGAACGGCGACGCCGAGAGGTTCACGATCAGCTCCGCGCCCGCGAGCGCGAGATCGGTCGCCGGCGGGCCGGGCTGCCACAGGTCCTCGCACACCGTGATGCCGACGAGTGTCTTGCCGTGCTCGAGCAGGATCAGATCGCGGCCCGGTGCGAAATAGCGGTCCTCGTCGAACACGCCGTAATTGGGGAGGAAGCGCTTGCGGTAGACAGCCCTGACCTCGCCGCCGGCGAGGACGTAGCACGCGTTGTAGAGATCACGGTCGAAGAGCGGCGCACCGACGAGCACGGTTGCCCCCCGGGCGGCGCGGGCGAGCTGCTGCACCGATTCCTCGGCTGCGCGGATGAAGCCGGGCCGTAGGAGCAGGTCCTCCGGCGGGTAGCCGGTCACGGCCAGCTCGGGAAAGACGACGAGATCAGCGGCGTTCGAGCGGGCCTCGTCGAGACGCTCGAGGATCAGCTTGCGATTCCCCTCGAGGTCTCCGACGACGGGGTTGATCTGGGCCAGTGCGAGGCGCACGGCCTCAGTCTAGCTGTTTACGCCTCTCAGTCGAAAACCCGCAGTCAGTGACGACGGCCGAACTGCATCACCCAGAGAGCGACGCCGTCCCGACCGAACATGTGGCCCCGCTCGAACGCGATCCCGAGGTCGCGCCAGCGCCCGCCGAGGAGATTCTTCCGGTGCGGCGGGGAGTTCAGCCACTCCTGCAGCGTGTGTACCGGCGAGCCGTACTCGCCTTGACCCCACGCCAAGTTTTCACCGAACGCGCGCGCCGGTAGATAGCCGGCTTTCTGGAACGTCCCGGTAAAGGACATCCCGCAGGGCGTATGCGAGAAGCCGCAGCGGCGAACGGCGTTGGCCTTCAACAACGAGGAGCGATTCAGCGGTGTGTTGCCCCGGACGACGTGGAGCCCATAAGCGCGGCGCACGACGTTGATGCCGCAATACATCGCTTCGAGTCGAGAGTGCTCGTCGCCTCCTGCTGTGGTTGCACCGGCGCACGAAGAAGCAACGACTGCCAGCGCGGTTGAGTCGTTTGCCTGAGAAACGACTGCCGAGGGCGCGGCCAAGCCAAGGACGAGCGCGGTGAGGGGGACGGCGAATCCCATAACCGGTTCGAGGAACAAGATTCCCGTTCGCGGCGAATCCTGCGCCTTCCTGCTCCAGAATTTACATTCAGATTCGTACTTCGTCTACCTATGTGCGGAAAAGCATAAATCAGACTCTCGTAACCGCATGAAGTCAGGCCCTGGCAACCGCCGCGGCGATCTCGGCGAGCGCCTCCGGGTTCTCGAGGGACGACAGATCTCCGGGTTCCTTGCCGAGGACGCTGGCTCGAACGGCCCGGCGGACGATCTTCGCGCTGCGGGTCTTCGGCAGAGCGGAGACGAACACGATCCGGTCGGGCCTGAAGGCCTTGCCGAGCTCGTCGGTGACCGCGGTGGAGATCTCGCGGGCACAGTCCGGCGTTCCGTCGTGTCCCGGCTTCAGCACGCAGAAGATCCACGCGACCTCGCCTTTCACGTCGTGCGGAACGCCGATCGCGGCAGCCTCTGCAACCGCGTCGTGACCGACCGCGGCCGACTCGAGCTCGGCCGGCCCGATCCGCTTGCCCGCGATGTTGAGCGTGTCGTCGGAGCGGCCATGCAGGAACCAGTAGCCGTCCTCGTCGATCGAGGCCCAGTCACCGTGCGTCCAGACACCGGGGAAGCGCCGCCAGTA
The DNA here is from genome assembly GCA_963755605.1 of uncultured Actinomycetes bacterium. Taxonomy (GTDB): domain Bacteria; phylum Actinomycetota; class Thermoleophilia; order Gaiellales; family Gaiellaceae; genus 3-1-20CM-4-69-9. Next base: position 364,637 of record CAVWKK010000008.1, read on the forward strand.
AGCATCGAGGTAGCGCTCCTCGTCACCCCAGATGCCGCGCGTCATCCCCGGCCAGGGGCGCTTGCAGACGAGCTCGCCCACCTCGCGGCGAAGCGGGTTGCCGTCGGGCCCGAACACATCCAGGTCCTGGCCGAGCGCCGGGAAGCCGAGCGCGACCTCTTTCACCGGTTCCGTGACGCAGGTGGTGAGGAAGCACGCGCCGACCTCGGTACCTCCTGAGCAATTGACGATCGGAGTCGTCCCGCCGCCGACTTTCTCGAAGAGCCAGCGATACGGATCGCGGTTCCACGGCTCGCCCGTCGTGCAGATCGCCTTCAGCGTCGACATGTCGGCTTCGGGGTCGCCCTTGGGGATCAACGCCCGGACGAGCGTCGGCGAAACGCCGAGCATCGTCACGCGCTCGCTTTCGATCGTCTTCCAGATCCGGTCGGCCGGGAAGTCGGGAGCGCCCTCCGCGTAAATCACGGTTGCGCCGCACGCGCCGCCGCCGACGACGGTCCACGGTCCCATGATCCAACCCATGTCGGTGGCGAAGTGGATGCGGTCACTCGGCTTGACGTTCGTCTGGTAGGCGACTTCGCGTGCGATCGAGACGAGAAATCCGGCCTGGACGTGGAGCGCGCCTTTCGGCTTGCCCGTGGTGCCGGACGTGTACGCGAGCAGGTACGGATGCTCCGAGTCGACCTGCTTCGGAGTCAGGTCACCCGAGGTATCGGCGGTGAGCTCGTCCCAGAACCGGTCGCGTCCGATCGTCATCGGCACGTCTTCGAGACCCAGCCGCCGCCACACGACCGTGTGCGCGACGGCCGGCGCGGACTCGAGCGCCTCGTCCGCGATCTGCTTCATCGGCACCATCTCGCCGCGGCGCAGCGAGCCGTCGGCGGTGATCAGCGCCTTCGCCCTCGCGTCGGCGAGCCGCGCGGCGATGGCCGGCGGCGCGAAGCCGGAGAAGATCGGCACCTGCACCGCGCCGAGATGCGCGCACGCATGCGACGCGATCGCAACCTGCGGCGACATCGGCAGGAAGATTCCGACGGCGTCACCCGCGCCGATTCCGATCGACGCGAGGCCTTCCGCCAGCCGGAAGACCTCTTCCGACAGCTCCCGCCACGTCAGCGCCAGCCGGCTGCCGTCTTCGCCCTGCCAGATCGCCGCATCCTGTTCGGCAAGCTCCCCGGCCGCCCAGCGGTGGACGCAGTTCCACGCGAGATTGAGTTTCCCGCCCGTGAACCAGGTGGCCCACTCGTTCCCACGAGCGGTATCGACCACCTGTTCCCAGGGCTTTGAGAACTCGAGGCCGAGATCCTCGATCAGCGCCGGCCAGAACCGGTCCGGCTCGTCGACGGATACGCGGTGGAGCTCGTGATAGCCGTCCGCGCCGAGCCGTCGCGCCAGACGCGTCAGGTTCGCGCTCTCGACCTGCTCGGCCGTCGGGCTCCAGATGAAATCCGACACGGGCGCAGCGTACGGGTTGGCCCTTCGACGGAGCGCGGGGAGGGTGCTCTACCCTTGCGGGGATGCGTGCCCGACTCTTCGCGCCGGAGAACCGCAAGTGGTGGACGCTGGCCGCGGTCGCGATCGGGCTGTTCATGATCATGCTGGACAACACGGTCGTAAACGTGGCGCTGCCGTCGATTCGCGCCGATCTCGGCATCAGCATCTCGGAGCTCGAGTGGGTGGTGAATGCATACGCGCTCACGTTCGGCGTGCTGCTCTTGACCGGCGGAAAGCTCGCGGATCTGCTCGGGCGCCGCGCGATCTTCATCGCCGGCCTCGTCATCTTCACGGGGTCGTCGCTGTGGTGCGGGCTGGCCGGCGGAGCCGCGTCGCTCATCGCCGCGCGCACCGTCCAGGGCATCGGTGCCGCGCTGATGAACCCGGCGACCCTCTCGATCATCACGGCGACGTTCCCGCCGCGTCAGCGCGGGACGGCGATCGGCATCTGGGCCGGTATCTCTGCGCTCGCGCTCGCGATCGGACCGATCGTCGGCGGCGTGCTCACCGAGAAGATCCACTGGAGCTGGATCTTCTTCATCAACATTCCCGTCGGCGTCGCGGGGGTGATCGCGGCGCGACTCTTCATCGACGAGACGAAAGACACGTCTGCCGAACAACGTCTCGACGTGCCGGGGCTTCTCACCTCGGCGATCGGGCTCTTCGCCCTGACGTATGGGCTGATCGAGACGAACGACCACGCCTGGACGTCGACGTACGTCCTCGCGCTCTTCGCCGTCGCAGCCGTTGCGCTCACGGCCTTCGTGCTGCTCGAGTTGCGACAGCGCCTGCCGATGCTCGACCTTTCGCTCTTCCGCAACCCGACGTTCGCCGGTGCGAACGCGGCGATGCTGCTCGTCGGTCTCGCGATGTTCGGAATCTTCTTCTACAACTCGCTCTTCCTCCAGAACATCCTCGGCTACGGCGCGATCAAGACGGGTGCGACGTTCCTGCCGATGACGGTGCTGATCATCCTCGTCGCTCCGATTGCGGGGCGATTCTCGGATCGCATTGGCGCCCGCTGGCTGATGGGCGCCGGGATGACGCTGCTCGCCGTCGCGCTCATTCTGTTCGGGACGCTCGACGCCAACTCGTCCTTCTGGAACATCCTTCCTGGGCTGCTCGTCGGCGGCGTGGGGATGGCGGTCACGATGGCGCCGACGACGGCCGCGGCGATGGGCTCGGTGCCGGTGGCGAAGGCAGGCGTCGGCTCGGCCGTGATCAACAGCATGCGCCAGGTCGGCGGCTCACTCGGCATCGCGATCATGGGCGCGCTCGTGGCAACGCGCGTGAGCGTCGCACCGACCAATCCGCTCTACGGCTCGCAGTTCGTCGCGGGCTATCACCGGGCGGTTCACGTCGGCGCCGCGTTCGTCCTGGTCGGCGCGATCATTTCGGTCGCCACGGTCCGGAAGCTGCGATCCGAGCACGAAGGCGCCGCCGAGCCTGCAATCGGCGCCTAAATCGTCCCTAGATGTAGGAAGACCCCCGGCTGCGGCTCCGGGGGTCGATTCCTGTCAGGCGACTCCGCCTTCTCTGGCGGTCTCCCTGGGACTTGGCTCTGCGGCCCAGCCACGCCCCTTGGGGGTTCCACCGGGTGAAGCGCCTCCTGCAGCCGACCCTGGCGTCTGGCTCGGTGCAAGTTGGCCTCACTCTAGGAGCGTTCTCCGGTCCTGTCAAGTAGCTCGGTCAAGTGATTTGAGCTAGGCTTGCTTCACCGGTTTTAGCCCCGAACATGACCTTTTTGGGGGATGCTCGAAAGGACAGGTTGAAGTTTCGTGAAGCATGTCGTCTACTACCTCGCACGTGTCTGACTCGACCGCCATTCGCCAGCAGCAGCGGGCTGCCACCGCTCAGGCCGGGCTTCGGCTCGGCGAGCGACTGCGCCAGCTTCGCGTTGCCGCGGGCATGACCCAGACGGAGCTCGCGGGCGACCGGTTCTCGAAGGAGTACGTCAGCCAGATCGAGCGCGGCAAGACGCGGCCGACCGGCGAGACCGTTCACTGGCTCGCGCAGCAGCTCGGAGTCGACGCCGGCTTTCTCGCGAACGGGGTTTCTGCAGACGAGCGGGGTCGCGTCGACGCAGCGCTGACCCGGGCGGACGCTCTGCTCGAGGCGCGCCGCAACGACGAGGCGCTCGCGGAATTCGAAGGCATTCGCGCCGCCGTCCTCGCAACGGGCATGCCGGAGCTCGAAGCGCGGGCACTCTCCGGCGAGGCGATCGTGCGCATGCGACAGGGTGACGTGCGCGAGGCGGTCGCGCTGCTCGACCGCGCGCGAGTCCTCAGCGAGGGCCCGGGCTTTTCGGACGTCGAGCGTGCCGAGGTGCTTTTCCGGCTCGGTGTCGCCCGCTACAAGCTCAACAGCACCCAGACGGCGATCGGGCTCTTCGACGAGGCGCTCAAGCTCGCCGAGCGCTCCGACCTCCCGTCGGACCAGCTTCGCTCGAACGTGCTGGCGTGGCGCTCGCGCTGCTATCAGCGCCGCCGGGACCTCGAGGCCGCGCGTGAGGACGTCGAGCGCGCGCTCGAGCTCGCCGAAGGACTGAACGACAAGCGCACCACCGCCGACATCTACTTCCAGGCGTCGATCATCGCCGATCGTGAGGGCCACTGGGTGCTCGCCCGCTCGTACGCGGAGCGCGCCAAGGCGGCGTACGAAGAGCTTTCGGATCGGGGCAACCTCGGCCGGCTGCTCAACAACCTCGGCGGGATCAACTTCCTCCTCGGTCATCCGGAGGAAGCCGTCGACTTCTTGAAGGATGCGGTCCGCATCGCTCTCGAGGTCGAAGACGACGCCGAGGCCGCACACGCGGTCAACGGAATCGCGCAGGTACATCTGCGCACCGGCGACCTCACCCGCGCGGAAGAGCAAGCGCGCTATGCGCTCGAGCTGCTGGACGGGCGAGTCGACGAGACCGCCGAGATCGGCAACGCCCAGCTCGTGCTCGGTCGTGCGCTGCTCGAGCAAGACCGGCTCGACGAGGCCGAGACTGCATTCAAAGCGGGAGAGCAGGCATACGACCAGCTCTCCTCCGGAAGTCATCGCGCGTCCGCGTGGGTCGCCCAGGGCGACCTGGCCGCGCGGCGTGGAGACGACCGCACGGCAGCCAGGCTCTACCGCCAGGCCGCAGACGCTCTGCAAGACGTCCGCTTCTAACGACGCTCCGAAAGGAGGTGACCTCGTGTCCAAAGCCCGGTTGATCTATTTCGCGGTTTTCGCGATCCTCATCGCCACCGCTCTCCTGCCTGCACTGCACTTCTGGCCGGAAGGGCCGCACGACGGCTCGCAGATCTAGAGTGACTGCATGCGTGTCTCGGTCGCCGTTCTCGCACTCGCTGCGCTGACGGCAGGCTGTGGCTCAGGCCGTTCGGACCGAGGCGCGCCCGCGGGGTCGCTCGAATCACTCTGGCAGGAGTCGGCGCAGACGGTCGCTCTCATTCCTGGGACGAACGACTACTCACCCGGCGACCTGCGGATGTCGTTCCTGGTCGTCGACAACCGGGGGAAGCTCGTTGCCCCGCCGACAGCACGCGTCTGGATCGCCCGGTCTCTGTCCGCCAAGCCGCTCCAGGAGACGGTTGCGCACCTGGAGCCGATCGGAGTGCCCGGCGTCTCGACCGGGGCGGACGCGCCGACGATCTACGTTGCCCATTTCCACGTTGCCGCGCCGGGGAAGTACTACGTGCTCGCCCGTCCGAACGGGAAAGTCTCGATCGGCGGGATCCGCGACCTCGTCGTCGCGAAGCGTTCGCAGACACCGGCGGTCGGCGCGGCTGCATATCCATCCGCGACTCCGACGCTTGCCAGTACACGCGGCAAGATCGCGAAGCTCACGACGCGCGTTCCGCCCGACCGGGCGCTCCTTCGCTACTCCATCGCGGATTCGCTTGCGGCGCACGCGCCGTTCGTCGTGACGTTCGCGACGCCGCGGTACTGCACGAGCCGCACGTGCGGACCGGTCGTCGACGTCGTCGACGCTGTGCGCCGCCGGTTCGCGAACCACGGCATCCGCTTCATCCACGTCGAGATCTACCAGGACAACGACCCGGCCAAAGGACAGAATCGCTGGGTCCGCGAGTGGAAGCTGCCGTCCGAGCCGTGGACGTTCCTGGTCGGCAAGGACGGCCTGGTGAAAGCGAAGTTCTCCGGTCCAGTTTCCACAGGAGAGCTCGCACGCGCGATCGATGGGGTGCTCCGTTAGCGGCCGGCGTCGAGACCTGCGAATGTTCGAGCGGTATGTCTTCACCCGGTAACGACCCGGACGGGCTCGTCAGCGTTCGCGAGGTTGCGGATCAGCTCGGCGTGCATCCGGAGACGATCAGGCGCCTCATCCACGACGGCCGGCTCGATGCGGTGCGTGTCGGGAGGGTGTTGCGCGTCCATCGGCAAGCGGTGGACGGGTTTCTCGCACGGCAGCGCGTGAAGCCGACGCGTTTCCAAGCCTAGGCTCGCGGAGAGACCTCGCTGATGGGCGTCCGACTCGAACGAGCCAAGCGCGCGCTGTTCGTCGGGCGCGTTGCGCGCCGGTCGGGCCTGCTCCGCGTGCTGCGGGAGCTCGGAGTCTGGGGCAGCCGTCCAGCCACTCGGGAAGGGGCGACGGAGTTCCGGCAGGCGCTCGAGCAGCTCGGGACGACCTACATCAAGCTCGGCCAGCTGCTCTCGTCTCGTCCGGACTTGCTGCCGGACGTGTACATCGAGGAGCTCGAGAAGCTCGTGGATCAGGTTCCGCCGGTGCCTTTCGACCAGATCCAGCGTGTCATCGCCGAGGAGCTGCCCGCGAACGTGTTCGTCTCGATCGAGCCCGAGCCGATCGCGACCGCCTCGATCGCACAGGTGCACGGAGCGCTCCTCGAGAGCGGCCGTGAGGTGATCGTCAAGGTTCGCCGTCCCGGCATCGAGGAGCAGATCGATCTCGACCTCGCGCTGATGCGCAAAACCGCGGCGCTGCTCGAGCGGCGGTCCGAGCGGGCGCAGCTCCTCCAGGCCAACGCGCTCGCCGACGAGCTCGAGTCGCATCTCCGCGGCGAGCTCGACTTCGTCGAGGAAGCGAACAACACCGAAGTGATCGCCGGCGTGCTCGCCGAGTACGAGGACCTCGTCGTCCCCCAGGTGATCCGCCCGTTCGTGAGCGAGAAGGTGCTCGTGCTCGAGCGCATCCAGGGGCGCAAGGTCGACGGCGATCACGGCCTCGCCGCGGAGCGCGCACACGAGCTCGCGCGCGACTTCTTCAAGGCGTACGTCTACCAGGTGACGATCCACGGCATCTACCACGCGGACCCGCACCGTGGGAACGTGCTGCTCACCGACGACGGCCGCCTCGCGCTCGTCGACTTCGGATTGCTCGGCCGCCTCGACGAAGACACGCGGCGCAACTTGTCCCTCCTGCTGCTCGCGGTGGCGCAGAACCGCGCCGACGACGTGGCCGACCTGATCCTCGGGCTCTCGCACACGAGCCTCAGCTCCGACGAGGCCGGCTTCCTGCAGGACATCCGGCGCAAACTGCCCCGCTACCACGGGCGGCCGCTCTCGAAGATCAAGGCCGGCGAGGCGCTCGCGGATCTGCAGCGCATCTCGTTCGAATACGGCATCGGCCTGCCGACGAGCTTCGCGCTCGTCGGGAAGACGCTCGCCCAGGCGGACTCGATCGCACGCGTCCTCCATCCGGAGCTCGATCCGATCGGCTTGCTCGAAGAGGACGCGGTGGAGGTGATGCTGACCGAGGCAGAGAAGCAGCTCGAGCCGAACCAGCTGCTCGCGCGGCTCTATACACAGCTCGAGCCGCTGAGCAGGATGCCGCGACGCGTCGGTCATCTCGTCGACAAGCTCGAGACCGGCACGCTCAAGGTCGGGATCGCGCCGACCGACCTTTCGGAGTTCGAGTTTGCGCTGCGCTCGACGGCGAACCGGATCGGCGGCGCGGTGATCGTGGCGGCGTTGTTGATCGCCTCGGCGCTGCTTGCGCGCGTCCACGATCTTCGCTGGATGGCTTTCGCCGGTTTCTGCTTCGCGTTCGCGCTCGGGATCTATCTGCTCTGGAAGATCATCCGGACGCCCGGCGAGCTGTAGCGGCTATCCGCCCAGCGCTGCCGAGTCGACGCGCTCGATCACCACATGCGGCAGGCGTGCGTACGGCCCCAGCCGCAGCAACGCGCGCACCACCTCGGCGCAGTCCTCCGGACGGATCATCCGCTCCTGCGGAACGGGTGCCCAGTCCGTCATCGGCGTCGCGACGAACCCTGGGCTCAGCGCGGTCGCGCGCACGCCGTGCTGCTCTTCGCTGCGGTTGAGCGAGCTGGTGAAGTTGATCACGGCGGCTTTGGCGGCGCCGTAGACGGGGAGGTGTGGGGAAGGGCTCGTTCCCGCAACCGACGCGAGGTTCACGATCAAACCACGTGCCTCGCGCAGGAGTGGCAGTGCAGCGGCCGTCACGAGCATCGTGCCGCGCAGGTTGACGTCGAGCTGCAGATCGACGTGCTTGGCGTCGAGCTCGTCGATTGGCCCGGCGATCCCCATTCCGGCGGAGTTGACAAGCAGGTCGAGTCGCCCATGGTGCTCGCTGTGCTCTTCGACGAGGCGGCGGCAGTCGGCGTCGTTCGCAACGTCCGCCGTCACCGGGTGCGCGTCGAGCTCGGCGGCTGCCGCTTCGACCTTCGCGGTCGTGCGGGCGACGAGTGTCAGCCGGAACCCCTCGTCGCGCAGCATGCGCGCGATCGCAAGCCCGATCCCCGACGAACCGCCCGTTACGAGTGCCGCGCGTTCCACGGGACCATCTTTGCAAGTCGGAAGGTGCCGGGAACGGGGCGCAGAACTGGGGCGCGGGGGAACCGTAAGGCTCCTCCTCTCCCCTGAACGGCGGCGGCGCTAGCCGCCGCCGCCGGTTTCTCCAGCATGGGGAATACAGAGGGTTCGCCCGACGTAACAAGGGGGAACGTCGCCAGTCTGTAGACGAACGCCTCACAGACCCCTACATTTCGCGGTTCAACCCTGGGGAGGGCTGCCTTGGACACCGAAACCGATCGCGTCAAGCTCACAGACCTCGCTTCCTGCGGCGGGTGCGCCGCGAAGTACTCGGCGGCACGTCTCGAGGAGCTGCTCGCCGGCTTCGTGCCCGTCGAGGCCGAGAACCTGCTCGTAGGTCTCGCTCCCGCCGACGACGCCGCGGTGTACAAGCTCGACGACGAACGCGCGCTCATCTTCACGCTCGACTTCTTCCCTCCGGTGGTCGACGACGCAGCCGACTACGGCGCCATCGCCGCGACCAACGCGCTCAATGACGTCTTCGCCATGGGAGGCGTGCCATTGCTCGCGCTCTCGATCGCGGCCTTCCCGGAAGAGCTGCCGACGCAGATGCTCGCCGACATCTTCGCCGCGGCCGACCAGCAGGTCCGCGCTGCGGGTGGAGTGCTCGCGGGCGGGCACACGATCAGGGACGCGGAGCCGAAGTACGGCCTTGCCGTCGTCGGCACCGTTCGTCCGGACGGCATCTGGCCGAAGAACGGCGCGAAGCCGGGCGACGCGATCTTCCTGACGAAGCCGCTCGGAACGGGCCTGGTCATGACCGGCTACAAGCGGGGCCACGCAGGCGAGATGCAGCTCGAACGCGCAATCCGCTGGATGCGGACACTGAACAAGGACGCGGCCGACGTGCTCCGTCCGTTCGAGCCCAACGCCGTCACCGACGTCACGGGCTTCGGGCTGTTCGGCCACGCGCACGAGGTCGCCGATCGGAGTGGCGTCTGCATCCGACTCGAGTCGGAGCGGTTTCCCGCGATCGACGGCGCACTCGACGTTGCCCGCAAAGGCGTGCGCACGAGCGGCGATCCCCGCAACCGCGACTTCGCTGCACGGCACGTCGCGACGCACAGGCTGCCGGAGACGCTCGACGCATTGGGCTACGACCCGCAGACGGCCGGCGGCCTGCTCGTCTCGCTGCCGGCGGAGCGCGGCGCCGCGCTCGAGGCCGAGTTCGACGTGCGGCGGCTCTTCATTCGCAGGATCGGCCGCGTGGAGGAGGGCGCTGGAGTCTTCGTCGAGTGAGTCGCGGGATGATTCACGGGCGCTTCCAGCCCTTCCACAACGGACACCTGGAATATCTGCGCGGTGCGGCCGCGCAGTCCGACGAGGTGTTCGTCGGCATCACGAATCCCGATCCGCAGCGGATCAAGGAAGAGCCGAGCGACCCGTTGCGACACCTGCCCGAGTCGAACCCGTTCAGCTACGTGGAACGTCTGCTGATGATCTCGGCGGTTGCGGAGGACGAGGGGATCCGCGCGCACGTCATCCCTTTCCCCGTGAACGAGCCCGAGCTCTGGCCCGCGTACGTGCCCGCGGGAGTCACGCAGTATCTGCGGCTCTTCTCCGAGTGGGGAGGGACGAAGCTCGAGCGTATGCGTGAGGCGGGCTACGAGGTCGTCGTTCTTGACGAGGGCGCCGAGAAGCAGGTCTCGGGTACGGACGTGCGTGACGCGCTGCGCGCAGGAGAAGATTGGGACACGCTCGTTCCTCCCGCAGTTGCGCGGGTGATTCGCTCTTTGCAGAGAATCCCCGTCTGAGTGCACCCGATCGTCGTCTTCCTGCTGGATGGTCTCGCCGACCGTGCGCACGAGTCGCTCGGCGGACGCAGCGGTCTCGAGGCCGCACGCACGCAGAACTTCGATCGTCTCTGCGCTGCGGGCTCGAACGGTGTGCTGTACGCGGTCGGTCCGGGCCGTGCGCCGTCGAGCGAGGTCGCGCACTGGTCGATGTTCGGCTACCGGCCCGACGAGTTTCCAGGACGTGCAGTCTTCGAGGCGCTCGGGCGCGGGCAGGAGGTGAGCGCCGACCAGGTCTTCGCCTACGCGGCGCTTCGTCCCGCCGAGCGCAGAGACGACGGCTGGTGGCTGACGGGACGCCCCGACCCGGACCGTGACGCCGACGAAGCGGCCCGCCTCGTCGAGTCCTGCAACGACATCACCATCGACGGTCTGACGTTCTCGCTCGCCCACGTCTGGCGCGGCGAGGCGATCCTGCGTGTGTACGGCGGCGCCGACGAGCGGGTCACCGACAGTGACGCGTTCTTTCGCGACCGCCATCCCGTGCTCCGTCCGCAGGCGCTCGTTCCCGAAGCGGAGCGGACCGCGCGGGCAGCCGAAGCGTGGAGTCGGGAGGTGCTGAAGCGGCTCGAAGGCGAACGGTTCAACGTCATGACGCTGAAATGGTGGGGACGGCCGCGAGCGGTTCCGACGTTCGAGCAGCGGCACGGACTGCGCGGAACCTTCATCGCCAGCTCAGCGTTCCTGCGCGGACTGGCGAAGTCGGTCGGGCTCGAGACGCGGGACGAGCCCGAGACCGCTGACGCCGCGGCTGACCTGCTCGGCCGCGTCGCGCTCGCGAGCGAACGACTCGACGCCGGCGACACCTTCGTGTTCTGTCACGTCAAGAGCGCCGACGTCGCCGGACACACGAAGGATCCGCGTCAGAAGCAGGCGATGATCGAGACGCTCGATACGGCACTCGCAGATCTGCCGCTCGATCGGGCGATCGTGTGCCTCACCGGCGATCACGCAACGCCTGCGTCGCCGGATGTCATCCATTCGGGAGACCCCGTGCCGCTCGTCGTCGCCGGCCCGGGAGTGCGGGCGGATCGCGTCACCGAGTTCGGCGAGTCGACCTGCGCCGAGGGCATCCTCGGGCAGCTGCGCGGGCCGGACCTGATGCCCGTCCTGCTCAACGCCGCCGACCGTCCGTTGTTCCTGGGCTCGCGACCGACTCCGTTCGACGGTGCGGACGGTTACCCGGCGCTGCTCGACCCTCTCTAGACTCGACGTGTGAACGCCCAGCCGACGGCGCTCGCTCGACTGCGGGCGCTTGCACTCACTCCTGCCCAGATCCTCCCGCTCGCGATCGCGCAGGTCGGCGCGCTCTGGCTGATCATCGGCACGGGCGCGGCCGTGCGCCTGACCGATTCGGGGCTCGGTTGCCGACACTGGCCGGGCTGCGAGGAGGGCCATCCATTGCCGGCGAAGAATGCGCACGCGTTCGTCGAGTTCGGCAACCGCCTCGTGGGCGCGGTCACGATCGCGCTCACGCTGCTCGTGTGGCTCGCGGTTCGCCGCTCGGGGCTGCCGCGCGCGACACGACGCCTCGGCCTCGCGATCTTCCTGGGGACGCTCGCCCAGGCGCCGATCGGGCTGCTCGCGATCGCGAGCGACCTGCGCTGGCCGATCGTGATGCTGCACCTGCTCTTGTCGATCGCGCTGCTCGCAGCGGCGACGGTCTTGGCGCTCGACGTACGCAGCGCGGTGGTTGGCAGAACGGAGCCGCTCGTTCCTCGCGAGCTGCAGCGACTCGGGCGCGCGTTCGTGCTTGCAGGCTTCGCCTTGATCGTCAGCGGCTCACTCGCGACGGCAGCAGGCCCGCATTCGGGAGGGGGTGCAGCGGACAAGATCGACCGGCTCGGCCGACTCCAACCGGTTGTCTACGTGCATGCCATGGTCGTCGGCGTCTTCCTGATCACGTTTCTCTTCAGCCTCGGCTATCTGGCGGCTCGCCGCGACCGCTCACCGCGCCTCTTCGTTTTGGGTATCGCCGTCTTCCTGCTGCTGCTCGGTCAGATGGGTCTCGGCGAGCTGCAATGGCGCACCCACCTGCCCTGGGGGCTCGTGCTCGTGCACGTCTTCCTCGCCGCCACGGTCTGGATCGGAACCGTCGCTCTGGCGACGCTGTTCGTCAGACCGAACGTAGACTTCGTGCATCGCTGACGAACTTCGCATCGTCGAGCGGCCCAGCCTTCGTGCGCCGCTCCTGATCTCCGCATTTCGGGGCTGGAACGACGGTGGCCAGGGGGCTTCGCTCGCCGGCGGTTATCTCGCGAAGATCTGGGACGCCGACAAATTCGCCGAGATCGAGCCGGAGAACTTCTTCGACTTCCAGGCCACGCGGCCGCACGTGTCGCTCGTCGACGGCCAGACCCGTCACATCGACTGGCCGGAGAACGCCTTCTACCACGCGGAGATTCCGGGACTCGACCGCGACGCGGTGCTGCTGCTCGGCATCGAGCCCAACCTGCGTTGGAAGACGTTCACCGGGATGATCGTCGCTCTCGCAAAAGAACTGGGAGTCGAGATGATGATCACGCTCGGCTCGCTGCTCGCGGACGTTCCGCACACGCGGCCTTCGCCGGTGACGGGCGGTGCAACCGATCCGGAATTGATCGAGCGGCTTGGCCTGCAGCGCTCGCGCTACGAGGGCCCGACGGGAATCGTCGGCATCCTTCACGACGCGTGCAATCGCGCCGACATCCCGTCGGTGAGCCTCTGGGCTGCAGTCCCGCACTACGTCTCGCTCGCGCCGAGCCCGCGCGCGGCGCTTGCTCTCACGCAGCGTCTCGGCGACATCCTCGGGACGACGATTGACACCGCCGAGCTGCAGGAGGCGTCCGAGCGGTACAGCGAGCAGGTGACCGAGGCGGTCTCGTCCGACGAGGAGACCTCCGCGTACGTCGAGGAGCTCGAGCAGCGTGCCGAGCTGCTCGACGACGAGCAGGACATTCCTTCGGGAGAATCGCTCGCGGCCGAACTCACGCGCTTCCTACGCGAGCGTGAGCGTGGCAACGGCGGGCCGGAGCGCGGCCCGTCCGAGCAGCCCTAGAGGCCTGATGTGAATCAAGCCTCTAGCCGAACGTGAACGCGTAGGCGGCGAGCCCGGAGGTGAAGCCGAGCTCGAGCAGACCGCTCCGCGCGGCGTTTTGCTTGACGAGCGTGTAGAGCCTGTCGCCGTCGACGCGAACGGTTTGTCGCCGCTCGCCGTTCAGCGAGACAGTGACAAAACCGTGGCCGGTGAGCACGAGATGCACGCTGCGCGCCCCGAAGTGCAGGCGCAGGCGGGCGTGATCGCCGGCGACGATCCGCTCGCCTTCGACCTTCCACTTCCCGGCGTACGCGAACGAGTCCTGGGTCAGTGCGGCCGGAAACGTATAGGCCGACAGCCGATCCGTTTTCAACGGCGAGCCTGCGTAGTTGCCGATACGCAGGTAGCCGAGATAGGACTCCGGCGTTCGCACCTCTGTCGGTGTCAGATCGGTGTCGCGCCCGGCCTTGGGCAGGTGCGCCTTCTTGCCGGCCTGGAGCAGCAGCCGGATGTCGCGTTCCGTCTGGGCGTAGTTCCCTTCGCCGAAGTGGACGTCACGCACCCGGCCGTCCTGGTCGACGAGGTAGTCAGCGGGCCAGTAGTTGTTGCCGTAGGCCTTCCACGTGCCGTACGCATTGTCGAGCGCCACGGGATAGCGGACGCCGAGGCGCTTCACTGCCGCACGCACGTTGCCGAGGTCGTGCTCGAACGCGAACTCCGGCGTGTGGATGCCGAGGATGACGAAGCCCTTGGACTGGTAGCGCGCGTACCAGGCCTCGAGATACGGCAGTGTGCGCAGGCAGTTGATGCAGGAGTACGTCCAGAAGTCGACGAGGACGACCTTGTTGCGGAGTTGCGGAATCGTCAGCGGCTTCGAGTTGATCCACGCCGAGATGCCGTGCACGTCCGGCGCCGCGCCGTAGTCCTTCAGCGGGACCTTGCCCAGTCGCGACGCGAGCTGCTGTCCGCGCGCGACGAAGACCGGCTTGCCGTTGCCGTCGAGGCGATCGAGCCGGCTCTGGGCGGCGGAGCTGCCCTCGATCGCGTCCTGCACCCAGTGCGCGTAGCCCGGCACCTTGGTCTGGAGGCTTTCGGCCCAGCCCTGGTAGATCACGATCGCGCTGGCCGCCATCAACACGCCTCCGGCGATGCGCACCGTTTGCGCGTGCGTACGAAATCGCGTTGCCAATCCTCGACTCCCTCGGGCGATCGCGAGCATCGGCAACGCGGCGCCGACCGCGTAGGCGATCGCAATCACGACGATCCAGCCGCCGACGCGGTTCGTGGCGACGTTCGCGGTGAGCGACGCGAGGACGGGGCCGCCGCACGGCACGAACACGAGCCCGAGGCTCGCGCCGAGGAAGAAGCCGCCGCCGAGCTCACCCGCTCGCCGGCGGGTCAAAATCTGGAATGGACGCTCCACGAGCTCGCCTGCTTTCGGCACGATCAGCGTCACCGCGAGGAGGAGCAGGAGGATCGCCCCGATCTGGATCTGGTGCTTGGCGCTCACTCCGATCAGTCCCCAGAGCCACGCACCCGCGAGCAGGAACAGGGTGAAGGTGGTGATCAGCCCTGCGGCGATTGCGTACGGCCGCCGCTTCGTCTCGCCCGAGGCGCCGCCTGCGAGCACGATCGGGAGGACCGGCAGGATGCAGGGCGTGAACGCCGTGATGACGCCCGCCGCGAATGCGATCGGGACGAGGATGGCCATGCTGTTCAGTCTCGGCTAGGCCGCCGGCGTTTCAGCCGGCGTCTGCTCGGGCTCTTTCGGAGCTGGCTTCTTGCGAGACCGCGGCTTCGACTTCTTCTTCTCTGCCGCGGGCTGCTGGGCCTGTTCTTGCTGCTCCTGCCCCTGCGCCGCTTGCGACCCCCCTTGCTGCTGCTGGGGTCGCTGGGCGCCGTTCTTCTTGCGCTTGCGCCGCTTGCGGCGGCGAGAGCGGCCTGACGTCAGCTTCGGCTGCGGCAGGTTCTCGGCCAGCGCCTCGGCCGTTTCCTGCACGGTTCCGAGCCGCTCGCGGGCCGCATCGATCAGCTGCGTCGCGCGTGGCGTGTAGCCCTCGGCCGACGCGAGCAGCGCCGATCCGACCGCCACGGGAAGCTCGAGCGACGCGTTGACGAGCTTCGCGGCGTTCTCCTCGTGCCGGTGACCGCGTGAGTTTGCGAGTGCGCCGAGCAGGCGCTTGGCCTCCGGGAACTCGGCGCTTGCCCTGCGGTCCTGCAGCTTTCGCGACGCGCGCGCCAGCCGCCACGTCCAGCGGGCGAGAATCTGATCCGGAGCGTCCGCCTTGCCCTCGGCGATCGCGCGGAGCAGGACGCGCACGCCGGCCATGCGGTCCTTCTCCCAGGTCGGCGCCTGCGTCACGAGCGTGACGAGATCGTCGAAGTCCGCGCGCTCGACGGTCATCGACACGCGGTCCGAAAGTGCGATCAGCCGGAGCCGGCGGTTCGGGTTCTCGGCGGCGCAGGTTGCGAGGAACTGCTCGAGGCACGCTCTCGACGCGCCGCGCGCCGTCAGCTTCTCCACGAATGCGGCGCGCTCGTCGAAGCGAATCTGCCGCCCTGCGATCGTCGCCCAGTAGCGCTGCTCGTCCTCGTCCAGATACTTGGGATCGATGCGCTGCCATTCCCGCGTGATCACCGCGAGCCGGCGCCGCACGTCGGGCGTGACCGGGACGAGCCATGGTGCCGGCGTGAGCTTTCTGCGTGCACGTCGCTGGACGCGGCGACGCGGTGCCGGTGTGACCCGCGCGCCTTCACGGTAGAAGTCGGCGTCGAGCAGGGAGTGCAGTGAGATCACGCGCTCGTTGTGTGTGGCGGCCTTCGGAACGAAGTCGACCACGATGCCTGCTTCCTTGCGCGGATGCGTGCGCATGATCCGCCCGATGCGCTGCTGGTAGACACGGCGCGACGCGGTCGGCGCCAGGTGCATGCAGATCGTCGCGCGCGGAGAGTTCCAGCCCTCGGCCAGCAGCATCGCGTTGATCAGGACGTTGATCTCGCCGCGCTCGTAGGCAGCCAGCGTCTCGGCGAGCCGGACGGGCGGCGTTCGGCCCGAGACGGCCTCCGCCTTGAGCCCGACGGCGCGGAACTCCTTGGCCAGGTTGTACGCGTGGTCGACGCCCGCGGCATAGACGATGCCGGGTGTGTTGTCGAACCGCTCGCGATAGAGCGACGCGGCAGCCTGGTTCAGCGCTTGATGGTCGAGCGTCTTGGCCAGGATCTCCTGGTCGAAGTCGCCGCCGACGATCGGCACCTGGTTGATCGCCGCAACAGGCGGGACGCGCAGGTCGCGCAGCGGGGCGATCAGCCCGCGGCGCGCGGCATCCTGCAGCGGCAAATCGTCGACGGACGCGGGGAAGACGTCGGAGACCTGTTTCGCGATGAGCTGCTCCGTCGCCGTCATGCCGATGTACAGCGGCTCCGGGAACGCGCGGATCGCGGCGCTTGTCTTCTCGCCGAGCGCCGTATGCGCCTCGTCGCAGATCACGAGCTGGTAGACGTCGCGCGAGATCGACTCCTGGTGCCGCGCGAACCAGGCATACGTCTGGATCGTCAAGGGGCTCGTGTCGCGCAGCGGCTCCTGGCCGGTCTCGATCGCCGGCGAGAAGCGGTCGCCGTACCCCTCGTCCGTGAGGTCTCGCTGGAACTGCGTGACCAGCAAACGCCGGTGGGTGAGGATCAGCACGCCGAGTGACCTGGCGGCCTCGACGAAGCCCGCGGCGGCGATCGTCTTGCCCGACGCGGTCGGATGCCGGAACCGGTAGCGGCGCACTGCGCCGGGATCGGGGCCTGTGTACTGACCTTCGTCTTCAGGCTCGTCCTCGAGCACGTCTTCGGTGGACTCCTCGATCAGCTCGTCCTCTTCTTCCGCCTCCACCTCGGCGATCTCGGCGGCGGCGCCGTTCCCGTTCGACCCTGCTTCCTTCTCATGCGAGGCGATCAGCTCGGTGAGCATGCCCGCGAGCGCATCGACCTGATGACGCCGGAGCTCAGTGCCCGATGCAAGGTGCGGGCGTTCCTCGGCGAGCACGCGTTCGAGACCGAGCATCAGGCCGTACTCCACTTTCCAGTGCGAGGAGGGCGACCGGCGGCCGCTCTCGATCTCGGCCAGCGCGTCGTCGAGCGCGCGCCTGCGAGACGTCTTGGGCGCGAGAACTTTGGCGGGGTCTTCGCCCTCTCGGATGAAGGGCTCGCCCGCCCAGGCTTCGGCTCGGAGGGCGTCGGCCATCAGGCCGTCCGTCGCCTCCGACGCTACGGTCGGCTGCTCTTTGATCTCCTGCATGGACGCAGCGACTAGAAGCGCTGCACTTGTAAGAAAAGGCGACCCCGCGGAACCCCAGGGCGGGTGTCGTCAAACCAGTATATCGACCGGTCGGCTAGGCGCCGAGACCCCCGAAGACGGCAAAGGGGTTCTGAGGCTGCACCTCGTACACGAGCTCGCCGCCCGGCTCGACCTCGCCGTGGACCCGGCGGGCGAGCTCGACGGCCTCCTCACGGCTTCCTGCGCCTGCGATCACGTACGTGAAGGTCCGGGAGACGTCGTACCCCTCAGCCCGCAGCGCCTCGGCCAGATCGTGGGCCTCGCGGAGGCTCCCCGCCTCGACCCGCACCTCCCACGGGGCGAATCCCCGCTCGATCAGGTCGTCCTCGACGTCGGGCTGCTCGGGCTCGTCGTCCCAGCGCTCTTCATCCCGGAGCCAACGCTCGGTGACGAACCGTGACGGCGTCACGCCCGCCTCCTGCAGCTCGCTTTCGACGATGCGTCCCGCCTGCTCCGCCTGCATCCCGGTGGAGGCGTACACGAACACGGTGTTGCCGTCCTGGGACACGGCCAGGCGGTGCTCGCGCAGGTCGTCTGCGAGCTCCTCCGCTTCGCTCTGCCTCAGGCCGAGCCGTCCGAGGAAATCCTCCGCACCCGCTTCGTCGGGGAGCTCGATCCGAACGCGCCAGTCGTCGTGGGCCATCTAGGCCAGGGCTCCCGCTTTCATCTCCGCGAACATATGCCCAAACAGACGCTCGGACATGCCGAGCTGGTCGAGATGCTTGGTGATGCCCCCGAGGAAGAACGGCCAGCCGGCGCCGAGCAGCAGCCCCGTGTCCACGTCTGCCGCCTCCGGCACGACGCCTTCCTCGAGCAGGCGATGCACTTCGTCGGCCACCGCTTCGAGGACGTCGTCGACGATCTGCTCGCGCGTGCGTGGCGCCTGCTCGAGCACGGCGGGCTCGCCGCCTGCGGCGAGCGCGGCGAGTGCAGGCGAGAGTGGAAACCGTTCGGGGAACGCGTCGTGCATCCGTTCGAGGACGTGGTTCGCGACGCGCGGCCCGACCATCTGCAGCAGTACCGACGGGGCCATGGGCATGCCGAGCGACATCACGGCCTCGTCCACCTCTTCTACCGGCGTGCCGTGCTCGACGGCACTCATGATCACGCGGGTCATGCGCGTGAGCACCCGGTTGACGACGAACCCCGGTGCGTCGTTGACGAGGATCGGCCGCTTGCGGAGCTTCTCTCCGACGTCCCACACCGTCGCGAGCGTCACGTCGTCGGTCTCGGTGGCTCGCACCACTTCGAGCAGAGGCATCAGCGCCACCGGATTGAAGAAGTGCATGCCGGCCAGCCGCTCCGGCCGGCGCAGCTCGGCTGCCATGTGCGTGACCGAGAGCGCAGAGGTGTTCGTCGCGAGCACGCACTCGTCGCGCACGACGCGCTCGAGCTCGGCGAAGACCTGTTGCTTGACCTCGAGCTCCTCATACACCGCCTCGAGCACGAGGTCGCAGTCCGCGAAGCCGTCGTAGTCGGTGCTGCCGGACACGAGCGACGACAAGAACCGCGCCTTGCCTTCGTCGTACCGGCCTTTCGCGGCCTGGCGGCCGATCTCCGCGCGGATGTCGGCGAGCGCCTCGTCGACGATCTCCTGCTTCACGTCGCACAGCACGGTCGGCACTTCGAGCCGGCGCAGGAACAGCGTCGCGATCTGCCGCGCCATCAGCCCTGCGCCGACGATGCCGATGCTGTTCACCTTGAGCGGTGCCGCGAGCGGGCGCGCGGGATGCTTCTTCGCTCGCTGCTCGACGAGCCCGAAGGCATAGATCGACGCCTGCGCCTGCGGCCCCGGCAGGAGCTCGCCGATCGCCTCTCGTTCACGCGCGTAGCCCTCTTCGACCGTCCACTCCTGCGCGCCCTCGATCAGGGCAAGCGCCGTGTAGGGCGCAGGCGCGGCGCCGTGCACCGTGTCGTCGACGCTCGTGCGCGCTCGCCGAAACAGCGTTTCGGCATCCGACCAGTCAGGATCTGCGCGTTCGAGCGGCCGGTCTGCGAGCTCACGCGCGAACGCGAGCGACTCATCCACGAACTCCACTGCGTCGAGCAACCGGTCGGCGATCCCTAGCTCCGCGACCTGCGCGCCGGTGAGCATCCTGTTCTGCCGCAGCGGATGCGACACGATCACCTGAATCGCCGTTGCCGGCCCGACGAGGCGGGGCAGGAGCTGCGTGCCGCCCCAGGCGGGAAAGAGCCCGAGGAAGACTTCGGGGAAGGCAAAGTGGCGCACTGCGGTCGAGACGGTGCGCGCAGAGCAGTGCAGGGCCAGTTCGACTCCGCCGCCGAGACAGGCGCCGTTGATCGCGGCCACGGTTGGAAACGGGAGTGCGCGCAGACGACCGAAGAGCTCGTGGCCCGCCCGCGCCCCTTCGATCGCACGCGCCTTCGTGATGTTCGGAAACTCGGTGATGTCGGCACCGGCAGCGAAGAAGAACGGCTTCCCGGTGATCACCGCTGCGCGAAAGTCCCCGCTCTCCAGCTCGCCGAGCAGTCGCTCGAGCGACTCGAGCGCCTCTCTCCCGAAGAACGTCGGCTTCGTCCAGTCCTCGCCGTTGTCGATCGTCACGAGCGCGACGTCGCCCGCGCGCGCAAGCTTGAACTCAGTGACTGGCGCCAAGGTTCTCCCAGAGGATGGCCGCGCCCATGCCCATCCCGACACAAAGAGCCGTCAGTCCGTAACGAACGTCGGGGCGTTCGCGGAAGCCGTACGCGAGCTGCGCCATGAGTCGTACGCCGGTCGCCGCGAGCGGATGCCCGCACGCGATCGCACCGCCGTACGGGTTGAGGCGCGGATCTTCCGGATCGACACCGAGCCCGTCGCACCACGTCAGCACCTGCACCGCGAACGGCTCGTTCAGCTCGAACAGGCCGACGTCGTCGATGGTCAGTCCGGCCTGCTCGAGGACGCGCTTCGTCGCGGGGATCGGGCCGATCCCCATCAGCTCCGGCTCGACGCCGGCGAAGGAGAAGCCGACGAGCCGCAGCTTCGGTTCGAGGCCGAGCTCGCCCGCGGTTTCCTCCGCGGCGAGGAACGACGCCGTTGCGCCGTCGGTGAGGCCGGCGGAGTTGCCGGCAGTGACGCGGCCGCCGGCGCGAAACGGTGTGCGCAGTGTCGCGAGACCTTCGAGCGTCGTGTCAGGTCTGAGAAACTCGTCGTGGTCGGCGACTTGCCAGCCGGCGTCGGTGAAGACGCTCATCGGCACGACGGTCTCGCGCATGATCCCGTTCGCCCAGGCGGCCGCGGCGCGCTGCTGCGAGCGCACGGCGTACGCGTCGGCGTCGTCCCTCGTGATCTGCGGGAAGCGGTCGTGCAGGTTCTCCGCCGTCGCGCCCATCGTGACCGCGGACGTGTCGACGAGTCGTTCGGCGACGAAACGTGGATTGAAGTCGACGTCTTCGCCCATCGGGTGGTGGCCCATGTGCTCGACACCGCCGGCCAGCACGATGTCGGCGGAGCCGTAGGCGATCTCTCCCGCGCCGGCGGTGACGGCCGTGAGCGCTCCGGCGCACATGCGGTCGACGGCGAAGCCCGGCACCGACTGCGGGATGCCCGCGAGCAGCCCCACGTCGCGGCCGAGCGTGAGCCCCTGGTCGCCCACCTGGGCGGTCGCGGCGTAGATGACGTCGCCGATTCGTTCGGGCGGGACCTGCGGGTTGCGGCGCATGAGCTCGCGCACGACCTTGACCGCCATGTCATCGGCGCGGGTCTTCCAGAAGATCCCCTGCGGGCCGGACCGGCCGAAGGCAGTCCGCACGCCGTCCACGAAGACGACTTCCCGTCGTTCCATGCGAGCGAGTCTACGCAGAGCTTTCGAGCTGTTCGCGCAGATCCTCGAGCTCCCAGCAGTTCGCTGCGAGCGACTCGCGGTGGTACTGGATCAGGAGGGTCCCACCCGTCTCGAGCTTGCCGTCGCGGCAGGCACTGAGCAGCCGGCGGTAGGGATCGAGCCCGTCGCCGGGCGCGTAGATCGCCTCTGCCGGCTCGTCGTCGTACTGCGGGTCGCGCGCCTGCTCTGACAGATACGGCAGGTTCGCGACGACGAGCTCGACCTGTTCGGTGAGCGGCTCGAGCAGGTCTCCTTCGACGACGTGCACGCGATCCGAGACGCCGTTCAGCTCCGCGTTCGCGCGCGCGAGCTCGACCGCGGCGGGACTCGTGTCGGTCGCCCAGACTTCGATGTTCGGCTTGTTCACGGCGAGAGCGATCGCGACGGCGCCGCTGCCGGTGCCGACGTCTGCGACGCGCATCGGCACGCCGTCGATTCGCTCGAGCGCCTGCTCGACCAGACGCTCGGTTGCCGGCCGTGGAGTGAAGACCCGGCCGGGTGCAGTCAGCAGCGGAATGTCGTAGAAGGACGTTTTCATAAGCTCTGGCCGTGGTGGACTGGGCGGAACACGCGCGGCGTGAAGACTCACGCTACCGGGACGGGGAGGAGCGACTGCCGGGTGTCGAGGACGGCGATGCCCGCCAGCGCCAGCTGGCGAGGATGGGCAACGCTGCGGCAGGCGCGGGTCTGGCGTGGCTCATGGAAGGTGATACGGCCTCGGCCGACGAATGGTTCGCGCGCGCGGTCGAGCGCTATCGCGAGAGCTATCCGCTCGCCCCGGCGGGAAGCTGGGGCCGGCCGATCGCGATCCTGAAGGCGCGGATCCTGGCTGGTGACTGGAACGGGGCTACGACCGATGCGGCCTGGACACTCGACGAAGGGGCGGCCGAGTCCGAGTCGCCGATCGGTCTGTACGCCGCGACACTCGCCCTGCTTGTGCTCGGCCGAGACCAGGAGGCGCGCGCGCTTGCGGACACGCTTCGCACGGGTGGCGCTTTCCCCCCGCCGGTCGGAGACGCACTTGCATTTCTCGCCACGGGCGATCCGATCGGCTACATCGAGGCGATCGAGCGCGTGCTCGAATCGTTCGAGGTCCGTGACGACTACCTGGAGGATCTGCCCGTCGCGGACACGGTGATTGTCCTGCAGGCCCTCGCAGCCCGGCGCGGTCTCGCCGCCGAGCTCAGCTCGCCGCTGTTGCCCTAGTCCGGTTTGGCCGGTGGGTGCGCGAAGGTCGTGAGCACGATCTTCTCCGCGCTTTCGTCTTCTCGTTCGCGAGCAGCGTCGAGAAACTCCGACATCAACGCGCGTGCTTGCTCGGTGGTCAGCTTCACTTCGAGCTGCGCGCTGCGGAACGCGCCTTCGCCGGAGTAGATCGTGTGCGCCCGCTGCACCTGGTCGATCATCGCGGCCTGGATGTCGCTGGCTCCTCCCGCAGCGAGGAGCTCGGGCGCGATGCGAAAGACCTTCGCGACGGCGCGGTAGGGCTTCTCGCGGCCGCGCCCGCCGACGTCGGCGAGCTCGATCAAGCCGGCCTTGAGCAGCATGCGCACGTGAAAGTGGAGGTGGCCGGGATCAACGCCGAGCCGCTGCGCCAGCTCTCGGTTGGTGAGCTGCCAATCGCCTTCCTGGCCGAGCATCTCGAGCACGCGCACCCGGAGGGGGTGCCCTAGCGCCTTGAGTTGCTCAGGCTTGTCGAGTACCAGCGTCTCAAGCAACGAACTCGCCCCTTCCGCTCTGCCCGGGCACTTCTACATATAGAGACGGGCCTGTCAAGGCGAAAGCTTGGCTGCAGCAGCGCGATCGAGGATTGCAGTGGTCGCCCGCACGAGGCTCGCCGGCGTCTGTGGGCTCGGTTCGGCACCGAACGCGCGGTGCGCCGCGTCGGCCTTGTCGGCTCCGGCGAGGGCGAAGACGATCGTGCGGGCGCTGTTGAGTGCGGGGATGCTCAGCGTGACTCGATCGACGAAAGGGTCGAGCCTCGGCTCGGCCGGGAGCACCCGTCCGGGTTGGGAAAGGGTGGGCGCGTTCGGAAAGAGCGAGGCGACATGGCCGTCCTTGCCCATGCCGAGCAGCTCGAAGTCGAACGCGATGTCGCCGAGCTCGTCCGCGTAGTCCTCGGCGGCTGCATCCTTGCCGAGCTCGCCCTTGATCCGGTGCACGTTCTTCGGGGCGCGCTCGAGGTTGTCGAGCAGCGTGCGTTTCGCAAGCGCGTAGTTCGACAGGTCGTCGTCGGGTGGAACGCAACGCTCGTCGCTCCACCAGAGCTCCACGTTGCTCCAGTCGGGCTCGAGTCGCGCAGCGTCCTTGTAGGCCTGCTCCGGTGTCGTGCCGCCGGTGAGCGCGACGTGTCCGCCCGCGCGTGCGGCCGCAACGAGTCGTTCCGCGACGGCCGCGGCTACCGCCTGCGCATCGTCGACGACGACGAGCTCGACGCCCCTCACGAGTCGCCGGCCGCGAGTTCCTTCGAACGATCCATTGCGGCTTGAATGGCATTCAGGAACGCGGCCCGAACGCCAGCCTGCTCGAGCTCACGGATCGCGCGGGTTGTCGTGCCTCCCGGTGAGGTGACGGCCTCGCGCAGCTCGACAGGATGCATCTTCTCGTCACGCAAGAGCTTGGCGGAGCCGAGCATGGTCTGGACGACGAGCTGCGTCGAGGTCTCGCGGCCGAGGCCGAGCAGGATGCCGGCCTCGATCATCGCCTCCGCGAGCAGCGCGAAATATGCGGGGCCGGAGCCGGACACGGCCGTCACCGCGTCCATGTACCGCTCGGGGACGCGGACAACAGCTCCGAGATGCGTGAGCACCTCCTCGGCGAGATCGAGGTGCGCGTCGTCGGCATGCGCGCCGGCGCAGATGCCCGCGATGCCTTCGTGCACGACGGCCGGCGCGTTCGGCATCGCGCGAACAACCGGCACTCCGGGGGTGAGGCGCGCTTCGATCTGAGCGGTCGGGATCGCCGCGGCGACCGAGAGGACGGTTTGCTCGGCCGTGAGCAGGCCGCCGATCTCGCCGAGCAGCACGTCGAAGTCCTGGGGCTTCACGGCGATCACGACCACGCCGGCGTCGGCGATCGCCTCGGCGTTCGAAAGGGTCGCCTTCACCTTGTGCTTGTCTGCGACTTCCTTGAGCCGTTCCTCCCGCCGGCCGGTGACCGTGATGTCGCCCGGCTTGCGCCAGCCGGAGCTGAGGAGCCCGGAGAGGAGCGACTCTCCGATCCGCCCGACCCCGAGAATCGCGATCTTCCGATTGGCAGCCATGCTGCAGTCTAGGAATCCAGCGCGGCGCGGTAGCTGTCGAGTGTTCGCTGGTCTCTGAAGACGAAGCGTGCCATCTCGACGAGCGGGTGACTTTCGAGCGCGCTACTCGTCGCGTCGATCGCGACCGGCGCTGCCAGCTCGACGGGATAGCCGTACGCCCCGGTCGAGATCGCCGGGAACGCCACCGACGTGGCTCCCAACTCGTTCGCTAGCTCGATCGCCCGCCGGTGCACCGAGGCGAGCAGCTCTGCTTCGCCGGCGTCGCCGCCGCGCCAGATCGGCCCGACTGCGTGAATGACGTGCTTGGCCGGCAGCCGGCCGGCGCCGGTCGCCTTCGCGTCTCCCGGTTCGCACCCGCCGAGCGTGCGGCACTCCTCGAGGATCGCCGGCCCGCCCGCGCGATGGATCGCACCGTCGACGCCGCCCCCGCCGAGCAGGCTCGGATTCGCAGCGTTGACGATCGCGTCGACGTGCTGCTCGGTGATGTCGCCGAGAACGAGCTCGATCACGCGTACGCGGGCCGCGGAAATCGAACGGGTCTTTCGGCCGGCAGCTCGATCAGTCCGCCGGCGAATGCCTTGCAGAGGTAAAGGCTCGCGAGGCCGGCCCATTCTCCGTAGGGAGCCAGCAGCTCGGCGGTCTCGTGCGCCTCGACCCAGCGTCCTCGCAGCCGCGACATCAGCTTGATCAAAGCGAGGTCGCCGACCAGTCCGCGTTCATGGCGGCCGAGCCCTTCGAGGCAGACGACACCGGCCGACCAGGGCCCGAGGCCGCGCTGGCGCT
Organism: uncultured Actinomycetes bacterium; assembly: GCA_963755605.1. GTDB lineage: Bacteria > Actinomycetota > Thermoleophilia > Gaiellales > Gaiellaceae > 3-1-20CM-4-69-9. Next base: position 389,934 of record CAVWKK010000008.1, read on the forward strand.
CGATGAAGGCCGCTGCCTGCTCGGTCGGTAGATCGTGGAGGCGTTCGAGGTCGATCGACCGGCAGATACGGACAAGAGCCGCCGCCCTGCCTGCGTGCAGGCCGAGCTGGCGAAGGCGTGCGGGAGCAAAGCGCGCGAGCGACGCGGACGTCGCGGGCGCGTGCAGAGCGGTTCCCTCGACGCGCGGCTCGATCGCTCTGACGATGATGCACTCCAGTTGGCGTGCGCGCCTCGAGTCGATCAGCTGTCCGCAAAAAGCGCGGAGCAATGTCTGTGCAACGGTTGGAAGTCGCAGCTGTCGCATTCCCTGGAAACGCATCGTCGCTTCACCGATCAGCGGATCGCGTGCGAAACGCCGCAGGAACTCGGTGTGGTCGGCGTCGAGCGCGAGCACGAACCGAAGCTTCGCCAGTCCCTCCTCGCTCGCTGCGCGCAGCACAATGCTCCCGTCGACGGTCTGGTGCGCAGAGCCCGTTTCGACTCGCTGACCGATGCGCAGCGCCGTCGTCAGCGTCCCGTCGCGAAGCTGCCGCGTCGCATCGCTCACGTGCCTCGTGCTGAGAGCGAACGAATACGGGCCGGCGGGGCGAACGACCCGCTCGAGCGTCAACGTGCGCGGTGTGCTGCGGTCTCGGCGCTCACGCCGAGATCGTACGCGCGGCGGAGGATCGGCTCCGCTTCTTCCCCACGGCCCTGCGCTTCCAGCAGCGCGGCCCAGTCGAGCGAGGCCATTCCCGCATTCCGCCTGCGGCCGTGCACGGTGAGCAGATCGACGGCGCGGCGATATGACTCGATCGCGCTTGCCGTCTCCCCTTCGAGCGCGAGGCCCTTGGCCAGCGCCCAGCACGCCTGGCCGAGCTCGCCGCCCGTGAAAGTCGCCGAGGATCGCGAGCGCATCCCTTGCGCATTCGACTGCTTTGGCGATCCCGTCGCCTTCGAGCGCCGCGAGTCGCGATTGGCCGATGCGGAGCATGCCGAGGTCGGACGGGTCCGCGGCCGGGCCGAACAGCCGCGCTCGCGACCTCGAGCTCCTGGCGCGTCGCGTCCGCGCGTCCTTCTTCGGAGTCGATACCGGCAGAGAGGAGATAGCCGCGCGCGAGCGTCAGCGTGTCGTCGGTTGCTTCTAGCAAGGCGATTGCCTTGCGGATCTGCGTGAGGGCTTCGGCGGACCTTCCCTCGATCGCAGCGACACGGGCTAGCGACCAGTAGAGACGAACGCGTGTGTAACCGTCTCCAGAGTCGCCGGCCTTGCTGAGAGCCTCGCGAACGACCTCAGAGGCGCGTTCGTAGTCGCCTGCGTCCGTCAAGCGCGTAGCTCAGGAACGTCGCGTACCTGACCATGCAGCGTGACGTCTTCAGGTGTCTTCTCGCTCACCTCCGTGAGGCATTGGTCGAGCAGCCGGGCTGCGCGGTCGGGCGCACCGAGGGCGGCATACGACTGGCGCAAGGGAGGAGTACACATCCGGCCGGAGATGGGGCGCGACGCGCTCGTACTCCAGCGCCGCCTCCAGACGCTCGACGGCGTCGAGATGGTTGCCGCGGTGCGTGGCCGCCAGACCCAAGCCGATTGCAGCTCGCCCGGCGGAGACGCGATCGCCGGAAGCGCTCGCATCCGCCAGGACTTCCTCGAGAATTTTTTCTGCCGCTGCAGTGTCGGATGCAGAGACGGAGCTGCAGCTCTGCGTCGGCGAGCTTCAGCTCGCGGTCGTCGATCTCGCGGATGTCCCGGCCGGTCTCGAGATACTCGACCGAGACGCCGAGCTTCTGTGCGAGCTTGCGGAGCGCCTTGACCGACGGCGTTCTCGCGCCGGCTTCGATACGCGAGATGTACGCGTACGAGACACCGGGGGACGACAAGTCACGCTGGGAGAATCCCCGCGCAACGCGCAGGCGCTTGAGACGGGCGCCTACGCCCTCTGTCGTCGTACTGTCCTCGGACACGCTGTTCATGATCATTAGGAGTTTTCGGACATAAGTCAAATTCCTTCTGGACTCGCTACATTGTCAATCGGCGCTTCCTCGTGACAACATAAGCCCTCTAACTGCGGATTCTTGGGGGAAGGAGGGACACCAATGCATCCCTGGGGCGACTGATCGTCAAATTGAGGGGCGGGGGAGCCCAGTGCGTGCCCCGCCCGGTTTACTACCCGCCTGATGGCTTCCGGGCTCGCGCTGGCGGTTTACGGGCTCGTGCTCGTGCCGGTCGCGGTCCTCGTCTGGCGGAGGCCGGTGGTGGCGCTGTACGCGTGGATCGTCGGTTTGGCCGTGCACAACGCGGTCATGGCCGCGCTCTACGGCGCCGGAGTCCGCGGGGGCGCTCTGACCGCCCTCCAGGCCTGGAAGGAGATCCTGCTCGCGGTCGGCCTCGCGAGCGTGTCGCTCGGCGCGCTGCGCGCGCGACGCCTGGCGTTTCGGATCAATGCGGCGGACGTGCTCGCGCTGCTCTTCGCAGTGGCCGTGTGCATCTACGCGCTGCTGCCTCAGAGCTGGCTCGACGGTTCTGCCGACCACGGCGCGATCGGGCTCGCGCTCAAGCACGACTTCATTCCGATCGGTGCGTACTTCCTCGGCCGGTCGTGCATCCTGCGGCGCGAGGAGCTCGTGCCGCTCGTGTGGACACTGGTCTGTGCGGCTGCAGCCGTGGCGGCACTCGGCCTGCTGGACGACTTCTTCGTGCCGATCTCGTGGTGGCGTAACTCGGCCGTCGTCGACTACTTCCACAGGCAGCTCGGTTACGACTACCACGGCACAGGCCGTCTCCCGGAGAACTTCGTCTTCAACAACGGCGGCGACACCGCGGGGTTCTATCGCCGGCTGGTCTCGACGTTCCTGGGTCCGCTGGCGAGCGCGTACATGTTCGTGACCGCGCTGCTTCTGGGCGCGGCGTTCCTGCGCCGTCTGCGCGTCCTGGTCCCGCTTTGCGTCGTCATCGCCGCGGGCTTGCTCTTCACGTTCTCGCGTTCGTCGCTCATCGCGCTCGCAGCCGGCTTCGTCGTGCTCGCATTCGTTGCGCGGCGCTGGTGGCCGCTTGCCGCGGCGGTCGTGACGCTGGCGGTCAGCGTTGCCTGGGTGCATGTCTTCCCGCACGTCGCGCCGACCGGCAAGTGGACGCAGGCGGATCTCGTGCAGCAGCGCAACAACGCCAAGCAGGAGCCCGGCGCGAGCGGGAGCGCGGGCAGCATCGACGAGCCGTCGATCCACAGCCACTGGATCAGCCTGCGCGAGGGGGTGCGCACCGTCATCCATCATCCGCAGGGCTTCGGCCTCGGGAACGCCGGTCAGACCGCGTCGCGCACGGGCACCGCGATCAAGGCGGGCGAGTCGAACTACACGGAGATCGGCGTCGAGACCGGGCTCTTCGGAGCGCTCGTCTGGATTGCCTGGGGGCTCGCGATCTTCGCGGGGCTCCTCATGGCCGCGCGACGCACGGGGTGGTGGGCGGCGGCCGGTATCGCCGCCGCGTTCGGAGCCGCACTCGTCCTCGCGGTGCAGACGGACGTGATCGGCGACCCGTGGATTGCCTACTGCCTCTGGGCTCTGGCCGGAATCGCCCTCGCGCCGGTACCGTTGCCGTTTCATGGCGATCGATCCGCGCGTTGACATCGGCCACGTTCACCTGAAGGTGAGCGACATCGACCGTGCGCTCGCGTTCTACCGCGACGTGCTCGGCTTCGAGGAGATGCAGCGTTACGGCGATCAGGCCGCGTTCATCTCGGCGGGCGGGTACCACCATCACATCGGACTGAACACGTGGGAGTCGAAAGGCGGCTCGGCGCCGCCGCACGGGACCACCGGGCTCTATCACGTCGCGATCCGCTATCCGGATCGGAAGGCGCTCGCCGTGGCGTTGAAGCAGCTCGTCGATGCGGGCATCCCGATCAGCGGAGCGACCGATCACGGCGTCAGCGAAGCGATCTACCTGCGTGACCCGGACGACAACGGGATCGAGCTCTACCGCGACCGGCCGGCGGAAGAGTGGCCTCGGTCGGCGGACGGCAGCATGTCGATGGTCTCGGAGCCGCTCGACCTGACGGCCCTCCTCGCCGAAGCAGAGTGACCGGGCACAGCCGCCGACGGTTGACGACCGTCCTCGGTCTGTTCGTCGCGTCGCTGTTCTGCATCGCGCTCGTCTTCGTGCGCAACGTGCACACGGGCAACGGCGACTTCCGCTATCTGATCTGGAACCTCTTCCTAGCGTGGATCCCCTTCGCGCTCGCGATCTTCGTCTACGACCGCTGGCGCCGGCGCAGAGGCGGGGTCGCGCTCCTCGCCCTCGGAGTGCTATGGCTGCTCTTCTTTCCGAATGCGCCCTACATCGCCACCGACATCGTCCATCTGCAGCATGACCCGCTGACGCCGTACTGGTACGACGCGGTCACGATCGTCGCGTTTGCGTGGATGGGCGTGCTGCTCGGCTTCGCGTCGCTCTACCTGATGCAGACCGTTGTGCGTCAGTGGCGCGGCGCCGTCGCGGGCTGGATCTTCGCGTTCGCTGCGATCGCACTCGGCTCGCTCGGGATCTACCTCGGCCGCTTCCTCCGGCTGAACAGCTGGGACGCGCTCGAGCATCCGAGCGTCCTGCCGCGGATCCTCCACACCGTCGCGCGTGATCCCTTCGCCTACAGCGAGGCGATCGCCGTGACCGTCCTGTTCACCCTGGCCCTCAGCTTCGCGTATTTCCTGCTCTACAACTTCGCCGCCCTCAGCCTGGAGCTGGAGGCGGAGCGCTAACAGACAGGTCCAAGGGACAGTCCCTCGGACCTGCCTCTTTCGGGGGGCGCTTGCGCTACAACTCGTCTGTGGCCTCCAAGCCGGTCGAGCAGCTCGAATCGGTCGTGATCCGGTTCGCCGGAGACTCCGGCGACGGGATGCAGCTGACCGGCGGCCGCTTCACCTCCGAGACGGCCATGCTCGGAAACGACCTGGCCACGTATCCGGACTTTCCGGCCGAGATTCGCGCGCCGGCCGGCTCCCTGCCTGGGGTCTCCGGCTTCCAGCTGCATTTCGCCGACCACGACATCCTCACGCCGGGCGACGCGCCGAACGTGCTCGTGGCGATGAACCCGGCGGCACTCAAGACGAACCTCGCCGATCTGCCGCCGAGCGGGATTCTCGTCGTGGACAAGGATGCGTTCACCGATCGCAACCTCACCAAGGCCGGCTACGCCGCCAACCCGATCGAGGACGGCTCGCTCGAGTCGTACGAGGTGCACGCGATTCCGCTGACGTCGATGACGATCGAGGCGCTGAAGGAGATCCAGGGGATCACGAAGCGCGAGGCCGAGCGCGCGAAGAACATGTTCGCGCTCGGACTGATGTCGTGGCTCTACGGCCGTCCGACCGAAGGTACGATCGCGTTCCTCGAGTCGAAGTTCGCGAAGCGCCCCGAGATCGCGGCGGCGAACGTGAAGGCGTTCCAGACCGGCTACGCGTTCGGCGAGACGACCGAGGCCTTCGCCGTGCAGTACGAGGTGAAGCCCGCGTCGATGCGCCCCGGGCTCTACCGCAACATCACCGGCAACCAGGCGCTCTCCTACGGGCTGATCGCCGCATCGGTGAAGTCCGGGCTGCCGCTCTTCCTCGGCGCGTACCCGATCACGCCGGCCTCCTCGGTGCTCGAGGAGCTCGCGCGCCACAAGAACTTCGGCGTCCGCACGTTCCAGGCAGAGGACGAGATCGCCGCCGTCGGTGCCGCGCTCGGCGCGGCGTTCGGCGGCTCGCTCGGCGTCTCCACGTCGAGCGGCCCCGGCATCGTGCTGAAGCAGGAGACGATCGGGCTCGGGATCACGCTCGAGCTACCGCTCGTGATCGTCGACGTGCAGCGCGCGGGACCGTCTACCGGCATGCCGACGAAGCCCGAGCAGGCCGACCTGCTCGGCGTGATGTTCGGGCGAAATTCGGAGTCACCGGTGCCGGTGATCGCCGCGGCAACGCCGAGCGACTGCTTCGACGCGGCGCTCGAGGCAGCTCGCATCGCAATCAAGTACCGCACGCCGGTCTTCCTGCTCTCCGACGCCTATCTCGCGAACGGCTCGGAGCCCTGGCTGCTGCCGGACATCGATGGGATCCCACCGATCGAGCCCGGGTTCGCCGAGTCGAACGGCGAGGAGTTTCAGCCCTACCGCCGCGACGAAGAGACGCTCGCGCGGCCGTGGGCGATTCCGGGCACGCCGGGCCTCGAGCACCGGATCGGCGGCCTCGAGAAGCAGGACGTCACCGGCAACGTCAGCTACGACCCCGACAACCACGATTTGATGGTGCGGCTACGCGCGCAGAAGGTCGCAGGCATTGCGCAGGACATCCCCGAGCTCGAGGTCGACGATCCCGACGCGGCGCGGACGCTCGTCCTCAGCTGGGGCGGCACGTACGGCCCGGTCGCCGCGGCGGTGCGCCGCGTGCGCGCGACGGGCAAGGCAGTCGCGCATGCGCACCTGCGCTACCTGAACCCGTTCCCGCGGAACACCGGGGAGGTGCTGCGCGGCTACGACAAGATCCTCGTCCCGGAGATGAACCTCGGTCAGCTGCAGAAGCTCGTCCGCGCGGAGTTCCTCGTCGACGCGACCGGCTTCAACCTCGTGCGCGGCATTCCCTTTAGGGCCGGCGAGGTCGCCGAGGCGATCGACGCGATGGTCGACGCCTGACCCGGCGCCGCGCGTGATCCTCTACGACAGCCCGATCTCGGGCAACTGCTACAAGGTGCGGCTCCTGCTCGCGCTGCTCGGCATTCAGTACGAGCGGCGAACGATGGATGTGATCGACCGCTCGAACCGGCCCGAAGTTCTGGGCGGGCTCAATCCATCGCTCCGTGTGCCGACGCTCGTGCTCGACGACGGGCGGCCGCTCGGCGAGTCGGGCGCGATCCTCTGGTACTTCGGCGAGGGAACGCGCTTCGTCCCGGACGATCCGTACGAGCGGGCGCAGATGCTGCAGTGGATGTTCTTCGAGCAGTACGACCTCGAGCCCTCGATCGCGGTCGCGCGTTTCTGGGTCGCGTACTCGGGACGGCCCGACGCGTTCACGGATCGCCTTCCCGAGCGCATGGCCGCGGGCGAACGCGCGCTCGCTGCACTGGAGGCACAGCTCGAGAAGCAGCAGTACCTCGTCGGTGACTGGTACTCGCTCGCCGACATCGCGCTCTACGGCTACACGCATGTCGCGCACGAGGGCGGGTTCGATCTCCAGCCGTACCCCGCGGTGCGCGCGTGGCTCGACCGCGTGGCGTCCGAGCCCGGCCACGTCCCGATCGAGGCGTGACCGACCGGCTGCGGCCACTCTGGGATTTCGACGACCTCGCGGCGACCGAGCGGCGGTTGCGTGCTCAGTTGGACGACGAGAGATCGGCTTCGGGTCGGGCGGAGGTGCTGACCCAGCTCGCCCGCGTGCAGTCGCTTCAGGACGATTTCGAGGGATGCGAACAATTGCTACAGGAAGCCGAGGCGCTCACCGACTCCGGTGTGGCCGGCGTTCGCATCGATCTCGAACGCGGCCGCAAGCTGCGTTCGAGCGGCGACGGTGCGGCGGCGGCGCCGTTGTTCGAGCGCGCGTACGCGAACGCGCGAGAGCTCGGCGAGGGCTATCTGGCGGGAGATGCGGCGCACATGGTCGCGATCTCCACGCCCGACGGCATGTTGGAGTGGACCGAGCGCGGGCTCGAGCTCGCCGAGTCGGAGCCGGACGCGGCGTACTGGGCGGGCCCGTTACTGAACAACCTCGGCTGGCACTACTTCGACGCCGGCGATCACGAGGAGGCGTTGGCGACATTCGAGCGGGCGCTGGAGGTGCGGCGCCGGGACCCGGACAACGCGATCGCGATCCAGTGGGCGCAGGAGGCCGTCGACGAGGCGCGCAAGAAGCTGGGGCGCTAGCGCGAAGACGTCTCGAAGCGATCCGCGCCGTCGTCGGGAAGCGTCTCCCACGGTGCGACGGACCGAACGTAGATGTGGCGGTCGACGCGGGCGTCGATGGGCTCGGTGAACGTCGTCGCCCGCACGCTCGCCCGCTCCGTGTTCGGCCAGCCGCCGCCGAAGAGGTTGCTCCCGCACGAGCGGCAAAAGGTCTTCGCGCTTCCTTCGGGCGGCTGATAGGTCTGAAGCAGGTCCTCGCCGGAGAGAATGCGGATCGCGGACGGCGGCACGCGCGCGTTCACAGTGCCGGCGCCGCCGGAGAGCTTCTTGCAGCTGGCGCAGTGGCAGACGCTGAGCGTCTCGGGCGGATCGTCGACCTCGAACTGCACGCCGCCACAGAGGCAACTGCCCTGCAAGGTGGTCATCTTCCGAGCCTACATCGGTCCGGAGCATTGCCTACTCTGTGCGAGCTGTGCTCTGGACGATCTTGACGGTTGTGCTGGTGGTGATCTGCGTGGGCTTCCTGCTGGTCGGCCCGATCTTTCCCGGCGGCAAGAGCGTGGGGCAGGTTCAGGAGATCGGCGTCCGCCTCTGGACCGGTCTCTGGAAGAAGGACGACGCGGATCGTCTGAGGTAGACCGCCGGGTCTATCATCGAGACATGGCAGCGAACGGCAAGCTCACCGCCAAGGACTACAAGACCGACCAGGAAGTTCGCTGGTGCCCGGGCTGCGGGGACTACGCGATCCTGGCCGCGCTGCAGTCGTTCATGCCCGAACTGGACGTGCCGAAGGAGAACATTGTCTTCGTCTCAGGGATCGGGTGCGCGGCTCGCTTCCCGTACTACATGGAGACGTACGGGATGCACTCCATTCACGGCCGGGCGCCGGCGATCGCCACCGGGCTCGCGACGTCACGGCCGGATCTGTCGGTGTGGGTCGTGACGGGTGACGGCGACGCGCTCTCGATCGGCGGCAACCACCTGATCCACGCGCTGCGCCGGAACGTCAACGTGAACATCTTGATGTTCAACAACCAGATCTACGGGCTGACGAAGGGGCAGTACTCCCCGACGAGCCCGCTCGGGACGCGCACCAAGTCGACGCCGATGGGCTCGCTCGACTGGCCGTTCAATCCGCTGTCGCTCGCGATCGGCGCCGAGGCGTCTTTCGTCGCGCGCGCGATCGACACCGACCGCGGCCATCTGACGGAGGTGCTGCGCGCCGCAGCGGCGCATCGCGGCAGCTCGTTCGTCGAGATCTTCCAGAACTGCAACATCTACAACGACGGCGCGTTCGACTTCGTCCGCGACGACAAGACGAACCGCATCTACCTCGAGCACGGCAAGCCGATCAGGTTCGGTGAAGAAGGCGAGAAAGGTGTCCGTCAGCGTGCGGACGGGAGCGTCGAGATCGTCGACGTCACCGACGAGTCGGAGCTGCTCGTGCACGACATGCATCACGCCGAGCCGAGCGCCGCGTTTGCGCTCAGCCGCCTGACGCAGTCGTCAGCAAACGCGACGCCGATCGGAGTCTTCCGCGACGTCGAGCGGCCCGTCTACGACGACCTCATGTCACAGCAGCTGGACGCCGCCAGGGAGAAGCAGGAAGGCGACATCGCCGCCCTCCTGCACTCCGGCGATACCTGGACGCTCTAGGCCGCTGACGGATCGGTCTGCCAGAGACCGATCGCGTTCCCCTCGGTGTCTTCTCCAGTTGAGAACCAGCCCATGCCGGGAACCGGCTGCGGGTCGTCCGCCTTGCCGCCGAGCTCCTTGACGCGCGCCGCGCCGGCATTGATGTCGTCGACGTCGAAGTAGACCCGGATCGCGCCGGGGTCACCGGGGAAGATCGCTGCGCCGGCGTCGTCGCCGAGCTGCGTCATGTTGTACTCGGTCGGCCCTTCCATTCCCTGGAATTGCCAGCCGAACATCCCTTTGTAGAACTCCTGCGCGCGCCCGGTGTCCTTGGCCGCGATCTCGAAGTGGACAGGCTTTCCAGCCATGAAGCTCCTCTCGACGTTGGTCGTGGGCGACGATAACGCCTGTACCGCTCACTCGGGGTTACGGAGTGGAGGCAGCCCGTCTGCGAGGCCTGTTGGCCAGATACTTCGCCTTGGCCTGAGCGAAGAACTTCGGATCCCGCTCGTGCTCGGCGACGAGCCAGTCGACGAAGGCGTCGCTGTACTGCGGTGAGCCGAACTTCGGCACGTGCACGAACTCCGGGCGCGTCTCCTCACTGACCGCGTGCACGCGCCTGACGCTCAGGACGTCGAACGCGTTGACGGCTTCGCCGCCCAATCGCTCGTTCACCTCTCGGATCACTTCCTTCTGGCGATAGGGATGTGACCGGTCCGGATCGACCTGGCCGTAGAGCGGTGCGTGCGGGTCCGTGGTCAGCCTGATCAGCGTCGGACGTCCTTCCTCGTCTCGCTCCGCGGTCTCGATCACCGCAACCTCTGCGCCGTCCGGTGCGTGCATCACCTGGCGGATGTTCGCCAGCCACTGCGAGCGCGTCGCGTCGAGCTGGCGCTTGATGAAGTCGCGCACGTCTGCGCCCGTCGCCGGCTCGCTCTTCGCGCCGTGGCGGAAGTAGAGGCCCCCGCGCGCGAACGCCACGTGCTCGTCGCCCTCTGCGCTGCGGTATCTGCCGGTCCGCGTGAACACGAGCGGCGTATTGACGACGCCCTCGACGACGACCGCTGTCGCCGGCTTGCCGCCGCGGGTCATGTCGTGCAGCTCGAAGGCCTCGAACTCGGGCTCCGAGTGGCTCGCCAGCTCCTCGTGCAGCCGCTCTTCCTCGACGTCGCCGCTCAGCACGACGACGCCGCCACCCGAGTTGGCCAATGCGGCCACGTCCCGGACGAGCTCGAGCCAGGCACCTGGCGCTCGAGGATCGAAGCCGTCGTTCAGTTCGACGCGCTTCGAGCTGCGCTTCGCGTCCGCCGCTCTGTTCAGGAATCGATTCGTCTCGACCACGACACGTCGAATCTAACGGCTTTCCGTACATCGGCTTAACACATTTGACACCGCCGAGGATGACGGCGACCCTGGCGTCGGGTCATGGGGTATCGCAGGAGACTTGTGCTCGGCATGTGCGCCGCTGCCGTCGGCGGCGTTCTGCTTGCGCCCACGGGCACTGCATCCGCACAGACCGTGCCGCCCTGTGCTGCTTCCGCGTACCGGCTCGCCGCCCAGTCGCTGACGGGACCGCCTCGCGCGGATCTGGTCTTGCGCGTCACCGCGAAGAAGGCCGGCTGCGTCGTGCCCACGACGCTGACGAAGGTGCAGGTGTCGCTCCTTCCCTACAAGAAGCTCCGCACGCGGAAACTCGCGTTCACGAACGTTCCCGTTCTGGCCGGGACGGCAACGGTGAAGATCGGCGTGGTCCCGCGGCTCCGCCTCGTGCGTGCCACGGTCTCTGTCGGCACGACGGGTGTGCTCGCCGCACAGACCAGGACGCGCGTCAAGCCGGACCTCGTGCTGACTCGTGCCTATGCAGCGCCCTCGGTGCTGGCCGGGCGGCCGTTCTTCGTCGTCGCGATCGTCCAGGAACGCACGCGAGACGTGGGCCTTGCCGCGACCGTCACGGTGTCGGCTGCAGGCGCTCCACTCGCCACGAAGGCGGTCAAGGTCGGCGCACGCCGCCGGATCATCGTCCAGATCCCCGTGACGCTGACCGCGCTCGGAACGTCGCAGCTCACTGTGACCGTTGCTCCCGCGAGCCAGATCGAGACCACGCTCAAGAACAACACACGCAGCTTCGCCGTCGAGACGGCCGAGTTCAGGGTGCAGGAGTCCGCGACGCTCGCGCAGAGCTTCGCCGGGTACGGCGGCCAGTTCAACCACCACGTCTACGCGGCGATCAGCCGCGCCGCCGGCGTCACCGACGACAATGTCAAGGACATGGAGCAGAAGATGCGAGACCTCCACCCGCAGTTCTCACGCATCTTCTTCAACAACACGGCGTTCACCGACCCGGACCGGATGCAGTCGTTCATCCGCACCGTGCAGCTTGCGCAGAGCACGGGGGCCACGATCGACATCACCTGGCAGGGCGGCACGCTCAGCGTCGCCAACGGAACCATTCCCAAGTTCGCGGCGGTGCTGATCGACCTCGTCCGCAACCGCGGCATCTCCAATCTCCGCTGGCTCACGCTCCAGAACGAGCCGAACCGGACGAAGATCACGATGGCGCAATACGAAGCCCAGTACCGCGCGCTCGACCCGTACATCCAGGCAATCCGTGGACAGGTGAAGTACATGGGCGGCGATCTCGTACGCGCGCCCGACGTCGGAGCCCCGAATCAGCAGGCGTGGTTCCAGTACATGGCCACGAAGATGGCCGACCTGCTCGACGCGTATTCGATCCACGTCTTCTGGGACTACTGGGACACGCAGAAGCTCGTCGACCGGCTCACCGAGGTGCGCGCGATCGTCAACGCGCTGCCGGAGGCCGGCCGCAAGCCGCTCTACGTCTCCGAATACGGCATCCGCGGACTGCGCACGTTCAACGATGCGCCGGCCGGCGATCCGGGAATGTGGGAGGACGGCACGCCGATGGCGCGGACGAACGTCAATGCCTTTCAGCACGCGTGGTTCGACGTGCTCGCCGCGGAGCTCGGTTACGCCGGCACGAGCAAGTGGGACTCCTACTTCGGCAAGTACGACAACGGCACGCAGGCCTACTACATGATCGGCAGCCCGGTGGACGGCTGGCCGCTGTATCCGATCTACAACTCGCTGCGCCTGTTGACGGCGACCATCGGTCAGGGGTGGAGGACCGTGAACGTCTCCTCGGTACCGGGAACGTCCCGGTTGCTAGCGGCGTATGTCGGCAAGGCGGGCGAGCATACGGTCGTCGGCCTCGACACCGCGGGCGCGCAGCTGAACACCGTCTCGGCGACACCGGTGTCGTACACGATCGGCGGGCTACCGCCGTCCAGGAGCTTCGCGCTCACGTTGTGGAACGAGGCCGGGGACGGGCTGGTGGGCGCGGCGCAAGCCACGACGACGGACGCAACGGGTGTCGTCACTATCACCGTGCCGCAGCAGGCTGTCTTCGCCTTGAAGGGCTAAGAACGACGCCGGCGCCCTGGGGGACGCCGGCGATCGTTCGCTCGCTTTAGTTGGCGTTGCCGTTGTTGTCGTGATCGCAGTGCGACGTGCTCGACTGTGTCGTCGTGGCGGTTGTGGCCGCGCCCGACGAGTTGGAGCTCGAGCTGCCGCCGCTCGCGGCGATGGCTACACCGGCTCCGCCGAGGGCGAGCGCCGTGACGGCGCTGGCGAGGACGGCGGCGTGCCTGGGTCGAAACACGTGAACCTCCTTTCGGTCGAGGTGCCTGCGTACGACTCCATGGAACAGGCGCCGCCTAAGAGCCGCCCAAGATCCGCCTAAGAAGTCGCTGAGACTTTGGTGGGCGGGGCGAAGAGCCTGTACGTCTCGACTTCCTGGAAACCCAAACGCCTGTAGACCGATTCGCCGAGCGGGCTCGATTGCAGGCCCGCCAGATCCGCGCCGCGGGCGAACCCGCCTCGCACAGCCGCCGCCGTAACCGCGGCACCGTAGCCGCGGCCACGGTGCTCCTCCGGCGTTGCGACGCTGAAAATCGCAGTTGCCTTGTCGACCGTAAAACCGACCGCCGTCGAAACGTCCGCGCCGTCCGCCTGTGCGAGGTACATCTCGAGCCCTTCGAGCTGAGCGACCTCCAGTGAATACACAGACGCGATCAGTGTGGGCGGGGCACCGAAGCCGCTCGCGCCGACGGCAAGAGCCTGCGCGAGAAGTTCCGCGGAGTCTGCCCGCACGAGCTCGGGCTCCATCGCCGGCGTCTTGAACTGTTCGGGCGTCACGGTCATACCGGGGAACTCGATCTCGTTCGTCAGCCCCAGCTCGCGGGCGGCGGCCTCGACCCCCGGGGTTTTGCCGGCGCGAGTCATCACGATGAAGGGAGTCCCAAGCTCGGCGGCTCGAAGACGCCCGTCCTCGAGCTGGCCGGCAGCTGCGTCGGAGTCCGCCCAGATGCCGTTCAAGTCTCTGATCGGAAATGTCGGGAAGGACATGAAGCAGTAGCCGTCACCGCGTTCGAACTCCGCGCCGTCGAGCACGGTCGCCAGGCGCTCGATAGCCGCCAAGAGCATCTGCTGCAGGCGGTCGGCTGCCGTCATGTCAAGCGACTCTAGGACTTCTTACGGGCGCGTGAACAGCTCGTACGTCACGACCTCGCGGAACCCGAGTCGGCGATACACGGACTCGCCGATTGGGCTCGACTGCAAGTAGGCGAAGTCTGCTCCGGACGCGAAGCCTTCGCGCACTGCGTGGCTCGTGATTGCCGCTCCGTAACCGCTGCCACGGTGTTCGGCCGGGGTCGCGACGTTGTAGATCCCCACGTCCCCATCGACTACATAACCCACAGCCGTGGTCACGTCGCGCCCGTCGATTCGTCCGAGATACACCTCGAATCCGTCCAGGCCGGTCACCTCGGGCATGTACAACGGCGCCAGAAAATCCTCGGGCACCCCGAATCCCTCAGTGGCGACGGCGAGCGCCTGAGCGAACCCGTCTGCCGTTGCAACCCGAATGACCTCCAACCCGGACGCAGGCTCGGCGATGTTCTCGCTCGCCGCGGCCATCCCGGGGACGCGTTCCGTTGCAGTGAGCCCGAGCGTGCGTGCCGCCTCCTCGACAGCCGGCGTGTGTCCACTCCGAGTCAGAACGCCGGGGGCGATCCCCGCGGCCTCGACGTCTGCCAGTGCGTCGCCGAGCGCGCCGGCGGCCGAGTCGTCGTCGGGCCAGACGCCGTTGAACGAGGGAATCGGCAGCGTCGGATACATCAGCAGGATGTAACCGTCTCGCTGCTCGAAACGCGCTCCTGCCATTACCCCGGCCAGTCGTTCGGCGACCGTGGTGAGCGCGAGGTGCAGCCTCAGGCCCTCGTCCATCGGGCGACTTTAGTCCGTGGCCTCCGTCATTGCGACGACCAAACGCTCGCGCCGGCGAGCCCGCGGCGGCGTGATGAACACCGCGACGACTGCGCCGATCAGCGCGACGACCGCCGCGATCGCGAACGCGATCGTGAAGCCGTCGACTGAAGGCACGTTGTTCGTTCCGGGGATGGTGTGCGCGACGAGGAGCGCGGCTCCAACCTGTCCGCCGACGACTCCGCCGACCGTGCGCATGACCGTGTTCATGCCGGTGGCAACGCCGGTCTCGGTCGGGCGAACCGCCTCGGTGATCAGTGTGGCCATCGCGGCGAACGCGAAGCCGACCCCGACGCCGAGCACCAGCATGGCGGCGAGGATCTCCCACGACTTGTCGTGCCAGCCGGCGAGGGCGGCGGCCGAGATCGCGACGAGGAGCATCCCCACGGCGAGCGGCCACTTGAAGCCGGTGCGGCGGCCGAAGAGCCCTGCGAGCGGACCGGCGAAGAGGAGAGCGAACGAGCTCGGTAGCAGGTACAGCCCGGCCTTGGTGGCGCTCGCATCGAAGCCATAGTCGACCGCACGCTGCACCGACGCGGCGAGCCCGTGCGGCGTCTCGACGAAGTTCGGGACGAGGACGAACGTCCCGAACATCGCGAAGCCGGAGATCAACGCCGTGAGGTTCGTGAAGAGGATCTCTCGCCGCGCGAGCATGCGCATGTCGACGAGCGGCTGATCGACGCGTAACTCAGCAAAGGCCCACATGACGAGCAGCACGGCCGCCATCGCGCCGAGCCCGAGAATGCGAACGGAGGTCCAGCCCCAGGCTTCTCCTTCGGTGAGCGCGACGAGCATCGCGATCAGGCCGCCCGACATGAGCGTCGCGCCGAGGTAGTCCACGCGGGACGGCGTCTTGATCGGAGACTCCGGAACGAAGCGATGTGCGAGCACCATCGCCGCTGCGATCACGACAGCGCCCACGATGAAAAGCCAGCGCCACGACACGTTGTCCACGATCACCCCGGAGAGCACGATCCCGAAGCCGCCGCCGATGCCGAACACCGCCGAGACGAGGCCGATCGCGACACCGACCTTCTCTCGGGGAAACTCGTCCCGGATGATCCCGTAGCTCAAGGGGAACACCGCCGAGCCGGCGCCCTGCAACGCGCGCCAGGCGATCAAGGACCAGATGTTCCATGCTGCCGCCGCGCCGATCGAGCCGATCAGGAAGATCCCCAGCGAGATCACGAGCAGGCGCTCCTTGCCGTACTGGTCGCCGAGCTTGCCGAGGATCGGGGTCGCAACGGATGCGACGAGCAGGAAGACGGTCAGCGCCCACGTCACCCAGGTGGTCGTGGTGTGGAGATCCCGCTGCAGCGTTGGCAGCGCAGGGATCACCATCGTCTGCTGAAGTGCGTACGCGATCCCGGCGAGCGTCAGGATCCCAAGCGTCACGTTGTAGTGCGGGCGCTCTGCTTCCACTGGGAGCGCCAGAGTAGCGGCAGCGCCGCCCGGAAAAAGTGGAGCCCGCCGGGAGACAGCGGGCTCCGTCTTCGGCCCCTCCGGCCGAAACTGGCTAGCTGCAACCGCGCACGACGCGATCGACCGTCACGAGCCGGTCGAAGGCGAGGGTCACCCGGGCGCGCACGACCGACCGCGCCTTGAAGTGCAGGGTCGCGCGGAACGGTGCGCGGTTGTCGGTCGCCATGCGCCGCCCGCCTGCGTAGAACGTGACGCTCTGCGTTCCCGCTCCGGTCACGGTCGCATGAATCGCGCCGCAGCGTCCCTGCCTGCTGGCGGTGAAGGAAACGGCAGGCCGGGCCCGGCAGGCCGCGCCTTTGCACGTAACGAGGTTGTGGAGCCGCGTCGCGAGCGACGCTTTCAGCGCGTCGTACGCGGGATTCGCGTGCTGGCTCTGCAGCTCGTAGGGATCCTTGCGCAGGTCGTACAGCTCCCGGTCGCCGTTTGCGTACTCCGCGTACTTGTAGTGCAGCGTGCGAATGCCGTCGAAGTGGCCCGCGCCGGGTGAATTGTCGAGTAGCAGGTCCCGCCCGATCTCCTTGCCCGCGTCACGCCAGAAGGGCAGCAGCGACACGCCGTCTTCGGTGCGTCCGGGGGTTGCCCCCGTCGCGTCGAGAATCGTCTCGGCGTCGTCGACGTTCATGGCGAGTTGGCTCCGATGCACGCCTTTCGGCAGCGATTTGTTCCCGGTCCAGCGCATCAGCAGCGGCAGGTGGATGGACGGCTCGTACCAGAGCACCTTGCCGTTCGCGACGCGGTGCTCTCCGTGGAAGAAGCCGTTGTCCGAGGTGAAGAGGATCAACGTGTTGTCGAGCTGGCCGGATTGCCGGAGCGTCTCGACGATCGACGCGATCGCCTCGTCGACGGACATCAGCGTCTCGCGGCGCTGCTGCCAGTTCTCCTGGATCGCAGCGATTCGAGCCGCAGTGAGCAGCGGGCGCTTCTTGATCACGCGAGGCTTGTCGGAGACGTCGGCCTCGTTGAAGTTCGGCTTCTGAGGCATGGCGGTGCCCTTGAGCGCATCGTGGTGGCGTGGCGCGGGAACCGGTGTCCCGAGCTTGGGCGGATCGTCGGGCTCGCGGGGCGTGCCCGAGTGGTTGCCGAGGAACGCGACCCACAGGAAGAAAGGGCCTTGTCCGGCGCGGCGCTTGATGATCTCGTTCGCCTTCTCGCGGTAGACGTCGGTCTGGTAGCAGGACGGATCCGGGTTCGCGCAGTAGGTGTGCAGCGTGCCGTTCTCGTTGAGCGTGTAGTTGTAGTAGCGATACGTAGTCGGATCGACCGAGCCGTGCCACTCGCTCCAGCCCGGCGGGATCTCCGTCGGGTTCTGCCGGCCGTAGCCGTTCAGGAACTTGCCCAGGTGGACGGTGTAGTAGCCGCTCCGCTGCAGCCACACGGAGAGGGTGTTCGACTTGTCGAGCTCCTGGTAGCCGCCGTTCGGCGGCGTATTCCCGCGCACGCCGTTGTTGTGCGAGTACTGCCCGGTGAGGAAGCTCGCGCGCGACGGACAGCAGAGGGAGAAGGAATCGAAGTTGTGGTCGAACGTCACGCCCTGGTCGCCGATCAGGCGCCGGACGTTGGGGAGCACGGCCATCTCGTCGAGCGTCTGGTCGTCCGTCTCGAGCACGAGCACGTTTGGCCGCGAGGTTGCCGCTGCGGCCGCTTGCGCGGAGCTCCCGTGCTCATGGGCTCCAACGGCCAGCCCGGCGGCGAGCGCCAGAATCGCCGCACCTGCGAGTGCCTGCCTGCGTGTCATCGCAATTCCCCCCGGTCGCGATTTCGTTGGACGTCTTATTGCCGCCCGCTGTGTGCGACCCGTAGAGGTCGCGCAAGGATTTTGTAAGGGCGCGCGGCGTTACGCGGCGAGCTGCTGCTCGATAGGCCGTTCTTTCGCCAGCGTGACGCTCTTCGAGCGCAGCCAGACGTACAGCGACATCGAGAGACCCACGAATCCTGCGACGGCGAACGAGAGCTCCGTCCCACCGGCAGCGGTGAGCCAGCCGGACATGATTCCGCCGAGCGTCCCCGTGCCCGCGAACGCGAAGAAGTAGATGCCGATCAGCCGTCCCCGCAGGTGGTCGGGTGACGCGAGCTGGATCAGTGAGCTCGAATTGGACGACCACGTCGTGAAGCACACGCCGCCGATGAAGAGCAGCAGCCCGATCAGAGCGGGGGTGCGGAGCGGCGCGATCAAGAGCTCGCAAAGCGCGAAGCCGGCGCTGCCGGCGGCGGAGGTCGCGATCGTCGCACGACTCAGATGAGCCGAGAAGAGCGCTCCGATCAGCGCGCCGACGCCGAAGACCGCGGACAGGAGCCCGAAGACCTGCGGCCCCGAATGAAGCGTCTGCTTCGCGAGGACCGGCAGGAGGACGTTGAAGTTGAGGCAGAACGTGCTGATCACGAAGGTCAGGGCCAGCATCAGCCGGATCTGCTCGTGCTGGCGGGCGAACGCGAGCCCTTCCTTGAGGCCGATGTAGAGCGTCCGCGACCGCTCGCGTCGCTCGTACGTGTGGAACTCCTGCGGGCGCATCAGCAGCAGGCCGGCGATCACCGCCACGTAGCTCACGGCGTTGATCGCGAAGCAGACGCCTGCGCCTGCGGCCGCGATCACGACACCGGCCACCGCGGGGCCGAAGATGCGCGCGCCGTTGAACACGCCTGAGTTGAGGCTGATCGCGTTCGGCAACTCGAGTGGGCCGACCATGCGGAACGTCAGCTGCTGGCGGGAAGGAGCGTCCAGAACCTGCACGAGCCCCATCAGCGACGCGATCACGTACACGTGCCACGGACGCGCGACTCCGGTGAGCGCGATCACGGCGATCGTCGAGGCGAGGAACATCTGCGTGATCTGGGTGCCGATGACCGTGCGCCAGGCATCTAGCCGGTCGACGACGACGCCGGCGATCAGGCTGAAGAGCGTGAACGGCATGAACTGGCAGAGGGCGAGAATTCCGACCGCGACCGGCGAATGGGTCAGCGAGAGGACGAGCCAGGCCTGGGCGACGCGCTGCATCCACGTCCCGATGTTCGAGATCACCTGCCCCGTGAAGAAGAGGCGGTAGTTGCGGTGCTTGCGGACGCTCAGGAAGGTGCGCGCGCCGGCGCGCATGATCGCCGCGGTCACGCTTCCTCCTCCGCGAGCAGCTCCATGAGCGGCTCGATCGCCGCGTCGATCGCCTCGAGCGCGTCCGGGTCGAGCTGCCGCAGCCGGGCGGAGAGCCAGGCCGTGCGCTTGGACTTCACGGAACGGAGCACCTTGTGTCCGGCGGCGGTGAGCGTCAGGCCGACGCGGCGGAGATCGCCCGCGACGGGCGCACGCTCTACCAGTCCTGCTTCCTCGAGCCGTGAGACGAACTTGGACATCCCGGGCACCGAGATCCGCTCGAGCGCGGCCAGTTCGCGCATGCCGATTCCGGGGCGCAGCTTGATCTGGACGAGCAGCGAGACCTGGCCACCGGTCACACCAAGCGAGTGAATCTCGCGCCGGAGCTGGCGGTTGAGCTGGAGGAGCACCGGCCGGAGCCGGTTGGCGATGGTGGTGGGATCTGAGGCGACGGCGACTGGCATTTAGTTAACCAGGTTAACGAATCGGCCGGACTTGCCGTCGGCTTGAGGCGTAATCCCTCAGTCAGGGGGCACAATGGCCTCCGTGACGCGGAATCCGATCGAAGACGTGGCCCGAGGGCTGAAGGTGCTCGGCGAGCGGCTATCCCAGACGACCGGCGGCGGCGACCCGGCGGAATGGATCTCCGACCAGTTTCGGCGGCCCGAGCCCGTGCGGACGATGCCCGAGCTGCAGGCGGAGCTCGATGCGCTCGTCGGTCTGGAGACGGTCAAGGAGCAGGTCCGGGCGCTGCTCGCCTTTCTGCAGGTGCAGGCGGAGCGCCAGCGGCACGGGCTCCCGGAGGTCGCGACCTCCCAGCACCTCGTCTTCCTCGGCAACCCGGGAACCGGCAAGACGACCGTCGCGCGCCTGCTTGCAGAGATGTATCGCGCCATGGGTCTCCTGAAGCGCGGCCACCTGGTCGAGGTCGACCGGGCCGGTCTCGTCGGGCAGTTCGTCGGGATGACCGCGATCAAGACCGACCGCGTGATCCGGCGAGCGCTCGACGGCGTCCTCTTCATCGACGAGGCGTACGCGCTCGCACCGGGCGACGAGCGGCTCGACTTCGGGCCCGAGGCGATCGAGACGCTGCTCAAGCGGATGGAGGACTACCGCCATCGGCTGGTCGTGATCGTCGCCGGCTATCCAAGGCTGATGCATCACTTCCTGCAGTCGAATCCGGGACTCCGTTCGCGTTTCTCCAGAGAGATCGCGTTTCCGGATTATTCGACCGACGACCTCGTCGAGATCACGCGCAAGCTCGCGGGCGACTACGAGTATTCACTCGACGACGACGCGGCGGCTGCGCTCCGCCAGATTCTCGCCGGTGCCGCGCGCGGCGAAGGATTCGGCAACGCGCGGTTCGCGCGAACGCTCTTCGAGCAGTCGCTGAACGCGCAGGCGCTGCGACTCGCAGGCGTTCAGGGCGCCGAGCTGGGCGATCTCGAGCGGTCGGAGCTGATGACACTCCACGGAGAGGACTTCCGCGCCGCTGCGCGGGCGCTCGGCGAGGAAACCAGTGCCGGCGAGCCGCGGCCTGGAATGTGGCGCAGGCGCAGGACGGCCGGCTCCTAGCGGAGCGTCAGTTCAGCCAGGCGGCGAGCAGGAACGCGATTGCCGAGATTGCCGCGGCCGCCACGAGTACCAGGTTCGCTGCGAGCAGGAACGTGAGCGACTTCGGGCGAGATTTCGGCGCTTCGACTGTCGTCTCGTTGCGACCCCATCCCACCGCGCCCGCGAGAATGTTCGTAATGAACTGATTGAGACTGACGCCGCTCGCGTCGGAGGCGTGCGCAAGCTCTTCGTGGAGACCTGCGGGCATCCGAAGCAGCAGTCGGCCGCTATGTCTTCCCCCACGCGTTCGTGGCTTTGCCGCGGTCTCCCGCGACGGCGCTTCCCCGACGGCGTGCGGAGTCGCCATGCGACAAGTTTAGGCGCTTCCGGCGCGCGGCACAACGCGTTCCCGCTCGAAGTCGTCATGGAGTTTGGCCAATCCTGACGCGATCAGCCGCGATGCGTGGGTCTGCGAGACGCCAAGGCGAGCCGCGATCTCCTCCTGCTGGAGATCGCCGAAGTAGCGGAACCTCAGCGCCTGCCGCTCACGCGGCCGGAGCGCACGGAGCCCGCTCTCGATGGCAAGACGGTCATCGGTGGCGTCGATGTCGTCACCGGCGTTCGCGGCACTCGCGTCCGCCAGCGTCAGAGGCGCACGCGCCTGCTCCGCCCGCAACGCCTCGGCGAGCTCGCCGTCGTCGAGGTCGGCCGCCGCCGCCAGCTCTGACGAGGTCGGCTCCCGTCGCAGGTCTGCGATGAGTTGGCTACGCGTTGAGCGGACCCGGGCGCTCGCCTCTTGATAGCGGCGGGGAATCCGGATTGGGTTACAGCGATCGCGCAGGTGGCGTTTGATCTCTCCGACGATGTTCGGGATCGCAAACGCAGCGAACTCGACCTCGCGGCGAGGCTCGAACCGATCGACCGCCTTGATCAGGCCGATGGAGCCCACCTGCACGAGATCCTCGAGCCGCTCGCCTCGATGCGCGAGCGTGCGCGCGATCGACACGACAAGCGGTAGGTAGTCCTCGATCAGGCGTTCTCTGGCGGAGAGGTCCCCCTCCTCTCGATACGCGCGCAACAGCTCCGCCGAGGAGCTGCGCGAGCGAGTCAACCGTGCCGCCGGAAGGCTCGTCATTTTTCTGTTCGAGACTCTAGACATTTCCAAATTCATTTTCAAATCAGACGGGTGATCGTGAAGATGTTTGGGTAAATGTTTCGTCGGACAGTCTCGACTCCACGCGGAGGACTGGTGGGAGGAAGGCACGACTCGCGAGCGCCGACGAACAGCAAGCCGTGGCTTGCTCTGGTTTACGTCGCCGCGTTCGCTGCGATTGCCTTTGCTGCGCCGGCGCGTGCGGACGACGGCCTCCAATCGGGCGCAGGACCACCTCTTCGGATCGATCGTTCGGCCCCCGTCGTTCTGGTTGAAGATGACGCTGCGCCGGTATCCGACGTGGTGGTGCCCCCCGCCGCTGCAGCGGTCTCGACGACCGTCACTCCGGAGATGGCGCCTCTCGGGAAGACCGCGACACAGCCGGTGGAAAGCCCTGCAAATGAGGTGTCAACCGCCAGTCTCCCGGCGGACGATGCTCTGTCGCCACGGGCTGCAGAGACGCAGTCGCCGGCGATATCACTCCCGGCCCCAGTGGAGTCGAGGGCGCCTGCCGAAGTCCGGCGCACCCCCCGAAAAGCGAGCCCTCTCCACAGCGCTGGTGGGCAGTATCACCGGATTGCAGTGCAGTATCAGCGGCCGTCCAGACGCCGCGCGAAAGTCGACCGCGCGCCGCGCCTGGAGGACGATCCTCCGACCACCCCGTCCTCCGCCGACGTCACCGGCGATTCGAACGCAGGGAGCGCGAGCGACGGGGTTAATTATGGATCTAATTGCGCAGAGATTCCGGAAGTGAGCGTGCAGATCTGCTCGGACGGTGCCGCTGATAACACCGGCTGGAATTGCGAATGGATCGAGTACTGCAGCTCCGAGATCCCGACCGACGCGGTCGCCCCGACGCAGCCTGACTGCGCCGTTCCGTCACCAGGCGCCGGCCAGTATCAGGTAGCAGACGGGCAGTATCAGGACGACGCAGGCCCGTGCGCCGCAGCGCAGGGCGATGCGGGCGAACCGAATCGAAGCGCGGCGCCCGTGCCGGGCGCTTGCGCGGGAACCCCTGCCACCTCGGCGGCCACCGACCCGACTTCAGCCGGAGCGCCACAGGCCGTATCGGTCGAGCCCGAATCCGAGCCTGTCGAGCAGTCCGCGACTCCCGCGGCGCAGGCGTCGACAACGCCGGCGGCCGGACGGCCGCGTGGAGCTTCGGACGGGCGCGCCAAGACTCCTCTCACGCGGGACGAGGCAACCAGCGCCGACCGTGAAGGCTGGTCGCAGGTCGCGACTCGTGCGTCGGCCGTTCCGGCGGTTTCCGTTTCTCCGCCTCCCGTCGCGGAGCGCACAGAGAGGCCGCAGGCCCGGCGCGCGGCTCGCATCGGCGCGAAAATTCCGGTCCCGCAGGGCATAGCGCGCGTGTCGCGTCGACCGCACGAGTTCCGCCGGCCGCTCGCACCCCCGCCCGCGGCCCTTTCGCAAGCTCGGGCTTCCGCCACGCGCGCTGCACCGGGTCTCGATCGTGCCTCCCTTCTTGTCTGGGCCATGTTCATTGCCGGCGTCGCAGCGCTGGGACTCTCGGCAGCCGGTGCGCTCAGAGCATCAGGCCCAGCGCTCGTCGTGGAGCTCTCGGCGCGAGCTCGCAGCAAAGGCCTCTCGCGCCCCGCTGCCCTTCGCCGAGCCGCGAAGGCAGGATCTGCAAACGGGATCAGGTATCGGGAGTAGCCGAGCCGTCTTGCGGTCCCGCGGAGATTTCGAGCTTGTCGATCTTGAAGGGCGTGACCTTCAGGTCGGAGCCGAGAATCGGGCCACCCCCCTCGTTGTACGCGACCGTAGCGGGCTGTGGAGGAGGCTCGGCAGCCTGCGCCAGCCCGACGCCGTCGATCAGCCCGAGCGCGGCGGCTTTCCGAACTGCCTCGATGCGGTTGCCGGCGTCGAGCTTTCGCATCGCATGGCTGAGGTACTCCTTGACGGTGTGCCTGCTGAGATGCAGGCGTCCGCCGATCTCGGGATTCGTCAGACCCTCGGCGACGAGCCGAATCACGTTCAGTTCCTGCCCGCTCAGCTTTGGCTCCTCCGCGCTGCGCGAATTGATCAGCCCCGCCGCCGCGCGTGGATCGATACTGATCTCACCTGCCAGCACCCGTTCGATCGCACCGTCGAGATCGAGATCGTCCGAATCGGTGACGAGATAGCCGCGCGCCCCGGCGCCGACTGCGGCTTCGACCGCTCTCTCATCGCGGTCCGCCGAGAGAACGATGACGGCGGTCCCCGGCGCTCGCCTGAGAATCGCCAGGCAGGCATCTGCGGCGGAGCCGTCAGAGAGCCTGGAGTCGAGCAGCACGACGTCGGGCTGGTGCTCGCCTGCCGCTGCAATCGCCTCTGCCGCAGTTCTGGCTTCGCCGACGACGGTGACACCTTCAGCGGCGAGTTCCGCGCAGATGCCGCGCCGGACGATTCGGCCCGCGTGGACCACGAGGACACGGGTGGCCATGGCGAGGATGGTAGACCCACCCTGCCGGGGGGAGCCAAGACCCGCCATCCGGGGTCTACCGGGCTGCAGCCTGAGCGCGCATCGTGAAACGTATGTGCAGGGGGAGGTGCCGTTTCGCTCTGCTGGCATTCATGGCGCTCGCAGGAGCGGGACTCCAACCGGGCTACGCCGCCGCGTCTGGTGACGATCAAGGCTCGACGCAGACAAGCGCGAACGCGGCCAGCGCTACCGCGCAGAACGTCAGCAACACGAGCCAGAGCAGCACCGAGACCCAGACCGGCAGTGGCGGCGGACAGTCGCAGACGGTCACCCAGAGCGCACCCACCGACCAGACGGCCGACGCCACCGCTACGTCCGAGCAGGCCCCGACGAACGCTTCGAGTGGAGGCTCGTCGCACCAAAGCGATCAGGCGTCGTCTTCGAGCACGGCAACCAACGCCGAAACCACGAAGCAGCAGAGCACTCAGACCCAACAGGTCAATGCGCAGACCCAGCCGAACAGTGCGACGCAGCCGAGTGGAGGCCAGTCTCAGTCGGCTGAGCAAAGCGCGCCGGTACAGCAGGACGCGAATGCGCGCGCGACCTCGACACAAGTCGCTCCGACGAACGTGAACGTCGTGATCCGTATCGACAGTCCCGGCAACGACGGCCCGGTGACGCAGACGAACAGCTCGCAGGCGAGCGCAATTGCGGGAAACACGAGTAGCCTCTCGCAAGGATCCACGCAGGCCCAGAACGGAGCGGGATCCCAGGGAGGCCAGTCGCAGTCCTCGAGTCAGAGCGCTCCTGCGTCTCAGGACGCGCACGCGAGGGCTTCCTCTATCCAGACCGATCCCCTCAACGCCAACATCGTCGTCCGCAACAAGAGCCCAGGTGACGGTGGGGCTGTCACGCAGGCGAACACAGTGGGGTCGACGGCGGGAGCCGTGAATTCGAGCGTCGTGAATCAGGCCTCGAATCAGATTCAGGACGGTGCCGGACCGGCGGACGGGCAATCGCAGGTTGTTTCGCAGAGCGCGCCGGTCGTGCAGTCGGCTGACGCCACGGCGAACTCGATTCAGATGGCGCCGACGGACGTGAGCATGACGATCGACTCTGCAGCGCCCGACCCGAACGGTTCGGGTGCGGTCGGGACCCTGATCCAGATCTGGATCCCCAACGCACCCGACACGTCGGCGCCGAGCTCCTCTTCCGCAGCCGGCGAAGCCGCGCAGGCAAACAGCTCGACGGCGGCGGCGTCCGCCGGGAACGTGAACAACGTCACGCAGTCGGCCGCTCAGCAACAAGACGCCGGCGGAGAGCAGCCGTCGGGCCCCACCCAGTTGGGGGGAGGAAGCCAGAGCCAGGTTCTCGAGCAGAGCGCGCCGACGACGCAGTCCGCAAGCGCAGAGGCCACCTCCATTCAGGCGGGTGCGAGCGCAGGCTTGCTCCAGCCGGACACTCAGACGTCGATCTCGTCAGCGCTCGCCCAAGCGACGAACGTGAGCGAGGTCCGCCAGGCGGCCACCCAGGTCGAGCACGGGGGAATCCGGAGTGGGGTCCAGGTGATCCACCAGGAGACGCCGACGACCCAGCGGGCGAGCGAGGAGTCGATTTCGCCTCAGACGATCGGCATTGCGGTCTCGGCTGCATCCTGGCCCAGCGAGACGCAGGCTCAGGTAGACGGCGGCCAGACGCCGTTATTGCCAACTGGCACCCACGGGAGCGGGATAAGCCCCGAAATTTTCGCTTGGGCTTCGGCCGTGCGTCTCGACCTGCCGAGCAGCGATCGGATACAGACGAGCTCCGCGCGCTCAGACAGTGGACCACGCCACGTTCGAGACGCCGGCAGGCGCGCGCCGCACGAACCGCGAGACCCCGCACCACAGGATTCAGCTGCGCTCGGCGCGCCTGGAGCCGGCGCGGCGGGTGTCTCACTGTGGATCTTTGCGGCTCTCCTCGTTCCCTTCTTCTTGACGGCCCCTTGGTGGGCCCGTCGCCATCGCTCGGCAACCCTCCGGCGGCTGCTGAGCGTCGTCTTGCGACTCGAGCGCCCGGGCTAGCGACGTCGCGTCCGGCGGACAGCTTCGTTCCGTCGGACCTTGTCGCGGTGCTCCGGTGCGCCCCGGCAATAAACGACCACGCAACGACGACAACAAAGGAGACATTCGAAACCATGAAACGCCATCTCATTGCGGTGGGCATCGCATTGATCGCCCTCGCCGCGTGGGTGGGGACAGCTTCCGCCGCGGGTGATTCCCAGGCGGGCGCGAACCAGGCACTCGGCCAACTGGCCGGGACACTGCAGGGTGCGCCCGCATTGGGCACGGCGGGACAGACGGCGTCGAACGCGAGCCTGCCAACCGGTTACGTTGGCAGCCCCGCGCCGAGCCCGGGCTCGAGCGCGGCGAATCAGACGGCCACGAATTCGGGGACCGCTGATGCGTCGAACGCGAGCACGACCGGGCAGACCGCGACCGCAACCCAGACCGGCGGCAGCGCGAGCTGCGTGTCCGGTTGTGGTGGTGCGGGGCAAAGTCAGAACATCGATCAGTCGGCGAAGACGAAGCAGGATGCCGATGCCGATGCGCTGGCGAAGCAGAACGCGGTCAACGCCAATGTCCCTGTCGACATCGCGGGTGGGTACGTGCTCGGCGGCTCGAGCGCGGCGAATCAGACGGCCACGAATTCGGGGACCGCTGATGCGTCGAACGCGAGCACGACCGGGCAGACCGCGACCGCAACCCAGACCGGCGGCAGCGCGAGCTGCGTGTCCGGTTGTGGTGGTGCGGGGCAAAGTCAGAACATCGATCAGTCGGCGAAGACGAAGCAGGATGCCGATGCCGATGCGCTGGCGAAGCAGAACGCGGTCAACGCCAATGTCCCTGTCGACATCGCGGGTGGGTACGTGCTCGGCGGCTCGAGCGCGGCGAATCAGACGGCCACGAACACGGCCGACTCCACCGCAGACAACACGAGCAACACGAATCAGGCCGCAACTCCCACGCAGACGGGTGGCAGCTCCAGCTGCCATTCCGGGTGTGGTGGAAACGGTCAGAGCCAGAACGTCGACCAGTCGGCGAAGACCAAGCAGGACGCCGACGCCAACGCGAAGGCCAAGCAGGATCTCGTCAATGCCAACGTTCCCGTGAGCATCGCCGGAGGCAACGTGAACAGTGGCTCGAGCGCGGCCAATCAGACGGCGACGAACACCGCCACGGCCGATGCCTCGAACGACAGCACGACGACGCAGACCGCAACCCCGACGCAGGCCGCCGGCAGCACCAGCTGCTGGTACGGCTGTGGCGGCAACGGCCAGAGTCAGAACGTCGACCAGTCGTCCAAGACGAAGCAGGACGCCGACGCTGACGCCAAGGCCAAGCAGAACGCGGTCAACGCGAACGTTCCCGTGAGCATCGCCGGAGGCAACGTGAACGGTGGATCAAGTGCAGCGAACCAGACCCTGACCAACACGGGGACAGCGGCTGCATCGAACGACAGCACCACGACGCAAACTGCCACGCCGACGCAGACCGCCGGCAGCACCAGTTGCTGGTTCGGCTGCGGCGGCAACGGCCAGAGTCAGAACGTCGACCAGTCGTCCAAGACCAAGCAGGACGCCGACGCTGACGCGAAGGCCAAGCAGGATGCCGTCAACGCCAACGTCCCGGTGAGCATCGCCGGAGGCAACGTCAGCGGTGGTTCCAGTGCAGCGAACCAGACGTTGACGAACACGGCGAAGTCGGATGCGTCGAACGACAGCACGACGGCGCAGACGGCGAGGCCGACCCAGACCGCCGGCAGCTCAAGCTGCTGGTACGGGTGCGGCGGCAACGGCCAGAGTCAGAACGTCCACCAGTCGGCGAAGACCAAGCAGGACGCCGACGCTGACGCCAAGGCCAAGCAGGATGCCGTCAACGCCAACGTTCCCCTGAACATTTCCGGGGGAAGCGTTTACGGCGGCTCGAGCACGGCCAATCAGACGGCGTCCAACAACGCCAACGCGACTGCGCCCAACTCGAGCACGACGGCGCAGACAGCGTCTCCCACCCAGAGCGCCGGCAGCCTGAGTTGCTGGTACGGCTGCGGCGCGCAGGGTCAGGAGCAGAACATCTGGCAGAGCGGCAAGACGAAGCAGGATGGGCGTGGGAAGGCAAAGGCCAAGCAGAAGCTGGCCAACACGAACGTCCCGTTCGACCTGTCGCTCGGAAAGGAGCGAGTACCGGAGAGAGAGTAGGAGTCGGAAGCTGACCCAAGGAAGCGCCGAAGGGCGCTAACAGTCCGGGGCGCCGCTTGCCGCAGGCGGGCGCCCCGGACTTCTGAATTGAGTTCGGTTTTAGGGGCGGAGAGTGGTACAAGCGCGTCAGATGCTCGAAGCGACATTCGAGATCCGGTTCTCAGCAGACGAGGCCTGCGTCATTCTCGGCTCGAACGCTGCCGACGACCTCGAGCAACAGGCTGAGCTCGTCTGCTTCGTGCACTACGCGGCAAAGACGATCGTGGAGCTAGATCCAGAACGAGAGCTCCAACTCGTCCACGCCCTCGCACGCGGTAGTAACGGTGTCGGCGACGCGGATGGACCGAACCTCCGGATTGTTCACGGAGACAGCGCATTCCAGAGCGACCAGGCCTTCCACGTCGTCGCACGGTTCGTTGATGCACGTGGAGGACCGCGCATCTCTTTCGTGGCAAATGTCGAGGGAGAGCGTCACCAGGAGGCCTCGGTGCACTTGTTGCTCTTGTCGCTGCTGGAGCAACGTGCCGACGACGCCGAGTACGTCGGCCGCCTCAAAGCGGCCGCACGTCTCATTGGTCGCCTGGCCTCAGCTGGTCGAGTCCAGCGCGGCAGCGAGTTCGACGTTGCCCTAGTCGTCGCCGATGTCGCCTGGGGATCCGACCGTGACCCCGACCCGGGCCTCCGCTGTCCCGTCTGTGGCAACGAAGGCACAGGCGATGGCTTCGAGACCAGGCTCTGGCCGAGCGACCGCGCGGCCATCCGAAAGTGCAGACACTGCCGTCGTGGCTTATGGCTGCGAGCCCGGCGGCGCGTCCGGGTTCTTCCCGCGGCTACCTGGGACTCGCTGGAGGCACTGCGCGACCTTCTTCGCACCGATGTGCCTGCGCCGACGCCGGTCGAGCCTGGCGCGAGGGTTGAACTGGCGGCCGGAGATCTCCTCCGAGAGCTCAAGCGTGTGTTCGTCGAGAACGGGTGGCCGTTCTCCGAGGTACGTGGTGCGCCTGTCATCGTCAGCGATCTCTCCGGGCCACTCGGCACGTGGAAGTTCTCCGCGCAGGTCGTCGCGGAACTGGATCTCATCCTCCTGTACTCCGTCTGTCCTCTTCGCGTGCCCCCGGACCGCCGCGCCGAGGTCTCCCAGTTCCTGACTCGTGCGAATTACGGACTGGCCGCCGGCAACTTCGAGCTCGACTTCGAGGACGGCGAGGTCCGCTACAAGACCATCCTCCAGATCGAGGGCGAGGCGCTCGATCCTACGGTGCTCAAGAGGTCGGTCCGGTCGAACGGGCTGGCGATGGAGACCTACCTGCCGGGCATCGGCGCTGTGATCACTGGCGAGGCCGCCTCGGCGGCGCTGGAACGTCGCGTAAGTGAACATCAGGGGCGTTGAAATTCAGGTCCTGGCGGAGTACCTTCCAGGCAAGTAACGATCGCAACGGGGAGGAGGGGCCGATGGCGGCTCCTCGGGGACGAAGGTCGTTGCTGCGGCGACTGCTCGGGGCCCAAGGTGCGGCCCCCGGGTTTCGGCCGGAGGTCGTCAGGCCCTCCGGAGCGAATCCACCACCAGATGTAACGGCCGGGTTTGCGTCGGCACGCGCTGAGGACGAGGCGGCCCTCGTCCGCGAGGCGCGGGCCCGCGACGGCCGTTGCCGGCCGGGCGCCAGTGTCGGGGACCTGGCGAAGATCCTGGCCATCTGCGGCATCTGCGGCATCGGGGCGGCCGCCCCGTGGTTCGGGGCGGCCGTCGCGGCTGCGGACGATGGAGCGCCGCCTGCGGTCACCACGACGACAGATGCACCGCCGCCAGACCCGTACACACCACCGGTGCGCAGGAAAACGCCGAAGCCCGCAGTAACGCATCGAGTGGCGCCTAGGGTGACGCCGCGGAGCTCGTCAGCGCCGGTGTTCACGCCGTCGCCGCGGCTCGTGGGGGGCGCGACGTCGCCCAAGGCCAAACCGCACGCGAAGACCGTGCGACGTCACCCGAAGCGCCCGCTTCGACCAATCGTCAAGGCACCGCCCGCGTCGGCGTGGCTCGCGCCGCTCGCACAGGTCGTCCGCGCGGGACAAGCGCCGCTGCCCTCCACAGACGGGCGGCATGATCGGTATCTGTGGCTCGCCGGGATCGCCCTGGCCGCTTTGGCAGCAGCGGCTCTGAGCCTCCATGTGCTCTCCGTCCGATACTTCGATCTGAGGTTCGAGTGAAGATGAGCTGCACCGCGTCATCTGCATGTTGCCGCTCTTTGTGCGTGCTCGCTGTCCATCCGGGGCGATGGCCGCGGGCGGAGACATCAGTTTTAGCTGTTCCCCGGGGCCATCCTGTGGGGGTTGGTTCAAGACGACGGTCACAGTGAGCTTCAGCATCACCGCGAACCCTGGGAACGCTGTTACCGATCCGAGCGGATGTGGGAACCACGTTGTTAGCTCCGACACGACGGATGCCACTCAGACATGTAGCGCGACGTATACCGACCCAAGCGGGGGATCGGCGACTGTTCGTCCACTGCGCACGTCAAGCGAGACAGCCACTCCGCCGGCGCCATCTCAGGAATTAGCGCCAGAGGGCCTGATGCGAACGGCTGGTATAACCATCCGCTTGCAGTCGGATTCAATGCGACTGACGCGACTTCTGGCATTGCCTCTTGCAACTCGTTGACGTATTCGGGTCCGGACACAACCAGTGGAGTTGTTCACGGGATCGTGCACCGACAATGCGGGAAACGCGAGCGGCTGCGAGGCTCGTTCTCGTTCAAGTACGACGCGACGCCGCCGGCCGTCTCGCTCTCGTTCTCGCGGGGTCCCGACTCGGGCAACTGGTACAACCATCCGGTTAGACTTCAGCGCGTCCGGGAGTGACAATCTTTCCGGTATCGCGTCCTGCAACTCCGGAACGGTCGGCGGGGGTGGATCTGTACCGGCGCGTCCTGCACCGACAATGCAGGAAACGTCGGGAGCGCCGGTGCAGGAGTGAATTACGACTCGAGCGCCCCGTCCATCGACAGTGTCACCTTCGACCGGCCACCCGACAGCAACGGCTGGTACAACCATCCGCTGCACGTGACGTTCCACGGCAGCGACGGTGGCTCCGGGCTCATTTCGTGCAGCGATTCGGTGTATGCGGGCCCGGACACGGCCAGTACCACGGTCAACGGAACCTGCACGGACAATGCGGGCAACCGGGCCGGCGGCACGTCACCGGCTTTCAAGTACGACTCCACGCCGCCCACGATCAGCAACGTCGGCTTCGACTGGGACGACGGAACCGCCACGTTGACGTGGACCCCATCCGCGGACACCAAGGCGATCGAGATCGACCGAACGCCGGGCACGGCCGGCGCGGACTCGTCGGCGGTCTTCAAGGGCCTCGCCTCAAGCTTCCAGGACACGGGCCTGACGAACAAGGTCAAGTACGTCTACACGATCAACGGCTTCGACGAGGCCGGCAACAAGGCCTCGGACAGCGTCAGCATCATCCCGGGCGCGAAGCTGTACTCGCCCGCGCGAGGATCCTCGGTCGTCAACCCACCGCTCCTGGCCTGGCGACCCGTGGCAGGAGCCTCCTACTACAACCTGCAGGTCTTCTACGGAGTCGGCAAGGCGCTACGCCGTGTCGCCTCCCTCGACGTCAGCGGGCGCAAGGTCATGAGCGTCTGGCCGCTGCAGCCGCGGTATCGAATGAAGAAGGCTTGGAAATACCAGAGCAAGGCTCGCAAGCTGGCCCCTGGTCACTATCGCTGGTACGTCTATCCAGGGATCGGCAAGCGCACCGCGCACAAGTACGGGCCGCTGATCGGGCAGAGCGATTTCTTTATCGCCAAGCGCTAGCGCGCGATCACGGAGCCCGTGCCGCGTGGACCGCTGCCGTTGCCGCCGACGCCGCCGGAGGCCAGGGCCGCAAGCACGAGCACGAGCCACGCCACGAGACACAGAAGGACCAGCCGCATGACTCATGAGACGTCTGCGGATTCCCGCAGTTTGCGTACGACGTGTTAAGCCTTTACCGCTTCAAAGCGTGACGGTGTGAATCTCCCACGGGCGTAGGTCGATCGGCGTCCCCGCGAACCGCACCGTCTGCGGCTCCGCGCTCTCGTTGACGATGCGGGCACGGCCCGGCAAGAGGGCGGTCAGCACGACGCGCGAGTCGCCTTCGAGCAGCGGCCCTTCATGCGTTCGCAACTCCGCTTGCTCCGGGCTCGCAGTGCCACGCGCCGTGAGAAACGGGTGTCGGTAGAGCTCCGCGACTTCAACGGCGTCGTCGGCGGACGGGCAGTAGGCGAACGAGAAGCTCTGCACACCGTGAAGCTGCGCGGCGGGAATCGGCACCGACGGGCCGGCAGGATCCTCGCGCCACGGATTGTCCGCGCGGCTGATCAATCCGGTGGAGCGGAGGATCGTCAGCGCAAGCTCGTCGCCGGCGACTTCGTACTCGGTGACATGGTCGAGGAGCAGCGCGATCCCGCCGGCAGCAACGAATGCGCTTGCGGGATACGTCGGGATCGCGACCTCGCCGTAGCCGTCTTCGGGATGAAGGCCGCGTTCGACGATGCCGAACTGTCCTTCCGCGTACGAGCGGTCGGCCGGCTCGGAGAGAGGAACGTGCACGCGGACGCGCTGGTCGTCGCAGGGGTTGGCGAAGTCGATCGTGATGCGCACGAGCGACTCGTCGGTGCGTTGCTCGAAGCGCGTTCGCGTTTCGACGTGGCGCTCGTCCCAGACGTACGTGCGGTGCAGGACGTCGACGCGGCGAACCGGTCCGTGCTCGAGCGTCTCGAACTGTTGCTCGATGGGCTCGTCGACCAACACGTCGCCTTCGGGCGGCGCGTAGTTGTAACTGTCGCCGACGTCCTTGCCGCGAACTATCCGCGTCAGCGCCGACACGTCCACCGAAGGACAGGTCACAGGGACTGTCCCTTGGACCTGGCTTGGTCGGACGGTCGTCCAGCCGAGTGGCGGCGCTTCCACGGCTGCGACGAGCGTTCGCTTGGGACGTTCGACGGCTCGCAGCGTCCAGTCGCCTTGCACGGTGGCGGCAGCGATCTCCGCGACGAGCTCGTCCACGTCGAGCAACACCGGATCAGGTTCGTCGCCGAGCTCGAGCACCACGCTTCGGCCTTCGACGTGGAAGCCGTTGAGGACACGACCGAAGAGCTCCCTCCCGTGCAGGCGCCTCGCGATTGCAACAGGCACCTCGGCCCCCGCGACCTTCGTCTCCCACTCGAACGGCTGCGCGCGGCTCACCTCCTGCGTCTCCACGCGCACACCGCCGGGAAGCTCGAGCTCGACCGCCTCCCACTCGTCGGGGACGTCGACCTCGAGCTCGACGAGACCGCGACGTGCCCTCGGGGTCGGGTTGACGACGGCGAACGCTCCGCGCGGAACCTCCTCGGCGATTCGCGCGACCGCACGGCGCGCGAGCTCACGGCCGATCTGCTCCGCCTCCCCGTAGCGCACGAGCACCTCGGCCGACACCTCGTCCGTCGAGCACCCGCAGATCGAATCGTGCGCGGCGTTCTGGAACATGC
Source organism: uncultured Actinomycetes bacterium (assembly GCA_963755605.1). Lineage (GTDB taxonomy): Bacteria > Actinomycetota > Thermoleophilia > Gaiellales > Gaiellaceae > 3-1-20CM-4-69-9. Next base: position 424,208 of record CAVWKK010000008.1, read on the forward strand.
GCTGCCACGCCAGCGCAAGAAACGGTTCAGACCACGCATCGCCGTAGAGCGCCTGCAGCGGCTCCGCGTACCGCTCGAGCGAGCGCTCCGCCCGCGCGCACGCAGCCTTCAGATCGATCCGCGCCGACACGACGCCGGGGAGGAGATTGGCGCGAGCGGCGGAGCGGAGCTCGCCGCGCCATGTCGCCACGCCCTCGGCCGTCGCGCCCGCGAGGTAGTCGCCAAGCGTTCCCACCTCTGCACCGTCGGGGACGCGTGCGGCGAAGTCCGGCGCGAGCGGCTTGTGATCCGTGCCGACGAGGCCGAGCACCGGGTCGTCGCCGAACCACGGCCTGAACCGCTCCTCGAACGCGCGCAGATCAACGGGGCCCGGGAGGTCGAAGAGGTACGCGGCGTTGTCGTAGCCGTCCGGCAGGTATTCGGCGACCACCGTGGATCCGTCGAGCCCTTCCCACACGAAGCGGTGGAAGTCGACCGCAGCCGGTACTCCCCGCCAGACGACGGCATTTTCGATGCCGGCCGCGCGCAGGATCTGCGGCATCTGCGCGACGTGCCCGAACATGTCCGGGAGGTAGCCGACGCGCATCGGCTCGCCGAAGTCCTCCGAGCGGCGCGAGTCCTGCTTCGAGGTTCCGCAGCGTCGTCTCGCCGTCGACGAGGAACTCGTCCATCAACGTCTGCCACGGGCCGAGCGCGAGCCGGCCCGCGCCGACGAGGCGGCGGATCCGCTCCTCGGCCTCCGGGCTGAATCTCGAGGTAGTCGTCGACCGTCGCAAGCTGCCCGTCGAGCGTGAAGCGCAGGTCCTCGTCCGCCTCGAGCCGGTCGAGAACTTCGTCGACGACGTCGACGAGCGCCATGCGGAAGGTCTGGAATGGGCGGTACCACTCCCGGTCCCAGTGCGTGTGCGGAACGAGGAAGACGCTCAGGTCTTGACTGAGCCCGCGAGGAGACCCTGTACGAAGTAGCGCTGAAGTGCGAAGAACACGACCAGGGGCAGGAACATCAACAGGAACGCGGCGGCGGCGAGGAGGTTGTATTCCTGGCCGTAGGTCGAGAGCAGGTATGGGATCCGCACCGTCATGGGCTGCTTGCTGGGGTCCGAGACGAAGATCAACGCCATCAGCAGGTCGTTCCAGACCCAGAGGAACTGGAAGATGCCGAAGGAAGCGAGCGCCGGCACCGACAAGGGCACGACGATGCGCCGGAAGATCGCGATGTTCGAGGCGCCGTCGATCCGGGCGGCTTCGATCAGATCTTTCGGCAGCGTGATGAAGAAATTGCGCAACAGGAAGACCGCGAGCGGCAGCCCGAACGCGGTGTGGGCGAGCCAGATGCCGTAGTAGTGGTTGTTGAGATGCCCGTTGTTCGCGAAGAACTTCAGCAGGGGCACGAGCGACGTCTGGATGGGCACGATCATCAGCGCGATGATGATCAGGAAAAGCGTGTCGCGGAACGGGAACGGCACCCACGCAAACCCGAACGCGGCCAGGGCGCCTAGAGTCAGCGGCAAGATCGTCGCGGGGACGGTGATGATGACGCTGTTCACCCAGGCGTGACCCATCCCGGTCGCATGGATGACGGAGCCGTAGTTGTGCAGCGTCCAGTCCCACTGCGTGAGCGAATGCCACCAGCCGCTCGAGGCGATCGCCGGCGGTTTGCGGAACGAGGTCAGTGCGAGCCCGACAGTCGGCACGAGCCAGATCAACGCGATCCCCACGAGCACGAAGTGGATGGGTGCTCGGCTCAGGAAGCGGACGAGTCGCTCGCTGCGCGTCTGCGCTGTGATCGGAACGGCAGAGTCGACGGTCGCCATCAGGCCACGACCTTCTCGCTGCGGAAGCGCCGGACGTTCAGCACCATCACGGGTGCGATCAGCACGAGCATGATCACGGCGACGGCCGCTCCGTATCCCGGCCGGCCGTTGTGGAACGTCTCCTCGTACATCGTGAAGGCAATGACGCGGCTGGACGTACCGGGGCCGCCGCCGGTCATCACGTAGATGATGTCGAAGACCTTGATCACATTGATGAACAGCCAGATCGTCACGACCGAAAGCGGGAGGCTGAGCATCGGCAGCATGATGCGTCGGAAGATGTTCCACTCGCCCGCGCCGTCGACGCGCGCGGCCTCCATGATCTCGGCAGGGATCCCCTTGATCGCGGCGGAGAGCACGACCATCACGAAGCCGACCGAGGCCCAGATGTACGCGAAGATCAGGGCGTAGTTGACGAGCGACGGGTCGCCCAGCCAGGACACCGACTTCTGGCCCAGGACTCCGTGCCAGACGGCGTTGAGCACGCCGATGTTCGAGTCGGTGTTGTAGACGAGCAGCCAGATGATGCCGACGGCGGTCGCCGCGATCGCCATCGGCACGAAGATCGCCGTTTTGACCGCACGCTCGTAGCGGACCCGCACCGCGAGCACCGCCAGCCCAAGCCCGATGATCAACGACAAGCTGATGTAGAAGATGACCCAGCGGAGGTTGTTGATCAGCGCGCCGCTTGGCGGAAACTTGCTCAGGTCGAGGAAGTCGGGATCGTTCGTAAGCAGTTGCTTGAAGTTGTCGATCCCGAGGTAGTGGAAGAAGCCGAAGTGGAAGTCGCCTTCGTAGAAGGCGAGCCTGATCGTGTAGTACGCGGGGTAGATCAGAAAGAGCCCCAGGACCGCAAGTGCCGGCAGAACGAACAGCAGGCCCTGGACGCGCTCGAAGGCCGACCACGGTCGCAGACGGCGACCCTCGCTCGACGGTGGAGCGGCGACCGGAGTTGGAAGCGGCTGCGTGCTCACTAGCCCTGTGCAGTCAAACAGAGTTGGCGGCGCCCGTCACCGGGCGCCGCCAACAGATCGAGCCTAGAACTGGCCCTGGATCTTGTTCTGGAACGTGGACAGGATGCTCTTGATGTTTCCGGGCTTCTGGATGACGTCCTGGAGCGCGAAGCCCCAGGTATCCCCGAACGCGCCCGGAAGCAGGTCGGAACCGTCGAACAAGAACGTCTTCGCCGAAGCGAGCTGCTTGACCTCGGCCCGCACGAGCGGGCTCGGGTAGGAGCTCGCCGGCACCTTCTTGTTCGGTGAGGTGACTGCGTTGGTCGAGACCCAGATCTTGCCGGCGGCCCCGGTGGAGATGTACTTCAGGAACTGCCGCACCTCGGGCGTGTCCTTGAACGCCGCCGCGAAGTCGGCTGCGCCGACGACAGGATGGTCGAGGGACGCCTTGATCGTCGGCCAGGGGAAGTCACCGATCGTCTTCCCAGCCTTCAGCTTCGGGTTGACCTGCCCGGTGGCGATACCACCGACGAAGCCACCTTCGAAGTAGAGGTGCGCCTTCGGGCTCGTCCCGAACACGTCGGTGATGCCACCGACGAAGCTCTGGCCTAGGACGCCCTGGACGCCGTTGAGGACGTACTTGTTGTTGATGATCTGCGTCATGATCCGTGCCGCGTTGGCGACGGAGGGATCGGTGAACTTCAACTTGCCGGTGAACAGCTTCTGATACTTCGCAGGCCCGGCGGTCCGCGCGTAGATGTTCTCGAACCAGTCGGTGAGCGTCCACTGGCTCTGGCTCGGGCCGGCGCCGACGGACCACGGCACCTGTCCCTTCGCCTTGTACTTCTTCGTGATCGCGAGCAGCTGCGCCCACGTCTTCGGGATCTTCAGCTTGTACTTCTTGAACGAGTCTGGCCGGTACCAGATGACGCTCTTCGAGTTCGCCTTCGCCGGGACGCCGTAGAGCTTCCCGCCCGAGCTACCGAGCTTCAGCCAGCCTGACGAGTAGTTCCCCGCCATGTAGGAGTTGGTCAGCCCGAGGCTCGAGAGCGGCTTCAGCGCTCCAGCCTTCGCCAGCGTGCCGATGTAGCCCGGCCGCGGCAGGATGCCGATGTCCGGCGGATTGCCGGCCGCCAAGCGTGTCCGCACCTCGGGGATGAAGTCGCGGGCCGATGTGTACTCGACCTTGATCCCGGTGTCCTTCGTAAACGCGGCCGTCACCTTGAGGAACGCGTCTTTCTCGCTTCCGCCCCAGAGCGAGAGAACCTCGATCGAACCTGCGCTGTGCCTCGTCGGTTTTGCGCTGATCGCCGTTGCCGTCAATCCGGCGGCGAGCACGGCCAGCGCGACCGCTGAAGCAATCAGCGATTTCCGTCGCATCACTCGAATCCTCCTCCTTCGATAGACCCCACTGTCTGCCACGATGCTATCTCGACGGGCAGGGCCTCGTTAATCCCGGGCCGTGAGATTCAGCTCGGTCTCCGGGTCGAAGACGTGCAGCTTGTCCCCGGCGATGGAGAAGTCGAGCTCCTGCCCGGCCTCGACTTTCTGGTCGGAAGGGACGAGCGCCACGATCTCATGGCCCTCGGACTGGGCGTGGATCAGCTCCTCGTGGCCGAGGTACTCGACCACGTCGATCTTGGCGGGAATCCGCACCACGCCGGATCCACTCTGGCCGTCGAGCTGGAGATCCTCCGGCCTGAACCCGATCAGCAGGTCCCGGCCGGGATTCTGCGTCGCGGCCTTGGCCGCCTTGCCCGAGAGCTCGAGCGTGGTGCCGCCGAGCTTGAGGCTGCCGTTCTCCGCCTTCGCCGTCGCGAAGTTCATCGCGGGCGAGCCGATGAACGCCGCGACGAAGACGTTGACCGGGTTGTCGTAGAGCTCGGGAGGCGTGCCGATCTGCTGGAGCACGCCCTGGCTCATCACAGCGATGCGGTCACCCATCGTCATCGCCTCGACCTGGTCGTGCGTGACGTAGATCGTCGTCGTCTCGAGCCGCCGCTGGAGCCGCAGGATCTCGGCGCGTGTCTGCACGCGCAGCTTCGCGTCGAGGTTGGAGAGGGGCTCGTCCATCAGGAACGCCGCCGGCTCGCGCACGATCGCCCGGCCGAGCGCGACACGCTGGCGCTGGCCACCCGACAGGGCGCGCGGCTTGCGGTCGAGCAACACCTCGAGGTCGAGGATCTTCGCGGCGTCCTCGACGCGCCGCTTGATCTCCTGCTTCGGCGTCTTCATGAGCTTGAGGCCGAACGCAAGGTTGTCGAACACGGTCATGTGCGGATAGAGCGCGTACGACTGGAACACCATCGCGATGTTCCGGTCCTTCGACGGCATCCGGTTCACGACCCGCGCATCGATCTTGATCTGCCCCGACGTGATCTCCTCGAGGCCTGCGAGGCACCTGAGCGCCGTCGTCTTCCCACAGCCCGACGGCCCGACGAGGACGAGGAACTCACCGTCCTTGATGAGGATGTCGAGGTCGTTGACGGCAACCGTGCCGTCGGCGTAGGCCTTGGTGACGTGGTCGAAGGTGACAGTCGCCATGCGCGGCGGATGCTAACCCGCGAGCGCCTCCGCGCATAGGCGTTGGAAGTGGGCCACGAGCTGCTCGCTTTCGGAAAGAACCCGTCCATGATCGATGAGGCCCGAGCGAACGCCGTGCTGGACGCCCTCGACGAGGGCCCGGTCCTCCGCCCCGACCTGGTTGTCGAAGGCCACGAGCTCGTCGATCCAGCCCTGGTCGACGTCAGGCGCGAAGAAGTAGTCCAGGAAGCGGCCTGTCCGCTCCGGGCCGAGCGGCAGCATCGGGCCGCAGGACAGGTTCGGCTTGCCGGGGAAGACGTTGAGGCCGAAGTTCGGCCAGAGGAAGTGGAACTGGCTGCGCGGAACCTCGCCGTCCGCGAGAAACGACTTCCCGTTCTCACGGAGGGGTCCGACCTGGCTCGAGACGAGCCCGTCGGCCGCGAGCCGGTACGCCTCGGGCGACACGTCGACCGCCGCGCTGAAGCCGGGATGGGCGACGGCGCAGTGGTAGCACTCGAGGAAGTTTTCGCAGGAGATCTTCCAGTTCGCGTCGAGCTCGAACTCCGCGCGGAAGCGGAACTCCAATGCGTCGAGGTCGACGATCTCGGCGAGCTGTGACGGCACGTCGCCGAGCGCCTCGGCCAGCGGTGCCGCCCTGTCGTCGGGGTTCACGAAGACGAACGGGCCCCAGGTGTCCACCTGGATTGCCTTCAGGCCGAGCTCGTCGGCGTCGAAGCCGGGCTCGCGGTCCGATCGTGGCGCCGCGCGGAGCCGCCCGTCGAGCCCGTACGTCCACGCGTGGTACGGACACTGCATGGTCTCGCGCTGGCCCGAGCCGCTGGCAACCACGTGGCCGCGGTGGCGGCAGACGTTGAGGAAGGCACGTAGCTCCCCGTCCCTCGCGCGTGTAATCACTACAGGAATCTGGCCGGCGGCCGCCGCGAAGAATCCTCCCTCGGCAAGCTGGCCCGTGTGGCCGACGTACTGCCAGGAGCGCGCGAAGATTCGCTCACCCTCGCGGCGGAGCACGTCGGCATCCGTGTACCAGGCCCACGGCAGTGACCGTTCCACGGGGGAGACTGTAGTGTCCCGGCCGTGTCAGCCACGAAGACACGCCGGCTGCCCCTCATGGAGCAGTTCTTCGCGGTCCGCCGTTTTTCTTCGGCGCTGGCCTTCACGGCCGACGGGTCGCAGCTGCTGTTCGCCAGCAACATGTCTGGGCAGTTCAACCTCTGGCGCGTCCCGGTGGAGGGCGGCTGGCCTGACCAGCTGACGTCCTTCGCGGAGGAGACGGTTCGCGGCTTGGGGGTCTCTCCGGTGGACGGCCGGATCCTCTTTTGCGCCGACCATGACGGGGACGAGTTCCATCAGATGTACCTCCTCGACCCCGAGCGTGGCTGGCCGGAGAAGATCACCGACGAGCCGCAGGTCCAGCACTACGTCGGCAGCGCCGCCTGGGCGCCAGATGGGACCCGCTTCGCGTATGCCGCGAACGCGCGCAAGCCGACGGACATGGAGGTCTGGGTCCGTGACCTGGAGAGCGGCGAGACCCGGCCCGTGTTCGGCGAGGGCATGTTCGCGTTCCCCGGAACGTTCTCGCCGGACGGGACGAAGTTGTTGGCGCTCGACTTCCGCAACAACAGCGACACGTCCATCCACCTCGTCGACCTCGAGACGGGCGACACGCGCGAGCTGACGCCCCACGAGGACGAGGGGATCTTCGTCTCAGGCCCGTGGGCTCGGGACGGCTCCGGCTTCTACCTGATCAGCGACGCCGAGAGCGAGTTTCACGGGCTGGCGTTCTACGACCTCGCTTCGGACACGACCAGGTGGGTGGAGGAGCCGACGATGGATGTCGACGACGTGTCGATGTCGGCCGACGGCCGCGTGCTGGGCTGGATCGTCAACGACCAGGGGTACGACCGCCTGCGCCTACGCGACCTCGAGACGGGTGAGGATCTCCCCGAGGCTGACCTGCCGAGCGGGGGGCGTCCGCACCTGACGGGCGCAGAGCCGCCGCTCGCGCTGTCGCCCGACGGCTCGCGTGCCGCCGTGATCTCCGCGAGCCCGCGCCGCCCACCCGAGGCCTGGGTCGTCGAGACAGCCACAGGGAAGTCGCGGCCCGTGACGGACAGCCGGCTCGGCGGACTGCGCGAGGACGATCTGGTCGATGCCGAGTTGGTGACGTACACGTCGTTCGACGGGCGCGAGATCCCCGCGTGGCTGTATCGGCCCAACGTCGACGGGAAGGTGCCCGTCGTTCTGTCGATCCACGGCGGGCCCGAGGCGCAGGAGCGCCCCGTCTACCAGCCGCTCTACCAGTACCTGCTTTCACGAGGCATCGGCGTGCTCGCCACGAACATTCGCGGCTCCACGGGCTACGGCAAGACGTACCAGCGCCTCGTTCAGCGCGACTGGGGTGGGGGCGACATGCAGGACTGGGAGCACGCGGCCAAGTGGCTGCGCGAGCAGGACTGGGTCGACGGGGACCGGCTCGGGGTCTACGGCGGCTCGTACGGCGGCTTCGCCGTCCTGACGTGCGTCACGCGCCTCCCGGACTACTGGGCGGCGGCGGTCGACATCTTCGGGCCGTCGAACCTCGTCACCTTTGCAAAAGCGGTACCGCCGACGTGGAAGCGCTTCATCGCGCGCTTCGTCGGCGATCCCGAAACGGAAGCGGACTTCCTGATGGAACGCTCGCCGATCACGTACGTCGACAACGTTCGCGCGCCGTTGCTCGTGATCCAGGGTGCGACCGACCCGCGCGTCGTCAAGGGCGAGTCGGATCAACTCGTCGACAAGCTCGAGTCACTTGGCCGAGAAGTCGAGTACGTCGTGTTCGACGACGAAGGTCACGGCTTCACGAAGCGCACGAACGAGCTGAAGGCGTACGGCCTCGCCGCCGCCTGGCTCGAGCGGCACCTCCTGGCCTAGACCTCGCGGTATCTCGCCTGGATCAGGCAGAAGACGCCGAAGAGGAACAACCCCGCGGCGACGATGCCGAGGAGGTAGGGGCCGTACGGCTCGTGGAGGAGCTTGCGCAGCGCGCCGTCGAGGCCACGCGCCTGCTTCGCGTTGTAGTCGGCGGCGGCCTTGAAGAAGAACCAGGCGATCAAGCCGAAGACGACGGCGCGTGACATCAGCCCGGCGAAGGCGATTCGCGTCGTCCACCTGAGCTCCGTCGCGCTCATCTGCCCCGTCTTCAGCGAGTCCTTGTACTTCCCGGAGACTGCGCGGTAGAAGTTCCAGAGCGCCGCGCCGGCGATCGCGAGCGCAATCGCGCCGACGATCCATCTGCCGCCGGGCCAGCCGAGGATCCCCCGTGTCGTCGATTGCTCTTTGTTGCCGCCGCTGCCGCTGCCCAGGAGGATCGAGACGGCGCCCCAGCAGAGCCCGCCGTAGATCGCGGCTTTGCCGAGCGAAGAGAACCGCTTCCCCCACTTCTTCCGGCCGCCTTCGTCTTCGACGTCGTGGCCGAGGAATACCTGCACGAGGCGCCACAGCGCATAGGCGCCGAACCCGCAGGCGAGGATGAGGACGAGGATGCGGCCGAGCCCGCTGCCCGCAATGTCGCGCAACGCCCCTTGGCGATCGGTCGCCTTGCCGCCCCTACCGGCGGCGAGCTCGATGGCGAGCACGCCGACGAGCCCGAACGACACTCCCTGGGCGACGAGGCCGAAGCGCGCGAGGCGCTCGACCCAGGGGTTGTCGGCGAGCTGCTCGGCGTGGGCGGTCACGAATGCGTTGTGCGCATCCGGTCATAACTGAAACCCGTCAGCCCGAGTTGACCGTGGCCACGAGGGCCTCGACGACCTCGGGATCGAAGTCGGTGCCGGAGCAGCGGCGCAGCTCTGCAACCGCCTCTGCCGTAGTCATCGCCTTGCGATACGAGCGATCCGTGGTCATTGCGCTGTAGGCGTCGCAGCAACGCACGATCCGGGCAACCCTGGGAATCGCCGGGCCAACGAGTCCGTCGGGGTAGCCGGTTCCGTCCCAGTCCTCGTGGCACGAGCGCACGATCGCGCCGACGCTTCCGAGCAGACCGCCGACCTGGGAGAGGAGCTTTTCGCCTTCGACGGTGTGCGTCTTGATGAGCTCGAACTCCTCGTCGGTCAGCTTGCCGGGCTTGTTGATGATCTCAGCCGGGATCTTGATCTTTCCGACGTCGTGCAGCAGGGCGGCGAATTCTGCGTCGCGCCGCTCGCGGCCGTCGACCTGAAGGCGGTCGCAGACGTCGAGCACGAGCGCGACGACGTCGCGGCTGTGGAGGCCCGTGTACGCGTCGTCCGCTTCGACGACATCGCCGAGCAGGAGCGCCGTGCCTCGATACGCGTGGCTGAGCTCAAGCGCGTGGTCGATTCGAACCTGTCGCTCGCGCGCGAACACGACGAGGAGCCCGACGAGTGGGAGCACGAACGTGAGCGCCACGGGCTGGTCGAACGCCACGAGCGCGACGAGCAGCCCAACCGGCGCGAGCGCTACATCGGCCAGGAACGCCGACGACAGGTATCGGGCGGCAAGAGAGAACGAGATGCCGTTCACGAACCGCTGGTGCGGCGCTTGGATCACATAGTCCGCGCCGAACTGGGCTGCGAGCGCCGCGATATAGACAGGCCAGTGATGGAGGGACGGCCCCCGTTCGCCGGCGAGCGCCAGCACCGCGACCGGCCCCATTGAATACCAAGAGTTCAGCGGCGCGATCAGGATCCGGTCGAGCGGTAAGCCTCGCCGGAGGAGGTCGGTGGCCGCCCCCAGGAAGAGGCTCGCGCAGATCGCGAGCGGCACGAAGCTGAGCGGCAGGAGAAACAGCATCGGGACGAAGACGAGCACCGTGGGCAGGAACAGGCCGGTTCCCACCTCGAACCGAGCATGCGATGCGGCGGCATAGGCGAGGACCAGCGCTACCACCGTGAACGAGCTCGGCGACCGCGACGAAGAAAGGACGAACGGCAGAGCGCCGGCTGTCAGGACGAAGGCACCGGCGAAGAAGAGCGCCGAAAAGAGCGTCCGGCCGCGCAGCCGGTCGTTCTCGGACTCACGAACGGCGCCGATGTGCTCATCGATCTCTGGATCGATCGTCGCAATCTGACCGTGCTCAGCCGCAACGGAGGGGGCCGCAGTCGCCATTCCGCCAAGATCGGCATTCCGGCCTATCTGCTTGACGCGCGTGGGGCCGGGAGCGGCACATTCACTCGAAGGAGGGATCCGGATACCCCTCCAGAGTGATGCGGTCGTAGCTCTGCTGAAGAGACTGAGCCGGTAAGGATCACTGCGGCAGGGAGGACGAACGGTGGCGGCACGTCTTGGCTCGAGGTTTCTCATGGCGACTTTCGTCGCGCTCTTGGCGGTGGGGCTCGGAGCTCCGGCTGCCGGCGCCGGCTCGCTGCTCGGTCTGAACAACGACTGCGGCGCGACCTCGACTCCCTTCTCACAGTTCGGCGACTCGCGGAACTACACCTTTGGCACGAACGGCGGCCTCGAGAGTGGCAGCACCGGTTGGTCCCTCTCAGGCGGCGGTGTCGTCTCGGGCAACGAGGCGTTCTTCGTGCACTCGCGCTCCGACTCGCACTCGCTCTCTTTGAACCGCGGTGGGTCCGCCCTCACCCCGAAGCTCTGCATGGGGACGACGTCCACGGTCATGCGGTTCTTCGTCAAGAGCGACGACAACGGCTCGGTTCGCGTGGAGGTCGTTTTCCGCGGCCTGCTCGGCCAGGTGCTCGGCGTCCTTCAGGTCTCGAATATCTCGCCCGGAGACTCGTGGCAGGCAGGCCCGCCGATTCTCAATCTCGACTCGCTGCTCGGGCTGCTCGGCGTCTCCTCCGTCCAGCTGAAGTTCACCGCGACGAGCGGCAGCGTCCAGGTCGACGACGTCTACGTCGATCCCTGGGCATCGCGTAACTAAGCGGCTACCGCGTCAGCGTGATCTTCGTCAGCCCTGCCGGGCTGTCAACGTCGGCGTCGCGTAGCCTCGCGAGCCGGACCGCCGCGATCTGTCCGGGGACGACGGTGAGCAGCGGGCTGAGCCATTCGGGCACGTCCGGCACGAGCGCCAGCGCGGTGTCGGACTCCGCGAGAAACTCCTCATCGTCGCTGATTGCGATCACCTCCGAGCCTCGCTCGCGCACTTTGCCGAGCGCCACCCGCATGCTGTCGAGCGTTCGGCCCGTAGGCGCGATCACGATCGCCGGCCGTCCGGACTTCAGAGCTGCGATCGGGCCGTGGAGGAGATCCGCCGATGAGAACGCCTCGAACTGCGCTCCGGAGAGCTCGCGGATCTTCAACGCGATCTCGAACGACGTTCCGTAGTTGACGCCGCGCGCGACGACGCTCCCACCGTGAACGTCGCGGTAGCCGTCGAGACCGCCCACGGCCGCCAGGGAGCGTTCGATCTGAAGCTCGACCTTCGCCGGCATCGCGAGGAGGTCTGCGAGACGCTGCGAGTCGGTTCCCGTCGACAGCAACGCGACGGCCGCGATCGAGTTGAGATACGTCTTGGTCGCGGCGACGGCGCGCTCCTCGCCGGCGTGCAGTGGAAGAACGGCATCTGCGGCGAGCGCCAATGGTGATGCGGGATCGTTGGTGATCGCGAGAGTCGGCCTGTTCTGTCTGCGTGCGTCCTCGAGCACAGCGACGACGTCGGGCGAGGCGCCGGACTGCGAGATGCCGATCACGGCGGCGGGGCCTAGCGTGGGCGGGGCGTCGTACACGGTGTAGAGCGACGGCGCCGCGAACGCGACGGGGAGGCCGTTGACCATGCCGAAGAGGTACTGCAAGTACCGCGCGACGTTGCTCGAGCTGCCGCGCGACACGACGAGGAGATAGCGCACGTCGTCTCGCAGCAGCGTGCGCACGAGGTCGGGGGCGCGCGCCGACTCGGCAGCGAGGAAGCGTTGCAGCGCGTCCGGTTGCTCGTGCAGCTCCGACTCAACCCACGACATCGGCAACCGCCTCTCGGATCACGCCGCGCGCCGCGGTGAGTCGCGAACGGGCCGTCTCCGCGTCGACCTTCGCGAGCAGCGACACGATCGCGACCTTCGCGTCGCCGTCCGCCGCCGCGATGGCGTCTGCGACCTCGTCTTCCGGTGCCGCTGTTGCAATCGCCACCGCGCGTCGTGCGCGTGCTCGGAGCTTGTCGTTCGATGCCTGCACGTCGACCATCAGGTTCCCGAACGTCTTGCCGAGCCGGACCATTGCGATCGTCGAGATCGTGTTGAGCACGAGCTTCTGCACCGTTCCTGCCTTCATGCGAGTCGAGCCGGCGATGACTTCGGGACCAACGGCGATCTCGATCGCCCGGTCTGCCTGGCGCGCCAGCTCTGAGCCGTTGACGCAGACAAGGGCGACCGTGTGGGCGCCGGCCGCAGCGGCCGCGTCCAACGCGGCGAGGGTGTAGGGCGTGCGGCCGCTCGCGCTGACGCCGAGCACCACGTCCTGCGGGCCTACCCGAAGTGCCGCCAGGTCGCGTGCGCCGGCGTCGGTGTCGTCTTCTGCAGCCTCCTCTTCGGTGGCCACCGCGACGATGCTGTCGGTCGAGAAGGTCGGGCCGGACTCGGCGGCATCGGCGGTCGCCGCTCGCCCCGACGAACCGGCGCCGACGTAGATGAGGCGTCCGCCGGACTCGAGTCGCTGGACGATCGCATCGATGGCCGCGCTGATCGCGGGGACCGCGTCGGCGACTGCGTCCGCAACGGTGCGGTCTTCGGCGTTGATCAGCCGGACGAGGTCGGCGGTCGGCCGCAGGTCGAGGTCGTGAAGATCGACGCGATGCCGCTCGGTCGCGCGCACTCCCGCAGTCAGCGCCGCCGTCACGGCCTCCCAAACGAGCGGCGAGTCGGGAGTCGCGAGGTGGGTCATGTGGCCGCACGCCTCGTAGCCCCAGGTCCAGACATCGTCGATTCCGCCGGCGCGGGTCGCCGCGATCGCCGCTTCCAGGTCGGGGATGTCGTCGCGTGTCAGCCCGAAGCTCGGGAGCCACATCTGCGCTTCGACGCCGTGGAGCGCGGCGGTGTCGGCGAGGAGTCGCGCGAAGCGCCCGACGAACGACTCGGCCGACTCGTCGAAGTTCTTCCAGTAGGGGTCGGTGGCGAGCACCGAGAGGTCCGGAAGCGAGGCAACGGAGTCCCAGTCGCTCACTCCGTGCGGACCGTCGGTCAGCGGCAACAGGCAGATCGTGTTCTTGCCACCGCGCCCGGCGACGTGCGCCGTGAGTTCGCCGAGGAAAGAGACGATCGATCTTTCACGAAACTGTTCCACTTCCGGGGTCAGACCCTGCGACAGCTCCAGTCCCGACAGTTCGGCACAGACTTGGCACACACAGGCCCAGCGCTGCGGGTCGTTGACGCCGACGTGCTCGGGCACCGTCCAGTGCGGCTCGTCCCAGAAGACGTAGTCCGTCCCAGCTTCGAGTGCCGCGTCCGCCCACTCCTTGCAGAACGCGCGATACGCCGGGTTGTTGAGGCAGCCGGTTGCGACCTGGCGTCCGTCGTCCAGCACCTGGCACGACTCCGGATGGAACGTCACCCATCTGCTCTCGGCCTCGCCGCCGAACGTCCGGCCGACGCCCCACGGGCACATCTGCACCTCGAGCCCGAGCTCGTGGGAGGCCGCCACGAGCTCCGCCATCGTCCCGCGGTAGTACGCAAGGTCGTTCTCGGAGAACGTGTGCAGCACGGCGGTATAGCCGCGCGACGCGATGTCTTCGAGGTCGCGGCGTGCATGCCGTGGAATGCGGACGCCGAAGTACGAGACGCCCGCGCGCGTCATGGAGCCGGTTCGGCGGCAGCCGCGGAAATGAGTGGAGTCGCAACCGGGCGGTCGCGACGCTGCGAGAGCTCGGCGACGAGGCGGTAACGGTCGCCGCGGTAGAGCGACCGGACGAACTCGACGGTCTCGCCCGACGCGGTGCGCGACGTTCGTTCGAACAGGAACGCGGGGGAGTGCAACGGAACGCCGAGCAGCTCGGACTCCTCGTCACTCGTCACCGTCGGCTCGATCGACTGGACGCCGCTCGCGATCACGACGCCGTACTCCTTCTCCAGCAGCTCGTAGAACGAGGCGTTCTCGAGCGCTTCGCGCGACAGCCCGGGCACCCGGTCGGCGGGAACGTGCAGCGTCTCGAGCGCCATCGGCTCCCCGTCCGCGAGCCGCAGGCGCCGGATCAGGACGACCCGCGCATCCGGCGAGACTTTCAAGGCACGGCCCACAGCGGCTCCCGCGTGGGTCTCCCGGAGCTCGATCGTCTTGCTGCCGGCCGTCATCCCACGCCGCCGCATGTCCTCACTGAACGAGGTCAGTGTCAGCTGCTGGGCGATCTTCGGCTCGCTGACGAACGTGCCGCTCCCGTGCCGGCGTTCCAGATAGCCGTCCCGGACGAGGTCGTCGAGCGCGGCGCGCAGGGTCAGCCTCGAAACGCCGAGATCGGTGCTGAGCCGCCGCTCTGAGGGGATCGCCTCCCCCACCTGGAGCTGGTCGATCAGCTCGAGCACTCGTTGCCTGGTCAAGACCTGCTTGCTCACGCTGCTCCCTAGGAAAGCACAGGGATCGGGTCATGGTCAAGACCACTCATCCGCAATGACCGGACTTTTAGCCCCCTTGACACCGAGATTGGTCTGTGCCAATCTCTCGGCCGTGGTTGGTGGTCTAAACCAATTGGGGAAGCCAGCCTGGCTCCCCGAGCTCCGGGAGGCGACATGAAAGTGCGATTCCTCGTGGCGGCGGTCCTCGCTGCCATGCTCGCCGTTGCGGCAACGACCGCAAGCGGCGGGACGTCCAAGGCCCAGGCCGGCAAGATCGTGGTCTGGCTCCAGACCGATGCGCAGAACGGTTGGCCCGAGGCAGTTGCCCTCGCCAACAGAAACTTCAAAGCGCAGCATCCGGACGTCGAAGTCGACGTCCAGTACCAGTCGTGGGGCAACCATCTCCAGAAGTTCGATGCGGGTCTCGCCGGGGGCGACGCGCCCGACGTGATCGAGCTCGGCAATACGGAGATGACGAAGTACATGGCTGCCGGCGCCTTCAAGACGCTGTCGCAGTCCGCGTTCCCCAACAACAAGACCTGGCTCCAGGGCCTGAAAGGCTCGTGCCAGTACAACGGCAAGCTCTACGGCGTCCCGTATTACGCAGGCGCCCGTGCCGTGATCTACCGCAAGGACCAGTACAAGGGCGCCGGCATCAAGTCGACGCCGAAGAGCTTTGCGCAGTTCCTCGCGGACGGCAAGAAGCTGATGAAGAAGTACGGGAAGAAGGACGGTGGCTACTCGGCGATCTATCTGCCGGGCAAGTACTGGTACTTCGCGATGTCCGTCGTCTACGACTACGGCGGGAAGATCGCGGTGCGCAGCGGCGGGAAGTGGAAGGGAACGCTCAACTCCCCGCAGGCACTGCAGGCGTTGAACCAGGTGAAGACGATGTTCAAGAGCCTGACGCGGGCGAGCAAGACGACCGACGAGGCGAACCCGCAGCAGGCTCTGGTTTTCGCCAAGGGCAAGGTCGGCTCGTTCGTCGGCAACGGCTGGGAGTGGCCGTACGCACTCGACCCGAAGGTCGGGAACCCGTCACTCGATCCCGTGGTCGGCGCCTACCCGATGCCGAGCCACATCAAGGGCAAGTTCATGCCGACGTTCCTCGGCGGCTCCGATCTCGCGGTCCCCGTGACCACGAAGAACCAGAGCCTCGCCGTCGACTGGATCAAGGCGTTCACGAGCTCCGCGGCGGAGAGCGAGATCGCGAAGGCGGGCAACATCGCCAACACGACGACGCTGCTTGCCTACAACGCCTCGAATCCGAAGCTGGCGCCGTTCGCACGGGCGGCGAAGTACAGCTGGTTCGTCCCCACGAGCCCGAACTGGGCCAACGTGGAGAATGCGAACGTGCTGCAGGACATGCTCGTCAAGATCGCAACCGGACGTGCATCGGTGAAGTCAGCTGCCAGCAGTGCCAGTAGTCAGATCACGAGGATCCTGAACACCGGCGCGTGAGTCGCCTCGCGCCCGAAGGAGCTGCTGTGGCGTCCGTCGCCGAGAGCGAGTTTGTACTCGCCTCTCGGCGACGGCGCCCCCGTCTCACGCGGCAGCGTCTCGGACGCGCACTAGCCCCCTACGCCCTGCTGGCCCCGGCGGCCACCGCAATCGGCCTCATCCTGGGCTATCCGCTCTACCTGCTTGTCAAGATGTCGTTCGAGAAGTACGGCCTCTTCGAGCTGATCCGGCACAAGGGCCGCTGGGTGGGAACTGCGAACTACGCGCAGATCTTCCACGACAGCCAGTTCTGGCAGGTGCTCCTCCGTACGGTCGTCTTCACGGTCGTCACCGTTGCCTTGACCATGGTGCTCGGCACCGCGCTCGCGCTGCTGCTGCTCCAGGTGTCTCGTTGGCTTCGCATCGCACTCACGACGGGGCTCGTGCTCGTCTGGTCGGTACCCGTGATCGTTGCGGTGGACATCTGGCGCTGGATGGTCGACTACGAGTTCGGCGTGTTGAACTGGACGCTGACCAAGCTGCACGTCGGCAACTTCATCAGGCACGACTGGTTCGCGAATCCCTGGACCGGCTTCGGCGTGATCACAGCGCTGATCGTCTGGGGAGCGATTCCCTTCATCACGATCACGGTGTACGCCGCGCTTGCGCAGGTACCGCAGGAGCTGCTCGAGGCGGCCGCCATCGACGGCGCCAGGCCGTGGGCCGCGTTCCGCGAGGTCACCCTCCCCTTGCTGATGCCGATCTTCGTGATCCTCACGAGCCTGTCCATCATCTGGGACTTCCAGGTCTTCCAGCAGATCTGGGTGATGCTCGACTACCGGCCGACAAACGACTACTACACGATGGCGATCTACGCCTTCCACCAGTCGTTCCAGATCAGCGAATACGGCCTCGGCGCGGCGATCGCGGTCGTGATGGTGCTCTTCATGTTCGGCGCGACTCTCATGTACCTGCGGCAGATGGTGCGGACGGGTGAGGTCCATTGAGCGCGGGCACCCAGATCGCGCCGACGCCCGTGGCGCCGGTCGTGCCGCGCACGCGGACGCGGCGTCCCAGGCTGCGCAAGCTCGGCTGGAACCTGCTCGGCCTACTCGTCTTCTTCGTCATGGTCTTTCCCGTGTACTGGATGGTCGCGACCGCGTTCAAGCCGGGACAGCAGATCCTCAGCTACACGCCGCAATGGATCCCGACCCATCCGACCCTCACCAACTTCCGCGACGCGATCGACCAGCCGTTCTTCTGGGACGCGGTGAAGAACAGTCTGATCATCGTCACCGCGGTCGTAGCGCTGTCTGTGGTGCTGGCCTTCCTGGCGTCGCTCGCGCTCGCGAAGTTCCACTTCTACGGACGCAAGGCGTTCATCGTGCTCATCCTCGGCGTGCAGATGGTGCCGCTGGCGGCGCTGATCATCCCGCTCTACATCCTCATGTCACGCCTGGGCCAGGTCGACAAGCTCACCGGGGTGATCGCGATGTACCTGACGTTCGTCCTGCCGTTCACGGTCTGGACGATGCGCGGCTTTCTGCTCGGCATTCCGAAAGAGCTCGAAGAGGCCGCGATGGTCGACGGGGCTACCCGTTTCGGTGCGTTCGTCCGAGTCCTGCTGCCGCTCGTCGGGCCCGGCTTGGTCGCGACCTCGATCTTCGCCTTCATCCAGGCCTGGAACGAGTTCATCATCGCCTACGTGTTCTTGCACACCCCGCAGAAGCAGACGCTGATGGTGTGGCTCGCGTCGTTCACGACCCTGCGCGGAACGGACTGGGGGCCGCTGATGGCCGGCGCGACCCTGTGCGCGTTGCCGGTCGTCGTGTTCTTCTTGCTCGTCCAGCGTCGGATCGCATTCGGACTCACTGCAGGGGCGGTACGAGGCTAATGGCTGCCATCGAGCTCGTTCACCTGTCGAAGGTCTATGCCAACGACGTCGCTGCCGTCCGCGACCTGAACCTCGAGGTCGCCGAGGGCGAGTTCATGGTGCTGGTGGGCCCGTCGGGCTGCGGCAAGACGACCGCCCTGCGCATGGTCGCCGGCCTCGAGGAAGTCACGCTGGGCGAGATCAGGATCGGCGGCAAGGTCGTGAACGACCTGCCGCCGCGCGACCGCGACATCGCGATGGTGTTCCAGAACTACGCGCTCTACCCGCACAAGACCGTGTACGACAATCTCGCCTTCGGCCTGCGCATGCGCAAGGTGCCGAAGGCCGAGCAGAAGAGCCGGGTCGAAGAGATCGCCCGGGTCCTCGGCATCAGCGATCTGCTCCAACGCAGGCCCGCACAGCTTTCCGGCGGGCAGCGGCAGCGTGTCGCGATGGGCCGGGCGATCGTGCGCGAGCCGAAGGCGTTTCTGATGGACGAGCCGCTTTCGAACCTCGATGCGAAGCTGCGCGTGCAGATGCGCGCCGAGATCGCGCGCATCCAACAGGCGCTGAAGGTGACGACGGTGTACGTCACGCACGATCAGGTTGAAGCGATGACGATGGGCGACCGCGTCGCCGTGATGCGCGACGGCGAGCTGCAGCAGGTGGCCACGCCGCAGCGCCTCTACGACGCGCCCGTGAATCTCTTCGTCGCGAGCTTCGTCGGGTCGCCCCCCATGAACCTGTTTGAAGCCGAGCTCGCCCGCAACGGCAGCGGCCTGCTCTGCCGGATCGGCGACAGCGAGCTGGAGCTTCCCGGCGACGTCGTCGCCGAGCGCCCGGCGCTCGCCGGGTACGCGGGCCGCCGCGTCGCAATCGGCATTCGCCCCGAGGACGTCCGGGAGGCCGCCGGCTGGGACGGGGCACGTCTCCGCGGCCGCATCCTGCTCGTCGAATCCCTCGGCTCGGAACAGCTCGTCCATATCGGAATCACCGCGAGGCCGCTCGAGCGCTCAGACCTCGTCGACACGACCGCCCAGCCCCCAGGCCCCTCGCTGGGTAGCGACGACGCCGAGCAGGCGGTGACGCTCCTCGGCCGCTTCGACCGGCACCTCCTCCTCGCGCCGGACGAGGCGGTCGAGGTAGCGATCGATCCTCGTCTGTTGCACTTCTTCGACCTGGAAACCGGGGCAGCCATTCCGGCGGTCGAAGCCAGGGTCACGGCGCAGGTCGGGTAGCCGTGAAGCTCGGAGTCGGGGCAGCGCTCGTCGACGGGACACTCGTCCCCGGTGACGTCGAGATCACGGACGGGAAGATCGCCGCAGTCGGTGTGAGCTCCGCGAACGGCATGGGCCTCGCGGCACCGGGCTTTGTCGACCTGCAGGTCAACGGCTTCGCGGGCGTGGATTTCTTCTCGGCGGACGCCGCCGGCTATCGCAAGGCCGGAGCTGCGTTGCTCGAGTGTGGTGTTACCGCGTATCAGCCGACGTTCATCACGTCGCCCGAGGCGGAGCTGACCGCTGCGTTGCGCGAAGTTCCACAGAACGGTTCGGCACCGCGCATCATCGGCGCGCATCTCGAAGGGCCGTTTCTTTCGCCCGAGCGCCTGGGCACGCACCCGCCTGAATCGCGACGCGATCCGGACTGTGGCCTGCTCGAGCGGCTCCTTGCTGCGGGACCAGTGAGCCACGTCACGCTCGCTCCCGAGCTGGCCGGCGCGAACGACCTCATGGACCTGTTGCAACAACGCGGCGTGACCGTGTCGTGCGGGCATTCAAACGCAACGGCCGCGGAGGCGCGCGAGGCGTTTGCGCGGGGCGCGAAGACGGTGACGCACATCTTCAATGCTATGCGCCCGTTCGCCGCCCGCGAGCCGGGACTCGCAGGCGCAGCGCTCGTTGCAGCAGACGTGGCGATTCAGGTGATCCTCGACGGCGTCCACCTCGCCGACGACACCGCACGGCTCGTCTGGCTGGCGGCGCCTGGCCGGGTCGCGATCGTCACCGACGCAATCGCGGCGGCCGGCGCGGGTGACGGCAGCTACTCGCTCGCAGGCGTGGACTTCGAAGTCGAAAACGGTGTTGCGCGTAATGCGGAACGCGTCCTCGCGGGTAGCACCGTCTGCATGATCGACGCGGTTCGTAACCTCGTTGCGCTCGGCGCGCCGGTCGAAGCGGCGCTCTCGGCCGCGACGGCGGTTCCCGCGAAGATCGCGGGGAGGACGGATCTCGGGACGCTCGAGCCGGGCTCACCGGCCGACGTCGTCGTGCTCGACGACAACCTGGAGATCACGCGCGTGCTCGTCGGCGGCGACGACAAGACCGGCTGAACGTCGGCATCGAGACTCTTATAACCGGATTCGGTAGCGGCGCTCGACGGCGCGAATACCAGGCCCGAGCCGTACCCGCACGAGCGCAGTAACAGGACCACGCACACGTCCGCCGTAGCGGAGCGTGAGCGTTTGCGCGGATGCCCGGGAGGCAGCGTCCGTGGGGCGAGTAGACGGAGGCGGCCCACGCATCTGCCATGCTGGAACAGCGACGCCGTGACGCTGCCGCGTAGTTGCGCGGTCACAGTGCCGCTGTTCGTGACCGATACGAGCATGAGTCGGCTGCGATGCGCAGGTTGAACGCGGACACCGCGTAACACGAGCCGGCGCACGACCTGCCCGGGCACGCGCACCTTGACTCGGACGCCGACCCTCAGCTGCAGATCGACGTGACCGCCGCGCGCGGAATGTGCGGTCAGTAGGACGAGCGCACGATGTTCGCCCGGCTCCGACTTCCGGTCCAACCCGGCGCGCAGCGTCAAGCTCGCGCTCTTGCCTGTCGGCAGCAGCAACCGCCGAGGGGCGACGTGGAGCTGCCTCGTTGCCACGGCAATGGCGACGTCGACTCGTTCGGCGCCGTCGTTGCGCACGGTGATTCTTCTCGAGCCCGGCGCGACCACTGCGACCTTGGCGGGTGAAACAGAGAGTGCGACGCGCGGGCGGGCGACGCCCGCCCCCGTTGCCGAATCGGGGGCGGGCGTCAAGACCAGCCCGGCGAAGACTGCGAGTGCGAGCGCAGACCTCACCGGGCGAGCGCGGTGAACGTCACGGTGGCGTTGTAGTGGCCGGTCGCAACAACCGGCAACGCGGAGGAGAAACCGAGACTGGTCGCCCAGACGTCGCCCCCTGCTGCGCTCGGCGTTGCCTTCGTGCCGATCGTCAGCGCCGGCGCTGGGGCGATCGGAATCGGCACCAGAGCGCCGCCGCTGAACGGGCTTCCGAGCGTTCCGCCGGTGGGCGCGGTCGCGGCGAGCGCGATCGGCAAATCGGTCGGGGCGAACGCGGTCCGGGCAACGACGAGCGAGTAACCCGTCGCATTGTTGCTCGAAACGGTCACGCGCTCGGGAAGCGACGCCGGTCGGTCGCCGACGGCGAACGTGCCGAAGCTCAGCGAGGGATGGTCGAGCGAAACTGAGAGAGCGGAGGCGACATCGAGCGCAACGCCGACTGCGCCACCGGAGCCGCTCGCTGTCCCGCACGAGTGCGCCGCCGAGGAAGAGTTCCTGGGCTCGGGCGTGTCTGCTGTGAAGTCCGCCGCGTTGTTTCCGGTGTCGGTGCAGCCGCCGTTCGCGCGAACCGCTGCCAGGGTGTTGGAAAGCGCGTCGGTCGATCCCGCGCCCTCGAAGTCGCTCGCGTCTCCGTAGCCGACGAGATCCGCGACGAGCGGGTCGGTCGAGCAACTTCCGGCGGAGGCGCCGCAGGTCAGTGCGGCCGTGCCGCGCACGAGCGCGATCTTGCCGCTCGTGCCCGCGAGGTTGCTCGTTCCCGTCGCGTTCGGTGCCGGCAGGAGCGCGCCGACGTCGGCATTCGATGCGAGCTGCACCAGGTAGTAGCGGCCGGCTGCGATCGTTCCCGAGAGCGCTGTCGTCTGCCAGCTCGTTCCCGCAGCGGTGGCGTACTGCACGGTCCAGCCCGACACGTCGACACTGGCGGATCCGGCGTTGAAGAGCTCGACGTAGTCGTTGCGGAAGGTGGCGCCCGCGTTGCCGCCGCCACCGTAGATCTGACTCACGACTACATCAGACGTCGCGGCGCGGGCCGCAGCGGGCAGGAGAGCGAGCGCGGCGAGGAGAACGAGCAGCAGGACTCTTGACATGTGTGCTCCGATCGTTGAAGGACGAATGCCTTCCGTAATAGATCGGGGCGGCTGCGAGCGAAAGGGTGCGTGACGGTTTCGGCGCGATCATGGCGCCGTTCCGTCACTACTTGCGGCTGACGCGACGGACGCCCACGATTTCCGATCCGTACGACGAGCTTCCGAGCTTGACGATCTGAACGTACGTGCCGGTGTGGGGTGCGTGCACCATGCGCCCGCGGCCGATGTAGATGCCGACGTGGCCGAGTCCTGAGAAGAAGAGCAGGTCGCCGGGCTTCATCCTCGATCGCGCGACGCTGCGACCCAGGTCATAGAGCGCGTACGAGCTGTGCGGGAGCGTAATGCCGAGCCGGCCGTACGCCCAGTAGACGAGCCCCGAGCAGTCGAAGCCGCCGGCAGGAGAGGAGCCTCCCCAGCGATACGGCACGCCGACTTCTCGAACGGCGAGCGCGGCCGCGCGCTGACCGATCGTCACGTGCGGAACCGGTAGGCCGTCACCGTGGCGACTGAACGCTGCGCGTGCGTCGTCCTGCGGGAACACGCAGGCGCAAGCGAAGACGAACACGGGAAGCGCGAACGCAAGCAGACGGCTGCGGAGAGAGGACGGCAAGGTGGAGGGGAAAAGACGGGCCGCAAATCGATGTGCGCAGCCCTGGGCCTGTTCTTGAGCGTCGGATCGTAATGACGAAGTCGGCCGTGTCTACCCCCATCTGGTGCTAGTGACATCAGCCACAGCTCGCGGCTGGCCGAAGGCCAACGAAAACAGCGATTTGCGCAGATCGTGACCTCGGCGCCAGAATCGAGTCATGCGTTACCGGCGGCTCGGCTCCAGCGATCTGAACATCTCCGCCGTCAGCCTCGGCAGTTGGAAGACGTACGGCGGCGCGATTTCCGACGAGCAGGCCCGCGAGTGCATCGACACTGCGTTCGCGTGCGGCATCAACTTCATCGACACCGCGAACGTGTACTCGGGCGGTGCGTCCGAAAGCTTTCTCGGCGAAGTGCTGTCGAAGCGCCCGCGTGACTCCTACATGCTCGCCACGAAGCTGCGGTTTCCAGTCGGCGACGGGACCGGTGAAGGACTGTCGGCCGAACAGGTGCACAAGCAGATCGACCTTTCGCTGGGCCGGCTGCAGACGGACTACGTCGATCTGTACCAGTGCCATCGCGATGACCCGGACACGCCGCTGGAGGAAACGATGGAGGCGCTCACCGAGCTCGTGCGAATGGGAAAGGTCCGCTACATCGGTTTCAGTGAGTTCCCTCCCGACCTGATCCGACGCTCACTCGAGCTCACGCGCGAGCGCGGCTTCGAGAAGTTCGTCGCGTCACAGCCGGAGTATTCGCTGCTCTGGCGAGATCCGGAGGACGAAGTGATTCCGCTCTGCCGCGAGAACGAGATTTCGCAGATCGTCTGGTCGCCGCTTGCGGAGGGCGTCCTCACCGGCAAGTATCGACCGGGCTCGCCTCCACCGGCGGAGACGCGTGCGACGAGTGAACGAATGGGTGCGTCGATCGGCCGGCGCCTCGATGAGGCAGCGCTTGAGCGAGTGGAGAGACTTCGCGCTATCGCCGAGCGACTCGGTTACACGACCGCTCAGGTTGCGCTCGCATGGATCCTGCGCGACGACAACGTCGCCGCTCCGATCGTCGGTGCGTCGCGGCCGGATCAAGTCCGCGAGAACGCTGCCGCGGCGGACATCGATCTCGATGCGGAAACGAGCGCCGAGATCGAGTCAGTCTTTGCCTGATCGTCGGTCTGCTGATCGCGCGCGGGCTGGCGCTAGATTCTCCGACGTGGAAGGTGGTTGCACGTGCGGGGCGGTCCGCTACCGCCTGACCTCCGAGGCGCTCTTCGTGCACTGCTGCCACTGCCTGAGCTGCCAGCGGCAGACCGGCAGCGCGTTCGTGATCAACCTGCTGATCGAGCGTGACCGCGTCGAGCTGCTGAGCGGCGAGCCCCATGCGGTCGACGTTCCGCGCGACAGTGGCGGGATGCAGCGCATCTACCGCTGCCCGAGCTGCCAGACCGCGCTTTTCAGCGAGTACACCTACCCGGAGGTGTGGTTCGTGCGCGGGGGAACGCTCGACGAGCCGCGCAGCGTCACGCCCGACGTGCACATCTTCACTCGTTCGAAGGTGGACTGGGTGCAGCTCCCGGAAAGCGCGGCCGCGTTTGACGTGTTCTACAAGCTGGACGAGGTCTGGCCGAGCGAGAGTCTCGAGCGCATCCAGGCGCTCAAAGACGGCTGACAGATCGTCCTTAGCCCTCCTGCCGCCGCGGGCGACATGCGCGCCCGCGGCCGCTACGGCTCTCCGAAGGACACGAGATCCGCGCGAATCATCATGCTCTCGCGCAGCGAGGGCGGATTCGCGCGGATGAGGCGGGAGCGACGGGACTCGAACCCGCGACCTCCGGCGTGACAGGCCGGCGTTCTAACCAACTGAACTACGCCCCCGAGGGCCAGCCAGTCTACCTCGCATGCCTGGGCTGGTCAGGGATCCGAGGAGGCGAGTAGCCTGCCGACCTAGTGACGAAAGTCGACCTGATCGCGCTCGGGTTCGTGGCGCTCACGGCCTTCATCGGCTGGAAGAAGGGACTGCTCGCGACCGCGCTCTCGCTCGCCGGGATCGTGCTCGGCGCCTGGCTCGGCTCGCGGCTCGCCCCGTCGCTGCTTCAGGGTGGAACGAGCTCGCCGTACACGCCGCTCGCCTCGCTGGCCGGGGCGGCCGTCGGTGCGATCCTGCTCGAGACGCTCGGAACGCTCGCGGGCTCGGCGCTGCGCTCGCGGGTCCGCCGCCGCAAGCTGAGCACGTTCGACGCGACAGGAGGGCTCGTCCTCGGCACGCTCACGGGCCTCACGGTTGTGTGGGTTCTCGGAGCGGTTGCCCTGCTGCTGCCGGGGCAGACCGACCTGCGGCGGGGCGCGCAGAGCTCTGCGCTCCTCCAGCGGCTCAACGAGGTCGTCCCACCGGCCAACATTTTGAACGCGCTCGCCCGGATCGATCCGTTCCCGACGATCGCCGGACCCGCCGCTCCGGTTGCGCCTCCGGATCCGCGTCTCGCGCACGCGGCAGGGGTTCGGCGCGCGGCGCCGAGCGTCGTTCGGGTTCTCGGCACTGCCTGCGGCGTCGGTGTCGAGGGAACCGGCTGGGTCGGGAGGTCGGATCTGATCGTGACGGCTGCACATGTAGTCGCAGGACAGCAGGACACCGTGATCGAGCTGCAGTCGGGCGCTCGCGTTCCTGCAGACGTGGTCGCGTTCGACCGCCGCAACGACGTCGCGGTCCTGCATGTCGACGGTCTCGGGCTGCGCGCGCTCACGCTCACCTCACCGAAGGCAGGAACGGCCGTGGCCGTGCTCGGCTTCCCGGAGAACGGCCCATTCGTCGTCACTCCGGGACGCATCGGTCGCACGTCCGTCGTGCTCGCCGAAGATGCCTACGGCGCGGGACCCGTGACGCGGCCGATCACGTCGCTCGGCGGCCGCGTCCGCCACGGTGACTCGGGCGCACCCGCCGTCGATGCCAGGGGCGCGGTTGAAGCGACGGTCTTCGCGGCGCGCCTGCGCGGAAGCGGCGGCTACGGCGTTCCCGCGAACGCGGTGAAGGATGCGCTCGACTCCGCCTCGACGGCGCCGGTCTCGACCGGCGGCTGCGCTCCCTAAGCCAGCAGCTCGAGCACCCGCAACGGTCGCCTAAAGGGCGCGACGAGATACACGCCCGCCGCCCGGTCGCGGCACTTGTCGATCAGTTCGCGCGCGTGCTCGAAGCCGACCGCGGCCGCATCCGACCCTGCGCGTTCCAGCGCGTCCTGCAGCGGTTGCGGCACGAGGATGCCCGGCACTTCGTTGTGCAGACGCAGCGCGAGCCGGTGGCTCGTCAGCGGAAACACGCCGACGAGCAACGGGATCGGCCACTCGCCTCCCAGCCGTTCGACGAACCGGTCGAGGTACTCGGCGTCGAACACGATCTGCGTCATCGCGAACTTCGCGCCGGCTTCGAGCTTCTGCTGGAAGCGTTCGACTTCGACGTCCATGTCGTCGGGCGTGGGATTGACCGCGACGCCGGGGAAGAACGACGTCGGCGCGTCGATCGGGCGGCCGTTGAAGTCCTCGCCGCGGTTCAGGTTCGTCATCAGCTGCGTCAGCCCGATCGAATCGATCTCGTAGACACCGCGCGCGCCGGGGTAGTCGCCGACCTCGGGTGGATCGCCCGTGACGGCGAGCACGTTGCGCACGCCTTCCGCGTGCGCGCCGAGCAACATCGACTCGAGGCCCATCACCGACCAGTCACGCGTGGTCAGGTGGGGAATTGTCTCGATGCCTGCGCGCCGCTCGATCGTGGCGGAGACCATCAGTGAGCTCATCCCGGCCCGCGCGGTCGCGTTGTCGTTGACGTCGACCCAGCCAACCTGTCCCGACTCCATCAGCGCAGTCGCCACTTCGATGAGTCCCGCACTGTTGCCGCCGAGTGGAGGATCGAGCTGAACGGACACGATCCACTCACCGGCCGCAAGCGCGCGCGACAGCCCGGTCTCCTTCTGCTCTTCGCCGAGCGCGACGACGAGCTCGGGCGCGTCGAATACAAGTGGCGCGCGCGGCTTCCGTTCGTCCTCGACGGCGGAACGGATCGCGGCGATCTCGGCCGGCGTTGTGCCGCAACAGCCGCCGATCACCTTCGCGCCGAGGTTGCGCGCGTGCGCGGCGAACTCGCCGAAGTACTCGGGCGTGGCGTGCGGGTAGATGACGCGACCGCCCGTCATGCTGGCCAGCCCGACGTTCGGCAGCGCGGCGAGCGGCTTACCGTTCGTGCCCATCTGCTCCAACGCGGCGAGCGCTGCGAGCAGACCGGCGCCGTGGTTTGCGCCGATTGCGGCGACGTCGAGCTGCATCAGCCGCGCCGCCGCCTCGGAGGCGGTGACGCCCGCAAGCGTCTCGGCGCTCTCGTCGAACGTCAGCAGCGCGACGATCGGCAGGCTCGACACACTGCGCACCGCCTCGATGGCGTCGACCACCTCTTCGAGGTCGTAGAACGTCTCGATCATGAAGACGTCCACGCCGCGGCCGTCGAGGACTGCCGCCTGCTCGGCGAAGAGCTCGCGCCGCACCCGCGAAGTTGCAGGCTCGCCGAGCGGGCCGATCGAGCCGCCGATGAAGACGTCGCGTCCTGTCATCTCCCGCGCTTCACGCGCGAGCTTGACGCCGGTCGAGTTGATCGTCTCGAGCTCGTCCTCGAGGAAATGGTGAGAGAGCTTGCGCCTGTTGGCGCCGAACGTGTTCGTCTCGATCAGGTCCGAGCCGGCGTTGATGAAGCTGACGTGCAGGGACACGACTGCGTCGGGGGCTCGGAGATTCGCTTCCTCCGGGCTGCGGAGGCGTGGCACCGCGGCCGAGAGGAGGGCTCCCATGCCACCGTCGGCAACGATCGCCGGGCCGCCCTCGAGCCGTTCGAGAAACCGGTTTCGAGTCTGCGCTTGCGCGGGCACTTGCATCTCCTTCCAGCTCGCTCGACACATCCATCCGGGCGGGTGCCCGGCCGGGATTGGCACCTTGCCGCGAGGGCAGGTTGCCGAGGCTTCATCGGGCCGGTTCCCTCAGCCTCTCTCGATGCGGAGCGGGACGGTGCCCGCTTCCGAGACGGAGTGTATCTGGGGCCGCGCTGGGGAACCTCCCGGTTCCCCCAGACCCCCTCCACTGGTCCGCTTCGCGGACAGGCCGCCATGCGGCCTCCGTGAAGTAAGGCAGTCAACCGAGAACGAGTGATGGATGAAGTGCCCCTTTCTCGCGATAGTCAGAAGGCATACCGAGGCGGGCCCCGATGCGGCGGGGGCAACCTCGGAAGATCTCCTTCCAAGGAGACCCAGGAGGGGCCAGGCGGCGGCCCCTCTTGCGTTATCTAGGCACAGAAACCCTCAAGCCGGACAGGGCTCGTGCCGATTGCTCGTTCTGACTCCACCTGCTCGGGACTGACGGCAATCTTTCCTGCGGCTTGGCGGAGTACTGCGGCGGCGGACGAGGACTCCGCCGCCGTTTCCTTTCGCTAGTCGTCGTGGACGACGCGGCCTTCCATCCCGCCGGCGACCGTCACCACCTGGCCCGTGACGTGCCCCGAAAGGACCGGGGAGGCGAGCACAACCACCTGGTAGGCCACATCCTCGGGCTGCGCGACCTTGCGCAGCGCCATCGTGCGGGAGATCCGGCGCACCTGTTCGTCGGAGACGTGGCCGCGGGTCATCGGCGACTCGGTCCAACCGGGCGCCACGGCATTGACCCGCGCGAGTGGGTGCGTCCGCACTACCTCGTTCTTCAGGCTGAGCAGCAGTCCGCCGATCACGGCGGACTTCGCGGCGGCGTAGTCGGCATGTCCGGCCTCGCCCACGATCCCTGCCGTCGAGCCGACGAGCACGAGCGCGCCGTCCCCTTCCAGTTGACGGAGGAACCCTCGCGCCGTCAGAAAGGTCGCGGTGAGGTTCGCATCGAGGGTCGCGCGCCAACGTTCGAGTGGGAGCTCCGAGACAGGCAGATCTTCGGCAGGCCACGCTCCGGCCACGGCCGCGCAGACGTCGAGCGGTCCGGCGGCCGCGAACATGCTGTCGACCTCTTGCTCGTCCGTCAGGTCCGCGCCGACGATCGTCGCGTTCCCAAGCTCGGCGGCAAGCGCCTCGGCCCGTTCCTGTCCGCGGTGGAAGTGGACGACGACCTCCGCCCCCTCGGCCGCGAAGGCGCGCGCGCAGGCCGAGCCGATCCCGCCGGACGCCCCGGTTACTAATACATGCTTCCCCGTCAGCCCCATTTCCATCTGTGGGATTCTCTCCATATGCGCGAGAACATGACGTGGGAGGACTTGGGCACAGCCGTCGAGGAGCTCGCATCGCAGATCCGGGAGGACGGCTTCAGGCCCGACGCAGTGCTCGCGCTGGCCCGCGGCGGCTTGCCGTGCGCCGGGGCGCTCGCCTACGCGCTCGGGGTGAAGAACATGGCGACGCTGAACGTCGAGTTCTACACCGGTGTCGACGAGCGGCTCGACGAACCGTTGCTGCTACCGCCCGTGCCGGACCTGTCGCTGCTGCGCGCCGAGCGCCTGCTCGTGGTCGACGACGTCGCGGACACTGGGCGGACGCTGGCGCTCGCGCGCGAGTTTTGCGCCGAGCATGGCCCAGAAGTGCGGACGGCCGTCCTCTATGAGAAACCGCAGAGCGTCGTGCGTTGCGACTTCGTGTGGCGGCGCACCGACCGCTGGATCAACTTCCCATGGAGCGCGCCCACTCCCGCAACCGCGGCGCAGGCAACCTAGTGAAGGTCTTCATCGTCAGCGACATGGAAGGCGTCGCGGGGATCGTCAAGTGGCAGCAGGTTGACGGCAACGAGGAGAAGCGCTCGTACCACGAGGGGCGCAAGCTCTACACCGAGGAGATCAATGCGGCCGTTCGCGGCGCGAAGTCCGCGGGCGCCAAGGAGATCGTGGTCATGGACTGCCACGGCGCGGGTGCAGAGTGGACGTTCAACTCCCTCGTTCCCGAACAGCTCGACCCGAGCTGCGAGTACGTCGTCCAGAACGACTGGACCGAGTACACGGAGCTGCTCGAGCAGGGTTGCGACGCGGCGCTCTTCGTCGCGATGCATGCGAAGGCAGGGACGCCTGACGGTGTGCTGTCCCACACGGTGTCGGGTCAGGCGTGGCGCGACCTGCAGTTCAACGGAGTCTCGGTCGGCGAGACGGGCATCAACGCTGCGCTGTGCGGCCAGTGGGGTTGTCCCGTTCTACTCGTCACCGGCGACGAGGCTGTGTGCAAGGAGGCGACGGCTCTTCTCGGCGAAGGACTGACGACGGTCGCCGTCAAGCGGGGGCTCGGTCGGTTCAGCGCGAGACAGCTCACACCGTTGAAGGCGCGCGAGCTGATCGAGGACGGCGCGAAGCGTGCGCTGAAGGATCTCTCCGCGGTCACGCCGTACGACCCGGGCCGCCCGTCCGAGATCCGCGTTGAGTTCACGACTCCGGACCGGCTGGTCGAGTACCGGAACCGCCGCGGCACCGAACAGGTCGACGACCTCACCCTCGTCTCGAAGGCAGACGACTGGTGGACGGCCTGGTCGCAGTTCTACTTCTAGGGGCCGCGCCCCCTCTCTCCTCGTGACGTAATCCAAAGGCTGGTGTCAGACGCTCGTACGAAAGTGTGACGCGGGTTCTAGGCCGGGACGATCTCGAGTTCGTGGAGCAAGGTGAAGTAGGCCTTCGCGAACGGCGATTCCTTCGTCCGCTCTCGGACCTCGTCCCAGTCGACCTGCTCGCGCAGCGCACGTGCCAGCTCGAGCACGCTTGAGAAGTCCGGTTCTTGCTCCTTGAGGGCGAGCAGCTTTTGGGAGAGGACGTCCTCGAGCGCCGCCACCCTCATCCGCATCGCGTGTACCTCGAGCTCCTCGGCGCGGTCAAAGGTCTCGTCGTCGATCGGGCCACCCTGAGGGTCGAAGATCAGGTCGATCAAGACATCCCCGTCGTAGGCTTTCAGGAGCCAGCCCTCCGGCGGAGATTCAATTCGCAGCCCCGCATGTTCGAGTGTCCGCTGGGCCCGCTCGGCGTCTCGAGGCCTGACGAGGAAGTCGACGTCGTGCTCGGTCTTCGGGCCGCCGCGCGCCCAGCACGCGAGACCTCCACCGAGCAGGTATGGAACGCCCGCTTCTTGCAGGGCCCCGCCCGCAACCTTCATCGCGCCGAGTAGCTCCTCGAATTCCTGTGGGTGATCCGCCGTCACGATGTGCTGGGTTCCCGTCGGCCGCACAAGCGGAAACCTGAAGATGATTTTCGAGCCAAAGGGCGGGTGACACACGTCGCCTGTCGCATGAGTAAAAGGTTCGCCGCAATTAGGCGACACACGTCTCCCATGTTTGTAGACGGTCAACCTTCGCGGTCCGGCACTGCATTGCCGTGCGCTAGCGGCAAGACCTCGCGGTGCGAGATTGTTTACGTCGTGTTTTTTGCTGCTCGCCCATTGAATTGCGCAGCGTCGAGTTGTACTGTCGACGGTGCTGAATGAACGGCACGGCCCTCTCGGGGAGAGAGGCTAAACGGGGAGCAAGCTCTGCGGCAGTTCGCGGTTGGAGAGAGTTTCAAATCGGCACCTTTGGGTGTGCTGTGTCCGCTTAGCCGCAAGGTATTTCGGCTAGCCGTGCTTGCGATCCTCGTCTTTCTGATCGTGCCGGCAGTAGCTCTGGCTGGACAACGGCAACGCCAGCGGCAGCGACAATGGCAACGGCAACGACGCTTCGCCGGCCGCCACCACCCCGACCGAGCAGCCGGCGAGTAGCGATCCGGGAGCCACCACCGCACCGGAAAGCACTGCGGCGGCAGCTTCGCAAGCGCCTCAGAGCTCAGCCGCTACGCCAGACGCCTCCACGCAAGCGAATGCCGCGGACTCCACGAAGAGCACCGGCCAGGGCAACGGCAACGCCAACGGAGCCGAAAACGGCGGCGCCAACGGAAACGCCAATGGAAACAGCAACGCCGCCCCCGCCGCGAATGCTGCTGCGCCGGCGCTCACACCCGATCCGGCCCCCCCGCTGGCCGACAACGGCAACGGCAATGGCAACGGCAACGGCAACAATCCCAACAACGCGAACGGCTTGGCCAACGGCAACAACGGCAACCAGGGGAACGGGCAGGGCAACGGCATCGACCCGAATCAGAACAACGGTCAGGGCAATGGAAACTCCGACCACGCCGGCAACGCGAACGCGAATGCCAATTCGTCCCAGGACAAGCCGAAAAATGTGAATGTCAACGTCAGGGTCGACCAGCCTGGCGACAACGGCGCGGTGGCGCAGGGCAACAACTCGAATGCTGCGGCTGCCGCAGGCGCCTCAGGTGGCTCTTCCGGCGGTGCGGGCGCATCGCAACAGACCGCCGCCGGCGCAGCCGGCTCAGCTGGTTCCGACGCAAGTCCGAGCGGCTCGGCAGCGCCGGCTCCCTCTCAAGCGGATTCGACAGGCGGCGAAACGATCGCAGTTGCGAATTCGCCGCCGGGCAACGTGCCAGCGAGCGATCCCGCGGGAGCGGGAGGCGCTACAACCTCAACGACAGCCCCAACCGGTGACACATCGCCGACGGTCTTGAATACGAGCCCGTCGGCTTCGTCCGTCAATGGGGCTTCTGCAGACGCGCAAACCGCGTCGAACGGGGCGACAACAGGCTCTTCACAGCCTGAGGTGACGAATGTAACTGGGCCTTCCGCCGGCAATACGACTCCGAACGGCGGCGAGGCGACCCCTGTAACCCCCGATTACACCGCGTCGAACGGCCAGATCTCGATCACGCTTCCTGCGGACGACGCAACCGACGGCGGCACGGGCGACGGAACCAGCTCGACAACGGTCGGGCCCGATGACGGCGTCGACGACACGGTCGACCCCGGTCCGATCGGTCACGATCACGGCGCCCGCACCGACCGGTTCGTCGTCGGTGAACTCTGCGGATGCCACGGCCACCTCGACCCAGCTCGAGCCCACCAACGTGAATGCCTCCGTTCGAATCCTGAGCCCGGGCGACAACGGCTCCGTGTCTCAGACGAACGACTCAACGGCAGTCGCTGCCGCTGGGGCCAACGGCGGCGCCGCGACGGCCCTCCCGCAGGCGACTTCGACCCAGGTCGATCCCCATAACATCAATGTTTCGATCCGGGTCGGCAGTCCTGGTGACGATGCGCCGGTGACGCAGGTCAACAACTCGACTGCAACGGCTACTCCGGTCGATCCGGCCGCCATCGAAGAAGCGACGGTCAATCTTCCGCCCGGCGACCCGAATAGCGCTGCCGACGTCGAGAACGTCAGCGGCATCATCCAAGACCTCGGCCAGTGCCCCGAGGAGTCGACGTGTGTGGCGAACCCGACCCCCACAACTGCCGACTCTTCTGCGGCCGGTCTGCCGGCTGCGGATCAGTCGACTGCTACCGCCGTTCAGCAGGCTCCGAGCAACGTCAGCGTCTCCATTCGAGTCGCGAGCCCCGGCATGGATGGCATCGTCAACCAGCTGAACGGCGCAAACAGTGGCGGGGCGACCGCTGTAACCACGACAACGGATCCAGAGAACGTCCTCGTCGCGGTCGTCGTCCCGGGCAATCCGGCTGATGTGTCGATCCCGACCGACGCCAATATCCCGTGGAACTGGAACTGGACCTGGACGACCGGTGCAGCGCCGACAACGCCTGACGCGACTCCGATCTCGAGCCCGGACTGGAACTGGAACTGGACGGCCCCGGTCGACGAGACCACGACCACCTCGGACTCCAATCCCGCCGGCCCGGCCGCGGTGCCCGGCCACTGGACCTGGACGTGGGTCTGGACGCGTGGTGACGGGTGGACGACGACCTGGACGTACGACCAGCCCTGCAGCTGCACGTGGAGCTGGACGTGGACGTGGACGTGGCCCGGAACGACTCAGGATGCAACGCAGACGAACGCAGCGCCGGCCGAGCTTCCCGCCCCGCCGGTCGACCCGCAGATCGTCCAGACAAACACCTCATCGGCGGCTGCGGCTGCGCTGACCACCTTCGACGGGACGCAGACCTCGATCTCGGCAACCGACGGTGATCCGGTTCTCGCGACCGAG
The DNA here is from genome assembly GCA_963755605.1 of uncultured Actinomycetes bacterium. GTDB lineage: Bacteria > Actinomycetota > Thermoleophilia > Gaiellales > Gaiellaceae > 3-1-20CM-4-69-9. The sequence continues at coordinate 458,072 of CAVWKK010000008.1, forward strand.
TACCAGGGCATCACGAGCGATCAGAACGCTATCGCCACCGCCGATGCCGCCCAGTTGCGGCCGGTCAACCTCAACGTCGTGACGGCGGGGCGGATCCAGAAGAACACGCAGGTGAACGAGACGGTCGCAGCGGCCAGCGCAGCCGCCTTCGACACGGCCACCCAGGCAATCACGCAGAACCAGGCCGGAACGCAGGACGGAGCCGTCCATGCAGTGGACGCAGCCCAGGTCATCGTCACCGCCCAGAACGCCACCGCCAATGCCCAGTCCGCACAGGCCGACGCGGCGAACGTCATTCAGATTTGGTCACAGGCTCTCGGAAACCAGGCGCTCATCGGCGCCATCTCGCAGGCAAACCGCGCGGTGAGCGCGACTTACGCAGCTGTCGCGAGCGAGACGACTCAGATCGCCGACCAGTCACAGATCGGAGGCGGAGCAGACCAGCTGGCTGCATCGCTACAGGCGGCAATCATCGCCCAGGCTCACCAGGCCGCAGTCCAGGTTGCGCAGGCGAGCGTGAAGAACCGAGCCACGATCGAGATTCCGTGGAACGGCGTCTGGAATCCTCCGATCGACCAGTCGAACAACGTCAGCGCCGTTGCCGTCTCCACCGCCTACAGCGGGATCTGGCAGACGGTCGTCCAGGCGGAAGCTGGTGACGGCATCGACTGGGACGAGCACGCCGTTCAAACGGCGGTCGTTACCCAATCGGGGTCGGCATCCGGCGGCGCGGCGCAGGGCTTCCGCGAGAACGTCGCCGGCTGGAACGGGGTGCTTGCGTCGGACGCCGGTGACTCCGGGGCCAGCGCCGGGCTCAGCTTCGCAAGCTCGACGGCCACACCGAGCACGGACGCCGGAATGATCTTCGGGACGGCGCCCGCTCGGATCGGCGGAGTCCTGGGCGTCTCCGGCTACCGCTTCGTCTGGCTCGCTTCTGCAGCGTCACGTCTCAACGGCAACCCCGGAGTGGCGCTCACCGCCACAGACAGCGCACCTCCGGCGGCCGTTGCCCACACGGCCCGCGCCGTCGACGCCGGGTCTTCCCAGTACCGCCATCTGGTTTTGAACCTTCTTAGCGCGATGTCGAGCACGCTCGGGTTGTTCTTCGGAACGACTCCGTTCGCAGCGCTCCTCGCGCTTTTCATGATTGCAGCGCTCGCTGTCGGGCGTCTGCAATACGTAGCGCCGGCCCTTGGGCGGTCGGCCGACTTTGCTCGTCGCGAACGGCCTGGGTAGTCAGCTCGGCTGACCTCAACCCCGTCGGGCTGCTTGGGAGCCTCGACGGCATCAGGCAAGTCAAACGTTCGTAGACAAAAAGGAGCAAAGAAGTGTCTGTAAAAACACGGTGGCTGCTTGCAGCACTCGCCGCGTTGGCTGCTCTCGTCGTCATTCCGGCGGCGTTGGCAACCCCCTTCTTTCCCCCTACGCCTCCCAACACGGCCAACACTAAGGTCGTTGTGAAGGGGGACCAGAGGGCGAAGGTGGACCAAAGCGGTGCAAGTGCAACAAGCGGTCCAGCAACCTCCGTCGGTGGCAACGCCACCGGTGGAAGCGTTACCGCGACGACTGGAGACGCAAAGAACCGCGCCTCCAACGTCAGCGGCAACGCGAAGACCGGCTCGGCCGACACGTGCAACAAGGGCGGTACATGCGATCCGTCCGGCGGCTCTGTCAGCCAGTCCGGTAACACCAACGGCAACGTCACCACCAAGGCCAACGCCAATGGCGGCGACTCCGGCTCCAACACGTCCGGAGACGCCAAGAACGTGACCATCGGCGGCGACGGCGGCTCGACGGGCGACAACACGTCCGGCGATGCCAAGAACGTTGCGGTCAACAACGGCAACGCCACTTCCGGCAAGAACGACGGAAATGGCAATGCCAAGGCCAACGGAGGCGACAACTCCGGCGACGCCAAGGCAATTGGCGGCGACGCGAGTAACTCCAGCGGCAACGGCGGAAACGCCACCTCGTCCCCGGTCTCCGGTGCAGCTACGGGCGGCTCGGGCGGTGGCGGCGGTTCCACCACGGCCAGTAACGACGGAGCAAACGGCGGTGACGCGAAGAACGTCAGCGCCGGTAACGACGCGACGTCTGGGAGCAACACCTCAGGCAACGCGGATGCAAGTGCCGCTGCTGGTTCCAACCTGGGCCTCGGCGGAGCCGGTGGCTCCGCGGATGGTCCCGGTGGCGCCGGTGGCGCCGGTGGCGCTGGTGGCCTCGGTAACGGGGGCAATGGCGGAGCCGGCGGGAACAACCTGGGCCTTGGCGGCCCCGGTGGTTCTGCGGACGGCAACGGCGGAGCCGGCACGGGTGGTATCGCCGCATCCGGCGAAGCTGAAAGCGGTAACGCATCAGTCGGTGGCGCACACGGAGATCCCTCCGGCGGCGCTGGTGGCGACCAGAACGCTGGCAACGGTGCCAGCGCAGCTGGTGGAGCAGGTGGCAGTGCCGACAGCGGCTCTGCAGGCAGTCACTCCTCGACGACCGGCGGCAACGCCGATCCGAGCGTGTCCGGCGGCAACGCCGGCGGCGGCAACGAGGCCGAAGGCGGCAATGGTGGTTCCGCCAGCGGCGGCACGTTGACGACCGGCGAGTCTGAGATCAGCAACTCGGCCTCAGGCAACCCGTCCTCCGGCGCTGTGACCTCCGGTAGCGCGAACGGCGCTTCCGCGACGAACAGCGGCGCGTCGACGTCCGGCAACGCCGGCGGCAACGCGGCCAACGGTGGCCAGGCGAACGGCAACGGCGGAAACAGCTCCAGCGTTTCCGGCCACTACGCCGATTCCAGCGCCAACATCGTGGGCGGCGTCAGCGGCAACGCCACTGGTGGCACGACGACCGCGTCCCCGTCGCAGAGCGCGACGAGCGGCACGATCAACGCCAACGGCGGAGCGGCATCGGCCAACGGCGGCAACGCGCAGTCCGGCGCTGCCTCCGTGTCGAACTCGGCCGGCATCTCGCAGACGCTGAACCAGCGCCTGCGGATCCGGTTCCACGAGATCGAGGTCGGCTAACGCCCGTTAAACAACGGAGAAAGCACACCATGACGAGCAACCACGAAAACGCAGCGCTGATCACTCGGGAGCCCAAGGCCCGGGACGGTCGGCGCTGCCGCTCGCCTTTCGCTCGCCATGGAGTTGCGCAGATTGGAGCGGGGGCCGCGCGATCGCTACCCAAGAGCGATTCGGCCGGCGGCCCACGTTTCCCCGGATCGGGCGAGACTGCTCGCGAGACGTACCTCGAGGTTCGCGAGCAGCTCGTCCCCCGGGGCAGTTTCCTAGCCACGCCCGCGCCCGACGCGTTCACTGCGGATGATCCGCGAGTGTTCGCGTCGCGCGTGTGGGCGCCCTCGGCCCGGCTGCGACCCTACGCGGTCGACAGCAAGGCGGAACCCGCGAAGCGTGGGGCCGCACTGAACAAGGCCGCGTAACGTCGCAGCCGGTTGGGCGCCTGCAGATTGGCAGGCGCCCTCCGGCCGCGAGGGGCGCGTTTCAGAAGTTCCAGGTCCAGATGATGGGCGTGGTGATGCCGAGCGTTCCGATCCTCGAGTCGTCGCTGCTGAATCTCGTCACGAACTTGAAGATCGTCGACGGGCTCACAGGCTGGAACGTCGTGACTCCTTCGACGGTGGTCTCGGGGCCGATGTCGGCCGGCAGTTGGGGATAGCCCAGGTTCGATTTCGGATTGCCGCGTACCCCGTCGCTGAGCACGTAGCTGTCTTGCGCGACGTAATGGAGCGTGTAGCCCGTTCGGTTCTGGATGCGGAGGAAGACCCGAGTCTCGTCGGGCGCAAGATCAACGCGGTATGGCGCCAGAGTCACGTCGAAGACCGTGTAAGGCTTGCCGTGCAGCCGCTGCCGCGTCGGTGAGGCGACGGCGACGGCCGTGACTCTTGCCAGGCGAGATGCGACCACGACCGGTCCGTTGACTCTCACTCCGAAGGTATTTCCCTGACGCAGCGTCCCCGCGAGAATTCCGCGCACGCGCACGTAGTCGTCGACAAGGATCGGAAGGCCCCGAGTCGCGATGATCGTCGTCTCCAGCCGGCTCTTCCGGGCATCGGCCCAGATGTGCAGAGCGCGGTACTTGCCGTCCCCCGAGTTCTGAACCGAGAACACTCGGCCGACGAGGGTCGTGGAAGCACCTCGAAATGCGTCCGGGTTCGAGGCGACCTCTGCCCACTCGGCGTTCGACACCTGCTTGCCGGCTCCCGGTGGCGGTCCGGTCGCTTCGGGCGACGTCGAACCCGAGCTTCCGCAGGCCGTACAGAGGAGGATTGACGCGAGGGGAAGGAAGGCGAGACGTTTCATGAGCGAAGAGTAAGCCGTTTCGGGAACGATGCAGGCTGGTGGCAACTCCTTTTCACGGACATCCGCGGGTTTCCTGTCCAGCGCGACCGTGGAGGATGGAGCCATGATCCGTATAGCTGCGGCGGGAGACGTCCACGCCTCCCGGCAAACGCGTGGACGAATCCTCGAGGCCTTTGCCGGAATCGAGCCGGAGGCGGACCTCGTGCTCCTCGCCGGGGACCTGACCACACACGGCGAGCCCGAGCAGGCGGACGTGCTGGCCGATGCCGTCAGGGACTTACGCGTGCCGGTGGCGGCCGTGCTCGGCAATCACGATCTACACAGCGGCAAGAGCAAGGAGCTCGTGGAGATCTTTCGAGGCTCGGGCATTCACGTGCTCGACCGCGAGGCCACTGTGTTCGAGCTCGCCGGCGGCGACGTCGGAGTCGTCGGCGCGAAAGGCTTCGTCGGCGGCTTCACCGGCTCGCAGCTTCCGGACTTCGGCGAGCCGTTGCTGCGCCGCGTGTACGCCGAGACGACCAAAGAGGTCGACGCGATCCGCAACGGGCTGGCGGAGATCGCGCACTGCCGGATCAGGGTCGTGCTGCTGCACTACGCGCCGACCTCGGACACGCTGCTTGGAGAGCCGGAGGGAATCTGGACGTATCTCGGCAGCGACCGGTTGGCCGCGCCGATCGCCGAGTACCGGCCGGATGTCGTCCTGCACGGACACGCGCATAGCGGGAGCTTCGAAGGCGCGATCGGTGAGGTCCCGGTCTACAACGTCGCGGTGCACGTGACGGGGCGGGACTTCTACGTCTTCGAGCTCGAGGGCAACGAAGTCGAGGTCGAGGCGCCCGCAACGTAGGCTTCGGCTGTGCCGTCCGTCAGCCGCATCTCGATCGCTCCCGTCAAAGGTCTCGGTCTCGTCCACCCGGACTCGGTGCTGCTCGAGGACACGGGAGTCCGCGAGAACCGCCGCTTTCACATCGTCGACGCGGACGGTCGGCGGTTCAACCAGCTGCGCGACGGCGGCCTGGTCCAGATTCGGCCCGAGTACGACGCCAACGCGGAGTACCTCACGCTGACCTTTCCCGACGGAACCGCCGCCGCCGGCACCGTCGCGCTCGGCGACGAGATCACCACCGACTTCTACGGCAGGCCCGTGACCGGGCAGCTCGTCGAAGGGCCGTGGTCGGCTGCGCTCTCCACGTGGCTGCGCCGCCCGCTCCGGCTCGTGCAGTCGAGCCCGGGCGCCGCGGTCGATCGCAATCGCGGCGAGGTCTCGCTCGTCTCGGCGGCCTCGCTTGCCGCGCTCGCGGAGCAAGGCGGGCGGGATGCGCCCGTCGACGGCCGTCGCTTCCGCATGCTCTTCGAGCTCGAAGGGTGCGAGCCTCACGAGGAGGACGGGTGGGTCAAGCGCCACGTGCAGATCGGTGACGCCGTGGTCAAGATCCGCGGCGACGTCGGACGTTGCGCCATCACGACTCAAAATCCGGAGACCGGCGAGCCGGACTTCGACACGTTGCGCACGATCTCGGAATACCGCCCGTTCAGCGAAAACGAGGCCGGGAAAAGGCACATCCCCTTCGGCGTGTTCGGGGAGGTCACGGAGCCGGGCAGGGTTGCGATCGGCGACGCCGTCGCAGTCGTCGAGCTGAGCTTGCTCGACCAAACCAGCTCCTCCTGACACAATTCAGCGATGGCGGCCGTAACGAGCTACGTGGTCGACGGGGACGACCTCGAGCCGGTCCGGGAGGACGGCGACACTGCAACGGTCCGGGTCGCGTTCGACGCCGCCAACGGCTGTGAGCGACTCGAGCAACGGCTCATCGGCTTCGAGGCGGGCCGCTCGGCGGAGAGAGCCCTTGCCGGCAGGCAGGAGGTGCTCTTCATCGTGAGCGGCCGGGGGCGCCTCGACCTCGAGGGCCAGATGTACGAGCTCGAGCCGGAGATGGGGGTGTACGTCGCCCCTGGGGAGACGTACGCGGTCGAGAACGACGGCCCTGAGGAGCTACGGGTGCTTTCAGTCGTGGCGCCGGAAGACCGGGCGGAGGCGGCCGGAGAGCGCAGGGTGACCGTTCGCTTCGCGGATCAGCCCGAGCTCGATGCGTCGGAGGAGCGGACGTTCCGCTACCTCGTCAACGAGGACACGGGTTGCTTCGACGTCACGCAGTTCGTCGGGATCGTCCAGCCCAGCAAGGCGCCCTTTCACAGCCATAGCTACGACGAGGTCGGATACATCGTCTCGGGAGAGGGTGTGGCGCACGTCGGGGGCCGTAAGTTCCCGCTTCGGGCGGGCTCGTGCTTCCATCTGCCACCCGACGAGGTGCACTGCATCGAGAACAGCGGAACGGGGCCGATGCACATCCTGGGGGTCTTCCATCCCTCGGGCAGCCCGGCCAATCGCACCTATGCGGACAACAAGTAGGCCAGAACGGCGTCACAAGTGGGGGAAGACCGGGGTAAGACATCAAGGAGGAAAACGAATGAGGAGTAGAAGGGCAACTGCGGTTGCGGCCTTGCTGGCGCTTGGAGCCGCTCTCGCGGTCGTGGCCGGGGCGTACGCGACGCCGAATCGGGCTGCCGCACCGGCGGTCCAGTCGGCGAGCGACGCCGCTGTTGGTCAAGTGCGGCAAGACGCGCACGATCGGCTTCATGGTCCCTGCAACCGGGCCCGCGGCGTCGATCGGGATCCAGCAGGTCCACTGGGCGCAGTACTACGTCGCCACCTACAACCGGACACACAAGAAGACCAAGATCAAACTGCAGACGGAGGACACGCAGCTCGGCGCCCCGACGGGTACCGCTGAGGCGTTGAAGGGCGCAACCGCGCTCGCCGGAAGCCCGAACGTTCTCGGAGTGGTCGGTCCTGCCGGCAGCAACGAGATCGTCGGTGTCACCAAGGCGCTGAAGGACGGTGGCCTTGCCTGGGTGACGGGTTCGTCCACCCGCACGACGCTCACGACGGACGGAACGCGCACGGGTTACATGTTCCGGACCGTTCCGCCGGATGCGATTCAGGGTCCGACGGCAGCGAACTACATCAACAAGGTCCTCAAGTACAAGCGCGTCTACATCATCGACGACCAGGAGACCTACAGCACCGGCCTGGCCGACACGGTCGAGCAGGTACTGAAGGCTGCCGGAGTCACCGTCGGTCGTGACGGTGTCAGCCAGCAGCAGTCGGACTTCTCGGCGTTGATCGCGAAGATCCCGCGCGACACGCAGCTGGTGTACATCCCGTGGCAGCTGACGCCGAAGGGCATCGCCTTCGGTAATCAGATGAAGGCCGCAGGCAAGGGAAGCATCAAGCTGATGGGAGCGGACGGGCTGTTCGACTCGTCATTCGCAGCCGTCGGCTCGCACGTGTACGACACGAACTTCCCGCTCAACCCGAAGTCCAAGATCATCGCGGGCTTCAAGAAGGGCCACGGTGGAGACGGCGAGTACTTCGGTGCACCCACCTATGCGGCGACCCAGGTCGTCGCCAACGCGATCGATCGCGCCTGCAAGAAGGGCACGACGACGCGGGCCAAGGTCCGGGCGGCAGATCAGGACGACCAAGATCCCCGCTGCCCAGTCGCTGATCGGCGTTACGCTCCGCTTCAACCGCATCGGCGATCTCGTCGACGGCAAAGAAGTTCGGCCTCTACAAGTCGAACGGGACGGTCTTCGTCCCGATCGGCTAAGCGAAGACCGATCGATGCAGAGTGCGGCCCGTCTCGCGACGGGCCGCACTCGTCTGTGAGACATTAAGCGCCGGTGAACTGGAGCCTGTTCTTCGACCTGACGGTCAGCGGGCTGACGCTCGGAAGCCTCTATGCGCTGATCGCCCTCGGGTACTCCCTCGTCTACGGGATCCTCAAGCTCCTGAACTTCGCCCACGGCGACGTCTACATGATCGGCGCGTTCCTCGGCTGGTACGCGCTCCATGCCCTGGGTGGGCCGATGAATCCGACCTTCACCGGGGCCGTCGTGTTGCTGTTGATGTTCGTGGTCGCGATGCTCGGCTGCGGCGTGCTCGGCGTCGCGATCGAGCGCTTCGCCTACAGGCCGCTCCGCAACGCCCCGCGGATCGCTCCGCTGATCAGCGCGCTCGGCGTGTCGATCTTCCTGCAGAACAGCGCGCTGCTCGTGTTCGGCGCGAGCTTCAGGGACTACGACACCTTCGACCTGATCGGCGTCAAGACCTATAGCTTCGGCCAGCTCTTCTTCTCGGTCCCGCAGGTGCTGACCGTCGTGGCGGCGATCGGCCTCATGCTCGCGCTGACCGTGTTCATCGCGCGCTCGAGGCTCGGCAAGGCGATGCGCTCGACGTCGTTCGACCGGGAGGCAGCGTCGATGATGGGCATCGACGTCGACCGGGTGATCTCGGTGACGTTCTTCATCGGCTCGGCGCTCGCCGGCGCGGCCGGCGTGATGTTCGCGCTCGTCTTCGGGCAGATCTACCACTTCATGGGTTTCATCGCAGGGCTCAAGGGCTTCACCGCGGCGGTGCTCGGAGGGATCGGCAGCATTCCCGGCGCGATGATCGGCGGCCTGATCGTCGGGCTGGCGGAGTCGTACGCAACGGGGTACCTGCCGCAAGGTTCGACGTTCCAGAACCTCTACGTCTTCGCGTTGCTCATCCTCGTGATCCTCATCCGACCCAGCGGCCTGTTCGGCAAGGCCGCGATCACGAAGGTCTGATGGCGGGCGAAGGCGGCAGCGGCGGACCTCCCGATCTCTCGGGGCCGGCGGATGCACCGGACAGCCCGCGGATCGGCGTTGATGAGTGGGTCGCCAACGTCGAGGGCAAGCGCGAGGGGTACGCAGGATTGCGCGGGCGCGTCCTGCGAGCGTGGGACCGGCTGCCCGTGGTTGCACGCGTGTTGGTCTTTGCAGTCCCGGCCGCCTTCTTCCCGCTCGTCACGACCCAGGGCAACGTCTTCCGCTATGGGCTCTTCACTCTCGTCTACGCGCTGCTGGCGCTCGGACTGAATATCGTCGTCGGCTTCGCGGGCCTACTCGACCTCGGCTACGTCGCCTTCTTTGGGTGCGGCGCGTATCTGTACGCGATTCTTGCTTCACCGCAGTTCGGCTACCACTGGCAGGCCGAGGCGGCGATCCCCGTGGTCGTCGTCGGAACTGCGCTGGTCGGGCTGCTCGTCGGGCTGCCGTCGCGCCGGCTGTTCGGCGACTACCTCGCGATCCTGACGCTGTTCTTCGGCCAGGCGTTCGTCGTGTTCGTGAACAACGCGAACCGGATCAAGTTCCCATTCGTGGGCCATGTCGATCTCACAGGCGGGTCGAACGGGCTCGCCAACATCGACGCGTTCAACTTCTTCGGGTTCAAGCTCGACTCGACCCTGCGGCAGTACTACCTCTTGCTGATCGTGGTCGCACTGTTCTTGATCCTGCTCTCGTTCATCAACGACTCGAGGACCGGGCGTGCGTGGCGCGCTCTTCGTGAGGATCCGCTGGCTGCAGAGGTGATGAGCATCCCGGTGAACCGGCTGAAGCTGCTCGCCTTCGTCTTCGGCGCCGCTGCGGCGGGACTGACCGGAGCGATCTACGGGACGATCGCAACGGCCGCGCTGCCGGGCGACTACGACGTCGGGCTGCTGATCACGATCTACGCGATCATGATCCTCGGCGGGTTCGGGAGCATCATGGGAATCGTCGTCGGCGCCATCGTGGTCAGCAGCGTGCCGGAGCTCTTGCGTTCGTCCGCGAACGCGCGCCCGCTCTTCTACGGCGCGATCCTGCTCGCGATCCTCGTCAAGATCCGGCCCTGGCGGAGGCTCGCCGCCGACCTCGCCGGGTTGCTCGCCTTCGGCTTCGCCGTCCACGCGATCGCCTCGGCGGCGTATCCACGCCTCGTCGACGGCGAGTCGATCGGATCCGGTGTGTTCGCGCGCGCACTCGACCACTGGATGCTCTTCCCGAAGGACGCGGTCAAGATCGCGGACGGCGCGTACATCCTGATGATCGCAGCAATCGTGATCTTCCCGCAGTTAGGCCGCGTCTGGCGCGCGGTGTTACTCCCCGTGCTCTTGTACCTCGTCATGTTTGTGTGGGAGAACCTGTTGCTCCTGAACATCGGTGGCGCGACGCGGCTGATCCTGCTCGGCGCGATGCTCGTGGCTCTGATGAACGTTCGCCCGCAGGGCCTCTTCGGCACGGCGACCGTGGAGATCGTATGAGCACGCCCGCGACCTTGCTCGAGCTCCGCGGCGTCGACAAGTCCTTCGGCGGGCTCCGCGTGATCGCAGAGCTCGACCTCGACGTTCGCGAGAACGAGATCGTCAGCGTGATCGGCCCGAACGGCGCCGGCAAGACGACGCTGTTCAACCTGATCACCGGCATCTATCGCCCCGACTCTGGCTCGATCTCGCTCGAAGGCCGGAACCTCGTCGGCGTCGCGCCGCACAAGATCACCGAGCTCGGCATCGCGCGCACGTTCCAGACGCTCCGACTCTTTTTGAACATGACAGTCAAGGAGAACGTCATGGCCGCCCAGTACGGCCACACCAAGGTCGGCGTGCTGCGCTCGATGGTCCGGACGCCCGCGGCGCGGCGGGAGGAGAAGGAGATCCATCGCCTCGCCGAGGAGAAGCTCTCGTTCTTCGGTGACCGGCTGATGGGCTATCGCTGGGACCAGCATGCGTACAGCCTCTCGTACGCAAACCGGCGTCGGCTCGAGATCGCCCGCGCGATGGCGACGGAAGCGCGCGTGCTGCTGCTCGACGAGCCCGCCGCCGGGATGAACCCACGCGAGACGCACGAGATCACGGAGCTGATCGGCAAGCTCCGCGATGACGGCGGCTACACGATCCTCGTGATCGAGCACGATATGCACGTCGTCGAAGGCATTTCCGACCGTGTGGTCGCCCTCGACCACGGTGTCAAGATCGCCGAGGGCTCCTTCGAAGCGGTCGCAACCGATCCACGCGTCGTCGAGGCCTACCTTGGCCTGCGCAGGGCGGAGACCAAGTGAGCACGAACGGCGCAGCCGATCTCCTCCGCCTGACGAACATCGACACCTACTACGGGGAGATCCACATCCTCGAGAGGTCTCGACCTGGTCGTGCGCGAAGGCGAGCTGGTGTCGCTGCTCGGCGGCAACGCGTCGGGCAAGTCGACGACGCTCAAGACGATCCTCGGTCTCGTGCAGCCGCGCAACGGGTCGGTCACGTTTCGCGGCGAAGAGGTGACGGGCCGCTCGACGAGCTACCGGATCCAGAAAGGGATGGCGATCGTCCCCGAGAACCGCCGCCTGTTCGGCCCGATGACGGTGCTCGAGAACCTGGAGATGGGCGCGTACCTGATCCGTGACACGAAAGGGCGCAAGGAGGACTTCGAGCGGGTCTACACGCTGTTCCCGCTGCTGCACGAGCGGCGCAGCCAGCTGGCGGGGACGCTCTCGGGCGGCGAGCAGCAGATGGTCGCGATGGGGCGGGCGCTGATGGCTCGCCCGAAGCTGCTGCTGATGGACGAGCCGTCGATGGGGCTCGCGCCGATCCTCGTCGAGCGGAGCTTCGAGATCATCCAGCAGGTGCACGAGTCCGGCGTCGCGATGCTCGTCGTCGAGCAGAATGCGAACATGGCCCTCTCGATCGCCGACCGCGGGTACGTGCTCTCAACCGGCCGGCTCGTGCTCGAGGGCCCGGCCAACGAGCTGCTCGCGCACGAGGACCTGAGGAAGGCCTACCTTGGCCGTTGAGGCTGCGTCGCTGGCGGCGCGGTGCCGTCACCGCTTTCCGATCTTCGACAGCCAGGTCTACATCAACTCCTGCTCGCAGGGCGCGCTCTCCGATGCTGTTCGCGCCGCCTACGGGCAGTACCTCGAGGACTGGGACGAAAAAGGTGCGCCGTGGGAGTACTGGGTCGAGCGCCAGGAGACCGCACGCTCGGCGTTCGCGGAGCTCGTCAACGCAGCACCGGACGAAGTCGCCGTGACGACGTCCCTTTCCGCGGGAGTGAGCGCGCTGGCGAGCGGGCTGCGCTTTACGCAACGTTCGAAGGTCGTGTTGACGGACTGGGAGTTCCCGACCATCGGCCAGATCTGGCACGCGCAGGAAGCACGGGGCGCACGCGTGTCGCATGTCCTCGCTGCAGACGACGGAACGATTCCCATCGAGCATTTCGAGCGCGCGATCGACGAGGACACGCTCATCGTCTCGCTCACGCACGTCTGTTATCGCAACGGCGCCATGCTCGACGTGCCGGCCGTCGTGGAGCTGGCGCACGCGCGCGGTGCGCTCGTGCTGCTCGACTCGTTCCAGGCGATCGGCTCGCTCCCGGTCGATGTAGCCGCGCTCGGAGTCGACTTTCTCGGCGCCGGCGTCCTCAAGTATTTGCTGGGGTCTGCGGGGCTCGGGTTCTTCTATTGCCGCCGCGACCTCGTCGAGCGCGTCTGGCCGACGCAGACCGGCTGGTTCGCGGACGAGAACATCTTCGCAATGGATCACACGGACTACTCGCCCGCGCACACGGCGGCGCGCTTCCAGTCCGGCACGCCGCCCGTGCCGGCGATCTATGCGGGGATCGCAGGGATCGAGCTGATGCAGGAGATCGGCGTCGCGGAGACACGCGAGCATGTGCAGGGCCTCAACGCCCATCTGATCGACGGGCTCGACGAGCTCGGCGCGAAGCTCGTGACTCCGCGTTCACCGGACCGGCGTGGCGCGCTGATGTGCGTCAAGTCCACGGATGCAAAGACCCTCGTGACGAAGCTCGGCGAGGAGGGGATCGTCACCTCGGACCGCGACGACAACCTCAGGATCTCGGCCCACTGTTACAACACGGTCGAGGACGTCGATACCGTGCTTGCGGCTCTCCGCCGGCAGCGAGCTCTCCTGGCATAGCATTCCTGCAATGCCGCGAATGACCAAGGGCGCGCTCGAGCGCCTGCAGGAGCGAATCCGCACCGCCGATCGCGGGTGGTTCTTCGCGGCTATTGCCGAGCAGGTCGCCGAGCGGCGCCAGGAACGCGGGCTGTCACAGCGTGAGCTGGCCGAGCTCGTCGGGACGACTCAGTCCGCGATCGCCCGGCTCGAACGGGGCGGCCGTCCACCGCGGATCGACACGCTGCTCCGCATTGCGGACGCACTGGAGTGCGACCTCGTGGTCGACCTCCAGCCGCGCCACTAGACTGGCGTTCTTGGAAGACGGCGACATCGAGGTCGGCACGCTCGAGGAGGCCTCAGCCGCGGTCGCGCGACTCCTCGCCGTCACTCATGCAACCTACGAGCGGCGGGCGCAACTCGAGCACGCGCTGACGTCGCGCGTCGCGATCGAGCAGGCGAAGGGAATCGTGGCCGAGCGCTACCGCCTTGGGCTCGACGAGGCCTTCGACTTGATCAGGCGTGCGTCTCGCTCTCAGCGCATGAAGCTGCACGAGTTCGTGCTCACGATCCGGCCGGGGGAGGACACGCCGCCTGCCCTCGCGGAGGTGATCGCGAAGAAGGGCGTTTAGCGCCGCGGGCCGCGAGAGAGACTGTCCGCAACGATGAATGATCTTCAGGAGCGGATCGTCAAAAACAATCAAACCTTCCGAGCGGCGAACGAGCAGATCAAGGAGAAGTCCGACCTGTACGGGTCGCCGCTCGAGCGGATCCCCTTCCTCTGCGAGTGCCCGCAGGAGGGTTGCCGGGAGATCCTGCGGCTGACCATGGCCGAATACTCGGATGTGCGCGCCCATCCAAACCACTACTTCACGGTGCCGGAACATGCCGGCGCAGATGCGCCCGTGGGCCGGGTGATCTCGCGGGAGGAGGGGTATGTCGTCGTCGAAAAGGACGAGGATGCCCCGGACCGTTAGGGTCGCCCGATGAGCTCGAGGGAGGAACGGATCGGCCTCAATGAGGCCGTCTTCCGGGAGGTCAACGAGCGAATCGAGGCGCTCGCCCAGACGTTCGAGCTGAAAGACGACCCACTCGACCTGGTCTGCGAGTGCGGCGACGCGGCGTGCGTGCAGCGCATCACGATGTCCCGCGAGGAGTACGAACAGCTTCGCTCAAATGCTCATCATTTCGCGGTGTACTCCGGGCACGAGATCCCCGACGTGGAAGAAGTCATCTCGCAGATGAAGGGCTACGACGTCGTGTCGAAGGACAAAGGCGTTCCGGAGCGTGTCGCGGAGGAGACGAATCCCCGGAGCTGAACGGATCGTCGTCGCCACGCTCGGCGATTCGATCACCGAAGGCTCGCCGGGCTACGACTCGCGCAAGGGAGGCGACGAGACGAGCCAGTGGCAGCACTGGGCGGCGCTCGCCGATCCGCGGCTCGAGTTTCGCAACTGCGGCCGCCACGGAGAGAGAACAGACGAGATCATGGTGCGTCTCGCCGAGTGCGCGCACGACGCCGACGTCCTCGTCGTGCAGGGCGGGATCAATGACATCGCGCAGGGCCGGCCCGTCGAGCCCGCGGCCGACAATCTGCGTGCGATGGTGCGGCACGGCAAAGAGCTCGGGAAGGTCGTGCTGCTCGTCGACGTGCTGCCGTGGAACAACGGCTGGCCCGACGCCGAGCCGGAGATCCGCAAGCTCAACGAGCTGCTGCGACTCGTCGGCAACGAGGAAGGCGTCCCCGTGCTGCCCTTCCACGACATGCTCGAGGATCCCGATCGCCCGGGGCGGATGCGTGCGGACTGGACCTCGGACGGCAGCCATCCGTCCGTCGACGGTTACCGCCGCCTGGGCGAGCTCGCCTTCAGGCTCAGCGGTTAGACGTCGTACGTGTCGCCGTCGGCGGCACGCTCGATGCCGTCTGGCAGCGGGAGCTCGTACGGACGGTGGATGATCACGAGCCGCCGCGCACCCGACTCTTCGAACGCGGCGATGGCCTCCTCTGCGGAAAGGTGCCCCCTGAGCCCGTCGGCGCCGCCCTCGCGACTCTCGGCGAGCGTCGCCTCACAGAGGAACACGTCGGCGTCGCGGCCGACGTCCGCCAGCTGTGGGCTCGGCGCCGAGTCGCCCGAGTAGGCCAGGGTCGTCTTGCCGTCGCTCACGCGCAGCGCGTACGTCTGCAGCTGGTAGTGGGGGACGCGGATCGGCGTGATCGTCAGGCCGTCCGCCTCGAACGACTGCCCTTCGACGTACTCGCTGATCTCGAAGGCGTCGAACATCCCCGCGAAGCCCAGCTGGACCCCGAACTGCTCGAGCTCGGCTTTGCCGCCGGGCGGCAGCCAGAGCTGCGGCGGCGGCACGTCGCGCCCCGGCCCGAACATCGAGCCGAACGTCCAGGGCACGAGGTCGCCCCAGTGGTCGAGGTGGAAGTGGGTGATCACGATCGCGTCCACCCGCGGCCAGCCCTCCTGCTCGCGGAGGCGGGGGAGCACCCCGGGCCCGCAGTCGAGGAGGACGCGTCCCGAGCCCTCGACGAGGTACCCGGACTGTGCCCCGCCCGGATTCGGCCAGGCGGGCGAGCACCCGACAATCGTGAGCTTCACTTGCTCAGTGTGGCATAGTCCTCGCAATGGCAGACGGGGCCACCGAACTCCTCAAGCGGGTACCGATCTTCTCCGACCTGGACGACAAGGAGCTGGGTCGGATCGCCGCGTCCATGAAGCAGCGGACCTTCAACGCCGGCGACAAGGTGACCTCCGAAGGTCAGACCGGCGTCGGCTTCTTCGTGATCGAAGAGGGCGAGGCGACGGTCACCGTCGGCGGCGACGAACGGCGCCGTCTCGGGCCCGGCGACTACTTCGGCGAGGTCGCCCTGCTCAACGAGAGCGCGCGCACCGCCACGATCACCGCGGAGAGCGACCTGCGCTGCTACGGGCTGACGTCGTGGGAGTTCCGGCCGCTCGTCGAGACGCACGGCTCGATCGCCTGGAAGCTGCTCCAGGCGATGTCGAAGACCTACCAGAGCCCCGCGTAGCCTCGGTCTAGCTCGGCCGGCTGGTCAGCTTCACGGTCGCGGTGTGGCTCGTTCCTCTGCGTGTGTACGTGAGCTGCACGGTGTCGCCGGGCTGGTGCGCGTTGATCGCGGAACGGAGCTGACTGGCCGAGCTGATGCTCTTCCCGGCCAGGGCGGTGATGACGTCGCCCGCGCGCAGGCCGGCCGCGGCGGCAGGAGTGCCGGCGCGAACCTGCTGAAGCGCGGCTCCGCCGTTCCCCGCAGCCGAGTCCTGGAGGACGACACCGAGGAAAGCGTGCTCGGCCTTCCCGTTCGCGATCAGCTGGGCAGCGATCGAGCGGATCGTGTTCGACGGGATCGCGAAGCCGACGCCGTCGCTGCCGCCGGAGTCGCTCTCGATCTGCGCGTTGATGCCGATCACGCGGCCTTGTGCGCTGAGCAGCGGTCCGCCGGAGTTCCCGTGGTTGATCGCCGCGTCGGTCTGGATCGAGTCGTCGATCGCGAAACCGTTCGGCGAACGCATCTCGCGGTGCAACGCGCTGACGATGCCGGACGTGACCGTTTCCGCGAGGCCGAACGGACTGCCGATCGCAACGACGCTGTCGCCGACGACGAGCTTGCTCGAGTCCCCGAGTGCGAGCGGGAAGAGCGCGGAGGCCGGCGCGCCGATCTTCAGCACGGCCAGGTCGGTTGACGGATCAGTCCCGACGACGGTCGCGCGGTAGGTCTTGCCGTTCCAAAGCTTGACGGTCAATGAGCTCGTGCCGGCCACGACGTGCTGGTTCGTGAGGACATGACCGTTGGTGTCGTAGACGAAGCCCGACCCCTGGCCCTGAGGCGAGCTGACCTCGACGACGCCCTTGCGCGCCAGACGGTAGATCGACGGAACGGACAGGCCGCTCGTGGTCGTGGATGCCGGCTGCGCGTCGGCGACCGTGACCTGGCGGACCACGGTCGTGCCCTTCGAGGGCGACAGCGCGGCGTAGGTTGCGGCCCCGCCGCCGGCGCCGATCAGGGCGCCGGCGACGAGTGCGACCGCCAGGGAGGAGGAAGTGCGATTCGTGCGGGGTGTCATGCCGTCATCTGACCAGTCGTCTCTAAGATCATCCTGAGACGTGGGTAAGAACTCGCTAAGACTCGTAATCACAAACTCCTTACGACCGTCTTAACAGGGTCTTAGGGCGGGCTGGCACTTTCGAACCAATGGCTTCGCGGCACTTGGAACCTCAATCAACCTTCCAATCGCGTCGCCTCGGCCGGGTGGGACGTTCCCCCTCCGCCCGACTGGTCGTGCTGTGCGCCGCCGTCGTCGCTACCGCCCTTGTGGTGACGGCGGCTGCACAGTCGAAGCCGTCTCTCAGCAAGCTCGAGTCGCCGCAGGCTTCCGAGATCGCGCGCGCCTCCCAGCCGATCGTCGACGCGCAGGTCGTCGTCAAGGCAGTTCCCGACGGGTACTGGGGTGGGGAATACAGAACCGCCGCGGGTGAGCCCGTCACGGTGTACGCGTCGAACAGCTTTCCGGTCAACCCGACACTCGGCCAGCGCTGGGCGGACTTTCTCGGCTCGCTGATTCACGGCCCCGAGCTCTCGACCGTGACCGTGCTGCTCAGCACGTCGACCGAGATCGAGCGCGTGTGCGGCCAGGACGCGATCGCCTGCTACAGCGCTCGCGGAGCATTTCTTTACACCCCCGGTGAAGATCCGGGCACCGACCTTTCCGCCGAAGCCGTGATCACGCACGAGTACGGGCATCACATCGCGGCCAACCGCTCGGACGCGCCGTGGAACGCACTCGACTACGGGCCGAAGAAGTGGTCGTCGTCAATGCAGGTTTGCGCGAAGGCGAGAAAGGGGCTCCTCGCTCCCGGCGCCGAGGATCCCGTGCAATACACCGAGAACCCGGGCGAGGGCTGGGCCGAGACGTACCGCGTGCTGAACGAGCGCAAAGCCGGGCGTGCGGAAACTCCGTGGGACATCGTGTCGGACGCGCTGTACCCGACCCCCGCCGCGCTCGTCGCCGCCGAGCAGGACGTGGTGGCGCCGTGGGTGTCGCCGACCACGACGACACAGACGGCCGCGATCACGCGGACGACTCGAAAGCGGACGTTCACGATCGCGGCTCCACTCGACGGGACGATGAAGGTGACTCTGAGACCTTCGGCAGGCCTGCGAGTCGCGCTCGACGTGTTCGCGTCCACCACCCGCGTCGCCCATGCGGTTTCTGCACAGGCGGTTACGCGCACGGCGACGATCTGCGGGGCGCGCAGCTACCGCATCCGGATCACCGCGCTGAGCGGACGGGGCAGCGCGGTGCTGACCGTCGCCAGGCCCTAGCTCCTAGCTCTTAGCCCGCTCTCAGCTTCCACAAGCACAATGGGCTCGTGAAGATCCTCGTCGTAGATGACGAACGCGCCGTTCGCGAGTCCCTGAAGCGTGCGCTCGAGCTCGAGGGCTACGAGATCGAGCTTGCCGCGGACGGCCAGGAGGCGCTCCAGCGGCTGGAGGGAAACGGCGAAAGCCAACCCGACGCCGTGCTCCTCGACGTGCTGATGCCGAACGTGGACGGTCTCGAGGTGTGCCGGCGGCTCCGCAAGAATGGCAATCGCGTGCCGGTGTTGATGCTCACGGCCCGCGACGAGGTCGAGAACCGTGTCTCCGGTCTCGATGCCGGGGCCGACGACTACGTGACGAAGCCCTTCGCGCTCGAAGAGCTCGTCGCCCGCATTCGCGCACTCTTGCGCCGGACGTCGGCCGACGACGACGAGGTTCTGCGGTTCGCGGATCTCGAGCTCGACCCGGGAACGCGGGAGGTGCGCCGTGGCGGGGAGCCGATCGACCTGACACGAACCGAGTTCGCTCTGCTGGAA
Source organism: uncultured Actinomycetes bacterium (assembly GCA_963755605.1). Classification (GTDB taxonomy): domain Bacteria; phylum Actinomycetota; class Thermoleophilia; order Gaiellales; family Gaiellaceae; genus 3-1-20CM-4-69-9. The sequence continues at coordinate 477,078 of CAVWKK010000008.1, forward strand.
CTGTTCCTGACGAACCCGCGCCAGGTTCTGACGCGATCGATCATCTTCGAGCGCGTATGGGGCTACGACTTCGGCTTCGCGTCGAACTCCCTCGACGTGTACATCGGGTATCTGCGGCGCAAGACCGAGACGGGGGGCAAGCCGCGTTTGATCCAGACCGTGCGCGGGGTCGGGTACGCGCTGCGAGAGTCGTGAGCTTTCGGGCCCGGCTCGCCCTCGTCGCGGCTGCGGCGGTTGCGCTCGCTGTCGTCGTCGCCTCCTTCGTCGTGTACTTCGTCGTGCGAGACCAGCTCCGGTCAACCGTCGACGACTCGCTGCGGACGACGTCGGCCCAGCTCATGCGCGCCGATCTGCACGACTTCCGGAACTTCGCGGCGCCGCAATCGGAGCTCGGCGGCGCGCCCGGCTATCCGCAGCTCGTCGGCGCGGGCGGCCGCGCATACCTGCCGCCGGGTGAGACCGTGTCGCTCCCCGTCACGGACCGGGTCAAGAAGGTCGCGCGGACCGGGAGCGGCAGCTTCTTCGCCGACGCACGCGTCAACAACACGCACGTCCGCATGCTCACCTTTCCGTACGCACCCGGCTTCGCGGTCCAGATCGCGAGACCGCTCACCGAGGTCGACCACTCGCTGGGCCGGATCGAGAACCTGCTGATCCTGATCGCCGGCGGCGGGATCGCCATCGCTGCTGCGCTCGGCCTTGCCGTCTCGCGCGCTGCGCTCGCCCCCGTGCGGCGCCTCACCGCCGCGACGGAAACCGTCACGAACACCGGCGATCTCTCGGAACGGATCGAGGTCAGCGGGCGCGACGAGCTGAGCAGGCTGGCAGGAAGCTTCAACGCGATGCTCGGCGCGCTCGAGGAGTCGTCCCGTCAGCAACGGCAGCTCGTGGCGGACGCGTCGCACGAGCTGCGCACGCCGCTCACGAGCCTGCGCACCAACATCGAGGTGCTCGCGAGCGAACGCAAGCTGCCGCCCGGAGAGCGTGAGCGATTGCTGACGGACGTCGTCGACCAGCTGGGAGAGATGACGACGTTGATCTCCGAGTTGATCGAGCTCGCCCGGGGCGCGCAGCAGACCGCCGAGCCGGAGGACGTACGACTAGATCTGATCGCTGCCGACGCAGTCGAGCGCACGCGGCGGAATCGTCCGAACGTCACGTTCAAGACCGACCTGGACGAGTCGGTTGTGCAGGGAGTCCCCGCGACGATCGAGCGCGCCGTCGGGAACCTGCTCGACAACGCGGCGAAGTGGAGCCCGCCCGGCGGTGAGGTCGAGGTATCGGTCAAGGACGGCAGCGTCACCGTTCGTGACCACGGTCCCGGGATCGAGGAAGAAGATCTTCCGTACGTCTTCGACCGCTTCTACCGCGCTCGTTCCGCGCGTGGGCTGCCCGGCTCGGGTCTCGGACTCGCGATCGTCCGGCAAGTCGCTGATTCGCACGGCGGCTCGGTCGTCGCCGAGCGCGCGAACGGCGGAGGAACGCGGATGACCCTGCGGCTGAACGGCAGTTCTTAGGAAGTTCTTAGCGCCCTCTTAGGGCCGGCTGGTTCTCTGAGTGCATGACACTCAACCGTAAGCACAAGATCTTCATCGGAGCCGCTGTCGTCGTCGCGGCTGCCGGCGGCGGCGTGGCCGTCGCCGCGTCACAGGCCACGTCCCCCGGCGCAGAGAGCAAGGCGGTCATCGATGACGCCGCGAAGCAGCTCGGGATTCCGTCGGCGAAGCTCAGCGATGCGCTGAAGACGGCTCTCGCCGACCGCGTCGACGCCGCGGTCGCGGCGGGGCGGCATCACGAAGGGGCAGGGCGACGCCATGAAGCAGCGGATCCAGTCGGGCGACTTCCCCGTGCTTGGTGGCTTCCATGATGGTGGCTTCGGCCATCACGACGGACTCTTCCTCGGCCTCGATCCTGCGGCGAGCTACATCGGCGTGACCGAGGCGCAGCTGCGCACGGAGCTTGGGAGCGGCAAGACGCTCGCGCAGGTCGCGAAGGCCCACGGCAAGACAGCCGACGGCCTGGTCGCTGCGTTGGTCGCAGCGTCGAAGAGCAGACTCGACGCAGCCGTCAGTGCCGGCCGGATCACGAAGGCTCAGGAAGATCAGATGCTCCCGAACCTCACGGCCCGGATCACGGATCTCGTCAACAGGACGGGTCCGCCCCGGCCTCCGGGTTTCCGCAGGCCCGACGGCTTTCGCCATTTCGACTGACGGCGTCGGCGTCCACCGTCGCGGAAAGTTCCGTTTCGTTGGTGTATCGGGGAAGCCGGAGGCACCTTTTCGGCGCCCTTACTTCACGTGCTGGAATTCGGCTCGCGGTTCGACCGGACTTCCGCGACCGCGGCGAGGAGCCGCTCCGCGCCGGCTTCCTCCAGCTCGGCCTCGATCGCTGCATAGTCTGGACCGCTCGGGACGAGGGCCAATCGCGCCTCGTTGGGCAAGCCGGTTGTGCGCGACGGCCAGCGTGAGTGCGAGACCTGTGTCGTCGTTGCTGCGACCACTTCGGTTACCTCCCACACGAAAGCGGGAGGACGCACACGCGTCACCGGGTTCGTCTAGCTGCAAAACACCGTAACAACTCCTCCATTTCAGGGGGCGGTCCGCAGTCGCAGCGGATCGCGGCTATGTTGGGTGAGCGCGTAGGACCTAGCGCGGAAGCCGCCGAGGCTCCGAGGTTCCTCTTCGACTTGCGAAACCTGTCCTGAGCGCACCAGGAGGGCTCGACTCGGGCCTTCCAACCTGAAGAAGAACGTTAGGAGCAACGTATGTTTGCCACCGTGAGACGCTACGAAGGCATCGACGCATCGAAGATGGAGCAGCTCAAGAAGAGTGTCGACGAGAATCTCGCACCGACCTTGAGCAAGCTGCCGGGCTTCAGCAGCTACTTCCTCATCGATACCGGTAACGGCGTCATGAGCTCGGTCGGCGTGTTCGAGACGTCGGCTCAGGCCAACGAGTCGACTCGTCTCGCTTCCGAGTGGGTGCGCGACCAGAAGCTCGAGGAGATCCTCCAGAATCCGCCGAAGGTGACGGACGGGGAGATCATCGTCCACAAGACGAACGGCGAGGTCAAGGCGTAAAGACCCCGACTTCGTTGCCGGGAAGGCCCGCAGTTTGCGGGCTTTCCCCGGCGCGAGGGGTGGAACATCATGAAGAAGATCACTGTCACAACAACGCCTGTTCCGCGAACCGATGCATCGCTCGACGCGAAGCTCAATCCGGTTGAGATCGGCTCCGACGAGATCGTCTCGTGGGGGATCGCGTTTCCCAGATCCGGGCCGGCCAGGTCCTCCTCGTCAAGCAAAGCGCTGCCTGTCTGGCGGACGGATGCGACGGCGGGAACCGTTCTCGGCACCGCCGGCCGGATCGCTGCGATACCAGAAGACTCGTAAGACCAGTGCCAGAGTGGTACTTTGGATCCAGTCCGCGTCGGTTCCAGCCACTGACCGACACGGCGCGCCGGCTTCAGACCATGGTCGGCAACTCAGAAGGCGACGACTCGAGCTTCCGGTCGTCCGCGAGCAATCGGGGTTGCCATGTCGTACGTTCTGGAGACGAGCGCGGGGGATGTCGAGGCCTCGGCGCGCCGGCGGTTGCACATTCGCCCGCTCAAGCGCAGGCGCGTTCCGCGGATCCTGTTGATCGACGACGACGCGGGCGCGCGAGCGTTGTGCGTTGCGAATCTGCAGGCCCTGAAGATCGACGTCTTCGAAGCCGAGGACGGCTTGACCGGACTGAAGCTCGCACGTCAAAAGCGACCCGATCTCGTTCTGCTGGACGTGTCGATGCCGGGCCTGGACGGTTTTCAGGTCGCCGAGAGCGTGCGCCGAGGGCGTAAGACGCGCAGCATCCCGCTGGTGTTCGTGAGCGGCGAGACGGACATCGATGCACGCGCACGTGAGCTCGGTGCGATCGCGGCGTTGCCCAAGCCGTTCGATCCGGTCACGCTGGCTTCACTGATCGTGGCAACGTTGCGCCCGGAGCCGAGGACGATATGAGCTAGATGTGAAGGTGCGGCGGCGGAATCGCGGGATTCCCGTGCTACGGTGCGTGAGACAGAGCGAGTACTGGTTGGCACTAACGCCTTCTTCTACCGTTCGTGAATTGGTAGAGGAGGTGTTTTTCTATGGCTACCGGAACTGTTAAGTGGTTCGACGACTCCAAGGGTTACGGCTTTATCTCTCCTTCGGAGGCCGGCAAGGACCTGTTCGTTCATCACAGCGCAATCGCTGGTGACGGCTTCAAGTCGCTCCCCGAGGGGGCGAAGGTCGAGTTCGAGGCCGCCGAGGGTGCTAAGGGCCCCGAGGCGAAGAACGTCGTCGTTCAGGCGTAGTTCGTCTGTGAATGCGCGCGCCCGGTCTTTCTGGGCGCGCGCGTTTCTTTTCAATCGTCGGCGACTTCTGCGGAGTAGAGGTCGTACGACAATCGTTCGAGGACGTTTTGACGAGGGTCGGTCACCGTGAAGAACCGCGGCAGCGCATTCTCTTGGAGCCAGTCGAGACGAGGGCTCGTTGCCAGTACCTCCTTGATGGCGAAGCGATCGCCGCCCAGTGCGGAGAACTCGACGCGCTTACGCCACGGCTCGAATGTCTCGACAGCAACTCGCGCGGCCTCGTCGACGAGCACGCGCGCTTGCTCCTCGCGGCGTCGCCGGAAGCGATTCGAGGACGAGCCGCCTTTCTTGTTTCGGTTCTTGACGAAGCGGGAGCCGACCTTGGACGCGACCAGGCGTTCGCCGTCGAAGACTCCGGCCGCATAGCCACCGAGGCGAACGAGCAGCACGGCGACGACGTGATCTTCGGCGAGAGCCTCGAAGAGCGGTGCGAGCCGAACGGTGTCGTACTCGCCCTCGTGTGACATTCCGAACGGCGGCGTGACCATCGCGGCTGTGCCTTCAGCCTGGATACGAACGGTTCCGTTCTTGTACGTCGTCTGTCCCGGCGTGCCGTCGAGGGGTGCGAAACGCTTGCGCACGTTCGCGCGGCCGACTAAGCGCGTCGTTCCCACGGACTCGTTCAGGAGGACAGTCGCTCCCTCAGCAGCCGAGCGATCGGCCACGCCCCGTCCGTGCTGTTCGAGATCACAGAGCAGGTCACGCCTGAGCCGGGATCGTGCGCGCTCCAGAAGGAGACGCCGGCGTCGCTTCCCTCGAGCATGACCGCGTCGCCGCTCTTTGCGAGCCAGAAGCCGAGCCCGTAGCGCTTCGCGGCTTCGGGATCGCTGCTGCGAGGGCGCACCATCTCCGCAACGGTTTCCGCCGAGACGATCTTGCCGGCAAAGAACGCCGCCCAGAAGGAACTGACGTCCGCCACGGTCGTGTAGATGCCGCCGTCGCCGCTGCCGCGCACCGGGAGGTGAAAGACATTCGTGCGCGAGCCGTTGCCCGTTGCGAGGTAGCCGAGCGCGGCGCGGCCGGGGAGCTCGTCCGAGCGCAGGAACGCGGAGTCGACCATCCCCGCCGGTTCGCAGACGCGTCGGTGCACGAGCTCGTGGTAGGGAACGCCGCTCGCGCGCTCGGCGATGAGCGCGAGTACGACGTAGCCGCCGTTGTTGTAGGCGAACCGCTCTCCCGGCGGAAACTGGGTCTCGTAGCCGTCGAGCACCGCCAGGAAGTCTTCGGTCGTCACGAGCTGCTGGACGGGAACCGGCATGGCGTAGTCGTCGACGTCAGTACCCGGCGTTCTCATCGAGGTAGTCGCCGATGCCCGAGCGGTGCGCGAGCAGGTGCTCGACGGTGACGTCGTCGCGGATGAGCGGCAGATCCGAGCGGAGCACGGAGCGTGCGGTCGTCGAGAGTGCGAGTGTGCGGTCTTCGACGAGGCTCATCACCGCCAGGGCGGTCAGTGCCTTGGCTCCACTCGCAACCGCAAACTGCGTATCGAGCGTGTTCGGGAGCGCAAGGCCGCGGTGCGCAAATCCGTAAGCGGCGGCCAACTCGGTCTCGCCCGCGCGTGTCGACTCGCACGACGCCCGAGAAGCCGTCAGCGGCAAGCGCCTCGATGTCTGCCTGCAACGTCCCCATCACGCGGACGGTACTTCGGTGATGCCCCCAGCGGGATTCGAACCCGCGCTACCACCTTGAAAGGGTGGCGACCTAGGCCGCTAGTCGATGGGGGCGGCCGGCACCAGAATAGCCGCGAGCCGCGTCTACACTGGCCGGGCGGGCCGGTAGCTCAGTTGGTAGAGCAGGGGACTTTTAATCCCAAGGTCGCAGGTTCGATCCCTGCCCGGCCCATCACCGAACGAGATCCGCCCGCTCCGCGGGCATGATGATCTCGTTCGGTTTCTCGTTGTGAGTCGGGGCCGTTGTGGCCGGGCGCGTCGCGGACGCGCCCGGCGGCGATGGGAAATCCCGTCCGAGGATTTTTCGGATTCGCATTTTGAAACCGTCCTGCGGCCTGGCATCAGTCGCGACCCTGCCGCGCAGCAAGGCCGACGACGATCGCCATGAGCGTCACCGCAGCGAGTATGCCGGCGGCCTCGAGCGCGACCCCGCGGTGTGCCTTTCCGCCTACCAGGAGGAGACCGCTTCCCAGGATTGCGGTGCCGAGGAAACCTACGGCGACAGCGATCACTCTGCGCGCCTTCTGTTTTGGGTCTTGCTGAGCCACGCTTGACTCGATAGCCGAGAACCCAAGCTCCGCTCCGGCGAAGAGCGTAGCTGCAACGAAGGGAGCCCATGGGTCGACGCTCTCTGGATGCAACCCGAGGAAGACAGCGTAGGCAGCGCCCACGCCGACCAGACCCAAAGGGAGCACCGGCGCCCAGCGTCCAACTACACCCCCAACCGTGAGGATGATCCCGGCGACGCCAAGCGCGAGCACCAACATCGGAAAACGCTCGGACTTCGTCGCTGCGTACACGACGACGCCTGCCAACGCGGGCACCGCCCACAGTGCTCTGCCTACGCGGACGCCAATCTGCCGAACCGGTGGTATGCGCTCACCTCCTCGAGGGCGGCCGCCAGCGATGGCTCGTCCTCCCACACGGCGACCGGAATGCCGGCCAGCGCAAAGCGGTCCCGGAGCGCCTCCCGCCGGAGCCGCCAGAGCCGGACGGCAAGTAACTCGAGCTCCTCCTTCGGCTCTTGGAGGTACGAGCCCGGAGACACCTCGATGACGACGAGATCGAAGCCCCTCCCGCGCAGGTCGAGCAAGGCGCCCGCGGCTCGATCGTCGAGCAGCGGTGTAAGCGCGACGACGAGTGCGTGAGGCGGCAGAGTCCCCCGGGGAATCACGTTGATGTCGCGCCACGCGTAGCTCAAGAGAATCTGTGTATCCAGCATGGCGTCTACGATGCGGTAGAGCTGCCGCGTGCCGGTTGAAGGAAGCAGCCAGTTCAACATCCCACCGAAGCTGACGAAGCCGACACGATCCTTTTCGCGTAAGTACCTGCCGACAAGGCTCGAGGCTGCCCGCAAGGCAGGGTCGAGCGTGGAACGACCGCCGCGGCGTGCCTCCGCGAAAGAGTCCAGGAAGATCACGACGTCCGCGTTCCGTTCGGGATGGTGCTCGTTCACCCAGAGCTCGCCTCGACGGGCGCTGGCGCGCCAGTTGACGTGCCGCACGCGGTCGCCTGCAACGAACGGCCGCAGGTCTGCGAACTCGATCCCTCCACCCCTCTGCCTCGCGACGTGATTCCCCGAGTACACCTGTGTGTCCCTGGGTCGCAGCAGCTGGCGAATGGACTCCTCTCGCGGATAGACCTTTAGTGGCTGCCTGGAGTCGAGAACGAGCTCGTGCCGGAAGAGGCCAAACATGTCATGCGTACGTAGCTGAAGCAGGCCGAAGTCGTATGCACCCCAGCGCGAGCACTTCACTCGAAAGTGAAGAGCCGTTTGCTCCCCATCGCGAAGGCGAACGGTGCGCGGGAATTCCGGGGAGATGACCAGCCCGGACCCGTGTTCGAGCAGCAGCTCGATTCGCTCGGCGCCGGTCACGGCGACCAACTCGATCGTCGCAGCGAATTCCTCGCCCTCAAGGACGCGGTCCCGTTCGAGTGTCACGTTCGCCGTGATCTCGGGGCCGCGCACGAGCAACAGGCCGAAGATCAACGTGACCGCAAAGGGTGCTGCGAGGACGACGAGCTCCGGCAGGCCGGCCGCCAGCCCCGCCAGCAAGCCCAACGCGGTCAGCCCCGCATATGCACCGAGCTTGGGGGTGGCCGAGCGCCTCAACGCATGGGCAGGTCTTCGGCCGGAGGAGTCGGCACGGTCTCTAGAACCTCGCGCACGACGTCTTCCGGCCGGATGCGCTGAACCCAGAGCTCGGGCCGCAGCATCAAGCGGTGCGCCAAAGCCGGCGCCGCGACCGCCTTCACATCCTCCGGTGTGACGAAGTCGCGGCCTGCAAGCACAGCCCTGCAGCGGGAGAGCTTGAGCAGCGCCAGCGAGCCGCGTGGGCTTGCCCCGACCTGAACGCGACGGCTGGCCCGCGTTCCGGCCACGACATCCACGATGTATCTGCCAATGGGCTCGGTCACGTGCACCTGCTCGATCGCCTCTTGCATCTCGACGAGCCCGCGCCCGTCGATCACTGCCTCGAGCCGGAGTTCATCGGACGCCCGCTCGAGCCGCCTTTCGAGCAGAGTCCACTCATCCTCGTGACTGGGGTAGCCGAAGTTGACGCGCAGCAGGAAGCGATCGAGCTGAGCCTCTGGGAGCGGATACGTGCCCTCGTACTCGATCGGGTTCTGTGTCGCGATCACGAGAAACGGAGGATCGAGCCGCAGCGTTTCGCCTTCTGTCGTCACCTGCCGCTCCTGCATCGCTTCGAGCAGAGCAGCCTGCGTCTTTGGCGGGGCGCGATTGATCTCGTCGCCGAGGAGGAGGTTGGTGAAGATCGGGCCTCGCCGAAACTCGAAGTCGCCGTTGCGCTGGTTGTACACCGAGGAGCCGGTGACGTCGGAGGGCATCAGATCCGGTGTGAACTGGATGCGTTTGAACTCGATGTCGAGAACCTGTGCGAACGACCGGGCGGTGAGCGTCTTCGCAAGGCCGGGAAAGTCCTCGATCAGAACGTGACCGTCCCCGAGAAAACCGAGGAGCACGAGCTCGAGCGCATCGCGCTTCCCAACGACCGCACGCTCCACTTCGCCGAGAATCCGGTCGGCGCGCCTAGCGACTTCCTCGACGCCCAGCAAGTCAGACCTTCTCGAGCTCGTCGATCACTTCGCGAAGATATGCCAGCGATGGGCCTGGCGCGAGGCGGTCTTGCGGTGGAGTACGGCGCTCGTTGACGAGTTCCCAGGCGTGAGCGCCGACGAGCTCCCGTGCGCGCTCGGGATCTGCCGCGAGATCGATGCCGTGGCGAAGCCGCAGTCGGCTGGAAGCGATCTCCCTGAGTAGCGGACAGAGCCGCCGGTGCAGGTGGAACTCACTCGCAATCGACTGGTCCAGCTCGTGCGTCAGGGCAAGCGGACCGGTATCGGCTGGAGCGAGTCGAAGCTTCGCCGCTGCGGCCTCGTATGCCGATGAACGATCGACAGGAGCCTTCGCGCGTGCAGCGCGAACGAGTGCAAGGAGGGTCACACCGCCGATCGAGAACAGATACGCATCCACGAGCGCGGATCGCAAGCCGCTGCTGAGGAGAGCGGCCGCTCCGATGGTCACGCTGAGGATCAAACCGAGCTTCAGTGCCCGACGGCGGATCTCCTTCATGCGGCAACGCTCTCTTCCACGCTCAGATCCGCACGGATGGTCAGCAGCGCCTCGATCGCAGCTTCCTTCATCTGCCGATCGATGTCGTGACGACTGAACTTCGCGTACTCGAAGAGATTTGTGAGCGATCGCACTGCATCCGGCCGTACCCTGAGCGTCTCGAGGATGCGACTCAAGTACTCGAGCGGGGCTTCAGCGGGGATCCGCGCGAATCCATGCGAGGCAAGCGTGCGTTCCATGCTCGCGTAGCTCGCAATCACCGCCTTGCGCGCATCCCCCTCGCTCCGCAGATCGTCGATCGTCGTGTCGATCGTCTGGATGAGCTCATCCTGGAGATTCTGATGGCGGGCCTCCGGATCGGCCGACCGCCGGGCGCGAGCGAAGATCAGCACGCCACCAAGAAGCACAAGCCCAGCAACCCCAGCAGCGAGCGGCCACTGAAATTTCGCCGGACGAACCTGGTTCTGAGGGAGAGCAGAACCCGGCTTCGGCTTGTTCGACTGTGTCTGGTGTTGCGCATCGCCTTTCGCCTGCTGGTGATGCCCGTAGTGCCCATGCCTGATAGCCCACGACCCGAACACGGCGACGACGAGCGAAAGCGTCATAACCAAGATGAAGTTGCGTAGCCAGCGGGACTCCTGCGGATTGTCCAAAGAGCGGCGCTTGAAGAGCACAACGAGGATCGCGATCATCACGATCACGTAGCCGATTTCGAGCAGGGTGACGAAACTGTCCTGCAGTGTCACCGGCACCGGCCGCGTGGCAACTCGTCCGTGGTCGATCGGATGACTGCCTCGCGCCGCGAGGGCGATGACAGACAGAAGCCCTGTGAGGCCGACCCCGAGCAGACCCGCCTTCAGAGTTCGATTCACGAACCGGGAGCCTACCCCCCTTGGTAGGAGCGTGACTACAGCGCGCTGACTCCGAGGGCTGGTGGTGAACGACGAGTTAGACTCCGATCGTTGAGCATCTTCGAGGCGTTGACTAGCCGAGGAATGTTCGTGAGCGCGGGAGCTGCCGCGCCCGATGAGTTTTATGACGCGTATGTGCACGACGTCGCCGCACGCAGCACGTGGACTCGTGCCCGGCGGAGATTTCTTCGTCACCGCATGGCGACCGCAAGCCTGGTCGTCCTGACGTTCATCTTCTCTGCCGGGCTTCTCGCAAGCCACATTGCTCCGTACAGCTACAACGCGGTGGACCTAAGCTCATTGAGCAAGGCTCCGACCTGGTCGCATCCATTCGGGACGAATCAGATCGGCAACGACTATCTCACCCGCGTTCTCCATGGGACCGGGATGGAAGCTCGCGTAGCGATGCTGGTTGCTGTCTTCGGCACGCTGCTCGGGACGCTCTTTGGCGTGGTCGCTGGTTACTTCGGCGGCATCATCGGTGAGTCGCTGATGCGACTGACTGACCTGTTTCTCACCCTCCCACCGCTCATTGTCGTGCTCGTCGCGGCGACGTATCTGCATCTGACATCGGCGTTCTCGGTGTCGCTTCTGCTCGCCTGTTTGCTGTGGATGCCGCTCGCACGGATCGTCCGCGGAGCCGCTCTGGAACTGCGCGAGACGGAGTATGTCGCCGCCGCCCGCGCGGTGGGCGCAAGCGATCTCCGGATCATCTTGCGCCACATCCTCCCAAACGCCGTCGGCTCGATTGCCGTCGCAGCGACGGTTATGACCGCCGGTGCCGTCCTGCTCGAGACGACGCTGTCGTATCTGGGAGTGTTCGACCGGTCGAGCTTCCCGAGTCTCGGCGCCGTCATGGCCGCGGCATACGTCGAGGGGCTCTTCAACTGGTGGGGCTTGTTCTTCCCCGGGCTAGTTCTGACTCTGATCCTGATGTCGATCTACTTCGTCGGCGACGGGTTGCGCGATGCGCTCGACCCTTCCGGCGGACGCACTGTCAGCGGCCAGCCCTCACGCTTAGACCGGTAGAACGTCCGGTTTGTTGTTGTGATCCGGGCCGTTTGTGCCGGGCGTTGCGGACGCGCACGGCGGCGGTTTGGGATTGTGGCCGGAACATGGGGGATTTACAAATTTGAAAACCGACCTACACTCCGAGCCCCTGCGGAAGGTTGGTCTTTGGTGGCTGCGGCAGCCAACTTGGGCCGGGCTGATGGGCTTGCGGCCCGCACCAGTTCCGGCGATCGTGAGGCGTTCGTCTCGCTCTACGGCCCTGACTTCGACGGGCTGTTCGACCTGGCTCTGCGCACCGTTCGCGAGCGCGAGGCTGCAGGCGAGGTCGTTCGCGCCGGGCTCGAGCGGGCCTGGGAGCTCTTTCGGGAAGAGGGTGCGCCGTACGGCGTCGGCGCCTGGCTCCATGTTCTCGTCCGCGACGCTGCGCTAGCACTATCCGCGCCGAAGCGCAGGCCGCCCGCGCGCGTGGTCGAACGCGAAGCATTGGAGTACACGCAGGTCGACACGAGCCGGCTGTCGGATCCCGGCATCGCGTTCGACAAGGACCTCGTCGAGCTCGTCTGGGATGCCGCCGCCGCGCTCGACCGAGACCGGTACTCGCTGCTCGACCTGCACCTGAGGCACGACCTCAGCGTCGACGAGCTCGCGTGCGAGCTCGAGGTTCGGCGCGAACAGCTGGCCTGGCAGCTCTCGGGGCTCTGCAACGCGCTCGAGAACTCGGTCGCCTCGACGTTGCTCGCAACGCGCGCGCGTCACAACTGCGAAGACCTCGACGCCGCGCTCTCGTCGAATCGCATGAGCGTCGCCCGATCGGTGCAGCGCCACGTGCACGAGTGCGCGACCTGTCGCGAGACGAAGCGTCGTTTTCCGTCGGCGACCGAGATCCTCGGCAGCCTCGCTCCGCTGCAACCTCCGGCGGCCTTGCGCGAGCGGGTCGCCAGCGCGTTCCTGGCGAAAGGCAAGCGCCGCGGGCGAAAGCTACGCTGACCGCGACCGGGCGGTTAGCTCAGTTGGGAGAGCGCCTGCCTTACACGCAGGAGGTCGCAGGTTCGAGACCTGCACCGCCCACTCGCAGAACTTGATGCTCGCCGGGGAAACTGCGAAAGCCGAGATCGCAGCGGGGTCTTTACTCGCTAGGTCACTCTCGAGCTTGTGGTCGAGACGATCTCGGTGGCAAGGGCGTGCAATTTCCTTCGCTCGCCTCGAGCCTGTCGACGAATCTGCTGGAAGGCCTCGTCTGGGCTAATGGACTCTCTTGCAGCGATGACTCCTTTGGCCTGCTCGATCACGACGCGCGAATCCAATGCGGTTTGTAGCTGGACGGTGCGCTCGAGCAAGAACGCTGTTGGGTCGCTCGCTTCGCCCGCCTTGGCGGCGAGCAAGGTATAGCTTCGTTCGCCGAACCCGATCTGGCATGACTGGAGGTCGCCGTCGCTCAGCCATCGTCCGAGCAGGTCGAACAGCTCGACCAGCTTGGTTGCGGTCTCGCTGTCGAGTTTCAGCTCCACCTCGGTCGAAGGGTCGCCACCGTCCAGGCTGACGGAGAAACCCCCATCCACCGAAGCCACTAGACGTTCTGCATGGGCTTTGCTTGGCGCGTGCACCCTGATCACATCCATCGCGGTCCCTTCGCAATAACTGCGTTCCGCGGAAGTGGAAGCGTGCGACGGGAGCGGGGTCTAAGGACTCGGCGGGCGCGACTACCTGATTGCGGCTATCGGCACCATAGCTGCCAAACGAGAAAAGAAAGAGGCCGGACAGCGGGGTCTCGGCTTTCCAGCCTCCACCGCGCCCTCACCGGCCTCCTGAGAGTGGCTTTCTCCACCGAAGAAGCGCTCAAACTTCGGACCGGACTGAAAAAGGGCGCGCTCGCTAGTCGGTGTCAACTCCGGGGGCGCCGAACGGACTCGACTCCGGGTACGGGGTGCCGGGCGCGCACTGCGCGAAGCATGTCGGACAGATGCCGTGTGTGACGAAGTGGCGCCCCCCCGTGATGAACGTGTGGAGCACGACATCGAGTTCGTCCCAGATGCCTTCGATCGAACGGTGCTCGCACCAAGCGCAGACTGTCACCTTCAGCGGAAACAGTTGCCGAGACGGAGCGCGGGGTCCAGGGGCACCGGCTACGGCGTCGAAGACGCGCGCCGGATCCATGCCGAGGCCAATTCTGCCGCCTCATTCTCCGAGCGTCAAGCGCCCGATTGAAGGTCAAGCAGGCTGCACGAGCCGGCCTTGCGCTTGCGCTCGAGGTGGAACGCAGACTGCAGGAGGTCGCGCGTTTCGAGACCCTGCACTGCCCCGCGAGCGTTGACCGCGACGTGTTTCGGGCCTGGGAACGGGGCAAGAGAACTCCTTCCCAACGAGGAGGCTCAATGACGACGAAAGCTGATTTCACCGAACAGGAATGGGAATCTCTCCAGAAGGGCGTCGTGGGGGCGGGCCTGCTCGTCTCACTCAGCGACCGGAGCTTCTTCGACACGTTCAAGGAGGCCGGCGCTCTCGGTAAGCACATGGCGCTGGCCAAGCAGAGCAGCTCCAGTGACCTCATCCGTGAGCTTGCGGACGTTCACGGAACCGGCTTCGGCCTGACGTCCTCGCCGGACACGGTCGAGCGTGAGACTGTCTCTGCCTTGCAGACCGCGAAGAAGACGTTGGAGACGAAGGCTCCAGACCAGCTGGACTCGTATCGCCAGTTCGTCATCGAGGTCGCGCAGTCGGTGGCAGATGCCGCGACCGGCGGCGACAGCGCAGAGCACGACGCGATCGAGAAGGTCAGGTCCGCAGTCAGCTAGGTGACTCGGGGACGGGTCGAAAGACCCGTCCCATTTTCCCCGCAAGTTTCGTTCCTACTGCAGGTCTACTTCAACATGCAGGCAAAGCAGACCTTCCACTGCGTGAGCTGCCATACGGTCTACGCGAACGGCGGGCGCTACGACCTGCCGCGCTGTCCGCGCTGCGGGTGCCACAGCAGCCTCTTTCCCGAGTGGCTGAAGGCACGGCGGCCGGGCGACTAACCTCTCAGTACGGCACACGATCACGAACACCGGCTCGTGACGGATCGCAGGGCGCTGACCATCGCGCTCCTGCTCGTCGTCGTGCTCATGGCTGCAGAGATCGTCGCCGGGATGCTCGGCCACTCGCTCGCACTCCTCGCCGACGCGGGACACCTCCTCACAGACGCGGCCGCGCTCGGCTTCGCGCTCGTCGCCTCTGCCATGGCTGCACGCCCTGCGGCCGGCCGCTGGACGTTCGGCTACTCGCGCCTCGAGATCCTCGCCGCCCAGGCCAACGGGATCACGCTCGGCCTCATCGCCCTGTGGGTCATCTGGTCTGCTGCGCACCGGCTCGTCGATCCGCATGAGGTGCGCGGCGGTCTCGTGCTGCTCGTCGCGCTCGGCGGGATCGTGATGAGCATCGCCGCCAGCGCGGTGCTCGCGCAGGCAAGCCGCGAGAGCCTGAACGTCCGCGGCGCCTTCCTGCACGTCCTGACCGACATCGCCGCCTTCGGCGCCGCGGCGGTCGCCGGCGGTCTCATCCTCGCCACGGGCTGGGACCGGTTCGACCCGATCGCCAGTCTCGCGGTTGCCGCGTTGATGCTCTGGTCGAGCGTCCAGTTGCTGCGCGAGTCGACTGTGATCTTCCTCGAGCGCGCCCCGAGCGACGCCGACCCCGAGGCGATTGGACGCGCGCTCGTCGGCGAGGAGGGTGTGGTCGAGGTGCACGACCTGCACGTGTGGACCGTGACGAGCGGCTTCCCCGCCCTGTCTGCCCACGTGCTCGTCGAGCCCGGGGCCGACTGTCACGCCGCGCGCCGTCGGCTCGAGCAGATCCTCGCCGAGCGGTTTGGCCTGAGCCACACCACGCTCCAGGTCGATCATGCGGCCACGAGAAGCGCCACGGTCGAGCTCGGCGAAGCCGTGGCGCGAAGCGGCCCCTTGCACGGATAGAGTCGCGCGGTGCCCAAGCTGGAAGGAAAGACCGTCGTCCTCACCGGCGCATCGAGCGGCATCGGTGCGGCGACGGCGCAGGCGCTCGCCCGCGAAGGAGCGCGCGTCGTCGGCGGCGCCCGCCGGGCCGAACGGATTGCCGCACCGATCGTCGCGCTCGAGGTCGACGTCACCGACCCGGAAAGCTGTGAGCGCTTTGTCGACGCTGCCGTCAAGGAGCTCGGAGGCATCGACATCCTCGTCAACGCCGCGGGTCTCGCGCTCGGCCGCGACCTGTTCGACGAGAGCACCGAAAACGACGAGCGCGTCGTGCTCGAGACGAACGTCAACGGCCTGATCCGGATGACCCGACTCACCTTGCCGCACCTTCGCGACGGAGGTCACATCGTCAACATCGGCTCCGTCGCCGGTCGCCAGGCGTACGAGAAAGGGTCGCTCTACGTCACCTCGAAGTTTGCGGTGCGCGGCTTCACGTATGCGCTGCGCGAGGATCTACTCGGCCGGCCGATCCACATCACGACGGTCGATCCCGGGCTCGTCGAGACGGACTTCTCACGCGTCCGCTTCCGCGGCGACGAGGAGACCGCGACCAAGGTGTACCAGGGCGTCGAGGCCATGCAGCCCGAGGACATCGCCGACTGCGTCCTCTTCGCCGTCACCCGCCCGGCGCACGTCAATGTGGACGAACTGGTCGTCAAGGCACTTGCGCAGTCCTCCGGAGGCCGAATACTCCGAAGCGAGAGCTGATGGCCGGACAGCTGCGAATCCTCGAAGGCGCGACCTTCTGTATCTGTGACGAGGTCGGCGACCTCCACCACCAGGGCGAAGGTCTCTTCTCCGAGGACACCCGTTTCCTGTCGCGCTTCAGGCTCACGATCAACGGCCTGCGTCCGCTCCTGCTCTCCTCGGACAAGATCGAGTACTTCTCGGCCGCGTTCTTCATGCGCAACCCACTCGCGGGCGGCCTGCAGCAGGACGTGCTGTCGATCCGGCGTGAGCGCTTCGTCGGCGACGGGATGCAGGACTCGTTCGCCGTGCAGAACCAGGGGATGGAGGCCGTCGAGTTCGACTTCGAGCTCGAGGTCGCGACGGACTTCGCGGACATCTTCGCCGTGAAGGACTACGACTTCGCGCTCGGTGATCCGCTTCGCGCGAAGCCGCTCCCGGAGCCCAGGCCGAACGACTACGACGAGGAGCGCAACCAGTTCCTGATCTCCGACAACGGCAATCTCCCGTTGAAGACGCAGGTGATCTTCTCCCAGCGCGGCGAGGTTGACGGCTCCACGGTGAAGTTCCATCTCGCGCTGCAACCGCGCGAGCGCTGGAGCCTCGACGTCGAGGTCATCCCGCTTCCTGACGGCGAGCTCGTCACGCCAAGGTTCGCCCACCGCCGCTTCGGTGAGGAGGTCGGTCGCGTCCGCGACTCGCTCGCCGCCTGGCAGCTGCGGGTACCGCAGCTCCGAACGACGTGGGACGCCCTGTCGCACTCTTTCGGCCAGTCGGTCTCCGACCTCGCGTCCCTGCGGATGCAGTCGGACCATTCGGGCATCGGCAGGCTCCCCGGCGCAGGGGTGCCGTGGTTCATGACCGTTTTCGGGCGCGACACGGTCATCACGTGCCTGCAGACGCTTGTGTTCGGCCCCGAGCTGGCACGCACGGCCCTCGAGGTGCTGGCCGAGCTGCAGGCGAAAGAGGAAGACCCGACCATCGACGCCGAGCCAGGCAAGATCGTGCACGAGGTCCGGCACGGCAAGGCTGCCCGCGTCTGGTTCGAGCGCTACTACGGGACCGTCGACGCGACCCCGCTCTACCTGATCCTGCTCTCCGAGGTGTGGCGCTGGACCGACGACGCTGCCCTTGTCCGTGACCTGAAAGAGCCGGCGCTGCTCGCGCTCGAATGGATCGACAAGTACGGAGACCGCGACGGCGACGGGTTCGTCGAGTACGAGCGCAGGACCGAGCGTGGGCTCGACAACCAGTCCTGGAAGGACTCGTGGGATTCGCAGCGCTTTCACGACGGCACGCTGGCACAGCCGCCGATCGCTCCATGCGAGGTGCAGGGTTACGTGTACGACGCGAAACGACGGCTCATCGATATCGCGCGTGACGTATGGCGTGACCGCGAGCTCGCCAATCGCCTCGAGCGCGAGGCAGCCGAGCTGCGTGACCGCTTCGACAAGGCCTTCTGGGTCGAGGAGCGCGGCGGCTACTACGCGCTGGCGCTCGACCGCGACAAGCGGAAGGTCGACTCGCTCTGCTCGAACATCGGCCATCTGCTCTGGAGCGGCATCGTCCCGCCGGAACGCGTCGACGCGATTGTCGACCAGCTGATGGGAGACGAGCTCTGGTCCGGTTGGGGCGTGCGCACCATGTCCACGGGCGACGCCGGCTACAACCCGCTCTCGTATCACAACGGCACGGTCTGGCCCCATGACAATTCGCTCGTCGCAGCAGGACTTGCGCGGTATGCACGCTGGCCCGAGGCGCAGCGGATCACGCAGCGCATGCTGACCGCCGCGCAGCACTTCAGCTACCAGCTTCCGGAGGTCTTCGCGGGCATGCGCCGCTCGGAGACGCCGTTCCCGATCGCCTACCCGACCGCCGCGCGTCCGCAGGCGTGGGCCGCGGGGACGCCGGTCTTGCTCCTGCAGCTCCTGCTCGGACTGCAGCCCGACCGTCGGCGGCACGCGCTCGAGAGCGTCGCACCGCTGGAGCTTCCGTCCTGGGCGGGCTCGATCAGGCTGTCCGGCGTGCGGGCCTTCGGCCGGCTCTGGGATGCGCGGGTCGAAGACGGCCGCGTCCGCGTGGAGGAGGCCTAGCATCAAGATCGCCGTCCTTGCACCGGTCTGGTTCGCGGTTCCGCCGACCGGCTACGGCGGCATCGAATGGGTCGTGTCGCTGCTCGCCGACGGGCTTGCCGACGCAGGTCACGACGTCACGCTGTTCGCTTCCGGCGACTCGCGCACGAAGGCAAAGCTCGCATCCGTTTTTCCGGAGGCGCCGAGCAGACAGATCGGCCGTACGTACTGGGAGCTGCAGCACGCGCTGTCCTGTTTCGCCCGCGCCGACGAGTTCGACGTGATCAACGACCACACCGGCATGCTCGGCGCGACGCTCGGCGCGACGACGCCGACGCCGGTGGTGCACACGGTTCACGGCCCGCTGAACGGCGAGCCCGGGGAGATCTACGAGAAGATTGGCCGCGTCGCTCCGGAGGTCGGTCTGATCTCGATCTCGATGAACCAGCGCAAGCCGAAGCCGGATCTGAACTGGATCGCCAACTGCCCCAACGCGCTCGACTTCTCCGTGTATCCCTGCAAGCCGCACCGCGGCGACTATCTCCTCTTCCTCGGCCGCCTGAGCCCCGACAAGGGGGCGCACCGCGCAGTGGCCGTGGCGATGGAAGCGGGGCTCCCGCTGAAGATCGCCGGCAAGATGCAGGAGCCGAAGGAGCGCGAGTACTTCCACGAGCTGGTCGAGCCGCACCTGATCGACGGCAACGAGTATCTCGGCGAAGTGACGCACGGCGAGAAGGTCGAGCTGCTGCAGAACGCGCGCGCGACGCTCTTTCCGATCGAGTGGGAGGAGCCGTTCGGCCTCGTGATGATCGAGTCGATGGCGTGCGGGACACCCGTGATCGCCACGCGTCGCGGCGCGGTCCCGGAAGTGATCGAGGACGGTCGCAGCGGGATCATCGTCGACAACTACCGGCAGATGCCAGGCGCGCTGGCGGCTGCCGACGAGCTCGATCCAAACGAGCTGCGACGCTACGTCGAGGAAGAGTTCTCGCCGGAGCGCATGGTGCGCGACTACGTGCGCGCCTACGAGCAGATGCTCGGCTAGCCTGCGACCGGCGCGGCCGCGAGCTCCGTCTTTTCGGTTGCAGGCTCGAGCCGAAAGTCGCGGACGTCGCGAACGGAGAGCACCGCAAGCGTGCTCACGATGATCCAGACGACGCCGATCCAGAGTGACGTCGACATGCCGATCGCGGCCGCCACGGGCCCGGCAATCGCGTAACCGGCAGGAAGAAACGCCATCGCGCCCATCCAGTTGTAGGCGCTGACGCGCGCAAGCTTGTCCGGAGCCACAGCCCGCTGGAGCGCCGTGTCCCAGATCACAGTGCCGAACGAGAACGCGAACCCGGCGAAGATCGCCGCCACGCCGATCGCGAGCGCCGGCGCATGGACTGCGAGCAGCGCGCACTGCAACGCCGTGACCATGAACAGTGCGCCGATCGCCCGCATCGCATGCAGGGGGCGTACGCGGAGCCCGACGATGCTCCCCGCCAGAGCGCCGAGCGCCTCACCGGTGACGATGATCGCCCACGCCTCCGGCCCGCCCAGCGAGTTCTTGGCGATGTACGGCCCCAGCACGAAGAACGGCGCGTAGGTCACGAGGAAGTAGAGCGAGATCCAGAGCGTCAGCAACCACACCCACGTGTGCTCGGTGAACGCCTGCCAGCCCTCCCGCAACTCGCGTGCGAAGTTCGGCGCGGCCGTCGAACGTGCAGCACCGGGCAGGTGGATGCGGCTCAAGAGCAATGCGCTCGTCGCATAGGTCGCCCCGTCCACCAGCAGGGCGTAACCGCTCCCGATCGTCGCGACGATGGCGCCGCCGGCCGCTGCGCCGAGGGGAAAGGCGAGGTAGCGGGAGACGCCCATCAACGCATTCGCCTGCTGCAGCATCGACGTCTTGACGGTTTCCGGGACCAGCCCCGTCGACGCGGGCGAGTAGAAGGCAGTCGCTGCGCCGCCCAGTGCCTGCAGCACGAAGAGCTCCCACACGCGGGCGTGGCCGCTGACGAGCAAGACGCCGATGGTCGCCCGCAGCACGAAGTTCGCCGAGTCGGAGCTGATCATCACGAGCCGCCGCGGCAGGCGGTCGGCGAGGACGCCTCCGATCAGGAGCGTCGAGACCTGGGCCAGCGTCCAGCACGCGAAGGCGATGCCGACGTCCGTTGCCGAGCCCGTCAGGTCGAGAACGGCGAAGGCGACTGCGATCGGAGCCAGGTTCGTGCCGAAGAACGAGATCGTCCGAGCACCGGCGAGCAGACGGAAGTTCCGCTCGCGGAGCGGGGCGAGCTCAAGTCGCATCGTGCCGCTCCCGGTAGCGCACGAGCCCGGCATAGGACTGCCAGAACGGCATCGCGCGCTCGTAGATCTCCACGTCGGACCCGGTTTCGCTCACGTCGATTCGAACAGACGCGCTGAACGCCTCTTCCGTTACACCGCTCTCGGCGCGCTCCACCCAGTCCGCCAGGCGGGCCCGGAGCTCGGCGAGGTGCGGCTCCGGGTCGTCTGCGATCCCGAAGTGGATCAGGGCGAGGCGCTGCGGTTGACGGCGTTCGATCTCGTCGATCGTGCGGTACCACGCTGCGAGGTCGAAGTCGGGCGGCGGCGTGGGAGGCAGGACGGCGCGATCGGGCTGGATCCTGACGCCGGCCGCGTCGCCGGCATAGAGCGTGCCCGCCGAATCGAGGTAGCAGACGTGATGGCTCGCGTGGCCGGGAGCCGGAAAGCACTCGAGCCCGACGACCTCCGGTCCCGCGATGCGGATGTTCGCCTCCGGCACCGGAGCGAGCTCGCCCCACAGCGAATCGAACGTGTCGCCGTAGAGCCGGCGGGCGCTCGCTTCGAGCCGGCTCGGATCGACGAGATGCGGAGCACCGACCGCCGACACGTGGACCTGCAGCGCCGGGTGCTCGCGCACGAGCACGCCCGCGGCGCCGGCATGGTCGAGGTGGATGTGCGAGAGCAGCAGGTGCCGCAGGTCGCCGAGCTCCAGGGCGAGCTCGCCGAGTGCCTCCTTCAGGCGGTCGAGGCAGGTGGTCGGCCCGCAGTCGAAGAGGGCCGGGCCCTCGACGGTGTCGAGCAGGTAGGCGCCGATGACGCGCTCGGCGCCCTGGTGGTGCAGGTCGAGAAGATCCGGGCCCACGTGGACCCGGATCCTCCCATGCAGATCAGGCGGACGCGGAGCGGCGGCGACGGTACAGCAGTGCGAGCGCAACGGCTGCAACCGCGATCCCGGCCCCGGTCTCGAGCGCGATGCCCATCCGCCCGCTGTGAGCTGCGCGTGCCACCGGGGCTGTTGCCGGCAGCCCGGCTTGCACGAGCATCTGCTTGAGCTGTGCGGAGCCCCGGAACCAGCCGCCGTTCGTGGACTGCGAGCCCCAGAACTTCTCCCCCGGAGCCATGTAGGTCAGCGGCCCGCTCGTCGCGTAGGGGTAGAGGTCCTGCCGCAGCGTCGAGTCGCCGTGCGGCCCAGGGACGGTGTAGGTGACGTCGTAGCGCGGTCCGAGCTGTCCGGCCGGCCGTGCCTTGGTTGTCAAGCTTGGTGTCGGCTGGAAGACCTGGGCGAAGAAGCCGCCTCCTTCGACGAGGATGCCGAGCGGCGTCGTGTCTCCGCCCTCGCCGTAGCCTTTGATCTCCAGTGCGTGGTCGAGGCCCGGTCCGGCGATTTTGGCCACCGACGGTCCCTTCGCGGCCGCCGCTGCCGGGAGCAGCAGCGCCACGGCGAGAGCCGCCACGGCAGGCAGTGCGCGTTTCATGGTCGCTCCTTCGGTCGGTTCGGTGCAGTTACACCGAGCGGGCCGAACGGGTTCCCGCGGCGGCCGGGGCGAGCGCCGTTTCGAGATCCTCGATCAGATCTTCCGGAGACTCCAGGCCGACCGACAGGCGCACGAGGTTGGGCGGTGCCGCGAAGGGAGCGTCCGCCGTGGAGGCGTGGGTCATGCGGGCGGGCAGCTCGATCAGGCTCTCGACCCCGCCGAGCGACTCTGCAAGCTTGAAGATCTTCGTGCGTGCGACGAGCGCGGCTGCTTCGTCCGCCGACTCCGCGAGGAACGAGATCATCCCGCCGAAGTCGCGCATCTGCTGCGCGGCAATCGTGTGGCCGGGATGCCTAGGCAGGCCGGGGTACAGAACCGTCTCGACTCTCGAGCTCCGCTCGAGGAAGCCCGCCAGCGCGTGGGCGTTCTCGCAATGCCGCCGCATGCGCACGGCGAGCGTCTTGATCCCGCGGAGCACGAGCCAGCAGTCGAGCGGGCCCGGAATCGCGCCGAGCGACTTCTGTAGAAAGTAGAGCCGTTCCGCGATCGTCGGATCGTTCGTGGCGGCGAAGCCGCCGACGACGTCGGAGTGGCCGCCGAGGTACTTCGTCGTCGAGTGCACGACGATGTCGGCGCCGAGCTCGAGCGGCCGCTGCAAGTAAGGCGTGGCGAACGTGTTGTCGACGACGAGGATCGCGCCTGCTGCATGTGCCGCGTCCGCCGCCTTGCGGATGTCGACGATGTTCAGCATCGGGTTCGACGGCGTCTCGATCCAGACGAGACGCGTGCGCGCGTCCAGGTGCGCGCCGAGATCGTCGAAGTCGGCCGCCGGGAGGTAGTCGAAGACGTAACCCTTGGGCTCGTATACCTGCGACGTCATCCGGTACACGCCGCCGTACACGTCGGCGATCAGAACGACTCGGTCACCAGGGTTGAGCAGGTGCATGATCGTCGTGGTCGCGCCGAGCCCGGAGGCGAAGGCGACGCCGTGCTCCGCCGACTCCAGCGACGCGAGGCACTGCTGCAGCGCCGTGCGCGTGGGATTCGCGACGCGTGAGTAGTCGTACCCCTTGTGCTCGCCGACCGCGTCCTGGACGTAGGTCGAGGTGAGGTAGATCGGAGTCGTGATCGCACCGGTCGCCGGATCCGGCTCCTGGCCCTCGTGGATGGCGCGCGTCTCGAAGTCCATCAAGCCTCGATGCTACCGGCGCCGACGAAGGCCGCGAGGCTCCGCAACGGCTTCTGCAGGGACACCGGCTTGACCCCCGGCTCCCACCAGACGCCGTTGACGCGGAGAACGCCCGCCTTCTTGTCGAGCACGGGCTCGATTCTCCCGATCAGCCGGTCGCCTTTCAGGATGGGGAGGACGTAGTACCCGTATTCGCGCTTCGCTTTCGGCACGTACATCTCGAGCCGGTAGTAGAAGTTCCAGAGCCTCTCCGTGCGATTGCGGTCGTGGATCAGGCGGTCGAACGGTGAGAGGAAGGTCACCCGGTTCGGCACCGGCCCGTCCTCGGCGTCGGGATGTGCGTGCCACTCGCCGTTCTCGAACTTGACGCCGAGGGAGCGAAAGCGCTTCTCCTCGAGCAGGCGTTTGGCCTCGGGCCAGGGAATCGTCTCGGCCTTCGGGTGCCAGCGCTCGGCGAGATCCCACACCCGTTGGCTGCCGCGGCGTCCGACGATCGCAACGACGCCGCGACCCTCGAGCAGCTCGAGCATGAGCGTCACCTTGCGGCTCCCCCACCAGTCGTGCGGGTCCTTCGACACCATCAGGTCGGCTTCGATCTCGCGCGACAGCAACGGGCCGCGCTCTTCGAGCTCGCGCAGCAGGTGGCGTTTGAACCGCGCGTTCGTTCGCAGAAACTCGGTCCCCTGCTGCTCGTACTTGTACTTCCCTCGCCGGCGGCGCATTCGTGCGCGGATCAAAGGGAAGTCCTCAATCGGCCAGATGAACGCGCTCGACTCGAAGAGCTCGCGCTCTTTCCAGAGCAACCGGTCGAGCTCGGCCGGGTCGTAGGCTCCGAGCCTGGTCCAGAGCACGAGGCGCTGCGGTGGCGCAACGGTCGAGATCGGATCGATCTGGAGGAAGCCGAGCCGGCGCACGGTTTGCAAGACGTCCGTCGCGCTCCCGTCGAGGAGCTGCGAGCGCACGGCGATGCGCCGAGCCTGTGCGAGGCTGACGGTTGTGGACTTCAAGGAGTACGCACTTTTGCAGCTTCCCCCTTTGCCGGGTCGAGTTCTGGAGGTCGGCTGCGGGCACGAGGGCGGGGTGGCGCCGGCGCTCGCCGAGGCGGGGTATGACGTCGTCGCGATCGACCCGGCGGCTCCCCAGGGACCGCTCTACCGGCAGCTCACGCTCGAGGAGTTCGACGATCCCGGGCCGTTCGACGCGGTCGTCGCCGGACGCGTCCTCCATCACGTCGATCCGCTCGGGCCGGCCCTCGACAAGCTCGTGGCGCTGGCGCCTCTGCTGATCATCGACGAGTTCGCGTGGAACCACATGGACGAGCCGACGGTGGACTGGTACCAGAGCCAGCGCCGACTGCTGGTCGCCACCGGCCGAGATCCGAAGGGGCCGGCCAGCATCGAGGACTGGCGGGAGCGTCACTCCGACCTTCACCCCTACGAGAAGCTGCGAGCCGAGATCGATGCACGCTACGACGAGGTGGACTTCGAATGGCGGCCGTACTTCTACCTCTGGCTCGAGGGGCCGGCGTCGGAGTCGCTCGAGACCGGGCTGATCGCCGCGGGCGCGATCAGGCCGATCGGGCTCCGCTATGCGGGCGTCAGAAAGCTCAGGCCAGCACGCTGACGGTTCGGGCGGCCTCAGCCGACTTGTAGTCGGGTCCGAGCGCGGCCTCCAGCTTCTGCTCGAGCTCACCCGAGGCGGCCAGCTCCTCCGTGATGTCGGCTCCCCCGATCAGCTCGCCTTTGACGAAGACCTGGGGGATCGTCGGCCAGCCCGAGATCTCCGAGAGCTCTTGCCGGATCGCCGGGTCGGCGAGGACGTCGATGCCTGCAACCGGCGCGCCTGCCTCACGGAGCGCACGGAGCGCGCGATCTGAGTTGCCGCACATCACGAACTGCGGCGTTCCCTTCATGAAGACCGCGACGGGCTCCTGCTCGATCACGTCCTGAATCCGTTGGCGCAGCTCGCTCATGCGTTTCCTTTCGTCTTGATTCGCAGTTCGTGGATGGTGCCGTCGCGCAGCGGCTCGGCGAGCGCCTCGTTGACGAGGCGATGCTGGTCGAGCAGCGGCAGGCCGCTGAACCGCGGGCTCGCAACCGTCACCTGGAAGTGGTCGCCGGTGCCGGTCCGGTCCTCGACGCTCAACTCGGTCGCGTCGGGAAACGCACGCTCGAGCAGGATCTGCAAAGGCTGAGTCGACACGCCCGCCACTCTAGCCACGCTGGTGGGCCAGAAAGTCGAGGAGGTCCGAGCGGGTCAGGACCCCGATCGGCTTCCCTTTGCTGGCGACCACGACCGCGTTGGTGCGGCCCGTCAGCGTCGCGAACACCTCGTCGAGCGTCACGTCGGTTTCGACGGCGGCAAGCGGCGGCTGCATCGCAGAGGCGACGTCCTCGTGCAAGGCGTCTGCATTTTTGAAGACACGGTCGAGCAGGTCGCGATCCTGCAGCGAGCCGATCACGTCGGCCAGCGACTGCACGTCACCGTCCCGCACGACCGGGAGCTGCGAGATCGAGTACTGCTGCATCACGTCGATCGCCTCGCCGACCTTCTGATGCGCAGCGATCGTGATCAGCGCCGGCACGTCGATCTCGTCGAGCCGCTTCGAACGAAGCAGCTCGGAAACGGTCGGTGCAGGTGAGCGGCGTTCCGCGAAGCCGTGCTCGAGCATCCAGTTGTCGTCGTAGAACTTGGACATGTACGAGCGGCCGGAGTCCGGGATCATCGTGAGGATCGTGGCGTCAGACCCGAAGCGCTTCGCCAGCTCGAGCGCCGCCCAGACGGTCGTGCCGCCGGAACCGCCGACGAGCAACCCCTCCTCGCGCGCGAGGCGGCGTGCGGTGAGAAACGAGTCGCGGTCCGACACGCGCACCCATTCGTCGACGACGGAACGGTCCATCGTCTTCGGCCACGTGTCCTTGCCGATGCCCTCGACGAGGTACGGATGGACGTCGCCGTCGGCCTGCGCCGTGTACACCGAGCCCTCGGGATCGGCGCCAACGATCAGGACGTCCGGCCTGTGTTCCTTGAAGTAGCGGCCGACGCCCGAGATCGTGCCGCCGGTGCCGACCGAGATCACGATCGCGTCGAGCTCGCCGCCCGTCTGCGCGAAGATCTCGGGCCCCGTCTGCAGGTAGTGCGCTTCGGGATTCGACATGTTCGAGTACTGGTCCGGCTTGAAGCCGCCGGGAATCTCCTCCGCCAGCCGGTCCGAGACCGAGTAGTACGACTCGGGCGAATCGGGCTCGACGGCCGTCGGGCAGATCACGACCTCCGCTCCATAGGCGCGCAGCATCGAGATCTTCTCCTGACTCATCTTGTCGGGCATCACGAAGATGCAGCGGTAACCCTTCTTCGCGGCCGCGATCGCCAGACCGACGCCCGTGTTGCCCGAGGTCGGCTCGACGATCGTGCCACCCGGCTTGAGCTTCCCTTCCGCTTCGGCCTTCTCGATCATTGCGAGCCCGATCCGGTCCTTGACCGAGCCGCCCGGATTGACGTATTCGAGCTTCGCCAGCAGCTGCGGCTCGACGTCCCGCCCGATCGAGTCGAGCCTGACGATCGGCGTGTTGCCGACGAGGTCGAGGACGGTGGGGTACTCGCGCGCCACGGAGGGGAAGCGTACTTCCGGGAATACTCCCACCGCCGTCGTGGTTGTCCATCACAGCGACGGAAGGGGAGCGGAGACATGAAGATCGCAGTGGTTGGACGAGGAAACGTCGGTGGGGGTCTAGCGGATCTCTGGGAGCAGGCGGGCCACTCGGTGACCCGGATCGGCAGAGAAGGCGGAGACGTGTCGGACGCGGAGGCGGTGCTGCTGGCGGTGCCGGGTGGTGCGATCGAAGCCGCTCTCGACAACGTGCAGGGGCTCGACGGCAAGACGGTCATCGACGCGACGAATTTGTTCGGCGTCGACCGTCCTACCGGGTTCGAGTCCAACGCGGCGTACGTGAAGTTGAAGACGAATGGCCCGACTGCGAAGGCGTTCAACCTCAACGTTGCGCGCCTGTACGGCGAGCTCGGTCAGGCCAAGTCGAAGCCCGGCAACATCTGGACGGGAGACGAAGAGGCTCGAGAGGTCGTCGAGCAGCTCAGCCGCGACGCCGGCTACGAGCCGCTCCACGGCGGCGAGCTCGAGAACGCGCGCGCCCAGGAGGACTTCTTGCCGATCTTCTTCGGAATCTCGAAAGAGATCGGCCCGTGTGTCTACAGGATGGCGCCGCCCGCGGAGCTGTAGCGCCGGTTAGTGCCTGAAGTGGCGGCGGCCGGTGAGCACCATCGTCGCGCCCGCCGCCCGAACGGCCTCGACCACCTCGTCGTCTCGCCTCGACCCGCCGGGCTGGATGATCGCCGTGACGCCGGCATCGAGCGCCGCCCGCGGGCCGTCGGGGAACGGGAAGAATGCATCCGACGCGAGCACGGCGCCGCTCAGGTCGTGCCCATGAGCCCGCGCCTTCTCGAGCGCGAGCCGCACGGAGTCGACGCGGCTCGTCTGGCCGCCGCCGATCCCGATCGTCGCCAGATCCTTCGCGAGCACGATCGCGTTCGAGCCCACGTGTTTGCAGACCCGCCAGGCGAACACGAGGTCGCCCCAGCCGGCCTCGTCGGCCTCACCGCAGGCGAGCTCCATCGTCTCGCGGTCGTCGACGTCCCAGTCTCGGTCCTGCACCAGCAGCCCGCCGAGGACTCTCTTGAAGTCGCGCTCGCCGCGGGTGAAGCCGCGTCGTTCGCGGTCGTGCAGGATCCGGATCGCCTCTTTGCCGCGCAACGCGGCCAGAGCCTGCTCGTCGTAGTCCGGTGCGAACAGCACGTCGACGAAGCGCTCCGCGAGCGCCTCGCCCAGACCGGCCGAGACCGACCGGTTGACCGCACACACCATCCCGAAGGCCGACACCGGATCCGACGCGAGCGCGCGTTCGTACGCCTCTTCGATCGTGCCTGCAACGGCGACGCCGCACGGGTTGGCGTGCTTGATGATCACGCACGCAGGGAGCGCGAACTCGCGCAGCAGCAGACGAGCGGCGGAGAGGTCGAGCAGGTTGATCAACGACAGCTCTTTGCCGTGGAGCTGCTCGACGCGGGAGAGGAGATGAACGCGTGCGCCCTGTTCCGCGTAGTACGCGCCGCGCTGATGCGGATTCTCGCCGTAACGGAGGTCGAGCACCTTCGTGAACGCCGTGACCATGGTGTCGGGGAACGCCTCGACGTCGCCGAACCAGCGAGCGATCGCGGCCTCGTAGGCGGCCGTCGTCGCGAATGCCTCGGCCGCGAGGGTGCGCCTGGTCTCGAGCGAGAGGTCTCCCGATTCACGCAGCTCGGCGAGCACCGCCGGGTAGCGCTCGGCGCGGCACACGGGCGCCACGTGCGCGAAGTTCTTCGCCGCGCCGCGCAACATCGAGGGCCCACCGACGTCGATCATCTCGACGGCCTCTTCCTCACGCACTCCGTAGCGGCCGGCGACCTCGCTGAACGGATAGAGGTTGACGCAGACGATGTCGAACGGACGGATCTCGTGCTCGTCCAGCGTTGCGACGTCCTCGTCGTGGTCGCGGCGCGCCAGGATCGCCGCGTGGATGTTCGGATGCAGCGTCTTCACGCGCCCGCCGAGCATCTCGGCGACGCCGGTCAGCTCCTCCACTCGCTCGACATCGAGACCGACCTCGGTTTCGAGGAAGTCGGCGCTGCCGCCGCTCGCGACCAGCTCACAACCCAGCTCCGCGAGGCCGCGTGCGAATTCCTCCAGGCCGGTCTTGTCGTACACGGAGATCAGTGCGCGCATAGCTCTCTCACCACCTCCGGAAGGATCCGGTGCTCGACCGCGTGGATCCGTTCTATCAGTGTTTCCCGCGGCTCGACGGGAACGGGCTCCTGGCGGATGATCTCGCCGGTGTCGAGCCCTTCGTCGACGTAGTGGACCGTCACACCGGTGGTCCGCGCGCCTGCGGCCAGCGCGTCGTCGATCGCGCTGGCGCCGGGGAAATCCGGGAGCAGGGAGGGGTGGACGTTGACGATCCGATTGGGAAAGCGGTCGAGGAACGAGGGCGTGAGCAGATGCATGTAGCCGGCGAGCACGACGAGCTCGGCGCCGCGCAGCTGGAGCCAGTCGGCCAGCTCGCGGTCGCGGGCCGCCCGGTCGGGATAGGACCTGAGCTCGAACACGCGAGTCGGAATCAGAGCGGCGTCGGCGCGGGCGAGCGCGCCGGCCTCGCCGCGGTTGGACGCGACTGCCGCGATCGGCAGTTCCGCGTCGATCAAGGCCTGCAAGTTCGTCCCCTCGCCCGAGACGAGGACGCCGATCACGCGAGCACGCCGACGACGACTGCGTCGGGCGGTGCTTCCGGGACGACGGCGCACATGCCGATGCCGACGTTGAACACCCGCCGCAGCTCGTCTTCATCGACGCCCTGGTCGGCGAGCCAGGCGAAGACGGGCGGACGCTCCCACGCGTCCCAGGCGATGCGTGCCTCGAGACCGTCCGGCAGCACGCGCGAGAGGTTGCCGAGGATGCCGCCGCCGGTGACGTGCGCGAGCGCGCGCACGTCCGCGTGCGAGCGCAGGGTGCGGATGTCGTCGAGGTAGAGCGCGTGCGGCGCCAGGAGCAGGTCCGCGTCGAAGTCGTCGTCGCCCACGAGCGTGCGGACGAGCGAAAAGCCGTTCGTATGCAGGCCGCTCGAAGGGAAGCCGATCACGAGGTCGCCGGCCTCGCAGCGTGAGCCGTCGATCACCTTGTCTCGGTCGACGATGCCGACGCACGTGCCGGCGAAGTCGAGCTCGTCCGCCTGATAGATCCCCGGCAGCTCGGCGGTCTCGCCGCCGATCAGGACGCAGCCTGCCCGGCGGCAGACAGTGGCCGCGCCCTCCACGAGCTCTGCCACCTGTTGCTCGTCGATGTGGTTCGCCGCGACGTAGTCGAGGAGGAAGAGCGGCTCTGCACCGGTACACGCGACGTCGTTGATGCAGTGCGCGGCGAGGTCCATCCCTGTCGAGAGCAGGCGGCCGGCGCGTCGGGCGAGCATCAGCTTCGAGCCGACGCTGTCCATCGATGCTGCAAGCAGGCGCTTGTCCGCCAGGGGGTACAGCCCGGCGAAGCCGCCGAAGGCCTCTGCGCCCGTCGACTCGACCGCCGCGCGCAGGCGCTCGACGATCGAGTCGGCGGTTGCAAGTGAGACGCCGGCCCCTTCGTACGTCTTCCCGCTCCCGCTCCTGCTCAAGGAGAGGAGTCTAGAACCGGAGCCGGACTTCTCTCAGGGAGAGCGCCAGAGCTCCTTTCCGGCGGCGTCGTAGGCGACGACCGAGGCGACGGGCCCAGACGGAATCGAGCCCGCCTCGTAGACGTTCGCGTGCACCGGCAGCTTCAGAGCGACCGTGCCGTTCGGCCGCAGGAACGCGATGGTTGCGACGCCGTCCGCCGCGACGCCCTCAGCCCGGTAGAGCGACACCTCGTGGCTTTCGTGGCTCGTCGCCTCGTAGACCGAGAGGTCGAGCACGGGCTGCTCGGCCGTGGGGAACGGGCCACGGGGACAGTCGACGGTCCCGAGCTTGCCGGGGACGTTCGCCGGGCCTGCGCCGACGCACGGGCCCTCCTTCGATTCGAGGCGGTACAACGCCCGCGTTCCTCGAATCGCCAACAGGGCCACGTTGCCGACTCCGGCGCGGCGCCAGACGTTGCGCTCGACGGGCGCTACCTGCCGCCCCTCGTTCGAGAGACGCGAAAGGGCACCGCTCTCCGAAGCACCGCCGCGCGTTGCAGCGATGACCGCGGCGATCACCGCCAGCACCGTGACGGCCGCCAATGTGAGAACTCGCCGGCGCCTCATCCCGCCACCCCGATGTTGACCTGGGACGTCGAGCCGGACCACCAGCTCACCTGGGCGCGGAGGTAACCGCCCATGCCGACGTCTCCGGGCTGGATGTACCGCTTTGCGGCGATCGACATGAAGTTGCCGCGAATGCGGCTCGCGTTTTCGAAGCCGTAGAGGATCGTGCCGGTGGTATTGCCCGTCGAAGAGCAACCGGGATAGCACGTCTTCGAGACGCCGTTGAGATACCAGTAGCCCCAACCGCTGCAGACCTCGGTTCGATACCAGCAGCCGTTGGGAGCCACCGTGCTCGCGCCGATCAGCCCGTAGCCGGCGCAGCTCGGCCAGCACCAGCCTGCAGACGCGTTACGTGGTTGGGAGATGCTGACCGCTGCGGCGGCCGCAATCACTGCGAAGAACAACGCTAGTCGTTTCATGTCGACGAGGATGAACACGTAGTGACAGCGCGTCAATTCGCACTTTTGGACAGTGTCGAACTCTGCGGCGGCTTACACGAACAGCTCTGCGTGCAGCTGCGGGCGTCCCTGCGGTCCGTCAGGAAGGAAGCGCACGAGCGTCTCGCCGACGGTGACTGTGTCCCTCGTGTACGGCATCTCGAGCAGCTCTCCGAGCGACGCTGCCTTCAGCTCGGGATCGTCGGCGCGCAGCTGCAGCTCCGCAAGTCGCAGGTCCTCCTCGCCTTCCAGGAAATCCTCCAGCCACTCGCGTGGTGGATGAAGCTCGAGGCGGTAGCCCGCGTCCGTCGAGACGAACGTCCGGCGCCCGCCGTGCTGCTGCACCCGCAGGTCGCGAAGCTCGGCGCGCGCGAGCGTTGCGACGAAGTCATCCTCGTCGAGGGCGAAGCCGAGATGGTCGACCCGCGGCAGCTCCCACTGTCCAGGCTGGACGACCACGTTCACCGCACCACGCTCCAGCTCGGACAGGCGCAGCTTGAAGCCGAGCCGGTCGAGCTCGTCCCAGCCGTGCCCCGCCTCGAAGGAGGTCGTGTCCTCGTCGATCCGTCCATGGCGGGCAACGAGGTTGAAGCCGAGCTTCCCCAGGTAGCGCGCCTCAACCTCCCGGACCTTGCTTGTCACCAGGTGGTAATGGAAGAGCTGCATCAAGGCAGACTAGTGTCGTGATCGCACACCTGCCGGTCGACACCAGTTGGACGTTCGACCCCATCCAGATCGTGCCCGTGGTGCTCGTGGCACTGCTCTACGCCCGTCGCGTGCGGACGCTGCGCCGGCGTGGCACGCACATTCCCACTTGGCGAATCGTCGTGTTCGGCACGGGCATCGCGCTGCTGGTCGTAGCACTCGTCAGCCCCGTGCACGCGCTCGGTGAGCAGCTCTTCAGCTTTCACATGCTGCAGCACGTGCTGCTCGGCGACCTCGCGCCGCTCGCGCTTCTCGCGGGGCTGACAGGGCCGATCCTGCGGCCCGCGCTCGCCTTCCTGCACCGGCTGCGGTTCCTCGCGCATCCGCTGGTCGCGTTGCCGCTCTGGGCGGTCAACCTCTACGTCTGGCACCTGCCGTTTCTCTACGAGGCCGCGGTGCGACACGACCTCGTGCACGCGCTCGAGCATTTTTGCTTTTTCACGGGCGGCGCGATCATGTGGCTGCCGGTATTGGAGACACTGCCGGCGCCGGAATGGTTCGGGACCGGCGCGAAGCTCGGGTACATCGCGGTCGTGCGCTTGGTGGAGACGGTGCTCGGGAACGTGTTCTTCTGGTCCGGCAGCGTCTTCTATGCCGGCGTCTACGTCCACCGGCAACGCCTTTGGGGCATCTCTCCGCTCGAGGATCAGGGGCTTGCCGGCGCCGTGATGATGATCGAAGGCTCGCTCGTCACGATCGCCGCGCTCGCCTGGCTCTTTCTGCGCATGGCGCGCGAGGGGGAGTTGAGGCAGCGCCTGCTCGAGCGCGGCGTCGATCCGCGGACGGTCAAGCGCGCGGTGCGCTACGGGCGCGCGGAAGAGCTGACTCCTCCCGGCTGAACGGTCGCCGCTCGCGCGTTCTACGATCTCTTCGATCCGACCGTCCATGTGAGCGCCCCAAGGGGCTGACGAAGGGAGCTAGATGTCGACGACACCACCAGAACAGCCAACGCCGCCGCCATCCGGGGGCTACGGCAGCCCTGGCGCCGGCGGGCCGAACGTCAACTTCAACCTGGCGGCACTGATGCCGACCCCGGGGAATGCCGAGCTCGTCGTGTACATCCTCGCGACGATCTTCATCGCGATCATCGCGCTGGCCAGCGATCGCGTCGACGCGCCCGCGTTCGTCACGGCGTTCACGTTCTTCACAGTCGCGTACCTGCTCTCCCGGGGAATCGCGAAAGCGTCGCGCGTGCTGGAGCGCTAGGTCCGCAGCGAATCGAGGATGCGCGGGCTGTGCTCGCGCATCCTCGTCCCAGTTAGACGAGCTCGCGGGCGCGGGCGAGCAACGCCGCCTCTGCAGAAGCCTCGCGCTCCCGTGCGGCCTTGCTCCACGACTCGTTCGCCGCGAGGGTCGTAGCGAGCCCCGCGAGCATCGAGTCCACTGCAGCCTGCGACGACGAGCCGATCTGCCGGCGGGCAGCAGCGCAGGCCGCAGGATCGAGCGCGGCACGCAGCGTCGCCTCGTCGAGCTCGACCGGCGCCCCGATCGTCGCCTCGGCAGCCGCGGAGAGGCGTGCCGGCGTCAGCGCCGACGGCGGCTCTCCCGCCTCGACGAGGTCGCGGACCGCCCGTCCTACGACCTTGTGCGCGCTGCGGTAATCGAGGCCGCCTTCAAGCGCCAGAACGTCGGCAACGTCGGCCGCAGTGACGAAGCTCTCGCGTGCGATCTGCTCGAAGCGCGCCGTCCGCAGCTCGATCCCGTTCAGCACGGACGCGGCGAGACGCGCGATCGCGACCGCGTCGTCGAGCGCCCGCGGGACCGTGCCGTTCAGGAGGTGGAAGTGATCCGTGCGAGCGGACCCGGTGTGCAGGGTCGCAAGCGCAGCAGCGAGGTCGCCTGCAGCCTGGCCTGCCTGCGTTCGGATCGCGGCGAGCGCGTACGGATTCTTCTTCTGCGGCATCAGCGCGCTCGCGCGGCTGTGCGCATCGCCGAGCTCCAGGAGCCCGAACTCCTGGCTTGCGTAGATCTCGAAGTCCTGGCCGAGCTGGCTCTGGTGCGTGGCCGCGATGGCGAGAGTCGCGAGGAGGTCGACATAGACATCCGCCTGCCAGGCGGCGTCCTTGGCGTGCTCGATCACCCCGTCGCAGCCGAGCAGTTCGGCGAGACGCGTTCGATCCAGCGCCCAGCGCGATCCCGCACTGCCGCCGGCGCCGGCCACGCTCAGCCCGAGGGCCGCGTACGACGTGCGCACGCGCTCGGCGTCCCTCAGGGCGGGATAGGCATACGTCAGCAGCAGGTGCCCAACGGTGGTGGGCTGGGCCGGCTGGAGATAGGTGTAGTCGGCCGCGAGCGCGTCTCGGTTCGTGCGTGCGTGTCGCGCAAGCGCAGATGCCTGGTCGATCAGCGCGTCGTGCAGCTCCAGCGCAGCTGTTCGCGCAGTCAGGCGAAGGGCGACACGAAAAGCCTCACGGCGTGGACGCCCCGCGCTCAGCCAGCCGGCCGCCGCATTGCCCACGCGACGGCCGAGCTCCGCTTCGCGCGCGTTAAAAGCGTCGCCGAGCGAGGGATCCCACGGGAATTCGTCGCCGGGAATTGCGTGCAGCTCGAGCAGGCCTCGCACCAGTGCCTGCGCGTCGTCACCGGCCAGGTCGCCGCCCTCGACCAGCGCGACTGCGTGCGCAAGATCCGCGAGCGACAGGCCGTGGGCGAGCCGCGGACCGTGTGCGCTCTCGGCGGCGTAGGCGGCAGCCACCAGCTCGCCTGCAGCGCCGCCCTGCAACCGCCCGCCTCGGCCGAGCTCGTCCGACTCCGTCATGACCTGGAGCCTAAACGGGTTCGAATTGCAGCTTCGCCGCTTCGCGCGGGATTGCCGTCGGGTAGTCCCGCGTGAGACAGGCGCGGCAGAACTGCGACTCCGGCCGCCGCGTCGATGCCTGCAGGCCCTCGAGCGAGATGTATGCCAGCGACGTGGCCCCGATGTGCTCACGCACTTCCTCGACGCTCTTCTTCGCGGCGATCAGTTCGTCCGGGTCGGCGAAGTCGATCCCGTAGTAGCACTGAGAGATCACGGGCGGTGACGAGATCCGGACGTGCACCTCGGCCGCGCCCGCGTCGAAGAGCATCTGCACGATCTGCCGGGTGGTGTTCCCGCGGACGATCGAGTCGTCGACTGCGACGACGCGCTTACCCGCGACCTCCGCGAGCGGATTGAACTTCAGCCTGATTCCCTGCTCGCGCAATCCCTGGTCGGGTTGGATGAACGTGCGGCCGACGTAGCGGTTCTTGATCAAGCCCTCGCTGAACGGGATGTTGAGCGCGCGCGAGAAGCCGATCGCCGCGGGCGTGCCCGAGTCCGGAATCGGCAGGACGAGATCGGCCTCGACGGGAGACTCCTGCGCAAGCCGCTCGCCCATGCGCACGCGGGCGCCGTGCACCTCGACGCCGCTGAGCTTCGAGTCGGGCCGCGCCAGATAGAAGAACTCGAAGATGCAGAGCGCACCGCCGTCGTCCAGCGGCATGACCTGATGGGCTGTGACGCGCTCGTCGATGATCAGCAGCTCGCCCGGGCGCACCTCTCGCTCGAGCTCGGCACCTACGAGGTCGAGCGCACACGTCTCGGACGCGACGACCCAGTCCTGGTCCAGGCGTCCGAGACAGAGGGGCCGCATGCCGCGCGGGTCGCGGAAGGCGATCAGC
Organism: uncultured Actinomycetes bacterium; assembly: GCA_963755605.1. GTDB lineage: Bacteria > Actinomycetota > Thermoleophilia > Gaiellales > Gaiellaceae > 3-1-20CM-4-69-9. The sequence continues at coordinate 512,938 of CAVWKK010000008.1, forward strand.
TTCCCCTCGGAGAGCGCGACCACCGAGAACGCGCCGTCGAGCTTTCGCATCGTGTTCGCGACGGCTTCGTCGAGTGGCGCAGGATCGGCCGCGATCAACGCGGCGATCACCTCGGTGTCGGCGGTCGTCGCGAGCTTGTGGCCGCGTTCGGCAAGCTCGTCGCGCAGCTCACCGGCGTTCGTGAGGTTGCCGTTGTGTCCGAGCGCGATCGTGCGCGCGCTGCCGTGTTGCACGAGCGGCTGCGCGTTCCACCATTGCGACGAGCCGGTGGTCGAGTAGCGCGTGTGGCCGATCGCGAGCTCGCCGCGGAGGCCGCGGAGCTTCTGCTCGTCGAAGACCTGCGTCACGAGACCCATGTCGCGGAGCGCCGTGACCCGGCCTTCGTCGGAGACGGCGATGCCGGCAGACTCCTGGCCGCGATGCTGCAGTGCGAAGAGGCCGAAGTAGGTCACCCGCGCGACGTCACGTCCGGGCGCCCGCACTCCGAACAGTCCGCACATCTAACGAACCACGCCGATGCGGCGCAGACCCTTGGCGCCGAGTCGCTCGACGTCCTCGGGCGCGCAGGCCAGCAGAACCTGGCCGCCGGGCGCGTCGTCTGCAAGCTCGAGCTCCGCTTCGACACCGCTGTACTCCTCGGCCTCCCGGACGGCTTGCTCGATGCCTCCGTCGGAGACGTCGTGCGCGAGGGTCAGCACCGGGGCAGCCTTCCAGACGAAGCGGACGAGTGCGGCCTCCGCGTCGAGGTCGAGCTCGCCGGGGGCGGTGGCGAGCAGGACGACGTCACCGCTGCGCCACGCGCCGGGGACAAACCGTACGTCCGGGACGAGCCCGACGCAGCCCACGACAGGCGTGGGCGGGATCGAGCGGCCGTCGGTGTCGTTGTAGAGCGAGACGTTCCCGGAGACGACGGGAATGCCGAGCGCCTCCGCAGCCTGGGCGATTCCCTCGATTGCCTGCTCGAGCTCCCAGCCGATCGCCGGCTTCTCGGGGTTGCCGAAGTTCAGGCAGTCCGTCAGCCCGATCGGCTCGCCGCCCGCGCACGCGACGTTGCGCGCAGAGCCGAGCACAGCGAGGACGCCGACGCGGAACGGATCGCGCTCACCCGGCGGCGGGCCCTGCAGCGAGACGGCGAGGCCGCGCAGGGACGGACGCAGGCGCAGCACAGCGCCGTCGAGCCCCGGCCGCCGCACGGTCCGCGAGCCGACGAGCTGGTCGTAGCGCTCGTAGATCCCGGCCTTCGAGGCGTGGTTGTGCGCCGACACGGAAACGCTCTGCAGCGAATGCGGCTCGCGCGCGACGTCGTAGCGGGGACACGCGTCGGTGAGGAACTCAGCGGGAATCGCGCCGACGGTCTCGCCGTCGAAGAAGGCGCGTAGCTCGCCAGTGTCGGTGACGTCCCCGATCGGCGTGCAGGGCAGATCCCAGGTTCGGCAGACGCGCTGCACCGACTCGAGCATCTGCGGCCGCACGACCGCGACCATCCGCTCCTGTGATTCCGAGATCATGATCTCCCACGCTTCCATCCCGGTCTCGCGCAGAGGGACGCGGTCGAGGTGCACGTCGATGCCGGCGCCGTCGCGCGCCATCTCGGCGAGCGAAGACGCGAGGCCGGCGGCGCCGCAATCCTGCAGCGACTCGACGAGCCCGCCTTCGACGAGCTCGAGCGACGCCTCGATCAGCTTCTTGCCGGTGAACGGGTCGCCGACCTGGACGGACGGTCGCTTGTCGGCATCGTCTTCGCCGAGCTCGGCGCTTGCGAGCACGGAGGCGCCGCCGATGCCGTCGCGTCCCGTCGTCGCACCGAAGAGCACGACGTGCGCGCCGATCGCCGTCGCGCGCGCGCGTGTCACGCGATCGGCTGGGAGCAGTCCGATGCACATCGCGTTCACCAGGCAGTTGCCGCGGTAGGCCTCGTCGAACACGGCTTCGCCGCCGACGGTCGCGACGCCGACGCTGTTGCCGTAGTGGCCGATACCGGCGACGGCGCGTTCGAAGTGATGGTCGGGCGAGCCGAAGCGGAGCCCGTCGAGCAGCGCGATCGGCCGCGCGCCCATCGCGACGATGTCACGCAGGATTCCGCCGACGCCCGTCGCCGCTCCCTGGAACGGCTCGACGGCAGACGGATGGTTGTGCGACTCCACCTTGAACGCGACGGCTTCGCCTTCGCCGAGGTCGAGGACGCCCGCGTTCTCACCGGGGCCCTGGAGCACGCGTTCGCCCTGGGAGGGCAGCCGCTTCAAGAGGGCGGCCGAATGCTTGTAGCCGCAGTGCTCCGACCAGAGCAGCGAGAAGACGGCGAGCTCGAAGTCGTTCGGCTCGCGTTCGAGCAACTCCTGGATGCGCTCGAGCTCTTCGTCGGTCAAACCCAGCGCACGGTGGAGCGGCTGTTCCGGCGCGACCTGCGTCAAGGGTCCGAGTCTACTCGGGGGAGACGACGGGCCCGGCTACGTTTCCGCGGTGATCTCGATCCGCCGGGCCCGGGCCGACGACCTCGATTTTCTCGTGGAGCTCGTGAACCATCCGGAGGTTCAGCCGTTCCTGGGAGGCCGGGCCGGGCGCGACCACGAGACGCTGGCTGCCGAGCTGGAAAGGTCGGACGCCGAGCCCACGTCCTACGGGCGTTTCGTGATCGAGGTCGACGGGGCCCGTGCCGGCGTCATGGGCTTCGAGGTCGAGAATCGCCGGTCGCGCATCGCCCACCTCGAGCGTCTTGCGCTGCATCCCGACTTCCGTGGCAGCCGCGTGTCGGACGAAGCCGCGCGGATGCTGCAGCGCCACCTCGTCGTCGACCTCGGGTACCACCGGCTGCAGCTCGAGATCTACGGCTTCAACGAGCGCGCCCAGCGTCATGCCGAGCGAGCGGGCTTTCGCCTGGAGGGCGTACGCAGGCAGGCGTACTGGCGGCACGGCGAATGGATGGACGGCGTTCTCTTCGCGCTGATACGAGATGATCTCGACGTGCCCGACGCGATCGCTCTCCTGCACGATTACGTCATGGTTCACAACGAGTGTGTGCGGACCGGCGAGTGGAAACCGCTCGGCGAGTGGTTCACCGACGATGCTGAGCTGGCGTTCCAGGGCGTTCCGGTCGGCCCGTTCACCGGGCGTGACGAGATCGCGGCAGCCTATGAGCGGCAGCCGCCCGACGACGAGGTCGTCATCTTCGGAGTCGAGGAGGAAGGGCCCGAGGTCGTCGCGCGCTACGGCTGGCTGAAGGAGCCCGCGAAAGAGGCAGGACGAATGCTGCTCACACCGCAGGATGGAAAGATCCGCAAACTGGTCGTCACCTTCGAGGAGGATTGACTTTGGAGCTCTTGCACACCTGCTACCGCATCACCGACATCGATCGTTCTGTCGCGTTCTACGAAGCGCTCGGCTTCGAGGACCGCCGCCGGATGCCGATCCGCGACGAGGCGATCAACGTGTTCATGGGCCTGCCCGGCGACGCCGACCGGCTCGAGCTGACGTACAACTTCGGCGTCGACTCCTACGACGTTGGGACGGGCTACGGCCACATCGCCGTCAGCGTCGACGACATCGACGAGGCGCTCGGCCGTTTGAAGGAGCAGGACATCGAGCCGGAGCGCGAGCCGTACCGCGTTCGCGAGGGTGGCTCACGCATCTGCTTCGTGCGCGATCCCGACGGGTACCGGATCGAGCTGATCGACCGCAGCGGGAAATAGCTATTTCGCGACGAGCTCGACACACACCCGTCACACGCATCTCGTTACGTTGTCTCCCATGGCAACGAACACGAGAACACGCAGAAAGACCAGCGCGACGCCGTGGGGCGCGGGCCGCACGGTCGAACAGCTGACGCTGCCGCAACGGGCGGGTGAGAAGCGATTCGCAACGGTGGTACAGCTGCTCGAGACCGAGAAAGGTGAACGCTTCGTCCGCTTCGCGTATACGACGGGCGGCACCGCACGGCGCGGGCCGGTCACGCTCAGGGCGCGTGACCTCGAGCGCTTGCGCGCGGCGCTCGCCGAGCATCCTGGCCTGGCTGAAGCCTTCGGCTTCGGCGGTGGTGCCTAGACGGCGGCGAGCGTGTGCTCGCGGGCCGCTTCGACGAACGCGGAAAGGAGCAGGGCGCCGTCTGCCGAGCCGAGCAGTGGATCGACGGCATGCTCGGGATGCGGCATCAGCCCCAGGACGTTCCCGCCTTCGTTGACGACGCCCGCAACGTCATTTCGAGAGCCGTTCACGGGCTCGTCGTAGCGCAGCACGATCTGTCGTCTCGCCTCCAGCTCGGCATAGAGCTCGTCGTCGGCGAACCACGCTCCCTCGCCGTGCTTCACGGGGATCACGAGGCGGTCGCCCACGCTGACGCGTGACGTGAACGGCGTGTCGTCGCGTTCCACGACGAGTCCGACGTCGCGGCAGACGAACGAAAGCGATTCGTTGCGACGCAGCGCTCCGGGAAGCAGGCCCGCCTCACAGAGGATCTGGAAGCCGTTGCAAATCCCGAGCACGAGGCCTCCGTCGGCCGCGAAGGCCGCGACCGCTTCCATCGCGGGCGCGAAGCGGGCGATCGCACCGCAGCGAAGGTAGTCCCCGTAGGAGAAGCCGCCCGGGAGGACGATGCCGTCGAGGTTCGGCAGCTCCGTCTCGGTGTGCCAGACGAAGACCGCCTCCGCGTCGAGAGCGGCGAGCGCCCAGAGTGCGTCGCGGTCGTCGCACGTACCCGGGAAGCGGAGCACGCCGATCCGAGGCTGCGGGCTGCTCACGCCGGCGACTCCGGCAATTCGATCTCGTAGCTTTCGATCAGCGGGTTCGCGAGCAGTTGCTCGCACATGCGCTCGACCTCGGCACGGGCGCCTGCGGTGTCGCTCGCTTCGACCTCGATGTCGACCACGCGGCCGACCCGCGCTTCGCCGACGTCGAACCCGAGCTGGCGTAACGAGGACTCGACCGCCTGCCCCTGCGGATCGAGGATGCCTTCCTTCGGCCGAACGAGCACGGTTGCCTTCATCGCAGCACAAGCTCCGGGTCGGCGAGATAGTCGTCGAAGCCGATGCCGGTGAGCTGTTCGAACGCCTCGATGTAACGCGCGCGCGTGCCGGTGACGACGTCCTCCGGCAGCTCGGGACCGGGCGCGGCCTTGTCCCAGCCGAGGGTCTCGCAGTAGTCCCGCACGAACTGCTTGTCGAAGGAGGGTTGCGAGCCGCCCGGCTTGTATTCGTCGGCCGGCCAGAACCGCGACGAGTCAGGCGTCAGTGCTTCGTCTCCGAGCACCAGCTGTCCCTCCTCGTTGAGGCCGAACTCGAACTTCGTGTCGGCGATGATGATGCCGCGCTCGCGTGCGTGGTCTGCGGCGAAGCGATAGAGCGCGATCGAGATTCGTTCGACCTCGTCGAGCAGGTCGGCGCCGACGAGCTCTGCAGCAGCCGCCCGGTCGATGTTCTCGTCGTGGCCGGTGGTCGCCTTCGTCGCCGGCGTGAAGATCGGCTCGGGTAGCTCTGAGGACTCGGACAAGCCGGGCGGGAGCGCATGGCCGCAGACCGAGCCGGTCGCGGCGTAGTCCTTCAGGCCCGATCCGGCGAGATAGCCGCGCACGACGCATTCGATCGGCAGCATTTCCAGCCGTCGGCATTCGGTCGAACGACCGTCGGGACGCAGCGCGAGCAGGTGGTTGGGGCAAATCTCTCCGGTACGCGCGAACCAGAAGCCGGCGAGGCCGGTGAGCACGCGTCCCTTGTCCGGAATGTCGGTGGGGAGGACGACGTCGAACGTCGAGATGCGGTCGCTCGCTACGAGCAGCAGTCGCTCGTCGTCGAGCGCGTAGAGCTCCCGAACTTTGCCACTACCGACGTGCAGGGCGGCTTCAGGCATGAACTGGTTCCTCCTTCTGGGTGAGGGCGTGCAGACGGTCGAAGACGGTGTCGACGTGACGGACGGTTGCAGCGAGGTCGAAGACGCTGTCGAGATCGACCCTGCCGCCGATCTCGGGGTCGTTGCGCACGAGCTCGGCGAAATCGGTCTCCTCCTCCCACGCACGCATCGCGTGCCGCTGGACGAGGCGGTAGGCGTCGTCACGCGCGAGCCCGGCATCGACCAGCGCAAGCAGGAGCCTGTGGCTGAAGACGAGTCCGTGGCTCGACTCGAGATTTCGCTGCATCCGCTCGGGATAGACGACGAGCCCTTCGACGATCCAGGTGAAGCGATCGAGCATGTAGTCGAGCGCGAGAAACGAGTCGGGCAGAACGACGCGCTCGGCCGATGACTGGGAGATATCGCGTTCATGCCAGAGCGGGACGTTCTCCAGGCCGACGACGGAATTTCCGCGAACGACGCGCGCCAGGCCGCAAATGCGCTCGGCGACCTTCGGATTTCGTTTGTGCGGCATTGCGGAGGAGCCCTTCATCCCCTTGCCGAACGGCTCTTCGACCTCACGAACCTCGGTGCGTGCGAGGTGACGGATCTCCGTCGCGAAGCGCTCGAGTGACGTTGCCGCCAACGCGAAAGCGGAGAGCAGCTCGGCGTGCCGGTCACGGGCGATGACTTGCGTCGACAGCGGATCCGGCTCGAGGCCGAGCCGCTCGCACGCGAGCCGCTCCACCTCGGGCTCGACCTGCGCGTAGGTCCCGACCGTGCCCGAAAGCTGTCCAATGCGATTCGCCTCGAGCGCGCGCTCAACGCGCACGCGTGTCCGCTCGAGCTCGAACGCCCAGCCTGCAAGCTTCCAGCCGAACGTGATCGGCTCCGCGTGAACGCCGTGCGAGCGCCCGATGCAGATCGTGTGGCGGTGTTCCTCTGCGCGTGCGACGACGGCGCCAAGTGCGCGGTCGATGCCGGCGAGGATGAGCCGACCGGCCTCTTGGATCTGGAGCGAGAGCGCCGTGTCGACCACGTCGGATGAGGTCAGGCCGTAGTGAAACCAGCGCCCTTCCGGTCCGAGCTGCTCTGCGACGGCGTCGACGAACGCTGCGGTGTCGTGGTCGGTGACGCGCTCGATCTCGCCGACGCGTTCCGGGGAAGGAGCCGTCGCGCTCGCGCGGATCTTCGCCACGTCCTCGGCCGGAATCGAGCCGACCTCGGCCCAGCCCTCGAGCGCTGCCAGTTCGACCTCGAGCCACCGCGCGAACTTGCTCTCCTCGGACCAGATCCCGGTCATTTCCGGGCGGGAGTAGCGGGCGATCACTGGGACGATTCTAGAGAGGCCGTCGGCCCGAGAATCCGCGCAGCCAGGACGGCCGCGTTCTTGGCGTTGTCGACTCCGACGCAGGCAACGGGAACCCCCGGAGGCATCTGCGCGATCGACAACAGCGCATCGAGCCCGTCGAGCACGCTGAGCGACGAGCGGAGCGGAACGCCGATGACCGGCAGGTCCGTATGGGCGGCGAGCACGCCCGGCAGCGCGGCGGCGAGGCCCGCGCCGGCAATGATCACGCGCACGCCGCGCTCGCGCGCAGTGCGGCCGTACTCTGCGACCGCGTCGGGCTGGCGATGGGCGGAGCGAACCTCGAACTCGTGCGGGATGCCCCGGGTCTCGAGCTCGTCGATTGCGCCCTGCATCCGTTCGCGGTCGGATTCCGAGCCGACGACGATGCCGACGAGCGGGTCAGACATGGACCATCGCCGCGATGTCTCTGCGGTAGCGCATGTTCGGAAACGAGATCTGCTCGCATGCCGCGTAGGCGCGGCCGCGGGCTTCTGCGACCGTGGCTCCCAGTCCCGTGACGTTGAGGATCCGACCGCCGTTCGTCACGAGCGCGTCACCGTTGCGCGCCGTACCCGCGTGGAAGACGAGCGCGCCCTCGTCCTCTGCCGCGGGGATTCCGTCGATCGGCGTGCCGGTGTCGTTGCGAGCGGGGTAGTCGCCTCCCGCCAGGACGACGGTCACCGCGGCACCATCCGTCACGGCGAGATCCGTGCGGGAAAGATCGCCTGCCGAGGCCGCGGCGAGCGCCCCGAGCAGGTCGCCCTCCAGGCGTGGTAACAGCGACTGCGTCTCGGGATCGCCGAACCGGCAGTTGAACTCGAGCACGTGCGGCCCGTCGTCGGTGACCATAACCCCGGCGAACAGGACGCCGACAAAGGGGGTGCCGCGAGCGGCCAGCTCCGCGAGCACGGGCCGGTGGATCGTGTCCAGCAAATCTTCGACCTCGGCAGCGCCGAATCCGGCCACCGGAGAGTAGGAGCCCATCCCGCCGGTGTTCGGGCCGGCATCGCCGTCTTCGGCCCGCTTGAAGTCCTGCGCAACGGGGAGCGCGAGCGCCTCGGTCCCGTCGCAGAGCGCGAAGATGGAGATCTCTTCGCCTTCGAGCAGCTCTTCGATCACGATCGACTCGCCGAACGCTGCAGCGGCCTGGAGAGCGTCGTCGAGCTCCTCCCGGTTGTGACAGACGAAGACTCCTTTGCCGGCAGCGAGCCCGTCGGCCTTGATCACGCATGGTGCTCGAGCGATTGAGAGCGACTCCGCGGTGGGAACCCCTGCAGTGCGCATCACATCCTTGGCAAATGTCTTCGAGCCTTCGATGCGAGCAGCGGCGGCACTCGGGCCGAACACGGGGATCCCCGCGTGTCGAAGCTCGTCGGCGACACCTGCGACGAGCGGCGCTTCGGGGCCGACGACGACGAGGTCGGCATCGAGCGAGCCGGCGAGCGCGAGGAGCCCTTCGGCGTCTTCGGCGTGCACGGGGTGGCAGCGGCCGAGCGCTGCGATCCCGGGGTTGCCCGGCGCCGCGTGCAGCTCGTCGAGCTCCGGCGTCTGGCTGAGCTTCCACGCGAGCGCATGCTCGCGTCCCCCCGACCCGACCAAGAGCACCTTCACACGAGGACTCTAGCGAGTCCCCTGGACGGGTCTGGAGCTCCTCGCCGGCGGCGCGGAGCTGCGTCGCGAATCGACTCGCCCTCGACACACACAGGTGCGCTGTATCGCGGTACCGTCGACCACGAGGGTGGCGGGCAGTTCTCCCCACCCGGGTGGGGGTGTGGGCGGAGTTCGCTCGCTAGGCTGCGGCTCATGGCGCCGAATGAGCGCGCAGTCGGGCCGCCGTTGGCGGCGGCGACCGCTTCGGTTCTGCGACTCCCGGACGCGATCAGCGAGCTCGACCGGCTCGCGGTCGAGGAGCCGCTCGAGATTCGGATCGACGGAAGCGCCGTCGCGGTGACGATGCGCACGCCCGGGCACGACGAGGAGCTCGCGGTCGGGTTCTGCCTGTCTGAGGGGATTCCGGCGCGGTCCGCACGCCTCCCCGACGACTTCGCCGCGAACACCGTGGACGTCGAGGTCGACGGGCCGTTCGACCGGGCGGCCGTGCAGCGGAACTTCTACACCTCGTCGTCGTGCGGAGTGTGCGGGAAAGGAGCGCTCGAGGCGGTGGCCGTCTCGGTACCGCACGTGCACAGCGAGCTGCGGGCGCCGCTTGCCGTGATCACTGCGCTGCCGGATCGGCTCCGCGCAGAGCAGGCGGCTTTCGATGCAACCGGCGGCCTGCACGCGACAGGTCTCTTCGATGCCGCGGGCGAGCTCCGCTGCGTTCGCGAGGACGTCGGTCGTCACAACGCGATGGACAAGGTGATCGGCTGGGCCCACGCGGAGCAACTGTTGCCGCTCACCGATCACATTCTCTGCGTCAGCGGACGCCTCTCATTCGAGCTCGTGCAGAAAGCGGCCGTCGCCGGCTGTCCCCTGCTCGTCGCCGTCGGCGCTCCTTCGAGCCTTGCCGTCGAGCTCGCCGAGGACTGCGGCATCACGCTGTGCGGCTTCGTCCGCAACGGACGAGCGAACGTCTACACCGAGCCTTGGCGACTGGGGGCCTGACCGGCGTCCTGCTCGTCGGCGGCGCGAGCCGGCGCTTCGGGTCACCCAAAGCACTGGCGGAGCTCGACGGCGAGACGCTCGCCGCACGAGCGTGGCGAACGCTCGGCGACGCCTGCGACGAGCGGCTTGCGGTCGGAAAGCGGAAAGACGCACTGCCGCTGCCCTTCGACCTGATCGACGACGACACCGACGTGCGTGCGCCGATCGCCGGCGTCGTCGCGGGACTGCGCGCCGCGCGCAACGACCTTTGCGTCTTCGTGCCCGTCGACACCCCCTTCCTCCGTCCAAGCGATCTGCGCGAGCTTGCGGCGCAATGTCTCGACGTCGCCGTACCGCCGACGGGGCCGCTGCCGGGCGCGTACCGCCGGTCGGCCCTCACCGTTCTCGAGCGCCGCCTGGCGGACGGACAGCTGAAGTTGCGCGACGCACTCTCCGAGCTCGACGTCGCGGGCGTCGAGCTGGATGCGCATGCGCTCACGAACATCAACGACGCCGCTGACCTCGCGCGCCTTGCGGTGAAGATCGTCCCGTTCCGGCCCGAACATGCGCCGGGCTTCGCGACGCTCGTCACGCAGACGCTGCGAGAGTTCGGCTTCGAGCCCGACCCCGAGCTGGACGGCGACCTCGACGATCCGGGCGCGACGTATGCCGCACTCTGGATCGCACTCGCCGACGATCAGGTCGCCGGCTCCGTTGCGCTGCGTGACGCGGGAGACGGTGTATACGTGCTCAAGCGGATGTATCTCGATCCCTCGCAACGGGGCCGCGGCATCGGCAAGCGTTTGCTCGCAACTGCGCTCGAATGGGCTCGCGGAAACGGCGCCGCGGTGGTCTCGCTCGACACCACGGAACGCATGGTTGCCGCGCGCGGGCTCTACGAAGCCGCCGGCTTCGTACACGTTCCGGGCGAGTCGCCGCGGCAGGGACAGCGGCGACTTCTCTACGAGCTCAGGCTTGAAGTGCCGTGACCCCGCCGGAGCTAACGGAGCGCGACGACGCTCTCGCGCTCGGCGCCCGTGCCGACCAGGGTGATCTCGACGCCGAGGGCACGCTCGATGAACTCGACATAGGCGCGCGCCCGATCGGGCAGCCCTTCCGTCAATGACTCCTCCCACCCGGGCAACGTCTCGTAGACCGGCTTGCAGTGGTGGAAGTCACTCTGGTGCGCCGGGAACTCGTACGACTCGCTGCCGTCGCGCAGGCGGTACGCCACGCAGACGGGCAGCTCGGCGAAGTGCGACAGCACGTCGAGCTTCGTCAGCGCGAGCGACGTGATGCCGTTCAGGCGGACGGCGTAGCGCAACGCAACGAGGTCGAGCCAACCACAGCGCCGTTCGCGTCCGGTCACCGTTCCGAATTCGCCGCCGAGCTCGCGCACCCGCTCCTGATGTGCGCCTTCGATCTCGGTCGGGAACGGGCCCTCGCCGACTCTCGTCACGTACGCCTTGGTAACGCCGATGACACGGTTGATCCGGTTCGGCCCGATGCCGATGCCGGTCGCAGCGTTGCCCGCGACCGTGTTCGACGACGTCACGAAGGGATACGTGCCGTGGTCCAGGTCGAGCAGAGTCCCCTGCGCGCCTTCGAGGAGCACCTCGCGTCCTTCATGCAACGCGCGATCGACGAGGAGCGACGTGTCCGAGACGTACGGGCGAATTCGCTGTGCGAGCGACTCGAGCTTGGCCGCGAGCTTCTCGAGCTCGAGGGCAGGCACGCCGTACACGCGCTCGAGCCACACGTTTTTCTCCGTCAACGCCACCTCGATCTTCTGCCGCAGGATCTTCGGCTCGAGCAGGTCCTGAACCCTGATCCCGAGCCGCGCGGCCTTGTCCGCGTAACAGGGGCCGATGCCTCGTCTCGTCGTGCCGATCTGCAGCTTCCCGAGCCGCCGCTCGCTCGCCTGGTCGATCGCCACGTGCCACGGCATGATCACGTGCGCCTCGCCGGAGAGGTGGACGTCCGCAGCAGACACGCCGCGCGACTCGAGCTCGTCGACCTCCGTCAGGAACACCTCCGGATCCACGACGCAGCCGGCGCCGATCACGCAGGTCTTGCCGCGCAGGACGCCGCTCGGGACCTGGCGGATCTTGTACGTGTCGCCGTCCACGACGATCGTGTGCCCGGCGTTCGGGCCGCCCTGGTAGCGGCAGACGAGGTCTGAGTCCTGCGCGAGCAGGTCGACGATCTTGCCCTTGCCCTCGTCTCCCCACTGCGCGCCGACGATCACGGTCGCGGGCACGTACCCGAGTCTGACAAATCATCCGGCTAGGCTCCGCCGATGCACGAGGTCACGCACTACGGCGCGATTGTCCTGCTCGTCTCGGGCGCCTTCCTCGTCGCTCTCCTCTTCAACAAGCTCAGCGAGCGGCTGCGCGTGCCTGCGGCCGCGTTCTTCCTGCTGGCCTCGGCGCTTGCCTCCGACATCTGGCCTGGGCTCGGCGACGCGCTCTCCATTCGTGACGTCGAGCGGGTCGCGGTCGTGGCTTTGATCGTGATCCTGTTCGACGGCGGCATGCGAGTCGGGTGGCAGCGCTTTCGCGAATCCGCGGTGCCGATCGTCTCGCTGGGTCTCGTGGGGACGTTCGTGACCGCTGGGCTGTTGATGCTCGCCGCGCGCTACCTGCTGGACTTCTCCTGGCAGACGTCGGGCCTGCTCGGCGCCGCGCTCGCTCCCACCGATCCTGCCGTGATGTTCTCCGTCTTCGGGCGGAAGGAGATCGCCGGCCGCACCGGGACGATCCTCGAGGGCGAGTCGGGTGCGAACGACCCGGTCGGAATCGCGCTCATGCTCGCCGCGGTCAGCCTGGCGCAGACCGACTCGACCTCGGTCGCGCACGCGGTGGGGGAGTTCGTGCTCGAGCTCGGGCTCGGAGTTGTCTTCGGAGTCGTCGGCGCGTATGCGCTCCTTCAGCTGATGCGGCGCATCGTTTTGCCGAACCCTGCGCTTTATCCCCTGCGCACGCTTGCCTTCGCCGGGGTGATCTACGGCGCGGCGACCGTCGCGCACGGCTCGGGCTTTCTGGCGGTCTACATCGGCGGCATCCTCATCGGCGACGCGGACATCCCTGCGAAGCGTGGGATCGAACGCTTCCACACGTCGCTGGCGAGCCTCGCCGAGATCGTCGTCTTCGTCGCCCTGGGCCTGACCGTCGACCTGACGGCGCTCGGGCAGAACAACCGCTGGCTCGACGGGCTCGTGCTCGCCGTCGTGCTTGCATTCGTCGCGCGTCCGCTCGCAGTCGGTCCTCTCCTCGTACCCGCGCGGCTGACGCGGAACGAGCGGCTGTTCGTCATGTGGAGCGGCTTGAAGGGAGCGGTGCCGATCCTGCTCGCGTCCTTCGTGGTCCTCGGCGGAGTGGCCGATGCGAATCGGATCTACGGGATCGTTTTCGTCGTGGTTGCGTTCTCAGTCGCCTTGCAGGGCGCGACGATCCCCTGGGCGGCGGCCCGTCTCGGGATACCGATGCGCTCGACGACTCCGGTCTAACGCCCGTCGCGCTCGATGCGAATCTCGTGACCGCGCGGGCACGTCAACGTGCCGCGCGCGTGGTCGAGCCCGAGTGTCCCCTGCACCGACGGGAAGCCCTCGCCGAGCTCGGCGCAGCGCTCGCACACCACCGTGAAGCCCGTTGCGAGGTGCGAGATCCAGACGACCTGCTCACTGAAGACGGCCCAGGACGCCACGTTACGCCGCCAGATCCGCGAACTTCGCGTAGCGCTTGAGGAACGAGAGCTTCTCGATGCCGGTCGGGCCGTTGCGGTGCTTCGAGAGGATGATCTCCGCGAGGCCCTGCTGGTCGCTCTCCTCGTTGTAGTACTCGTCGCGGTAGACGAACATGACGAGGTCGGCGTCCTGCTCGATCGAGCCGGACTCGCGCAGGTCGGACAGGATCGGCCGCTTGTCGTGCCGCTGCTCGACCGCGCGGGAGAGCTGCGACATCGCCAGGATCGGCACGTCGAGATCGCGTGCGAGCACCTTCAGGTTCCGCGAGATCTGCGACACCTCCTGCACGCGGTTCTCGGCGGACGTGCCCGAGGTCATCAGCTGCAGGTAGTCGACGATGATCAACCCGAGCTTCGGCTCGCGGGTTTTCAGGCGCCGCGCCTTCGACCTGATCTCCATCATCGTGATCGAGCCGGTGTCGTCGACGTAGATCGGCGCTTTCATCAGCTTGTCGCCGGCGGCGACCAGTCGTGGCCAGTCGTCCTGCGCAAGCTTGCCGTTGCGTAGCCGCTGCGACTCGACCTTCGCTTCGCTGCAGAGGAGCCGCTGCGTCACCTCTGCTTTCGACATCTCGAGCGTGAACAACGCGACCGGAATGTCGTTTCGCAACGCGAGGTTCGCGGCGATGCAGAGACCGAGCGCGGACTTCCCCATGCTCGGGCGGGCGGCGACGATGACGAGGTTCCCGGGCTGAAAGCCGGACGTCAGCCTGTCGAGCTCGCGGAAGCCGGAGGGGACCCCGGTGACGTCGGCGCCGGCTTCGTACAGCTGAGTGATGCGTTCGAAGCTCTCTTTCAGCAGGTCCTCGATGTGGCTGAACTCGGTCGAGACGCGGCTCTGCGAGAGGTCGAACACGACCTGCTCGGCGCGGTCGACGAGCATCTGCGTCTCGCCCGGGCGCTCCCAGCCGAGTTGCGCGATCTGCTGGCCGGCGGCGATCAGGCCGCGGAGCGTCGCCATCTCGCGGACGATGCGTGCGTAGTGCGCGGCGTTCGCCGTCGCCGGCACGAGCGCTGCGAGCTCGTGCATCCGCACGCGTCCGCCCACGTCCTCGAGCTCGCCGCGTTCCTCGAGCTCGTCGACGAGCGTGATCGCGTCGACCGGCTCACCCTTCGCATAGAGCGCGAGCCCGGCGCGATAGATCTTGGCGTGACTTGCGCGGTAGAAGTCCGACGCGTCGAGGACTTCGCTCACCGCCCCGATCGCACCCGGGGAGAGCAGCATCGCCCCGAGGACCGATTCTTCGGCCTCGAGGTTCTGAGGTGGTGCGATCGGAGCGGTTTCTGCGAGCTGGGCGACAGGTGTCACTCGTTCGGAGTAGACCACCCTTTGCACGGTGTTTCCATCTGTGGAACGCGGAGTTTTCGACATGTCCTTTTTCGCTTGTTTGCAGCGGAAAAGAACGAATGTTCCCATGCGGTTCGGACGGAGTCTGTTGATGGTTCACCCGCAACGAGCGGGAACTTCCTCGACAAATTCACACCCGGTGGAAAGTGCTGTTGAAGGTTGTCCCCAGCCTTTCCACAGAAACGCGTGGACGCGGCTTCAAAACAGGCGCAAGATTGTGGACATGATCGCCGCTATCGGCGTGATTGGTCTACGCCGCGACGTTCGCGGCCAACTGGACGTCCGGTGCGCCTAGGACTGCTCTTCGGTGATGCCGGCGTCGACCGCGCGGTCGAACTCGTCGTCGGCCAGCTCGCCTTCGACGTCTGACGCGGACGGCTGCAGCTCGCCGGACGCGACCAGCTGAGCATCCTGCGCGGCTGCCGCGGCCTCGAGCTCTTCGAGTGAGAGCTCGTGTTTCTCCTCTTGCTCTGCCGGAGCGGACTCCGCCTCCTCGGCAGCAGCCATCGCCTCGAGCTCCTCCTCCGGAGGTAGCTCACCGCCTTCGGGAACGACGAGGGTTCGCACGTCGACGGTCACGTCCTGGAAGAGCTCGATCGGAACGGCGTAGCGGCCGATGCGCTTGATCGTCTCGCCGCCGATCTTGCGCCTGTCGACGCGCACCTTGTGCTTCTCCCAGAGCTCGTCGGCGATGTCGGTCGGTGTGACCGAACCGAAGAGCGACCCGGTCGGGCCGGCCTTGACGTCGAAGCGGAGCTCGACCTGGCCGAGCCGGTCCGCCACCGCCTGCGCATCTTCGAACGTCTTCGCCTCGTTCGTCGCGCGGCGCTCCTCGACCTTGCGTACCTCTGACACGCGCGCAGGCGTCGCCTCGTCGGCGAGGCCGCGAGGGAAGAGGAAGTTACGCGCGTAGCCGCGCGCGACGTTCACGACCTCCCCGCGGAGACCGACCTTGTCGATGTCCTTGCGGAGAATGACTTCCATTACTTGTCCGAGACGTAGGGGAGGAGCGCCATCTCACGTGCGCGCTTCACGGCGACTGCGACCTGGCGCTGGTGTCGGCGGCACGCGCCGGAGATCCGGCGCGAACGGATCTTGCCGCGCTCGGAGATGTAGCGGCGCAGCTGGTTCACGTTCTTGTAGTCGATCTCGTCGACCTTGTCCTTGCAGAAGAAACAGGACTTGCGCCGGATCGGGCCGGACGACTGGCCCGGACGCTTGTTGCGACTCGGCTGCCGGTCCCGGTCCTTCTCTCCTCCTCCGCGCGGCGGCATCAGAACGGAATGTCGTCGTCTGCGGAGGACGTGGAGAAGTCCTCGTTGCCTGCGGTTGCAGCTGCCGGGACGAACTGACGCTCGCCGCCGCCTCCACCGCCGCCTTCACCGTCGCCGCGGCTGCCGAGGAACTGGACGGAGTCCGCGATGATCTCCACGGCCTGGCGCTTGGTGCCGTCCTGCGCTTCCCACTCACGCCAGTCGAGACGTCCATCGACGCCGACCGGGCGGCCCTTGGACAGATACTGCGCGCAGCTCTCGCCCTGGTTACCCCAGACGGTGACGTCGAAATAGTTGGGCTTGTCGCCCCAGTTGCCCTGCGCGTCCTTCTGACGCGTGTTGACGGCGAGCCGCAGCTTGCAGACCGCGGTGCCGCTCGGGGTGTGTCGCAGCTCGGGATCCTTGGTCAGGTTCCCAACGAGCACGACGCGGTTGATGTTCGCCATGTCTTCTACTCCTCTTCCGAACTGGTGTTCGATTCAGCATAGGTGGGCTCGGGGACGGAACGCACGGGCTCAGGCTCGGGCTCGGGCTCCGACATCGGCCGCTCGGGCTCGGGCTCGGGCGGCGGCGGGCCGGGAACGGATCCCGCGACGCGGCGCACGGCCAGGTGGCGCATGACGCCGTCGGTGATCCGCAGGATGCGCGAGAGCTCGGCGAGCGTCTCGGCGTCCGCGTCGAAGTTCAGGAGGTGGTACGAGCCCTCTCCCTTGTGGCCGATCTCGTAGGCAAGCCGGCGCCTGCCCCAGACGTCGTGCCGCACCCACGTGCCGTTCGCCTTCTCGACGAGCTCGCGCGCGCGCTTGACGATCTCCTCCTGGCGTCCTTCTGGGAGGTCGGCATCGAGCATGAGCAAAATTTCGTACGCAACCACTGTTTCCCGAGACCTCCCTTCCTCTGGTCTGAATCGGCCTCGCCGGCTGGCGCCACTCGGGAAAGGGCAGCGCGATGGCAAGGCAGGAAGGCGGCCAGTGTAGCATCGCCGCGATGAAGCACCCGCTTGCGTGGGCGCTCGGCGGGTTCGCAGTCTTCGGCTTCCTGCGCCGCCGGCGTGAGGCGGCTCAGGCCCCAGACGGCCTCAGCCCCGATCCGCGTGCCGAGGAGCTCAGGCGTAAGCTCGCCGAGTCTCGGGCGATCGTCGGCGAGCGCGACGAATTCGAGGCGGCCGAGCTCACTGTCGACCTCGCAGAGCCTGCGCCCGAGGACCCTGCCTCGCGTCGCCGCGCGGTGCACGAGTCCGCGCGCGAGACGGTCGAGCGCATGCGCCGGCCGCGCTAGCGGCCGCGTTTTGCCGACCACGCCTCCGCGACGAGCACGGTCGCAGCGGCGACGAGCACCGTCGTTCCGCCGGGCGGCAAGTCTGCGTAGTACGCGACCGTGATCCCGGCGAGCACGGAGCCGAGCCCGATCGCCATCCCGAGCAGAATCGTGGCGCGCATGCTGCTCGCGACTCGGGACGCGGCGATCACCGGCAGCACCATCAGCGCGGCGATCAGCAGGATCCCGACGACACGCATCGAGAGCGCGATCGTCACCGCAGCGAGTACGACGGTCAGCGAGTTGAGCGCGTTCACGGGCAGACCGGCGACCCGTGCGCCCTCCTCGTCGACGACCACGGCGACAAGGGGGCGGTAAAGCAGAGCGATGACGACGAGTGCGCACGCGCCGAGTGCGGCGATCACGGCGAGGTCGCTCCGCGTCACGGTGAGGATCGACCCGAACAGGAACTGGAAGAGATTGACGTTCAGCGCGCCCGCGGCCGACACGAGCACGACGCCGCCGGCTATGCCCGTGTAGAAGATGAGTGCGAGCGCCTGGTCGCCTGCTGCACGCCTGTGCGCGCGGATCCACTCGATTGCCAGCCCGCCGATCACGGAAACCACGAGCGCCGTGAGCACCAGCGGGAGATCGAGCAGGTACCCGAGCGCGACGCCTGCGAAGGCGACATGCCCGACTCCGTCGCCGACGAGGCTCAGGCGTCGCTGCACAAGAAAGAAGCCGACCGCCGGTGCGAGCAGGCCGACGACGATGCCCGCGCCGAACGCGAGGCGCATGAACTCGAGATCAAGCATGCGAGTGGGAGGGGTCGTGCCACATTCCGGGCAGCGCCGAGGGAGCCCCGTCGAAGACGATCCCGCCGTGCACGAGCACGATGCGCTCGACGAACCGCTCGACCGAGCCGAACTCGTGCGACACGTAGAGGATCGTCACCCCGAGCTCGTCCCGCAGCTGCTGCAGCAGCGCGGCGAACGCATCCTGCGCTTCGGCATCGACACCGGTCGTCGGCTCGTCGAGCACGAGCAGCTCGGGCTCTGCCGCCAGCGCCTTCGCGATGAACGCCCGCTGCTGCTGGCCTCCCGAGAGGGTCGCGAGCCGGCGGTCGAGCTGAGGCGTCAGGCCGACTCGGTCCACGGCAGCACGGACGGCGCGCCGGTCGCCGTCTCGCAGTGGGCCGATGAGGCGTGCGCGCGCGGCCCGGCCGGCCGTGACGAGCTCGCGCACCGTCAGCGGCGCGTCGACTCCCGGTTGCGCCCGCTGCGCCAGGTAACCGACCTTGTCGACGCCGAGCTCGATGCGGCCCGACGTCGGCTGCTCCAGTCCGACGATGAGCCGAACGAGCGTCGTCTTGCCGCCGCCGTTCGGTCCGGCGATCGCCACGAACTCGCCGCGCGCAACCTCGAGGTCGACGTCACGCAGCACGGGCGGCGCATGCCCGTACGCGAACGACACGCCGTGCAGGCGCAGCGCTAGCGACATCCGAGGGCCTTCCGCAGGGCGGTGAGGTTGCGCTGCATCAACGTGACGTAGTTGTCGCCGCGCTGTGCTTCGTCGGCGGTTAGCGCTTCGATCGGATCGAGCGTGGCTGTGCGTGCGCCGACCTCGCGCGCCACCGTCTCCGCGAGGCGCGGCGAGACGAGCGGCTCTGAGAACACCGTCGTCGCATGTGTGCGTCGCACGACGTCGATCACATGCGTCAGCTGCTGCGGAGACGGCTCGGATTCGGGAGCGGTTCCGGTGATCGCGACCTGACGCAGGCCGTAGCGCGCCGCGAGGTAGCCGAACGCCGCATGGCTCGTGACGATCTCGCGCCGCGCGCAGTTGTGCAATCCCTTCCGGTACGTGCGGTCGAGCTGCTTCAGCTCGGCGACCACTGGGCGGGCAGGCCGCTGCAGAGCGCTGCCGATCCTCTGGGCGACCTGCTGGAACATCACCGGATCGAGCCAGACGTGGGGATCATTGTCGCGGAGCGGCAGTCCGGCGAGCGCGTCGACGCGCTTTCCGTGCGCCTGCTCCACCGCCTTGCTCACCGCCGGCTGAAAGCCGTGGCTCAGGTAGAGGACAACGGCGGCGCTCTCGATTCGCCCAACCTCACGTGGGCTCAACTCCAGATCGTGCGGCTCGGCGCCTGCGGGCGTGAGGTTCTCGACGCGGTAGGTGGCTCCGCCGATCGTCTCTGCGGCGTACGCAAGGGGATAGAAGGCGGCGACGACGGATCTGCCCCCGTCCGAATGGCCCGAGCCGCAACCGGTGAGACCGGCGACGATGACGAGAATGAGAACGATTCTCGAAAACATGCCGGGGACGTTACACTCCCAGCGTGGTCTGGACGAGTCACGCGCTCGAGACGCTCGACGCCGCCGGGTTTCGCAGCGGCGGCGCCCGCCGCGCGGTCGTCGACCTGCTCGGGCGCCAGAACTGCTGCATGAGCGCGCAGGAGATCTTCGACCGCCTGCGCCGGGCGCGGCGTCCGGTCGGGATCGCCTCGGTCTATCGGGCGCTCGAGACGCTCGCCGAGCTTCGGCTCGTGAAGAGGATCGACGCAGGCGACGGCATCGCGCGCTACGAGCCGGCCCGTCCCGACGGCGATCACCATCATCACCTCGTCTGCCGCGACTGCGGCAAGGTGGAGGCCTTCAGCGACCCGCGGCTGGAGCGTGCGATCGACAAGGTCGCGGACGGGCTCGGCTATTCAGTCGAAGAGCACGAGGTCGTGCTAACCGGCGCCTGCGCGGACTGCGCCTAGCGCGGCGCGAACAGCTCGGCGCCCGCTGCGAGGCCGCGCGCGACCTTGAGCTGGTACCCGGGCGATTGCAGCAGCCGCCGCTCGCGCGGGTTCGTCATGAAGCCGCACTCGACGAGGATCGCGGGGACGTTCGCCCAGTTGAACCCGGTGAGGTCGCCGCGCTGGATGAGGCCGAGATTCCGCGCGCCGGTCTGATTGACGACGGCGGCCTGGACTTTGCGTGCTGCGCGCAGGCTCGTTCCGTAGATGTCATCCGTCCAGCCCCGGTGCAGCGCAGGCACGAGTGTCTTGATCCCGTTGAGCGACGAGGCGGTCGAGCCGTCGGCGTGGATCCGGATCATCAGCGCCGCTTGGCGCACATTGCAGAAGCGCGCGCGCTCGATGTTGCCGCCGGCATAGGTGGGGCCGGTCCGGGTCATCGCGACGCGATACCCGTCGCGCGCCAGGAGAGCGCGCGTCCGACGTGCGATCGCGAGCGCCACGGGCGCCTCCCCCGACGTGCCGCCGCCGTCCTTGATCTTCCGCTCCGTGGAGCCGGGTCCGATCGGCTCGGTCTGTCGGCCGACCGCGGGAATCGTGCCGTGACCGGGATCGAGGCAGATCAATGGGGTTGGCAAGACGGCAAGCATGGGCAGAGAGAGTCTGCCTGTGATGGATCCCCTGCTCGCATTCGACAAACTCGTCGGTAGCGGCGTCGAACGTCTCGTTCGCTCGCACCATGCACGCAGATTGCGGCGAATCGGCTGGCAACGGGCGCTCGAGCCCTTGCAGCCAGGCGGCTGGGCGACGGGCCAGCCGCCGCCGCGCGCCGGGTGCGAGCTCGAGATCCTGATCGACGGCGCAGAGGCGTTGCCGCGGATCGCGGCCGAACTGCGCAAGGCGCGCTCGCACGTCCACCTGGCGGGATGGTTCATGTCGCCGTACTTCGCGCTCGTCCGTGAGCCCGAGCGCCTGGAGCTGCGAGCGCTGCTCGCGGAGCTGGCGGAGAACATTCCGGTGCGCATCCTGCTCTGGGCCGGCTCACCGTTGCCGCTCTTCCGTCCGGACCGCAAGGACGTCGCCGGCGTTCTGCACGCACTCACGACGGGCACGAAGATCCAGGTCGTCGCGGACCCGAAGGAACGCCCGCTGCACTGTCATCACGAGAAGATCGCGGTGATCGACGATCGCGTCGCCTTCGTCGGTGGCATCGACCTGACGACCGAGGCGGGCGATCGCTTCGACACCAGTGCGCATCCCGCGCGCGGCAGTGTCGGGTGGCATGACGCGGCGTGTCTCGTGCGCGGGCCCGCGGTCGCCGACGTTGCCGCGCACTTCTCCCAGCGCTGGCACGACCTCACAGGTGAGCGCCTGCCCGAGCCCAAGGCTCCGCACCGCAGCGGCGGCGTCGAGGTCCAGGTGGTGCGCACGGTGCCCGAGCGCGTCTACGAGTCGATTCCCGACGGCGACTTCCGCATCCTCGAGTCGTACGTGCGCGCACTCGAATCCGCGGAACGGCTGATCTATCTCGAGAACCAGTTCCTCTGGTCGAGCGAGATCGCAAAAATCCTCCTGCGAAAAGTCAGGCAGCCGCCGTCGGACGAGTTCCGTCTCGTGCTCGTGCTGCCCGCGAAGCCGAACAGCGGCCGCGACGACACGCGCGGACAGCTTGCGGATCTGATCGAGGCCGACGACGGCAACGGCCGGGTGCTCGCGTGCACGCTTCGAGCCCTCGGCGAGCTCGGGCCGTGTCCGGTCTATGTGCACGCGAAGATCGGGATCGTCGACGACCGCTGGCTGACGCTCGGCTCGGCGAACCTCAACGAGCACTCGCTCTTCAACGACAGCGAGATGAACATCGTGACTTGCGACGAACAGGTTGCGCGCGGCACGAGGCTACGGCTGTGGGCGGAGCATCTCGAGCGAAAGGAAGCAGAGGTGTCGGGGAAGCCGGCGCGCGTCGTCGACGAGCTCTGGAAGCCGATCGCGAAGGAGCAGCTCGAGCGCCGCCAAGCGGGCCTGCCCCCGACGCACCGGCTGTGCCTGCTCCCGGGAGTGTCCAGCCGAACGAAACGGCTGCTGGGTCCGCTGCAAGGTTTGCTCGTCGACGGTTAGCAACTGGTCCCGGGGGCAACAGGGGACTCGATGGCAACCCGCCGAGAGCTTCCTGCCGACCTCGCCGCCGCGTTCGAGCGCGTTCCCGCGGCGCGAGACAGCTTCCAGGTGTTGCCCGCAGAGCAGCAAGGGGCCTGGCTGCAGTGGATCGACCGCGCACGCGGTCGTCGCGCGCGCGCCGGGCGCATCGACGAGCTGATCAACCGCCTCGTTCCGCAGACCGCCGTCGCCGAGGAAGAGGTGGCGGAGCCGGCCGGGCCGCCGCCGGAGCGCTACTGGTGGCTCTGGCTGCTTCTCCTGCTGCTGCTCGTGATCGCTGGACTGCTCGCCTGGTACTTCCTCAGCCGCGGCAGCGACAAGGCGGTCGTCCCGAACGTGATCGGGCTGCGGGAGCAACAGGCGGCGATCCGAATCCACGACCGCGGACTCGACGTGCTGCCCCGAACGGGTGGCAGCAACCGTCCTCAGGGCGTCGTCTTCGCGGAGAAGCCGGGGGCGGGTACCCAGCTCGGCAAGGGTCAGACCGTCACGATCTTCATCTCGAGCGGTCGCCTCGCTGTTCCCGACGTGTCGGGCCTGCCCCTCGCCGACGCCGAGCAGAAGCTGACGGCGCGCGGCTTCAAGGCCGAGGTGAAACGAGTGGCCTCCACCCGGCCGAAGGGCGTCGTGATCGACCAGCAGCCCGTCGCCGGCGTCACCGCGGTGCGCGGCACGAGCGTGACCCTGAACGTGTCGAGCGGGCAAAAGCCTGTCGTTGTCCCGAAGGTCGTCGGCCAGACGCAGGGCGCTGCGGTGCAAGCGCTGACGAAGGCCGGGCTCAAGCCGGTGTTGCAGAACGTCTCCTCCGACAAGCCTGCGGGGATCGTGGTCGGGCAGAACCCGCCCACCGGCAAGGAAGTCGACAAGGGCTCGAAGGTGACGGTCAACGTCTCGACCGGCACCGGCGGACCCGCGACTACGACTACGACGACCACCGCCACGACGACCACCACGGCGACGACCACGACCGCCGGCGGATCGGTTCGACTCCCGCGCGTCGTCGCGCTTGCGCAAACACCTGCGCTTCGCCGCCTGAACGGGCTCGGTCTGCTGCCGACCGTTACCTATGTGCACTCCTCTCAGCCGGCCGGGCGGATCGTCTCTCAGTCTCCCGCGCCCGGCGCGACGCTGGCTCGCGGCTCGCGCGTGCGGATCAACGTCTCGACCGGAGCGAACCCGCAGCCGAACACGGCGGTGCCGGGTGTCGTCGGCGAGGACCAGGCGACTGCAATTCAGGATCTCCGCGCCGCTGGCTTCAAGGTCCTCGTGCTCGACCGGCCGACCACCGACCAGACCAAGGACGGTCTCGTCGTCGAGCAGCAGCCGCGAGCCAATTCCAACATCCCGGGCGGCTCGCTGGTGACGATCTTCATCGGGCGCTTCTCCGGCTGACGGACCACAGCGGAGCCCGGCGCTGCTCCAGCCGGCCGCAGCCGGTAACCACAGTCGGAGCGCGCCAGGCTCCGTTCAGAGAGACCCGCAGCCCGGAGTAAACTTGCTAGCGGTTGAGGAGGTTCGCGACCACGTTGATCGTGACGGCGATGATCGTCGTTCCGAAGACGAAGGACAGGAGCGCGTGCCGTGTCACGGCGCGCCTGATCTCCTTGCGGCTGATGTCCGTGTCGGAGACCTGGTACGTCATCCCGACCGTGAACGACATGTAGGCCGCATCGCGAAAGTCCGGTTTGCTCTCGAAGTCGATTCCCCCCACCGGCGGCGTGTAGTAGAGGTGCGCATACCGGAGCGTGAACATGGTGTGGATCGCCGCCCACGCGAGCATGACGCTCGCCACTCCGAGCGTGGTGAGCAACACAGCCTGTGCGCCGCTGCTCTTCCCGGCTGCCGCGAGCGTGAGCCCCACGGCGACGAGGCTCCCGAGGCTGGCACAGATCAGGACGATGTCCGCGGCCGCGCGCGAGCTGTCTTCCGCCACAGCGAGGTTCGCGGTTTCCTCGGCGTCCTTCGGAAAGATGATCGTCCAGACCCAGACGAGGAAGATGAGCGCCAACGTGTCCCAGCCGGAAAGCACCGCAACCGACCACGAGCCGCCGGCCGCGGCGACGATGCCCATCACCACAGCCCCGGCCACCGCTCCGGTCAGCAGGCGACGGCGGGCCAGGCCCTCCGTCTTCCGTGTCTTCGTGCGTGCCATGGCTCGCCGGAGGGCTTCCACCCGCCGGTCGCCGTTCCTCCAGCGCTACGTCGCGGTGACGGGAGGCTCGGCCAGGCGGGCGTAGCGCACGGCCTCCCAGAGGAGCGCGATGGTCGCGGTCAGCGCGGGAACCTCGGCCGTCCGGCCGAGGCGCCAGAGCTCCTGTCGCTGCTCGACGCAGGATTCGATCGCAGCGGTGATTGCGGCGACGTCGTCGCCGCAGCCGCCGAGCAGATGGTCGGCCCAGACCGTGCGGAGCCGTGCCTCATCCGTCGTCTCGGCGATGAATCCGCAGACCGGACAGATGATGCGTTCCACGGTCTTCATGGTAGGCGCGGCGGTTGCTGCCGCGCCGGGCGCGCTCAAGCCTGTGTTGCCGTCCAGCTGAAAGCAACGCCGGCTGCGCGTCCCTGCAAGACGTTGTCACCCGCGTCGGTGCCGGTCGATGCCAGGGTCACCGTCAGGTGCAGCGTCTCCTGCTGGCTCGCGGTGAAGCGGCCCACGTCGACAGCTCGCAGGTGCGTCGCGGGCCCGCTGAAGATCGCGGCGCCGTCGTCGGGCCGTGTGACGACGACGAGCAGCTGGTCGGCGAAGGCGTGATCGCCGGTGATGCGGGCGTTGAGGAGAGACCGGGTCGCGCTCCCGCCCTGCATGGCAAGGACCGAGGGGACGAGCACGAGTGTTGCGGCGGCAACGAGAGCGGAGGCGAAGATCTTCCGGAACATGCTCTCATCGTCGTCTTGCTTTTCATAGTTGTCGCTTCCCTCGTCAGCGCGCTTCAGGCCCCGATTCGGGTGAGGGTGGTACCTCGATTGACAGCGTGTCCCCGGCGAGGGCGGCCTCGACGGCTTCCTTGAGGTCGGCCTTGAGGCCTGCAGCCCGTCCGGTTTCGAACGCATCGCTCCCGAGGAGCTCTCGGACCGGCTCGAAGTGCTGATTCTGCGGGTCCCAGCCCGCGATCGAACCCCGCTCCGATTCCGCCTCGACGGCGCCCCAGAGCCAACCTGCCCGGGTGTAATCGTGTCGCTCGACCGCAGCGCGAGCAAGGAGGGCGAGCGAATCGATCTGCCCGACCCGGTCGCCCATCCGGTGTGCGAGCTCGAGCGCCGAGCGCAACCTCTCGGCCGCCTGATCCGGCCGGCCGAGCGCGAAGTAGACAAGCGCCTGGGAGAAGAGCGTGTGTTTCTCCCACCAGGTGAAGCCGGTCTCCCGGGCGAGGGCCATGCTGCGTTCGTAGAAACCGAGTGCGCGTTCTGGCTCGCCGGCGCGGCGCTCCAGGTCGCCGAGCAGCAACGCGATGCTTGCCTCCCCCTTTTGGAACCCGATTCGGCGATGCCCGGCGAGGCTTTCGTCGGCGAGCTGCCGCGCGCGAGCGTCGTCGCCACGCCTGACCGCGTGTGCCGCGACGCGGTGGAGGCCGATCGCTGTCCTCAGCTCATCGCCCAGCTCCCGGAATTCCGCGAGGCTCTGCTCGTAGAAGAGCTCTCCATCGTCCATCCCCGCGATCGTGGCGCAGTTTCCGAGGCACCTGAGCGCAAGTGCGTGAATCGTCGAGGGCGCCGAAGGCCCGCTCGGCAGGAGCCCTTCGATCCAGCGTCTTCCCTCCACCGAATCGGTCGTGACCCAGAAGTTCTCGAGCGCGATCGCCAGCCCCAGCCCGAGCTCGCCCCGTTTCATTGCGGTCGCCCATTCGAGGGCGGCGCGAATGTTGTTCTGCTCGGGGATCACGAGGCTGTGGAGCATCGCCCCGTCGGCTTCCTCGTTGAGGTTCGCGCGTTGGGCGAGCTGGAGGAAGAACTCCGCGTGGCGTTCCCTGATCTTCTCCGACTCGCCGTGTGCCTCGAGTTGCTCGAACGCGTATTCGCGGATCGTTTCCAGCATGAAGAAACGATCGTCGCGAAGAGGCTTTACGAGGCTCGCCTCCACGAGCGCGTCGACGTCGTCGAACGTTGCGCCCGCGACGTCCTCTGCTGCTTCGAGCGTAAACGTCGCGAACACAGCGAGCCGCGCGAACAACGGCCGCAACTCTGGAGGAAGCAGGTCGTAGCTCCATTCGATCGTCGCGCGGAGCGTGCGCTGCCGCTCAGGCGCGTCGCGGCGTCCCCCGGTCAAGACCGGCAGCCGGCGATCGAGTCGTTCGAGGAGCGCCTGCGAACCGAGCGAGCGGAGCCGTGAGGCTGCCAGCTCGAGCGCGAGGGGCAGGCCGTCGAGCCGCCGGCAGATCTCACGTGTTGCCTCGTCGGGCGTGAAGTCGGGCCTCACGGCTCGCGCCCGGTCGGTCAGGAGCTCGACCGCGTCCGCCTCCGGCAGAGAGTCGAGCGGGTACTCGATCTCGCCGTCGATCCGCAAAGGCGCGCGGCTGGTCGTGATCACCTTGAGCTTCGGTGCAATGGCGAGTAGATCCGTGATCACCGGCGCCGCGTCGAGAACGTGCTCGAAGTTGTCCATGACGAGCAGCGTGCGCCGGTCCCGCAACTCGTTCAGGTCGTGCAGCCCGAGCGTGGCCGCGATCGTCGAGGAGACAAGCTCGGCTTGGCGCACGCCCGCGAGCGGGACGAAGAAGACTCCGCCGGGGAACTGTTCGACGAGCTCGGCGCCGACCTGCAGCGAAAGCCTGGTCTTTCCCGTGCCACCGGGGCCGGTGACGGTCACGAGTCTCGCCGAGTGGGAGAACAGGTCCTGGAGCTCGGCCAGCTCGCGCCCGCGCCCGACGAGCGGCGTCCCCGCGATCGGGAGGTTCGTCGCGTTGAGGCTCTTGAGTGGCGCGAAGTCGCCGTCGCCGAGCTGGTAGATCCGCTCGGGTGCCGTCAGGTCCTTGAGGCGATGCTCGCCCAGGTCTCGCAGGCTGTCGACGTCTGCGAGGTCTCGGGTCGACTGCGAGACGAGCACCTGACCGCCGTGTCCCGCGGCGGCGATTCTGGCGGCGCGGTGGACGTCGATTCCGACGTACCCCTCCTCGGTCACGAGCGGCTCGCCGGTGTGGACTCCCATGCGAACGCGGATCGGGCCGCCGGCCAGCGCGTCCCGTCCCGACGCCGCGGCGGCGAGCGCGTCGGAGGCTTTGTGGAAAGCGACGAAGAACGCGTCGCCTTGCGTGTCCACCTCGACGCCGTCGTTCGCGGCGAACGCGCTGCGCAGCTTGTCGCGATGCTCCGCCAGAGCGGCGGCGTAAGCGTCGCCGAGCTCGTGCAGCAGCCGGGTCGAGCCCTCGATGTCCGTGAAGAGGAAGGTGACGGTGCCGCTCGGAAGCTCGGGCATCGACTGGATGATGCCCTGCGTCGCCGGAACTCCGCGTTCCTGGAGTCCGGCGTCGCGTTCAAGCTCACACCGTGGCCAAGCCTCTAACGGCATCTCATCGGGTCGTCGGCGCAGTCCTCGGCGCGATGCTCCTACTCGCGGGCGTGCTTCTCGGTCTCTATGGACTGTTCGCGATCCTCTACAACGGCGACAGCGGCGGCAACGGAGACACCTACGTCAAGTTCTCCGGTCACGAAATCGACGCAGACCTGGCCGGCGCTGTGGCTCTCTTGCTTGCGTGCCTTTTCACTGTCGCGGCGGTGACCGTCCTGAGGGTCACTCGCCGGGCACGCGTTCCCGCTGAGTAGCCCGGTCGCGGAAATCCAGCTGCTTTCTTCTTGCGTAGAAGAGTGAAGAAAGGAGCTACATCATGAATGAGATCGATAGCAGGGACAGAGACGGCCGCGTGGCCGCACGCGAGTCGGCGAGCCACATCGTTGTCATGCTGACGTTGACGGCGATGCTGGGTGTCGTCGGGTTCCTCGTGGCGGGCTCGATCGCCCGAGGCGCGGCCCATTCGAATGGAACTGTCTCTCTGAGCAAGACGAAGCTCGGCGAGGTCCTCGTGAGCTCGAAGGGCCACACGCTGTACATGTTCATGAAGGACAAGAATGGCAAGAGCTCCTGCAGCGGAAGCTGCGCGAAGTTCTGGCCGCCCTACCTTCAGCACGGCAAGGCAACGGCCGGGTCCGGCGTGAAGGCGTCGCTCCTCGGCACGACCAGGCGGAGCAACGGCAGCATGCAGATCACCTACAAGAGGCACCCGCTGTACGCCTTCGCGCTCGACAAGAAGGCCGGTCAGACAAACGGCGAGGGCCAGGTCGCCTTCGGCGGCAAGTGGTACGCGGTTTCTGCCAAGGGAACTGCGGTCGTCAAGGCTCCCAGTCCTTCACCGACCACGACGACTACGCCGACGAACCCAAACCCGTACCCGTAACAAAAAGCACCTGCTGGACGAAGGGCCGGATCAACGCATGAGCGCCATGCGTCCCTCAGCCGCTCCTACCCGCATGGGCCGGGCGCCGGTCCTGCCCCGGTTACCTCGACCTCACCAGCTCCTTCGTGATCGGGGCCGTCTAGGTCGTTTGGGATCAAGTGCTGCGGAGAGAGACCTTGGGAGCCCTACGGAGAGCCTTTGGCAGCAGCAACCAGCCCTAGAGCCGCGATCCTTCGGGACACCCTGCCCAGGCTTGACGCAGCGTCCGGCCCGGATGAACACACCGTGCAGCGAATCGGCGAGACGCTTGATGTGTTGCGTGGCAAGTGGAAGGTCCACCTCCTTTTTCTCATGGCCCGAGGTGTTCATCGCCACGGCGGGTTGCTTGCCTGCCTGCCCGGCGCTTCGAAGAAGGTCATGACGGACACCCTGCGCTCGCTCGAGTGCGACGGCTTGGTGGCTCGGCGGATCTTCGCGGAGGTCCCCGCGCGCGTCGAATACTCCCTCACGCAGCTTGGGTGGACGATGACCGAGCCCCTGATCGCGCTGTCCGAGTGGGGCGAGGCACACGCGCAAGAGGTGACCGAGGCACGCCGGCACGTTCAGTCCGAGGCCAATGAGCGCTCACGCTGCGCGGGGTGAATGCGGAACGGAGCGGCACAGGAGTCGAACCTGCCTAGCGTTGGTTTGCAACGCCGTACTGGTTTTGAAGACCAGTTGGGGCACCGGCCCCCGCCGCTCCGGGGCGGAGACTAACGGGCTACTGTGTCTCCGTGGACGAGGCGCAGAAGAAACGGCTGGCGATGAACGAGGCGCTCTTCAGGGACGTGAACGAGCGCATTCGCGAGATCTCCGACACCTTCGGGCAGAAGGATGCGACGTACGACTTCCTCTGCGAGTGCTCGGATCCCGGTTGCGCCGAGAAAGTGGTTCTGACGCCGGAGCAGTACGAGCACGTCCGCGCCGATTCCACGCGGTTCGTCGTGGCGAAGGGTCACGCGATGCCCGAGATCGAATCCGTCGTCGCGCAGGCCGCGGATCATGTCGTTGTCGAGAAAGAAGGCACGGCGGCAGATATCGCGATTCACCTGGACACGAGCGACACCTAAAGCAAGCCCGACGTTTACGGAGCGCTGGGCAGGCAAGACGGCTTCTCATGCGTCTGTTGGCCATAGGGCTCGCCGTAGCGGTGATCGTCTTCGTGCTCACGGCCGGGCACGTCATCTTTCTCCCGCTGCTGTTCGTCCCGCTCGGGCTGTTCTCATTCGGGCATCGCCGGCAGAGCCGACGGCCGAGCCTGCTCTCGGGGCGGAGGGGCGACTGATGTGGTTGCTTCGGCGTGGCCTGTTTCGGCCTTTCGGCCCTGCAGGGCTTGCGTTCACGGCGTACCGCCTCTGGCGGAGACTCCCGCCTGAGCGAAAAGCCGACCTCAAACGACGCGCGCGGACGCTCGTCTCGAGGGTCCAGCAGGCGACAGCCCGCTAACGAGCGGGCGCCGCGTCGAACCGCCCGATCAGTTCGGGCAACGGCAGGTCTGCGAGCGACTCGAGCACGAGGTCGGCGTGATCCAGTGCCAGCGTCGCGGTGATCGGATTCGGCACGGCGATGCAGAACAGGCCTGCGGCCTTCGCGGCCGTGACGCCGTTCGGCGAATCCTCGAACGCGATCGCCTCGTCGGGCCCCAGCTCGAGCCTGACGAGCGCGTCCAGGTAGAGATCGGGCCGCGGCTTCGCCCGGCCGGTGTCGCCGTTCGCAGCGACGATCGCATCGAGGCCCTCGAGGTGACCGAGCCGGCCGAGGTGGCGCTCGATCCAGTCGTCGTCGCTGCTGCTGACCACCGCGGTGCGTAGACCGAGGCGTTCGGCGTCGGCGAAGTACCTCTCGACACCGGGGCGCAGCTCCTCGAGGTCGATGAGCTCGAACTCGCGAGTCCGGCGACGGGCATGCAGCGCTTCGTGGTCGAGCGAGCGTCCGATGAGCTCCTCGAGATGGCCCAGGGGATCGAACGGCGCCCCGATCGTGCCGACGAGCGTGGCCCACTGATCCCGCGGCAGCTCGTGGCCATGCTCGCTGTAGAGCTCCTCCCACACCAGCCGGGAGGGAGTCTCGGTGTCGACGAGCAGGCCGTCGAAGTCGAAGAGGAGCCCGCGGATTGCCACGCTGTCAGTCTTCCTGAATGGCGGTTCTCGGCGTCGACGTGGGCGGGACCTTCACCGACGCGGTTCTGCTCGACGAGGGTCGGGTCAGCACGGCGAAGGTTCTCACGACCGCGCGTCAGGAGGAATCCGTCGTGTCGGCCGCACGGGCCGCAGGCGCCGGCACGGTCGAGCGTTTTGCGCATGGGACGACGGTCGCCACGAACGCCCTGCTGGAGCGGAAGGGCGCGCGGACGTCATTCGTCACAAATGCCGGCTTCGAGCACCTCCTCCACCTGCGGCGCCAGACGCGCGCGCATCTCTATCGGCCGTGCGCTGTCTGGCCGGAGCCGCTCGTGCCGCTCGAACGCTCGCACGGTGTGCGTGGACGCCTGGGCGTGGACGGTGAGCTCGAGTCGCTAGACCTGTCCTCCTTGCCGGAGGTCGACGCGGAGGCCGTTGCGGTTTGTCTGCTCCACTCGTACCGGGATGCGAGCCACGAACGGGCGGTCGCCGCGGAGCTGCGGCGCAGGCTTCCGCACGCGCACGTGGTCGCGTCGCACGAGGTCGCGCCCGAGTTTCGTGAGTACGAGCGCGCGTCGACGACCGCCGCGGACGCGTACCTCGGGCCGGTCGTCTCGCGCTACCTGCATGCGCTGAGCAGCGCCGCCGAGGATGCGGGCCTGCCGGCGCCGCTCGTCATGCGCTCCTCGGGCGGAGTCGCAACACCGGTCGAGGCCGCGGAGCATCCGGCCACCATCCTCGTGTCAGGCCCGGCTGCAGGAGTCGTCGGCGCAGCCCGGCTCGCGGCGCTCGCGGGCATCGAGAATGCGATCGCGTTCGACATGGGCGGCACGTCCACGGACGTGTGCCTCATCGCGAACGGCCGGGCCGACCGAGCGAGCGAACGCACGATTGCCGGTCTGCCGATCCGGCTGCCGACCGTCGATCTGCACACCGTCGGCGCAGGCGGCGGCTCGCTGGTCTGGCGCGACGCGGGCGGTGCGCTGCGCGTCGGCCCCGAGAGTGCAGGCGCCGATCCCGGCCCTGCCTGTTACGGACGAGGCGGTACGCAGGCGACGGTCACCGACGCAAACTTGTTGCTCGGACGCCTCCCGACCCAGCTCGCGGGCGGCGTCGAGCTCGACGGGGACGCGGCAGAACGCGCGCTCGATGGGATCGACCCTGCGGCGGTCGTGGACGTCGTCAACGCCGAGATGCTGCGTGCGCTTCGTGTCGTGTCGGTGGAGCGCGGCCACGATCCCGCCGCGTTCGCTCTCGTTGCGTACGGCGGCGCCGGGCCGCTGCACGCTTGCGAGCTCGCCGACGAACTGGGGATGGTGACGGTGCTCGTTCCCGAAGTCGCGGGCGTCCTCTCCGCGCTCGGGCTTGTCGCGTCGGAGGAACGACGAGACGCGGTGCGGTCGTATCTCGTGCCGCTCTCGGAAGCGGGGGAACTACCCGACGCGGGCGAAGCGGACCTGCGCTACGCCGGACAGTCGTTCGAGCTGACGCTTCCGTTGCAGCCCGACCTCGCCGCGGCGTTCCATCGCGCGCACGAGGAGCAGTACGGGTTCGCCGAGCCGGAACGGGAGCTCGAGCTCGTCGCGGTCCGGACGGCCGAGGTCCGGCCCGGCCCGGAGCTCGACTTGCCCCGCGGCGGGGAAACGACCGTCGCAGGCCCGCTGTCCGTTGAGCTCGCGGGCGCCACCTGCTGGATTCCCCCCGGGTGGGTGGGGGCTAGGGATGGTCGCACGCTGCGACTGACGAAACGGTGACGATCGAAGAGCAAATCGTCGGCAGCCTTCTGCGTTCGATCGCCGAGGAGATGGGTGCGGTGCTCGTGCGTTCCGCCTTCTCGGCGAACATCAAGGAACGGCGCGACTGCTCGACCGCGCTCTTCGACGAGCAGGGGCGGATGATCGCCCAGGCAGAGCACATCCCCGTCCACCTCGGTGCGATGCCCGACGCGGTCGCGGCGGTGCGGCGGCACGCGCCCGAGGCGGGCGAGGTGTGGGCGCTCAACGATCCGTACGAAGGCGGCACGCACCTGCCGGACATCACGCTCGTGTCGCGCACCGAGGTCGGTTTCGCCGTGACACGTGCCCATCACGCTGACGTCGGGGGGCGCGAGCCGGGTTCGATGCCCGCTGACTCGCGCACGCTCGACGAGGAAGGCGTCGTGATCACCCCTACCCGGCTCGATGACGAGGCGATCGCATCGCTCGTGGCACGGATGCGCAATCCCCACGAGCGGCGTGGCGACCTGCGCGCACAACTCTCCGCGCACCGGCTCGCCGAGCAGCGCGTCGCCGAGCTCTGCGCACGTCGCGGGCGCGAACAGGTCGTCGCCGCGATGGACGAGCTCTACGCGTACTCGGAGCGGAGTATGCGCGCCGGGATCGCGGCGCTACCCGACGGGCGCTATGAAGCCCGCGACGTCCTGGAGGGAATCGACGGCGACCTCGAGGTGCACGCGACCGTCACGATCACGGGCGACTCAGTGTCGATCGACTTCACCGGCACCGCGCCTCAGCACGACGGCAACCTCAACTGTCCCTTGTCGGTCGCGCGCTCGGCGTGCTTCTACGTCCTGCGCGTGCTCGTCGACCCGGACCTGCCCGCGTCGGGCGGCGCCTTCGCGCCGGTCACCGTGACCGCACCGGCAGGCTGCCTCGTCAACGCCCGGCCACCCGCTGCCGTTGCGGCCGGCAACGTCGAGACGTCGTCGCGGATCGTGGACGTGGTGATGCGTGCGTTCGGCCAGGCGATCGACGTGCCCGCGCAGGGACAAGGGACGATGAACAACGTCACGCTCGGCAGCGACCGCTTCACGTACTACGAGACGATCGGCGGAGGTCAGGGCGCTTGCCCGGATGCCGACGGGCCGAGCGGTGTCCATGTCGCGATGTCCAACACGCTCTCGACGCCGGTTGAGGCGCTCGAGCTCCAGTATCCGCTTCGCGTCGAGCGCTACGGCCTGCGGCTCGGCTCGGGTGGAGAAGGTGCGCATCACGGTGGCGACGGTGTCGTCCGCGAGCTGCGCGTGCTGGAGGGCTGCAGGCTCTCGATCATCAGCGAGCGCCGCCGCCACGCACCGGCGGGCGAACGTGGCGGCGCGGCCGGGGAGGCCGGCCGGAACGCGCTGAACGGAGAGCCCCTCCCGGCCAAGGTGACACGCGAGCTTGCGCCCGGCGACGTCGTGACGATCGAGACGCCGGGCGGCGGCGGCTACGGCCGGTAGGGTCTCGGCCATGCCGGGACGAGTCGAGGCGATCTTCCTTTCACCGGAGCACGGCGAGTTGCCGACTCCCGTCGAGCGCGTCCGCGCACACGCGGGCGGCGGCCTCGAAGGGAACCGGTACTTCTGGGACGACGGCAGCGCACCGCCGGGGCGGGCGGTGACGCTGATCGCCGCCGAGGCCGTGGAGGCCGTCGCCGGCGAAGGCGAAGTGTCGGTCGAGCCGCCGGCGACGCGGCGAAACGTGCTGACCCGGGGAATCGACGTGAACGCGCTCGTCGGACAACGCTTTCGCATTGGCGACGTGGAATGCCAGGGAATCGAGCTCTGCGAACCGTGCACGACGCTGGAGGGAATGACGCAGCGGGGAGTAATCAAGGCGTTCGTCCACCGTTGCGGCCTCAACGCGGACATCCTCACCGACGGCGAGATCAGCGTCGGCGATTCCGTCTCGATCCTGTAAGCGATCGCCCGCAGCGCCTTCATCCTCGGCGGCACCGGCAACGTCGGCTCCGCGATCGCCCGCTCGCTCGCTGCCGACGGGTGGAAGGTGACGCTCGGAGGCAAGAGCGAGCGAACACCCCCGGATGGGTTCGAGTACGTCGCCCTCGACCGCGACGAGCAGGGAGCGCTCGCCGTCGCGAACGGCTTCGACCTGGTCGTCGACGTCATCCCTTTCGACGCGATTCACGCGAAGCAGCTGCTCGAGCTCGACGCGGGCGCGCTCGTCGCGATCTCGAGCGCCTCGGTCTATGCCGACGACCAGGGACGCACACTCGACGAGGCGCGGGGCGTCGACGACTTCCCCGATCTCCCGCTGCCGATCCCGGAGACTCAGCGGACCGTCGAGCCCGGTGACAACACCTATTCGACGAAGAAGGTGCAGCTCGAACGAGCGCTGCTCGAACAGGACGACGTTCCGGCGGCAATCGTCCGGCCCTGCGCCATCTATGGGCGCGGCGACCGGATGGGTCGCGAGTGGCACTTCGTCAAGCGCGCGCTCGACCGCAGGCCGCACGTCGTCCTGACGAACAACGGCACGAGCCACTTCCACACGACCGCCGTCGAGAACATCGGCGAGCTCGTTCGGCTGATCGCGGCGTCGCCGACGACGGCTGCGTACAACTGCGGCGACCCCGACCCCCCGACGGTGCTCCAGATCGCACGCGCGGTCGGCGCCGCCGCCGGCCACGAGTTCGACGAGGTGCTCTTACCGGACCCCGCTCCACGGGGCGAGGTCGGCCTGACGCCCTGGTCGACGCCCAGGCCGTTTCTCGTCGACATGACGAAGGCCGAGCAGGAGCTCGGCTACCGGTCTGCCGTGATGTGGGCCGAAGCGCTGCCGCGACAGGTCGAATGGCTGATCGACGCGACGCGCGACCGCGACTGGCGCGAAGTCCTGACGCGCGGCGCGAACTATCTGCAGTTCGACTACGACGCGGAGGACGCGCTCATCGCCGACGCCGCAAAGGCGTAGGCTCACGGCATGGAAGGCATCGTCAAGGTCGCGTGCGTCCAGGCCGAGCCGGTCCCGTTCGACAAGGTGGCCACGATCGAGAAGATCGAAGGCCTCGCCGCTGAAGTCGCAGGAGAGGGTGCGCGCCTCGCGCTCTTCCCCGAGACGTTCATTCCGGCGTATCCGTCGAACAGGTGGGTACGTTTTCTCGCGGGCGGAGGCAGTCCCGAGCAGGGCGACGGCCGGGCGACGTTCGCGCGGCTCGCGCAGGAGTCGGTCGAGATCCCCGGGCCCGACTCGGAACGGCTCGGTGAGATCGCACGCTTGAACAAGCTCTGGCTTGCGGTCGGCGCCAACGAGATCGAGCGCGGCACGATCTACAACGCGCTGCTCGTCTACTCACCCGAGGGAGAGCTTGCGCTCCACCACCGCAAGCTGATGCCGACGAACCACGAACGACTCGTCTGGGGTCTCGGCGACAGCAGGGGGCTCGGGACGATCGCCACCGACATCGGCAAGATCGGCGGCCTGATCTGCTGGGAGAACCTGATGCCGCTCGCGCGCTTCGCGCTCTACCAGGATGGAGTCGAGGTCTATCTCGCACCGACCGCCGACGACTCGGAGCAGTGGCACGACTCGGTGCGGCACATCGCCCGCGAAGCCCGCGCCTTCGTGCTGAGCTGCTGCGTCTTCCAACGCGCTTCGAGCTATCCCGAGGACATCCCGCTCGCAGACGGCGACGACATCATCGACTCCGGCGGCTCCGCGATCCTCGGGCCGAACGGGAACTATCTCGCCGGCCCGTTGTGGAACGAGGAAGGCATCCTCTACGCCGAGCTCGATCCGCAGGACCTCTATGCAGCCAGGCAGCGCTTCGACCCGGCCGGCCACTACCACCGGCCCGACGTGCTTCGCCTTCAGATCAGCTAGACCGCAAGGCGCTTCGCCTGAGCACGCGCTCGTCGCCGACGCGACGCGTCACGCTGTCGGAGTCGAAGCGCTCGAGCAAGAGCTGCGCGGTCTTCCGCGACACGCCGAGCAGGTCCCGGAAGCGGGCGAGCGTGATTCGCTCCGAGACTTCGAGCTCGTCGACGAGCACACGCCGCGCGTGTTCGTAAGCAGCCGGTGCGACCGCCTCCGACTCGCCGACGCGAATCAAGCGACCTTGTGCTTCGAGGAAGCGCGCGAGCCCGGCGTCGTCCACCTTCACGGGCTCGAGCCCGAGGCGTGCTTCCAGCGCGGCCGCCTCCTCCTCACGTTCGCCGAGCGACCCTGCGGCGCCGGGCCGGTAGAGCTTGGCGCCACGCCGCTCCAGGCCGAGGCGTTCGGTGACGGTGGCCGCCCAGTCTTGCGTCGGCGCGGGAATGCCGGGATCCAGCGGGTCGGCCTCCCCCAGACGACGTTCGTAGTCGGCCCGAAGCTCTTCGAGCCACTCGTCGGAGAACGTCCAGGTGCCGTCCGCAGCGCGGACGGGGGCATGGATCAGCACCTCGCCGCGCGCGCTGCGCTCGAAGCGCGGGGGATCGGCATGGCGTGGGGGCGCGGGGTCGAGCACGAGCCCGCCGCCGACAGTTGTTCCCGCGCGCAGCACGAGCCGGTCACCGCGCGCGGCGACGACCGGAGCGTCGAGGCGAAGCTGAGCGAACCGGCCGGCGCGGGCGACGCGCGCAAGCACCGTGGTCGTCCCGTGATGCACGAGGACGCGCGCCGGTATGGGAGCGAGCTCGTCGAGCTCCACGTCGAGCCGGTAGCTCGGGTTGTACGCGTCGCGCGCGACGAGCACGTCGCCACGGCGCAGCTCTCGCCGTTCGACACCGGGCAATGCCAACGGCCACGCGCTGACCGGCCTCGGCAACGTCGACGGCACTGGTCGTGCACCTGCACGCTGCGCACGCGTACGTCGCGGCCTGCCGGCTCGGCGCGCAGCACGTCGCCGGCGGCAACACGCCCGGACCAGAGCGTTCCGGTCGCAACGGTGCCGATTCCGCGCAACGTGAACACCCGGTCGACATAGAGCCGGGTCGGTGCATCGTCGCGCTCTCCTTCGACGGCAATGCGCGCCAACGCTGCGCGCAGCTCGTCGAGGCCGGCACCCGTCTTTGCACTGACGGCGACGACCTCCACGCCCGGCGCGAGCTCGCGCGCTTCGCGCGAGCGCCAGCTCGAGCATCTCGCCGTCGACGCTGTCGGCCTTCGTCACCGCAACGACACCACGCTCGACTCCGAGCAGGCGCAGGATCGCGAGATGCTCGTGTGTCTGCGGGCGTGCACCCTCGGCCGCGTCGATGACGAGGAGGAAGAGATCGATGCCGCTCGCACCGGCGACCATCGTGCGGACGAACCGTTCATGTCCGGGCACGTCGACAAGCGAGAGTTGCCGGCCGTCGGGAAGCTCGAGCGGCGCGTACCCGAGGTCGATCGAGATCCCGCGCGCCTGCTCCTCCGGCAGCCGGTCCGTGTCCTTCCCGGTCAAGGCGCGAACGAGCCACGTCTTGCCGTGATCGATGTGACCGGCTGTGCCGACGGTCAGGGGCATCTGGCCTGGATCAATCCGTCTTCGATGTCGTCCACGTGCAGGCCGGCAGCTTCGACCAGCGCACGCCATTGCGATTCGGTGCGCTCGCGCCCGCCCGCGAGGACGAGCATCAGCAGGTCGAGCCACTTGACGCCGTTGGGATCGTTTCCCTCGGGAATCACGGAGTCGAGAATGAGGACCGTTGCCTCCGAGGGCGCGCCGCTGCGAATCGTCCGCAGGATCGCTCCGGCACGATCGTCGTCCCAGTCGTGGAGGATCCTCGACAGGACGTAGACGTCGCCGCTCGGAACGTCGTCGAAAAAGCTCCCCGGCACGAAACGGATGCGGTCGCCCAGGCTCGTCTCGTCCACGGTGGTCTCCGGCAGATCGAAGACGATGCCCCGGAGCCCGGGCTGACGCTCGAGCAGCGCGCGCAAGACGGCGCCGTTGCCGCCGCCGAGGTCGACCACTGTCTCGTCGCCGCGCCACTCGAGGGCGGCGAGACGTTCCGCGCTCCGTTCCTTGCCGCCTGCCATCGCGGCGTCGAACGCCGTTCGCTCCTCCGGGTTCTGCGCCAGCCAGGACCAGAAGTCGGTCTCGAAGGCGCGCGCGAACGTTCCTGCATTCGTGCGCGGATCGAGCTCGGCGAGAGCCTTGGCAAAGACGCCGCCGAAGAGATGCGAGAACTCGGGCCACGCACCGGGCGCGCCGCTGCAAAGCAGTTGCGAAGCTTCGGTGTGACGGAACACGCCGGGCTCGTCTTCCGCGAACACTCCGTCACTCGCAAGGGCCCGCAAGATGCGGTGGAGCGTGTCGCGATCGGCACCGACCTCCGCCGCGAGCTCGGCGACCGGGCGCGGTCCGCCTGCCAGGGCGTCCGCGACGCCGAGGTCCGCGGCGATGCCCAACGCCTTCGTCGTCATCACGCCACGCATGAGGTTCCAGAGCCGCGCCTCGGGAGGAAGCTCGGTCATCTTCGCGCCGACTCGACGCAGGCTGCAGCCTCGTCTGCCTCCGCGTCGGTCAGCGTGCGGCAGTCGAGCAGTGTGCGTCCGTCGCGGACGACCGCGATCACCGGTGGCTCGCCCGCGCGCAGCTTCTCGGCGAGCGCTTCCTCGACCGCACACGCATAGCTCGGCAGCTCCGTCAGCGGCAGTGAGCCGCCGCCCGCGCGAGCCACGGTCTCCTCGACCTCGCCGCCCACGCGTGCCGCCAGCCGCTCAGCTCGCGCGCGCACGGTCTCGACCGGCTCGCGCAGCATCCGCAGCACGGGAATCTCCTGCGGCGCGTCGAGCGCGAGCGTGAGGGTCCCCTCCAGCGCAGCGAGCGTCAGCTTGTCTGCGCGGAGCGCGCGTTGCAGGGGATGGCGCCGCAGCTTCTCGACGAGATCGGCGCGCCCGACGACGATTCCCGCCTGGGGGCCGCCGAGCAGCTTGTCGCCGGAGAACGAGACGAGATCCGCTCCTGCCGCGAGGCTTGCGCGTGCCGTCGGCTCGTCGCCGATGTCCATGAGCGCACCGGAGCCGAGATCGTCGACCAGCGGGAGTTCGTGACGACGGGCAATGTCTGCAAGCTCTTGCAGCGACGGTTGCTCCGTGAAGCCGACGACGCGGAAGTTGGACTGGTGAACGCGTAAGAGCACGGCCGTCTCCGGCCCGATCGCCTTCTCGTAGTCGGCCGCCCGTGTGCGGTTCGTGGTGCCGACCTCGCGCAGGCGCGCGCCGGACCGTTCGAGCACGTCGGGGATCCGAAAGCCGTCGCCGATCTCGATCAGCTCGCCGCGCGAAACCAGGACTTCACGTCCCTCCGCGAGCGCGGCGAGCGCGAGCATCACCGCGGCCGCGTTGTTGTTGACGACGAGCGCCGCCTCGGCTCCGGTGAGCCGGCTGACGATATCGGCCACGTGGTCCTGCCGCGATCCGCGTCCCCCCGCCGCCAGGTCGTACTCGAGGTTCGAGTAACCGCGCGCGATCTCGCGAATTCGCTCGAGCGCTGCTTCGGCGAGCGGCGCCCGTCCGAGATTCGTGTGGACGATCACACCCGTCGCATTGATCACGCGGCGCAACCGTGGCGCACGCGCCCCTTGCAGCTCTTCCGCGAGCCGCGCGGCGAGATCTCCCGGGTCGTCGCCCCGCCGGATCTCCTCGCGAGCGCGGTCGACGAGCGAGCGGGCAGCCTCGACCGCGAGCGGATCGTCTCCGTGCGGTCGAACAAGTTCGTCCACCGACGGCAGGTCGCGCAGCCTCATGCCCGAAGGCTACTCAGGCGAAGCTGCGGGCGATCACTGTGCGTCCGCCTTCACCGGCGCGGCGGGGCTTTCGGCGCAGCGACGCTCGTAGCATTCCTGCACCAGGTGGACGGCCTCGTCCAGATCGTCGGTGACGTGCAGGAGCTCGAGGTCGTCCGGGGAGATCATCCCGTCGGCGAGAAGCTCGCCGCGGATCCAGCCGAGCAGCTCGCCGAAGTAATCGGTGCCGACGAGGACGACGGGGAAGTGGAAGACCTTGCCGGTCTGGATCAGCGTCAGCGACTCGAACAGCTCGTCGACCGTGCCGAAGCCGCCCGGAAACACGACGAAACCTTCCGCCGCCTTCACGAACATCGTCTTGCGCGCGTAGAAATGGCGGAAGGTGAGCGAGATGTCGAGATAGGAGTTCGGCGCCTGCTCGTGCGGCAGCTCGATGTTGAAGCCGATCGACAGCCCGCCCCCGTCTTTCGCGCCGCGGTTGGCGGCCTCCATCACGCCGGGGCCCCCGCCGGTCACGACGGCCCAGCCGCGCTCGGCAAAGCGACATGCCAACGACCGCGCGCCTTCGTAGACCGGGTCACCCTCGCGAATGCGCGCCGAGCCGAAGATCGTCACCGCGGGAGGCTCGATCTTGTCGACCGCTTCGAAGCCCTCGCGAAACTCCTGTGCGATCAGCGCGATGTGCCGTTCCAGATCCTCCGTCTTCTCGTCGGCGGAGAGGATCCGGTTGTCTTCCATCAAAAGTTGCGCGGCACGTGGGTCACGTGCATGCCGAGCACAAGCAGGACCGCGAGCCCGAAGTAGAGGACGCCGACGATTACCCGCTGGTGCGGCTTGACGCGGTAGTACTCCTGCATCTCCGGATGGCCGCGGAGCTGCCAGCGGCGCCAGAGCTCCGACGCGGAGAAGAGCAGGATGATGATCAGGATCGGGTTGGGCTTCCAGAAGACGAGCGCGAGCAGCCCGAGGAAGCCGACGAGCCAGAGCGCCGGATGCAGCGCCGCGGTGATGCGCCCACCGTCGAGCGGCACGACCGGCAGCAGGTTGAAGAGGTTGATGAAGAAGCCGAGGAAGGCGAGCGCCTTCAGCGAGCGCGAGTCGAACGCGACACCGGCCAGGTAGATCGCCAACGCACCGGCGGACCCGAGCAGCGGGCCGGCGATCGCGAGCCTCGCTTCGCGCCAGGCGTTGTGCGGCATCTGCTTCATCGTGATCAGCGCGCCCATGAACGGAATGAAGAGCGGCGCGGAGACCGGCAGCCCCTGGTGCTTCGCCTCGAAGACGTGTCCCATCTCGTGGACGAACAACAGCACGACGAGGCCGATTCCGAACCACCAGCCGCCGAGCCAGACGTAGAACGCGGCCGAGACGAACATCGAGAACAGGAACTTGAACTTGAGCAGGACGACGCCGAACTTCGCGAGGAAGGCGCCCACCGCGGCGATCGGCGCCCACGCCTTGCGGAACATCCCGCGCCAATCGGTCCCGCGGGGCTGAATCGGGTCGTACTCGCGCCACTCCTGTGGGTACTGCTCCATCTCACCCATTGTGCCTACGGGTATCGGTTCTGCCGTCGCCTTTCAGGAGTCCCGGACACCATCCCGGCGTTAGGCCTCAAACCACGCTTCCTTTTCCCCGCAGGCGGTTCAGAGACCCCTGGGAGTGACCCGGCGGCGCTCGGTGGGATCCAGGGCGTCGCGGAGTCCGTCGCCGACGTAGTAGATGCAGACGATCATCAACATCAGGATCAATCCTGGGAAGAACAGGCCCCACCAGTGAAAGAGACCCTCGATATTCGCATCGGACATCACGTTTCCCAGACTTGCCTGAGGTTTCGGTGCGTACGGGGAGTAGATCGGGATGCCAAAACCAAGGTAGGCAAGTGTCGTCTCGAGGACGATTGCATTTGCCGTCATCACCGTTACGGCGACCGTGACCGAGCCGATCGCATTCGGAAGGATGTGACGAACGATGATGCGCAAGTCGGAAGCGCCCACCGCTCGCGCCGCCTCCACGTACTCCCGCTCCCGGAGCGACAGGCAGGCGCCTCTCAGAATCCGCGCCATTGGCATCCAGAGGAGGCACGAGAGGAGCAGCGCGACCTTGAACGTCGTTGTGGCGTGCAGATACGCAGCCGCGACAAGGACGGTGATGAGCGCAGGGAGAGTCAGTAGGAGATCTGTGAAGCGCATCAACGACTCCCCCAGGAGCCCGCCGAAATATCCTGCGCAGACGCCGATCGTCATTCCGACCAATGTCCCGAGCAAGGCCACCAGCATCGCGACCCGCGCCTCTGTCCCCATCCCGTAGAGGACACGGCTGAAGTAGTCGCGCCCGAGTTGATCCGTTCCGAATGGGTGCGCCCAGCTGGGTGCCTGGCTCAGAGTGTTTGGATTGATCTCGCCGTATCCGTAGGGCGCGAGGTGACCGGCCAGCAGCCCCGCCGAGAACAGCGCAACCAACAAGACAAGGCCCGCAAGGGCGAGGCGATGATGGAGGAAGCGGCGGCGTGCCCGCGCCCAGATGCTGCGCGATTCCGGGTTGAACGTGTAGGCGTCGTAAAACTCTTCAGGCGCCGCGGCGCCGACGCTGAGTGCGAAGCCCCGACCCGCGGCTGCCCCCTGGCTGCTCACGCTCCGTCGAACATAACGCTGTTCGACGAGTTCCGTCTAGTTCGCTTCCCTTTCGCCTCAGGAGCCCCTTCCGATCCATTCCTCGCCGCCCTCGTAGAACTCCTTCTTCCAGAGTGGCACTCGCTCCTTGAGCGTGTCGATCGCCTCCTTGCACGCGGCGAGGGCGTCCTGGCGGTGTGGAGCTGAGACGGCGATCACGACGCTGGCCTCGCCGATGTCGACGCGACCGGTTCGATGGTGGATCGCGATCTCGCAGAGCTCGTGGCGTTCCTTGAGCTCGGCGGCGATCTCCGCCATCACCTTCTCGGCCATCTCCTCGTAGGCCTCGTAGTCGAGGTGCAGAACCGAACGTCCTCGCGACTGCTGCCGGGTCGTTCCGACGAACGTGGCGATCGCGCCGGCGCTGTCGCTGCGCACCTCCGCGACGACGGCGTCGAGCGACAGCGGCTCCGCGCTCAGACGGAAGGCGCCGCCCGAAACGGGCGGGATCACGGCGACCTCGTCGCCGTCTGCCAGCGGCCGGTCGCGCTCTGCATATTCCTTGTTCACGGCGTACAAGAGACCCGGCGGCTCCTCGCCGAGATCGAGCGTCGGCCAGACGTCGGCCACGCGCTCGAGGTCCTCCACTTCGCGCTCACTCCAGCCGGCACGCTCCCGAAGCCCTGCAAACAGGCGTACACGCACGGCCACGAGGCTCAGGTTAACCCGATGGGTGCTACCTTGTGCCGGTAATCAGGACGAGTAACCGGTAGTGCTTTCCAGCCTTCCTTTACTTGTTCGACATCAGAGTAAGGGAGGAACTACGTGGCAACCGGAACCGTCAAATGGTTCAACGATGCCAAGGGATACGGATTCATCGCCCCCGAGGACGGCGGCAAGGATCTCTTCGTGCACCACTCGAACATCGCCGGTGACGGCTTCAAGTCGCTCACCG
Organism: uncultured Actinomycetes bacterium; assembly: GCA_963755605.1. GTDB lineage: Bacteria > Actinomycetota > Thermoleophilia > Gaiellales > Gaiellaceae > 3-1-20CM-4-69-9. The sequence goes on from CAVWKK010000008.1 coordinate 556,757, forward strand.
AAGGCGCCAAGGTCGAATACGAGTCGCGCGAGGGCCAGAAGGGCCCCGAGGCGATCAACGTCACTCCTCAGTAGTCAGGACTCGTAGTCGCCGAGAAGGAACAGAAGATCGAGCTCGACGGCGAGGTCGTCGAGGCTTTGCGCAACGGGTATTTCCGGATCGCGCTCGAAGGTGGGCACGAAACGCTCGGATACACGGCGGGGAAGATGCGGCGCTATCGCATCCGGATCTTCCCCGGCGACCGGGTGAAGATCGAGCTCTCGCCGTACGACCTCAACCGCGGCAGGATCGTCTACCGCTACAAGTAGCCGCCGCTCGGCCAAGTGGCTGCAGCCCGCATACGATTGCGGGCGTGGCCGCGACGGAAGATGGGCGGGAGACCGACTCAGGCATCGAGCTGAAGCCGGTCTACACGGCTGAGGATGCGCCGGGAGCGCTCGAGCTTCCCGGCGAGTTCCCGTTCACGCGAGGTCCGTACCGGGACATGTACCGGGGCCGTCCGTGGACGATCCGTCAGTACGCCGGGTTCGCATCCGCGGAAGAGACGAACCAGCGCTTCCGCTACCTGCTCGATCGCGGACAGACCGGCTTGTCGGTCGCGTTCGACCTGCCGACGCAGCTCGGGTACGACTCGGACGATCCGCGCGCGGTCGGCGAGGTCGGCAGGACCGGCGTCGCGATCGACTCGATCGCCGACATGGAGCTGCTCTTCGACCGGATTCCGCTCGGTGAGGTCTCGACGTCGATGACGATCAACGCACCGGCTGCGCTGCTGCTCCTGCTGTACGAGCTCGTCGCGGAAGAGCAGGGTGTCGCGGGGTCGCAACTGCGCGGCACCGTGCAGAACGACATCCTCAAGGAGTACATCGCGCGTGGGAACTACATCTTCCCGCCGCGCCCGTCGATGCGAATCACGACGGACCTGTTCGCCTACGCGGCTGAGCACGTTCCGAAGTGGAACCCGATCTCGATCTCCGGCTACCACATCCGCGAGGCCGGCTCGACCGCGGTTCAGGAGCTCGCGTTCACGCTCGCGAACGGGATTGCGTACGCGGAGGCGGCCGTCGCTGCAGGCCTGTCGCCCGACGAGCTCGGCGAGCGGCTCTCCTTCTTCTTCAACGCGCACAACCACTTCTTCCAGGAAGTCGCGAAGTTTCGCGCGGCGCGACGCCTGTGGGCGCGCATTATGCGGGAGCGCTTCGGCGCCACGAACCCGAAGGCGCAGGCGCTTCGCTTCCATGCGCAGACCGGAGGCTCGACGCTCACCGCGCAGCAGCCGGAGAACAACATCGTGCGCGTCGCGATCCAGGCGCTCTCCGCGGTCGCCGGCGGCGCGCAGTCGATCCACACGAACGGCTACGACGAAGCGCTGGCGCTGCCGTCGGAGCGCGCGGCGCGGATCGCGTTGCGCACGCAGCAGCTGCTCGCCCACGAAGCCGGGGGGACGGACACGGCCGATCCGCTCGGCGGCTCCTATTACATCGAGGCGCTGACTGACGAGCTCGAAGCGAAAGCCTGGGAGCTGATCGAGCGCATCGACGAGCTCGGCGGCGCCGTCTCCGCGGTCGAACAGGGCTTCGTGCAGGACGAGATCGAGCAGGCCTCGTTCCGCTGGCAGCAGGAGGTCGAAGGCGGCGAGCGCGTGATCGTCGGCGTCAACCGCTTCACCGAAGGCGAGGAGGAGCCGATCGAGCTGCACCGGCTCGATCCCGCGGCCGAGCAGCGCCAGCTCGAGCGCACGGCGCGCGTGCGTGCCGAGCGCAATGCCGAAGAAGCGCAGCGCGCGGTCGAAGCCGTGCGTGAGACCGCGCGCGGCGACGGCAACCTGCTCATCCCGATGCGCGAGGCGCTGCGAGCCAGGGCGACGATCGGTGAGATCTCGAACACGCTCCGCGACGAGTTCGGGATGTACGACACGCAGCAGCGCGCCTGAAGAGGCTTACGCCGACGCGCCGGAGTAGTTGCGCAGGCCGAGACGCCAGAACCAACGGGTGAACGCGAACAACGCGCCGGCGAAGGCGACCGAAAGGAGGAGCGTCGGCCAGTGCAGCCTCGACGTCAGCGCTTCCGCCGGAACGGTGACGGCGAAAGCGACCGGTACGAGAAACGTGACGCTGTAGCGAAGCCAGCCTGGATAGACGCCGACCGGCCAGCGGCCCGTCTGGTAGATCCCCTCGAACAGTTCCAGCACGTGCTCCATCCGGACGACCCAAAACGCGCCGATCGTCAGGATCAGCCAGAAGCAGTACACGAGGATTCCGCCGATCGCGAGCGCGAAGGCGAAGACAATCGCGTCGCCGATCCCGATGGAGGTCTCCACTCCCGTCAGGCCCACGATCAGGAGCACGAGCCCGGAGATCACCTCGACGATCTGCCAGATCCGGACCTGCCGGACGCTGATCAGAACCTGGGCGTCCTCTGGCTTGGTGAGCGCATAGTCGAGCGTCCCCTGCTGCACGTCCTGCATCAGCAGCTCCATGTTCGGCTGGATGAAGGTGTGGATGAAACCGCCGAGCAGGATCTGGACGCCGAGCAGCGCAAGCAGCTCCGACTCCTTCCAGCCGTTCAGCTCACTCGTGTGCGAGTACACGAGCGAGAGCATCACCAGCCCGGTTCCGACCTGGATCAGCGACTGGAAGAGCTGCACGAAGAAGTTGACGCGGTACTGCAGCTCGTTCATCACGCCGACCTTGAAGAAGAGCCACGCGACCCGAATCGTGTTCATGCGCCCACCGCCGAGAAGCGCTTGATCGCCGCGCGCCACGCGAACGTGAACAGCACGTAGCCGATCGCGGTCCACATCACCTGCTGTGCGAGCCCGAGCAACAGCGACTGGGTCCCGAGGTTGCCGACCAGGGACTCGATCGGGAAGCCGAACGTCGACTTGAACGGGAGGAAGTTCGCCAGCGTCTGCACCCAACCCGGCATCAGCTTCAACGGCACGAGCCGGCCGGACAGGAGCATCTCGGTCGCCATGTAGAGGTCGAAGACGGCGGCTCCCCGGGTCGTCCAGAAGTTCAGCATCCCGATCGTCGCCTGGAACATGCTGCGTACGAAATAGGCACCCCAGATCGCGGCGATGAAGACCACGATCTCGAGCCACGACGGGTGGAGATCCGGGTGGAAGACGGCGGAGAGCCCGATCGCGATCGGGATCCACAGCGCGACGACCACGAACTTCCAGCCGGCGAAGAACGCAAGGTCGTAGTGCAGGATGTTCAGCGGACGGAGCAGGTCACCCGCGAGGCGGCCTTCGCGGATGCGGAACTCCCAGAACGGGGCGCCGAAGACGATGTTCATGTTCCGGACGAGCGTCCAGACGATGTAGTACGCCGCGAACTGGCCGGCGGTGATCCCGTTCACGGCGCCGCCGTGCTGGCGCGCGATCGTCGACCAGACGACGAGATAGATCACCGGCTCGGCGACCATCCCGAGCATGTAGAAGTACTGGGCGACGCGGTACTGCAGCTGCGAGACGACCGAGGTCCGCATCATCGTCCCGTAGAAGTCGACGAGCGAGCGGAGTCGTCCTTCCTCGGGAAGCGCTGTGTCGGCGTGCGTGCTCACTGCGTTTGTGCGAAGACCAGCTCGATCACGTCCTCGATCGGCGGCTCTTCGATCGTGAGGTCGAGCACGTCGTGGTCCGACAGCAAGCGGCCGGCGACGCGCGAGGTGTCGGCCTTGGGCACCCGCAGCGTCGCGCGGTCGCCGTCGCGATGGATCACCTCGCCGTAGCCTTCGAGCAGCGCGTTCTCGTCCTGCAGCACCACGCCGATCGTCTTGTACGCAGCAAACTCGTTCCCCAGGCTCGAAAGCGCGCCGTCGAACAGGATCCTGCCGTGGTGGATCACGATCACGCGCTTGCACAGCGCTTCGACGTCGGCCATGTAGTGGCTCGTGAGCAAGACGGTTGCGCCGTGGCGCTGGTTGTACTCGGCCACGAACGTGCGGATGCGCTTCTGCATCGTCACGTCGAGGCCGATCGTCGGCTCGTCGAGGAAGAGCACCTGCGGGCGATGCAGGAGCGACCCGACGATCTCGACCTTCATCCGCTCTCCGAGCGAGAGGTTGCGTACCGGCTTGCGGACGAGATCGCCGACGTCGAGCAGCTCGACGAGCTCGTCGCGCATCGCGAGGTAGTCCTCGCGCCGCAGCCGGTAGATGGCGCGGTAGAGCTCGTAGGAGTCGAGCGCGGGGATGTCCCACTGCAGCTGGTTGCGGTTTCCCATCACCATCGTCATCCGGCGCAGATAGTCCTTCTCGCGCCGCGACGGGACGTGCCCGAGCACGCGGGCCTCGCCGCTCGTGGGATACAGCAGTCCCGACAGCATCTTCAGCGTCGTGGTCTTGCCGGCCCCGTTCGGGCCGAGGAAGCCGACGACCTCGCCGGGCTCGATGTCGAACGAGATCGCCTCGACGGCGTGCACCTCGCGGGTCTGGCGGCGAACGAGGCTCTTCGCGGCCGCACGAAGGCCGGGCTCCCGCTCGGGCACCTTGAAGATCTTCGTAAGCTCGCTGACGTGGACGACTGGATCAGACAACGGGTCGGAACCTCCCTGGAAGGACTACGAAGCTGCGGGCCGGCTCAACGACGGGTCACACGGCGGGGAGTATAGGGGCCGATGAGGATCCTGCTCGTCTCCCAGATGTACCCCGGGCCGGACGCTCCGGACCTTGGCGTGTTCGTGCGCAGCCTCGAAGAGCAGCTGGTCGCGCGCGGCCACACGGTCGAGCGCGCCGTGCTCGACCGGCGCGGCGTGGGCAAGCAGAAGTACCTCCGGCTCGCGCGCGCGACGGCGAGCGCTGCGCGGCGCTTCGACCCCGACGTCGTCTACGCGCACTTCCTCTTTCCGACCGGCCTGATCGGCGCGATCGCCGGCCGCGCGCCGCTCGTGGTGACCGCGCACGGCCGCGACGTCCGCAACGTCGGCTGGATTCCGGGAATTCGCGCCGCGACGCGGCTCGTCGCGCGGCGCGCGGCCGCGATCATCGCGGTCTCCGACTATCTACGCCGCGAGCTCGAGGCAAAAGTTCCGGAGGCGCGAGGGAAGACCGAGGTGGTCGACTCCGGCGTCGACCTCGAGCGCTTCACCGTCCAACCTGCGCCCGAGGGCCCGACGCGCTACCTGTGCATCGCGTCGTTGATCGAACGCAAGAACGTGCTCCGGCTCGCGCGCGCATTCGAGCGGCTTGGTACCGGCTCGCTGACGTTCGTCGGTGTCGGGCCGCTGCAGTCCGAGCTCGAGGGGCGACCAGGCATCGAAGTTGTCGGCGCGCTGCCGTACGACGAGATTCCGGCGCGCATCGCCGCCGCCCACGTCGTCTGCCAGCCGAGCTTGATCGAGCCGTTCGGACAGGCCCTGCTGGAAGCGATGGCGAGTGGGCGCTCGGTCGTCGCGACGCGGATTGGCGGTCCGCCCGAGTTCGTGCCACCGGAGGCGGGTGTGCTCGTCGATCCGGTCGACGAGGACGCGCTCGTCGAAGCCTTACGCGTTGCCGCGGAGCTGCCGTGCCCGAATCCGGCGGCCAGAGCGGCTGCCGAGGCCCATGACGTCAGACGTCAGGCGGAGAAGGTGGAGGCGATTCTCCAGCGAGCCGCTCGAGGTCGGCGAGCCTGATCTCCACGAGCGGTCGGATCGCCTCTTCGAGGCCCGCTTCCCGCGCGGCTGCGAGCGCCTGCTCGTAGCTCTGGCGCGCTTTCGCCGGGTCGACTCCCTGTTTGAGCCGGTTGTCGCCCGTGACGATCAGCTTCTGAATCCGCTCGCGGGCGTCTTCCCCCTTCACAAATCGACCGTAACAGGTCACATTTCAACTGGGACCGTCATGGAGGCTGCCGTCACCGTGCCAGACCGGATCCGCGTCCTGATCGCGGACGACCATCGCCTGTTCGGCCAGGCCCTCGAGGCGATCCTTGCGACGGACGATCGCCTGGAGGTCTGCGGTCACGCCGGCGACGGCGCCGAAGCCGTGCACCTCGCCGTCAGCCTCGACCCCCACGTGATCCTGATGGACATCGCGATGCCGATCATGGACGGCTTCCGGGCGACGAAGGAGATCCGGAGGCAGCGGCCGCACTCCTGCATCTTGATGTTGACCGGATCGAATTCCCGCTCCGACGTCGACCGGGCGCGTGAAGCGGGCGCGGCCGGCTACGTCACGAAGGATCGCATCGCTTCGGAATTGATCGACGCGATCCTCGAGGTCGTGTCCGCGTAAGAGCGGCGCTGGTACCCTGGCCGCGCGATGGTTCAGGCACTTGCCGTCATCCAGGTACTGCTCTGCATGGCCCTCGTCGGGCTGATCCTCATGCATTCGGGGAGGGACGCCGGGCTCGGCGGGATGGGCTTCACGCCCGCATCGCAGGGCGGCACGCACATCGTCGAGCGGAACCTGACGCGACTCACCGTCGTCGTCGCGATCCTCTTCGTCGCGAACTGCATCGCGCTCTTCCACGCACTGAAGTAGCCGCGCTGCTGACGTTCGCCGCGCTCGTCGCGGCGGGCTGCGGCGACCAGCAGAGTGCGTCCACCACGTTGCCGCGTGCGACCGGCCCGGGCGATGTGGTCCGTGTCGGTCTCGATGTGTTTCGCTGGCCGCTCGATCCTGCACTCGCAAGCGGCCGCGAAGAGACGACGATCGCGCGTGCGTTGTACGCGACTCCCTTGCGGACGGACGCGCGAACCGGTGCGGTCGTTCCCGGGCTCTGCACGGCGTGGCGCGCAGCCGCCGACTTTCGGACCTGGACGTTCACGTGCAAGGCTGCTCCTTCGATTGCGGCTGCTCTACGTCGGGTCAAGCGTCTGTCTGATGCGCCGGCGCGCTGGCTCTTCGCCGACGCACGAATCTCCGCGCCAGCGGCTACGACGTTGTCGATCAAGCTTCCCTGGCCGTGGCGGCGCTTCCCGTATGCGCTCACCGTCGTCGGCGCTGCGCCACGCTTCGTGCCCGGGCCGTTCGAGCTCGTCAGCGGGAACGCGCGGCAGGTCGTCGTTCGCCGCGAAGGACTCACGGTTCGGTTCGCCCGCGTCGCTCCGCTCGCCGCCCTCCGTCAGTTCAAAAATGGCGAGCTCGACGAGGCGCCGATTCCGCTCGGCGACATCGTCGCGACGAAGGCGGACCCGCAGTTCGGCCCGGACGTCAGAGCACGCACGTTGCTCGGGCTCGATGTCGCGACGATCCGCGGCTTCACGGCCGAGCTTCGGCGGATCTACTGGGACACGGCCAATCGCGGCGACTACGAGCAGCTCGTCTCCGAGCTCGCCGGCTCGAGCGCCTACGGCGTGATCGGCGGCGAGCAGGCCGACCCTGCGGCGTACCGGCGTGCGCTGCACGCGATTCCTGCCCTGGAGCAGCCCGCCGTGCGGTTCGACGTGCCGGTCGATCCGGCGCTCCGCTACGGCGCAAGGCTCCTGTGGGCGCAGTGGCGCGACAACGGCCTGGGGCCGCGCCTCGTCAGCGGCGTGAACGCGCAGGCCGACGGCGGCCTGCAGCGCATCATCGCGGCCTATCCGCAGGAGGAGGCGCTGCCCGCGCAGCTCGTCTTCGAAGACGCCGGGGCGCCGCGGGAACTTCTGCTCCGTGCGCTCGGCGCTGCCGGGCAGCGCGCCGACCTCCTAGGGCTCGATACGCAGTTGCGCCTGCGCGCCTCGGCGATTCCGATTGCGTGGGTCGTGGACGCGCGGCTCGTTTCGCCGCGGCTCGAGGGCTGGCGCGAGGACGCTCTCGGGAACGTCGACTACGCGGCGGTCAGATCCCGGGCTTCGAGCCGACGCCCGTGATCGTGAAGCGTTCGGCCGCGATCGCGGGAGTCAGCAAGCCGTACGCGTAGCGCTCGCCGTAGAAGTTCTGCGAGTTGACGAGCGCCGCTTTCCCGGTGAGCCCGAGCACGTCGCGAAGAAAGTCCGGCACGGCGATGGTGAAGCGCAGGTTGACGAGCGGTTCGGCGATCTTGCCGCCGCGAATGCGGAACGTTCCGTCGCGGGTCATGCCGGTGATGATCCCCTCTCGTGGATGCACGACTCCGAGGTAGTGCAGGCGAGTCACGTAGAGGCCGTCGCCGACGCGCTCGGCGAGCTCCTCGACCGATTCGGCGTCGCCGGGCTGGACCGAGAGGGCCGACGGCAGCGGGCCCCAGTCGCGTAGCTCCGCGGGAGGAGCATGGCCGGTCGTCTCCCCGTCCTGCGACTGCGCCGCGGTTGCGCGGTCCCAGACGACACCGCATGCGACGCCGTTCTCGACGAGCTGCACGCGCTGCTTCGGCGTTCCCTCGAAGTCGAACGCCTTCGGAAGTCCGCGGGGATCGAGCGCGTCGTCGACGATCGAGATCTTCTCGTCGAACACCTGCTCACCCAGCCTGCCGGTGAAGTAGCTGCGCTCTTCGAGCAGCCCGAGCGCGCCGAAGGAATCGTGCGAGAAGTAGTCGAGCAGATCGGCGAATGCGTAGGGCTCGAGCACCACGCGATACACGCCGGCCTCGGTCTCGCGGGCCGCTTTCGTCCGCCGCGCCTTCTCCGCGGCTTCGCGAGCAACCAGGCTGGGGTCGATCTCGCCCGCACGCCAGGCGGTGTGCTCCGCATAGCCCGAGCCGTCTTCGTTCGCCGCGACGACGAGGGCGGTCGCATCCGTCATCTCCTGGGCCACGGAGAGGCCGGTCGTCGAAGCGACCGCGAGCTCGGTCACGGCGCTCGTGAAGAAGCCGTAGACCGGGACGTCGCAGCCTGCGTCGATCGCCGCTGCGGCGAGGCGCGCCTGCGCCGCGGCGTCGAGTGCGGCCGTCTCCTTGTCGTAGCCGTCGACCGCCGGCAGCTCGGCGGGCGGTGCGAGCCCGGGAAAGCTTTCGTCCGGCGGCACGCTCCCCGCGGCATCGGCCGCGCGCTGCGCCACCTCTGCGAGCCCGGCCGCGTCGATCTTGTTCGTGGTCGCGACACCGGTGCGGTTGCCGTGCACGACGCGCAACGTGACCATCGCGTTCTCGATCAGCGTCGGCTGGTGCACCTCCGACCCGGCGAACCGCGCCAGGCCCGAGTGCTCGACATGCGCCACCGCCTCGGCTTCGCCGCCCACAACCTCGAGCGCTGCTTTGGCGATGTCGAGCGCCCTCACGAGCGAACTCCGACCTGGACGTTGCGAAAGCGTGCGGGAGCCGCGCCGTGGGATACATGTGCGCTCTGACCAGGCTGGCCCTTGCCGCAGTTGGTCATGCCGTAGAGCGTCCATTCGTCTCGGCCCGCAACCGCGTCGAGCTTCCCCCAGAACTCGGGCGTGATCCCCGTGTACGTCGCGTCTCGCAGCATGCGCCCGAGCTTGCCCGCCTTGATCTCCCAGGCGATCTGCGTGCCGAACTGGAAGTTGAGCCGCTTGTCGTCGATCGACCAGCTGCGGTTCGTCTCCATGTACACACCGTCGTCGACGTCGGCGAGCAGGTCCTCGAGCGTCCCTGCTCCGGGCTCCAGATGGAGGTTCGTCATGCGCACCAGCGGCATCCGGCTCCAGCTGTCGGCTCGCATCGAGCCACCGCTCCCGGCGCCGATGCGTGCAGCCGTCTCCCGCGACGTCAGAAAATTCGTGAGCAGCCCCCCGGCCACAATCGGCGTGCGCTGGGCGGGGACACCTTCGTCGTCGAACGCGAAGCTGCCGAGACCGCCGCTGGTCGTCGGGTCGGCCGTGACGTTCATCAGCTCGGAGCCGTAACGCAACGAGCCGAGGTCGCCCGGCTTGAGAAAGCTCGTGCCGGCGTACGAGGCTTCGGTGCCGTACACGCGGTCGAGCTCCGTCGGGTGACCCACCGACTCGTGCACTTGCAAGGCGACCTGGTCGCCGTCGAGCACGATCGTCATCTCTCCGCTCGGGCACTCGTCGGCGCGCACGAGCGCCGCGGCCTGCTCGGCGACGCGCGGCGCCTCCCCGATCAGGTCGAGCCCGTCGACGTACTCCCAGCCGAGCTGGGAGCTCGAGCCCACGTGTGCGCTCGGGTAGCTCCGCATCTGGAAGACGCCGTCGCGGGCAGCGGCGCAGTCGAGGCCCGCGCCGCACTCGATGAGCTCCTGCTCGACTTCCGTTCCCTCGGACGTCAGCAGCAGCTTGTGCTCGCGCTGGGCGCGCACCATCGCCTGGCGCACGAGGATCTCGGGGCCGCCGAGCGCCTCGTCCGCGGCCAGGCAGTGCGCGACCTTCTCCGAGAGCGGCACCTCGAAGGGATCGCGCTGCACCGGACTGCGGTGTGTCCCGCTCGCCGCAGCAACGGGTGCGAGCTGGCGCGAATGCTTACCGGCTGCGGCCCGGGCGAAGGTGCATGCGCGCAGAGCCGCCTCGCGCGCGCCCTCAGCGGAGAGCCGGCGATCTGCCGCAAAGCCCCACGCGCCGTTCACGAGCACGCGAACGCCGATCCCCTCGCTCTCTGAATCGGACAGCCGCTCGACGCGCCCGTTCTTCGTCGCGACGAACTGGTTCCGCTTGATGACAACGCGTGCGTCCGCGTACTCCGCCCCCGAGCCGATGGCAGTGTCGACCGCGGCTGCACACAGGTCTCGCACGCGCGGCACTCTAATGAGGGACATCTGTCGGACCGAGCCGCGGCTACACTGCGCCAACCCTCGAGCGCTGGTGGCGGAATTGGTAGACGCGCTAGGCAACGCCGCGAAATCCGCTCGCTTCGCTCACATGATGATTCCGCGGCGAGGCTGCCGGAGGGCGTTTCGGCAGGGCCGGGCAAAGCCCGTCCCTGCGGCGAGATGATTGGAATCTGGCGCTACACTGGCGTTCCCTCGGGCGCTGGTGGCGGAATTGGTAGACGCGCTAGGTTGAGGGCCTAGTGGCCTTAAACGGCCGTGGAGGTTCAAGTCCTCTCCAGCGCACTTCGCCGCGAGGCCGGGCTTCCCGGCCTCGCCGCTCTTTCTCCAATTTGACACCGTCCGAGAGGGTCTCTAGCCTGTGTGGCGAACACACGTTCGACCGAGAACCCAACCCTTGGAGGCGGAGATGCTGACGGGACGACAGCAGGAGATCTGGGACTTCCTAGTCGACTACGTCGACGCGCATGGCTACCCGCCGACAGTGCGGGAGATCGGTGAGGCCGTCGGGCTGGCCTCGCCCTCGACGGTTCACGCCCACCTCGCCAACCTCGAGCGGGCCGGGCTGCTCAAGCGGGATCCGACGAAGCCTCGGGCGGTCGAGCTCGTGGGCCGCGAGCCGCGCGAGTCGCAGGCCGCGACGATGGCCAAGCTGCCGCTCCTCGGCCAGATCGCAGCGGGTGGGCCGCTGCTGGCCGAACAGGACATCGAGGATCACCTCGCCGTCCCCGAGACCCTGCGCGGCGACTTCCTGCTGCGGGTCAAGGGTGAGTCGATGATCAACGCCGGGATCCTCGACGGGGACATCGTCGTCGTGCAGCGAGCGCAGGACGCCCGCAACGGCGAGATCGTCGTCGCCCTGGCCGGTGACGACGAGTCCGCCGACGAGGCGACGGTGAAGCGGTTCTTCCGCGAGAGCGGCCGCGTTCGCCTCCAACCGGAAAACGACTCGCTCGAGCCGATCTACGCCGACCACGTCCAGATTCTCGGGCGCGTCACGGGGGTCTTCAGGAGCCTCTGATGTCGGTCGCTCCCCTGCACCGGACGCTCGAACAGGAGCTGCAGGCGCTGCTTCGCGGCGCGAGCCTCGAATGCCTCGTGTGCGGAGAGTTCGTCCTGCACGCGGGCGGGATGATCACCTGCCCGGAGTGCAACTCGAGCCTGCGCGACGAGCTCGGTAAGGAGAAAGCCGAGCTACAATCAGGCACGCAGGCCGGGTGATCGCGGATCTCTTTGGAGGTTCGAGGAAAGTCCGGACACCGCAGGGCAGGACGCTGGGGATACCCAGGCGGCGAAAGCCGACGGAAAGTGGCACAGAAAGGAGACCGCCTGCAGCGATTCTCCGGAGACGCTGAAGGTAAGGGTGAAAGGGTGGGGTAAGAGCCCACCAGCGTCGTGGCGACACGGCGGCTAGCCAAACCCCGTCCGGTGCAAGGCAAACAGGTCCCGCCATCAGGCGGCCCGCCGAGGGACCGGGTTGCTGCATAGAGGGATGGTCACCGCAAACAGAATCCGGCTTACAGGCCTGCTAACGAGAAGCCCGCGCCTAGCGCGGGCTTCTCTACTTGGCGCCGCTTGCATCGCCTGCTCGAGTCTTGCCACCGCCGCAGCAGCTCCGTCGCCCGGCGAACCGATTCCGCGTGAGCCGGCGGCCCTCGCTCGCACGCTCGTAGGGACGACGACCGAACTTTCCACTGCGATCGGCCGTTGGCGCCCCAGGTCGAGCGCTCCTCCGAGCGACGTCGTGTTGCTCGCGCTCTACCAGCAGCGCATCTATCGACTCCTCGCGCGCGAGACGAAACAGGTCGCCGACCGCACCATTCGTCTCCTGCCGCCAACCCTCTCGCGCACAGCAACGGATTTCCTGATCGCACACCGCGAGCTCTACCGGCTCACCCCGCCGATCGGCTCCGGCACGATCAAGACCGCGCGCGCACGCCCGGCCGCAACGTTGCTTGGCTACTACCGGGAGGCGCAACAGCGGTTCGGGGTCCCGTGGAATGTGCTCGCGTCCGTCAACTTCGTCGAGACGAAGTTCGGAAAGCTGCGCAGCGCGAGCGCCGCCGGCGCACAAGGCCCGATGCAGTTCATGCCTGCGACGTGGCGGAGCTATGGGCTCGGCGGCGACATCGACGATGCGCACGATGCGATCCTCGGGGCCGCCAACTACCTCCACGCCTCCGGCGCGCCGCGAGACCTACGCCTCGCGCTGCATCACTACAACCCGTCGCCCGCATACGTCGACGCCGTCCTTCGCTACGCCAGGCGCATCGCGTCCGACCGGACGACCTTCTTCGCTCTCTACAGCTGGCAGGTCTTCGTCAAGACACCGAGCGGAGATCGCCGCGTAACCGGTCCGGGTCGCGGCGGCTGAGTACGCCCTATGCCTTGCGGCTCCAGATCAGGAGCTCGCCGACGCGCTCGAAGCCGAGACGTGCGTACACCGGTTCGCCCTCCGGGCTGGGGGCGAGCACGGCCGGCAGACCCGTGTCCGTGAGTAACGCCACGGACGTGAGCGCGCCGCCGTACCCACGCCGTCGTGCCGTCGGGATCGTCGTCACGCCGAAGATGCCCACCGCCTCGTCGGTGCGGTAGCTCATCGCGGCGCCGACCGGTTTCCCCTCCACTTGCCCGAGCCACAGAACCATGCGCGGGTCCTCGAGGATCGACGGTGGATGGAACGTTCCCGGCGCGATCGTCTGGCTCTCGTCGTTCGAGAACCCGCGCACGCTGACGAGCTCGAGTGTCTCGACCTCGGCCGGTGTGGTCACGCGGATGATCTCGAGCTCGGGCGGCGGCGCTTCCGACGAGTCGCCCGGCGCCCGGTACATCCACGGCTCGCGCCGCCACGCCTTGAACCCGTGGTCTGAAAGGTCGAGCGCCTGCCAGGGATCGCACACACTGCCGGCGGCCACAGAAACCGCTTCGAGCGGCGTCTCGCGGTGAAGCGCAATCGCGGCGAAGTAGATGTACGGCGGTGGATCGACCGCGCGCCAGGCGTCGTGGTCGCGCTCAGAGCGCAGTCCAAGTGCATCGAGCCAGCCGCTGTGCCAGCGGGCAGAAGCGTCTGCGCACAACGTCACGGGATCCCGCACGGAGGAAGCGTATTCGCGTTACGTGCGGAGGACGACTTCGAGCGCGGTGCCGCGGCCCGGCTTCGACGTCAGGGTGAAGCCACCCTTGATCGTCTTCGTGCGGGCACGGATGTTCTTCAGGCCTTGGCCCGCCGGGGATTCGCCGTCGAAGCCTTCGCCGTTGTCGCGTACCGAGACGAAACGCTCGTCGTCGCGCATGCCGATCTCGACGTCCGCGCGCGTCGCGTTCGCATGCTTGCGAACGTTCGCGAGACCTTCCTGCACGATCCGGAAGACCTCGATCTGCTCGTCGGGAGCGAGTCGGACCGCGGGATCGATCTCGAGGTCAACCTCAAGTGCGCCGTCAGCGGTCAAGAACTCGACATAACGCCGAAGCGCTGCGTCAAACGGGGCGGTGCCCGCGGCCGTCGACAGCGCGAGGATCGCGAAGCGCGCCTCCTGTTGCGCCGCGTCCGCTGCTTCCTTCAGCTTGGCGAGCGTTTCCTCCTGCGGCGCTCCGCGCTGCAGCATCGTCGCGTGCGTGGAGATCGCGAAGAGGTACTGCGCGAGGCCGTCATGGATCTCGCGGGCAACTCGCGCCCGCTCCTCGGCAACAGCGCGTCCGAACTCCGCGTAGCTGATCGCGCGCCACGCACCCGCCAGCAGCAACCCATAGGCCAGCAAACGCAACGCGTCGCCGCGCGTGACGGAGCCCGGTGCAAGCGCCGGAGTGAAGGCATAGTGCAGTGAGGCGAAGAGCATCAGAGTCGAGCCGAGAGCAAGCCAGCGGTCAAGGTCCTCGCGCCGTTCGTAGAAGCGCTTCCCGAAGCCGACGACGGCGAGCAGGTTCAACAGCGCCTGAGCTGCGAGCGAGCCCATCAGCAACCCGGATGGTCCCGCTTGCGCGCCAATGGCTGGGAGCATCTCGACCGAAGAGCGCAGCGCGAACCAGGTCAAGGTCAGCGTCAGGCAGGCGGCGGCAGCGGTGTTGGCGAGGGCACGCGGCCCGGAGCGTCCGCGCACGAACGGCGCGACGGCGATCAGGGCCCAGGCGAGCAGCCGTCCGACGACACCGGCCCAGGCCTCGGGACGGTGGGCGGGGTGCCCGCTGACGAGCGGCGCGATCGAGAACGCGGCATTGGACAGACAGGAGACGAGAAAGCCCGTGCACAGAAAGAGATCGAGGCGCCTGCCCTCGACCGCGAAGCGAATCCCTGCGAGGAGGGCGATGATCCCCGCAGCAAAGGCCATGATCGTCTGGAGGACGAGGCCGAGCTGGGGCAGCGAGAACCGGGTCTGGAGCTCGTGGTTCGTGACGAAGAGGGCCAGCGACGAGCCGAGCAGCCCAAAAAGGAGGATCTCTCCCCACAGCCAAGCCTGGAAATCGTCCCTGCCGTCTTGTCTCACGTTCACTCTTGTCGGCAGAACCCGGCCCGCCGATAAGGGTCGGAACGCCTGATGACAGAACGAATCCTCCTCGTCGACGACCACCCTCTGACCCGCTCCGCCCTGGCGGGGCTGCTCACGCAGCACGGGTTCGACGTGGTGGGGGAGGCCTCCGACGGCGAGGAGGCGATCGAATGTGCCCAAAAGCTCAGGCCCGATCTGATCCTGCTCGACCTCTCGATGCCCGGTCTCGACGGCCTGAGCGCCTTGCCGCGGCTCCGGGAAGCCGCACCCGAATGCGAGGTGGTGGTCCTCACGGCGTCGGGCACCGAGGAGAACCTGCTCGGCGCGATCCGAGGCGGCGCTGCGGGCTACCTGCTGAAGAGCGAGCCGCCGGAGCGGATCGTGGATTTCCTGCGCGGTGTCGCCCAGGGCGAAGCGGCCCTTTCGGGGGCGATCGCGCGCCGCCTGCTCGAGCAGGTCCGAGTGGGAGGCGGTCGGGGCGGCGGCGTCCCGGACTCGATCGCGGCGGTCCTCTCCGCGCGTGAGCTGGAGGTGCTGCTGCTGCTCGACGAGCATCTGGGGACCGACGAGATTGCGAAGCGGCTGTTCATCTCCGAGCACACCGTTCGGTCGCACGTGAAGAGCTTGCTGCGCAAGCTCGGCGTCTCATCCCGCCGCGACGCGCTGGAAGCGCTCGCCGCCGCCCGTCGCTGACTCACTCATCTTGAGTGAGTGCCTTCACTGGGCCTGGGTGATGCCGCCGAGGCCCGCAGAGCCGATACTCGGGACAGCGTTTGTTGTTCGATGAAGCAAACGTGGCGAACGAATTACTGTGGCGATCGACTTGACGGCCGGCTCCTAGCCGGCCGTCTCATTTTGCGAGAACCCGTCGAGAGCCGCGGCGACCAGACGCGGCAGGGTGGCGACGTTGTAGCCGCCCTCGAGCACTGCGCCGACACGCGGGGCAAGCTCAACGCAACGCTTGCTCAGCTCGCGAAAGCCGTCGTCGGTGACCCGCATCTCTGCAAGCGGATCCTCCTCGTGCGCGTCGAACCCGGCGGAGACGAGCAGCAGGTCGGGCTCGAACCGCTCGACCGCCGGCGCGACGATCTCGTCGAAAGCGCGGAAGTACTCGTCGTCACCCGACCCTGCGCCCAGCGGCACGTTCACGGTTGTCTCGCTCTGCTCGTCAGGACCGCCGCTGCCCGGATAGAACGGCCACTGATGCAGCGACACGAAGAGCACCGTGTCGTCGGCGGCAAAGATCTCCTGCGTGCCGTTGCCGTGATGGACGTCGTAGTCGACGATCGCCACGCGCTTGGCTCCGCCGGCCTGCGCCGCACGCGCGGCAACGGCGATGTTGTTGAAGACGCAGAAGCCCATCGCGCGAGTGCTCAGCGCGTGATGGCCCGGCGGGCGAACGAGCGCGAACCCGCCGCGCATGGCCGCCTCGATAGCCGTTCCCGCCGCGAGCAGGGCGGCCTCGGGCGTGGTCTCGCTGACGATCGTGTCGACGTCGAGCCAGCCCATCCGGTCGATCGACAGGACGCGCTCTACATAGTCAAGCGCGTGGCACCTGAGAATTTCCTCTTTGGTCGCGGTTCTGCCTTCGAGTGCATCCGGAAAGGTCTCGAGCAGCGCGGCGAGTCGCTCCTGCGACTCGGGGTGGCCGTGGGTGGGATGAAGGCGCGCGAGCGCCGGATGCGTCAGGAGGTCGATCGGCGAACGGCTTCCGCGAGCTCGTCCACGCCTCTGGCTCCCTGAGCGCGGCCGACGAGATAACAGAGCAGGGGAGCGTTCGTGCGGGCGCCGCTCGTGTGTGCGGCGATGCGTGCGAGGTCGAGGAGCGTGTCGGCGTCGGCGTCGGAGAGCTCGAGCTCGGCCGGCTCGGCACCGGTGACAGCGGCGAGCGCGTCGCGCGCCTGCGTGAGCCACTCGTCCATGCAGGCGATCCTACGCGGCCTGAGCGGCGATCCTGTCGGCCTGGGCATTCATGCCCAGCTGCCTCATGAAGGAGGACGCCTCCGCCCACTGCGGCGTTTGATCTTCGAGGGGAGGTAAAGGAGCGGAGGCGTCTAGCGTGGCCATTCGCCGGAAGAGCCGCAACTCCTCCGCCTGCGCCTCGAACCGTCCGGCCTCGAGCATCGCCTCGAGCGTCCCGTATTCCCCCAGCAGCGTGGCGGCCGTCTTCGGGCCGACCCCGCGGGCGCCGGGAATCTTGTCCGACGGATCCCCGCGCAAGGCGATGAAGTCCGGGACCTGAGCGGGGTCGACGCCGTAGCGCTCGCGCACATCCGCCGGTCCGATTCGCGCGAGCTCGCTGACGCCCCGCGTCGGCTGCAGGATGGTCGTGCTGTCGCTCGCGAGCTGGAACGAGTCCCGGTCCGAGGTGACCACGAGCGCGCTTCCGCCGCGGGACTCCTCGTCGCGTACCGCCGCGGCGAGAAAGTCGTCCGCCTCGTAGCCCGCGCCCTTGGCTGCGGCGAAGCCGAACGATCGCACCACCTCCGGAAGCAGGTCGAGCTGCTCGAGCAGCTCGGCGTCGAACTCGCGTCCACCCTGGTAGCCGGCGAAGAGCTCGTGGCGGTACGTCGGCACTTCCAGCGTGTCCCAGCCGACGACCACCGCACGCGGCGCCTCGGCCTGCCACAGGCGCAGGAGGAAGTTCGAGAAACCGACGAGCGCATTCGAGGGCTTGCCTTCGGCGCGACGCATCGACTTCGGCAGTGCGTGGTACGCCCGATGCGCGAGCGAGTCGCCGTCGATCACGAGCAGCGGTCGCATCAGAGGTCCGCGGCGAGCCGGTCGATTTCTGCCATGAGCCGGTCGGTCGCCTCGCGCGCAGCGAGCGACGGGTCTCGATCCTTCAAGTCGTCCAGCGGAATCGGTCGTCCATACCGGACTCGCAGCGGCGCGAGCCGCGACAGCCGGTCGGCGCCCTTGATCGCGGCGGGCACCAGCGGCACACCGGCCTCGAGCGCGATTCGCGCTGCGCCGGTGTGCGACTTCGGCTGGAACCGCTTGGTGATTCCCTTTCGCTGGCGCGTGCCGTGCGGGAACATCGCGACGACATGACCTTTGCGGACGAGGTCGGTCGCTGTCTCGATCGCCTCCACGTCCCGTTCGCCGCGACGCACGGGAAACGCCCCGCCCGCGCTGATCAGCGGCCCGAGCGGCCACCAGTAGAGCTCGGACTTCGCCATGAAGCGGAGGAAGTGCTTCGGCCAGAGGGGCAGGCCGAGCGGCCAGGGGTCGAGGTTCGACGTGTGGTTGGCCGCGAGGACGTAGCCGCCTTCCTCGGGAAGGTTCTCCTTGCCCTCGGCACGCAATCGATACAGACCTTTGAACACGGGCCACGAGAGAGCAGCGGCGACGGAATAGAAGGGACTGGGCTTCACGCGGCCAAGTATCGCCCGTCAGGCGCCCCCCGCAGGTCAGCCTTCCAGGGGGCGCTATGGTGTTTTCCATGGCCAAGACCCTCGTGATTGCAGAAAAGCCTTCCGTCGGCCGCGATCTCGCGGGCGCTCTCGAAGGCCCCTTCCAGCGGCGCAAGCTCGACGACATCAAGCCGAAGCGCGGCAAGAAGAAGGCCGCCGAGGAGCCGACGAACGAAGAGGTCGTCGAGGCCGCCAAGTCCAAGACGAAGGCGAAGACCACCCGCGAGGAAGCGGTCTTCCTCGAATCAGACGACTACGTGATCACGTGGGCAGTCGGCCACCTTGTCCAGCTCGCCGAGCCCGAGGAGTACGACGAGAAGTGGAAGAAGTGGAAGATGGCCGACCTGCCGATCGTGCCGCCGAACGGCTTCAAGCTGGTCCCGCGCGACGCCAAGTCCAAGAAGCAGCTGAAGCTGATCGAGACGCTGCTCAAGCGTGAGGACGTCGACAAGATCATCAACGCGTGCGACGCCGGGCGCGAGGGCGAGCTGATCTTCGCGTACGTGTACGAGTCCGTCTTCGGGAAGTCCGCGACGAGCGCCAAAGCGCCGAAGCCGGTCGAGCGCCTCTGGATCTCCTCGATGACGAAGCAGGCGATCCGCGAGGGCTTCGAGAAGCTTCGCCCCGGCACGCAGATGCAGTCCCTCGAAGACGCTGCGCGCTCCCGGTCCGAGGCCGACTGGCTCGTCGGCATGAACGCGACGCGCGCGGCAACGATTCGCGGCCGCGCCTGGGTCGGCGGAGTCGTCTCGCTCGGCCGCGTCCAGACCCCGACGCTCGGAATCATCGTCAGGCGCGAGCGGGAGATCATGGCGTTCGTCCCGGAGCCTTACCGCCTGATCCACGCGACCTTCCAGCCGCCGTACCAGGGCATCTGGTTCGAAGGCGACGAGACGCGGATCTTCGGTGACCTCGAACGTGCCGACAAGATCGTCGCGAAGGTTTCCGGTCAGGACGGGACGATCGAGAAGGTCGAAAGGAAAGAACAGTCCGAACGCGCGCCGCTGCTCTACGACTTGACCTCGCTGCAGCGCGACGCGAACCGCCGCTACGGCTTCTCCGCGCGGCGCACGCTGCAGGCGGCGCAGTCGCTCTACGAGAGCAAGAAGGCGATCACCTATCCGCGTACGTCGTCGCGCTACCTGTCCGGCGACATGGTCCCGCAGTTGAAGCCGACCGCGGCAACCCTGCAACCGCTGGACGACTACCGCAAGGGCGCCGAGTACGTACTCGCCCTCGACCAGCTTCCACTGGGACGCGTGATCAACGACGCGAAGGTCGACGACCACCACGCGGTCATCCCGACCGACATCGAAAAAGATCTCGAAGCGTTCTCGCCCGACGAGCGCCGCATCTTCGATCTGGTGGCGAAGCGCTTCCTCGCCGTCTTCCACCCGCCGGCGAGGTACGCGCGCACCACGGTGATCACCCTCATTGAGGAAGAACGGTTCCGCACCCGCGGCAAGATCACGCTCGAGGCGGGCTGGCGCAGCGTCTACGGCATCGAGCCGGACCACGAGCGCCAGTCGGAGGACGAAGCCGAAGGCGGCGAGATCCCGGCGCTGCAGGAAGGCCAGACCGTGCGCTGCATCGCGGCCGAGATCGAAGACAAGATGACGCGGCCGCCGCCTCGCTATACGGAGGCGACGCTGCTCTCCGCGATGGAGACCGCCGGCAAGCTGATCGACGACGAAGAGCTCCGCGAGGCGATGAAGGAGTCCGGCCTCGGCACGCCGGCCACGCGCGCGGAGACGATCGAGACGCTGATCAGGCGCGAGTACATCGAGCGGGTCGGCAAGGACCTCCAGGCGACGCCCAAGGGCATCCAGGTAATCACGATGCTCGAGGATCACAAGCTCACCTCCCCGGAGCTCACCGGCGACTGGGAGAACAAGCTCTCGGAGATCGAGCACGGCAAGGGCGACCGGAAGAAGTTCATGAAGGGCATCGCCGACTTCGCCAAGGAGACCGTCGAGCAGATCGCCGCCCTGGACAAGGAGCAGCTCCGGCCGATCCGGGTCGAGCTCGGCCCCTGCCCGCGCTGCGGCGCCGAGACCGGCGAGATCATCAAGGAGAACTCGAAGGCCTACGGCTGCACGAGCTGGAAGAGCCGGGAGGAGGTCGGCTGCGGTTTTGTGATTTGGAAACGGGTCGCCAGCCGCACCCTCACGCCCGAGATCGCTCGCCAGCTGATCGAGGAACGTCGGACCCGGGAAGTACTCTCAGGCTTCCGGTCACGGAACGGCAAACCTTTTCGTGCCCGGCTCGTCTTGAACGACGAGGACAAGATCGAGTTCGACTTTCCCGTTCGAGCGCAACCCAAAGAGCCTGCGGCGACGGAATAACGACGGACACGATCTCGTTCCAGGTCCGGAGCTCCCTTGGGGATGGTTCACCCTGGAAAGCAGAGGGAATTCGGCCTAGAGTGCGAAGGTTGCCGCCGTATCACAAAGTTGGACTCGAAAGGGACACTTGACACAAAATCAGCTGCACGAACTGCTTGATTCCGACCAGGCCAAGGCGCTCGTCGAGGGTGCCGAGGAGCGTGGGCACCTCGAGGCTGCCGAGCTCGAGGCGTTCGCCCTCGAGCACGACCTCAACGAGGCCGAGGTCGAAGAGCTGACTCGCGAGCTCGAGCGCATCGGACTGGACATCCGCCAGCCCGAGGCAGAAGCAAAGGTGGAGAAGGAAGAGAAGCCGGCGAAGCCCGCCGAGACCCACGTCCTCTCGGGGTCCGCGGACAGCCTCCAGCTCTTCCTGGCCGACGTCGGCCGCCACAAGCTGTTGACCGCCGCGGAAGAGGTCACGCTCGCGAAGTCGATCGAGCGCGGCGACCCGGTCGCCAAGCGGCGCATGATCGAGTCGAACCTGCGCCTCGTCGTCTCGATCGCCAAGGGCTACCGAGGTCTCGGCGTCCCCTTCCTTGATCTGATCCAGGAAGGCACGCTCGGCCTCAATCGCGCCGTCGAGAAGTTCGACTGGCGGCGTGGCTACAAGTTCTCGACGTACGCAACCTGGTGGATCCGCCAGTCGGTTCAGCGCGCCGTGGCGAATCACGCCCGCACGATCCGCGTTCCCGTCCATGTCGTCGAGCGCCAGCAGAAGCTGTCGCGTGCGGCCCGCCGGCTCGAGGTCGAGCTCGGCCGCGAGGCGACGAAGGACGAGCTCGCCGAGGCGACGGGCCTGCCCATCCAGCACGTCGACGAGGCACTCGGGGCAGCTCAGGCGTCCGTCTCGCTCAACCAGACGGTCGGCGCGGACGACGAGGGCGAGCTCGGCGACCTGTTCGCCGACCGCGAGGCCGCGGATCCGTTCGACGAGGCGGAAGAGTCGCTTCGGCGCCAGGGAGTCCGCCGGGCTCTCGACGCGCTCCCCGAGCGGGAACGGCGCATTCTGGAGCTTCGCTTCGGCTTCGAGGGCGAGCCCTGGACGCTCGAGGCGATCGGCCACGAGCTCGACCTGACCCGTGAGCGAGTACGCCAGCTCGAGGGCCAGGCACTCGCCCGGCTGTCGGCTCTACGCGATCTGATCTCGCTCGCCGCCTAGCACGGCGCGTATCTGATCGGACATGAGGGCGGCCCCAGGGCCGCCCTCAATCGTTCTGGCTCATCGAGACCGAGGTGCAATCGTTTTCGTGCGGGCTGCGTCTAAGCCTTGAGGAAGGCTTAACCTTCTGTTCATACTTGGGCCGTCCGCCTTCGAGCGGCGGGACCACGAAAGGAGTTTTGCGTGAGGGGGAACATCAGAAAGCTGGCGCTACCGTTTGCGGCGCTGGTCGTCCTCGTGGCCGCGAGTACCGCGGGCGGGGCATCGCAGGCAAGTGACACTCTCGTTTTTGCAGGTGCGGCGGATCCGACCTATCTGGATCCGGCGCTGGTATCCGACGGTGAGTCGTTCCGCGTCACGGAGCAGATCTTTCAGAGCCTCGTCGAGCTGAAGCCGGGCGCGACCACGATCAGGCCGTCTCTTGCCACGAAGTGGACGTCGAAGAACGCGAAGGACTGGACGTTCACGCTCCGCAAGGGCGTCAAGTTCCATGACGGCACGCCGTTCAACTCGGCAGCCGTTTGTTACAACTACAACCGCCAGTACAACTTCACGGGCGCCTTCCAGGACCCGTCGGCCACGTACTACTGGCAGACCGTGATGGGAGGCTTCCATCACAACGGGAGCGCCGATCTCTCCCCGAGCCTGTACGTCGGTTGCACGGCGCACGGCAAGTACTCGGTGACGATCCACCTCCGCACTCCGTCAGGGCCGTTCCTGCCCGGACAGGTGATCTCGTCGTTCGCCATCCAGAGCCCGACTGCTCTGAAGAAGTACGGCGCGAACCAGGCCGAGCTTCGGGGCGGCGTGTTCTACCCGACGGGCTCGTACGCCTTCAGCCACCCGACCGGGACCGGACCGTTCAAGTTCGTGTCGTGGACGGTGGGCGAGAAGGTCGTTCTAACTCGGAACAACGCGTACTGGGGCAAGAAGCCGCGGATCAAGACGCTGATCATCCGGCCGATTGCGAACAACACCGCGCGTCTGCAGGCGCTGCAGACGAACGAGGTGCAGGGCTACGACCTCGTCGCGCCCGAGCACATCGCCACGATCCAGAGCAACTCCAAGCTGAAGGTCGTCAACAGGCCGTCGTTCAACGTCGCCTACGTGACGATCCATCAGGGGCCGGGTTCGCCGATGAACGACATCAAGGTGCGGCAGGCCGTCGCGTACGGCCTCGATCGCGCCTCGGTCGTGAACTCGTTCTACTCGGGCCGCGGCCAGGTCGCCAACGAGTTCGAGCCGCCGCAGCTGTTCGGGTGGTCGAACAAGGTGACGAAGTACCCGTTCAACCCGGACAAGGCGAAGCAGCTCCTGAACTCGTCGAGCTGCCACGTTCCGTGCAAGGTCGACTTCTGGTATCCGACCGGGGTCTCCCGGCCGTACATGCCGGACCCGAAGCGGAACTTCGAAGCGTTCGCTGCGAGCTTGCAGCGGTCGGGCTTCAACGTCGTGGCGCACAACGCGCCGTGGCGGCCTGACTACGTCAAGCACGTCAACGAAGGCACCGCGGGCGACCTGAACATGATCGGTTGGACGGGCGACTTCGGTGACCCCGACAACTTCCTCGGGACGTTCTTCCAGACGTACAGCGCACAGTTCGGTTTCCACAACGACGCGATCTTCAAGATCCTCGCGAAGGCGGAGGCTGAGAAGAGCCTCCAGAAGAGGATCGCGCTGTACAAGCAGGCGAACGTCATGATCATGAACTACCTGCCGGGAGTGCCGTACGCGCACTCGCGTCCGGCGCTCGGGTTCAACAAGGCAGTGCATGGCTACGTTGCCAGCCCTGTTGGAACCGATCCGTTCGAACCCGTCTTCATCGCAGGCGGCCAGTAGGAAACTGAGCAGAACGCCGGCGGACGACTAAGTGCTTCGCTACGTCGTCCGCCGGCTTCTGCTGTTGATCCCGATTCTCGTCGGGGTCTCGCTCCTCATCTTCTTCTGGATCCGGGCGTTGCCCGGGAGTCCCGCGGAGTCGCTGCTCGGTGAGCGGGCGACGCCGGCGCTCGTCAAGGCCTACCGCGATCGCTACGGGCTCGACAAGCCGATCTGGAGGCAGTACGTCGCCTACGTCAAGACCACGGCGATCGACCGCGACCTCGGCGTGAGCTCAGCGACGCACCGCCAGGTCTCCGCCGAGATCCGCCAGCGGTTTCCCGCGACGATCGAGCTTTCGGTTGCGGCGATGATCTTCGCGATCTCGATCGGCATCCCACTTGGCTTCTTCGCCGCGAAGAGACACGGAGGGGTCTTCGACAACTTCACCTTAGTCGGGTCGCTGATCGGAATCTCGATCCCGATTTTCTTCCTCGCGATCATCCTCAAGTACCTGTTCGCGGTTCGCTGGCATCTGTTACCCAGCGTCGGTCGGATCGACGTCACCGTCGACGCGAAGCATCCAACGAACTTCTACGTTCTCGACGCGATCATCGAACGGGACTGGTCGACGCTCTGGGACGTGCTGAAGCACCTGCTGCTGCCCGCAATCGCGCTCGGCTCGATCCCGCTCGCGGTGATCACGCGGATCACGCGCGCCGCGGCGCTCGACGTGCAGAACGAGGACTACGTGCGCACCGCGCGCGCGAAAGGGCTGTCGCCGATCACGGTCGACCGCCGCCACGTGCTGCGAAACGCGATGCTGCCGATCTCCACGATCATCGGGTTGCAGACAGGCCTGCTCCTCTCCGGCGCGGTGCTGACCGAGACCGTGTTCGCCTTCCCCGGCATGGGGTCGTGGCTACGTGACGCGATCTTCAATCGCGACTACCCCGTGCTGCAGGGCGGGATCCTCTTCCTCGCGACCGTTTTCGTCCTCGTCAACCTGATCGTCGACATCTCGTACGCGATCATCAATCCGCGGATCAGGTACGGCTGATGTCGGTCGCGGAATTCGAGGCACGCGAGCTTGCAATCGAAGGCACCGGCTCCAGTCTCTGGGGCGAGGCCTGGTATCAGCTCATTCGCAATCCCGGCGCGATCGCTGGCTTCGTACTGGTCCTGATCTTCGTCATCGCCGCGATCTTCGCGCCGGTGATCGCACCGTATGGGCCCCTCGACCAGAACCTGTCGCTGCTGAAGGACGGTGGAATTCCGCCCGGGCCCTCGATCCACCATCTGCTCGGCGTCGACCTCCTCGGGCGTGACGTCTTCACGAGGATCCTGTACGGCGCGCGCTACTCGCTGCTGATCGGGATCGTGTCGGTTGCGATCGGGTTGACCGTCGGGCTCATGCTCGGCTCGATCGCCGGGTACGTCGGCGGGCTGGTCGACACGGTGATCATGCGCTGCATGGACATCATGCTCGCGATCCCAGGGCTGTTGTTCGCGATCGGGATCGTCGCGATGCTCGGCCCAGGGCTCTACCAGATCATGATCGCGGTCGGTGTCGTGAACGTCCCGATCTTCGCGCGGCTCTTGCGCGGCTCGATCCTCGCGCAGCGGGAGAACGACTTCGTGCTGGCTGCGCGCTCGGTCGGCGTGCGCAGCCGGGCGATTCTGTTCTCGCACATCCTTCCGAACTCGATCTCGCCCGTCATCGTCCAGGGCACGCTGGCAATGGCGACGGCGATCATCGACGTCGCCGGCCTCGGCTTCCTCGGGCTCGGGCCGCAGGACCCGTCGACGCCGGAGTGGGGAACGATGCTCACCGACGTGAACGACTATCTCCAGGCGGCTCCGTTCCTCGCGATCATCCCCGGCATCGCGATCATCCTGTCCGTCCTGGGGTTCAACCTGATCGGCGACGGCCTGCGCGAGGCACTCGACCCGAAGCTCCGTGGCCACTAGCGACGCCCTGCTCTCTGTAGAGGATCTCGTCCTCGAGTTCTCGACGAGGCGCGGAACGGTTCATGCCGTCAACGGCATCTCGTTCGAGATCGCCCGCGGCGAGACGCTCGGCATCGTCGGCGAGTCGGGTTGTGGCAAGAGCGTCACCGCGCTCGCCATTCTCGGCTTGCTGGCGCGGAACGGCAGCGTTCGCTCCGGTCGCGCGGTGTTCGAAGGGCGCGACTTGATCGCCCAGAAGGACCGGGCCCTGCGCCGCATTCGCGGACGCGAGATCTCGATGATCTTTCAGGATCCGATGACGTCCCTGAACCCGGTGCTGACGATCGGGCGGCAGATCAGGGAGGCGCTCGAGACGCACTTCGACATGAACCGCAAGGACGCTCAGACGCGCGCTGCGGAATTGCTCGACCGCGTCGGAATCCCGAGCGCGGACGCGCGGCTGCGCGACTATCCCCACCAGTTTTCAGGCGGGATGAGGCAGCGCGCGATGATCGCGATGGCGCTCGCCTGCCAGCCGAAGCTGCTGATCGCCGACGAGCCGACGACTGCGCTCGACGTCACGATTCAGGCGCAGATCCTCGATCTGCTGCGAGACCTCGTCGCGGAGGAAAACGCCGCGCTGATCCTGATCACCCACGACCTCGGCGTCGTCGCCGGCATGTGCGAGCGCGTGAACGTGATGTACGGCGGCATGTTCATGGAGACGGGCTCGGCGGAGCAGCTCTTCGGCTCGCCGCGGCATCCGTACACGCTCGGCTTGCTCCAGTCGGTGCCGCGTCTCGATGCGGCGCGGCGCGAGCGCCTTCATCCGATCGAGGGCTCGCCGCCGAACATGCTGCGGGCGCCGACCGCGTGTCCGTTTCAGCCGCGCTGCCGCTACGAGGTCGACCTGTCGCGCCAGCAGGTTCCTGAATTGGTGGAGATCGAGCCCGGGCACAAGGTCGCCTGCTTCAACCCGGTCCCGCTCGACGAGTGGAGCCGCATGCGTGAGGCTGCAACCGCGTGAGCACCGGGAATGGGGCCGGCCCGCTCGTCGAGCTCGAGCATCTCAAGGTCTACTTTCCGATCAAGAGCGGCATCGTGCTCGACCGGCACGTCGGCGACATCCGCGCGGTCGATGACGTCTCGCTGACGATCAACCGAGGTGAAACGGTCGGGCTCGTCGGCGAGTCCGGCTGCGGCAAGTCGACCGTCGGCCGCACGATCCTCCGGCTCTACAAGCCCACCGCGGGCCGCATCCTGTTCGAGGGCCGAGACATCTCGCAGTTGAGCGAGAACGATCTCCGCCCGCTGCGCCGCCGGATGCAGATGGTCTTCCAGGATCCGTACGCATCGCTCAACCCGCGGCACAGCGTGGGGCGCATCGTCGGGGAGCCGCTGCGAACACACGGGCTCGCGAGCAGGCGCGAAGTCAACTCCAGGGTCCGTGATCTGCTGAAGATCGTCGGTCTGCCGGCGGATGCCGCGGGCCGTTACCCGCACGAGTTCTCCGGCGGCCAGCGCCAGCGCATCGGGCTCGCGCGAGCGATCGCGCTCAACCCGGACTTCGTGGTCGCGGACGAGCCGGTGTCGGCGCTGGACGTTTCGATCCAGGCGCAGATCATCAACCTGCTCGAAACGCTGCAGGAGGAGTTCGAGCTCACCTACCTCTTCATCGCGCACGACCTGGCAGTTGTGCGGCACATCTCGGATCGCATTGCGGTGATGTACCTCGGCTGGATCGTCGAGGTGTCGACCGCGGCTGAGCTGTACGAGAACCCGATGCACCCGTACACGATCTCGTTGCTCTCGGCCGTCCCGATCCCCGACCCGATCGTGGAGCGGCAGCGGGAGCCGATCCTGCTTGCCGGCGACCTGCCGAGCCCGGCCAACCCGCCCGCGGCCTGCAGGTTCCACACGCGCTGTCCGTTTGTTCAGCCGACCCGCTGCCGCGAGGATGTCCCACCGCTGCGCAAGCTGTCCACCGGGCACGAGGTCGCGTGCCACTTTGCGGAGGAGATCAAGGAAGGACGGATCAAGCCGCGCGAGCGCCTGCCGGTTTTGGAGCCGCCCCTCCCAGAGCCGGTGGAAGAGCCGCCGCCAACCTGAGGATCTCCTCGCGCTCGAGCGGCGCGATTCGCAACTCGGGCGGAGGGCGGCGGATGAACGTGCCGACGAGGAGCAGTGCGTCGAGCTCTGCCGGGTCTAGATGGCTGTGCGTGTCGAAGGCGGCCGCGGCGAGGCCCGCGTCGACCTCGAGTCGCGCGCCTGCGCCGTTCGCGGGCAGCCTGCGCACGGCGGCGACCCTGCCGCCTGCCACGAACACGGCGCGGACGAATCCCGCTTCAGCGGCCGGTGCGAGCAGGCAGCAGCGCGCACGCAGCAGCTGGTCGTTGCGGCGTAGTGCGCGCGTGACTCCCTCCAGCGCCTCGATGCGGTCACGCAGCCTCGCCGCGTCCTCGTAGCGACGACATTCGGCGAGCTCCCGCAGCCTCGCTCGCAAACGCGGCAGCGCGAGCTCTGGACGTTCGAGCTCTTCGTCGGACGCGCCGTCGAGCGCGCGGCACGCCAGCCGTGCGCGGCTGCGGCTGCGGAGCGGGCCGAGCGTCGTGGGCGCCTGCGAGCAGACGAGCTTGTCGCCGCGTCGCCGCAGGTAGACGTAGCGGTCCGGCCTCGCGTTTCGGGCGTTGGCAACCGGTCGCAGCTCACGTAGCAACCGAAGCTCCTCCAGCGCGGCTTCGAGCTCCGAGCCGAGCACGCGCCACTCGATCCGCTCGAGCGCCGAAAGCGCAGCCTCGACCGCGGGCCGCTGACGGTCGGATCGGAAGTAGGAGCGCAGTCGTGCGCGAAGATCTCGCGCGCGTCCGACGTAGAGCACCTGGTCGTGACGGTCGCGGAAGAGGTAGACCCCGGGTGACGTCGGCGCCCCGAACGCGAGCGAGCGCTTCGCATAGATCTTGCGCACCCGAGGTGCGGCGAGATCGACGAGATCCGCGACTGTGCGCGCTCCGCGTTCCTGTGCGAGGCCGATCAGGTGGAGCAGGATCTCAGCGGTTGCCTGAGCGTCGGGAAGGGCTCGGTGGCACGGCCGTGCTTCGGTTCCGAAGAAGTGCGCGAGTGACGCGAGCCCGGCGCGCGGGGTGCGGCCGGCGAGCAGACGCCGGGCGAGGCCGACGGTGTCGACGACCGGCGCGGCGAGGCGGCCGCCCGTCAGCCGCTCGGTCTCGCGGTCGAGGAACGCGAGATCGAAGCGGGCGTTGTGGGCGACGAGCACCGCGTCGCCCGCGAACTCGAGGAAACGGCGAACTGCGATGCCAGGATGAGGCTGGCCTCGGAGCTCGGCGTCGTGGAGCCCCGTGATCGCGGTGATCGCCGGGCCGAGCGGGACGCCCGGGTCGACGAGGAGCTCGAACTCGTCCGCGAGCTCGAAGTCTTTCACCCGGACCGCGCCGATCTCGCAGATGCGGGCGCGTCCGGGCTGGAGCCCGGTCGTCTCGAGGTCGACGACCACGAACGTCGCCCGCTCGAGGAGGAGCTCCGCTCCGGGTGGATCCGCGAGCCCGACCGCGTCGCCGCGCCACGCGAGCCGGGTGTCTCCGGTCACCACCTCGTCCAGGAGCGACCGCGCCAGTCCGACCGGGGCATGCCTCAGTGCGAAGAGCCGGCGCGCGGCCTCCTCGGCGTACACGGGGCCGCGCCGCTCCTCGACGAGCTCCACGAGCCGGTCCGCCGCATCGAGGCGAAGTTGCATGCCCGAGAGCGTAGGCGAACATACGTTCGTCTGCAAGGATCGCGGCCGAATGACGCTCTCCCAGCTCGCCCTCACTGTGCTCCTTCTGGGTGGGCTGGGCCTGTTGGCCAATCGGGTCGGCATCTCGGCCATTCCTGCCTACCTCCTGGCCGGGATCCTGCTCGGCCCGAACGAGCCGCATCTGACGAGCCTCATCCAGCCGTCGGACGTGACGGCGTTCGTCGCCGAGCTCGGCCTGATCTTCCTCCTGTTCTTTCTCGGGCTGGAGTTCAGCCTCGACCGCTTGCGCAGGACCGGACGGCACGTGGGGCTCGGCGGCACGGTCGACCTCGTCGTCAACGCTGCCGTCGGCTTGCTCGTCGGCCTGGTCGCCTTCGGGTTCAGCTTCGGCGCGCTCGTGCTCGGCGCCGCGATCTACGTCTCCTCGAGCGCGATCACCGTCAAGGGCCTGATCGACTTTCGCCGGCTCGCCGACGAAGAGACCGACCTCGTGCTCGCGATCCTGCTTGTTCGAGGATCTCGTGATCGCGTTCGTGCTCGGCTTCGCCGCGACCGGTGGCGGTACGGCGGGATCGACGCTCGGAACGTTCGGCAAGGCGTTTGCGTTCATCGCCGCATCGCTCGCCGCGTCGCGCTGGGCCGCGAAGCCGCTCGACCGGCTGCTCGACTGGGTCCCGCGCGAGGTCTTCCTCCTCCTGACGTTCGGGCTGCTCGTCGGAATGGCGGCCCTCGCGAAAGAGCTCGATCTGTCGGAGGCGATCGGCGCGCTGATGGCCGGCGTCGTGCTGTCGGAGACCAGTGTGCGCGAGGAGATCGAGGAGCGGTTCTTCAGCTTTCGCGACCTCTTTGCCGCGCTCTTCTTCTTCGTGTTCGGCCTGTCGATCGACGTCGGCGCGCTGGGACGCCTCGGCTGGCTGCTCGCCCTCGCGGTACCGCTGACGATCCTCGGTAAGACCGCCGCCGGTTACGTCGCGGGTCTCGTCGGGAGCCTTTCGCCCCGCCAGAGCTTCAACGCGGGGATTGCGCTGATCGCGCACGGGGAGTTCACGATCATCCTCGCGCAGCTCGCGGCGGGCAACTCGCGCCTGAGTCACGCGGTGCGCGCGGACCTCACGGCTTTCACCGGGCTCTACGTTCTCGCAACGGCAACGATTGGAGTGATCCTGATGAAGGAGTCGAAGATCATCGGCCGCCGGCTGTTTCCGGTCCCTAGACTGGCCGCGAGGAAGTAGCGATGCCAGTCGATCTCAGAGAAACCCGGCTGCCGGGAGTCGGCGTCAAGTACGGCTTTCGCACGTCGGACGGCGGACGCCTCGCAATCGTGCTGCACAACGACGGGCTGCGGGAGATCTACGTGTTCCGGCACGAGCACGACGACGAGCCCGATGCGGTCGTGCGGTTGGACGACGACGAGGCGCGTCAGCTCGGCGCCGTGATCGGAGGCGCGTACGAGCGTCCGAAGATCGTCGAGGAGCTCGAGCTGGCGCTCGGCGAGCTCACGATCGAATGGCTGCCGGTTCCGGACACGAGCCCGCTGATCGGGAAGACGCTCGCCGAGTGCGGCTTCCGCGCGAAGGCCGGCATCACGGTGATCGCGATCCTGCGGGAGCCGGAGCCCGTTGCAGGCGCGCAGCCGACCGACGTGATCAAGCAAGGTGACACGCTCGTCACGGTCGGCAAGGCCGGCCAGTACGCGGCGTTTCGCAAGCTGCTCGCTGAGGGCAGTCTCTAACTCTTCATGGACGTGCTGTGTTCGGTCGAGGTCGCGGCGGTCCGCGCGGAGCCGCGTGAGGACGCGGAGCGCGTGACGGAGCTGCTGCAGGGCGAGCCTGTCGAGGTGGACGGTCGCAAAGACGGGTGGGTGCGCATCCGCACGGCCTACGACTATCCGGGCTGGGTCCGCGAAGAGGAAATCGCCGGCACCGGCGGCGATGCTGTTGAGCAAGCGCGCCGCTATCTCGGCACGCCGTACCTGTGGGGCGGGATGACGGAGCGCGGAATCGACTGCTCCGGCCTCGTCCACATGGCGTACCGGTGGCTCGGCCGCCTCGTTCCCCGCGACGCCGACCAGCAGGAGGCCGCAGGTGAGCTTGTGGCAGAGGATGCGCTCGAGCGAGGCGATCTCGTCACGTACGGCGACGAGGAGACCGCCACGCACATCGCTTTCTGGCTCGGTGACGGCCGCATCCTGCATTCCACGGAGCGCGAAGGCGTGAACGGCGTCGTCGAGGAAGCCGAACCGGCCCACCTACGAGCCCAGCGCCGCCGTCTAATCCGCTTGTAAAACCCGCCCGTACTAACGGCGGAGCCTGAAAGACGTCTGTAAGAATCGAGCATCCGCGTGTGGACGTGGGGGATGTCGCGCCCGCCGTGGGAGGACCCAACGGGAGGAGTTCCATAGTGAAAAGCAGATTGAAGATGTCCCGGAAGCTCGGCATGCTCGCGCTGCTCGCAGCGCTTGCCCTGCTGGCAGCCGGGTGCGGTGGAGGAGGCAAGAAGTCCTCCAACAGCAGCACCACGGGAGGTGGCAGCAGCAGCGGCAAGACGTATCCCGTGCTGAACGTCGTGTGGGACGCGCCGGACTACATGGATCCGGCTCTGTACTACACCGTGGCTGCGTATCAGATCGACAACTACGTCTGGACCGGTCTCGTGGGCTACAAGCACACGTCCGGCCCGGCGAGTGCCGAGCTCGTCCCTTACCTCGCGGAGAGCATGCCGGATATCTCAGCGGACGGGAAGGTGTACACCTTCACGCTTCGCGACGGCTTGAAGTACTCCGACGGGACTGCTGTCAAGGCCAGCGATTTCCAGTACTCGATCGAGCGAGACTTCAAGATGGACTCGCCCGGCGTCGGCTTCTACTCGGACATCGAAGGCGTGAGCGGTGACAACGGCTACGCGACAACGAAGAAGGGCCACATCTCCGGAATCAAGGTCGACGATGCGACCCGCAAGATCACGATCACGCTGACGCAGCCGCGTGCCGACTTCCTGTACATCCTGGCACTGGAGTTCTCGCACTTCGTTCCGACAGGGACTCCCGACAGCGACCAGTCGGCACATCCGATTCCGGCAACAGGGCCGTACATGATCCAGAGCTATGTCCCGAGCCGAAGCTTCGTGCTCGTCAGGAATCCGAACTACAACAACCAGATTCCGACCATGCCGACGGGAGCTCCCGACAAGGTGGTCGGGAAGATCATCACCGATCCGGTCGCGGCGTACCAGCAAGTCGTGAGCAACAAGTCCGACTACGACTTCCAGGTCGTCCCGAACGATCGCCTTCCGGAGGCGCAGAACAAGTACAAGGACCAGCTGCGGATCTACACCAACGCGAACACGTACTACTACGCGTTGAACAACAAGATCCCGCCGTTCAACAACATCAAGGCACGCAAGGCGGTGCAGATGGCGGTCGATCCGAACGCCATCATCTCCGGCATCTACGGCGGCCTCGGCCGCCCGACGGAGAACTTCCTACCGCCGGGCTATCCGCAGTACCAGAAGATCGATGCGTGGCATTTCGATCTCGCTGGTGCCAAGAAGCTCGTGCAGGAGTCGGGCACGGCCGGCGCATCGGTCGACGTGTACGGCACCAACGAGGATCCGTCGAAGTCGACGATCGAGTACCTGTCAAACCAGCTGTCGAAGATCGGCTACAAGCCGAAGCTTCATCTCCTGAGCCACCAGGTCTATTTCCAGACAATCGGCAACCAGGCGACGAAGGCCCAGGCGATGTTCACCGACTGGTTCCAGGACTACCCGCATCCGCTCGACTGGTTCGACGTGCTGCTCAACGGCAACCGAATTACGCAGCAGCACAACAACAACGTGGGCAACGTGAACGTCCCCTCGGTCAACGCCGAGATCGAGGCGCTCAAGAAGGAAACGGGTACGTCGCAGGCGGTCAACGACCGCTGGGCGAAGGTGGACAAGGATCTCATGGCTACCTACGCCACGACCGTCCCGTACATGAACCGATCTCAGACCGACTTCTTCAGTAACAGGATGGACATGAGCTGTTACAAGTTCAGCGTCGTTCTCTACTGGGACTGGGGTCTGAGCTGCCAGAAGTAGCTCGTCGTGAGGGGGGAGAGCCCGGCGCCCGCCGGGCCTCTCCCCCCTGTTCGACTTTTGCGGGCAATGGGAACGGGGTGTAGGTGGCCACAACCGATTCGTCTACCGAGTTCACCCTCGACCCTGCGGCCAGTCTCGCCGAGGACGAGGGTGGGGCGATCGAGGGCAAGAGCCCCTGGGCCCTCGCGGGGAGGCGTCTGCGCCGGAACTACGTCGCCCTAGGGTTCCTGCTGCTGTTCATCGTGATCGTCGTCCTCTGCGCGCTCGCCGGGCCTTACGCCCATCACATTGCGCACTCGGGCCCGAACGACAACCACCTCGGCGAGACCTTCGAACGGAACGGCAAGCAGGTCCAGATCGTCTCGAAAGGTGGCTTCGTCAACGGGACGTTCATGGCGGGCGGCATTCCTGTCGGCCCGCAGCTCTGGCATGCCGGGGGCCGGTACGTGTTCGGTGCCGACAATCAGGGTCGCGACGTCGCGGTCCGCCTGCTGTACGGCGGCCTCAACTCGTTGAAGGTCGGTATCGGCTCCGCGCTGATCTGCACGCTCGCCGCGTTGCTCTTTGCCTTGCTGGCCGGCTATTTCGGCGGCTGGGTGGACTGGGTGATCTCTCGCTTCTTCGACCTGATCTGGGCGTTCCCAGTGCTTCTCCTTGCGATCGCGCTCGGTACCGCGCTTTCGATCAACGGCTTTCACCACTTCGGCATCAACATCCAAAGCGGAAGTCTCTGGATTCCGACGCTCGTGATCTCGTACGTGCTGATCCCGTACATCGGCCGCCCGCTACGCGGTCAGATCCTCTCTTTGCGCGAGAAAGAGTTCATCGAGGCGGCGACCGCGCAGGGCGCGAGCCCCGTGCGCGTGATGCTCAGCGAGCTGATGCCGAACATCGCGTCGTCCGTGATGGTGTTCTTCACGCTGATCATCGCGAACAACATCCTCACCGAGGCCGGGCTCTCGTTCCTCGGGGCAGGCGTGCAGCCGCCGAGCCCGTCGTGGGGCACTCTGATCGCAGACGGACAGTCGCGGATCGTCACGGCGCCGTGGCTCGCAATCATTCCCGGCATCGCGATCGTCTTGACGGTGCTCTCTCTGAACATCTTCGGCGACGGCCTGCGCGACGCGCTCGACCCGCGCGCGAAGGTGAGGATGGAGCGCTAGATGCTGACGTTTCTCATTCGCCGCCTGGTCGGCGCGGTGCTCGTGCTGATCGCGGTCAGCTTCATCACCTATCTGATCTTCGTGAAGATTCCGGGCGGCGACCCCGCCGCGCGGATCGCCGGCAGGACCGCCACCGAGGCGAACATCCAGGACATCCGCGAAAAGCTGCACCTGAACGATCCGTTCTACTCGCAGTATTGGGCGATGATGCAGTCGCTCTTCACCGGGAGCCTGAAGTCGTATTCGAGTCAGCTGAACGTCCTCCAGCAGATCAAGAGCGGTATTCCGGCGACGATGTCACTCACGATCGGCGCGGGCATCATCTGGCTCTTCTTCGGCGTCGTCGTGGGGGTGATCTCCGCAGTCAAGGCGGGCCTGTGGTCGGACCGTGTGATCACCGTCCTGGCGCTGATCGGGATCTCGATGCCCGTGTTCTGGCTCGGGCTGATCGTGCGCTACCTGTTCGCGCAGAACCATCCGTTCGCGCTGTTACCCGACGGTGAATATGTCGCGCTGACGACGAACCCGTGGCAGTGGTTCGTGCATCTGATCCTGCCGTGGCTCGTGCTCGCCGTGCTGTTCATCGGCTTCTACGGCCGCGTGCTGCGCTCGAACATTCTGGACACGATCAACGAGGACTACGTGCGCACGGCCAAAGCCAAGGGCCTGCCGCCGCAGCGCGTGCTCGTCAAGCACGTCCTGCGGAACTCGCTGATCCCGATCGTGACGCTCTTCGGCCTCGACTTCGCGGCCGTCATCGGCGGCAGTGCGATCCTGACGGAGACGGTCTTCGATCTGAAGGGCGTGGGCCAGTATGCGGCGGAGTCGACGCAGAGCCTCGACCTGCCGCCCATCATGGGCGTGACGATCTACGCAACCTTCTTCATCGTGATCTTCAGCGTTCTCGTCGACCTGCTCTACGCCTGGCTCGACCCGCGGATCCGCCCGACGTAATGGCAGAGCGGCTCATCGAGGTAGAGGACCTGAAGGTCCAGTTCGCGACCGAGGACGGCATCGTCAAGGCCGTCGACGGCGTCAGCTTCGAGCTGAGCCGCGGCCAGGTGCTCGGGATCGTGGGGGAGTCCGGTTCCGGCAAGAGCGTGACGGCGATGACCTTGCTCGGGCTGACGCGCGATCGCAACACGCGCTTCGAGGGCGCAGTTCGTTACAAAGGCCGGAACGTCCTCGAGATGAAGGAGGACGAGCTGCAGGAGGTGCGCGGCAATGAGATGTCGATGATCTTCCAGGATCCGATGACGTCTCTGAACCCGGTCTACACGATCGGGACGCAGATCTGCGAGGCGATCCGGATCCACGAGCGTGCGGACAAGGGCCAGGCCCGGCGGCGCGCGATCGACCTGCTCAAGCAGGTGGGGATTCCGAACGCGGACGAGCGGGTGGACAACTACCCGCACGAGTTCTCCGGCGGGATGCGCCAGCGCGCCATGATCGCGATGGCGCTCGCGTGCAACCCTGACGTGTTGATCGCCGACGAGCCGACCACGGCGCTCGACGTGACGATCCAGGCGCAGATCATCGAGCTGATCGACCGGCTCAAGGACGAGTTCAACTCCGCCGTGATCCTGATCACCCACGACCTCGGGGTCGTCGCCGATGTCGCCGACGAGATCGTCGTCATGTACGCCGGGCGTGTCGTCGAGCGCGCGCAGACCCGCAGTCTCTTCTACGACCCGCAGCACCCGTACACGTGGGGGCTGCTCGGGTCGATCCCGCGCCTCGACAGGCCGAAGCAGGAGCGGCTGCACTCGATCCAGGGGACGCCGCCGTCGCTGATTCGGACTCCGACCGGCTGCAAGTTCAGGCCGCGGTGCCCGCACGCGTTCGACAAGTGCATGGAGGAGCCGCGGCTCGAGAACAGGGTCGAGGAGCCCGGCCACCTCGACCGCTGCTGGCTGTCGGTGGACGAGAAGCGGCGCCTGCGCGTGGCG
Organism: uncultured Actinomycetes bacterium; assembly: GCA_963755605.1. GTDB lineage: Bacteria > Actinomycetota > Thermoleophilia > Gaiellales > Gaiellaceae > 3-1-20CM-4-69-9. The sequence goes on from CAVWKK010000008.1 coordinate 593,482, forward strand.
ACCCTCGCCGGCGAGGACGAGGCGGCGGCTTGAACGAGAGGCACCGCAACGGCGGCGACCCGCTCATCGAGGTCCGGAACGTCAAGAAGTACTTCCCGATCCGGAAGGGCCTTCTCCAGCGCGAGGTCGGGGCGGTCCATGCGGTGGACGACATCACCTTCGCGGTGCGCGAGGGCGAGACGCTCGGCCTCGTGGGGGAGTCAGGCTGCGGCAAGTCCACGCTCGGCCGCACGATCGTCCGGCTCTACGAGCCGACCGAGGGGTCGGTCCTTTTCCAGGGCAAGGACATCTCGAAGCTCCGGACGCGGGCACTGAGGCCGCTCCGCCGCGAGATGCAGATGATCTTCCAGGATCCCTACGCCAGCCTGAACCCTCGCAAGCGGGTGGGCTCGATCATCGGCACGCCCCTGAAGATCCACGGCGTGGAGAAGTCGAAGCGCCGGGCGAGGGTGCAGGAACTGCTCGAGACCGTAGGGCTCTCGCCCGAGCACTACAACCGCTTCCCCCACGAGTTCTCGGGCGGCCAGCGCCAGCGGATCGGGGTGGCCCGGGCCCTGGCCCTGAACCCGAAGCTGATCGTCGCCGACGAGCCCGTTTCGGCCCTGGACGTGTCGATCCAGTCCCAGATGCTGAATCTCCTGGACGACCTGCAGAAGGAGCTCCAGCTGACCTACATCTTCATCGCCCACGACCTGGGGGTCGTGCGGCACGTCAGCGACCGGATCGCCGTGATGTACCTGGGGAAGCTCGTCGAGCTCTCGCCGGCCGAGGATCTCTACAAGCGGCCGATCATGCCCTACACCGAGGCGCTGCTCTCGGCCGTCCCGATCCCGGATCCGGACCTGAGCCACCAGCGGGAGCGGATCGTGCTCCAGGGGGACGTGCCGAGCCCGATCAACCCACCGTCCGGCTGCCGGTTCCATCCCCGGTGCCGCTACATGACGGATATCTGCAAGGAGGTCGAGCCGCCGCTCGTGGATTACGGCCGCGGCCACCTGGCCGCCTGCCACCACCCGCTGAACGTCGACCGGGAGACCCTGGAGCAGGTCAGGGTCTCGAAGACGCACTCTCCGGCCTCGTCGGACGAAGGAGCGAAGCCCCAAGACCCTGGGAAAGAAAGGGCACGACCAATCCCTTAAACGGGGTAAGACCCGCCGCTAAAGCGGCTTAGCCATGCGGCCGATAGGCCCACTATGGACGCCGCAGAGCGCAAGGAGATCCTGAGCCGGTACATGGACCATCAGCGCCGCTTCGAGGCGGTCGCTGCCAAGCGGCAAAACGGAAGCGCCGAAGTGATTCCCTTCTCCGGCCCTCTCCGCGAGCTCGAGCAAGAGCCCACCATGCGCGAAATCGAGGTGCTCCAGCTGATCTCGGACGGCCTCGTGAACCGCGAGATCGGCGTGCGTCTATTCCTCTCGGAGGAGACGGTGAAATCTCATGTCCGGCACCTGCTCGCCAAGCTGCAGGCCCGTTCCAGGGCACACGCGGTCGCTGTCGGCTTCCGACGCGGCCTGATCGCCTAGCTCTGCCCCTGTAGTCCCCCGGTTTTCCACTGTCCTGTGGAAATCCCTCAACAGGGGGATGTCCACACTGTGTGGAAAACAGAAGCTACGCGAGCTTTACCAAGTCTTGAGTTGTCCGGCAACAGTCGCCACAGAAACGGCGGCACTGAGCGCGGCGATCACGCGAGGCGCGATACGCATGAGGAACTCCCTCTTTTGGGGGACTGACGGCACTGCGAGTTTACGCACATACGAGCAGACTTTTCAAGGCTCCGGGGAGCTTTAAGACCGGATTTTCGAGCCTTGGGGTCTATGCCGGGCTTCTAGGGCTCTTCAGCCTGATACTCGTGGCAGCGCTCGCCTCGACAATCGGGTTCCTCCCCTACGCGCGGTCGGCATGGCCTCTCCCAGCCATTGCCCTTCTTGCGATCGTCGCCGAACGACAGACCGTGCGGCTTGCCGCCAACCTGCAGTTGTCAGTTGTCTTCTTGCCACTGCTCTTTGCAGCGGTCGTTTTCGGTCCGTTCGCGGCCGCTCTCATCGGGGCGATCACGGTTCTCCCCGACTTTGGCCGGCCCTTCACTCGGTGGGTGGTCTGGACTGGGAACCGCACGATCGTTGGGGGGCTTGCCGGCGTCGCGGCTTACCAGGTCATGCATTCCGGAGGAAATAGCTTCGCTCGAATTCTGGCTGCCACATCAGCGGCCGCAGTTGTTGATTTCGGCCTTGACTTTCTGCTCAACGGGACAACCCTTGTTCTTCGTGGAACCGGGTCGATCCGTGACTTGGCTCGGACGACCGGGCCCGTTGCCCTGGCTGGGTTCCCGCTCTACACGGCGCTCGTGGGGATCTTGGCTTACAGCTACATCGCTTTCACGCCTTGGAGCGCAGCTCTCTTCTTCATCCCAGCCCTCGCTGCCCAGCGGTTGCATGTCATGTATCGGGAACAGCAAGAGGCGCTCTCGCACCTGGGCGATGCAAACGCACGTCTAGAGCGCGCGAGCCTGTCGTTCGCGAGCGCTCTCGTGGCTACTTTGGATGCGCGAGACCGTTACACGGCTGGTCATTCGGCTGCCGTCGCGATCTATTCCCGCGACATCGCGGTCCGGCTCGGTCTCTCCGCCGAAGAACAACAGCTTGTCCACCTTTGTGGCCTCGTTCACGACATCGGCAAAGTTGGTCTCCCGGCCGGACTGTTGGAGAAGCCAGGCGCTCTTACCCTCGAGGAGCGACGGCAAATGGAAGAGCATGCCGCGATTGGCGAACGGATCCTGTCCAAGGTTGAGGACTACGCCGAGATCGCCCGTATTGTGCGTCACCACCACGAACGGGTCGATGGTTTGGGATATCCGGACGGTCTCGCCGACGACGAAATACCACTCCTTGCACGAATCATCGCCGTGGCGGATGCCTATAACGCGATGACATCGGATCGCCCATATCGCGACGCGATGCCGAGCCGTGTTGCGCGGCTCCGGCTCGCGCAAGCCGTGGAGAGTCAGTTCGACACGTCTGTCGTTGCGGCATTTGAGGCAATTTTGGCCAGTTCGAGTGAGGAGTACCGTGCGGGTAGCCGTGACGATTTCACCCTCGAGACTCAGCAGGCGCAGCAACCCGTGCTCGAAGCAGCTACGGCTTAGCTCGGGATTCGTCCCGAAAGAGCGCTGCGGCCGTCCTCGTTCGTACTCCGAGCTTGTCGAAGATATGGCGTACGTGGACCTTTACCGTGGACTCCGTGATCCACAGCGATCCTGCGATCTGTCGATTCGAGAGCCCATTGCGCAATAGCATGAGGACCTCGTTTTCGCGCTCGGTTAGTAGATCGGCGGTAGGCGGTTTGACGCGTCTGATACCGAGTCCTGCTTTCGTGCCAAGCATCGAGTCATAAGTAGCGATTGGGTGGAGCAGGAACTCGTCTAGGGGAAGCTGGGAAGTGCTGATTGCTCTGAGAAGGACGGGCATCGCCCGGTACGCGGTGACGAATGAGTCGGCATTCCCGGTCTGGCGCGATTGCTCAAGAGCGACCGCGAGTTGCTTTCCATCGCCGATCTCGCCATCAGCAAGCGAGAGAACCGCACCCGCATAAGACCTGAGGCACCGAGCTTCGAGGTGGCCACTGAGTGACGCCGAGGCGGAAATCTCCAATCGAGCTTCCCCATGGATCCCCATCGTTGCCAAGATCAGTGCTCGAATTGACCGAATCTCGCCTTCCATTCCGGGGCTTGCGAGTCGCGAACGAGCTGGTTCTAGTAGATCAAGCGCGTCTGCGGGATCACCCTGCGCAAGACGGAGGCGAGCCATCAGCGCAAGCGCATTGATCTTCGCGTGATAGTCGTCGTGCTCCATCGCTAGGCGATAAGCCTCCGCAAGCGCTTTCTCGGCGCGCTCGAAGTTCCGTAGGCCGAGTTGCGCCAACCCCATTAACTGGAGCCCATGAGAACGAACCCAGTCGAGACCTGATCGCTCGGCTTCCCCTATCTGCCGGCTCGCAACTTGATATGCCTCCTGATAACGAGCGGTCAGAGCCAAAGCGGTGCCGTACGATTGGATGAAGCCAGTGCGAATTAGGGGATCGATCGTCTTGTCAAGCAAAGTAAGTGCGGTGCTATGACGCTCCAGTGCCTGTCTCAATCCGCCCCATCTCACCGCGAAGTGGATTGGAGCTTGACTGATTCGCACACTGTCTTCGATAGATGATGGAGGCAAGTTTTCAAGCTCCTGAAGTGCCGCGGCGGCCAGCTCAGGCTCCTCTGAATCGGTCAGCGTGATGAAACGGCTCCAAAGAGCGCGTCGCAGATCTGCGGTCGTCGTTGACCGAGCCCTCGCCTCATCAAGGAGTGCAAGAGACTCGTCTTGACGGTCATCGAGTTGGGCAACGAGCGCCGCTCTGAACAGCGCCTTTGAGGCGAACGGATGCTTTAGTGGTAGTCGCCGCGCGAGGTGCCTAGCTTTGTCGTCGGCTTCCATCCATCTCCCCTTCCGGAAGGCCAACTCGACCTCTGCGAGCGGAATGACGTCGTCGCTTGGAGTCCATTTGCGAGCGTGGTCGAGCCACTGCTCTAGCGTCGTGAGGCGTCCCTTGCCCAAGAGATCATCCAGTGCGCGATTGAGAATTTCGGCAAAGACCTCGTGGAGTTCGAACTCCTCCGCAAGGGAAAAAGCTTCATCCCACGCGGATCGCTCAAGCAGACATAGGGTGAGGGCGCGAACTGTCTCTTCTATTTTGTCTTCATTGATGTCAGAGAGTTTCGTACGAAGAAACTGCCGTAGAAGTGGATGAAGATCAAAGGAATCGACGTCCTTATTCAGGAAACCGCGACCGTACGCTGCTTCGAGTACGGCCTTGGCCCGCCCCGCGAACAGTAGGGTCGCGAGCTCGAGATCCACGGTTGGGGCTAGCGATAGCTGGATTAGGCTCCACTGAAGCTCCGGGTCGATGCCTTGATAGAGCTCCTCTGCAAAATATGAGTGCAGAGCATCAGGCATCTCGCCACCGGGTAGATGAACCGGTGCCTGGACGAGTGAGGCGAGTCCGATCACCGCGGGCCAGCCCTCTGCTAGTGCGACCAATCCGGCTAAGGCTCCGGGTTCATTGTCTCGCGGAACAGTTAGTGCGGCCTCTTCATGCGTCATCGCAAGCACGTTCCTTCCGAACTCTGCAACCTCTCCATAAAGGAGGCTCTTTGCGGAAGCCCAGCTCGGACGCGTTCTACTCGTAATGAGCACGGGGATATCTGCGCGAGCAACGAGCGCCTCAATGAAGTCTTCAGCAGCGGGTTCCCCGATCAGGTTGTGGTAATCGTCAATGACGAGCCAAGCATCGGGCGGCCAGTCCTGGAGGTCATCGCCGAGCACGCTGCCCAACTCCTTTGCCTCAGAGCTCGGCGAGGGCGACATCGCAAGGCGCTCCTGGAGTCGACTACTTGCTCCCTCGAGAATCAGCTCGAAGGTTTCTCCGAGACCAAGCGCAAGAGCGGCAACGTCAGTTGACGCCGGTGATGCGCGAAACCAAACACCGATGCGGGGATCCGATACCCACTGGCGTGCGAGTGTCGTTTTGCCGAAGCCCGCCGGCGCTACGAGCATGATGCGTCTGCTTGCAGTCTCGTCAAGCAGACGCATCAACCTTGGCCGCTGAATCAGTCGTTCGTTCGGTGCTTGAGCTTCGCCTGCGGTTTCCTCTTTCACCGCGCTCCCCTCGGGCGGTGTTGTTGTCCTTTGACCTTAGCTTCGGTTTGGCGCGATTTCGACTCTGCCAGGGCTGAACCGTGCCTGCGGCCCATTAGGGGTCGCAGGCACGGTGCCGTCAGCCCCCGCTGTCGGCCGCAGCCGACTCGAGGCTTCGTGCGAGCGGGTCGTCGCCGGTGATCGCGCGGTACGCCACTGGGATCTGTCGGCGTCGCGTGACGCCGAGCTTCTGCCGCAGCACGTCCGAGTGCGCCTTGGCTGTTCGAGGGGAGATGCCCAGGCGCTCGCCTACCTCATCATTCGAGCACCCGGCGGCGATCAACTCGATGACCTCGCGTTGGCGTTCGGTGATCGTTGGAATGGAGTCGCGCAGCGCTTCGTACATGCCGCGAAACTAGACGCCCCGGTAGGGCTTGACCATTGGTCGAAAGGCGTATCTCGCCGAACTACACCCTCGCGACCAGGCGCGCGCGCGAAGGTGCGAGGGCTCGCAGTGTTGTTCGCTAGGCCTCGATCAGGACTTCGGCACCAGGATGACCCGGTACTGACTGATGCCGCCGGGGTTCGGGGCCACGGAGGCTTCGATCTTGATCACGACCTCGGTGCCGTCGCCGGGATTCCACTTTTCGAGAGCGTCCGAGAGAGCGTCGTTGAGATTCTTCGTGTGCTCCTTCTTCTCGGGGTGCTGCGGGTTCACCTTTCCCGTGGGCGGCATGGTCTCTCCTTGCTCGATTGGAACTCGGACGCTAACGCCTCGGGCTCGAAAGTCGAAGGAGCAGTCGCCTAGACCCGCTGCCCGGCAGCCGCTTTCCCAATGAAGGTCGCGCGGTGCCCGGTCTCGTGCGCCTCTTGCAGCTCGGCCCCGTCCAACGCCCCGATCCGCAGCAGCAGCTCGAGCTCGTCCCGCAGATGGGTCCGCATCATCTCCGGCCCGTCCGTCGCGATCGTGAATGGCACTCCGGCGTCGAGGAAGGATCGGAACGTGTCGCGCACGGCGTCCTCGTTGGCCAGCGCCTTCGTCAGGAGGTTCGAGGTCGGACAGATCTCGAGCACGATCTCCGCGTCGCGGAGCGCGGCCATCAGGTCTTCGTCGCCGGCGGCGAGGATGCCGTGGCCGATCCGGTCGGGGCGCAGGGATTCGACGACCTCGGCGATCTCCTGCCTGCCCATGTCGCCGCCTTCCTCGCCCACGTGGATCGTCACGCCGAGGCCGGCTGCGCGCGCGTCCTCGACCATCGGCGCAACCTGGCGGTAGTCGTAGCGGCCGCCGCCTGGACGCGGGCCGGCAATGTCGACGCCGACGACCCCGCGCGGCGCCCACCGAATTGCCTTCTCGACGATGATCGAGTTCTGCTCGGCGGTGAAGGTGCGGTCCATCATCAGAATCAGGCCCGCGCGCACCTGCGGATACTCGAGGCTCGCGAGGTCGAGGCCGCGGATCGCTGCAAGGATGATGTGGTCGAGGTCGCGCTCGCCGCCGCGATTGCGCTTCATCGGGTTGAAGCGGAGCTCGAGCGTCGTGATCTGCTGCGAGCGGTAGGCGCCGCCGATCGCCGCGTGCACGGAGCGCTCCACCGCGAGCGGGCTCGACTGGATCAACTCCGTCCAGTGGTAGATCTGGTCGAGCGCGTCGAGGTTCGCGACGCCGCGCGGATCCGACACGGTCACCAGGCGGTCGAACTCCCAGAAATCCTTCACCGGGAGGGCGATTCCCTGCTCGTGCGCGAGGCTCCAGAGGATGTCCGAGGCGACCGAGCCGCCAAGGTGGGTGTGCAGCTCGGCGAGGCCGTCCATGCGGTCAGAATACGCGCGTGGTTCCGGAGGCTCCCCTCGAACGCTCAGGCGCCGGCCTCGCGCCGAAGGGCGAGGGCTGGTTCGTGCTCAACGTCCGCGACGCGCGCTGGCTCGACGGCGGCAAGTTCGGGACGTACACGCGCTTCGAAGGAGACGCCCGCTTCCCGCAGCTCGGAATCAACATCGGCGTCCTCGAGCCCGGGCAGCCGAGCTGCTGGTACCACGGCGAGGAAGATCAGGAGGGTTTCCTCGTTCTTTCCGGCGAAGCGGTGCTCATCGTCGAAGGCGAGGAACGTCCGCTCAAGCGGTGGGACTTCTTCCACTCCGCGCCGTGGACCGAGCACGTGATCGTCGGCGCAGGCGACGGGCCGTGCGCGATTCTCGCCGTCGGGCCGCGCCCAAGCGGCGACATCGTCTACCCGGTCTCCGAGGTGGCACTGCGCCATTGCGCCGGAGTCGAAGAGGAGACACGCTCTGGCGAGGAGGCGTACGACGGGCTCCCGCCGGACGACGACACGGAGTTCCAGGAGGCCTGGTTGCCCTAGGTGGACAGCCTGCCGGGAGCTGCCTGCACAACCTCGTATCCTGGCCCGCGATGAAGGTGGGCATCGTCGTCCCGTACTCGTGGTCCTTTTGGGGCGCCGTCGTCGAGCACGCCGAGCTCCAGGCCGAGGCGCTCCGCGGGCACGGCATCGACACGCGCACGATCATCGGGAACGACCCGCCCGGGAGCTTCACGCGCGTGCTGCACCCGCGCTCCGGGCGCCACGACACGCCGCCGCCGGACATCATCCCCGTCGGCCGCTCGGTGATCGTCCCGGCCAACGGAACGCTGCCGAACATCGTCCTCTCGCCGCGCACGGTGTTTCGCGTTCGCCGCGCGCTCGAGCGCGAGCGCTTCGACGTGCTGCACGTCCACGAGCCGATGACGCCCGCGATCTCGATCGCGGCGCTCGCGATCTTTCGCGGGCCTGTCGTCGGGACGTTTCACGCTCACGGCAAGCTCGGCTGGATGAAGCCGGCCATGCCGGTCTGGGGCTTCCTTGCCGACCGGCTCGACCACCGGATCGCCGTCTCACCCCACGCGCGCGACACCGCGAACCGCTGGCTCCCCGGCGAGTACGAGATCCTCCCGAACGGTGTCCTCATTCCACCCGAGGCGAACGCGCACGGGCGCGAGCAACAGATCCTGTTTGCAGGGCGGCAGGAGCAGCGCAAGGGACTGCACGTGCTGCTTCGGGCGTGGCCTCAGATTCGTGCCCGAACCGGTGCGCGCCTTCGGATCGCCGGAGCGGACCCGCTCGCGGTACGTCTGTTGCTCACGAGGGAGCGGATCTCCGACGACGGCATCGACATCCTCGGCTTCCTCTCCCAGGAAGACCTCACGGCCGAGCTGCTGCGGGTGAAGGCGCTTGTTGCACCATCGCTCGGTGGGGAAAGCTTCGGCATGGTGCTGACGAGAGCCTTTGCCTGCGCGACCCCCGTGATCGCATCGGACATCGACGGGTACCGCGAGGTCATGACGAAGGACGCAGGCGTGTCCTTTCCTGCCGGCGACGAGCGGGCGCTGACGGAGGCCGTCGCGAGCCTGCTGGAGGACGAGCCGCGTCGCGCGCAGCTCGGCGAAGGCGCGCGCCGCGTTGCGATCGAGCGCTACTCGTGGCCGGACATCGGCCGGCGTCTCGTCGAGATCTACGAGCAGACGGTCGCGGGTTCGTGACCTTCGTCAGCAACATCTGGGTGCGTGGGGCCTTGCTGCTCGCCGCGGCCGCCGGAGTCGTGGCGCTGCTCTGGTGGCGGGGACCGGCGTGGGGCGCGGTGTTCGATGCGTTCAGCGCAGTCGAGTGGCGTTGGGTTGCGGCGGCCGTCGGGCTGAACCTGCTGTCGGTGCTCGTACGAGCGCTCGCGTGGCGTACCGTGATCGCGCAGGCGTTCGACCGGCCTCACCCGAGCTTTATGCTCGTGTTCTCGGCGTTCTCGGTCGGCCTCTTCGCCAACGCGATCCTCCCGGGACGGATCGGCGAGATTGCGCGCGTCGCCGTTTTGAATAGGCGCATGAAGCAGGAGGGTGCGTGGGCGCGCCTGCTCGGAACGGTCTTCGCGCATCGCGTGTTCGACCTCGTGTCCGTGATGGCGCTGATCGTCTACGTGATCCTCACGGCGCACATCCCTGACTGGGCCGTGACGAGCCTGATCGCGGTGGTCGCCGCAGGCATCGTCCTCTTCAGCGTCGCCTTCATCGGTGCACGAAGCGACCACTACAAAGGGTTGGAAGACGGCCTCGGCGCTGTGCGCAAGGTCGTGCGCCTTGCGCGCTACGGGCTCGGCGTGATGCGCCGCCCCGGCCCCGCGGCCCTTGCACTGCTATTCCAGCTGCTCGGCTGGACGTGTCAACTCTTCGCGGTGTACACGTCGATGCGCGCGTTCGGCATCCACAAGGGCCTGCCCGCAGCAGGGCTCGTGCTCGTATTGATGAACGTCGCGACGATCTTTCCGCTGTGGCCCGGGAACGTCGGCCTCGTGCAGGCGGCGGTGTCGCTGCCGCTCTTCACGTACTACGGTGTCGCCAAAGCGCGTGGGATCGCGTTCGGGTTCGGCCTGCAGATCATCGAGGCGTCGGTCGGCATCGGCGTCGGCCTGATCTTCCTGGCGCGTGAAGGTCTCTCGGTCGCGATGCTCAAGGTCATGCCCGACGTCTCGCAGGCGGAGTCTCCCGAGGATGATCTCGAAGAGCTTGACGACTCGCGGGAGCCCGATGCCGCGCGCGCTCGCGTCTCCGGCTAGCCTCAAGGGCGTCCTGTCTGCGCGTGACGCGGCCGCCGCGCTCGCCGAAGGGCTGCGCTCGTGGGCCGATGTCGACGAGCTGCCCGTCGCGGACGGGGGAGAAGGCACGCTCGACGTGCTGCACGCCGCGCTCGGCGGCCGCCGGCGCGAGGTGGAGGTGGCCGACGCGTTCGGTCGTCCCCGCCGCGCGCACTGGCTCGAGCTGCCGAGCGGCGCCGCGGTGGTCGAATCGGCCGAGGCGATCCCGCTCGATCCCGAGCGGCTCGACCCGCTCGCCGCGACGAGCCGCGGGCTCGGCGAGCTCATCCACGCCGTGGGGTCTCCTCCCGAATTGCTCGTCTGCCTCGGTGGGACGGCGAACGTCGACGGAGGCGCAGGGTTACTCGACGTCCTCGACGTGCTGCCGGCGCCGACGCGCGTTGCCTGCGATGTCGACGTTCCGCTCGTCGATGCTGCTCGCGTCTTCGCCGCGCAGAAAGGCGCATCGGACGAGGATGCGGCCGGGCTGGAGGCCGCACTCGCCGCGATGGAACGGCTGGTGCCTTACGCAGAGCTACCGGGTGCAGGTGCCGCGGGCGGTCTCGGCGCGGCGCTCGCCTCGCTCGGCGCCGAGCTGTTGCCGGGAGCGACGCTCGTCCTCGACGTGATCGGCTTCGACGTGAGCTCCTACGACCTCGTCGTCACCGGCGAGGGCACGGTCGACCGCACGACCGTGCGTGGGAAAGCACCAGGCGAGGTCGCCCGCCGCTGCGTTGCGGCCGGCGTACGGTGCGTCGTGTTCGGTGGACGGGTAACCGAGTCGATCGACGGGGCCGAGACCGTCGCGCTCTCCGGGGTTCCAGCTCGTGCCCGCGCCGACCTCGTGGAGCTTGGCCTACGGCTTGGCGGACTCGGCGCGCCGGACTAGCTCTTCGATCTTGCCCTGCGCGGCGTCGAGCTTGCCGACGCAGAGCTTGTAGAGCTCCTCGCCTCGTTCCCACAGCTCGATCGCCTCATCGAGGCCGGCCTCGCCGCGCTCGAGCCGCTCGACGATTCCCTCGAGCTCTCGCTGCGCGTCCTCGAACGTCTTCTCAGGAGCGCTCACTCGACCCGCGCTCCAAAGCGACCGTCTGCGACCTCGATCTCGACCGTGTCGCCGGTCGAGACGGCTGTGGCGGTGCGGACGATCACGTCATCTGTTCGCACGATCGCGTACCCGCGCTCGAGGGTTGCGCGCGGAGAAAGCGTGCGCAGCCGTCCCGCCGCATGCTCGAGTCGTGCACGCTTGCGCTCGACGGCGAGTGCCGGCGCACGGCGAAGACGCTCGTGGGCCTGCACCAGCTTCTCGCGACGACGGTCGAGCAGCGAATGCGCGCCGCGCGCAAGTCCGCCGCGCGTGCGTTCCAACCGTGACATCAGCTCGGCGGCGTCGGGCACGACGAGCCGGGCGGCCGCCGTAGGGGTGGACGCACGCACGTCGGCCGCTAGATCGCAGAGCGGATTGTCCTGTTCGTGCCCGACAGCAGAGACGACAGGTATAGGGCACGCCGCGATCGCACGCAGCAACCGCTCGTCGCTGAACGGGAGCAGATCCTCGAAGCTGCCACCCCCGCGCGAGAGGACGATCACGTCCACCCCGGGCGCGGCTGCGAGCTCGCTCAGCGCCTCGATCATTGCGCTCGCCGCGTGAGGGCCCTGGACGTACGCCTCGGCGACGAGGATGCGGGCGGCCGGGAAGCGGCCGCTGATCGTGGCGATGACGTCTTTCTTGGCAGCGGCATCGTTGCCGGTGACGAGGCCGATCCGGCGCGGGAGGAACGGCAGCGGACGCTTCCGTTCGAACACGCCTTCGGCTGCGAGCTTCTTCTTCAGGCGCTCGAGCGCCGCGAGGTGATCTCCGAGCCCGAACCGCTCGATCGAAAGGGAGCGCATGCGGAAGTCGCCACGTGCCTCGAAGAGCTCCGGGCGGCCGAACACGTGCACACGCTCCCCGTCCACGAGCTCGAGGCGAAGGGCGTCGAAACGGTTCCGTGCCATCGTCACGCCGAGGCAGGCTCCATCGCTCGGATCCTTCAGCGTGAAGAAGACCGACTGCCAGCGCGCGTTACGCCGAAGCTCCGTGACCTCGCCTTCGACCCAGACGGTCGGCAGCCGCTGTAGCCACTCGGCCACGCCTCGGTTGAACGACGCCACGGCATAGACCTTGCGGTCCCCGTACTGGATCGCCTCGACTTTCGCCATCTCTTTCAGCATGCCACGCGGCGGAGCGAAGGCGGCGCCACCAATGTCGCCGCATTTGCCTGAATCCGCACCGAAAAGAGTGGTGTCAACCGTACGTCCAAGCCGGACCCCTCCTCCGTATTGGTGAGAAACAAGTGTGAAGCCCGAGATGCAGGACGTTTCGCATTCTCGACAAGCAAAGGAGTCGGCATGAACAAGATCCACGCATTGACCGCGACACTCCTGTTGGTTGCGGCGGCGCTCGTTGCGGCGATCCTCGGCGACACGTCGTCCGCGGCCGCTCAGAAGGCCCCGAAAGGGGCGCTCATCTCAGTCCACAAGACTGCGCTCGGAAGGGTCCTCGTCGACGGCCGGGGGCACACGCTTTATCTCTTCGAGAAGGACAAGAAGGGAATGAGCTCGTGCAACGGTGCCTGCACCGCGTACTGGCCGGCGGTCATCAGTGCCGCTAAGCCCCGAGCGGGCGCCGGCGTCCGCGCGTCTCTGCTCGGAAGGACCAGGCGCGCGGATGGTCGACGTCAGGTTACCTTCGCCGGGCACCCGCTCTACACGTTCGTCGGCGATACGAAGGCCGGACAGACGACGGGCGAAGGCCTCACGGACTTCGGCGCCGCTTGGGACGCGGTCGCGCCGAATGGCCAGTCGATCGAACCGAATGCGCCTACAGCCGGCCACTCCGGCAACGGCGGCGGGGGAGGCTGGTAGCCACCCCCAACTCCGATGGGAGGGACGCTCCGCGCCCCTCCCATCACCCGCACCCGCGCCAGTGCACCAGGTGACTCCGTGCTTCGAAAGAAGTGGACAGGGGGTGGGCCAGCGTGCTCCCGCCCGCGTCGCTAACTAGAGCAAAATCTCGACGGCCGTCTCGGGCGCGCAGCCCTGGCCGACGAGCTCCACGGCGCGATGCAGGTCGGCTTCGCTTCCGGCGAGCCGTTCCGCCAGCGGCAGGGGATATCCGGCTTCCATCAGCACATGCAAACGCCAGCTCTCGACCTTTGACTGGTCGCTGCCGTTGGGCTCGATGATCTCGGTCGTCTCTCCCACGATGTGATCCGTTCGCCGTTTTCTAGACGAACCCTGCCCTCGTTTGTTTGTCGAGAAACGTAGATCAGCTGCGGGCAAGGGTCTCATCGATGCGTTTTGCCAGCTCGCGGAGCCGCGCATCGAGGACGGCTCGTTCGGCCTCGGCGTCGGCTGCGAGTGTCTCGAGGCGACGGCGCAACTCCTGCTCTGCCTGCGTGAGACGGGCCTCGAAGCCTTCGATCGCCTCGGCCCGGTGCCGTTCCAAACCGGCCTCGGCCTGGGCCTGCCGCTTCTCCAGTCGCTGGGCACCTGCGTCGCCGACCTGGTTGAGACGATCCGCCAGCACCGTTTGGGCCTCACGGGCGAAGGACTGCACTGCGCGGTCGAGCTCGCGTGAGAGTCGCGTCGCTGCCGCCTCACGCGACGAGCGAACAGTGTCGGCGAACTGTTGCGTCGCCGCATCCGAGTAGCTCGTCGTCGCGCGGGCGAGGATTCGCTCGAGTTGTTCGAGCTGCCGTCGCTCGACGTCGGCGAAGCCGGCCTGGATGCGCCGTGTTGCGTCTGTCTCTTCGCGTTCGATCATTTCCATTAGCTGGCGTTCTCGCTTGCGAATGCGCTCGTTCAACTCGTTCAACGCGCGCCGCCGCTCGGAGGCGTAGCCGTCGAGCTCGGCCGTCCCCGCTTCGACCGTCTCCTGTGTCGCGCGTGCGATCTCCTCGCGTACACGCATGAGGCTCGCGCGTTGCTGCTCGCTCTCCGCTTCGAGACGCTCGGCATCCGCCGCGATGCGCGCCTCTGCGTCGGCGATCAGCTGCTTCTGTTTGTGGGCGAGCTGTCCGAGCTGGTCGGAGACCCCACGCTGCGCCCGTTCGAGATCGTCGTTCCACGCAGCGAGCCGCGCGTCGATCTGCTGTTGCGCCAACGTGAGAGCCTCGCCGAGCTCGTCGACAGAGCTCCGCGAGCGTTCTGCAGCGGCGGCCCTGCGCTCCTCGGCGATCTTGCGCTCCTGCTCCGCGAGCAGCGAGACCGAGTCCGCTCGCGCACGCACGAGCGTCCGTTCGAGCTCGGCGCTGCGCTCCTCCGCCTCCTGTGCGATCACGGAGTTGAGCCGGCCCTGCGCTCGAGCGAGCTGCTCGTCCACTCGCCGCGTGGTGCGAACGAGATCTCGGAGCTTGACCGCGGCGAGCGTCGCGAGGAACGCGACGGTGATGCCGCCGGCCGCTACGGCAATGTCAGCGCCTGCTCTCAATCCGAACGCGACCCAGGCGGCGACCGCCACGAGGCCCACGAAGATGGCCACCGCGACCAGGGCGCGGTGACGAAGACGGTCGAATGCCGCGCCGAGCAGAGACAGTGCCGCGATCACGGCCACGGCCGCGAAGGCGATTTGCACGATCGTCGGCAGGCTGGGCATGCGCGTCAGGTTACGCGGAGGAGGACCAGGGCGACGGCGAGAGAGACGACCGCGGCGGCAATGGCCTTCAGAGCCCGCTCGGATTCGGCCGTGAGCACGTCGGGAGTGATCTGAATGCTGGTGCCGTCCTGGAGGACGATCTGTCCGCTTACCTCGCGCACGCGCCGCCGGACGAGCCGCACCGGTGTCGAGAGACGCCGCTGCGCGTGGCTGAGGAGACCGGCAAAGGCTGCGGCGAAGAGCGCTTCCGTCCGGATCGTCTCGGCGGCCGCAAAGTACGCGGCGAGAACCGGGAAAGCGCCCCAGGCGAGGGCGAACCAGGGGTCTCCGTGCAGGCGACCGCCGAAGAGCTCGAGGTTGTACGCGACCGCGATGATGGCGCCGCACGCGACGAAGGCCAGCAGCCAGAGGCTGGTGCGTAGCGCTACGGCGACGCCGATGCCCGCAGCAGCGGCGAGGCCTGCGCCGGCCAGTGCCACGAGCACGCGGTCAGGGATTCTCGTCTGCAGTGGCCGACCGTGGAGCTCGTCGAGCGCATGCGCCGCAACTCCCATGCCGAGAAAGAACGCCAGCAGACCCAGCACCATGATCGAAGGACGCCAGTGCGGCGCGAGTGCGGCACCGATGGCGACATACGAAAGGTGCCAGAGCGTGTACGGCGGATGCAGCAGCGTCACGTAGTCGCGCCAGCTCCCCGGAGCGAGGGCGTAGAACGCCGGGCGCGCGGCGTCACTCATTCCCGGCGGCCCCACGTGACGATGCCACCGCCGAGACTGAGCCTGCGTGAGCTCACGTCGCCGACGCCGGCGGCGCGCCAGAGCTCGAGCAGCCGCTGCTCCGGCCAGCGCGCATAGAAGTTCCGGATGCTCGGCCCGAGAAATCCGCCGACCTCGGCCCAGCCGGGAGAGATCACGCGACCGGCAACGGGCAACCCGACGCGGACGTAGAGCTCCCAGAACGGCCGCCAGAGACCGTGTGGCACGGCGAACTCGAGACCCGCGATCGTGCCGCCCGGGCGAACGACGCGCACGAGCTCACGAAGGGTCGCGGCCGGATCCGGCACGTAGCGCAAGAGATACGTGAAGGTGAGCGCGTCGAAGGACGCGTCTGCGAACGGCAACTGGTCGGCAGTGCCGTCGATGAGTGTCACGTCTTCCGGCAGGCGGCGCCGTGCCTCGGCGAGCATCTCCGGGCTCTGGTCCAGACCGACCACGGTGCACCGCTTCTGCCTGATCAGCTCGCGCGCGACTGCGCCTGTTCCGGTGGCGACGTCGAGCACGGTGTCGTCCGGGCCGGCTTCGATGCGCGACACGAGAAAGCGCCGCCAACGTGGATCCTGGCCGAACGAAAGCGCTGCCGCGTAGCGATCGTACGTCGGCCCGAGCGGCGCGAAGAGCTCTCGCGCGGAGACGGCCTCTGACACACGGCCGAGTTTATGCTGGCGCAGTGGCGCTGAGCGACGACGTCGAGCGGATCGCCGAGGCTGCGGCACGCTACGCAGCCCCGGGGGAACAGGTCGCCGCCGTCATAGCCGTCGAGCCTTCCTCGGGCGAGCGGCTGTACCTGTGCGCATTCGCGCGCGGGGAGGAGGCCCAGAGCTGGCTCGCGCTCGACGATGCGGGGGTGCCGGTGACGGAGCGCGAGCGAATTCGCGACGCCGCGTCGATCGCGGCGTTGGTCGAGGTGGCGGAGGAGAGCGCCGTCCTGCCGGTTTCGCCCGAGCCGAGGGTTGCATCTCCTGACTATCTGGATTCACTCGGCGCGACCGCGGCCGCCGGCGACGTCGTCGGTGCATTGCAGAGCGCGCTGCCCGCGATCGACGAGCTGACCCGCGATCTCGAGCTGAACTACAAGCTCGAGCTCAGCTAGATGCTGCCCGAGGGCTCTCTCGACGGTCGCGTTGCGCTCGTCACCGGCGGCGGCACGGGATTGGGGCGCGCCATGGCGCTCGAGCTCGGCCGGCTTGGCGCCAAGGTCGCGGTCCTCGGACGCCGGCGCGAACCGCTCGACGAGACCGTCGCGGCGCTTGCCGGCGACGGTGTCGCCGTTCAGGCCGACGTCCGCGATCCGGAAGCCCTCGCGGCAGCGTTCGACACCGCCGAAGCAGAGCTTGGCCCACTGACGACGCTGGTGAACAACGCTGCGGGCAACTTCATCGTGCGCGCCGAAGATCTCTCGCCGAACGGCTGGCGCGCCGTTGTCGGCATCGTGCTCGACGGGACGTTCTTCTGTTCGCGCGAGCTCGGCCGCCGCGTCGCCGAACGCGGCGGGGACAACGCGCAGATCGTCAACATCGTCGCGAGCTACGCCTGGACCGGCGGTCCGGGCACGGTTCACTCCGCGGCGGCGAAGGCAGGCGTCGTCAATCTGACTCGCACGCTTGCAGTGGAATGGGCGCGCCACGGCATTCGAGTGAACTCGATCGCGCCGGGGCCGATCGACACGGAGGAGACGCGGGCGCGTCTCTGGCCGACCGAAGAGATTCGCGAGCACGTGCTCCGACGCGTTCCACTCGGCCGGTTCGGACGGGAGGACGAAGTCGCACAGGCGTGCTCGTACCTCGTCTCCGATTTCGCCGGCTACATCACGGGCGATGTCCTCACGCTCGACGGCGGCGCGTGGCTCGACGAAGGGATGTTCAGGGACTGATCACGCCGGGCGGTGGACGCCGGACGAAGCGCTCGGCCCAGACCTTGCCGTAGCGGTGCTCGAGCAGGCCGAGCGCGAAGATGCTGAGTCCGACGCCGAGCAGTGCGAGCGCGAAGGTCCAGCGACTCTCGTTCAACCCGGCGAGGAGGTAGTGCGCGAGCGCTGCGTAGTAGCCGAGCACGCCGTAGAGAGCCCACGTCCCCCGGCGAATGGGACCCGAGACGACCGCCAGCATCGCGCCGGCGGCGAGCATCGGAATCCACCCGCGATTCGGATCGCCGCTCGAGCCGACGGCGAAATACGCGAGCCCTGCGGCGACGCTGAGGAAACCTCCGGCGTGAAACCAGAACGCCTCCCGCCGGTGCCCGAATGCGTCGAGGAAGATCCCCGCGATCACGACCAGGCTCCCCGCCACCAACGCCGCGGTGGCGCGGTCGCGGTTGGACGGCGGCTCGTTGTCCCAGGTGACGAGGAACTGCGCCAGAACGATTCCTGCCGCCACGACCGTGACGAACAGAAACGGAAAACCGGTGAAGCGGAAGGCCACGAGCCCGGCGACTGCCGTGACGACGGCGATCCCGACGGCGCAACCGTTGAAGTGGGTGAAGGGAAACTCGTTCGACCAGGCGTCGATCAGCCTGAGGAGCGCCACGCAGGCTGCGGGAACCATCGCTACCGCAAGCGTTGCGGCGAGGCCGCCCGGCACCCACCACGACGCGCGCAGCAGCTGCCACGACACGACCGCGTAGAGCAGGACGAAGCCGACCGCACCGACGAGGATCCAGAGGCTCGAGTGCGAGCTGGGAAGCGTGTCGAGCAGCGCATACGAGCCCACGGCGAGCGCGTAGGTACCGGCGAACCAGAGGATGTTCGGTGGATCGAGCCGTGGCCAGTCGCGTTCGGCCGGCTTCGCGGCAAGGACGACGCCTGTCCCCTCCTCCACGCTTCGACCCTAACCGCTGGGCCTTCCCTATGCTGTCCGGGCATGGAAGGTGGATTCGGCTTCCCGTTCGGCGGCGACCCTGAGGATCTCCTCAAGGGTCTGCGCGAGTTCGCCGAGCAGCAGGCCGAGACCGTGCAGGAGGCTCAGCGCGAGCAGTTTGCAACGCTCACGCTGAACACTGCCGTGGAGCTCACCGGTGCCGCGCTGTCGCAGTTGCAGCCTGCGGGAACGCCGGACGAGCAGACGCTTGCGCTCCGCGACGCGATGCGCGTGCTCTTCCCTGAAGCGGTCGCGCTCGTGAGCGCCGCCCGCCAGGGCTTCATGCGCGAGGGGTAGCGCCCTTGGCCGTCTTCGACCGCGCGATCGTTCGCATGCTTCCAGTCGTTCCGCGCACGGTCGTGCAGAAGCTCTCCGCGCGTTACATCGCGGGCCCCGAACTGAAGGACGCGCGCGAGGTCGTGCGGCAGATGAACGACGAGGGCAAGAGCGCCACGATCGACGTCCTCGGCGAGGAGGTCACCACCGAGGAGGAGGCGGCCGCGATCGTGCGCACCTACGGCGACGTCTTTGCGGACATCGAGCGCTGCGGTCTCGACTCGGGTGTCAGCGTGAAGCTCACCGCGCTCGGGCTGAACCTCGACTACGACATGTGCCGGACCAACCTGCGCACCGTTGTCGAGGACGCGGCCGCACGCGGCAACTTCGTCCGCATCGACATGGAGGACTCGTCGACCACGGATGACACGCTGCGTCTCTACCGCGAGCTGCGGGAAAGCGGCCACGAGAACGTCGGCGTCGTGCTCCAGGCAATGCTGCGCCGGACGCTCGACGACATCGCCGCGCTCGCCGACTTGCAGCCGAGCGTCCGCCTGTGCAAGGGCATCTACGTCGAGCCGCCTGAGCTCGCGTTCCAGGACTTCGGCGAAGTGCGCGACTCGTACGTGCGCTCGCTGGATGCGTTGCTCGACGCGGGCTCCTACGTCGGTATCGCGACGCACGACGAGTGGCTGCTCGATGAAGGCCGCAGGCTCGTCGCGGAGCGAGAGCTGCAGCACGGCGAGTACGAGTTCCAGATGCTGCTCGGTGTGCGGCCGGAGCTCGGCGACGGCCTCGTGCGTGAAGGACACCGTCTCCGCATCTACGTCCCGTTCGGACGGCACTGGTACGAGTACTCGCTGCGGCGGCTGCAGGAGAACCCGAAGCTCGCCGGCTACATCGCGGCCGACACGCTCGGCCGGCTCGTCGGCCGAAACGGCAGCTGAGCTACGGAGGCGGTGGCGGGCCGGGCGGCGGCCCCGGCGGTGGCGGCGCGTCCTCCTCGACGACCGTGCGGCGTCGGGCGGGATACGCGGTGCCTGCGGGAGGAGCTCCGGGGGCGGCGGGATAGCCGCCGCGGTGCCAGCCCCACGCACCCGGCCCGATCCGCTCCCACAGGAACAGCGAGATCAGCAGGCCGGCGAGCCCCACCAGCATCAGGATCCAGCCGACGACATCGACGTCGACGGAAGGATTCGGATCCTGGTGCACGGCGAACGCCAAGACGGCGCCGACTGCGACCAGGATGAGGCTGACGGGGATGCCCATACGGCTCCCGTCCCCGCCTCCATCGTTTGCCAAACGGCTCAGGCTTTTCTGGCGTAGAGCAGGAACGTCCCGGGAATCCGGGCGTCGTGACGGCGAAAGCCGTCGCTCCGAGCCGGGTACTCCTCGAGCGCGCGCAACGTCAGGCCCGCGCGCGTCGCCGCGTTCACGATCTGCCCCAGGCGCCGGGAGCCTTCGTCGAAGTAGCTCTCGCGCCAGTGCATCAGGCCGTCGACGCAAAGCGCGACCGGATGCTCCTCGAAGAGCAGAAGCTCGCCGCCGGACCGCAGCGCCGCGGCGATCTCGTGCAGCCACCCGTCGAGGTCCGTGATCTGGAGCAGCGAGCCGGGGCCGGCATAGACGAGGTCGAAGCGAGCGCGGCGCAGTTCCGCGGGAAGCTGCTGCGGGTCGGCCTGCACCCACAGGATCGACGGCCAACGTTCACGCGCCGCCTCGAGCGCCTGGCCCGACGAGTCGACGCCCGTGACGATCGCACCCAGCTCCGCGAGCTCCGCCGTCGACTCGCCCGTGCCGCATTGGAGGTCGAGCACGCGCTTGCCCTTGAGGTCGGCGAAGGCACGACGCACCTGCGTCGGCAGGCCGCGCTCGCCGAGCAGCGCCTCCGTGCGTTGACGATGGATCTCGTCCCAGGCGCGCCGGTTCTGCTCGGTCGGTTCCATCAGGCGAGGAGTGAAAAGCCGCCGTCGATGATCAACGTGTGCCCGCAGACCATCTTCGCGTCGTCGGAGCAAAGAAACGCAACCGCCCCTGCGACGTCGTCAGGCTCGACGAGGCGTCCGGCGGGCGTTCGGCTCTTGCCTGCGTGGAGCATCTGCTCGCGATTCGGGAAGTGGTCGAGCGCCTCGGTCTCGACGACGCCCGCCGAAACCGCATTGACGCGGATCCCACGCGCCGCAAGCTCGACGGCGAGGTAGCGCACGACCGATTCGAGCGCCGCCTTCGACGTGCCCACGAGCACGTAGTTCTCGAGCACGCGCTTCGAGCCGAGCGACGACACGGCCACGATCGACGAACCGCTCTCCATCTGCGGCGCGCACGCGCGCGTCAGCGACAGCAGTGCGCGCGCGTTCGCGTTGAGCGTCCAGTCCCAGTGCTTGTCCTCGGTCTCGAGTGCGGGCTTGATCACACCGGTGGCCGCGTTGTGCACGAGCACCCCGTACGGCCCGTGTGACGCGAACTCCGCGACGACCTTCTCTGACGCAACATTGCCGCGCACGAGAATCGGCTCCGCTCCTGCCGCGCGGATCTCCTCCGCGGCAGCCTCGGCCGCGCTGTCGTTCCGGAGATAGCCGAGCGCAATTCGCTCCGCGCCGTCAGCGGCGAACCGCAGTGCGATCGCTTTGCCGATCCCCCGAGTCCCGCCCGTCACGAGGACGGAACGGCCGGCCAGAGTCATTTTCGTCCGGGGAGTGGTTCGTTCGCGGGGGCGGTGCTCGGAATCTCGTTCCAGCCAGGCCTTGACCGTGGCTCGCGCGGCCCTTCCTCGGCCTTCGACGAGGCGTAGCCGAGTCGCTCGAGGAGCTCGATCTTCTCCTGTGCATACGCCCTCACGGGATGCGTCTCGGACAGCCCGCCGACGAGCTCTTCGACCCGGGCGCGCAACTGGGGGGCGAAATGCGGTGTCGCCGGACCGACGAGTGCGTCGATGTCTTCCCTGGTGGGCTCCGCCATCTTGCGCGAAAGCCTAACCCGGACTACCCCTGCAGGGGCGAGGCGATGTAGACGCGCACTTCGAGCGGGTCGAACGAATCGGTGAAAGAACCGCCGCTGGCGGTGACCGTGTGCTGTCCGTCGAGGCTTCGGAGAACCCGGTCCCCGACACCCGGGACGTTGATCGTGGACGAGGCGGAGCCTCGGCTCGCGTTGACGGCGATCACGTAGATCGCGCCGTTGTGCTCGCGCGCGCCGACCTTGATCAGGCTGTCGGGCGGCACACTGGCGGCGATCGGGGGCTCGACGAGAGCAGGACCGAGGCTCTGGATCTCGTGATTCGTACGAGCGATTTCGGCGCCGACGTCGACGCTCCAGTTGTTCGGGAAGTACCCGATCGCGTGGGCGCCGCCGGCAATCGACAGCCAGGATTCTGCGCGTACGGTCTGGGCGGTCGGATCGAGCTGGTCGCCCGAGCAGTCCATGCGGCGCGCTTCGATCCACTGGAACGTCGGGCGGCCGCGACCGAGCGCGACGAGATCGAGCTGCGAGTCGAACACGTCGCCGAAGCTGTCGAAGCGGCACCAGTTCTGGAGTGGGTAGAGGTCGAAGCCGAGCACGTCTGCGCTCGCTGCGAGTGCGGGGTACATGCCCTTGCCCTGCGGCAGCGGATTGGCGCGGCTGTAGAAGTGGTTGGTCAGCGTGAGGAAGCGCGGCCCGGACCCCGGCGTCGGCGGCACGAGCCGCAGCGCGTCCGCGGTCGTCAGGTTGCCGGGCAGATGGGTGTCCCACTCATCCGGCAGGTGCGTGCCGACCGTGCCGGCCATGCCGAAGACGTCGCTGCGCGCGTCGGCGAGAACGAAGGCCTTGCCCTCGACCCAGGAGGCGAGCTGTGCGCCGGTGCCGCAGCCGTTACCCATGAACAGGTCGATGCCGTCGGCGAGATTGCCGGCCACGGCGTCCGGACACTGGTTCCAGACCAGCTTCGGGAAGTACGGCTGGCCGTTCATGAGGATCGCGCCGTTCGAGGTCGTCATCTGCACCGGCCCGGAGAGGCTGGGTGTCGTCAGCACGAACTCCGCGACCGCGGCAGAGCCGCCCTCGTTCACAGCGGTGACCGCGAGCTTGTACGTGCTGCTGAACCCGAGGCCGGTCAGCGTGGCCTGGTGCTCGGTCGAGGAGGCCTCGGGCGCGGTCCAGATGATCGGCGCGTCGAGGCCGTAGGCGATCTGCGAAACCGACGGGGCGGTCGTGCGCCACGCGATCGTCGCGGAGAAGGGCGTGAGCGCCGTCGTGTGGACGTTCTCGATCGTGGGGGGCGGACCGACCGGCGCGGCGGGCGTCGTCGTGGTCGTCGTCGTGTCGGCGGGGCTGGTGGTCGTCGAAGCTGCGGGGAGGCCGGGGAGGGCGAGGAAGCGCAGGTCGCTCGCGTACGGAGCATCGAACCCGACACCGGACGTCTCGCTGCCGCTCGAGCCCCCATTGGCGGTGTCGCTAAGGGAGACGGACCGGCCGTCGGCGGACGAGAGCGGGTACAGGCCTGGGCTCGACCGGCCGCCGGTGTTCAGCCCGACGGGCTGGACGCGTCGGCCGCTCGGCGGAGCGAACGTGAAGGCGGGTGCGGGACCGGGATCTGCGCCGTGCGCACCAGCCGAGACGGCAGCGGAGTCGGACCCGGGAAGGGCGAGCTTGAAGCCGATCGTCGAACCGCAGACGACGGCAAGCAGGAGCCAGCAGACAGCGCGCAGGGACACTCTTTAGGAGTCGGCTTTCCACGGCCGCTCCTGTCCCTCGATCGAGTGATCCGAACCGCTCTATCCTGCGCGTTCGTGCGCCGCCCGACCGCCGATCTGCTGCTGCTCACGACGGTCGCCCTCTGGGCCCTCAACTTCACGGTCTCGAAGTACATCCTCGATCACGGTTTCCGGCCCCTCGCGTACTCCTCGATCCGCTACGCCTGCGCCGCTCTGATCTTCGCCGCGATCACGCTTGCCGTTGAGGGCTCGCTGCGCATGGGCTTGCGCGACCTGCCCATCATCGTCTTCTGTACGGCCACGCTGTTCGCGAACCAGCTGAGCTTCGTCTACGCCCTCCGCTTCACGACGGCGACGACCGTGGCGCTGCTGTTCGGCACCTTGCCGATCTTCACGGCGCTGATGGCCCGTGGGACCGGCATCGAGCACATGAGCACACGTTTCTGGCTGGCGGCGCTGCTCTCGTTCGCGGGCGTGGCCCTCGTCGCCGCGGGCTCGGGCGGCAGTTTCTCGGCGAATCTGAAAGGCGATTCCCTCGCTCTGGCCGGTGCAGCGACCTGGGCCGCGTACTCCGTTGCGATCGGGCCGCTCATGCGCCGCTACTCTCCGTTCCGCCTCAGCGTCGTGTTTCTCGGCGCCGTGACGCTGTTGCTGTTCGTTGCAGGTTCGCGCCAGCTCTCGGACCAGTCCTTCCATTTCGGCGCCCTCGTCTGGATCGGCTTCGCGTTCGCCGTGCTCGGCCCGCTCGTGATCACCAACATCCTCTGGTTCACGGCGATCGACCGGGTCGGGCCCTCTCGGGCGGCGCTCTTCGCGAACCTGCAGCCATTCCTGGCGGCGATCGTGGCGCTCGTCCTCCTCTCGGAGCCGATCACGACCGTTCAGATCCTGGGCGGGATCGCAATCGCGGGCGGGATCGCGCTCTCGCCGCGGCGGCTCACGGCTCGCGTGCAGTCTGAGTAAGCTTTTCGGCTGATGGGGCAGAACGCCGACTTCATGCCGATCGACGGGTGGGACCACCTCGAGCTCTACGTGGGCAACGCGAAGCAGGCGGCATTCTTCTACGAGCACGCTTTCGGTTTCACGACGACCGCGTACGCGGGGCCCGAGACCGGGATCCGCGACCGCGCCTCCTACGTCGTCGAGCAGGGAGACATTCGTTTCGTCCTGACGAGCGGCATGCACGCCGACAGTGAGATCACGCGCTTCGCCTGCGCGCACGGCGACGGTGTGAAGGACACCGCGCTCACGGTGCCGGATGCCGGCGAGGCCTACCGGCAGGCCGTGCAGCGAGGCGCGCGCGGCATCGTCGAACCGCACTGGATCGAGGACGACTTCGGCCGGGTTCAGCGCGCGACGATCGGGACGTACGGCGAGAACGTCCACACGTTCGTCGACCGCAAGGAGTACACGGGACCGTTCCTGCCCGGCTTCCAGGAGGTCGCGCGGACGAATGGGCGACCTGCGACCGGCGTCGGCCTGCGGGCGATCGACCATGTCGTCGGCAACGTCGAGCTCGGCAAGATGGACTACTGGGTCGAGTTCTACGAGCGCACGATGGGCTTCACGAACATCATCCACTTCGCCGACGAGCAGATCCACACCGAGTACTCGGCGTTGATGTCGAAGGTGATGGCGGACGGTGAGGGTAAGATCAAGTTCCCGATCAACGAGCCTGCAGAGGGAAAGCGCAAGAGCCAGATCGAGGAGTACCTCGAGTTCTTCGGCGGCCCGGGCGTCCAGCACGTCGCGCTGCAGTCGGAGGACATCGTGCGCACCGTCGAGACGCTGCAGGAGCTCGGCGTCCTCTTCCTCTCGACGCCGGAGTCCTACTACGAGGACGCCACCGAACGCGTCGGCGAGATCGGGGAGGATTGGGACGACCTCAGGCGGCTGCGGATCCTCGTCGACCGCGACGACGACGGCTACCTGCTGCAGATCTTCACGAAGACCGCGCAGGACCGGCCCACGCTGTTCTTCGAGGTGATCGAGCGCCACGGGGCACGCGGTTTCGGCGAGGGGAATTTCAAAGCGCTCTTCGAGGCGATCGAGCGCGAGCAGGCGCTCCGCGGCAATCTTTAAGCCGGAAGATCCGGCGCGCTAGCGCGCGCCATGATGATCTTCCGGCTACCTCGGCGTTTGTGAGCACGCGCCGGCGAAGCCGGCACGTGCGGCGAACTGCATTACGAGTGGCTCTGCGGTGTCCGCAGGCGCCACCAAGGTCCCCGAGCAGCCCACAAGCCCGCGCCTCTGGCGGCATCTACTGACGGACACTGAATCCAAGGAAACGTGGAGGAAACACATGCGCCGTCTGATCATTTCGGTCGCCTTGCTCGTCGGAGTGCTGACGCTCGTAGCGTCCGCTCTCGCGGATCCAGGCGGCAAGGGCAAGGGGAAGGCTCAGGGGAAGAACAAGTTCAGCTTCACCCTCACGACGACGGACCGTCGTTGCGACGGCACCGAGCCGTGGGCGACGCTGCAGGAGAAGCGGACGTACCAGGTGCACGCGAACAAGGACGGCTCGTTCCGTCTGCGCCGCGTCGACAAGGGCACGTTCACGACAGTTGCGGGAACGAGCCCCGGAAACTGCACGGCCAACAAGAGCAAGCACGGCAAGCTCATCAGGGCCGGCGTGACGGGCAAGTTCAACGGCTACCTCGAGGGCACCATCACGGGCGGTGTCTTCAACAAGAACGCGACGTGCGCAGCCGCCTGCTTCACGGGCGACTTCCTTACGGCGTTCTTCGGTCCGGCCGCGACCTTCTCGTGCGACGGGGCCACGAACAGCACCGACTGCAAGTTCAACTACAACTACACGGCGCCGAACCGGGCTGCCAACCGCCCGAAGTTGATCGTGCGCCATTGGCAGGACCGTGGGAAGGGCTCGGGCACCACGCTCGAGGAGAGCTTCCACGGCGACATCGCCAGCTCGTAGCCTCCAACCAGGCCCAGTAGCGACGAAGAGCCCGCCTGACCGGCGGGCTCTTCGGTTTTACTAGCCGCATGCACCCCCAACGGCGAACGGCGCTCGTCTCGGTGGTCGCTGCGATCGTCCTCATCGGGCTCAAGCTCGGCGCGGGCCTCGCGGCCCACAGTCTCGGCCTCGTCTCGGAGGCACTGCATTCGGGCACCGATCTCGTCGCAGCGCTCCTGACCCTCTTTGCAGTCGGGGTTGCTGTCAGGCCCGCCGACGTGTCGCACCAGTACGGGCACGGCAAGGCCGAGCATCTCGCCGCGCTCGGCGAGGCGGCCATCCTCGTGTTGGCGAGTTTCTTCATCGCGTGGCGCGCACTGACGCATCTCGTCGGCGGCCGCGAGTCGCACGTGCAGGCGACCTGGTACGCGTTCATGGTGATCGGGATCGTGATCCTCGTCGATCTCAGCCGCACGATCGTGCTGCGGCGCGCATCGCAGCGCTACCACAGCGCCGCGCTCGCTTCGAACGCGCTCCATTTCGCCAGCGACCTCGCCGGCTCCGTGGCGGTGCTCTTCGGCCTCGTCCTCGTGCACGCGGGCTATACCCGAGCCGACTCCGCCGCCGCGCTGTTCGTTGCGGTCCTCGTCCTGCTGGCCGCCGCGCGCCTGATGCAGCGAAACATCGACGTGCTGATGGACCGCGCCCCGGCGGATGCGGAGAGGGCGGCCCGTGTCGCGATCGCCGGGGTCGATCCGCCGGTGTCGTTGGAACGGTTGCGCGTACGCCAGGCGGGGCCGCGCCAGTTCATGGACGTGGTGATCACCGTGCCGCTCGGCGCGGCAGTAAGCCAGGGCCACGAGGCGGCCGACCGGGTCGAGGAAGCGGTCAGCACCGCCCTCCCGGGGAGCGACGTCGTCGTTCACGTCGAACCAAAGGAGGACGACGCCGTCATTCGCGATCGTGCACACGCTGCGGCGCTGGGTGTCCCGTCGGTTCGCGAGGTGCACAACGTGTTCGTGCTCGACGTGTCGGGACACACGGAGGTGTCGCTGCACTTGAAGCTGCCCGGCGAGCTGACGCTCGAGGAGGCGCACGAGGTGGCGAACCAGGTCGAGAGCGCGATCGCGGCCGCAGTTCCCGAGGTCGATTCCGTCCAGACCCACATCGAGCCGCTCGCCGAGACGACGGAGGGAAGGTCGATGGACGACGACAGCGCCGAGCGCGACGTCGTCCTCCGCATCGTTCGGGACGTCACGGGCTCCGATCCTCGGGCGCTTCGCTTCCTGCGCACGGCGGACGGTCTGCTCGCCTACCTCACGCTCGGGCTCGATCCCGCGAGCCCGCTCGCCGAAGCCCACGCCCGTGCGAGCGAGATCGAAGAGCGCATCCGGCTCGCCCGCCCCGACATCGCCGACGTGATCGTCCACACCGAGCCGTGAAGCTCTGCATGTTCACGCCGCGTGATCTGGAGCTCGAGCGCGGCTGGCCGGGGATCATCGAGGGCGACACCGTCGTGCAGGTCGCCGCGCAGACGTTGCAGGCGTTCTTCACCGGCGGCGGCACGGCTCGGCGGCACGCCGAGTACCCGCTGGCCGAGGTCGACTTCCGGCCGCCGGTTCAGCACCCGCCCTCGGTGCGCGACTTCTACGCCTTCGAGCAACACGTCAAGACCGCGCGCGCCCTTCGCGGACAGGAGGTGCCGCCCGAGTGGTACGAGCTCCCGGTGTTCTACTTCTCCAACCCCGCGGCGATCTACGGCCCGGAAGACGAGATCCCGTATCCACCTGACACGAAGGAGCTCGACTACGAGCTCGAGGTCGCGGCGATCGTCGGGGCGGACGGCCAGATCGGCGGCTTCACGATCATGAACGACTGGTCGGCGCGCGATCTTCAGCGCGCGGAGATGCGCGTCGGGCTGGGGCCGGCGAAAGGCAAGGACTTCGCCACCAGCCTCGGGCCCGTGCTCGTCACGCCGGACGAGTTCGACGGTACCTCCGCCGTGATGGTCGCGCGCGTGAACGGCGAGGAGCGCTCGCGGGGGAATCTCTCCGACCTCTTCCACTCCTGGGAAGCGATCGTCGCGCACGCCTCGCGCAACACGCACCTCCGACCAGGCGACGTTCTCGGCTCCGGCACTGTCGGGACGGGGTGCATCCTCGAGCACGGCGACGGTCGCTGGCTCCAACGCGGCGATGTCGTCGAGCTCGAGGTCGAGGGCATCGGCATCCTGCGGAACCGCGTCGCTTGACCAGAACACGCGCAGAGATCGTCGTTGTCGGCGCGGGCGTCATGGGCTCGGCGACGGCGCATGCCCTCGCGCGGCAAGGCCGCGACGTCCTGCTCGTCGAACAGTTCGAGGTCGGTCACGAGCGCGGTTCGAGCCACGGGCGCTCCCGCATCGTGCGGCTCGCCTATCCCGAGCTCGAGTTCGTCGAGCTGGCAAAGGAAGCGTTCGCCGGTTGGCGCGAGCTCGAACGCGAAGCGGACGCCGAGCTGCTCGAGCTCAACGGCCTGCTCGAGCTGGTCGAGAGCGCGGGCCAGAGCTCTGCGTCCGCCCTCGATACGGCCGGCGCGTCCTACGAGCTCCTCGATCCCGAAAGCGTGCGACGCCGCTGGCCGGTCGGCGTGCCGGACGGTTGGACGGTGCTGTTCCAGCCCGAAGCAGGGATCGTCCGCGCCGACGCAGCGCATCGTGCGTTCGTCGACCGCGCCGTGGCGAACGGCGCGCGACTCGAGGAGAACACGCGCATCCAATCCCTCGACGAGATCGATGCCGACGCTGTCGTGGTCACCGCCGGGCGCGTGGGTCCGAGAGTTCTTCCCGGATCTGCCGGTTCGAGTCACGCGCGAGACCGTCGCGTACTTCCGCCGCGACGGACAGCCGCTGCCCTCCGTCGTGCAGCTCGATCCGGTCACCCGCGGCCACGCCATGTACTCGCTGCACGACCCGGTACACGGCTTGAAGGCGGGCGCGCATCACGCAGGCGCCGAGGTGAGTCCCGACGAGCCCGGGGAACCGGATGCGGCTCTCGTCGAGCGGATCTCCGAGTGGGTTGCCCGCACCTACCCCGATGCCGAGCCCGAGCCAGTCTGCGCAGAAACGTGCCTCTACACGACTACTCCGGACGAGCACTTCATCCTCGAGCGGCGCGGGAAGGTCGTGATCGGCTCGCCGTGCAGCGGCCACGGCTTCAAGTTCGCGCCGGCGATTGGGAACCGGCTCGCGGCACTGGCCGCCGATATCCTCTAACCGTGCCGTTCTACCAGCGTCTCGGCGACGTCCCACGCAAGCGTCACATCCAGTTCCGCGACAACGGAACGCTCCTGACCGAGGAGGTCATGGGGATGGAGGGCTTCGTCGGCATGGAGTCGATCCTTTACCACCTCCAGTCGCCGTGCCGCGTCATGAAGGTCGGCGACTTCGAGGAGATCAAGCGCAACGAGTGGGTCCCGGACGCGCACGCTCATCGCCACTTCAAGACGTACGACATCGACGCGAAGGGCGACGAGATCACCGGCCGCAGGCTCCTGATGTGGAACGACGACGTCGAGATCTCGCTCGCGCGACCCAAGGAGCAGATGGACTACTTCTTCCGGAACGGCGAGGGCGACGAGGCCGTGTTCATCCACGAGGGAACGGGCACGCTCGAGACGATCTTCGGGAACGTTCCGTATAAGGAAGGCGACTATCTCGTCATCCCACGGGGCACGACGTATCGCTTCCGGCCGGAAGGCGAGCAGCGCTACCTCGTCTTCGAATCGCCGGGGATGATCGAAATCCCGAAGCGCTACCGCAACCAGTACGGCCAGATCCTCGAAGGCGCGCCCTACTACCACCGCGACATCCATCCGCCCGCGGAGCTGAACACGCACCGCGAGAAGGGCGAGTTCCCGGTGAAGGTGCGCGTGCGCGGCGGGTACCAGACCTACGTGCTGGACTACCACCCGTTCGACGTCGTCGGCTGGGACGGCTATCTCTATCCGTGGACGTTCTCGATCCACGACTTCGAGCCGATCACCGGGCGCATCCACCAGCCGCCGCCGTCACACCAGACGTTCCAGGGCCGGAACTTCGTGATCTGCTCGTTCTGTCCGCGCAAGCTCGACTTCGACCCGCTGGCGGTGCCGATTCCGTACCACCATTCGAACCTGCAGTCGGAGGAGATGATCTATTACGTCTCCGGAAAGTTCGGCTCGCGGCGCGGCGTGGATGTCGGCTCGATCACCTTGCATCCGTCAGGACTGCCGCACGGCCCGCAGCCCGGCCTCGCCGAGAAGTCGATCGGCACGCACGAGACGCACGAGCTCGCGGTCATGTGCGACACGTTCCATCCTCTGAAGCTGACGAAGTTCGCCAAGGATCTCGACGACGGGAAGTACGCCTACTCGTGGTACGAGAACGCGCAGGACGGCGGCGAGCGAAGAGGCGTCGACGGACGGCGACGCCAGCGGTGCCGGTCTTACCTCGCACTTCTAGCGGAGAACAGCGGTTCCCGAATCGGCTAGCCGCTGAGCGGGACGCCGAACGCTGCGTACATGGCATAGAAGGACCACACGCCGAGGCCGAACATCGCCGTGATGACGGCGGCTGAGGTCACGCCGGGCCGCCATGCGCGGCCCGGAATCCTGGTCACCAGCCAGGCGCCGAGCAGGGAGATCGCGCCGATCGCCGGGACGTAGAATCTGACGAATTGGACGGTGACAGTGGTCGGGTCGGTCGTCCAGGTGTACGCGGAGTACAGGCTCCAGATCGCAAACCACGACGCGGCCACGGCGAGGCCGGCTCCTAGATCGCGACGAGCCAATGCGCCGGCCTGATCGTCGGCCCGGCGGAGCACCAGCCACCGCACGATGATCCACGCCAGAGCTATCACTGCGAACACCAGCATTGGCATGGCCTGCAGCAGGTGCGCGGGCATGATCCGCAGGTTCGGCCCGATCGCGCCGAGGCTGAACGTGACTTCGCCGGGCTGGTACCCGGTTGTCAGCGGGCCGCCGTAGACGAGGTCATCGAAGCCGGCCACGCCCGCGCCGAAGACGGCCACCGAGGCGAGCCACCAGCAGAGCGCGCGGAGGGGCAGCCTCGCGGCTCCCAGGCGCCACGCCACGATCACAGCCACGACGGCGCAGCCGAGGATCACGATATTGGTGTAGCGGACGAAGGTCGCGATCTCGATTGCCGCGAACCCGGCGAGGCCGGCCCACGTGCGCCGCCGCGAGGGTGCTTCGGTCGCCAGCATCGCCCACACCAGGATGCCGGAGCCGGCCGCGATCAGCGAGGCGTCTGTGAACGTGGGCATGTAATCGCGCCAGGCGAACGCCAGCGCGGCTCCGGATGAGCAATACAGGCCTACCGCCGCTAGGCCGCCGAAGCGTCCGAGCCATCGCCGGGCGCCGATGAACAGCCCAAGGCAGGCCAGTGCCCCGAAGAACAGCTGTGCCCACCGGATGATGCCGAGCGCCTCGAAGGGCGCCGCGAGGAACGGATAGCCCGGGTCCTTCTCACTGATATATCGCCCGTTGGCGAGCTGGACCCATTGATTCGGGGGGGCGGCAGGGTTGTCGCCCAGCTTCCTCGCAAGCGTTTCTGCCTGAGCGGTTGACAACGTCAGGAAATGCCCTTCGGTCATCGCCACAATCGATGCGTGGTAGGCGCCGTCATCGGGCTCTGCGGCCTGAGCCGGGACGGACAGGATCACGACGCATAGCGCCGCGAACGCGGCAACGGCGAGCGTCGCTTCCACCCGTACCAGGCGTAGCTTGCGTCCTGCGTCCGGCACGGCGCGGCCGGCGCGCCCCGGCAGTACTTCGGCATCGCGAGCGCTGGCAGACATCTGGTTGTAGTTCTACGCCTCGGCCGATGACATCAGCGCTACCGGCCATGTCAGACGGATGTCATACCGTCCGGCGCATACTTGGGAGGATGCGCGTGTTGGTGGTCGAGGACCATGCGACGCTTGCCGGCCGGATCGCCCAGGGGCTGCGTCAGGCGGGGATGGCCGTGGACGCCGTGTACGACGGCGCGGCGGCGCTGGAGGCCGCCGCACAGACGGCCTATGACGTGATCGTGCTCGACCGTGACCTGCCGGTCGTGCACGGTGACCGGGTATGTCGGGAGGTTGCCGGTTCCGGTCCGCGGATCCTCATGCTCACCGCCGCCGGTGACGTCGAGGACCGGGTTGGCGGGCTGGAGTTGGGCGCGGACGACTACCTCGGCAAGCCGTTCGTGTTCGCTGAGCTCGTCGCCCGCGTGCGGGCGCTGTCCCGGCGCGCGCCGTCCGCGCCGCCGGTCGTGCGGCGGGGCGACCTCACCCTCGACCGCGCGCGCCACCGCGCCCGCCGCGGCTCCCGTCCGCTGTCGCTGAGCCGCAAGGAGTTCGGGGTTCTGGAGAGCCTGCTCGCAGCCGACGGCGCCGTCGTCAGCGCGGAGGAGCTGCTCGAGCATGTGTGGGACGCCGACGTCGACCCGTTCAGCAACATCGTCTCCGTGACGATGACTCGACTGCGGCGCAAGCTCGGCGACCCGCCGTTGATCGAAACTGTCGTCGGCAAGGGATACCGGCTGT
Source organism: uncultured Actinomycetes bacterium (assembly GCA_963755605.1). GTDB lineage: Bacteria > Actinomycetota > Thermoleophilia > Gaiellales > Gaiellaceae > 3-1-20CM-4-69-9. Next base: position 626,488 of record CAVWKK010000008.1, read on the forward strand.
GAGCCGTCGCCCACGGCTGACCGTTCGCGCACGACTGACTCTGCTCTACACCGTCATGATCGCCGTTTGCGGGGCGATCGTCGTCGCAGTCAGCTACCTCCTGGTGGCGCGGCTGGAGCCGCAGGGGCAGGGGCAGCAGGCTCCGGCCAGCTTCCTGGCGCGATGCCGGTCCGAAGAACTTAGCCCGCATCCCAACGACCGTCTCCTTGCGAAGTGCAGCGCGTACTTCCAGCTTCAGGGCGCGCGGCACCAGCGCGCCGCCACGCTCTCGCATCTTTTGCAGTACTCGCTGATCACACTCGGCGTGGTGATCGCACTCGCCGCGATCCTCGGCTGGATCGTCGCCGGGCGAGCGCTGCGGCCCGTGCACAGGATCACCGCGGCCGCGCGCGCTGCCTCGGAACACAACCTGTCGGCGCGAGTCGCACTGCACGGTCCCCGCGACGAGCTCCACGAACTGGCCGAGACCTTCGACGAGATGCTCCACCGGCTCCAGGTGGCGTTCGAGGGCCAGAAGCGGTTCATCGCCAACGCCTCCCATGAACTGCGCACCCCACTCGCGGTCATGCGCGCGACCGTCGACGTCGTGCTCGACAACCCTGAGAGCACGCCTGCCGACCTGCGCGGCATGGCGACCGACATCCGCGCCGCGGTCGATCACGCCGAGCACCTCATCGGGGCGCTGCTGATCCTCGCGCGCAACGAGCGTGGGCTCACCGTCCACGACGAGGTCGATTTGGCCACCGTCGCCGAAGACATCCTCGACACCGTCGCCCTGGGCGACCGCCGCATTCATGCGACGCTTGAGCCAGCCGTCATATCGGGCGATCCAGTGCTGGTCGAACGCCTCGTCGTCTTCACTACTTGATTCATCGTATTGCTCAACTCGGAAAAGCGACTTGACGCGATGCGGGAAACGATTGAGCAACGGCTCGGCGTGATCCGGCAAAACAGCGGCAAACTCGCTCAGATGCGAACCGAGTCCGCAGATGGGGTACAGAAGGTACGGGAAGAAATCAGTCTCACGTTAAGAGTCATCAAACCAACTGACTGAGGAGGCAGCATCAAGGATTTTTTGGATTGGCGGCGTAGGTTTGGAAACGTCTTGGGACAGTTGAGACGAACTATCTGAATCCAACGACAAACGGCTCATTAATGATGCAGACGCCGCGTCGAGGCAGAGTAGAAGAACATTCAGGAAGACAACGGCAAGAATCTTCGAACAAATGCGGCAAACGGTGGATGAAAACTGCAAGGCGCTTATGAAAAGCGGCTGGGAGAATATTTTAAGCTAGTGAGCGACCGCCTTGAGCAAGTTCACAAAGGCTTGGGCGAAATCGAGGCAGGCTTGCAGTTGGCGTGGCCGTCAAAAAGAGTTTTGAGCCAATATGGACGGCGGGGCACTTGGGGCAAAGTAGCTCGAACGGATGCTAGAACAAGTTTTCACCAATGCGGCTCCACCAAGATGTTTCCACCAAAGACAACGGTGATGAGTGTCGAGTTTGGGATTCGCCTTCCCGGTCGATGAGACGATGAAGCGAGGGGATATCGTCTGGTTGCCAATTGATTCAAAGTTCCCAATCGAAGATTATCTCAACAATTACGACGCGCGCAAGAACGAAACGAGATTGAATTGATTGAGGAGTTTGGCAAGCAGTTGAAATGGGATGAAGATGGCGGCGTAATATGCGACAAATACTTGAATCCTCCCGCCAGACGACCGATTTCGGCATTCTATTCTACCAACTAGAGGAATTGTTGCCGAAGTTGTTGGAGGCTTAACTGAAGTGCTTCAACGTGACCTTAAAGTAATTGTTGCGGGGCCTACGACGCTCTGGGCAATCTGAATAGTTTACAGATGGGCTTAGAAACGCTTGCAATTCAACAACGGTCCAGCGAGGTGTGGAAAGTATCAATCGTGAAGAACGAATTCGGAAAGTACGCTACCGTACTGGGAAGAGGTCCAGAAGAAGCTCAGAAGCTAAACACCATCGACACAGCGGCGGTACAGACACGAGCAATCGAGCGTACCTTGCGAAACGTCACGAATTGCCAACAGATGATGGGAAACCTGTTCAAATGCTGGCGGCCGTCGAGTTGGGCGATGAAGAAATGGCGACCGAAGTCGATTTAACCGCCGCGCGAAATTAGCCTTGTCGCTCCCGCTAATTCATCCATTTATAATAGAAGCCAAGCGGCGCGAGTTAGTAACCTAACGGCTGCGAATGCGAAATTTCCATGTGCGGCATTATGTCGCAAAAGTGCTGAAGCCAAAAATTCAGTCACGACCGATTCTGTGGATTTGGCACCTGAGTAAGTACTCACGCATAGGCCGAGAATTGGTGCAGTCAGTTCCGACAATGTAGCTGATACAAATCCGCGACCGTGCAATTCCTTCATAACGGCGGCAACAAACATTTTGTTTTTTGTTGTTCTTAGCAACCAATGAGAAGCCCGCCTTTTCATGTACGTGCAAATGAACGTCGCTCCAGAGCTTGGCGCAGACTTGCCACAAGTATCATTGGCAAGTTGAGTTGACCAGATTGCACAATTATCAAAGATTTGGCTTTCCGTCGGCAATGACTTCAGTGCTTCATCGCGATACCATGCCAAGAATCGCCGATTACTCTTCTCGTGGTTCTTGAGCTGCTTGGCGTCCTTTTCATTGGTGTCAGCATGGCAAAAGAAGATCGCGAATGTGCAATTCAGTCCTTGGCTATTGCTAACGGACGACTCTGATTTCTCTTGCTGCCCGTAGCAATGAAATGGCATCAAGAGCGCCGGGACTCGAGCCAATTGCCATTCAGAACCATATGAGTCGCTGCCCTTCCAGTGCCTGGCTTCGTTGGTATTGCTCGAATCCTCTGAGAGGTCGCCATCGCGCAGCCTCGTCGCGGCTGCCGCTATTTCCTCGGATCCCCCTCGGCGTGCCTCCACGGCAGCACGAGCGGATCTCCCACGTACCGCGGAATCACGTGGAAGTGCAGGTGGAACACCGACTGCCACGCCGGAGCGCCGCTCGACTGCAGCACGTTACCCCCGCTGCGCCGAGATCCTCGTACGCGCGCCGCGCAAGCTCCTGCGCGACGAGGGCGCACGCTGCGACGTCCTCGGGATCGGCGGTGAGCAGATCGTCCGTGTGCTCTCGAGAGACGACGAGGCAATGGCCGCGCGTTGCAGGCGCGATGTCCATGAAAGCGACGGTGCGCGCATCAGCGTGCACGATCTCCGCGGGTATATCCCCCGCGACGATCTTGCAGAAGAGGCAGTCGGTCATCGTGAGGAGCAAACGGCCGCTTGACACTACTGCGCGGAGCGCGGTAGTGTCTGCATCGCAATGGATACAGCCAGCTCCTCCGGGGAACGCTCGACGCTGCGGGTCCTGGCCGTCGTCGCACAACGCGACGGCTACGGCTACAGCGTGTTGCGCCGTCTGCGCGCCGCCGGTCTCTCCGAGGTCGGCGACGCGTCCGTCTACGGCACGCTCCGGCGGCTCTCCGGCGGCGGTGCGCTGACCTGGTACGTCGTGCCCTCGGACAGGGCCCCACCGTCGCTACTACGGGATCACGGAGCGCGGTCGCGCCCAGCTCGACGAGGCACGCGCAAGCTGGACAGGGTTCTCGCGCGCGTTCTCGGCTCTTCTGGCACTCGAGGCGGAGGTCACCGCATGACGACGGCCGCTGGCTCCTCGGCGGAGATCGAGGCGTATCTCGCCGCCGTGCGCTCGGCGCTTTCCGACCTTCCGGACGAGGAGCGCGCCGACCTGCTCGCGGAGGTCGAGGCATCGCTCGTCGAGGCCGTGGGCGAGGGCGATCGGCCGATCGCGTCGCTCGGCCCGCCCGAAGCGTTCGCCGCCGAGCTACGGGCCTCCGCCGGCCTCGGCGAGCCCGCTGCCGCACCCGCCTCGAGCAGTGGTGTCGACGCGCTGCGCGCGTTCGCCTCCGGGCTCGCGCAGCGGCCGGCCGTGCTCGCGGCCGTCCGCGTCGCCCGCGAACTGGCCCCTGCGTGGTGGCTCGTCCGCGGTGGCCTGGTGGTCGCTGCGGTTGCCGCCGCGAGCGGTGCGAGCTGGTCGGTCGCCCATCCCTGGTTGCCGCATCTGCCGAGCGCGCGCGCAACCGCGCTCTGGGTCGTGCTGGCGGTCGCGGCATCGCTCGCGCTCGGCCTGCGCACGCGGGGACGAGCGTCGGCCACCGTGGTGATCGCGGTGCTGGCGATCGACGTCGTCGCACTGCTTGCGATCGTGCCGCTCGAACGGCACGTCCGGGACTCGCCGTCGGCCGCTGCCCTCGGGGCTCCGGCAGTCGTGTACGTGCCGCAGTCGCTGCCGGGACTGCAGCTCGACGGGCGCACCGTCACGAACATCTATCCGTACTCCCGCGACGGCAGGCTGCTGCACGACGTGCTGCTGTACGACGACGTCGGGCGGCCGCTCCGGCTCGAGCTCGGGCCCGATCCGCTGCGGCGGATCACGCGCGGCGCCCGGGGCCAGGTCCTCGCGAATGCGTATCCCATCCGCTACTTCGCAGCTGGCCCGAGCCCGCGGCGCGTCTCCCATCCGAACGCGAGCCCGCGGGTGCGCGTCCCGAAGATCGTCACCCCGGCGCTCCCCTAGGGCCGAGCGCTGCCAGGATACGGGCCGTGCCGGCCCGCATGCTCTGCCTGCTCGCTCCTGCTGGCGGCGCTTGTCGTCGCCTGCGGCGGCTCGTCCACGAAGGCCGTCACGACCGCCGCGGCGGGGCCGACGCCGGTGCGCGTCGTGCTCGACTTCGTGCCGAACGCGGTGCATGCCGGTCTCTACGCGGCACAGGCGGAGGGTCTCTATCGCGCGCAGGGGCTCGCGGTGAAGCTCGTCGCGCCTACCGGCACCTCGCAACCGCTCTCGGCGGTCAGCTCGGGCCGCGCGGACCTGGGTCTGGCCGATCTGATCGATGTCACGCTCGCGAACCGCCAGGGCGCCGGGCTGCGCGTGGTCGCGGCGGTCGTGCAGCGGCCGCTGATCTCGCTGATGGCGCGCGCCGACGGCCCGGTCCGGCGTCCGCGCGATCTCGTCGGCCGCACCGTCGGGCTCACCGGCGTGCCGTCCGACCGGGCGATCGCACGGACGATCATCGCGGGGGACGGCGGCGATCCCGACAGGGTGCACTTCGTCGTGATCGGCTTCTCGGCTGTACCGAGCCTCGTCGGCCGCAAGGTGGACGCGGCGATCGGCTTCTGGCCCGCGGACGGCGTCGAGCTCGAACGGCGCGTGGCCGACCGCATCTTCCGGCTCGAGCGCTTCGGCGGGCCGGCCTTCCCCGAGCTCGTGATCTTCGCCCGCCGCGCACGCTGCAGCGCTCGCCGGGGCTGGTCGCCCGCTTCCTGCGCGCGACCGCACAGGGATACGCGCTCGCGCGACGCGATCCCACGCGGGCGCTCTCGGACCTCGAGCAGGGTGCGCACGGAATCGACCCGGTGGTTGCGACGGCGAGCCTGCGAGGCCTACCGCCCGATCCTCGCGGATGCGAAGGGGCGCTTCGGCACGATCGACCGCGCCGAGGTCGCCGCGTTCCTGCGCTACGCGCGCCGCACCGGGATCATTCCCGGCGCGACGAGCGTGCGCAGCCTGCTCGCGCCTACTTCGTGATCTCGATGAACAGGTCGGCGGTCAGCGTGTCGCCGTCCTTGGCGCCCCAGGCGACGACGCGACCGACGTGGGATGCGTTGTCGAGCGCCTCCTGGTCGGACGCGGAGGAGCCGCTCGTGAACGTCTTCGCGAGGCCGAGCAGCCGTCCGACGTTGACGTAGAGGATGCCGGTGACGCTGTCGGGGACGCCGATGGCCTTCTGGAAGTCCTTCCAGCTCGTGTCGTCGGCGAGCGACGAGCTCACGGTGTCGCCGGCCTTCGGATCGTTCGAGATGGCTAGCAGGTCGCCCGAGCGGCGCCAGCCGACGGGGAGTCCGGAGACCTGTGTCGTCTGCCCGCCGTTCGCGTCGGTGAACGTGGCGGCGCCCTGCTTGGCGATCGCCGCGGTGATCTTGCGCAGGGTTGCCTCGCCCGCGGCGGCGTCAGCGGGCTTCAGGAGCAGGGCGGCCGAGACGGGCAGGCCCGGGCCGACCGTGATCGCGTGCTCGCCCGAGAGCAGCGGCACGAGATCGCCGTCGAAGGACACGCCGGTCTGCGTCTGCAGCTGCGCGAACGTCTTCTGCAGCTCGGCCTGGCTCGTGCCGAGGCTCGTCAGCGCGGTCTTGAGCATCGGGCCGAGGTTCTGGAAGCCGAGGTAGACGTACGAGTCGCCCGACGCGCTCGACTCGAGCGTCGGGGTGAACTCGGTGACGCCGGTGAGGCTCGCCGGCGCGTCGCTCGGCGAGCAGCTCCGCGAAGCGGAAGCGCAGGCCCTGATCCTCGGGCGTCGCCGCGAAGGCGAGCGCGCGCACGCCCTTGAGCTGCGAGGAGAACTGGTTGAGCGCCTGCGGCGAGACGCCGCCTGCCTGCACGCCGCGCGAGGAGGCCTGCGAGGTCGCGAGCTGGCTCAGCGTCTGGAGCTGCGCACCGTCGACGTAGCCGACCGCGCTGTTGTCCTTCGGCAGGGCCGCCATCGCGTCCTTGAAGGTCGTCGAGTTGGCGAGCTGGTCGCCCTTGCCACCGCGGACGTCGATCGCCTGGTGCAGCGTCAACTCGCTGTTCGAGACGAGCAGCGCGCCGTCGTGCACCGCGGCGAACGTCTTGCCGTCCTTGCTCGTGAACGTGTCGAAGCCCGAGTACGGCGTGCCCTTGACGGTCTCGCCGCCGCGCGTCAGCGCTGCCTCGAGCTGCGCGTCGTCCTTGCTCTGCACGTACACCACGAACTGCGCGCTGCCGCCGCCGGAGGTTGCCGCCCACGGTGACGCCCGTCACAGCGATCGATGCCTCGCCGCCGAGCCAGGGCTCGATGTCGCGGTTGAAGCTCGATCCGTCCGAGCCGACCTGGTTCAGGCTGGTGTTCATCTGCGTGATCAGCTTGGGCCAGGACGGGAAGCGCGCGCCGAGCGCGAGCATCTGCTTCCAGCCGTCCGAGCTGCGGTCGATGTTGACGTCGAAGAACGCGATCGAGGTCGCCGGAGCGGCCTGAGCGCCCAATCCATCGGTGCCTGCGGCTCCAGCAGCACCGCCGCCGCTCGAGCCGCCGCAGCCGGCGGCGATGATTCCGACGGCCGCGAGGGCCGCGAACGCCCGGGGGCGGGTGAAACTACGTCGCATGGTGTCGAATCCTCCCTGAAAATCCACTGCACCTCACTCTAATCGCTTCGGCGCGCGGAATCACGGCGCGATCGGGTGGCCCTTGCTAGCATCCGCTCGTGCCTGGCCGAGCCAGGCAGGTGCGTCTGCGCGCTCGCGCGCCCCATTGCTGGACGATCAGAAGGACCGAAGAGCTCCCCGTGCCCACCAAGACCTATAGCGCGAAGCCCGGCGAGGTCGAGCGCGGCTGGTACGTCGTCGACGCCGATGGCGAGACGCTCGGCCGCCTCGCCACCCGCATCGCCGACACGCTGCGCGGCAAGCTCAAGCCGCAGTACACGCCGCACATCGACACCGGCGACTTCGTCGTCGTCGTCAACTGCGAGCGCATCCGGGTGACCGGGAAGAAGCTCGACGACAAGATCTACTACCGGCACTCGGGCTACCACGGCGGCCTCCGCGAGGAGACGCTGCGCGAGCTGCTCGGGCGGCGGCCCGAAGAGGTCATCCGGCACGCGGTGCGCGGCATGATCCCGCGCACGCGGCTCGGCCGCGCCCAGCTGCGCAAGCTCAAGGTCTATTCCGGTCCCTCGCACCCGCACGAGGCGCAGGCGCCCAAGCCGCTCGCAGGGAAGAAGTCGTAATGGCAGAGAACGACGCGGTCTACCGCGGCACCGGCAAGCGCAAGACCTCGGTCGCGCGCGTCATCCTCACGCCGGGCTCGGGCGCCTTCACGGTCAACGGCCGCGCGCTCGACGAGTACTTCGGACGCCCGACCCTGCGGACGACGGCGACCTCGCCGCTCGAGCTGACCGGGCTGCGCGACCGCTTCGACGTCGCGCGCGCTGTGCGACGGCGGCGGCATCACCGGCCAGGCCGGCGCGCTGCGCCACGGCATCGCCCGCGCGCTGATCGAGGCCGATCCCGAACTTCGCGTGCGCGCTCAAGCAGAAGGGCTTCCTGACGCGCGACGCGCGCGAGGTCGAGCGCAAGAAGGCCGGCCTCAAGAGGCGCTCGCCGGCGCCCGCAGTTCAGCAAGCGCTAGCACCCGCGTGGCGCGTCTGTTCGGCACGGACGGCGTCCGCGGCGTCGCGAACGGCGTCGCTGCTCACGGCCGAGCTCGCGCTCGGCCTCGGCCGCGCCGCCGCGCGCTACGCGCGCGAGCGCGGCGCGCGGCGCAGCCGCGCGTCCTGATCGGGCGCGACACGCGCCGCTCGGGATTCATGCTCGAGGACGCGCTCGCGGCCGGCGTCGCCTCGGCGGGCGGCGCTCGCGGTGCGCGTCGGCGTGCTGCCGACGCCGGGCATCGCGACGCTCGTCCGGCTCGGCCACGCCGACCTCGGCGTCGTGATCTCGGCCTCGCACAACCCGTTCCCCGACAACGGCATCAAGCTCTTCGGCGCGCGACGGGTTCAAGCTCGACGACGCCGACGAGGATCGCGTCGGTCGAGCTCGATGGAGGCGGGCGACGCTGCCGACCGGCGCGGCGCTCGGCGAGAGCATCGTCGCTGCAGGACGCCGCCGACGCGCTACGCCGACTGGGTCGTCGCCGCGCGTCGGCGTGCCGCTGACGCCGCGGCCGGATCCTGGTCGACTGCGCGAACGGCGCCGCGAGCGTCGTCGCGAGCCGTCTCTTCGAGGGCGCTCGGCGTCGACGCCGACCTTGCTTCGCGAGCCCCGACGGGCTCAACATCAACGAGCAGTGCGGCTCGACGCACCTCGACGTCGTCAGCCGCGGCGTCGCCGACGGGCGGCTACGAGCTCGGGCTCGCGTTCGACGGCGATGCCGACCGCGTGCTCGCCGTGACGCCGAGGGCGTGCCCGTCGACGGCGATCAGATCGTGGCGATCCTCGCGCGCGACCTGCACGCGCGCCGCGCGCTGCCGGGCAGCCTCGTCGTCGTCACCTCGATGTCGAACCTCGGCTTCCACCGCGCGATGCAGCGGACTCGGCATCGAGACGGCGTCGACCGAGGTCGGCGACCGCTACGTGCTCGAGGAGATGCGCGCGCGCGGCGCCGAGCTCGGCGGCGAGCAGTCCGGCCACGTGATCGCGCTCGGACACCAGACGACGGGCGACGGCCTCGTCACCGCAGCGTTGCTGCTGGCGGCGCTCGACCGCGCGGGGCAGACGCTCGAGCAGGCGGCCGGCCTCGTCACGCGCTTCCCGCAGCGGCTCGTGAACATCCGCGCCGACCGCGAGGGGCTCGCGGGCGCACGCGCGATCTGGGAGCGTCGTCGAGCAGCGAGACCGTCGCTGCTCGAGGCGAGCGGCGCCGGGCGCATCGTCCTGCGGGCCTCGGGCACCGAGCCGCTCGTGCGCGTGATGGTCGAGCACGAGGACCCGGAGGAGCTCGAGCGTCTCTGTGATAGCATCAGTTTGCTGGTAGAACGGGAGCTCGGGGTCGTCTGAAAGGGCGGCGCGGGGGCTCCCTCGCTGTTTCTAGGAGGCCTCCCGATCTGCGGCATCATCGGCTACGTCGGCGACAGGGCGTGCAAGCCGCTGCTGCTCGCCGGCCTCGAACGACTCGAGTATCGCGGCTACGACTCTGCCGGGCTGTCCCTCGTCGACGACCGGCACGACGTCGAGCTGATCCGCGCGGTCGGCAACCTCGCCGAGCTGCGCGCGGTCTCCGACCTGCTCGACTCGACGGCGACGACCGGCGTCGGGCACACGCGCTGGGCGACCCACGGACGCCCGTCCGAGCAGAACGCGCATCCGCTGACCGGCTGCGACGATCGCTTCTCGGTCGTGCTCAACGGGATCATCGAGAACTACGTCGAGCTGCGCGCGCGCCTGATCGCCGACGGGCACGTGTTCTCGTCGGAGACGGACGCCGAGGTGGTGCCGCACCTGATCGAGCATCACTACGACGGGCGATCTCGTCGAGGCCGTGCGCCGCACCTACCGCGAGCTCGTCGGGCACTTCGCCTTCGTCGTCGTCTCGCCGCTGCATCCCGATCTGATCGTCGGCGCGCGCCTGCAGTGCCCGCTCGTGCTCGGCATCGGCGAGGGCGAGTCGTTCGTCGCGTCGGACGTCGTGGCCTTCCTCGCGCAGACGCGGCGCGTCAAGCAGATCGAGGACGGCGAGCTGATCGCCATCACGCCCGAGGGCGTCACCCTGTACGACGTCGAGGGTGGCGAGCTCGAGCGCGCCGAGGCGATCGTCGACTGGGACGAGACGGCCGCCGAGAAGGGCGGCTACGAGACGTTCATGCTCAAGGAGATCCACGAGCAGCCCGAGGCGATGCGCGAGACGATCGGCGAGCGCCTGCAGGGCGGCCGCGTCACGCTCGAGCTCGGCGGTCCGAACGACGAGCTGCTGCACGGCGTCGAGCGCGTCACGATCGCCGCCTGCGGCACCGCCTTCCACGCGGGGCTCGTCGGCCGCTACCTGCTCGAGGAGTGGGCGCGCGTCCCCGTCGAGATCGACGTCGCATCCGAGACGCGCTACCGCAGCCCGGTGCTCGACGAGAGCACGCTCGCGATCGCGATCTCGCAGTCGGGCGAGACGGCCGACACGATCGCCGCGCAGCGCGTCGCGCGCGCGGGCGGCGCCCGCATCCTGGCCGTCTCCAACGTGATGGGAAGCCAGCTCACGCGCGAGGCCGACGCGACGCTGTACACGCGCTGCGGTCGCGAGATCGGCGTGGCGGCGACGAAGACGTTCACCGGGCAGGTCGTCGCGTTCACGCTGCTCGCACTGCGGCTGGCCGAGCTGCGGGGCACGCTCACCCCGGTGCGCCTGGCCGAGCTGCGCGGCGAGGTCGCCGCGCTCCCCGATCTCGCCCGGACGTACCTCGCGCGAGGACTCCCCGCTCTGGGCCTCGGCCGAGGCGGTCGCGAACGACGTGTACGAGAAGGGCTTCTTCCTGTACATCGGCCGCCACCTCGGCATGCCGGTGTGTCTCGAGGGCGCGCTCAAGCTGAAGGAGATCAGCTACGTGCCGACCGACGCCTATCCGGCGGGCGAGATGAAGCACGGGCCGATCGCGCTGCTGGACGAGGACACGCCGGTCGTCGCTGTGATGAACGACTCGCACGTGTTCGACAAGGTGGTCTCGAACGTGCAGGAGGTGCGCGCGCGCGGCGCCAAGGTGATCGCGGTCGCGACCGAGGGCAGCCCGGCGGCACACCAGCACGCGGAGTGGGTGCTCGAGATCCCGCGGGTCTCGCCCGAGCTCGCCCCTGCGCTCGCGATCCTGCCGCTCCAGGTGCTCGCGTACAAGATCGCGAGCCTGCGCGGCCTGCCGATCGATCAGCCGCGCAACCTCGCCAAGACCGTCACGGTCGAGTAGCGCGCGGCTGCGGCCGCGCGCTACTCGGTAGCCTGTCGCGGTGCCTTCCGACGCACGTGTCGATCCGGTGCGCGAGCGCGTCCTCGCGGGCATGCGCACGCTTGCCGTTCGAGGAGATCTACGAGGTCGGCGGCAGCCTGCGCGATGAGCTGCTCGGACGTGTCGTCAAGGATGTCGACTTCCTGGTGCGCGGTCACAGCATCGACGAGCTGCTGACGGTCGCTGAGACGGTACGGCCCGTCGGAGGAGCTGCGCGTCGCCGGTCGGCTCGTCGGAGTGCGGTTCCGGCCGTCGTTCGGGCCGAAGGAGGGCATCGAGATCGTCCCGCCGCGGCGCGAGTCGCCGATCCGTCCGGGCGACCCGGACTACACGGGCAACCCGCACACCGACTTCCGCATCGAGCCGGATCCCGAGCTCTCCGTGCGAGACGATCTCGAGCGGCGAGACTTCACCGTCAACGCGATGGCCCGCGACATCCACAGCGGCGCCTGGATCGACCCGTTCGGCGGCCGCGAGGATCTCGCCGCGGGGATCCTGCGCGCGGTCCATCCGTCGGCGTTCCGCGACGATCCGCTGCGGATCCTCCGGGGCATCGCCCGCCGCGCCCGCGACGGCCTCGTCCCCGAGCCCGAGACGCTCGCGCTGATGCGCGACGAGGCTCCGCGCATCGCGGGACTCTCCGCCGAGCGCGTGCGGGAGACGTTCGACCAGACGATCGGCGGCGAGTTCGCCGCAGATGCGCTGCGGCTCGCGCGCGATCTCGGGGCGCTCGAGGCGGCCCTGCCGGAGTGGGCGGCGTGCATCGGTGTGCCGCAGAGCTCCAGCCACCCAGGCCTACACCGTCGACGAGCACATCCTGCACGTGCTCGACGAGGCGGTGCAGCGCGATGCGTCGCTCGTGCTGCGGCTGGCGGCGTTCTGGCACGACGCCGGCAAGCCGTTCGCGGACGGGGCCCGCAGCCACGCGCAGCGAGGGCGCCCTGCTGGCCGACCGCGCGATGCGCCGGCTGGCCTACGACAACGACACGCGGCTCGCCGTGGTGCAGCTCGTGCGCGAGCATCCCTACGACGAGGAGACCGATCCGTCGCCCGAGGGCGCCCGTCGCTTCCTCGCGCGCGTCGGGCGGCGGCCGGCGCCGGATCTGCTCGTGCTGCGCCGCTGCGACCGCCTCGGGCGGGGGTTCCCGCCCTCGCCTGACGAGCTCGCCCGGCGCGAGCGCTTCGAGGCTCTCGTCGCCGCGGAGTGGGGAAGCCCCGTCACCCGGGCCGAGCTCGCCGTGACGGGCGACGACCTGCTCGCGGCGGGGCTCCCGGCCGGGCCGAGGCTCGGCCGGGTGCTCGCGTCGCTGCTCGACGCGGTCGTCGAGGACCCCTCGCGGAACACGCGCGACGAGCTCCTGGAGCGTGCCGGCACGGTGGCCTGATGCAGGTCGGGCTGGACCTGATCGAGCTCGCGCGCATCGAGCGTGCGCTGCAGCGCGACGGCTTCCGCGCGCGCGTCTACACCGACGCGGAGCAGGCGTACTGCGAGTCGCGCGCGAACCCGCTGCAGAGCTACGCGGGCCGGTTTGCAGCCAAGGAGGCGATCGGCAAGGCACTCGGCTGCGGCGTCAACTTCACCTGGCGCGAGATCGAGGTGGTGGGCCGGCCCGAAGCCGAAGGTCACGCTCACGGGGAAGACGGCGGCGTTCGCCGCGCGGATCGGAGCGCTCGAGATCGACGTGTCGCTGACACACTCGCGCGAGCTGGCAGCGGCGGTCGCGGTCGTGCGCCTGCGCGAGTCGTGAGACCGGTCGTCACGCTACCCACACCCCTCCATCGCCGTTGCGCCGGGCCTCGGCGAGCGCCGCGGTTGCGAGCCCGAGCACGTCGGGATCGTTCTCGTCGACCGCAGCGGCCACGCCCGCGCTCGCGGTCAGCCCGTCCTCGTGGCCCCAGTCGCTGACCGCGGACACGACCCGTCGGGCAACGGCGGTGCCCGCCTCGATCGTGGCGCCCGGCAGCACCAGTGCGAACTCCGCGTCGGCGCGACGGGCGAGCACGTCGCCCTCGCGGCACTCGCGCCCGAGCAGGCCCGCCAGCGCGACGACGAATCGTTCGCCGCCGGCTGCGCCCGCGCCGTCGAGATCGACCAGGACGAGCGCGTGCGGCTCGCCACGCTCGCTGAGTCCCCCCAGCAGCGCCTCGAGGCCCTTCCGGGTTCTCGCGCCGGTGAGGGGGTCGGTCTCGGCGTGGGCGGCCAGGCGATCGCCCAGCGCGTGCCGGTCGAGGGCGAGCGCCGCGGCGGCGCAGACGGCACCGCATGCGCGCAGCGCGTCGTCGCCGACAGCTCCCCGGGGACGGGGCCACGAGCAGACGGCGACCGCAATCACCTCCTCACCGCGGCGCAACGGCAGCGCAATCGTCGCGATCGTCTCGGTCGTCGATTCCGCCGCTCCGTCGGACACGGTCTGCTCGACGTGCCGTGGGTCGCCCGTACGCAGCGAGGCCGTCGCCGCCGCCACCTCGACCTCGAGCACTCCGGGAGCCTCCGGCGGTGCCGTGGATGCGAGCAGGGTCATCAGATCGTCCGCGTGATGCAGGACGAGGCAGCGGTCTGCCTCGCAGAGCTGCGCAATGCTGGTCGCGGTGACGTTTGCGGCGGCGACCAGCGTCTCGCTCGCGGCGAGCTGGGCGCAGGCCCGCTCGGCGATGCGGAGGAGGTCGGATGCGCTGTCCACGTCCCTCATCGTGACATGGCCGGTACGATCAGGAGCCGTGGAGACGCTGTGGCGGGCCGAAGACCTGCGGGAACTCGACCGGCGCACCGTCGAGGATGCCGGGTTGCCCGCGATCGCGCTGATGGAGGCGGCCGGCGCCGCGGCCGCCGCGCATGTGCGCTCGCACTTCCCGGATGCCCGTCGCGTCGCGGTCGTCTGCGGCCCCGGCAACAACGGCGGCGACGGCTTCGTCGTGGCACGTCATCTGCATGATGCGGGGCTCGACGCCTGGATCGTGCTCGTGGCTCCTGCCGATCGCGTGCGTGGCGACGCGGCGACGATGCTGCGTGTGGCGGATGCGCTCGGGGTGCCGCGACGTGGCGACCTCGCGGGCGCCGAGCTCGTGATCGACGGCCTGCTCGGTACGGGCGCGCAGGGAGTCCCACGGCCGGAGATCGCGGAGGCGATCTCCCGGATCGCACAGCATGCCGCGCCGGTCGTGGCCCTCGACATCCCCAGCGGCATCGACGCCAGCACGGGTGCGGTCCCCGGCGCCGCGATCCGCGCCGTCTGCACCATCGCCTTCCACGGACGCAAGCTGGGGACGTCGATCGAGCCCGGACGCTCGCACGCGGGGGCTGTCGTGACCGTGCCGATCGGCCTGCCGCGGCGGTTCGAGCCGGTCCCGGCGTGCGCTCCGCGTCGACGCGTCCGACCTCCGCTCTCTGCCGCGGCGCGATCCGCTGGGCTCGAAGTACGACGCCGGGGCGGTGCTCGTGGTCGGGGGTGCGCCGGGAACGAGCGGCGCCCCGCTGCTGGCGGCGCGGGCGGCGTTCCACGGCGGTGCCGGGGTGGTCTTCGCCGCGGTCTCGCCGGAGGTGCGCGATCAGGTTGCGATCGGCGCGGCCGAGCTGATGGTGCACGGCACCCGCGATCCCGACGAGGTGCTCGCGCTCGCCGCTCGCGCCGATGCCGTGGTGCTCGGGCCGGGTCTCGGACGAGACGACGAGGCGCGGCGCCTCGTCGCTGTGCTGGTCGAGCGGATCGAGTCGCCGCTCGTGCTCGACGCCGATGCGCTGCATGCCCTGGGCGGCCGCCTCGCCTCGCTGCGCGGCCGCGCGGGGCCGACGGCGCTCACGCCGCACGCGGGCGAGCTTGCGCGCCTGCTCGGTGTCGAGCGGCAGGAGATCACTGCGGCGAGACTCGAACACGTGCAGCGCGCGGCGGCCGAGGCGGGTTGCTCCGTGCTGCTCAAGGGCCCCGACACGCTGATCGCGACCCCGGCGCGCCGCTCCGAGTCGTCGAGACGTCCGTGCCGGGACTCGCGACCGCGGGTGCCGGGGACGTGCTCTCGGGCGTCGTGGGCGCGCTGCTGGCGCGCGGCCTCGGGCCCGCCGACGCGCTCTCGCTCGGGGCGGCAGCGCACGGCGCCGCTGCGGCGCGGGCTGCCGAGGCAGTCGGCACGTTCACGGCCTCCGACTCGAGCGCCCGCTCGGCGCCCTGCTCGCCGGATGACCCGGCTTCGCGTGCAGGTCGACGTGCAGGCGATCGAGGCGAACGCGCGGCGGCTCTCGCAGCGTGCTCGGCCGCTCCGAGTTGTGGGCTGTCGTCAAGGCCGACGGCTACGGACACGGCGCACTGCCGAGCGCCCGCGCGGCGCTGCGCGGGAGGCGCCCGCCGGCTCGCGGTTGCGACGCTCGACGAGGGGCTCGAGCTGCGCACGGCGATCGGCCGGCCGATCCCGATCCTGGTGCTCGGGCCGCTCGAGACGGGGCGGAGGCAGCGAGGCGCAGGGCCTCGAGCTCTGCATCTCGACGCCGGGCGCGGAGCAGCAGCTCGTCGAGGAAGGGTTCCGCGGCGGGGTGCACGTCAAGGCCGATACCGGGAATGGGGCGCTGGGGCTCTCGCTCGTGGACGCGCTCGTGCTCGGGCGGTCACTCGCAGCGGGCGAGCTGCCGGACTCGAGCTCGCGGGCGCTGATGTCGCACTGCGGACGCCGACGCACGAGGATCCGACCTTCACGGCGCTGCAGACCGCCGCGTTTCGCAGAGCTCTCCGAGCTCTTCCCGCCGTGTCCTCGCCATCTCGCGAACTCTGCGGGTGCGCTCCGACACCCGGCGACGCACTTCGATGCCGCACGCTGCGGCATCGCGCTGTACGGCGTCGCGCCGGACGACGGGGACGCCAGGGAGGACGGGCTCGTGCCCGCGTTGCGCGTGACGAGCACGCGTGGTCGCGCTGAGGACGCTCGCGGCGGGAGAGAGCTCCGGCTACGGGCGGCGCCTGGTCGCCGAGCTGCCGACGCAGGTGGCGACCGTTCCGGTCGGCTACGCGGATGGCTACCCGCGCGCGCTCTCCGGGCATGCCGACGCGCTCGTGCGCGGACGGCGGCAGCGCGTCGCAGCGACGATCTCGATGGACGCGCTCAGCATCGTCGTGCACGACGACGTCACCATCGGCGACGAGGTGGTCCTGCTCGGGGAGCAGGGGGACGAGCGGATCCGCCCCGAGGAGCTTGCCCGTCTCGCCGGGACGATCGGCTACGAGATCTGCTGTGGCTTGCGTCACCGCGGCCGGCGCGGAATCGGCCACTGAGGGAAGGGTTCCGGGGCGTGCTCGCGAACCCGGGAGCCCCGTGCAGAGCCACCGCACCATGGTCTGTCTCGCGGCCGCCTCGGCGGCCCTGGCG
The DNA here is from genome assembly GCA_963755605.1 of uncultured Actinomycetes bacterium. Lineage (GTDB taxonomy): Bacteria > Actinomycetota > Thermoleophilia > Gaiellales > Gaiellaceae > 3-1-20CM-4-69-9. Next base: position 643,369 of record CAVWKK010000008.1, read on the forward strand.
GCGACTGCGGTCGCCCGCGCGAACTCCTCCGCGGTCTATCCGCGGCGTCAGGTCTCGTTCCTGATCAGGCACGGCGTCTTCCACTCGCTGCGCGACCCGCAGGCATTCCATCCCGAGCAGCCGCTCTCGGCCGCACTGCTCGACCGCATGCTCGCGGCGATCCCCGACGCGCGACCCGTCGAGCTGCGTCGGGGCCGGATCACGGTGGCGCAGGTCGACGCGGCGTTCGTCGAGTCCCTCGGCCTGCGCGGCGTCGCAGCCGACGTCGCGCGCGGCCTGCGCGCCGCGGGGCTCGAGCCGAAGCCCGGCGCGGGGCTCGAGGTCGTCGCGCGCAACCTCGGCCTGCGACACAACTACCCGGCGGATCTCGACGCGCGCGAGCGGCTGCCCTCGGACACGGCGATCCGCATCGACGGCGCGTATGCCACCTGGAAGGTGCTGCGCGAGCAGGGCTGGGAGCAGTCGTACGTGCACGACAAGCTGGCAGGGCTCTGGATCCCTCCTGTCCCGGCCGCCGGTCTCGGGCGTCCTGCGCCGTGCCGTCTCCGAGATCGGCTCGCCCTACGTGTGGGCGGGCAAGCTCCCTCGAGGACGGGGGCTTCGACTGTTCGGGCCTCGTGCATCTACGCGCTGCGCGGCGACGAGAGCTGGCTCGGCGGGCGCACCACGCACGACTGGGCGCGCGCGCATCGCAAGGACAGGCTGGCGAAGGATGCGCTGCGGGCCGGCGACATCGTCATGTTCGGGCGACGGGGGCGTCGCTCGCGACCGGCGCAGGTCGATCACACGGCGCTCTACCTCGGAAACGGCTGGTTCATCGACAGCGCGAGCCAGGGCGTGAGCCTCGATCGGCTCGACACGGAGTACTACGCGAAGCGCTTCGCGTTCGGTCTGCGGCCGCCCGCGAGCTGAGCTCGGACGATCAATGCGGAGCGGGCCAGGCGCCTTCGGGCTCGGTCGGCAGCCCGAAGCGCGTGCCACGCGGCGAACCCTCCGCGCACGTTGTACGCGTCGTAGCCGACCGCGCGGAAGCCCTGCGCGACGAGACCCGAGCGTACGCCGCCCAGGCAGATGAACGCCACCGGGGTCGTCGCGCGGGATCTCACGCGCCATCGATGCGACGCGCTCCATCTCGACGTGCGAGCTGCCCGGCACGCGGCCGGCCTCCCACTCGTACGGCTCGCGCACGTCGACGATGATCAGCTCGCCGGCGGCGTGGCGGCGCGCCACCTCGACGGGGTCGAGATCCAGATCCTGATCGGCAAAGGCATTCACGCGCGAGGCTCCTTGGGCGGGGTCGGCCAGAACACACGAGGCCCGGAGAATGACCTCCCGGGCCTCGTGTACGTCATTGCTCGTCGTCGGCATGGATGCCGGCGCGGGATGATCAGGTTGCGGGAACGAGACGCGCGTCGAGCGACTCGTTGACGCGTGCCTCGGCCTCATCGGGGTCGAGCCCGAGAGACGCCGCGATCTCGGCCGTGAACGACTCCTCGGCCTTGTCGCGCAGGACGCGCTGCGAGTGGTTGAGCGGGCGACGGTTGTCCGCATCGACGAGCGTTGCGAGGACGTCGACGATACCGTCGAGATCACCAGTGCCGAAGCGCTCCTTGAGCCGCTTCAGCTGCTTGTCCCAGGTCAACCCGACCATGAGCTCGAGGCCCGCGTCGGTGCTCAAGCGCTCGAGCGCGAGGTTCGCGCGCTCGGGGTCGACGACGTGCCGCAAGCCGCGCTCCTGCGCGCGCTCGAGGGGGATCGTCACCGTCATGCGGGCGCTCAGGACCGTAAGCTTGAGCAGAGTCGACGGCTGCCCGTCGATCGTTGCCTCGGTGATCTCTTCGATACGGGCGACACCATCGTGCCCGAGCACGACGAGACCGCCGACCTCGTGGCCGGTCAGAGTGGGCATCGACACCTTTCGATCGCGGTGTGAACGAGCCAAAACACGGACAGGCCCGGAAGGGGGGCCTATTCGCGATGTGCAGGCAGTATACCGGACCGGCGACGCGATCCGCGTGGTACTACGGTGTCACGATGGTACGTGCGTAGGTTTCGGCATTCTCCCTCAGCGCCGGCCCTGGGCGAAGTGGTGCGCGCCGGGAGCCGCCACCCGCAACGCATCCATGGCCTCATGCTCTGCGACGGGCAGCGGGCGGAGGACGGGGGGTGCGATGGCAGGCCGGCCGGGGCGGCCGACCGGATGCAGGGTCTCGACCAGCACGTTGATGTTGCGATCCCTCCGTTCGAGCCGTCCGTGCACCTCGAGCAGCGGCTCGGTGCGGGCAAGCAACCGGTGTTGCCTCGTAGACCTGCGCGAAGAGGACGAGGTTGACCATTCCGAACTCGTCCTCGACGAGCAGGAACACGATCCCCTTGGCGGAGGCGGGTCGCTGGCGGGCGACTGCCAGTCCTGCGATGGCGATCGGGGTCCCGTCGGGCAGATCCTGCAGGTCGGCGGTGCTCACGAGACCGCGTGCGGTCAGGCCGGCCCGCAGCTGCGCCAGCGGGTGATCCCGGACACTGATCCCGGTCGCCCGGTAGTCGGCCACGAGGGCGTCCCAGCGGCCGATGGGAGCGAGGCGGGGCGTCGTGCCGATCTCCACGTCGAGCGCCAGCTGGTGGCCTCCGTGCACGGCGACGGCATGGCTCAGCAGGCCGAGCTGCCAGTGCAGCTCGCGTCGGCGGCCCATCGCGTCGCAGGCGCCGGCTGCGATCAGCAGCTCGAGGCGGGGGAGGTCGAGCGCCGTGCGGCGGGTCAGATCGCTCAGATCGCGGTAGTCGCCGGCGCGCTCCCGCTCGGCGACGAGGAGCTCCGCCGCCGGCTCGCCCAGCCCGCGGATGTGGCGCAACCCCAGCCGGACCGCACCGTCCGGCTCGAGCATCGAGTTGGCGGAGGAGACGTTCACGTCGATCTTCCGGACCTCGACGCCGCGGCGCATGCCGTCGCGCACGAGCGTCGCGGGCGGGTAGAAGCCGAGCGGCTGGGCGTTCAGGAGCGCGCTCAGGAAGGCGGCGGGGTGGTGGCAGTGCAGCCACGCGCTCTGGTAGGCGAGCAGTCCGAACGCGGCGGCGTGCGACTTGGGGAAGCCGAAGGCGGAGAACGCCAGGATCTGCTCGAAGACGAGGTTCGCGGTCGACTCGTCCACGCCGCGCTCGGCCGCGCCGTCCCGGAACGCATGCCAGTGCGACGCGAGCGCCTCGCGCGAGCGCCGGCGGCTCATGGCGCGGCGCAGCCCCTCGGCCTGGCCCTGGGTGAAGCCGGCCAGCGCGACGGCCACATCGAGCACCTGATCCTGGTAGACGATCACCCCGAGGGTGTCGCGCAACGGCTCCTCGAGCAGGGGGTGGTCGTAGGGGATCACGTATGCCGGATCGTCACGCAACGCCTCGCGCCGGTGCAGGTAGGGGTGCACGGCGCCGCCCTGGATCGGCCCGGGCCGCACGAGCGCCACCTCGACGGTCAGATCGTCGAGCGTCTCGGGGCGCGTGCGCAGCAGCATCTGCATCTGCGCCCGCGACTCGATCTGGAAGGTGCCGACGGTGTCGGCGAGCTGCACCTCGGCGTACACCTCGGGGTCGTCGAGCGGGATGCGCGAGAGGTCGACCGTCTCGCCGGTGTGCCGGGCGATCTGGTCGACGCACTCCTCGACCGCGCTCAGCATGCCCAGCCCGAGCAGATCGATCTTGAGGAAGCCGGCGTCCGCGCACGAGTCCTTGTCCCACTGGCAGATCTGGCGTTCTGCCATCGCCGCGGGTACGAGGGGCACCAGCTCGTCGAGCCGGCCGGTGGAGACGACCATCCCACCCGAGTGCTGTGAGAGGTGGCGCGGCAGCCCGGCGATCTCGGCCGCGAGGAACGCGAGCGCGCGGAAGCGCCGGTCGTGCGCCCGCTCGGAGACGCCCGGCATGCTCGCGATCTCGGCGCCCACCCGCTCGGCGTCATGGCCGTCGGAGGCGCGCGCCAGCCGATCCAGATCGGGCGCGGGCAGTCCGAGCACCTTGCCGAGCTCGCGGATCGCACCCCGCGAGCGGTAGGTGGAGAAGGCCGCGATCAGCGCCGAGCGATCGCGCCCGTAGCGCGCGTGCACGGCGGGGATCAGCCGGGTGCGCACATCGCGCGGGAAGTCGAGGTCGATATCCGGAGCGGAGGCCATCTCGTGGTTCAGGAAGCGCCCGAGCGAGAGTCGCGCGGACACCGGGTCGACATGCGAGAGGCCCGTCAGGTAGCAGACGATCGAGCCGACCGACGAGCCGCGTCCCCGACCGGGCGGCAGCACCTGCCGGGCTGCGCTCGGACCACGCACCTCGACGGCGATCTCCCGTGCGAGCTCGAGGATCTCGCGGTGCAGCAGGAAGAAGCCGGCCAGCCGGTGGTGGGCGATCAGCGAGAGCTCCTGCTCGAGGCGCGAGGCGGCGGCAGCTCGATGCGCGTTGCCCGCGCCGTAGCGCTCGTCCAGCGCGTGCGCGCACACGCCCGCGAGCTGCCTGTCCGCGTCGTCCGTCGACGGGTAGCGGTAGCCGAGGTCGCGGGTCAGGTCGAACTGGCAGCGCTCCGCCACGCGCACCGACTCGGCCACGGCCTCGGGCACATCGGCGTGCAGCGCGGCCATCTCCGCGGGGCTCTTCAGCACGTGCTCGCGGTTGCCGCGCCGCTCGGCCTCGCAGGCCTCGAGCGGGAGGCCGCAGCGGATCGCCACGAGCGCGTCCTGCAGCGCTGCGCGGCGACGGTGGTGGACGTGGACGTCGTTCGTCACGACCTCTGCCAGCTCGAGCGTGCGCGCGAGCTCGTGCAGGCGGCGCAGCCGGGCGCGGTCGCCGCGCAGGAGCGGGCGTGTCAGCTCGACGCGGAGCCGCTCGGGGCCGAAGGCGTCGCGCAGGCTGCGTCCTCGTGCGAGGGCCGTCTCGCGATCCTCGTGGACGAGCGCGCCCTCGCGCGCGCACCCCGAGAGCGCGACCAGGCCCGCTGCATGCTCGCAGAGGAGCGCGAGCGGCAGCTCCGGCGCGAGCCGATCGGCCCGGTGCGCCTCGGTGATCGCCCGGCAGAGGTTGCGATAGCCCTCTGCGCGTCTCGCACAGCACGGTCACGTGGAAGGGCCCTGCGCGATCGCGCACGGTCAGCTCCGCGCCGGTGATCGGCCGCACGCCGGCGTCGCGCGCCGCCTGCGCGAACACCAGCGCGCCGCAGAGGTTGTCGTGATCCGTCAGCGCGAGCGCCTCGAGCCCGAGCTCGGCGGCCTGCAGCGCGAGCTCCTCGGGCAGGGAGGCGCCATCCAGGAACGAGAACGTCGAGTGGCAGTGCAGCTCGGCGTAGGGCGGGGCGGGAGAAACAGTTCTCAGGGCCATCAGTCGCGCTGGCGGTACCAGCCTCCGCCGCGCATGTCCTCGAACACCACCAGCAGCCGGCCGCCGTCGAGCACGATCTCCGCGTAGCGCCGGCGCAGCGGCGTGTCGGTCCACCAGCCCTCGTCGATCAGCCAGCGCTCGCGCACGCTCTCGACCGCGCGGCCGTCGATGCGCAGCGGCCGGCCGTCAGCGGTCGCCTCGACCTGGCAGGGCTGTGGCAGGTTGAGCCGGAGTCTCCGCTCGCGGGAGCGCGCTGTGCCGGAAGCGTGACGATCGTTGGACTTCGTGGGCGGCATGGGCGACGATCCTCCTATGCGAACACATGTTCGGTATCGATGGAGACGACGGCTCCGCTCATGGCGCGTCCGCCTCGCGCAGGCCGTGTCGGCGCTCGGGTATGCGGCTCGCTGGATCCGCCGCCGTCACCCGCAGCGCGGCTCCCGGGCCCGACGCCCGCCCGCACCTGCCGCACGGCCTCGGCCAGACGCTCCGCCCGCTCGACGCCGGCGGGCCGGAAGAGCGCCGTCTGCAGGTCCGCGGGAGCGAGCGCGCACAGCTCGATCGCCAGCTGGTCGATCGGCCCGGGCAGCTCCCGCAGTCGTGGGATCAGCGCGAGCTCGAGGCGATCCTGTGCGGTCGTGGCCTCGCGCAGGGCGACATGGCGCTCCCACGAGCCGCCGCCCGCGAGGCGTGCTCCCAGCAGCACGCTGCGCGGCGCCCGGTCGTTCCGCTCGGGACGCGCCAGGACGCGGCCGAGCAGCAGGCGCAGGGCGTGCGCGAGCGCCTGCTCGGTCGCGACGGGCTCGGGCAGGGCGAGCACCTCGCGGATCGCCTGCACGGGGATGCGGGGGGCGAGCTTCGCCGAGTCGGATCCGGCCGCGAGCAGCCAGGCGTGCTCGCCGCGCTGGCCGAAGCGATCGCGCACGGCGATCCGTCCGAGCGCGCGCAGATCCGCGAGTCGCCGCAGGCCGAGGTCCTCGAGGCTGTGTCGCAGCTCCTGCGCGACCGGCCACAACGCCCCGACGGGGAGGTCGTCCAGGAAGGCCTGCGCTCGCTCGGGCTCGATGATCAGCGGCCGGCCCGGACGCGCCCGCCGGGCGGCCAGCACGACCAGGAAGCGGCCCTCGGCGACACCCAGCCGGGGTCGCAGTCCGGGTGCGAAGGCGGCGGCTCCCGCAAGGGTGCGCAGCACTCCCTCGCGTCCGCCGAGCAGTCGCTGCAGTGGTCGCTCGTCGAGCAGCACGAGGCCCTCCTCGATCGGCTCGACCATCGCGCCCACGTCCTCGAGCGCGCTGCACAGGCGCTCGCCCGCAGCGCGGACGCGCAGGGGATCCGCGGGGTGCAGCGCGAGCGAGGGGCACAGGGCGAGGGCCTCGCTCGTGCGCATCCCGGCTCGCACGCCGGCCGCAGCGGCGACGGCGTTGGGGGTGCCGATCTGCGCGCCGGCGCCCTCGACGGGTGCGAGCGCGGCCGGTGCGGCGCCCGTCTCGACGCCGCGCGCAGCCAGTGTGACGGCGAGATCGAAGCGGGGGAGGAGGACGGAGACCAGCACGGCGGGGGAGAGACCGTAGACGAACATGTGTTCGTATGCAAGCGTTCCCGCGCGCCTGCTCCCCAACCTTCTAGCTCAACCTGAGGGTCACATCGGAGCTCCTGCTGCGGCGCGCCCTGAAGCCGATGCTCCTTCAGGGTCGCGCCGGCTGCTCCGCGACCTGGAGCACGAGCGTCCCGGAGAAGTCGGGCAGCGCGATCCGGTGGTGGCCGTAGATCGGCAGCGCACGCCCGTCGCCCGTCGCGGCCGACGCGATCGCGAACGGGGCCACGAGGGTCTGCGCACGGGCGACGCCCGGGGGCGCCGTGATCCTGATGACCCAGCCCGACGACCCCGCCCCCGGGCGGACGTCGACGGTCAGCGCATCGCGTACGCGCCACCATGCGCCGAGCGCCGAGAGCGAGCCGATCCATGCGTCGTGCCCGAGCCCACGCAGCACGCTGCGCTCGGCAGCGATCGCACCCGCCCCGTCCGGCGCGAACGCGAGCAGCGTCGGGGCGCCGCTTCGATGGTGCGCGAGCGCGATCGCCAGCATCGCCCCGGCGCGCGTGCCGACCCGCTCGCCGGGGAGCGCCTCGAAGGAGACGGGGAAGCGCAGGACCGGGCGCACTCACGCCGTCGCTCTCGGACTGCAGGAACGGGAACGCCCCGCCCGAGTGCGTCGCGGACAGCGTCGCGTCGATGTCGATGCCCGAGGCCTCGAGCGCGCCGGTGAAGCCGCGGCCCGTCGCTCGGCCCGCTCCGCGGAAGACGGTCGTGGTGCCGCCGCCGAGTGCCGCGAGCAGGTGACGGCCGACGCGCGCCTCACCGAGCACGCTGGCCCCCACGAGCTGGGTCGGAGAGGCCTGGGCCGGGCTGTACGCGGGATAGGCCTCGCGGCCGTTGCCGACCTCGAGCCGCGAGAGATGCACGCCCGAGACGCCGCCGCTCGCGAGCTCGCCGCCTGCCGTCCGGATCGCCGCGATGGCGGGACGCTCGTCGTCGATCAGCGAGCCGCCGGCCCTGTCCGCGAGGTACTTCGTCTCGATCGGCCAGGTTCCATGCACGCCGAGGTCGCGCTCGGCGCGCGCAAGTGCGGGAGCAGCGGCGATCGCCTGCTTGCTGCGGACGTCGTGCACGAACACGACTGCCTGGGTGCGGCCGGAGGGAGCGTCGCCGAGATGGAACCCGCCCGGCGTGGCCGTCCACCAGCGCCGCAGCGCGGCGATCTGCCGGTCGCGCAGCCCGCCGTTCTGCAGGCCCGTCTCGGGCACCGATGCGAGCCGCGCGATGACGGCCCCTCGGCGACCCGCGAGCGCACGCCGGCTGGCGGATCGGGGGCGATCGCGAGCAACGTCCCACCGCGCTGCGAGTACGCGGCGAACGCGGCGCGCTCGCGGCGCGTCAGCTCCGTGCGCGGCCAGCTGAGCACGAGCGGATGGCGGAACGCCGAGCGCGGCGTCGTGCACGACCTGCACGGGAATGCCCGCGGCAGCGAGCAGCCCGAGAGGCGCGGCGGGCAGGTCCGCGGTGTCGTGCACCCAGAGCGCTGCGGCGTTCGGGCCGCCGCCGGGTGCGCTGGGAGCAGCAGCAGCGGGAACGACGGAACCGTCGAGCGGTCCCGCGGCGAGCTGGCTCCTGGACGCTGCGCCCGCAGGGCTCGGACCATCGTGGCCGGCTCCGACCACGAACGTCAGAGCGAGCCAGACGACGACTCCGCCGGCGAGAAAGGCGACGAGCGGATGGATCGCGGCGATCCGTTGCACGTCTTGGCCATCGGCATCCCCGGCGGCGCCCTCAAGCGCCACGCGCCCGACGCACGGCGGCGGTCGGGCGCTGACCCCTTCTGCGCCCGGCCGCCGACCGGTCTTCCTGCCGAGGGCGCATGCGCCCTCGGCGCTGGATCAGTAGCTGTCGTCCACGAGCCGGCTCGTGCCCTTGGTGATGTCGGCGGCGATCGCGGCGAAGATGTTGGTGATGTCGCCCGCAGTCGGCTGGTTGTAGAAGTCGCCGGGCGAGGCGATGCGTCTGCACGGTGGTGTAGCTCGTGATGCGCGGGATCTCGTCGTGCGGGTTGACCCACTGCTTGAGGGTCGAGTCGTAGACCAGCTTGTTCGTACACGGGTTCATGTTGCCGTTGGTCTTGTCGGGGGCTGTCGGCGGGGCCGTATAGGTGCCCTGCAGGTGGGCCGGATCCAGGCTGTTCGGCGACAGGTCCCAGCTGCGGGGCGGGATGTTCACCTTGATCGGCGGGCTCCCGATCGTCCGGCACACGAAGTTCGTCCAGTCGGACTGGGAGGAGGCCTGACTCGCGTCGACCTGCGCCCACACGCCGTGCACGCAGTTGACCTGACCGAGGGCGTAGCCGATCGTGTAGATCGTCGTCCCCTTGGCCTTGATCGCCGCCGCGACGTTGATCGCGTTGTGGCACGGCTGTGCATCGCCCGGGTTGATCGTCGACGCCGATCCCACCGGGGACATGTTGAAGCCGGTCGCCGGATCGCCGAGGTCGGGCTCGTAGCCGTGGCCCGTCACTCCGGCCCAGTAGCCGCCCAGGTTCGCTTCGCCGTCGGTCATGAACACGATGAACTTGGGGACGCCGGGACGGCCGTCCTTGTCCAGCTCTGCCTGAGCTGCCGCCAGCGCCTCGTCGTACGAGGTCGAGCCGAAGCTGAGGATGCAGTTGTGCACGCCGGAGGTGTCGTCCGTCATGTGCTGCACGAGACTGCTGGAGGGATTGAGCGGCGAGGTGGCCGAGGTCTTGAAGTTCGAGAGCAGCGGATCGTTCAGATACACGAGCGACGCCTGGTCGTAGTTCGAGGGCAGCACGGTTTTCCCGTTGATCATGACCGTGTTGCTCGTCGAGTTGTTGTCGCACACCGCGTTCGCACCGGCATTGGTGTTGAAGGGAGGGAGCGCGACGAGCCCGACGGTGTCGATGTTCGGATCCATGATGTTGAGCAGGGTGTCGACGCCGTCCTTCGCGTTGTTGAGATCCGTGCAGACGCCGCCGGGGCCGGTCGGCGAACACATCGATCCCGTGCGGTCGACGACGAGCATGATGTCGACGGGAGAGGACGAGCAGGGCTGACAGGCCGTCGCCACGACCCTTGACGTCGAAGCTGTTGATGCCGAAGATCTTCGCGAACCAGGTCGGCGTCTGCGCCGGTCTCCGTGACGGCGATCGTGTTCGCCTGATACGCCTTGCCGGGTCCGCACCAGTTGCCGACCGTCGCGGTCGTCGAGCAGCGCGTCGTGACGTTGACGTTGAGGTTGGTCAGGTTGTCCGGCGTGTTCAGGGCGGCGTACTGGTTCGCGCGGCTGGTCGCCGCCGCGATGTCCGGAAGCTCCTGGGCGCCGGCGAGTGCCGCCGCGTCGGCCGAGGCCTGCACCTGGCGCTTCGCGTACCACGCGAATCCGACGTCCATGACGATCGCGCCCGTGCCGAGGAGCGCGATCAGCGCGATCACCATCAGGGCGAAGGCCTGTCCTCGTTCATCTCGAGCTCGGTGACGCATGGCTCTCCTTACTGCTCGTTCACGGACGTGTCTCAGAATCGAGCATCGGCTGCCCCTCTCCATATCGTGAGCGCTACCTGCTTTTTCGCGCCCACCCGTAGGGGGGATCTTTCTGGTGCCCTCGCCAGGTCGATAGGAACGGTCATGGGAGGGCCAGGCATCGACGACGAGTTCCACGGGCAGGAGATCCAGAGCCGGCTCGCAAAGGTCGCGAAGTCGGAGGGTCCCCGCTCGCTGCGGGGAGCGCTCGGCCAGGCCCACGAGATCGAGCTCGAGGCGCGCCTGCGTGAGGAGCGCCAGAAGATCCTCCAGCAGCTCGAGGCGATGATGGGGGACCGCGAGCGAGCGCTCGAGGAACGCGAGCGCGCCGTCGCGATGTTCGAGTCCGACGAGGGCGGCAGCGGCGCGATCGAGGGCGCCGCTCGCACGGTGCAGCTGCAGTCCTCCGTGCAGGAGCTCGAACGGCGGATCGACGAGCTGCAGCTGCAGCTCATGAACGAGCGCAAGCGGATGGAGATCGCCGAGCGGCTGCTCGAGGATCCAGGCCTCGCGAACGCGCAGGCCGCCGAGATCGAGCGCCTCGAGACGCTGCTGCGCGAGCACGACGCGAACGGCACCGGCGCCGAGCCGTCCGAGGGGAGCGCGCAGCAGCTCGCGCAGCACGAGATCGAGGTCATGGAGCTGCGCGCGCGCCTCGAGACCACCGTGGATCGCGAGCTGCTCGAGCTGCGCGAGAGTCAGTGGCAGGCGCGCCTCGAGGAGCTCGAGTCCGCGCTCGCCGAGGCAGCGCAGTCGATGGTCGCGTCCCCGGTCGAGGAAACCGATGCGAGCGTCGGGATCGCCGAGCTGCAGGCCGAGCTCGAGGCGGAGCGAGCGCGCCTCGTCGAGCTGCAGGGCGAGCGAGTCGAGCTCGACCGCGAGCGCAGCGAGCTGCGGGCCCAGCGCGCCGAGCTGGAGGCCGAGCGCGACGCGGCGCTCGCCGCGGCGCGCGAGGAGTCCCGCTCCGAGCTGGCGTCGCTGCGCGAGGAGCTGGAAGCGACACGGGCTGCAGCCGCCGACTCGTCGGCCGCCGTCGAGCGCGTCGCGGAGCTCGAGGCCGCCCTCACGCAGGCGCGACAACGAGCGCGAGAGCGAGCTCGAGCGTCTGCAGGGCGAGCTCGAGTCGGCACGGGCCGCGCTCGGCGAAGGAGCGCAGGCGAACGCACTGGTCGCCGAGCTGGAGGCCGCGCTTGCGCGAGCGACCGAGCTCCGGCAGACCGAGGTCGAGAGCCTGCGCGCCGAGGCGCTGGCGGCGCGGACCGACGCCGAGCAGCGCATCGCAGCGGCCGAGCTTCGCGTGGCCGAGCTCGAGTCGTCGCGAGTCGCGGAGGAGGATGCTCGCGAGCAGGAGCTCGACGAGCTGCGGACGACCCTCGAGCGAGCACAGGCAGCCGGCGAGGAGGCGGCGCGAGAGCTGACGGCGCGCCTCACCGACACGGATAGCGCGCTCTCCGAGACGCGCGCCGAGCTCGAGCGGGCACGCGAGGAGGCGGACCTCGCAGGCGCGTCGGAAGGTGCGCGAGCGCAGGAGCTCGCGGACTTGCGGACAGCGCTCGAGCGAGCTCGGTCGACGGGCGACGAGCTGACGCAGGACCTGAACGCACGGCTGTCGGACGCCGACTCGGCACTCGCCGAGATGCGCGCCGAGCTCGAGCGTGCACGGGAGGAAGCGAGTCGAGCGAGCGAGGCCGAGGAGCGCATCGCGGTGCTCGAGGCGGACTCGGTCGAGCGCGAGAGCCAGCTCGCCGAGGCGCGGACGGCCGTCGAGGCCGCGCGTGACGAGCTGCTGCAGCTCGAGCGGTCGCGCGACGACCTCGGCGCGCAGGCGGAACGCGTCTCCGAGCTCGAGTCCGAGCTCGAGCGCATCCGCGAGGCCGAGCGCAGCGCGCGTGCCGCTGCCGCCACCCACGAGAGCGAGCTCGCACGGGCTGCCGCCGAGCTCGACGATGCGCGCGCTGCAGTCGAGGCGGCGCGTGAGGAGCTGCGCGAGGTCGAGCGCTCGCGCGACGACCTCGGCACGCAGGCGGCGCGCGTTGCGGAGCTCGAGTCCGAGCTCGAGCGCGTCCGCGGGACGCGGAGCGCGAGGCCCGCGCAGCCGCGACGCCCACGAGGAAGCGCTCAGCCACGCGGCCTCCGAGCTGGCACGAGGCGCGGCACTAGCTCGAAGAGCTCTCCGAGCGCGCTGGACGCGTCGCCGAGCTCGAGCGCGAGCTCGAGCGCTGCGGCGAGACCGAGCAGCGCTGCGCAGGCAGCGGCAGCCGCCCGCGACGAGGAGCTCGCCCGGCGCACGGCCGAGCTGGCCGACGTGCGCGACGGCTCGTCGCAGGCAGAACCTCGGCCGAGCTGACGGCTCGACGCTCGGTCCCGGAGCTCGAGCGCGAGCTCGCCGAGATCCGCGCTGCCGAGAGCGCCCGGGAGGAGGAGCTCGGCGCGCGCCTCGAGCGAGCTCGTCGAGGCGCAGCGATCCGTCGAGGCCGCACGTGAGGAGCTGCGCGCTGGTCGAGCATTCCCGTGACGATCTCGGGCGACAGGCTGCCCGGGTGGCGGAGCTCGAGTCCGAGCTCGAGCGTGCCCGTGAGGCGGAGGCCGCCGCACGCAGCGCCGCGGCCGGCCGGGACGAGGAGTTCGAAGAGGTCATGGCACAGCTCGCAGAGCGCGAGCGCGCGCTCGTCGAGGCGCACGCCGAGGCCACGAGCACACGCGAGCTGGCGGACGCGGGCAATGCCCGCGCGGCGAGCGCCGAGGCGCGCTCGGCGCGGCTCGAGGGCAGAGATCGCCACGCGACAGGCTGCGCTCGACCAGGCGCTGCAGGCAAGCGCGGACGCGACGGCGGAGCGAGAACGCCTCGAGGCCGACGTCGACAGCCGCGATCAGGAGCTCGCGACCCTGCGCAGCGCGCTCGAGGAGGCCCGCGCGGCCGTGAGCGAGGCGGAGCAGGCGCTCGCCGAGGCGCAGGAGACGGCCGCCAGCGAGCTCGCCGAGGCACGCGCGGAGAACGGCGAGGTCGAGCGGCTCGAGGCACTCGTGGCGAGTCGCGATGCCGAGCTCGAGCGGCGCCGCACGGCCGAGCGAGCGCGCGGCGAGACCTTCGATCGCCTGCAGGAGCAGATGCGGCTGCGCGACTCCGAGCTGGCGGAGGCACGTTCGTCGGCTCGCCGCGCCGAGGCCGAGCTGCGCACGCGCGCAGGAAGCGCTCGAGAGCGAGCAGGCGGCCCGCGCGCAGGGTGGCGCGGAGCTCGCGGCGCTCGAGGAGCGAGCGGCGGCCGCAGCGGCACTCGAGACCGAGCTCGATCGCCGCGAGCGCGAGCTCGCGGCACGCGAGAGCGACGTCGCGGAGACGGCGTCCGAGACGGACGTCGAGCGAGCACGGATCGACCAGCTGACGGCGGAGCTCGAGCAGCGCAGCGCGGAGATCGGCGAGCGCGAGCGCGAGCTCGCGGCTCGCGAGTCCGATCTCGGCGAGCTCTCGGAGCGCGAGGCCGGCCTGATGGCCCGGGAGCGCGCCAGAAGGAGGCCGAGGCGGCCGCCTCGAGCACGTCCGACGAGCTGCGCGAGCGCGAGCGCGAGCTCGAGCGCGTCGAGAAGTCGGTCGCGGAGCGCGCCGACGCGACCGCCGCGGCCGAGCGCACGCTCGCCGAGAGCCGCAGCGCCGTCGAGGCATCGCTCGCGGAGGCGCGAGGCCAGGCCGCCGAGCTCGACCGCAGGCGGGCCGAGCTCGATCAGCGAGAGCGCGCCGGCGAGCTGCGTGCCGCCGAGCTCGACGCCGCCGAGGAGGCCCTGCGCACACGCGCGAACCGTGCCCAGCAGGCGAACGTGCGTCTCACCGAGGTCGAGGGCCGCGAGGCGGAGCTCGGATCCGTCGCGGAGGCGCTGCGCCGTCGGGGAGAGTCGCTCGCACAGCTGGAAGAGGAGCTCACGGAGCGCGACAAGCGCCTCGAGCGCCTCTCGTCCGAGCTCGAGCGGCGCAGCTACGACCTCGCGCGGCGCGAGAAGGAGCTCGGGCTCGGAGCGGGAGAGCCCGATGGCGCCGGCGATCCAGGTCGGGGTCGACGGCGAGGACGGCGACGGTGGAGTCACCGCCTGGCTCGAGCGGCGGCGCGCACGCGCTCGCTCAGCTCGACGCGCGCCAGGGCGAGATCGAGCGCCGCGAGAGCGATGCGCAGAACCTGGAGGATCGCCTCGCGCACCTGGAGTCCTCGCTCGTGCGCAAGGAGGCCGACCTGTCGGCCTTCGCGGAGCTCCTGCAGCAGTCGCTCTCCCGCATGGAGAACGCGAACGGGGGCGAGTCCGGCGAGCAGCTCATGCCCTCCGATCAGGATCCGACGCAGCGCCTCCGCTTCTGGACGCGCGACAGCTCCAACGGCGCGCCCTGACGGCCTCTCATCCGGGTCGCCGCCTGTAGCATCGCGGGCTGTGATCTGGAACCGCGCTGCCGAGGCTGCTGACCGCGACGAGCTCGACCAGCTGCAGCTCGAGCGCCTGCGCGCCGTCGTCGCGCGCTGCGCCGAGCGCGTGCCGTTCTATCGCCGCACGCTGCCCGCGCGCATCCAGAGCAGCGTCTCCGCGATCGAGGACATCGTCGAGCTCCCCTTCACGACGAAGGACGACCTGCGCGAGGCCTACCCGTTCGGCATGCTCGCCGTCGATCGCTCGCGAGCTCGTGCGGGTGCACGCCTCATCGGGCACGCGCGGGAAGCCGACCCTCGTCGGCTACACCCGTGGCGACATCGACCTGTGGGCGGAGATCTGCGCCCGGGCGCTCGTCTCCGCCGGCGCGGTGCGCGGCGACGTGGTGCACAACGCCTACGGCTACGGGCTCTTCACCGGCGGGCTCGGCCTGCACTACGGCGCGGAGCGCATGGGGGCGATGGTCGTCCCGGCCTCGGCCGGCAACACGCCCCGTCAGGTGCTGCTGATCGCCGACCTCTCGGCGCGCATCCTCTGCTGCACGCCGTCCTACGCGCTGCACATCGCCGACACGATCGAGGGCTCCGGCATCGACCCGCGCGAGCAGGCGCTCGCCTACGGCCTGTTCGGCGCCGAGCCGTGGTCGATCGCGATGCGCGACGAGATCGAGCGCCGGCTCGGGCTCCGTGCGCTCGACATCTACGGGCTCTCCGAGATGATCGGGCCCGGCGTCGCGAGCGAGTGCACCGAGCAGGCGGGCGCGCACGTCTGCGAGGATCACTTCGTCGTCGAGGTCGTCGACCCGGCGACGGGCGCGCTGCTGCCGGAAGGCGTCGAGGGCGAGCTCGTGTTCACGAGCCTGACGCGCGAGGCGATGCCGCTCCTGCGCTACCGCACCGGAGATCTCGCCTCGCTCTCGCGCGGGCCCTGCGCCTGCGGTCGCACGCTCGCGCGCATCAGCCGCATCAAGGGCCGGACCGACGACATGCTCGTCGTGCGCGGGGTCAACGTGTTTCCATCCGAGGTCGAGTCGACGCTGCTCTCGGTGCCGGGTCTCGCGCCGCACTACCAGCTGCGGCTGCAACGTCCGCGCGCGCTCGACGTGCTGTCGTGGAGGTCGAGTCGGACGGCTCGGGGTACGACCGCGCCGAGCTCGAGCTGCGAGGTGGCGCGCTGGCTCGACCGCGCCCTCGGGCTCGCCTGTCAGGTGCGCGTGCTCGACCAGCGCGAGATTCCGCGCTCGCAGGGCAAGGCCCTGCGCGTCCTGGACGAGCGCCGCGCTGAGCGCGGGCGGCGTCGGTCAGTGGCCGCAGCGGGAGCAGCGAGCGACGCAGACCGGCTGGTCGTCCCGCGACGAGCTGACGAGACGGCGGGGCGGTGGCGTCGAAGCATGATGCAGAGGAGACGAAGCATGTGCTCGTCTCTCATCGGCAGCGAGCCGCCGCGGCTTGAGATGCCGAGCGCCGGAGGGTCGGTCGATCCTCCGGCGGGTGCGCACTGCGGTGATCACGCGGCGGGTCGAGCGGCATCGGCCTCGCAGATCGCCCGCCTGCTCGCACGCCGCGGCGGCTGGAGGCTCGTGCTGGCCGCGCGTGACCACGACGAAGCTGCAGGCGGCGGCCGCGACCGCTCGGCGCCGAGCCGGTCGTCTGCGACGTGCGCAGCGACGGCGACGTGGCCGGGCTCGCGCGCGCGGCGGCCGCGCTCGGGGGCTGCGATCTGCTCGTCCAGTGCGCCGGCGCAAGCGGGCGCGCCTCGCTCGCGAGCGGCACCCGGACGACTATCGCCGGGCGCTCGAGCTGAACTACCTCGGTCTGATTCGCGTGTTCTCGGCGCTCTGGCCGCAACTCGTCGAGCGGCACGGGCGGATCGTCAACGTCGTCTCCGTCGCCGGCACGGTGCCGCTCGAGCGATCGGCGCCCGTACAGCTGCTCGAAGCACGCGGCGATCGCCTGGTCGCGCGCGCTCGTCGTCCGAGGCCCGGCGCCACGGGGTCACGGTCGACGACGGCAATCCCGGGCCGGTTCCGACGCCCGGCTTCCCGCGGAGTCCTCGATCATCGCCCATCGCCTCGGCGGCCTGCTCCTGATCGATGCGGCCCGCTGCGCGAAGGGCATCATGCCGCGGCGCGATCGGGGCGCGTCCGAGGTCTTCCTGCCGGCGCGCTACCGCCTGCCGGCCGCGATCCAGGGCGTGGCGCCGGGCCTCGTCGCGCGCGTCCTCGCGAGCCGGTCGCGCCCCGCGTCGGCGCTGCGGGACCGGAGACGGCCGCGTGAGCGGGCGCCCCGTCGCCCTCGTCACGGGCGGATCGTCCGGCATCGGGCGGCGCTCGCCGAGCGGCTCGCCGGCTCGCGGCATGACGGTGCTCGTGGCGGCGCGCGGGGCCGAGCGCCTCGAGCGCGCGGCCGCAGCGCTTCCGGGCGGCGTGCCGATCGCGGCCGACGTCGTGGACGACAGACGGGTCGCGCGTCGGCTCGTCGAGGCCGTCCGTCGCCACGGCCGGCTCGATCTGCTCGTGAACAACGCCGGCATCGGCGGCGGCACGACCGCGGTCGACATCGACGTCGAACGCGCCGCCGCGCGTGCTCGAGATCAACTTCCTCGCCTACGTCGCGCTCACGCGGGCGCTCTGGGAGGATCTCGTCGCGACGCGCGGGCGCGTGCTCAACGTCTCCTCGGCCCTCGGCACCTACGCGCATCCGGGCTCGGCGGGCTACGCGGCGTCCAAGCACGCCGTCACCGCCTGGTCGCGCGTGCTGCGCATCCAGGGACTCCGCGAGGGGGTGGGCGTGCTGACGCTGCACCCGGACCCGGTCGCACCGGCCAGTTCCGGCATGAGGGCCTGCGCGCAGGCGCATCGCGCGGCATCTGCTGGTCGACGCGGGCCGCTGTGCGGACGATGCACTGCGCGCGCTCGATCGCGGACGGGCCGAGGCCTGGTGCCATCCGGCCTTCCGCCTGATCGCCGCCGCGCAGTCGCTGGCTCCAGGGCTCTTCGCCCGGTACCTCGCGCCGCGCACGCCCTGAGCTATCGGTCAGACGAAGAGCCCGCTGCCGACGAAGCCGCCCTCGCTCGCCCCGGGTGGGATCCCGAAGAGCCCGCTCGTCGTGTGCAGGACGTACTCGTTCAGCGAGTCGCGCTGCCGAGACGGCGCTGCAGCGCAGCGAACTGCCGGTGGGGATCGCGCTGGAACGGAGAGAAGAGCCCGGCGTCGAGCTCGCT
>CAVWKK010000009.1:0-554493 GCA_963755605.1 uncultured Actinomycetes bacterium
GACCTACTCTCCCGGGGGCTTGCGCCCCGAGTACCATCGGCGCTAGCGGGCTTAACTTCTCTGTTCGGAATGGGAAGAGGTGTACCCCCGCCGCTATGACCGCCCAAACTGTCAAAGGCGCGCGCGCGATTGACGTCCGCGCGCGCCACCCTCAAAACTCCATAGCGACTATCGGTGTTCTAAATCAAGACCTCGGGCAATTAGTACGGGTCCGCTGAACACATTGCTGTGCTTGCACGCCCGCCTATCAACGTGGTGGTCTTCCACGGCCCTTACTCCCTCTAGGGGATGGGGAGCCTCATCTCGAGGTGGGCTTCCCGCTTAGATGCTTTCAGCGGTTATCCCATCCAGACGTGGCTAATCAGCAGTGCCGTTGGCACGACAACTGATACACCAGAGGTCTGTTCGTCTCGGTCCTCTCGTACTAGAGACGACTCCTCTCAAGCTTCCAGCGCCCATGGTGGATAGGGACCGAACTGTCTCACGACGTTCTGAACCCAGCTCGCGTACCGCTTTAATGGGCGAACAGCCCAACCCTTGGGACCTGCTCCAGCCCCAGGATGCGACGAGCCGACATCGCACGTTATTCCGCCGTTACCGGCGGCGCAGACTATATCTCCACCCTGCCTGACCAAAGGCGAGGGGTCGGCGTGTTGTGGCCGCTCATAGATTGCTCGCTAGAGCGAGCGAGCAAGCCACCTCGCCTGAAGGCCTCAGTCGTTACGGGGTCACTTGCGGAAGCTTGTATCTGAACTCAGGAAGGATGAACGGCGCGATCAATCGGGCGAACTGCTGTCGTCGCCATCCACCGTCAGTCGGATGCGGTGATACCACTTGTCGCGATTGAGCGCTCCCTCGATCCCCACTGCTCTCAGCAATCGACGAGCAGCTGTGCTAGCTCGCTCGAGGTCGAACTGCTGCGTGTTCAGATACACCGCGTTTCTCGATCTACAACCGTCATCCATGAACCACACCGCCAACGTCAGCGGCGAGAGCTCCGAACTCCGGCACCCGCTTCCGACCGACCTCATAGAAGAGGCGGTAGTACGGCGTCAACACCGGAAGGCTTCGCGTCACGAACCGATAAGCGATTCGCGTCTCCGTTCCCTGCCGTAGTCTCGGCGGTGTCGCCGACCGAGTCCGGCAAGTGCTCGTACTTCCACTGCACATAGCTTCGCTGATGAGGCGAATGGTTAATCTCGAGAAGCGCGTTGGTCTTGCAGCGCATGCTCCGTCACCGAGCAAGTTCCGATGACGATCGAGTGCTGCACTTCCGACAGACTTCCCACGGTATTACCCATCTTACGGTGCCGTCTGGACGACACCCAGGCGTGGGCTCCACCGTTATTAGCCGATGCATGGCCGGCATTTCTGCCGGCCCACCCCAGATATTGAGGTGCCAAACCCTTCCGTCGATGTGGACTCTTGGGAAGGATAAGCCTGTTATCCCCGGCGTACCTTTTATCCGTTGAGCGACGGCAATTCCACGCTTTACCGCCGGATCACTATGGCCTGCTTTCGCACCTGCTCGACTTGTCAGTCTCGCAGTCAAGCTCCCTTATGCCATTGCGCTCTACGCACGATTTCCAACCGTGCTGAGGGAACCTTTGCGCGCCTCCGTTACATTTTAGGAGGCGACCGCCCCAGTCAAACTACCCACCTGACGCTGTTCCAGGGCCGGATAACGGCCTCTGGTTAGAAGCCCAGAATTCGAAGGGTGGTATCCCAAGGGTGGCTCCACGAGAGCTGGCGCCCCCGCTTCAAAGCCTCCCACCTATCCTGGACAACGAATCCCAGACTCCAACGTCAAGCTGTAGTAAAGGTTCACGGGGTCTTTCCGTCCAACCACGGGTACTCGGCATCTTCACCGAGACTACAATTTCACCGGATCCCTCGTTGAGACAGCGCCCAAGTCGTTACGCCATTCGTGCAGGTCGGAACTTACCCGACAAGGAATTTCGCTACCTTAGGACGGTTATAGTTACCGCCGCCGTTTACCGGGGCTTGGATTCAAAGCTTCGCCCGAAGGCTAACCTCTCCTCGTGACCTTCCGGCACCGGGCAGGCGTCAGCCCCTATACGTCGTCTTTCGACTTCGCAGAGACCTGTGTTTTTGGTAAACAGTCGCTTGGGCCGTTTCACTGCGGCCCCCTCGAGCTGAGCCCGTATGGGCTTCACTCTACCGGGGCGTCCCTTCTCCCGAAGTTACGGGACCATTTTGCCGAGTTCCTTAACGAGGGTTCTTCCGATCGCCTTGGTATTCTCTACCTGCCTACCTGTGTCGGTTTTGGTACGGGCACGCGCCACCTCCCTAGACGATTTTCTAGGAGGCATGGCTTCAGGAACTTCGCTCCGATGAAGGAGCTCGGCATCCCGTCTCAGGCTTAATGACCGGCGGATTTACCTACCGGTCGCCCTACGCGGTTACCCCTGGACGACCATCGCCAGGGATTCCTTAGCCTACCCCGTCCCGCCATTGGTAATAGCGGTGGCTACGTGGTACAGGAATATCAACCTGTTGTCCATCGCCTACGCCTTGTCGGCCTCGGCTTAGGTCCCGACTAACCCTGAGCAGATTAGCTTTACTCAGGAACCCTTAGGCATTCGGCGGACGAGTTTCTCACTCGTCTTTCGTTACTCATGCCAGCATTCTCACTTCCCAGCCCTCCACGGCAGGCTTACGCCGCCGCTTCACAGGCCTGGGAACGCTCCCCTACCACTCCCGAAGGAGTCCGTGGCTTCGGTTCCATGCTTGAGCCCCGTTACATTGTCCGCGCCCGACCACTTGACCAGTGAGCTGTTACGCACTCTTTGAATGGTGGCTGCTTCTAAGCCAACATCCTGGTTGTCTTTGCAATCGGACATCGTTTCCCACTTAGCATGAAATTAGGGACCTTAGCCGACGGTCTGGGCTGTTTCCCTTTTGAGCACGAAGCTTATCCCCCGCACTCTGACTGCCATGCTCTGGAATAACGGCATTCGGAGTTTGCCTGAGTTCGGTAAGCGGGTAAGCCCCCTAGCCCAAACAGTGCTCTACAACCGTTATTGAACGCATGACGCTATACCTAAATATATTTCGGGGAGAACCAGATATCTCTGAGTTTGATTAGCCTTTCACTCCGACCCACAGGTCATCCGCTCAGTTTTCAACCTAAGTCGGTTCGGTCCTCCACGGGGTCTTACCCCCGCTTCAACCTGCCCATGGGTAGATCACTCAGTTTCGGGTCTACCTCCAACGACTTGTCGCCCTATTCAGACTCGCTTTCGCTACGGCTCCGTTTCCTTAACCTTGCCGTTGAAGAGTAACTCGCTGGCTCGTTATGCAAAAAGCACGCCGTCACAGCACGAAGCTGCTCCGACCGCTTGTAAGCACACGGTTTCAGGTGCTATTTCACTCCCCTTCCGGGGTACTTTTCACCTTTCCCTCACGGTACTAGTTCACTATCGGTCGCCAAGGAGTACTTAGCCTTGCGGGGTGGTCCCCGCGGGTTCCGACCGGGTTTCCCGTGCCCGGCCGTACTCAGGAACCTGATAAGAAAGGCTACGCGTTTTCACCTACAGGACTCTTACCCGCTGTGGTGTGGCTTTCCATCCACTTCGGCTAACGCGCAACTTTGTAACTTTCCGACCCGCCGGCAGGCGGATCAAATCAGGCCCTACAACACCTCTGTGACAACGGCTGCCGCCTATCACATCACAAAGGTTTGGGCTATTCCCTTTTCGCTCGCCACTACTCAGGGAGTCGAGGTTTCTTTCCTTTCCTCCGGGTACTAAGATGTTTCAGTTCCCCGGCTTGCCTCTCCTAGCCTATGTATTCAGCTAGGAGTACGCGCGCATTACCACGCGTAGGTTTTCCCATTCGGAGATCGCGGGATCAAAGGTTGGTCAGCACCTCCCCCGCGCTTATCGCAGCCGCCCACGTCCTTCATCGGCTCTTGGCGCCAAGGCATCCACCGTGTGCTCTTGTTCTCTTGATCGAAAAGAACACTTTGTGTGTCGCTATGGAGTTTTCAAGGTGCACGCGAGCCGGCGCCCGCACACGAGAAAACCGCCACAAGGACGGTCTCTCAAAACTCAGCAGCGTTTCTATTGTCGAGGTCGACATAATTCTAGGCGACCTGGTTGTTCGGACGAATCATTGCAGCAATGCGATTCATCAACGAGCCAGGAGCCACCGGAGTAATTGCTCCGGAATCCCTAGAAAGGAGGTGATCCAGCCGCAGCTTCCGCTACGGCTACCTTGTTACGACTTCACCCCAATCATCGACCCTACCTTCGACGGCTCCCTCCCTTGCGGGTTAGGCCACCGGCTTCGGGTATTGCCAACTTTCGTGGTGTGACGGGCGGTGTGTACAAGGCCCGGGAACATATTCACCGCGGCGTTGCTGATCCGCGATTACTAGCAACTCCGCCTTCATGGAGGCGAGTTTCAGCCTCCAATCCGAACCGGGACCGGCTTTTTGGGATTCGCTCACCCTCGCAGGTTTGCAGCCCTTTGTACCGGCCAATGTAGCACGTTTGTAGCCCAAGACATAAGGGGCATGATGACTTGACGTCATCCCCACCTTCCTCCGATTTGTCACCGGCAGTCTCCTATGAGTCCCCGTCTTTCACGCTGGCAACATAGGACAGGGGTTGCGCTCGTTGCGGGACTTAACCCAACATCTCACGACACGAGCTGACGACAGCCATGCACCACCTGTGCACGAGCCCCGAAGGGCTGCCGTGTTTCCACGACATTCCCGTGCATGTCAAGCCTTGGTAAGGTTCTTCGCGTCGCGTCGAATTAAACAACATGCTCCGCTGCTTGTGCGGGCCCCCGTCAATTCCTTTGAGTTTTAGCCTTGCGGCCGTACTCCCCAGGCGGGGTGCTTAATGCGTTAGCTTCGGCACGGAGGGAGTCGACACCCCCCACACCTAGCACCCATCGTTTACGGCGTGGACTACCAGGGTATCTAATCCTGTTCGCTCCCCACGCTTTCGCGTCTCAGCGTCAGTCACGTACCAGAGAGCCGCCTTCGCCACGGGTGTTCTTCCTGATATCTGCGCATTTCACCGCTACACCAGGAATTCCACTCTCCTCTTCCGGACTCTAGCCAGATGGTTTCCATCGACGTCTCGAGGTTGAGCCTCGAGTTTTCACAACGGACCTATCTAGCCGCCTACACGCTCTTTACGCCCAATAAATCCGGACAACGCTTGCCCCCTACGTATTACCGCGGCTGCTGGCACGTAGTTAGCCGGGGCTTCTTCTGGAGGTACCGTCACCCTCTGGGCTATTAACCCGAGTGGCTTCGTCCCTCCTGAAAGAGGTTTACAACCCGAAGGCCTTCTTCCCTCACGCGGCGTCGCTGCGTCACGGTTTCCCGCATTAGCGCAAGATTCCCCACTGCTGCCTCCCGTAGGAGTCTGGGCCGTGTCTCAGTCCCAGTGTGGCTGATCGTCCTCTCAGACCAGCTACGGATCGTCGCCTTGGTGAGCCGTTACCTCACCAACAAGCTAATCCGCCGCGGGCTCGTCCTCGATCGGAGGCCGAAGCTACCTTTTCCGTCAGATCCGAGGATCCAAAGGGCCATCCGGTATTAATCCGGGTTTCCCCGGGCTATCCCAGTATCGAGGGTTGATTACCCACGTGTTACTCACCCGTTCGCCGCTGTCCCCAGGCCCGAAGGCCTGGTTCTCGCTCGACTTGCATGTGTTAAGCGCGCCGCCAGCGTTCGTCCTGAGCCAGGATCAAACTCTCCATGAAGATTGATTGCCGGCACATAGTGGCCGGCGATCTTTTCACTTTGAGCTTGTGCTCAAAGTCCAGCCCATTGGCATCGCAAGCGACGCCTCAGGCTGTGACAGGTTGTTCGTTTCCTCTCCGACCCTTCGAAATGGCCGGCCGGCAAAGCCACCCGGCCTCTTCAGCGGCATCGCAAGCGAAGCCGCAGGGGGTCGTCGAGGTCTCGACGTTAGAACGCTGCTGAGTTTTCAAAGACCGTCGCTGCTTGTGGCGTTAAAAAAGCCTCCGACTCGCGCCAGAGGCCCAGGGAAGCTCGGAAACTTGCGTCGTATCCGATTGCGTCCTGAGGGCGCTCCAGTGTCGAGGGACGGGACTGTCTAACACCGCCCTATCGGGCAGCCCGGGCATGGTAGCAACTCTCGGCCCTCAGTCAAGCAGCCGAAAACCGCATGAACCGCCGCTTTCCGGCCTGGACGAGGGCTCCTGCGAGGTCGGCCCGCGGAACGTCGAGCTCGGTGGCGGGCCGGCCGTCGAGCTTGACGGCTCCCTGGGCGATCAGCCGCCTGGCCTCGCTGGTCGAGCTCACGCCGAGATGCTCGACCAGCAGCGCGGGCAGATGGACCGGGTCCCCGGCCGGCAGCGGCGCCTCGGGGACATCTGCAGGCGCCTCTCCCTCACGCACCACCCGCGTGAAATGCTCCTCGGCGGCGGCCGCGGCCTCAGGCCCGTGTGCACGCTCGACGATGAAGCGCGCGAGTGCAAGCTTCGCCTGCATCGGGTCGCCGCTCGGCAGCTCGCGTTCCATGACGAGCCGGTAGTACGTCTCGAGCAGCTCGTCGGGCAGCCGCATCGTCTTGCCGAACTGCTCGTTCGGATCCTCGACGAGCGCGAGGTAATTCCCTTTCGAGCCGCTCATCTTCGTCCCGTCCCACGAATCGATCAACGGAGTGGTCAGCACGACCTGGGGCTCGAGCCCGTAGGCCTCCATCACGTCGCGTCCGGTCAGCAGGTTGTACAGCTGGTCGGTGCCGCCGAGCTCGACATCGGCCTCGACCGCGACGGAGTCGTAGGCCTGCATCAATGGATACAGGAGCTCGGACACGGAGATCGGCTGCTGCGCAGCGAACCTGTTGGCGAAGTCGTCGCGCTCGAGAAGCCTCGCCACGGTCACGGTGCGCGTGAGACGCAGCACCTCGGCGAAGTCGACGTTGCCGAGCCACTCGCCGTTGAACCGGACCTCCGTTCGCTCGGGGATGAGGATCGTGTACGCCGACTCAAAGAACTTGGCGGCCATGCGGTCGATCTGCTCCGGGTCGATCATCGGCCGCTCGGCCGACGCTCCCGACGGATCGCCGATGCGCGCGGTGTAGTCCCCGACGATCAGGACACCGGTGTGGCCGGCGTCCTGGAACGCGCGCATGCGCTGCAGCGGGATGCCGTTGCCCAGATGGATGTGCGGCGCAGTCACGTCGATTCCGAGCTTCACCCGCAGCGGGCGCCCGAGCTTGAGCTTCTTTTCGAGCTCGCCCCTGGGCAGCACGTCCACCGCGTTTCGTGTGAGCTCGGCGACGTTCACGCGCGCAGGATCACGGCCGAACGGTGCGCAGGTTCTCGATCTCCACCGCTTCGATCTCGTCAGTGAGCTCGAAGCCTGAGACCTGCGCGAGGAACGACAGATGCGCGGCGGCAGCGCGCTCGATGTTCTCGGCTCGACGGAACCCGTGCCCTTCGCCGGCGAAGGGGATGTACGCGTACGGGATGCCTCGAGCTTTGAGCGCGTCGACGATCACCTCAGATTGGGACGGTGGCACGACCTTGTCGTCGAGGCCCTGCAACAGCAGCAGCGGATCGGAGATGGAGTCCGCGTGCGTCACGGGGGAGCGTTCGCGATAGAGCTCCCGCTTTTCGGGCCACGGACCGACGAGGTAGTCGTCGTAGTGCGACTCGAACTTGTGCGTATCCCCGTGGAACGTGACGAGGTCGGCGACGCCGAAGTATGAAGCGCCGGAAGCAAACTCGTCGCGCACGGCGAGCGCCATCAGCGTCGTATAGCCGCCCGCGCTGCCACCCGTGATCTGAACCCGCTCGGGATCGATGTCACCTCGCTCACCGAGATACCGAACCGCCGCCGCGCTGTCCTCAACGTCCACTTCGCCCCAGCGGTGGCGAAGCCGGTCGCGGTAGTCGCGGCCGTACCCGGTGCTGCCGCCGTAGTTGAGGTCGACGACCGCGATGCCACGGCTCGTGAAGACCTGCACGTGGAGATCGAGCGCCGTCGTCACATGCGCGGTCGGGCCACCGTGCACCAGCACGACCAGCGGGGGCAGCTCGCCGTCGGGACCCGTGTACTCGGGATTCGTCGGTCCGTAATAGAAGCCGTGGGACGTGAGGCCGTCGGTGCCTGCGAAAGAGACGGGCTCCGCAAAGGACAGGTAGCGCTCGTCCAGCTTCAGCTCGCTCGAGCGCCGCAGTATCCGCCGGTCGCTCGATTGGACGTCGACCTCCACGACCGCCGGCAATTCGCTCGGCGCCGACGCAGGGAAGATGAGCTTGCCGCCGTGGCAGCAGATCGACGGCGACGAGTAGCTCGAGTACGGCAGGTCGAGCGCGGCCAGCTCTCCCGTTTGGGGATCGAGCAGCTCCAGGCCGTCCACGGCTGCGCGCGTGAAGACGCAGGCGATCCGGCCGTCGTCGAGGAAGGCGTAGCGCGAGAGATCGAAAACCCATTGCGGGTAGCCCAGGTCGGCCTCCTCGTTCGTCAGAGCCTCGACCTTCCCGTCGCGCTCGACGTAGAGGTTCGACCAGCCCGTTCGGTCGGAGACGAAATGGAGGAGCCCGTCGGCGCTCCAGTCCGGCTGGAAGATCGACTCGTGCTCGGAGCCCGCGACTCTGCGGCCGCCCGACACCGAACCGTCGGCCGCAAGTGGAGCCACGCAGAGATCGGTTCCCTCGAACGGCATGTGCGGGTGATCCCATGCAAGCCACGCGAGACAAGCACCGTCCGGGCTCGGTCGCGGTGCCGCGTAGAAGTCCCTCCCCGTCGCGACCACGCGCGGCTCGGCGGAGCCGTCGCTCGGCAGCACGACCAGCTCGTTCTTCGGCTCTTCAGCTCCGTGCGTCTCACGGACGCACACAATCAGCCTGCCGCCGGCGAAGACCCGGCCGTCCGCGTAGCGGAGCGCGTGCGGCTCCACCGACTCGGGCGTGATCGGCTGAGGCGTCGCTCCGACGCCGTCCAGGCGGTACAGCCGACTGTCGTCAAAGCTCGAGCAGAAGATGACCTTCCCGTCTCGGAACCACGCGCCGCCGCCGTATTCATGGACCCGGGTCCTGACGTTGAAGCCGGCGGGAACGACATCGACCGGCTCACCGTCGTACGGCCGAAAGACAAGGGCGGTTCGCCCCTGCTCGTGCGGCCGGCTTTCCGTCCAGTAGGCCCCCTCCGCGCTGATGTCGACATAGCCGAAACCAACGCCGCCCTCGCTTGCGACCAGGTCTGGGGTAATCGGGGATTGCCAGGACCCGAAAGGCGCAACGGCCGGCATGACGGCAGAACGTATCGCAGATCGAACTGAACCAGAAGACGCTGCCACGCGAATGCTTCCGATGGGGAACACTCCTCCGACGATGGCCCGGTCTTTCGCCCACTTGTCGGACGAGGCCGTCGTGGCGATGGTCGCACGCTCCGACGACACGGCCCTGGCCGAGCTGTACGACCGCTTCGGACGGGTGGCCTACGGTCTTGCGCTCCGCATCCTGCGCGACGAGAAGCTCGCCGAGGACGCTGTGCAGGAGGGTTTTCTCACGGCGTGGCGGAATGCCGACCGCTTCGTGCCGGAACGCGGAAAGGCGAGTACCTGGTTGTTGACGCTCGTCCATCGCCGCGCGGTCGATCTCGTCCGCAAGGAAGACCGCAGGCGGGCCGAGCCGTTGAGCGAGAGTGCGGAGCCGTCTTCGCAGGGCTCGGCCGAGGACGATGCGTGGCTCCGTTTCGAGCGTGAGCGCGTACAGCAGGCGTTGAAGCAGCTTCCGGATCAGCAGCGTGAAGCGCTCGAGCTCGCCTATTACGGAGGCTTCAGCCAGACGGAGCTCGCAGAGAGGCTCGGCCAACCCGTCGGTACGATCAAAAGCAGGATGTTCACCGGTCTCGCGCGGCTCCGAGAGCTGCTCGCAGAGCCAGGAAACGGAGAGACGGCATGGCAGCCGACGCCCTACACGACCTGACCGCCGCGTACGCGCTCGACGCCCTCGGGTCCGAGGACGCGCGTGCCTACGAGGCACATCTCGCGCACTGCGACCGCTGCCGCGAGGAGCTCGCAGAGCTCTCGGACGCCGCAGGCGCGCTCGCGTACGCCACGGAGGCGCCGGCACCGTCTGCGGAGCTCCGGGCACGGATCCTGCAACAGGCGGCACGCGAGCGGATGAACGTCGTGCCGTTGCGGCCGCGTTGGTTCAGGCCGGTCGTCGCCGTCGCCGCAGTGGCCGCGTGCACGGCAATCGGGCTCGGCATCTGGGCGTCGTCGCTCTCGAACAAGCTCGACCGTCGAGACGCGCAGCTCGCCCGCCAGGGGCAGGTGGCCCGGATCGTCGCGCAGCCCGGCTCGCGTGCGATCTCCTTTCCGAATGGAACGCTCGTCGTCGCGCCGAACGGAGCGGCAGCTCTCGTGCTCGGGAAGCTCCCGCCCGCCGGAGCGGGACGGACCTACGAGGCCTGGGTCGCCGCCGCAGGAGCACCCGAGCCGGCTGGCCTGTTCGAAGGCGGCGAGACCCTCGCCGTGCCGCTCGACCAGCCCGTGCCTGCCGGGGCGACCGTCATGGTCACGAAAGAGCCGTCGGGAGGCCGGAAGGCACCCTCGAGCCAACCGCTCGTCACCGTGAGGAACACCGCTCAGAGCTAGAATCCGGCGCTTGCTTCGCCGGAAACGCAGCACCCTGGCTCCCGCTTCGAACGGGCGCAGGCGGAGAATTCGCAAGCTCCGTCTTACGGCCCTCCTACTCATCCTCGCGTTTCTCGGGATCGCCTCGTTCACGTTCGGGCTGATCACCGCCGTCGCTAGCCAGATTCCGACGTGCGACCCCGCGCACGTGCCGCGCGAGATCGACGGGCACATCTACGCGAACGACGGACACACGATTCTCGCGACCCTGCGCGGAGCGGAGAGCCGCATCCTCGTGAATACGCAAGACATCGCGCCGATCATGCAGCAGGCGATCGTGGCGGTCGAGGACAAACGCTTCTACGAGCACCGCGGCGTCGACCTGCGCGGCATCGGCCGTGCCGTCTGGGCCGACGTGACGAGCAAGAAGGTCGTGCAGGGAGGTTCGACCATCACACAGCAGTTCGTGAAGAACTCGTGTGTCACGAGCCAGCGGACGATCAGCCGTAAGCTCAAGGAGGCCGCTCTGGCCTGGCAGCTGGAGCAGCGCTGGAAGAAGCTGCGGATCCTCACGGCGTATCTGAACACCATCTACTTCGGTAACGGCGCCTACGGCATCCAGCGCGCGGCGCAGACCTACTTCAACACCACTGCGTCTCGACTGACCCTGCCGGAGGCGGCGCTGCTCGCCGGCATCCCAGCGGATCCTTCCGGCTTCGACCCGGTGACCAATCCGACTGCCGCCCGGGCCCGCCGGCTCGAGGTGCTCCAGACGATGCTCGCGCAGAACGAGATCACGCCGCGCGACCTCAAGCGAGCGAACCGTGCGCCGCTACCGAAGGCCGCGGACGTGCGCCTGCCAGGCATCGAGGGACCGGCGCCGTTCTTCGTCAACTACGTCAAGCAGCAGCTCATCGAGCAATACGGGACGCGACGCGTGTTCGGTGGCGGTCTCAACGTGCAGTCGACGATCGACCTCCGGCTGCAGAAGTTCGCTCGCCAGGCGATCGAAGGCGTCCTCAAGGAACCGAACGGCCCGTCGGCGGCGCTCGTCGCGATCAGGCCGAGCACCGGTGAAGTGTTGGCGATGTACGGCGGAGACAACTTCCGGCAGAGCCAGTTCAACCTCGCGGTTCAGGGTGAGCGGCAGCCGGGGTCGTCTTTCAAGCCGTTCGTACTCGCAACTGCGCTGAAGCAGGGCGTCTCACCGACGACGATCTTCCCTTCGCGGCCGGTGTCGATCTTCATCGGCGACAAGTACTGGCCCGTGCACAACTACGAGAACTCGTATCTCGGCTCTGCGAATCTCACCACGGCGACCGTCGTCTCGGACAACACCGTGTTTGCACAGCTCACGCAGCTCGTCGGCCCGAAGAACGTCGCGGCGACGGCGCGCCAGCTCGGCATCACCCGGCAGCTGAATCCGTACTTCGCAATCGGCCTGGGCGCCGACCCTGTCAGCCCGCTCGAAATGGCGCGCGCATTTTCCACGTTCGCGAACGACGGGCGCCGAATCGACGGGTCGATCTTCGGAAACCACCCGCGCGCAATCGCGCGGATCAGCAATCCCGAAGGGAAGGTCGTCGACGACAACCGGCCGATCAATCGTCGCATCCTCACTCCCGACGAGAACGCACTCCTGACGAGCATTCTCGAAGGGGTGATTCGCTCCGGCACGGGTAGGCGCGCGGCGCTTTCCGACCGCACGGTCGCCGGGAAGACGGGAACGACCGAGAACTACGGCGATGCCTGGTTCGTGGGGTACACGCCGCAGCTCGCCACCGCCGTCTGGGTCGGCTATCCGAATCGGCTCAAGCCGATGCTGACGGAGTACCACGGACAACCTGTCGCGGGCGGAACCTTTCCGGCCGAGATCTGGAACAGATTCAGCCGGCTCGCCCTCGCGGGAACGACACCCGAGTCGTTCCCTGGATACGCGTATCGCGCGTCGGCGGCGAAGCGGGTCGTGTGGCGAGACGGCTCGCTGGAGCTCGACAACGGGTACTGCCGGGTCACCGAGCTCGTGACCTATTTCGCCGGACACGGCCCCGCCCGGACGGCGAACTGCAAGCCGAACGAGGTTGACGTTCCGCGAGTCGTCGGCATGTCTTTGACGAGGGCGAAGATCCGCCTCGCTCTGCAACCGCTCACTGCGAGCGTCGTCTACAAGCCCGCCGTGGCCAAGCAGCGAGTCGATCTCGTGCTCGACCAGTTCCCGCGCAAAGGGCGGCTCTCGTCGCACGACACCGTGACGCTGGTGCTCGCGAAGCCTCTGCACGGCATCGTTCCCAAGGTGACGGGGCTATCGCTCTCCGCTGCCCGGCGAAAGCTCCGCGGCCGCGGACTGGTGCCGGTGATCGAGCGGTTTGCCGACGGGCGCTCGGGCCGGATCGTGGCGCAGATGCCTGTTGCCGGGGTCGCCGCGGCGCCGCAGATGAAGATCAGGCTGGTCGTCGGGCACGGCTGAGTGCCGGCCGGCTGAGGAACGCCGACCCGTCCTCCAGATAACGCCAGGACACCTCGGTGGCCTGTGTGATGCCGATTCGCGGGCCGGTGGAGATCTTCGGCTTCTCGGTGCGCTCCGCCAGCAGAAAGGGCGGTGCGTCGAGAGCGAGGCCGTCGTGGTCACCTGTGATCCCCAGTGCCTGGCACAGCTTCCCCGGCCCGGAGCACAGCGCACGGAGCGCTGTGACTCTGCGTCGCCGCTGTTGCGCGTCGATTCCCGCGGTCGGCTCGAGCGCGCGTACCAGCACGGCTTCGGCGTCGTCATCGCCACCGCAGACGAGATTCAGACACCAGTGGATCCCGTACGAGCGGTACACGTACGCGTGGCCGGCGGGACCGAACATCGTTGCGTTGCGGGGCGTGCGGCCGCGGTAGGTGTGGCTCGCCGGATCTTCGCGGTCGTACGCCTCGACCTCGACGATCCGGCCGCCCACACCGTCGAAGAGCAACGTCGCCCCGATCAGCTCCGGCGCGACGTCGTGGACGCTCCGCGCGAAGAAGTCACGGCTCAGCATCGGCTCGGCTGTCGTAGCGAAGAAGCGCCGGGAACGCGAACGCCAGCGCGAGGCAGCCGACGAGGCAAGCGACGCCGCCGGTGACGATCGAGAAGCGGACGCTGGTCAATGACGCCAGCGCGCCCGCTTCGAGGTTGCCGACGGACGGTGCAGCTGCGACCTGCATGAACTCGATTCCGGAAACGCGCCCCAGCATCTGCTTGGGCGTGATCCGGTACAGCATGACGGAGCGCAGGATCGCGCTGATCTGGTCGCCGAAACCCGCGAGGCCGAGAAGCAGCAGCGCGATCCAGAGTTGCTGGGCGAATCCGAACGCGGCGATCGCGAGACCCCAGAGCGCTGCGGACACCACGACACCGAGGCCTTGCCGGCGGATGTGTCGTAACGGGCCGGAGAGCAAGGACACGACGAGCGCACCTGCTGCGGGCGCCATGTAGAGGTAGCCCACCAGCGCCGGATCGCCAAAGCGATGCGCCGCCATCGCCGGAAAGAGCGCGCTCGGCATCCCGAAGATCATCGCGTTCGTGTCGACGAGGAAGAAGCCGAGAATCACAGGCTGCCTGCGCACGTAACGGAAGCCGGCGACAATCGAGCTCCAGCTCGGGCGATCGGCATCCTCGATCGCGACCAGACGCGGCAACAGGGCCACCGCGACGATCGCCCCGACGTACGAGAGCGAGTCGCCGAGGTAGAGCCACTTCAGATCGAGGAACTTGATCAGCACGCCCGCGAGCGCGGGACCTCCCACAGCGCCGAACTGCGAGGTGACGCTGTTCAGCGCGGAAGCCGACATGAAGTGCGCCTCGTCCACCAGTTGCGGCGTCATCGAACGTTGGGCACCGACACCGATGCTGAACGAGGCCGAGATCACGAACTGGAAGACGTAGAGCGGCCAGACCTTCGGGTGGTCGAAAGCCGCATTCGCCGCGAGCCCGAGGCTCCCCACGACCATCCCGACCTGTTGGAGCAGCATCACGCGGCGCCGGTCGAAGGCATCCGCGATCGCGCCGCCGATCACGGTAAGCGTGAGGAGCGGGACCAGATGCGTGAGCGAGATGAGCCCGACGGCGAGCGTCGACCCCGTGAGCTGGTACATCTGGTACGCGAGCGCGACCTCGGCGATCTCGGTGCCAATGAACGAAATTCCCTGCGAGAACCAGAGCCGCCTGAACGCCGGATAGCGGCGCAGTGGCGCGATGTCGAGGGCGAGGCGCGAAGCGTGCGTACGCCAGCCTCGTCGTTCCGCCGCCGGAACCCCCGGCTCGTCGGTCCCGGCCACGCGCGGCATTATGGCGACGGCTGCAGAGGCCGCGGGCGCCACAAAAGGGTCAGGGCACCCGCCTCGATTCGGTGAGCCGAGCGGCCCGAAAAGGGGACTGCCGGGGCCGCGCTTCTTGGGCGATCCTCGAAGTGCGTGCCTGCGCCCAGCCCCACGACCTCCGCTTGGCCACCCAACCGCCCGTCTCGACGAGGGGATGGGCTCATCTGGCGTGCGTTCGCGGGCGCCGCGCTCGCGTTCGGTGTCGTCTACTTCTTTGTCGGGCCGTCGGCCCAGCTGATCATCTACCAGGGGTTCAGCGTCGCCGCCCTGGTCTCGATCGTGGTCGGGATCCGCCGCTACCGGCCCGCGCGGCAACGGCCATGGTGGCTCTTCGCGGCCGGCCTCGGAATGTGGTGCGCGGGCGACGCGTATTGGGACAGCTACCGCTGGATCCTGCACCCCAGGCGCCGTACCCGTCTTTCGCGGACATCGCGTACTGGTTGGGCTATCCGCTGCTCACCGCGGGGGTGTTCACGCTCGCGCGCGGCACGGGGCGTCCGAAGCTCGGAAACCTCCTTGCCGGATTAATCGTCACGATCCCCGCGGCAATCCTGACGCACCTCATTCTGCTCGAGCCGATCCTCGGCGCCCAGTCTGCTTCACGGCTCGCCACGATCCTCGCCATCGGAACTCCGGTGGCCGACATCTTGCTGCTCGCGGGCCTGGCCCACCTGGTCTTCAGCCGCTCACTCGCGATTATCCCGCTGCGGTGCGTGGCCTTTGCGATCGTGGCCACGCTCGTCGCCGATCTGGTCTACGGGGCTCACGTCGATCGTGGGCTACCTCGAGTTGCTCCAAGACGACTCGGCCGAGTTCAAGGAACGGCATCGCGACCACCTGGAGGTCGTGCACCGCACCGCCCATCGACTGCTCGACCTCGTCGCCGATCTGCTTTTCACGGCCCAGGTGCGCGCGGGTCGCGTCACGCTCGACAAGGATGTCGTCTCGATTGGAGACCTCGTCGACGAAGCGCTGGCGGCTTCCGCTCCGATCGCGGCGGAACGCCGAATCGAGATGGTCGTGAACGGCAGCACGCAGGCGAAGGTGATCGGCGACAAGAAGCGACTCGCGCAGGTCATCGACAATCTCCTTTCGAATGCATTGAAGTTCACGAGCCCGGGAGGCTTCGTGGCGGTCTCGGTGAACACATTCGGGAACCAGGTCGCAATAGAGGTCAAGGACTCCGGCCTTGGTATCTCGGCCGCGGATCAGACGAAGCTCTTCAGTCGCTTCTTCCGCAGCGAAGCGACGATGGAGAACGCGATTCAGGGAACGGGCCTCGGCCTTTCGATCGTCAAGGCGATCGTCGAAAGGCACGGCGGCCAGATCACAGTGGACAACATCGAGGGGACGGGCGCGACGTTTCGGGTCGTCCTACCGCTCGCCGCGTCCGTCAGCTCTGTGCCAATCAAGGAGGCGGCATGAACGGCAACATGTGTCACAAAGCACGACGACCGAACGACCGTGTTGATTGCGGACGACGACGAGGACATCCTCGAGCTCGTGCGGCTCGGCCTGACGGATCACGGCTTCGAGACGATCGTCGCGCGTGACGGGGCAGCCGCACTCGCTCTGGCACGTGAGCACGTACCCGATCTCGCCCTGCTCGACGTCTCCATGCCGGAGCTCGACGGCTACCAGGTCACGACCGCCCTCAAGAGCGATCCGGCGACGGATGGCATCGTCGTGATTCTGTTCACTGCACGCGCCGCGCCGCTCGACGTCGAGAGAGGCTTCTCAGCCGGAGCCGACGACTACATCGTCAAGCCGTTCACGCTCAGAACACTGCAGGACCGAGTCGCAGCGGCGCTCGACCGAAAGGCTCCCGCAGGGAGCTAGCAACCTGCTCTTACTCGAAGAACGTGTCCGAGTGGGAGTACGCAGGGGAACAGCAGCAGAGGAAGCGCAACGGCTCGAGCGCGCGGATTTGGTGCCAGGTCCCGGGTGGGATCAGCACCGCATCACCCGGCTGGAGGTCCCGCAGCTGTCCGTCGAGCTCGAGCACACCGGTTCCCTCGAGCAGGAAATAGATCTCCTCGCTGTCGCGGTGGTAGTGCCGCTCGGTCACCTGCCCCGGCTCGAGCTTCGCCTCGGCCAGGCTCTGCGCCTGAGTGTGTTGAAGCTCCCGGATCAACGATCCGTCCTTCGTCGTGAAAGGCTCGACCGCAGCGAGCGACGTCACGTGCATGAGCGTCCTACGAGAGCGCCGCGCGCAGAACCTCGACGACGCGCTCCTGGTCGCCGGGCTCGATCTGGCTGAAGAAGGGCAGCGCCATAGTCCGTGCGGCCGTCTCCTCCGCAACGGGGCACAGGCCCTCCGAGAAGCCGAACTGCGCACGCATGTACGGCTGCAGATGAATGCACGGGACGTACTCGGCCGTCGCGACTCCCTGGCGGCGCAACGACTCCATGACGGCGTCGCGGTCGACATCGGTAGCGAGCTTGACGACGTAGACGAACCAGGAGCGGCGATGCTCGGCATCGTCCGCGGTGGGCGTCTCGACCCGCGGCAGATCCTGGAGCAACTCGGTGTACCTTCGCGCAGCCGTCTCGCGGAGCTCGAGAATGCGATCGAGCTTCTCCAGCTGGCCGAGGCCGATCGCGGCCTGAATGTCCGTCCACCGGTAGTTGAAGCCGACGCGGACATGGTGGAACCAGCCGCCGCCGTCGTAGGAGCGGCCCTGGTTGCGCAGGCTGCGCAATACCTGCCACTCCTCTTCCGAGTGCGTCACGACCACCCCACCTTCGCCCGTCGCCATCTGCTTGTTCGGATAGAAGGCGAAGACGGCCGAGGTGCCGTGCGAGCCGAGCGGCCGCCCACGGTATTCGGCCCCGAGCGACTCGCACGCGTCCTCGATCAGCGTGAGCCCGTGACGGTCGGCGATCGCCTCGAGCTCGTCCAGCTCACACGGGTAGCCGAACATGTCGACCGCGACGATCGCTCGAGTCTTCTCGGTGACTGCAGCCTCGACCGCGGCCGGGTCCAGGTTCAGCGTCGCCGGATCGACGTCCGCGAACACGGGAGTCGCACCTTCGAGAATGAAGCAGTTCGCCGAAGCGACGAAGGAGAGCGGCGACGTGATCACCTCGTCGCCCGGGCCGAGGCCTGCTATCCGCGACAACATGTGCAAACCGGCCGTGCCGCTCGAGACGGCGGCTGCGTACGGCGCGCCGACGCGCTCGGCGATCTGTTCCTCGAAACGGTCGATCCACGGCCCGAGCGACAGCCGGCCTGACCTCAGGACCTCGAGGACGAGCTCTTCCTCCCGCTCGTCGAGCCACGGCCGGGAGAGCGGGAGCTCCCGGACTGCTTCCGTCACGCTTGCGCTCTGGCGCGCTCGGTCGAGGCGTACTCGAGCCAGTGCGACCAGCGCTCGCTCTTGCCGCGCACCGTCTCGAGGTACGCCTTCTGAATCGCGAGCGTCACCGGGCCCGGCGCGCCGATCGCATGGTCGTCCACCTCGCGCAACGGCGTCACCTCGGCGGCGGTGCCCGTCATGAACACCTCGTCGGCGAGATAGAGATCCGTTCGGATCAGCTGCTTCTCGACGACCGAGTAGCCCAGGTCCTGGGCGATCTGGATGATCGTGTCACGCGTGATGCCCGGGAGGATCGAGGCCGACAGATCCGGCGTGTAGATCGTTCCGTCCTTGACGAGGAAGACGTTCTCGCCCGAGCCGTCCGCGATGAAGCCGTCGTCGGTGAGCAGAATCGCCTCGTCGTAACCTGCGCGGTTCGCTTCCATCACGGCCAGCATCGAGTTGAGGTAGATGCCGGTGGCCTTCGCCACGTGCGGGATGACGTTCGGTCCCACCCGCGTCCAGCTGGAAATCTTCGCGCGGATCCCCTTCTCGAACCCTTCGGCGCCGAGGTACGTCCCCCAAGGCCAGCTCATGATCACGACGTCGATCGGATTGCTCGTCGCCGCCACCCCGAGCTCGCCGTACCCGAAGAAGGCGATCGGCCGCAGGTAACACTCCGCGATGCCGTTCGCTCCGATCAGATCCATCGACGCGGAACGAAGCTCCTCGACGGTGTACGGCAACGTCATGTTGAGCAGTTGCGCAGAGTTCTCGAGGCGACGCAGATGCTCGGTGAGGCGAAACACCGCGCTGCCTTTCGGGGTCTCGTAGGCGCGGATCCCTTCGAAGACACCGGAGCCGTAGTGCAATCCGTGCGTTCCGACGTGGATCTTCGCGTCGGCCCAATCGATCAGCTCACCGTTCATCCAGATCTTGTCGAGTTCCTGCATGAAAAGGACTCCTTTGAGGGAGGACTGGGCCGGACCGGATTCTACCCGTGGGGCCCGTTGTCAACCTCCCCCCTTTTAGGTCTCGGCGGCGAGATCCGCGGTCTTGGCCCCGGTCAGCTGCGTCAACTGAGCAGGTGCAAGACCGAGCACGTGCCGGGGAGAACCGGCTTCCAGCCACAGATTCGGCGTCGTCAAGACGGTTCGGTGGAGAAAGACGGCCGCCCCGGCGAAGGGGAATCCGGGGGCCGGCACGGGCCGGAGCGGCGAGCAGCCGGCCGCCGCAGCCAGCTTCTGGCGGTCGAGCTCGTGTCCGGCTTGGAGCAGGGCGACCACCACTCCTCCCTGGCATTCGAACGCGATCGTCTCCAACCGCGCGCCGGGCGGCAGCTCGGTTTCCGGGAGCAGCTCCTCGAGCTGGCCCTGGACGCCGGCT
This sequence comes from uncultured Actinomycetes bacterium, assembly GCA_963755605.1. Classification (GTDB taxonomy): domain Bacteria; phylum Actinomycetota; class Thermoleophilia; order Gaiellales; family Gaiellaceae; genus 3-1-20CM-4-69-9. The sequence goes on from CAVWKK010000009.1 coordinate 19,631, forward strand.
GCCCGCAGGAAGATCGCGACACGTTCAACGGCCTCGGGCCACACCGGCCGGACGATACGCGCAACCAATTCGGCGTGTTCGCCGTTTCCACCAGACAGTCAATCGACGGGAGACGAGATGGCTGAAGGTGAGCTTCGGATTGCACATACCGAGGCGCTGTTTCGCAGCGTGAACGAACGTATCGCCGAGAGCGCCGAGCGTTTCAGCGCCGACAACGCCGAGTTCGTGTGCGAATGCGCCGACCCGGCCTGCGCAGAGCGCATTCCCGCGACGCTCGACCAGTACGAGGAGGTGCGGGCGGAGGCGACGCACTTCCTCCTCGTTCCGGGTCACGAGCTCGAGGAGGTGGAGCGCATCGTGAGTCGACCCGACAAACGTCTTGCGGTGGTCGAGAAGTTCAACAGAGTCATCGCCCGCACCGTTCGCCGGCTCGACCCGCGCGCCGAGCCTGCCTCCTAGAGGAGGCTCACTCCAGCGAGATGAACCGGGCGTCGGCGAAGTCGGAATGAATTTGCTGCACGAGTGATGCCGGTGGCGGCGTGTCGATCGAGAGCACCATCAGGGCCTGGCCGCCCTGACGCGTGCGCGACACCGTCATGTTCGCGATGTTGACCCCCGCTTCGCCGAAGGTGCTTCCGACCTTGCCGATCACCCCTGGCACGTCGTCGTAGCGGAACACCACGAGCAGCGGCGAGAGCTCGATGTCGAGCTCGAAGCCGAGTGCGCTGACGAGCCACAGACGGTCGTCATTGCCGATAGTCGTCCCGGCGACGCGGAGTGCCTCGCCGTCGGAGACGGCCTCGACCCGCACGAGATTCGTGTAGTCGCGGGCGGAGCGGCTGCGCTCCTCGCGCACCTCGACCCCACGTTCTGCCGCGATCACCGGAGCGTTCACGTAGTTCACCGGCTGGTCCGACCGGCCCTGGAAGGCACCGTTCAACGCAGCGACTGTCAGCAGACGGGTGTCGTACTGGGCGAGCGCGCCGAAGTACGTCAGGCGCAGTTCCTGAACGTGACCCTGTGCGAGCTCCATCGCGAGGCGGCCGAGTTTTGCCGCAAGCGGAATGTAGGCGCCGAGCACCTCGAGGTCGTCGGCGCCGATCACCGGGATGTTCACGGCGTTCGTGACGAGACCGCCTTCGAGCGCGGCGGCGACCTGCTCGGCGATGATCACGCCCGCGCGATCCTGAGCCTCTTCGGTCGAAGCGGCCAGGTGCGGCGTGGCGACCACGTTGTCGAGCTTCAATAACGGGCCCGTGTACGGCTCGGTGGAGAAGACGTCGAGCGCGGCACCGCCGAGCTTTCCGGATTTCAGCGCCTCGAGCAGCGCGTCCTCGTCGATCAGCTCACCGCGCGCCGCGTTCACGATCCGAGCGCCGTCGCGCATCTGCGCGAACACCGCCGCGCCGATCGAGAGGCGTGTCTCGTCGGTCAGCGGGAGATGGAGGGTGATGAAGTCAGCGACCGTGTAGACCTCCGCGTCCGTCTCGACGCGCTCGATGCCGAGCTCGCGGAAGCGTTCGGGCGCAACGAACGGGTCGTAGGCGACGACGCGCATGCCGAGCCCGGCCGCCCGTCTCGCAACTTGCTGCCCGATTCGGCCGAAGCCGAGAACACCGAGCGTCTTGCCCGACAGCTCCACGCCGCCGTAGGTCTTGCGTTCCCAGCGGCCCTGCTTGAGCGCGGCGTGAGCCTGAGGAATGTTCCTCGTCAAGGCGACGAGCAGGCCGATGGTGTGCTCGGCCGCAGACACGACGGTGGACTCCGGCGCATTCGCTACGACGATCCCGCGTCGCGTGGCGGCGGCAACGTCGACGTTGTCGATGCCGACCCCCGCACGGCCGATGACCTTGAGCTTGTCGGCGCGCGCGATCAGCTCGGCTGTGACCTTCGTCGCCGAGCGCACGACGATCGCGTCGTATTCGCCGATCGTCTCGGCCAGGTCTGAATCGCCGTCGACGTCGACGTCGAAGCCGCGCTCGCGTAGCAGGCGGACTCCGGCCTCCGCGATCGGTTCGCGGACGAGGACCTTGCTCAAACGGGAGTGTGGTCGGCCCAGGCCTCGAGTGCCCGGGTGACGGAGGCGCCACGCTCGATCTGGGCACCCGCGTCGGCGAGAACGAGCTCGACGGCCGCGAGCGCCGTCGTGATGTCGAATACGTCGAACCAGCCGATGTGGCCGATGCGGAAGATCTTGCCCTTGAGCTCGCCCTGGCCGTTGGCGATCGTGATGCCGAAGCGATCCCGTAGGCTCGAGACGACCTCCGTCGCATCGACGCCGTCCGGCGTTCGAATCGCTGTGACCACCGCCGAGCGCTCTTCGTCGGGCGAGAACAACTCGAGTCCCATCGCCTTGGCCCCTTCGCGGCAGGCGCGGCCGAGCCGGGCATGACGCTCGAACGCGGCCCCGAGCCCTTCGTCGAGCAGCAGGCCCAGCGAGACGTTCAGCGCCCTGACGATCGGGATGGCGGGTGTGAACGGCGCATCCAGCTTCGCCTGTGCTTTGCGGGTCCGCTCCCAGTCCAGGACGTAACGCGGTGAGGTGGAGTGGGACGCCGCCTCCAAAGCAGCGGCAGAAACCGAGGTGAAGGCCACGCCCGGCGGGCACATCAGTGCTTTCTGCGAGCCTGAGACGACGACGTCGATGCCCCATGCATCGCTCTCGAGGGGCACGGCGCCGAGGCTCGAGATCGCGTCGACGACGACGAGTGCTCCGGCCTCTTTCGCCACGGCGGTCAGCGACTCGACGTCGCACACCACGCCTGTCGAGGTCTCCGAGTGCGTGAGGTAGACGACGCGAACGTCGCCGGCGGCGGCGAGAGCGGTACGCAGGTCGTCGGCATCCGGCGTTTCGCCCCACTCCAGGCGGGTGTGCACGACGTCGGCACCGAATGCCTTGGCCATTCCCGCCCAGCGCTCCCCGAAGTTCCCGGCAGAGAGCACGAGCTGCCGGTCGCCGGGGGACGTCAGGTTCGCGACGGCGGATTCGAACGCGCCCGTTCCCGAGGTCGTGTACATCAGCACGTCGTTTTGCGTGCGGTACACCTCGCGCAGCTGCTGCAGGCACTGCTCGTAGATCTCGCGGTAGTCGCGCTCACGGTGATGGATGACCGGCTTGGCGAGCTCGGCGAGCACCTCGGGCGGCACCGGGGTCGGCCCCGGTGTGAGCAGATAACGCTTCTCGGCCACTGCCCTTGAGCCTAGCGGGGTCTGTGGCCGTCGCAGATCGTGGTGATTCCACTGTCCTTCGAGGCAATCGGCACGAACATGTCTAACTTCTGCGAGGTCGGGGCAGTCTTACCCCTTCGACAACCAGCCGACCCTGAGCTGCGGCACAGTCGCGGGGCGGCGTTGATCCGGGGGGATCACTCAGATGCACTCAAAGTTGACACTTGCGTTGGCGTGCGCCTGCGCACTGGGAGTAGCGCTCGCCGCTGCCACCACCCTGCGCGCGGAGAGCACTCCGGAGCCGACAACGACGACGGAAACCGAGACGACCTTGACGCAGTTCGACCAGAGCGAGATCCAGCGTCAGATCGACAGGTACCGCCACGAGGCCTGGCGCTGGCAGCGGACGATGGGCAAGCAGGTCACCCGGGACCTCAGAAATCCGCCCGTCGACGTGCAGGCGAAGATCGCGGTCTGGAAGCAGGTCGCCTACCACCTGCGGCAGCGGGCCTTGAATCCCCCGCACAAGCGCCAATGGCTCTGCATCCACCACTTCGAGGGCGCCTGGAACGATCCGAACGGTCCCTATTACGGTGGCCTGCAGATGGATCTTGGCTTCCAGCGCACCTATGGCCGCCACCTGCTCGCGACGAAGGGGACGGCGGATCACTGGACGCCGCTCGAGCAGATGTGGGTTGCCGAGCGAGCGCACCGTGCCGGCCGCGGGTTCTATCCTTGGCCGAACACGGCGCGCTATTGCGGTCTGATCTGAGCTAGCTAGTTCGTTAGCGCAGACGCTCGACGCGGTTGTCCATGTGAGCGTCCTCGTCGGCTTCCGCATCGCGGCTCGACACGTCGTCGACGTTCTCGACTCCGTCGCCCGCGTCGCCGTCGAGCAACTCGACGAACAGTGCGCGGTAGTGCCGCACCGAGTGCCGGAGATCTTCAGTCGATGCCTTGCCCTGCTCGCTGGCGCGGGCAATGCCGTTCGCCGTTCGGTACCGCTCGACGAGCTCGGGATGCTCGACGGAGATGTCCGCCGCCCGCTGCTCGAAGTCGTCGACCGGATAGCCCCGGTCTCGCATCACCCGGTTGACGAGGTCATCCGCCTCTGAGACGGCACCCGTCGGATCGTCCACGAAACGGCTCTGCGTTTGCTGCCATTGCTTCAGATAGCGCTCGCGCGCTTCCGGAGGCAGCGGTTTGAGCTCGAGCTCGTCGTGACGCTTCTGGCGCTCGGCGAGCTCTCGTTCGGCCTCCCGGCGGCCGCCGGCCTTGTCGACCGTGCGGTCGTACTCGCGGCCGAACTGGTCTTGCAACGAACGCGATCGCCGCGTACGCAGCGCGCTGAACAGCACGCCGAGCACAACGATCGCCACAACAACCCCAATGACTATCCAGACCCACGTGTTCATCTCGACTCCTCTCGGTTGCTAGGAAAACCGAAGGGGCAAGCTCAAGAGGTACCCGCGGAAAGGTGTCTGAAACTACGCCAGTTTTCGGCGCAGGAGCTCGTTCACGACCTTCGGATCCGCCTTGCCCTGCGTCTCCTTCATCACCTGGCCGACGAAGAAGCCGAGCACTCCTTCCTTGCCGGCCTTGTACGTCGCGACCTGGCCCGGGCTCGCCTCCAGGATCCGGTCGACGAGCGGCTCGAGCTCGGCGGTGTCCGCGACGAGCGTGTCGCCGAGATACGTCTCGGCGCGAAACTCTGGGTCGCCGCTCTCCGCCAGCGCGCGTGCGAACGTCTCACGCGGCATGGTCGAGCGCGCAGCGATCAGCTTGCCCAGCTCGGTGCCGTCGACCGACGCGGGATCGATGCCGGTGGCGACGAAGTCGTTCATCAAGACGTTCGACGCCGCCTTCGCGTCAACGCCGTCGAGCGCAACCTGTTCGTACAACGCCGCGAGCGCGGCCGACCCGTTCAGCACCTCGGAGTCGTAGTACGACAACCCGTACTGCTGCTCGAAGCGGCGGATGCGCTCGCCCGGCAGCTCCAGCACTTCGCCACGCGCCCGCTCGACCAACTCGACCGGCGGATCGAGTGGAACGAGGTCGGGCTCGGGGAAGTAGCGATAGTCGTCCGCCTCCTCTTTGCGCCGGCGCGACGTGACCGTGTCCGACTTGACCTCGTAGTCGAGCGTTTCCTGCACCACCACGCCGCCGGACTCCCACGTCTCGATCTGGCGCCGGAGCTCGGCGTCGATGCCACGCGCGATGTGGTTGAACGAGTTCATATTCTTCAGCTCGGTGCGAGTGCGATAGGCCGTCTCGCCGACTTCGCGGACGGAGACGTTGGCATCCGCACGCAGCGTGCCCTTCTCCATCTCCGCGTCGGAGACGCCAAGCTCGACGATCGTCTGGCGCAGGAGCTGCAGAAAACGCTTCGCCTCGTCCGCAGAGCGGATGTCCGGCTGCGTCACGATCTCGACGAGCGGCGTGCCGCCGCGGTTGAAGTCGACGTTCGAGTGCGCCGAGCCGACGATGCGTCCGGTCGCGCCGCCGACATGAATTGTTTTCGCCGCGTCCTCCTCCAGATGTGCGCGCACGATTCCGATCGTCGTGTCTCCCTCGGGGCCCGGGACGACGAAGGAGCCGTCGACGCAGAGGGGCTCGTCGTACTGGGAGATCTGGTAGCCCTTCGGATTGTCCGGATAGAAGTAGTTCTTCCGGTGGAAGACCGCGTGCTCGGCAATCGTGCACTTGAGCGCGTGGCCGAGCTTGATCGTCCATTCGACAGCCCGCTCGTTCGGAACCGGCAATGCTCCCGGGAACGCCAGGCAGACCGGGCAGGTGCGCGTGTTCGGCTCGCCGCCGAACCCGGCTTCGCAGCCGCAGAACATCTTCGTGCGCGTCTTCAGCTGCACGTGGATCTCCAGACCGATCACGGGCTCCCACTCAGGCATAGAGAAACTCCTTCGCGCGAAGCAGTGGAACCTCGATGTCGCCGCGCACCTCGAAGATCGCGAGGTACTCCTCGAGCGCACCGTGCATCCGGATCAGGCAGAGCTCGCGCTCGCCCGCTTCGAGCGACAGGCGCACGTCTTCGATCTGCACGGCACGCGAGCCGTCGAGCACGCGGGGACGCACGCCGAACACTCGCTCGACAGCGAGCACGAAGTCGGCTGCGCGGTCGACGATTGTTTTCACCGCAGCCGCTCCGGCACGGTGTCGAACCCGATCGCCGCCTCGAGCGCGTGGCCGGCGCGGAAAAGCGTGTTCTCGGCGAACTGCGGGCCGATCAGCTGCAGCCCGACCGGCAGGCCCTCGGAGAGCCCGCACGGAATCGAGAGACCCGGCAGGCCGGCCATGTTCGGCGGGATCGTCAGCACGTCCGCGAGATACATCGCGAGCGGGTCGGCGGCCTTCTCGCCGAGCTTGAACGCAACCGTCGGCGACGTCGGGCTGACGAGCACGTCGAAGCGCTCGAACGCCGAGTCGAACTCGCGCGCGATCACGGTGCGGACTTTCTGCGCCTGACCGTAGTACGCGTCGTAGTAGCCCGCGGAGAGCGCATAGGTGCCGAGCATGATGCGCCGTTTCGGCTCGTCGCCGAAGCCGGCGTCTCGCGTGCGCGCGACCATCTCGTAGTAGTTCTCCGCGGGCACCCGCAGGCCGTAGCGAACACCGTCGTAGCGCGCGAGATTGGACGACGCCTCCGCGGGGGCGATCAGGTAGTAGCAGGCCAGCCCGTACTCGACCGAGCGCGGCAGCTCACACTCGCCGACGTCCGCGCCGAGCTCTGCACAGAGGTCGATCGTGCGACGGACGATCTCCGCCACGCCCGGAGCGATGCCCTCCGCCTCGTTCAGCTCTCTGGGCACACCGACCCGGAGCCCTTTCAGGTCCTCGGCCTGCGGCAATTCCACCGGCGGAACGTCAACTGTCGTCGAGTCGCGTTCGTCGCGACCGCTGATGATCCCGTAGAGCAGCGCGTTGTCGCGCACCGTCTTCGTCACCGGGCCGACCTGGTCGAGGCTGGACGCGAAGGCGACGATCCCGTAGCGGGAGACCGTTCCGTAGGTCGGACGCAGGCCGACGTTGCCGCAGAGCGCCGAGGGCTGCTTGATCGATCCGCCGGTGTCGGAGCCGAGCGCCCACGGCGCGAGGCCCGCCGACACGGCTGCGGCCGAACCTCCACCCGAGCCGCCGGGAACGCGCGTCGGGTCCCAGGGATTGCGGGAAGGCCCGTACGCCGAGTTCTCGGTCGAGGAGCCCATCGCGAACTCGTCGGTGTTCGTCTTGCCGAGCAGCTGCAGCCCGGCGGCCTTGCAGCGGTCCGCGACGGTCGAGTCGAAGACCGGCACATAGTCCTCGAGGATCTTCGAGCCGGCCGTCGTGCGCACGCCCTTCGTCGAGATGACGTCCTTCAGCGCGATCGGCACGCCGTCGTTGTCGTCACCGTCGACGAGCGTCAGGAAGCAGTGCAGCTCGTCATTGCGCTCGTCGATCGCGGCCCGGTAGGCGGCGCGAAGCTCGTCGCCGGAGACCTCGACGTTGTCGAGGAGCTTTTTCGCCTCCTCGGCTGTAAGTCGAAGCGTGTCGATCACTCCGCGGTCTCCTCAGTGCCGGTCGGTGGGACGCGGAAGGCGTCGCCGTCACGCTCGGGTGCGTTCGCGAACACGTCGTCGAGCGCGAGCGACGGCTGCGGCTCGTCCGGCCGGAAGACGTTGACCACGGCGAGCGGGTGCGAGGTCGGCGGCACGTCGGAGAGGTCGAGCTCGGAGACCTTGCCGACCGCCGCGAGGATGGCGTTCAGCTCCTCGGTCAGACGCGCGATCTCGTCCTCGGCCAGCTCGAGCTGCGCGAGCGCCGCGACATGGAGTACGTCTTCTCTCGAGATGGCCATCGGGTCAAATCCTCCCAAAAATGAAGAGGCCCCCTTTCGGGGGCCTCGTTATCGGTTCCGAAAGGAAAGCTAGACAGGCTGAACGTTCGCGGCCTGAGCGCCCTTGGGGCCCTGCACGACCTCGAACTCAACTCGCTGACCTTCGGTCAGCGACTTGTACCCCTCTTGCGTGATCGCGGAGAAATGGACGAAGACGTCCTCTCCACCCTCACGCTCGATGAATCCATAGCCCTTCTCGTTCGAAAACCACTTCACGGTGCCCTGAGCCAACGACTTCCTCCTTCAAAACATGCGACGGCCCGGGCACCGAGCCGCCACTACTGATACAGCGGGCCGGAGTCTAGCTCAGATGAGAGGAAACGCAAGCTTGCCTTGCCGGTAGCGCGCGGCGCGCACGGCGTTCCCGAGCAGCGCGGCAATCGTCATCGGCCCGACGCCGCCGGGGACCGGACTGAGCAGGGCGGCCACTTCGGCCACGTCCGCCTCGACGTCGCCGACGAGACCGTCCTCGGTGCGCGTGATCCCGACGTCGACGACGGTTGCTCCCTGTTTGACCATGTCCGCCGTGATCACGCCCGGAAGGCCGACCGCTGCGACCAGGAGATCGGCATCGAGCGTGTGGCGCGCAAGGTCGTCCGTCCGCGAATGGCAGATCGTCACCGTCGCGTTCGCCTGCAGCAGCAGCATCGCCATCGGCTTGCCGACGAGCGCGCTCCGGCCGACGACGACAGCCCGGGCTCCTGCAATCTGAACACGGTATTCGGCGAGCAGGCGCATCACGCCGAGCGGTGTCGCCGGCACGAAGGTCTGGCGTCCGAGGTAGAGCTGCCCCGCGTTGAAGGGATGCAGCCCGTCCACGTCCTTGATCGGGTCGATCGTCCGCATCACACGCGTCTCGTCGATCTGCTCCGGCAAAGGTGTCTGGACGAGGATGCCGTCGATTCGCTCGTGCTCGTTGAGCTCACGGACGAGCGAGAGCAGGTCGTCCTCGGTCGTCACGGCCGGCAGCCTGTGGTCGATCGCCTCGATGCCCGCGGCGTCCGCAGCCTTGTGCTTGAGGCGGATGTAGACGTCCGACGCCGGATCGTCGCCGACGAGCACGGTCGCAAGGCCCACGTGACCGAGCTCGGCGACCTCCTTGCCCACTTCCTCGCGCATCCGGGCCGCGAGCGCGGCGCCGTCCATCAGCTGCGCATTCATGCGCTAGCCGATATTCAGCTCGACGCCGCTGACGTCCAGGCCCAGCGATTCCGCCAGACGCACTCCGAGCTCGAGGTCCTCGCGCAGCCGCTCGGCGTCGCGCGACTCCATCGCGCGTCCGATCCACGCCCGCTCGCTCGGCCGCCACAACGCGTGCGCGGCGAACTCGGGCAGCAGCCGGTTCGCAGCTGCGACGAGGGTCGCGTTCATCTTCTTGGACACGTTCTGGAGGAGCACGCGCTCGTAGGCCATGCCGGCGCCGTGGTGGATGCCGTCATCCGCGGCCAGTCGGTTGCAGACCTCCTCGAGCACCGTGCCGCGCGAGGAGCGCGCGATCAGGCGGAAGCGCGAGATGATCAGCCGCTCGTAGAACACCTGCATCAGAAAGACCTTCTCCTCGAGCGTGTCGGCTTCGAGCGTCATGTGCGCGAGGTTGTCGAGATGCGGATCGCGCTCTGCGGTCCCGCCGGCCTCAGTCACGAGCTTGAGCCACGCTTCGGTGTGACGCGACTCGTCCTGCACCATCGTCGAGTAGTAGAGCTTGGCCTCGAGGTCTGGCGCGATGTTGAGGAGCTGTGACGCCATGTCGCAGGCGAGCATGTCCGCCTGCAGCTGCTGGGTCAGCACGGAGCGCCACATGTCGCGCCGCCTGGCGCGGCTCTGCGGCGAGCCCTTCCCTTCCGGAATCGGCGGCAGCTCACCCCACGGCAGGTCCCGCACCTGCCACTCGCGCCGCTTGGCAAGCTCGTAGAAACGCAGGACGTCGGCGAACGCCTCGCGTCCGTCCTCCTTGATCTCGATCAGCTGACTCGTCACGGCGGGAGCATTATCCCGTAAGCGTTCCCCGGCTGGCCGTAAGCTTTCCCCCATGGAGCTGAAGCGCTGGCCGAGGAAGAACGATCCCGAGTCGATCACCGCGCGCCAGAAGGCGCTCGGGCTCACGGACGGCGTGACCCAGATCGACCTCTCGCCGTTCGTCAACGCCCAGGAGATGCTCACAGGTGCGGCCGTGATTCCCGTCTCCGTCGTCGGGCCTGTCGAGCTCGAGCTCGGCGAGTACGAGCTCGAGGAACCTTTCGGCCGCGTCTCCGAGACGGGTCGCCGCAAGGAGCAGGTCTTCGTGCCGCTCGCGCACACGGAGGGCGGCCTGTCCGCGTCGCTCTATCGCGGCGCACGCGTCGCCGCGGAGTCCGGTGGGTTCCGAACGTACGTGCTCGCGGACCGAATCACCAGAGCATCCTGCTTCGTCTGCAAGTCGACGGAGGAGGCCGTGCACCTCGCCCGCTTCCTCGATTCTCACGTCGCGGAGATGCGCCGCTGGCTCGCCGCACGAGAGGAGCCGTGGATCTCCAGCTTCGCGCGGCTGCGCGAAGTCGAGACGCATGTCATCGGCCCGATGTGCCACGTCCTCTGGGCCTTCACCACCGGGGACGCATGCGGCCCGAACATGATGACCCGGAACGCGTACGCGCTGAACATGGGCTACGTGATGGAGAACGCACCGGTCAAGCCCGAACGCGCCATCTTGGAAGCGAACATGGGCGGTGACAAGAAGCCGTCGCACCGGTACTTCGAACGGGGCGGGCACGGCAAGACGGTGCTCGTCGAAGCGACCCTCACGGAAGACGCCGTCCGCCGCGTGTTGCGGACGACCGTCGACGATCTGCTCGAGCTCTCGTACGTCGGGACGCACGGCGCGGTCGCGTCCGGCATGCAGTCGGTCGCCTTCACGCCCGCGTCGGCGATCGCAGCGGTCTTCGCGGCAACGGGCCAGGACCTCGGCATGGTCGGGACGAGCTCGATGGCGCACGGCACCGGCAAGCGCGTCGAGGGCGGCATCAACTGCGCGCTCCGGCTGCCCGGGCTCGAGGTCGGCACGGTCGGAGGCGGCACGGTCTTCCCCTACGCGCAGGCGTGGCTCGGGCTGATGGACTGCGCCGGGGCCGGCAAGGTCTACCGCTTCGCGCAGATCGTCGCGGCTGCGACTCTCGCGCTCGAGATCTCCGCGAGCGCCGCGATGGCCACGGCCGGCTCTGAGAACTTCTTCCGAGCCCACCATGAGCTCGGCGGCAAGCGCCACTGATCCGAGCCGTTGAGGCAAATGCCTCGAATGCCGATACAGAAAGGGTGCGAGGAGTGCTCGTCGCCGCGATCCTCATCGTCGCCGTCATGGTGGCGCTCAAGGACGGCCGCGTTCTGCGAAACACCGGCCTGACAGGCGGTTGCCGTGCGGTCGCCACCCCGGCCGGTGACGACGGCGCGTGGCACGCGTGCGACCGCGGCAAGCTGCAAGGCGCGCCCGATCTGACCCGCCAGGGCTGCAAGTCCGCGAAGGTCGTCGGCAAGACCGAGTACTGGCGCTGCCCCGCTGCGATCGAGAGCAGCAACCAGACTCCGTCCGGCTAGCGCGTCCCGATCTCCATTCCGAACAGCCTCGGCAGAGCGGCGCCGACTCTTGCGGGCAGAGGCGCGCGGCGGCCGTCTTCGTCCGCGTACTCCGAAGCGAGGATCGCGGAGCGTACGAGCGCGCCGCCGAAATGCTTGAGCGGCTCGGGCGGCAGCGACGCAACACGACGCGAAGCGAGCGGCGAGGCAGTCCATTCGTCGTCTGTTCGCAGCACGAGCGAGGCGAGGATCTGTCCGCCGAGCCAAGTCGGACCGACTCCGTGGCCCGAGTAGCCGAGGCCGTAGTGAATGCGCTTGCCCTTGACCGTCCCGAAGAATGGGAGATGGTCGGCCGAGACGTCGATCGGTCCACCCCACGCGCGCTCGATGCGCGCGTCTGCCAGACCCGGTAGCAGACGGCGCAGTCCCTGCTCGGCGCGCGCGGCGGTGGCAACGTCTTCCGTGAAGCGTGCATCGACCCGGCCGCGGAAACCGATCGGCCCGGAACCGCTGCCCATCAAGACGCGCCCGTCGTTCGTCGTGCGGAAGTAGTGCAGAAACATGCGGGCGTCGAGAATGGCCTCGCCGCCGGTCCAGCCGATCTCTTCCAGTAACTCCGGCACCGGCTCGGTCAACACGACGTACGACCCGAAGTTCGTCACGTGGCGCGAGACGGGCCGCCACCCGGTTGCGGCCGCATTCACCGCTACCACGATCTCGGGGGCGCGCACACTGCCGCCCGATGTCGAGACCTGACCGTCGCGGATGCGAAGCGCCGGCGAGCGCTCGTGCAGTTGGACCCCTGCGCCGATTGCGGCGCGGCGGAGCGCGCGCACGAGTCGTGCCGGCTGCACCGTTGCTCCATCCGGAAAGAAGACGCCCTTGCGAAAGACCGGGGAGCGGACCCTCTCGGCGACCGCAGCAGCGTCAAGAGCTACCGCCTGCTCGGCGCCGCCGGACTGCCCGGCGACCGTGACCGCGCGGTCCACCGCTTCGTCCTGGCCGGGCGAGGCTGACACCATCACCATTCCGGACTCGCGTAGCCACACGTCCTCGCGGTGTGCATCGCAGAACGCGCGCACGGCGGGAACGATTCGCTCGCCGGCACGCGCAAGTTCGAGCGCGCGTTCGCGCCCGAGCAGCGGCACGAGGCTCGCGAGCGCCGCCCAGTACCCGTGGAGGAAGCCGCCGTTCCTCCCGCTCGGACCGGCGCCGCAGATCTCTGCCTCGAGGAGCACGATCGCGAGCGACGGCTCGCGCTCTTTCAGCGCCAGCGCAGTCCAGAGCCCGGTGTAACCCCCGCCGACGATGCAAACGTCGGCCGTCACGTCGCCTTCCAATGGCGGCGCAGGCTTGTCCGAGCCGGCTTCGTCCAGCCACCACGGCGGGAGGCGCGGAACGACGGCTGGAGTGGTCAAGCGTCCGCTGCTGCTGCGGAGCGCTCGCGCTTCATCTGCACGGCCACGTTGAGGAGCATGCCGATGACCGCGACGGCGAAGATCGCTGTTCCGATCACGTTCACCTGCGGCGGCGCACCGACACGTGCCGCCCCCCATACGAACAGCGGGAACGTCGTGCTCGACCCTGAGTTGAAGTACGTGACGACGAAGTCGTCGATCGAGATCGCGAAGCAGAGCAGCATCGCGGCGAGAATCGCCGGAGCAATCAGCGGGAGCGTCACTTTGCGGAAGGTCGCCCATTCGTTTGCGCCGAGGTCCATCGCCGCCTCCTCGAGGTGGCGGTCGAACCCGATCAAGCGCGCTTTGACGGTGACCACCGCGAAGCTGATGCAGAACATCACGTGGGCGATCAGGATCGTCCAGAAGCCGAAGACGACGTTGAGATTGAGAAAGAGGGTGAGGAGAGAAGCGCCGAGGACGATCTCGGGCGTCGACAGAGGCAGGAAGATGAGGATGTTCGTGGCGGCGCGTCCGCGGAACCCGTACCGAACGAGCGCCAGCGCGATCAGCGTCCCCAGAATGGTCGCGACGATGCTCGCCAGGAGCGCGATCTCCAACGAGAGGAAGAGCGCGCTGCGAATCCCCGGGACGCCGTCCCAGTACTTCCAGTTGTCCCAGGTGAAACCTTGCCACGTGTAGTTGAACTTGCCGGTGGGATGGTTGAACGAAAAGGCGATCACGATCGCGATCGGCAGGAGCAGGTAGGCGAAGAACAGGAAGGAGTACAGCGTCAGGACGTGGTGGCGCACGAAGGCCCAGACGCCGGTCAGGGCGCTCTGACGGGGAGCTGTGGCGACCGTGGCGCTCACACCGGGGTCCCCGTCAACTGTTCGGTCCCGACCACACGTGCGTACGCCACTACGGCAACCAGGATCCCCGCCATCAGGATGAACGACATCGACGCAGCGGCGGGATAATCCGTCAACTCCAGGAATTTCGACTGGATGACGTTGCCGATCATGTGATTCTCCGGCGAGCCGAGCAGCTGGGCGTTGATGAAGTCACCGGCCGCGGGGATGAACGTCAACAACGTGCCCGCGACGACACCCGGCAGCGACAGCGGCAGCGTCACTCGGAGGAACGCCTCCCACTTGCTCGCGTACAGATCCTGCGCCGCCTCGAGCATGCGGTTGTCGATCTGCTCGAGCGACACGTACAGGGGCAAGGCCATGAACGGCAGGAAGTTGTAGGTGATCCCGGTCACGACCGCGGTCGACGTTGCGAGCAACCGGCCGCCTGCGCCGAGGACATGCAGGTGTTGCAGCGTGTGGACGACGAACCCGTTGTCCGAGAGGATCGTCTCCCAGGCGAGCGTTCGGATCAGATAGGTAACGAAGAACGGTGCCACGATGAAGAGCAGCAGAAGGTTCTTCCACCGGCCGCCACGGAATGCGATCCAGTACGCGACCGGGTAGCTCAACAGGAGCGCAAGCACGGTCGCGATTCCCGCGTACTCGAGCGAGCGAACGAACTGACCGCGGTAGTTCCGAAGGGCATCCCCGTAGTTGCCCCAGGCCCACGAGAAGGCGTAGCCGATGTCGAAGTTGCCGGACTGCAGGGACTGGTAGGCGAGAAACCCGAGGGGAACGACGAAGAAGACGCTGAGCCACAGCACGCCGGGGGCGAGCAGCAAGTACGGCGTCAGCCCCCGGTGTCGGTGAAAGAAGCCCACGCGCCTTTTACCCCGAGACGAGGTTCTGCCAGGCCTGCAGGTACTTCTGATTGTTCAACGCATTCGAGTCGAAGATCTTCACGCTGTCGAGCATCTTCTGAGTCGGGAAGATGAGGTTGTTCTTCGCGACTGCCGGGTTGTACTTCCTCGCCCACTCCCCCGCGCCGGCTACGGGCGGGATGTAGTAGATGCCGGTGATGTTCTTCTTCGGGTCGCCGGCCTCCATCAAGCCCATGACCTTCGGGTCGTAGACGTAGTTCATGTACACGCTCGCCGTGTAGACGTTGCCGCCCTTCGGGATGAGCATGTTGTCCGTCCAGAGCGCTCCGCCGGCGGTCGGCACGTTCCAGTGGATGTGCGTGTTGCCGATCTGCGCGATGTCTCCGGACCACGACATGGCCGCTGCGAGATCTCCCTTGGCAAGCAGCGGGGCGTAGTCGTTACCCGTGAACTGGCGGATCTGCTTCGAGTCCACGGCCTTCTTGATCCTGTCGAAGGCGGCGTTGAACGCCTTGTCCGTGACCTTGGTGGGGTCGTCCCCGTTCGCCAGCATCACAATCGTCAGCGCGTCGCCCATCGAATTGAGACAGGTGACCTTGCCCTTCAGCTTTGAGCTCGTCAGCAGCTCGTCGATCGTGAGCACCGGATCGGTGAGCTTGTCGTTGTAGGCGATGCCGGTCATCCCGGACTGCCAGGGCAGGCTGTAGTCGCGATTCGGGTCGAACGAGGGGTGCTGCTGCACCGCCACGAGATTCTTCATGTTCGGGATCGCCGACTTGTCGAGCTTCTCGGCCCAGCCTTTCTTGATCATCAGCGAGAGGTACCGGTCGTTGTCGGTGAGTACGACGATGTCTCGGTTGATCGACTGTCCGCGCGAGAGCGGCCCTTGGATCTTCCCGAAGTACGACGCGTTGTCGTTGATGTCTTCCGTGTACTGGATATGCGTGCCGAACTGCTTCTGGAAGTCCTGCAGCGACGGATGCGAGTGCGTCTTGTTGTTCGTGTCGATGTAGAGCGTCCAGTTCGAGAAGCGCAGAGTCTTCGCGAGCGTCTGCTTGCCTCCCGACGTGGTGGCACCGGACTTCGAGCTGCTGCCGCCACAGGCCGCCAGCACGCCAGGCACGGTGAGGAACGCCCCGCCCGCCGCCGCGCGGCGCAGCAGTTGGAGTCGCGTCAGGCTGTCTGTCATTCGGATCCCTCCAGTGAGTCGACGACGAAGGTGGAGTCTGGGCTCCAGCTGAGCGTGAGCTGTTGGCCGTAGGACGCCCCGTTCAGACCCGGCGAGGCATTCTGCCGGTAGACGGTGAGCCGGCCGCAGTTCGTTTCGACGATGTATTGGGTGGCAACCCCGACGTAAGCCTGCTCGACGATCTTCCCGTCGAGCGTGTTCGCCTGCTCCCCTCCGAGCTCGATCTTCTCGGGCCTGATCCCGATCGCTACCTCACCCGTTCTTCCCGCGAGCGCATCGGGACGCACGCGCACCTCCGGCCCGCGGCGGAGCTGAACCGTGTCGGTGCCGCTGACGGTGCCGGAGATGAGGTTCGAGACCCCGAGAAAGCCCGCAACGAACGCTGTAGCCGGCGTTTCGTAGAGCTCGGTCGGAGTTCCGAGCTGTTCGATCCGGCCGCCGTTCATGACGGCGATCTGGTCGGCCATCGTCATCGCCTCTTCCTGATCGTGCGTGACGTGCACGAACGTGATGCCGATGTCGTGCTGAATGGCCTTGAGCTCGAGCTGCATCTGCTTGCGGAGCTTGAGGTCGAGCGCGCCGAGCGGCTCGTCGAGCAGGAGCACGGTCGGCTTGTTCACGAGGGCGCGGGCGAGCGCGACGCGCTGCTGCTGGCCTCCGGAAAGCTGGCGGGGCTTGCGCTTCTCCATTCCCTTCAGCCCGACGAGCCGGAGGATCTCGTTGACCTGGCCGGTCAGTGTCTGCCCTCGAATCCCGCGGCGACGCAGGCCGAAGGCGACGTTCTCGAAGATGGTGAGGTGCGGAAAGAGCGCGTACGACTGGAAGACAGTGTTGACGTCCCGCTTGTACGGAAGGAAGGCCGCTGACCTCGCGCGTCGCCGAGGTAGATCTGCCCCTCCGTCGGCTGCTCGAAGCCGCCGATCATCCGCAGCGTCGTCGTCTTGCCGCAGCCAGACGGCCCGAGCATGGCGAAGAAGCTGCCGTGCTCGATCTCGAGGCTGAGCCCGTCGACGGCAACGACGTCGTCGAACTTCTTGGTCACGTCGACAAGGCGAACGTCGGGATGCTCGCCGGACACGACCTGAGCTGCACCCCGTTCGCCGGCGGCGGTCATGTGTGCAGACGCTTCCAGGCCTCGGCGAGCGTGTCGCCGAGAATCGAGACCATCTGGTCGAACTCCGCTTGCCCGGCGATCAACGGCGGCGAGATCTGAATCACAGGGTCGCCACGATCGTCGGCACGGCAGATCAGGCCTCGTTCGAAGAGCTGAGGCGAGAGAAAGTCGCGCAACAGGGTCTCGCACTCCTTGTCGTCGAACGACTCCCGCGTTTCCTTGTCCTTGACGAGCTCGATCGCGTAGAAGAACCCCGTGCCGCGGACGTCTCCGACGATCGGGAGCTCGAGCAGCTGCGAGAGCGTCTGATGGAAGTGGTCCTGCGTCTCCGCGACGTGCTCGACGATGCGCTCGCGCTTCATGATCTCGATGTTCTTGAGCGCGATCGCCGACATGACGGGGTGTCCGCCGAAGGTGATGCCGTGTGAGTACATGCTCGTGTCCTGCATGAACGGCTCCATCACCCGGTCACTGGCAACGACCGCGCCGATCGCCGCATACGAGGACGAGAGCCCCTTCGCGATCGTCATCAGATCTGGGCGGATGTCGTAGCGCTCCGACCCGAACCACGCGCCGACCCGCCCGAACCCAGTGATCACCTCGTCCGCGCAGAGGAGGATGTCGTAGCGGTCGCACAGCTCACGCACACCGCGCCAGTAGCCCTCCGGCGGCGTGAAGGCGCCACCCGCGTTCTGAACCGGCTCCATGATCACCATCGCAACTGTCTCCGGGCCCTGCCGCCTCGATCGTGTGCTCGAGATCGTCGAGGAGAAACGCGGTGAACTGGGCTTCGGTCTCCTCCGGAGGACGGTGGTACCGATTCGTGTTCCGCACATGCAGAACATCGGGCACGAGCGGCTCGAACGGTATGCGCAACGCCGGAATTCCGTTGATGGAAAGGGCGCCCATCGTCGTGCCGTGGTAGGCGATGTGCCGCGAGATCGCCTTCCAGCGGCGACCCGTCGACAACGTCGCAGCCTCGCCGGCGTCGTAATCGACGACCGGGTCGATGCGCTGACCAGGAATCCTCGCGATACGCGTCCGCATCTCGCCCCGAGCCGCGTAGTACTGCCGCGCGAGCTTCCACGCCGACTCGACCGCCTCCGAGCCACCGGACACGAAGAAGAGCCGATTCAGATCGCCCGGCGTCAGTGACGCCACTTCAGACGCGAGCTCGATCGCGCGCGGGTGCGCATACGACCAGTTGGTGTAGAAGGGCAGCTCGCGCATCTGCGCGGCCGCGGCCTCGCCGATCTCCTCGCCGAAGCCGTAGCCGATGTTGACGGAGAACAGGCCCGCGAGCGCATCGAGATACCGCTTGCCCTTCGAGTCTTCGAGGTAGCAGCCGTCACCGCGAACGATGATCGGCACTTCGCCGTCGTGATACCCGCCCATGCGCGTGAAGTGGAGCCACAGGTGGTCTCGTGCCGCTCGCTGAAGATCGAGCTTCTCAGGTGCCGTCGTGGTCAAGTCGCCTCCCCAACTCGTGTGCCCCAGTCGTACAGCTGCTTCACCATCTGCAGGTAGAGAAAGGTCTCGGTGGATACGACGCCGTCGAGCGCGCGCATCCGGTTCGTGAGCTCGAGCAGCTCGCGGCGGTCGGTCGCGACCACCTCGACGACGAGGTCGTACTGGCCGGCGGTGACGACGACGTAGTCGGCTTCGATCCAGCTGGCGATCTCATCGGCGACGGGCTCGGGCGAGCCGGCCGTCTTGACGCCGACGAGAGCCTGCTCGAAGCCCAGGCCGAGCGGGTTCGTGACGCCCACGACCTGGAGGATGTCCTCGCTGCAAAGCCGGGAATAGCGGGCCCGGATCGTCGCCTCCGACACGCCGAGCCTCGCGGCGATCGCGCGAAAGGATTCACGCCCGTTGGCCTGGAGCGCTTCGATGATCCCCTGGTCGAGACCGTCGATGCGTGGCGGAGCGCTGATCGGCCCCCGGCGAGGCTCGGCCAGGGCCGGCTGCGCGACAGTTCTACGCAATGCGAGGCGATTCGTACCACTTTCGTGCGCAATCAGTCAATTCAACCGCCTCTCGAGGGCAGCAATTCGCAGAGCTCGCTCTTGATCTGCGTGGGCGAATCGGCGATCCTCGCCCGATGAGGATCCTCGTGGTAGGCGCGGGCGGTGTCGGCTCAGCCATCGTCGCGATCACTCGTGAACGCTCGTTCTTCGAGCACCTGACCATCGCCGACATCGACGCCGGACGGGCCGAGCAGGCCGTCGCCCGGGCCGGCGAGCCCGACCGCTTCTCCGCTTCGCGCATCGATGCCTCGGATCGAGGCGCGATCGTCACGCTGGCTCGCGAGGCGAAGGCGAACGTGATCGTGAACGCCGCGGATCCACGCTTCAACCCGATGATCTTCGACGCGGCATTCGAGGCCGGCTGCACCTATCTGGACATGGCGCTGACGTTATCGGAGCCGCATCCGGAGCACCCTTACGAGGAACCGGGCGTGAAGCTCGGCGATCGCCAGTTCTCCGAGCACGAACGCTGGCAGTCGGCAGGATTGCTCGCCCTCGTGGGCATCGGAGTCGAACCGGGCCTCTCCGACGTCTTCGCCCGCTACGCCGCCGACCACCTTTTCAGCACGATCGACGAGATCGCGGTTCGGGACGGCGCGAACATCGTGGTCGAGGGGTATGCATTCGCGCCGACCTTTTCGATCTGGACGACTATCGAAGAGTGCCTGAACCCTCCGCTGATCTGGGAGCGGGAGCGCGGGTGGTACACCACCGAGCCGTTCTCGGAGCCTGAGGTGTTCGACTTTCCCGGGGGAATCGGACCCGTCGAGTGTGTGAACGTCGAGCACGAGGAGGTCGTCCTCATCCCGCGCGAGATCGACTGTGGCCGTGTCACGTTCAAGTACGGGCTTGGCGAAGAATTCATCGATGTCCTGCGCACGCTGCACCTCCTCGGACTGGACTCCAAGGAGCCGGTTGACGTCCGCGGAGCGAAAATCGCGCCGAGAGACCTCGTTGCTGCTGCGCTGCCCGACCCGGCGACGCTCGGTGAGCGAATGTCGGGGAAAACTTGCGCCGGCACGCAGGTGCGAGGGACCGGAAAGGATGGAGACCCCCGCAGCGTCTACCTCTACCACGTCGCCGACAACGAGACGACGATGCGTGAGTACGGAAGCCAGGCGGTCGTCTGGCAAACGGCAATCAACCCGGTGGTCGCGCTCGAGCTCCTCGAGAACGGGCAGTGGAAAGGAACGGGTGTGCTTGGGCCTGAAGCGTTCGACGCCGAGCCTTTCCTCGCGAAGCTTCGCGCGGCGGGTTGGGACTACGGGATCCTCGAAGGGAGTACTGCAAGTGTCGTCTAGCCTCGAACAGACAACGAGCTCCGCGCTCATCGCCGACCGTGAGCGCTATGTGCCCCGCGGCGTCGCGACCACCCCACTCGTCATCGCCCGCGCAGAGGGCGCCCGGCTCTGGGACGTCGACGGCCGCGAGTACATCGACTTCGCCGGCGGCCTCGGCTGCCAGAACACGGGACACGGGTTCGCTGCCGCGGCGATTCACGAGCAGGTCGACCGCTACCTCCATCAGTGCTTCATGGTCGGGATGTACGAGCCGTACATCGAGGTCTGCAAGCTGCTCGACGAGACGTGGCCCGCCGAGGGGCGTGAGACCAAGTCCATCCTCCTGAACTCCGGCGCCGAGGCGATCGAGAACGCGGTGAAGATCGCGCGCACCGCCACTGGCAGAACGGCCGTGATCGTCTTCGACCACGCGTTCCACGGCCGCACGAGCCTCACGATGGCAATGACGGCGAAGGTCGTCCCGTACAAGCAGGGCTTCGGTCCGTTCCCCGGCGAGGTGTACCGGGCGGCGGCGCCGTATCCGTACCGCGGCGTCTCGTCCGACGACGCGATCGAGTCCCTGCTCCACCTCTTCAAGCAGGACGTCGACCCGGCCACCGTCGCGTGCGTCGTGCTCGAGCCGGTGCAGGGCGAGGGCGGCTTCGTCGCGATGCCCGAGGACTTTCCCGGGCGACTGAAGGAGCTCTGCGAGGAGCACGGGATCCTCTACGTCGACGACGAAGTCCAGGCCGGCGTCGGCCGGACCGGGCCGATGTGGGCGATCGAGCACTACGGCGTCGAGCCGGACCTGATCGTCTCCGGCAAGTCGCTCGGCGGCGGGCTTCCCCTCGCGGGCGTCACCGGCGGCGCCGAGCTGATGGACAGCGTGCCTCCAGGCGGGCTCGGCGGGACCTTCGGCGGGAACCCGCTCGCGTGCGTCGCGGCGATCGAGGTCCTGCGTGAGGTCAAGAGCGAGGGCTTCCGGAAGCGCGCCGACGAGCTCGGCACGCGGATTCGCGCACGGCTGGAGCAGCTCGCCGCGCGGACGGCGGCGGTGGGAGACGTCCGCGGCCTCGGGCCGATGCTGGCGCTGGAGCTCACGGAGCCGACACCCGAGCTCGCGAAGGCCGTGACCTCGGCGGCGCGTGACCGCGGCCTCGTGCTGCTCTCTTGCGGTATCTACGGAAACGTCATTCGCATCCTCGTGCCCCTCACGATCGACGACGCGCTGCTCGAGCGCGGGCTCGACCTGCTGGAGGAATCGCTTGGCGACGCCCGCGCTGGCTGAGTCGGAGCCGGCCGCACACTCCATGTCTGCGGCCGCGATCGACGTCCGGCTGTCCGGAGTGCGCAAGACGTACGGCGACGTCGTCGCGGTCGACCGCGTCGATCTCGAGATCCCGGCCGGCGAATTCTTCACGCTGCTCGGGCCATCGGGATCCGGCAAGACGACCACGCTCAGGCTGATCGCCGGGTTCGAGCGTCTCGACGAGGGCCGGATCGAGCTGGCCGGCGAGGACGTCACGAACAGGGCGCCCTACGAACGCGACGTCAACACCGTCTTCCAGGACTACGCGCTCTTCCCGCACATGACCGTTGCGGAGAACGTCGCCTACGGCCTGCGCGTCAAGCGCGTTCCGCGCGCCGAGCGCAAGCGGCGCGTCGAGGAAATCCTGCGGGTCGTTCACCTGCCCGAGCTGGGGAACCGCAAGCCGGTGCAGCTCTCGGGCGGACAGCGCCAGCGAGTCGCGCTCGCGCGCTCGCTCGTGAACACGCCCAGGGTGCTCTTGCTCGACGAGCCGCTCGGCGCGCTCGACCTGAAGCTTCGTCAGGAGATGCAGATCGAGCTCAAGCGAATTCAGCGCGAGGTCAGCGACGTCGGCATCACCTTCGTCTACGTCACGCACGACCAGGAGGAGGCGCTCACGATGAGCGACCGCCTCGCCGTCTTCAACGAGGGCCGGATCGAGCAGATCGGCGCGCCGGCGGATGTCTACGAACGTCCCGCGACGGAGTTCGTCGCCGGCTTCGTGGGCGTCTCCAACGTGCTCGAACGGAACGGGAAGACGTTCACCGTCCGTCCCGAGAAGATTCGCATGCACTTCGACGAGACCGGCGACGGCGAGCTCGGGCGCATTCGCGAGGTCGTCTACGTCGGCATGTTCACCAGGTACATCGTCGAGCTCGACTCCGGAGGCGAGCTCACAGTCGTACGGCAGAACCTCGAGACGTCCTCGCAGGATGCGCTCGAGTCCAGGGGCAGGCGGGTGCGCCTCGAGTGGCGTGCCGAGCACACTTTCGAGATCCAACGAGGAGGAAAAGCATGAGAAGGATTCGCAGGGTGCACGTGCTCGTCGCGGTCTTGGCCGCGGCGCTGTGCGTTCCCGCGTCGGGAGTCAGTTCCGGGTCGAGCGGCCCGTCGATGATCACGAAAGCCGGCAAGAACGAGGGGACGCTCAACCTGATCGCCTGGGAGGGCTACACCTACAAGCAGTGGGTGAACCCCTTCCAGAAGGCGACCGGGTGCAAGGTGCATTCGAAGTACGGCAGTTCCTCGGATGAAATGGTGACCCTGATGCGGACCGGTCAGTACGACGCAGTCTCCGCTTCCGGCGACGCGAGCCTGCGCCTGATCCTGGGCAAGGACGTTCGTCCGATCGATCCGAAGCTGGTGCCGGACTTCAAGAACTTCATCCCGGCCTGAAGTCACCGTCACACAACACCGTGAAGGGCGTGCACTACGGGATCTCCCTCCAGTGGGGGCCGAACACGCTCATGTACAACACGAAGAAGGTCAAGCCGAAGCCCACGACCTGGGGTGTGCTGTACAGCTCCAAGTTCAAGGGCAAGATCACCGTCCCGGACAATCCGATTCAGATCGCGGATGCGGCTCTGTATCTCTCGAAGACGAAGCCGTCGCTCGGGATCAAGGATCCGTACGAGCTGAACGACACACAGTTCAAGGCAGCGGTCGACCTCCTGAAGAAACAGCGCCCGCTCGTCAAGAAATACTGGGCATCCGCGGGCGACGAGATCGACCTGTTCAAGAACGGCGGCGCCATCGTCGGAGCGTCGTGGCCGTATCAGACGAACACGCTCAAGGCCGCGAAGGCTCCGGTCAGCGACCTGATCCCGAAGGAAGGCGCAACCGGCTGGGCCGACACGTGGATGATCTCCTCCAAGGCGAAGCATCCGAACTGCGCGGTGTCGTGGATCAAGTGGGTCTCGACGCCGAAGGTGCAGGCACAGCAGGCGATCTACTTCGGTGAGACGCCGGCGAATACCAAGGCGTGCAAGATCATGGATCAGCTGTCCAAGGGCTCGTGCGCCCAGTACCACGCCAACGCCACTGCGAAGTACTTCAACTCGATCAAGTTCTGGAAGACGCCCCAGAAGGACTGCGGCAACGGCCAGAGCAACTGCACGGACTACACGAAGTGGCAGCAAGCCTGGACTGACATCAAGAGTTGACGTCTCAGGCGTATGACGCGGCGGGTCGGCCTCGGTCGGCCCGCCGTCGCCTCTCGGCTGCGCTGTGGCGGCGGCCGTGGCTGCGCGCGGTCGCGTTGCTGCTGCCGCCGCTCGGCTGGATGCTCGTCTTCTACCTCGCGGCGCTGGCCGTTCTGTTCGTGTCCGCCTTCTGGACCATCGACGCGTTCACGGGGAAGCTCACGCACATCTGGACGTGGTCGAACTTCCACACGATCATCCACGACCCGACGTATCGCCAGATCGCACTCAGGACGATCTGGATGGCGATCGCGGTCACCGTGACGGACGCCCTGATCGCGTTTCCCTTCGCGTATTACATGGCGCGGGTCGCGACACCCCGGCTCCGGAGCGTGCTCTTCGTGCTCGTTCTCCTGCCGCTCTGGTCGAGCTATCTCGCCCGCATCTATGCCTGGCGCTTGATCTTGAATCACGACGGCGCGCTCAACTGGTCGCTCGCCAAGATCGGTCTGCCGCAGCAGGGCTGGGCGTTCACCAATACCGCGATGTGGATCGTCTTCTCCTACATCTGGCTGCCGTTCATGATCCTGCCGGTCTACGCCGCCCTCGAACGGATTCCCGACTCGCTGCTCGAGGCCTCGCGCGACCTCGGCGCGCACAACTGGACGACGTTCCGGCGCGTGATCGTGCCGCTCGCCCTCCCTGGTCTCGCGGCCGGCTCGATCTTCACGTTCTCGCTGACGCTTGGCGACTACATCACGCCGTCGCTCGTCGGCAATGTCGATTTCATCGGCAACGTCATCTATCGCAACGTTCTCGGCCTCACCAACAACCTCCCCTTCGCCGCGGCGTACGCAACTGTGCCACTGCTGGTGATGGGGATCTACCTCGCGCTCGCCAAACGGGTCGGCGCGTTCGAGGCCCTCTAGTGGAAACCCGCGCCGCCAGGTTTTCGCTGGGTGCCTGGACTCTGCTCGTCGTGCTCTTCCTCTGGGTGCCGCTGATCCTCATCTGCGTCTACGCGTTCAACTCCTCCAACATCCAGAGCTGGCCGATCGCCGGATTCAGCACGAAGTGGTTCCACGCCGCCTGGCACAACGAAGAGGCTCGCAGCGCGCTGATCCTCTCGCTGAAGGCCGGCGGCGTCGCCACGGCGATCGCGCTCGTCCTGGGTACGGCGGCGGCGACCGCGGTCAGCCGCTTCGCATTCTTCGGCCGGGACGCGATCACGTTCCTGCTCGTGCTCCCCATCGCCCTGCCCGGCGTGGTCACCGGGATTGCGTTGAACTCGTTCTTCACGAACAACCCGGTGCACGGGCTGACCCCATCGCTCTGGACGATCGTGATCGGCCATGCGACCTTCTGCATCGTGATCGTCTACAACAACGTCGTGGCGCGGATGCGCCGGACGCAGACGTCGCTGACGGAGGCGTCGATGGATCTCGGCGCAGACGGCTGGCAGACCTTCCGCTTCGTGACCTTTCCCGTCATCTCGACCGCGTTGATCGCCGGCGGGCTGCTGGCGTTCGCGCTGTCGTTCGACGAGGTGATCGTGACGACGTTCACCGCCGGGGCGCAGAACACCCTGCCGATCTGGATCCTCGGCAATCTGCGGCTCGGCCAACAGCTCCCTCAGGTGAACGTCGTCGTGTTTTTCGTGATAGTGATGACCGTGCTGCCCGTGACGATCGCGCAACGACTGACGCGCGACGCGGGGATCCTGCGAAGGAGGTAATCGTGAGCACCACCGTTTCCAAGCACCAGAACTTCGTCGGCGGCGAGTGGGTCGACGCCTCGGGCGGCGAGACCATGGAAGTGCTGAACCCGGCAACCGGGGAGACGATCGCCGAGGTGCCGCGCTCGAGCGCCGAGGACGTCAACAAGGCGGTAGCGGCAGCGAAGAAGGCACTGCCGGAGTGGCTCGAGACGACACCGGGCGAGCGCGCCGAGATGCTGCTCAAGCTGGCGGACGCGCTCGACGAGCACGGCGACGAGATCGCCGAGCTGGAGTCGCGGAACGTCGGCAAGCCGCTCTCGTACGCGAAGGACGAGATCCCGGTTGCCACCGACAACATCCGCTTCTTCGCGGGCGCGGCGCGCGTGCTCGAAGGTAAGTCGGCGGGCGAGTACATGCGCGGCTACAGCTCGTGGCTACGCCGTGAGCCGCTCGGGATCGTCGGCGGAATCGCACCGTGGAACTACCCGTTGATGATGGCGGTCTGGAAGCTCGCGCCGGCTCTGGCCGCGGGCAACGTCCAGGTCCTCAAGCCCTCTGAGCAGACACCGCTGACGACGCTGCGCTTCGCGGAGCTCGCGGCCGACATCCTTCCGGCGGGCGTGCTGAACGTCGTCACGGGCGACGGCGTCCCGGCGGGTGAGGCGATCGTCAAGCATCCCGACGTCCGCCTCGTGTCGCTGACCGGCGACGTCGAGACCGGCAAGATCATCGCGCGCACCGCGGCGGACAGCCTGAAGCGCGTCCATCTCGAGCTCGGCGGCAAGGCACCGGTGATCGTCTTCGACGATGCGGATCCCGCGGCCGTTGCAGAGGGGATCAAGATCGGTGGCTTCTGGAACTCCGGCCAGGACTGCACCGCCGCTTCCCGTGTCGTCGCCGGTCCGAAGATCTACGACAAGCTCCTCGAAGAGCTCGTTCCCGCAGTCGAGTCGCTGCACGTCGGCGATCCGGCGGAAGGCGACGCGATCGAGATGGGCCCCGTGATCTCGAAATCACAGCAGGAGCGGGTGCTCGGCTTCCTCGACCGCGCGAAGAAGGCAACGGTGCTCACGGGCGGCGGGACGAACGGCGACCGCGGGTTCTTCGTGAAGCCGACGGTGGTCGTCGATGTCGGCCAGGAGGACGAGATCATCCAGCGTGAGGTCTTCGGGCCGGTCGTGACCGTGCAGCGCTTCGCGGACGACGACCAGGCGCTCGCGTGGGCGAACGACGTCAACTACGGCCTCGCCGCGTCGGTCTGGACGCGCGACATCGGCCGCGCGCTCAATGCGGCACGCAAGCTCCAGTTCGGGACCGTGTGGATCAACGACCACATCCCGCTGGTGAGCGAGATGCCGCACGGCGGCTTCAAGCAGTCCGGCTACGGCAAGGATCTGTCGGCGTACTCCCTCGAGGACTACACGCAGATCAAGCACGTGATGGCGAAGCTTGATTAAGCCCCAACCGCTTCCACCCGGCGGGACGATCGGGGTTGCCGCCGCTTCGAGCCCGTTCGAAGAGCGCTCCGAGATCGACCGCAGCGTCCGCTGGTACGAAGAGCGTGGCTACCGCGTGAAGCTCGCCGACGGCGTCTACGCCCGCGACGACTACGTCGCGGGCGACGCCGCGGCTCGCGCACGCGACGTCACGGCGATGTTCGCGGACCCCGAGGTCCACGTGGTCCAGCTGTTGCGCGGCGGCTACGGCGCGTCACAGGTGGTTCCCCACCTCGACTTCGACACGATCGGCGAGAACCCGAAGCCGCTCGTCGGCTACTCCGACGTGACCGCGCTGCACGTCGCGATCCGCCAGCGAACCGGGCTGGTGACGTTCTACGGGCCCGGGTTCACAGGCATGGGCAGCCCGAAGCGCGGTGACTGGTCGAAGGAGCGCTACCTCACGGCGATGACGAGCACCGAGCCGCTCGGCGCGGTGCCGCCGCGTCCTGACGATCCGTACATCGGCGCAATCGGGAGCGGTACCGCGACGGCGCCGCTCATCGGCGGCTGCCTCTGGCTCCTGCGCGAGACGCTCGCTACTCCGTGGGAGCTGGACTGCGACGGCGCGATCCTGTTCTTCGAGGACGTCCATTGCCCGCCCTCGTACGTCGACGGGATCCTGACCCAGCTCCATAACGCCGGCAAGCTCCACCGGATCGCGGGAGTTGCGATCGGCGAGATGTACAAGTGCGACGAGTACCTGCAACCGGAGCCCTGGTTGCGCAGCCGTTCGATGGAGGACGTCTTCGAGCACCACCTCGGACCGCTCGACGTTCCGATCGTCCACAACCTGCCGCTCGGACACGGCGACCATCTCTGCACGATCCCGCTCGGAGTCACCGCGACGATCGACGCAAGCGCGCGCACGCTCACGATCGACGAGCCGGCGCTGGAACCGAACGCTACGCCCGCAAAATCCCGACGCGACCCGGCCCCAGCCGCATCCCGATAACCGCCTCGGCGGCCGACAGGCTCGGGGCGAAGCCGGTGACGGCGGCGAGAAACACGCGCCGCTCGAGCGAGTAGAGCTGCGCCTCCGTCCGCGCCCTGACCGTTGCGGTGCGCGGCACGTTGCGGAGCAGCGCGATCTCGCCGAACGAATCGCCGGCACCGAGCGTCTGCGTGACCTTGCCGTCGATCTCGACGTCTAGAGTGCCGCCCCGGACGAGGTAGAAGAGATCCCCGGGCTCGCCCTCCGTCACGACCGCCGCTCCCGGCTGAACGGTGAGCTCGTGGAGCGACTCGGCGAGCCCTTCGAGCGTCGGCTCGGGCAACGGGCCGAAGATCGGGCTCGCCTGCAGCAGGTCGAGCTGCTCCACCGGGATCGTGGCGGCGCGGTCGATCGCATTCAGGCGCGGCCAGGCCGGCAGCACCAGCAACGGCAACAGCGCGCCCGCGGCGATCAGTGCGCCACGCGTGCCGAGCCAGTTCAGGAGCAACGGCGCAGCGAGCGCGCCGAGCCCCACGGTGAGGAGGAACAGGCTCTCCATCACGCCGAAGACGCGTGCGACCACCTCCTCCGGCGCGGCACGCTGCAGCAGGGTCATGCCCGAGACGTCGACGATCGTGTTGCCGATGCCGACGATCGCGAGCAGCACGAGCGCGAACACCTGGTTCGGCCAGATCGCGACGAACGCAATCGGAACGCCCCAGATGAAGATGCCGAGGCCGAAGTCCGCAGCGAGCCGACGCCTGCCGACGAGGGCCGCCGCAGCGACAGCGCCGAGCAGGCCGCCGATGCCGACGGCGGAATTGAGGAAGCCGACGCCCGCGTTCCCGGTGTCGAGGAGCTTCAGCGCGATCACCACGATCAGGACGTTCAACATCCCGTCGACGAACGTCTGCGCGGAGAACAGCCCCACGAGCAGACGCAGGCGCCGCTCCCGGGCGATGATGCGGAAACCGGCGAACAGCTCTTCGGCGATCGAGCTCGCCTCCGGCGTCTCGCCCTTCTCAACGTCTGCGAGCGGATGGATGCCCGCGACGAGAATCGCCGACCAGACGAGCGCTGCCGCGGTGACGATGAAGACGGCTCCGGGTCCAGACGCAGCAAGCAGCAGGCCGCCGATCGCAGGCCCGCCGAAGATCCCGATGCTTTCGATCGCGCTCGCCGACACGTTCGCCGCCGTCAGCTCCTCGGGTGTTCGAACGAGGGACGGAACGAGTGCGGCTTGCGCAGGGCGGAAGGCTGTCGCCGCGATCCCGACGAGGCCGGCGATGACGTAGATCAGCGCGGGCGCCGCGTCTGCGTAGACGGCCACCGCCGCGCCCCCGACGAGGGCTGCGCGCACCAGGTCGGAGGCGACCATGACGACCCTGCGGTCGTAGCGGTCGCCGAGGAGCGCCGCGAATGGAGAGGCGAACGCTGCGGCGAGCCAGCGCGCCATGCCAACGATGCCGACCGCCGTCGGCCCTCCCTGCTCGTACGCGTAGACGACCACGGCGATGCCGTAGGCCCAGGTGCCGAGGAGCGATCCGGCCCAGGCAAGCTGGATCCGGCGCAGCGCCGGGTTGGCGAAAACATCGCCGAACGCCCTACCGGACTCAGCCAGTTGCCCCAGGAGACGCCGCACCCGCCGCAGGATCGCAGCCCAGCTTGTGTATTTGAAGAGGCTGAGGGAAGATTCTCTGGAGGCCCACCGTCTAGTACCTGAAACCGGCGATCAAGCCGAGCCCTTCAAGAAGGAGGAGTTATGTCCGACGAGCGCTTCGAGCAGGATGAGAAGCAGAACGAAGACGTCGAGGCTCACAAGCGTCACTCGAATATGCGGAAGGTCGAAGCCAAGGATGAGCCTGGCACCGACTCCGAAGATGTCGAGGCACATCGTCGGCACTCGAGCATGCGAAACCTCGAGGCCAAGGACGAGACCGGCAACGACGATTCTGATGATGTCGAGGCCCACCGCCGGCAGGCCTAGCCTGCGCTCCACAAGTTGACGAAGCCCGGGCAGCCCCCGGGCTTCGCGCTTTCTAAAGGAGCTTCTGCAGCTCCGCGAGCAGTCTGAGGGCGGCTTCCCGCGAGCCGTCCTCTTCGTCGCGACGGGCCTCGAGGGTCTCGGCCACGCGTGCGATCACCGCCAGGTCTCCTTCGCCCGCAAGCGCCGACTGGGCCCGGCGGGCGCGCTGCAGGAGGTCGAGCGCGATCGCCGCCTGGTTCGCGAAGAGCCCCAGGAGATCCATCTCGGCGAGCGTGAACCTCGTGTCCTGGGGCCGGTCGAGCACTTCGAGCACTCCGAGTGCCCGCTCGTCGTGGAGGAGCGGCACCGCCATCAGCCCCTTCGGGACGAAGCCGGTGCTCTCGGCCGTCTCGCGGGAGAACCGCGGGTCGGTGAGGACGTCCTCGATCACGAGCGGCTGCCGGCTGACGAGCACGAAGCCTGCAATGCCGGTGCTGGAAGGAAAGCGCTGCCCTACCAGCGACTCCGAGCCCTCGCCGGCCACCGCCTCGAAGACGAGCTCGTCCGCCTCCTCGTCGAGGAGGAAGATCGACGATGCCTTCGCCCGGAAGATCGCGCGCGCGACGTCGACGATCGACTGGAGGAGCGCCTGGTGCTGCTCCTCGGAGCCGAGCACGCCTGCGGCGACTGCCGCCTTGAGCTCGTCGCTCATTTCCCTCCCCCGACGTTGTTGGCAGCAAGATAGAGGACGCTCTTGAGCTGGAACGGCGTCAGCTCGGGATGCTTGGAGAGGACGAGCGCGGCGATGCCCGCGATGTGCGGGGTTGCGAAGCTGTTGCCCGTGCAGACCAGGCGGCCGCCGCCGTTCCACGCTACCTCGACGTCGACCCCACGGGCGAAGAACTCAACCGGGGGCGAGGGGTTGTAGTAGTACTCGAAGGGATCCCGCTGCTCGTGGCTCCCGACCGAGATCACGCTCGAGAATCGCCACGGGTAGCTCTCGATCGGCATGTTGTGCGCGGAAGCCACCAGCATCGTGCGCTGGAAGTATGCGGTGTCGGCAAGCTCGTGCAGGAGGGAGGCGAACTTCTGCTTCGTCGTCGAGAGGCTCATGTTGATGACGTCGTAGCCCTGCTCGATTGCCCATTTCAGGCCTTCCAGCAGGACTGCCCCGCTCCCCGTGTAGCCCGCCCCGAGGACGCGGACGCTCACGAGCTCGCACTCGGGAGCCAGGGAACGGATCACGCCGGCGCAGGCGGTTCCATGCCCGCAGAGATCGCCCTCGGTGTCCTCGTCGTCGATGATGACCTCTTCGCCCTCGATCGCGACCGACACCGATTGCTGGACCTCTCCGACGAGCGGATGACCGAGCTCGATGCCGCTGTCGAGGACGCAGACACGGGCCCCCGCACCGGTGGCCCCGCCCCAGGCCCAGTCCCGCGTGATCTCGCCCGGCCACTCCTCTGGCAGCGCGATCCGCTCGACCGCATCCGCGGCGAGGCTCCAGGCAGGCAGCTCTTCTTCGGTCATGCGCCCAAGGGTATGGCCGAGGAGTCCGGGAAGACAAGGCCGGTCTCGACCGTCTTGTCGATGAGGTGCTTCCGCTTTCGCATCAAGAGATCGCCCGGGCCCGCCACGCAGACCTCCTTCGCGCGGCGACTCAGGAGCGATTGGCCGCGAGCCTCCGTGAGGGGACGGACTCGCAGCAGAGCGTGCGCGCGGGAGCGCTTCGACTGACCGCCGTCGTGCACCGGGTCCTTGCACGCCGGCCGGCGGTTCGCACCGCCTGATCTACTCCCGCGCCGCCCGCGCCTCTGCTGCGGCGCGGGCGGCATCCTCCTCGAGCTGCCGCGCTTCTTTGACGCGGGGATCCGTGGCGGAGGCGGTGAGGTTGACCGCGACGAGCTCGGCGGCTGCGCCCGTAGCCCCGGCAGCGAGCGACGCGGCGGTGACGGCGTCCGCTCGGAGCGCGGGATCTGAGTTCGCGGCGACCACGGCCGCCAACTGGGCGACGTCCGCGGAGAGCCGGGCGAGCTGGAGCGGCGGCTCGGCTGCCCGGGCATAGGCCCGGCCCAGCGCGAAGTCACGGCGCGGCCCTGCTGCTTCGGAGTCGTCCGCGCGGGCTCGCAGCGCTGCCTCGTACTCCTCGGCCACCTCCTGGACGAGCGCGGTCGCCCGCTCACGCAGCGAATCGGCCTGGGCAGCGACACCGGTGCTGTCGCTCCAGCCGCTCGAGGCTCGGGCGATCTTGGCGAGGAGCGCAGCGGCACAGGCCGCTACGAGCGCGGCGACCGAGCCCCCCGCGGGTGTCGTGCCAGCAGCGCCGATCTCGTCGAGGAAATCCCGCACGGGCTGGTCGAGCAGAGCCACACCGGGATTGTCCTCGAAAGGCTACTTCGACTTGAAGCGAACCCGCAGCTCTTCGATGACCAACGGGTCTCGCTCGTAGCCTTCGGCCTCGAGCGCACCTTCGAGATCGGCGATGAGACGTGCCCTAAATTCGGCGTCTGCTTCCGCACGAGCGACGATCTGGTCGAGGCCGGCGCTGGCAAAGGGCAGCTCCTGCGCCGCGCGAACCCAGGCTTCGGGAGCAGGCGGCAAGGCCCGGATCAGGCGCGCGAGGCGTTCTTCGTCGAAGGCGGTCATCGAGCACTAGACGGAGGAACGGCCCCCGTTCTTCCCTCCAGATGCTCCCGGAGTCGGGTCAGGCAGCGTGAGATCCGGCTCGCGATCGTCCCGGCCGGCAGATCGAGCGCGGCACCGATCGTCTTGTAGCTCTCATCCTGCGCGAAGAAGCGGTCGAGAATCTCGCGGCAATGCTCGGGAACAACGGCGAGCGCCTCGTGCACGGTCAGCGCGTCCTCCAGCATGGACAGCGTCTCCTCCGTGCCGGCTTCGAGGTCCTCTTCGGGCGCAGGGCGTTCACGTGAGGCGGCCCGCAGGCGGTCGATGCAGAGGCGCCGGGTCAGCTGCGCGAGCCACGGGCGGACGGCGGCATCGTCTCGCAGAGAGTCGAGGTGCTGGTAGGCGCGGGCGAAAACCTCCTGAAAGACGTCCTCCGCATCGGACTCCGGCAGCCGAAACGCCTGGACGGAGATCGCGTAGACGTAGCGCGAAAAGCGCTGCACGAGCTCGGCCCACGCCTGTTCGTCGCCCGCCCGGCAGCGTGCGACGAGCTGACTGTCGGTCAGTGCCTCCGCCATTGAGGGATTGTGACGTGTCGCGAGGGAACTAGGCAGCGGGCGACTGGCCGGCGTTCCCGCCGAGCTGCTTCGACCACCACTCCGACTCGCGCCGGTCGAAGTTCTCCTGGAGCTGCGCGACGTACATCGAGAGGTCGCTCTCACGCGTGGAGAGCGATGCCTCGAGCTCGGCGCCGGCCTTCTCGCGCACCTCGAGCCGCTGTTCGCGCACCTCGAACTCCGCTTCCAGCTGGGCTTCGCGCAGGTTGAGCGCGGCGTCGCGCTCCTCGAGCTCCTTGGCCCTGCTGGCCAGAACCTTCTCGCGCTCGTCGAGGCCCTTCTCCTTGCCCTCGTAACGGCTCCGGGAAGCGAGGATCGCCTGCTCCGCCTTGTTGAGCGCCGACTCTCGGGCCGTCAGCTCTTCGTCGCGCTGCTTCAGGCGCCGTTCGGCGAGCTCGTCGACTTCGGGCTTGCGGGCCTCTTCGGCAGCTCGCCGCAAGGCGGCTTCGTGGCGGTGGAACTCGGCCTCACGTGCGATCAGCTCGGCCTCGCGGCGCTCGATCGTCGAGAGCCGGGCCAGAGCCTCCTTGGCGACGCCGTCACGCTCCGCCAGCTCGCGCTTCAGCTGTTCGAGCTCGGCGGCGGAGTCGCTCGCTCGTGCAGAAAGCTCGAGCTCTCGCTGGTCGAGCTCGCGCGCCCGTGCGACGAGTTGCTCGGCATCCTTGCCGCTGTCGGCGGCGAGCTCGGCCTCGCGTGCGTCGAGCACCTTCTCGCGGGCTTCGAGCTGGACGCGTGCCTGGGTCGCTTCACGCTCGGCCTCTCCGAGCTTCGTCTCCCGCTCGGCGAGTGCTTTCTCGAGCGAGCGCACCTGCTCTTCCTTCGCGCGCGCCTTCTCCTCGCTCTCGGTGAGTGCGCGCATCAGCTTCTCGTGTCGCGCCTCGGTCTCTTGCAGGCCGCTGGACACGCGCGCCTCGGAATGCGCCAGGTCTTTCTCGCGCTTCGCGAGGTCTTCGACCTTTTCCTTCAGCTCCTTCGCGGCGGACGCGCGCTCCTCGTCGGCTGTCTTGAGCTCGTGAACCTTGAGATCGATCAGCTGCTCGCGCTCGGCCAGCTTCGCCTCGGATGTAGCGAGCTGCTCCTTGAGCTCGAGCAGGCCGTCGAGCTCGATCAACCGCTGCGTCATCTTTCGCTCGCGCTCTTCGAGCTCCGCCTCCGTCGCGGCCAGTGCGGACGCGCGCCGGTCGAGAGCGGCCGATTGCTGCGCCAGCTCCTGCTCGACCTGAACTTCGCGCCCGGACACCTCGACCTGCTCGGTCAGCGACGCGCGCAGCTCCTGCTCACGCGAAAGGGACGCACTGAGCTCGAGGCGAAGCGCCTCGACGTCCGAGTTGTCGACCGAGACCGCGGCGGCAATCGCCTCGCCGGGAGACCGGGGCTGCTCGACCTCTTCTTTCCGCTCGAGCTTGGCCCTCAGGCCCGACCCGAAGCCGCCCTCGATTCCGTGTTCGGTCACTGACACTCCTGGTCCTAGAGCGTGAAGACCTTGGCGATGTTGATGAACGCGGGGCCGAGAATCACGATGAACATGGCCGGGAAGATGAAGAGCACGGTCGGGAAGAGCATCTTGATCGGCGCCTTCATCGCTTTCTCCTCCGCCAGCATCTGGCGCTTGAGCCGCGTGTCGCCGGCCTGGATGCGCAGGATGCGCCCGAGCGAGATTCCGAGCTGGTCGGCCTGGATGATCGCGCGGACGAAGCTCGACATCTCAGGTGACGCGCTGCGTTCGGCCATCTTCTTCAACGCTTCCTGACGGCCTTCACCGATCCGCATCTCGCCGAGTGCGAGCTCGAACTCCTCGATGAGCGGACCTTCCATGTGCTCCGTCAGCTTCTGCACGGCGCCGTCGAAGCCGAGGCCGGCCTCGACGCTGACCGAGAGCAGGTCGAGTGCGTCCGGCAGCTCCTTGGCGACCGCCGTCTGGCGGCGCTGAACGCGGCCGTTGAGATAGACGCTCGGCGCCATGAAGCCGAGCAGCCCCATGCCGAGAGCCCAGAAGATCGCCTGCTTCGGCACCGCAGCTCCGCCGAGGATCAGGCCGAAGACGAAGCCTCCCGCGCCCATGATGCCCTTCGACGCGATGATGGTCATCGGCGAGGTCTTGCGCATGCCCGCGGCCATCAGCTTCGCCGAGACGGACTCGACGGACGTCCGCGGATTGACGCGGAGCATCAGGCGGCCGGCCTGTGCGATGAACGGTGCGAGAGCGCGCTCGCGGAAACGCGGCATCTCCTTGCCGGTGGCGGTGCGAGCACGGCCGTAGTTGGCAGCGCGATGAACGAGGTTCCGGCGCGTGCGCATTGGCGAGGAAGCGAGCTCCGCGAAGAAGAACGCAGCCGCGCCGACGGCACCGATGGCGATGATCAAAAGCATGGCATCAACCTCTGAAGGAGACGATTTTTTTGAGGATCAGGGAACCGACGGACATCATTCCGAGGCCAAGCAGGATCAACATCTGGCCGACGTGCGTGTGGTACAGCGGATGCATGAAGTCACTGTTGATGACCGTGATCCCACCGGCGAGCAGGAATGGGATCGCAATCAACGTGTAGGCGGACATGCGCCCCATCGCCGTCAGCGCGCGGATCTTGCGTGCGAACTGCTGACGCTGGCGAACGGTGTCGGCGACCATGTCGAAGAGCGTCGCGAGCGAACCACCGACCTGCCGCTGAATCGTGACTGCGGTGATCGCGAACTCGAAGTTGTTCGAGCCAAGACGCTCCGCCATCTCGGCGAGCGCGTCGTCCATCGGCCTGCCGAGCGACGTTTCCGTCAGCACGCGCCGGATCTCGACGTTCGCCGGAGGATGGCCCTCGTCGACGACCGCCTGCAGGCCCTGCTTGAACGAGTGGCCGGCCTTGAGCGAGGCCGCGATCGTGATCAGCAGGTCCGGCAGCTGGTCCTCGAACGCCTGGAGCCTTCGCCGCATCTTGAGCCAGACCCAGCCGAACGGGAGCGACGCAGCGACGAGCATGCCGAGGATCGTCACGATCGGCGAGGCGCCGAACAGCGTTGCGAAGAAGGCAAAGCCCACAGCCGCGCCGACCATGATCCAGAAGAACTCGACCGTCTTGAGCGGGACGTCTGCCCGCTCCAGCATGCGGCCGATCGTGCGCCAGTGCTTGAGGTTGCCGAGCAGTCCTTCCGTGGCCTTGAACAACGATGCGAGCGCTTGCGAACGGCGCTCCTTCCGCTTCTGCTTCGTGTTACCCCGGGCGTCACCCGTGTGTGCAGCGATGCGTCCTCGGACCCACGAGCCTCGTGCGCCCTTAAGGAAGAAGAGGCAGGCGAGCAGAACGAGGAACGCAACCGCGGCGGCGAGCGCCAGCGGGCCGGTCGGCCCGTAGGCGTTTTTGGGCACCAGCTTCGAGGGCTCGGGCGGCGCACTCGAGCCGCCACCGGCCGGAATCGTCACGGCCTGCGCGTTTGAGCCTTCGCCGATCACCGAGGCCGTCAGGTTGATCCGGTCTCCGGGACGTGCTGCGGTGACGTACTGCACGCGCCAGGTGCGCTTCAGTACGTCGGCGATCGTCGCGTACACGGACTGGAGGGCCGCCGAGGACGACGCGCCGTAGTACTGGCCGCCGGTCGAGCTCGAGAGCTCCTCGAGCGGAGCAGGAGTAAAGCCGGCTCCTTCGATCCCGATCGTGTACACGGCCGCGTTTGCAGCATGAGCGGCCGAGATCGCCGCCTGCAGCGACTGCTTGCTCGCGTTGTCGGCGCCGTCACTCAAGACGATGATCACGCGGCCGGGCAGGGGATTCCCAGCGGCGAGGCGGGCGGCGAGCACGACGCCGTCGTACAAGGCCGTTCCTCGCGACGTATCGACCCTCAGGTGTGAGAGCGCGGAATCGCCGTCGAACGCCGCCGTGCTGAACGGCGAGAGCGCGGACGTGTGCGCGCCGAACGAAACGACTGCCACCTCGTCGGCGGCGTGCTTCGCGCCGACGAAGGAGCGCGCCGCGAGAGACGCGTCCGCGAGCGGCCTGCCTCGCATCGACTGCGAGCGGTCGATTGCAAGGACGATCGCCTTCGCCCGGCCGAGGTTCTGCAACTGCAGACCCGCGACCGCGGAGCCGTTCTCCGAGATGACCGGTGCAACCTTGGCGCCGGCCGCGGACACGACCGAGGCGCGGATCGTCGGGTACGCGCTCGTCTCGACGCCTCGCAGCTGGACGGCGGCACCTGTGGCCGCCGGCAGCACGAGGGCGACGAGAGCGGTCGCCAGGATGAGCAAGCGCTGCTTGCTCACTGAAACGCTCCCTTGAACTTCGAGGCCTGGTGGCCGGAGCCGACCACGGGTGCGTCAGCGTCGTCGGCCGAGAAGAAGCTCGGCTGGAGGACGACCCCGTTGGCCGCCATCTTCTCGAGGAAGTTCGGCTTCAGCCCGGAGCAGGTGAGCGGGGACAGCAGTCGGACCGCCCCGGCCTGCGCAGACTGCTCGTCCGGAGGCTTCGCGATGAAGATGTCCTGAAGCGTGATCACGTCTGACTCCATCCGCAGGACCTCGGTCACGTGAGAGATCCGGCGCGAGCCGTCGACGAGACGCTGGATCTGCACGAGCAGATCGAAAGCGCTCGACACCTGCTCGCGGATCGCGCGCAACGGCAACTCAACGCCGGCGGTGAGCACGAGGGTCTCGAGACGCGACAGCGCGTCACGTGGGGAGTTTGCATGGATCGTGGTGAGCGAGCCTTCGTGGCCCGTGTTCATCGCCTGGAGCATGTCCAGGGTCTCGGGGCCGCGGACCTCGCCGACGATGATCCGGTCGGGGCGCATACGGAGCGCGTTGCGGACGAGCTCGCGGATCCTGATCTCGCCCTGGCCCTCAATGTTCGGCGGCCGCGACTCGAGCGTGATCACGTGATCCTGCTGCAGC
The DNA here is from genome assembly GCA_963755605.1 of uncultured Actinomycetes bacterium. Taxonomy (GTDB): domain Bacteria; phylum Actinomycetota; class Thermoleophilia; order Gaiellales; family Gaiellaceae; genus 3-1-20CM-4-69-9. Next base: position 57,656 of record CAVWKK010000009.1, read on the forward strand.
TGGAGCTCGGCGGCATCCTCGATCGTGACGATGCGCTCGTCGCCCGGGATGAACGCCGACATTGCATTCAGGGTCGTCGTCTTACCTGTACCGGTACCACCTGAGATCAGGATGTTCAGCTTGCCCTTGACGCAGGCCGCGAGGAACTGTGCCGCCTTCGGCGAGAGCGAACCGAACGAGATCAGGTCGTTCATCGTGTACGGGTCGCGCGAGAACTTCCGGATCGTCAGCGTCGGGCCACGGAGGGCCAGCGGCGGAATGATCGCGTTCACACGCGAACCGTCGGGAAGACGCGCGTCCACCATCGGGGACGACTCGTCGACGCGTCGGCCGATCTGCGACACGATCTTGTCGATGATCCGGAGGAGATGCGAGTTGTCGGCAAACGCAGCGTTCGTCCGCTCGATCTTGCCCAAGCGCTCGACGTAGATCCTGTCGAACGCATTGACCATCACCTCGGTCACCGAGTCGTCGCGCAGGAAGGGCTCCAGCGGGCCGTAGCCGAGGATGTCGTCGGTGATCTCGCGAATGATCTGACGGCGCTCGTCGCGCGTCAGCGGCGTCCGGTCCAGCACGAGCTGCTCGGTGACGGCACGCGTCACCCGCTCGTTCATGTCACCGGTCGCCTCCCGCTTGAAGAGCTCCGCACCCAGCGTCGCGATGCACGCGTGGTGGATGCGGGTCTTCAGCTCGGCATACGGGTCCTGCCTTGCAGTCGTGTGGGACGACTCGCTTGACGAGCCGTTGCCGAGCAGCTCCGCTGTCGCGGCGCCGCCGACCCCGTTCGAGGTCTTGAGCCGGTCATGGAGACCCATGGTTCACGACCTCGCCAGAGCCGGCATGAAGCGACGCTTCTTGCCTTCGCCCTTGGGTGCCTGGAAGAGCTCCTTGGCCATTCCCTTGATTGCCTTGGAGACATCCGCGCCTTCCTCGGCGAGGACCACCGGATTGCCGCGGTTGACGGCAAGCGGCACTGCCCGGTCGGACGGGACCTCGAAGCGGACCTTCATTCCGAGCGCGCCTTCGACCTCGTTCGGCTTCATGCCGACCTTGGAGTTCGAGCGGTTGAGAACGATGCTGACGCGCTGCTTCGGGAACGACAGCAGGTCGAGCGTCTGCAGCGCAAGGCGCAGGTTCTTCAGGGTTGGCACGTCCAGCGAGCAGAGGAGCATGAGCTCGTCGGTCCGGTCGAGCGTGGCGAGCATAGGTCCATGGAAGAACGGCGACGTGTCGACGACGATGACGTCGAACGACTCCTTCGCCACCTCGAGCAGCCGGCCCAGCTTGGCCTCTGTCACGAGCTCGGCGTCTTCCGGCCGAAGCGGCGCAGGCAGGATCTCGAGCCCGCACGCGTGCTTCGTCGTGTAGCCGGCCAGCTTCTCCGTGTCGAGCTCGCCCGGGGCGACGACCAGGTCGTAGATCGTCTTCTCCGGCTCGATCCCGAGCATGATCGCTGCGTCGCCGAACTGCAGGTCGAGGTCGAGGAGCAGCGTCTTGCGCCCCTCGAACTTCGCGCAGGCGGCAGCGAGGTTCGTCGCCGTGACGGTCTTGCCCGTTCCGCCCTTCGGCGAGAACACCGTCACGATCTTGCCGTGGCGGCCTGGGCCACCCGAATCGCCGCTGCTTCGGCGAGTCGTGTGCGTGGCCTTGCGAATCGCGAACACGACGTTTTCCACGAGCTGCGGGAGCAGGAGGACGTCGGAGACGTCAGAGTCGAGCGCCTGCTCGAGCAGACCCGAGCTGCCGTTCGAGGCGACGAGCAGCACCGGTGCGCGAGTGTGCTCGCGAATCGACGCCAGCTCGTCCGCGGGCAGCGTTGCGTCCCGCGTCGCGTGCAGCACGGCCTCGAGGTGGCCGCCTGCCAGTGCCCCGGCACCGTCTGCCACGCTGAGGCTTGCACCGACCATCTCGATCTCGGGGTGATTGGCGAGCGAATCACGCAGCTTCTCGAATCCCTCGCAGGATCCGGTTGCATAGATCCTCACCTTCTCACGCTGTTTCTCCGTTGCGGAGCTCATCGTGGCCTCCTTCCGGGTCCGTCGAACTGCAGCGTGTGCGAGTCCTGGATCGTGTTGGAGCTGTCGAGCGAGTTATTCGGCGGGCGCAACGTGAGGAAGTAGCCGTCGCCCTGGCCCACTCCGTTCTTCTGGATCCAGAGCAGCTTCTGAGCTTGAGCATCCGTGACGCGCAACTGGACGGACTCGCCGCCCTGGCCGGGAGACGTGACCTTGGCCGAGGCGGTGCCTTCCGGCGCGCGGAGCACGAGCACGTCGCGAATAACGACGCGGCTGACGGTCGTCCCCGTCCCACCACTGCTCGAGGTATCGCCGACCTCCCAGGTGCCCACGACGTCCACGTGGTCACCGTTCTGGATCGTGCCGGCGAGGAGCTGGTCGGAAGTGCCGGGGAGCTGGTACGCACGCTGCGTGCCCTTGATCTGAGCGCGAATGCCCTGCTCGCTTGGCGGGGCGAAGCGCCTGGTGCTGACCTGCTCGCCCTCGTACACGTCCTGCGTTGCGACGTACTGGGAGAGCTGGTCAGGCGTGGAGATCGCGCCCGCGACGATCGACTTCCGCGGAACGGTCTGCTCCTTGAGCATCTTTTGATCGATGACATCCGCGCCAGACGTTCCAGCCGGGATATCGCGTGCGGCGACGAGCACCGTCACCTTGCCTTCTCCGCGCTGGACGTGGCGCTTGTAATTGACGACGTAGACGCTCGTCAGGATGGCCGCAAGCGCAGCCAACCCGATAGCGATCCCGATGTTCTTGACGCGGTAATTCATAGTCCTTTCTCTTTTCCTGAGAGGGGCCTGTGGACTAGCTGGTCAACCGATGAGTTGAACGGATCTCACTCCAAAGGTGTTGGGGACTCCGGATCCGCTTGACGCGAGAATTCCTTGGGCGATGTACTCCGTGAAATGACCCTGGAGCGTCGCCGTGTTTCCATGTACATCGACGTTCGTGAGGTAGAAGCCGATCCAACCGATGATGTCGTATTCGGCGTTTTGGCCATTGCCCGTTAGCGTTTTGAAGACGGGGAACAGCAGAACGGTGCCGATACGAGCATCGAGTGCGCCGTTGACGTTGGAGGAGTTGAACTTCGCCCCCGGATCGGAGCGATAGAGACCAATGGGGAGGTACTTGTCGTACCCGTGGAGGATCCAGTCTCCTTCCTCCTTGGCTCCGACCGTACCGTTGCCTCCGTCGAGGTTGAGCATCCCGAAGGCACCGGGCGCGCCCATCTTGTCGAAATCCATCTGCGTGTCGACGTTGAAGGTGGGCGTGTGATTGCCGTTGCAGTTCTGAATCAGAGGATGTCCGCAATACACGACCATCGGTGCGACGTAGCGGGCCTGCTGTGGTGAGTCGGTCCGCGCCTTCGCGCTCGCCTTGATCCCAGCCGAGTCGATTCCGAGCACCTTGCTGAAGATTCCCGGCTCGCTCTTGGCTGCGTCCACCGAGATCGTGTCGTTGGCGGTGTACGTCGTGGACACGACGATGTCCGCGCCGAGAACGTTCCCTCCGTTCTGGTTCGCATAGTTGAGCGCGAGCGCCTTCGCGCCGGCGGGATCCGTCGGCAGCTTTTGCGCGCCCGCGAGCGCGGCGGCGTCAGCCGTCTGCTGAAGCCTGCGGTCGGAACGCATCCAGAGGCCGACGTCGAGCACCAGCGCCGCCATGCCCATGAACACGGTCAGCGAGATGGCCATGAGGACGATCGCCTGGCCATCCTGGTTCTTCCAACTGCGGCTCATTCCACACGCTCCGTCATCGTGGAATCGAAACGGCCGCTTAGGACATTCCAGTTCAGCAAGCTGATGTCGAACGGGTAGTCGGCGTGCACCGTGACGTCCGCTCCGGGATCCCAACTCGACGTGCACGAGAGATTTCTCCCGAGCTCCGTCGTATTGAGGCTTCCGGCCGAGGCGAGAACTCGGGCACGGCAGGCGCCCGCCGGATCCGACGAGTTGCGTGAGACTGCCGCCACGCGCGCGCCGGCCCGCACTGCATCGGTCAGGCTGATGTAGTTGTTGAAGGCGACGCCGAACTGCGCGATCCCCAATAGCAGCACGAGCAGGACGGGAAGGACGAGGGCGAGCTCCGCCATCGTCTGTCCTCGTTCCTCGTTGACGTTTGCTGTGGTGATCTTCTGCGGCATGTGGGGTCTCCGGTAGAAAAGCGCGGGGCCCTTGCTGTGTGGCAAAGGCCCCGCTCTCGTCGCATGGGCGCCTAGTTCAAAGGCACCGACACTCGACGTGTTGCTCGAAACCGAGAGCGGAAAGCCGACCCCGAATGTCTGACGTCGTTCGAGCAGGCTCGCGCTATGACGAGCTTGTTCATCCGATGTCTCGTTTCGTGCTTCATGTCGACTCCTGCTTTCGGTTGGTACTAGTCAGCGGTTTAAAGGAAGCCAGTAACGCGGCTAATTGCGCCGCTGATACCACCCTGGAGCGCAACAAGTGCCGCGACCACGATGGCAGCGATCACTGCCAGGACGACGCCGTACTCAGCCATCGTCTGACCTTCCTCGACGGCAAGCCGGGCGCGGAAGTAAGTAACCAGATCCGTGAACGTCACGATGATTCACCCCCTTTCCGCATCTCGAGCGCGCGCTGCGCGCGTGAAGGGTTCAGAGCTAGTTGAGGTGGGAAATCGACTCGGGTTCCGACGAAACTGCGGTGCACGCGTTAAACGTCCTTTCGGTTTTCGGCGCGCCGCTTCGCCTGACGGTCAATCTCTAAGCCAGGTCATCGTTGGAATGCGGATCTGCGCGTATCCCTCTCCCGGGTGATCTGCGGCCACGTTCCCCCACGTGAGGGACTGGCCTCGCCCGTTGCAGATCGATAGGTCAAAGACCGTAAGCGGCTGCGGACCAACGCAGAGATTCCGCGCCCGAAGTGGCGGCCAGGGCGCTTTACCGAAGGAGCTATGGCAATGCCACGTTTCATTCGTAGAGACAACTGGGAATTCGGCGGTCGGCCGGATCCCGCTCAGGGCACGTCCGGCGAGCCCAAGTCGCGAAAGCGTCGGCTCGCCACAACGCTCGTGTTCACGACGATCTTCTTCGCGGGCGCGTCACTCGCCGCTGTGGCGGGCGACCAGCTGAAGCCGCTGATCGCGAACGACAGCCAGGAGCTCGCCGCCGCCGACTCGACGACGAGCACGACCAGCCCGACCCCCGAGGAAGCAGCACCGGCCGAGGCCGCTCCTGCCGCGACTGCGGACGCTTCGGCGGCCGACGCTGCACCGGCCGCTGACGCTGCCGCCCCGGCGGACGCAACGGCAGCTCCTGCCGACGCGACCGCAACACCGGCAGCAGACGCTGCCGCCCCCGCGGACGCCGCACCGGTCACGGACGATGCGCTCAAGCCGAAGGACGCTTCACCTTCGTCGTCGGCTGCTCCGGCAGCGAGCCCAGGTAAGGGTAAGGGCAAGGGCTCACACGGAAACGCTGCCAAGGCTGCGCTCGGCTGGAAGAAGGTCCAGCTCCGCCTGCTGCCGAAGCTGAAGCCCGCACCGGCTCCCGAGCTCGAGGGCCCGGCCAGCGCCGCGACGATCTGGCTCAACTCACAGCTGCCGGATCCCACCCCGCCTGCACTGCGACTCTCTGCGAAGTTCGCAGCGAACCTGAAGACGACCGCTCGCGCTTCCGGTCTCGACTGGGCGACGATGCTCGGCATCCTGCGCGCACGCGGCATGACCGGCCATACGCCGGCCGATCTGACCACGCTCCGCAAGCTCGCGGGGAGGCTCTCCTCCTCCGGTCCCGCCAAGGGCGACTGGGCCCGGATCGTCTCGTACTCGGGCGACACGAGCTTCGCCGACCGGGCGGCCGCGCTTGCACGGTACGACCGCGCCGTCGGCCTCACCGGGCTCGTCGGAGGGCTCGAGTCCGCCAAGCGCTTGATCGCAACGCGCCTGCTGTCCGATCCGTCGGTTTCGATCTACGCCGGTGGCAAGAACGACATCGTCCAGGGCAAGGTCGACGTCCGCGTCCTCGCCGTGATCGCGTACCTGCGCGAGTCGTTCGGGTCGGTGACGGTCTCGTCACTCATCTCTGGCCACCGCCTCTATGCGCGTCCCGGCGTGATCTCGGCGCACATCGCCGGTCATGCCGTCGACATCGCAGACCTCGGGGGCACGCCGATCCAGGGACATCAGGAGCCGGGTGGAATGACGGAGCGTGCCGTTCGCGACATCCTCCTCCTGCCGGCCGAAGTGATGCCGCGCCAGGTGATCTCACTGCTCGGCATGGGCGGGCCTTCGTTCCCCCTCGCCGACCACTACAACCACATCCATATCGGGTTCTAGTGGCCGAGATCGCGCTTCGTCGCGAGAACGGAACCATGGTGTGCGAGCGCTGTGTCCTGGCGGACACGGCGCTCGCACGCATGAAGGGCCTGCTCGGCAAGCGTGAGCTGCCGAGCGGCGACGGGATTCTCTTGAAGCCCGCGTCGTCCGTACATATGGCGTTCATGCGTTTCGCGATCGACGCTGTGTTCCTCGATCGCGAGCTCCGCGTCATGAAGGTCGCAGCCGGCCTCAAGCCGTGGCGCATGGCGGGAAGCCGCGGGGCCAAAGCGGTGCTCGAGCTCCCCGCCGGCGAGGCGAAGCGTCGCGGCCTCAGCGTCGGCGATCGACTCATCACCGGATAGTCCCTTGCGTCTGACGACGACGTCCGCGCTCTCGCTGCCCGACGACGGGAAGTTGCCGTTGACGTTGCCGGGGCTCCGGCAGGCCGGCCGCAGGATCGGGCCCATGTTCGTGTTTGCCCTGCTGCCCGGCCTCCTGCTCACCGTGATGCTCGCCGGCTCGGTGCATGATCACTTCGCCTTTGACTTCCACCAGTTCTGGGAAGGCGGCCGCGACGTGATCGAGGGGAACTCTCCATATCCCCCGGCCTCGTCGCTTCCGCGGGGAGGCGACCCGAGCCTCGACCCGATCGCGATCCAGAACACGTTTCTCTTTCCCTACCCGGCGCCTGCAGCGATCGCGATGGTCCCATTCGGGGCGCTTCCCTTCCCCGTCGCGGCGGCGCTCTTCGTTCTGCTCTCGATCGCCGCCGTCTTCGGCGCTCTGCGCTTGCTCGATGTCGCCGATTGGCGTTGCTACGGGCTCGCTTCTTGCGTCGATCGCCACGCTCAGCGCGGTCAGGCTGGGGACCTTCACGCCGTTCCTCGTCTTGGGGCTCGCCGCTGCCTGGCGATTCCGCGACCGAAAACTGATCGTTGCCACCGCAGTCGCAAGCCTCATCCTCTTGAAGCTGTTTCTGTGGCCGCTGCTCATCTGGCTCGTGCTTTCACGGCGAGCCGCCAGCGCGGCCTTGACGCTTGCGATCGTCGCGATAGCCGGGCTCGCCAGCTGGGCCGTGATCGGCTTTGCCGGACTTTCCAGTTATCCGGAGTTGCTCTCCACATTGGCAGCCTCGGTCCAGGGCAAAGGCTGGTCGACCGTTGCGCTCGGCCTTTCCCTCGGAGTTTCGGCGGCCGTTGCAAAGGTGCTCACGGTCGTCATCGCCGGCGCCGGGCTCGCGGTTACCTCGAGGCGCGATTTCTGGTCGTTCACCGTGGCCATCGCCGCGGCAATCCTCATGTCGCCGATCGTCTGGCTCCACTACTTCCTTCTGCTTGTGGTGCCGCTGGCGATCGCGTTCCCGGCCCTGGCGCCAGCGTGGTTCATCCCACTCGCCCTTTGGGCATGGCCGTTCCCGGAGACCGGTGGGGACATTTGGAAGATCGCGCTCGGGCTGGCTGTGCTTACCGCCGTGTGCGCAACGACGCTCCTGTCGAGCAAGCGTTCAGCGCCGCCCTCAGCACTGAAGACCTCGGGCTAGGCCCCGGCGGGCGCAACGCAGGCTTTGCGCCTGTAGAGCACGGCCTTCGCGTCCCGGTCGAGCTCCCGGAAGGCGGGACTGCGCGCAAGGCGGAGTTGCGGAGGGCCCTCGACCGTCACGAGGATCGCGCAACTTTGCCCCCTGAGCAGGATGTCGCCGCGCGCACGACCTTCGAGCCAGTCGAGATACCTCCGCTGTGCCGGCGCGCTGAAGGCGTCGAGCGGATTGCCGATCCAGATCCTCTGTCCCGCGAGCGCCAACTGTTCGCCGTTGATCGGGTCGGCGAGCACGGGCTCGTCGCCTGCTACAGCCGCCGTGTGCCTGATCAACTCTGAACCGGCCGCCGTCTGAGTCGGTGCTCGCACCGTGGCAGTGACCGCAGCGGTCACGAGCACGCACGTGAAGAGCAGGATGACGTACTCGAAATGGCGGCCGCGCTCCCGGCTCGACGCGACCCCCATCGCCTTCGCGGCCGGAACGGCCACGAACAGCGCAAACCAGACGGTATTGCGATTCGCGTGCAACGCCATCGCGGCCAGCCCGACGAGCACCGCAAGCTCCCACGCAACAGGGCGCACCCGCAGAACCGCGACACAGAGCGGAATCGCGACGACGAGGAACATCACGTCGAAAGGTGCATGGAGCGAGAGAGGGGCCCACAGCCCGGATCCCCGAACCGCGACCTCACTCGTCAGCACGTTCCAGTAGTACCCGGCCGTGCCCAGGAGCGCCGGCGTCGCGAGCAGCGCGGGCACCAGGGCGACAAGCACACCCACCGCAACGCCCGGCTGCTGTCGCGCGCGGTGAAGTGAGAGGTACGCCGCCGAAACGGCCACTCCGACCAGGACGGCGCCGTGCAGGTTGGACCAGAACGCCACGAGTGGGACCAGCAGCCAGATCCGTCGCGACGGCAAGCGCGTTTCGGAGCGCAGAAGCATGACGAGCAGAGGAAAGAGCGCGAGGGAGAACAGCTGCGCACGGACGACCAGCAGAGCGGGAGCGATGGCAAGCGCCGTCGCGATGAGCACGAGGCTGCGCGCGCCGTCTCCGGTGCCGGCCGTCCGCATGTCACGACTGAGAAAGACGAATGCGGCGACAACGGCTGCGATCTGCGCAAGGAGGAGCCCGCGATCGGAGAACGCTGCGTAGAGAGCGTGGAAGATGAGCTCCCCGAGCACGGGTGCGTTTTCCCAACCTGCAGACGGGGCCGCGGCGTACGGCAACCCGCTCGGGATCGTCCAGGCGGCCGCAATGTGCTTGCCCAGGGCTGCGAGCCAGCGCGCGTCGGCGCCGATCTGAGCCAGCAGTGCGACCCCAGCCGTGACGGCGGCGATTGCGAACCAGGTCAGGCTCGTCAGCTCGCGTTGGGATTCGCGCTCCACTGCCACCCCGGCATCGGGCGTGATGAAGCCGGCGGTCGGTATCTCGCGAATTTCCATCAGGGCGGCGACGGGGTCGCGAGAGTGCTATCGGCAGTGCTATTTGCGGGCTTGAACCGCCCGGGGGATCACGATTTCTCGGGAGGCTGCGGCCGGCGACCGCTCGAGCGCCGGGTACTCGCTTGCGCGGAGGTCGCCTGGGACAGCAGCCATTGCGTACGGATTTCTCTGGCGCGGTGCTCGAGGTCCGACAAGAGGGATCGCACCTCGTCCCGCTGGGGGCGCAGCCCGTCGAGCCGCCGGAGCTCGGCGGCGATCTGGGCGAGCGAGCTGGCCGGGTTCGCGTTCAGTCGCCGCAGGCGCCGCTCACTCGAGTCGATCTGGCCGTCGACGGTGCGCTCCCACGCTTCGGCCTGCTCCTTCAGTGCGCGCAGCTCGGCCTCCGTCGAGGGCCGGCGATCCAGCACGTCGCGGAGTCGTCTGAGCAGGGCGAAGTCGAGCGGCTCGGCCATGAACGCGGTCGCAAGCCTTGCAAATGTCGGCCTCCGGCGCTGAGACCAGGCCCGCGGCGCTCAGGGAAGCAGCTCAGCCTGGACGTCCGGCGCGGCGAGCTCGTCGAGATCGTCGAGGCTCGGCGCCGCGCGAATGGCGGGGCTCAGCGTTCCCCACACCGCGAGGAGCAGACCGACCGCGGCGAAGACCGCAATCGTCACGCGCGGTGATGTCGAGCCGAGCAGCACGCCTGCCGCGAGCGGCCCGAGCGGCGCGATCAACAGTGAAATCGTGCTGCGCACCGCCTCGGCGCGTCCGAGCAGCCGGTCGGGCGTCATCGCGATCCGGTAACCATGGATGACCGAGTCGGTCGACGGGATCGCGAGGGCCGTCGGCAACAGCGAGGCGGTGAGGACGTAGACACTCGGCCAGACGAGGAACGCGGCGCACCCGAGCCAGGTCCACAGCTCGAGGACCAGGACCGCGCGCACCGGCAGCACGCGCCTGACGAGCGGTGACAGGAGCGAGCCGAGCAAGAGGCACGCGCCGAACGCGGAGACAAGCAGCCCGACCTCTCCTCCTGAAAGCCCCTGGCGCTTGCCGATCAGCACGATCGCCAGCAGGAGCCCCGGGCCCATGAAGTTGGCGAGGCCGAAGAGCATCGCGCAGGTTCGCAGGAACGGCTGATCCCAGACGAAACGAAAGCCCTCGGCCAGACGCGCGCGCAACGTTGCCGGCTCGCGCTGCCGCTCTTGCTGGAAAGGTGTGCGCATCGTCAGCAGCGAGATCGTCGAGAACGCGTACGAGATTGCGTCCACCACGAACGGAAGTGACCGCCCGAGTCCGAATAGCGCGCCGCCGAACGGGGGACCGGCCAGCCGAACAGCCGCAACGCGTCCTGTCTCTGCGGCCGCTGCTGCGGGCAGCTGCCGCGGCGGCACGACGGCGCGGAGCGCGCCGGCCTGGGCGCCCGAGAACAGCGCGGAGCCGCAGCCTTCGATGAATCCGACGACGAGGATCTGCCAGAACGGCGGCCGGTGGAACACGATTGTCGCGGCGAGGCTTCCCATCGCAAGCATGCGCACGCAGTCGGCGAGGATCATCAGGCGCCGCCGGTCCCAGCGGTCGGCCGCAAGCCCTGCGGGCAGTGCGAAGACCGCCCAGGGCATGCTTCGCGCAAAGGCGACTATGCCTGCCTTCGCGGGCGAGTGGGTGATCGCGAGCACGAGCAGCGGATATGCGATCGACGCCGTCTGCGTCCCTGCGCTCGACAGCAGCTGCCCCGCCTGTAGGAGCATGAAGTCGCGATTGCGCCGGAGAGGGAGCGCGGCCACGGGCTAGATCATGGACCGCGTGGCGGGCGAACTTCGCGGCTCGAGTGTCGGGGGAGAGCCGAAGCTCTCCCCCGAAATGTCCGAATACGTCCTCGCTGCTAGTGAAGCGGAACGACGTTGACCGGACCGACGGCGTTCGCCAGGATCCAGGCGACGACGGCCGCCTGGTCGGTGCGGTACGCGAAACCGGTGCCTGCGCACTGGCGGTTGATGACGAACGAGTTCACGCCAACGATGGTGTTGGTGCTGCCGTACAGGATCGGGCCGCCCGAGTCACCGAAGCAGGTCCCGCCCTTCCCGTTGCCGGGGTTCGTGCTGAGCTGCAGGTTGAACCCGCTGTTCGGCTTGCTGATCGTGTTGATCAGCTGCGCCTGGCCCATGAGCCGCTGGCGGTACGAAACGACCACCGGCTTCTCGTCGGAAACGCCGTAGCCCGTGATCGTGAACCGGGTGCCTTGCGGCACGCCGTTCAGGGAACCAGCCGAGGCGATGCTTGCGAAGCCTCCGGCGGGATAGATCGGGTGATCGAGGATCAGCATGCCGACGTCCTTGTTGTCGGTCCCGGACTTGTGCAGCCCGTTGAAGCCGTACTCGATCAGCGTGTGCGACGTCGAACAGGGATACGCGGCCGAGTTCTTGCACTCGTTCGGGTAGCCCGTCAGCGGATCTTCCGCACCCGTCGCCGGGTTGTACTGCGCGCCGCCCTCTTGCGAGAACCAGCCGATTGCCGACACAGCCCCGCTCGCGACATCGGTGCAGTGACCGGCCGTCAGAACCGTGGTCGGGTTCAGCAGCGAGCCGCTGCAGCGCCACAGGAAGTTCCCGTCGGCGTCGTAGAAGGCAATCAGCCCGACGTAGTTGTGCGTCTTGTCAGGTACGAAGTTGCCGGTGATCGCCTTCGCAGACGACACCGTTCCGACCATGACGCAGGCCGCTACAACGGCAAGCGCCAGCAGAATCTTCTTCATGTAACCCCTCCCCTTACGTGTTTTCGACCTCCGCGCCCGTCGAATAGGCGCCCTCACCCGGCTTTATAGCCGATTCTCGATCAACCTGTAGCCAAGCACGGCGGCGCTGCGTCGGCCTGAACGCAGCGCCCGGTTAATGCTGCGTTAAGCGCCGTTGGCGGCGGGGTCGCGCCCTGTGAAAATCATCCGTGGTGAGCTCCACGGCAAAAGACGCGATCTACGTCCTCGGCGGTCTCGCGGTCGTGGTCTTCTTCATCGTGCGCCAGCGACGAGGTGATCGCTTCCGGGAGCGCTCGTTGCTCTTTCCCATCGCATTGGGTATCTACGGCGTTGTCCTGCTGACCGACACGTCGAAGCACGTTTCCCTCAACGTGGCCTCGGTGGTCCTGCTGATCCTGAGTGCCGTCGCGTCCATCGGCTTCGGTGTGCTCCGCGGGCGAACGATCGAACTGTTCGTTCGAGGCGGCGAGCTCTGGGAACGCGCCTCCTGGACGACGATCGGGGCAGGCTGGGGCGGTCTGCTTGTGACTCGCATCGCGCTGATCGGGGCCGCTTCCGCCATTGGAGCGAAGCTCGCTGCGTCACCCACATCCATCCCGATCATGTTGGCGATCACGCTTGGTACGCAGATGCTCGTCGAACGACAGCGTGCGAGCGCGGCGGGAATACCCATTGCTCCCTCTCGAGGAAGGCGGCTGAGCTCTCGTCGCCGGCGAACATAGCCGAGGGTGTCGTCATCCGTCCCGAGCGCGACGCGGACCATGCCGTGATCGCAGAGGTGGTGCGCGCCGCATTCGTCGAGCACCCTGACGAGGTCGCAGCCTTTGTCGATCGCATTCGGGCGTCGGAACAGTTCATTCCGGAGCTGGCTTTGGTCGCCGAAGACTCCTCCGGTGTGATTGCTCATGTGATGCTGAGCTGGGTCGGCGTCGAAGGCGGATCGCGTTCGAGAATCCTCAATCTCACACCGATGTCGGTCCGGCCCGACCGTCAGCGCGTCGGTGTGGGGTCGCGGCTGATCCGGGACGCGCTCGGCCGGGCCGCAGAAGCACGCGAGCCTGCCGTCATGGTCGAAGGCATTGCCGCGTACTACCCGCGCTTCGGCTTTGAGCGCGCGAGCGCGCTCGGCTTCCTCTCCCCACATCCGAAGATTCCCGACGAGGCATTCATGGTCAAGCGGCTCCCGGGATACAGCCCCGACCTCGCCGGCCGGATCGTCTATCCGGCCACGTTCGACGCTCTCGGGTACGAACCGACCGTAGGATCGTGATGTGTCATTCACGCTCAGGAACCTCAAGGAGGATCTGGAGGACATCGGCCCTGTGTTCGACGGCGCGCCAGACCTGGAGTTCCGTCTGGCCACCGACGCGCTCGAGCTCGAGCAATCGGGTCTGAGCTACCAACGCATCCCGCCCGGCTATCGCTTTCCGTACGGGCACACGCACAAGACGCAAGAGGAGGTGTACGTGGTCGTGCGCGGGAGCGGGCGGATGAAGCTCGACGACGAGATCGTCGAGCTCGAGGAATGGGACGCGGTGCGCGTCCCGCCTGGAACGTGGCGAGGCTACGAGGCCGGACCGAAGGGCCTGGAGATCCTCGTCATCGGCGCGCCCAGTCTCGGGCAGGATCGGCGTGAAGACGTCGACGGCCGGCGCGACTGGTGGACAGACGAGTAGTCCGAAGCCCTTCGGCTGGGCCAGCGTTCACGAGTGTCACCCGAGCAGCAGGTTGCGCGTATCACGGGATCCGAATGTCTCTTTGCCTGTTCGCCATCCATCGTTCGCGCTGACTCAACTCGGAGTCCCTTACTGGTGTAACGATCGACCAGTGCTTACCAACCGGGCAGCGCTGGACCCTAAGCCAGCCGAGGCGAAGCGCCTTCAAAGACACACCGGAAATCCAAAGAGTTCTGAAGACGTGGCCCTTGCGACAGCGAACAACGAGGTTGCCGCCGATCGGGTAGCCGCGCAGCCACATCGCGATCGGCTCGAGCAGGAAGGCCGCAAGAATGATCTTTCGGCGGCGGGAAGACATCACCGAAACATAGTGCAGCAGATCGCGTTCTAAGATGAGACGACGTGGCGCGGCCCGTGACGCATCCCCTAATCGACCATTTGGCCCTGCGAGTTCGTGACCTAAGACGCAGCCGCGCGTTCTACGAGCAGGCCCTCGAGCCGTTCGGCGTGGAGGTAGTGGAGAGCTCGCAGGGGCCTGGGTTCGCTATCGAGGGGGGTGGAGATTTCTGGATCGGAGAAGGGGAACCCCCGACCGCCCCGGTTCATGTGGCCTTCGCCGCATCCGACCGAGCCACTGTTGACGAGTTCCACCGGGCCGCTGTCGAAGCCGGGGGCCGCGACAACGGCGCGCCGGGTCTTCGCCCGCAATACCACGCCGAGTATTACGCAGCGTTCGTCATCGACCCGGACGGGAACAACGTCGAAGCGGTCTTCCACGGGCACCGTTAGCTGCGAGCCGCGTGGCGCTCGCTTGCAGGCGGACCGATCGGGCGGGTTACTGCAGCCGCTCCGCGAGATAACGGATCGCGAGCGGGTAGCGGTACTCGATCGCACCGTGACCGGCATCGAAAAGCTCGAAGAAGACGTCCGTGATCCCGAGCTCCTCGAGTTCTCGCCGGAATGCCTCGGCGCCGACGTCGAGGAAGAACTCGTCCTTTTTCCCGGCGTCGATGTAGATCGCGCGCAGGCTGCGGAGAGCATCCGCATGACGGCGCGCCATGCGCACCGGATCCCACGCGAGCCAGCGCTGCCACACCTCGTCCCGCAGGATCCCGGTCGCCGGATCGAATGGCAGATCGATCGAGCCGTCCTCGTTCGCCGAGTAGCACGCGGCCATCGCCCAGGTGTTGATGAGCGGATAGTCGGACTGCTTCGTGAACGCCGGGCGTGAGCGGAAGTCCTCCCAGAAGCGGTCGAACGAGCCGTCGTACTCGTCCCGCAGCACCCGCACGACCTCAGGGAAGTCACGCAGGTAGCAGTGCTCGAAGAGTGCGTCGCCGGCGTGCGTAGCGAGACCGCCGAACACGTCCGGCCGCAGCATCGGCACCACCATCGAGCCGTATCCGCCGCTCGACTTGCCGGTGAGGCCGCGATGCGTGGCGTCGGCGAGCGTTCGGTAGCGGGCGTCGACAAAGGAGACGACCTCGTCGCACACGTACGCTCCGTAGCGGCCCGTCCCGGGCGAGTCGATGAACTGCGAGCCGCCGTACGACGTCCAGGCGTCGACGAAGACGACAACCGCTGCCGGGCAGCCCTCCTCGGCGAACAACCGATCGATTCGCTCCGGAGTGCTCGGGCGGAAGGCAGAGCGGTTCCGCCACATGTCCAGCTGACCGGTCATCCCCTGGATCACGTAGATCGACGGGAAGCGGCGGTCGGGCTCCGCTTCATATGCGGGAGGCGTGTAGACCCAGAGTGGGCGAACGTGCGGGTCGCCGAGCGGATTGTCACGCAAGAGGTCGCTCTCGATCTCGAGTTCCTCAAAGCGTCCCACCGGCTCCCGTGACCACGGCTCCACTGGGCTCTTCTATCAGGCTGCATGGGGATGGCGCGCGCACACTCTGCGCCTGCCTAAAGCTTTGGCTCGACCACCTTCGTAACGACCCAGCGGTGCTTGCCGATCTGGCGGTCGCGGACGAATCCGAGCCTTTCGTATGTCGACAGGGCACCGTGGAAAGGAAAGCTGGCAGGAACGGCGGCCGCATCCTCCGTCGGTTAGACCGGCGAGTCGCGGCGGGTCGCCTGCACAAGCGTTCGAGAATGTCACCCGACGAGGAGCGCGTCAGGCGGTCTGTTCGAGGAAGCGTTCGATCATCGCATTCACCTGCTGCGGCACCTCAAGCTGGTTGAAGTGCCCTGAACCGACTGTGACTCCTACCTCGAGATCGGGTTTGATCTGGCGCAGCCGGAGCGCGTCAGGGTCTTCTCCGAGTTCTGCTCGGATGAGCAAGACCGGTAGTTGGCAACGAGCGAAAGGTTCTTTGCCGTTCCACTCGCTCACACCACGGATTACCGCAGCGGCAACCGCCTGCGAGACGGCGCACATGTGATCGACGATCCAGCGCGCTAGCTCTTCGTCGCGTGCGCCCATGTCGTGGACGTATTCGCGGCGAATCACCTCGCCGTCCGGCCCGGCAAGCTGGTTCGCGAAGCCGCGAAAGAACTCAGAAGTCTCTGGTAGCGGGTCGATTGGCCCCGGGTCGACGAGGACGAGCGCGCTCGCAAACGCCGGGTATCGCGCGGCAAGCTCGACGGCGATCATGCCTCCGAGGCTGTGGCCGACGAGCACGGGCCGCTCGATCCCGGCTGCGCCGCAGACCGCCACCACGTCATCTGCGAGCTGCGGAATCGAATAACCGTCCTCGGGGGCGTCGCTCTCGCCGCACCCGCGTAGGTCGAGGGACGTGACGCCGTGCGTGGGGGCGAAGTGGTCGAACTGGGGCTGGAAGGCCGTGTGGTCGCAGCACCAGCCGGGAATGAAGACCAGCTCCGGCGCGCCACGACCGGCCCGCTCGTAGTTCAGCTTTACGCCACCGACTTCCGCATACGGCATACCAGGCAATCGTCTCACGGTCGGCCTCGAGACCAGCCACTCGGCTGAGCCAGCGTTCCCGCAATGACGGCTGACGATAGAGCGCGAACGGCGGTTGATGCCCGCCCGCCGGAGCCGTGCTCGAAGCCTCGGCTCTGCGTCAGTCGGGGTCAGGGCCCTCCACGTTGACGACGAGTGGGCCTGTCCCGACGAAGGAGAGGATGATCTCCTGGGGCTCGTCGCTCGGATTGACATCGCGATGAATCAGTCCCGAAGGGACATGGAAGAACCCGCCCGTTTCCACGTCCGTGCTCTCCCGCCCGCCCGGCCCGAAGTCGAAACGGGCGCGACCGCGGATGACATGGCCGAGCACATCCCGATCGCCGTGGTGGTGCCAGCCGGACGCGATGCCGCCCTCCGCGCGTGCACGTACGAGCATCGCACCCGGCGTGTCGAACGCGAGCTCACGGACGATTCCCGGCGTCGACGCAGTCGGTTCCAGCCCGTCGGGGCGGACCGCTCGTATTTCCGGAGGGCTGCCTTGCGAAGCGATACTGCAAGGCTACAACTCTGCGAGACCTAGCCTGGGCCAGCGTTCGCGAATGTCACCCGACGTTCCGGAATCACCCCCGAGTGATGTCATGACGATCCTGCATCACCGGAGACACTGGAAGGCAGCCCTCACTTCCCCGGCGAAGACCTCAGGCTCCTCCCAGGCCGCGAAGTGTCCGCCCTTGTCGGCCTCGTTGAAGTAGATGACGTTCGGATAACTCGCCTCGACCCAGCTACGCGGCGTCTGCCAGATCTCGCCCGGGAACGTCGTGAAGCCGAACGGGATCGCCGGGGGTGGCAGGATCTGGGCGCCCGCTGCTGGGGCGTCAGGCCCGTAGGCCTCCCAGTACGACCGAGCCGCGGACGCGCCGGTGCCGCTTAGCCAGTACAGCGTGATGTTGTCGAGGATGTGGTCGCGCGTGAGGTTGCCCGATGGCCGCCCGTCGTCGACAAAGGCGCGCGCGATCTTGAGATACGCGTCCGTATCGTGGTCGACCATCCAGGCCGCGAGGGCGATCGGCGAGTCCAGCAAGGCGTAGCCGATTGTCTGCGGCCTAGACGCCATCTCGACGAAGTAGCCGTTTCCGGATTGCCCGAAGGTGGCGATCTGCGCGGCTGCAGCGCGTTCCTCGTCCGTGTTTGTCGGCATGGTGCCACCCAGCGCGGGCACCAGCAGGTTGGTGTGGATGCCGACGAGACCCTCGGGTGCCTGACGGCCCATCGCATCGGTGACGCCGGCGCCCACATCGCCGCCCTGGGCAACGTAACGGGTGTAGCCGAGACGGCGCATCAGCTCGGCCCATGCCCGTGCGGTACGGCCCAGATCCCAGCCGAGCTCTACCGGCTCGCCGGAGAACCCGTACCCGGGGAGCGACGGCAGCACAAGATGGAAGGCGTCATCGCCGCTCCCACCGTGCGCGGTCGGGTCCGTCAGCGGGCCCACCGAGTCGAGTAGCTCGATCACCGAGCCTGGCCACCCGTGGGTCATGATCAGCGGCAACGCGTTCTCGTGCGAGGACATGACGTGGATGAAGTGGACGTCCACGCCGTCGATCTGAGTCACGAACTGCGGCAGCTCGTTCAGCCGCGCCTCGACGCGCCCGAAGTCGTACTCGTCCAGCCAGTAGCGGGCGAGCGCCTGCGCGGCGGCGAGCTGCACTCCCTGCGAGCGCTCGTCGACGAGCTCCTTGCTCGGCCAGCGTGTCGCGGCGATGCGCCGGCGCAGGTCGTCGATCCGCTCCTCCGAGAACCCGACGTGGAACGGTCGGATCGCGGCTGCGATCTCGCCGGTGGTGGTGCTCATGGAACGACCTCCGTTCTCTAGAGACCCCGAGTTCCGACCCTACGCCTGGCTGTGCGACTGAGCAAGCGCGATATTGGATGCCCGTCGCCTGCGCGAACGTCCCCTCATTCGATAGCTGTACACCTCGCCGTCGCGGCGGCTTGGCCCGTCGCGGCCGCAACCGCTCTCCGTCAGAAACCGAACGCCGCGAAATCATCATGGCCGCGAGGCGGCCGGATTTCGCGGCGGAGAGAGGCGCCGACCAGAATCGAACTGGTGTACGAGGCTTTGCAGGCCTCTGCCTAACCACTCGGCCACGGCGCCCTGCCGCGGGCCATGGTAAGCGCAGACGGACCTCTCGACCAGGCCTAAGCCCACCACCGCCGCGGCGGGCTTTGCCCGTCGCGGCCGCTCAGCCTCTCGGAGAACTTCGACCGGAAGTCATCATGCTCGGCGCAGCCGAGCGGACTTCCGGGCGTTAAGGGATCCAGCGCTCGAGCGAGGGCGTGAGCTGCAGCTCGTGCGTCCAGCCGCGCGGGCTCTGCTCGTGCAGGTACCTGACCGCCTTCGACACGTCTTCCATCGATGCGGATTTCTCCGGCGGCTCGTCCTCGAGCCAGCCCGCTGTCTTCTCGCTCTCGATCACCGCGTCGACGATCAGGAGCGCGGCGTGGACATTCCGCTCGCGCAGCTCCGCCGCCTGGGCCTGGATCAGGGCACGCGTCGCGAACGCCGCCGCGGCCCACGGCCCTCGACCGGGATTGCCGCGGCGCGCCGAACCGCCGGTGACCTGGATGAGCGTGCCCTCCCCACGGTCGGCCAGGACGCGGCCGCCGACGCGTAGAACGTTGAGGATCGCCGGCAGCAGCTCATTCACGTAAGGCGCGAGCGCGTCGGGCGGAGCCTCGTGAATCGGGCCGCGGGAACCCGGCGTCGTCGTGATCGCGTTGACGATCAGATCCACCTCGCCCACGTCGCTGAAGACTCGTTCGACATCGTCCGGTTTCGCTGCGTCCGCGATCAGCCCGACCGCCTCCGGGACGTCGTCCGTCAGGGCGCGGATCGTTGCCTCGCTGCGCGCGACGCCCGCGACCCGCCAGCCGTCGGTCGCGAAATCACTCGCGAGGACACGTCCGAGGTTGCGTGCGCCGAAGACGAGCAGCGTCGGCATCTTTACGACCTTACTCGCAGGCGAGCTTCGCACCGGCCGCAACCGGGCGATTCGCCTCGAGCGCCTGGAAGCAGAGGTAGCACTTTGGCGCCACGATCGCGGCGGCGAGATCGATGAAGCGCGAGCGCTCGAAGGCCGAGATCGCCTCCTGCGCGACATCCAGCTGGAACCGGTCGAGCGCCTTGTTGAGCGCCGCGTTGCCGTCTTCGTTGTGGCCGTGAAGCGTGGCCGCGGCGATGCGCAATTGCCGGAGATCGCGATTGAGCCTGCGGCGCTGGGCGATCTGTTTCTGCTTCGGCCCACCCTTGCAGCTCCGGGGCGTGTCGCCCTGAACCTCGACGGTCTGGACCGGGTACGTCGTAACGCTCGTCGCACGGGGATGCCCGCCGCCACAAGCCGTGACGCAGAGTAGAAGCGCAACCACGCCGAATCCGACCCGACCCCTCACTCGAACCAGGCTAGCCCGCGCGCGTGCGCGTGTGACTAGAGAGGCGTTCGCGTCAGGCCGCGACGCTCGAGAACTGCGGGATGATCTCGTCGCCGTACGCCTTCAGCGTCTCTTCCTGACCGTGGGTCATGAGGTAGATGTTGAACTGGTCGACGCCGATCGACTCGAGCTCCTTCAACTTCTTCGTTGCGGTGGCCGTGTCGCCGAGCACGCAGAAACGGTCGACGATCTCGTCGGTGACGAACTCACCGTGCGCCGCCCCGACCCGCGAGTGGTCGTTGTAGTCGTAGAACTTCCGCGCCTTGACGAACTCGGTCAGGTCCTTGGGGATCTCGGAGTCGTCGCCGTAGCGCTCGATCAGATCCATGACGTGGTTTGACACCATCGCCGGGAACCAGCGCGACTGCTCGCGCGCGTCGGCGAGGTCGTCCGAGATATGACTCGGCGCACCCACGATGCACTTCAGCTCGGACGGGTCGCGGCCCGCCTCCTCCGCGGCCCTGCGTGCGGTGCTCATGATCCACTGGATGATCACCGGGTCGGCGAGCTGAATGATCACGCCGTCTCCGACTCGGCCGGCGACCGCTAGCGCCTTCGGCCCGTAGCCCGCAACCCAGATCGGGATGTCCGGCAGCTCCTCCCGGACCCACTTCAGCTCGAGCTCCTTGTCGTTCCAGTCGACGGGCCGCCCGTTCATCAGGTCCTTGATCATCGCGCAGCGGCGTTCGAACTCTGCGACCTTCACCGGCTGCAAGCCGATGACGCGCCGGGACGAGTCGCCTCTGCCGATTCCCATCACCATGCGGCCGTTCGAGATGTCCTGCATCGTCGCGTACCAACTCGCGGTGATCGTCGGATCGCGAATGCCGGGATTCGTGACGAAGTGGCCGAGCTTGATCTTGGTCGTCTGCGCGGCGGCCAGCGGCAGCGTCGCGTAGGACTCCTCCCAGAGGATGTGCGAGTCGTAGGTCCACGCGTACTCGAACCCGTGGCCCTCGGCGACCTTCATCAACTCGATCATCCGCTGGTACGGCGGGTCCGGCAGGACGGTTACGCCGAAGCTGAGCATCGATCCTCCACGGGAGTCGCTGGCAGGGGAACGAGCATACCGCCGCGAAAACCGGTCGAACAATGGTCTGGCCGTATCTCCTGTTCGCCCTGGCCGCGGGCGCCGCACTGCCCGTTCAGTTCGGCATCAACGCCCAGCTCGCGGTCTGGCTTGGCAGCCCGGTGCGGGCGGCCTTCATCTCGTTTCTCACCGGGACGATCATCCTTGCCGTCGCCGCGGCATTCGTGTTCAAGCCGCTGCCGACGTGGCACAAGCTCGGCCAGGCGCCGTGGTGGGTCTGGGTCGGAGGAGCCCTCGGCGCGTTCTACGTCGCCGGCTCGATCGTGGCGGCTCCGCGGCTCGGCGCCGCTGCGCTGATCGCCGTCATCGTCGCGGGCCAGTCGGTCGCCTCCGTCGTCGTCGACCAGTTCGGCTGGGTCGGGTTCGAGCCGAAGCACGTGAGCCCGGGACGGCTCGCCGGCATCGCGCTCGTCGGCGCAGGCGTCGTGCTCGTGCGGATCTTCTAGCCCGCGGCGCGGGCGATCGTCTTCGAGGCCAGCCGGTCGAGAGCCTCGACCGCGAGCTCCAGGTGTTCCTCCTTCGTGTCCTCGAGCTTCGTGTGCGAGAGGCCGCGCAGCGACTGCACGAACACCATCACCGTGGGAATGCCCGCACGCGCCACCTCTGCGGCGTCGTGCAGCGGGCCGCTCGGCAGGCGATGCGACGTACCCGCAACCTCGTTGATCGCTTCGTCTGCGAGCTCGATCAGCGAATCGTCGAAGAGGATCGGCTGGATGTTCCAGATGCGCTCCCACTCGACTTCGATGTCCTCGTCACGCGCGGTCTGCTCGGACGCGCTCTTCGCTGCGTCGAGCATCGACGCGAGCTTGTCGGCGTCGAGATGGCGCTGGTCGAGCAGGCACTCCGCGGTCTCGACCACCGACGTGACGATGCCGGGCTTCGTGACGACGCCTCCCATCGTGCAGACGGCGCCGTCACCCGTGCGCTTCGCGATGTCGCGGATCTCTAGCTCGAGTCGCGCCGCGCCCGCGAGTGCATCGCGTCGCTTGTCCATCGGCGTCGACCCGGCATGGGCGGCCTGGCCGCGAAACGTGACCTGGTGCCGCTCGACGCCGAACGTCCCGAGCACGACGCCGAGCGGGAGGTCGAGCGATTCGAGGACAGGCCCCTGCTCGATGTGCAGCTCGAGGTACGCGACGGCGTCTTCGAGCTCGCTGCTCGCGTCGAGCGCCGAGTCGAGCTCGACTCCGTGCTCGCGCAGCGCGTCCGGAAGCGCGGTCCCGTCAGCGTCCTTCCGCGCGCGCAACTCGTCCTGGTCGGCCATCGAACCGGCGGCCGCGGACGAGCCGAAGAGCGAGCGTCCGAACCGGGCTCCCTCCTCGTCGGCCCAGTTGACGAGCCGCACGGTGACCGGGGGCGTTCCCTCCTCGGCGATCCGTCGCAGCACCTCGAGGCCGGCGACGACGTTCAGCGCGCCGTCCAGCCAGCCGCCGTTCGGCACCGAGTCGATGTGGCCGCCGATGAGCACGGCCCCGGGTGAGGCGCCCGCGAGCGTGAACCACTGGTTGCCCGCGGCGTCCACCGTCTCCTCCGCCCCGCTCCCGGCGACCTGCGCCCGCAGCCATTCGCGCGCCTGCTCCCACGTGTCGGTCCACGCGACCCGCTGCGCTCCGCGCTCGTCTCCGGTCAGAGCCTGGAGCTCGCGAAGCGCGTCGACGGTGCGTCGGGGCTGCAGAGGCACGCGGCGACTCTAACTTCCTCCACTGCGAGTGTGGTAAGCATCGTCCGATGTCCGCGATCGCGGTCGAGCCGTCGGGGAAGGGGCTGAGGGGCGCATTGCCGCGTGCCGCCGCGCGCGTCGTGCTCTTGCCTGTCGGCCTGGCGGCGCTCTGGGGCCTCTGGGAGGGGTACCGCTGGCTCGGAATGCGCGAGCACTGGACGTGGCCCTTCACGGTCGACGACACGAACATGCCGCACGTCAGCAAGATCTGGCACGCCTTCGGCCAGCCGCTGCAGCCGGACGGACCGCCGTTGAGGCACTACCTCTGGCACTACTCGCTCTTCACCGGCAAGGAGGCGCTCGCCGGCTTTGCGCTCGGCGCCGTGATCGGCTTTCTGCTCGCGGTCGTGCTCGCGCACTCGACCGTGCTGCGGCGCGGCCTGCTGCCGTACATCGTCGTCTCGCAGACGGTGCCGATCCTCGCGATCGCGCCGATGGTCGTGCTCGGCCTCGGGACGAAAGGCGTGCAGCCGTGGGTGGCCGTCGCGGTGATCGCGGCGTACCTCACGTTCTTTCCCGTCGCGATCAACACGCTCCGCGGACTGCACTCTCCGGATCCCCGCGCCCTCGAGCTCATGCGCTCGTACGCGGCGGGCCGCTCGAGGATCCTCTGGCGGCTTCGCATCCCCGCCTCGCTGCCCTACGTCTTCTCGGCGCTGAAGATCTCCGCGACCGCGAGCGTGATCGGGGCGATCATCGGCGAGACTCCCGCGTCACTACAGGGCGGGCTCGGCTACGCGATCGTCAACTTCAATCAGTACTACTCCACTCAGCCCGCGAACTTGTGGGCGACGATCGTCGCGTGCGCACTGCTCGGAATCACGTTCTTCCTCGCGGTGGTCCTGCTGGAGCGCCTGATCTTGAAACGAGCGCCGGAGCACGTCGCATGAAAGCGGTCGCGCTCAAAGGAGTCACGAAGCAGTTCAGGGCCGGCGTGACCGCGCTGGACGGCATCGACCTCGACGTGGAGCCCGGCGAATTCGTCTCCCTGATCGGGCCGTCCGGCTGCGGCAAGTCGACGCTGCTTCGGATCATCGGCGACCTGACGAAGCCGACTGACGGAACAGTCCAGGTCAATGGCAAGCCGGCCGAGCGCGCACGGCGCGATCACGAGTACGGCATCGTCTTCCAGGACGCCGTGCTCTACGACTGGCGCACGGTCGCGAAGAACATCTCGCTGCCGCTCGAGCTCCTGCACTGGAATCGCGCGCGGCGGAACGCTCGCGTGCGGGAGATGCTGGAGCTCGTCGAGCTGACCGGCTTCGAAGGCCACCATCCGTGGCAACTGTCCGGGGGAATGCAGCAGCGCGTCTCGATCGCACGCGCACTCTCGTTCTCGCCCTCTCTCCTCCTCATGGACGAGCCGTTCGGCGCGCTGGACGAGATGACCCGCGAGCGACTGAACACCGAGCTGCTGCGCATCTGGCAGGAGACGGGCTCGACGGTCGTGTTCGTGACGCACTCGATCTCCGAGGCGGTTTTCCTGTCGACGAGGGTGGTCGTGATGTCCGCGCGGCCGGGGCGCGTCGCGGGCATCGTCCCCGTCGACCTCGCCGCAACCCCGCACGAGCACGACGCGAGAGGAACCGCGCTTCTTCGAGCTCGTCACGCAGGTGCGCGAGCAGCTCGCCGCTGCAGGCGCGCCGCTCGGGGAGACGCAGGAGCCCGCGCTCGTGGAGGAGAGCGCTTGAGCACATTCGCACAGCCTGTTCCGCAAACCCTCGGGCGGAGAGTCGGCCGCACCGCGCTCGACTGGGCTCCGGCGGTGGCCGTCTTCGCGATCGGGATCGGCCTTTGGCAGGGCCTGGTCGTGGCGTTTCACGTCCAGGAGTTCCTGCTGCCGAAGCCGACCGCGATCGGCGATGCGTTCTGGACACAGAAGAGCGCCCTCTGGAGCCAGGGCCTCTACACCTTCAAGGAGGCGCTCGGCGGCTATGCCCTCGGCTCCGGGCTGGGCATCGTCATCGCCCTGCTCTTCGCCGCCTGGCGGCCGCTCGCCGGCGCGTTCATGCCCTACGCCGTCGCCGCGAACGCCGTCCCGATCATCGCCTTCGCTCCGATCATGAACAACTGGTTCGGCCTGCTGAATCCGTTCTCGAAGATGGCGATCGCAGCCGTTTTGTGCTTCTTCCCCGTGATGATCAACACGCTCCGCGGATTGACGTCGGTCCATCCCTCGTCGATCGAGCTGATGCAGTCGTACGCGGCTGGGCGGATCTCTCTCTTTAGGCGGGTACGGATCCCAAATGCGCTACCGCACATGTTCACGGGGCTGAAAGTCGCAACGGTGCTGTCGATGATCGGCGCGATCGTCGGTGAGTACTTCGGGGGGCCGACGGACGCGCTCGGCGTGAAGATCCTCAACGATTCGTCGTACGGCAACTTCACGGACGCCTGGGCGGGGATCGTGATGGCCAGCCTGCTCGGGATCGTGTTCTACGCGGTCGTCGCGCTCGCCGAGCGGTTGACGACGAGCTGGCACCCGTCGGCGAGGGCCTTCCAAACCGAATGACAACGAGAGAGAATGGCGGCAGTCTCACGAGAGGGAGGAACCGGATGAAGCACAGGTGGGTGGTGGGAATCGCGGTGCTCGCGTGCCTTGTGGTCGCGGGAGGCGCAGCAGCGCGAACGCAGCTGACGACGAGCTCGAAGGCCGCGAAGGCAACAAAGGTGACCCTGCAGCTGAAGTGGGTCACCCAGGCGCAATTCGCGGGGTTCTACGCCGCGAAGGCGAAGGGGTACTACTCGAAGGCCGGGCTCGACGTGAACCTGAAGGTCGGCGGCCCGACGATCACACCCGAGCAGGTCGTGCTCGGCAAGCAAGCGGAGTTCGGTGTCGACTGGGTTCCGAGCATGCTCTCCTTCCGTGACGGCGGAAAAAAGATCATGAGCATCGCTCAGGTCTACTCGAGGAGCGGCATGACCGAGCTGACCTGGAAGGACAGCGGCATCACCACGGTCGCGAAGATGAAGGGCAAGAAGGTCGGCGTGTGGTGCTGCGGCAACGAGCCGGAGCTCTATGCCGCGCTCACGAAGAACGGCATCGACCCGAAGAACAAGAACGACGTCACGATCATCAACCAGCCGTTCAACATGGACCTGTTCCTCCACCGCGAGGTGGATGCCGCTGCAGCCATGACATACAACGAGCTGGCCCAGGTGCTCGAAAGCAAGAACCCGAAGACCGGGAAGCTCTACCAGCTCTCCGACCTGAACGTGATCAAGATGGAGGACGCGTCGAAGGGCGCCGGTACGTCGATGCTCGAGGACGAGATCTTCGTGCGGGACGACTGGATCAAGGACAAGGCGCACCAGGCGATCGCGAAGAAATTCCTGGCAGCGTCGTTCAAGGGTTGGATCTACTGCCGCGATCACGCGAAGGACTGCGTCAAGATCGTGCTCAAGAACGGGCCGGCACTCCCGGCGGGGCATCAGAGCTGGCAGATGAACGAGGTCAACGCGCTCATCTGGCCGAACAAGCTCGGGATCGGAATCATGGACACGAAGGCGTTCAACCGCACGGCGAGGATCGCTCAGCAGTTCAAGATCATCAAGAAGGCGCCGTCGGGGGCGTACAGGACCGATCTCGCCAAGGCCGCCGTTGCGCAGCTGAAGGCGCAGGGCGTCGACGTCTACGGCAAGAAGTGGAAGAAGAGCAAGATCAAGCTGAACGAGGGCGGAAAGTAACCGCGAGGCCGAAGAAAGGAGATCCGCAATGTCGGTACTGATCAAAGGCGGCCGCATCATCACGGCCGCGGACGACTACGTCGGCGACATCTACGTCGAAGGCGAGCGGATCTCGATCATCGGCGAAACGCTCGATCTCCAGGCCGAGCGAGTGATCGATGCAGCCGGGAAGTACGTGCTTCCCGGCTGCGTCGACCCTCATACGCATCTCGACATGCCGTTCGGCGGCACCACGACGATCGACGACGTGCAGTCCGGCCAAACGGCCGCCGCGTTCGGGGGCACGACCTGCCACGTCGACTTCATCATCCAGCCCCAGGGCTCGACGTTCGCCGACGCGATCGAGGAGTGGCGCGGCAAGGCGAACGGCAAGCAGGTGATCGACATGGGCTACCACATGGCTGTCACGGATCTCCGTGAGGGCGGGACGCTCGAAGAGCTCGCGTCACTCCCGGACCAGGGGATCACCTCGTACAAGCTCTTCATGGCGTACAAGGGTGCGCTCATGGTCGACGACGAGACGCTCTTCAAGACGATGGAGGTCGCGGCGGAGACCGGCGCGCTCGTGATGGTGCATGCCGAGAACGGCGATGCGATCGACGTGCTCGTGAAGAAGGCGCTCGCGGAGGGGCACACCGAGCCGCACTGGCATGCGCTCACGCGACCGCCGGAGACCGAAGGCGAGGCGACGAACCGGGCGATTCAGCTCGCCCACGTTGCAGGCGCGCCTCTCTACGTCGTTCACGTCTCGTGCAAGGAATCGGTCGAGCCGATCGCGCTCGCGCGGGAGAAGGGCTGGGACGTGTGGGGTGAGACGTGCACGCAGTACTTCTTCGTCGATTACACGTTCCTCGAGCGGCCGAACTTCGAGGGAGCGAAGTACGTCTACACGCCGCCGCCGCGGGGGAAGGAAAATCAGGACGTGCTCTGGAACGCGGTCCGCACCGACACGCTGTCGGCAATCTCCACCGACCACTGCGCGTTCCTCTGGGACGGGCAGAAGTCGATCGGCAAGGACGACTTCTCGAAGATCCCGAACGGCGGCCCGGGCCTCGAGAACCGCCTGCAGATGATCCACGAGTTCGGCGCGCGGGCGGGACGGATCTCCCTGAACCGGATGGTCGAGCTGCTCGCGACGAATCCGGCGAAGCTGTTCGGCCTGTATCCGCGGAAAGGGACGATCGCCGTCGGGTCGGACGCGGACATCGTGGTCTTCGATCCGGAGCAGAAGGTGACGATCTCCGCGAAGACGCAACGGTCGAAGACGGACTACAACCTCTACGAGGGCACGGAGGTGACGGGGACGCCGGAGACCGTGTTGTTGCGCGGCCAGATCCTGGTCGAAGGCGGCGAGCTCGTCGCCGAGCCGGGCGTCGGACAGTTCGTGCGGCGTGCGCGCTTCGGCGAAGAGCTGAAGCCGGCCGCGACGGCTACCGCGTAGCCAGCGCGCGCAGGGCGAGCAGCTCGAAGACGACGTTCGCCGCGGCGAGCGCGGTCGGCTGACCCGGCCCGTCGTAGGCGGGCGAGACCTCGACGACATCGGCGCCTGCGAGCTGGATGCCGCGCAGGGCCCTGAGGAAGGCAAGCGCCTCGGCGCTCGAGAAGCCGGCGACCTCCGGCGTGCCCGTGCCCGGCGCGAACGCCGGGTCGAGGAAGTCGATGTCGAACGAGAGAAACACCGGCCGCTCCCCCACTTTCGCCAGCACGCGCTCGCTATAGCGCTCCGGCCCGAGTGCGCGCAGGTCTTCGCTCTCGATCACCGTGAAGCCGAGCTCGCGCGCGGTTCCGAGGTCGGACGCTGCGTAGACCGAGCCGCGCATGCCCGCCTGCACCGACGCAGTCGCGTCGATTAGTCCCTCCTCGACCGCTCGCTTGAATGTCGTGCCGTGGAAGTACTTCTGGCCGAAGTACGCCTCCCACGTGTCCGCGTGCGCGTCGAGCTGCACGAGTGCGAGCGGGCCGTGGCGCTTCGCGAGCACGCGCAGCTCCGGGAGCGTGACGGAGTGATCGCCGCCGAGCGCGACGGGGAACACGTCTGCGGCGACGAGCGCTGCGAGTCCTTCCTCCACCTGTCCGTACGTTCGCTCGGTGTCCCCAGGGGAGACAGGTAGGTCGCCGTAGTCGACGATCGAGAGCGCCTCGACGACGTTGAGGTCGTGCGCAGGATGAAACGGACGGATGAGCGCCGAGGCGGAACGGATCGCCTCCGGCCCGAAGCGTGCACCGGTGCGGTAGCTCGTTGCGGTATCGAAGGGAATGCCGTAGACCGCTGCGTCGACGCCGGCCAGATCGGTGACATGCGGCGCGCGCATGTACGTCCTGATCCCGGCGAAGCGGGGAATCACTTGCGCGTCGAGCGGCGTGTACGGCGGTTCGCTCACCGGCTTACGCTACCGCGTCCATGCCCCAGGGACTGTCCCTCGGACGTGCCGTCTCAGGACAAGTCCCAGGGACAGTCCCTCAGCGTGGCGGGCTTGGACACGGCGGGGACTGTCCCTCGGACGTGCCGTCTCAGGACAAGTCCCAGGGACAGTCCCTCAGACATGGCGGGATCGGACACGGCGGGGACTGTCCCCGGGATGATGCGCCGTCGGCGAAGAGTCGTATGGTCCAGCGATCAGAAGAAACGTCGAGCGGGCAGCGCCGGGGGTCCTGCTTGCCCTGCTCGCGAGCCTCGTCGTCCCCTCTCTGGCCCCGGCCTACGACTGGCCGGTCGCGCCCTTCGATCGTCAACACGCGATCCGCGGGACTTTCGACGACCCGCGAACACGGACCGGTCGCGTCGACAGGGACCCGACGAACCAGCAGTCGTTCCACGACGGGGTCGACATCCAGGTTCCGGACGGTACGCCGGTGTACGCCGTCGCTGCCGGCGAGGTCTTCCTCGTCAACCGTTCGGCAGTGGCTGTCGTGTCGCCTGCCTGGTCGGCTGAGCCGCCGGCCGTCTTCGGCTACTGGCATCTGGACCCGACCGTGGCCGATCACCAGCTGGTCGCGCGTCACGAGCTGCTGGGCCATGTCAGACGAGGCGCAGGACACGTTCACCTCTCGGAGCAGAGGTTCGGCCGTTATGTGAATCCACTGCGAAGCGGCGGCCTCACGCCCTACAGGGACGGCACCATGCCGGTGATCCGGAAGATCGTGCTGCGTCCGTGCACCCCGTGGCGCGCGATCTCCGTCGACGCCGTCTCGGGCTGCGTCGATGTCGTCGTCAACGCATTCGATCCGCCGTCCATGCGACCCCGCGGGCGGTGGCGAGATGCCGTCTTGCCGCCGTTCCGAGTCTCCTGGAGCGGCCTGTCCTCGGGATCATGGCTTCCGGCCGCGGCACGGCCGTTCGTCGACTTCGACCAGCTACTCCGGGTACCGGTCCGGGATGTCTACGCGCCCGGCACGAGGCAGAACCTTCCAGATCGGCCGGGCACCTATTTCTTCTGGCTCGCGCGCGACCTCGACACCCGGATCCTTCCGGACGGGGTGTACACGATCCGGGTGTCCGCTGCCGACATCCGTCACAACGAGACCACGAGCACGTTCCGGTTCACCGTCGCCAACGGATCCGCTGCAGAAACTCCTTAGCGCGTCTGCGGGAAGCCGAGGTCGACCTTCGAGGTGGCCGGGTCGGGCCAGCGCGACGTGACGACCTTGCCGCGGGTGTAGAAGTTGATCCCCTCGGGTCCGTAGATGTGCGTATCGCCGAACAGCGAGTTCTTCCAGCCACCGAACGAGTAGTACGCGACCGGCACCGGAATCGGCACGTTGATGCCGACCATGCCCGCCTGCACGTCGAACTGGAACTGGCGCGCGACGCCGCCGTCCCGCGTGAAGATCGCCGTCCCGTTGCCGTACTGGTTGTCGTTGATGAGCCGCACGGCCTCGTCGTACGTCCCGACCCTCGTCACTCCGAGCACGGGCCCGAAGATCTCGTCCTTGTACGCGTCCATCTCGGGCGTGACGTTGTCGAGCAGCGATACGCCGAGGAAGAAGCCGTCACCCTCCGGCGCGCTCTCGCGCCCGTCCGCGACCACGTCGGCGCCCTGGTCACGCGCACCGTCGATGTAGGAGGCGACCTTGTCCCGATGCTCCTTCGTCACCAGTGGGCCCATCTCGACGTCGGGCTCGAGCCCGTTGCCGACCTTGATCTTCGGCAGCCGTTCGCGAATCGCCTGCACAAGACGGTCGGCGGCGTCGCCGACGGCAACGACCTGCGAGATCGCCATGCAACGCTCGCCGGCGGAACCGTACGCCGCGCTCACCGCCGCGTCGGCAGCCATGTCGATGTCGGCATCAGGCAGGACGATCATGTGGTTCTTCGCCCCGCCGAGAGCCTGGACCCGCTTCCCGTGCTTCGTTCCCGTCTCGTAGACGTACCGCGCGATCGGCGTCGAGCCGACGAACGAGACCGCCTGGATGTCGGGATGCTCGAGCACCGAGTCGACCGCGACCTTGTCGCCGTGCACGACGTTGAACACTCCGTCCGGAACCCCTGCCTCTTTCAACAGCTCCGCCGTGTACACCGAAGCGGACGGATCCTTCTCGGACGGCTTGAGCACAAACGTGTTGCCGCACGCGAGTGCGGGCGCCCACATCCACATGGGCACCATCACGGGAAAGTTGAACGGCGTGATGCCTGCGACGACGCCGAGCGGCTGCCGGATCGAGTAGACGTCGATCCCCGTCGAAGCCTGCTCGGAGAAGCCGCCCTTGAGCAGCTCCGAGATGCCGCAGCAGTACTCGATCACCTCGAGCCCGCGCGCGACCTCGCCCATCGCGTCCGAGAGCACCTTGCCGTGCTCGGCCGTCAGGATGCGCGCGATCTCCTCGTGCCGCGCGTGAAAGAGCTCTCGAATCTGGAAGAAGATGGCCGTCCGCTTCGAGAGCGACATGCTGCGCCACGACTCGAAGGCTTCCTTCGCGGCCTGCACCGCGCGATCGATCTCTTCGGGTGTCGCAAAGTCGACGGCGCCGGTCTGCGCGCCGAGCGCAGGGTTGAACACGGGGCCGCTACGACCCGAGGTGCCTTCGACCACGCGGCCGCCGATCCAGTGGCTGATCCGCTTGACATCCTGATTCCGCTCGACGGGCGGCGTCGCTAGCTCGGTCATCTTCATCCTCCTCCGGTGACTCGTTCAGCGTACCGCGGATAGGGTGCCGCAGATGAAGGGCTGGTACGCATGTCTGCTCGTGCTCGTGCTGGCGGGCTGCGGCGGCGGAGGGACAAAGACGGCGGCGACGCCTCCCGCCAAGCCAGCGCCGACACCCGCCAAGGGCGCTGCCCCGTGGCCCGCCCCTGCCGACCCGATGTCGCTGACGAAGAAGGCAGGCTTGACGCCGGAGACGCACGAGTTCGTCTTCCTCCACGTCCACGCCCACCTCGACGTCTTCGTGAACGGCAAGCCGATCGTGGTGCCCGCGGGCATCGGAATCGACATCGAGAACCCTGCCGTCCGGCACCTCAAGGAACCAGGCGGCTCTTTCGCATACGGGGGCATCAAGCCGCCCTGCGCGGCGCCCTGCATCTCGCCGCTGCATACCCACTTCGTCGATGGCGTGCTCCACACCGAGGCCAAGAAGAACCAGTTCAACACCCTCGGCGAGTTCTTCACGGAATGGGGTGTCAAGCTCGACGCCCACTGCGTCGGCGGCTACTGCAAGCCCGCGGCGCCCATCACGATCTACGTCGACGGGGACGCCCAGACCGGCGATCCGAGGAAGATCACCCTCGAGGACCAACGGGAGATCGCGATCGTGATCGGGTCGCTGCCCCCAACAATCCCCTCGACGTTCCCGCGCTAAGCTCTGGCCGTGACGACTGTTGAGTCGAACACCGAACTGGGCCGTCAGGTCGTCGCCGACGCCAAGGAGTACGTGCTCCACTCATGGTCGGTGCAGGACTCGCTCGACCCGATCCCCGTCGCGGGCGGCGAGGGACGCTACTTCTGGGACTACGACGGCAAGCGCTACCTCGACTTTGCGTCGCAGCTCGTCAACGTCTCGATCGGCCACCAGCATCCGAAGGTGGTCGCGGCGATCAAGGAGCAGGCGGACAAGCTCTGCACGATCGGCCCGCCGATGGCGACAGAGGCCCGCTCGACACTCGCGCGGCTGCTCGCAGAGGTGACGCCGGGAGATCTCCAGATGTCGTTCTTCACGAACGGCGGCGCCGAGGCGAACGAGAACGCGATCAAGCTCGCCCGTTGGTACACCGGCCGGCACAAGATCATCGCGCGCTACCGCTCCTACCACGGCGCGACGGGAGGTGCGATCACGCTCACCGGCGACCCGCGCCGCTGGCCTGCGGAGCCTGGGCTCCCGGGCGTCGTGCGGATGCTCGACCCGTACACGTACCGCTGCCCGGCCGGTCATCCAGACCCATGCCCGGTCTGCACCGGCGCGCCGCACCTCGAGGAGATCCTCCAGTACGAGGGTGCGCATACCGTCGCCGCGGTCATCCTCGAGACGGTCGTCGGGACGAACGGCATCATCGTTCCGCCCGACGGGTACCTCCAGGCGATTCGCGAGGTCTGCGATCGCCACGGGATCCTGCTGATCGCCGACGAGGTCATGGCCGGCTTCGGCCGGACGGGCAAGTGGTTCGGCGTCGAGAACTGGAATGTCGTTCCCGACATCCTCACGGTCGCGAAAGGAATCAACTCGGGCTACGTGCCGCTGGGCGCGATGATCCTGCGCAAGCCGATCGCCGATTGGGTGCGCGACAAGTACTTCGCGGGCGGGCTCACCTACTCAGGCCACCCGCTCGCCTGCGCCTCGGGCGTCGCCTCGATCGAAGCGTTCAGGGAAGAAGGAATCGTCGAGAACGCTGCCGAGATGGGGACCGTGTTCGCCGAGAAGCTGAACGATCTGAAGGAGCGGCACCCGTCGATCGGCGACGTCCGCGGCCTCGGTTGCTTCTGGGGTCTCGAGCTGGTCAAGAACCGCGAGACGCGCGAGCCCCTCGTGCCCTTCAACGCGACAGGTGAGGCGTTCGCGCCGGTGGGGCGCGTCTCCAAGGCCGCGCTCGAGCGTGGGCTCTACCTGATGACCCACTGGAACGTGGTCATGGTCTGCCCGCCGTTGACGATCACGCGGGAGGAGATCGACGAGGGTATCGCGATCCTCGACGAAGCGCTTGCGATCGCCGACGAATACACCGTCTGACCTCCGCGCCGCGTCGTACAGTTGGAGACGTGATCGCAAAGGTCGTCGAGCTCTGCCTCCGCTGCAACGCGAAGATGGAATGGCGTCACGGGACGTGGCAGTGCCCTCGCTGCCGGTTCAAGCTCGGCTGCTGCGAAGGCGAGTGCCCGAACGACTAGCGACGTCGATCTGGTCGTTCTCGCGTACGTCGCGGGGCTGGAGGTGCCGCTCGACGAGGCCGACCGCAACGCGGCGATCCGGCGCGCCCTCCTGGTGTTCGCCGCCGGAGGCGGTCTCGGGCGCGAGCCGACGCTGAACGACCCGGCCGTCCTCGAGCTCGCCCGTGATCTCGACTCGCCTGCGCGTCGCGAGGCCCTCGCGGCCGCGGTCGAACAGCTCGAGGCCGAGCCCGAGGCGCTCGAGCGGCTGCGAGAGCCGGAAACCGCCTGGCAAGCGTATGCCTGTGGCCTGCTAGCCGATGCGCTCGGCGAGGACGAGGACCACACCGGCGAGCCTTGACTTCCGGCCACCGAGGGTCATCGTTAGGGCAATGGCAGACGAGCGACGATCGGGCGACGACCGGCGGTCAGGGGACGACCGGCGTACTGGCGAGGACCGTCGCAAGGGCAACGAGGGCGACCCGCCCGCCGAGGGCGAGCGCCGCTCGAAGGAAGACCGCAGAACGGGCGGCGAACGACGCTCCGGCAAGGACCGGCGCGAGACCTAAAGAAAGGCGACGGCCCAGAGGCCGTCGCCTTGAATCGTTCGTCCCCTTAGAAGCCGCGCCCGACGAAGCCGAGCAGCGCGAGCACGAGCACGACGATGAGGATGATCCAGAGAATGCTCACTGTGTCTCCTTCCTCGGTTGCTGTAGTACCTCAACGAGGAAGGGGCCGAATCGGTTACGTAACGGTTGCTACGAGACCTTTTCCACGCCTGTAGCTACGTCCTTGCCCTTGTCCACCTTGGCTCGATCCTTGCCGGCGCCGCCGATGACCTCGTCCCGCGTCCCGTCCTTCGCCGTGAACGAGTCGTTGCCCGCATCTCCGTAGAGAAGGTCGTGCCCCGCACCGCCGTCGATCGTGTCATTCCCGGGGCCGCCGATGACGACGTCGTTACCGCCGGCGCCGGTGATCCGGTCGTTCCCGCCGAAGCCGCAGATGACGTCGTCCTTCGAGGTGCCGCGCAGGACATTGTTACCGGGCGTCCCGTTGATCGTGCACATCTTCGTCCCAGCGCCCCGCTTCTTCGCCGTTGTCGGACCAGGCCCGCCGCTGTCGTCCTTCGTCGACGACGGCGGAGTGATCGAGATGTCCCACGTGTTGTTGATCTCCGTCTTCGTCGTGTCGGTCTCGTTCGTCACGTGCGAGGTGTAGTGGCCGAGCCGCGGCTGGACGGCGCTGACGATGAAGTTCTCATTGGAGCCGTTGGCGATCGACGTCTGGAGGATCGAATCCCACAGATAGTGGCTCGTGGTCGCGAAGCCCGTGAAGTGCGCTCCGCAGTCGTAGTCGGCGTTCACCTCGGTCGCGTCGGCGAGGTTGAACGAGACGATCAGCTGGTTGTCGAGCCTGAATCCGCTGACCTCGACGTGGAAGGGAGCGCCGGTTACTTCTGGGTCGCACGAGAAGCCGCCGTTCGAGCCGTTGACGCCCGAGAGATGCCACGTGGCGTTGAGATAGACGCCCTCCCCGGTCCCTGAGATCTCTCCGTTCTCGATGCGGAAGGAGTATGTGAAGCGGGCCTGGTAGTCCTCGTCGGAGTCGCTCGTGACGTGATTGCTGCCGCTCGCGCCGCTGTCTTTGTGTGCGACCCGCGTCTGCTCGCCGGTGGCGACGCCGGTGTACGGTCCGACGAAGGAGTGCTGCGCGGGTTCATGCCTGCGCGCAGTGGCCGATGTCGCCACGATCAACGCGACGACAGCCAGCGCGAGAAGCAGAGACCCCATTCGCCGCACAGCCGGAGACTATGAGCCTTGCCTCGGATGTTCAAGGGCGCGGTTGACACGATGATCGCCCCGGGAGAGAAAGCGGATGATGGAGTCGAGCCCACTTAGAAGACCCTTCCGGAGAGACTCAGAATGCTAGGGCGACTTCTTCTTCGCGGCGAATGCGATCACGATGTCGAGCATCAGGTCAAGGTCGCCGCCTTTCCTCAGATACGCAGCCGCGCCTGCGCCGACGATTCGAGGATCCGTCGCATCGTCATCCGAGAGCATGAGCACGACCGTGGGACTGTCCGAGCGCTCCTTCAGTCTGCGCGCCGCTTCGACCCCTCCCAGACCGGACAACGCGACGTCCATCAGCACGAGCGACGGCTCCAGCTCATCGACAAGGCGGATTGCCTCGCTGCAGTCTCCAGCCATCCCCACGACCTCGAGCGCTTCGTGTTCCTCGACGGACGCTCGGAGTCTTTCAGAGAATCGGCGGTCATCTGCGGCGATGACAATTCGAACATGGCCGTTCGGCGGGGCGACGGGCGGCACCCGACGAGTCTGCCACATCGTCCGGGTGCGGGTCTCCCCCCCAAACGGTGTGGAAAAGCGCCGAATTTGCGAGATTGTTACGTCGTGCTCGCCGGTGCTACACCATCACGGTTGAAGACGACACCGTGAAGGTGAGCCCACCGACTCGCCTCCGTTCGATTCGCGACTTCGAGCTTCTGGTAGATGTTGGAAAGATGAAACTTGATCGTGTCCTCGGTGACCCACACCATCTGTGCAAGCTGTGCGTTCGAGTAGCCCTCCGCAAGTAGTTGGAGAATCTCGATTTCGCGACCAGTCAGAATGTCTGATGCTTCCTCTTTCGCACGCGCGACTCGGTCACGGCGAGGCCCCTCATCGGCGAGGTAGAAGGACCGGTCATAGGTTTGCCTGATCGCGAGTTGGATGTCGTCAGGTCGCGCGGTCTTGAGGACGTAGGCTGAGGCTCCCGCGGCGAATGCCGCTTTGACTGCGCGAGGTTCATCGACGTTCGACCACACGATCACCTGGAGGTCAGGGACACGCTCGAGTGCCCGGCGGATGCAGGTGAGAGAGCTGACGGCGTTCGGTCCAGCATCCACTCCCGCAATGAGCAAGTTTGGTCTGTGGTGCTCGACGAGCGCGATCACTTTTTCGACCGCTGTGGCACCGCCACAGACCTTTATGCGCATCGCCGGCAGTACGCGTTCCAGCGAATGCAGCCAGAGCTGCGAGTGCTCAAAGAGAACTGCTGTACGTACGTTTCTTGGGGTCACCGCAAACCCCTACCTCTCCCCGTTCGTCGTGCCTGCCGAATTCCCCAAACCGCGTTCGGCCTAACTTGTTTTACATCGCAAAGGGATTCCTGTAAAGCCCTCATCGCGCATCGGCCTCGGAGATGGGACCCCTCGTCCACGCCGGGAAGCCGTCACGGCCCAGCCACCAGAAGAACCAGACGAGCGCGAGCGTGCTCGACGTGTACGCCACGGCTGAGGCGATCGCCGCGCCGGTCGCCCCGAAGCTCGGAATGAGCAGGACATCAAGCAACACGGTCGCGGCGAGCCCAGCTCCCATCCCCCAGGAGTTCAACCCCGGCCGCCCGATCCCGTAGAGGAACGCGGTGATGACTGCGGCGACACCCTCGAGGGCCAGTCCGAAGAGGATGATGTGCGCCGGGCCGATCGCACCCCTGAAGTCCGATCCATAGAGCGCTGGGATGAGGTATGTGGCCGCGAACCAGAGCGGAACTATCGATGCCGCCGTGAGAATTCCGGCTTTGGGAAGGAGCTTTTTGGCCTTTGAGCGGGCCGTCGCGTCGTCCTCTCGCGCGTATTTCGGATAGAGGACATAGGTCAGTGCCAACGGCGGAATCTTGAGCAGTTCCGCGAACTTCGAGGCGATCGCGTAGACCCCCAGGACCGCTGGGCCGGCCAGCACGTTGAGGAGGATGAAGTCGAGCCGCAGGTTCAGCAGTGTCACTATCCCGCCGAGCTGGGCACGAAGGCCGTAGTCGGCGATGCGGCGCCCGAGCTCCGTCGAGGGGGGCGCCGCGTGGCGAAAGAAGCCCCTCCTGGCGAGGCGGCGCCAGGCGAGGATCGAGGTCGCCACGTCGGCGAGAAGCAGGCCCGCGATCGACGCGGCGTAGCCGTGCAGCCCGATGAACCAGAGCGCGCCGTACGCGGGGAGGAACATGAACTCCTCGTTGACGATGACCCGGTTGGCACCGGGGAGGTCGTCGGTCCCCTGCGAAGACGATTTCGCCGTCGCAACGAACAACTGTGTGAGCACCGTAACGCCGGCGAGCAGCACGAGTCCGAGCGAGAGCTTCGGAAAGATCCACCCGGCGAAAAGCGGCGCCCCGGCCATCCACAGTACGGCACCCACGATCCCGCCGATGAGCGCCATTGCTACGACGGTCAACGGAAGTCGTCGGTTGGTCCGATCAGGCCCAGCGAGGAAGTACGTGACGGCGCCGGGCAGTCCAGCGGAGATGACCACTCCGATCAATCCCGGCAGCACCCGAATCAGAGCGTAGACCCCAACTCCAGCTGGACCATTCGTCCGTGCGACCACCAGCGTTGCAAGCGAAAGCGACACCAACGCAATGACGCGGGCCACGACATTCGTGACGAGCAGGCTTTTTCGGCTTCTGGCGATTGCCCTGATCAGCGCTGCTCCCTCCTCTGAAGAGCGAGTGCCGCGACGAGGGCGAAGAGGGTCCAGACATGCCGGACGTGCAGAAGTTCGACAACCGCCATCGCAAGAAACGTTCCGACGATCGCGCCGGCGATTGCATTCGGCCGAACGATTGCGGATGCGTCCCCGGACGTGAGCGGCCTCAGTCCCGACAATGCATTGCCCGCGATCGTCCCGATCAGAAGGGCAATGCCAATGAGGCCCAGCACGCCCCGCTCGGTCAAAGCGGCTAGGTAATCGTCATGCGCTTCCTTGACGAACGGCGCCTGCTCCTCGTGAAGGCGCGTCTTCGTCGACACGGGGCCCGCGCCGAGCGCTCCCCCGCCACGATAGAGCTGCAAGCTCTCGCCCAGAATCGAGCTCCGCTGGGAGACGCTCGTCTGCCCGCGACCAATCCCGTCACGAATGAACGCGTAGTGGCTCGCCTGGGCCTTCGACTGAATGCTCGCGAAGTTGAGGTTCGTTGCGATCAGGTATCCGCCAAGTGTGAGGAACGCGAGCATCGTCGCGACTGGAACGATCCCGCCCCTGCGGTAGACGCCGAGAAGCGCGGCAACGGAGCCCCCAACGAGGAGCGAGAGGATTCCGCTGTTGGAACCGGTTGTGACCAGCGCTGCGATCAACAGCCCGTAAGCACCGATGCGGTATGGCGCGCGGCGCGGGCGTTGCGCTGCCCAGATGATCATGATCGAGATGAAGATGTAGTTCGCGCAGACATTCGGGTCGCCGAACGTGAGCATCGTGCGGCTTGCGTCCTTCGCGGTTCGGCCGCTCAGCGCCCCAGTATTCGTCGCGAGCGCAAAGAAGAGCAACGCGGCCCAGACGACGGAGCTGTAGGCCCAGGTCCACAAGAGGACCCTCAGGCCGTGACTCGATCTGCAGATGTTGACGACGAGCCAGCACCAGGCCAGCAGGATGATGTCCTGGGCCAATGCCGTGATCCCAGAGGTCGGGACGGGGCCGGCAAGCGCGCCGATCGCTCCACCGGTGAGAAACAGCACCATCGGGAAGGCGTAAGGGAAGCGCCACTTCGTCCCCGAGGTCACCGCCGCGAAAATGCCCAAGGCAAGCGCGAGCCCGATCGCGAGATCGACCGGGGCAGTGTTTCCGGGTCCACCGGGCCGGAGCAGCGGAAGCAGTGCAACGGCGGACGCAGCGACCAGAACCGAGAAATCGCCGCGAAACAGCGCGGTTTGCGACCGTGCGGCCGTCGGACGCCTGGGGTGCGCGATCAGTCGCCGGTCATTGAGTCCCACTGAGCTCAAGTCGACCGTGACCCTTCCGCGCTTCGAAGGCGCCGGAGCAGCTCGAGATGTGATCGCGCGAATACGTGGTCGTCGGTGACGGCGGCGACTTCGGCGATGCCGGCAAGTGCGGCGTCGCGCCAGCTCTCGGGCGATGCCCCGAGCCTCTCGAGACCGTGTCTCAGGAATCCTCGAAAGCGCTCAGGAAACCAGCCGGCACCGTTGAGCGCGTACTCGACCCCGGCGCCCCACGTGCCGGCGATGAGGCCGTGATGGCCCGCGACGCGGCGACCGTGCCTTGTGCGGCGATCGAGGTAGAGCGCGTACATGAGGGCGAAGCGGACGAGGTCGCGAACCGGCTCACCCGAGATCGAACCAGCCTCCCAGTCGACGACGCCCGTTAGGCCTTGGCCGTTCATGAGCAGGTTTCCCGACCAGAAGTCGCCGTGCACTGCCGTCCGCGGAACGGCATTGCCGCGCAGCCGCTCGTATATTCGGGCCAGCCACTCGAGATCGGCGTCCAGCTCCTCGTCCTCTGGGAAGCGCGCGCGCAATCGACTGGATACGCCGCCGTTCATGTCGAGGGCCCCCAACTCGCCGGCCGTCGCATGCTGGAAGTCGGCGAGCCAGGCGCCGACCGCCGCGAAGTCAGCCGCGACGCGCCTCGCGGTTCGCGTATGGCGCCACTGGAGGTACAAAGTCGTCAGCGGCGTTCCTGGCACTGCAGTCATCACAGCCCCCACCCGATCGCCGAACTCGACGAAGTCGGCGACGCGCGGAATCGTGGAGGAACCCTGCTGCAAACGAATCCCCTCGAGCTCGCGGAGGACCTGCACTTCTGCCTCCACTGCGCGCGCAGCCGCGTCGGTCGTTGGCGCCTTGATTGCAAAAACCGGTCGTCCGCTCTGAGGTGAGACGAGGAGCACCGTGACCTTCGCGTTGGGATCCTTCGATGCACCCAGGACGAGCGAATCGAGACCTGAGCCCTGTACGTAGGACCAGAGGCTCTCGCGAGAGGCAGGACTGACGGTGCCCTCGACCGATCGCTCTACTAGCGCCGCCGTCACACTCGTCTCCCAACAAGCAGACATCCAGGCGCGAGTGCCCGCACCAGGCGCCACGTGCCAAGCGAACGGAGGACGCGGACAGCCGCGAGCATTGGCAACGACCGCTTGGAGCCTGGCGGTGCCACGAGAATCGTCTTCAAGAAGACGCGGACCGGGGCCGGCGCGTCCTCGACGAGGTACGCCGGCGCATCCGCGGAAGGGAATGCAAGATAGGTTCGTTCCACCTCGATCCCGGCCCTCGCCGCGACGGCCCGGCACCGGCGGCCACCGCCACGAGTTGTGGTGACGAGAACAACGTCGGTCCCTGATGGAAGCTCGCGAAGGCCCCGTTCAGAAGCACGCCGCGCGCGCCGCGAAACGGCAACGTCTACTTTCGTCGCTTCAGCCGGCCCCAGCAGCCGCCAGTTGTCCCGCCATCGGGGTTCTCCCCTCACGCACCCTCCTCAGTTCAACACGGCGAACGGCCGCAGTCTCGCGACGGGCCGAAGGACGCCGTGTCGCGTCAGAACCTCGATGACGTCGTCGACGCCCCGATCGTCGAGTTGGGGAACTTCGGTCGGCTCAGCGCTCGAGTAGTTGAAGCGAAGAGTGGTTCGGCCCCTGGGATCGAGCGCTGACAGGCCACGCTGGAGGAACGTCTTGACATTCGCCCCGGCGCCATGGGAGGCCGAGTAGAGGCTCGACGCCGCCTGGTCGCCGGCCACGCAAAGATAGGAGGAGGTCCGATTCGTCCCGGGGAGCAGCAGCGGCTGGCCGATCTGACTGAAGATCGGATGGTCGGAGAGTTTCGCCGCGGGGTATGCCCTCGCAGCGTTGTGTCGGTGAACGAGCGCCGACCTGCCGTTGATTTCCTCTTCGTAGATCGAGTTGTGCGGCGAATCGACGACGAGCCTACTTTCGGTCGGACCGAACGTTCGCCGTAGGAGCGCCTGAAGGCTCGCGTAGGTCGAAAGCCTGAACGCAAAGCCGTAGTTCATCGCCATCGCGTTCGCAAGCATCAGCCGCTCTCCCTCGGCGCTGTCCCGGTCGACCGGCGGGTAGTTGTCCGAGAAGTAGAGCGCCTTTCGGAGTCGAAGCTCGGCGACCGTCCGTGCTCGACCAAGGTGATAAAGCGGCTTTTGCACGGCCATCTGAATTCGCACCGGCCGCGGGTAGCGCTTACGCCGCCCGAAGAGCATGCCGAGCTCGCCCGGAAGCGAACCACCGCCGCCGTGGAATTGGAGCGTGGTCTGACCGAGGCTCACACCGAGGAGCTCGGCCGCGTGCCCGTCCAGGATCTCTTCCACCTCCTGCAACTCGGCGAAGTGATTGCTCGGTCCGATCGTCCCGAACCTGATGCGTGACAGCTGGAGCACGGACCATGGCAATTCGCGTCGAACGCGCTCGATCCCGCCGTAGCGTTCCACGTCTAGGCGTCCACGTTCCTCGACACGTTCGAGCTCGGCCGGATCGACGTCAAAGCGCGCTGCCGCGTAGTCGCCTCCTTCGGCGGCGCAACGAATGACCTCCTCGGACGTCAAGTCCCGCCGATAGGTCGGCGGATAGGGATACCGGTCGCGTACCCGGCGGTAGAAATCATTGATGGACAGGGTGTCCGGGCGTGGAAGATCGGTTGCAATGAGCGTCATCCCGCAGTTGACGGATGCACTCGTCAACGTTGGGCGAATCGTGTGCGTCGTTGCCACCGCGATGCTTGACGGCATCTCCTTGTCGGCCTTGAAGTGAAAATCGGGAAGTGCGACGGGCGGCGCAGCGAGATCGGCGTCGGCCAAACCCTCTCTGAGTCGCGCGAGCGCTACGGGGTCGGCGGGAGAGTCGTCGCTGTCGAGCACGCGAAGGCCGAGCGCTTCTTCCCGAGACTCGGATTCCGGAAGAGCGGCTAAGCGCATTCGGCGACTTCCAACGCGGCAACGAGCTCGGAGAGCCGTGTTCCCGGGCTTCGTCCAAGCGTAAGGACGAAGCAGGGTTGCGCGGAGGCAAATGCCCCTGCAACCTCTGCGATCGGGGGATGCGCGGGTCCGACGCCGGTCCCGGCGGTGAGAGTGGCCGCAAATGCCCAGTATCGGCGCAGCTCCCCGGCCATGTAGGTGCTCGTCACGAGAGCGCGCTCGGCTCGCTCCGAACCGCAACGACGCAGCGAGGCGTCGTCTCGCGAGCCTCGTTCTACGACCACGAATGCGTCGGGGACAAGCGCCTCGACTCGATCTGTGAGAACACTCTCGTGCCGGCCGTGCGGCATGCGCCTGCCGTCGCCGGCAGCGGCACGTACCGGTTCGACGAGACCCCAGACGGTCGTTCCGTCTCCCACGGCAAGGTTGTCGCCAGTCGCACGCGAGCCTGCGTCGAGCTCCTGTAGAAGCAACGTCGACCGGCCGATGCCGCTGGCCGCTGTCACGAGTGGAGTCGACTGACCGTTCGTCCATGCTGAGGCGTGCAGTGGCACTCTGCCGCGACTGCCGGCCCACCAGAGTGCCGGGTACTGCATGAGGACGGCCCTCGCAAGCAGGTGAAAGCGGGACCGAAGCAGCAGCGCCGCCGTTCTATCCCGCGCCGGCGGACGCCAGCGAAATGTCAGCTCGAGACCTGCGGGACTGTAGGCGGCGTGCAGATCGAAGCCGGACGTGCAGGCATTCTCGAGTACGACCTCGCCCTCGCGTCTCCAGGCACCGCGAGTCAGGCGGCACCAGCCGCGGGTGTCGAACGCGTGACGCGAGGAGTCGACGCTCACCTGGATAGAAGCAGGCGTGTCGACATCGCGAAGCTCTCGCGCCGAGCCCTCGCCGATTAGGTCGGCGACCCAATCGAGCGCGCAGTCGAAAACAATTGACTCACCGGCGCTTTGAAGCAATGGACGCATCAGCTCTGGCCGTTGTGGTTTCGGAGCACGCGGTCGGAACCGAACCGAAGTGCAAGCTCGTAGGCTTCCGTAAGGTCGCGGCCGAACGCATCTGGGTGGAACTGCCGCCCGATGTATGCGCGAGCCCTTTCCGCCATCCGGAGCGCCTCCCCTCGATGGTCGAGCATGTACGCGAGCGCGCGAGCGAGGGAAGTAGGATCACCGGGCCGAGCGAGCAGGCCGGTCTTCCCGGCAAGAACGATTTCCGGAACGGAATTCACCGCCGTGGCGACGACCGGGATTCCGAGTGTCATCGCCTCGGCGACGGCACACGGCAGCCCCTCGTAGAGGCTCGAGAGGGCGAAGACATCGAGAGCCGGAAGCAGCTTTGCCACGTCCCTTCGATTCCCGAGGAGGTGGAACCGGTCAGCGATGCCCTTGCGCTTGATGAGTCGCTCCGTTTCGGCGCGCAGCTCGCCCTCGCCGATCCAGACCATCTGAACGTCCCGTCGTTCGAGAGCGGCAAATGCTCGGACCATGTCGAGCGGCGCCTTCTGCGCGTCGAGCCGGGCGGTCGTCCCCACGACGAGCGCCTCGACAGGGATTTCGAGCATGCTGCGAGCCGCGCGACGAGCCTCTTCGGCGTCGGCCGGAATGACGATGTCGATCGGCGGCGCGATCGAGCGGATGCGCTCGGGCGGTGCGATCTCGAGTAGCACCGCTTGGGCAGCCGTCATCGTGCCTGCTGCTAGGAAGTAATCCGTCATCCGCCCCAGCCTTCGCTCGATCCCCTCGAGGCTCTTGCGTACCGGTAACGACTGGAACGGGTGGAAAGGGAATCCGTGGAAGGTGTGAACGACCGCGCGAGTGCCGACGGCACGAGCGGCCAGCCTCCCAATCGCGCCGGCCTTCGCGCTGTTCGTGTGAACAAGGTCGA
The DNA here is from genome assembly GCA_963755605.1 of uncultured Actinomycetes bacterium. Taxonomy (GTDB): domain Bacteria; phylum Actinomycetota; class Thermoleophilia; order Gaiellales; family Gaiellaceae; genus 3-1-20CM-4-69-9. Next base: position 102,077 of record CAVWKK010000009.1, read on the forward strand.
ACTCTCCGCGACGAAGCTGCGAGCTGAGCTCGCGAAACGCCTGCACGTCAACCCAGGGGTAGACGCCTCTCCCCTTTGCGAGATGCGGGACGACCACGACGGAGAGCCCGGCCTCCTCGGCCGAGTCGGCGTACGAGCCGCCCTCCGCGGTGAAGACGGTCGTCGAGTACCGGTCCGGGTCGAGAGCGAGCGCGCCACGCAACGTGACGCCGCCCGCTCCCGCAGTGAATTTCGTCACGATCTGGGCAACGCGTACGGGCCGTGTCCGAGCTCTCACCCGTGCGCCTGAGCGTGGTCGTGTCGCGGCCGTGCTCACGTGGCGGCCAGCACGGCTTCGGTAACAGCGGACACATCGTCATCGGACATGTGCCCGTAGAGCGGCAGAGTCACGAGCCTGGGTGACACTGCGTCGGTCACTGGCAGGGCGCGCCTCGGCGCGATGTCCCGATAGGCGGAGAACTGATGAATTGGCGGGTAGTGCACGCTCGTCTGAATCCGTCGCTGCCCGAGCGACGCGCGAAACTCGTCGCGGTCGGCGCCCTCGGGTAGAACGAGCACCGCAAGATGGTGGGAGGAAACGGCGTCGGTCTGCGGCTCGAAGGCGATCCGCAACCCGTTTCGCCCGTTGAGTGTGGCGCGGTACAGGTCGACGATCCGTGCCCGTTGGGCATTCTGGTGCTCGAGGCGCCGCAGTTGAACGAGCGCGATCGCTGCGCGCAGCTCGTCGAGCCTGAAGTTGAACCCTGCAGACACCACGTCGTAGCTCGACGCATGCCCGCGGTGGCGGTCCCACGTCAGCGTTGTCATCCCGTGTGAGCGCAGAAGCCGGATTTGTTCCGCGAGCGCGTCGTCGTCCGTCACGATCATCCCGCCCTCGCCGACGGGCAGATTCTTGTTCGAGAAGAAACTGAAGCACCCGACGTCACCGAACGTGCCGCACCGTTGCCCATTCCATTCCGCACCAGGGGCATGCGCGGCATCTTCGATCAGCGCGAGCCCATGATGGGACGCGAGCTCGAGGATCGGCTCCATACGGCAGGGGTGGCCGCCGTAATGCATGACGACGAGTGCGCGCGTCCGCGGGCCGATCGCAGCTTCGATGTCGTCCGGATTGACATTGAGGTCGTCTTCCCCGTTGATATCGCAGAAGACGGGATCGGCCCCGGTATGCCGGATCGTGTTGGCAGCAGCGACGAAATTGAGTGAGGTCAGGAGTACCTGGTCACCGGCGCCGCAGCCGGCGGCGAGCAGTGCGAGGTGAAGCGCGGCCGTGCCGTTCGCGACCGCCAGGGCATGTCGCGCACCACAGTCCTGCGCAAACTCGCGCTCGAGCTCAGCGACCCGCGGTCCCATGCTCCACCAGCCCGACCGAACTGCCTCCATCGCCGCCTGCTCGATCTCGTCGTCGACGAGGAGGTCGGAGAGCGGGACAGCCCAGGGCGCGTCCCCGACGGGAGTGCCATTACTGGGGGTCGCTGCCACGGCACGGTCTTGCTTGCTCACCGCCATGACTCGTTAGATCCTTACCGAGGCGATCTGAGCAGCTGCGGGTGAAGGCAGGCTCGCAGGAGCCTCGCTCCAGGCCGCGACCGCCTCCTCGTAGTCGTCCCGCCGGCCGATATCGAACCAGAGCCCGTTGTAGCGGTACGCCCCGACCTTCTCGCCGGCCGCGAGAAGAGCCTGAACAAGATCGGGGAAGTCGAAGTAGCCGCTCGCAGGGATGTACTCCAGCGCCGCGGGCTCGAGGGCATAGATGCCCATGCTCACGACCGAGGTCATGCGAGGCTTCTCGATGTATGCAGCAACCTGGTTGCGCTTGCCGTTCTCACCGAGGTGCAGGACGCCGTAGTCGATCTGAATCTGCCGCTCGCGGGTTGCAATCGTGAGCGCGTTGCGGTTGCGGCGGTGATGCCGGATGAATCCGTCGAACGGCAGCGTCGTCAGCACGTCACCGTTCATCGCGAGGAACGTTCGATCGAGGCCGTCGACAAGCCGTAACGGCGCCGCGGTACCGAGTGCTTCCTCTTCCCGTACGAACTTGATCTCGACGCCGTCGTCTCGCCGGTTCTCGAGCACGGCCTCGATCAGGTGCGAGAGGTACCCGACGCAGAGGGTGACGTCCGTGATGCCGAAGGTCGCAAACTGGCCGATGACGAGCTCGAGGATCGAGCGGTCGCCGATGGGCATCAACGGCTTCGGTAGTACCGACGTATAGGGAGCAAGACGGGTGCCTTTACCGCCGGCGAGGACGACTGCCTTGACCCGGGACGGCCGCGTCCGTGTCGCCAGCTCGTCGCTGAGCTCAAAGACGCCCTCGGTCATGTCTCCATGCTCATTCCCGCCGCCACCGGGGCTGGGCTCTCTTGCGGACGGCGACGCACGCCGAGGCTTCCGTCGGCGCGGTGCACGGCGATATCTCGCCTGAGGAAGACGGCAATTGCCGTCCAGCCGAGGATCTTGAGATCCATCGGCAGGGAACGGCGATCGACATACAACAGATCCAGCGCTGTCTTCTGCGGAAGGAGGCGTCCGACGTAGTCGCGAACCGCGTCCTGTTCGTCGAGAACCTCACCCTCTTTGGCGAAAGCGAGTTGGCAAAGGCCGGTGATGCCGGGCTTCACCGTCAAAATCGTTTCGTAGTCTGCGTGCCGAAGGGCAACGAACTCCGGATCCTCCGGTCGTGGCCCGACAAGAGTCATCTCGCCCTTGAGCACGTTCCAGAGCTGGGGGAGCTCATCGATCTTCATCCTCGCGAGCAGTCGCCCGACGGCCGTGAATCGATCATCGGCACTGAGGGTCACGGCAGGACCGGTCGCCCCATCGTGCATCTTCCGGAACTTCAGCATCTGCAACTCAGTGCCGCGGAATCCGACACGCCGGCAGCGGAAGAAGACAGAGCCGCGGCTGTCGAGCTTGATTGCCACGGCCGCGCCGACGACGATCGGTAGGCAGACGAGCAGGAGCGAAACCGACACGGTGATGTCGATCAGGCGACTGACGAACGCCGCGAACCGAGGGTTCGCGGTACCCGCAACAACTCTCACGAGGTCTCCCCTCCTCCCGAAAACAACCCCGGAGGCGAGCTCCACGAGCCGCATCTCGCTTCCCCGGTTCGTTCTGAATGGTGGTGCAGCCGTCCGAACCTGTCAATAGGTCGACCGGACCGCCCGTCTGGGTAGGTTCGCTGGCATTGGAAGTCCTAGACAATTGTGGAGCTTCCGATGCACTTGCGACTCGGTCATCACTCACCTCGCGCGATCCGCGGATTGCTCGCTGTTGCGATCGTTCTGACGGTCATCTCGGTGCCGCGCGCGTTGGGCCTCGGGCCGACGACGCTCTACGTCGACCGCTCGAATGCGGCCTGTTCGGACACAGGATCCGGAGCGCCCACGCAACCGTTCTGCACGATTCGAGCCGCTGCCAACAAGGTGTCAGCGGGGCAAACCGTGCAGGTCGCGGCGGGAACGTATTCGGAATCCGTGAACATTCCGGCTTCCGGCACCTCGGGGGCGCCAATCCAGTTCAAGGCCGCAACGGGCGCCACGGTGACGATCCCCAATCAGGTCAGCGGCTTCGTCATCTCGGGCAGGAGCTGGATCACGGTTACCGGGTTCACGATCACGAACTCGAGCGACGTCGGAATCAACGTCCAGGACTCGTCGAACGTGACCATCTCCAACAATCACGTGAGCTACTCGGGTCTGAAAGTGAGCGGAAAGCAGCGCGCGGGGATCAAGCTCGGAAACACGACGGACTCGCTGGTCGTCGGCAACACGTCTGACCACAACAGCTACGCGGGCATCACACTGACCACCGGCACCACGCGCAGCGAGGTCCGGGGGAACTTCACCTTCAACAACGCGCAGGGGTTCGCACGCGCCGCCCCGGGGATCCGTGTCTACCAGGCGGTCGGGAACACGGTCGATGGAAACATCACGCACGACAACGAGGACTCCGGCATCGAGAACTACCCCGGAGCAGATAACACGTTGATCTACAACAACGTCTCGTACAACAACGGCGACCACGGCATCGATGACGTGACCGTGTCAGGCGCACGGATCTTGTCGAACACCATTTACAACAATGTGACTGCAGGCATCAATCTCGAGGGCAGCTCGTCCAACGCCGCGATTGCGAACAACATCAGCGTCGACAACGGGATCGGTAGCCCGCGCACCCACAGTGACATTCGAGTCGAGCACGACTCCACCGCGGGCACGACGATGGACTACAACCAGGTCTACCTGACGAGGTCGGACACGCTGCTGATCTGGAACTCGGTCAACTACAACACGCTCGCCGCTTTCCAGGCCGCGACGGGGCAGATGCTCAACGGCATCAACGCCGACCCGAAGTGGGCGGACATCGGAGCTCGCGACTTCCACCTTACTGCCGGTTCTCCCGCGATCGACTCGGCCAGTTCGGGCATCACCGGCCAACCCGGCTCGGATGTCGCAGGTGTCGCCCGGGTCGACGATCCGGCCACGACGAACTCTGGCGTAGGCCCGCGGACGTACGACGATCGAGGCGCGTACGAGTTTCAGCCTTCGGGCGATTTGCCACCATCGGTTGCATTGGTGGTGAGCCCGTCCTCGGGTGTGTTCCCGTTGCCGGTGTCGGTGGATGCTTCTGGTTCTTCGGATAGCGACGCAACGCCGATTGCGAGCTACAAGTTCGACTTCGGGGACGGCTCCGCGGTTGTCGGCCCGCAGGCCGGCGCGACCGCAACACACACCTATTCCGTGGCCGGAACGTATCTCGTGACTGCCACGGTCACCGACACCGCCGGCAAGTCCTCGACGACGACACGAACGGTGACCGTCAAGGATCTCGCGCCGAGCGCCACGTTGAAAGTGACTCCGGTCTCGGGGACGCTGCCGCTGCTGATCACGGCGGATGCGTCCGGGTCGAGCGATCCCGATCCGAGTCCGATTGCGAGTTACAGCTTCGATTTCGGTGACGGCTCCCCGGTGGTCGGGCCGCAGGCGGGTGCGACCGCTACTCACACCTATGCGGGCGCGGGCGTGTTCACGGTCACTGTGACCGTGAAGGACACAGCCGGACAGTCTTCGACAGCAACCGCTCAAGTCTCCGTCGACGCCGGCCCCGGCGACGCACCGCCCGCAGCAGCACTGACCGCCACCCCCACGACCGGCAGCGCGCCGCTCGCGGTCAGCGCCGACGCCTCCGCCTCGACCGACACCGACCAGACCCCGATCGCCAGCTACAAGTTCGACTTCGGCGACGGCTCCGCTGTCGTCGGTCCCCAGGCCGGCGCAACCGCCACACACACCTACGCCAGCCCCGGCACCTACACCATCACCGTCACCGTCAAAGACACCGTCGGGCAATCCTCCACCGCAACCCGCCAGGTCACAGTCACCCCGACACTCGTGCGCAACCCGAGCTTCGAGACCGACCTCAGCGGCTGGAACACCTCCGGCTCCGACCCCAACATCACACTCGCCCGCGTCGCCGGCGGACACAACGGCAACTGGTCCGCCCAACTCAGCAACACCGGCACAATCAACGCCAGCTGCCTGCTCAACGACGCCCCCAACTGGGTCGCCAGCACAACCGCCGGCAACTACATCGTCAGCCTCTGGGTCCGCGCCGACAACCCCGGCGCAATCCTCAACCTCCGAATCCGCGAATACGCCGGCTCCACCCTCGCCCGCACCACCAGCGCCCAAACCACCCTCACCACCAGCTGGCAACAAATCACCCTCACCCACCCCACCGCCAGCCCCGGCAGCACACTCGACTTCAGCGCCTACGTCACCAAAGCCCCACCCGGCACCTGCTTCTACGCAGACGACGTAGCCATGGTTTGGGACGCGCCGCCCGCGGTGGCACTGTCGGTGAGCCCAACGTCGGGAACACTCCCACTGCCGGTGACGGCCGATGCATCCGGCTCGACCGACCCCGATTCGACCCCGATCGCAAGCTACAGCTTTGACTTCGGCGACGGCTCCGCCGTAGTGGGCCCGCAGGCCGGCGCGACCGCAAGCCATACGTACTCGGCCGCGGGCACGTTCACGGTCACCGTCACGGTCAAGGACACTGCCGGACAGTCTTCGACGAAAACCGCCCAGGTCACCGTCAACCCAGGTGCCGGCGACGCACCCCCGGCTGCGTCACTGACCGCCACCCCCTCGACCGGCAGCGCGCCGCTCGCGGTCAGCGCCGACGCCTCCGCCTCGACCGACACCGACCAGACCCCGATTGCGAGCTACACGTTCGACTTCGGGGACGGCTCCGCGGTTGTCGGCCCGCAGGCCGGTGCGACCGCAACGCACACCTACTCGGCCGCAGGCACCTACACCATCACCGTCACCGTGAAGGACACCGCCGGGCTGTCCTCGACGGCGACCGCCCAGGTCACCATCGCCGCACCCGACCTCCCGCCCTCGGCTGCGTTGGTGCTGAGCCCGTCTGCCGGACCCGCACCGTTGGCGGTGTCGGCTGACGCCTCGAGTTCGTCCGACACGGATCAGACTCCGATTGCGAGTTACAGCTTCGATTTCGGTGACGGCTCCCCGGTGGTCGGGCCGCAGGCGGGTGCGACCGCTACTCACACCTATGCGGGCGCGGGCGTGTTCACGGTCACTGTGACCGTGAAGGACACAGCCGGACAGTCTTCGACAGCAACCGCTCAAGTCTCCGTCGACGCCGGCCCCGGCGACGCACCGCCCGCAGCAGCACTGACCGCCACCCCCACGACCGGCAGCGCGCCGCTCGCGGTCAGCGCCGACGCCTCCGCCTCGACCGACACCGACCAGACCCCGATCGCCAGCTACAAGTTCGACTTCGGCGACGGCTCCGCTGTCGTCGGTCCCCAGGCCGGCGCAACCGCCACACACACCTACGCCAGCCCCGGCACCTACACCATCACCGTCACCGTCAAAGACACCGTCGGGCAATCCTCCACCGCAACCCGCCAGGTCACAGTCACCCCGACACTCGTGCGCAACCCGAGCTTCGAGACCGACCTCAGCGGCTGGAACACCTCCGGCTCCGACCCCAACATCACACTCGCCCGCGTCGCCGGCGGACACAACGGCAACTGGTCCGCCCAACTCAGCAACACCGGCACAATCAACGCCAGCTGCCTGCTCAACGACGCCCCCAACTGGGTCGCCAGCACAACCGCCGGCAACTACATCGTCAGCCTCTGGGTCCGCGCCGACAACCCCGGCGCAATCCTCAACCTCCGAATCCGCGAATACGCCGGCTCCACCCTCGCCCGCACCACCAGCGCCCAAACCACCCTCACCACCAGCTGGCAACAAATCACCCTCACCCACCCCACCGCCAGCCCCGGCAGCACACTCGACTTCAGCGCCTACGTCACCAAAGCCCCACCCGGCACCTGCTTCTACGCAGACGACGCGCTGATCACGCACTGACGAGGGCGCTGTTGCGCCCGGATGGGCTCTTCAGGAGTGGGCGCTAGTTGCGGTAGGACGGATCGTCGGGATCGACGATGTTCATTCGCACGAGCGACGCAACTTCATCGATGCCGTTGCCGACCGTGTGACCAAGCTCGAACCCGATCGAAGCGGCGACCTTCTCGAAGGACACACGATAGTCGCGCGGATCCTCGTTCTTGCGGACGAACTTCACGACCGGGCTGTCGAAGCGATCGTTGAGCAGGTTGACGATGTCGAGCTTGCGGTAGTTCTCATGGGTTCCCCCGACGTTGAAGACCTCCCCCGCAACGGCCTCCGGCGGCGCCTCGAGCGTTATCGCGACCGCATCGGCGACGTCACGCACATGGACGTAAGGCCGCCAGAACTGCTCGCCGAAGACGACCAGGTCGCGGCCGAGGGCGACGTCGCGCGTGAACTCGTTGACGGTCAGGTCGAAACGCATGCGCGGAGAGGTTCCGTAGACCGTCGCGAACCTCAGGCAGGTCGAGACGCGGGGCCCGGCGCCGTTGCGGCTGAGGATGTCGAGCTCGGCCGCCACTTTCGTCTCTGCATACAGAGAGACGGGCTTGAGCTCGTCTTCTTCCGTGGCGAGGGATCCGTTGTCGCGCTTGCCATAGTTGCTGCAGGTCGATGCGAAGACGAACCGCTCGACTCCGGCGCGTGTTGCGTCGTCGACGAGCAGCTTCGTGGCCTCGAGGTTGACAGCCCTCGCGAGCTCTGGCTCTCGTGCACAAGCGGGGTCGCCTACGATCGCCGCGAGATGGACGACCGAGTCGACCTCCTTCAAGGCCACAGCCCGGGCGTCGGCGTCGCGGACGTCGCCACGAATGAACTCGAAAGAAGGGTCGCCCCAGGCCGTCAGAACAGAGGGGACAGTGCCGTGCACCAAGGCGTCCAGAACCCGAACACGATGGCCGCGGCGCAGCAGCTCCTCGACCAGCAGGGACCCGACGTAGCCGGCTCCACCGGTGACGAGTACGTGCTTCTGCATCCCCGACTCTCCCCTTCCGTCGTTCGAAACCCCAACTCTTCGATCGTAGTGAGCGTTTCGGGCGGGAGGTACTCCACGTGCGGGTAGGCCCTGCGACCCCTTCAGCCGGCCGGCCCGATGATGTCGTCGTCGTCGGCGGAGGCATCCTCGGTCTGGCGGTCGCCCGCGAGCTGATCACACGCCACCCCCGAATCCGCCTGTCGGTGCTGGAGAAAGAGGACGAGCTTGCAAGTCATCAGACGGGACACAACAGCGGCGTCATCCACTCGGGGATCTACTACGCGCCGGGATCGCTCAAGGCGCGGCTCTGCGTCGAGGGGAACGAGCTGCTGTACGAGTACTGCGATCGCAAGGAGATTCCGTACGAGCGCTGCGGCAAGCTCATCGTCGCCACGGAGGAGAGCGAGGTGCCTCGCCTGGAGGAGCTGTACCGGCGTGGCCGCGAGAACGGCGTCTCCGGGCTACGTAAGGTCGACCGGGCGGGTCTTAGTGACGTCGAGCCCTACGTGCGTGGCGTCCAAGGCCTGCACGCCCCCGATACGGGGATCGTCGACTTCAAACGTGTCGCGTTCGAGCTCGCGCGCGACATCGAAGCTCTGGGCGGGACGATCCGGACCGGCACCGAAGTAACCGACGTCCGGCCGGCGCACGGGCAGAGCCGCGTCGTTACGACCGTCGGCGATTTTCCGGCCCGGGCCGTGGTGACCTGTGCCGGCCTCTACTCGGATCGGGTCGCCCAGATGACCGGCGCACCCGCGAGCCCACGGATCGTGCCTTTTCGGGGCAGCTACTACGCACTGCGCGAGGAGTCACGTCGACTCGTGAAGGGACTGATCTATCCGGTGCCCGATCCCGCGTTTCCCTTCCTTGGTGTTCATTTCACGAAGCAGATCTCCGGTGACGTCTGGGCGGGCCCGAACGCGGTGCTGGCTTTCCGGCGCGAGGGCTATCGGGCGCGGGATGTGCGCCTAGACGAGCTCTGGCTGACGCTCTCCTATCGCGGGTTCTGGCGGCTGGCACGGAAATACTGGCGGACCGGTGCTGCCGAGATCTGGGGGGAGATGTCGAAACGCTCGTTCGTCCGTGCACTCCAGCGCCTCGTTCCTGAGATCACCCGGGCCGATGTCATCGCCGGGCCGGCGGGCGTAAGGGCCCAGGCAATGGACGAGCAGGGCCGCCTGCTCGACGACTTCTGGCTCGACGAGGACGACCGCACGGTCCACGTCAGAAACGCGCCCTCACCGGGCGCGACGTCGAGCCTTGCGCTCGCGCGCATGATCAGCAGTAACGTGGCTCGGCGCTTTGGCCTGGAGTGACCTCTGACGATGACAGGGCCGAGGGCGGTCCGCAGCTACCGCAGCCGCCTCCCGGCAGAATAGAACCGTTCCACGGCCTCCCGGTCCGGCCACGAATAGTACGAGCCCTTCGTGAGGTCGAGGGGCGTTCGTTCGATGTCGCCGGCCTCCACCTCGCGGAGCACCTCGACGAGCAGCTCGGCGGCGAGGGCCTTCGATCTGCGTAGGAATTCATCGAGGGTCTCGTGAGGGCGGATCTCGAATGCCTGCTGCCGACAGAGCTCGCCTGCGTCGATCCGCTCGTCCATGAAATAGATCGACACCCCCGCCTCGCGCTCCCCGTTTGCCAGCATCCAGAAGCTCGGCATGACCCCGCGATATTGAGGCAGGAGCGCTCCATGGATGTTGAGGCAACCGCGTGAGGGCGCCTCGAGGAGCGGTTGCTTGAAGATCTGGGGACAGCTGACGGAGACGATCAGATCCGTCTCTCGTTCGCGCATCCCTTTGACGAACTCCGGCGCATTGACGTCTGTGACAGACGAGCACGGAACCCCGTGCCGCGCGCAGACCGCCCGGATCGAGGCCCGTCGTGCCTTGGCCCGGGCCATCAAGACGATGAGGCTCCAGACACCGCGCAGACCGAACGTCCGGTAGTACCGCCAGAACGCGTGGAACGCGGTCTGGCCCTTGTAGAGCGGGGGCACGATGTGGACGGCCCGCGTCTGGGAGCCGTAGTCGCGCAAGACCCGGTCGAAGAAGGCGGGCAGGTAGATCGCATCCGCGGTCGTGAGGAAGACGATGTTCACGCGACGTCCCAGGAGGCGAGTGCTTCGTCGAAGCGGCCGAACGGCATCGCCGTCAGGAGATGGCGCACGCGCCGGACGAAGGAGTCCCGCCCGAGGCCCTGCGAGAACAGCAGCTTTGCCGAGGCGGCGCCCCGGTAATCCTCGAGCTCGGTGGCGTTGAACTCATAGGGGTGGCAGTAAACGACGGCGGGTCGAGCAGAAGCAATCGATCGCAGCGCACGCGTCAGGAGTCCCGCCGGAGCAAACCGGAAGTAGCCGCCCCCTGCCACCGGAATCCGCCACGGCCCGGTCTGCCAGACCGCGACGGGCACCTCCAGGATCCGGCCGCCGGTGGGCAGCGCAACCTCGTGCGGGCCGAGCGGCCAGCGGGCAATGCCGTAGCGGGGTGTCCGAATCGGGAAGATCGACGAATCGACCGTGAAGCCCACTTCGGCGAGGACCTCGAGAGCCCAGAGATTGTCGGCACCGATCGAGAAGTCCTGCGCGCGGAAGGCCGTCACTGGTACGCCTGCCGCGTCTTCCACCGTCTGTCGCGCACGCTCGAGCTCCTCCCGTAGCTCGATCCGGTTCATGCCGGAGAGGGGTCGATGAGTGTGGCCGTGCGACTGGACCTCGTGCCCGTCCTGGACGAGGTCGTGCACGAGCTTCGGGAAGGTCTCCGCGACCCGCCCCTGGACGAAGAACGTTGCCTTGACGCCGAACTCGTCGAGGATGTCGAGGATCCGGTGGACGTTCCGAACCACGCGTTCGGTGATCGGCGCTTCGTAGTCAACACACGACTGGTACCAATCCTCGACGTCGATTGTGAACGCGGCTGCCGCCTGCGTCTTGCCCTGGACGACGGCAAGTTCGAGCACTCGCGGTTCGACCTCCGTCGTTGCCGCCAACCCTCGTCTCGTCGCAGGAACGATCACGGCGAATGCGAGGAAGACGAGGTAATCGGGCTGTTGATCGTGTACGAGTCGATGACTGACCCGAGGGCGCAGCTGAAGTCCTGATGCGACGTGGGCGGACCGCAGATCGCCTGGACCCGAAGCTGTTTCGCGGTCACGTCGACTCGGAGGTGCTCGAGATGGAGGGCGCGGAATGCTGTCTTCGAGTCTTTCCCACGAGACCACGGCTCGAGATCGGCCCCGCCACCGCCTGCAGTGATGTGCACGACGTGGTGGATCGGGAGAAAGCGCTCGTAGTTGTGTGAGTGCCCGTTCAGATTCAGGACGTACTTCGAGTAGCGGTCGCCGAGTGTGTTCATCTCCGCAGCAAGCAGGGGATCGCCCGGGTGGGCTCCCGTCGAGTAGGCGGGGCGGTGCCCGAACGTGACGATGAAGTGAATCTTCGGGTTGCGCTGGGCAGCCTCCATCAGAGGCCCCGCCTTCGTCAGCCAATCTCTCCAAGAGTTGTAGGAGTACGGCTCAGGGTAGGCGATGAACCGAACGGCGCCGGCGTCGAACCAGCCCCAGTCCTGGCCGCAGCACCCCTTGCTCGGAGCGTCAGGCGAGGTCTGTGGATGTGGAAGCCGGAAGCGTCCCTTGTAGTTCCGCATGTCGTCTGAAGACTTGTCCCATTCATGATTACCCCAGGCAGGCATGTAGGCCGCAGAACGGCTCCAGACCATAACGTCGTTGAAGTGTCTGTCCACGGCGGCCAGGCCCTCATCGTTCCCGTAGGTGAGATCGCCGGCCACGATGACGAACGCAGGTCGATCGGCGACGATTTGCTTCTGGGTGACGGTGACGGTGTCGAAGTCATTGGAGGCGCCCACGTCGGCCTCGAAGTCGAACCGGAATCGTCCCACGGGTGGCGTCGAAAAGGTCGACGCCACGTTCCCGACGGAGTAGTGGTACGTCCTGCCCGGTTTCAGCCCTGTGATTGTGAGTTGACGAAACGGCCCGTTCGACGAGAACGGGATGACCCTCGGAGGCCCGGCGCGGACCGTCGTCCCGTACCGTTTGGTGCGCCCGTACCGGAGCGCGCCTGCCGACCCGTCCCAGTTGAAGGTCACCGAGGTTGGCCCCCCGTACGTGTAATGCAGCTCGGTCGCCGTGCCCGCGGTAGCCGCTCGGGGCGCTGCTTTCTCGATGGTCGTACGCGGCTTCGGCTTCGGCTTCGGCTTCGTCTTCGTGTTGGGCTTCGGCTTCGACCTGGGTTTCGCCGCCGTCCGGTTGAAGTCTTTGAAGACTTTCAAGAGTTCCGGCCGGCTCGCGAGCGTCTGCCCGCGCCAGCTCCACGCGAACGTCATGTAGCCCGCCTCCTTCGAAGCGGACCACTGCGAGAGAATGTGTCGCAACTCTGTGGGCGTCGGCCAGCGCCAGTTCGCGTCGTCGAAGGCCTGAGCGACACCCCAGTAGTGAAGACCTGCGCTGTCGGCGGCCTTGATGACCGTGTCGACCCAGCTGAAGTCGCAGGGCTTTCCCTGGTAACAGGGGTAAGGGTCGAGCGCCACGTAGTCCGCCGCGTGCCGCCAGAGGGGGATCTGATCCAGGCTCTGTTTGCCGGAATTCGAGTCCATCAGCATGATCACGGGCTTGCCCGGGCTCAACGAGTGGATCAAAGCTGTGCGCGCCGCATGCTGCTCGGGCGCGGATGGGCAGCGATACGGGTCAGGCTCGTCCGAGATGAAGTACCCAGCGACCTTCGGATCAGCTGCCATCGAGCGAACCTTGGTCGTCACCGTTGAGTCCGGAACGTCCCACGCGCACGTCGACTTGCCGTAGTTGCCAAGCCAGACCAGCGCTTTCGTTCCCGCCGGAAGCCGATCCGCTGCCTCCTTGTAGCTGACATCGAGCAGGTTCCAGCCGTACGACGCGACCCTCGGGGCTTGTGAGCCTGAGTCGATCATGTGGCGATAGCGGGGGGCCTGTCGCATCCTCGCCGTGCCGGACGACCTGGAGTCGGCCGCGCTTGCATCGTGTACGGCTAGTAGATGCATACCTACCGGTGCCCGCGGCGGGCCGCTGAACTCGTGGGCGAGCGAGCTGGCCGTCAGGGCCGCGAGTGCGCCGAGAAGTAGTACGCGTTTCCTCGCCGTCAGAGGATGCACGCGCAGACTATTCCGGGGAGCGGACTTGCGCGTGCTTTCGCGACCAAGTCTTCGCTTGCGACACGATGCCCTCGAGCTGGCGTTGTCCAGGCGTCCCGCCGGGTTCGTACGTGATCAGACCGATGACAGGTGCCCGGCTGACCACCAGGACGCGATTGATGTTGTCTAGCTGGTTCTTCTTGAGAGAGATCGGCGAGACCAGGACGAGTCCGGTGCCACCGCCATTGGGTGTCCAGGTACGAAGATCGAAGACATCGATCGCAACGTCCGGGCGATGTCCTTTTCTCCGGGCCGCTCCAGTGGTCTTCGACCCATTCTCGGCGTGCGCAGATCGAGCTGCTTCGGGGTCGCCTGCGCCGGGCCGACCACCTTGCTTGAGTGATGTCACCAAAGATTTCAAATCGGCGGCTGGGCCGGCTCCGACCAGCCGCACGTCGCGAACACCAGCGGCCTCGCTCGCGAGCTTGATTCGCTCGTTCAACCACATCGAGTCCACCATTGACGGGCTATCCGGATTTCCACTCAACGTGCCGATCACCGGCACATCGAACTCTCTCGCGAGAACCTCCCCGCCTACCAGCGTCGGCCGGATCATCTCCAGCAGCCCTGCGATTCCGGTGCCCAGGATGAGACCGAGAATCGTCCCGAGCATCAGGTCCGGGAGCCAGCCCGAGGCGTCTGCGTGCTTCGGCGCGGTTGCCGCGCTGATGATCGACGGCTGCGCACGCAATACGTCGCTCGACAGCAAGCTTGCGCGTTCGGCTTCCAGCGCAACGCGCTGCTGGGACAGCAAACCGCGCTGAGCGACGAAGGCGTCGCGCCGCGAACGCGCTGTCGTCGAGCCCTTGGCGACCTCAGCTGTCAAGACGGCGATCTGGGCGTCGAGGCTCGAGACCCTCCCGCCGAGGTCGTTGAGCTGTGTCTCGATCGACGCGAGCGCCTGCTGGAGTTTGCCGCTGCTGACGCCGAGCCGGGCCCGGATCACCTGGGCCGCGAGCGAATTCGCAATGGCTGAGGCGACCTGCGCATTTCGATCGCGTACCGCGAGTTGCAAGACACCCGAGGTTCCGAGGGGTCGGACCGTGACGTCGTTCTTGGCAACGTCGAGCGAATTCCTGTGCACGCCGATGCGACCGAGCGCGGCGCGGACCTGAGCGGGGCTCGTTGCGATCGCCTGGCCCGTGTCGGCGATTGCCCCGGCCTCTGTCCGTGACTTCGGGTCGGGCGTGTCGAGAACGAGGCGGGCCGTGGCTGTGTACGACGTGCCGGCCCCGAGGTGGATGAATGCGGCGATGGCGAAGCCGACGACGGCAAAGCCCACGATGAGACGCAAGTGTTGCCCGACGATACGCCGGAAGGCTTCCTCTAGTTCCACTACTCCCCGATCGCCCTCGTTAGCACTCCCGCTCCACTGAACCCGTCAGGGAGCATCCCCTGGGCGCCCGCAATCCGAGACGTTGACCAGGGTTGTCTCACACAGTGATCCCGAAAGCCCCGGCGGTCAAGAAGACCTACCCGTTCGAGGGGTCCGAGCCGGAAGGCCAACACAAATGCGAGCCGACGCGACGCTACGAATGGCGTTAAGGGACCGGGCAAGCTGGCCGCGGCCTCTCGGGGAAGAGGTTGTCCGCATCCGATCGCGCACGGACTGCGATGTTGGGGCGTGCGCGAAACACCAGCTGCCCGGGCCCGTCTTTCTCCCGTTATTTCAACATGGTCGAGACGTGCTGCATACCGCCAAGACGGCTAGTTAATGTGTCGGCGGTTCTTACGCTTGCTGCGCCCGAATTCATAGGCGCCGCGATCGTCGTATTTCCGAGGCCCCGCCCCAGTGTTCGGAATCGACGGGTCATTGCGGCGAGGATTTCCCTCCACATCTGTCGTCGGCTGCCCACTCACGCCCGAGTTGGCCGAGTCGATCGCGGGCGAGCGGGCGCGGAGATGAAAGTCGGCACCGCTCGCATTCCTGAACCTCGGATCGCTCTGGCGACCATTCGCCTCCTGCCCGGTCATGGACCTGAATGCCGCTACCGACAGATAACTCACCGAGTTCCACACGAGGATCGTGTCATGCGAACTGCGATAGACCAGGTCGTAGTCCATCGACGTACCGGACGTCGAGCCCGACTCGACTCGAATGTCTCCATGGGTGCGCAGGCTTCTCACCCCGTTTTCCACGCTGACGTTGTTGGCAATCGTTGCGCCAGTGGATCCCGACTCGACGTTGATTCCGGCCGCCGCATTCTTGTAGACGGTGTTGGCGATGATCCTCTGACCCGTTGCGCCGTAGCTGTCAATTCCGTGGTCGCCGTTGTCATACACCACGTTGTCGCGGATGAGAGTGTTGTTCGATCCCGTTAGGATTCCGATCCCGGAGTCCTCATTGTCGTGTGAGATATTTCCCGAAACGGTATTCGCAGGCGAAGACGACAACTGGATTCCGGCCGCCCCCCTCTGGATGCCCCGCGCGTTCCGTGAGACTCGGTTACCGACGATTAGGTTCTGTGTGCTTCCACTCTGGAGATAGATGCCGTAGTTGCTGTTGTGATCGACGGTGTTGCCGGCGACGACCGAGTCGCTCACGCCCTCAAGTCGGATTCCGGTCGCGAGCTTGCCCGCGGCGGGCTGGCCTGCATAGCTGACGTGATTGTCGCGAATGACGATGGCGGTCGAATTCTTGACGACGATTCCGTCTGCGCCCGTGCCTCTCACGTTGAAACCCTGGATTGTCACGTAACTCCTGCCGTTGACGCCGAAGCCAAAAGCGCCGCCGCCGGGGAACCCGGTCACGGAGACGATCCCGCCGCGGCCTGCGAGGAATTTGATCGGAGCGCTCGGAGCTCCTGACTGTGACACCGTCACAGTTTCGCGGTAGGTTCCGGGAGACACGCGGACAGTCTGGCCGGCACTTACGCGCGCACTCGCAGGCCCGATTCTGCAGAACGGCTTCTCAGCGGTTCCCAAGCCGCCGTCCGAGCAGTTACGACTCCGCTGATCGACGTAGAGGGTCCGGGGCATCAGTGTCTTGACGGTTGGGCCACCCAGGGCGGTCGGAGCCGCGGGGACCGAGACGCAGACCACCGCGACAGCTAGTGCCGGTAGAGCGAGGTTGCGGAGGCGGCACGGTGGGCTCACTCGGCGGTGGTAGCACAATCGTCGCGGGCGCGGCGTTGTGCCTCGGCGCTGGAGGCTCCAAGGTGAGGACCGCCCGAAAGTGGAGTTTTTCGCCATCCCTGCCCCAGGGCCGCTACCGAGTGGGGCCCTTGATCCGTTGAATTCATGATGAAGTCTGCGGCCGTTCTCACCGTCACCCTGGCCCTCTGCCTTTGCGTCGGGACGGCGCTCGCCGATGTGCCGCTCGGCGGCTCAAGCCTCCAGTCGCCGGCCATACCTCTTCCGACCGTGACGCTGACGACCCCGACCTTGCCGGTCCCTGCTCCAACCCTTCCTACCACCTCGGTGCCCGTTCCAACCGCCCCGGTGCCGGTTCCAACCGCCCCGACGACAACGGCACCCCTGCCCACCTCAACGGTGCCGAAGCCGGTAGTGAAGCCTCCCGCTGCGCCAAAGCCGACGTCTCCGCTCCCGACAGTGCCGACGTCGCTGGCCACGACACAGCAACAAACGTCGCCCGTCTCCGTCCCGCACCTGTCGACACGGTCAACGACTCAGGTGGCGGGTACATCTTCGGGCACACTCCTCTCGGGAGCTTCGGGTGCAACTCCAGGGGCCGTGTCCGGCCCAGGGGGTTCAACAACCTTCGGCGTCTCGGGAGGAAGCTCGGGGTCGCCCGGGAGCTCAACACCTGGACCGAGCGCGGCCAACATGCCGCGGACGCTCGACCGTTTCCGTCCCTCGCGACCGTGGCTCGCAACACGCGGCCCGAAGAAACACCGCACGATCGTCCTGGAGTTCCGCCTCCAACGACGGGCTCGCGTCGTGTTCACGGTCGTTCAAGTCGCTCCAGTCTGCCGAACG
The DNA here is from genome assembly GCA_963755605.1 of uncultured Actinomycetes bacterium. Lineage (GTDB taxonomy): Bacteria > Actinomycetota > Thermoleophilia > Gaiellales > Gaiellaceae > 3-1-20CM-4-69-9. Next base: position 119,623 of record CAVWKK010000009.1, read on the forward strand.
ATCGGCTCTTTCTCGGTCACCGGCCATCGCGGGAGTAACCGCGTTCGCTTCAACGGCCGCATGGGCCATCACCGCCTACAGCCTGGGACCTACAAGATCCGCGCGCGGACGCTCCACAGCCAGATGGTGCGAGAGCTCGTCGTCGTGCTCGTCGACTCCGGGAGACCATCGCCCGCGGCGCTGGCGTCTGCGCGGCAGAGGGATGTTTGCTCGCTGGCGACGAACGACTCCGTGGGCAACGGAGATCTGGCAGCGAACATCATGATCAGCGGGGGCTCCTCCGCGACGGCCGGAACCGAAGGTGCTGAGGTCGTCCACTCGGTTCCAGAGAGCTCGAAGCTCGGCGGCTTTCCGCACCCAAGCGCCCTCGGCCCGACTCACCTTTCGAACAAAGTCACAAACCCTCTGGCTCTCGCGCTGTTCGGGCTAGCCATCCTGTTGCTCGGGCTGGCGACGCTGTCGCAGGCGGCGATTCCGGACCCGCGCCTGAATGAAGCCCTCGTAGTCCACCGCGCCGAGGTCATGCTCGTCGGCCTGGTCGCGCTCGCAGCAGCGATCGTGGTGCTTCTTACTTCTTAGACGTCTGGCCTAGGCCTTGTCGCCGGAACGCATCCTCACGTGCGCGTGACCGAACGCCCTACCCTCCTGCGCGACGACACGCATCGTGAGCCCGAGCAGTATGACGGCGGCGCCCAATTCCACCGCGAGTGGATAACGGCCGAGGCCGGTCGCCACAGCCATGGCGGCAAGGGTTATCACGTAAGCAATGAGGAGGATGACCTGGAGCAGGTGCCTGGGGGACGACTGCAGGTGAACAGTTCTTCGGCGCACTGGGGGAGGCTCGGGACGAAGTTGCGATCGAATGGCCCCCCACATGTCCGGCCCCAGGACCGGATCGACCTCGAGTCCGAGCTTCTGCTCGAAGGTCAGCGCGCCGCAGTGGATCAGGCCCCGCTCGACTCTCGTGACACGCAACCGTGTCTCTTCGCCCCCGATTATGCGGGTGACCATCTGGCCTTTCTTGACGTGCTGGAAGCTCCAGGGGCGATTGCGCCTCACGGGCCTCCTTCCCTCGAGATTCTTGGAATTGCCGTTACGCGGAGCCAAGTAGAACCATGCCCGAACAAGTCCTACACGATCGGGTGGTTTACCCTCGAACCGCTCCTGGTCTCGCCAGTCGTGTCTAGGTCAGGTGGCGCCCATCGCTTACGCGCGCCAGTCTCTGCGAGCTAGCGGCGCCTCTTGACTTGCGGCGCCGAAAGATGAGACTGAGGTTCGTAAAACCAACTCTGGGGAGAGGTTGGAACTGCGGCAATGCTGATCGGGGATTCCGTCATCCATGACGGACGCACCTACGTGATCGTCGGCTTCACGCCTGCGAGTGTGCGGCCTCGCGAGGTTCAGTTGACCGAGCCTCAGACCGGGATGACCTTCTGGCTCGAGATGAGCCTCTTTCGCAAACTCGGTTCGATGGAACGGGCCGCGCTTCGTGTCGTTCCATCAGAAGGATCATCGAGGCGCTAACGCCGGGGTCAGCCGTGTGTGTTCTTGAAAGCACGGATGACTGCCCGCGCCTTCGCAAGCTTGATAATGCCCTTGCACACCTTGCGCTTCAGCTTCGTTTCCAACGGATCTGATTTGCTCGACTCGAAACGCGGCTCGGGCCAAAGGTTTTTCGGATTCCTCGGTGCGCCACCAAGCTCGAGGGGAATGAAGTGATCTTCTTCGTACTCGGACGATGAATCAGCTTCTTCGTACAAAACCATCTGCTGGATCTTCAGCGCGTTCGTGTAGCTAACCGGCGGGCGGATCTTCGCTGTCCAGCCGCTCTTGCAGATCGTCTTCCTGATCGTCGCCTGACGAACCTTCGGATTGAGCGCGCCAGGGGTGATCGAAGCGTTCGGCAGAACAACCTGAGGCGCCGTCGTCGTGGTGGTGGTCGTGGTCGCTGTCTGAGTGACCGACGTTGACTGCGTTGTGGCAATGGTCGTACTAAGCGTTGAGGTCGGTTCAGGCGCCGTAGTCGGAGGGGCGACCGAGGTCGTCGTCGGTGCAGCTCCGACTGCACGGCAGTAGTAGGTGAGCGATTCGTAGACGATCACCGTTGTGTCCTGTGCGGCGTCGTACTCTCCGGCGCCCGGCTCGACGCAATCCCACGACAACCCGGTTGTCAGATCACTCCAAACGTAGGTGTGGTGATCGGACGGGCATGTATGAGCCCCGTGGCAACCTGAACGATGCGATGACGCTCCTTGCGCGACGGCCCCAGCGAGAGCGAAGCCGGCCAACGCAAGCACGCTCGTCGTCAAAACAAGACCTGGCTTTCTCATCACAAGGAATGCTTCGTGCATGACAACTGCCTCCCCACCTCGGTTGGGAGAGAGGGAAGACTCCCTCTCTACACAAGAACCCGGGTGGGACGGTAATCGCCTGCCGCAGCCGCACGAGGTCTAACGCAAACTCACTGTAGCCGCCATTGTGACGACCTGCACGAGACCATCTTTGGAAAGTTGGAGAACAAAAAACCCCGCCTAGCGGGGCTTTAAAAGAGCGGATGATGGGACTCGAACCCACGACCTTCTGCATGGCAAGCAGACGCTCTAGCCAACTGAGCTACATCCGCGAACGACGGCCAGTATAGCCTCGGCCTTCCCGGAGGCTGGCCCTCAGCCTTCTGCGTCCAGAGCCTCGTTCACAAGCTGGTCGGCGAGCTCGTTGTTGGCCCGCCGCACCGCTGTGTAGCGGACTCTGCCGAAGCGCCGCTCCAGGGCGCTCGCGTCTTCCCAGAGTTCCTTCAGCGCCTCGTTCTTGACTCGGTACTCGCCGCGCATCTGCTTCACGAGCAGCTCTGAATCGGAGACGACGTCCAGCTCGCGCACGCCGAGCTCAACCGCCTTTTCCATCCCGGCGACGAGACCGCTGTACTCCGCGACGTTGTTCGTCGCGCGGCCGATCGCTTTCCCTTGCGCCGCCAGGACATGCCCGTCCTCTGCCTCGATCACGTAGCCGTAGGCGGCGGGGCCCGGGTTGCCGCGGGCTCCCCCATCGGTGAAGAGCTTCGCCTTCACACCAGCGCGTAGACGTCGAACGCCGGCTCTTCGTACGGATGAGCGGCGCGCAGCGCTGCGATCACCTCGTCGTGCTTGTCCTCCGGGAACACGGTCTCGAGTCGAAGCTCGGCGACGCGCTGCTCGCGTCCCGGCTCACCGCGGGCGGGGCTCGTCCCTTCGCCGCCGATGAACGTGCCGGTTCCCTGCGTGTACCAGGAGCAGTGCTCGTACTTGCCGATGCGTCCGGCGCCCGCCTCGAAGAGGGCTTTGCGCACCGCGTCGAGAGCTTCGCGCGGAACGAAGACGACGAGCTTGCGGTTCAGATCTCGGTGTCGATCTGCGCTCGCTGCAGCTTGCCGCTGTAGTCGACGTAGATCGACTTCCATTCGGTGAAGACGTCGAGCGCGGCTTGGCCGGCCTCGCGATGGCCGTTACCTGTGTCCTTCGTGCCGCCGAACGGCAGATGCACCTCGGCGCCGATCGTGCCGGCGTTGATGTAGGTGATGCCCGCCTGCAGGTCGCGCATCGCGCGGAACGCCTTGTTCACGTCGGCGGTGAAGATCGACGACGACAGCCCGAACGCGATTCCGTTCGAGACGCGGATTGCCTCGTCGAAGTCGCGCACGCGGATCAGCGCCGTCGTCGGGCCGAAGATCTCTTCCTGCGCGATTCGCATCTGCGGGTCGACGTCGCCGAAGATCGTCGGGCGGTAGAAGTTCCCCTTTTCAAAGCCGTTCCCGGTGGCGACCTCGCCGCCGGTGAGCAGCTTCGCGCCTTCGTCCTTGCCGATCACGGTGTACGAGTGGATCTTCTCCAGCGACTTCTTGTTGATCACCGGCCCGACGTCGGTGTCGTCCTCCCAGCCCGGACCGAGGCGAAGCCTCTCCGCCGCGGCCACGAGGCGCGACTGGAGTGCCTCGTACACGCCGTCCTGGACGATCACGCGTGACGCTGCCGTACAGCGCTGGCCTGACGTGCCGAAAGCCGACCAGAGGATGCCGTCGGCCGCGAGCTCCAGATCCGCGTCGTCGAGGACGATGATCCCGTTCTTGCCGCCCAGTTCGAGATGGACGTGCTTCAGGTTCTCTGCGGCGTTCCGCATCACCTCGACACCGGTCTCGCGCGAGCCGGTGAGCGTGATCACGGGAACGTCGGGATGACGCACGAGCCGATCGCCCACCGCGCCGCCGCCACCGTGGACGATGTTGATCACGCCTTTCGGCAGCCCGGCCTCGTCGAGCAATTCGACGAACCGCTCACCCAGACGCGGCGTATCGGTCGCCGGCTTGAACACGATCGTGTTCCCGGAGATGAGTGCGGGCGTGATCTTCCACGAGGGAATCGCGATCGGGAAGTTCCACGGGGTGATCACGCCGATCACGCCGATCGGCATCCGGACGCTCATGTTGAACTTGTCGCGGAGCTCGGACGGCGTGGTCTGGCCGAAGAGACGGCGTCCTTCGCCGGCCATGTAGAGGCTCATGTCGATCGCCTCCTGCACGTCTCCCCCGGCCTCGGCCTTGACCTTGCCCATCTCGTGCGACATCAGGTCGGTGAGGTCGTCCTTCGCCTCCATCAGGAGGTTGGCGAAGCGGTAGAGAATCTCGCCCCGCTTCGGCGCCGGCACGAGACGCCACTCCTCGAAGGCCGCCTTCGCCGCCTCGACGGCGCGGTCGACGTCCTCGGGCCCCGAGCGCGGGAAGACACCGATCGTGTCGCCGTTCGCGGGGTTGTCGCTCTCGAAGGTCTCGCCGGAGGCCGAGTCGACCCACTCGCCGCCGATGTAATTCTGGAAGGCCTTTGTCCCCGTCAGTGCCACGGGGCGAGTCTACTCAGACGGAGCGTCCGTATCGGCGAAGGTCCCGGGGATCCGCGGCCGGCGCCGGTCGCGAATCGTCCGCTGCTCCTTCAGCGCGGCGTCGTCCCCACCGTGGCGGTTACGTCGGTCCGGGCCCTTGCGGCGGTCGACGATCACCGTGACGTTCGGGTTGTCCTTGTAGTACTCGACCATCTTGTCGAACAGCTCGTCCTCGAGCTCCGGAGGGATCACGCAATAGATCACGTTCTGATTGTAAGAGCGATGCTGGTCGGCGCTAGAGCGGCGAGATTTCCGGGACGAGCCGGCCGTCCGGCTCGATGCGCGCATTCCAGTGCTGGTAGCCGCCTTCGAGGTCCGAAAGCTCGTGGCCGCGCTCGGCCAACCGAACCGGCTGGGCCGAGTCCGGAGTGACGCGGTACTGATACCAGGAGATGTCCCAGGCGACCGTCACGATCAGCTCCCCGCTGACGCCGGAGAGCGGGACGATGCTCGCCCTGGGCTTGCCGAGGCTCTTGGCGATACCGCCAACGGTGCGCCGGTAGTCGCTCGAGTTGAAGATGTCTGCGGCCTCGACCATCTGCTGCTCGGGCGCGGAGAGGCGGCGGAGAATCGGCTCGGACACGACCGGGTCGTCGGGCGGCTGGCGCCGCGGGTCGAAGAGCGAGGCGATGCCGCGCTTGCGGCGGCGGCGCTGGTTGGGAACGGTCGGGGTCGTCGGGCTCCCCTCCCTGATCCAGCCGTAGTCGAGCGCGAGCTCCTGGCACAGCGGGCACACGTCGACGAACTCGTCGCCGCCCGGCGAGAAGCGGATCGCCCGCTCGCCGGTCAGGAGCGTTCGCTCGCAGACCGCGCAGATGCGCTTCACGGGGTGGCGTGCGAGTTGTCGCATACGGAGGGACCCTAGCCAAGACCCTGAGACGTGCAACTCTTGCTAGGGTCGGTTACATGTGTGTTTTACATGTAGGAGAGCGTTGAGGTCGCCCGGAGGCCGCGGCGCGCGCTGCCGGCGCAGGATCCGCCCCGGCCACTGGGGCGTGCGGGCCCGCGTCGAGCGGTTCAGCGAGCCTGCCCTCCTCTTGCTCCTCCGCGAGCGGCCTGCTCACGGGTACGAGCTGCTCGAGGCGCTCCCCGCCCTCACGGGTGAGTCACGCGTGGACATGGGCAACCTCTATCGCGTCCTACGGGCGCTCGAAGAGGACGGCCTCGTGACCTCGCGCTGGGAGGCCGGTGAGCCCGGGCCGGCGAAGCGCACCTACGACCTGACCACAGAAGGGCGGCACCTGCTCGACGAATGGGCGGGCGCCCTCGGCCGTTCACGCGGCCGCATCGACGCATTTCTCGATCGCTACGAAGGGAGGTGAACATGCATCACGGACGCAGACGACACCGGCGCGGCTTCGGCCAGCGCTGGTACGACCGTGAGAACGTCCTCGAGCGACTCGAGCGCTACCAGCGTGACTTGGAGCAGGAGCTCGCAGACGTCTCCGACCTGATCACGCGACTCCAGGCAGGCGAAGCGCCGGGCCAACCGCAGGCACAGAGCGTTTAGCCGAAGAGCCCGAGAGGCGAAGGCCGAGTACCTTCGCCTCCTGGCGCTCCCGCCTAGGGCCCGGATCGGTCGAGACCGTTTACCTTCTGGCTGTGGCTGGACCCCTCCTCGGGCTCCTGACGCTCACACTGCTCTCCGCGACGGGGCTCCTCGTAGGCGTGCACCTCCCAATCGGGCGGCTGGGGGAATTGATCCTGGCGGCATATCTCGTGGCATGCGCGGAGGTCGTGGGCCTCTTTCTGTTTCTTTCGGTCTTCAACGCGGTGACACGTGCAGCGTTGATCACGAGCCTTGCCGCCGTTTTCACGTCCGTCCTCGCCATCCATCTGGTTGTCACGGGCGGCCGACTTCCCTCGTTGCCACGACGACCCTTTGCAGACGCGACGCAACGCGGGCCACTATTCGCGCTTGCCGGTGCAGTTGGGCTGGGACTTGCCTACCTGGTCGCCCTGATTGCGGCAACGCCACCAAACGGCTGGGATCCATTGAACTATCACCTCGCACGGGCTGCTTTCTGGTTGCAGTCAGGCGGTCTCGGTTACATCAGCAACGCCTACGACCAAAGAATCAATTTCAATCCTCCCGACGGCGAGATCGGCTTCGCATTCGTCCTGGGGATCACTCGGGATGAAAATCTGGTTGGGTTCGTTCAATTTTTCGCGGCGCTTGGCTGTGCGATCGGGGTCTTTGCGTTGGCACGGAGGTTCGGCCTGCGACGTGGAGAATCTGCCTTCGGAGGGCTCGCCTTTCTCTCGCTGCCACTGGTCGCCCTCCAGTCATCCGGCGCAAAGAACGATCTGATCGTTGCGTCCTACCTTGTCGGCGCGACTGTCTTTCTCCTCGGGGAATCCAAGCGAGAGATCACGCTCGGATCGGCTGCTACCGCGCTAGCGGTTGGAACAAAATTCACCGCGGCCTATGGTGTCGCGATTCTGTTGGCGCTCGTGTTGGTCGGCGAGCCTAGGAGCCGGCGCGCGTTTCGAATTGCAGCCCTCGCCTGCGGGGCCTTAGCGGGCTCCTACTGGTACGTGGTCAATGCGCACGAGACAGGCCATTTCCTGGGCGACCAGTCGAGCGTGCCGGGCCTGACTGCGCCCCTTCACCCTCCCGAGAATCTCCTCACGGCAGTCGGGACGCTCGTCGATACGCTCGATCTGTCGGGATCACGAGGGGCAGACATCTTCCTGTATGCGTTGGCCGCACTGTGTCTCGCAGTGGCAGTGACACTCAGCCGTGGCCGGGAGCCCGCAAAGAGGTGCTTGCCATTTCTGGTCGGCCTGAGCGTGTTTCCGCTGCTACTGCTGGTGCTCAGCAAGCACGTCGGCCGCCCTGCCCTGGTTCACCTTTACGCGGATCTCGGCCAGCCGAAGGGATACCTCGCGACCGGAGACCCGACGGCGACATCGCCGACTACTGCCAGCGACACCGGTTCGTGGTTCGGGCCCGCAGGTATATCGCTCGTCGCGGTGTCACTCACCGCGGCTATTTGCCTCGCGAAGCGCAAAGCGCTACCGGCCGTAGGCGTGGTTGCGGCGATTGGACCTTTTGCTTCGTTCGCTCTGGTGGCGCTTACGCTGACCTACAACCCCTGGCTCGGACGTTTCTTCGTCTTTCCGATCGCACTCTCCGCCGCTCTATGGGGGCTGGCGCTCCGCTCGTGCAACACCGCCTGGGCCGTCTCCGCGTTGTCGATCGTCACCCTGGCTCTCTCGCTCGTCCACTACGCAGAAAAACCATCAGGGCTGCGACTACTCGATCGCAGCGCTCCGTCGAGCTCTGTGTGGACGATGAAGCGCTGGCAGGTCCAGTCTCAGCACGACCCCGCGATCGGACCGGTCTTTCGCTACCTGGACGATGACGTTCCGAGAAGGAGCTCCATCGCACTCGCGCTCAGCGCGAATGACTTCGGCTACCCCGCGTTCGGCCCTCACCTGGGCCGCCGCGTGACGCTGGTCGCCTTTGGGTCGAACGCCAGCGACACTGGTGCCGGCTGGCTCCTCGCGAGCCGCGAGCGGGCTTCCGAGATCGATCGATCCTGCTGGCGGGAAGCTTTTCAATCGGAGGAGGCGACGGTGTTCCAGCACAACGGTGCCTGTCCCACCTGACCGAGCCGGCGCAAGGCTCAGACGTTCGCCTCTTCCTTCTCCTTCTTCGTCTCTTCGATGATCTTCTGGGCGATGTGCGTCGGGACCTCCTCGTAGCGGAGGAAGTGCATGTGGTAATCGCCGCGCCCGCCTGTCATCGAGGTCAATGCCTGCGAGTACGTGAGGATCTCGGCCATCGGGACCTCGGCCTTGATCGTCGTCATCCCGCCTTGCGGCTCCATTCCCTGCAGGCGGCCGCGCCGCGAGTTGAGGTCGCCGTTGACCGCACCGACCGCCTCGTCGGGAGTCGTGACCTCGACCTCCATGATCGGCTCGAGCAACACCGGGTCGGCCTTCTCGTACGCGGACTTGAACGCCATCGAGCCGGCGATCTTGAACGCCATCTCGGATGAGTCGACCGTGTGGTACGAGCCGTCGACGAGCACCACGCGCAGGCCCTGGACAGGTGCGCCGGCGAGCTCGCCGTGGACCATCGCCTCCTGAATGCCCTTGTCGACCGCGGGACGGAAGCTCTGCGGGATCACGCCGCCGACGATCTTGTCGACGAACTCGTAGCCCTGATGACCGTCGAGCGGCTCCAGCACGATCACGCAGTCGCCAAATTGTCCGCGGCCGCCGGTCTGCTTTTTGTAACGGCCCTGCGCTTTCGCTTCCTTGCGGATCGTCTCGAGATAGGGAACGCGCGGCTGGTGGAGGTCGACCTCGACGTTGAAGCGGCTCTTCAGACGGTCGACGGCGACCTCGACGTGCATCTGCGAGAGACCGGTCAGCAGTTGCTCGCCGGTTTGCGGATCGCGCCGCATCTGAATCGTCGGATCCTCTTCGCCGAGCCGCCGTAGGCCGGCCGCCATCTTTTCCTCGTCGCCTTTGGCCTTCGGGCTCACCGCGAAGCTCATCACGGGCTCGGGGAAGCCGATCTCCGGCAGCTCGACCTGACGCTCCGCATCCATCAGTACGTCGCCGGTCTGCGTCTCTTTCAGCTTGGCGACTGCGCCGATGTCCCCCTCGCCGAATTCCGTCACCTGGGTGTGGTCCTTCCCCTGCACCTGCATCAGCTGGCCGAGCCGTTCCTTCGCGTGGGAGCGCGCGTTCACGATCGTCGAGTCGCCCTTGAGCGTGCCGTTCAGCACGCGGAAGACGTTGATGCGCCCCGCGAACGGATCGGCGATCGTCTTGAAGACGAAGGCCGCCGTGCCGCCGCCGTCGACCGCGATCGGCGCACCCTTCTTCGCCGGTGAAGGAACGCCCTCCACGAGCAGGTCGAGCACTGCGGTCGTCCCGAGGTTCTTCGACGCGACACCGCAGGCGACGGGAAAGACGTCGCCGCGCGTCACGGCATCCTTCAACGCTTTTGCGACCTCTTCGGTCGATAGCTCCTGTCCGTCCAGGTAGCGCTCCATCAAACCCTCGTCGGTCTCGACCACCGAATCGAGCAGCTTCTCGCGGTACTCCTGGACCTGCGCCTGCATCTCCGCCGGGATGTCGGTCGGCCCCGACTCGCGCTGCCCGCCCGGATCCATGTAGGCCTGCATGTGCAGAAGGTCGACGATGCCGGTCAGCTCGTGCTCGCTCCCGATCGGCAGGTGCACGGCCACACACTTCTCCGACAGCTGGGCGCGCAGCGCCTCGAGCACGCGGAAGAAGTCTGCGCGCTCCCGGTCGAGCATGTTCACGAACAGCACCCGCGACAGGCCGCCCTGTTCGGCGCGGTGCCAGTGCCGGGCGGTCTGGACCTCGACACCCATGACCGCGCTCACGACGAACACGGCACCCTCGACGACGCGCAGCGCCGCGATCGCGTCACCCTGGAAGCCCGCGTCACCGGGCGTGTCGATGAGATTGATCTTGCGGCCCTGCCATTCGACGTGCTCGACCGAGGCGGACAGCGACATCTGCCGGCGCTGCTCGTCCTCGTCCCAATCGCTCACCGTGGAGCCGGCCTCGACGGACCCGAGCCGGTTCGTTCCCTCGGCCTGGAAGAGCAGCGCTTCGACGAGGGACGTCTTCCCCGTTCCGCGGTGTCCGACGATGGCGACGTTACGGATCTTGCCCGGCTCGACTCCCATGCGCTAACCCCTCCCGTGCGATGCGGTTTGCGTCGCGCATCCTATCCCGGGGCGAGCCCTAGGACTCGAGCGACGCGCGCGTGGTCGCGCCGGACAGCCGTGCCTTCAGGCGAAGGATCGCCTTCGTGTGGAGCTGCGAGACCCGGGATTCGGTGACGCCGAGTACCTCGCCGATCTCGCGGAGCGTCAGCTCCTCGTAGTAGTAGAGGGTGACCACGAGCTTCTCGCGTTCCGGCAGCCGGGCGATCGCTTCGCCGACCGCCTCTTTCATCTCGGTCTGAGAGAGCGAGCCCTGCGGGTCGGTGGCGTCGAGGTCCTCGATCGTGTCGATCAGCGCGACCGAGTCACCGCCACCGGTGTTCACGGTCCAGAGCTCGTCGAGCGCCGCGATCGAAGAGCGGGAGATATCCGTCAGCGAGCCCTCGAGCTCGTCCGTGGAAATACCGAGCTTCTCGGAGATCTCCTCGTCCGTCGGGGCACGGTGCAGTCTGCGCTCGAGCTCGGCGATCGCACGCTCGATGTCGCGCGCCCGTGCGCGAACCGAGCGCGGCACCCAGTCCAGGGCGCGCAGCTCGTCGATGATCGAGCCCTTGATGCGGGCGATCGCGTACGTCTCGAACTTCACGTCGCGTTCCGGGTCGTAGCGTTCGATCGCGCCGATCAGCCCGAGCAGGCCGTACGAGACGAGGTCGCCTTCGTCCACGTGCGCCGGGAGCCCCGAGCCGAGACGTCCCGCCACGTACTTGACCAGCGGTGCGTAGGTCAGGATCAGGCGGTCACGTAGGGCCTTGTCGCCCTTGTTCGTGCAATACAGGCGCCAAAGCGACTGGGTGTCTTCGACCTCGGCCACGCGGGAGAGGATACGCGCTGTTTCGGCTCTACCTCAGCGTCCGGAACGCCAGCGACCCGAGCCAGACCGCGAGGACGCCTGCCGCGAGCGCGACGATCCAGCGCCCGGCCTCTCCCCCGGCTCCGTGTGCAGCGGTGTAGGCGACGCCGGCAAAGCCGACGGCGAGCAGCGAAAACAGGGCGCCGAGGGCGGGTCGCTGCTTCACGGCCGCAAGGATTTCAAAAGAATCACGGCAACGATCATCCCAAGCCCGAAATGACCTGTCCGGTGCCAGGCACGTGACTCGTCCGTACGAGCCAGGTCCGAGGGACTGTCCCTGGGACGTGACGGTTCGGGACCTGTCAGGTGCCAGACACGTGACTGGTCCGTTCGGGCCAAGCCCGCCTGGGCGGCGGCAGAACCCAGGGCTACAATGCGCGCCGAGCTCAGGGGCGTAGCTCAGTTGGTAGAGCGGCGGTCTCCAAAACCGTAGGCCGGGGGTTCGAGTCCCTCCGCCCCTGCTGGGTGCAACGCTCCCTATGCGGTCGGGTGCGTTGCCGCCGGCGCTTCGACGGCCCGTCCTCGCGTGAAGGGCAACGCTACGGCCGCGCCCACGGCGTAGCCGACGATCACGGCGGCGATCGATTCGCCAATGCCTGGCTTGTTGACCATGTTCCAGAGGATTCCGAGGACGATCCCAGGATTGGCGAACGTCACCACCCACAGAATGGGATCGCGCGCGAGACGTCGCGCGGAATCGCCGAGCGATCCCGGACCGTTCGCGACCAGCGCACGCTCGAGCATCTTGGCCCGAAAGCCCGCGAGGAGAGGGCCTTGAAGCGCGACGACGACAAGAGCGACGATCGAAACGTCGATCCAGCGAGTGCTCCACGTCCAGACGTCGTTCGTCATGTAGGCCCCTGTCGCAAACAGCCCGATGATGGCGACCGGGAACACGCGCTCCGTCTTGCCGGCGAGCATGCCCCAGGGCAGTGCGTCGGCGAGAGTTTGCGCCGATCGCAAGCGGAACAAGCAGACACTGACCACCGCGGCGGCACTGATGCCGAGGAGCAACGAGAGCACGTGGACATACAGGACGGTGCGGTAGGTGTCCATCAGCCCCGATTACAACAGGTCGCCGCGCCCTAGTCCAGTGGAAAGTCATCCGGCGTGACGTCGCCGGCTACCTCGTACACAGCCTGGACATCGTGGGCGCCGAGCTCCTCAGCGTGCTTTCGGACCAGCTCCTCGGACGGCGCGCTGTAGACGCAATACGTCTTCACGGCACCGTCGTCGGTGATGACAACGTGGCTGTGCTCCCACGTGATCTCCGGATAGCGGTCGATCATGAGCCGCTTCGATCTCCGGTTCACCTCGGGCATGTCGTTCTCCGCGACGCGGAATCGTCGCTCGATCATGAATTTGGGCATGCACCCAGCCTAGGCGCGGCTTCACGGGCTAGGAGGTACGGCTAGCACCACCATGCGGCCCTGCGACGCGAATAGGCCGTTCGGCCCATGGAGTTCATCGAGGTTGTCCTGTTCAGTTAGCCGGTGCGACTGCTGCGGCTCCTGATGCTTGCCACGTTCGCGTTCCTGCTCGCGGCAGCCACGCCGAGACCGGCAGAGACGACGCACCTCAAGCTGATCGTCGGAGTCACAGACGACACGGCCAAGTGGATGAGCCGCCAGGACGGGATCGTCGGCGTCCACCGGGACCTTCAGCTGATGGCCGTCCGCGTGACGATCCCGTGGCGGCCGGGACAGGTGCGGCCGACGCGGCTGCAGCAGACCTACCTGCATCGGATCGCACGCATGGTCCAGCTCAATGACCGTGTCGTGCTCGCGGTCTACAACTGGGCGCGCTACGCGCCGACGAGCGTGAAACAGCAGCGTGAGTATTGCGGCTTCCTGCGAGGGGCGGTGCGGCGGATTCCACTCATCCACGACGTCGAGATCTGGAACGAGGCGAACTCTGCGGCCTACTGGCCTCAGGACGGAGGCGCAACGACGTACGCGGCCTTGCTCGCACGCTGCTACGACGCGTTGCACAACCGGCCGGCGCCGATCAACGTGATCAGCTCGACCGCGTCGCGCCACGACCCGGCCGCGTTCGTCTTCTCGCTCGGAGATGCCTACCGCGCCAGCGGGCGAACGCGCCAGCTCTTCGACACATTCGGACACAACCCGTACCCGGAGAATTCCGCGGAGCCGCCGTCTGCACTGCATCAGGGGTCCGACCTGATCGCGGAAGGCGATTACGAGACGTTGATGAACGTGCTGACCACGTCGTTCGAAGGCACGAACCAGCCTCTGCCGGGCACGCGTGGCGTCAGCATCTGGTACGTGGAAGACGGTTTCCAGACCGTCCCACCGCAGGAGAAGAGGCGCTACTACCGCGGCCGCGAAAACGACCCGCACGCAGTTCCCGCGCTCGTCGCGCACGAGGACAGCGCGCGCGTCGACCAGTCGACGCAGCTGCGTGAGGCGATCCTGCTCGCCTACTGCCAGCCTGCCGTGACGGGCTTTCTCAACTTCGGCCTGCTCGACGAAGACCGGCTGGGCGGTTGGCAGGCCGGACTCCTCTGGCGCGACGGAACCCGCAAGCCGTCCTACGAGACGTTCAAGGCGGCGATTGCCGAAGTGCGTCGGCGCAACACGGACTGCTCGAAGGTCCGGGGCGCTCCTTCCGGCTGACCGCGCCGCAAGACGGGCATTCCCCGGGCGTCTACTGGGGCAGCGGGACGGGGAGGTCTGTCAGAGGGGCTTTCCCCGTCCCGCCCTCGCGGTAGGCTGCCCCGCCGTGCGCGTCTCCTTCCTCGTACCTGCCTACAACGAAGCGGCGACGATCGTGGAGCTGCTGGATCTCGTTGCGGCTCTTGACCTCCAGAAACAGATCGTCGTCGTCGACGACGGCTCGACTGACGGGACCGGGGATCTCGTGGAGCGCTGGGGAGCAGGACGCGACGACCTCGTCCTCGTGCGCCAGCGCAACCAGGGCAAGGGCTCGGCAGTGCGAGCTGCCATTCCGCACGCCGACGGGGAGATCTGCGTCATCCAGGATGCAGACCTCGAGTACGACCCCGCGGATGTCCCTGCGCTGATCGAGCCGATCGAGCGCGGCAGCGCGGACGTCGTCTACGGGTCACGGCTCTCCGGTGGGAAACCACAACGCGCCTACCTCTTCTGGCATCTCGTCGGCAACAGGTTCTTGTCGCTGCTGACGAACATCCTCTACAACACGACACTCTCCGACATGGAGACCGGCTACAAGGCGTTCCGCACCGAGGTCTTGCGATCGCTCGACCTCCGACAGGACGACTTCGGCATCGAGCCGGAGATCACGGCGAAGATCTGCAAGCGGAAACTGCGCGTCTACGAGCTCCCGATCGCGTACTACGGGCGCACCTACGCAGAGGGGAAAAAGATCACATGGAGGGACGGCTTCAAGGCGATTCGCGTCCTGCTCAGCGTCCGCCTGTTCGGCTGAGGATCGTCGCAGCCGCGGTTCTACTCGCGGCGCTCGTCTCATCGGTGGCTCTGTCGGGCTACCGCGTCCGCGGGCACGTCGACGATGCCGTGATGAGCGGTTCTGCGCTCACGCCCAGCGAACGTCGGCATGCCGCCGGGGACCGGCTCGGTCTCGACCCCAAGCCGTTCGATGCGTTCAGCGCCCTACTAGGCCCGCGTGTCCCGTATGCGGTTGACGTTCCGGCGGGATCGAAAGGGCCGTTCATCACGCGGGGGGCGGTCGTGCGTGCGTACGCCGCCTTCTATTTCCTGCCTGCCATCCAGAAGCGCCACGCCGCCCGCGTCTTCCGTTACCGGTTCCCCTGATGCGAGCGGCGGCCCTGCTCGGCGCGAATCTCCTGATGCTCGTCGCCGGTCTCGGCGTGCTGCCCTTGCTCGGGGTCGCGCGGTCGTGGCGTGCGCTCGTTCAGCGAAGCGCACTCGCCTACTTCTCGGGCATCCTGCTTGCGGGAATCGTCTCGGCGGACCTTGCGCTCGTGCATGTGAGCTTCGGCTGGATCGGTCTCGCCGCGCTCGCCGCACTCGGGCTGGGTCTCTGCTTCTGGAGGCTTCGAGGCACCGACCGGCCCGGCTTGGCTCCCCGGCCGGCCGTTCACGACGTGGTCGCGCTCGTCGCACTGCTTGCGGTCTTCGTCGACTACGCGCGTGCCTTCCGGGTCGCGCCCTTGAATCGCTACGACGCCTGGGCGATCTGGGCGCTCAAAGGCCATGCGCTCTACGCCTTCGGCTGGGCCGATCCCGTCCTCTTCGCCGGCTCCGCCTACCACTTCGCGAATCTCGACTACCCGCTGCTGCTGCCGTCGCTCGAAGCGATCGACTTTCGTTCGATGGGCGCGTTCGACACACGGCTCCTGCACGTCCAGTTCCTCCTGTTGCTGGTCGCCGCGCTGCTGGCGCTGTTTGCGCTGCTTCGAGACAGAGCCCACCCAGTCGTGCTGTGGTTGACGCTGCTCGCGGTGGCACTCGCGCCGGCGGTCTTCGACCAGTTGCTGACGGCGTATGCGGATCTGCCTCTGGCACTCGTGTTCGCGGTCGGCGTCGCAGCCGCTGCGCGCTGGCTGGTCACGGATGAACGCTGGGCCCTGGCGTTCGCAACGTTCTGCTTCGGGGGAGCCTTGCTGCTGAAGAACGAGGGCTCGCTCTTCGTTCTGGCTGTCTTCGTCGCACTCTTCGCAGCCGCCCACAATCGTTGGCGGGCGGTCGCAGTCGCGGGAGCCGTTGACCTGGTCCTGCTCGCGCCCTGGCGGATCTACGTGCGCGTCCACGATTTGCAGGACATCAACTACAGCCTCGGAGACAGCTTCGACCTCGGCCACGTGCACGGACGACTCGGCGTCGGGCCGATCGCGTTCCGGACGCTCGCCGGCGAGATGCTCGACCCGCGGCAGTGGGGACTGCTGGTGTTGATCTTCCTCGCGCTAGTCGTGGCTGCGGTTGTGACAGGCCTCCGCGCGCTCCCGGTCTTCGCTGCGATCTGGACCGTGCTCGCGTGGCTCGGCCTCAGCTGGATCTATGTCATCTCACACTACGAGTACAGCTCGTATCTCGACTCGACGAAGGAGCGGGTCATCGCGTCGATCGTCCTCGGCAGCGCTGCGCTCGTCCCGCTGCTCGCAGGCGAAACGTGGACGCGATTCAGCGCTCGCGCCCCAGGCCGGCTTCGCACCGGTGACGAATCGACTCCTTGACCTCCTGCAGGAAGCGCGAACAGTCGGCCTCGTGCTCATCCGAGACGAACTGTCCCGGAGGTGCCTCGAGCTCCCGCTTCGAATCAGTCGTCGTCTCGCCCGTGTTCGGATGCACCGGTCCGCTCCCGCCCTGTTGGATTGGTGTTCGGACACACGCCGGATCTGAGGGCTAGGACCGCTTCAGACCGTCGCGCGTCTCCGCGGGCGAGTGTAGATAGTTCCTCGCTTCGCCCTGGCCAGGTCCCCGCAAAGTGGGAACGAATTAGACGAGCGCGAGTTGGCGGTGACTTGCAAGCCCCGACACACCGACGCCGACCAGCCGCAGCGCACCCGGACGGTCCGTGAGCGCGCGGTCAAGCAGCGCGCACGCGAGCTCACCGATCTGCTTGCCGTCGTCGATGCCGACGCGAAGCGACGTCGAACGCGTTCGGATGGAGAAGTCGGTGTAGCGCAGCTTCGTCGAGACCGTGCGGCCCGTACGCCCGGTGTCACGCAGGTTCTCCGCGAGGCGCTCTGCCATTCGGCGCAGCTCGGCATGAAGCTGCTCTCGGTCGGTCAGATCTCGCTCGAACGTGTTCTCGATGCTGATCGATATCCGTTGCGTCTGAAGCTCGAGCCCACGCGGATCGATCCCGCGCGCGCGGTCGTGCAACATCCGACCCACGCCTCCGGGAAGCACGCGGCGCAGGTCGGCGTCCTCGAGCGAAGCGAGCGCACCAATCGTGGCGACCCCAGCCGCGAGCAGCCGCTCTTCGGCCTTCGGGCCGACACCCGGCAGGCGGCGCACGTCGAACGGAGCGAGAAACCGCTCCTCCTGACCGGCCGGCACGACCGTGATACCACCGGGCTTGCGGTGGTCGCTGCCGATCTTGGCGACGACCTTCGTGGCTGCAACTCCAAGCGAGCAGGTGAGGCTCGTCGCTGCGCGAACCGCGGTCTGCACGGCCTCGGCCACCTTGCGCGCCTCGAGAAACGTCGCCGCCACCTCGCCGATGTCCAGGTACCCCTCATCGAGACCAGTTCGCTCAACGGTCGGCACGACACCCCGCACGGTTTCCCAGACGTGTTGGGAGTATTCGCGGTAGAGCGAGTGGCGCGGCCGGACGAACACAACTCGCGGGCAGCGGCGCAGCGCCTCGGCGCAGCTCATCGCGGAGTGGATCCCGAAGACGCGCGCCGCGTAGTTCGCAGTGGCGACCACGCCTCGCCCGTGCGGATCGCCGCCGACCACGAGCGGCTTCGTGCGCAGGCTCGGATCTTCGAGCTCCTCCACGGCGGCGAAGAACGCGTCGAGGTCGAGATGCGCGACGATCATCACCAGAGCCTAGACATCCGACCTCCCGGCGCCCGCTCCGCCGTCCTTCTCTAGGTACACGCGTGCGCGCGCGGCCCCACCCGGGTGGGGGAATGTCACCCACCACCCACTGCGTTCGACGCTAGCGGACTACGGCCGCCACGTCTGTGTCGATTCGGCGCCAAAAGTGCCCGGCGCCCGCGGGCGTCAGGCGAGCACCCACTCGTCGCCCTGGATGATCGGGACGGCCGTGCCCGAGCCGCCCTCGATTCCCTCGACCTCCACCTCGGGGCCGCCGATCATGAAGTCGGTGTGCACGGCAGAGGGGTTCCCCGCTCCGTCGGGAAGCTCAACTTCGTCGTTGCGCGTGAAGGAGAGCCCCGCGCCATACGCGATGTGGCAGGTTGCGTTCTCGTCGAACAGCGTGTCGAAGAACGTGACGCCGAGCTGACCGACTCGAGACGAGCCGTCAACGAGCGCGACCTCACCCAGACGCGTCGCGTTCTCGTCGGTCTCGAGCTGCGAGCGAACCACGTCCTCGCCCTTCCCCGCCTTCACGTCGACCACGCGTCCGTTTTCGAACCGAAGCTCGAGACCCTCGATCATGACGCCGCCCGCAAGGCCCAACGGCCTCGTCGAACGCACCGTCCCCTCCGTTCGCCGTGCGTCGGGCTCGGTGAAGACTTCCTCCGTCGGCATGTTCGGCACGTGGCGGCGGCCGTCGGCTGTCTCGAGCTGAGCCGCGCCCCAGTTGAACGCCGGCGTCAGCCCGATCGTCAGGTCGGTTCCCGGCCCGCGAAAGCGCACGGCGTCGAACTGCCGCTCGTTCAACAGCGCCGCGCGCGCCACGAGCCGCTCGACGTGCGCCCGCCACGCCTCCACCGGATCCGCCTCGTCCAGTCGCACCGCCTTTGCCACGCATTCCCACAGCCGCTCGACGTCCGGGGTCCCGAAGACCTTCGTCGCCCATCCTTCGTTCGGGAACGCAACGATCGTCCAGTTGAGCCGACGCTCTTCGAAGACGATCTCGAGCCCACGCTGGCCGAGTTCCTTCGGGCGCGCCTTGCCCACCCGCACTCCATCCAGGTCCGAGAGGAGGTCCGGCTCCGGATCGCCGGTGATCGAGATCTCGGCGCCGCCGACCTCCGCGAAGTAGTTCAGCTCCGCGAGCTGCCAGGGCGGCGTCCACTCGAGCGTCGCGTCGTCGCCGTGGATGATCAGCTCACGCTTGAGGTGTGTGTCGTTGTAGCGAACGGCGACATAGCGGGCTCCTGATTCGTACGCCGATGCCGCGAGAGCGCGCACCAGCGGCGCGTGCTCGACGAGCGCGTTGATCAGGACGTCCTGGCCCTTGCCCA
Organism: uncultured Actinomycetes bacterium; assembly: GCA_963755605.1. Lineage (GTDB taxonomy): Bacteria > Actinomycetota > Thermoleophilia > Gaiellales > Gaiellaceae > 3-1-20CM-4-69-9. The sequence goes on from CAVWKK010000009.1 coordinate 138,911, forward strand.
CGTTCGCGCCGACCCGGACGGCCAGGTCTGCGTATCGCCTCAAGAAAGCTTCGTCCGGCATCGGCCCGATTGTAGGCTCCCCATCGTGGCGCTCATCCAGTCAGCCGTCGACCGGGACGAGACCTTCGAACGTCGGCGCGAGCGGATGGAGAGCCTCGTCGCCGAGCTGCGCACGCGGACGGGTGAGATCGCGCGCGGCGGCGGCGACAAGGCGACCGAGCGCCACCGCTCCCGGGGCAAGCTCACGGCACGAGAGCGCATCGACCGGCTCGTCGATCCGGGCGGCGCCTTCCTCGAGCTGAACGCCCTCGCCGCGTGGGATCTCTACGACGGCCAGGCTCCGGCCGCGGGCATCGTCACAGGGATCGGCGTGGTCGAGGGCCGCGAGTGCGTGATCGTCGCCAACGACGCGACAGTCAAAGGTGGCTCGTACTTCCCGCTCACGGTCAAGAAGCATCTCCGTGCGCAGGAGGTCGCCGAGCAGAACCACCTGCCGTGCATCTACCTCGTCGACTCCGGCGGCGCCTTCCTGCCGTTGCAGGACGAGGTCTTCCCCGATCGCGACCATTTCGGCCGGATCTTCTTCAACCAGGCGCAGATGTCGGCGAAAGGGATCCCGCAGATCGCGGTCGTGATGGGCTCGTGCACGGCCGGCGGCGCGTACGTGCCGGCGATGGCGGACGAAACGGTCATCGTCCGCGGCACGGGCACGATCTTCATCGGCGGCCCGCCGCTCGTGAAGGCGGCAACGGGACAGGACGTCACCGCCGAAGAGCTCGGCGGCGCCGACGTGCACACGCGGCAGTCGGGTGTCGCCGACCACTACGCCACGTCGGACGACCACGCCCTCGCGCTGGCCCGCCAGATCGTGCGCAACCTGCAGGGCCGCAAGCCCACCCCGCCCTGGGATCCTGTGACAGCAGAGCCGCCCGCGGCCGACCCGTCGGAGCTCTACGGCCTGATCCCGGAAGACTTCAAGCACCAGTCCGACGCCCGCGACCTGATCGCCCGCATCGTCGACGGCTCGCGTTTCGACGAGTTCAAGGCGCTGTACGGAGAAACGCTCGTCACCGGCTTCGCCCGGATCGAGGGCTACCCCGTCGCCATCCTCGCGAACAACGGCATTCTCTTCGCCGAGTCGTCGCAGAAAGGCGCGCACTTCATCGAGCTCGCGACGAAGCGGCGCATCCCGCTCGTCTTCCTGCAGAACATCACGGGCTTCATGGTGGGACAGGAGTACGAGGCCGGCGGCATCGCCCGAGACGGCGCGAAGCTCGTGATGGCGGTCGCGAACGCCCAGGTGCCGAAATTCACGGTCATCGTCGGCGGCTCCTTCGGGGCCGGGAACTACGCGATGTGCGGACGGGCGTACGAGCCGCGCCAGCTGTGGATGTGGCCGAACGCACGCATCTCGGTTATGGGCGGCGAACAGGCGGCAACCGTGTTGACGATGGTCGGGGACGCCGATCCCGACGAGATTCGCGAAAAGTACGAGCGCGAGGGAAGCCCGTACTACTCGACCGCGCGGCTCTGGGACGACGGCATCATCGATCCGCTCGATACGCGCCGCGTGCTTGCGCTCGGTATCGCCGCTGCTTTGAACGCGCCCATCCCCGCGACGACGTTCGGCGTCTTCCGGATGTGATGCGCCTCTTCCGGAAACCCAAGCAGCGTCTGCGCGAGCTCGGCGAGTCGGAGGTCTACCACCACTCCTACGGCGAGGCGCCGCGGGACGTGAAGATCGTCAAGCTCGAGCCGAGACGGCCGCGCTACCACCAGGTTCTGAAAGACGGCGAGCGCCTGCGCCAGGCGTTCCTGCAACGGCTGGACAAACGAGAGAAAGAGGAGGAGAGCTAGTGGCGGGATACGACGTTGTCGACGTCGGCGAGCTCGAAGGCGAGGGGCCAGGCGGCGTGGTCAAGAAAGTGCGGCGCGCAGTCGGTGCGAAGGCGTTCGGGTTCAACTACTTCACGCTTCCGCCGAACGCGGAAGGACGCGAGCACAACCATGCCGAGGAGAACGCCGAAGAGGTCTACTTCGTCGTCAAGGGCTCCGGCACGATGCGCATCGAAGGCGACGAGGTCGAATTGCGGCCTGGCCGCTTCATTCGTGTCGATCCGGCATCGACGCGCATGCCCGTCTCCGGCGCGGACGGGCTCGAGTTCGTCACGTTCGGCGCACCGATCGACGGGCAATACGAACCACCTTCCTGGGGTTAGGAGGCGACATGCACACGATTGAGATCTCGGACGACGAGCTCAAGCTGCTCCACAGCGCGCTGCACTCGTACCTCGATGACTTCGGTCACGACGAAAGCGACGTGCTCCGGCTCGTGAAGGCGTTGATCGCGAAGCTGCCACCGCCGACGTGATTCTCCGTCTCGTGCTCTGGAACCTCGCAGACTCGAAGACGAACATCCACGAGCTGCGCCGTTACCTGCGCGACGAGTCGGCCGACGCCTTCGCCGACGTCCCGGGCCTGCGCTTCAAGGCCTGGATCTCGGACGAGGTGACCGAGCGCTGGGGCGCCGTGTACCTCTGGGAGTCGGCAGAGGACGCGGAGCAGGAGCTGCCGAGCCGGGCTCGTGAGCTGATCGGCAAGGACCCGGACATCGGCGAGTCGTTCGACGTGGAAGCCACGATCGAAGGCCGCTACGTCAATGAGCAGCTGTCGCGCCTCGGGCTGGCTTTCGAATAGCAGGAGCTGCAGGCCCGGGGGTAACCCCGGACCTGCAACGGGCTGCAGCTACCTCGCCGTCGCGACCTGCACGAGCCGGCGGCTGGACACACCGGCGAGCAGCGAGTCGCCCTCCTTGCGCGTCCGCACGAAGAACTGAACGTGATAGCCCCGCTTGAGCGGGAACGTCGCTCGCGGGAACATGCTCAGCGTCACGTACCCGGCCTGGTCGGTCGCCTGCTCGGCCGGAGTCGACGTCACGAGCGGGGTCGCCCGGACGAAGACGAGCGCGTCGCGCACCACGTATCCACGCGTGTCGGAGACGTGGACGCGCACCGAAACGGGCCGGTTGCGCGAGACGACGAGGCCCGGCGTGAACCGGACGCCGTCGATGATGAGACGCGCCGGCAGTGAGACGCTCGATACCGGAATCGACGTCCGGCCGTTGGCCAGCTTGATCTGACCGGCCGGGCCCGTATCCGGAGTCGTCGTCGTGGTGGTCGACGTCGTCGTGGTCGTCGGAGCCGTCGTCGTGGTCGACTCCGTGGTGCTGGTGCTTGTGGTCGTGCTCGTGGAGCCGGTCGTCGTCGAATCCGTCGTGCTGGAGGTCGTCGTCGTGTCGGCCGCCGGCGAAAGCGGGCCTGCCGTGCCTGCACTCGCGAAGTAGCCGAGCAGGCCGAGCACGCCGACACCTGCGATCGTGAGCAGCAGTCGGACCCACACGGGACCGCGCCGCGAGTTCACTGGGCGATGCATCAAGAGATTCCCCTTTCCTCGGTGTTTCAGGTCCTCTCTGCCCCAACGACAACCCGCCCGAACGACTCTGGGGGATCTTTTACAAACTGCTAAAGGACGAGATGTTCGGGAAACGTAATCGCGCTCGCAAAACGCTCCACGCGGTACGGCGACAGATCGAGCGCCGACTCTCCGTGCAACAGCTCTTCCGCGACTGCGCGGCCCACGGCCGGCGACTGCATGAATCCGTGTCCTGAGAAGCCACAGGCCGCGTACACGCCGTCTGCAATTGGCCCGATGATCGGATGCGCATCGGGCGTCATGTCGTAGAGACCCGCCCACGCGCGCGCAACACTCGAGCCCGCTGCAGCGGGATAGCGGCGCGCCAGCCGTTCGAGGCGGTCGGCGAACACCGACTCGTCGACCGTCTCGTCGACACCCCAACGTGGTTCCGCATCGGGCATCGCGATGCGCAGACAGTCGTCGCGGCGCCGGAAATGGAAGCCCGTCTCCGCCTCGATCACCATCGGCAGGTCCAGCGGCAGCTTCTCGATCGGCTCGGTCTCCAGCAGCTGCCGCACCAGCGGGCGAAGCGGCACGTCGACACCGAACTCGCCCGAGTACGCGCCCGCCGCCACGACCAGCACGTCGCGCCCGAGCTCGCGCGCGTCGGTTGCCTCGCGCACGTCGACTCCGAGCGCGGCCGCACGGCGAACAACCTCGCGCGTCAGAGCAGGCGGATCGGCGACGCCGTCGGTTCTGCAGAAGACAGCACCGAGCACATCCTCGACAGCAAGGCCGCGGACGAAGCCCGGGTCGAGGCGTTCGACCGGAACACCGAGCTCGACCTGGAGCTTGCGCCGCTCCTCCAGCTCGACCAGCCCGGCCTCGGTGGTTGCGAGGAACAGGTAGCCGACCTGCTGAAACCACTCGCTTCCGAGCTCTTCGAAGAATGCGATCGACTCGCGGGCGAGCCGCACCTCCGCAGCCGTCGAGAACTGCTGGCGCACACCACCCATCGCCTTCCCGGTCGAACCGCCGGCTATCTGTCCGCGCTCTGCGAGCACGACGTCACGCGCGCCGAGCAGCGCGAGGTGGTACGCGATGCAGGCTCCTACGGAACCGGAACCGGCGACGACGATTCGAGCCATTGCTCGAGCTCCCTTCGCTCAGCGTCCGTCAACATCCGCAGCGGCCGGCGGACGTCGGGACCGACCGGAACACCGCGCTTCGCGAGCGCGAGCTTCGCCGCGGCCTGAAACGGAAACCGCTCGAGGGCGGCGCGCACCGGCGCCAGGTCGGTGGACCCCGGATTCCGAACCGCCGCCACGACCAGCTCGGGAAAGGTCGACGCAAGCGCGGAGACGGCTCCGACCGCACCTGCAGCCAGGCCCTGCGGCAGCAAAGCCTCCGGTCCGACGAACACGTCGAGCCCTTCGACGAGGTACGGCGCGAACCGCTCCCACGGAGTGTCCGAGACCTTCAACCCGCGAAAGTTGGGAGCCTCCTCACGCAAACGCTCCAGCACTCCGAGCGGGACCGGATAACCGCTGCGCGCCGCGAACTCATAGACGTAGAACGGTGTCGGCGCGCAGGCCTTCGCCGCAGCCGAAAGATGGTTGAGCAGCTCGTCCTCGTCGAGCGGGAAATAGGGAGGCGCCATCACCGCAACAGCGGCGGCCCCGATGTCGGCGGCGTGCGCGGCGAGCTCGACGGTGTCCCACGTCGACTGTGCGCCGCAGTGCACTGCAACCTGCAACCGTGCCTGCGCAGCCTCGACGTAGAGCTGAGCGGCGCGCATTCGCTGCTCGACCGGTAGCAGGAAGCCTTCGCCGGTCGTCCCTAGCGCGAGCAGGCCGTCCACCCCACCGGCCACGAGAAAGTCCACGTACGGCGCGAAGGCGTCCTCGTCCAGCGCCTCGCCCGCGGCCTGGAGCGGGGTCAGAGCAGCCGCAAGTGCGCCTCTGAGCATGGAGCAACTCTAAGCTCACGGCATGGCAGGCCTGCGAATCGAGCGTGACAGAGCCGTTCTGCGCATCACTCTGGCGCGGCCGGAGCGGCGAAATGCCTTCGACGCAGAGCTGATCGCCGAGCTGACCGCCGCGTTCGCCGATGTCGGGGATGCCCGGGCCGTTGTGCTCGCCGGAGACGGCCAGAGCTTCTGCGCCGGAGCCGACATCGAGTGGCAGCGGTCCGCCGTCGACCTCTCGCTCGACGAGAACGCCGAGGATGCGCTTCGCCTCTACCGGATGTGCGAGGCGATCGACCGCTGCCCCGCTCCCGTCGTCGCGCGCATCCACGGCTACGCACTCGGCGGCGGCTCAGGGCTCGTCGCCTGCGCCGACATCGCGATCGCTGCACCCGACACCGTGTTCGGCTTCTCCGAAGTCAAGCTCGGAATCATTCCGGCGGTCATCTCGCCCTTCGTCCTGCCGAAGATCGGCGCGCACGCACGCCGCTACTTCCTCACCGGCGAGCGCTTCGACGCCGACACGGCCTTGCGCATCGGACTGATCAGCGAGATCGCCACACCGCTGGACGACGCCGTGAACCAGGTCCTGGCCGAACTGCTCAGCTCCGGCCCCGAAGCGGTGCGCGAGGCAAAGCGCCTAGTCCGCGAGCGCCCGGCCGGTGCCGAGACGGCGCAGATCGCCGCACACCTCCGCGCCGGGCCGGAAGGGCAGGAAGGGTTGCGCGCTTTTCTCGATCGTCGCGAGCCCGGCTGGCGCTAGCACCTCGTTGCGCAGGCTGCTCATTCTCGTCGGGGCGATCGTCCTCGTGGACACGATGTTCTTCGCGGCGCTGACGCCGCTGCTGCCCCACTACGTTCACGAACTTCAGCTCGGCAAGGCCGGCGCCGGAGTGCTGCAGGCCATGTACCCCGCCGGCGCGCTCGTGGCGGGAATCCCGAGCGGCATGCTGGCGGCGCGCGTCGGAGTCAAGCCGACGGTGCTCGTCGGCCTCTCGCTCCTCGCCGTCACGACCGTCGCCTTCGGTCTCGCCGACTCGGTCTGGGCACTCGATCTCGCGCGCTTCCTCCAGGGAGTGTCGAGCGCCTTCTCGTGGACGGGTGCACTCGCGTGGCTGGTTGCCGCCGCTCCCGCCGGACGCCGTGGTCGGCTGATCGGCTCGGCCTTCGGTGCGGCTATCGCCGGGGCGATGTTCGGACCGGTCCTCGGAGCGGTCGCCTCCTTCACCGGCACCGCGCCTGCGTTCGGTGCCGTCGCCGCAGTGGCGGTGCTCCTCGGGGCCGGCGCGTTGGCAACGCCCGCGGTCTCGCCGGAGACGCCCCAGCCGATCCGCATGCTGTTCGAGGCGATCACACGCGACCGGCGGATCCAGACAGGGGTCTGGCTGTGCCTCCTGCCCGCGCTCTGTTTCGGCACGCTGTCCGTGCTCGCGCCGCTCCGGCTCTCCGACCTCGGCTGGGGCGCTGCCGCAGTCGGTGCGGTCTACCTCGTCTCCGCCGGCCTCGAAGCGGCGTGGGCGCCGGTGCTCGGCCGCATCTCCGACCGCCAGGGCCGGCTGCGGCCGCTCGTCGCAGCGCTCGCCTCGTCGGCGGTCGTCGCAGCGTTGCTTCCCTGGCCGCGGAACGCGTGGCTCCTCGCAGTCGTGATCGTCGCTGCAGGCTTCGCGTTCGGCAGCTTCTGGACACCGGCGATGTCACTCGTGACGGATGCGGCGGAGACGCGAGGTCTCGACTACGGCTACGCGTTCGCACTCGTGAACATTGCCTGGGCGCCGGGCCAGGCAGGCGGTGCGGCGCTCGGCGGCGCGCTCGCGTCGGCCACAAGTGACGCAGTTCCATACCTCGGGCTGGCGACGATCTGCCTCGTGACGCTTGCGGCGCTCTCGCGTTACGGAGAAACGGCCGTGCCGGTTTCCGCCGAGCTGTAGAGCGCAGCGATCGTGCGCGCCTGAGCCACGGCATCCTCGCGACCAAGCAACGGCTCGGTCACGCCTCGGATGGCGTCGCTGAGGTTCTCGACCTCGAGACGGTACGAGTCGACCCGCTCGACTTCGATCCGCTCCACCCCATCGTCTCGGCGCAGCTCGATCAGCGGCTCGAGGCAGTGCCAGGGATCGTCGACGAAGAGCGAACCATCGGTTCCGATTGCCTCGAGCTCGTCACGCTCGGCGAGAGCCGTCCCGCAGTCGAACTGCGCGAAGACGTCTCCCGGGAAGCGCATCGTGCCCGTGAAAACCCAGTCGGTGCCGCTCGGGCCGACGAACTGCTGTCCGAACACCTGCTCGGGCTCGCCGCCGAGCAAACGTGACCCGCTGACGCAGTAGCAGCCAACGTCCATCAGGCTGCCACCCTCCACTTCCGTCCGGAGCCGGATGTTGTCCGTGTCGTACAGCGAATAGCTGAAGCACGACCGCACGACCCGCAAGTCCCCGATCGCGCCCTCGTCCACCAGCTGGCGTAGACGCTTGGTCTGTGGGTTATGGCGATACATGAACGCCTCCATCAGGATGCGTTGCGCCTTCTCCGCCGCATCGAACGCCGCCTCGACGTCGGCGACGTGCCTGCTCATCGGCTTCTCGCAGAGCACGTGCTTGCCCGCTTCGAGCGCGCGGATCGACCACTCGCAGTGCAGCGTGTTCGGCAGCGAGATGTACACCGCCTCGAGTTCGGGGTCCTCGAGCAACGCGTCGTACGAGCCATACGCACGCTCGATCTCCCACTCGCGTGCGTACTCCTCCGCCCGTTTCAGATCGCGGCTCGCCACGGCGATGAGCTCGGCCTTCTCCGAGGCGTGCGCGCCGGGGATGACCTTCCGGTTGATGTCGGCGGTCGAGAGGATCCCCCATTTGACTGGTGCGCCTACCCCCATGACGCCTCCGTCATCGGGCGCAGCGCGGTCTCGAGAATGCGATGGTTGCGCGGCCTCGAGAGCACGAACAGGACGACGTCCGCTACGTCGTCGGCGCCCATCATCCCGGCGAGCGCATCCTCTGTCCTCCCGCGTCCCGGTTCGAGCGCGAAGTCCGTGGCGACGCCGCCCGGACAGACATTCGTGCAGCGGATGCCGCGTTCGCGGAGCTCGTGGTCGAGGGCACGCGTGAAGCCGACCTGAGCGAACTTCGATGCGCAGTACACCGCCTCGAGCGGAAGACCGCGGCGTCCGGCTTCCGATGCAAGGGTGACGATGTCCGCTTCGCCGCTTTCGACCAGGTGCGGCAGCGCGGCGCGCACCGCGTAGAGCGTTCCCTTGACGTTGACGTCGATCATCTCCTCGAGGAAGTCGGGCGCGAGGTCGAGGAAGGGACCATAAGCGCCGACACCCGCATTCGCGACGAGGATGTCGAGCCGTCCGAACGCCTCGACGGTTGAGGAGACGAGCGCCTCCACTTGAGCGGAGTCGCGAACGTCGCAGGGCTGCGCGACCACGCCGGTAATGCCGAGATCGTCACCGCTTCGCGACGCAAGCCCCAGCTTCACGCCTTCGCGGGCGAGTTGTCGTGCTACCGCGGCGCCGATGCCGCGGCTTGCCCCGGTGATCAGGGCCACCTTTCCCTCGAGCGTCGTCATGCGTCCTCCAAGGGTCGAAGTGCCGGATAGAGCAATCTGAAGCGGCGGTACCCGCGCTCGTACGCCCCCTGCCACTCAGGGTCGGGCTGGACTGCATCGAGCAACCGAACACAGGTCGCGACGGCTTCGTGGACGTCGCGAAAGACTCCTGCAGCGACGCCGCCAAGGAGTGCTGCCCCAAGTGCGGAGCCTTCGTCGGTCGCCGCACGCTGGATGGGCAGGCCGAGCACGGAGGCGAGTATCCGAAGCCAGAGCTCGCTGCGAGCGCCGCCACCCGACGCGTGGCCGGCATGCGGGTCGACCCCGAGCTCGCGCAGGAGCTCGAGCGAATCGCGCAGCCCGTAGGCGACACCCTCCAGCACGGCGCGGACCAGCGCACCGCGATCGTGTCGAAGCGCGATCCCGGCAAAAGCAGCGCGCGCGTTCGGGTCCGCGTGTGGCGTCCGTTCGCCCGTGAGGTACGGGAGGAATGTCAGCCCCTCGGTGCCCGGCGGCCACTCCTGCGCCGCGGCCGTCAGCTCGTCGTACCCGCTTCCCGTCCCGAGCGCGTCGCGCAGCCAGCGCAGCGAGCCGGCCGCCGAGAGCATGACTCCCATTGCGTGCCAGCCACCCGGAACGGCATGACAGAAAGCATGCACTCGTGCCTGAGGGTCCGCGGCGAACGCCGGCAGCGCTGCAAACACGACGCCTGACGTACCGAGCACCACCGACACCGGTCCCGGACGGTCGACACCAACGCCGAGAGCCGCCGCAGCCTGATCGCCCGCCCCCGCGGCGACCGGAACACCCGCAGCCGTCTCGCCTGAGACCTCCGGCGACTCCAACGCCCGCGGGAGCCACGCCGGGTCGAGCTCGAGGGCGACGAGCATCTCTTCACTCCAACGCCGCCCAGCGACATCGAAGAGGAGCGTGCCGGACGCGTCCGCGACGTCGATCGCGTGCTCCCCGGTCAGGCGCAGGCGAACGTAGTCCTTCGGCAGCATCACGTGTGCGATCCGCGCGTACGTGTCCGGCTCGTGACGGCGCAGCCACAGCAGCTTCGGCGCGGTGAAGCCCGTGAGCGCGCGGTTGCCCGTCAGTTGGATCAGCCGTGTGAGACCGACACGCTCCTCGATCTCGACGCACTCCGCTGCGGTCCGTTGGTCGTTCCACAGGATCGCCGGTCGAATGACACGATCGCGCTCATCGAGAACGACGAGACCGTGCATCTGGCCGGAGAGACCGATCGCCGTCGGTTGGCCTCCGAGCGCGGCCAGCGCACGCTCGGCTGCACGCCACCAGTCTTCGGGATCCTGTTCGGCCCACCCGGGCTGCGGTGTCGAGAGCTCGTAGCTCTCCTCGGCCCGGGCGAGCACGTCACCCTCTGGCGAGAGCGCGAGCGCCTTGACGCCGGTCGTGCCGACGTCGAGACCGACGAGCTGTGTCACCCGCCGAGTGCCGCGTAGACCAGCTCGTACGCGGCGACGGCGTCCTTTTCACTCTGCGCTGCTCGCAGCGCGGCGTCGTCGATCCGCGACGCGGCGGCGTCGATGAAGCGCCACTGGAGCACGCTGCGCTTTACGGCCGCAACTGCATCCTCCGTATACGGATACAGATCGAAGCCGAGGCGCTCACCCTTTTCGCCGTAGCGCGCACGGCGGAGCTCGACGGCGAGCTCGAGCGTCTCCATGAACCGGATCGTGCCGACCATGTTGTCGTCGTCGAACGAGCCCCAACCGTCGTTCGCGTGCTGGTGCCCGAGCAGTCCTTCGTCGGCGAGCAGCGCAGCGTTCTCTGCGAGGCTCTCGCCGTTCATGATCAGGTGCTGCCAGTCCATGTTGACCTGCACGTTGTCGATTCCCTGCGCGCGCAGCTTGTGGATCACGTGAAGCGTCATGCCGATGTTGCGCATGAGGATCTTCATCGCCGGCTCCGAGTTCTTGTGCTCGAGAAAGATCTTGATGCCGTGTTTCGCCGCGCGCTCGGCCGCCGCTCCCACACCCTCGATCAGCCAGCGCCAGGATTCGCCGTAGGGGCTCTGAAACGGATAGTTGTAGCCCTCGATCCCGGGCCAGATGATGAACGGCGCTCCGAGCTCGCCGGCGAAGTCGACGGCGTCGAGCGTTCGCTTCACCGCCTCGGCGCGGGTCGCGTCGTCGGGCGAGACGAGCCCGCCGCGGCCGAAGCGCGGGTCGAGGTGCAGGCCGGTGGCGACCGCATAGATGTCGTGACCGTCGAGCGCGCCCCGTACCTCATCGAGATTGTCGGGAGACAGCTCCTGGGGGTAGTGAAACTCGTAGCCGTCGATCAGGTCGCCGAGACCCTCCACCGCGCGGCGAACGCGATCCACGGTCGTCTCGTTCGCGAGCTCGGGCTTGTAGCCGGCCGGGACGAACCTCGTAGCCATCGAGCCGAACGCCCAGATTCCGAGCGATGTCTTCATGTCGCACCCTCCTGAGACATTTGGGGCCGCCTGCTGCCCGTGCGCAGCCTAGTATCACGTCGTGACCGAAGGCGAGGCGCGCGAACGGGCGGCGGTCATGCTCGACGAGGCCGGGATCGTGCTGACGCCGCAGGAGCGCGAGCAGATCGAGGTCGCGGACTTCGGTCTGGGCCGACTCGACGAGATCGGCCTCCAGATCGTCGTCTACGTGAACACCGAGCGCGTGTGCGCGAAGGAGCTCGTGCTGTTCCCGCGCCAGCGGTGCCCCGAGCACCGTCACCCGCCGGTCGACGGCGAGCCCGGCAAGGAGGAGACGTTCCGCGTGCGCCGCGGCACCGTCCATCTGCACGTCGACGGCGCAGAAGATGTCGTGCTTGGGCCAGGCGACCAATACACCATCCCGCCGGACACGTTGCACCGCTTCGAGGCGGGCGACGAGGGCGCGATCGTCTCGGAATTCTCGACGAAGAGCCGCGACGCGCTCGACGTCTTCACAGACCCCCAGATAGTTCGCTAGCCGGTGGAGTACAGTCGGCGGCGTGACTGAAGCGTCCGTCGACGCCCTCCGCCGACGGGCCCGTGCCGGGCTGCGCGAGAGCGCTGACCGCGCGCCGGCGCGGGCGCACTTCCGCGCGATGGGCATCGATCCAGGGCGGCTCGACGGGCCGATCATCGGCGTTGCCTCGACATGGACGGGGACGATGCCGTGCAATCTCAACCAACGCGAGCTCGCAGACCGCGTCGGCGACGGCGTGTCGGCGGCGGGCGGTCTTGCCCTCGGCTTCAACACGATCGCGGTCTCCGACAATCAGTCGCAGGGCACGCCCGGCATGCGGGCATCGCTGATCTCGCGTGAGGTGATCGCCGACTCGATCGAGCTGATGGTTCATGCCCACGACTTCGACGGGCTCGTCTGTGTCGTCGGTTGCGACAAGACCGTGCCCGCCGCGCTGATGGCGCTCGCCCGCGTCGACAAGCCCGCGCTGCTGCTCTACAGCGGACCGATGCGTGCCGGCGGCTGGCGCGGACGCGAGGTGACTATTCAGGACGTGTGGGAGGCGGTGGGCTCCGAGGAGCGCGGGTTGATGTCGCGCGAGGATCTCGACGAGCTGGAGCAGTTCGCCTGCCCCGGCGCGGGCACGTGCGCAGGTCATTTCACGGCGAACACGATGGCCGTCGCGGTCGACTGCCTGGGAATCGCCTGCGCCGCGGACACGCTCGTGCCCGCGGACGAGCACGAGCTGAAAGGCGACGCCGCGGCCCGCGCCGGGGCCCTCGCCGTGGAGCTCGTCGAGCAAGGCGTGACCGCGCGCCGTTTCCTCGACCGGCGCGCGCTCCTGAACGCCATGGCGGGGATCGCCGCGACCGGCGGGTCGACCAACGGCGTGCTTCACCTCCTCGCGATCGGCCACGAGGCGGGCGTGCCGCTCACGCTGGAGGAGCTGACGGCGGTCGCGGGCCGCACGCCCGTGATCGCGAGCCTCGCGCCCTCGGGACGCTGGCTGGCGGAGGATTTCCACCGCGCCGGCGGCTCGCGCTCGGTCATCCGCGAGCTCGTGCGCGGCGGGCACGTGGACGGCACCGCCCCGACCGTCGACGGTAGGACGCTCGCGGACGCGACACTCGATGCGCCTCTCCCGGACGGCGAGGTCGTCTACACGCTCGAGGAGCCGTTCAAGCCGAGCGGCGCGTTGCATGCGCTGCGCGGCAACCTCGCGCCGGAGGGAAGCCTCGTCAAAGCGTCAGGGACGACGCGCCGGTCGCATCGTGGGCCTGCGCGCGTGTTCGACAGCGAGGAGGCGTGTACCGACGGCGTGCGCGCCGGGCTCATCGCAGAGGGCGACGTCCTCGTCGTGCGCTACGAAGGCCCGGCCGGAGGGCCTGGCATGCGGGAGATGCTGAGCGTCACGGCGTCCGTGATCGGAGCCGGCATCGGCGAGTCCGTCGTGCTCGTCACCGACGGCCGCTTCTCCGGCGCGACCCGCGGGCTGATGGTCGGGCACGTTGCGCCCGAGGCCGCACGCGGCGGGCCGCTCGCAGTCGTGCGCGACGGTGATGTGATCTCGATCGACGTGGACGAGGGCACGCTCATGGTGGAGGTCGAAGACCAGGAGCTGGCGAAGCGCCTTGCCGAATGGCAGCCCCCTCCGCCGCGCTATGACGTCGGTGTCTTCGCGCGCTACCGCGCGCTGGTCTCCTCCGCGTCGGATGGCGCCGTCCTCGTCCCGCCTGCGTGAAAGACATCTGCCGGCGACCCTCCAATCCCCGGTTGTGTGACGTAGACGTTTCCGTCCGGCGCCGCCGTCGTCACGAAGAGCGAGCGGCCGTCGTCGTCGCCGAAGCAGCACGCGGTGACGTTCTTCGCGGGCACGTCGAGAACAGCGTCGAGGCGGCCGTTCTCGTCGTAACGACGGACGCAGCTACCGCCGTAGAGCGCGACCCAGATGCCACCCTCGTCATCGATGGCGAGGCCATCCGGAGTGCCGTCGCTCTCGTCGATCGAGACAAACGGCCGCCGCGAGGCGACGCGCCCGGATGCAAGCTCGAAATCGAAGACGTCGACGCGGTAGGAGGGCGAGTCGATGTAGTACATGAGGGAGTGGTCACGCGCCCAACCGAGCCCGTTCGAAAGGGTCACGCCGTCGAGCACCCGCTCGAGCCCACCGTCGTAGCGGTACAGCGCGCCCGCGCCCGGAGCGTCGTCGAGCCCCATCGTTCCGATCCAGAAGCGGCCGGCGGCGTCGCAGGCGCCGTCATTCGCACGCACGTTCGGTCCATGGGGCAGCGGGACGAGAGCCTGCACCGACTCGTCGGCGAGATCGACCAGCGCAAGGCGATCGGCCAGCGCGACGAGCACCGTCCCGAGGCTCGTGGGCGCCGCCGCGCCCACCATCGCGTCGAGGCCGATCGCACGGTCCTCGCCGTTCTCGAAGATGTGCAATCGACAGCCTTCGATGTCCACCCACAGCAGCCGCCGCCCGAGCGCGTCCCAGCGTGGGCCCTCGGCGAGCTTCGCGTTTGCGCGCACAGCGATCTCCACCGGCAGAGAATTGCATGATCGCGGGATGAGGCGTTTCGAGGGCAAGCGAGCACTCGTCACGGGCGCAGGGTCGGGGATCGGCGCCGCCGTCGCAGGTTTGCTCGGCTCCGAAGGTGCAGACGTCGTCGCCGCGGACCTCACCGGCACCGACGTCCACCTCGATGTCCGCGACGAGCCGCAAGTTGCTGCTGTCGTGCATGACGTCGACGTGCTCGTCAACGTCGCCGGCATCGGCTCGACGACGAACGCACCGGAGACGCCCCTCGACGTCTGGGAGGACGTCTTCGCCGTGAATGCTCGCGGAACGTTCCTCTGCTGCAAGCACGCGATCCCGACGATGATCGCCCGAGGAGGCGGATCGATCGTCAACATCGCATCAGTCGCGGCGATCGTCGGCCTCCGAAATCGCGCCGCCTATTGCGCGTCGAAGGGTGCGGTGGTCTCGTTGACTCGTGCGCTTGCCGTCGACCATGTGAGCGACGGCATCCGCGTCAACGCAGTCTGCCCCGGAACCGTCGACTCGCCCTGGGTGCGGCGTCTCGTCGACGAAGCCGGCGAGTCGCTCGACGACCTGACCGCGCGGCAGCCGCTGGGCCGTCTTGGGACACCCGAGGAGATCGCAGAGGCTGTCGCGTACCTCGCGTCTGACGCAGCGAGCTTCGTCACCGGGACCGTCTTCGTGATCGACGGCGGGCTTACGGCGGCCTAGGAATGCGCGCCCTAGTCACGCAGCCGGGTCAAGCGCACACCACGCGCGTCGAAGACGTTCCAACTGTGAAGCCGCGCGAGGGCGAAGTGCTCGTCCGCACGCTCGAAGTGGGCGTGTGTGGCACCGACCGCGAGATTTCGGAAGGCCTGTTCGGCGCCCCACCTGAGCACGAGTCGCTGCTCGTGCTCGGACACGAGTCGCTCGCGGTCGTCGAGCGAGACGGCTACGGCTTCACGCCTGGTCAGCTGGTCACCGCAATCGTCCGCCGGTCGTGCGGCCATTGCCTCGCCTGCGCCGAGGAGTCGCCGGACTCGTGCCTCACCGGCGACTACAGCGAACGCGGCATCACCCGGCTCGACGGCTACGACCGTGAGCTCGTTGCCGAAGACCCGAAGCAGCTGATCGCGATCCCGAAGTCGCTCGGCCGTCACGGCGTGCTCGCGGAGCCGACGTCGATCTGCGAGCGTGCGCTGCGCCATTCCCGGACGATCGGCGGCCGGCAGCCGTGGCAGCTCGATCGTGCCCTCGTCATCGGGGCAGGCGCCATCGGCCTGCTGACGACGTACCTCCTGCGCCTTGCGGACGTGGAAGTGATCACAGCGTCGCTCGAGCCCGAGAACGAGCTCGTCGAACAGTCGGGCGCGCACTACGTCTCGACGAAGGACAACGAGCTGTCCGGCCTCGGGACGTTCGACCTCGTCGTCGAAGCAGCCGGCAACGCACAGCTGATGGCGCAGTCGCTCGGCCTGCTCCGCCGGAGCGGCGTCGCGTGCCTGCTCGGGATCGATCCGCGGAAACAGACGGTTGAGCTCGACGGCCCTGTGCTGGGCGTGGACACGATCCTCGAGAACCGTGTGCTCTTCGGCAGCGTCAACGCTCGCCGCGAAGACTGGCTGGCGGCGGTCGCGGATCTCGAAAAGGCACGACAGCGCTGGCCGGACGCGCTGGAGCAGTTCGTCACGCTCCGCGTCCCGCTCGACCGCTTTGCCGAGGCCTTCGAGCATCGCGCCGGCAAGGCGACGCTCGTACTCTCGGACTAAAGGGAGAGGCCGGCGGCCTCGATCGCCTTCTGCGCGAGCGCCTCGTCGACTTCGCCTGGCAAACCGCTCACTCCGACGGCGCCCACCCGCGTTTCGCCGTCGAACGCGGCGAGCCCGCCGAGGAAGAACGTGAAGAACGGGTCGAAGCTCGCGCGCTCGACGGCATCACGCGCCTTCTCGGCCAGCTCCCTCGTCGAGCGCGCATCGCTCCGCGCGGCGGTGTACGCCTTCCGTTGCGCGTTCAGGCGCGTATCCGGCGCCGCGCCGTCCATCGTCGCGGCCGCGACGAGCTCGCCGTGCGTGTCGGCAACGAACACCGAGACCGGGCCGGACGCTTCCTGGATCACGAACGCCACGATCGCCTGGGCTTGCTCGAGCTTCACGCGATGTCGCTCGGCGTCAGCAGGGCGTAGCTCGATCCGAGGCTCACTTCCGCGCGAGCCGCGAACTCCCGGTCGAGAGGCACGTGCCAGTCGAACGAGTCGGCCAGTCGAACGATCATGTTGAAGAGAGCCGCGACGTGGATCGCATCGATGAGCGCGTCCTTCCGCACACCCGTCGCGAGGACGATCTCGGCGTCCTGTGCACTCAGCGCGTCCGGCTGCAACGTGAGCTTCTCGAGGAACCCGAGCGTCGCGCGCAGCGACTCTTCGACGGGCGCCGTGCGCCAGTCACGTTTGACCGCCTCCCAGACTTCCTCGCCGAGCGCGTACGACGCGACCGCGCCGTGGGACCCCGTTCAGAACGGACATTGGCTGACCGAGGACACGAATGCTGCGAACAGCTCGCGCTCGCCGACGCTCCAGTCGGACGGCCCGTTCATCGCCAGATCGAGCGTGTCGGAAAAAGGTCGTCCGAAGAGCTCGGGCCGGTAGTGAAGCGTCTTCAGAACGTCGGGCGGGTCTGCGCCTCGCTGCGCCCGGATGAACTCGAGGATCTGCGCCTCGTGCGGATCGTGACCGTCCTCGAGAGTGCGCAGCCTCACGGCAGCACCTCGAGCCCGGCTTGCAGCCGCTCCAGACCGGCGTCGACAGCGACGGAGACCGTCTGCTCGAAGATGACGTCGTCCGAGTACCCAGCGTCCTTGAGCGCCCGGATGTCCTCGTCCGTGACTCTGTAGGCGTTCCTTCGCACCTTGTCGAGATACGGGGCGAAGTCCTGGGGAGCCTGGCGATCGGGATGCGCGGCCGCGCGCAATCGTTCGACGAGCGGGTCGTATCGGGTCATAGGGCGGCCAAGAGACCGGTATTTCATCACACGGGTCGCAGTACGATGAACGCCCATGAGCGCGCCCGCCATTGCCGGCCGGCCGGTGCTGACGATCCGAGGAACGCAATACCCGGTTCTGCTGCCGACGTTCCGGGACCCGCGCCTCCACCTCGCGGCGGTGATCATCACGCTGCAGGTTCTCGGCCAGACCGCGTTCGGGTTCAGCCTGTCGATCGCCCAGATCCTCGTCGCGATCGGAACGTGCGCGCTGCTCGAGATCGGCATTGCCTTCTTCCGCCAGCACGTGCTCATGTGGCCGGCCAGCGCGCTGCTCACCGGCAACGGCGTCGCGTTCATCCTGCGCGTGCCGGGAACGCGGCACGGCGACTGGTGGAGCCTGCACGCAGCGTGGATCTTCGCGGCGACGGCTGCGGTGTCGCTCCTGTCGAAGCACCTGATCCGCCGGCGAGGCCGCCACATCTTCAACCCCTCGAACTTCGGGCTCGTCCTCTGCTTCCTGATCCTCGGCGAGACCCGTGCCGAGCCGCTCGACTTCTGGTGGGGGCCGATGTCGCTCTGGCTGGCATTGGCGATCGCGCTGATCGTCTGCGGGGGCCTGACCATCCTGTCGCGACTGCGCCTGCTGGTCATCGCCGGCGGCTTCTGGCTCGCGTTCGCAGCCGGGATCGGAGTGCTCGCGGCGAGCGGCCATTCGATGACGGCGCGCTGGCACCTCGGACCCATCACGGGCTGGTCGTTCTGGTGGTTGCTCGTCACCTCGCCCGAGATCCTGATCTTCCTCTTCTTCATGATCACCGACCCCATGACGATCCCGAAGGGTCGCGTGGCGCGTGTCGTCTACGCAATGTGCGTCGGGCTCCTCGCAACGCTTCTGATCGCTCCGCAGACGACCGAGTTCAGGACCAAGGTCGCCGTCTTGGCGGCGCTCGCGCTCGTGTGTGCGGCACGCCCGCTCCTCGAGCGGCTCCTGCCGGCACCCGGCTCGCCCGACGATCGCGCGTTGGCGTGGGGCCGCGGGCTGATGCGACACGGCTGGGTCTCGACAGGCGCGCTGCTTGTCGCAGCGGCCGGCTTCGCGGCAGTCGTGGTGGTAGCGGGCATCCCGGCTCGCCAGGATGTGGCGAAGGCGCGCGCGTTGCCCGGCGGCGAGCCCCTGCCGCACGTGACAGTCGTGTCGACCAACGGCATCTCGGGACGGGTCGATCAAGCGACTGCGGATCAGATCGCGCGCGACATCGTTGTCGACCTCCGGGCCAACGCGGCTGCGCTTCGGCTGCGCGATCCAGAGCGGGCGACGGCCGGTGCCGGCGGTGCGTTCCTGGTGGATCTTCGCCAACGGATCGGAGCTGCCGCAGGCGGGCCGATCTCCGTCTCGAGCTATCGAGTCTCGACCGTGGGTCTGACGCTGACGCGCGGAGCAGGCCAGGCGCCGCCAAGGATCCTGGCGGCGATCAAGGGTGTCGAGCAGGTCGCCGTCTATCGCGGCCGGCCACCGAAGCTCGCACGTCGGCACGACTCGGCGCCCTTCGAGCAATCCGTCGAGGTGGCTCTTCAGCAAGGGCATTACGTCATCGTCGGAGTCGGAGGAGCGACGGTGCCGACGACGTCGCTGACTGCTGCGCAAGCACCGCTCGTGCGCGCGACGGGCTCGCTCGCCGCCGTGCGACTCCAGGACGTCGCGCCGCAGGTGGGGCTCGACTTCCGGCAGGGCGCCTTCCGCTTCGGCGTCTCGAACGACCTGCCCGCGATGATGGGCGGGGGCGTCTGCTGGCTCGACTACGACCGGGACGGCTGGCTCGACCTGTTCGTCGTCAACTCGTTCTCCAACGCCGATCGAGGTCGCTGGGAGCAGCAGGGCGGACTGCCCCGCAGCGCGCTCTTCCACAACGTCAGGGGCTCGTTCGTGAACGTCAGCAAGACGTCGCATGCGGACCTCGCCGTCCGCGGGGAGGGCTGCGTGGCAGCGGACTTCAACGGAGACGGCTCCACCGACCTCCTGATCACGACCGCGTCGTACGACAAGCTGCTCTGGAACAACGGCGACGGCACGTTCACCGAAGGCGCGAAGGCCGCCGGGATCGACTCCTTCGGCTGGCACGCGGGCGCTGCGGTGGCCGACGTCAACGGCGACGGCCGGCCCGATCTGTTCGTCGCCGGCTACACGGATCTCAACACTCCGGTGCCGAACGCGCTCGGTGGCTTCCCCTCGAACTACCAGGGTGTGCGCGACCTGCTCTACCTCAACGAAGGCAACGACACGCGAGGACATTCGAAGTTCCGCGAGGTCGGAGTACAGGCGGGGCTCGAGGCGACTCAATTCAGACACGGGCTCGGTGCGCTGTTCACCGACTACAACGGTGACGGTCGGCCGGACCTGTACGTGGCCAACGACGAAGACCCGAATCAGCTGTACGAGAACGTTCCCTGGCCGGGCGGAACTGCGGCCGACCCGGCTGGGCTCGGCTTCCGCTTCGAGGAGCGTGGCGCCGCGGAGGGAGTGGACGATCCGTACGCCGGCATGGGCATTGCGTCGGGTGACTACAACGGCGACGGCCGGCTCGACCTCTTCGTGTCGAACTCGCGCCGCGAGCCGTACGCCCTCCTTCGACACGGCACGAATGCAGGTGCGCGCACCTTTCACGATGCGCGCGCCGCATTGCAGACTGCGTACGCAGGTTCGGCCGGGTGGGGTGCATCGTGGGTGGACCTCGCGCAGAACGGCAGGCCCGACCTCGTTCTCACCAGCGGGAACATCCCGATCACGAGCCCCGCGAAAGACGCCGGTCAGATCCGTGTCCTGTCCGATCTGCCGAGCAAGCGGAAGTCGAGACGATTCGCGAACGTCGGAGTCGCGGGGCTCAGCGGCGTCCCGCGCGTCAACGGCCGGGGGCTGGCAGCAGCCGATTACGACAACAACGGAACCCTCGACATCGCGGTCGGCTCGGTGGACGGTCGACTCGTGCTGCTCCGCAACACGGGCAACAGCGGGCACTGGCTGGAGCTCAGGTTCGCGACGTTCTCACCCGGAGCAGTCGCGACGGTCGTGCTGCCCGACGGCCGCAAGCTCGTGCAGGAGCTGCATGCGGGGAGCAGCTACCTGTCCTCGGAGGATCCACGTCTCCACTTCGGCCTGGGCGACGCGACAACAGCGAACACGCTCGTCATCCGTTTCCCCGGCGGAGGCGAGCAGCGGCTCTCCGACGTGCGAGCCGACCAAGTCCTTGTCGTCAAGCCGCCGGAACGCGCCGCCCGCGTTCCGCCGCCGTCGCGCGACTACGTGAAGTCGAACTGCACGACGGCGACCGGAACCGGTCGCTCTGTCGCCCGAATCTGGGACGAGGCGGCGCTCGCCGTCGATCCGGGGAACGACAACCCCGCCGCGCAGGCTCGTAACCTTTTCCATCTCTCGGCGGCCATGTGGGACGCGTGGGCGGCCTATTCGCCCAAGGGGTCCGGGTACTTCGTCACCGAGAAGCACCGCGCGAGCGATGTCCTGTCGGCGCGCGACGCCGCGATCAGCTACGCCGCGTACCGGCTTCTTCTCGAGCGTGCGTCGTATGGCGCCAACATTGGTCGCGCCTTCGACCGCCTGACGGCGACCCTGCGTTCGCTCTGCTACCAGCCCGGCTTCGTCAGCGTGCAAGGCGACTCTCCTGCAGCACTCGGTAACCGCATCGCCGCGGCGGCGATCGCGTTCGGACGAAGCGACGGCTCACTCGAGCGGCAGCACTACATCGACCCGAGCTACGTGCCCGTGAACGAGCCTCTCGTCGTGTCGCAGCCCGGAGCGACGATGCACGATCGCACGTTCTGGCAGCCGCTCGCACTCGGCCAGATCGTGATCCAGGGAGGCCTCGCGATCCCCGCGAAGACTCAGAGCTTCGTCGGCTCGCAATGGGGGCACGTTCACGGCTTCGCTCTCCCGATCTCGAAGAAGGGATTGCCCATCGACCCCGGCCCGCCGCCCCTCGGCGATCCTTCGTCTGCCGCGTACAAGCAAGCAGCGCTGAACGTGATCCGCTCGAGCTCGCAGAGCAAAGGCGCAGCGATCGCAGCGCGGTGGTCCGGCCCGGTTGGCTCGCCCGGCCGTTGGAACGCGATTGCCAACGCGGTCTCGGACTCCGAGCACCATGGCTTGCGTGCGGCGGAACGTCTTGCCTGGGACGTGAAGCTCGACTTCGCGCTCAACGGCGCCCTGCAGGATGCCGCTGTCGCAACGTGGGGCGCAAAGAGGACATACCAGTCCGTTCGTCCGATCTCGATGATCCGTGAGCTTGCGTTCCAGGGTCAGTCGAGCGAGCGGCACGAATCGTCATTCAGCGCGGACGGTCTGCCACTCGTGCCCGGTCTCGTCGAGCTGATCACCAAGGAGTCGAGTGCTCCTGGTCAGCGTCACGCCGCTCTCGCCACCCATGTCGGCGACATCGCGATTCGGACTGCGCACGGCTGGACCCTGGGCACACGCTGGCTGCCCCGCGCGGGGGCCGCCACGCCGCCCAGTCCCGGCTGGGTCTCCGGCGAGAGCGCGTTCGGGCATGCGGCGGCGGAGATCCTGACGGCCATGACGAGAAGTGGCGCACTGCCGGCCGGTGCCGGCGGGCTGCCCGCGTGGGGAACGTACCGACGCGCTGCGGACGAGGCCGGGCTCTCCGGTGTCTACGCGGGAACGCAGATCGCGGCCGACGACATCGCCGGCCGCCGACTCGGATCGACGGTCGGCAAGCACGCGTTCGCGCTCGCCGAGCGCTACTTCGCCGGAACCGTCCGCTAGGAAACGACTAGCGGCCGGAGCGCGCCTGCAACCGGCGCGCGATCGTGTCCAGCGTCACGGCGAGCAAGAGGATAACGCCGGTGACGATGTAGATCGTGCCGGTCTTGTAGCCCGCCGTGTTGAGGCCGTTCGAGACCGTTGCGATCACGAGCGCACCGAGGAGCGCGCTGCGCACCTCGCCACGGCCGCCGAACAGGCTCGTGCCACCGATCACCGCCGCCGAGATCGCGTCCAGCAGCAATGTGCCGCCGCCGACATTCAGATCGACAGAGTTCAACCGGGCCGCCAGGATCACGCCTCCTACCCCGGCCATGGCGCCGGAGATCACGAAGACGATGATCCGGATGCGGGCAACGTTGATACCGGCACGGCGAGCTGCCTCGGCGTTGCCGCCAACGGCGTAGACGTGGCGGCCGAACGGCGTTCGCTTGGCGAGATAGGTCAAGCCGATGAGGAAGATGACGACGAGAACGCCGGCCAGCGGCAGCCCTCTCGGCACGCTTGCATGGTTGGAGATGGCGACGGTGATGAAACACGCAAGCCCGACGCCGATGACCTTCGCGATTAGGAGCAGCGGTCTGCGGATCGCCACGCCCGCGCGGCGTTTGCCAACGACGCCGGCCAGAGTCCCGATGGCGTAGAGACCCGTGACGATGGCCGCGATGAGCCAACCTCGATTGGCGGTGAAGTAGTAGTTGGCGAGATCGTTGATCAACGAGTCCTGGATCACGATCGTCCCTTTGATCTCGAGCACCTGCAGGATCACTCCCTGCCAGATCAAGAGGCCCGCGAGCGTGACGACGAACGACGGTACGCCGACTTTGGCCACGACCGAGCCCTGGACGCCGCCGATAAGCGCGCACAGCCCTACGGCGATCGCGATCGCGACGATTCCGGGATACGCATGGCCGCTGCCCGGGAGCTGGAACTCGGCAACGGCCAGAGCCGCGATCCCGCTCAGATACCCGATCGAGAGGTCGATCTCGCCGAGGAGGAGGACGAAGACCACTCCGAACGCGAGCATGGTCAAGCCCGCCATCTGGACGATGATGTTGTTGAAGTTGTCCGCGGTGAAGAAGTTCGTCGCCTTGAAGCTGAAGAAGACGACGATGAATGCCAGGCCGATAACGATCGGCACAATCCCGAGGTTCCCCGTCCGCAGGTTGTCGTACGCGCGGCGCCAGAGCCCCGCCTGCTCCTCGCCTTCGTCCCCTTCGGGGAGACCGATCCCCGGTGCGGCGATGTCGACGTTCGAGCTCACGACGCCAGCTCGGGCGCTGTCTCCGGGATGCCGGCGACCTTGGTGGGAATGCCTGCCGTGATGGCCTGCACGACCTCCTGCTGCGTCGTCTTCTCCCGCTCGTAGACACCGACGTCTCGGCCGAGACGCAGCACCGTGATGCGCGTCGCGACCTCGAAGACATCATGGAGGTTGTGCGAGATGAGCACGACCGCGAGACCCTGGTCGGCGAGACGCTTGACGAGCTCGAGCACCTGGCGCGTCTGCGCGACGCCGAGCGCCGCCGTAGGCTCGTCGAGAATGACCACCTTCGAGTTCCACTGCACGGCCTTGGCGACGGCGACCGACTGGCGCTGCCCGCCTGACAACGAGGCCACCGGCTGACGGATCGACCGAATGGTGGTGACGGACAGCGAGCTGAGCGTCTCGGCGGTTCGCTGCTCCATCAGCGGCTCCTTCAAGCGCCAGAGCCAGTCGCGCTCCTCGCGGCCCAGGTACATGTTCTGAACCACGTCGAGGTTGTCGGCCAACGCGAGGTCCTGGTAGACCACCTCGATTCCCAGCCTGGCCGAGTCCTTCGGGCTGCTGATGTGAACGGGCTTCCCGTCGAAGAGGATCTCGCCGCTGTCCGCGCTGTGAATGCCGGCCACGCACTTGATCAGGGTCGACTTGCCGGCGCCGTTGTCACCGACGAGCGCCATGATCTCGCCACTGCGAACCTCGAAGTCGACGTCGCTGAGTGCGTGCACCGACCCGAACGACTTCGAGATGCCGCGGAGTTGGAGGATCGGCGTCGGCGTGTCGCTCACGGTGTCGCGTTTCCTACCACATCGAAGGGTGAGGGCGCCCGCCCGGGCGCCCTCACCCTTCGATTACTTCTGGGTTACTTGCAGTACTGCTTGAACTCGCCCACGCACACGTCGCTCTTCTTCAGGAACTTGTCCGTGAAGAGTCTCGTGTAGTTGGCCTTCGTGATCGCGACCACCGGCAGGCGGACGGTCGGTTCCTTCTTTTTGCCGTTCTTGCGGAACCCGTTGACGCCGGGCACCTTCTTGTGATGCAGCAGCGCGACGGCGGCAGCCGCGGCCGCGTTGGCCTCGATAGGCACGTATTTGTAGACGGTCATCGTCTGCCAGCCCGAGATGATGTTCTGCACGCCCTGCACCGTCGCGTCCTGTCCGGACAACGCGATCGGCTTCAGCTTCTTCGCCTTGAGAGCTGCAATCACCGCGCCGGCGATGTTGTCGTTCGCCGCGATGGCGCCGTCGATCTTGTTGCTCGTCTTCAGCAGCATCTGCTCGAAGATCGGCTGGGCGTTGGTCGCCAGCCAGAGCGGCACGAACTGCTGCGGGCCCTTGGTCAGCTTCCCGCTCTTGAACAGTGGGTTCAGAACGACGTCGTTGCCGCTCTTGAACCAGTAGGCGTTCTGGTCCGTCGGGCCGCCCCAGAGCTCGGCGACGACGGGCTTCGACTTGCCCTTCAGGGCGTTGACGACGCCCTTGGCCTGGGCCGAGCCGACAGCCGTACCGTCGAAGGTGACGTAGACCTTCGCGCTACCACCCACCACCTGGCGGTCGTAATCGATCGACTGACCGCCCGCCTTCGCGAACTTCTTCTCGATCGCGATCGACGTGCCCTGGGCGATGTCGGTGACGATGGCCACCTTCGCCCCGCGGGACAGACACGAGTCCGCCTGCGAAACCATCTTCTGCGGATCGTTCAAAGCGTTCGTGATCGAGTAGGTCACCTTGGCCTTCTTCAGGGCCTTGGCAAAGTCCGGGGCGTCGAACTGCACCCAGCGGACGGATGACTTCGTGTCGGGTAGTAGGACACAAACCTGGATGTTCGCGGAGCTCCTGGCCGTTGCGCCGGTAGCCGCGATTGCGACAACGACGCCGGCTATGACCAGGACCAGACCCGCTGACGCCCACCGGCGAGAGAATCGTTTCACTGCAGCCTCCTAGGAGATGAGATTTGGAGACTCTAGTACGAAATCACGCACTTTTCAGACCTGTTGCGAGAGCGCACATTGTGACCGAGGAAACAAGGGGCGCGCCGAACGACTGAGTCCGCCTGTCTGAAAACCTGCGTACTATCGCGCCGGTGACAGAGATCGGCGTCGGCATGCTCGGGTACGCGTTCATGGGGAAAGCGCACTCGAACGCGTTCCGCAAGGTCGAGTACATGTCCTGGCCGCCCCCGCTCGTGCCGCGGCTCGTAGCGATGGCCGGGCGCAACGAGGAGGCCGTCGCAGAGGCCGCCCAGCGTTACGGCTACGAGCGCTGGACGACCGACTGGCACGACATCGTCACGGACGAGCGAATCGGCCTCTTCGACAACGGCGGCCCGAACTCGCTCCATGCAGAGCCGACGATCGCCGCCGCCGAAGCCGGCAAGCACGTCCTCTGCGAGAAACCGCTCGGACGCACGGCCGACGAGAGTCATGACGTCTGGCGCCGCGTCGCCGCCACCGGCGTCAAGCATCTCTGCGGGTTCAACTACCGCTTCGTCCCGGCGGTGCGGCTCGCGCGCGAGCTGATCGACGAGGGCGCACTCGGGGAGATCCGCCACTTCCGCGGCCGCTACCTGCAGGACTGGGGCGACGACCCGACGCTCGACACCTGGCGCTTCGACCCCGACCAGGCAGGATCCGGCGCGCTCGGCGATCTCGGCACCCACGTGATCGACCTCGCGCGCTACCTCGTCGGCGAGTTCAGCTCCGTCGCGGGCCTCGTCAAGACATTCGTGAGCGATCGCAAAGTCGACGACGCAATCGAGGCGGCCGTCGAGTTCGAGAGTGGCGCGATCGGGACGATCGAGTCGACGCGCCTCGCGCTCGGACGGCGCAACGCGTTCCAATGGGAGATCAACGGCTCCGAGGGCTCGCTCTACTTCGACATGGAGCGCATGAACGAGCTGCAAGTCTTTCTCGACGGCGAGGACCGCACGCGAGGCTTCAGGACGGTGCTCGTGACGGAGACGAGTCATCCGTTCATGGATCTCTGGTGGCCGCCCGGGCACATCGTCGGGTGGGGAGACACCTTCATGCACGAGGTGCATCACCTCCTGCGCTCGATCGCCGACGACAGCGACGTCGCACCACACGGCGCGACGTTCGAGGACGGCTATCGCGCGTCGGAGATCGGCGAGGCGATCGTGCGGTCGAGCGCCGGCGGTCGCCGCGAGCAGCTGACCTTCCGCGGGCTCGACTGAGACCGAGGATGCATCCTCAACCGGTCGCCGCGGAGCGGTAGAGCGCCTCGATCGCCCTCGCCTGGCCGAGTGCGTCCTCCAGTCCGAGCAGCGGCTCGGCCTCGCCCCGCACAGCAGCGCTGAAGTTCTCGAGCTGCAGCAGGTAGCGATCGACGTCCTCGACGTCGATCCGCTCGCCGTTCACGTCGAGGTGTGGGTCCTCGCAGCCGAAGAACTCGTGCACGAAGACGCTTCCGTCGGAGCCGATCACGTGTAGGCCGACGTCTTCCGGCAGGTCGTAGGCGCAGTGGAACTCTCCGAGCACGCCGCCGGGGAAGCGCAGGAGACCGGCGAACCGCGCATCGACTCCGGTCGGAGAGAGGTGCTGGAACCCGGCCAGTCCCTCCGGCTCGCCGGCGAGGAGGCGAAAGGCGCTGACGCAGTAGCAGCCGAGATCCATCAGAGCGCCTCCGTCCAGCCCCGGCCGCCAGCGAATGTCATCGGGCTTGTCGAGCGTGAACGAGAACGTCGAACGCAGCTGCCGGAGCTCGCCGATCGCACCCGACAAGACGAGTTCCTCGAGCTTTCGTGTCTGCGGATGATGGCGGTACATGAAGGCCTCCATCACGAAGAGGCCCGCCTGTTCGGCGACGGCGAACGCGCGCTCGACCTCCGCAGGGTGCCTGCTGAACGGCTTCTCGACGAGAACATGCTTGCCGGCTTCGAGTGCGCGGATCGACCAGTCGACGTGCAGCGAGTTCGGCAGCGAGTTGTAGACCGCCTCGACATCGGGATCCGCGAGCAGCTCTTCGTAGCTGCCGTAGGCGCGTTCGACTCCGTGCTCGTTCGCATAGGCCTGCGCGCGTTCTGCGTCCCGGCTCGCGACTGCGATCACCTCCGCCTTGTCGGTGACGCGCGCCGGTTCGAGCACGGCGTGGTTGATCCGGGCGGTCGAGAGAATTCCCCAGCGAACAGGCTCCATGTGCCCATCATCTACGCTCCGCTCGTGGACTTGCACCAGGTCGCCCCGGGGTTGTGGCGCTGGACGGTCACGCATCCGAAGTGGGAAGCCCCGCAGGAGGAAGACAGCCCGGCCGACTGGCCGGCAGAGGTCGGTTGCGTCGCGTACCAGGCGCCTGATGCGCTTGTGCTGATCGACCCGCTCGTCGTCGACGACGACTTCGGCCCACTCGACGAGCTCGCCGATTCCAGGGACGATGTCGCGATCCTCACCACCGTCCAGTGGCACGGCAGGAGCCGCGAGGAGCTGACGCGGCGGTACAAGGCGTCGGTCGCCGTCCCCGAAGGCGTTCAGGCATTCGAGATTCCCGGCGCAGGCGAGACGATCTTCTGGATCCCGGAGCACAGAGCCCTCGTGCCGGGCGACCGCATCCTCGGCGACCGGCCGCCGGGGCTCCGCCTGTGTCCCGAATCGTGGCTGCGCTATCTCGACGGGTACACGCTGGACGAGCTCCGCGCGGGGCTGCAGCCGCTGCTCGACTTGCCGGTCGAGCTCGTGCTCGTCTCGCACGGCGAGCCGGTGCTCCAGAACGGGCACGACGAGCTCGAGCGCGCACTGGCATGACTGCCGTCGCGTCGATCGAGCGTGAGCTTCGCTCGGCGGTCGCCGCCGAGGTCGTTACGCCGAGCGCCGCTTACCTGACGGATCAGACCGAAGCGCGCGGCCTCCGCGGCAACGCCGCAGCGGTGGCCCTCCCCCGCACGGCCGAAGAGGTTGCGGAGGTCGTCACGTGGTGTTACGCGAACGGCGTCGCCGTCGTGCCGCGCGGCGGCGGCACGGGCTACGCCGGGGGCGCGGTTCCCATCGATGGCGGCGTGGTCCTCGCACTCGAGCGGCTGAACCGTGTCCGCTCGTTCGATCCGCTCGTCTGGCGCATCGAAGTCGAAGCGGGATTGAGCACCGCGGAGCTGCGGCGGGTCGCGCGCGAGGGCGGTCTGCTGTTTGCTCCCGACCCCGGCGCCGCGGAGCAGTCGCAGATCGGCGGGAACATCGCCACGAACGCGGGTGGGCCGCACGCCTTCAAGTACGGAGTCACGGGCGCGTGGGTGACCGGCCTCGAGGTGGTCGTCCCGCCGGGCGACCTCGTCCGTCTCGGCGGCCCGTTGCGGAAGGACGTCGCAGGCTACGACCTCAAGCATCTGCTGATCGGGTCCGAGGGCACGCTCGGCGTGATCACCGCAGCGTGGCTGCGGCTGACCCCTGCGCCGGAGGCTGCGTGGCCGGTGATCGGGTTCTTCGACGGCGTGCAGGGCGGTGTCGCCGCGATCGAGCGGGTCGTCGGCTCCGGCCTGCCTGCCGCGGCGCTCGAGTATGTCGACTCGGAGACGATGCGCTACGCCGGCGCGACCTTCCCCGGCGAGGTGCCAAGGGGTGCGTTCGCAGTGCTCGCGGAGGCCGACGGTTCGATCGACGAAGCGGCACGCATCCGCCGCGACCTGCTCGAGATCCTCGGAGAGGACGCGCTCGTGCTCTACGCGCCCGAGACCGCGAGCGAGATCGCAGCCCTGTGGCGCTGGCGGGACGGGCTCGCGCTCGTCGTCGACGCACAGCGCGGCGGCAAGGCAAGTGAGGACATCGCAGTGCCTCTCGACCGGCTCGGCGAGGGGATCCAGGAGTCGCTCGAGGTTGGTCGGCGACTAGGAGTCCCGGCCTGCTCGTGGGGACACGCCGGCGACGGCAACCTGCATACGACGTTCTTGCTTGCTGCGGGCGACGAGCGGGAGCTCGCACTCGCGCCGCAGTTGTCGGCAGCGCTCTTCGAGCTCGCGCTTTCGCTCGGTGGAACGATCTCGGGCGAGCACGGTGTCGGCTTCGTCAAGCGCAACTGGCTCGAACGGCAGCTCGGCCCGCGCGTCTTCGAGCTGCACACAGCGGTGAAGCGCGCGTTCGATCCCCAGAATCTCCTCAACCCGGGCAAGAAGGCTTGATCCGGAAGCTGCTCGTCGCGAATCGCGGCGAGATCGCGTTGCGCGTCTTTCGCGCGGCTCGAAAACTGGGAATCGCGACGGTCGCGGTCGTCGCTCCCGACGACGCCGGCTCGCTGCACGCGCGATCGGCCGACGAGACCGTGGAGATCGCGAGCTATCTGTTCTCCGAAGAGCACATCCGCGCCGCGAAGCAGACAGGTACCGATGCGATTCACCCGGGCTACGGGTTCCTCGCCGAGAACTCCGACTTCGCCGAGGCGGTGAACGCTGCCGAGCTCGTCTGGGTCGGGCCGCCCCCGGCGGCGCTGAGATCAGGCGGGGACAAGATCGAGGCGAAGCGAATCGCGAGCGAGGCCGGCGTTCCGATCGTGCCGACCGGAGAGCCGGCCGACATCGGCTTCCCGCTCGTCGTCAAGGCCGCGGCCGGCGGCGGCGGCAGAGGCATGCGGGTCGTTCGGGATCCAGCCGAGCTCGAAGAGGCGCTCGCGGCAGCGCGACGCGAGGCGAAGGCCGCGTTCGGTGACGACCGGGTCTTCTGTGAGCGCTACGTCGAGCGTCCGCGGCATGTCGAGATCCAGTTGCTGGCCGACGAGCACGGGACCGTGCTGGCGCTCGGAGAGCGCGACTGCTCGATCCAGCGGCGACACCAGAAAGTTCTCGAGGAATCTCCGTCACCCGCCGTCAACGACGAGTTGCGGCGGGCGATGAGCGATGCAGCTGTCGCGTTCGCGCGCGCAATTGGGTACGTCGGGGCGGGCACCGCAGAGTTCATGGTCGACGGCGACGAGTTCTGGTTCCTGGAGCTGAACGGGCGCATCCAGGTCGAGCATCCGGTGACGGAGCTCGTGACCGGCATCGACCTCGTGCAGGCGCAGCTTCGCGTCGCAGCAGGCGAATCGCTCGACGTGCGGCCGGATCCGCGTGGTCACGCGGTCGAGGTGCGTCTCTATGCCGAGGATCCGCGCACATTCTTCCCGCAGACCGGCCGGGTCGAGCGGCTGCGCCTTCCGGCAGGCATCCGGGTCGACGCGGGCGTCGCGGAAGGCGACGACGTCGGCATCGCGTACGACCCGATGATCGCGAAGCTGATCGCACACGGCACGACTCGCGACGAAGCGTTCGCACGACTCGCCGCCGCGCTGCTCGAGACCGAAGTCGTGGGGGTCACGACGAACCTGACCTTCTTACGCTGGCTCGTGTCGCATCCCGTCGTTCGCGCGGGCGACACGACCACCGCCTTCCTGACCGAGCATCCCCCACTCTCGCCGGCGCCCCCGCGCGTGGCGGCCGCCGCGTGGCGCACGCCGTTCAGGCTCAACGGTCCCCCGCCCCCGCCGTCGTCGCCGCCGGATATCGACGCGCTCGGCACCGACCAGCGCGGCCCGGGCGGTGAGGCGAGCTCCCTGAAGGCGCCCATGCCGGGCACCGTCGTGCGCGTGCTGGTCAGCGCAGGCGACTCGGTGCGGGCACGACAACCGTTGCTCGTGCTGGAGGCGATGAAGATGGAGACGCCGCTGACGTCGCCCTACGACGCCGTCGTGCAGGCCGTGCACGTCGAAGAGGGCGCGTCGGTCGCAGCCGGCAGCCTTCTCGTCGAGCTCTCCGAATGACTATTGCGTGGCGGCGGCGGGAACGCGCTGCTCGCGGCGGCTGTGCAACACGAGCACGGCGACGATCCCGAGGACCATCACCGCGAGCAGTCCCCAGAACCAGCCGTTCTGACCCGTCGGCTTGACGACCATGTTCACGATCACGGTCAGGAGCACGACCAGCTCGCAACGCGAGATCGTGAGGATGCGGCGGATCCGTGCCTTGACGACAGGAGCATCGGGGCCATGCTGCTCGATGAGCTTCGCAATCCGTCCCCCTTCGGGGCCGAGAAAACCGGCGCCGACGCCGAACGAGAGCGCGAAGGCGATCAGGCCGAGGATGATCCAGTTCTGGCTCCACGACCAGTGCAGGTTCACCATCATCCCGATCGCAGCGAGAACCAGGATCAGCGACGACGGGATGAAGACGCGCATGCCCACGACTTCGGTGTCCTTCGCGAACTCGGCCTGCCGCTTTCCGTCGCCCGTCGCCAGAATCCGGATCGCGTACGCCTGGATCATCGTTGCACCGCCGACCCAGACGACAGCGGTGACGACGTGCACCGATTTGAAGAAGGTGTACCAGGTCATGACTCGGTCCTAGAAGAGCTTCTGCAGCTTCATCGCGGCGCCCATGTCGCCCTTGACCTTGAGCTTGCCGGTCATGTAGGCGCTCGTGGGATTCTGCTCGCCGCCAATGATTTTCTCGAACGTCTCTTCGGACGTCGTGATCACAGCATCGGCGTCCTCGCCGCCTTCGGTGACGTTCACCTTGCCGTCCTCGACCCGCACGGTCCACTTGCCCGCGCCTTCGATGTCGAAGAGGTAGGAGTTGTTCATCCCTGCCGTCTTCGAGCCGTCCGCCCGGGCCTCGAGGCCGTCGAAGAATTCGCGCACGCCGGTCACGGCGGAGACCCTACCTAGCGGCGGGTGCTAGAGGTAGCGCTCGATCAGCGCGTGGGAGAGCTCCCACTGCGCCCGGGCCAGCTTCACACGGTTCCGTTCGAGCCGGGGTCCCTCGATGCCCTGTTCGCGGAGACGCTGCCGGTCGGCCGTCAGCCCGGCGATCTGGTCGAGCAGCGTTTCGACGGACCGTCGCTTCGGCCCACGCCGGAAGCGCGAGGGAGCAGCTGGCCGCAGCAGCGTGGCGCTCATCTCAGTGGTCATCATCGGCATGGGACGCCCAAAGTTGAAGGCGGGTTAGGGGGGATTTCGGACCGACGGGACCAAACCCTCCTTGGATACGATCGCGCCCCCATGGGCGACGTCACGATCGAGGTCAGGCCGGCGGGGGAAGTCGAGCCCGACGTGCTTGCCATTCCCCTCCCAGCCGACGCCCCTGACGCGCAGCTGAACGGCGCGTTTCCGCTCGACGAGGGGCTGAAGCAACGGTTCCAGCGGCTTGCGGCCGACGGCGAGCTCAAGGGCGAGCTCGGCAAGACGCTGCTCCTCCACACGGAGGAGCCCGGAGCTCGCCGGGTCGTCGTGGCCGGCGTCGGCAAAAGGGACGCGATCGACGCGGATGCCTTCCGAACCGCGGCCGCCGCAGTTGTGCGTCGGGCGGCCGACGTCGGCGGCACCGTTGCGTGGCTCCTCGACGAGTCGCTGCCGCTGCCGCTCGAAGAGCAGGCGCGCGCAATCGTCGAGGGCACGATGCTCGGCGCGTACAGTCCCGCCCGCTGGAAGACCGACGACAACGGCGCCAAGCCCGTCGAGAGGATCGTGCTCTGCACGCCTGACGGGGCCGGGCTGAGCGAGGGCGCCGGCCGGATCGGCCGCGTCGGCAAATGGGTGAACGCAGCGCGCGATCTCGCGAACTCGCCGCCGAACGAGTTGACGCCCGAGGTGCTGGCGGAGCGGGCCGCGGAGCTCGCCGGGCCGAATCTCTCCGTGGAAGCCCTCGACCCCGCTGGGATCGACGCCCTGGGCATGGGCGCGCTCTCGGCGGTCGGCCGCGCGAGCGCGAACGGGCCGCGGCTGATCGTCCTGCGCTACGAACCGGCGCAAGGAGCCCGTGAGGATCTGATGCTCGGCCTGGTCGGCAAGGCGATCACGTTCGACGCGGGCGGCATCTCGCTCAAGCCCGCGCTGAAAATGCAGGACATGAAGGGCGACATGGCCGGCGGCGCGGCGGTGATCGCCGGCATCGCCGCCGTTGCAGAATTGGAAGTGCCGTTGCGGATCATCGCCGTCGTCGCGGCGGCCGAGAATCTCGTCAGCGGCGACTCGTTCCGGCCCGGCGACATTCTCCGCGCGGCGAACGGTAAGACGATCGAGATCACGAACACCGACGCCGAGGGCCGGCTCGTGCTCGCGGATGCGATGTGGTACGCGCGTCGCGAAGGCGCGACGCACCTGCTCGACCTCGCGACTCTCACGGGCGCGATGGAGCTCGCGCTCGGCGACTTCTATGCCGGCGCGTTCGCGAACGAGGACGACTGGATGGCGCAGATCCTCGCAGCCGCGAAGGCGAGCGGCGATCACACGTGGCCGTTCCCACTGCATCCGCGTTACCGGCGTTACGTCGACTCGTCGTTCGCCGACCTGAAGAACTCGTCGGACCTGAGACAAGGGTCGCCCGTGCTTGCAGCGGAGTTCCTGCAGGAATTTTCCGGTGACGGCCCGTGGGCTCACATCGACATGGCCGGCCCCGGGTTCCTCGAACGTTCACGCGGCGACTACCTGACGCAGCGCGGCGGCACGGGCTACGGCGTGCGTCTCATCGTCGAGCTCGCGCAGCAACTCGCACGTTGAACTTCGATCTCGACTCCGAGCACGAGCTCGTCCGTTCCACCGTCCGTGACTTCGCGCAGCAGCACGTAGCGCCCGTCGCGGAGGAGCTCGACCGCGAGAGCCGCTTCCCCTACGAGCTCGTCGGGGAGCTCGCGGAGCTCGGGTTGATGGGGATGACGATTCCCGAGGAGTACGGCGGGGCCGGGACGGACACCCTCTCGTACGCGATCGCGATCGAGGAGCTGACGCGAGTCGATTCGTCGGTGGCGATCACGGTCGCAGCCCACCATTCGCTCGGCACCTTGCCGATCTACTACTTCGGGACCGACGAGCAGAAGCGGGAGTGGCTGCCCGACCTCGCGTCGGGCAAGAAGCTCGCTGCCTTCGGGCTGACCGAGCCGGATGCGGGATCCGATGCCGGCGCCAGCCGCACGCGTGCAGAGCTGCGCGACGGAAAGTGGGTCGTGAACGGCTCGAAGATCTTCATCACGAACGCCGGCACCGACATCACCGCGTGCGTCACGATCACCGCGCAGACCGGCGACGGCGAGATCTCGAACGTGATCGTGCCGAACGGGACGCCGGGATATGAGATCTCGGGGCCGATGAAGAAGCTCGGCTGGCGCGCGTCGGACACGCGTGAGCTCTCGTTCAAGGATGCGGAGGTGCCGGAGGCGAACCTGCTCGGCCCGCGCGGCAAGGGGTTCCACCAGTTTCTGCAGATCCTCGACGGCGGCCGCATCTCGGTGGCCGCAATGGGCCTCGGGCTCGCCCAGGGCGCCTACGACCTCGCCTTCGCCTACGCGCAGGAGCGGCAGCAGTTCGGCAAGCCGATCGCACGGTTCCAGGCGATCCAGTTCAAGCTCGCCGACCTGGCCACCGAGCTCGAGGCTGCGCGCAACCTCGTCTACAAGGCGGCGTGGCTGAAGGACCAGGAGCGAGACTTCGCCCTTGCTGCAGCACAGGCGAAGCTGTACACGGGCGAGCTCTCGAACCGAGCCGTGAACTGGTCACTGCAGATCCATGGCGGCTACGGCTACATGGACGAGTACGCCATCTCCCGTCTCTACCGCGACCAGAAGATCCTCGAGATCGGCGAGGGGACGAACGAGGTTCAGCGCATGGTGATCGCGAAGCACCTCGGCCTCTAGCCTCGAGAGCGTCAGGGCACCGGCGGCTTGATGCGACGCGGCCCGTTGAAGCGCGTATAGCGGTGCGTCATGAAATGCGCGGCCGCCGTCATCCGCAGGCTGCGCGGTCGCAGCGTGCGGCGGTCGAGCTCGACCGTGAACCACGCGGGACCGATGGGCTTCAGGAACGAGACCACGTACGTCGTCGGCGTTACCTTCAAGAGATACGCATTCGTGAAGTGACCCGCCCAGATCGGCTCCGGTTCGGGAGTCAGGTCCTGCGACGACGGCAGCCACTGCCCGCCGCTCGCGCGATCCCAGCGCCGCGTGCCGATGATGATCCCGTCCGCGCCGCCACGGATGCGGTACATCAAACGGTCCGGCCGCTCGAGCGTGAACTCCGACACCACCTTGTCGCGCGGGCTCGACGCCAGCCGCTCCGTGTAGTCGACGCTGCGCAGCTTGCGGAAAGCATTCGTCGCGCGTGAGACAAGCGCGCTCGCGGGTAGCGCACGCGCGGGAAGCCGGAAGAGGAGCTCGCGCCCTGCTACCGCGACACGGACGCTTTTCCCTGCGTAGGAGCCGGACGCTGCGTAGCACCCCGGCCCACACGAACGGGTAGCTATGCCGGCGATTTGCACCGCCAGGCCCGTCACGCCGCCGCCGTCCGGACCCAGCACCGTGACCTCCGCACCGGCAGGCCGAACCCCGAGCGCCACCGCGTAGTCGCCGCTCTCACCCGCCTGCACGATCATGCCGGCGGCAGGAAGTGGCGGCGGTCCCTTCGTCTCCGTGACAGCCGCGCGCGCAACGACGTCGCGGCCGGGACGCAAATCCGTCAGCAGCGCGACCGCCGCGACCAGCGCAACGAAGATCGTCAACTCGACGGCGACGTTTCGCCGCAGCGCGTCGAATGACAATCGTGGGATCAGCCGGTACCGGTTGAACCAGCCGACGACGATCAGCGCAGCAAGTAACACGCTCTTCACGATCAGCACGCGCCCGTAGCCCGTCGACCACACCTGCCCCACCGTCCGCAGCTCCGCGAGCGCGCGAATCAATCCCGTCACGCTCAGCACAATGACTGACGCGAGCGCAACTTTCGAGAAGCGTCGTACGAGGACGTTTCGTTCACCGACGCCTCGCGCAAGCGCAAGCCCGAGCGCCACCAGGCCGCCGAGCCACACCGAGGCCGCGGCCAGATGCAGGAAATCCACCAGCGGCTCGAGCAACGGCCTCCCTCGGTCGAGCGCATGACCTGCGAGCGTCGGTGCAGGCAGCAGGACGAGCGCCGCTGCGAACGCCGGCACCTCCAGCCGGGAGTAGAGCGGCGTCAGCGCGGCGAGCAGCGCGCCGACACCCGCGATCACCGCGGCCGCCACCATGACGGTGCCGAATCGCGTCGACACCGACACGTCGTGCGCAACCCCGGAGATCCCGACGAACGCGAGCAGAAACGCGCCGAGCAACAGCCGCGGCGTCACCGGCCCGACCGCGAAGCGGAAGAACGCCGCTCCCGCTGCCGTCAACAGGCCCCCGAAGAGGAGAAAGCGCGAGACCACAGACTGAACACCTGGCCCGTTGTCCGCCGACAGTGCCGCCTGCGGCGGCGCCCTCCCCGAGCCGACACCGAACGCGATCACCCCCGACAACGTGTGCCCGTCGTCCGAGAGCACGCGCCACAGAACTGTGTAGTCGCCGTTCCGCAGGCCCGAGCGCAGCGGAATCACCAATGTCTTCCCGTGAGTCACGCGAGCCGGTCCCGCCGCCACCGAGCCGCCGCCGTTGCGGATGGCGCGGATTCCGGACGAGACGCGCACCGTATCGTCGAAGAGGATCCGCACAGTCCGCGGCGCGCTTCCGACCACCGCCCCGTCCGCGGGAACCGTCCGCAGCAGCCTCGCATGCGCGACCGCCCCGGCGGGCAGCGCCAGGGCAGAGAGCACTACGAGCGGGAAAACGGCGCGAAAGGGCAACGCTTCAAGAAAGCTAGCGGCCCTCGCTGTTAGCTTCCGGGTGTGCTGTTCCGCCAGTTCGTCGACGACGATCTCGGCTGCGCCTCCTACTTGATCGGCGATCCCAGTGAGGGGCAGGCCTTCCTGGTCGACCCCGCATATGCGATCGAGCCGTATCTCGAGGCCGCGAAGGACGCCGGGGTGACGATCTCGCTCGTGCTCGAGACCCACACCCACGCCGACCACGTCTCGGGTCATGGACGTCTAGCGCTGGAGCACGGCGTGCCCGTCGCCATCCATCCACTCGCTGAGCCGGAGTTCGACTTCGAGCCCCTGGCGGACGGCCAGTTGCTGCAGGCAGGCTCCGTCACGGTCCGGGTGCTGCACACGCCGGGACACCGGCCCGAGCACTGCGCGTTCGTCGTCGACGAGCGTCTCGTGCTGACCGGCGACTCGCTCTTCGTCGGCGACGCCGCACGGCCGGATCTCGCGATCGAGGCCCGCGAAGGCGCGGAAGACCTCTTCCATTCGCTGGACCGGCTCATCAAGCTTCCGGATGCCTACGAGGTGTATCCGGGACACGTCGCGGGCTCGCTCTGCGGCGCGTCGATGAGCCCGGCGCACTCGTCGACCGTCGGCAACGAGAAGCGGACGAACGCCGCACTCGAGTACGGAGACGTCCAGGAATTCATCAATGCCAGCGCCTCCGTCTCGACTCCGCGGCCGCCGACAACCGAGCGCGTGGTCGACCTGAACAGGGGACCATTCCTCGCAGCTCCGCCTCCGCTGGAGGCGCTCGACACGCCCGGCGAGGGCACGGTGCTCGACGTGCGTCCCGCTGAGACGCACGCGGCGGGACACGTGCACGGCTCATTCAACGTTCCCGTTTCCGGCTCGTCGTTTGCCACCCGCGCCGGCTTCATCCTGCAGCCGGAGGAGCGGATCGTCATTCACGCGACCGACGAGGCCGAGGCTCGCGACGCTGCGCGCGGCCTGCAGGCCGTCGGCTTCCTCGAGCTCGCGGGCTACGTGACCGAGGCCCGGGCGACCGACATGGTCGAGCCGATGGAGCTCGGCGAGCTGGAGGGGCTGCTCGACGAAGGCGCTGTGCAGGTACTCGACGTGCGCGAGAAGAACGAGCGAGACGAGGGCTACATCCCAGGCTCGCTGCACATTCCATTTAGGCTCCTGCGCGAGCTCGGTCCCGACGGCGTCGAAGCCGGGAAGCCCGTCGTGACGATCTGCGAGTCGGGAATGCGCGCCAGCATCGCTGCGAGCGTGCTGACAGCCGCAGGCGTCGACGCGCGGCCCGTGCTGCGCGGCGGCGTCAACGACTGGCCCGGCGGAACGGTCTCGTTCAGGCGCTGCGGCTCTACTTGAGCCGCTTCACGTCGTAGCCGCGTTCGGCCATCGCAGCCAGGAGCTGCACGCAGTGCGCTTCGTCGCGCGTGACGAGAGTGAGCTCGACCTCCGTGCCCGCAACCGGGAGATCCATTCCCTCGCGATGGTGCTCGACCGAGATCACGTTGCCGCGCTCCGCAGCGACGAGTGACAGGAACTTGATCAGCTCTCCGGGGCGATCGGGAAGCTGCGTGCGCACGACCAGATAGCGGCCCGCCGACGTCAGACCATGCCGCATCACGGAGATGAGCATCGTCGCATCGATGTTGCCGCCCGAGAGGATCGGCACCGCCGTGCCCGATGCCCCCCGCCCTTCCGGCGAGGAGTGCGGCGACGCCGACCGCCCCGGCGCCTTCGACCACGAGCTTCGCGCGCTCGAGCAGCAGCACGATCGCCTCGCTGATCTCCTCGTCGCTGACGGAGACGATGTCGTCGAGCAGGTCCTCGAGCAGCGGCATCGTGAAGTCGCTCGGGTCCTTGACAGCGATGCCGTCGGCGATCGTATAGCCGTCGATGCCGGCCTGGACACCGACGATTCGCACTTCGGGCCGGAGGGCGCGCAGGGCGGTCGAGATGCCGAGCGCGAGCCCGCCCCCGCCGATCGGGATCAGCACCGTGCCGAGCTCGGGCTCCTGCTCGACCAGCTCGAGGCCAATCGTTCCCTGGCCTGCGACGACGAGCTGATCTTCGTACGGATGGATGAACGTCCCGCCCGTCTCGTCGACGTACGCGCGCGCGGCGACCAGGGCGTCCTCGAAGAACTCCCCGCTCATTTCCGTGTCGGCACCGTAGTTGCGGCAGGCCTCGACCTTCGCCATAGGCGCCGTGTCCGGCACGAAGATGCGCGCGTGAACTCCGAGCTCGCGCGCCGCCCACGCAACAGCCTGGCCGTGATTGCCGGCGCTGGCCGCAACGACGCCGGCCTCGCGCTCCTCGGCAGACAAGGTGGCGAGCTTGTTGACGGCGCCGCGCACCTTGAAGGCGCCGGTCCGCTGCAGGTTCTCGGCCTTGAGGCGCACCTCGCGTCCACAGCGGCGCGAGAACGTCTCCGAGAGGTAGATCGGCGTCTGCTCGGCAATCCCCTGCAGGCGCCCGCGCGCCTCCTGGATGTCAGCGAGTGTCGGTGCGATCCGTAGCGTCGTCAAGTTTGAACACCCTCTCCATGATCTCCTGTACCGCGGTTAGCGGATCGAGCTCCCGTTCCTGCACCGCGTCGAGCAGGCGCCGGAGCTCCGGATCGTCTGCGACCGCCCGTTCCAGATGCGCCTTCGCGCGCCCCGATGCGACCGCGAACACCTCACGGGCCAGATTCTTGCGCCTCCGGGCCTCGAGCTGCCCGCCCGACTCGAGGTGGGCACGGTGCTCCTCGATCTTCGCCCAGAGCTCGGGCACGTTCTCGCCACGGGTCGCCTCGGTGAGGACGATCGGCGGCTTCCACGCGCTTTCGTGGTCGAGCGACAGGATCGAGCGAACCTCGTTCAGCATCGTCTTCGCGGCGGGATGATCCATCTTGTTGATCGCGATCACGTCGGGAATCTCCATGATGCCTGCCTTCAGGGCCTGAACGGAGTCGCCGGACCCGGGCATCAGCACGAGCACGATCGTGTCCGCGATGCCGATCACCTCGACCTCGCTCTGCCCTGCGCCGACCGTCTCGAGAAAGACGACGTCCTTGCCGGCCGCATCGAGAATCAGCAGCGCCTGGAGAGTCGCCTCGGCGAGCCCGCCGAGATGCCCGCGCGTGCCCATCGAACGAATGAAGACACCGGGATCGAGAAAGTGATCCGACAGCCTGATGCGGTCGCCGAGCAGCGCCCCCTGCGTGAACGGGCTCGACGGATCGACGGAGATCACACCGATCGTCCGCTCCTCAGCGCGGACGTGGCGAATGAGCGTGGAGATGAGGCTCGACTTGCCGACGCCCGGCGGCCCGGTCACGCCGATCGCATAGGTGCGGCCTGTCTGCGGGTAGATGTCCCGCACGAGGTCGTACGCAAGCGGATCGCCATTCTCGACGAGCGAGATCCCGCGCGCGAGCGCCCTGGTGTCGCCCGCACGCACGGCTTCCGCGAGCGACTCCCGCGTCCAGTCGCGCCGCTCGGCCACGGTTAGGCGGCCTCGGCCGCTTCGATGTCTCCAGCGCGTTCGTCACTCGGCGCAAGCGCGTACGCGACGAGCGAAGCGAGTGCCAGCGCGACACCGACTCCGGCGAAAACCCAACGTGGCCCGACGCGGTCGGTCAGCGGACCGGCGACGACGAAGCCGATGCCGTACACGAGGTAGTTGACGCTCATGATCACTGTGAAGACACGGCCGCGGAGCGCATCGGGAGCGCCGCGCTGCACGAGCAGCGAGTTGCAGACGACGGCCGCGCCGTTGCCGACGCCCGCGAGGACGAAGCACGGCAACGCGATCCACACGTTCGGCGAGACCGCGGCCGCCCCGACTCCGATCGCCTGGACGAGGATGCTCCCTGCGTACACCCTGCCGACCGAGTGCTTCTCCACCCACGCTACCGGCACCGAAGCTCCCGATCGCAAGACCGAGCCCGACGCAGCCGAAGATCAACCCGTAGCCGAAGTCGCCGGCATTGAACGCGTCCTTGGCGAGGAACACCTGCGCGGTCTGCGCAGCCGCAACAGCGCCGAGCGCGATCGTCCAGACGATCAGCACTGTCAAGAGCGAGCGCGTGCGCACCACGTGCGCGAATCCGTCCTTGAGATCGCGGAAATGGCCGCGGCTGACGGCGAGCGCACCCTGCAGCTTCGTTCCCTGTATGCGCAGCAGCAGCAGGGCCGAGACGACGAACGACGCGGCGTTGACCCAGTACGCAACATCGGGATTCGACACTGCGACGAGTGCGCCGCCGATGATCGGCGCCACGGTCCAACTCACGTTCTCACTCGTCTGGATCAACGAGTTCGCCCGACCGAGCTCCTGCTCGTCGACGAGGTTCGGTAGACCTGCGTAGACCGCGGGCCGGAAGAACCCGGTCGCGACACCCGCGATGCCCGCGAGCGCAACGATCTGCCCCGCACTGTGCGCGAACGGCAGTGTGCAGAAGACGGCTGCGCGGACGACGTCGGAGACGATCATCAGGCCGCGTCGCGACAGCCGGTCGAGGAGCGGGCCGAGGAAGAGGCCGACCGCGACCGCGGGCAGGAACTCGACGATCATCAGCGCGCTGATCCAGGGGCCCGAGTCGGTTCGGTCCTTGACGTCGACGACGAGGGCGACGGTGGCGAGGAGCGTGCCGAGGCTGGAGCCGAGGGTCGCGACAAAGAGCAGGCGAAAGTCGGGCGCCGTCCCGAGAATGCTGAGCTGTCGGCGGAGGCTGGTCACCGCGGCGGAGTCTGTCAGGAAGCCGCTGCGGCCGTCCTCACCCGGACCAGCGCCTCCGCGAGGAACGCGTGCTCCTCCGGCGTGCCCACCGTGACCCGGATCGCCTGCGGGGCGCCGAACCCGGCGAGGGGACGAACGATGACGCCTTCGCGGAGCAGCGCCGTGAACAGACGCTGAGCGTCTTCGCCGAGATCGGCGAAAACGAAGTTGCCAACGGCGGGACCGGCGACGCGATAGCCCGCGTCCGTGAGGATCCCCGTCAGCTCCGTGCGCCCTGCGGCATTTGCCTCGCGCCTGCGGACGAGCTCATCCGGGAAGTCCAGGCTGGCCAGCGCCGCCTCCTGGGCGGGAGTCGCGAGATCGAACGCGCGCCGCGTCTTGCCGAGTGCCTGCACGAGCTCTTCGGGTGCGATCCCATAGCCGACCCTCAGGCCCGCAAGCCCGTAGATCTTCGAAAACGTGCGCAGGACCACGACCGAGCGTCCCGATTTGAAGTATTCCGCGATGCCGTCGGCGTAATCGGGATCGTCGATGTACTCGAAGTACGCTTGGTCGAGAACGGTCACGACGTGCTCGGGCACGCGCTCGAAGTAGTCGTCGAGCTCCGCGCGTGAGCTCATCGTCCCCGTCGGATTGTTCGGATGGCAGATGTAGACGATCTTCGTTTGCGCCGTGATCGCGGCGAGCAGCGCGGCGAGGTCGTAGCGATCGTCCTTCAAGTCGACAGGAACCGGAACGGCT
Organism: uncultured Actinomycetes bacterium; assembly: GCA_963755605.1. GTDB lineage: Bacteria > Actinomycetota > Thermoleophilia > Gaiellales > Gaiellaceae > 3-1-20CM-4-69-9. Next base: position 181,342 of record CAVWKK010000009.1, read on the forward strand.
CCTAGCTTGCGCGCGTAAATCGCGTAGCTCGGAAACGAGGGCCAGCCGAACACGACCTCGTTTCCCGGTTCGAGCGCCGCCTGGGAGATGCCGTCGATGAGCGCGTCCGCGCCCGAGCCCATCGCGACCTCTTCGAACCGCACGCCGTGCAGCTCCGCCAGCGCAGTGCGCAAGCGGTACGCACCCCCGTCGGGATACCGGTTCAGCTCACGCTCGGAGCGGTCGAGCGCCTCGAGCGCCCGGGGGAACGGGCCGTACGGCCCTTCGTTCGACGCCAGCTTGACGACGCGCTCGAGGCCGAGCTCTCGCTGAACTTCCTCGACCGGCTTGCCCGGCTCGTAGGGAATGATCTCCGTGAGCGCGGGCCGGAGAAAGCCGGAGGGAACTTTCACTAGGAGCCGGACGTGCCGGACGAGTCGTCCGACTTCTTCCGCCAGAACCACAACGCGCCGCCGACCGCAGCGAGCATCGACGCGATCGCGCCTTTGTTCAACCCGGCGTGCTCTCCGGTGCCGGGCACCGCGGCCTTGGCCTTCTGCTTGCCGAACTTCTTGGCGACTTTCCAGACACCCCAGCCGAGTACGGCGTTGCGTCGGTTGATGATCCCCATGACGTCTCCTTTCGTGAGCGAGCCTACCAAGGCCCCTGCCCGATTCGACCCAGGCTCACGCACGGGAGGTCTTTCGCGCTGCCGCCCTACTTGCCGTGACCGTTGCCGTTGCCGCCGCCGTTGCCCTGCGGAGGCTTCACGTCGAACGGTGCGGGTGGCAGATGCGTCTTCGGCTTCGACTTCACGTTCGGGCTTCGATGGACGACCGGGTGGACCGGATGGACCGGATGCACCTTCGCCCGGACGTGCGTCACCTTCACGTGACGGGAGGCGACGCTCGCGTCACCGGTGAGATGCTTCTGACGGCCGTAGGCGTGGGCGTGGGCGTGGCCGCGGCCGTGCGCTGCGGCCTTCTGACCCTTCGGCCCCACGGTGACCCTGCCCGGCTTGGCGTGCGTCGCGGGCACGGTGGCGCGCGAGGCCGCTCGCGACGGCGCCGACGGGTTGTTGTCGGGCGCCGACACCGCGACGGCGGCTGCGGACTTCGCGGTCGCGGCCGCACTCTGCCGCGGAGCGTGCCACGGCGCATGTCGCACACCCTCGTAGCCTGCACCGCCGAGAGCAAGGCCGGCGGTGACAGCGGCTGCGGCCTTGAGCGCGAGTCCGGTCCCTACGGCTGCTCCGCTGCCGCCTCCGAAGAGCGACGTCAGCGAGGTCGGGACGGGAACGAGCGCAAGCGTCTTCAGCGCACCTCGCTGTGCGCGTTGACGCCGAGCGAAGCTCGAGCACTCGGCGCACTCGCGGAGATGCGCGCGAAGCTGGCCGCGTTCTCCACGCGGAAGTCGACCGTCGAGCTGTCGCGAGATCGCGAACTCTGCCTCGCCACACGTGATCGAGCCTTCGAGCTGCTCGCGCAGTGCGCGTCGCGCCCGGAAAATCAGCGTCTCGACAGCGCTCGTCGAGACGTCGAGAATCTCGGCGATCTCGAGGTACGAGCGGCCTTCCAGCTCGCGCATGACGAGTGCGGCGCGCTGGTTGAAGGCGAGATGACCGAGCGCACGACGGATGTCCTCGCCGCTCGGCGTGTCGTCCTCGGCGATCGTGTCGGCGATGTCGTCCTCGAAGCCGACCTCGGCGGGCCGCCTCGACGACTGCCTGAAGCGCTGCCGGCAGACGTTGTGCGCGATCGCGATCAGCCAGTTCTGCGGCTTCTCGGGGCGGCTGCCTTTCTCGACGTACGACCGGTAAGCGTTCAGGAACGTCGTTTGGGTGACGTCCTCGGCGTCCGCGGGGTTCCGCATCACGGCGAGCGCATAGCGGTACACGTCCCCGACGTGTCGCTTGTAGAGCCGCTCGAAGCCCCGGTCCGAACGGGGCCGCTGCGCCAGCACGGGCGTCATGCCTAGTAGATACCCGTTTCGAACGAACCTTGCGGCCCCCGGCTAGGGGAGTTGTGGCGTCCCTCCAGGCAATTTCGGGGCCTCAACCGGGATTGCAGGGACAGGCGGAAGCTGGACCGGCAAGGTGACAGCCGGGAGCTCGACGGCTTGGACCGTCGTCTCGACCACGTCCACAACCTGGGTGACGGCCTGGGAGACGGGGGTCGAGAGGGTGCTCGGCCGGGGCTGACCGGCGGCGGTGGTTGCCGACCGGGGCTGAGCCTCCGTCGCCGGACCCGCTACGAGGTCTGCTGCCCGCTTCGTGCCTGCAACGGCAGTGACGGCTCCGAGCCGGACTTCGCGGCCCCTGGCCGCGACCCGCGCGCCGGCACCCGCGGCCCTCAGCCGCCAGACCGGCTTCGGCGTCGCGATGCCGGCGAATGGTGCAGGAGCGGTCAACGGCGTCGGAGCGTCGGCCGCCGCGGCCGGGCCGGTGTGGTCGCCGCCGACGCCCGTCGCGACCGCCCCGGCGACGAGCGCGACTGCTGCTTTGATCAGGAACCCACCGGCGAGCGCGCCGCCGCCTCCCGTGGCCAGACCGCCACCTTCGAAGAATTGGAACAGCGACGACGGCAGCGGCACGACCGCCAGCGAGCGAATCGCCGATGCCTTGAGGCGCAAGCTCTTCCGTGCGCGAAAGATCAGGGTCTCCACCGCCGAGACGGACACGCCGATCGTGTCCGAGATCTCTGCGTACGAACGTCCCTCCAGCTCACGCATGACGAGCGCCGCGCGCTGGTTGAACGGCAGCCGGCCGAGCGCCTTCATGACTTCGTGCAAGTCCGGCAGGTCGGACTCGGCGACCGCGAGCGCGTCCACGTGGTCGTCGAGCGGGACCTCCTTCACGCGCCGCGAAGCTCGCGCGTAGCGAGTGCGCGCGACGTTGTGCGCGATCTTGATCAGCCAGTTCTGCGGCTTCTCGATCTCGATGCCGCGCTGATAGGCGCGGTACGCGTTCAGGAACGTCGTCTGCGTGACGTCTTCTGCGTCGGCCGGGTTCCGGAGCAACGCGAGCGCGTAGTGATAGACGTCTTTGACGTAACGCCGGTAGAGAGACTCGAAGGCCTGATCTCGAGCTAGAACCGGGATCTCTGGCGCTGCGGTCGCCATAGGTGCAGATGGAACGCCGCCGGCCCGGATCCGGATACGCCTTTTTCCGCCTTGAAAGCAGTAACTGCTAGGCCGTGGCTTTGGCGCGCTTGCGGTTCGGCACGTGGATGGCGCGGCCGAGGGCGACGAGACCGGCTTCCTTGATCGCCTCCGACAGGGTCGGATGCGCCGCCATCCCGTCGGCCACGGTCTCGACGGTGGCTTCGGCGTCGATGGCGACGACTCCCGCCTCGATCAGATCGGTGACATGCGGGCCGACCATGACCAGCCCGAGCAGCTCGCCGTAGCGGGTCTCGTGGATCGACTTGACCCAGCCGGTCGTCTCGTTCTGCATCACGGCGCGCGCATTCGCAGCCCAGGGGAACATGCCGGTCGCGACGTCGTCTCCGTACTGCTCGCGCGCTTCTGCTTCCGTCAGGCCGACGCCTGCAATCTCGGGGTCCGTGTAGATCGGCCGCGGCACGGCGCGGTTGTCGACAGTCGCTTCGTGGCCGCACGCATTCTCAGCCGCGACTTCGCCTTCGCGGAACGCCGTGTGCGCCAACTGCCAGTAGCCGGCACAGTCGCCGACCGCGTAGATGTGCTCGACGGTCGTGCGCCGGTGCTCGTCGGCGGCGATTCCCTTGCGCTTGTCGAACTCGACGCCGATCGTCTCGAGCCCGATGCCTTCGACGCTCGGGCCGCGACCGACGCTGACGAGCATCAGGTCCGCTTCGACCGTCTCGCCGTCGCCGAAGTGGACGATCAGCGCGTTGCCCTTCTCCTCGACCTTCTTGCACTGCTTCTCGAGGTGGAGCGTGATGCCGCGCTTGCCGAACTGCTTCGCGAGCTCCTTGGACGCGTCGGCGTCTTCCTGCGGAATCAGCGCAGGCAGCATCTCGATGATCGTCACCTCGCTGCCGAAGCGCTTGAAGATCGAGGCGAACTCGCAGCCGATGATGCCGCCGCCGAGGACGACGAGACGCTTCGGCACCTCGGTCTGCGCGAGCAGGCCGGTCGAATCGACGCAGCGCTTCGAGTCGAGACCGTCGATCGGCGGACGAGAGTGGGAACGAGCCGGTCGCAATGACCGCCTGCTTGAACGTGACGTCTTCTCCGCCCTCGACAGCGATCGTGTGAGCGTCCTTGAACGTCCCGTTTCCCTTGACCCATTCGACGCCGTTCGCCTTGAAGAGCGAAGCCACGCCCTGGGTCATCTGCTTGACGACTCCGTCCTTCCACTCGTTCGCCTTGCCGAACTCGAGCTGAAAGCCGCCGAGCTTCACGCCCAGCTTGTCGAACGTGTGCTCGGCCTCCTTCAGCGCGAAGGCGGTCTGCACCCAGGCCTTGGTCGGAATGCAGCCGACGCGCAGGCAGGTCCCGCCGAGCTCGGGCTCACGCTCGACACAGGCCACCTTGGCTCCGAGCTGCGCGGCACGGATGGCCGCGGTGTAGCCACCGGGCCCTCCTCCGAGAACTGCGACGTCGACGTCCATCAGGATCGATCGTATCGACCCCCGGGAACTACAGGTCCGCCTTCATGGTGACCGTCCCGTCCTTCTCCTCCACCGCGCGGAAGCCGTAGCGCTCGTAGAGCTTCGTCATCCCCTGCTCGGCGCTGAGGCTGATCGCGCTGTGTCCGTCCTCCCTCGCGAGATCGAGCAGCCCGGTCAGCAGCTCGCCGCCGAGACCGCTGCCGCGGCGGCTCGGGACGACGGCGATCGTCAGCTCGGGGATCTCCTCGCCGACGAAGCCGAACCCCGGCGCGTCGGCGGGGAAGAGCCGGTACCACGCGGCCCCGATCGGGCCTGCCTCCCACGCGACGAGCCCGGCGTCGCCTGTTCTCCCCCAGTTGTTCACGTAGCGGGCGACCGGGAGGTCGGGATCCGCGTTCAGCCGCCAGTGGTAGGCGTGCTTGAGCATGTCGCGGAGAAAGCGGACGTCCTGCGGCCCTGCGTGGCGGATCACCCTCCGAAGTCTAAGCGGGGCTCACTCGAACGAGTGATCCTCTGAAAGCGGTGCAAGAAGGCTTCGCGAGCGGCATCTTCAAGGGTATGAAACGTGACGATGATCGGCGGACCGAGTTCGGGACCGGCCTGCGGGCCCGCCTGCTCCGGCGCCGTGCGTTGCGACTGGGTCCCGGCCGCGTACGCCTGCCTGCGCCGCTAGTTCAGCGGCCATCCGCCATCTAGAAAAACCAAGCCGCTCAGGTCCGCAGCTCTTGAGCAAACTGAAGGCGGTTTCCGTCGGGATCGAACACGTCCAAGAGGCGCATCTCCCCGTGAAGCTCGAAGACGACGCCGACATCGACACCATCGGCGCGTAACTCCTCTGCGACGGCCTTGACGTCGTCGACATCGACGTGCGCCACGCCGCCGTCCTCCTGGGGCTCCCCTTCGGCGAGCCCGATCTCCATGCCGTTCCGCTCGAGCTTCACCCAGCCGTCGGGGTCGACATACGTCTCCTTGAAGCCGAGCTTCTCCTTGTAGAACGCGCGGCCGGCCTCGAGATCGCGCACCTGGTACCAGACAGGTGTCACGCGATTCCGGCGGCGTGGGCGAGCGCGTCGTACACACGGTTGAAGCGGGCGCTGCAACCGCCGTGCACCGACACGGACTTCCCGGCGGCGGAGATGTGGCGCATCGCGATGTCCGGCAGCACGCCTCTGCAGACTATGCGCGCCGGCAGAGCGGTGAAGCGCTCACGCGCGACGACGTTCCGCAGAGCCCGCAGCTGCGCGCCGGAGAGGACGCCGCGGCCCTCGCTGTCGACGACTATTCGCCCGCTCACGCTGATGCGTGCTTCCAGCGGGCGGATGTTGCCGCCGCTGCGTCCGAACGCGAAGCCCTGCGTTCGCGCGCCGGCGGCGGAGGCGCAGATGCAGGCCGCGACAGCGAGAACCGCGCCGATCGTCTTCACAGAGCCAGGCCGGGCTCTTCGAGGAAGGTCTTGACGTCGCGCAGGAACTCGGCGCCGGTTGCGCCGTCGATCGCGCGGTGGTCGCACGTGAGCGTCAGCTCGAGCCGCGGCCGGACGACGGGCTGACCGTCGCTGACGGCGACCTTCTCCTCGATCGACCCGACTGCGAGGATCGCGGCCTGCGGGGGATTGAGCACGGCGATGAAGCGCTCGATGCCGTACATGCCGAGGTTGGAGATCGTGAACGTGCCGCCTTCGAGGTCGGCGGTCTGCAGCTTGCCGGCTCGCGCGCGTTCCACCACCGCGCCGCGCGCGTTGGCGATCTCCGCGATCGACTTCCGCTCGCAGCCGGTGATCACGGGCACGACGAGCCCGTTCGGGACCGCCACGGCGATGCCGATGTTGGCGGTTGGATGGAGCTCGACCGCGTCGCCCTTGTAGAGCGCGTTCACCGCGCGATTGCGCATGAGCGCGGCCGCGCTGATCTTCGTGAGGAGGTCCGAGATCGTCGGCTTGACGCCTTCGCCGTGGAGCTCCACCAGCCGCTGCGCGAAGCTCGAGCGCGCGCGTCATGTCGACGGTGAGCCCGAGCTGGAACACCGGCGCCTGCCACGCCTCGGTCAGCCGGCGCGCGATCGTCTTTCGCATCGACGAGAACTGCTGCACCTCGACGCCCTCGGTCGGCGCTGCAGGCGGGGCTGCGGTGGGTGCCGGCCCTCCTGAGGCTGCGCTGCGTTCGACGTCTTCGGCGACGACTCGGCCGTCGGGCCCGGTACCGGCGACTGCGCTGAGGTCGATGCCGCGCTCGCGAGCAATCCGCCGCGCGAGCGGCGAGGCCTTGACGCGTCCGCCGTTGTCGTCGGACGGCTGCCTCAGCTCTGTCACCTGCTCGCTCATCCCGGCAGAGGCGCGCCGGCCGCGCTCACGCTCCTCCTCGCGTGCCGGACCGGGTGAGCCCTCCTCCTGGGCATCGTCGTCGACCTCGACGTCCTTTGCCGCCGCGTCGTCGTCGCCCGCCGGCTCTGCTGCGACCTCCTCACCCTGCTCGCCGATCACGGCGATCGTCTTGCCGACCTCGACCTCTCCCGCAGAGACCGAGATCTTCAAGAGGACGCCGGAGGCGTCCGCCTCGACCTCTTGGGTCACCTTGTCCGTGTCGAGCTCGTAGAGCGGCTCTCCCTTCTCGACCTTGTCGCCCTCCGACTTGAGCCACTTGACGATCGTCCCCGACTCCATGCCCTGGCCGAGACGCGGCAGCTTGATCTCAGTTGCCATTGCTGCGTCCGACTGTTCTACGGATTGCCTCGAGGACGTCGTTGGCGTGCGGCACGACGAACTCCTCCATCACGGGCGCGAACGGCAGCGGCGTGAACTTCGCGCCGACGCGCTCGATCGGCGCATCGAGCCAGTCGAAGGCGCCGTACTGGATGACAGCGGCGACCTCCGCTCCGAAGCCACCGCGCACGACGGCCTCGTGCGCGACGACGCAACGGCTGGTCTTCTTGACGGACGAGATCAACGCATCCTCGTCGAGCGGCTGCAGCGTGCGGGGATCGACCACCTCCACTGACACTCCTTCGGCCTCCGCTTCCTGCGCGGCCGCGAGCGCCTCGTGCACGAGCCGGCCAGTCGCGATCACGGTCACGTCTTCGCCCTGGCGATGCGTGCGGGCCTGGCCGATCGGAATCGGCTCGAGCTCCTCGCTCACGTCCTCTTTCAATCCGTACAGCGTGCGATGCTCGAAGAAGACGACCGGGTTGTCGTCGTAGATCGACGACCACAGCAGGCCGCGCACGTCACTCGGAGTCGACGCGAACACGACCTTCAGTCCCGGGATGTGCACGAACCACGATTCGAGTTGCTGCGCGTGCTGCGCGCCGGGGGACCACCCCGCGCCGCCCTGCGTGCGAAAGGTCACGGGAACGGAGACCTGCCCACCCGACATGTAGCGGTGCTTCGCAGCTTGGTTGACGATCTGCTCCGTCGCGAGCGTCAGGAAATCCTCGTACATGATCTCGGCGACCGGGCGCATCCCCTGCATCGCAGCGCCGATCGCGGCGCCGGCCAACGCCATCTCGGAGATCGGCGTGTTGCGGACGCGCTCCGGCCCGAACTCGTCGACCATCCCCTGGGTGACGCCCATCGAGCCGCCCATCTCGGCGATGTCCTCGCCCATGATGAAAACGTCGTCGTCCTCGCGCATGGCGCGGGAGAGCGCGTCGCGAACCGCTTCTCTGTAGCTCAGCTCAGGCATAGACGTTCTTCAGGGCATCCTCGGGCTTCGGATCGGTCCCGTTCTTCGCGAACTCGACGGACGCGTCGACGATCTCCTGCACCTCGCGGTCGATGTCGTCGACCTCGCTCTCCGCGAGCTCGAGCTTCGCGCGCAGGTGCTCGATCGGATCCTGCGTCTCGCGTGTCTCCTGCAGCTCTTCCTTCGAGCGGTAGACCTGAGGGTCGCCGATGTAGTGGCCGACGAGCCGGTAGGTGTTCACCGCGAGGAAGACAGGCCCCTTGCCGCTGCGGGCATGGTCGAGCGCGCGTCGCGTCGCCTTGTACACGGCCTCCACGTCCTGCCCGTCGACCTTGATCGACTTCATGCCGAAGGCGACCGCGCGCTGGGAGATGTCCTCGATCGGCATGTGCTGCCAGCTCGGCGTCGACTCGGCCCAGTGGTTGTTCTCGCAGACGAACACGGCGGGCACGTTCCAGAGCTGAGCGAGGTTGAGCGACTCGTGGAAAGTGCCGATGTTCGTCGCACCGTCGCCGAAAAACGCGACGGCGACGCGAGGCTCGCCCCTGAACTGGAACGCGAGCGCAGCGCCCGTGATCCCCGGGAGACCGCCTCCGACGACCGCGTTCGCGCCCATGTTGCCGCGCTCGATGTCGTAGAGGTGCATCGAGCCGCCGTAGCCGTGTGAGCAGCCTTCGAGCTTGCCGTAGAGCTCGGCCATCAATTCGTTCGGAGTCGTGCCCTTTGCAAGCGTATGTCCGTGCGCGCGGTGGGTGGACGCGATGATGTCGCCGCCCTCGAGGGCGCGGCAGACTCCGACGGCGACCGCTTCCTGGCCAATCGCGACGTGCAGGAACCCGGGCAGCTCTCCTGCCCGAAACCGCTCCTCGACCTTCTCCTCAAAGCGCCGGATCAACAGCATCTCGCGGAAGAACTCGCGCAGATCCGATTTCGAGAGCGTGCCTTTCTGCTCCACCTTCGCCATGAGCCTCAGTTTATGCTCAGGCTCTTGCGACTAGTCGACCAGTTCAGCGAGCTCGAGCGCGGCCTGGCCGACGACTGGTCCGGGCTACGCCTCCAGCTCACCATCGCCAACGAGGCCCGGCTCGAACGCGCGGCCGCGCTGCTCGCGCCGGCAACTCCCGGCCGCCTGGGCCGGACGTTTCGCTTCAACGTCGACCGCAGCGGGCCCGGCGTCGGCCCAGAGGCCGTCCGCCGCCTGCTGAAGCGGCTCGACGACGAGCGGATCGAAGGCGAGCTCGAGCTGGGCGCGGTGCAGCAGGTACGACGCGAAGAGCGGCGACAAAAACCGAAATTGGGCGAGCAGTGGGAAGAGCAGCTCGCCGGAGCGCCGCCCGACTGGAGCGACCTGTACGCGCAGGTGCGCCTCGATTCAACCGACTACCTCGAGCGGGCCGCACTGCTGCTCGCACCGCTCAACCCGGCACGGTTCGCCGGCGCCGCGACGCTTCGCTTCCGCAGCGCGCAGCATTTCGGGTACGGCGTGTCACCGCAGATGGCGGCGCGCTGCTTCACGCGCTGCGACAACGAGGGCATCACGGGCGAGATCCAGGTCATCCACGTGCTCTCCGACACACATCCCTCCGCCACCCAAGGCCCCGTCTGGCTCCTCGGCGGGCGGACGGTATGAGCCACGAGGGCGACCCCGCCTCCTGGCTCGTCGTCGAGCCCGGCTGGAAGGTCGTCGATGTCGATGGGAACGAGGTCGGCCGGGTCGAGCAGGTCGTCGGCGATTCGAACGCCGACATCTTCAGCGGGATCCTGATCTCGACCGGATTGTTCACCGGCCACCGCTTCGTCCCGTCCGACGATGTCGGTGCGATCAACGAGGGCCGCGTGCACCTGCTGCTCGACGGCGACGCGATCAAGCAACTGAGCGACGAGACCGGCCCCCAGTCGGGCTAGTCGAGCACGGCGGCGAGCTCACGCGCGAGCGTCCTGGCGTCTCGCTCCGAAGGCGCGACGACGAGGACCGTGTCATCGCCCGCGAGCGTGCCCACGATGCGCTCGTGGTCGAGGCCGTCGAGCGCGCGCGCGATCGCCGGAGCCGAACCGAGCTCCGACTGAACGACGACGATGTTCCCTGCCGGCGTGACCGTGCGCCCGAACTGGCCGAGGATCGAGTTCAGCACCTCGCTCGGATCGGCGCGGCGCACGACGTTCGGGAGGACGTAGCGCGGCCGGCCCAGCGGATCGTGCGTTTTCTCCAGGCCGAGCTCGCGAATGTCTCGCGAAACGGTGGCCTGCGTCACCACGCACCCGGCGTCGGCGAGGGCGTCCAGCAGCTCGAACTGGGTGCCGACGCGCTTGCGGGAGACGACGCTCTCGATCAACCTCTGCCGCTCCGGCTTGCCCAGCTGCATAAGTCCAGCATACGTATGCAGGTTTTGGAGCGCCCGGGCCTGGTAGAACCCTTCTTCATGCTTCGGAAACTTCTCTGGTCCGCGCTCTACGGGACGATCGGCGCTGCCGCGACGATCGTGTCGCGCCGCACCGCCTCTCGGATCTGGCGTACCCTGACGGGCGAGGAACCGCCCACCAAGAAATGACCGCCGACCAGAAAGTCGAACGCGCTGCGGGCAAGCTCCAACAGCTCGCGAACCAGTTCGCCGGCGAGGGCGGGTTGAAGGCCAAGCTCGCCGAGCCGCTGGCGGAGGACGCCGACCTGATTCGCAAGATGAAGCCGAGCCTGATCAAGGCGCGCGCCAAGGGCGAGGCGCCGACGAACGGGAAGCCCGGCCAGGCGACGATCGCCCCGACTTCCCCTCAGCTCGGCTCACGGCCGAAGCCGAAGAAGAAAACGGGCGGCGGACCGAGCCCGTGGCTGATCGCCGGAGCGGCGCTCGCGGGCGGCATCTTCCTCGCCAAGTGGATCGACTGGAGAGGTCATGCCCACCCAAGGGACTAACGGCCGCAAGGCGCACGGGCTCGGCGCGGCGGTCAAACAGGTAGCCGAGCGCGCGAGCTCGATCGTGCGGCTCGAGCTCGAGCTCGCCGCGATGGAGCTCAAGAAGAAGGTGTTCGCGCTCGGCCTCGGCATCGCCCTCCTGTTGGGAGCCGCGGTGTTCATGTTCTTCATGGTGGGCTTCGCCTTCGCCACCATCGCAGCTGCGCTCGCAACGGCCATGCCGACGTGGGCAGCGCTGCTCGTGACGACGGGGATCATCTTTCTGCTCGCCGGGATGCTCGGCGTCTTCGGGCTGATGAAGATCAAGAAGGGAACGCCCCCGGTGCCCGAGCAGGCGATCCGCGAAGCGAAGCTGACGACGGAGGCGTTGAAGACGAATGGCACGTAGCAACTCCAGGACCGTGGACCAGGTTCGCCGCGACATCGAAGCTGAGCGCGAGCAGCTCGCGGGAGCAGCTGAGACGCTGCGCGAAGAGATCGGCGAGGCCACGAACATCACCGGCAAGCTGCGCTCGAACCTTCCCGGCGTGGCCGCGGGAGCGCTCGGCGTTGGCTTCCTGCTCGCGGGCGGTGTCGGTGCGACCGCGCGGCTGATCTTTCGGCGCGGGCGCGAAGGCGAGACGAAAGCCAAGCTCGGCCGCTTCCGCCTTGTCGACCGCGACTGAAACAGATTCTCGCGTCGGCCACGCGCCGAGCTCGCCCGAGAAGCTGAAGCCGTCCGAGTGGCTTGCCGCGCTCAAGCGAGCATTCGCCAGGTTCATGAAGGACGACTGCATGGGCCTGTCACAGCAGATCGCCTACAGCTCGCTGCTCGCGTTCTTTCCCGCGATGGCGTTCCTGGTCGGCGCGCTCGGGGTGTTTCACCTGTTCGGCGACGTCAAGAGCCTCCTCGATCCGATCGCCCCGAACGGCGTGATCAAGTTCATCACGAGCCTGCAGCACGACACGAAGGGCGGAACCTCCGTGGCCGCGTTCCTGATCGGGTTCTTCGGCGCCGTGTGGGCTGCGAGCGGCGCGATGACGTCGGTGCTGAAGGCGGTGAACAAAGCCTACGAGCGTCCGGAAACGCGGCCGTTCTGGAAGGTGCGCGGCGTCGCGATCATCCTCGTCGTCTCGAGCGGGATCACGACCGCGGGCATCTTCCTGCTGATCGTCGTCGGCGGCTCGCTCGGCGACGCGATCAGCAAGCGGGCCGGACTCGGCGGCGTGTTTCAGTGGACCTGGGGAATCGCCCGCTGGCCGATCGCGTTCTGCGCGATCCTGCTCTTCTTCGGGCTCGTCTACTACCTCGGCCCGAACAAGGAGCAGCGCAGCTGGAAGTGGGTCACGCCCGGCTCGTTCGTCGGCGGCGCGCTGTGGCTCCTCCTCTCGGGGCTCTTCGCCCTTTATGTCACTTTCGCCGGGAACTACACGAAGACGTACGGGACGATCGCAAGCGGGGTCATCCTCTTGCTCTGGCTCAACTACTCGGCGTTCGCGCTGCTCTTCGGCGCCGAGCTCAACGCCGAGCTCGACCGGCAGGCCGACATTCGAGCCGCCGGCGGTGAGAACGCCGGGCTCGTGAAGCTCGCTAGGCGGGGAGCCTGACCGTGAACGCGCCGCGCAGGTTCTTGTGCTTGTCCGACCGGTACGTGTAGACCCCAGGCTGCAGCGCCACGTTCCAGGTCACGCGTCCGCGAAAGCCGACGCCCGTCTTCTTGTTCACGCCCGGGCCGGAGAGGTGGAAGTTGTCGGCGCGGCTTCGGTCGTTGACGCTGATCGTCGCGGGCCCGACCTCGGCCGCCTTCGGCTCGAGCGAGATCGTCCGCTTCGGCCCGGCTACACCGGCGAGCTTCGTCGGCGCCACGTCTCCGACGGTGAACCACCCGTTCATCACGGTCGGATGCGCGGAGCATTCGAAGCGGTACCGGCCATCCGTGAGCGTGAGCGTCCAGACGACGTCCTGCTTGCTGCCGACGTCGGTGGCTTCGTCGACGGCGGGGCCGACGAGATGGAAGTTGTGTGCTTCGGACAGGTCCTGGATCTCGATGTCGTAGGTGCCGGGATCCAGATGTGTGATCGCGTTCCCCGATGCGTCTCGTAGGGAGATCGTGAAGGAATCGTTCCTTCCGACCGTCCCTACGAGTCGCGGATTATCGGCTTGCGCCAGGGCCGACGGGAGAAACATCGCGGCCAGGAACGCACCGAGCAGGGTGCTTGTGGTCATGCCGGGACCTTACGGGCGTGCCCCTTCCTCGGATTCACGGACTGGAAGCGTGCGAGCCCGCTGACAGAGCGCCAGCCCGATCAGAATCAGCGCGACCGCGACGAACACGGTGCTCCACAGGTCGGCGCCCGTGAACGGCAGCGTGCCGCGTACGGCGGCGCCCTGCGTCGCCCCGAGCACCGCTGAGACTGCGCCGTGCCGTTTCGGCGGTGTCTTCGGGTCGCCGCTCCTGCCTCCCTCGCTCACCACGCCGGGGACCATCCCGCCCGCGGCCGGAGTCGTCGCCGGAGTCGAGCTCGGTGTGCTCGACGGATTCGAGCCAGGGCCGTTGCCCGGATCGTTCGTGTGACCCGGATCGGGAATCGGAGTCGGAGTCGGCTTCGGCGCCGGATCCGACGTCGTGCCGCAGGATCCCTGCCGCTTCCCCTTCAACGCATGGACATCCACTTCGTGGCCGCCCGAGCACGGCGCCGCCTTGTGCGGCTGGCTGTTGCCCGGACCGTGGAGTCGCGTAGTTCCTGCCGCGCCGTTCTGCATCGCGATCTGCCCGGCCGTCTTGCCGTTTCCGTACAGCTTTGTCTCGTCCGACGCGGCAGCGGCGTGAGTGTCGTGTGCGGTGTCGTTCGCCGGCTTCACGCCTTCCTGCGCCGTCGTCGAGGTGACGGCAACCGTCGTTGACGGAGCCGTCACGGTAGGCGCCTGAACGGCGTCCGCCTGCTGGTGTCCCGGCGCGTTCGCCGAGTTGCCGTGATCTGCTATCGCGCCGACGGCCGCTGCAGGGCCGCCGCCTTTCCCGTTGTCGTTCCCGTTCCCGTTGCCGTTGCCGTGCCCGTTACCGGCGAATGCCGACGCCGACGCCATGGCAGCGATGCCGAGAACGAGCACCAAAGTGCCCGTGAGCCGCAGTGTCATTTCTCCCCCTCATGTGGTCCTACTCCCCGCACTCACGTTAGTGAGGCAGCCCCGCTTGTCCACTCATTTGCAAATGAGACGTTGCGCGGCGCGCGCGCTAAGCGGTCACGTTCCCTCGATCTAGGTACGGAGCTCGGCGCCGAACCGCTCGGCCAGGGCCGTGACGATGCGGCTCCTGAGCTCCGCGGCATCCTTGTCGGTGAGCGTCCGCTCGGGTGACTGGAAGGTCACCGAGAAGGCGATCGACTTCTTGCCGGGCCCGACCTGCTCGCCACGGTAGACGTCGAAGGCGCGCATCTCCCGCAGCGTCGAGCCGGCTGCCTCGCGGGCGGCGTCGACGAGCACTCCCGCCGTGACTTCGTCCGGAACCGTGAAGGCGAGATCCTGGCGAATGGGCGGGTAGGTGATGACATCGTCGTAGACGATCAGCTCCGGCACGAGCCCCGCGAGCGCTTCGACGTCCAGCTCGAACGCGCCCCACTCGCCGGGCAAGTCGGGGTCACGCAGGGCGACGACCCAGCCTTCGCCGGTACGTGCGCCGCGTCCCGCGGCCGGGAGATCGTCTGCAGCTCGGAACGACGGCTCGATGCCGAGCGCGGCGTAAAGACCCTCGACCGTCCCCTTCGCGAACGCGAAACCGCCCTGCGCAATGCCGCCGAGATGCCACCGCTCGTCGGGAAGCTGCTCGTCCGCGGGAAGGTAGACATGGGCTTGCTCGAACAGGGCGATGTCGTCGTTGCCGGCAGCCACGTTGCGAAGCGCCGAGGCGTGCAGTCCGGCGACGAGCGACGTGCGCAGCACGGCCTGCTCGCTCGAGAGCGGCTCCTGCAGCTTCACTGCACCCGGAGTCGGATCGTCGGGCAGAAGGCTCCACGTGTACGCCTCCGAATAGCCGAAGCCGACGAGCGTGTCCTCGATTCGCCGGCGGAGTCGTTGCAGCTTGGAGAGCTGTCCGAACATCGCGTCGCGGCGAGGCAGCCGCGCTGGAACGTCGTCGAGCCGGAAGCGCGCGACCTCCTCGACCACATCGATCTCGCGCGTCACGTCACGGGCGCGCCACGTCGGCACGGCGACGCTCTCACCGTCGACGCCGAAGCCGAGGCGCCGCAAGATCGCGTGCTGCTCCTCGACCGGAGTCTCGATCCCGATCACTGCATCGGTCCGCTCGGGGCGGAAGCGAACGACCGGAGGCTCCGGCAGCTCCTCGTGGACGTCTGTGTGGCCGACCCACTCCGCCCCGGTGAGCTCGACGATCAACTCCGTCGCAAGGGTTGCTGCCTGCTCCGCAAGGTAGGGATCGACGCCCTTCTCCCAGCGGTTCGAGCCCTCGGTGCGCAGCCGCAGCCGTTCGGACGTCCGGAAGATCGTGTTCGGCTCGAAGTTCGCGGCCTCGAGCAGGATCTCGGTCGTGTCTTCCCCGATCTCGGTCTCTTCGCCGCCCATGATCCCCGCGAGCGCGACAGGGCGCGTTGCGTCGGCGATCAACAGGTCGTATGGCTCGAGCTCACGGTCGATACCGTCGAGCGTGCGGAGCTTCTCGCCGGCCGCGGCGCGGCGTACGACGATCCTCCCCTCGGCGAGCTTGGCGTAGTCGAATGCGTGCAGCGGGTTGCCGAGCGCGAGCATCACGTAGTTCGTCACGTCCACGACGTTCGAGATCGGACGCATCCCCGCGGCGAGCAGCCGCGCCTTGAGCCACAGCGGCGATGGTGCGATCGTGACGTTGCGGAAGAGCCGGCCGACATAGCGAGGGCAACCCTCGAAGTCTTCGACCTTGACGTCGACCGGCTGCTCTGCGCTCCGCTGCGGATCCGTACCCGGCGCCGGCGACAGCTGCAGATCGAACAGCGCAGCGACCTCGCGGGCGATGCCGTACACGGCGAGCAGGTCGGGCCGGTTGTGACCGGTCTCGACTTCGAGAACGCTGTCCGTCAGGGGGAGCACGTCTGAGAGCGGCGTCCCGACCTCGATCCCGTCCTGCAGGAGCATGATGCCGGTGTGATCAGAGCCGAGCTCGACTTCGTCCTCGGCGAGAATCATCCCATCACTGAGCTCGCCGCGAACCTTGCGCTGCTCGAGCTGCAAGCCGTTCGGCAGCACCGCGCCGGGGAGCGCAACGGCCACGGTTGCGCCCGAGCCGAAATTCCAGGCCCCGCACACGATCTGACGCGGCTCGCCCTCCCCCACATCGACCTGGCAGAGCTGCAAGCGGTCGGCATTCGGGTGCTTGACCGCGTCGAGCACGCGGCCAACGCGGAACAATCCGAGGTTGCCGTCGACGTCTGCGACGCCGACGGTCTCGATCCTGTCGACCTCGCACGAGGAGATCACCAGACGGTCGGCGAGCTCACGAAGCGGCATCTCGATCGGGACGTACTCCCGTAGCCAGCTGATCGGAACCCTCATCTAGAACTGCCTGAGGACTCGGAGGTCGTTCTCCCAGAACATGCGGATGTCGGGGATGGCGTGCCGCTGCGCGGCGATGCGGTCGAGACCGAGGCCCCAGGCAAAGCCCGACCATTCCTCCGGGTCATAGCCGACATTTTCGAGCACGGCAGGATCGACGACGCCGGCGCCGCCCATCTCGAACCAGCCCGTCTGCTTGCAGAACGCGCAGCCCCGACCGCCGCAGAGGAAGCAGGTGACGTCGAATTCGACGGAAGGCTCCGTGAACGGGAAGAAGCTCGTCCGCATCCGGACCTCACGCCCTTGCCCGAACATCGCGCGGAAGAAGTGCATCAGCGTCCCCCTCAGGTTCGCCAGCGTGATGCCGCGGTCGATGACGAGCGCCTCGACCTGGTGGAAGTTCGGCGTCGACCGCGGGCTCGGTGTGTCGCGTCGGTAGACGCGGCCGAGCGTCGCGATGTAGATCGGCGGCTGGCGCTGCTCCATGACGCGGATCTGACCCGTGGAGGTGTGGGTGCGCAGGAGCGTTTCGCTGTCGACGTAGAAGGTGTCCCGGTGTGACCGCGAGGGGTGGGTGAGCGGCTGGTTGAGCGCGTCGAAGTTGTGCCAGACGGTCTCGACCTCCCGACTGTCGACGATCTCGTAGCCGAGGCCGAGGAAGATGTCCTCGACCTCGCGCCTGATCTGGGTCAGCGGATGCAGGCGTCCTCGGCGCAGCACCGTTCCCGGAAGCGTGACGTCGAGCTGCTCGTCGAGCTGCGCCAGCTCGGCGCGCCCGAGCTCCGCGGACCGAGCCTCGAACGCCTCCTCGAGGCGCTCCCGCACCGCGTTCAGCGCCATGCCGGTCTCCCGGTCGCGGACGTTCCTGAGGCCGACCTTCAGCTCGCTCTTGCGCCCCAGCCAGGCTGTGTGCGCCGCCGCCAGCTCCTCGGTCGTGCCGGCATCGGCAAAACTCTGCAAAGCAGTGCTCGCGTACTCCTCCCAATCCATAAGCCGAATCTAGCCTTTGAGCAGTTACGACGCGATAGCTGAGCTGTACGACCCGTGGAGCGCGAGCGTCGTCGAGGACGTCGCCTTCTATCTGGACGAGGCCCGCGCGTCCGGAGGCCCCGTCGTCGAGCTCGGCGTCGGAACCGGCCGGATCGCGGTCCCGATCGCCGCCGACGGCATCCGCGTGATCGGGATCGACTCTTCGCGGGGGATGCTCGACGTCTGTGCGCGGCGGGCTTCGCTCGCGAGCGTCGAGCTCGACCTGCGGCTCGGCGATCTGCGCGAGCCCCCGGTGAGCGAGCGCGTGCCGCTCGTCATCTGTCCGTTCCGTTCGCTGCTGCACATGCACACCGACGAGGACCGAGAGGCCGTGCTGCGCGCGGCCCACGAGCTGCTGTTGCCCGGAGGACGGTTCGTCTTCGACGTGTTCGCTCCCGACGCCGACGACATCGCGCAGACGCACGGGCGCTGGCTCGAGCGCGAGCCGGGAATCTTCGAGCACGCTCTCTGGGACGAGCATGCGCGCACGCTCACCCTCACGGTGCGTGACGGCGAGCGCGAGACGACGATGGCACTCGCCTGGCTCTCACCCGAGGAGTGGCAGGCGCTCCTCGAGCGGTCGGGATATGAGATCGAAGCGTGCTACGGCTGGTTCGACCGGACACCGTACGCCGGTCGCGAGGACACGATCTGGGTGGCGCGCCGCCGCGGCTAGGAGGGATTGCGGCGCGACCGCTCGTACAGCGCCAGCGCGCCGGCGGTCGAAACGTTCAACGATTCGGTGCCGCCCGCGAGTGGAATCGTCGCGCGCTCGTCACACGTTGCGAGCACCTCGGCCGGCAGTCCCTCGCGCTCCGAGCCAAGCACGAACGTCGTCGGCCCGGCGAGGTCGAGGTCTGCGAGCGCAACGCCACCGTGCGCGACGAGCGCCACCCTGCGTCCCGGCGCCTCGTCGAAGGCGGGCTGCGGCACGCGGAAGATCGCGCCCATCGACGCGCGCAGCGCTTTCGGCGAGGTGGGATCGGCGGAGCCCGGCGACAGCGCGACGAAGGCAGGGCCGAGCGCATCAGCCGACCTGATCAGCGCACCAACGTTGCCGGGGTCTGCCAAGCGCCAGAGCGCCAGTCCCACGTCCGGCAGGGGGGCGGAGGGAAGGTCGGCGCGACGGAAGACACCGATCGCCCTCGGTGGATGCGCGAGCGTCGACACCTCGGCGAGCAGGTCCGGCTCGACGTTATCGCCGGCGACGAGCAGCTCGACCGGCTCGATCCCCGCCGCCGCGGCCGCGTCGACGAGGTCCTCACCCTCGACGAAGAAGAGCCCGAGCTTGTCGCGCCAGCTGCGCTCGTGCAGCTTGCGGACGAGCTTGAGCTTCTCGTTGTCGCGGGAGCTGATCAGGTGGTCTGCGACGCCAGCGCCGATTTCGCCTTTTCGGCGATGGCGCCGAAAGCTGTGGGATCGCTGACTGCGAGGTCGGCGAGCACCTTGCGGTCGAGGTCGATCTCGGCTTCCTTCAACCCGGCGATGAACTGGTTGTACGACAGGCCGTTCGCCCGCGCCGCCGCGTTGATCCGCATGATCCAGAGCCGGCGGAACGTCCGCTTCTTGTTCTTGCGGTCGCGGTACGCGTACGTGAGCGAATGGTCGACCTGCTCTTTCGCGTAGCGGTAGGAGGACTTCTTCAGCCCCCAGTAGCCCTTCGCCTGGTCGAGAACCTTGCGCCGCTTCTTGCGGGACGCGACCGACCTCTTCACCCTGGGCATTAGCGCTTCCCCCGTCCGGCGAGCATGCCGCGCAGCGCGCGCTCGTTCGCCTTCGCGACCGGCTGGTCCTTGTCGAAGCGCCGCTTGCGCTTCGAGCTCTTCTTGGTCAGGTTGTGGCTCTGCATGCCGCGGCGCCGGAGCAGCTTGCCGCCGGCGGTGACCTTAAACCGCTTCTTCGCGCTGCTCGATGACTTGATCTTCGGCATCTCTCTTGACTCCCGCATTCTTCGTTGGCGCCAGCACCATGGTCATGTTCCTGCCGTCGAGGAGCGGCTGCGCTTCCACGACTCCGATCTCCTGGACGTCCTCCGCGAGCCGCATCAGCAAGTCGCGGCCCCGCTCGGGATGAGTCGTCTCCCGGCCCCTGAACATGATCGTCACCTTGACCTTGGCGCGCTGGTTCAGGAAGCGCTCGACGTGCCCCTTCTTCGTGTTGTAGTCGTGAACTCCGATCTTCGGTCTGAGCTTGATCTCCTTGACGTTGATCTGCGTCTGGTGTTTCCGGGCAAGCTTGGCCTTCTGCTCCAGTTCGTATCGGTACTTCCCGTAGTCCATCACGCGGGCGACCGGTGGATCGGCCTGTGACGCGACCTCGACGAGATCGAGCCCCTTGTCGAAGGCGTACTGCATCGCCTCCTTCGTGGGCTTGATCCCGAGCTGCGATCCGTCGTCGTCTATCAACCGAACCTGGGACGCACGGATGTAGTCGTTGATCCGCGCCTGCGGTGCGGGCCTGGACGGCGGTTCTACTGTCCGTCTTGGCCTCAAAGGGCTCTCACCAAGCTAGCTTCGATCCTTTCTGTAAAACGACAAAACCGCTGCAAGCAGCGGCCCAGAATCCTCATCCGAACGACTCGGTTGAACCACGCTGAGCGTGTGCTCGCGAGGTGAGGAACGTGGGCGCTCCTACTTGCAGGCCTACAGGTTAGCAATCCCCTCGAGCCCCTGACCGGCGACGGCTCCCGCGCGGCGAAGCCGCGCTCCGCCGTCCCCTCGAGGCGCTAGCGCGCGCTCCAGCCGCCAGTCCGTACGTCTTAGTACTGTCCTGCCGGCCTACGCACGCGCCACCGCCTCGTCATTGGCCCGAGAGATTTCGGCACGAAGGGCCTCCAGGCTGAGGGTCGACTGCTCTCCACCCCGCTTCCGCACCGCCAGCGACTCGTCGGACTCCTTGTCTCCGTAGACAACGACATAGGGGATTTTCTCGAGCTCCGCGTCGCGGATCCGCCTGCCGACCGTCTCGTCGCGCTCGTCGACCTCGACCCGATATTCGGCGCCCAGCCGGTCGCGCAGCGACTCGGCCGCTTCGCGGTGGTCCTCGCCGACGGGAATGATCCTGATCTGCACGGGAGCGAGCCAGAAGGGGAACGCTCCCGCGTAGTGCTCGATCAGGACGCCCGTGAAGCGCTCGAGCGACCCGAGCAGCGCGCGGTGGATCACGACCGGATGGTGGTCGGCGTTGTCGGCGCCCGAGTACATGAGCCCGAACTGCACGGGCATCTGGTAGTCGAGCTGGATGGTGCCCATCTGCCACGACCGCCCGAGTGAGTCCGTCATGTGCAGGTCGATCTTCGGGCCGTAGAAGGTTCCTTCGCCCGGACTGATCGAGTAGTCCATGCCGTGTCGCTGCAGGGCCGCCTCGAGCGCTCCCTCGGCGTGATCCCATTGCTCGTCAGTGCCGAGGCGCTTCTCGGGGCGGGTGGAAAGCTCCGCTCTCGGCTCGAGGCCGAAGAGGTCGTAGAGGAACCTGGCGTAGTCGACCATCCCGTCGATCTCTTCCTGGATCTGCTCCTCCGTGACGAAGACATGGGCGTCGTCCTGGGTGATGTGCTTCACGCGCAGCAGGCCGTGGAGGGTCCCGCCGCGCTCGTCGCGGTGCAGCGTCGACGACTCCGCATAGCGCAGCGGCAGCTCGCGGTAGCTGCGGCGACGCTCACCGAAGAGCAGCATGTGCCCGGGGCAGTTCATCGGCTTCAGGGCCAGCTGCTTCTCGCCCTCGTGCCCCTGTACGAAGAACATGTTCTCCTGGTAGTTCTCGTAGTGGCCGGAGGTGATGTACGTGTCGATGTCGTAGAGGAGCGGCGTCTTCACCTCGACGTAGCCTCGCTTCGCGTTCTCGCGCCGCCGCAGGTCCTCGAGCTCGTTCCAGATGACCATGCCCTTCGGGTGCCAGAAGGGCGAGCCGGGAGCGTTCTCGGCCAGGTGGAAGAGATCGAGCTGCGGCCCGAGCCGGCGGTGGTCGCGGCGGCGGGCCTCCTCCAGACGTTCCAGATACTGATCGAGGTCCGCCTGCGAATAGAACGCCGTGCCGTAGATCCGCGTCAGCTGCTTGTTGTGCTCGTCACCGCGCCAGTAAGCCCCCGCGAGCCCCGTGAGCTTCACCGCCTTGATCGGCTTCGAGCTCTGCAGGTGCGGACCGCGGCAGAGATCGGTGAACTCTCCCTGCGTGTAGAAGGAGATCGGCCCCTCGGCCGTTCCGACGAGCTCCACCTTGTACGGCTCGCCTTCGGCTTCGAAGCGGCGACGCGCCTCGTCGGCCGTCACCTCCTCGCGCGACCAGGTGCGGCCCTCGGCGAGCTCGCGCCGAATCTCGTCTTCGATCTTCGGCAGATCCTCCTCGGCGATCGGCTCGGGGAATTCGAAGTCGTAGTAGAAGCCGTTCTCGATCGGCGGCCCGATCGCAACCTTGACCCCGGGGTAGAGCCGCCGGACCGCTTCGGCGAGCAGGTGGGCCGATGAGTGGCGGAGGACGGCGAGCGCGTCCGCGTCGGCCGTATCCCGCGTGGTCAGGATCTCGAGCGGCTGGCCGTCCTCGAGAGGCAGGCGGAGATCCTGGACGCGGCCGTTCGAGCGAACGAGCACCGCCTCCTCGGCGAGGCGGGGGCCGATCTTGCGGGCCGCGTCGAGCCCCGTCGCTCCCTCGGGAAGTTCAAGTTCCGATTTGTCGGGCAGATAGACCTTCATGACAGAACAGGATAAGGAACACCCGCGCAAGGACGATCGCAACGAGGAGATCGACGAGTCACCGGTCCCCGATCCGACGGACACCGAGCAGCCCTCCGACGATGATCCAGGCGCCGACTGAGCCCTCGGCGCGGATGCTTGCGAAAATTGTCAAGTCTCTTCGACGGCAGTTCGCAGATGCGCCGGCGCCTTGAGCCAGTAGCTCTCTCGTAGCCATTCGAGTGCGCTTTCGAGTGTCTCGTCATCGCCCACTTCCGCGGTGACCCACCCGTAACGGCCGACGTAGCGCGCAACGCTGACGTGTGGGAAATGCAGCGCAATTTCCCTCTCTTCGGGTGTGAGTTTCACGGTGAGCGTTACCGAGGCTTCTCCGTCCGACATTGCTGCGAACATCTTGTTGTCGCCAACCTTGAAAACCGGATGTCCCCAAGGCGAGTCCTCATATGTCTCCGGAAACGACAATGCGAGCTCGCGAATACGTTGTCCGTACGACATGTGTTGTATTTTCATCGTTTCGTAGGGAATCGCGCGGGGTACGCAACGTGCGATTCAAATCACTAGGAGGAGAGATGCCTCAAAACATCAGAGACGTCATGACCTCGAATCCTTGCACCATCGACGCAGAGAAATCCGTTGCGTACGCCGCGAAGATGATGCTGGATGAGGATGTCGGCCTCGCACCCATCGTGGAGGGCGACAGGTTGATCGGGATGCTGACCGACCGCGATATCGCGACGCGGGTCGCAGCAGAGGGGAGAAACCCCGATCACGTGAAGGTTCGCGACGTGGCGTCGACGCAGCTGTTCAGCATCGATCCAACGCAGGATCTGGACGAAGCGCTGCGAATGATGGCCAAGCATCAAGTACGCCGTCTACCGGTGGTCGAGGCAGACGGACGGCTCGTCGGTGTCGTAGCGCAAGCAGATATCGCACGCGAAGCGAGCGACATGCAGACTGGCCAGCTCGTAGAGGAAATCTCCGAATCAGGAGGGCAGATGTCGAGTATCGAAGAAGGGCAGTTCCCAACGCAGTTCCCCCGGCCGATCGACGATCAGCCGGAAAGCAGCAGCCTGATTGGCGAAGAGCCACAGGTCGAAGCACAGCAGGAAGAAGAAGGCGTCTCGAAGGTGCAGGCCGCCTCGAGCCGTGGCCGCCGCAAGCGGTCCACGACCAAGCGCAAGACGGCGGCCCGGAAGTCCACAGGGACCCGCAAGCGTAAGACCGCTTCGCGCAAGCGAAGCACGGCCAAGCGGACCACCACCAAGAAGCGGAGTACCGCGAAGAAGCGGACGACCGCCAAGCGTGGTACCGCCAAGCGCCGCAGCACGACGAAGAAGCGCAGCACCGCGAAGAAGCGCAGCACCGGCAAGAAGCGCAGCACGGCGAAGCGCAAGACGGCCGGCCGCAAGGCCGCGGCCACGCGCAAGCGGAAGACCGCAACCCGCAAGACCGCAGGCCGCAAGGCTGCCGGCACGCGGAAGCGGAAGACCGGGGGCCGCAAGTCCGCGACCCGTAAGACCGCCGGCCGCAAGGCCGCCGCTACCCGCAAGCGGAAGACCGCGACCCGCAAGACCGCGGGCCGCAAGGCCGCCAGCACACGCAAGCGGAAGACCACGACTCGCAAGCGGTCGACCGCCAAGCGGAGCACGGCCAAGCGCCGTTCGACCACACGGCGCCGCACGAGCCGCTAGCTCGCAGGCACGTGCAGGAACGAGAAAGGCCCCGCAACAGCGGGGCCTTTCTCTTGCACGCACCTCTCTGACCGAAAGCTCTAGGGGCGGGCGAGCGTGATCGGCGGCGTCGTGAAGGTCTCCCAGTCGGCCGGGGTGCCGGAGTTGCCGAGGGCCTTCAGCACGCTGAGCTTCAGGACGTAGCGCCCATTCGGGACGACCTTGCGGTGGTCGCCGTTGCCGCCGCCGTTGTCCTGCGAGCGCGTCCCGTCCCAGTCGAACTCGAAGAAGCTGGTGGCGGTCGAGTTCCTGCCGAGGAACTCCTGCTGCGTGACGTAGTTGAACACCGGGTGCACGGCTGAGCCGTCGGCCTTGAACACCTGGATGTTGAGCCGCCGCACCTGGTGGTTCAGGTGGAAGAGGAGGATCGGGAAGTCGGCGCCCTGGAGCGTGAACGTCGCCCCGGCCGCGCCGAGCCGGGAGACCCCCGGGCCGAGACACGAGTCGGCGCCGCCGATCCGGAAGACGGCCGGCATCCCACAGCTCGCCGAGGTCAGCACCGGCAGCGACTGGTAGTCGCCCTCGAAGCCGACGTAGGGGACGCGCAAGGTCACGCCACCACCACGGGGCGTCAGCACGACGTACCCGCCGTAGAGGCTCTTCGCCGGCCAGGCTGCCGCCTGGATGTTCACGTTCACCGAAGCGCTTCCACCCGCCGGAACGGTGACGCCCGACGAGCTGAACGTCGTCGTATTCGTTGCGCCGCCCAGATAGGCGAATGCAAACGGATAGACGTTGGCGGGATTCGAGGAGGGCCCGGTCCCGATCGTCGTCACGCCGGAGAGGTCATAGGTGACGGGCACCGAGCCGCTGTTCGTCACCGTGAGCTGTGAGGAACCGCCGTTGCCTTCACCGAGCGAGAGCTTCGACGGGGTCACCCACGCCGGAGTCGTGACGGCGTTGACGACCTGCGCGAGACCGGCGCCCTGACGCCACGTCGGCTCGAGACCGGCTCCCGGTGCGAGGTTGAAGCCCGCGGGCTGCGCGGTGTTCATCAGCAGCGTCCGCACGAGCGCCGGCGAGATGTCCTTGTGCTTGGCCTGCAGGATCAGCGCGGCGAGGCCGGCCACGTGCGGCGACGCCATCGACGTGCCGCTGATCGTGTTGTGACCGCCGAACTGCTGGTGCGGCCAGGTGGAGTAGATCTGACCGCCGGGGCCGCCGAGGTCCGGCTTCAGCCCGAGCTCGGCGTCGGTGCCGAACGAGCTGAAATCGGAGATCAGGCCCGCAGTTGCGAGCGGTGACTCCAACACCTGGTCGGTCCAGGTCAGCGTGTGGTCGACAGCGAGCCCGTTGGAGATCGAGATTCCGTCAGCGCGTGTGATTGCCGCCACCGGGATGTTGATCGGCGGCGCGCCGGGTGCGGGCGGCGCCACCGTCGGGTTCAGCGGGCCTGCCACGTTGTTGTAGATCACGACGCCGGCGGCTCCGGCGAGCTGTGCGTTCAAGCGCCTTGTTGTAGAAGCCGCAGGTCGGGCCGGTGGGCGGGCTCCCGCGCTGGATCAGCACGATCTTTCCCGTCAGGCTGTTGGCCGCCGGCTTGTTGACGCAACCGTCGCCGATCGTCGCCGGAGTCCCGAGCGCGACGAGCTCCGCGCTGCCCGAGAGCGGCACCGTCGCCAGCGATCCGGCCGCACGGTTGTAGGTGTACATCGTCGAGCCCACGCGGAACGCCGGGAGCGTCGCCTTCGTGTTGTCGAAGGACGCGACGCCGATCACCTTGCGGGCGACGCCGGGCGCGCCGGCCGACCAGAGCTGGCCGCCGTTCACGCCGCTGTTGCCGATCGAGGTGACGACGGTCACGCCCGCATCGACGAGATTGTCCGCTGCGACGGCAGTCGGGTACTCGGGCCAGTTGTTGAACGCGGCGCCGATGCTCATGTTGACGATGTCCGCGTGATCTGCGAGCGCAAGCTCCATCGCGTGAATGAGGACGTCGCTGTCCGTGCCGCCGTTGCAGCCGAAGACGCGGTAGGCGAGCAGCTGTGCTCCCGGCGCGACGCCGACCACCTGGCCGTCGTCGGTGTGGCCGCGGCCGTCGGCCGCTGCGATGCCGGCGACGTGCGTGCCGTGGGCCGCGTTGGACGTGCCTGCCCCGAGCACTTCGGCGTGGTCCGCCTTATTCGGGTCGCACGGCAGCGGCGGTCCGCCCGGGCTCGGCGTGGGATCGAATGCCGGGCCTGGCGTGGCGTTGTAGTCGTCCCCGACGAGATCGAGGCCGCCGCGCACCTTGCAGCCGGAGCCGAAGCAGCCGCCGAACTCTGGCAGCGTGTAGTCGAGACCGCTGTCGATGATCGCGATCGTCACGCCCGAGCCGTCCAGATGGAGCTCGTCCTGCGCGATGTTCGCGCCGGTGAGCCCGACCGCGTTCTTCAAATCGATGTTGGCGCCGCCGCCATTCTCGGACTGGAAGTCAGGTAGCGACACGGTCTCCACGGGGTAGACCGCTTTCACGCCGGGGACGGAACGCAGCGCGGCGAGCTGTGTCGGCGCAACGGAGACCGAGACGCCGTTCCAGAGGGAGTCGTAGGAGTAATGCTCGGTGAGCTTGATGCCGTCGGCAGCCGCGTTGGCCTTGAAGGCGTCGCGCTCGGACTTCAGAGCGGCCTTGCTCGTGCCCTTCGACGCGGGTGCGCTCGAGAGCTCGACGAACCACTTCGTCGCCGTCTCGTTGGCCGCGCCGCCGATCACGGAGCTCGACCCGTTGCCTGCCCCCGCCGGTGCGACTGAAAGCAAAGCGACGCACAGAAGCGTGACCGCAAGCCGCAGACTCCTACTCCGCATTCCCTCCCCTTCCGTTCGATCTCGTTTGGTGTCAGAGCCCTACCGAGACCCCCCTCGTACCATCGGATCGTTGGCGATATCGAAGTTCATGTCAACAAAGCTCTACCCCTTTCGGGGGCCGCGAATTCGAGTGATCTTCTGCGCCGCTGTCCGGCGCGAAGCACGCCGCTACGGTTCGGGCACGGCTTCCGGCGCGCCGCCGGTGGCGAGGATGCAGCCGGCGAGCACAAGTGCGAAACCCAACACCATCCCGACGGTGAGGTGCTCGTTCAGAAGCGTCACGCCGAGCACGGCGGCGACTGCGGGATTGATGTACGTGATCACGGTCGCGCGCAGCGGGCCGACCTCCTTGATCAGCGCGAAGAAGATGAGAAACGCCGCCGCCGAGCAGACGACCGCAAGACCGATGATCGATTCGACGACGTGCGCCGACGGAAATGTCGAGGGCCAGTTGAAGGCGGCGAGCGGCGCATAGACGACGCCGGTGAGCCCGAGCGACGCCGCGACGATCCCCAGTGCGGGCAAGCCGCGCATTCGCCGTGCCACGATCAGCGGCCCGACGGCGTAACAGATTGCAACGATCCCGACCTCACCGAGCGCGACGAGATTGATCCGACCGATGTCGAGACCGACGATCCCCGCGACTCCCACGAGACCGACGAGCAGGCCGAGCCAGCGGCGACCACCGAGCCGTGCGCGTTCTCCGCTGAGCGTCACGATCAGAGCCCCGACGAGCGGCACGGCCGCAATCAGGAGACCCGTCAGCGAGCTGGTCAATTTGGTCTCCGCACGTCCGAGCAGCAGCCACGGCAACGCAACCTCGACGGCCGTGTATGCGAGAAGCGGCCGCCAGCGAGCGAGCAGAGGCCGCAACTCCCCGCGCCGTGCAGCCAGAGGCAAGAGCAGCGCGGCAGCGATCCCGGTCCGCAGAAAAACCATCGTGACCGGCGCGAGCTCGCGCACAGCCACGCGAATCATCAGGTAGGGAATCCCCCAGATGACGCACATGGCCGCAAACAACAGCGCTCCGCGACGAGTCAAAGCGGCTGGTCGCCCTTCGCCGCCGGCACTGGCTCCGCCGGTGCCGGCCACAACGGCCGGAATCGCAACAAGAAGCCGATCGAAATCATCATGGCCTTGCGAAGCAGGCCGGATTTCGATCGGCGAATGGGCGGTACTGGGCTCGAACCAGTGACCCCCAGCTTGTCGAGCTGGTGCTCTCCCAACTGAGCTAACCGCCCTGGAGCGCGCCAGTCTAGCCGAGCGTCGGGACCGCGAAGTGCCGGTGCTGGATCAGAAGATTTCGGGGCACCAGGGGTGCCGGTCCCAGCGGAAGAGCGAGTCGGCGCGTGCGATCGCGCCGTCTTCGAGCTCCTCAACCCGCCCTGCGCGGCCGAGCGCTGCGAAGGGAATTCCGCCGAGCAGGGCTGCGCCGAGCGACTGCACCGGCAGAGCGAGGTTCGGCTTCTCCTTGCTCCGAGTGGCGTGACCGCCCTCGAGCTGCCAGCGCCCGGCGTTCCACGGACAGAACTCGTCGACCACGTCGAAGACGACCTTGCCGTCGCTCGCGTACGTACGTCCGGACAGTGCGGCGCCGACGTCGAGCACTCGTACCCAGAGAGCGTCGCCCATGCGGTAGCGGAGCCGTCGCGGCGTCGCGAGCAGGAGGAAGAGTGGATGGTCCGGCGGCAGCAGCGAGGCTTTGACCGTTGCGATCCAGTCGATCGCGAGCAGGTACGCCCAGAGGTCGCGCAACGCCTCCGGCGTGGCGCCGAGCGCCTCGACGACGCGAAGCTCCGTCGAGCTGCTGCCGTGCTCGAAACCGAGCTTGTGCCTGTACGTGGCGTAGCCCTCGAGCTCGCCGTTGCGTTCATAGGCGACCCAGCGCTTGGGACCTGCGCCGTCGCGACGCTCTTCAGGATCGGCGATCTCTCGCTGCTCCCACCAGGTTCGATTGCGGGAGAACATCCCGGGCCAACCGAGCCTGATCTCGTCGAAGAGGGGCGGGATCGCCTCGAGCGCCTCCTCGGGCTCGATCAGCCGCACCGTCCCTTGAGGCGCAGCCGGCTGCGCGAACGCGGCGTACTCGTGGGCGAGCGTGATCTCGCCGCAGAAGGACGCCAGGCCGTAGCCGAAGCGTCCGTAGATCGTTTCCTCCGACGCCCACAGCGCTGCGAGCGGGTCGCCCCGTTCGTGTGCCTCGTCGAGCTGCATGCGCATGAGCGCGCGCAACACGCCACGGCGCCGGTGAGTCGGCGACACGCCGACGACGGTGACGCCTGCGGTCGGCAGCTCTCCACCGGGGACGGTCAGGTTGAAGTCGAATGCCCCCGCGCCGCCGACGATCGTTCCGTCCGCCCAGGCAGCGTGCATCCGCTCGAACGTCATCAGGTCGGCGAATCGCTGCATGCGCTCCTCGGTCGGAACCATGCCGAAGTACTGGCCGATCGCCATGATGCCGCCCGTGAACTCGGCGACGTCTTTCACTCGGCGAACCTCGAGCTCCACTAGAAGTCCTCCGGGCAATACGGCGGCCGTGGCGTTCGAAAGAGATCGCTTGCGCGTTGCAGGGCGCCGGGCTTCAGCTCGCGCACGCGTCCCGCGATTGCCAGCGCGTTGAAGTCGAACGCGCCGAGATAGGCGGACGCGAGATCTGCCGTGTCGAGCTCGAGCTCGGCGTCGTCGTCGGTTCGCTCGACGGTTGCACCGATGCGCCACCGTCCGGCGTTCCAGGGACAGAAGGCGTCGGCGACCTCGAACACGACCGAATCGTCTCCCTCGTACGTGCGACCGGCGAGTGCCGCCTCGAGGTCGACGAAACGAAGCCAGAGGCCGTCGGACATCTTCAGGTAGAGGCTGCGCGAATCGTTGACCATCAGGAACAGCGGCGAGCCGGGGTCGTACTTGCCACGAACGCGCGCGACCAGGTCCATGCCGCAGATGAACCGGTAGAGCTCGCGCGTTGCCACGGGTGACGTTGCGATGGCTTCGACCAGTTGCACTTGGTTCTGCGAGTAGCCGTCGCGCCAGTCTTGCTTGATGCGATACAGCGCGTAGCCGACCGCCTTGCCGTCGAGCTCGAGCACGGCGTAGAACTTCGGGCCTGCACCGCGGCGCCAGTGCTCCGGGTCCGCGAGCCTGCTGAGCTTCCAGTCCAGCTCGGCGCGCGCGACGAAGCCGGGGATCTCACGACGTGCTTTGTCGTAGACCTCCGGCATCAGGCGCAGTGCTTCATCGGCGTCGACCAGCCTGACGGCGCCGGTTGGACCGGGGTCGTCGCGATACGCGAAGCGCGCGGTCTCGCCTTCCATCGTGATCGAAGGCGCAGCGATTCCGTATCCGAACCGCCCGTAGATGACCGGCTCTGAGGCGTAGAGCATCGCGAGCGGCTCGCCGCGGTCGTGCAGGTCTGCGAGCTGCCGCTGCATCAGCTCCCTGAGGATGCCCCGGCGCCTATGGCTCGGCAGAACTCCGACCCAGGTCACGCCGCCTGCCGCCAGCTCGCCGCCCGGGACTGTGAGGCGAAACGCATGCGAGGTCGTCGTGCCGACCGGCCGGCCGTCGTCGTAGGCCACGAGCCACCGATCGTGGGGCAGCATCTGCTTCATCCGTTCGAACTCGCCCTCGCGCGGCTCTTCGCCGAACGCGGCCTCTCCGGCGCGCATCGCCGCCTCCAGCTCGTCCTCGCCGGGTATCCGGTACTCGATCGACACGGCGGCGACCTTACGGGATGCGCTCGAGGGGGGCGTAGTCGAGCATCAGGCGGCGCTCGCTCCCGTCTGCGAAGCGCACCGTGACGACGCCGCCTGCTTCGATCTGCGTGACGACTCCTTCGCCGAGCGTGCCGTGACGGACGGAATCTCCCGTCGAGAGCGACGGAACGTCCTCGCGCGGCGCGACGCCCTGTGCTCCGTAGGACGACCACGACGCGGGACGAAGCCGCTCTCGCTCGACCGACGAGGGCAGCTCGTCGAGAAACCGCGACGGGAGGTTGTAGCCGCGCGATCCCCAGAGCGATCGCGACGATGCGTGCATCAGCGTCAGGTGCTCGCGGGCGCGTGTCATCCCCACGTATGCAAGCCGACGCTCCTCCTCGACCCCCTGCTCTTCGATCGAGCGCGAGTGCGGGAAGATGCCCTCCTCCATGCCGAGCAGATAGACCGCGCGAAACTCGAGGCCCTTCGCGTTGTGCAGCGTCATCAGCGTGACGAGGCTCTCCTCCCCACGGATCGCGTCCTGGTCGGAATAGAGCGAGATGTCCTGCAGGAAGTGCGACAGGGACGGGTCGTCCGCGGTCTCCTGGAACTCACGCGCGACACCGATGAGCTCCTGCAGGTTCTCCGTCCGGCCCTCCGCCTCGATCGTGCGCTCGGCCTCGAGCGCCTCGAGGTAGCCGCTGCGCTCTAGCGTCCGCTCGAGGAGCTCCGACACGGGCAGCTCCATCGCGCCGGACTGCAGGGACTGCATCAGCGTGCGGAACTGGTGGACCGCCTTCAGCGGCGCCGCCCCCACTCCCGCTTCCTCCGCGAACTCGAGCGCCTCCCACAACGAACGGCCCTGCGCGTCCGCCCAGGTCTGCAGGCGGGCGAGGCTCGAGTCGCCGATACCGCGCCGCGGCCTGTTCGCGATGCGCTGCAGCGACACCGCGTCGTAGGGATTGTCGATCGCCTGGAGATAGGCGATCGCGTCCTTGATCTCGGCGCGCTCATAGAAGCGCGGGCCTCCGATCACCTGGTAGCCGACGCCCTGCCGGACGAGCACGTCCTCGAGCACCCGGGACTGGGCATTCGTGCGATAGAAGATCGCGACTTCGTCGCCGGAGAAGCCCTGCTCGACGAGCGACGCGATGCCGGCGGCGACGAAGCGGGCCTCGGCGTGCTCGTCCTCCACCTCGACGACCCGAACGGGCTCGCCGTCACCGAGATCGGACCAGAGCTCTTTCGGCTTCCGTTCGCGATTGTTCGAGATCACCGCGTTCGCCGCGTCGAGGATCGAGTTCGTCGAGCGGTAGTTCTGCTCCAGCGCGATTGTCTGCGTTCCGGGAAAGTCACGCTCGAAATCGAGGATGTTGTTGATGTCGGCGCCCCTGAAGGCGTAGACCGACTGATCCGGGTCGCCCACTGCCATCAGGTTGCGGTGCTTCTCCGCGAGCAGCTGAAGGAGCCGGTACTGCGCGTGGTTCGTGTCCTGGTACTCGTCGACGAGG
This sequence comes from uncultured Actinomycetes bacterium, assembly GCA_963755605.1. GTDB lineage: Bacteria > Actinomycetota > Thermoleophilia > Gaiellales > Gaiellaceae > 3-1-20CM-4-69-9. The sequence goes on from CAVWKK010000009.1 coordinate 213,462, forward strand.
ATGTAGCGGAACGCCTTCTGCCATTTCTCGCGCACGTCGGGGAACCGCTCGAGCACGTCGACGGTCAGCATCAGCAGGTCGTCGAAGTCGACCGCGTTCGAGGCGAAGAGGCGCCGCTGGTAGAGCTGGTACACATCGGCGACGGTCTGGTCGTAGAACGACTGCACCTGGTTCGAATACTCGTCCGGCGAGATCAGCCTGTTCTTCGCGTGGGAGATCTGGTTGTGGATGCCGCGTGGGGTGAAGCGCTTCGGGTCGCGTTCGAGCTCTTCGAGGCACTGCTTGACGAGCCGCACCTGGTCGGCCTGGTCGTAGATCGTGAAGTTCGAGCGGTAGCCGAGCCGCTCGGCCTCGCGGCGCAGGATGCGGCCGCAGGCCGCGTGGAACGTGAGGATCCATAGACCCTGGCCGGTTCGACCGAGCAGCTTTTGCAGGCGTTCCTTCATCTCCCCCGCGGCCTTGTTCGTGAAGGTGATCGCGAGGATCTCGTTCGGCTTCGCCCCGACCGCATTGATCAGATGGGCGACCCGATACGTGAGGACGCGAGTCTTGCCGGAGCCCGCTCCGGCGATCACGAGCAGCGGCCCCTCGGTCGCGAGCACGGCCTCTCGCTGGGCGGGATTCAGGTCTCCCAGGTACTGCTCGGGCGAGGCGACGGCCATGAGCCGATGCTAGCGATGCCCCTCGCCCCGGACCGGAGCCGTTCGCAGCGGACGAGGCCCGCCCGGCCACGAGGGGACTGTCCCCAACATGGCTCCCGGGACACGACGGGGACTGTCCCCAACATGGCCTCCGCGGACCTGCATAGGCTTCCGCCTCGTGCGGCTCGCCCTGATGATCGAAGGCCAGGAAGGTGTGACCTGGGACGCCTGGGTCGCACTCGCGGACGCGTGCGAGGACCACGGCGTCGAGGCGCTCTTCCGCTCGGACCACTACATCTCGGGGTTCGACGAGAGCCGCCCTTCGACCGACGCGTGGGCCACGATCGCCGGGCTCGCGGCGAGGACGACGAAGCTCGAACTGGGAACGCTCGTCTCACCTGCGACGTTCCGCCATCCCTCGGTGCTCGTCCGGTCCGCGGCGACCGCGGACGAGATCTCCGGCGGTCGCGTGACACTCGGCATGGGCGCCGGCTGGATGGAGCGCGAGCACGCCGCGTACGGATTCGAGTTCGCCAACGCGCGCGATCGTGTCGCCCGGCTCGCGGAGCAGCTCGAGATCGCGCACCGCCTCCTGCACGAGGACCGCGTCGACTTCACGGGCACGTATTACCGGCTCGAGGACGCACCGGGTCTAGCCCGCCCGGACCTGCCGATCCTCGTCGGCGGCAGCGCAAAACCCGGCACGACCACCCCGGCCGTCAAGTTCGCAGACGAATACAACACGCTCTTCGGCACCCTCGACGAGGTGAAGGAACGGAAGCAGAAGCTCGACGAGGCATGCGAACAGGCGGGACGAGATCCGTCGACCCTCCGCTACTCGTTGATGGCCCCGTGTGTCATCGGTCGCGACGAGCGTGAGGTGTCCGAATCGGCGCGGCGCATCGGTGCGCGTTTCGGCCGGAGCGCGGAGGAGGTGCTCGACCGCTACAGCCGGCACGGCCCGGTCGGAACGATCGACCAGGCGGTCGAGCGGCTGAAAGAGATCGAAGCGCTCGGGTACGAGCGAGTCATGCTCCAGCATCTGGCGCACGACGACCTCGACACGGTCGCGATGATCGGCCGCGAGCTCGCGCCGGCCGTCGCGTAGCGCAACGTTGCGCGGCCCCATCGAACGGCTCTTCCCGCGGCTCTCGGACCGAAAGCGCGTGGTCGTGGACTGGGTCCTCACGATCGTGGGTGCAGTCGCGATCGTGGTCGGTGTCAAAGCGTGGGTGATCAACCCGTACCGAATCCCCTCCCCGTCGATGGAGCCCACGCTGCACTGCGCACGGCCCGAACCGGATTGCGAGGCCTCGAGCTCGGACCGCATCCTCGCGAACCGCTTCATCTACCACTTCCACGATCCGAAGCGAGGCGACATCGTCGTGTTCCATGCGCCACCCGAGGCGGCGCGCGAGTGCATCGGTGGGATCTTCGTGAAGCGCATCATCGGCCTCCCCGGAGAGACCTGGGCCGAGCGCAAAGGCGTGACGTACATCGACGGCCACCGGCTCGTCGAGTCCTACATCCCCGCCGGCCGCCGCGACGCCGATACGAAGACGCTTCTCGCAATTCCTCCAGTCGGGAAGCTCAAGCGCATCCCGAAGGGCATGTACCTGATGGAGGGCGACAACCGCGCGCACTCCTGCGACTCGCGCGTCTGGGGCCTGGTCCCCCGCGGCAACATCATCGGCAAGGTCGTCCTCACGTACTGGCCGCCGGGAAGAATCGGCTCTCCATAAACAGAGAGCCCCGCCGAAGCGGGGCTCTCGAGGCACGGAGGTGCCGATGCTGCTTAGTAGTCCTCGCGGACGACCGTGCGGCGACGACCGTCGCTCGGGCCGCCGAAACCGCCCCAGCTCGACCAGAAGATGAGCGAGGCGAGCGCGCCGATGGCGCCGACGGCAAGCAGGATCCAACCGACCGTGTGGATCTCGATGCCGCTGACCGTCGTGTTGACAGCCCAGATCAGGACTGCTCCGACGGCGACAAGCAGAAGGCTAACTCCCATTCCCATTGTTTCGTCTCCTTTCGGTGACACGCGGAACTTTTTGCGTGTGTCTGCAGGGAAAACGTAGAAACGGCCCCTGGAGATACGGCCTCCTAGTGGAGAGGAAACGCCTTGCGTGCGAGCGCGACCAGCACCTGTGACGTGACCCAGACCGGGGTCGCCCCGTACCTCTTCGAATAGCGATAGCTCCCGTCGGGACGCCGGAGCGCAGCGAGATACCGGAACGCCTTCGCGGGCGGTTTGAGGCGCGCGGCGACGAAGGCCTGGATCGCCCACGCAGTCGATTGCGCATCCGAGCCTCTGCCGGCGGTGAGCTCGAAGCCGCCGTCCGCGTTCTGCAGGTGCCGCAGGTACGCGATCCCACGCGTGATCGGACGCCCGCGCACGCCGCGCGCGCGCAGCGCCTGGATCACGGCCGCGGTGTCGTTGGAATCCGGTGCGCCCCCGGCAATCCAGCTCCAGCCGCCCGACCGCTGTTGTTGGCGAAGCAGATACGTCACGCGCAACTTGACCGGACGCCCCACCTGGGCGTACGCGAGGATCCCCCACGCCGTGGAGTTGATCGCGGGACCGATGCGACCGTCGGGACGAAGCAGCGCGGCGAAGCGCTCGTACAGTGGCTCCGAGACGCGTCCGAGCGCGGCCTCTGCGATCAGAGCAAGCTCGATGTCCGTCGCCGTCTGCAGCTCGTGCTCGTGGGCGACGAGGTAGTCGCCGGCTTTGCCCGCCGATCGCCCCGCAGCGCGCAGCCCGAAGGTCGACCAGGCCGTGAGCCCCGGCGTCGACTGCGAGCCCGGCTCCGTGAATCCGCCGTCAGCCTGCTGGTGCGAGGTGACGAAGCCCGCCGGGGTGGTTGCGAGCGTCGCGGCGGCGAGCAAGGCGGCTAGACCCATACGACCTCCGTGTGCAAGCGCCGCCGATAGCGGTCAAGCAGTCGTCGTAACTCCGGACCGGCGACGAAAGCGATCACCACGTTCCCGATCGCATGCGCGAGGTCGAACGGCAGACCGCGCGCGTGCACCGCCGCGAACGTCTGCCACGTGTGCTCGTCGTAGAACGCGACCCACGTCCAGACGTCCATGAAGGCGCTGAAGGCCAGACCGAGCACGAAGCAGAACGCCGCGAGCGCGACCCGCCGGCGCAGCAGGTTCGCCGCCAGCGCGCCGGCGACTCCACAGGCCCCCCAGCCGAGCATCTGCCACGGCGTCCACGTGCCCTGGCCGAGGAAGAAATTCGAGACGAAGGCGGCGAGCGCACCGACGGCGAAGCCGCTGCGGGCGCCGAGCGCCGCCCCGGCGGCGACGGCGATCACGGTCACGGGCTGCACGCCGGGGATGGCCGCGAAGAGCACGCGGCCGGCGGCGGCCGCGGCGGCCAGCGTCGCGATCAACGCCAGCTCCTTCGCGGAGTCCGGGGCTCGTTCGAGCCAGACGACTCCGACCGCGATGAGGGCAAAGGCCACGAGCAGCAGCGAGAGGCCGTCGTGCGACGGGTCGAGCGCGGCCCATACTGCGGCGGCGAACGCGGTCGTGCCCGCGGCGAGCAGCGCAGTCCTAGACAAGGAGCGGCTCCTGTCCGAGCCCGATCGTGCGGTCGGCGACCGAGAGCGCGAAGTCCTCGTCGTGCGTCACGACGAGCGTCGCGCGGTGGTCCGAGCCCGTGTGCAGGAGCTCGGCCAGGTGCGCCTTGCGCTCCGGATCGACTCCGCGCGTCGGTTCGTCGAGCACGAGCAGGTCCGGCTCGATCACCAGCACGGACGCGAGCGCGAGTCGTTCACGCTCGCCGCTGGAGAGATCACGTGGATGCCGGCCCTCCTTGCCGTGCAGCCCGAGCTCGGCGAGAGCACGATGCGCCCGGGTGCGATCGCCGTTCACGCCGAGAGCAACCTCCTCGTCGGCCCGCTCGCGAATGCAATAGCGGCTCGGGTCCTGCAAGAGCATGCCCGCGCGGCCGCGCAGCTCTGCGGTGCCTGCATCGGGGGAGAGGAGCCCGGCGGCGAGCTTCGCAACCGTTGTCTTGCCCGAGCCGTTCGCCCCTGCGAGCGCGACGATCTCGCCTCGCCGCAGCTCGAGGTCGAGCCCGTCCACGACCGGTAACCCCGCCTCGTACGCGAACTGCACTCGATCCAACCGGCAGACCGGCTCGCCTCGCGTGACGCCGCGACCGTTCGAGGACGCCTCCACCCAGAGCGGCCGCTGCTGCGCAAGCCAGTCCCTGGCCGCCGAGACGGGTGCGTCGAGCAACAGGCGCCCCTCGTCGAGAAAGACGACGCGATGCGCATGGTCGAGCACGCGGCGTGGGCGATGGTCGGAGATGAGCACGGCGATCCCGAGCGCCGACACATGCTCGAGAAACGCCTCGGCCGCAGCCGGATCGAGCTGAGACGTGGGCTCGTCGAGCAACAGCAGCTTCGGACGAAGTGCGACAGCAGACGCCAGACAGACACGTTGCAGCTCGCCGCCGGAGAGCTGGGCGACGGGACGGTCGACCAGATGTTCCGAGCCGACGACGGCAAGTGACTCATGTGCGCGCCGGACGATCTCACTCGGGCTCGTGCCGATGTTCTCGAGCCCGAAGGCAACTTCGCGAAGCACGCGCGACATCACGATTTGCTCCTCCGGATCCTGAAAGACGCTCGCGACGGTCCCGGCGAGCTCGGCCGGGCGCACGACTCTCGTGTCGCGGCCGTCGACCTCGACGCGTCCTTCGAACCGTCCGCCGTGAAAGTGCGGGACGAGGCCGGCGAAAGCTCGGAGCAGCGTCGACTTGCCCGACCCGGACGGTCCGAGCACTGCCACCACTTCCCCCGCGTCGAGCTCCAGCGAGACGTCGCGCAGCGACGGAGCCGTCGCGTCGGGGTAGGTGAACGTCAGCCGCTCTGCGCGCGCTAGAGCCACAGCGCTCCCACGAGCACGATCGCGACGGCCAGCGCCGCGAACGCTCCGTCACGCACGCGCCACCCCGGCTGCGGCTGGCTCGTTCGTCCCGGTCTGCCGTAGCCGCGGGCTTCCATTGCCTCGGCGAGGTTGAGCCCGCGTTCTAGCGAGCTCGCGAGCAATGGCGAGAGCAACGCAGCGTGTCCGCGCACCCCGTTCGGCTCCACGCCGCGTCCGCGCAGCGACTCGACAAAGCCGGCCGCATCCCGCTCGAGCGTGGGCATCATCCGCGTGGCGAGGGCGGCAGGGCGCGCGAATCGCACGGCCTGGAGCAAGCCGTCATGGTCGAGTAGCAGCGCATACGCAGCGAACGCGAAGCCGACCGCTGCAAGGCGCAGCGCATTCGCACCGGCGCTGAGCAGCTCTTCATGCGTGACGTCGAGCTGACCCAGCACCGGGACGATCGGGCCGGTCCAGATTGGATGCGAGCCGATCGTCTCGACGAACGGCGTCAGCACGAAGAGGGATCCGGCGGAGAAGATCGTCCCGACGAGATAGAAACGTCGTTTGTTCGCCGGCGCTTTCAGACAGATCGCGAGCAACAACGCTGCAAGCACCGCAACGGAGGCAAGGTGCTCCGCGAGCAGCGCTGCCGCCGCGAGCGCTGCAAGAAGGGCGAGTGCGACCGCCGGTCTCACGGCGCAACCTCGTAGCGATAGCGCCCGAACGGAACCGTGCGCAACAGCAACGCTGGATCACCCGTGAACGTGAAGACGACCGCCGCCCCCGGAACGTTCCCTCCGGAGACGCGGAGCGACGGCTCCTGCGCAGGGCCGCGCAGCACGAGCACGTTCGCACCGTCGGTCCCGGTGTTCCTGGTCGCACGGCCGCCGATCAGATTCGCCAGGCGCTCCGCCGCTGCTCGCTGCGAGTCGAGGCGGAAGACGACCCGGGCCGGACGCCTCCGCCCTCCGTAGCCGTGCAGGAACGGCTCGGGAAACGCGCCGACGACCATGGGCTGGCGCATCTGCGTCCGCCACGAACGGAAGTCCCACCATTCGACGTCGCCGGGTCGCAGTCGATACTCGGCCGCGCTGCGGTCGCCCTCGTAGCCGTTGACGAAGTAGAACCAGTCGCGCCGCGACGAAATGGAGCCGGCCACCCCGTCGATCGCCTGAACGTAGCGACCGCCGTAGCGCGTGTGGATGTCCGCGACTCGATCGAGCGCCTGCATCGCCGTGAGCCCGGCCGGCACCTGTTTCGCAACGAGCACATGAGCGCCGCGGTCGCGGGTGATCCACAGCGTCGCCTTCCCGCTCTCCCCGCCGCTGCAGCCCGCGAGGGCGACAGCGGCGAGGACGAGAGCGAGACGGGTCACGCGACGGCGTTCGAGCGCACGGCGCCCCCGAGCGTGGCGCGAACGAGCAGACCGCGATGCGCACCGACGCAGCCCAGCGCCGACTGAGTGGCGCCCTGCGTCTTCACCGTGCGCTTGCCGACGTGCAGTACTGCGCCCACAGCCGCGGTAAGCGCGCCGTTGTCGTCCTGGGCTCGCACCCGGTAGCAGTTCGTCTTGCCGTCACGTGAGAGCACGAGCGTCTTCGGCCCGCCCGCGATGCCGAATTGCGCCCAGTACCAGAGCACGGTGTCGCCCTCCTTCAGGCGGGCTTCGTTCGCCCCGACCGGCGGTGAACTGCCGTTCACCTTGTACACCCAGCCGGTCTGGCCGACGCCCGCATAGCGGCCGACCTGGTCGACGTACGGGCCGAAGCTCGTGGTCGTCAGGTGGTAGTAGAACTCGCCGAGGACGCTGGCGCTTTCGAGCGCGTCGAGGGCCGTCTCCGGCAAGGCATCGGCACGAGGTGATGTGACGTCGATCAGAGGGGCGGTCGGGCCGAAGATGGAGTGTTCCTTGCCCTCCACCCTGACGTGCACCTTGACGGCGAACGCGGCCGGAACGACGACCAATGCAGCGGCGACGGCCGCCAGAACGACGATGAGTCGGTGGGACACGAATCCTCCCTTCCGCGAGGGGTTCGATTGACCGGCGGCGGAGGTCTTCTGACTCGGGGCTCCCTCCCGCACCGCCTTCCCAGCCCGTGGGCCAGTGGCGTGTGGCGCGGAAGCGTCTCCCCTTACAGCGGCGGGACCGTTCCGGTCTTGCACCGGATTCCCTTGCCGCTCGCCGGTTTGTGGCCGGAGACTAGCATCGGGCGCCCATGGCCAGGTCTCGCGCACTCACGATCTGGCTGCCCGTGATCGTATGGGCGGCGGTGATCTTCACCTTCTCCTCGATCCCGAGCCTCTCGACCGGGCTCGGGACGTGGGACACCGTGCTCCGCAAGGGCGCGCACGTCACCGAGTACGCCGTTTTCGGCGCGCTGCTCTACCGGGCCCTCCTACGCGAACCGCTCGCCCTCGCGGCCGGAATCGCCTATGCGGCGACCGACGAGTTCCACCAGCATTTCGTCCGCGGCCGCCACGCCGCTCCTGTCGACGTCGCGATCGACGCTGTGGGTGTTTCACTCGGCATGCTCATCTGGCTGCGGATGCGCGACCGATGAACGCCGTCGCGATCGACCTCGCGGTGCTCGGCGACACCGAGCCGCTCTGGCAGGACTGGCTCGACGATGTGCGTCGTCGCGTCCGGGTGGACGTCGACCGGCTCGACGACGAGCTCCCGAACTGGCGTCAGCTCCTCGAGCGCTTCGCCGAAGACCGGGCCCCCGTCTACTTTCGCCGCGATGCGGACACGAGCGCCGCCTTGCGCCGCCTGAAGAACGGCGGCATCCGCATCGGCGTCTTCACGACCGCTCCCCTCGAGCTCGCGCGCATCGCTGTCTCGCATCTGGGCGCAGAGCGCCATGTCGAGGTCGTAAAAGCCGGCCCTGACGCGGAGCAGCGAGTTTGCGCGATGCTCGGCGAAGGCGTGCCGGTCCTGCGCACACGAGAGGAGCTGCTCGCCGTACCATGAGCAGCGTGGACGGAGAGCTCGGCGACCGGCAGCTGGACGCATTGCTCGAGCGACTCGATCGCCTGTGCGACGAGATGCACGGGCTGAACAAGCGGCTCGACACGAACGACCAGCTGGGCCGCATCGCGCACGAGCTGTCGAGCCTGAACGAGTCGTTGCAGACCCTCGCCTACGCGGCTCTAGGCCAGCAGGGTCCGACTGTTCGCCGCAGACGGACGGGCTAGGCGTGCACCGTCGCATCGGCATAGGATCGGCCGATGGCGAATCTGGCCGAGGAGCTCAAGAAGGTTCCGCTCTTCAGCGGACTCAGCGACCGGCAGCTGAAGCGACTTGCTCGGGACTTCAGGGAGCGGGAGTTCAAAACCGGGACCGCAGTGGTTCGTCAGAGTCAGATGAGCGGGATCGGCTTCTTCGTGATCATCGACGGAGCGGCGTCGGTCAGCGTGGACGGCACCGAGGTCGCCCGGCTCGGCCCCGGTGACCACTTCGGAGAGCTCGCCTTGATTAGCGAGCGGGTTCGTTCGGCAACAGTCACCGCAGTTGGTCCCGTGCGCTGCCTCGTGATGGCGCTGTGGGATTTCCGGCAATTCGCCAAGAACAACCCGGACGTCACCTGGAAGCTGCTCGAGTATCTCGTCGGGCTCCTCACCGAGGAGCGGAGCAAGCGCGCGCAGGCGGGTCTGCAGACCAGCTGACGCGCCGGCGAGTTACCCCGCGAGCTTGAACACGCGGCCGTTACCGGTCGCCAGATAGAGCTCTCCCGCCGCGTCTTCGCCGAACGAGGTCAGTGAGTCGACGTGGAACGGCTCGGTGCGAACGTCAGTGGCACGGCCGTCGGCGATCTTGAGGCTCCAGACGTCACCCGAGCAGTAGTCGCCAAAGAAGTACCGGCCCACCGCAGCTGCGATCGCCCGACCACGGTAGACGTAGCCGCCAGTCACCGAACAGCCTCCCTGGTCGTGGCTGTACACGTACACGGGCGCGACGAGCTCGCCGGGGCCGAGTGCAGTGTTGGAGTAGCGGGATCGTCCCTCAAAGGCCTTCCAGCCATAGTTCGCGAGCGTGCCGACCCGTGCGCGCGGCCGGTAGTCGATCTCTTCCCACGCTCCCTGGCCGACATCTCCGATGTAGAGGTCGCCGTTGCCGCGGTCGAACGAGAATCGCCAGGGGTTGCGCAGGCCGAGCCCGACGATCCGCCAGGTCGCACCGCGTTGCAGTGGGTTGATCCGCAGCAGCTTGCCGAGCCTCACGCTCATGCGCTGCGCTCGATTCTCCGGATCACCGGCCGAGCCGCCGTCGCCCATCCCGACATAGAGCAGGCCGTTCGCGTCGAATTGCAGCTCTCCGCCGTTGTGGTTCGCGTACGGCTGGCGCATGAACAGCAACTGGCGCGCACTCGACTTCACGCCCTTGCCGTTACGCGAACGGAACTCGACCACCCGAGTGTTACCGCTCTTGTCGGTGTAGTCGACGTAGAAGCGGTGGTTGCGGGCGTACCCGGGAGAGAACGCCACCGACAACAAGCCCTGCTCGCCTCCGCTCGTAATCCGGTCCCGAATGTCGAGGAACGTGCCGCCGATTTTCCCGTTCACGAGATAGCGGATCCGTCCCACCTGCTCGACCACGTAGAGGCGCCGCGGCTCCGCCTTGTTCGAGGCGAGCGCGGTGATCGCCGAGAGCCCGCTCGCATACGGGCGAATCGACAGCTGCTGGTGCCCCTGCGCCGAGGGTGAGAGCAAGGCGACGGCGGCGAGTACGTGTGCGAGCACCCGCTTCAACCTACCGGCGCCGGAGCACGCCGGATCTCCGTCTTAACGGATGCCTTACCTACTTCTTGAGCAGGATCTCGCGGAGCTCGTCTTCCTTGCCGGGCTGCAGGATCGCGAGCACCTGGTCGCCTGGTCTGAGCTCGGTCTTGCCGACTGCGATCTCGGCCTTGCCGTCGCGCATCACGGAGATCAGCCGCGAGCCTTCCGGGAGCCGCAGCTTCTCGACCGTCTTTCCGGCGGACGGGGAATGCTTGTCGATCTGGACCTCGACGATCTCTAGGTTCTCCTTGCGCAGCTCGAGCAGGTGGACGAGGTCGTGCTCCGGGACCTCGTGCTCGACGAGGCCGAGGATGCTCGAGGTCGCGCACACGGTCGGCGAGATGCCAAGCAGGTCGAAGTGGGGCTGGTTGCGCGGGTCGCTCACCCGGGCGATCACCTTCTCGACGCCGTACTTCTCCTTCGCGAGCTGCGAGATCACGATGTTGTCCTCGTCGTCGCCGGTGAGCGCCAGCACGAGGTCGGGAGGACGCTTGATGCCGGCCTTCTCGAGCACGAACAGCTCGGTGGCGTCGCCCTGCATCGCCTGGTGCTCGAACTCGGCCTCGAGCCGCTCGAAGCGGTCGCGCTTCTGCTCGATGATCGTCGCCTCGTGGCCGTTGCGCAGCAGCGTGCGCATGACGTTCGCGCCCGCCTTCCCGCCGCCTGCAATCAGGACATACATGACTAGACCGTCGCCTCTTCGCGCTGTGGGATGTCGCACGAGCGAACGGCGTCGGTGAGCGCGTCGATCGCCGCCGCGGTCGGGCAGACCGTGCGCAGGCCGCGCTCGCGATAGAACGCGGCGCGTGCCGGGTCGAGAATGCGGACGACGGTGCATTCGACGCCGAACCGCTTCTGCGCGACCTGGCCGATGATCAGGTTCGTGTTGTCGCCGTCGGTGGCGACGACGACGGAGTCGGCCTCTTCGATTCCGGCCTCACGTAGCACGGCCGTGTCCATGCCGTGGCCGACGATGAACCCGCCGGTCCAATTTTCTCCAAGGCGGCTGAGGGCTGTCTCGTTCTCGTCCACCGCTGTGACGTCCCACCCTTCCGAGGCGAAACGCTTCGCGATCGTCGAGCCCACCCGGCCGCAGCCGATGACGATGAGCTTCACGGACTCAGCGTAGCTCGGCCGTCAACCTCATTGTGGCGCGCCGTCCTCCAACACCCCTTGCGGGAAAGCGACGATCAGCACTTCGCTCGGGGCCTTCTTGAGGACGTAGTCGACGGTGGGCGAGAAGAACCGCGACTGCCGGCGCCACCGCGGCGCCGAGCCGAGGACGATCAGGTCGGCGCCCTGCTCCCGTGCCTCCTGGACGATCGCCTGGCCGATCGAGCGAGCCCGCACCGTGCGACCCTCGACCGTGACGCCGTAGTCGGCACCGAGCAGCTTGGCCTCCGCCAGGGAGGCCTCCGCCCGCTCCTCCTCGTCGACCAGCTCGGCTTCGAGATCCAGCTCCATCGGCACGCGGATGACGTGGAGCGCCTCGACCGAGGCGCCGCGGTCCTGGGCGAGCTTGACGGCGGTGGCGAGCATCTCCTCGCCGATCTCACCGAGCTTCATCGGCACGAGGATCTTCGAGAAGGCCGCCTCCGCGAGGCCGCGATGCTCGTCTGCCGAGACCACACGGGCAAGCAGCCCCTCCCCACGCGACTTGCGCACGACGACGTAGACGACGAGGCCGATCGCAAGCCAGACCGGCCCTGCATAGCGCGCACCCGAGTGCGTCGCAAGTGCGATCACCCACACCGTGGCCGTCAGCACCGCGCCGACGACCGACGGGACGGGCACACGTCCGATCGTGAACGGCACCTTGTACGGGCGCCGGCGGTTGGGCTCGCTGAAGCGGAGCTTGATCACCGCGAGCTGCGCGGCCGTGAAGGCGAGCAGCACGCCGAAGCTGAAGAGACTCGCGAGGAAGAGCACGGGATGCGGGAGCGCGGCCGTGCCGACGAGCAATCCGATCGAGATCAGGGCAGCGGCGACGATCGCCTCGGGCGCGACCAGCGTCCGTGGCCGCAGCATTCCGAAGCGGCGCGGGAGCTGCCCGTGCTCGCCGAGCGAGTACGCGAGCCGGCCGAAGCCGGAGATCGACGTGGTAGCGGCCGTCAACAGGATCAGTGCACCGGAGAGACCGACGAACACCTGCAGCGGCGCGCCGATGACATTCGGGACGTGCTCGCGGATCTGCGAGACGATGCCGACGAGCGGCGCCCGCAGCCAGTTGCTGCCGAGCAGCGTGCCGTGCTTTGCGGGGAAGGCCGACAGCCCGACGACGGCGATCGCCACGTAGAGGACGACCACGAGGCCGATCGCACTGAAGAGGCTGCGGGGCAGGTCGCGCCCCGGCCGCCGGGTCTCCTCCGCGAGGTTCGCGACGGTCTCGAGACCGGTGTACGCGAGCATCGCGAGCGGCAGCGCAAATGCGAGCGAGTGCCACGTGGGCGAGGTGCCGAGCGACGTTCCCGCCGTGAGCGCGTCGGGCGAGAACAGGATCGCCATGCCGATCGCCACGATCAACACCTGCGTGCCGAGGTCGACGAGCGCGACCATCAGCGCCCAGCGGTGGAGCCGCGTGCGGTGCAGCAGCCGGATGACCGCAACGCCGGCGATCACCCCGCAGCCGAACACGACGTCCCAGGGGCGATGCACCTTTGTGAAGAACGCACCGGCGACGTAGTGCGGCAGGAACAGCGCCGACAGCGCGATCACGATCAGGTAGTCGAGGAAGAGCACCCAGCCGGTGACGAAGCCCCAGAAGTCGTTGAAGGCGATCCGGACGAAGGTCGCGGCGCCTCCGGTCTCGCGAATCGCCGCCGTCCCTTCCGCGTACGAGAGCGAGACGATCAGGAAGAGGAGCCCGGTCCCCAGCAGCACGATCGGCGTGAAGCCGAGGGCGTGGAGGGTGATGAGCCCCAGCGCGAAGTAGATCGACGACGCGATCTCCCCGTAGGCGATCGAGAACAGTGCGGGGGCGTCCAGCACCCGCTGGAGCCGGGGCAGCTTGCGTGCCACGAAGTGAGACTAGCGCCGGTTCCGGAGCAGATAGAGGCGGCCGAGGCCGAGCGCGATGAAGAGGACGCCCACGATGTAACCGAACGCCGCCCCGCCCTTGACCGTCGTGACCACCAGCATCGCGAGCCCGATCCCGATGAAGATCAGGCCGAACACCGTCACGGCCGAGCGATACGGGTTCACGCAGCCGCCTTCTGGCCGGCGACGACCATCACCCGGCAGGGCGAATGCTTCAGGACGAAGTCGACCGTCTCGCTGAAGACGCCGCCGCCCCGGGCGGCCCGCGGCGCTCCCATCACGATGATCTCGCTCTGCCTCCTCGTCGCCTCGTCGACGATGGCGCGCCCCGCGTGGCGGGCGCGAAGCAGGCGCTCGCTGAAGTTGACGCCGTAGAGCTCGGCGATTGCGGCGGCCGTGTCGAGCGCTTCGTCCGCACGCAGCTCCTCCTCCTCGAGCACCGTGTCGAGCGCGGACTCGAGCGGCACGACCACGACACTGACTGCGGCGATCGCGGCCCCGCGGTCGGTGGCGAGGCGACAGGCGAGATCGATCGCTTCCTCGGATGGGCGTCCCGGCTTCACCGGCACGAGAATGTTGCGGTACTCGAGCGCTACCGCCGGGCCGATGATCACCGGCGCTCGCAGCGTCTCGGTCAGAGACGCGTGCAGCACGCGCCGCCTGTAGACGACGTACAGCGCCAGCCCGGCGACGAGCCAGCCGAGCCCCGCCCACCGCGGGCCCGGCTTCTGCGCGACCACGACGATCCAGGCGATGCTCGTGCCGAGCGCGCCGAACACCGCGAAGAGCGGCCACTCGACGCCGCGAATGCGCAGGTTCGGACGCACCTTGAACGCCTCCGGGTCGCCGCGCGTCTTGAAACGGAGCGCGATCACCGAGACGTGCGCGATCGTGAACGACAGCATCGCGCCGAACGCGTACATGTTCCCGAGGAAATCGGTCTTGCCGGGCAACAGCACGATGATCGAGATCAGCCCCGCGAAGATGACGAGCGAGAGCCACGGTGTCTTGAACTTCGGATGCAGCCGCCGGAAGACCTCGGGCAGCTGCCGGTAGGTCGCCATCGCATACGTGATGCGCGACGCGCCGATCACCCCTGCGTTGGTGGCGATAAACAGGATCGTCGCCGCGAGGATCCCGACGTAGATCTTCGTCGCGTGCAGCACCTGGCCGTGCAGCCCGAGATGCTCGACGAGCCCGAGCACGGGATCGTTCTTGAAGCCGCCCTGGTCGGGGCCTACCCCGAGCAGCGTCTGATAGCCGTGCTTCGTCTTTTCCACCGGCAGCGCGGAGAGCGCGATCAGCGGCAGCGTGAAGTAGATCGCGAAGACCGCGCCGGCCACCCAGCTGATCGAACGAGGAATGTCTCGCGGCGGGTCGCGTGCCTCCTCGGCGAGGTTGGAGACAGTCTCGATTCCGGTGTACGCGATCATCGCGATCGGGATCGCCAGGAAGAAGTGGCGCCACGTCGGCGCGACGCCCCAGTGGAGATTCGCGGAGAAGATGACGTGCGGGTGGAAGATCAAGGCGAAGCCGACGATCACCAGCAAGAGCTGCGTGGCGAAGTCGATGACGGCGAGCAGGATGTTGAGCCGCGCCGCCTCCTTGATCCCGACGACGTTCAGCGAGACGAGCGCGACGACGACGACCACGCCGCCGACGATGTCCCAGGGGTTCTCGCGCAGCGGGCCCCAGAAGATCGAGAGGTAGTGCGGCACGAAGAACGCCGAGATGGCGATCGTGATGATGTAGTTGAGCATCTGCGCCCAGGCAGCACCGAAGGAGACGAGCTCATTGAAGGCATGACGCGCGAAGCTCGACGAGCCGCCTGCCTCCGGATAGCGAACCGTGCCCTCGGCGTAGGTCGCCGCCGTGGCAGCGAAGATCAGGCCGCTGATCACGAAGACGAGCGGCGTGAGCCCGAGCGCGATCCCCGCGACGAGCCCGAGGGCGTAGTAGATGGACGAGCCGACGTTTCCGTACGCGGTCGCGAAGAGCGCCGGGGTGCCGAGGACGCGCTCGAGCGTCTGCTGTCGCCGCCGGCTGCGCCGCCGGGGCGGCTGGGGTGCCGCCGTGCTCACGCGAGGAGGCTAGAGGTTTCGGCGGCCAGCTTCCTGCCCCGATTCCTCCGGCTCCGCTGCGGGCCGGTGCTAGCCGTGGATCGAGACGATCAGGGGGATGATCAGGATCGCGACGATGTTCGTGATCTTGATCATCGGGTTGATCGCAGGCCCGGCGGTGTCCTTATAAGGGTCACCGACGGTGTCGCCCGTCACCGAGGCCGCGTGGGCTTCCGAGCCCTTGCCGCCGAAGGCGCCGTCCTCGATCAGCTTCTTCGCGTTGTCCCAGGCGCCGCCGCCGGAGGTCATGGCGATGGCGAGGAAGAGACCCGTCACGATCGTGCCGATCAAGAGGCCTCCCAGCATGCGGGCATTGATGATCCCGACGACGATCGGGAACGCGATCGGGATCAGCGCTGGCAGGAGCATCGCCTTGATCGCCGAGCCTGTCACGATGTCGATCGCGCGGCCGTACTCGGGCCGGCTGGTCCCCTCCATGATCCCGGGGTTCTCACGGAACTGGCGACGCACCTCGGTCACGACCTCGCCGCCGACGCGCCCGACAGCCTGCATCGCGAGCGACGCGAACAGGAACGGCATCAGGCCGCCGATGAAGAGACCGGCGATCACCCAGGCGTCGTTCAGGTTGAACGTCGACGGGAGACCCTGGTCGGCGAGCCCGGTCGTGTACGAGTCGAACAGGACGAGCGCCGCAAGCGCTGCGGAGCCGATCGCGTACCCCTTCGTGACGGCCTTCGTGGTGTTACCGACGGCGTCGAGCGGATCGGTGATCGCGCGCACGGAATCGTCGAGATCCGCCATCTCCGCGATGCCGCCCGCGTTGTCGGTGACGGGACCGTAGGCGTCGAGCGCAACGATCAGGCCCGTCATCGAGAGCTGCGCCATCACTGCGACGCCGATCCCGTACAGCCCGGCGAAGTGGTGCGCGACGAGGATGCCGGCGGCGATCACGATCACCGGCAGCGCCGTGGCCTGCATGCCCCAGGCGAGGCCCGAGATGATGTTGGTCGCGTGTCCGGTCTGCGACGACGACGAGATCGCCTTCACAGGTCGCCACCGCGTGCCGGTGTAGTACTCGGTGATCCCAACGAGCAGGAACGTCACGACGAGCCCGACCAGTGACGCGCAGTAGAGGTCCGTGAAGCTGAACTTGCCGCCGTCGTACGCCATCGTCACGGGAATGAAGCCGATCGCCGAAAGCACGGTGGCGACGAGGACGGCCTTGTACAGCGCGTTCATGATGTTCCCGGTTTTTCCGACGCGCGCGAAGAACGAGCCGATCACGGAAGCGAGAATCGACATCCCGCCGAGAGCGAGCGGATAGAGCGCAAGCCCGCTCGAGGGGAACTGGGTGCCGAGCAGCATCACGGCCACCGCGGTGACGGCGTACGTCTCGAAGAGGTCCGCAGCCATCCCGGCGCAGTCCCCGACGTTGTCGCCGACGTTGTCCGCGATCACGGCCGGGTTGCGCGGATCGTCTTCCGGGATGCCGGCCTCGATCTTGCCGACGAGGTCCGCGCCGACGTCCGCGGCCTTCGTGTAGATGCCGCCGCCGAGCCGGGCGAAGACGGAGATCAGCGAACCGCCGAACGCGAGGCCGATCAGATCGTGGATGGCGGAGTCCTGCGAGTGGCCGAGCCAGTCGGTGAGCGCCCAGAAGTAGCCGGCGACGCCGAGCAGGCCGAGCCCGACGACCATCATCCCGGTGACAGAGCCCGCGCGGAACGCGACATCGAGGGCGGGCTTCAGCCCCTCGCGCGCGGCTTCGGCCGTGCGCACGTTCGCGCGCACCGCGACGTTCATGCCGATGAAGCCGGCCGCCGCGGAGAGCACCGCGCCGACGAGGAAGCCGATGGCCGTTCCCCAGCCGAGCTTGTTGTAAAAGCCGAGGAGGAGGAACGGGACGATCGACACGGCGCCGATCGTGATGTATTGGCGCTTGAGGTAGGCCGCGGCCCCCTCCTGGACGGCCTTGGCGATCTCGCGCATGCGCTCGTTGCCGTCCGGACGGGCCAGCACCCAGACCGTCAGCCCGATTCCGTAGGCAATTGCGACGCCCGCGCAGATGAGCGCGAACAGGACCGGATGGTCGTTGAAGAAGCTCCCGACGATCAGCGTGCTACCCCCTCACAAAGTCGGCGCCGAGTGGTCTCGGCGCGGCGGGTTTTCTATCACATGGAGCGGCTTGGGGCGGCGCGGGACCGACTCAGGCGGCGGCTTCGCCCTCGGCCGGCGGCCGGGCTAGCTCGAGCGGGGACAGCGTGCCGAGGAGCTCGGGATGGGCCTTCCGCACGTGCAGGTCGGCGTCGGAAAGCAGTTCGTCCTCGTCCTTGCCCCAGACGATGTAGCCACACCCGCAGCGGATCACTCCGGCGATCTCGAGTGCCATCTCGGCCACTAGACGGCGCCGGGCGGCGGGGTCTTCCGTCAGGCCCCGGCTTTCGTGGCGTCGGCGTAGGCGAGCTGGAGGTTCGCCGTGACCTGCTTGAAGTCGCGGACGAGCTCGACCGGAGCCGAGTCCTCGAGCAGCGGGACGAGCGCCCGGAGCGCTTCGATTGCCAGGCGCGCCTGGTCGAGATCCCGGTCCTCCGGGGCGAGGCGCCGGAAGCCGAGGGAGGACACGGTGTAGAGCGTCTGGACGAGCAGGTCGGAGACCTTCAGCTTCTTCAGCTCCGCCTCGAGCTGCTCCACCAGCCGCTCGTCGGAGGGACTGCTCATGCGGGCTGCCAGAGCTCGAAGCGGTTTCCTTCGAGGTCAGTCGCCCAACCGAAGCGGCCGAACTCCATCTCTTCGACGCGCTCGTCGACGACGACACCGGCGGCGCGGAGCTGCTCCAGCATCGCGTCGAGGTCGCGAACGCGGAAGTTCACCATCGTCTGCTGTCCGCTCGGGCCGAAGTACTCCGTGTCGGCGGGGAACGGCGCCCAGACGGTCATGTCTCCAGCTCGCGCCGTAAACGTCGTTCCGTAGTCCTCCATCGCGATGCCGAGGTGCTCCGAGTACCACGCGCGCAGCGCGTCGGGGTCCCGCGCCCGCAGAAAGATGCCGCCGACGCCCTCGACCGCCTCAGCCACCGACCCGCTCCCGCGGCCGGCGGACGAGCTCGGCGAACACCTGGCGATGGGAGCCGACCTCGGCAAGACGTGCGTATTGGCGCTCCGCGGCGTTCGCCGGGGGGACCGCGAGATACGGCGCAGCGCCGATCTCCCCCGCGACGGGCTCGACCCAGTCGATCAGCGTCTCGATCCGCGCGCGCGCAGGCACAACCTCCCCGCGCTCGAAGTCGATGAGCTCGCCGCTGAGCCCGTGGCGGATCGCCCGCCAGAGGTTCTCCTCGATTAGCCTGTGCGGAAGGTTCGGGAGCGGCTCACCGTCGTCGAGGGCACGCGCAAATCGGGCGGCGAGCGCGTAGATCAGCGCGGCGACCGATTGGGCGCTCTCGAGGTCCGGCTGCGCGTCGCAGATCCGCACCTCGACGGTCGGGTAGGCGAGGTGCGGCCGCACGCTCCACCAGATCTGTGTGTGCTCGTCGATCGAAGCGGTTGCATACAGAAGACGGATGTACTCCTCATAGCCGGCCCAGCCGTCGTAGGCATCGGGGACACCGCAGCGCGGGAACATGCGCGTGAAGATCTCGGTGCGCACCGAGTGCAGCCCGGTGACGCAGTCCTCGACAAAAGGAGAGCTCGCGGACAATGCGAGCAGCTCCGGCAGGACGTTCCTGAAGGCGTTGCACACGGCGATCGCGCGGTCGGCTCCCTTGATGCCGATGTGCGCGTGGATGCCGAAGCTGTTGTTTCGCCAGACAACGTACTGGAGGATCTCGTTGTTCCGGCGGTAGTGCGGCGTGTCGATGATGCGCTGGTCCTGCCAGCGGCTCCAGGGATGCGTGCCCGTGCTGCTGAGCCCGACCGAGAACCGGTCGGCGAGCTCGCCGAGCTGCTCGCGGCGCTTGGCCATCGTTTCGGCCGCCTCGGTGAAGTCCGAACAGCGGCCCGTCTTCACCTCGATCTCGGACGCGATCAGCTCACCGACCAGATGCTCGTCGAAGTCGGTTCCGGCAACGCCGGCCTTCAGCTCTTCGAACCGGTTGGTCAGCTCGAGGGTTTCGGGATCGAGCAGCGCGAACTCCTCCTCCACCGCAATCGTGAAGTCCCGTCCTTCTTCGAAAGCCTCGCGGGCCGAGCGCACCTGCTCGTCCGGGCTCAAGCGCTGCGAGTCGCCCACCTCACTAGCCTAAATGAAGTGATAGGAGCCGCCGGCTGACGCTCGTCCAACTCCAGCGCTCCAGCACCGCGCGACGTGCAGCCTCACCGAGCCCTGCGCGCGCCTCCGGTGAGAGCGCGAGCAACTCGGCGAGCTTTGCGGCGAGGTCCTGCGCGTCTCCCGTCTCGAAGCTGACGAGGTGCCGACTCTCGACCGGGTACTCGTGCTCCAGCCCCGCCGCGACCTCGGCGAGGCCCGAGTGACGAGCGACGAGCGGCGGCGACCCGGCAGCTGCGGCCTCGACGGCAACCATCCCGAAAGCCTCGGGGAAGATCGACGGCACGACGGTGACATCGGCCAGTGCCAGGAGCTGGACGAGGTGGCGGTGCTCGAGCGGTCCCGTGAAGAGCGTGCCGGGCGGCGCCATGCGCTCGAGCTCCTCGCGGTAGTCGCCGAAGCCGACGATCACCGCCTGGGCGTCGACGCTTCGCAGCGCTTCGAGCAAAACGTGGACGCCCTTGTTGTGGATCAGCTTGCCGAAGTAGACGACGGTCGGCCGGTTGCCCTCGAAGAACTCCGCGAAGCGCGCCGCATTCCCCGCGTCCGGGTGGCGCTCGTTCTGGTTCCCCGGGTTCGCAGGATCCGCCTGCGCCGCCGCGATCAGCCCGGCGAGCGCTTCGTCACGCGGGCGCGGCCGGAACTCTTCGACGTCGACGCCCGGCGGCACCTCGTGCACGCGGTCGACGTGACCAACGATTTCGTCGAGCACGTCCCGGATGTGCTCGGAGCCGACGTACACCGCTTCGGCAGCCGGAAGCGTCTGCTGCGCCCACGCGATCAGACCGTCGTTGCCCCGCATCGCGTACTCGAGCTCGGAGCCGTGAGCCTTGACCACGAACGGCAGGCCGCTCGCAACACCAACAGGCGCGCCGAGCAGGACGTGGTTGGTGAAAACGAGGTCGAAGGCGCCCTGCGCACAGATGGCCGTCGCGTTCAGCGCGACGTAACGGTCTCGTTCCTCACGCGTGAACTCGGTGAGGAGCTTCGCCTCGATGCCCTCGTAGCGGTCGAGGACGAAGACCGGCAGCAGGCCGCCGACGTTCGGGCGGAAGACTCGCGCACCGCCGAGGTCGTAGCGCTCCGGGTGCGGCTCCTGGCACACGACCACGACGTCGTGGCCCGCGCGGCTCCATTCGCGCGCCAGCGCCCGCGTGTAGACGTTCGAGCCGGTGCCTCCGAGCAGGTAACCGTGCCAGAGCAGGATCCGCATCGGCCCGGCGGCGCGACTAGGTCAGGTAAAAGTAGAGCGCGTACAGAAGCTCGACCGCGGGGTTCGACGTGTGAACCGCAACGTCCTGCGGAACGTCGAGCAGAGCTTCCGAGTAGTTGAAGATGATGCGCACGCCCGACCCGACCAGGTCGTCGGCCACCCGCTGTGCGTTGTCGGCAGGCACGGCGACGACTCCGACGATGATGTTCTTCTCACGGATCGCATCGGCGAGCTTCGCGTAGTCGCTGACCGGGACGTTGCCGACCGGGCGACCGACCTTGTCGGGATCCGTGTCGAAGACCGCAGCGATGTTGATTCCGTGCTCCGCGAAGATCGGTGAGCTCGCGATCGCCTGGCCGAGGCGCCCGGCCCCGATCAGCGCAATGTTGTGCTGGCCCTGCGTCCGGAGGATCTTCCTGATCTCTCCGAGCAGCGAGTCGATGTTGTAGCCGACCCCGCGCTTGCCGAACTTGCCGAAGGCCGAGAGGTCACGCCGGATCTGGGTGGCGTTGATGTTGGTGTAGTCGGAGATCTCCTGGGAGGAGATGCGCTCCTTCCCCATCTTCTTCGCCTGCGTGAGCACCTGCAGGTAACGCGACAGGCGCGCCGCGACCCCCACAGTCAGCCGGTCCGCCCCACCTACTGGGTTCCTCGTGTCCAGAGTTTGTGACAACCCGAACCCGTTGTATCACGCCGGGACGAGGCCGCGCGTAAGTCAACTTTGTGCGGCCACTTTGCGCCGAAACGCATCAGGATCGACGTAGTAGACGAAGACCCGCTCTCCGTCGATCTCAACCACCGGCAACCACTCCCGGTAGCGAGCCTCCAGGGCAGGATCCCCGCCGATATCGACCTCCTCGAGGTCGAAGGGGACGTCCTCGCGAACCGATCGAACCACCTGGATGGCGCGCTCGCACAGGTGGCACCCCTCCGCGTGGTACAGGACGACGTTCATGTCACGAAGCCGTGAGGGCTTGGCTGCGCACCAGACCGCTCTAGGTCAAGAAACGCTCGCGCGCGGAGGCGTGACCGCGTCATGCCGGAGCGCAACCAGACAATGTCCCGTCGATCCGAAGGAGGGGGCTCACGGGGGAACCCTGGGTTCCCCCGTGTTATTACGGATAAATGCCGCGCGTGACGGTCGCTTCGGCGACGCGCTGGACCGCGAGGCCGTACGCCGCCATTCTCATCGAGACGTCTCGGCTCTCCATCGTGCTCCAGGTCTCGTTGAACGCGCGCGTGATGATGTCGTTCAGCTTCGCGTTCACCTCGGCCTCCTTCCAGAAGTACTCCTGAAGGCCCTGCACCCATTCGAAGTACGACACGACCACGCCGCCCGCGTTCGCGAGGATGTCCGGGAGGATGAGCACGCCTTTGTCTTCGAGAATCTCGTCGGCGGTCGGCGTGATCGGGCCATTCGCACCTTCGACGATGATCTTCGCCTTCACCTGTGCGGCGTTGTCTCCCGTGATCACCTGCTCCAGCGCACACGGCGCGAGCACGTCGCACTCGAGCAGCAGCAACTCTTCGTTCGAGATCTCGTCTGCTCCCTTGAAGCCGCTGAGCGAACCGGTCTCGCGCTTGTGCGCAATCGCAGCCTGCACGTCGATCCCGTTCGGGTTCGTCAGCCCCGACGTGGAGTCGGAGACGGCGATGACCGTCGCTCCGTCCTCGGCGAGAAACTTCGAGAGGAACGAGCCGACGTTGCCGAAGCCCTGCACCGCGACGGTCGTTCCCTGGAGCGACAGCTGCTGCTTGCGCACCGCTTCGCGAACGCAGTAGAGCGCACCGCGCGCAGTCGCTTCCTCACGGCCGAGCGAGCCGCCGATCGTCAGGGGCTTCCCGGTGACGACGCCGAGGACCGAATGGCCCTTGTTCATCGAATACGTGTCGAAGATCCACGCCATCACGCGGCCGTCCGTGCCGACGTCGGGGGCGGGAATGTCTTTCTCCGGCCCGATCTCGTTGATGATCTCGGAGGTGAAGCGGCGCGTCATGCGCTGCAGCTCACCCTCGGACATGGTCTTCGGGTTGCAGATGACGCCGCCCTTCGCGCCGCCGAACGGGATACCGGAGAGCGCGCACTTCCACGTCATCCACATCGCGAGCGACTTCACCTCGTCGAGCGTGACGTCCGGGTGGTAGCGGATCCCGCCCTTCGACGGGCCGCGCGCGATGTTGTGCGTCACGCGATAGCCCTCGAAGACCTGTGTCGTCCCGTCGTCCATCGCCACCGGGATCGAAACCGACACAGCCTTCTTGCACTGCTGGAGGACGTTGACGAGATTCGAGTCGATCGCGAACGTCTGCGCCACCTTGCGCAGCTGCGACTTCGCGATTTCGTAGGGGTTCTCGCGAAGGTGCGAGACGGGCGCGTCAACCGTGGTCACTTCAGCTCCTTTTTCCGCGCAAATTGGCCACTTTCGGCCGGGCGGGCGGACCCTACTTGATCGTGAAACCGATTGTTCTGATGGTCGGCGGGCCGGCATCGGTGCCGAAGGCGACCAGACGTAACTGGTAGTCCCCGCTCGGGAGCACGGCACCCGTGGGATCGCGACCCGTGACTCCGAAGGAGTAGCGGCCGGGCAGCACGTCGCGGAGTCTCGCGAGCAGTCCGATCCTTCCGCCTGCGGGGCTCCACAGCTCGAGGTCGAGCCGCGCGAGCGGCAGCACGTCGGGCTCGCCCCCCGAGCGGACGACGGAGCCGGCGACGAAGCTGAGCAAGGCAGGCGCGGCGTCGGACGGAGTAAACGCATGCGCCGAGAGGCGAACCGACGCAAGCCCGGCCGGCCGCCGCGGGCCGAACACGATCGTCCACGGAACACGAATCTCGCGCCCGGCGACCGGTGTCACGAGGAGGACGCCGTCCGCAGGCGCCGTCCCCTCGAGCTTGCTTGCGACACGCGCACGAACGTGAATGCGAATCGAGCGGCCGGGCCCGAGGGAGAAGCGTTGTGGCTGCACGTCGAACTGCACGGCGGCGGCTCCTTCGTGCGAGACCGAGACGCTGGCCGAGAGGATTAGACGCCGGAACGAGACGTTCCGCAGGACAAGCTCCTGCTCCGTACGCCACCGGCGGCTGCCGGCACGGCCGAGCCCGAGGGACGCGGGGCTCGCGGCAACCTCCGTTGCGGTCGCGCCGCCCAGATCGAGCAGGCCCGCGCCCTGAGCGGCGACGGGCTCGTCCGACAGCGGCCGGGCGGCGCCGACGAGCAGGCTCTTGAGTGCGTCGGCGTCGAGATACGGCCGCGCTTGCGCGAGCAGCGCAGCGGCGCCCGTGACGAGCGCGGCCGATGCGCTCGTGCCGTTCACGGTCCCGTAGCGTGCCGAGCCGTCGGTGTTCGCTCCCGGTTCGGCCGACTCCAGCGCGACACCCGGCGCAACGAGCTCGGGCTTCACGCGGCCGTCGAAGGCAAGGCCTGTCGACGAGAAACGCGTGACGCGACCCGCATCGCTGTTCGATGCCGAACGCACGGCACCAAGCGACACTGTTGCCGGAACGCCGTTGCGGATGTTTCGGAGCAGCGTGCGCGCGATGTCTTCGGGAACCGACACTGCGGGAATGGGCGCGCTCTCGTCGAGACCGATCCCGCCGGCCGGAAGGTCGGCGCCGTAAAAGAGCACCGCAACGGCTCCAGCCTCGGCGGCGTTTGCAACCGAACCGTTCGGGTCCTCGCCTGCCGGCAACAGCGCTGCACGGCCGGCGACGAGGCTCGCTCCTCGCCGGTCGAAGAAGTCGAGCAGCGGAACGGCGCCGTGCTGGCCGACGGGTTGCGTCGTTTCGGCGCGAGGCCCGCCGATGCCGACGTCGAGTGGGACCGACGGCGTAACCGAGCCGGCCAGCGGGCGCATCCCATCGAAATCGACGCGCAAGCCTGCGCGGAGAACGACGCGCGCCTGCCCGTAGCGCGACCTCAGGTCGACGGCACCTACGGTCAGCACGGCGGGAGCGCCCCCGGGCCCGGCGACGCTGCCGTAGCCCGGGCCGGCCGGGCCGTCGTTGCCGGCGGGCGCGACGACGAGGGTGTCCAGACGGGTCGCACCCTCGGCTGCAAGTGCACCGGGACTGTCGGCAAAGCCCGCGAACGGCTCCGCGACCCCGACGAGCGCAACACGTGCGGCGTCGTGCGCGTCGCCGTCGCCGTTTGGATCCACTGCGCGTTCGAGCCCCGCGAGCACCTGGTCGGTGCGGCCGTACACGGCCCAGTTCGCGGTTGCATCGCGCTGCCAGCCCGCAACGCGAATCGGCAACAGCGTCGCGCCCGGCGCAACACCGGCGAGGGCGCCCGGACCGCCTGAGCCCACGAGCAAGCCGGCGAGCTCCGTGCCGTGACGCTCCAGCTGTACCGGCTCGTCGGGTTGCGGCGCAGCAAGCGCGCCGGCGTCGCCGCCGACGATGTCGATCCCACCGGTAACCCGACCGCGCAGGAACGGCTGCGCCCGGTCGACGCCCGTGTCGAGCAGCGCGATCGTCACGCCGCGCCCGTCCTTGTCCGACAGATAGATGTTCGGCCGCTCGCCGAACTCCGAGCTCGTCAGGAGTTGCGAGCTGAGCGACGCGGGATAGGCGGCACGCACCGGATACACACCCGCAACGTCGGGAGCGCGCTCGAGCAACGCAATGCCGCGTGCATCGAACGCAGCGGAGAAGCCGTTGAGCGTGCGCGTGTAGCTGAACTCGGGTTGCACCACGACCCCCTGCACCCGTAGTCGCGCGACGAGCAGCTTCTGCGACGAAAGCGCGCTCTGCGTCCATTGACGCTCCTCCTCGCTGGTCGCGAGGCCCCCGGCGCGGCCGACGCGGTCGGCGAGGGATGGAGACTTGAGGACGACGATCACGCGCTGCCCGACCGCGACGCGGGGCCGCTGCGCGCCCGCAAGCCCTTGCCAGCTGGGGTCTTCAGCCTGGGTCAGCCGTTCGCTGCGGCCGCCTGCTGCAATCAGGACCGCGGTGGCGACGACCGCCAGAGCCGCAAGCACGAGCGCGTTGAACGGCTCACGCGGTGGACGCGTAGGCATCGAGCCCAAGATAGCCGGGATACGGGATGGGGTCCGAGAAGCGCGCGGCAGAGGCGATCATCGCCGCGTTGTCGGTGCAGAGCGCAAGCGGGGCGAGCACGGCGTCGGGGAGCGCTGCCCGCAGCTCCGAGTTCGCGGCGACGCCACCCACCACGGCAATGCGGGGCGAGCCGGGAAGCTGCGCCGCTGCTTCGCGCGTCCGTTCGACGAGCGCACGCACGATCGCGTGCTGGTAGCTCGCCGCGAGATCTGCACGCCGTTCCTGCAACTCGGCAGCCGACAGCTCTCGCACGGCGTAGAGCAATGCGGTCTTCAGTCCGGAGAAGGAGAAGTCGAGGCCCGGGACCCGGGCAACGGGAAACTCGTACGCGTGTGGATCGCCCACGCGAGCAACACGGTCGAGCTCGGCGCCGCCCGGGTAGCCGAGCCCGAGCAGGCGCGCCCCCTTGTCGAAGGCCTCGCCCGCGGCATCGTCGAGCGTGCTGCCGAGCACACGCGGCTTGCCCGACCTCGCTTGTACATCGAGTAGCAGCGTGTGGCCGCCGCTGGCCAGCAGGCAGAGAAACGGCGGCTCGAGAGGGTCCGGCTCGAGGTAGAGGGACGCGACGTGACCTTCCAGATGGTCGACTGCAGCGAGAGGAAGCCTGCGAGCCCAGGCGATCGCCTTGGCCGCGGCAACTCCCACGAGCAACGCGCCGATCAGCCCGGGGCCTGCCGTGACGCCGATGAGCTCGACGTCGTCGAGCGACGACTCCGCCTCGCGCAAAGCTTCCTGCACCACCGGCGTCACGAGCTCGAGATGACGGCGTGACGCGACTTCGGGCACCACCCCGCCGTAGCGCGCGTGCAGATCGGCCTGGGAGGAGACGACGTTCGAGAGAATCCGGCCGTCGTGCGTGATCACCGCCGCGGCGGTCTCGTCGCACGAGGTCTCGAGACCGAGTATCAACCGGGTCGCACAGTCAGTCCCCCGCAGCGTCGCTGCGAGGGACAGGGTCCCGCCACATGATCAGTGCATCCTCGCGGTTGTCCGTGTAATAGCCGCGTCGCACGCCGCGGGCTTTGAAGCCCGCTTGCTCGTAGAGCCGAATCGCAACGTCGTTCGAGACGCGGACCTCGAGCGTGTAGCCACGCCGCCCTTCGCCTGCGGTGAGCTCGAAGAGGCGGTCGAGCAGTCCGGCGGCGATGCGCTTGCGCCGGTGCTCCGGTGCGACGGCGAGATTCATGACGTGCCAGGCGTCGACGTAGCGGGAGATGATCAGATACCCGAGCAGCTCGCCGCTGTCGGGCTCGAACGCGCCGAGTGAGATCGACGACGGCTTCGCAAGCTCCCCGGCGAACATCGAGCGTGACCAGGGCGTCGGGTACGACAGTCGCTCGATCGTCTCGATCGCATTGAGGTCGCGCATTTCGAGGCGACGGAAATCAGCTCGGTTTGCCGTGGCGCTCATCGGCCGGTCTCCGGCCGGTGAGTGGATGGGGCGTGAGGGGAAACCGGGAGGTTTCCCCCCTCTTTCTCCTCGGCACACGCGGCGATCTCAGCGGCGCGTGAGTCGAGGCGATCCCCAAAGAAGGGAGCTCGTGAGGGAGACATGGTTTCCCTCACGGGCGGAGCGGGCCAAAGGCACGCGGCGCTCATCTCTGGTTTTTATCAGCGTCGGGGATTCTCAGGTACATGGGCTCGACCGCCTCGGCCGCGCCGAAGTCATGGGCCAGAATCGCATGAAAACGGGCCCGAGGAAGGTGGCGTTCGTCCGAATCAGGCGGAATCTCAGCACCGGCCGCCTCCAGAACTGCGCGGTAGCGCACCGCGCCGCTGCCGACGCAAACCGCTCCGGGCGGGACCTGGACCTGCTCGGGAGCGAGCACACGCGGCTCGCCCTGCAGGATGAAAACCTCACCACGTCTGGCGTCGATCACTGGAACCGCGCCGGGAGCCCCGGCGGCAAGCGCAGCGAGGGTCGAAACGCCGGCCACCGGCACAGCGAGCGCGAGCGACAGTCCGCGTGCGGTCGCAAGCCCGATCCGCACACCCGTGAAGCTCCCCGGCCCGATGCCGACCGCGAGCCCGTCGAGCTCACGCGTATGGGCACCTGCTTGCCTGAGCAGCGCGTCGAGATCCTCGAGCACTGTCACCGCACGCGACGTTCGCTCGCCGAGCACCTCCTCCCCGTCGACGAGCGCGCTCGTCGCGACGTCAGTCGCCGTGTCGAAGGCCAGGATCAGCATCGCCGCTGATGTCGACAAGGCGGCGCCCTTCGCCGCCGTGCTCGATGTGGACGTCGAACCGCGAGCGCGGGAGGACTCCTTCGCCTGCTTCCGGCCATTCGACGAACACGACCGCGTCGTCGAAGTACGGCTCGAGATCGCCCCACTCCGCCGGCGAGACGCCGCGAAAGCGAAACAGGTCGAGATGCGAGACGTCCACGCGACCTTTGTATCTGTGGCCGATCGTGTACGTCGGGCTCGTCACCGCTCCCTCCACTCCCAGCGCGCGACAGGCTCCACGCACGAAGGTCGTCTTGCCGGCGCCGAGCTCGCCCGAGATCGTGACCACGTCACCGGGCCGCAAATCCGCTGCGAGCTCCGCAGCGACTCGCTCGGTGTCCTGCGGCGAGTGCGTCTCGATCAGAAGAGGCCGAGCTGAACCGCCGGCTCGGAGGCGACGGGCGCAACGAACGCTTCCTGGCGTGGCGGAACGACCTGACGGCCGAGTAGCTCGGGCAGTCGCGCGAAGTCCGCCTTCAGCACCTCGAGCATCCGCGGCGTGTAGAGCGCGGCCGCCGGATGGAAGATCGGATAGAGCAGCACGCGGCGGCCGCCGAGCGTGACCTCTTGCTCCGAGCCGTGCACGCGCGTGATCCCGGTCGGCTTACCGGAGAGCAGCTTGGTTGCGAAGTTGCCGAGCGTCGCGACGACGCGCGGCTCGATCAGCTCGATCTGTCGCCAGAGATGCGCCTCGCAGGCTTCGATCTCCTCGGGCTGCGGATCGCGATTTCCTGGTGGGCGGCATTTCAGGACGTTCGCGACGAAGACTTCGTCACGCGTCAGACCGATACCCGCGAGCAGTTGGTCGAGCAGCTTCCCCGCAGCGCCCACGAACGGGACGCCTTGCTTGTCCTCGTGGAATCCCGGTGCTTCGCCGACGAACATCAGATCGGACTCCGGATTTCCCGAGCCGAACACGACCTGTGTGCGTCCGCCGGCCAGCGCGCACTTCGTGCAACCGGCAACTGCTTCGCCGAATGCGCGAAGCTCGTCGGCGCGCGTCAGCTCAGTGACCGCAGCCACAGCTTCCGCCGCAACAGCCGCCGCCACTACTGAATGCGCCGGTCTGCCCGGCGGTGCCGACCATCGAGAACGTCGAGAGCTGCCGGGCGACATCGGTCGTGCTGCAGCGTGGACAGGCCACAACCTGATCCCCCCGGACAAGCTCCTCGAAGTGCTCCTCGCACTTCATGCACACGTACTCGTACATCGGCATCGCTCCGGCAGTTTAGGGGCGCTGCCGGACGGGTCGCAAATGGGAGCTCTAGTAGGAGCCTTTGACGGGTCGGCCGCCGAGCCGGCCCGAGACCGCGTTCTTCGAGAAGGTCAGCGTCCCGGCCACTGCTGCGGAGCCCGAGATCTTGACCGTTCCCTTGTAGGTGATCGGCGGCCCCACGTTCACGAAGGTGATCTTGCCGGTGACGAGCACGCCCGGCGCCGCGCTGTAGCGGGTCAGGGTGAAGCCGAGGCCCTTGCCGACGACGAGCTTCCCGCCGTAAAGCCCGCGTGGGGTGAACGTGACGGACGAGAAGATGATCTGCAGCCAGCTCGCCTCGGCCTCGCGCACGGTCTTCGCAACCGCGGCGAGTGTCGTCGCAGGCGTCTTCTTCGCGGGACGGGTCGGGAAGCGGCTCAACACCTTTCCGACCGGTGGCACCCGGGGGCACGAGGCCTGCTTGAAGGTGTTCAACGTGCCGAGGATCCAGCTGCGGAAGACGTTCGGCGCACAGTTCGAGAAGTCCGCGGTCGAGACACTGTGGCCGACGCCGGGAACCGTGACGAGCTGTCCCTTGGGGAACTGGGAGATGACCGTGACAGCGTTCGCGACGGGTGTGCGCAGATCGAAGCCCCCGTTCACGGCGAGCACGGGAACATTGGGGAACGGCCCCGGCCCGAGCGGCGTGTTCCCCGCCGGCGAGGGCCACTGCTCGCAGAAATAGGCGTTGCCGATGCGAGCTGCCCAGTTTCCGAACTCGCCGAACGTCCCCGGCGGCGACGATGCGACTGCAGCCGCGAGAATTGCGCCTCGAGCCGCGGGCGGAGTGTCCGGTGACCACGGGAAGTGTCCGTCAGCGCAGTTCGTGGCGGCGTAGAGGCCGAAGCTGAGGTCCGCCGACGACTCTTCGTTCGTACGAAGGTCGAAGTCACGCAAACGAAGAATCGGCCGCACATTTCCCGTGAGCGCCGCGTGCACTGCGGCGGGTAGCTCCGCCGCGAGCCCCGGGGACAGGTCGGCATCGATGGTCAGCGAGATGACGTCCTCGCCGTTCATGCGGAGCGTTCGCAGCTTGCCGTTCGGAGCGATGATCGCGCCTCGAATCGGACGCGCCTCGAGCCGGTTCGCCAGCTTGACCACGTCGGCGCCATAATTCGGAGTTGCCCCGTTGCACACGCCGCCCGCGCAGAATGCTCTCAGTGTGTCCGGCATCTGCCGCAGAACGTTCCGGTCGAAGGGATCGGGATAGGTCGGGACGACGACCGAGTCCAGCGCGATGCGCTCGACCGATGCGGGATGCGCAAGCGCGTACGCAAGAGCGAGCTTCGTGCCGTAGGAGACGCCGTACAGACCGATCGGCCCAAACCCGAGCGCGGTGCGTACCGACTCGATGTCGTCGGCATGGTCGCGTGTCGCGAAGAACTGCCGCTTCGGCCCGATGATGTCGGCGCAGTCCCGCGCGAGCGCGGCCTCCTGTTCGACGGTCACGATCGTCGCCTTCTGCAGCGCGGGGCAGTCGATCAGCGCCGACTTCCCGGTGCCGCGATTGTCGAAGGCGACGAGCGTGTAGTCCGGGAACATGAACTGCATCAGGTCGACGTTCGCCGCAGCGCTGAGGTCGAAAGCACCTGCGGATCCCTGCCCGGGGCCGCCGGCGATCAGGAACATCACCCCGCGGGGAATGCCGGACGCCGGCAGCACCTGGACGTTGAGCCCGATCGTGCCGGGCGTGGCGCCCGAGCGGTCGAGCGGAACCTGGACGGTCGCGCACTGGACGCCGTTCGTCGTCCCCGGGCACGGCGTGAGCGTGACGGCCGCGCGCGCCTGGCCCGGCAGGAGCAGCACGACAGCGAGGACGAGCCCCAGGAACAAACGACGACCCACGAGGCAAGCCAGAGTACCAGTGCGGGTGTACCCTTCTTGCTGCCCGGTATCCGCTACGGAACTGGAGCTTCTGAGTGTTCGAGAGTGTCAAGGTCATCGGTTCCGGCCGCGTCGGCTCGGCCGTTGCGGCTCGCCTGAGCGAGCGCGGCGTCGCCGTGGGCGAGGACGGCGAGCTCGTACTCCTCTGCGTCCCGGATGCGGCAATCCCCGAGGTTGCCCGCGGCCTCGCGCCCGGGCCCTGGGTGGCTCACGTCTCCGGGGCGACGCCCCTCGCAGCGCTCGATCCGCACCGGCGGCGCTTTTCGATGCATCCGCTGCAGACGTTCACACGCGCGCGGGGGCCCGAGCAGCTTGACGGCGCCTGGGCTGCGGTGACCGGGGAATCAGCCGAGGCCCTGGCAGCAGGGTTCTCGCTCGCCGAGACCCTCGGCCTCGCGCCGTTCGAGCTCGCGGACGACGCGCGCCCGCTCTACCACGCAGGCGCCGCGATCGCGTCGAACTACCTGGTCACGCTCCATGCCGTCGCCGCAGAGCTCTTTCGCGCTGCCGGAGCCCCTCCCGAGGGACTCGCGCCGCTGATGCGTCGAACGATCGACAACGGCTTCGAGCTGACCGGCCCGATCGAACGTGGCGACTGGGCGACCGTCGAGGCGCACCGTCGCGCCATTCGCGCGGCCAAGCCCGAGCTCGAACCGCTCTACGACGTGCTGGCCGAGGCGACCGCGCGATGAGAATCGCCCGGACGATTCAGGCGCTCCGCCTTGCGCTCGGCCGCCCCGGGCGAGTCGGGCTCGTTCCCACGATGGGCGCGTTCCATGAGGGTCATCTGTCGTTGATGCGGGCCGCGCGGGCCGAGTGCGACATCGTCGTCGTCTCCCTCTTCGTCAATCCCGCGCAGTTCTCCGCAGACGACGATCTCGGGCGCTACCCACGGACCGAAGAGCGAGACGCGGAGCTCGCCAGAGACGCGGGAGTCGACATCCTCTTCGTCCCGACCCTCGAGGTCCTGTATCCAGAAGGCTTCGCCACCTGGGTGGACGTCGAGCTGCAGGGCGGCGAAGCCGAGGCTCGGCCCAATCATTTTCGCGGCGTGGCGACGGTCTGCCTCAAGCTGTTCAACATCGTGCGGCCCGACGTCGCGTTCTTCGGACAGAAGGATGCGCAGCAAACAGTCGTGTTGCGCCGCATGGTGCGCGACCTGAACCTCGACGTCCACGTTCGCGTCCTCCCCACCGTGCGCGACCCTGACGGCCTGGCGCTGTCCTCGCGCAACGCCTACCTGTCGGACGAGGAACGCGAGCGAGCGCTTGCGCTGCCTCGAGCGCTCGAAGCCGGACGCTCAGCGCTCGCAGCGGGCGGCGACCCTGTGACCGCAACTCGTCAGGCGTTGAACGGACTGGAGCCGGAGTACGTCGAGCTCGTCGAGCTCGACGGCGCGAGCGTGCTCGCGGCAGCCGCGCGCGTAGGAGACACACGTTTGATCGACAACGTCGTCCTGGAAGGAGAGCTGAGATGAAACCTGGCAAGCTCACCCTGCTCGAGCTCGCCGACCTGAAGGCCCGCGGCGAGAAGATCGTGATGGTCACCGCGTATGACGCGTCGGGCGCTCGGCTCGCCGAGCAGGCGGGCATCGAGATCCTGCTCGTCGGCGACACCGCGGGCATGGTCGTCCTCGGTCGCGACTCGACCGTCCCAGTGACGATGGAGGAGATGCTCTTTCTCACCCGCGCCGTCTCCGGGGCGGTCGAGCGGCCGCTCGTCGTCGGCGACATGCCGTTCGGCAGCTACCACGTCTCGGACGAGGACGCGGTGCGCAATGCGGTCCGCTTCGTCAAGGAGGCGAATGCCGACGTCGTCAAGCTCGAGGGCGCGGGACCGTCGCTGTCACGTGTGCGCGCGATCGTCTCTGCGGGCATCGGCGTGATGGGCCACATCGGGCTCACGCCACAGTCGGAGACCATCCTCGGCGGCTTCAAGACGCAGGGCCGGACGGCCGCGAAGGCGCAGCAGCTGCTGTCGGATGCACTGGCGCTCGAGGCGGCGGGCTGCTTCGCGATCGTGCTCGAAGCGGTCCCGGCCCAGGTAGCCGCCCGCATCACGGAAGCGGTGACCGTGCCGACGATCGGCATCGGCGCCGGGGCGGCATGTGACGGCCAGGTGCTCGTGTACCACGACCTGCTCGGCTTGACCGAGGGTCTTGCTCCTCGCTTCGTCAAACGTTACGCGAACCTCGCGGACGAGATCCGAAGCGCGCTGGAGACGTACGCCGAGGAAGTGAGGGGCGGCGTCTATCCCGCACCGGAGCACACGTATGCGATGCCGGAGGACGAGCTCGAGCTGTTCTCGGCGGGCGACGACTCAGAGCGCGTAGAGCAGCGTCACGGCGAGCGCTAGCCCCGCCGCGAAGGCGGTCGTGACGGCGACCCCTGCGACCGAGCGGGCCCACGTCCAGCCGTGCACGGTGCGCACGCCGATCACGAGCAGCACGAGGGCCCACACGAGAAACGCGTAGAAGATCCACGCGAAGACGGTTCCGGTCGAGCCGCCATCCGAGCCGCCGACGCGGAAGAGGTCCTGGCCGTAGACCGCGATCCGGATCGGCCAGTAGACGAAGAGCGCGAGCGCGACGGGTGCCGACGCAAACGCAAGGACGTGACGTGCGCGGCGGAAGCTGCCGCGACTGCCAAGCCGACGCAGCGAGACGTGCAGGACCTTGCCGAGGATGTAGTAGAGCGCGAACCCGGTGAGCCCACCGGCGAGAAACGCCCAGACGAGGAGCACCACCCAGTCCCGTGCGGGATCGTCGAGCAGCGTGCTTGCAACCGTGGTGGCGAGGACACCCGCCATCCCGGCGAGCCAGACGATCGTTCCTGCGGCGTCCTGGCGCACCTCGGCGGCCTCGTCGGAGTCGTCGCGCAGCGCTGCGAAGACCGGCCGCGGGCTCTGCAGCACGAGCAGCGCCCGCAGAAACCACGCCTTCTCCTCATTGCGCCCTTCGGCGCGTGCGGCTGCCTCAGGCAGCGACGACCGCTGCCTTCGGCAGAACCTGCCTGAGGAATTGCCCGGTGAACGACTCGTCGGTGTCGGCCACCTGCTCGGGAGTGCCGGTCGCAATGATCTCGCCGCCGGCCTCGCCACCCTCCGGGCCGAGGTCGACGAGCCAGTCGGCCTGCTTGATCACGTCCAGATTGTGCTCGATCACGAGCACGGTGTTGCCGGAGTCGACCAGCCGCTGGAGCACGTCGAGCAGCTTCTCGATGTCCGCGAAGTGCAGGCCCGTCGTCGGCTCGTCGAGGATGTAAAGCGTCTTGCCCGTCGCGATCTTCGACAGCTCGGCCGAAAGCTTCACCCGCTGCGCCTCGCCGCCGGAGAGCGTCGTCGCCGGCTGGCCCAGCTTGATGTAGTCGAGGCCGACATCGTGCAGCGTCTGCAGGCGGCGGCGCAGCTTCGGGATCTTCGCGAAGAATTGCAGCGCCTCTTCGACGGACATCTCGAGCACGTCGGCGATCGACTTGCCCTTGAACCGCACCTCGAGGGTCTCGCGGTTGTACCGCGCGCCCTTGCACGTCTCGCATGGGACGTAGACGTCGGGCAGGAAGTGCATCTCGATCTTGATCTGCCCGTCGCCCTTGCACGTCTCGCAGCGACCCCCGCGCACGTTGAACGAGAAGCGGCCCGGCTTGTACCCGCGCACCTTCGCCTCGGGTGTCAGCGAATAGAGCTCGCGAATGTGGTCGAAGAGCTTCGTGTAGGTGGCCGGATTCGACCGGGGCGTGCGGCCGATCGGCGACTGGTCGATGTCGATCACCTTGTCGAAGACCTCGATTCCCTCGACGGCCTCGTGCTCGCCCGGCTTCGTCCGCGTTCGGTGGAGCTTGTTCGCTAGCGCCTTGTGCACGATCTCGTTCACGAGCGTGGACTTCCCGGAGCCGGAGACACCGGTCACGACCACGAACTTGCCGACGGGGAACTCGACGTCGATGTCCTTGAGGTTGTGCTGCGTGGCTCCGCGCACCCAGAACGAGCCGTTGTCCTCGGTTCGGCGTTCGGGCACGGGGATCACGCGCCGCCCCGAGAGGAACTGTCCCGTCACCGAGGCCTTGCTCCGCTCGACCTTCGTCGCCGTGCCTTCGGCGACCACGTGGCCGCCGTGCTCGCCCGCGCCGGGCCCCATGTCGACGAGCCAGTCGGACGACCGCATCATCTGCTCGTCGTGCTCGACCACGAGCACGGTGTTGCCGAGGTCGCGCAACCGCTCGAGCGTCCCGATCAGCTTGTCGTTGTCTCGCTGATGCAAGCCGATCGAGGGCTCGTCCAGGATGTAGAGCACTCCGACGAGCTGCGAGCCAATCTGGGTCGCGAGCCGCAGTCGCTGCGCCTCGCCGCCCGAGAGGGTCGCCGACGCACGGTCGAGCTGCAGGTAACCGACACCGACGTTGTCGAGGAAGGTCAGTCGCTCGCGAATCTCCTTCACGATCCTTGCCCCGATCAGCTCTTCGGTCTCGGTGAGGCCTAGCCGGTCGAGGAACTCGAGCGCGCGCGTGACGGACAGCTGCGTGAAGTCGTGGATGTTCTTCTCGCCCACGGTGACGGCGAGCACTTCTGGCTTGAGGCGCGCGCCCTTGCAGACCGGGCACGGGCGAAACGACATGTACTCCTCGATCCGCTCGCGCTGCGTCGCCGAGTCCGTCTCGCGGTAGCGGCGCTCGAGGCTCGGGATGATGCCTTCGAACGCCAGCATGTACGAGCGGCGCCGGCCCATGCGATTGCGATAGCTCACGTAGAGGCGCTCGCCATCGGTGCCGTAGAGGAACAAATCCTGCTGCTCGTCGGTCAGGGCCTCCCACGCATCGTCGAGCGGGATCTCGTAGCGCTCCGCGATTGCCTGGATCACCGACTCGTAGAACCCGGAGTTGCCGACCGACCACGGGACGAGCGCGCCTTCGTCGATCGAGAGGGATGGATCCGGGACGAGCAGGTCGGGGTCGATCTCCTGCTGCGCGCCGAGACCGGTGCAGCGCGGGCAGGCGCCGTGCGGCGAGTTGAACGAAAAGATGCGCGGCTGCAACTCCGGCAGCGAGACGCCGTGATCGGGGCACGCGAACTTCTCGCTGAAGAGGAGCGAACGGTCCTCGTCGACCAGGTCGATCGAAACGAGGCCGTCGCCGAGCTGCGCGGCGGTCTCCACCGACTGCGCGAGGCGTGTGCGGAGATCAGCCTTGATCGTCAACCGGTCGACGACGACGTCGATCGAGTGCTTGAACTTCTTGTCGAGCGAGATCTCGTCCTCGAGCAGCCGCTGCTCGCCGTCGACCTTGACGCGCGTGAACCCTTCGTTCCGCAGCTCTTCGAAGACGTCCTTGTACTCGCCCTTCCGGTCGCGGACGACCGGTGCGTTAACGGTGAACTTCGTTCCCTCGGGGAGTTGAAGGATCTGGTCGACGATCGCCTCCTGGCTCTGGCCCGTGATCGGCTTGCCGCAGACGGGGCAGTGCGGCCGCCCTACCCGCGCGTAGAGGAGACGGAGATAGTCGTAGATCTCGGTGACGGTTCCGACGGTCGAGCGCGGGTTCCGGGACGTCGTCTTCTGGTCGATCGAGATCGCCGGGGACAGCCCCTCGATCGAATCGACGTCGGGCTTCTCCATCATCTGGAGGAACTGGCGGGCGTAAGCCGAGAGGCTCTCGACGTAGCGGCGCTGGCCTTCCGCGTAGATCGTGTCGAAGGCGAGCGAGGACTTGCCGGAGCCCGAGAGGCCGGTGATGCAGATGAGCTTGTTGCGCGGCAGCCGGACGTCGATGTCCTTGAGGTTGTGCTCCCTCGCGCCGTGAACTACAAGCTCTTCTGCGGCCATAACCCGACCAGTCTAGCCGGGCGGATCGGATCGAACAAGTGTTCGTTCAGCGTCCCGCAAACCCGCTCCACGAGCGGGGAAAACGCCGGCGTCGGGGTCTAGGCGGAGAGCCGCTCGACCAGGCCGTAGACGCGGGTCGGCTGCGGGACGTAGTCGATCTCGAGGTCGCCCGCGACGATCGTCCCGTACCCGAGCAGCCGGCCGGTCAGGCTCTGCTCGATCTCGACCGCTCCCAGCCGGGCGAGCCGCACGGCGGCGGCGCGCCGGTGCAGCGTTCCGTGGACGACGAAGAGCTTCTCCGTGGTGAGAACGACGCGCGTCCGCTCCCAGCTCCACACCGCGCGGAGGGCGACCGCCGCTGCTCCCACCTGGAGGAGCACGCCGGCGATCGAGGCCGGCCAGCCGATCGCCATGCAGCCGATGCCAACGGCGCCGAGGCCTAGCGCCCGCACGAAAGGACCCGCCAGAACGACGGCATGTCGCCGTTCGTCGAGACAGACGCGCTCGAGGCCGGAAGTCACCATTGCGTTTACGGCTTTCGCGGAGCGTGGGAAGATCCCTGTTGTGAAACACACGGCCGAGCGGGTAGCGCTCTCCACGCTGATCGTGATCGCGATCGTCGCGGTCGCGCTCGCCTTGTGGCAGCTCAAGCTCGTTCTCGCGCTCGTCTTCCTCGCCTTCATCCTCGCCGCCGCACTGCGCCCCTCCATCGAAAGGCTCGCCAGGTTCGGCATTCCTCGCGCGATCGGGCTCCTGCTCCACTACCTCGCCATCGGCGGTGTGCTCGCCCTCGCCTTGTGGTTCGTCGTCCCGCGCGCGATCGACCAGGTGCAGAACGCGCTCGGCGGGACGACGAAGCAACAGATCCACCAGGAGGCGACGCATTCCAAAGGCCTCAAGCACGATCTGCTGACGGCGATCGACAAACGCCTGCGCAAGGTGCCCAAAGCGAGCGAGCTCCTCCACCCCGCGGTGCAGGTGACGCTGACGGTCTTCGAAGTGCTCATCGGGATCTTCTTCGTGCTCGCGTCCGCGGCCTACTGGATCTTCGAACGCGACCGGGCCGTGGACTTCGTCTCGTCGCTGTTACCCAGGCCGAAGCGGAAGAAGCTGCGCGACACCTGGGATCTCATCGATCTCAAGCTCGGCGCGTTCGTCCGTGGCCAGGCGCTCCTGATCGCGCTCGTCGGCACCGTGTTGTCGGTGGCGTTCTGGTTGATCGGCGAGCCGTACTTCATTCTTGTCGGCGCCTTCGCCGGGATCGTCGAGATCGTGCCGGTGATCGGGCCGCTCGCCGCCGGCGCGCTCGCCATCGGTGTCGGGGCGACGGACTCGTGGCACGTCGCGGTCGCGGCAGGCATCTGCCTGCTCGTCGTGCGGTTGCTCGAGGACTACCTGATCGTGCC
The DNA here is from genome assembly GCA_963755605.1 of uncultured Actinomycetes bacterium. GTDB lineage: Bacteria > Actinomycetota > Thermoleophilia > Gaiellales > Gaiellaceae > 3-1-20CM-4-69-9. Next base: position 252,012 of record CAVWKK010000009.1, read on the forward strand.
CCGTGTGCTCGGCGACGCGGTCGGCCTGTCGCCGCTGCTCGTCCTGATCTCCGTCACCGCGGTGGGGATCCTGTTCGGCGGCTTCGCCGTCGTGCTCGCGGTCCCGCTCGTCGCAGTCGCCGTCACCGTGGTCGACGTCGTCGTGCGAGATGTCGACCCGGCTGAGGAGGATGTGCCGACGGTGCTCTTCCCGGCGAAGGACGCCGAGTCGTAGGACGTCAGGCCGCGAGCGCGGAGGCAATCGCCGACTCGAGCTCGCGCAGGCGGAACGGCTTGATCAGGTGCTCGACCGGATCAAGAGCCTGGCTCTCTTCGCTCGGCGGAAAGATGCTCGCGCAGATGATCGGGAGACCCTCGAGCCGGCGACGTAGCCGGGCTGCCGCAGCCAGGCCGTCCGCAGAGGCCGGCTCGAGAATCATCACCGCGGGCGCGTCGTCGCTGGTCAGCTCGCCTGGACCGACCGGTTCGTGACCGGCCCTCCTGACGACGGCCTCTAGCAGGATCCTGAGTTCGGGGTGGGGCTCACTGATCAGGATCTGTGCCATGTGATCAGTGTCGGCCTGTCTGGTAGGGAACCGGGCCGGGGTCCAGTATGAGAAGGGTATGAACCCTCCGCGCGTGCTGGTGATCGACGATGACGCCGATATCCGCGGCCTCGTCGCCGAGCTGCTGGGGCGGGCCGGCCTCTCCGTGGAGCAGGCCGAGGACGGCCGCGCCGGACTGCGGGCGCTGCACAACATGCCTCCCGACCTCGTAGTGCTCGACGTCTCGATGCCTAACCTCGACGGGTGGCAGACGCTCGAACGGATCAGAGACCTGAGCGACGTGCCGGTCTTGATGCTGACCGCGCGGGGCGACGAGCTCGAGCGGGTGCGTGGCCTGCAGGCCGGGGCCGACGACTACGTTGTGAAGCCCTTCGGCCGGCAGGAGCTCGTTGCGCGAGTGCAGGCGCTGCTCCGACGCGCGACGCCGGGAACCGCGGAGGTTCAGGAGCGCTATCAGGACGGACGGCTCTCGATCGATTTCGCGCAGAGGGGCGTGACGTTCGACGATGCGGAGGTCTCGCTCACTCCGCTCGAGTTCAAGCTCCTGTCCGTCTTCGTCCGCCATCCACGGCAGGTGCTTTCACGCGACCAGATCCTCGAGCTGGTGTGGGGCGACACCTACGGCGTCGCGGGTGACCAGGTGAAGCTCTACGTCGGCTATCTGCGGCGAAAGCTCGCACCGGCGGACCCGTCTCAGACACCGATCGAAACGGTGCGCGGGTTCGGCTACCGCTACACGCCGGGCTAGGCCAGCAGCTCGGCCACTCGGTCTGCGAGCTCGCGCGGACTGAACGGCTTCTTCACGTACGCGCTTGCGCCGAGCTCGAACCCCAGCTTGACGTCGGCCTCCTGCGCGCGGGCGCTGAGCAGCACGACGGGCAGTGCGCTCGTCTCCGAGTCGGCACGCAGACGACGCAACACTTCGAGACCGTCGAGCTCCGGCATGCTGATGTCGAGCACGGCGAGATCCGGCTTGCGCTCCGTCACGCTGGCCAGCGCCTGCGCGCCGTCGCCGACGGAGATGACCTCGTTGCCCGCACGCTCGAGCACAGCTCGAACGAGCGAGAGAATGTCCGCGTCGTCGTCCGCGATCAAGACGAGCGGCACTGCGGTCACGCGAGCGCTCCCGAGGGAAGCTCGACGCAGAAGGAGGAGCCTTCGCCTGGACGGCTCTCGACGTCGATCGAGCCGCCGTGTGCTTCGACGATCACGCGCGCGATGTAGAGGCCGAGCCCCGTGCCCGGAATCTGCTGCTCCGCGACCGTTGCGGTCCGGAAGAAACGCTCGAAGAGCTGGGACTGCTCAGCCTGGTCGATGCCGATGCCCGTGTCCGTGACCTTCAGCTGAACGACACCGTTCGCCGGGCCGACGGAAACCTTGACCCCGCCGCCCGCAGGCGTGAACTTGATCGCGTTCGAGACGAGGTTGTCGAGGACCTGGAACATCCGTCCCTTGTCGGCGTGAATGGGCACTGCGCCGTCGGTCTCACAGGTGAGCTCGACGCCTCCTGCGGTAGCGCGCGGGCCTGCTTCGGACACCGACTGGCGCGCGAGCGCAGCGAGATCGAGCTCGCTCGGCTGCAGATTCAGCTCGCCGGCCTCGAGCCGCGCGACGAAGAGCAGATCGTTCACGAGGTGGAGCAGACGGTCGGCGTTCCGGTCGGCGACGCGGAGATAGCCACGCTGTTCTTCACTCAGGTTGCCGTCGTCGAGCGTCAGCTCGAGATAGCCGATGATCGAGGTGAGCGGCGTGCGCAGGTCGTGCGAGATCAGCGCGACGAACTCGTCCTTGAGGCGGTCCGCCTCGAGTAGCTGCTCGTTCTTGCGCGCGAGCTCCACGTGCATGGCGACCGCCTCTTCCCGGGCCGCGCGCTCGGCTGCGTGCAGACGGTCGAGTGACTTGACGAAACCGGCAAGACGGATCACGACGAGGCCCGACAACGCCGCCGCACCGATTGCGATCGCCACAGCGTCGATCGGGCGGCCGAGCGAACGCTCGATGACGAGAGCCACCGGTGCAGTGAGAGTCGCCGCCGCGAGCACGACGACTCGAGCCCGTGTGAGCCGCGCGCTGGGCGGGCTCGTGGGCTCGGAGAGCTCACGCATCGACGGTGAGAGGGCTGCGACGCCCCAGAGCACGTAGGACAGGAGCCAGCCGGCATCGAGGAACGACGTGCCCGGGAAGCTTTCCGGCGAGAGTGCATAGATCTCGTCGACCACGACGAGCAGGACGATGCTTGCCGCGAGATAGCGATAGGCAACCGTGCGCCACGCGGGCGTCAGGGCCAGGAACAGCAACCCGGTGAGCAGGAGCACGTCCATCGCGGGATACGCGAGGGCGACGGCATTCTCGGTCCACCGGCCCGAGCCGGAGGCGAGCGGGTGCATGACGAAGACCCATTGGCAAACCCCGAACGCCGTAGCGAGAAGCGTTGCGTCGATCAGCCCTGCGCGGCGTTCCTCCGAACGCATGCGCAGGACGAGCAGGATGATCCCCACGGTCAGGAAGGGATAGCCCGCGAGATAGAAGACATCCGCGAGCGAGGGGATCGGCGGCGAGCGGTGCCCCACCCAGTCGTAGAGGTTGAAGATCAGGTCCCCGGTGGCGAAGGCCACCAGTCCGCCCGCGAAGAGGTACCAGGACGCCGGCAGCGAGGGCCTGTTGATCCGGATGCCGACGATCACGGCCACGCCAGAAGCAGCGCCCACAACGTCGTAGAGCAGCAACTGGCCGCGGCTGTTCCAGGGCAGGAGGAAATACAGCCCAGTGGCTGCGATGCCCGCGGCGAGGTAGAGCCGCGCGAGCGGTAGGTTGCGGATTCGGGCGGCGTTCAAGTCCTTCTGCGATGCCTATCGGCAACAGGGCTCTTTTCAGTTAACGGGTGTCGCTGAAGTTCAGGGTCGTCACCGAGCTCGTATTGCCCGCCGCGTCGGTGGCGGTGATCGTGTAGGTGACGGCGATCGGAGGGTTCGGCTTGCCGTTCACTACTGCGACCGTGGCCGAATACGCGCCGGCACCGTTTGCAGTGGTGGGATAGGACGCGGTCGGCAAGGGCGCCGTCTTGGTGACGCTGATCGAGGCGTTCGCCTCGGCGGTGCCGGTGATGACGTCTGCGACGTTGTTGTTATCCGTGTAGACGGCCGTGGGAGCGCCGGGCGCCGTGGTGTCCTTCGTGACTCCCGCGCTGCTGGATGCCGAGACGTTGCCGGCGAGATCGGTGGACGTGACGGTCAGGGTGAGGCCGCCGTCCCCGAGACCGGCCAGGTTCACGCCGGTGAACGTGATCGTGCCCGCTCCTGCCGATCCGGCATGCGTCGACGTCACGCTTCCGCCGTTGCTCACCGTGAGCTTCACGACGTCCGTCGCGAGCGATCCGGCCGGGAGCGTGACCGAGATGGAAACGGACGAGGCGTTGGCGCTGTTGACGTAGGCGCCGCCGTTACCGCCGCCGTTCGCAAGCGTGATCGAGGTCGCCTGGCCGGGCGCGGTGGCGTCGGCCGTGACGGCGACGACGGTGCTGTCGAGGCTTTCGAGCACGGGCACGCCGCTGGTGACAGCGCGGATCTTGTACGTGTACGCCGTCCCGTCCACCGTGGTGGTGTCGCTGTAGGTCAGCGCAACCTGAGGCGTGGCGTTGAGCTTGGTGTACGCGCCGCCGTTCGAGCGGTAGATGTTGTAGCCGGCGAAGTTCGTGACGGTCGTCGAAGCAGCCCAGGCGAGGTCGATACGGCCGGCGGGCTTCTGCGTCCCGGTCGGAGCGCCGGAAACCTGCGGCGCTTCGTCGACGCGGAACGAGTAGTCGCGGTAGAGCCAGCTCGTTCCCGAGAGGCCGAGCCGCAACGTGCCGGTGCCGCGCCCGGCGACGGTCGTGGAGGTCGTGACGCTGAGCGTGGTGGATGCGCCTGCGGCCAACGTGGCCGTGGTGCCGCCGCTCGAAGCGAACACTGCCGAGGAAACCTGGGGGACGGACGAAAGCGAGAGCGTCGCAGTTCGGGTCGCGCCGCTGACGTTCGTGATCCGGAACACGCTAGGAAAGGTTCTGGCCGAGGGGACGGTGCCGAGGTCGATCGAGAGACCGTCGACGTTGCCGCTGGCGACCGCGGTTCCGGTTCCGGGCTGGACGTCTGTTCCGGCCGAGACGGAGAAGTAGTTGTGCAGCGCGTCCACCGTGATGCCGTTGGCGGAGACCGCCATCGTCCTCGTGAATGCAGCGGAGCTCAGCTGCGTGAACAGCCCCGCGGCGACGAGGCTGATGAGAGCGATGAACGTGAGCTTGCGCATGACTAGGCCTGCACCGCCGCAGAGGTGTCCTTGCGCCAGATGTGCCGCAGGAGGCCGCCGAGCAGGAGGAGCGACGCGAGCAGAATCAGGAGCCCTCGGATCTCGCGTGTGTGCGCGTAGTACAAGACGTAGCCGGCAACGGGCAGATGGAACGCGACCCGGCCGACCTTGCCTGGAAGCCGGATCGTCCACGGGTCACGGCTCGGGTTGGCGTCGCCCTTCGTGCGATAGGCGAGGCCTTTGGGCGTCTGGATGATGTTGACCACGCGGTGAGTGACGAGACGATTCGTCACGTACGGGTCAGAGAATGTGATCACGTCACCGACACGCACCTGCGAAGCGGGAATGGCGCGATCGAGCGCCAGGCCGCCGACGGGAATCGTCGGCCGCATCGACCCGGAGTAGACGGCGACGGGCTTGTAGCCGGCCACCGCCAGCCCGGCGTAGGCGACGGCGAGGATGACGGTGGCCCCCGAGAGGAGGCCCACCGTCACCTTGCCGAACGTCTTGATGCGTGCCATCTCGTTCGACCTAGGCCTGCGTTGCAGTCCAGGTGAACGTCGTGCTGGCGGACAGGCCCTGGAGGGCGTTGTCGCCGGCATCTGTTCCCGTCGAGGGGAAGCTGATGTGGAAGAAGAACGTGTGGGCGTCGCCGTTCGCCGCAAACGTGCCGAGTGAAGCCGAGCTCAATGAGCCCAACGGACCGGTGTAGAGCGCGGTGCCGCCGTCGACGTCCTTGTAGATCGTCAGGTTGAGCTGAGCCGTGAGCACCGAGCTCCCGGAGGTCGAGCCCGACAGCGCGTAGGCGCCGGCGAGCGTTCCGGTGTTGGTGATCGTGACCGAACCGGTCGCCGTATCGCCGATCTTCATCGCGGAAGCGTTGAAGATCGCGCCCGAGCCGGTACGGGACATGGTGAGCGAGCCCGAGGCGAACGCGTTGGACGAGATCGTCGTCGGGGTCGCGGTGAAGTTGGCGAACGTCCCGCCCACAGCGCCGACAGCGATCACACAGACTGCCGCAAGGCTGAGGAGGAGCTTCGACAATGGGAGAGACTTGAACATGAGCGTGCATTTCCTTTCGTGGGTTACACGCTCACCATCGGAGGCCCCGGAATGCAGACGGGGCGTCACCCGGAATGAATCCCGTATGACTTGCGCCGCCGGAAAGCTCCGCTTTCCGGCGGGATTGGGCGCCGATGGGTGGGCTGGTGAAACGCGCGCCCCACCCAAGCATCAAGGCCGCAGGCTAAGACCAGGCGGAGCCGGGCTTAGCCGGAGGCGGACTGATGCGGGCGCGGCCGCTTCAGCGCCCGTGCCCGAACGGAAGGGAACAACCGCTCAGCACCGACACAAACGAGAGTGCGTGGGCTCCGCCCACGCACGTTTACCCGCTCAGCGGGCGTAACCAAATCCGAGCGAAAGCGAAGCTTTCGCTCGGGCCGTCAGGCTTTGCGCCAGCGGCCGAAAATCAGGCCGCCAAGGGTGAGGCCCAGGCCGAAAGTGCCAATGGCGAAACCGCCTATGGCCAGGGACTTGCGCCAGGTTGAAAGGCGCTGCCAGCGGCCCAGGGCTTCGCGCTCGTCCGTGGTCAGGGGCTCGCCCCGGCGTTGTTTTCGGATCGCGCCGCCCGCCCGGAGACCGAGATAGAGGTCATCGAAGATCTCGGCAGACTCTTCGGTCACGCGGGTCAGACTATAGCCTCCACCGGCCGTGCTTACACGCGTTTTACACCTGTCCGACCTCCATTACGGAGCGGGGAACGACGAGGCGATCGAGCGCGGTGCTCCCGTCCTGATCGAGCGCTTCCAGCCCGAACTCGTGATCGCGAGCGGCGATCTCAGCCATCGCGGCCGGGAAGACCAGCTCGCGAAGGCGTCGCGGTTCCTCCACGCCCTCGGGCCGCCCGTTCTGGCGGTTCCGGGGAACCACGACATCCCGTATTCCTTTCCGGCGCGGTTCAGCCGGTCGTTTCGGGAGTTCGAGAGTCAATGGGAGACCACGGAGCCGACCTACTCGTCACCGAGCCTCCACGTGATCGGCTTGAACTCCGTGCGCCCCTGGCGCCATCAGTCGGGCGGAATCAGAACGGCCCAGCTGACCCGCGCCGAAGAGCGGCTGGCGGCAGGCGAGGCGAACGCGTTCCGCATCGTCGTGCTGCACCACCATCTGATCGGCGCTCCCTGGCGATCGAGGAAGAAGCCGGTCGCCCGCAGGAATCACGTGCTGGGCGCGCTCGTCGCGGGCGGTGCCGACCTGATCCTTGCCGGGCACATCCATCAGGCAGCGGTCAGCGAGCGGCGCGAGTTCGAGATCTCCCACGGCAGCGAGCGCTCGGTCGTGGTCTCGGTCGCCCCCGGCCTCGGCCAGCCACGACCGAAACGGCAAGGCGAGGCGCGCGGCCTGCACGTCTACGAGATCGAGGACGACGCGCTGCACATCCAGACCTACGTCTGGCGCGACACGGACTGGGGTCTCACGGCCGAGCGGTTGTTCCCGCGCGGCCGTGAGCCCCTGGCTTCTGAGCCCGCCTAAACGCGGGCGGGACGGGCGCCGCGGTTCGCAAAGAGCCGTCCCACGAGTGCGACGAGCACGACCGCGACGATGACACCGATGATGAACGCAAGCCATCCGCTCGAGATTGCGGCCGCGATGATCATCGAAATGATTCCAATGGCGATCGTGAGGAGCCAGCCCATCGGGTCAGAGCCCGGATGGAAGAGCCGGCCGAGCGCACCCACGATCGCGCCTACGATGATGAACCATATCCAGTGCATGCCCGTTCGATTCCCCCAGGATCTGGGAGCAAACGTCTAGACGGGATCTTGCAGCAGGGCCTTCTTGGCCTCGAACTCCTCGTCGGTGAGGATCCCGGCCTCGTGGAGGTCGCGGAGCTTCTGCAGGTTCGACGCCGCGGCGCTCTCGGCGTGGGCGCCCTGCGCCTGCCGCATCAAGTCCTCCATCTTCTGACGCCTATCTTGAAAGCGGTCGATCCCGATTCCCCGCTCAGGGAACTTGAGCGCGTCGGGACCGATGAGGGCTCGCTTCTGGACGAAGCGGCGGTAGGCGACGACGAGCAGAACCGCTCCGACGAAGGAGAAGATCCCGATCCCCTGCGTGCCTCGCCCCCAGATCGCAATCGCGATTCCACCGCCCGCAGCGGAGCCCGCAAGGCCGATCGCGACCGTCAGCCAGACCGGCATCGGGTCCGGGCCGGGCACCGCGAGCCGCGCGAGCCCTCCGGTGATGAAACCGAAGAACATGATCATCACGATCGAAGCGAGCACGGCCGCAGTCTAGGCGGAGGCAGGCGCTGCGGCGGCCGCGATGAGCTCGCGCCGCAGCTCTTTGATCTCGTCGCGGAGCTTCGCGGCGTACTCGAAGCGGAGCTCCTCCGCCGCGGTGAACATCTCTTCCTCGAGCTCGATGATCAGCTTCTCGAGCTCGCTCTGGTTCATGCCCTCGAGGTCTTTGCGGCCGCGGCTGCGCTTCGACCTCGGCACGGTCGGCGCGTCGAGCGTCAGGAACTCGGCTATGTCGGAGACTCCCTTGACGATCGACTCCGGCGTGATGTCGTGCTCCTCGTTGTAGGCGAGCTGGATCGCTCGGCGGCGATTCGTCTCGTCGAGGGCGCCTTCGATCGCCTCGGTGCGCTTGTCCGCGTACATCAACACCTTGCCGTTGATGTGCCGGGCGGCGCGGCCGATCGTCTGGATCAGCGCGGTCTTGCCGCGCAGGAAGCCTTCCTTGTCCGCGTCGAGGATGGCGACTAGCGACACCTCAGGGAGATCGAGCCCTTCGCGGAGCAGATTCACGCCGACGAGCACGTCGTAGTCGCCGAGACGCAGCTCGCGGATGATCTGGATCCGCTCGAGCGTGTCGATCTCCGAATGGAGGTAGCGCGCCTTGACCCCGGACTCGAGCAGGTAGTCGGTGAGATCCTCGGCCATCTTTTTCGTCAGCGTCGTGACGAGCACTCGCTCCCCGATCTCTTCGCGGCGCCGGATCTCGTTGAGCAGATCGTCGATCTGGTTCGTCGTCGGGCGGAGCTCGACCTCCGGGTCGACGACTCCCGTCGGCCTGATCAGCTGCTCGGCCACTCGGCCCGAGTTGCGACCCTCGAAGGGACCGGGCGTTGCGGAGACGAAGACGAGCTGCGGCACCTTCTCGAGAAACTCGTCGAAGCGCAGAGGCCTGTTGTCGAGCGCCGAGGGAAGCCTGAACCCGTAATCGACGAGCGTCTGCTTGCGCGAGCGGTCGCCCTCGTGCATCCCGCCGATCTGCGGAATGGTCTGGTGCGACTCGTCGACGAAAACGATGAAGTCCTTCGGGAAGTAGTCGAGCAGCGTGAACGGATGCGTTCCCGGCGCGCGGCCCTCGAGGATGCGTGAGTAGTTCTCGATCCCGTTGCAGAAGCCGAGCTCCTGCATCATCTCGAGGTCGTACTCCGTGCGCTGCCGCAAGCGGTGGGCCTCGAGCATCTTTCCTTCGAGCTCCAGCCGCTTGACGCTCTCCTGGAGCTCGTGCCTGATCTCGGAGACGGCCCGTTCGATCGTCGGGCGCGACGTCACGTACTCGGTCGCCGGCCAGATCGCGATGTTGTCGAGCTTCGAGTAGATCTCGCCGGTGAGCGGGTCGAAGTGGCTGATCTGCTCGACCTCGTCGCCGAAGAACGAGATCCGGTACGCCGTCTCCTGGTTGGCGGGCTGCACCTCGACGACGTCGCCCTTGACTCGGAACCGACCGCGGCCGAGCATGGTGTCGTTGCGGACGTACTGCGAGTCGATCAGCTTGCGGAGCATCAGATCGCGGTCGTGCTCCTCGCCGACCTCGAGGATGATCACCCGCTCGCGCCACTCCTCGGGGGAGCCGAGCCCGTAGATGCAGGAGACCGACGCGACCACGACGACGTCGCGGCGCGTGAAGAGCGCCGAGGTCGCCGCGAGCCTCAACCTGGCGATGTCGTCGTTCTGGGACGAGTCCTTCTCGATGTAGAGATCGGCCTGCGGCACGTAGGCCTCAGGCTGGTAGTAGTCGTAGTAGGAGACGAAATACTCGACCGCGTTGTGGGGGAAGAACTCGCGAAACTCGTTGCAGAGCTGCGCCGCCAGCGTCTTGTTGTGCGCGATCACGAGAGCGGGCCGGCCGACCTGCTCGATCGTCCAAGCCATCGTTGCCGTCTTGCCGGTGCCTGTTGCCCCGAGCAGCGTCTGGTAGCGGTCTCCCGCCTTCAGGCCCTCGGCCAGGGTCGCGACCGCCGTCGGCTGGTCGCCTGTGGGCCTGTAGGCGGCGGTTGTTTTGAACTCGGCCATTTGGGCCAAGCCTAGCCTCCATGCCTGTCGTGACCGAACGGGCTCTTGCCCCTCCCCCGTACCGCGCTTACGCGGCGATCATGGGCACGTTCGCAGGCGGGCTCGCGCTCGCCGGCGGTGCTGCGCGCCTGCTTCGGCGCGATCCGCGCGAGCAGTCCTGGCTCGATCTGGCGACGCTCTCGGCCGCCACCTTCAAGGCGGCGCGCACGATCGCGCGCGACGACGTCACGAGCTTCATCAGGGAGCCGTTCGTCGAGGGAGACGCGCGCCGCGGCGAGGAGGAACGGCCCGTGCAGACGGGTGGGCTCGACCAGGCGATCGGCGAGCTCGTGACCTGCAGCCGCTGCGTCGGCACGTGGGCTGCGGCCGGGCTGGGCGTGACCCAGGTGCTCGCACCGCGCTTCGGCAGGCTGCTCACACTGACGCTCGCCGCCGGTGCGATCAATGACTTCCTGCAGGCCGGGTTCGCCGCGCTCACCGCCAAGACGAACGAGCTCGAGCACGGGGACTGAACGAGCCCGCTACGGGCGCCGTCGACAGGCGCGGCTAACCTTGTGACGGCCCCCTCCGTCTAACGAGCCGTGCGCGCCCGACTTCTACTCCTCATCCTCGCCGCCATTCTGGCCCTCGCCGCGAGCGCCACGGCGTCTGCCTACCCCTGGCCGATCAAGCCGTTCCACAAGCAGCATCCGATCCGCGCGAACTTCGGCGACCCGCGCACGAGGTTCCTCAACACCATGCTCACCGACGGCCTGCAAGGCCCCGGCACGTTTCTCTTCCACAACGGCATCGACATCGCCGCGCCTGCCGGAACGCCTGTGTACCCCGTGATCTCCGGGAAGGTGCACTTCATCGACGACGCTGCCATCTCCGTACGCACCAAAGGCCGCGGTGTCTTCCAGTACTTCCACATCCTCCTCCGGGTCAAGAACGGGCAGCGCGTCGTCGCCGGCAAGACGGTTCTCGGTTACGTGATGCGCGCCTACGAGCACGTGCATCTGTCGTGGATTCGCGACGGGAAGGTGTGGAATCCACTCGCGCGCGGCGGCATCGCTCCGTACGTCGATCACACGGTTCCGCAGGTTCGCGCGATCAACGTCCGCCCCGCGGGCTCACTCCTCCCCTTCGACTCCGAGGTCGCCTGCGGGCTCGTCACGCTGGTCGCGGCTGCCGACGATGCCGCTCCGCTGGCCGTCCCCGGAGCCTTCAGCGGCTTTCCCCTCTCGCCCGCGGTGATGACCTGGTCGCTCGCGAAGGTCGGCGGCAGCACCTACGTCAACAATGCTCCGGCCGCGGATTTCCGCACGACGCTGCCCCTGGCGAGGAACTTCTGGGGCATCTACGCCCGCGGGAGCTATCAGAACGCGCCGCGCTTCTCGAACCGGCAGTACTTCATGCCCGGGCGGTTCCTCTACAACCTCGCAAGCTTCTTCGACACTCGTCTCTACCCGAACGGGTTGTACGAGGTCACCGTCGACGTCGGCGACATGCGCGGGAACACCTCGGAGGCGGCGCTCCAGTTCAAGATCGAGAACCGCCCCGGCGAAAGCGGTTGCCGAGCTCAGGAGCCGAGCTCGGAGCCGTAGGCCCGGCGGTAGATCCGCTTGAGCTGTTCGACGCGCGAGACGTACGCGCGCGTCTCCGCGAACTGGATCCCCTCTCCGGCCTGACGCCAGCGGTCGACGTTTCGCTGACCGGCGTTGTACGCGGCCAACGCGTCCTGCTCATCGCCGTACTTCTGAAAGAGGTGTTGTAGGTACCAGGCGCCGTACCGCACGTTGATCTCGGGGTTGTAGAGATCCTCGACCCGGAACTTCGCGCCACCGGTGTGGATCGCGATCCCCTTGGCCGTGTCGGGCAAGAGCTGCATCAACCCGATCGCACCGGACTTCGAGCGTGCGTCAGCCTTGAACTTGGACTCCTGATAGATCACGGCAGCGAGCAGCGCAGGATCGAGGTCGTAGTTGCGCGCGTGACCGCGAACGATCTGCCCGTAGTTGAGGGGGTACCAGAGCCGTTCCCACCAGCCCGGCTTGGCCGACTGCAGGGTCGTGAAGGTCAGGAGCAGCGCACCGGCGAGGACCGCCAGGCCGAGCAGCCGCTTCATCTCGCGAGTTCGCCGAGCACCTGAACGACGAAGGCGTCGAGCTCGTCAAGGGTCCCGTCGTTCACGTAGGCGTAATCGGCGCGCCGCACCTTCTCCTCGTCCGGGATCAGCCGCTTCGCTCTCGCGTCGGTCTGCGGCCGGCGGGCCGACCGCACTGCAGGCGAGGCGGTGATCACGACGACCGCATCGAAACGCTCATCGCCGCCGGTCTCGTAGAGCAGCGGGATCTCGACCGCGGCGACCGCCGGTGGGTCGGGGCTCTCGGCGAGGTCGCGGCGCCATGCAGCCTGTTCTCGCACCACCTTCGGATGGAGCAGCTGCTCGAGCCACTCGAGCTCGGCCGGATCGTTGAAGACGAGGCGTGCGATCCCCGCCCGATCCGCCCCACCCTCGCCGACCATGTCCTCGCCGAAGCGCTCTGCGATCTGGCTCAGAACCTCCGGATCGCTCCGCAGCAGAGTGTGGACGATCTCGTCGCTCGATCTGGTGGCGGCGCCGTGACGGGCGAAGGCCTCGAGCGCCGCGCTCTTGCCGGCGCCGATTCCACCCGTGATCGCGACTGCGACCGGGCGCTTCGCGTCAGTGCTCGTCGGAAACGGGCTCAGCGGACGCCGGTGCTTCTTCGGCCGCTGCAACCGGCTCGCCGCGCTCTTCGCCGGAGTCCGCGGTCTCCCGTTCGACCGCGTCGTCCGCCGGTGCACGCGGCGCGTCGAGCTCCGGCGCCGGCGGCGCCGATGCGGAATCGGTGAAGACGTCCTCCGAGAGGTCCAGATGCGGCGTGCCCTCGATCGGGCCTTCCGACTCGTCCCTGACGTCGGCGTCGACACGCTTCAGCGACAGCGACAGGCGCCGGCGCTCCGCGTCGACTTCGAGGATCAGCACGGGCACCGTGTCTCCCTGCGACACGACCTCCCGCGGGTTCTCGACATGATGCTGCGCAAGCTCCGAGATGTGCACGAGCCCTTCGACTCCGGGCAGGATCTCCACGAAGGCACCGAACGTGACGACCTTCGTCACCTTGCCTTCCACGACGTCACCCTCCTTGTGCTGCTCGAGCACCTGCTGCCAGGGGTCCGACTGCGTCTGCTTGAGCCCGAGCGAGATGCGCTGGCGGTCGCGGTCGATGTCGAGCACCTTCACCTGCACGGTCTGGCCGATCTCGAGCACCTCCGACGGATGGTTCACATGCGACCACGAGAGCTCGGAGATGTGGATCAGCCCGTCCATGCCGTCGAGATCGACAAACGCGCCGAAGTCGACGATGTTCGAAATCTGGCCTTCGACGACGTCGCCCGGGTTGAGCCGGTCGAGGATCGCCTGCCGCATCTCCTTGCGCTCGTCCTCGAGGACGGCGCGGCGCGAGAGCACGACGTTGTTCCGCGAGCGGTTGAGCTCGATCACCTTGCAGCGGAGCTCCTTGCCCATGAACTCGTCGAGGTCCTGAACCCGGCGAATGTCGACGAGCGACGCCGGCAGGAAGCCGCGGACGCCGAGGTCGAGGATCAGGCCGCCCTTGACGACTTCGATCACGCGGCCGTTCACCGGCTCGCCGGACTCGGCAGCCTTCTCGATCGCCTTCCAGGCGAGCTCGAACCGGGCGCGCTTCTTCGAAAGGATCAGCCGGCCCTCGGCATCCTCCTTTGTCATGACGAGCGCGTCGATCTCGTCGCCCACCGAAACCTCGTCGGCGGGGTTCACCGAGCGCCGAATGGAAAGCTCGGCGACCGGGATCACACCCTCCGACTTGTAACCGATATCGACGAGCACCTCGTCCTTGTCCACCCGGACGACCTGGCCGTGGACGACCTCCCCTTCGTTGATGGTCGGGAAGGTCGACTCGTAGTCGGGGATCAGGTCGCCGTCCGGACCGGTGATCCAGACGCCGTCGCCGGCGATGCGCTGCTCGGTTTGCTCAGTGGCCATAAGCGGCGGTCAGTATAGCCAGGGGCTTGAAATGGGCCTTAGCCCGTCACGACTTGGCTGCGCTCCAGTCGTCGCCGGTCCCGATCTCCACCGCCAGCGGCGGGTCGAGCGGGTACGCCCCACACATCTCTTCCCGGACGAGCTCGCGAACGGGGCCGGTCTCGGCCTCCGGCACCTCGAGCAGCAGCTCGTCGTGTACCTGGAGCACGAGCCGAGCGCCGCGGCCCTCGTCGCGGAGGCGACGGTGGATCGCGATCATCGCCTTCTTGATGATGTCGGCGTTCGACCCCTGCATGACGAAGTTCACGGCGAGGCGCTCGCCCAGCGAGCGGGTGGCCCTGTTGGACGCGCGGATCTCCGGCGTCGGGCGGCGCCTGCCGAGCAGACTCGTCGCGTAGCCGTCGCGTTTCGCCTGTTCGATCGTGCGCTGGATGAAGTCCTGCACGAGCGGAAAGCGCGCGAGGTACGCGTCGATGTACCGCTGTGCCTCGTCGCGCGGAATCTCCAGATTCTCCGAGAGTCCGAACGCCGAGATGCCGTAGACGATCCCGAAGTTGATCATCTTGGCGATCGACCGGTCCGCGGAGGTCAGCTCGGCGGCATCCTTGCCGAGCACCTCGACCGCAGTTGCGGTATGGATGTCGTCGCCGCGCTCGAACGCCTCGCGCAGCTTCGGCTCGCCCGAGACGTGCGCAAGGATGCGCAGCTCGATCTGTGAGTAGTCCGCCGACAGCAGTCGCGTGCCGCTCTCGGAAACGAACGCGGATCGAATCTCCTTGCCGAGCTCCGTCCGGATCGGGATCGCCTGCAGGTTCGGGTTGGTCGTCGAGAGCCGACCCGTCGACGCAACCGTCTGGTTGAACGTCGTATGCAGCCGGCCGTCGGCTTCCGAAAGCAGTGAGGGCAACGGGCCGAGGTACGTGTTGAGGAGCTTCGAGTACTCGCGCCACTCCTCGATCACCGGCACGAGCTCGTGCTCCTGACGGATCGAGCGGAGAACGCGCGTGTCCGTCGAATAGCCGGTCTTACCCTTGCGGCCCGGTGTCAGCTGCAGCTTCTCGAAGAGGATGCGCGCGACCTGCTGCGTCGAGCCGAGCATGAACTCCTCGCCGGCCAGCTCGTACGCCTTGGCCTCGAGCTCCTCGACTCGATCGGCGAGCCGGGCGTTGATCTCACCCATTCGGTACGTGTCGATCTTGACGCCCGCGTCCTCCATGGCCGCCAGCACGGCGGTGAGCGGCAGCTCGATGGTGCGATAGAGATCCTCTGCACCTCGTTCGCGGACCCGTTCGAGCATCGTCGGCGCCAGCCGTCGTGGAATCTCTGCGTGGCGCACGAGCGCGGCCGTCTCCTCGTCAACTGCCGGCGTTGGAATGGGCTCGACGCCGTACTCCTGCGCCAGGTCGTCGAGCTCGTACGAGGCCCGGCCCGGCTCGATCAGGTACGCGAGCAGCATCGTGTCCTCGACCGGCTCCATCGTCAGCCGCGGGAGCGCCTTGAAGTCGTGTGCGATCAGGTCGGCTTCGTCGAGACGGCGCTCGAGGCCCGGCTCCCAGCTCCCGACGATGACTCCGTCGTCCTGCGCAAGCGCGAAACGTCCGTCGGCGATCGCCAGAGCTGCACGTGCACGCACCTCGGGCAGCTCCCCCTCCCGCCAGGCGACCTCGGTTCCCTGGACGCGCATCGGTTGCGCTGGCACCGCCTCGTCGAGGATGTCGACGCGCCCGAGCAGGTTGCGGAACTCGAAGCGGCGGAACATCTCACGCAGCTCGGAGCGGTCCGGCGGCAGCAGCACCAGCTCGGCCGGATCGCAGTTGAGCTCGAGGTCACGGCGCATCGTCGCGAGCTGCTTCGACTGCCGCGCCTGGTCGGCGTGCTCGGTGACGTTCTTCCGTCGCGCCGGCGAGAGCTCGGACGCGTGCTCGATCACGTCCTCGAGCGAGCCGTACTGCGCAATCAGCTGCCCGGCCGTCTTGTCCCCGATGCCGGGAATGCCCGGAATGTTGTCGGACGTGTCGCCCTTCAGCCCGATGAAGTCCGGAATCTGATCGGGGCGAATGCCGTAGCGCGCTTCGACGCGGTCGGGCGTGTAGACCTGCACGTCCGAGACGCCGCGCGGCGTCATCATCAGGCTGACGTTGTCCGAGACCAGCTGGAAGGCATCGCGGTCGGTGGAGACGATCGCCGTCCTGATGCCCGCCTCGTCCGCCTGCGTCGCGAGCGTCGCGATCACGTCGTCTGCCTCCCAGCCCTCGAACTCGAGGTTGCGGTAGCCGAATGCCTCGACGATCGGACGGAAGTACGGGAACTGCTCGGAGAGGAGATCGGGAGTCGGTTTCCGGTCCGCCTTGTAGTCGCCCGCGACCTCGAGCCGTTCGACAGGCCGGGTGTCCCACGCCACTGCGACGCCCTTCGGCTTGTAGTCCGAGAGCAGCTTGAACAGCATGTTCGTGAAGCCGAGGAGTGCATTGGTGGGGAAGCCCTCGGTCGTCGCCAGCTCTTCGGGCAACGCGAAGAAGGCCCGGTAGGCGAGGTTGTTCCCGTCGACGAGGAAGAGCTCGGCGTCGCGAACCGGAGCGTCGTCGAGCTGAAGCTCGGCTCCTGTGAGGGTCTTCGGCATGTGGCTCAACGCTATCGTCCGCCGCCGATGCCGGCGCTTCAGATTCACCCACTTTCCGAAGAGCACCTCGACGCTGCGGCGGAGCTCCTCGCGGCGCGACACGAACGCCATCGGCGGGCGGAGCCACTCCTGCCCGCGGTCACCGACTTCCGGGCGCAGATCGAGGACGAGCTCGGCCGGGAGGGCGCCGCTGGTGTCGTGGCATTGCAGCGCGGCAAGGTCGAGGGCTACCTGGTCGGACGCACCACTTCGGACGACTGTGTCGTCGGCTTCGCGGGCTGCGCTACGAGTGACCCGGAGCTCGTCCGCGATCTCTACGCGGAGCTGTCGGCCGACTGGGTCGGCGCAGGCCTGACGCGCCACCGGGCATACATCCCGGCGAGTGACGGCGCGCTCGTCGACGCCTGGTTCAGGCTCGCCTTCGGTAGGCAGTTCACCTATGCGGTGCGCGAGACGTCGCCCGAAGTTGCAGTCGACGCCGGGGCCGAGATTCGGCTCGGTCGTCCGGAGGACTCCCCGGCCGTCGCCCGGCTCGAGCGCGCCTTCAGCGAGCACCTACGCAGCGCGCCGAGCTTCTCGGCCCGCGGCGTCGCCGCCGACGAAGACGTCGAGGCCGAATGGGCGGGAACATGGGACGACCCCACCTTCACGCATTTCGTCGCCACGAAGGACGAACGCGTCGTCGGACATGTCCTGCTCTATCGTCGACCCGCGGGTGACCTGCGGATACCGGACGACAACATCGACCTCGCGCTGGCGACGACGCATCCGGACGTGCGCGGCTCCGGCGTCGGGCGTGCGCTGACCGCGCATGCGTTGCACTGGGCGCACGAAGAGGGTTTCCGCACGATGACGATCGACTGGCGCGTCGTGAATCTCCTCGCCGACCGGTTCTTCACCCGCTGGGGCTTCCGCCGCACGTTCGTGCGCCTGTATCGGCACGTGCCGTGAGCCGCGTCCCGCTGCTCGCCGGCTCGCAGCTGGTCGATCGTCACCGCCGAAGACGACGCGCTCGTCCTGCGGCCCCCGCACGCCGGGGCCTGCCGTGGCCGACGTCGGCGCCGCAGTGCGCGACGCCCTGCGCTTTCCGCTCGCCGGCGAGCCGCTCGAGGCTCTCGTCTCGCGCGGCGCGCGCGCGA
Organism: uncultured Actinomycetes bacterium; assembly: GCA_963755605.1. GTDB lineage: Bacteria > Actinomycetota > Thermoleophilia > Gaiellales > Gaiellaceae > 3-1-20CM-4-69-9. Next base: position 269,936 of record CAVWKK010000009.1, read on the forward strand.
CTATCGTGGTCGAGCCACCCGCGCTACCGCTTCCGGGCGCCGAACGTGACCCTCGTCATGCTGCGATCGCGGCCGCAGTCGCCGAGCTCGAGCGCCTGGGCATTCCGACCGGCTATCAGACGCTCCTCGTCGCAGGCGGGCTCGCACGCCGTGCAGGCGGCGAGCGGCTCGAGACGCTCGTGTCGCCGGAGTTCGCCCGCCGGTTCCACGGCCACGTCGAGGTGCACGACGTCGAGCGTGAGGACCTCGTCGAGATCGGCAGCGCAGGAAGCATTCCCCTGCGCGTTCATCCGGCACTCGTTCGCACCGACGTCGTCGTCGTCGTCACGGCGGCGGAAACGGTCCTCCACGGCGGTCCCGCCGCGCTCGTCGGCGCAGCGGGGAAGGAGGTGCTGCGCGCGGCAGGCGCGTACTCGCTGCTCGAAACGTCCGGCTCGCAGGGCTGGCGGCTCGGGCTGGAGCTCGAGCGCGCGCTCGCGCGCAGAGTTCCCGTCATCGGGGCGTCGCTCGTGCTCAATCATCCCCGGCTCGGGGGCACACTCGGTGGCTACCCGTACGAGGCCCAGGCGCTCCAGCGCGTCGTGCGCTCACCGTTTCGATTCCTGTTCAAGCTGCTGCCCGAGCCTGCACGTGCCTACGTGCTGCGGTCGTTCCCGCTCGAGCGCTCCGTTGCTGCAGTGTTCGCCGGCCCACCGGCAGTCGCGCACACCGAGGCGCTCCTTCGCGGCGTCGAGCTGCGCGGCGTCACGCTCAACAGTCAGCTCGACGCGATCTGCATCGGGATTCCGCGCACGACGCCCTACCTCCCGCGTGAGCGTCCGAATCCTTTGCTCGCCGCGCATCTCGGCCTCGGTCTGGCGCTGCGGCTCTGGCGCGACTCATTCCCGCTCGTCGAGGGGGGCACCGCAATCCTGTTCGACCGCTTCCAGCGGAAGTTCGCGCACCCCACACAGCAGCCGTACCGGGCCTTCTTCTCGGCGACGCGCGCAACAGGGCCTGACGGCGCCGCGCTGGCGGAGGTGGAGCGCGCTGCCCGCAGCGACGAACGCGCACTGCAGGCCTACCGCGCCGGACGCTCCTGCCATCCGTTGCTCCCGTTCGTCGACTGGGACGCCTGCCGCCCCGCGCTCGGCCGGCTCGGCCACGTCATCATCGCCGGCTGCCGGGACCACGGAGCTGCGCGCCAGCTCGGGTTCGTGCCGACGCACGGCGCGGGTCCCGCCTTGACGATGGCGCGCGGCTGGACCGAGCGGCCGCCGCGCGTGGGCTTCCTGCTCTCGCCTCCGTACTTCCCGCTACGGGTCGCGAGTAGAGCTAGAGGATCTTCGAGAGGAACCGCTGCGTGCGTTCCTCTTTCGGATTGTCGAAGAAGTGCGCCGGCGGGCCCTCCTCGATGATCTTCCCGTCGTCCATCATCACGACCCGGTCGGCGACCTCGCGCGCGAAGCCCATCTCGTGCGTGACGACGATCATCGTCGTGCCCATGTCGAGCGCGAGCGCCTTCATCACGTCGAGGACCTCGCCGATCACCTCCGGATCGAGCGCGCTCGTCGGCTCGTCGAAGAGCATCAGCGCCGGGTTCATCGCGAGCGCCCGCGCGATCGCGACCCGTTGTTGCTGCCCACCCGAGAGCTTTCCCGGATAGGTGTCGAACTTGTCGCCGAGGCCGACGCGCTCGAGCAGCGCCCGGCCCGTCGTGATCGCCTCTTCCTTGGAGGTCTGGCGCACGTGGATCGGCGCCTCGATCACGTTCTCGAGCGCGGTCTTGTGCGGGAAGAGGTTGAAGCGCTGGAAGACCATGCCGATCTCGGCACGCTGTTTCGCGACGTTGCGCTCGGTGTCCTCGACCAGCGAGCCGTTGCGGTCGCGGTAGCCGATCAGGTGGCCGTTGACTTCGATCCGGCCGGCGTCGATCTTCTCCAGATGATTGATGCAGCGGATGAACGTCGTCTTCCCGGAGCCGGACGGCCCGATGATGCAGACCACCTCCCGGGGCTGCACCTCGAGCGAGACGCCTTTCAGCACCTCCAGCCGGCCGAAGCGCTTGACGACTCCTTCCGCGCACATGACCGGGCCGTTCGAGCTCACGGTGCTCCCCGGATGCGCATCGCCGCAGGCAGCCAGGCGGCCGCCACCCGTTCGCGGAAGCTGAGCTCGTCACCCCGCTCGCTCACGGCGAGCTTCCGCTCGATCTGCGCCTGAATCAGGCTCCAGACCGTCGTCAGCACGAGGTACCAGAACGCAACCGCGAGGAAGTACTCGACCGGCTTGAACGACGTCGAGTACCGGATCTCGGCATCGCCGAAGAGCTCCGTCACGCCGATGAAGAAGATCAGCGACGAGTTCTTCATCATGCTGTTGAACTCGTTGCCGAGCGGCGGGATGATGAACCGCGTCGCCTGCGGCAGGATGATGCGGCGCATCGCGAGTCGGTGCGTCATCCCGAGTGAGCGCGCCGCCTCCAGCTGGCCCCTGTCGACGGCGTCGATACCGGCGCGGATGATCTCGCGCATGTATGCGCCCTCGTTGAGGCCGAGCGCGACGATGCCGGCGAACGCCGCCCCGTCCATGTTGAAGAGCCCGAAGTTGACGGTTCGCGGAATCAGGTTGAAGCCGAAGAGCAGGTTCGCGCCGTAGTAGACGAAGAAGATCTGCACGATCAACGGCGTACCACGGAAGATCAGGACGTAGATGCCGGAGAGGAGGCGGAGCGGCCAGAACTTCGACATGCGCAGCAGCGCGAAAATCAGCCCGAGCACGACCCCCACGAGCTGCGCGAGGACGGAGATGTAGACCGTCCGCCACAGCGCGACGAAGAAGACATGGTCAGGGTGGAAGATCCGCTGCCACAGGATGTGCCAGTCGAGTGCTGCTACGAGCGTCATCGAGCGCTGTCGTTACTGCAGCTTCGCGACTGCTCCCGCGAGCTTCCACCGGGTCAGGATCGTGTCCATCGTCCCGTCCGAATACATCATGTCGACCGCCTTCTTGACCGCGGTCTGCAACTCGGTGTTCGACTTGTTGATCGCGATCCCGATCGAGATCGGATTCACGGGCGTCCCGCCGAGCGCGAAGGCGTTGGGGGTCTGCTCGATGTAGTACGCGACCACGGGCGCGTCACCGAAGTACGCGTCGACCTTGCCGGTGCGCAGGGCGTTCGCCGCGTCGTTGTCTTTCGGGAACGTGACGACCTTGATCGGCTGCTTGCCCGCCGCCTTCAGCCGCTTGCTCTGCGCGTCGAGGAAGTCCTTGTTCGTCGTCCCGGTCTCAACCGAAGCCGACTTCCCGGCGAGGCTGTCGATGCCGGTGATGTTCTCGGGGTTGCCCTTCTTGACCATGAAGGACTGGCCGACCTTGAGGTAGTCGACGAACGCCACCTGCTTGCGCCGCTCAGGCGTGTCGTTCATGCCGGAGATGACCGCATCGCACTTCTTCGCGAGCAGCGCGGCGATGATGCCGTCGAAGCCGGTGTTGTCGAAGCGAGCCTTCACGCCCATCTTGTCGGCGATGTAGTTGCCGATGTCGATGTCCGAGCCCTCGGGTGTGGTGGTGCCGGCCTTGTAGGACTCCTCGGGCGGATACGTGATGTCGCTGCAGAAGACGAGCTTGCCGGCGCTCGCGATCGAAGCCGGGGCGGTGATCGCGGCGCCGCTGCCGGCCGACGTAGTGGCCGTCGTGGCGGCGCTCTTGTTGCTGCTGCCGCCGCAACCTGCGGCGAGAAGAGCGAGAAGGACGGCGGTGGCGCCTGCCAGGGCAGTCAGCTTCGAGCGGGACACGGCGGAGCTCCTTTCGTCAATCGGTCTCCCCAAGATACGTCTTTCGGACCTGCTCGTTGCGGAGTAGCGCCTTCGCGTCGTCCGCCAGCGCCACGGTGCCGGTCTCGAGGACGTAGCCCCGAGTCGCGACCTCGAGGGCCATCATCGCGTTTTGCTCGACGAGCAGGATCGTCGTCCCCTGCTGGTTGATCTCGACGATGGTCTCGAACACGCGCTCGACGATGATCGGCGCGAGGCCCATCGACGGCTCGTCGAGCAGCAGCAGCCTCGGATGGGCCATGAGCGCACGCCCGATTGCGACCATCTGCTGCTCGCCTCCCGACAGCGTCCCTGCGCGCTGCTGCTTCCTCTCGGAGAGCCTCGGGAAGAGCGAATAGACGCGATCGAGGTCGCTGCGAAGCTCTGACCGGTCCCGTCGCTGGAAGGCGCCCATCTCGAGGTTCTCCAGCACCGACATGCGCGGGAACAGCTTGCGGCCCTCCGGCGACTGCGAGATGCCGAGCCGGACGACGTCGTGCGGCGCCTCGCGCGTGATGTCCTTGCCGCGGAAGTGGATCGTGCCGCGCCGGGGATGATTGAGCCCGTTGATCGAACGCAACGTCGTCGACTTGCCCGCGCCGTTCGCGCCGATCAACGTGACGATCTCGCCCTCGTGCACCTCGACGGTGATTCCCTTGAGCGCTTCGATCGAGCCGTAGTACGTGTGGACCTTTTCGACGCGCAACAGCGCGCCGTCACCGCGTGGATCGGCCTTCATGCGGTGGCCGCCTTGCCGAGATACGCCTCGATCACGCGCTCGTTCTTCTGAATCTCCGCGGGCGTTCCCTCGGCGATCTTCTCGCCGTAGTCGAGGACCGTCACTCGCTCCGACACGCCCATGATCACCTTCATGTCGTGCTCGATCAGCAGGATCGAGACGGGCCGGTCGTTCTGCAGCCGGCCGAGGAAGTCGGTGAACCGCACCGTCTCCTGCGGATTCATACCGGCGGTCGGCTCGTCGAGCAGGAGCAGCTTCGGCTCCGTCGCCAGAGCGCGTGCGAGCTCCAGCCGGCGCTGATCGCCGTACGAGAGATTCTCGGCGAGCTCGTCGTCGACCCGGCCCAGGCCGGAGTAGCGCAGGAGCTCACGCGCTTTGGCATGGGCTTCTCGCTCTTCGCGGCGCACCCGCGGCGTGCCGAAGATCGACCCGAGAATCCCGCCTTTGAGACGGCAGTGCATGCCCACGAGCACGTTCTCGAGCGCCGTCATCTGCGGGAAGAGCCGGATGTTCTGGAACGTGCGGCCGATCCCGAGCTTCGTGATCGTGTGCGGAGGTCTCGCCGTGACATCGGTGCCGTCGAACAAGATCTGGCCGGCGGTCGGCTTGTAGACGCCGGTCAGCATGTTGAAGAACGTCGTCTTGCCCGCGCCGTTCGGCCCGATCAGGCTGACGATCGAGCGTTCTGGGATCGCGAAGTCGAGATCGTTGACCGCGAGGAGGCCGCCGAACTCCTTGCGCACGCTCGCCGCTGTCAGCAGGTCCGCCATCAGAGACGCTCGCCCGCCTCGCGATGCTCGTAGAGCGGCTCGTCGTGCGTCCCCTCTTCGAGCTCGCGCTTGCGGCGCCGCTCGGGGATCAGCCCGACAGGCCGAAAGAGCATCATCAGCACAATGAGGATCCCGTAGATCCCGAACTGGTACTTCGCCACTTCGACGTTGAGCGGCGTGTGCGCGTTCATCCAGCTGCCGATGTTGGCGAGCCCCTCGACGTTCAGCCACGCAAGGATCGTGCCGCCGACGACGACGCCCCAGAGGCTGCCCATGCCGCCGAGGATGACCATGCAGAGCAGGAAGACCGAGATGTTGAACTGGAACTGGCTCGGAAACGCACCCGAGTTGAAGCTTGCGATGTAGGCGCCGGCCATCCCGCCGAAGAAGGCTCCGATCGCGTAGGCCCACGTCTTCGTGCGCATGAGCGGGATCCCCATCGCCCCGGCCGCCGTCTCGTCCTCGCGAATGGCGATCCACGCGCGGCCGAGGCGGGAGTCGCGCAGCCGCAACGAGCAGAAGACGGCGACGAGCAGCAGGAAGAGCGCTGTCCAGAAGAAAAACCGCTCGCGGTCGAACGAGCTCTGGTAGTCGACGGGTAACCCGATTGCCTTGTTCAGACCGACGCCGAAGCCGGGCGAGTCGATCGGACTGATGCCAAACGTGCCGTGCGTCAAGTCGAAGCCCTTGAGGCTGTCGGCGTTGCGCACGAACTGCGGGATGATCTCCCCGAACCCGAGCGTCACGATCGCGAGGTAGTCCCCGCGCAGGCGAAGGGTCGGCAGGCCGATCAGGATCCCGCCCAACGCGGTCAGCAGCGCCGCGCAGAGGAGCACCAGCCAAACCGAGATGTGAATCCCGCTCTGGTCGCGGCTGATCCCGACCGAGCCGAAATGGAACCGCACCTGCTCGAATTGGCCGGAGGCCAGCCAGCCCGCCGTGTACGCGCCGATCGCATAGAACGCGACGTAGCCGAGATCGAGCAGGCCCGCGTAGCCGACGACGATGTTGAGGCCGACGGCCATGATCACGAACACGATGATCGTCACCGACGCGCCGACGTCCGGAAAAGCGAGGATCACTGGCACGTCTGTCGGCAGGTTCGACACGTAGTAGGGGTACAGCGCGGCGAGCACGATCACGATCACCGCCGGTAGGGCTGCGCGCAGGCCGTGCGGCAGCCGGCGCCAGGCCGCGAAGACGCGGTCGAGCGGCTCGAGCTTTCCCAGTGCGCTCAGTCGTTCGCGCACAGCTATGCCCCCTCCGGGGTTCTCTCGCCGAGCAGGCCCTCCGGCCTGAAGACGAGGATCCCGATCAGCAGGCCGAAGACGATCGAGCGCGTCCAGTCGCTACCCGGCGCCGCCCAGCCGAGCCCCTCGTTGAACGCCTGGATCAGCCCGATGATGAGCGACCCGAGCACGGCGCCGCTGAGGTTGCCGATTCCTCCGAGCACGGCTGCGGTGAACGCGATCAGGCCGAGTTCGAAGCCGGTGTCGTAGCGGATGTTGAACTCGATCAGGTAGAGGAGGCCGCCCGCCCCTGCCAGCCCGCCCGCGAGCGCAAACGTGAACGAGATCGTGCGGTTGACGTTGACGCCCATGATCGCGGCAGCGTCGGGGTCCTGCGAGACGGCCCGCATCCCTTTGCCCTGCTTCGTCGACCTGACCAGCCAGGTCATGAGCAGCAGTACGGGAACGGTCGCAAGCACGGCGAAGAGCTGGTCCCACTGGTAGGTGACGCTTCCGATCTTGAAGACGTTCGCCTGCGAGATCAGCGGCGGGAGGCTGCGGAAATTCACGTCGAAGACGGCGAGCGAGACGTTCTGGACGATGAACGACATGCCGACGGCCGTGATCAGCACTGCGAGGCGCGGCGCCTGGCGCAGCCGCCGATACGCGACGAACTCGATCGACGTGTTCACGATCGCGCCGAACGCGACGACGATCACGAACGCCAGAGCGAGCCCGCCGACGATGCCGAGCGTCGACGTGTTCTCGCTGAGACCGAGCACCGAGAGGATGATCGTGGTCGAGAAGAGGCCGCTCAGCGCAAAGACGTCGCCGTGGGCGAAGTTGATCAGCTGCAGGATGCCGTAGACGAGCGTGTAGCCGAGCGCGATCAGGGCGTAGACCGACCCCGTCGTGATGCCGATCAGGAAGACGGTGAAGAAGTCGCTCGGCGTGCGGACGAGGTTGACGACGAGCCACGCGGCCAGCAGCGCAACGAAGAACAGGCCGAGCAGCGAGATACCGCTCGGCCTCCGGTCGCCGAGGAGGGCCGCGAGCCGGGATTGCTGCTCGGTGCGGGTTGAAGCTGCGATCGCGAACTCCCCGAGAGACGGTCCGGGGAGGGCCGAGACCCTCCCCGGATCGAATCCGTCGGCGGACTAGCCCGCCGCTGCCTTTCGCGCCGCCTCGACGAGATTCGCCTTCGGCGCCGCTGTCTTCAGGGTCTCCAGATGGTTGGTTCCCTTGTAGATCGTGAACAGCAACGCAGCGCCCTTCGCGCCCGTGATGTCGCCGTTCTGGTTGATCTCGAAGCTCCCGATCAACCCGTTGTTGATCTTCGTCTTGAAGACCTGCTCGATCACGCCACTTCGACTCCCATCGGAGTTGGCGATTGCATCGAGCATGACCCGAGCCGCCTGTGCGCCGAGAATCGCGTACGGGTCGACGGGCTTGCCGCCGAGCGTGGCCTTGAACCCCTTGATGAAGTCCTGTGCCGCGCCCGTGTACTTGTCGATGCCGACACCGGCGACGCTGAAGTACGCACCCTTCGCGTTCGGAGTGCCGCCTTCCTTTCGCTGGAAGATCGCGTCGGTCGTGAAGCCGTCTGGAAGCATCAGCTTCACCGCACCGTCGTTCGCGCCCAGCACGGAGACCTTGTCGTTGATGAGCTGTCCCGAGTTTTCGTCGACGAGGCCGCCGATGAAGACTGCGTCCGGATTCGTCGCCTTGATGCGCGTGAACAGCGCCCGGAAGCTTGGCTGCTTCGGATCGTAGGCGGTGAAGCCCGTGACCGTCATGCCGAGAGCCTTGGCTGCACCCTGGAAGTTCTTGGCGACGCCGAGACCGTACGCCTCCTTGTCGTTCAGGATGAACACCGAGCTCACGCCTTGCGATTTGAGGAACTCTGCGTCGACCGCGCCCTGGTTCGGATCGCTCGGCGCAACGCGAGCGTAGGTGCGCTTACCGCTCGGGTAGTACTTCTCCGGCTCGTTCCCCGCGCACGGCTCGGTGAGGCAGCCATAGGTGTTCGCCGGTGAGAGCATCATCAGCCCGCCGCCCGGTGCCTGGTTCGTCACCGGTATCTCGATTGCCGCACAGCCGGAGTTGAACGTGCCGATCACTCCGACCAGGCTCGCATCCTGCGCGTAGGCGTGGGCGTTCCTGCTGCACTTGTCCGGATCCCACTTCGCCGCCTGCGCGGTCGAGTCGTCGCACGCCTGCAACGCGACCTTGTGATCGCCGGCCTTCCAGTTGTCCTGCCCGAGCAGATATCGCGTCGCAGCGACGATCTGAGTCGACTGAATCCGCGACCCGCCCTGCATCGGCAGGTCGGTCGCGATCAGCACGTCGGGCTTCCCGTCTCCCTTGTACTCCACCGGCGTGCACGAGGACGCCGGCAAAGCCGTCACGCCACTCCCGCCGCCACTCGAGCTTTTCTTGCCGCCGCAGCCTGCCGCGGCGATGGCCAGCACGCCGACGAACAAGGCGAGCAAGCCAAGCGATGCGTATCTCCTCAAGATGGACACCTCCGTCACCTGATCCGTGGGCTACCCCTGCAAGGTGGGGAGTATCGAGCTATTCGAGCCTCTGTTTCAACCCCCAAGCCCGGCTAATGGCTCCACGGCCTGGCTCGTGCCCTAGGAGCGGGCGCGCCGGGCTGATGCTTCGACGATCTCAGGCGGCGTCTTGGCGCGGTCTTCGAGGAGCTCCTCCGCCAGCGACCTGACTTCGCGGCGGCTGGTTCGAGCCGCTGAGCGGATGACCTCGAAGGCGTCGTACACCGCCAGGTTGAACCGCTCGGCCAGCATCCCGATTGCCCGTTCGATCGTCACGCGAGCCTCGAGCGCGAATTGCAGCTGGGCCACGGTCGCTTGAAGCTCCTGGACTTTCCGCTCCTGGGCGTCCGCGTACTCGGTCAGACGTCCCAGCTCTCCGTCACTGATTCGAAGCGGGAGCTCATCCGGGGATGCTCCGTCGCCATCGACGCGGTCGAGCTCGTTCCCCATGTGTCCACCTTCTTCGCGCGCCGTTGCGACAGATGCGCTTAGGGGCGAGACCCTGGGCTCGGGGAGAACGGCGTGACGGAGCGAGCGCGCTTGCCTTCACCATAGCCGTGATTGTGATCCTTGCAACAAATCTGCTAGGGTGGCCGCGCGCCTTGACCTAGCGCGAGGACCCGTTAAGGGGATGGGTTCTTTCTCCTGGAATAGACGCCGCATGCAGAGCCCGCCCCGCGCGGCGCCGGACGGCGGCACCGCGCCGGGCTCTGACCGAGCCTCGGCCCCGGACCCTGCCCCTGGCTCCTCATGTGAACACGGGGAAACCCATGGTTCCCCCGTGAGCCCCTCCTTCGCGTGCGTGTCGACTCCGGCGTCGGTGGGCTCCCGCCGAGCAAAGCTCGGCTCCGCCGGCGACCGCTGGTGTGCCAAGAACGCGATGCCGAAGGTGGGACTTGAACCCACACGAGGTTGCCCTCACCGGATTTTGAGTCCGGCGCGTCTACCAATTCCGCCACTTCGGCCGGTGGGCGCATCGTAGCCCCGGGGGCTGCGTTCTTTACGATCGCGCCATGCGCGTGGGAATTCTTACGGGCGGCGGCGACTGCCCCGGCCTCAACGCGGTCATCCGCGCCGTCGGCCGCCGTGTCCTGACGCGCGGTGGCGAGGTCGTGGGGGTGCTCGAGGGCTGGAAGGGGCTCGTCGAAGGTCTCTACGAACCGCTCGGGCCACGTGAGATCTCGGGCCTGCTGCCACGGGGCGGCACGATCCTCCGCACCACGCGGACGAACCCGTTCAAGGTGGACGGGGGCGTCGAGAAGGTGCTCGCGAACTTCGAGCGCGAGCGGCTCGACGCACTCGTCGCGATCGGTGGTGAGGACACCCTCGGAGTCGCGGCCCGGCTGTATGCAGACCACGACTTTCCCGTCGTCGGTGTGCCCAAGACGATCGACAACGATCTCTCGGCGACGGACTACACCTTCGGGTTCGACACGGCCGTGTGGGTCGCGACCGAGGCGATCGACCGGCTGCACACGACGGCCGAGTCGCACAACCGCGTGATGGTCGTCGAGGTGATGGGCCGGCACACCGGCTGGATCGCCGTGGTCAGCGGCATCGCGGGCGGCGCCGACATGATCCTGATCCCGGAGCAGCCCGTCTCGCTCGACGACGCGTGCAAGGAGCTCCGCCGTCGGCATGAACGCGGCAAGGACTTCTCCATCGTCGTCGTCTCCGAGGGTTACGAGCTCGAAGGGATGGACGATGCGCAGGAGGTCGATCAATTCGGGCACGCTCGTCTGTCGGAACGGGGAGTCGGCGCCACGCTCGCGCGCGAGATCGAGGCGCGCACCGGGTACGAGACCCGCGTCACCGTCCTTGGGCACGTGCAGCGCGGCGGCTCCCCCACCCCGCGGGACCGCGTGCTTGCGACCCGCTACGGCCTCAAAGCGGCCGATCTCGTCGAGGAACGAAAGTTCGGCCGCATGGCTGCGCTGCACGGCGACGAGATCGTCGACGTCGCCCTCGCAGAAGCAACGGCCAAGCTGAAGACGGTGCCCCCTGACTGGTGGGCCGTCGCGCAGGCGTTCTTTGGCTGAACGAGCCTTCGGTGGACAGACGATGACGCAGACCTTGCGCCGCGTCATGGTCCGGCCGCCGCGCTGCGCCGGCTTCGCGTCCTGGCGCGAGTACGGCTGGCGTTCAAAGCCCGACGTCGCGAAGCTGGCTGCAGAGCACGAGAAGTTCTGCGAAGCACTTGGCGCCGGCGGCGCCGACATCGTGCCGGCGGAGACCTCGGTTCCTTCGGATCCCGATTCGATCTACGTGTTCGATCCGGCGATCGTCTCGGACGCGGGCGCGATCGTCCTGCGTTCCGGCAAAGTAGGTCGGCTGGTAGAGACGGACGCAATCGCGGCCGATCTCGAGGCGGCCGGGGTTCCGGTCGCCACCCGTCTCGATGCGCCGGCCACCGTCGACGGCGGCGACACCATGTGGCTCTTCGGGCACACGCTGGCCGTCGGTCGCGGCTATCGCACGAACGACGCAGGAATTCACGCCTTGCAGGACGCGCTCCCCGACGTCGACGTGCTCCCGTTCGACCTGCCGCACCTGCACGGTTCCGAGGTCGTCCTCCATCTGCTCTCGCTGCTCAGCCCGCTCGACGACGACCTCGTCGTCGCCTACCTCCCGCTGCTGCCGGTCCGCCTCGTTCAACTGCTCAACGACCTCGAGGTTCGGATCGTCGAGGTTCCCGACGAGGAGTTCGAGACCATGGGCGCGAACGTGCTCGCGCTTGCGCCACGAGTCTGCCTTGCGCTCGAGGGCAACGACGAGACGCGCCGGCGTCTCGAACAGGCAGGTGTGGAGGTCAGCGTGTATCGCGGCGACGAGATCTCACGCAAAGGCGACGGCGGGCCGACCTGCCTGACGCGACCGCTTCTACGCGCGTAGGCGGTAGACCGCCACCCAGGGGCCCGCGAGCTTGCCGCCCGGCCGTACGTAGTAGATGCGCTTCGCACGTGCGCGCAACTCGTCGTAGAAGTGCGACTCGCGCGGATAGCGATCGCGGGCGGCGAGGACGCGATCGGTGACAGCTCCTGTGACCACCACGTCGCGCACTCCGAGACTGCGCAGACGCGCGAGGTCGCGATTCGGGTCGAATTCCCGCTTCGGCCCCGGCAGCATCAGATGCAGCACGTCGAGCTGTGCGAAAGGCGGAGTGGACGGATCGGCGGCAATGTGCGTTCCCGCCGGGATGTGTCCCGCGATCCAGGAGTGTGCGACGATGCGCGTGTCGGTGCGGGTCAACTCCTTCGTGTCGCGAATCGACCAGGTCAGCGGCACCACGAGCAGCAGCAGCGTCACGGGAGCAAGCGAACGCATCCGTCCTGCCAGCGCTCCGAGCGCTGGCACGAGCGGAAGCACATACCGGTCGAAGTGGGCGCTAAGCGTCATCAGGTCGGCGAAGTAGACGACGACGAAGGACGTCAGGATCAGGTCGGTGCGCGAGCGGCGGACGAGAGCCGCGACGAGGCCGATTGCGCAGACGACCAGCGCCGGGCCCAGCCCGTGCCAGAGCCGGTCGACGAAAGCGATCGGCGCGGAGTGATCGTGCTCGAAGCCGAGCCAGCCCTCCCGCGCGAGCCGCTGCACGCGGAACGCCTCGTGCCACGCCTGTCTGCCATGGACGACGATGAACGGGCTCGACGCGATGAAGGCGACGGCGGCGAGGCCGATCGAGAGAGCGAGGCGAGGCCATTGCTTCCACCCTGCGACGACGAGCGGCACGAGCAGGAACACGCCCGGATACTTGAAGCCGGTCGCCAACCCTGCGGCCAGGCCGGCGAGCTCGAGCCGGCCCTGCACCATCAGCCCGAGCGCGACCGCGACGCCGAGCGTCAACGGCACGTCCGTCACCGCTGCGCGTGAGTACGCAACGTGCACCGTGCACACCGCGACGACCGCAGCTGCGACGACGCCGGCGGCGGGCGTGCCGAACGCGCGGCGCGCGAGCCACCAGGAGGCGGCGATCGCCAGGACCGACAACACGACGCCGACGATGCGCGCGGTCAGGTACGACGGCTCGTGCTGCCACAGCTGGAACGGCGCGTTGACGTACATGAGCAGGCTCGGATAGTCGAACCAGTGCGGATCCCCTCCGCCGCCGTGCACGAGCTTCCACGCACGGGGCACGATCGACTCCTCATCCGGATTGAGCAGGTTCCCGAACGGGAGGCCGTACTGGATGCCGACGAACCGAAGCGCGGCTGCGCCGACCAGGATCGCGGCGAATCCGGTGCCGAGCCCGCCCCACCGCGTTTCTGCCCAGCGGTCGAGCGCGGCGCCCGGCCTAGACCGGTGGCGGACTGTCTCCGGCGAGCTCGGCGACGTTTCGCGCTCCGACGATGACCGCATCGACCCCTGCCCGCTCGAGCTCTTCGACCTCCTCGCGACTACCACCCGGCACATCGGCGACGGCGAGCTTGCCCGCCGGAACGTCCGGTAGCAGCTCGAGCGCTCGCGTCAATGCATCCGCTCCGTCGTCTGCGCCTGCCGCGAGCAGAAAGATCTCCGGATCGAGCCGATCGAGCGCCAGCTCCAGCTCTTCTTCGCTGCGGACTTCCACGACACAATCGAGACCGAGCTCCAGCGCTTCAGCGTGCTGCCTCGCCAGCCAGTCTCCGTCGTCGTCCGCATCCTTCACGGTGACGAGCCACGCATCCGCACCCGCCAGCTTCGCCTCGGCAGGGGACCCCGATGCGCGCCACAGGATCGGCAGCTCCGTCAGCGCCCGGAGATCGTCGAGACTGCTCCCGACGGCGATCGCCTCGGCCCCGCGGGCTTGAGCTTCTCGTGCCCCCTCGGGATCGCCGACGTCGACGATCAGCGAGATGCCGTCGCCCTCGGAGATGGCCTGGCTGAACCGGCGCACGCTGAAAGTATCTACTGGCCGACCGGGTGCCAGACGGTCTTCAACTCGAGGAACGAGGCGATCTCCCAGGGGCTCTGGGAATCGGGGCGGCCACGGACGACGCGCTTCACGTTGTCGGCGGCGGCACGTTCGAGATCGGGTGCGGAGCCGTCAGCGCCGGTGATGTCGATCGCGTTCACGTCCATGTGCGACGCCAGCCAGGGTGCAAGCTCGTCGTGGCTCCCGGTCAGCAGGTTGACGGTCCCCCCGGGAACGTCCGAGGTTGCGAGCGCCTCGGCGAGCTCGATCGCGGCGAGGGGATGGGTCTCAGACGCGACTGCCACGACGGCGTTCCCACCCGTGAGCGCCGGCATGACCCGCGATACCAATCCGAGCAGCGGCGGCTCGTCGGGCGCGACGACCGCGACGACGCCGGTTGGCTCGGGGACGGTGAAGTTGAAGTACGGCCCCGCGACGGGATTCGAAGAGCCGAGCACCTGGGCGAGCTTGTCGGCCCAGCCGGCGTACCAGACGATCCGATCTACAGTGCGCTCCACCTCTTCGCGACCGGTGCTCACATCGGCGAACTCGGACGCGCGAGCCTCGATCATCTCGGCGATGCGGTAGAGCACCTGGCCACGGTTGTACGCCGTCATTCCCGCCCACTTCGGCAGCGCGGAGCGTGCTGCGCGCACTGCGTCGCGTACGTCCTTGCGCGACGCGCGCGCGACGTTCTGTCCTTCCGCCTCGTAGGTGCGGCCGGATTCGGAGCGCGGGAACGCGCCGCCGATGAAGAGCTTGTACGTCTTTCGGACCGGCAGCCGCTCAGACACGGGCGGGCTCCTCGTCGAAGTCGAGATAAGGCTCGAGCCCGTGCCGGCCACCTTCACGGCCGAAGCCGGATTCCTTGTACCCGCCGAACGGAGACGTCGGGTCGAAGCGGTTGAACGTGTTCGCCCAGACGACGCCTGCCCGAAGCCGTTCGGCCATCCAGAGGATGCGCGATCCCTTCTCCGTCCAGACGCCGGCGCTGAGACCGTACGGCGTGTTGTTCGCCTTCTCGATCGCCTCTTCGGGCGTTCGGAATGTCAGCACAGAGAGCACAGGGCCGAAGATCTCCTCCTGGGCGATGCGATAGCTCTGCGCGACGTTCGTGAACACGGTCGGCGCGAACCAGTAGCCCTTCTCGGGCAACCGGCACGGAGGCTGGTAGATCTCGGCGCCCTCCTGCTCGCCTGACTCGACGAGCTCGCGGATCTTGTCGAGCTGTCCCTTGGAGTTGATCGCGCCGACATCGGTGTTCTTGTCGAGCGGATCGCCGACACGGAGTGTCGTCAGCCTCCGCTTCAGCTTCTCGATCACGGGCTCGTAGATCGACTCCTGAACGAGCAAACGCGAGCCGGCGCAGCAGACGTGACCCTGGTTGAAGTAGATCCCGTTGACGATCCCCTCCACCGCCTGGTCGAGCGCGGCGTCGTCGAAGATGATGTTGGCCGCCTTGCCGCCGAGCTCGAGCGTCAGCCTCTTGCCCGTACCGGCCAGCTCGCGCTGGATCGCCTTGCCGACTTCGGTCGAGCCCGTGAACGCGATCTTGTCGACACCTTCGGACTCGACGAGCGCAGCTCCTGTCCTTCCGTCGCCGGTGACGATGTTGACGACACCGGGCGGCAGCTCGGCCTGGCGCAGGACGTCGGCGAAGAGCAGCGCCGACAGCGGGGTCGTCTCGGCGGGCTTGAGCACGACCGTGTTGCCCGCCGCCAGGGCGGGCGCGATCTTCCACGAGAGCATCAGCAGCGGGAAGTTCCAGGGGATGATCTGGCCCGCGACTCCGAGCGGCTTCGGCCGCCGGTTGGGAAATGCGTACTCGAGCTTGTCGGCCCAGCCTGCGTAGTAGAAGAAGTGTGCGGCTGCGAGCGGCAGGTCGACGTCGCGTGACTCCTTGATCGGCTTGCCGCCGTTCAGGGACTCGAGCACGGCGAGCTCACGGGCGCGCTCCTGCAGGATGCGCGCGATCCTGAAGAGATACTTCGCCCGCTCGGCCGGCGAGATGCTCGACCAGCCGTTATCGAAGGCGCTGCGCGCGGCGGCGACCGCGGCTTCGACCTCCTCGCCCGTCGCCTGGCCGACTTCCGCGAGCGGTTCCTCGGTCGCGGGGGAGATCGTGGTGTACGACTCGCTCGGCTGGAGCCACTCGCCGCCGACGAAGTGGCCGTAGTTCTCCCGGAGCTTGACGACGTCGCGCGACTCGGGCGCAGGGGCGTAAGTCCATTCCTTCGGAACCGGTGCGCGATCGTGCTTTCGTTCGAGCTCAGTCAACGGTGAAGTAGTCCGGACTTTGGTAGACGCCCGTCTTTTCCTTCCGCAGTTGCATGAGCACGTCGTTCAGGAGCGAGGACGCACCAAGCCTGTACAGATCCGGCGTCAGCCATTCGACGCCGAGTGTCTCGTGCAGTTGCACGAGGTACTGCACCGCCTGCTTGGCCTGCCGGATGCCACCGGCCGGTTTCATTCCCACCATGCGTCCGGTCTCTTCGTAGACGTCGCGAATTGCCTCGAGCATGCAGAGCGTGACCGGCAGCGTGGCCGCGCCCGGAAGCTTGCCGGTGGACGTCTTGATGAAGTCGGCGCCCGCGGCCATCGCGAGCAGCGAGGCGCGCCGCACGTTGTCGTAGGTGCCGAGTTCCGCAACCTCCAGGATCACCTTCAGATGCGCGGCGCCGGAAGCTTCCTTTGTCTGGACGATCTCGTCGTAGACCTTGGCGTAGCGGCCCGAGAGGAAGGCGCCGCGGTCGATCACCATGTCAACCTCGTCGGCGCCCTGCTCGACGACCCAGCGCACCTCCTCGAGCTTCGTCTCGATCGGCGACTGTCCCGACGGGAACGCGGTCGCCACCGATGCCACCTTGACGCTCGAGCCCTTGACGCGGGCCACGGCTGGCGGAACGAGGTTCGGGTAGACGCAGATCGCGGCGACCGACGGCACGCCGGCGTCGCTCGGGTCGGGCTGAATCGCCTTCGACGCGAGCGCGGCGACCTTGCCCGGCGTGTCCTGGCCCTCGAGCGTGGTCAGGTCCATCATGCGCACGGCGAGCTCGAGCGCGAAGACCTTCGCGTCCTTCTTGATCGAGCGCTTCGCGAGCGATGCAGCGCGTTCCTCGAGCGCAACAGCATCAACTGAGCCGATCCGCGGCAGCCGCGGCTCGAGCGGAAGCTCGAATCCCCTCGGCAGTACCGGAGCCTGTGCCATACACGGAGTGTAGCCGTGCCAAAGCTGCGCTTTCGCACGGGTTAGGGACGCCGCTTCGCGGGTCAACGTGCGCGGGCCAAGCCCGCGCACTCTCGATTTTGTTCCTGCTTGAAGAGTGTTCCCTTCCGTGCGGGCACGGGCGCTAAAGCGACCGCGCCCGCATCACTCCACCTCCGGCTAAGCCCGGCTCCGCCTGGTCTTAGCCTGCGGCTTTGATGGTTCGGTTGAAGCGCGCGTTCACCGGCACCACCCAGGGCCGGAGGTTAGAGCAGGCGCAGCCGCGCTAACCGCAGGCCGATCTCACGCGGGCGGGGACGCCACCGGCGCCACCGCCCGCGGACCAATTCAAGAGCCAACGGGAACTGCGTAGAAGAGTGTGTGGGCTCCGCCCACGCACGTTCACCCGCGAAGCGGGCGTAACAAGACCGGGCGAAAGCGCAGCTTTCGCCCGTTAAAGGCCGAGCCGTTCCAGGGTCGCCTCGTCCCGGCGCCAGCGCGGTCGCACTTTTACGCGCAATTCCAGGTACACGGGATGTCCGACCGCCGCTTCGATCTCGGGCCGCGCGCGGCGGCCGATCTCCCGCACCATCGAGCCGCCCTTCCCGACGACGATCTGCTTTTGCGACTCCGTCTCGACGAGCAGGTCGGCTTCGATCACGCGCTCGCCGAGCTCCTGCACCTCGACCGTGATCGCATGGGGAAGCTCGTCCTTCGTCAGACGCAGGGCCTGCTCGCGCACGAGCTCGGCGATCTGCACCTCGAGCGACAAGTCGGTTCGCTGCTCCTGCGGGAAGTACAACGGTCCTTCAGGCAGCAGTGCGACGAGCTCCTGGCGAAGCTCCTCGATGCCGTCGCCGGTCTTCGCGCTGACGGGATGGAGAGCGCGGAAGTCGCCGAGCTTCGACGCCGACTCCATCTGCGTCGCAATGTGCCCGCCCTTCAGGCGGTCGACCTTGTTCAGCGCGATCACGACGGGAACGCCGAGCTCGAACACTCGCCGGGCGACGAAGCGGTCGCCCGCACCAATGCGCTCGCGGGCCGACAGGACGAGCACGACCGCCTCGACGTCCTCGAACGAGCGGTCGACCGTGCGCTGCATGTGCTCCGTCAGCGCGTCCAGCGGACGCTGGAAACCCGGGAGGTCGGCGAGGATGAGCTGGTGGTCCTCGCCGTTCGCGATCCCGAAGATCCGTCGCCGCGTGGTCTGTGGCTTGTCGGAGACGATCGCGACCTTGCCGCCTGCGAGCGCATTCACGAGGGTGGACTTCCCGACGTTCGGACGACCGGCGATCGCGACGAAGCCGGACTTCAAGCCGGCAGATCCCAGGTGTCCGGCAGCAGGTCCGCCGCCGAATACGTCACCAGCTCTCCACTCGAGCTGAGGAACGTCACCTCACCGATGCGGAACTCGTGCAGCCACTGGCGGCAGCCGCCGCAAGGCGAAGCGGTGATCCCGATCGCCTCGAAGTCTCCGGGCTTGTAGCCCTCGCTGACCGCTTTGACGAGCGCGGTCTTCTCTGCGCACACGCCGAGCGGATACGCGGCGTTCTCGACGTTGACCCCTTCGAAGACCTTTCCGTCACGCGTGCGCACGGCCGCGCCGACGAGGTAGTTCGAGTACGGGGCATAGGCTCGCTCGGAGATCGCAACCGCGCGGTCGTAGAGGTCCTTGCTCACAGGAGCTGGAAGACCGAGAGCGTGACGAGCGCGCCGAGCGCGCCGCCGTAGGCAACCTCGAGCGTCGAGTGGACGCCTGATTCGACGCGGGTCTGGGCGACGAGGAGGGCCATTGTGAACGTGAGCGCGCTCACGACGAAACGGTGCGAGTCGCCGACGATATACGTGGCGGCCATCCAGCCCGCGAATGCGACGGCAGCGTGCCCCGAAGGCAGCCCACCGCGAAGAGGCGTGCCGCGACCCGTGTACGCCTTGGTCGCGATCACGATGATCACCGTCAGCACGAGTGCGACGACCGTGATCTCGGCCGGGGCGTTGCGGAGCTTGTCGAGCACGCGGGCGGTCTTGTCGGCGGCCTTCCCGGCGAAGACGAGATAGCCGACCGCGACGGCGTTCACGGAGGCGATCAGCACGGCGCCGGCCGCAATGTCCTTCGCGAGCTTCGCCATCGGGTCGAACGACGTCGTCGCCGCGTCGATCGCGCCTTCGATCGCCGTGTTGATCATTTCGGCGACGAGCACGAAGGTGATCGCGAGCAACAGCGCGATCAGCTCGATCTTCGAGACGCCGACCGCCACCGCGCCGACGATCACCGCAACGGCGACCGCGAAATGGATGCGCATGTTGCGCTGGGTGCGCAGCACGTGGATCACGCCCTCGATCGCGTAGTTGAAGCTCTCGATCATGTTCGGGCGGGCCCTCATGCGTGAGTGCGCTCCCGCGCCTCCATCTCCGCGCCGTGGTCGTAGCCCACGAGATGCAGGACCGCGTGGACGAGCGGCGCCCGCCACGCGTCCTTCACCACCTGCGGGCAGAGCACGACGTCACCGAGCTGCCGCGGCATCCCGGCCGGCAGGTCCTCACGGCCGTCGATTGGGAACGCGAGCGCGTCGGTCTCCTCGTCGATGCCGAGATGCTCCCGCTTGAGAATGCGAATCTCCTCGGGCGGCACGAGGGCCAGCCCCAGCTCGCCGTCTTCGATTCCCTCGCTGCTCAGCACACCGCGGATGAGTGCCGCGGCGGCGTCGACGTCGAACGTCTCGCCGGAACGGTTTGCGGCCTCGATCTCGACCATGCCGCTACTTGCGCCGTGCCGTTCCGGTCTCCTCCGCATGCAGCTTGTACGCCTCGACGATCCGCTGCACGAGCTTATGCCGGACGACGTCCTCGTGGCCGAAGCGGATGAAGGCGATCCCGTCGATTGAAGCGAGGATGTCCTGCACCTGGATCAAGCCGGATGCCTGCTCGCGCGGAAGATCCACCTGGGTGACGTCGCCCGTCACGACGACCTTCGAGCCGAAGCCGAGGCGCGTCAGGAACATCTGCATCTGCTCGGGGCTCGTGTTCTGCGCCTCGTCGAGGATGATGAACGAGTCGTTGAGCGTGCGGCCGCGCATGAAGGCGAGCGGCGCGACCTCGATCGTCCCGCGCTCCATGTACGTGTTCAACCGCTCGGCGTCGAGCATGTCGTAGAGCGCGTCGAACAGCGGGCGCAGATATGGATCGACCTTCGCGAGCATGTCACCGGGAAGGAAGCCGAGGCGTTCCCCGGCCTCGACGGCCGGCCTCGTGAGGATCAGGCGCGCAACCTGCCGGTCCTGCAGCGCGGCGACGGCTGCCGCCATCGCGAGGTACGTCTTGCCGGTGCCTGCCGGCCCGATCCCGAAGGTGACCGTGCAGTTCCTGATCGCTTCGACGTAGCGTTTCTGCGTCACGGTCTTCGGCGTGATCTGCTTGCCGCGGTGTCGCCAGACGACGTCGCTGAAGACGGCCTGCACGTTCTCGGCCTGGTCGATCGCGTTCAGCACGGCGTCGACCGTCCCCGGCCCGATCTCCTGGCCGGTCTCGACGAGCTCGACGAGCTCGTCCACGACGGCCCGCGCCTCGGCCACATGGATGTCGTCGCCCGCGATTGTGAGCCGGTTCCCGCGCAGGAGAATCGTGCACTCCAGCCGGTCACGGAGCGCGTCCAGGACGCCGTCGCCGATCGTCGCCAGCTCCGCGGCGACGTCGTTGGAGACGTCGAGTGTCTGTTGCACCTGTTGCACGCGCTCAGTGTAGGCGCGGGAAGCCGGGTGCCGAGGCCCGGCTAGGCCAGCTTTTCCTTCACCAGCTGGCTGACGACGGAGCCGTCGGTGCGGCCCGAGACCTGCGGCATCACGTCGGCCATGACGCGGCCGAAGTCACGCATGCTCGTCGCCCCGTTCTCGGCGATCGCGTCGTCGACGATCTCCTCGAGCTCGTCCTCGGAGAGCGGTTCGGGCATGAACTCCTGCAAGATGGCGAGCTCCTGCTCTTCTCCCTCGGCCTGCGCCTCCCGCCCGCCGCCGCGGAACGCCTCCGCCGCTTCGAGCCGGCGCTTCCGCTCGCGCTGCAGGACCTGCAGCTCCTCTCCGTCGGACAGCGGACGCTGCAGTTCCTTTTCCGCCGAGCGCAGGCTGGAGAGGAGCAGACGCAGCGCGTCACGTCGCGGAGCGTCGCGGGCGAGCGTCGCCGCTTTGACTTCCTCTTCCATGCGCGCAATGAGGCTCATGCGAGCGGACCTTTGACCTGGCCACCGAGCACGTGCCAGTGGAGATGGAAGACGGTCTGGCCGCCGCCTTCGCCGACGTTCACGACGACGCGGTAGTCCTCAAGCCCGGCGCCTTTCGCGGTCGCGGCAACGAAGTCCAGCATCCGCTTGGCCTCGTCCTCCGGGAACTCGCCGACCTCGCGAAAGGTCGGGACGTGGCGTTCGGGCAGCACGAGCAGATGCGTGTCGGCGCGCGGATTGATGTCGCGGATCGCGACGAAGCCGTCGCTCTTCGCGACGTGATCGCCCTCCTCGACGAGCCGGCAGAAGAGGCAGTCCTCAGGCAGCGAGAATCCCCTCCTCCGAAACCGACGCCGCACGAACGCGCGCGAACTCGCCGACGGGAGCGTCGACGAGCCACGGCGAGTAGTCGTCGCCGTAGCCGCGCCCAGGCCGATCGACGAGGACAACGTCATCGGTGCCGATCTTGTCATGCCAGCGCGCGAGGCAGGCCGCCGACGACGCTGCGCGCAGACGCGCGCTGCGATCCTTCTTCACCTCAGGTGGCACCGAGTCGTCCCCCGCCGTCACGGTTCCTGGGCGGGGCGAGTACGGAAAGACATGGACCTTCGTGATGCCGGCAGCCGCGACGACTCGAAGGGTGTTGCGGAACGCCTGCTCGGTCTCGGTCGGGAAGCCCACAATCGCGTCCGTGGTGAGATTGAAGTCTGCGAGCGGCTCGAGCCGGCGCAGGTAGGTCGCCGTGGAGTAGCGGCGCGCCATGTCGCGCAGCACCCCATCGTCGCCCGATTGGAGCGGCACGTGCAGGTGGCGGCTCACGTTGGGTGTTTCGCGCAAGGCGGCCGCGAGCTCCGCGTCCACGTGATTGATCTCGATCGAGGACAGGCGGAGCCGCTCGAGGCCCGGCACGAGCCCGACCTCGCGCACGAGCTGCGGCAGGGCGTAGCCGGCGGCGCGGTCGCGGTAGCAGCCGAGATTGACGCCGGTCAGGACGACTTCGCGATGCCCTTGCGCGACGCGACGGCGCACCTCGTCGAGAACGGCGGACGCTGCACGACTGCGCGAGGCGCCTCGAACGAGCGGGATGACGCAGAAGTTGCACGAGAAGCTGCAGCCGTCCTGAATCTTCACGAACGCTCGCACCCGGTCGAGGCGCGCATCGGACTGCACGCAGCCGATTGCGCCGACGTCGCCGGCCACGAAGGCCGGCATCTCCTCGCTCCGCTTGGCGACGACCTTGACGTTCGCGGGCAGGCCGGCGAACGCGTCGGCGGCGAGATTGGCCGCGCACCCGGTGACGTAGACCTGCCGGTGCGTGTGCGCCGCCCGGGTGGCCGCCTGGCGCGATTTCCGCACCGCCTCGTGGGTGACGCAGCACGTGTTCACAACGGCGACGTCGGCGCCGGCGCCGTGAGGCTCTTCGAGGTGGCCGTCGGCGAGCAGCCGCTCGCGCACTTCAAGAGCGTCGGTGTGGGAGACCTTGCAGCCGAGAAACCGAACGGAGAACGTCGTCACGGGCGGGATGCTACTGCGCCGCAAACGGCGCTTCGAACTCAGCGCTCGTAGCGGTCGGCCGCCCAGCCCGAGCGGGTGATTCGGCGAACGTGCTCGAAGCCCGGCAGCGTCGTCGGCTCGGTCGGCAGATAGCCGGACGTCAACAGGCGCCGTGATTGCAGTCGCGGCGCGAGCGCCTCGACTGCTGCCCGTGTGATGTTCGCGAGCGCGATCTCGGCGGGCGGCAGCTCGTCGGTGAGCACGTCGACGCGGCGAGCGTCCACCTCGACGCCGTTGACCGCGGCGTTCGCGAGAGTGGCCTCGATCGCGGTCTCCTCCGTGTCGAGCGCGATCACCGGCGCGAACCCGAGCTTGACGGCGACGATCGAGAGGACGCCGGAGCCGCAGCCGAAGTCGACCACGCTCGCCGGTTCGAGCTCGAGCAGCAGCTCGATGCAGAGCTGCGTCGTGGGGTGCGCGCCCGTGCCGAAGGCGCGACCCGGGTCGATCACCACCGGCTCGAGGCCGTCGGGCGGCTCATCCCACGGCGGGCCGACCCACAGCGAGCCGATCTGCACCGGACGATGGAAGGCCTTCCAGCGGTCGCGCCAGTCGGCCGCGACGTCCTGCCCGCGTGCACCGCCGAACGCGTGCCAGAGCCGTTCCTCGCCGCCGGCGTCCGTGTAGGCGATGAGCTCGACGCCGTCCGGAGATTCAACCTCTTCGAAGCCCTGGGGAAAGAGCTCGAGCATCTGTGCCCGCGCTTCCTCTGCACGCTCGACGGACACCTCCACCGAGACGCGGCGCACGACGCTCAGCGGAACGCGCTCTTCAACTTGTCGAGGAACCCCTCGTCCGGCTCGTACGTCTCGGCGGTGGAGAGCCGTTCGAACTCCTCGAGCAGCCGCCGCTGCTCCTCCGTGAGCTGCCTCGGCACGGTCACGCTCACGAGGACACGCTGGCTGCCGCGTCCGAATCCCTGCAGCACCGGCAGGCCCTTTCCGCGGAGGACGCGAACCTCGCCGGGCTGCGTGCCGGGCTCGAAGGTCAGGTCGACGTCTCCCTCGAGGGTCGGCACCGGCACGGTCGCGCCGAGTGCAGCCTGCGTGAACCTGAGCTCGACGGTGGAGTAGACGTCGTTGCCTTCGCGGACGAACCGCTCGTCGGGTCGGACGTGCACCTCGACGTAGGCGTCGCCTGCAGGGCCGCCGAGAGCCGTGCCGGCATGGCCCTCACCCGTCAGGCGTATGCGCTGGCCGTCGTGGATGCCCGCCGGAATCTCGACCTCGAGCGTTCGATCCTCGATCACGCGACCGGCTCCCCGGCACTGCTCGCATGGATGCTCGACGAGCTGGCCATTTCCATTGCAGGTGGGACACGCCCCCGCGCGGACGAACTCGCCGAAGACGCTGCGGGAGACTTGGCGCACACGGCCGCTGCCCGAGCACGTCGGGCAGGGACGGACGGGCGTGTCGGGCTCTGCGCCGTTGCCGCCGCAATGGGCACAGGGGACTGCGACTTCGAAGGGGACCTCGCGCTTGACGCCGGTGACGACGTCTACGAGGTCGATCTCGACTCGTGCCGCGATGTCGGCGCCGCGGCCGCGGCCGCCGCGACCCCCGAGACCGAAGATGTCGTCGCCGAAGAATGCGGAGAAGAGGTCGGAGAGGTTGCCGAAGTCGTACGACGTCGGCTGAAAGCCTCCGCTGCGCAGTCCCGCGTGGCCGAAGCGGTCGTAGAGCTCGCGACGCTCCGCGTTGGAGAGGACCTCGTAGGCCTCCACCACCTCGCGGAACCGGTGCTCGGCATCCGGCGCTTCCGACACGTCGGGATGCAGCTCCCGGGCGAGCCCTCTGAAGGCGCGCTTGATCTCGTCGGTGCTCGCAGTGCGCGACACCCCGAGCAGCTCGTAGTAGTCGCGTTCCGTCGTGGCCACTACGGCAAGCGTAGCGGCGCCGGCGGAGACCCTAATTCTCCTCGTAGACCTCTTCGACGAAGCGCGAGAGCTCCTGCGCGGCGCTCCGGACCGAGCGGATCGCCTTGTCGTAGTCCATGCGCGCCGGGCCGAGCAGCCCGACCGCGCCGAGAGCTCGGGTCGTGAGGCCGTAGGTCGCGCCGACGAGGGCCGCGTCCTGGAACGCCGGATGCTCGAGCTCTCCGCCGACTCGCACGAACGCGCGGCGAGGGTCGATCGCCTCACCGAGGATCTCGAGCAGAGCGGCGCGGCGCTCCAGAGTGACGAGGACGTGACGGTAGATGCCGAGGTCGTCGGCGCGCGCGGCGTCGAGCAGCCCCTCCGCTCCACCGACGTAGAGCCGCTGCTCGGCCTGCAGCAGATCGGTGAACGCAGGCTTCAGCGCTTCGAGAAATTGCCGCTCGCCCGCTGTCAGACCGGGATCCTCGAGCTCCCTACGCAGCCGGCTCGTGCCGAGGCGAAGCCCCGCCACTCGCTCGTTCAGGTATTCCCCCGCCCATTTGGCCAGGCCGGGGTCGACAGGGTGCTCGAACGTCACGGCCCGTTTCGCCACCCCGCCCGTCGACGTGATCACAACCGCCATCACAGTGCGCGGATTGAGCAGCAGCACCTCGACGTGCCGCACGGTCGTGGTCTCGAGCGGCGGAGCGGACACGAGCGCGAGCTGCTGCGTGACGCGCGAGAGCATGTCGGTCGTCGCCTCGAGCACCGAATCGATCTCGCGGCGCAGCTCGGACAGATCGAGCGGGAACGAGCCCGGTCGCGCGTCCTGGCTGGCAACCAGGCCGCCTGCGTAGAGCCGGTAGCCCTGCTCGGTCGGGACACGGCCCGCCGATGTGTGCGGATGCGTGAGCAGCCCGCGCGCCTCGAGCTCGGCCAGCTCGTTCCGCACGGTCGACGGCGAAACGCTCAAGCCGCCGCGCTCCACCAGGTAGCGCGAGCCCACCGGCTGGCCGGTGGCCACGTACTCCTCGATCACCAGTGCCAGCAGCTCGCTCTGCCGGGCGGTGAGTGTCTCCGCAGACTCAGGCGCCATTTGCAGGAATTTTAGCGACCGTCTCTAGGCGAGCAGATCCGCGGTGACGCCGCCGCCGAGGAAGCGTCCGCGTGACGTGAGCGCGAGCGTCTGCTCGCTCCGCTCGACAAGACCGAGCCGCACGAGCCGCGCGAGCGCGCCTTCGTCGAGCACTGCGGCGAGGTCGCCGACCGCAAGCGGCTCGTCGAGCCGCAGCCCCAGCATCACGCGTTCGCGCTGCAGCACGTCCGCGGACAGCTCCTCGACCTCGCGGGTCGGCGTCCGGCCGTGTCCGAGCTCGTCGAGGTATTTCGCGAGCCGCGGCGTGTTCCGCCAACGTCGGCCGCGCACCGTGGAGACGGCGCCGATGCCGAGGCCGAGATAGCCACGGCCGAGCCAGTAAGCGAGGTTGTGTCGCGACCGCAGGTCGCGGTCCTCCCGGCGGCAGAAGTTCGCCGTCTCGTACCAGCGGTAGCCGTCACCGGAGAGACGTGCAACGACGAGCTCGAAGTACGATTCCATCGAGTCGGCCTGTAGCTCGAGCTCTGCGCCGTGCGCGTGGGTGAACCGCGTGCCCGGCTTCGCTTCCAGCTCGTAGCAGGAGAGGTGCTCCGGCCCGAGCTCGAGCGCATCGTTCAGATCGGCTTCGAGGTCGGCGACGGTCTGGCCGGGAATGCCGTAGATGAGGTCGAACGAGATGTTGTCGAAGCCCGCGTCGCGAAGGTGGTAGTACGCACGCCGAACGGTGTCGGGCTGGACCGCGCGGTCGAGCACCGCGAGCAGCCGCGGGTTGAAGCTCTGCACCCCGAGCGAGATCCTGTTGACCTCGCGCGTACGCAACATGCGCGCTAGCTCCTGCGTCACCGTCTCGGGGTTCGCCTCGACGGTCACCTCCTCCGCCGGAGGCAGTGACTCGAGCAGGCGCTCCAGCGCCTTCGGCTCGGTGAACGTCGGCGTGCCGCCGCCGAGGAAGACGGTCTCGAGCGCGGGAGCGAGCGCGGCACGTTCGAGCTCGAGCTCCGACAGCAGCGCGTCGACGTACGGCGAGTGTTGCGCGTGCCGGCCCACCGCAGTGACGAAGTCGCAGTAGCCGCACCGGTGCGCGCAGAACGGCAGATGGACATAGAGGTGCCGGGCGCCGCTCATGGCTTCTTCTGCGCGTCCAGGTTGAGCACTGCGAGAAAGGCTTCCTGCGGCACCTCGACCATCCCGACCTGCTTCATCCGCTTCTTCCCCTTCTTCTGGCGCTCGAGCAGCTTGCGCTTGCGCGAGATGTCGCCGCCGTAGCACTTCGCGAGCACGTCCTTCCTCCGGGCCTTCACCGTTTCGCGCGCGATCACGCGCGAGCCGATCGCCGCCTGGATCGCTACATCGAAGTGCTGGCGCGGGATCTCTTCGCGCAGGCGCTCGACGAGCGCACGGCCGCGGTCGTAGGCGGAGTCGCGGTGGATGATCAGCGAAAGCGCGTCGACCGATTCGCCGCCGACGAGGACGTCGACGCGGACGAGCTTTCCCGGCCGGAACCCGATGATGTCGTAGTCGAAGCTCGCATAGCCCTTGCTGCGCGACTTGAGCTGGTCGTAGTAGTCGAGCACGATCTCCGCGAGCGGCAGCTCGTAGGTCAGGTGCACGCGCTGCTCGGACAGGTACTCCATGTGGTCGAAGCGGCCGCGCCGGTCGTTGTTCAATTCCATCACCGCGCCCACGTGCTCCTTCGGGACGATGATCGAAGCCTTGATGTACGGCTCCTCCACCTCCTCGAGCTCGTTCGGCATGTCGGCCGGTGAATGGACCTCGATCCAGTCGCCGTTCGGAGGCTTGACGCGATACGCGACGTTCGGCGCCGTCACGATCAGATCGAGGTCGAACTCGCGCTCGAGGCGCTCGCGCACGATCTCCATGTGCAGCAGCCCGAGGAAGCCACAGCGAAAGCCGAAACCGAGGGCCTGGGAGGTCTCGGGCTCGTAGAAGAGCGCACCGTCGTTGAGCTTGAGCTTCTCGAGTGCGTCCCGCAGCTCCGGGTAGTCGTCGGAGTCGGTCGGGAAGAGCCCGGCAAACACCATCGGCTTCACGTCCTTGTAGCCCGGCAGCGGCTCCGCGGCCGGGCGCCGCTCGGACGTGAGCGTGTCGCCGACCCGCAGCCTCGAGACGTCCTTCAGCCCGGTGATGACGTAGCCGACCTCGCCCGCCTCGAGCACGCCCGTCTCGTGCCGGCCCGGCGCGAAGAACCCGAGCTCCTCGGCTTCGAAGCGCGTGCCGAGCGCCATCGTGCGCAGGGGCTCCCGCGTCGAGAAGCGCCCGTCGACCACGCGCACGAACGCGACGACGCCGCGGTACTGGTCGTAGGAGGAGTCGAAGATGAGTGCCCGCGCAGGCGCATCCGGAGTTCCCGACGGCGGCGGTATCCGCTCGACGATCGCATCGAGGACGTCCTCGACCCCGACGCCGGTCTTGGCGGAGATCCGCAGGACGTGCGACGGGTCGTCGCCGATCAGATCCGCGATCTCGGCCGCCGCCCCGTCCGGGTCGGCCTGCGGCAGGTCGATCTTGTTCACGAGCGGGACGATCTCGAGGTTGTTCTCGATGGCGAGGTACGCATTCGCGAGCGTCTGGGCCTGCGTTCCCTGCGCGGCATCGACTACGAGCAGCGCACCTTCGCACGCCTGCAGCGAACGGGAGACCTCGTACGTGAAGTCGACGTGGCCCGGCGTGTCGATGAGGTTGAGCTGATGGCCCTTCCACTCGACCCGCACGGCCTGGGCCTTGATCGTGATCCCGCGCTCGCGCTCGAGATCCATCGAATCGAGCAGCTGCGCGCGCATGTCGCGGTCGGCGACCGCGTGCGTGAGCTCGAGGATGCGATCGGCCAGCGTCGACTTCCCATGGTCGATATGGGCGATGATCGAGAAGTTGCGGATTTTGTCTTGGGTCATGCTTCAGGCGCGCTTCAAACGGCTGCGCAACGCTAGCAACGCGCCAAGCTCGCGAACCTTCAGCGCCCGGCAGGCGAGCAGGTACACCGCAATGCCGGCGACGAGCGCAGCCACGACCGAGGCCAGCTGGCCCGGAAACGCACGGCCCGTCACGCGATCGAGGCCGTACCAGGTGCCGTAGGCGCTGCCTGCGAGCAGTGCTGCCGCGACGACGATGCGGAGCACCGAGTCGAGCAGCTCGCGGAAATCGATGCGGCCGAGCCTCCTCCGCATCAGCACGAGCAGCACACCGCTGCCCGCGACGTTCACGAGCGACGTGGCGAGCGGTATCCCCCACGTCCCGAAGCGGTAGAACGCCGCGTCGAGCGCGGCGTTGAACGCGAGGTTCGCGAGCGCCACCGACGTCGGGATCCAGTTCGACTGCAGGCTGAAGAACCCGCGGTTCAGCAAGAGCATCATGCCGTTGAAGAAGAGCCCCGCCGAGAACGCGGCGAGTGCGGCGGCGACGACCGGCGTCTGCGACGGCTCGAAGTGCCCGCGCTGGTACACGATCCGCGTGATCGGTTCCGCCAGGACGGCGCTGATGACGCCGGCGGGAATGAGCAGGAACGCGATCTGGCGCAGTCCGAGCGACAGCGTGTTGCGGAAGCCCGCCTGGTCTCCGCGCGCGCTGAGCCGTGCGAGCGACGGAAAGAGCACGGTCGTGATCGCGACGGAGAAGATTCCCTGCGGCAGCATGTAGAGCCGAAAGGCCTTGTCGATCGCCGTGGGCGCCAGGCTCGGATCGATCAGCCGCGACGCGAAGATCGAGTCGACGACCGCGTTGAAGTTGATCAGCCCGAGGCCGAGTGTCACGGGCAGCATCAGCTTGAGCACGCGCGCGACCGCGGGATCGTGCCAGTCGATCACCACGTGGAGCCCGCCATCGAGGCCGCGCAACCACGGCATCGGCAGCAGCACCTGGATGACGGTGCCGATCAGGATCGAGATCGCATACACGTAGAGCTTCCCGTCGATCGTGTGCGCGTGCGGGACGCCGATCACGAGGCCGACGATGATCGCGAGGTTCCAGAAGACCGGGCTGAGCGCCGGAACGGAGAAGCGCTCGTAGCTGTTGAGGATGCCGACGACGATGCCGGAGACTCCGAGCAACGCGACGATCGGGAAAAGCACGCGCGAGAGCCCGATCGCGAGCTGCCGGTCGCCGCCGGGATCGCCGAAGAGCCCGATGATCCACGGCGCCACGAGGATGAAGAGCGCGGTCAGCCCGCTGAGCACGAGCAGCACGAGCCAGAAGAGGCTCGAGGCTACGCGCCACGCGCGCTTGCGGTCTCCCTTCTCCAACAGCTCGGTGAAGACGGGGACGAACGCAGACGACAGGGCGGCGTCGGCGACGAGTGCGCGGACGAGATTCGGGACCTGGAACGCGACAGTGAAGGCGTTCACCTTGCCCGCGGCGCCGAAGTAGTAGGCGGCGACCACCTCTCGAACGAGCCCCAGGATCCGCGAGAGGCCAGTGGCGAGCGAGAAGATCGCCGTCGACCTCGCGAGGCGGCGGCCGGATTTCTCGTCCACGCGCCGAGTATAGGGAGGGCGCTGAACGGCGCGACCGGCGCCGCGAAGGCCTTTGGTACCATCCTCGCGCCCGCGCGCTGCGGGCCTTTTCACGACATGCCGAACATCAACCAGCAGAAAAAGCGCGTCAGGAGCGCCGCCAGAGAGCGGCTCCAGAACCTGCGCTACCGCTCGACGGCGAAGACCCTGGCCAAGCGGCTCGAGGCGGCTGTCGAGGCCGGCGACAAGAGCCGGATCGAGACCGACCACCGGGAGCTCGTGCGCTGGCTCGACCGCGCCTCCGCCAAGGGCGCCCTCCACAAGAACACCGCCGCGCGCCGCAAGGCGCAGGCCGCCCGGCTCGTTTCGGCCGGGAAGCGCTAGCCCGCGGCTGCGAGCGCGGCCTCTCGCGGCCGCGTGATGTCGATCAATGCACGCTCGAGCTCGAGCTCGACGGCGAGCCGCGAGCCGCCCTTGACCGCGTGGTCGAGCTCGGCGAGTCGAACGACCGCCTCGCGGAGCTCGTCCGGCCCGTAGTTCCGCGACTGGGCGAAGAGCTTCTCGACGTAGAACGGGTGCCGCTTCATGCGCGACGCCGCCTCGCGTGAGCTCAGGCCTTCGTCCGCGAGAAGCTGGCAGTCGCGAACCCGTCCGACGTGTGACACGAGCAGGCCGATCAGGGACGGAACGGTGCGGGAGACGGAATCGCCGGAACGTTCGAGCAGCGTCTGGCAGGCGGTGAGCGCCGCCGGCAGATCGCGCCGCCCCCACGCATCCGTGAGCTCGTAGCCGGGAATCTCCGCGCAGCCTGCGGCGAGCTGCTCCACCTCGTGCACGCCGACGGGATCGCCGCCTGCCCACGTCGAGATCTTGTCGACTTCGGTCGCGAGCTCTTCCGGGTCCTCTCCGACGACCTCGACGAGCAGCCGCACTGCGTCGGGATCGACCTTGATGCCGCGCTCGGTGAACTGCGTCGTGACCCATTCGGCCACACGGCGCTTCGGCACGTCGAAGACAAGGACGTCCCCGGTCTTCGCGCAGGCTTTCGCGAGCGCCGAGTCCTTCTTCAGCTCCGCGGCGACGAGTGCGAGCACCGTGTCCGGCGCAGGGCTCGCGAGGTACGCAGCGACAGCCTTGGCGTCGGCCGTCTTCCAGCGTTCGACCTCTTCGACGACCACGAGCCGGCGGCCACCGCCGAGCAGGCCGAGCGAGTTGCACGCCGCGACGGCGTCCTCGCCGCCGGCGTCGTTCGCGGAGAGCAGCTCGACGGCGTCCTCGCCGATCCGGTCGCGGAGACGCCGCAAGGCGCGCAGAATCTTCGGTCTGTCACCGCCGGTGATCAGGTAGACGGGCTTGAGCTCCGTGGCCATCGAGGTAAAGCATAGGCAGCGAGGAGGAGTGCAGAGACAAGCACAATCAGGAGCGAGCGGGTCGACTTGACCTGTGCGAACGGGAGCCCGCCGATCAGGCGCGCGACGAAGACGAGGTACGCCGCGCACCAGCCGTTCAGCCACGCGAGCAGCGCGGCCGCTTCGCCGGAGAACGGTGCCAGGGCTGCCGCTCCGAGTGCGAGGCCGAGCAGCGGTGCGACCGCCGGGGCTGCCAAAGCGTTCGCGGGCACCGTCAACAGCTGCGCCGAATGGAACTGGAACCAGGCGATCGGCGCGGTCGCCAGACCGCACGCGGCGGAAACGGCGACGACCAGCCGGAGCTTCTCGCCGAGCGGGTAGCCCTCGAGGAAGCGCAAGAAACGAGGCACCAGCACGAAGATCGCGACCACGGCGGCGAACGAGAACTGGAAGCCCGCGTCGAACAACGTGTACGGATTCCAGGCGAGCAGCACGATCGCTCCGACGAGCAAGAGATGCCAGCGATCCGCGGCGCGGGCCGTGAGCCACGCGAGCGAGCCGAGCGCTCCGGCGATTCCGGCGCGGATCACCGACGGCTGGGCGCCGACGGCGAGGACGTACGCGCCGATCGCAGCGAGCGCCGCGAGCTCGCCGAGAAGCCGCGGAGCGCCCGCGAGCCACGCGAGCACGAGCGCGCTCCCGGCGACAACTGCGACGTTCTGCCCCGACACCGCGAGCAGGTGGTAGAGGCCGGCCGAGCGAAAACGCCGGCGTAACTCGTCGGAGAGGCCCGCGTCTTCGCCCAGGACGACGCCCTCGACGACTCCGGCGCGATAACCGGTCAGTCCGCGGGCCACCGAGTTCCGCAGCCGCCCACGCACCGCATCCGCGAAGCCGCCCAGGCCGCCACGCCGGCCGACGAGCTGCCAGCTGCCGGCGCGAAGCACGACGTGCACGCCGTGCCGACGCAGCCACGTTCGCTCGTCGAAGCCGTTCTTCGGTCCATGCGGCGCCGTCACCTCGGCAATCGTCTCGATGATGCCGCCCTGGGGAGGCGCACGACCAAGGGGAAGCTTCAGCAGGACGGGCTCGTGCAGCCGCAGCAGTCCGAAGCGCGTGACGACTGCGGGAGCACGCACGTCGTAGCGGCCCGTTTGGGACGGACCGGATACAACCAACCGGACACGCTCGGACGTGTCGAGCTTCGAGGCGAGCGGGCTGCGATCAAGCGTGTCGAGTCGTGTGCTGCCCCACCCCCAACCCGCGAGGGCGAGCGCCAGCGCGAGCACGACGACCCGCCGAGACCCCGCCGCGGCGTAGGCAAGCGAAACGGCAACCGCAACGGCCGAGAGCGCGGCGACGCCGGACACGCGTACGACGTTCGCCGCCGCCAGACCCACTGCGAGGGACCCCGCCAACAACTGCGGCGCACGGTTGGCGGGAAGCACGCTCACGGCGCCACGAGGTCGCGCAGCGTGCCCAGCCGTGCCGGACCGATGCCCGAGATCGCATCGAGCTCGTCTACAGACCCGAACGAGCCGTGCTTCTGCCGGTAGTCGAGGATCTTCTGCGCCGTCACCGGGCCTACTCCGGGCAGCGCGTCGAGCTGCTCGAGGGTGGCGCTGTTCAGATGGACGGGTCCCATCGCCGCGGTCCCGCCGGCTGCACCCGCTGCAGCAACGGGACCGCCGAGCCCGCGACGCGGCACGACGATCTGCTCACCGTCCGCGATGCGCGCGGCCAAATTCACCAACTCGATCTGCGCCTTCGGGGTCGGCCCGCCTGCGCGAGTGACCGCATCCGCGACGCGTGCGCCCTCCTTCAGCCGGTAGAGGCCCGGCCGCCGCACCGCGCCGACGACGTTGACGAAGAGCGGAGCGGCAGGAGCCCGCGCGGTCGCCGCCGCGGCCACTCGCACCGGCGGTGGCACCGCGGGCGCGGCCGGATGCCGCAGCAGCTTGCTCGCAAGCACGAGCACGCAGAGCAGGACGGCACCGATGACGGCCGCGCGACGACGGTCGAATGTGAGCTCGCGCATGTCGCCAATGGTGGCGAGGGAACCGTCACGCAAACGTGACGATTGTGTGCCTAAAGGCGCGCGCTAGCCGACGACGAGATTCACGAGCTTGCGCGGCACGACGATCGTCTGCCGGATCTGCGCGCCGTTCAAGTGCGCCTGCACCTTCGGCGATTCCTTCGCACGTGCGACGAGCTCCTCCTCGGGCAGGTCGGACGGAACCTTGAGACGGTCGCGCACCTTGCCGTTCACCTGCACGACGAGCTCGAAGGTGTCCTCCTCGAGCAAAGCCGGATCTGCCACGGGCCAGGCGTGCTCCCACAGGCGCTCGTGTCCCAGGCGCTCCCACAGCTCCTCCGCGATGTGGGGCGCATACGGGTGGATCAGCGACACCGCTGTTTCGGCTGCGAACCGAGCAGCAGGATCGTTCTGAGCCTTCCCCAGTTCGTTGACGAGCTCCATCACCGCCGAGATCGGCGTGTTGAACTGATGCCGCCGGCCGAGGTCGTCGGTGACACGCGCGATCGTGTGGTGCGTCTTGCGCGCAAGCGCGCCGTCGCCTGGCTCACCGCCCACAGACTCGTCGGCAACCTCTCCGACCACACGCCAGAGCCGGCGGAGAAAACGCTGTGTCCCCTCCACCACCGACGGCGTCCATTCCATGTCCTGGTCGGCAGGGCCGATGAACAGCAGCGACAGTCGCGTGGCATCGGCGCCGTAGCCGTCGATCAGCTCGTCGGGAGTGGCGGCGCCTCCCACCCGCTTCGAGATCTTCGCGCCGCCCTGCGTGACGAAGCCGTTGCCGAAGAAGCGCTTGAACGGTTCGCGGTGGCCGATCAGCCCGAGATCGTTCAGCACCTTCGTGAAGTACCGCGCGTAGATCAGATGGACGGTCGAATGGTCGACGCCGCCGGTGTAGTGGTCGACCGGCATCCAGTAGTCGGTGATCTCGCGGTCGTACGGCGCGCCGTCGTTGTCCGGATCGCAGTAACGGAAGAAGTACCAGGACGAATCGACGAAGGTGTCCATCGTCTCGACCTCGCGCCGGCCTTCCTTGCCGCAGCGCGGACAGGGCACGCGCACCCACTCCTCGGCCTGCGCCAGCGGCGGGACGCCCTTGGGCTTGTAGTCGTCGATCTCGGGCAGCACCACCGGCAGGTCGTCCTCGGGCACCGGCACGATCCCGCAGTCGTCGCAGTAGACGACGGGAATCGGGCAGCCCCAGTAGCGCTGACGTGACCAGCCCCAGTCGCGGAGCCGGAAGCTCACCGCCGGGCGTCCGCGACCGCGCGTCCCCAGCCAGTCGACGATCGCCTTCGCCGCCTCTTCGTGCGGCAGGCTCGAGAACTGCGCCGAGTCGACGAGCTTGCCGTCGTCTTCGATAACGGCCTTGATCGGGAGATCGAACCGCTCCGCGAACGCTCCATCGCGCTCGTCGTGCGCAGGGACGGCCATGATCGCGCCCGTCCCGTAATCCATCAGGACGTAGTCGGCAATCCAGATGGGAATGCGCGCGTCGTTGACAGGGTTCGTCGCGAAGAAGCCGGTGAAGACGCCGGTCTTGTCGGTCCCCGCTGCGCGCTCCTCTGCAGGCCTGGCCCCGGCCTTGCGCGCGTACTCGCGCATGTCGTCGCCGTTCGGGGATTGCTCGGCGAGCTGGTCGACCAGCGGATGCTCGGGCGCGAGCACGAAGAACGTCGCGCCGAAGAGCGTGTCCGGACGTGTGGTGAACACCGGGATGTCGATGTCCAGCTCGTCGACCCGGAAGAGGATCTCCGCGCCTTCGGACCTGCCGATCCAGTTTCGCTGCATCGCGAGCACGCGCTCGGGCCACTCCACGTCCTTCATCTCGTCGAGCAGGTGGTCGGCGTACGCGGTGATGCGGAAGAACCACTCGTCGAGCTTGCGCGCCTCGACCTCGGCGCCGCAGCGTTCACAGTGGCCGTCCTTCACCTGCTCGTTCGCGAGCACGGTCTGGTCGTTGGGGCACCAGTTGACGACCGCGGCCTTGCGGTAGGCGTGACCGGCCTCGAGGAACTTCAGGAACAGCCACTGCGTCCAGCGGTAGTACTCGGGCTCGTGCGTCGAGAACTCGCGCGACCAGTCGATCGCCCAGCCCATGCGCTTCATCTGGTCGCGGATCCGTTCGATGTTGCGCTCGACGATCTTGCGCGGATGCTCGCCCTCCTTCAGGGCCGCGTTCTCGGCGGGCAGCCCGAACGAGTCGTAGCCCATCGGACGCAGCACCTCGTGGCCCGTGCGGCGGTAGAAATGCGCGAGGACGTCACCGAGCGTGTAGACGAGCACGTGCCCGATGTGCAGCGAGCCCGACGGATACGGGAGCATCTCGAGCACGTAGTTCTTGCGCTCGTTCCGCGGCGCGCCGGGCTCCGGGTTCGGAACCTCGAACGCGCGGTTCTCGTCCCAAATCCGCTGCCATTTGCTCTCGATTGTCTGCGGCTCGTATCTGTCCATGACCGTCCTCTAGAAACGAAAAAGCCTCTCGCGTGAGAGGCCGTGGAGGGTTGACGCGGGCTTCGCCGCGGTGGCCCCCTTCCCTACGAAAGCAGCTCCTTCATCGCGTCGAACTTTAGCACCGGCTAAGGTCGGGGCCATGAGCGATTACACACATCTCAACTTGAAGGACGACCCGGACGACCAGGCGCCGAACTTTGGTCTCGGCGACGACCTGGAGTTCCGGATGGCCCGCGTGCCGCTCGGCCTCGAGCAGTCCGGGATCAGCTACCTGAAGATGGAGCCCGGCTTCCGGCTGCCGTTCGGGCACAAGCACAAGAACCAGGAAGAGGTCTACGTCCTCGTCAGCGGTGGGGCGCGGATGAAGATCGAGGACGAGGTCAGAGAGCTCAAGCCGTGGGACGCAGTGCGGGTGCACAAGGACACGATGAGGACCTTCGAAGCCGGAGACGCCGGCGCCGAGTTTCTGATCGTCGGAGCTCCCAACACGGGCCCCGGCGATGCCGAGATGGTCCAGGAGTGGTGGAGCGACTAACGCGCTGATCGAGCTCTTCCCCGACACGGCCGCCGTCACCGACGGCGAGCTCGTGGTCGGGGGCATTCGCGCCGGGGCGCTCGCCGAGGAGTTCAGGACGCCGCTCGTCGTCTACTGCCGCGAGACGGTCCTCGCGCGGGCGCGCGCCTACGCGCATGTCGACCCCGCCTTACTCATCGTCTACGGGACGAAGGCATTTCCGAATGTCGCGCTCATGCGTCTGCTCGCGGGGGAAGGCCTCGGTGCCGACGTCTCGACGCGCGGCGAGCTGGAGTTCGCCTTGCGCGCAGACGTGCCCGGCGCGCGAATCGTGTTCCACGGCAACAACAAGTCGGACGACGAGCTACGCGCCGCTGCAGCAGCCGGAGCGCTCGTCGTGCTCGACTCGCTCGAGGAGGTCGCACGTGCCCGCGCGGCCGGAGTCGCGCAGGTGCTCGTCAGGGTCACGCCGGGGATCGAAGCCGACACACATCAGGCGATCAGGACCGCGCACGCCGAATCGAAGTTCGGGCTTGACCCGGCCGATGCGGTTGCGGCGGTGGCAGCGGGAATCGACGCCGGGCTCGACGTCGCCGGTCTGCACGTGCACATCGGCTCGCAGCTGACCGGGAGCGCACAGAGCCTGCAGGCGGTAACTCGTCTCGCAGAGGTGGCACAGCGCTGCCACGCCGAGCTCGAGTGGACTCCCCGCCTCTTCGACCTTGGCGGCGGCCTGGGCGTGCGCCACACGCTCGCCGAATCCGTGCCCGAGCCGGAAGCATTCGCGAGGGAGCTGCTCGCTCAGCTGCGCGAGCGCTGGCCGCGGCCGCAACCCGTGCAGGTGCTGTTCGAACCGGGCCGCTCGCTCATCGGCACCGCGGGCTTCACGCTCTATCGAGTCGGCGGCGTCAAGCGCAGCGGCGGCGTCACCTATGCCGCCGTGGACGGAGGCATGTCCGACAATCCGCGCCCGCAGCTCTACGGCTCGCGCTACGAAGCGTTGCTCGCGAATCGCGCCGACGAGGCGGCGACGGGCACGTTCAGGATCGCGGGCAAGCACTGCGAGTCCGGCGACGTGCTCATCGAGAGCGTCGACCTTCCGGAACCGCGCCGCGACGACCTGCTCGCGGTGCCGGCGACGGGCGCGTACACGCTCGCGATGGCCTCGAACTACAACGGTGTCCCCCGGCCCGCGGCGGTGCTCGTGGCGGACGGCAACGCCGAGCTGATCCGCCGGCGCGAGACGACCGGCGACCTGCTCGCCTTCGAACCGTGATCTAGGTGGTCGCGAAGCCCGGCCGCACGAGGCGCGGCGGTGCGACGAGTCGCGCTTCCTTGACCGGCGGGTTCAACGGCTCGGCCAGAGGTGCCGCGCCGAATGAAGCGAACCGCCGCTCCTCCGGAGCGTCGCCGTAGAGCGTCGTTCGCTGCCGCGGGACTCTGCCGGCCGAGCGAATCAGCGCTTCCATCGCCTCGGGCGGAAACTCCTGGCCGTGCTCGGCCCCGGCCGACCGGGAGATCGACTCGTTCATGAGCGTGCCGCCGAGGTCGTTGACACCGGCGCGAAGCGCAGCCCGCGCGCCGTCGGCGCCGAGCTTCACCCACGAGACCTGGATGTTGGTGATCCACGGATGCAGCGCGAGACGCGCGATCGCGTGAACCAACAGCGTCTCACCGAACGTCGGCCCCGAGCGTGCCTGACCGCGCAGCCACATCGGCGCCTCCATGTGCACGAACGGCAGCGGCACGAACTCCGTGAAGCCGCCGCTTCGGCGCTGCTGCTCTCGCGCGTGCACGAAATGGCGCGCCCAGTTTCGCGGGCTCTCGAGATGCCCGAACATCATCGTCACGTTCGAGCGCAGCCCGGCGCGATGCGCCGCGTCGTGCACCTCGAGCCACTGCGCCGTCGTCACCTTGTCGGGACAGATGACGCGGCGCACCTCGTCGTCGAGGATCTCTGCCGCCGTTCCGGGCAGCGAGCTCAGCCCCGCGCCGTGAAGCTCCGCGAGATAGTCGTCGAGCGGGAGGTCGAGCGTCGCCGCGCCCTGCCAGACCTCGAGCGCCGAGAAGGCGTGCACGTGCAGCCCCGGCACGGCCTCCTTGATCGCGCGAACGACGGAGAGGTAGTAGTCGCCCGTGAATGCGGGATGAATCCCGCCCTGCAGACAGACTTCGGTCGCGCCGCGCGCCCAGGCCTCTTCGCAACGGCGGACGATCTCCTCGTGCGGCACGAGGTACGGCGCGCCGCGAAGATTCGCCGCGAGCTTGCCTTTCGAGAATGCGCAGAACCCGCACCTGAAGTAGCAGACATTGGTGTACTGGATGTTCCGCGTGACGACGTAGGACACGTCGTCGCCGCAGACCTCCTGCCTCAGCCGGTCCGCGGCGGCGAGGACTCGGTCGCGCTCGCGCCCGCGCGCGCGGAAGAGCCGCGCGATCTCTTCCTCGCCGAGCTCCGCACGCGTGTCGATCGGCGACGCGTCGCGCGGGACGAACGGAATGCCACCGGTCTCACCGGGCGACCAGCGGTCCTCGCGCGCGAGCCCGAGCGAATCCGACGCGCGCAGCACGGCCGGCAGCACGTTCGGATCGAGCCACTCGCCCGAGATCCACTCCGGATACACGGGCAGCCGCGGGGCCAGCTCGAGCCCCCGGCTCTCGGTCCCCGCGCGCAGCAGCTCGAGCTCCGGCCACGGCGCTTCGGGATTGACGTGGTCGATCGTGACGGGCGAGACACCGCCCCAGTCGTCGATGCCCGCGTCGAGCAGGCGCGGGAAATCCGAGTACGAGAGGTTCGGGGGCGCCTGCAGATGTGCGCGCGGCCCGAGCACGATCCTCGCAACAGCGATCGTCCACAGGAGCTCATCGAGCTCGGGCTCGGGTGCGTTCGCCATCCGTGTCCCCGGCTTCGCGCGAAAGTTCTGGACGATCACCTCCTGCACATGTCCGTACCGCTCTGACAACTCGCGGATCGCAAACAGCGCCTCGAGCCGCTCTTCACGCGTCTCGCCGATACCGATCAGCAGCCCAGTCGTGAACGGCACGCGCTCTTCCCCGGCGGCAGCGATCGTCTCGAGCCGAACCGCGGGGAGCTTGTCCGGTGAGCCGAAGTGCGGACCGCCCCGCTCCGACAGGCGCGGCGACGAGGTTTCGAGCATCAGTCCCATCGACGCGCTCACGCCGCGCAGCGCACGAAGATCGTCGCGCGTCAGCACGCCCGGGTTCAGGTGCGGAAGCAGACCTGTCTCCGCGAGCACCGAGCCGGCGGTGGCTGCGAGGTAGTCGAGCGTCGTCTCGTGACCGAGCGCCGCGAGCTCGTCGCGCGCGGCGCGGTAGCGCAGCTCCGGCTTGTCGCCCAGCGTGAAGAGGGCCTCGCGACAACCGGCCGCCGCTCCGGCGCAAGCGATCTCGAGGACTTCGTCGTTGGTCAGGTACGCGCGCTCACCGCGACGCGGCGGCTGCGCGAACGTGCAGTAGTGACAGACGTCGCGGCAGAGCTTCGTCAGCGGGATGAAGACCTTGGGCGAATAGGTGACGAGCCGGCCGTGACCCTCGTCCCGCAGGTCGCGCGCCTCTGCACAGAGCTCGTCGAGCGGCCGGGCGAGGAGCTCCATGAGCCGGAGCTTAGATCCCCGCCTAGAGGCTACGAAGGCTCAGAGGAGATCGACCGAAGCGACGCCGAGCGCGGTCGCCACGATCAGGGCAGCCGTGGTGGCGGCTGCGACCGAATACCGTCGAGCCCGCGTGCCCGGAGCTGCGAGAACTGCGGCGCCGACGAGACCGAGCGTCATCCCGGCAAATGTCTCCACGGCCTGGAAGGCCACGCCTAGCGCAAGCGCAGCGCCCAACCCCACACCCGTGCCGTGCAACGCGAGCGTCGCCGCTCCTGCACCCGCACCGAAGTTCCCCGGCGTGAGCGGCAAGAGGCCGGAGAGGGCCATCGACGCCAGCAGAACGACCGCCACCCAGATCGGGCGCGAGACGCCGAGAGCCATCGCGATCGCCACCGCACCCGCGACGCGGGCCACTGCGGAGCAGCCGACCCACGCGAAGATCGCCACTCCCTCACGCGGTGAGCGCGCGATCGACCGGAAGACCTGGAGCAAGCTCTTGACGCGCCCGGCCGTTCTGTCGCTCAGGCGAATGCAGATGACGAGGACGATCAGCGCGCCCAGTGCCAGCAGGGGTGCGGGCCAGAGTGGAACTCGCCCAACCAGTGCCGCAGGAACGAGCAGCGCAGCGAGGGCGAAGGTCCGTGCGGCGGACACCGAAGCGCCGACGCCGCCCGCGCGCCAGAGCCGGTCGTCGCCGGGAAGCGTGCGCGAGAGGAGTCCGAGGCGGAGCACACCGCCGAGGTGCGCCGGCGCGACTGCGTTGACGAGCGACCCGATCGCGTACCGGGCGGAGATCTGGGTGAAGCAGACCGTGCTGCCGCAAGCTTCGAGCCCGATCCGCCAGGCAGCAGCGGACGCGAGCAGGCCGAGGGAAAACGACAGCGCAGCCAGCACGATCCACCCGGGCTGGGCGCCGGCGAGGTCGCCGAGCGCGCTGCTGAACGTTCCACGACCGAGCCGCGTCACGCCGAGCGCAACGCCTGCCGCTGCGAGGAGACCCGCGCCGACCGCGTAGCTGCGACGGATGGAGCCGAATTGACCGAGCGCGAATTCGTCGAAGAAGCTCGGGCCTGAGTTTTCGCGCATCACGTCACCCAAGCTATCGGCAGCAAATGAGAGCAACGTTAAGAATGCGGGCCGGCGCGGGCTCCGCTGCCATCATGGCCCCCGGTGAAGAGCGCGCGACCAAGGCGGGCCCGTCAGGTGCGCGCCGTCCTGCTCGTCGGCGCGGGCCTGGCCGCCGCAACCGGTGGGATTCTGATCTGGAACGGCTCCGCGGGCGACAAGCCCTCGGCCGCGCCGGTCCAGTCGCCGACCGTCATCCACCGAAAGGCGAGGGTGGTGACCCACCACGTTGCCCAGCGCGGGCGGCTCGACCTCTATGCCTACGACCACGCCGGAATGC
Source organism: uncultured Actinomycetes bacterium (assembly GCA_963755605.1). GTDB lineage: Bacteria > Actinomycetota > Thermoleophilia > Gaiellales > Gaiellaceae > 3-1-20CM-4-69-9. The sequence continues at coordinate 311,677 of CAVWKK010000009.1, forward strand.
TCAGCCCGGCCGCGGCCAAGGCGCCGACGCGCGTCTACGTACCGAACAGCGCGAGCGACTCCGTCGACGTGATCGACCCTGCCACGTACAAGGTCGTCGACCACTTCCCGGTCGGCGCGCTGCCGCAGCACGTCACACCCGCGCACGACCTGAAGACGCTGTACGTCAACAACGACGTCGGGAACACCTTGACGCCGATCAATCCAATTACGGGACGTCCCGGCAAGGCGATTCCCGTCGACGATCCGTACAACCTCTACTTCACGATCGACGGACGCTACGCAATCGTCGTCGCCGAGCGGCTGCATCGACTCGACTTCCGCAACGCGCACACCTTTCACCTCGTGCGTGCGCTGCCCGTTCCATGCGCAGGCGTGAACCATATGGACTTCTCGCCGAACGGCCATTACGCAATCGCGAGCTGCGAGTTCTCGAGCCGTCTGCTCAAGGTCGACGTCCGCCACTTCAAGGTCCTCGGCGTGCGCACGCTGCCGCGGAGCTTCTCCGTTCCGCAAGACGTTCGCTCGTCACCCGACGCGAAGGTCTTCTACGTCGCAGACCTCGCTGCCGGAGGCGTGTGGGAGGTCAACCCGTCTCGCTTCAAGGTGATCGGCTTCATCCACACGGGCGCCGGCGCGCACGGGCTCGTCGTCGGTCGCGACGGCAAAGTGCTCTACGTGGCGAACCGCAACGAGGGCAGCGTGTCGGTGATCTCGTTTCGCACGCGCAAGGTTGTCGCGAAGTGGCGGATTCCCGGCGGCGGCAGCCCTGACATGGGCGACGTCTCCGCCGACGGCAAGGTGCTCTGGCTCTCCGGCCGGTACAACTCGGAGGTCTATGCGATCGACACGAGCACGGGGAAGCTGATCGCCCGCATTCCCGTCGGCGCGAGCCCGCACGGGCTTTCACTGTGGCCGCAACCGGGCCGGTATTCGCTCGGGCACACCGGGAACATGCGCTAGTGCACACGTTCCAGCTCCGCCGCTGGGCCGGTCTGCTCGGCCCCGCCGCGGGAGCGGTGGTCCTCGCCGCGCTGCTCGTGTGGCTCGGCCCGCCGGGAACCGATCTCGCCGCGCACGCCTATCAGCGCACGCTGTTCCTTCAGCACGGGTTCGTCCTCTGGAACAACTTCTGGTACGCGGGCCGGTACAGCTTCGTCACGTACAGCGTTCTCTATTACCCGCTCGCGGCATTGCTCGGCATCAAGCTGCTTGCGGTGCTGATCGTCGGCGGTTCGGTGACCGTCTTCGCAGCCGTCGTCCGGCGTGAATGGGAGGAAGAGAGCACGTGGGCAATTCGCGCGTTCGCCGTCGTCTGGGCGCTGCTCGTCGTGTCCGCCGCCTATCCCTTCATGCTCGGGAGCGCGCTCGCGCTGCTCGCCCTCTGGTCGCTGCAGCACGGACGGCGTGGGAGCTTCGCGGCGTGCGCCCTGCTGACGCTCGCCGCGAGCCCGCTCGCCTTCGTTCTGCTGGTCGTCCTGCTCGCAGCGGTGGCGCTCGCGCGTCGCAGCGACCGCGAAGCGCTGGTCGCTCCCGTTGCGGCGATCGCAGCGATCGCGGCGATCGAGCTCGGCCTGCGGCGCATGTTCCCGGGCCGGGGCAGTTTCCCGTTCTCGGTCGCGGAGTTTCTGGCGGCGACCGCGTTCTGCTTGATCGGCATCGCTCTGACGTGGCGCGTCGCAAACGCGCGGCTGCTGCGGTGGACCTACACCGTCTACCTCGTTGCGTGTGTCGCGGCGTTCGCGATCGCCTCGCCGATCGGAGAGAACATCGCGCGTCTGCGTTTCGCCGCCGTCCCGATCGGGATCCTCACCCTGTCGCTTCGACAGTGGCGGCCACGGTGGATCTGCGCCGTCGCGCTGGCGCTCGCGTGCTCGTGGAACCTGACCCCCTTGGCAGCGAGCTTCGTGCACGGCGTCCGCGACCCGGCGGCATCCGCTGCGTACTGGGCGCCCGCGATCACGTATCTCCGCCACCACGTTGCGCCGTCGTACCGTGTGGAGGCAGTCGACACCTCGGGCCATTGGCCCGCCGACTTTCTCGCCCGGGCGGGGATCCCGCTCGTCCGCGGCTGGTTCAGGCAGGAGGACTTCCCGCAGAACCGCGTGCTCTACGGCAAGCTCGGCCCCACCGCATACGTGCACTGGCTGCGACGGCTGAGCGTCCGCTACGTGGTGCTCACCACGGCGCCCTCCGACTACAGCTCGCAACCCGAGGCAAAGCTGCTGCGAAGCGGCCGCTCGGGCCTCGACGTTGTGTACCGGACCCCGACGACGACCGTCTTCTCCGTCCCGTCCCCCACGCCGCTCGTCACCCGCCCGGCACGCGTCCTCTCCCTCGACTACGACTCGATCAGGATCGCCGTGCCGGCGCGCGGCACGTACCGGCTCAACGTCAGCTTCGCGCCGTACTGGCACACCAAGGCGGGCTGCCTGCGTCCGAGCGCGGACGGGATGACGGAGCTCACCGTGCGGCGACCCGGCATCGTCACCCTCGGCTTCGCCGTGACGGCGACGCGCGCCCTCGCGGCGATCGTCGGCGACGGCGCGGACTGTCGCTGACGCGCGACTAGCCGGGCTTGGCCGAGACGAGCTTGCCGAACGGGCGCCAGGCCTTGTTCTTCCAGCGCTGGAGTCGCACCTGCGTGATCGGGAACCGGCTCGTCGGCGTCGTCTTGACGACGATGCCGCTGAGCACGAACGGATTGCCGCGCTCGGTCAGATGCGTCGCCGCCTTCATCAGGCCCTCCCGCGTCAGGTTCTTCCCGGCTTTCTTGAGGGTCGTCACCATCGTGTACGCAGTGGCCATGCCCGCAGTGAAGTAGCCGTCCTTCAGATCGCGAGAGTTGATGCCGGTGCCGTACTTCCGAAGGATCGACTGGAAGAGCTTGATGCCCTTGTCGTTCGCCCACTGAGGCGAGGCGGGATCCTTGCCGAAGACGATCGAGATCGAGCCGTTCGCCGCGTTCTGCGGGACGATCGCCATCAGCGCCGACGCCGACGACACGTCGTTGACGAAGATCTGCGGCTTCCACCCGAGCCGTGACACTGCGTTGAACGCCTGCAGGGAGAACTTCCCGAACGCGAAGACCATGAACACGTTCGCCTTCGAGGCCTTCAGCTGCGTCACCTGCGGCTGCACGTCCGTCGAGGTCGGGTCGTAGCCGACGCTCGCCACGATCGACTTCTTCTTCGCGCCGAGGCCCTTCTTCAGGCCGCCGAGCAGATCGCGGCCGTAGTCGTCGTCCTGGTACAGCACCGCGATCTTCGCCTTCTTCAGGTTCTTCACGACGTAGCGGCCGTAGATCTCCCCCTCTTCCGAGTACGGCGGGATGTACCCGATCGTCCACGGATACTTCTTGTAGTCCCGGCCGAACGTCGTCGCGCCGGACGATACGTAGAGCTGCGGCACCTTCGCGTCGTTCAGCAGCTTGCGCACCGCGAGATTGTTGTTCGTGCCGAGCGAGCTGAAGACCGCGAACACCTGCTCCTGCTGCACGAGCCTGATCGTGTTGTTGACCGCACGGCCGGGGTCGTAGCCGTCGTCGAGGTACGTGTACTTGATCTTCCGGCCGAAGACGCCGCCTTGATCGTTGACGTACTTGAAGTACGCGTCGATGCCGCGCGCGACGTTGCCGGCGATCGCGGCCTCCCCGCTCAGCGGCACGCTCGAGCCGAGATCGATCTCGGTCGCGGTCACGCCCGGAGTCGCCGCGGGGCGCGCGCCGGCCGACGCGACGGCGAAGGCCGCCGTTGCTACACACACGAGAAAGACCCTCACGACCATCGCAGCACCTAAGACCGAGTGTAGCTCCGAGTTGTTAGCGAGTGGAAGACTCGCCTCAGCACGCCGCCGACGCCGGTCGGCAGCACGAGCATCACGGCGATCAGGACGATGCCGAAGACGACGCTTGGAATCCCCGGCTGCTTCGGGTCGACGCTGAGTGCCGGCAGGTCGTTGAGCCAGCGCGCGACCGTGTCGGCATGGTTCTGCAGGAAGTAGATGAGCCCCGCGCCCGCGAGCAACCCGACGAGCGAGTCGAGGCCGCCGACCGCGAGCCCGACGACGAGATAGACGGACAGGATGATCGGGAAGACGTCCGGGTTGACATACGCGTTCGCGATCGCGTACAACGAGCCCGCAATACCGGCGTAGAAAGCGGAGATCCCGAACGCGAGGGTCTTGTAGCGCGCGAGGCTGATCCCCGACGAGACCGACGCGACCTCGCTGTCGCGGATCGCTTTCAGCGCGCGTCCGGTCTTGCCGCGCACGAGCAACCACGCCGCAGCGAGAAGCACGAGGGCGATGCCCCAGGTCAGGTAGTAGATCCAGTTGTTCGGCGTCGTGTGCAAGCCGAACGGCGGACTCGCAAGGTTGAGGATCTTTCCGGTCGTGCCGCCGGAGAAGCCGTCGAACTTCTTCGGCAGCTGTGGAAACGACACTGCTATCCCGAAGGTGATCAGCGCCAGGTAGAGACCCGAGAGGCGCAGCGCCGGGATCCCCACGACCAGCCCGGCGAGACCGGCGATCACTCCGGCGATCGGAATCGTCCAGAGGTCGCGGAGCGGGTGGCCGTGGACGCCGTCCACGCTGAGGATCGCAGTCGTGTAACCGCCGACCGCCATGAAGGCGCCGTGCCCGAGCGAGATCTGGCCGCTGTGGCCCGTGAGAATCGAGAGGCCGAGCAGCGCGATGAAGTACATGCCGACGATCGCGAGCTCGCGCGCGCGAAAGTCACCGACGAACCGGGGCAGCGCGGCGACGATCGCAACGAGCACGAGGAAGCCGACGAGCTCGAGCGAGAGCTTGAGCTTCATACGCGTCGCACCGCCACCCGCCCGAAGAGGCCGCCGGGCCTGACGAGCAAGAGCACCAGGATGAGCGCGAGCGCCGCAGGCAGCTTCAGTGTCGAGCCGATGAAGCCGACATAGCGCCCGAGCAGCGTGATCGTGACGCCGAGGAGGATCCCGCCGACGACTGCGCCCACCGGGGAGTCGAGCCCGCCGAGAACCGCGGCCGCGAAGGCGTAGAGCAGGATCGTCTGCATCATGTTCGGATCGAGGAAGACGACCGGCGCGATCATCATCCCCGCGACCGCACCGAGCACCGCCGCGATCCCCCAGCCGAGCGCGAGCATCCAGCTCACGCGCACGCCGACGAGGCGGGACGAGTCCGGATTCACGGCGGCCGCGCGCAAGGCGAGGCCGAGCTTGGTGAAGCGAAAGAAGAGACCGAGGAGCACGACGAGCCCGATCGACACGGCGACGATTCCGATGTCCTGCACGCTGATCGGCACGCCGCCCACATCGATGGTGCGTGTCGAAAACGGGCCGTGGAACTGGCGTTCGGCGCCGCCCCAGATCACGCTCATGAGGCCGTTGAGCAACAGGGCGAGGCCGAGCGTGATGATCACGATCGTCAAGACAGGTGCGTTCTCGACGGGACGGATGAGCGTCCGTTCGATCGCGACGCCGCCGGCGAACGCGATCGCGAGCACGATCGGGAACGCCGCCCAGAACGAGAGGCCGCGGTTCATCAGCGACCAGGCGATGAAAGTGGAGAACGTCGCCATCTCCCCCTGCGCGAAATTGATCACGCGCGTGGAGCGGTAGATGATCACGACCGCGAGCGCGAGCCCGGCGTAGATCGCGCCCTCGCGAATCCCCGCCGCGAGCTGCTGGGCGAACTCCGTCCACGTGAAGCTTGCGAGCAGTGCCATCAGTAGCCCAGGTACGACTTGCGGACGGATTCGTCGGCGCGCAGCTCGTCGCTCGTTCCTTCGACGACCACGTTTCCGACCTCGAGAACGTAGGCGCGCGCGGCGTGCGCGAGCGCGAGATTCGCGTTCTGCTCGACGACGAGCACCGACACGCCGTCGTCTGTCTTCATCCGGTCGAGCGCGTCGAAGATCTCCTTGACCACCAGCGGCGCGAGGCCGAGCGAAGGCTCGTCGAGGAGCAGGAGCTTGGGGCGCGCCATCATCGCCCGGCCGAGCGCGAGCATCTGCTGCTCGCCGCCCGAGAGCGTTCCCGCCTGCTGATCGCGCCGCTCCTCCAGCCGCGGGAAGAAGTCGAACACGCGCTTCGCCTGCTCCTTGTTGCCGCCGCGGCGCGTGTACGCCCCGAGCCGAAGGTTGTCCCAGACGGACAGCTCGGTGAAGGTCCCGCGGCCCTCGGGAACGTGCGCGATTCCGGCCCGCGCGGTTGCCTCGGGCCGGCGCGGCAGCTTGCGGCCGTCGAACTCGACCTCGCCCGTGCGACGCACCGTCCCCGAGATCGCGCGGAGGGTCGTGGTCTTGCCGGCGCCGTTCGCGCCGAGCACCGCGACGAGCTCACCAGCGCCGACGTCGAGCGAGATCCCGTGCAACGCCTTGACGGGCCCGTACCTCGCCTCGACGCTGCGCAGCTCGAGCAGGCTCATCCCGGCGCTCCCAGGTACGCCTCGATCACGGCCTGGTTCGCCTGCACCTCGGCCGGTGTTCCTTCGGCGATCTTCTTGCCGAAGTCGAGCACGTGCACGCGGTCGGCGACGCTCATCACGAGCCCCATGTGGTGCTCGACGAGCAGGATCGTCAACTCGAAGTCGTCGCGCATCTGGCGGATGAAGGTCCCGAGCTGTGCGACCTCTTGGTGGCTCAGGCCCCCGGCCGGCTCGTCCAGAAGGAGGAGCTCCGGCCCCGAGGCGAGCGCGCGCGCCAGCTCGACGCGCTTCTGCGTCCCGTACGGGAGCTCGGACGCGGGGCGATCCCGGACGGAGTGGAGATTGACGTAGAAGAGAACGTCGTCCGCGGTCTGCTCGCCGTGCCGTGCATGTCCCCCGACGCGAACGTTGTCGAGCACGGACATCCCGCGGAAGAGCTCGACGTTCTGGAACGTTCGAGCGATGCCGCGCCGAACGATTCCACTCGGCGGGGTGCCGAGCAGACTGACGGCGTCGAAGCGGACGTCGCCTTCGTCCGGGCTATAGAGACGCGTGATGATGTTGAAGATGGTCGTCTTGCCCGCGCCGTTCGGTCCGATCAGGCCCACGATCTCGCCGTCCGCGGCGTCGAACGACACGTCGTCGAGAGCGACGATGCCGCCGAACCGCTTGGAGACGCTGTCGACCTCGAGGATGGGCAAGGGCGCCATACCCTAAAGTCATCCGGCCGTGCACCCGACCGCAGAGCGCTTTCAGACCCGGCTACGCGACCTCGGCCTCGACGCCGAGGTCCAGGAGCTCGCGGAGTCCACGCGGACCGCGCAGGAGGCGGCGGCGGCCGTCGGCGTCGAGGTCGGGCAGATCGTCAAGTCGCTCGTCTTCGTCGATGACGAGGGGCCCGTGCTCTGCCTCTGCGCCGGAGACCGCCGCGTGGACACCGCGAAGCTCGGTAGCGGCGTCCGGCAGGCAAACGGCGACGAGGTGCGCCAGGCGACCGGCTACGCGATCGGCGGTGTGCCTCCCGTCGGCCACGATCGCCCGGTGCGGACGATCGTCGACGAATCGCTGCTCCGATTCGACCTCGTCTGGTGCGCCGCGGGCACGCCCCACGCCGTCTTCCCCGTCGCCCCGGCTGCGCTGATCGCCTCGATTCCCGAGGCGCAAACGCGCGAAATCACCTAGCGAAAGTCGTTGCAGGGTTTTGCCCGCGGCGCGGGTCTGCTCATGTGAGGGGGCGCGCCTCCGCGGTTGTCGACCTGCTAGGAGTCACAGGCGCGGCTGCGCCCCCTTGAAATCCGCCGGGTTGGTTGTGGGCGCCTGACAGGCGAAACGCTCGCAGACGTACACAGCCGGGCGGCCGCCGACGAGGTCTTTGCCACGAAGCAGCGGCACAGTCTCGCTCGGCCCGAAGGCGACGACGGCATTCGGCTCGAAAGCGGCCAGCGCCGCGCGGGCGACCGGCGCGTCCGGCGTTCCCACGATCGCGAGCTCGCGCGGGCTCGCGAAATAGAGATCGAGCGCATTCAGCGCATGGCCGAACGCCGACGGGGCCCGCGACAGGGCCGGTGCGACGAAGCGGAACACGCCGACGGCGCGGCGCTCGAGCTCGTCGTCACCCCAGAGCCGTGAGATGCGCAGCAATACGTAGGCGAGCATCGAGTTCCCCGAGGGCGTCGGGTGGTCGTCGAAGTCCTTCTTGCGCGCGACGAGCTGCTCACCGTCGAACGGTGTTCGGAAGAACCCGCCGCGCTCGTCGTCGCCGAACAGGTCGACGGCCAGCACCGCGAGTCTGCGCGCGTGCTCGAGCCAGCGCAGCTCCCCGGTCGCGAGGTGCAGCTCGTAGAGGCCGTTGGCAACGTCCGCGTAATCCTCGAGCACGCCCGCGTGCTTCGCCTGGCCCGCGCGCCAGCTGCGGTAGAGCCGCCCCTCCTCCGTCGAGAGCGGCCCGAGGAGGAACTCGGCGACCCGGCGGGCGGCCTCGAGGTAGTCGACGCGTTCGAGCCGGCGGCCGGCTTCGGCGAGCGCGGCGAGCGTGAGGCCGTTCCAGGATGCGATCGCCTTGTCATCGCGCAGCGGTTTTTGCCTGAGCTCACGCTCATCGAACAGACGCGAACGGAGCTCCGGATCGAGGGCGCCGCGGATGATGAACCGCCCGTGCTCGAACGGCTGCAGCAGCTCGCGCGGAACGTCGTCGTCCTCGGTCCACGTGTAGGTCAGGCCCTCGACGCCGTCGGTGTCGGCGTCCTCCGCCGACGCGAAGCCGCCTTCGGGCAGGCTCAGGTCGCGCAGCAGGTAGTCGAGCGTTTCCTCCGCGATCTCGCGATAGCGCTCGTTCCCGGTCACGAGCCAGCCGTGCAGGTACACGGGGGCGAGCAGCGCGTTGTCGTAGAGCATCTTCTCGAAGTGCGGGACGAGCCACTCCCTGTCGACGGAATAGCGGTGAAAGCCGCCGCCGACGAGGTCGTACATGCCGCCCGCGGCCATCGCGTCCAGTGTCTTCACCGCAGGCTCCAGCTCACCGCGGCGCAGGAGAAACTCGAGAGCCGACGCCGGTGGGAACTTCGGCGCGTGCCCGAAGCCGCCCCACTCCGGATCGAGCTGGCGACGCAACGCCAGCGCGGCCTCGGTGAGCAGCGAGGACCTCAGCGGCTCGCGGGCAGGCTCGGCGACCCGGCGCAGCTGGGCGGCGATTGCGCCCGCATCTCGCTGCAGGTCGGCGCGGCGGTCGCGCCAGGCGTCGGCCACCGCCTGCAGCAGCTGCTTGAAGCTCGGCAGTCCGTGACGCGGTTCGGGCGGGTAATAGGTACCGCCGAAGAACGGCTCACCGGCCGGCGTCAGGAAGACCGTCATCGGCCAGCCTCCGTGCCCGGTGAGCGAGACGACGGCGTCCATATAGATCGAGTCGACGTCGGGACGCTCCTCACGGTCGACCTTCACCGGGACGAAGTGCTCGTTGAGCAATGCCGCCGTGGCCTCGTCCTCGAACGACTCGTGCGCCATCACGTGACACCAGTGACACGCCGCGTAGCCGACGGAGAGCATGATCGGCTTGTCCTCCTCGCGCGCGCGCAAGAGTGCTTCTTCCCCCCACGGAAACCAATCCACAGGATTTTCGGCGTGTTGCAGGAGGTATGGGCTCGTCTCCTGGGCGAGTCGGTTCACGCGGTTACACCTTGCGAAGGCGCCGCCAGCCTTCGACCCCGACGGTGATCAGCGCCGCGATCCCGAACGCGAGCAGCAGCGCGTAGATCGGCTGGTCCTTGAACAGGCGTCCGCCGAGATAGCCGAGCAGCGCGCCGTAGACCGACCAGAGGATCGCCGCGACGAACACGTACGGCGCGAAGCGCGTCAGCCAGCGTAGGCGCACGAGCCCCGCCGTGAAGGTGGTGGCAGTGCGACCACCGGGGATGAAGCGGGCAACGACCAGCACGTAGCTGCCCCGCTCCTTGAGAAAGTTCCGCGCCCAGTCGAGCCGGCGCTGCGCGACCTCGCCGCTGAAGAACCGCTTCACGGCCGGCGTGCCGACCCAGCGACCGACGGCGTACGAACTGTTGTCTCCGGCGAAGGCCCCTGCTGCGGCGCACACGATCACCCACTCCAATGACAGATTTCCGCGCGCCGCCTGGATCCCGCAGACGATCAGCGCGGTCTCGCTCGGGAACGCGGGAATGAGCGCGTCCCCGGCGCAGATCCCGAGCAGCAGCGGATAGGTCCAGAGCGAGCCGGTGAGCAGGTCGACCAGGTTCTGCAGAAGTCCGAGGGTCATGCGCGTTCCTTCCGATGCTCGAGCGAGCGTGTCAGCCCCCGAAAACCGACGCTCTCGTAGAGCGCCCGCGAGCGCTCGTCCTCGTCGCGGCCACCCGCGTACACGATCGCCTGTCGCGCGCCCTCCTCGCGCAGACGGGTCAGCGCGTAGCGGCACACCGCAGCGCCGAGGCCACGGCGCCTGTAGTCAGGATGCGTTCCGACGGGCTCGAACTCGCCGACGGCGTTGACGTCGTCGTACCAGCAGAGAACGTATGCGGCGAAGCTTCCGTCGGGCGCCTCCACCACGCAGTCGAGTTCGGTGCGGTACGGCCAGGCCTGCGTCACCCTCCGGTAGCGGTCCTCGGTCAATTTTGACGGCGCCCAGACCGCGCGATGCAGCGCGACCCGCTCGCGGAAGTCGGCTTCGTCGTCTCGAACCGTGCGGAGCGTCAAGCCATCGGGCACAACCGCCTCGGGCCCGTTGTCGTCGAGGTCCTGCACGTAGTACGCGTACCACGAGCCCGACGGCTTGTAACCGCACTCGCCGAGCACCGCGAGCCACAGCTCGTCGCTCTCGAACGCGAACGTCGTCAGCGGAGAAGGCGCGGCCTGGGACTCGAACCAGGCGAGCACCTCGCGGTGCAGCTCCCCGCCTCGATGCTCGCGGTGCACTTCGTAGTCGAGCGACGCAGGCGGCCAGAACCAGGCCCAGGCCACGCAGCGCTCGCCGTCGAACCAGAGCCGGCGCCTGAAATCCTGTTCCTCCCCGCGGTGCAGCCACCAGGCGAGATCGCCGACGTGCGTGTGCACCCTCGGCCCTTCGAGCGCCCAGAGCTCCTGCTGGAGCGCCTGCATGCGTCGCAGGTCTCCCTCGTTCTCGTATGGTCGCGCGCTGATGGCCACAGGATTTCTGCCGCTCGAGGGAGTGCGAGTCGTCGACGTCACGAGCTCACTCGCGGGCCCCTACTGTACGGAGATCCTCGGTGCGCTCGGCGCCGACGTGATCAAGGTCGAGCATCCCGAGCGGGGCGACGAGGCGCGCGCGTGGGGGCCGCCGTTCTGGGAGGGGTCGAGCGTGATGTTCTACGCGGCGAACCTCAACAAGCGCTCGGTCGCCCTCGACGTGAAGCGCGGGCGCGACGTCCTGCTTCGTCTCGTCGACTCGGCGGACGTCTTCCTGCAGAGCCTGCGGCCGGGAACCGCGGAGCGGATCGGGTTCGGGGCGGAGCAATTGCGCGCACGGAAACCGTCGCTCGTCTACTGCGACATCGGCGCGTTCGGCAAGGCAGGCCCGCTGCGCGACCGACCGGGCTACGACCCGCTGCTGCAGGCCTTCGGCGGGCTGATCAGCGTGACCGGCGAGGCCGATCGTCCCGGGGTTCGTGTCGGCGCCTCGATCATCGACCAGGGCACGGGTCTCTGGGCCGCGCTCGGCATCGTGGCTGCGCTCGGCTCGGGTGGGGGCCACACCGTGGACGTCTCGCTGTTCGAGACGGCGATCGGACTGCTTCCGTACCAGGTGACCGCGTATCTCGCGGGCGGCGACGTTCCCGGGCGTCACGGAACGGCCTTTCCGCTGATCTCGCCCTACCAGGTCTTTCACGCGAGGGACGGTGACGTGATGATCGCGGCCGGCAACGATGGACTGTTCGCGCGCCTCTGTGCTGCAGTCGGATTGCCGGAGCTTGCGCGCGACGCTCGCTACGCGACGAACCCCGACCGCGTCGCCAGGCGCGACGAGCTCGCGGCCGTGATTCAGGAACACGTGCGCAACGAGGCAGCGACCGAATTGCTGGACAAGCTGCACGCAGCGGGTGTTCCCGCGGCGCCGGTGAACGACGTCGGCCAGGCGGTCGACCACGAACAGGTCGCGGCCCTCGGGCTGATCCAGTCGCTGCCGGCGCCGACGGTCGCGCTGCCGCTCTCCGTGGACGGCGAACGCGTTTCCCATCGACGGTCGCCGCCGCGGCTCGGCGAACACACCGACGAGGTCCTGCACGAGCTCGGGCTCACGGACGACGAGCTCTCCAAGCTGGCCGCAGAGGGTGTGATCCGCCGCGTAGAGTCGAACGCATGACGGACGTGCGTGCGTTGCTGCAGCGCACGGCGGATCTCGCCTCCGACTTCCTCGAGTCGCTCGACGAACGCCCCGTGTTCCCGCGCACGTCTGCGGCAGAGCTGAGGGTTGCACTCGGAGGCCCGCTGCCGGACGAGCCCTCCGACCCGCAGGAGGTCGTCGAGCGCCTGGCGGCCGCGGCCGACCCGGGAATCGTCGCGATCCCGAGCGGCCGCTACTTCGGCTTCGTGATCGGAGGCGGGCTTCCCGCCGCGCTCGCGGCCGACTGGCTGACCTCGGCCTGGGACCAGAACGCCGGGCTCTACGTGGGCGGCGCCTCCGCCTCCGTCGTCGAGCAGGTGGTGCGCGAATGGACGTGCGAGCTCCTCGGCCTGCCTGCCGACGCTCGATCGGGCTCGTCACCGGCACCCAGATGGGGAGCGTCACCGCTCTCGCCGCGGCGCGCTTCCGCGTGCTCGAGCGTGCCGGCTGGGACGTCGAACGCGACGGGCTGGCCGGCGGGCCGCGGGTGCGCGTGCTCGCCGGCGCGCAGCGCCACGTCACGATCGACCGTGCGCTGCGCCTGCTCGGACTCGGCGCGCCGCGAAGTCGGTGGCGGCGGACGACCAGGGCCGCCTGGACGCCGACGCGCTGCGCGAGGCGCTCGCAGCAGGCGACGGCGCCGACGATCGTCTGCGCGCAGGCCGGAGAGGTGAACACGCGGCGCGTTCGATCCGTTCGACGACGATCGCCGACGCCGCGCCGAGCGACGGAGCCTGGCTCCACGTCGACGGCGCCTTCGGTCTCTGGGCGGCAGCGAGCCCGAGCTGCGCCACCTCGTTGCGCGGCGTCGAACGAGCGGACTCGTGGATCACCGACGCGCACAAGTGGCTGAACGTTCCCTACGACTCCGGCGCTCGTCCTTTGCGCCGACGCCGAGGCGCATCGCGCTGCGATGACGGTCAGCGCGTCGTACCTGATCCAGGACGACACGCGCGCGGTGCGCGACCAGGTCGACTGGGTGCCGGAGTTCTCACGACGAGCGCGAGGCTTCGCCGTCTATGCCGCGCTGCGCTCGCTCGGCAAGAGCGGGCTCGCCGAGCTGGTCGAGCAGACGCTGCGCGTGCGCGCGACGATTCGCGGCGGGAATCGCGGAGCTCGACGGGCGTGGAGGTTGTGAACGAGGTCGTGCTCAATCAGGTGCTGTTCCGCTTCGAGAGCGACGAGCGGACCGACGCCGTGCTGAAGGCGGTGCAGGAAGCAGGTGACGTCTGGATGAGCGGGACGACGTGGGCCGGGCGCCGCGCGATTCGCCTCTCCGTCTCGAACTGGCAGACGCACGATGCAGAGATCGATCTCGCGCTCGCGGCCTTTGCCACGGCGAGTCAGTCGCCGGTCCACGCTCCGGCTCGGTAGACCTGGCCTTCGAGCCTGCGGCCGAGCAGCCCTTCGAGCCACGCCGAGGTCGCGATGAGCGCATCGAGGTCGATGCCCGTCTCGACGCCGTCGCCGTTCAACAGATACGCGAGATCTTCGGTGGCGATGTTGCCGGTCGCGCGCGGCGCAAACGGACAGCCCCCGAGCCCACCGCAGGCGGCGTCGAACAAGGTCGCGCCGGCCTCGAGCGCAGCGACAGCGTTCGCGTACCCGGTGTTGCGCGTGTTGTGCAGGTGCACGCCCGGCGCACGCGTGCGCTCGACGAGGCCGCGCACCTGCTTCGGCGTCGCGACGCCGATCGTGTCCGCTAGGACGATCTCTGCGGAGGGGAAGCGCCCGGCGAGCTCTTCCACCACGCCCGGGTCGACGCGGCCCTCGAACGGGCAGCCGAACGCAACGCTGATCGTCACGGTCACAGGCAGCTCGGACTTCGCGATCACGCGACCCGCCTCGGCGGTCGCCTCGGCGACGGATCGATTCGCATTGCGCTTGCTGAAGCTCTCGGTCGCCGCGAGCGTGAAGTTCACGCGGTCGAGCCCGGCTGCAACGAGCCGGTCGTAACCCCGCTCGTTCAGAGCGAGCCCTGAGTACTCGGTCCCGTCGCGGCGCTCGACGGCGGCGACGACCTCCTCTGCGCCCGCCATCTGGGGGACGGCGTCCGCTCGCACGAAGCTCGCCGCTTCGATCCGAGGGAGCCCTGCTCGCGCGAGGCGGTTGACGAGCTCGGCGCGCACGGTCGGCGCGAGCGTCTCCGGCTCGTTCTGCAGGCCGTCGCGCGGCCCGACGTCACAGATTGTCACGTCCATCGCGCTACCCTCGGCGCTCGAGCCGGCGCAAGGTCTCGCCGACCTCCTCGGCAAGTCCCTGGGCGATCAGCAGGTCTGCCGCGGTGAACCGCCGTCCCGTCTCCCCGTACAGCTCGATCAGACCCCAGGCGCCGTCCTCCGCCTCGATCGCGAGCATCAGCAGCGAGCCGAAGCCGAGCTGCTCGAGGAGCTCCACCTCCTGAGCATCTGCGTCGGGATCGCCCTTCGCCAGAGTGCGCGGCTCGCGGTCCTCGATCACCGCGCGCGTGACGGGATAGTCCGAGACGAGATAGCCGTGACCCAGCCGCGTGGGCTTGCCCTCGCGCTGGTACTGCATCAGGTCGACGAGCAGATCGCCGATCACGCGCGAAATCGTGCACGCGGGGGCGTCGAAGACCTCGACGTACGCGCGCGCCGTCGCGGCCAGCAGGCCGGTGACGCTCGCTTCCGCTCGAATCCGCTCTCCTGCCGCGGCGAGCTGCTGCTGGTCGACGCTCACGCGCCGATCTTACGGACGGCTCAGTTGTCTGAGTCAGTCGTCGAAGCCGGCTGCGTCGACCTTGTCGGCATCGATCAGCACCTTGACGCGGGTCTCCTCAGGCTTGTGCCAGGGATACGTGTCCCGGCCGATGTACTTCTTCGCCAGCTTGTCGATCTGGGCGTCGGCGCCTTCCTCGGTCAGCTGGGCAGGGCCGCTGACGGAGACCCACTTGTGGGAGTCGTTGGGGTCGACGACCAGCACCGAGGCACGAGGGTCCTGTTCCAGATGAACCGACTTCGCGCGTCCGCGCGCGGTGTTGAACGAGACCTTGCCGTCGTCGACGTCTACCCAGACGATCGTCGAATGCGGCGAGCCGTCCTCGCGCAGCGTCGTCACTGTGCCGACGAAGGGATTCTCCTCGAGGAACTTTCGCTTCTTGCTTTCGAGCTCTGCCATTCTCTACCTCCCGTTGTTTTGACCCTCAACGACGCGACCCGATAGCGTCTTCCCGGATGGGCGCTCTTCTACCCGTGGGAACGCGCAAGGGCCTCTTCCTCGTCCGCTCCGAGAACGGCGGCTGGGAGGTCGACGGCCCGCTCCTGCCCGGCTGGGCCGTCTACCACGCCATCGTCGATCCGCGGGACGGCGTGCTCTATGCGGCGACGAACAACCCGTTCTACGGCGCGACCGTCCACCGCTCCACCGATCTCGGGAAGACCTGGACGCGCGCCGAGGAGATCGGGCTGCCGGAGGACTCCGGGCTCAAGCTCAACGCCACGTGGCACCTCGAGCCGGGGAGCGGCTCGGAGCTCTGGCTCGGCGGCGATCCCGGCGTGCTCTTTCGCTCGGACGACGGCGGGCTCACGTGGGAGGTGAACCGCGGCCTGCTCGAGCATCCGACCCGGGAGCGCTGGCAGCCGGGCGCCGGCGGCATGTGCTGCCACTCGATTCAGCTCGCGAACGGGACGATGTACATCGCGATCTCCGCGGCCGGTGGGTTTCGCAGTGACGACGGAGGCGAGAGCTGGACGCCGATCAACAAGGACGTCGCAGCAGACTTCCATGCGGAGAAGTACCCGGAGGTCGGCCAGTGCGTCCACAAGCTGCTTGCGCATCCGGCGAAACCCGACCGGCTGTGGCAGCAGAACCATTGCGGCGTCTACCGGTCCGATGACCGCGGCGACAACTGGGAGCGACTCGACGGCAACGGCTTGCCGTCGCAGTTCGGCTTCGGGCTCGCGCTCGACCCGCACGACCCCGACGTTGCGTATGTCATCCCGGAGGAATCGCAGGAGTACCACTACACCGCCGAGGGCAGGCTGGGCGTGTACCGCACGGCCGACGCGGGCGCCTCCTGGGAGCTCGCCGCGAACGGTCTGCCAAGTCGAGCGTGGGCGGCGGTCCTCCGCGAAGGCTGCAGCTTCGACGAGGGCAACGTCTACTTCGGCACGCAGAGCGGCTCGGTCTGGACCGCGCCACAGGGCGGCGGCAGCTGGACGGAAGCGGTGCGAGACCTGCCGCCGATCCTGTCCGTCGAGGCGGCTCAAGCCTGACGTGGCGACCGTCGTCCTGCCCGGAACGCTGGCGGCCGAGGCGGGCGGGCAGAAGCGATTTGAGCTCGATGCGGCGACCGTCGGTGCCGCCCTGCGCCAGCTACCGGTCTCGAACCTCCTGTTCGACGAGCAAGGCGAGCTCCGCCGACTGATCAACGTCTTCGTGGACGGAATCGACGCGCGCGGCGGGGCGCTCCTCGACGAGCCGTTGACGACTGACTCGGAGGTACGGGTCGTGGGCGCGGTCGCCGGCGGCTGAATCAGCCCGGGCCAGGTTCGAATCAAGACTGTCCGACGGCCTGCCGATCCTCTGGAGGTGCGCACGATCGCGGTCCTTCTTGTCGTCGCCGGCGCCCTTTCGGCGCTTGGTTTCGCGCGCCATGAACAGCGCATCCGCCAGCAGGACCAGCTGTCGGCCGTCGCCAGCGACCTCGCGGGGCGGAAGGTCGGCGTTCGCTGCCCGAGCTTCCTCGCAGGCCTCGTCGACGTGCACGGAGAAGCGGGGCGCGTCCAGTTCGACGGACAGGGGCACCCGGCGAATCACACGGACCTCTCGCCGGAGACGTGCAAGGCGCTACGCCGCCTCGATCGCGTCGACTTCACGTGCATCGAGCGGCGTTCGTGTGGCTTCAGCCAGTTCGACGCCGCCTGGGCCGCGCACACGCTCGCGCACGAAGCGTTCCACCTGCGCGGCTACCAGGACGAAGGCGTGACTGAGTGTTACGCGCTACAGAACACTGCGTTCGTCGCGGAGCGCCTCGGCGTGCCCACGCGGCAGGCGAAGGAAATTCAGCAGTGGCTCTACGTGCGCGGCTATCCGAACGAGCCGACGGACTACCAGTCGCCGGGCTGTTCCGACGGAGGCCCGTTGGACCTCCGTCCGCAGTCACCCAGCTTTCCCTAGTTCCTTACTTGAACGTCTTCGGGATGTTCTTGATCTTGCCGGAGATGATGTCCGCACGAACCTGCATCACCTTCGCCACCTCGGACTTCGGCACCTTCGGGCTGATCTTGCCGATCGCGACACCGTTGTCCTTCAGGCCGAAGGTGATGTTGCCGCCGCCCTGAACTTTCCGTCCTTGACCAGCTTGATCGCATCGAACACCGCGGTGTCGACGCGCTTGACCGCACTCGTGAGGATGTGCGGTCCGAGGAAGGACTGGTCCGCGTCGACCCCGATGCCCCAGACATGTTTCTCCTTCGCCGCGTCGAGCGCGCCGAGACCGCAGCCGCCTGCGACCTGGAAGACCACGCCCGCGCCCTGCTCGATCTGGTTGAGCGCGATCTGCTTGCACTTGGCGAGATCCGAGAAGTCCTGCGAGTACCCGTTGAGCAGAGTGATCCCGGGGTCGGCGGCCCTGGCGCCGGCGCGGTAGCCGGCGATGAAACGGTCAACCGGCGGTTGCTTCTCGCCGCCAACCGAGCCGATCACGTCTTGCCCGGGCCTGCGCTTCTCCTCGAGGCCGGCCAGATAGCCGACGAGGTAGCCGGTCTCCTGCTCCTTGAAGAGCAAGCCGAGCAGGTTCGGGGGCTTGTGCGGCTCTTCCGTCTGGTCGACGTCGACGATCGTGAACTTCGACTTCGGAAACGTCGTGGCGACGGTGTCGATCGCGATCGCCTCGGTGAAACCGACGCCGACCGTCAGGTCGTACCCACGGCGCGCAAAAGTCGACAGGTTCGGCACGTACTCCTGCGCCGCTTTCGTCTGGAAGACCTCGCCTTGAGCTCCGAATTCAGCCTCGGCGCGCTTCAGCCCGACGTACGACAGATGGTTGAAGCCGCGATCGTTGAGACCGCTGATGTCGGTGACGAGCCCGACCTTGAGCGTCTTGCCGCTCGTGCTCGACGTGCTGGTCGTGTTGGCCGAGGACTTCTTGCCACTGCCGCCGCAGCCGGCGGTCAGAAGTACCGCGACGGCACCCAGGAGGACGAGCGATCTCTTCATTTGCCAGCCTTTCCGCTAAGGTTTGCGACTATGGGGCGAAAACTGTGAAGGAGCCTACCAGCAGCGGGCACCCTGGCCCCGCCCACGTCACGCTCGCGGTCGTTCTGCAGGTGCGAGCCGGCGCCCTGCAGGCGCTGATGTGGCAACGGGCGCGGGAGCCGTTCAAGCAGAGCTGGTCGCTTCCCGGCGGCTATCTCGCCGCCGGGAAGACGCTCGAGCAGTCGCTCCGCCGCCACCTCGCGGAGAAGGTCGACGTGCGCGAGCTCTCGCACCTGGAGCAGCTCGAGACGCTGAGCGAACCGAAGCGCTCGCCGCGCGAGTGGCAGCTCGCGACGGCCTACCTCGGGCTTGTTCCGAGCGACGTCGACCCGGCGCTGCCGGACGACACGGGCTGGCATCCGGTCGACGACCTGCCCGCCCTTGCGTTCGATCACGAGGCGATCGTCCTGACCGGGCGCGAACGGCTCCGGGCGAAGCTCTCCTACACGAACCTCGGCTTTGCGCTCGCACCCGATGAGTTCACGATCTCCGAGCTGCGCGACCTCTACGCGGCGGCGCTCGGTCACGACGTCTCCGCAACGAACCTTCAGCGCGTGCTGCTTCGCCGTGAAGTGCTCGAGTCGACGGGCCGGCAGCGTGCATCCGGCCCGACGGGAGGGCGGCCGGGCTCGCTCTTTCGCTTCCGGACCAGGGAGCTCGAGATCACGGACCAGTTCGCCGTGTTGCGTCCGCCCGGGCCTGCACGACTTCCCGTCGCGTAGCTCCGCGGACTGGTGCCGTCCGAAAGTGCGTGCTACCGTGCTTGCCGTCCCGGCGAAAAGGAGGTCGAAACAGATGACGATTGCGCTTGCCTCCTTCCGAAGAGCCACGCGGCTCGTCTAGCCGGCACCACTCATCTAGCGAGTCCGTGAGCTGCAGCCGTCGCGAGAAGCGACGGGCTTCGTCGTTCACTCACTCATACAAGGAGACTCGCTTTGCCCCCTCTCGATGCGCTCGGATGGGACGCCGAATTCGCGTCCGCCTTCGAGCAACTGCAAGACGACAACCTGTTTCCGGCACGGGTCGCCGCGCAGCACCGCGGCGAGTACGTGCTGCTCGCAGAGACCGAAGAGATTCGTGCGAAGGCCGCCGGTCGTCTCTTCTACGAACACAAGGTCGGCGGGCAACTGCCTGCCGTCGGCGACTGGGTCGGCGTGACGCCGCCGGCGACGATCACCTCGATCCTCCCGCGCCGTAGTGCATTCATCCGCAAGCACGCGGGTGACGACTCGACGGAGCAGGTGCTCGCCGCCAACGTCGATACGGCGTTTCTGCTCGCCGGCCTCGACGACGACTTCAGCCTGCGCCGCCTCGAGCGTTACATCACGACGGCCTGGGAGAGCGGCGCGTCACCGATCGTGGTGCTCACGAAGGCCGACCTGTGCGACGACGTTCCCGCAGCCGTGCTCGCGGTGGAGTCGGTCGCGATCGGCGTCCCCGTGCACCCGGTCTCCAACGTGCTGGGCACGGGCCTGGAGGCGCTCGCTCCCTACCTGCAACCGGGCCATACGGTCGTACTGCTCGGCTCATCCGGCGTCGGGAAGTCGACGCTCCTGAACCGGTTGGCGGGTGCAGAGGTGATGGCGACACGCGCCGTCGCGGCCGACGGCACGGGGCGGCACACCACGGTGCATCGCGAGCTCGTCCCCCTGGCCGGCGGCGGGCTCGTGATCGACACACCCGGGCTGCGCGAGCTGCAGTTCTGGGAGGGCGACCTCAACGCTGCGTTCGAGGACATCGAGGCCCTGGCCACGCGAGTGCCGCTTCCGCAACTGCGCGCACACGACCGAGCCCGGTTGCGCAGTCCTCGCCGCGACCGATGCGGGAACGCTGGAGCTCGACCGGCTCCGGTCCTGGCGGAAGCTGCAGCGCGAGCTCGAGGCAGTCGCGGCCCGCACCGACCGGCGCCTCCAGCTCGCACGCAAGCAACGCTGGAAGGAACAGGCGGCGATGATCCGGCAGAAGAGCCGCCGCTAGAGGGTTGATGTGGAATCGGCGCGCGGCATCGACCGCATTTCACATCAAGCCTCTAGGCGACTTCGCAGCCGAGAACCCGCAACGCGACGAGCGAGCTCTCGACGAAGCTTCGCGCTTCCTGGGCACTGTCGAACACGTACGGGCCTGCGCTCTTCGGCTCGACCGTCAGCTCGTCGACGGGATACACGTCCGCGGCGACAACCCATTCGGTGCCGTAGTCGGAGCACGTCAGCCGCACGACCGGACGTCCGTCCTTCCGGACCGACGACACGAGCTCCCGGACGGCGGCGAGGGGAAAGTTCATGCGCCGTTTCGCCCGAGCACGTCGACCGACACGACCTGGCGGCCGTCGATCGTGGCATCGCCGATGGCGACCGTTCCACCCGCCTCGGCTTCGTCGATGACGCGCATGCCGACCTCCTTGGCGTACTCGAAGTCGGATGCTTCGGCGACGAGCAGCGTCGCGCCGCTCTCGAGCGTGACCTCGACGCGATAGACCGTTGTCGACACGGGCTCCGGTTCCACTGCCTGGCCACGCGCCTCGGCCAGGGCCATCTGCGTGATCATTCCGGCCGGCTCGTGGACGCGAGCGATCGCGTCTTTGATGTCCGAGCGCGCTGCGGTGACGAGCCGGATCGGCCCATGCAGGGCGTCGCGCAAACGCGTCAGGTGCGAAGCGTTGTCGGCGTCGGGCACGGCGACGATCGTGCAGTCACCGTCGCGGCGCAGCGGAAGCGCGCAATACATCTCGGCAACGGTTCGAGGAAGCAGATTGACGATCGCCGGGTCGACCGGGAACTCCGTCAGGTCGACGAACTCCTGTCCGTGCTGGGCTGCGAGCAGGCGGGTGAGGTCGCGCTCGGGCAGGCCGTACTCGAGCAGCACCTCACCGAGGCGACGGCCGCTCTCGGCGGCTTCGGCAAGCGCCTGGTTGACGGTCTCGAGGGGCATCAGCCCGGATCGGTACACGAGCGTGCCCAATGGATAGCTGCGCATCTCTGCAGAGCTGAATGGGGGTACTGAGGGCGCAGCCTGCGCCGCTTGGAGGGTCTCGAACATCGTCATGGTGCCGCAGTTCTCCACTGATCAGATTCGTCATCTCGAGGACTTCCGTCTACCCCCGTTAGAGCTACCTCGTTCGAGGGGATCGCCCGATCTTTCAGCGCGCGCCCGTGTCACCTTCGTGAGCGCGCGGAAAGGAGCAGCCCCTGCGAATCAGGCGATGAGCGACTGGCGCAGGGCCAGCGCCACAGCCTGCGTGCGCGTATCCGCCTCGAGCTTGCGCATCGCCTTCTGAACGTGCGTCCGCACCGTCTCCGGCGAGAGAAAGAGCTGCTTGCCGATCTGCTCGTTCGTCAGCCCGTCCGAGAGCGCACGCAAGACCTCTCGCTCTCTCTTCGTCAGCTGCGGCATCTTCTCCGACTCGACGCTCGCCAGCACTCCGGCCAACACGGGATCGACGTAGACCGCCCCGCCGGCGACCATTTCGACGGCCCGAACCAGATCGTCGAGCGGCGCTTCCTTCAGGACGAAGCCTCGCACCCCCGCGTCGAGCGCCTCGGTCAGGAGCGCCCGGTCGCCGAAGGCGGTGTACAGGATCACTTTCGTGTCGGGCGAGCTGCGTGATACTCGCGCGGCAATCTCCACTCCGGTCAGCCGCGGCATCCTGACGTCGACGACGGCGATCGTCGGATGCGCGGCCTCGATCCTGGCGGCCGCCTCCTCCCCGTTCGCGGCACGCCCGACGACCTCGACGCCCGCGCCGAGCAACACGTCGCAAACCGACCGTAGGACGGCGGGATGATCGTCGGCGACGACCGCTCGAACGGAATCGCCCTTCACTGGAGAGTCACCCGAATCAGGATACGCAGCCGCTTCTAGGAAGCGCCGCCGACGACCTGTAACGGAGCGGCGATCGGACCTGGACGACCGAGGTAGTAGCCCTGACCGAGCCGCGCGCCCATCGAGCGCAGCGCGTCGAGCTCGTCGACGCTTTCGATCCCCTCGGCCACGACGACGGCGCCCAGCTCGTTGGCGAACGAGATCAGCCCGGCGGCGACTGCCCGGCGCGCAGGATCCATGTAGACGTTGTGCGTGAGCGTGTTGTCGATCTTGATGATGTCGGGCGAGAGCAAGAGGATGTGACGAAGGCTCGCGAAGCCCGAGCCGGCGTCGTCGACTGCGAGCCTGACACCTCGGCCGCGCAACGACTGGATCGCCGAATTCAGCGCTTCGTAGTCGTGCACGGGAGCATGCTCGGTGATCTCGACGATCAGCCTTTCGGGCGGCACGGTGAGCAAGAGCTCCTCGAGATCGCTCGACGCGAGCGTGTCGGGCATGGCGTTGACGGCAAGGAACAGGCCGGGCGGCACTTCCGGCAGCGACTTCAACGCGGCCGCCACGGCCGCGAGCTCGAGCTCCTGTCTCAGGCCGACGGCTCCGGCTTCGGCGAACCAGGCCTCCGTCGGCCGCTCCGGTCTCGGCGGAAAACGCGCGAGCGCCTCGAAGCCGACGACGTCCTCCGACTCGAGGTCGACGATCGGCTGGAAGGCCATGCGCAGGCGGCCCTCGTCGAGGACGCGCCGGATGCGCATCGTTTGTGTCCGGTGAAGCTCCTCCCACTCCTCCTCGACCTGGAGCCTGCCCGTCAGCTCTTCGAGCACGTCGCCCATCAACTCGGCGGAAACGGCGACGTCGCCACGAGTGGCCTTGTGGATCGCCCTCACGATTCCGGCGGCCGAGGTTCCCTTGATCAGGTAGCCGACCGCGCCCGCCTTGAGCATCTCGAGCACTGTCGTCCGGTCTTCGTAGGCCGAGAGCGCGACAACCCTCGTCGTCGCAGAGGACGTCGTAATCGCACGCGCGGCTCTCGGGCCACCGCCGGCCGGCATCTTCACATCCAGCAGAGCGACGTCGGGGTGTTCGCGAACCGCGAGGTCGATTGCCTCCTGGGCGTCCCCCGCGGTGCCGACGAGCTCGAGGCTCTCTTCGTCTTCGACGAGCTCCGCGAGGGCGGCGAGTACGACCGGCTCGTCGTCGGCGACAAGGACCCGGAATCAACACGGACGCTCCTCTCGGCCCTGCTCATTTGGGGGGCGAGCGAAGACCCGGGAGAATCGTAGTGACATTGGTTAACCCTTGACGACCGAAAAGGGTGACGGTTCGTCCCCGGAATGCCGTACCCGCATGTCGCGGGATCGGCGATCGGTTTGAGCGCGCCACAACCGTAGACCCAGGTAGATGCCGAATCAGCCAACCCGTTGCGTGCTTGCCGACGACCATCCCGCGGTGCTCACCGCTGTCTCTGACTTTCTCGAGGAGCACAACTTCGACGTGGTCGCACGGTGCGCGAACGGCTACAGCGCCCTCGAGGCAGTGAGACGAGAGCAGCCGGCGATCGCCATTCTCGACAACCGGATGCCGGGCAAGAACGGCATCGAATTGATCGAAGAGATCCTCACGATCTCCGCGAACACGAGAGTCGTCATCTACACCGGCGAGGGGACAACCGAGATCGCACGTGGAGGCGTCCGCAGCCGGCGCCCACGCGATCTTGCTGAAGGGTGCGCCTCTCGAAGATCTCCTACGTGCGTTACACGCCGCAGCCGCCGGTACTCCGTATGTCGACCCGGCGCTCGTGGAGCTGCCGAACGCCCGTGCCACGAAGGTCGTGATCACACGCCGCGAACGCGAAGTGCTGCAGCTCCTTGCCGAAGGTCATGGACAGCGCGAGGTCGGGGCCCTGCTCACGATCGGAACCGAGACGGTGCGCGCCCATCTGCAAAAAGCACGCAAGCGGCTTTCCGCCGCGACCACGACTCAGGCCGTCGCCGAGGCAATGCGCCTCGGGCTGCTCGGTTAGCGGCCCACGGCCGGTCGGTAGCGGTAGCCGAAGCCGCGAACCGTCTCAATCGACCAATCGGGGCCTCCATGTTCGTGCAGCTTCCGCCGGAGATAGCCGACGTAGAGCTTCACCTGATCTTCGGAGACGTCGTACGGGGTGTCCCACGCAAGCTCGAGTAGCTGCTCCCGGCTGAGAACCTGGTTCACGTGGCTGACGAAAGCGCTCAACAGCCGGAACTCGAGCGGCGTCAATCGCACTTCGCTTCCGCCCGACTGAACGGAGCGCTGGGCAAAGTCGACCGTGAGCTCCGAGTCGACGTAGGCAGCAGCCACGCCGTCCACGGCGCGCGGCGCACGGCGTAGCAATGCCTCCACGCGGGCGAGCAACTCCTGGCGGCCGAACGGTTTCGTCATGTACCCGTCCGCCCCCGCGTCCAGCCCTCGCACCTTGTCGACCTCTTCGGCCTGAGCGGTGAGCATCAGGACGGGTACATCCGTGAGCTCGCGAATCCGGTCGAGGGTGCCCCACCCGTCGAGGCCCGGCATCGACACGTCGAGAATGACGGCGTCCGGGCGTTGTTCGAACAACGCCTTCAGCGCGTCGCGACCGGTTGCAGCCTCGCGCACCTCGTACCCGCGAAGCTCGAGGATCTTGCGAACGAGCAGCCGGACGTCGAGTTCGTCGTCGACCACGAGAATGGTGCTGCCAGTCATGTGTTCGGCCGACCCTGCCTTCCTGGGGGGCTGCCCCGCGCTGAGGCGTGCGGCGACATCCGTCGAAGACAGCATCGGACGAGTGCGCCGCCAGGCCATCCCCGAGATCCGGCTGCCGGTGCCCACGATTCGGGTGCAGAGTGCGAACGTGGGCGCGAGCAGGATCATTTGCAACCTATACGCCGTTCGTCTCGCTGAGCCTTTCTCTGGCATATTGGACGCATACCCGCTGCCAGCAGATAGTTGATCCGTTCGCTGGGGGCAGCAGGCGGCGTCGTCCGGGACGGATCCAGTCGAGGAAGAGTGGGGTCGAAGAAAGCCGACAACACTGGAGCAGGCGGAAAGCCGAGTCACAGGTTCACGCAGAACCCTGCGATCGAGCTTCGGCACCTTCGTTACTTCCTCGCCGTCAGCGAGCTCTTGCACTTCGGCAAAGCGGCCGAGCGTCTCCACATTGCGCAGCCGCCTCTTTCTCAGGCGATCCGCAGACTCGAGCAGGAGCTCGGGGTGCCGCTGCTGACCCGAACGAGCCGAGTCGTGAAGCAGACGGAGGCGGGACGGATCTTCGCGGCCGAGGCACGGAAGATCCTCGCCGCGTTCGACCGGGCTGTCGCCGAGGTGCGGAAGGAAGGAGGGGTCGCTGACGAGGCCGCGGATCGGCTGTGCGCTCAACCTCCCGATCGAGCGCCTCCTCCGTTTCCTCACGTCGTTGCACGAGCTCGAGCCGCTGCTCGAAGCTCAGGTGACTCATCTGGCTGCGCCCGAGCAGACGCAACGACTTCGCGGCGGCGAGCTCGACATCGGCATCTTCTTCCACGCGCGGGAGTACGACGACATCGAGTTGAACCCGCTCTTCCCGGGCGAGTTGATCTCCGCGATCGTTCCACCCGAGCATCCGCTTGCGGCAAAACCCGTGCTCGGGCCGTCCGATGTCAGAGACGAGACGCTGGTCACACCACCTCGCGGCGGTAACCCGCCGCTCTACGATCGTTTGCTCGCGTCGTTCGCAGAGGCGGGATACCAGTTCAGGAGCGTCGAAGAGGCGGGCGGCCCAAGCGTTCGAGACCTGATGATCTCCGTGGCCGAAGGCGCCGGTGTTGCACTCTGGCCGTACCTCGGCGGGGACGCCGAGTCGAGCACGATCGCCGTTGTCCGGCCGCTGAACCCTCCCCTCAGCATGCCCGACACCGTGCTCGCCTGGGCGACCGCGCCGGAGCGGTTGCCCGGCTCGTTGATCGCGAGTCTGCGCGACCTCGCGTCGAACGTTCGCCAGGCGTCCGAATCCCATCAAGAGCCGTAGCCTCTGGATCTGCCGATTACCCGTATTGGCGGTGGTACCCCGGGCAAGCGGATAGTGGCTGAATGGTTCGACTGCAGCGATACGCCTACGGATCGCAGGCTCCTCCAGCCTGCCCACCGGCTCCCTCCCCCCACCGCGGTGCCGGGAGGCTTCGCGGCGTTTTCACTCGCACAGTTGAAGCTGTGAAGCAGGCCGGTCGGCCTGCGCCGCCCGGGAGAGGTGAAGACGCACCCAGCTTCGCCTCTCTTTTCGGGCGCCAACCGTGTCGGCCGGGGCGAGGTGGTCGAGCTTCCGACGATCGGGCGTGTGCGGGTCTCGGACTCGCTCTACGTCATGCACGAGGGGTCGAGCACAATCGGGTTGCTCGTCGGGCGCTACTGGCTTGAACAGAGCTGCGTCCTGACACTCAGCCTCGAGCGAACCGACGGACCGAACAACTGGCGCGCAAAGGTGGAGCGGGTCACGCGTGCAGGCGGTCACTCGGCTGACGGGATCGGCGCCTCATTTTGCTTCTCGAGCCGGTGCGGCGATGCCGAGCATGTGCTCAAAGCCGTACGCGTGCGATGAACCGAACGTCTGCCCTCGCCCAACGCTACGGGGCAGTTCTCCAGATGTATGTGTCGACAGGCGGAGAGGAGGCGCTCGAGGAAGCGCAGGACATCGGCCGCGAGGCTCTCGAGTCGGGGACAGGACCACTGGTGCTCTTCTCGATGCACCGCGACGTCGTGCAGCAATTACCACCGCAACCGGTGGAGGGCGACGAGTTCGTGAGTCGCATCACGACAGTCTTCATCGAGACGCTTGCGCCTTTCCAGATGTCGGCCGGAAGCTTCGACCAGGCGCAGGCGCGGACGCGGAGCTTCGCACGATCATGCACCCGGCGCGAGCGGGGCTCGATCTCCTCAAGCAGGCCGCCGACAAGGGGGGGCCAGCGAGGTCCACAAGCTCAGCATCGTCAGCGTCGCCGGTCAAGATCGAGAAGGTACCGGGCCGGCTTCGCGGGACGCAGGTCGCTCTTCCGGCACCAGCCGCAGGATCGTCGCCGACATCGTGCACATCCAGGAGGAGGAACGCAGGCGTCTCGTCGGAGAGATTCACGACGACGCCGTTCAGGCGATGACTGCGTCTGCTCCGAATCGGTTTGCTCGGTCCCAAGCTGGAAAAACCCCATCAGGTCCAGCTCGCCCACGAGCTCGGACGACGTCCGCGACGCGATCGCCAGGCTCCGCCTGCTGCTGATCGGCCTGTCGCCGCCGGAGCTCGACCGCGGCGGTCTCGGCTCGGCGGTTCGTTCAGCGCTGGAGCGGCTCGGGGCGGAGCTCCAGATCGACTACAGCTCGACGACCGACTCGTCTCGAGCCTGGCTCGGAGTCGCGGACGATCGCGTTCCGCATCGTTCAGGAGGCGCTCGCCGACGCACGAAGCACGCCGGTGCGACAGACGTCCCGATCGTCTTCGAGCCGCATCCCGGCGGCATGCGTATGAGCGTGACCAATGACGGCGTCGGCTTCGAGGTCGACGAGACGCTCGCCGTCGCCAGGCCCGGCACGTCGGCCTGACAGCAATGCGCGAGCGGGCCGAGCTCGCCGAAGGCAGCTTGAGATCGAGAGCCAGCCGGGCGAAACCACGGTGACGTGCTGGATGCCGTGAAACGCGAGCCCGATATCCAGGACGAGCTGCCGCCCGGCCGGGCAGCGTGTCGCAGACGAACTAGAGAGAAAGATGCTGGCGCCCGCCAGGCGACGGGCGCCGCAGACGACGAAGTTAGTCGTGGAAGCCCAAGCCCCACTTCGCCTTCGCGACGAAAGACGCGACTGCAACGAGGCCGAGACCAGACTGGGAGAGATCAGTTTCTTCATGCGTTTCACCTCCTTAGAAACGAAAGTCTTGCAAGGCTTCAGCCGCGCGCCGGTAAACGGCGCGGCGTCGCCTGAATCCGCGGCGCGCAGCGAGGTCGCCCTGGGCGAGCCAAGCGGCGGCACGATGACCGACGGAGTCCATCACTCTGAAGTCGTCCTCGGCGGCGGAAGCGCTACATCTGCCTCGTCGAAGCGTCCTGCTCCAACAGCGCCCGTCCGAGCACGAGCCTGGCGTTGCCGATCTCGTTGACGTGATCGCTGCGATCGCTGAGGAGCTTGAGCGCGTAGCGCGCGCTTTCTTCTGCAACCGCGGGCTCGCCCCCGCGGAGGAGCACCTGCGCGGTGGAGGCGACCGCGTAGCCCGCGTCGACGTCGTTGCCGAGCTCGAGCGCGATCGCGAAGGCCTTCTGCAGGTGAGCCTTGGCCGCCGCCGCGTTGCCGAGCAGGAAGAGGATGCCCCCGAGGTTGTTCAGCGCCTGGCCGGCACCGCGCAGATCTCCCGCTTCCCGGAAGAGCTCGCTGGCCCGCTCGACGTACAACCGGCCGACCAGCAGCTGCCCTGTTCGTTCGCAAACCTGCGAGGCCTGCATGTACGCGTCGGCGAGTAGCGCCGGATCGTTCAGCGCTTCTGCGATCTGAACGGCCGTATCTGCATCTGCGCGCGCCGAGACCCAGTCGCGCTGCCGTCGATAGGAGCGCGTGCGCCACAGGAGAATGTCGAGCCGCAGCCGGTCGTCGGGAGCTTCGGTCGCGTCGCAGAGGCCGAGCGCGAGCGTGAGGAGCTGGACGGCATTGGCAACCAAGCCGAGCTTCAGCCGGCAGCAGCCGAGGCGGTAGAGCACATCGGCGCGGTCGCCGTCGTTGCAGAGCGGCGACTCCGACAGCACCCGGGCGCGATCGAGCTTCGTGACGGCGTCTTCGAGCTGCCCCATCGACATCCGCGCCCACGATTCGTCCAGCAGCGACTGAAGCTCTCCGCGCACGTCGCCGTGAAATGCCGCCCTCGAGCCTTCGAGAACGTCGATGACGCGCTCGTAGTCGTGCTCGGCGAGAGCGGCCTCGGAGGAGGCAAGGACCGTGAAGGCGGCCGCAGTCACCGGCCGTGTCTCCGCAGCGGCAGGACCGAGATGTGGAGCATGCGGCCCAGGGTCGACCGGAAAGCTGCAGGAGCCATCGCCGACGATTCGCTGCCGGCCTTCGGGCTCATGCAATTGTCCGCGTTCGGCCAGTACGCCCACGCGAGGGTCGAGGCAAAGCGCGCGCAGCCGTAGGAGCTGGGTGCGAGACCTGGAATCTCCGAGCACCACGCCTTGCACGCCGAGCAGGCGCTGGAGCTCGGTGTGTTCGGCGGCGGTCAGCAGGGAGAAGTCGACCTGATGAGCGAATTCGTGCTGGACAACGACCCAGGAGAAGCGTCCGGAGTCGAGCAGTCGGGCGTCGAGCCAGATCTCATCCCGGAGTGGCAGTGGAGTCGATCCCGCGCTCGATGTGGATCGTGACCTGACGTTGAACCAGGCTCCAGTCGAACGTGCTCGCAGACAGGGCCTTCTCTACCTGGACCTGCTCCGCACGCCTGCCCCCGTCGAAGGCGTAGTTGCCGCCACGTGCAAACGCGGACGGAACGACTCCCATTGCCGACACGACAACGAGGAGCACGACGAGGATCCGGGGCCGCAGTGCCATTAATCGCACCTTCGCGGGGCTCGGTCACCACCACCATTACCGTTGCGCCGTTCGACGTTCGTCGATTTGAACCGCGGGGCTCCCCGATTCGGGGGAGCCGCGCTGACCGATCGGTGCGGAAAAAACCGGGAAGCTAGCCGCTCTCGTTGCCGCTGATGTCGTTGCCCCCGGCGTCGACCACCAGGGTGAGGCGGCTCTGCAGGATGCCGGGACCGCCGTTCTCGCGAATGACGTTGTCTCGCAGAACGAGCGTCCCATGGCCGCCGTCCTCACCGCCGGCGAGCACGATTCCCGCCCGCTTCGGCGGCGTTCGCTGGAGGGAGTTCCGCACGATCGTGTTGCCCCTGATCTCTAGGGCCGTCGCGACGACCGCCTGTCCATCGTTCGACTCGAGCTCGAGCAGGATCCCAGGGCCTGCGTTGTCTCGAATCGTGTTCCCGACGATGTGCACGTCGAGGGCGGGCTGCCCGCGGTCGTCCGGCTCCAGGTCGATGCCCGCGGCGGGCTGGCCGGGCGGCGAGTCGCGGACGCCGGTGATCGTGTTGCGCTCGATGTGCAGCCCGATCACGGCGGTGGCGGAGATGGCGTTTCGGGTCGCCCCGTTGAGGGTCGAGTCGAGGATCGAGATGCTGCCTGCAAAGGAGTTGCCGTTGCCGCGCCCGCTGATCGTGACGTCGTCCTTCGGCGAGCCGTCGATGTCGAGCCGGCTGAGCGTGACCCGGTGTCCGAAGATCGCGACGCCGTACATCGACTGGCCGGGCGGCACGACGATCCGGAGGTTGGAGATCGTCACGTCCGCCGGCGCCGGCCTCGTCGGTCTGGAGCGATTGACGAAGAAGACAGCGCTTGCGGCGATCGGATCGCCGTCGATCGAATGGAGGCGAACCGGCCCGAGGCCGAGCGAGACGATGCACGCTCCGTCGGAGGTGATCGTGGTTCGGTCGCGCGAGACCCAGAGGCCCCGGGTCGCGTAGCACTCGCCGTTCGGCAGCGCCGGCAAGAACACCGTTCCGCCGGCACGGTCGAGCCGGCTCTGCAGCCAGGCCGTGTCGTCGCGCTGCGCGCCGCTCGCGACGACCGGTGGAACCGTGCGCGGGGCGACCTTGGCCACCGCCGGGATTCCCTTTCGGCGCAGCAGACCGGGACCACGATTGGCGTGGAACTGGTTCCCCGAGACGGTGACGGCGCCCTTGCCGTCACTCTGACCACCCAGAACGACGATTGCGCCGCGGCGTGCCGGCGGCGCCTTGCGCGCGTTGCCGCTTAGGTCGTTGGCGGTGACCGTGATGCCCGACGCGAAGACAGGCAGGCCGTTCGGAGGAGCTAGGTCGAGCAGTACTCCCGGACCGGCGTTGCCCCTGAACGTGTTGCCGGCGACCGTGACGTCGAGAGTCGGCTGGCCGCGGTCCGCAGCGCGGATGTGCAATCCCGCCGCACTCGCCAGACGCGCGCCCGACATGACGTTCCTCTCGACCCGCAGCCCGACCGGGCCAAAGATCGAGACGACGTCACGCTGCCCGCCAGACAGGATCGAGTCGGTCAGCTCGATCCTTCCGCTCAAGCCTCCCGACCCTACGGCGCCCGACCCGATCCTGATGTCGGTGAGCGGAGCGCCGTCGATGCTCAACCGGCTCAGCGTCACCTCGTTGCCGAGCACGCTGATGCCGTACATGTGTGTCGGTGCGGGGACGGAGATGCGCATTCCGCTGATCGCGATCCTCACCGGCAGCGGCTTGCGCACGTCCGAGTGGTCGACGAAGAACACGGCGTTCGCCCGGACGAGCGTTCCGTCGGCGCGCGGGATTCGTCCTTCCCCCGGGCCGAGCGCGACCAGGCAGGCTCCGTCCGACGTGATCGACGTGTCGTCTTGGGAAACCCAAAGCCCGCGGGTCGCGTAGCACGCGCCGCCCGGCAACTTCGGCAGGAAGATCGCGCCCCCGGCGTCGAGCCTGGCCTGAAGCGAGGCGGTGTCGTCGCGGATGCCGCTCCCCGCGGGCGGCGAGAGGCAGAGCATCGCCACGACGGAACCGGCGGCGAACAAACCCCTGATCGTGCGGCCGAGCATCCTCGACCAGCAATGGTAGACAGGGCTAGGCGAAGTTCCTTCGGTACAGCACGAACGAGAGCGGCAGGAGCGCGGACAGCGCGACGTACGGCGCGAGCGACACGCGTGTGCGCTGCTCTCTCGAGGTCGTCGCCGGGCCGGTGCCGAGCACGGCCTTCGCAGCCGAGGCGATCGCCGCGGCGTCGCCGTCGTGGAACACCCGGCCCTCGCCTGCTTCGGCTACCCTCGCCGCCGCGCTGACGCTGGCGGGATCGGGCCGATAGCCGGGATCCTGGGCCTTCGACGTCAGGAAGATCTTGTCGTGCGCATCCCAGAGGTGCACGAAGAACACGTGGACGTGGTTGTCACGCAACTTGCGCGTGAGCTCCGTCTGGTCGAAGAAGCGGCTCTCACCGTCGCTGAAGATGATCAGCAGGCGCTTCGTCACCGACGGTCTGAAGTAGCCGTTCGCGGCGACCGACCCGAACTCGCCGAAGTCGGTCGCGAGCTGCTCGGTCCCGGTCGGCGGCGGGCGCTCGATCCCGATCGACTCGCCGAGCACCGACGCGAAGACCTGCGGATCGAGAGTCGGGAACAGGTGCGGCAGCGCACGGTCGGTGAGTGACGCGATCCCGACCGGAACGTCGGCGAGGCTCTGGCGGATGTGCAGCGCGAGATCTTTTGCGCGCGTCAGCCGGTCCGGCGAGCCGAAGTCCGGCTTGGCCAGCATCGAACGAGAGGTGTCGAAGAGCAGGAACACCTCGGCGTCCGAGCGCCCCGTTCGTTTCTGCGTGCCGGCGACGACCGGCTGGGCTGCGGCGAACGCGAGGAGCGCGGCGACCGCAGCGATCGCGAGCGGAATGCCGGGGCGCGACCGGAGCGACGGCGGCGTCAGGCTCAATCGCCGCGAGATCCGCCGCGCGCGCCTTTCCAGGAGCGCGTACGCGGCGAGCGGCACCGCGACGAAGAGGACGACGAGGCTCGCGACCGGCGTGAGGAACGTCATCAGTAACCGCTGCCGGGCTTGGCGAGCGCGGCGCCGGACGCGCGTCCGGGGCCGTGCGTCGAACCGCCGCCGTTTCTCGTCGGCTGCCGCTGCAGCAGCCGGAGCGTCAGCTCGAGGTTGAACTTCGCGTCCTCGTTGTTCGGAGCCGCGGTGATCGCACCGCGGAATGCCTTGGACGAATAGAGCAGGAAGCGAAGCCTCTGCCCCGGGTCGTCTGTCGCTGCGAGGCCGAGCCCCATCACGCCCAGGAGGTTGGCGGCCTGCCCTTTCCGCTCCGCTTGTTGCGGCACCCGGACGTAGTTGGCGAGCGACACGATCGCCTCGCTGCGCAACGCATCGATATTGGGCGCGGTGAGCGTGGTGAACGTGTTGGCGAACGGCCGCGCGAGCCAGAAGTCGCGCAGTGTCTGGCGGTAGAGGATGTCGTCGTCGACGCCGAGCAGTGAGCGTGCGGCGTGATCCGGCACGAGCTCATCGGTCTGCCAGAGATCGGTGCGGGTGGGCGTGGCCTTGAAGCGCACGTCGCCGCGCGCGAACGCGGCCTGCCAGCGCCCGACGTCGAGCGCCATCAGCAGCGCGAGCACGGCGGCGGCGAGTGCGACGACGCACGCGGTTGCCCAGCGGAGGGTCACGTCTGCACCCTCGGCACCGGCAGGCGGCCGTTCCAGTGCTCGTTCGCCGCAAGGGCCAGGAGCACGAGCGCCGCGACGACGAGGAGCGACCAGGGAATCTGTCCTTGCAGCGCGCCTTCCGTCTGTCCGCCCGCGCCCCGAACACTGCCGAGATGCGAGACGAATGCTCCGGGGCCTGCCAGGTTGCGGAAGAGAGACAGGTTGTCTGCTCTCGGGCCGAGCGCGACGATCCTGAACTTGACGCCCTCATTGCGGAACGTGTTGAAGGTCTGCGCGACGCGCGGCACATCGTCGGGCGCGGTGTCGAGGTCGCTCACGAGCAGGATCGAGCCCTTCGGATTGCCGGCGCGGATGAGTGCCTGGCGCGCGAGCTCGAGTCCGAGCGAGATCTGCGTGCCGCCCGAGAAGCTGCTCGACCACGGGTTGGGTGCGATTGGATCAGAGCCGGTCCGCGGCGTTGCAGACGGCTCGAAGAAACGCAACAGCGGTTGTAGCTCTCGCGACTTCGTGCCCGGTGGCAGCAGCTCGTACGCGATGTCCGAGAACGCCACGAGACCGAGGCGCGTCTGCGCGTGGATCAATTCCTGCAGCACGGCGACGATCGTCCGGTCGGATGACGGCTTGATGCTCCGGGAGACGTCGAGCACGAGCACACCGGTGCCGCCACCCGGCAGCAGCCCTCGTGCCGCGGCCGCATTGGTCCGCCCCGTCTCACTCGCAGCGAGGGCGAGCACGACGAGCACCACCGCCAGCACGATGCGCAGGATGAGCGTGCGCCGGGTAGGCCCGGCGAGGTGGGCCGTGGTCGCAAGCGGGATAGCGGGTCCCCGCGCGCGGGTGGAGAGCCAGTTACGCAGCATGGCCGTTCGACCTCTGCTCGATCAAGCGCCTCACGTCGAGCGTGAGCGGTTGAGTGACCGCAGGAATCGGTGTCGGCTCGGCCCAGGCGAGCTCGCGCGCGGCGAGCGCGAGCTGGCTTTCCCCGCTCCGCGCCAGCTCTCTCGACAGCAGCTCGAGCGCCTTGCGCTTCGCAGGCGCGTCGTCTCGGGACTCCGTGCGCTCGACCTGGCGCACCGCACGTTCGAGCGAGCTTGGCAACGGTATGCGGACTCTGTCCTGGAGTGCCTGCAGCAGTCGGGCGAGCGCGAACGCGGCGCCGAGAAAGAGCAGCGCGCTGACGACGAAGAAGATCGCTCTCAGGAGCGTCGGCGCCACGCGGTACGACATCGGGAGCGGATCCGTTGTCGCGCGCCAGGGCGGTCGCTCGAACGGGTTTTCGCCAGAGAGGTCCGCGTTCGAGGTTCGCCCCGAGAGCGTCAGCGGCTGCCAGGTGACGTTGACCGCGCGGCGCGCGCTCCCGTCACGCGAAAAGTAGAAAATCTGCGCGGGCTGAAACTGGATGCGCATGCGGCCTGTTTTTTTCGGCAGGCAGGCATCCGTCGAGCAGACCAGACTCGCGGTGTAGATGAGGCGCGTCAACCGGCCCGCATCGCTCCGCGTTACCTTGGGGATGCCGACCCGTCCGAACGGCTCGAAGTTCGTGCTGAAGCCGACCCGGGCGGGATCGACGCGGCGGCGGTCGACAAGCACCTCGACCGTCGCGCGCAACGGATCTGCGAAGAGGATCCCCGACCGTGAGACCGAGCCCTCTGCGCTCACCGCGCGCTGCGGCACGACCTGCTGCGACTGGCTGGTGAGCAGGAGCACGAGCGCAAGCGTCCCGCCGACGACCAACGCAACCGCGGCGACGATGACCCAGGGGCGTCTCAGGTTCACCACCAGCGGCCTCGCGAGATGATTCGCTCGTCGGCCCATTCGAGAAACGCCTGGAAGATCTGCTCGCGATCGGTCGTGGTCACGAGCACCGGGCCGAGATCGAGCGCGCGCAAGCGCTCGAGAAGCTCAGCGGCGCGCGCTTCGTTCTCCGCGCGGCGCCGCGCCGCTTCGCGCTCGGTCAAGCGCACCGAGATGAAGCTGCCGGTGGCGCGATCGTGCAGAGGAAGGACGACTCCGCCGACCTCGGGGAAGCTTCGTTCCCAGACCGGGTCCTGGACGACGACCGGCACGACGTCCCAGCCACGTTCCATCGTGAAGACCCACGTGTCGTCGGAGACCGGCGCCAGAAAGTCGGAGAAGACGAAGATGAACGTGCCGCCCGGCAGCGGCGGATGCTGGCGCGCCAGGAAGTCGAACGCGCGCGCGAGGTTGTCCTCCGGCGCGCGAAACGTCTCTCGCCGGGCCGCGTCCGGCAGCTCGTGCTCCGAGCGCGGAGCGACCCAGGTTGCGTCGTCGGCGTCATCGAGGTCGAGGTAGCCGAGAAAGCCACGCGCGGCCAGCGTCGCCTCCGAGACGAGACTTGCCGCGACCCGCACAGCCTCCGGCTTCGCGAGCCAGGGAAGCGGCCGCGGGAAGAGCGACATCGCCGGCCTGCGGTCCCAGAGCAGGACGACGCGCGGCGCTTCCTCTGCGATGTACTCGCGCACGATGAACTCGTCGGCGCCGTGGGCGGAGGAAAGCCGGGCCGACGCGTTCCAGTCGATCGCGTGCGCATCGTCCCCGGGCCGGTAGGGGCGCGACCCGGCGACATCGGAGCCGGAGCCGCGGCGCACGCTGTTCATGCCGCCGAACGGCAGCCCGGCGAAGCGCCGGCGCGGGGCCAGCGGGAAGGTGACGTCAGTGCTGGTCATGCGCGACCGGCATGGGCTCCGGAGCTGGCGAATCCTCGGCCGGCTCGGGCTCAGGCCGCGGCGCGGCGGTGAAGCACTTGCGCTCGACTCCCGCGACCGCCTCGTCCCAACCCACTCGACGCGCCTCTGCGAGGAACGTCGGACGGAAGACGATGCGGTGCAGCAGCACCGGGGAGAACAGACGGTCGATGTCCTCGGGCACGACGTAGCCGCGGTGGTCGAGCAGTGCCCACGCGCGGGCTGCGCGTTCGAGTGCAAGGCTTCCGCGCACGGACGCCCCGACTGCGATCTCGTCGAGCTCGCGCGTCGAGCGAACGAGCTCGACGACCCAGCGCTGCAGCAGCGGATCGACGTAGACGGTCGTGACTGCATCGCGCAGCGCACGCACGTCGTCGACGTCGACCACGGGCTCGAGCCAGCGCAACGGGTGGCCGTGGCGCTGCTCGCCGACGATCTGCAGCTCCTCGTCGACGCTCGGATAGCCGAGCGCGGTCTTCAGGAAGAAGCGGTCGAGCTGCGCCTCGGGCAGCGGGAACGTCCCTTCGTACTCGATCGGGTTCTCCGTCGCGAGGAGCAGAAACGGATCCGGCAGCACTCTCGTCTGCCCGTCGACGGTCACCTGCTGCTCGGCCATCGCCTCGAGGAGCGCCGACTGCGTCTTCGGCATCGCGCGGTTGATCTCGTCGACGAGCACGACGTTCGCGAAGATCGGCCCCGGCCTGAACTCGAAGTCGCGCTCACGCTGGTTGAAGATCGACAGGCCGGTGACATCCGTGGGCTGGAGGTCCGGAGTGCACTGGATGCGGGACGGCGTCGCGCCGTCGATCGTCTGGGCGATCGCGCGCGCCAGCACAGTCTTGGCAGTGCCGGGAACGTCTTCGAAGAGGACGTGCCCGCCGCAGATCATCGCGGCGAAGACGAGCTTGACCTCGTCTCGCTTGCCGTGCACGACCGTCTCGATGTTGTCGAGGAACCGATCGGCAGTCCCAGCAGCCCGCTGGAACAGGTCCGACCCCTCTAGACGAGCAACCTCCGTCGGTTCCATGGCCTCCTCGATTGTAGGGCGGTCGGGCAGGAGGTTTGACGCCCCCCAGGGCGGTTTGGTTAGGAGATCGTTAAGGGGCCGCTCAGGAGCGGCCTTTCTCCCCCGCGGCGCGGGCGCCCGCGTCACAGGCGCGCTCGAGGGCAGTAGCCAGAGTCAGGTTGGTCGCGAGCGCGACGAGGAGGGCCGCCGCAAAGGCGTCTCCTGCTCCGAACGGCGAGCGTTCTTCGACTCGCGGCGACGCCGCGCGCACGAGCTCGCGGCCACCGGCGGCCACCGCGCCTGCTTCGCCGAGCTTCACACACGCCACGCGAAAACGGCGGGCCAGCTGCGTCGCAGCCGCGTCCCCGTCCGTTCCGGTGAGGACGCGCGCCTCGTCGTTCGTGACGAGGAGGACGCCGGCACTCCGTGCGAGCCGCTCGACGTCGGCATGCTCAGCGAGCCCCGGTGAGGCGACGTCGACGGCAGACCACGTTCCGCGAAAGCGCTCGAGCGCCGCCCAGCCCGCGTCGGCGGAGCCGGGCTGAAACAACGCGAAGCCCGAGACAAGCAGCGCGTCGGCGTCGAGCGGGTCCGGCACGTCGTCTCGACCGAGCGCCGCGTTCGCGCCGCGGTGCGCGACGACGCTCGAGCCGAGTGCGATCGCAACGCCGGTCGTCAGGTCCGGGTCACGGGCCAGCTTCGCCTCCACATCCTCGCGTTCGAGTGCCGCCAGGACGAGCTCGCCGGACGGATCCGCACCGACTCGCCCGACGACCGTTGCCGCCGCACCGGCCCTCGACGCAGCTATTGCCGCGTTGACGGCGGAGCCGCCTGCACGCACGGTGATCTGCGCATGCACGCGACCGGCCGGGGTTGGCTCGCCACAGAGGACGTCGACCATGACGTCGCCGACGGCGACGAAGCGGATCGGGGGTTCAGCTCGCAGCTCGCCGGCCTGCCAGCGCGCTGACCTCTTCGACCTCCGGGGCAGTGCGCAGGGTCGCAGCGCGCTCGGGTGCAAGCGTCGCGGCGAACGACTCGATCAACTCGGACGCTTCGCCATACGTGACCTCGGCGGCGGCATCGTCGCCGAGCTCGTAGAGGAGCCGGCCGAGCGCCACGCGTGCGCGCCAGCGCGCAGGCTGCCC
This sequence comes from uncultured Actinomycetes bacterium, assembly GCA_963755605.1. Classification (GTDB taxonomy): domain Bacteria; phylum Actinomycetota; class Thermoleophilia; order Gaiellales; family Gaiellaceae; genus 3-1-20CM-4-69-9. The sequence goes on from CAVWKK010000009.1 coordinate 350,077, forward strand.
GATCAGCTCATCGGCGATGGTCGTCGCCGCGCGCAGGGCCTGCACGGCTTCGTCACGGCGGCCGAGCTTCTCAAGCGCACGGCCGAGCGAGATGAGCGAATACGACTCGTATTTCCGCCTGCGCGTGCGTCGCGCAATCGCGACAGCGCGGTCCGCCCACTCCACTGCAGACTCGGCAGGCTCCGCGTGCAGCGCAATCTCGGCACGCGCCGCAGCGAGCCTGCCCGCGACGAGCCAGGTCGTCCACCCCGTGGCTTTCGCTGCACCTTCCCAGAGCGTCGGCCACGTCGTCTGGGCGGTGCCGATGTCGCCGGCCAGCAGGTCTGTCAGCAGCAGATCGGACCCGGCGAACTGGCGCGGCATTCCGAAAGTCTGCGCCGCAGACCGCGACAGCGCTTCCTCGCTGCGCCGGCGCGCCTCGTCGAGATCGTTGAGCTCGCGGTACGCGAGCGCCGAATAGTTGAGCACGACCTGCGGGTCACGGCCGAGCTCACGCGCCGCCTCGAAGAGCTCGTCCCAGATCGCGATGGCCTCCTCATGCTTGCCGAGCCCGGCCAGCGCCAGCGCCTCGAGGCCGCCGCCGCGAAGCAAAGACTCGGCGGAGTGCAGATCGTTTGCAAGCGCACGCGTGCGGCGCGAGAGCTCCCTCGACTTTTCGTACTCGCCTGCCCAGCACGTTGTGTTCGCGTGCAGGTGCAAGTGCTGGGCGAGGTCGAGCGCTCTCGTGCCGGGAATCCAGAGCTCGAGCGCGCGGTCACCGAGCTCGAGCGCGCGGCCGAGATCACCCTCGTCACCGCGCATCGCGAGCCCCTGGCTCTCCATCGCGAGCACGGCGGCGACGGCGGACTCGTCACCGACCTCTTCGACGAGCGGCGCCGCTTGCGCAGCGGTGGCGATCGTCGCGACTTCGTCTTCGGTCCACAACGTGGCGTGACCGAGCGCGATCAGCGCATCGAGCCGGTCTTGCGCTTCGAGCTCGGGAATCAAAGCGCCCAGCTCCTCGACGGCGGAGGGATAGTCGGAGAGCGCGACGAGCGCCAGCCCTCGCTTCAGCCTGATCTCTCGTCGCAGAATCTCGTCGTCGGTGAGCTCGAGTGCTTTCGAGTAGAGATCGACGACCGCACCTTGCGCCCAACCCCGGCGCGCGGATTCCGCCGCGGCGAGGAGATACGGGATCGCCTGCGCAGGCTCGCCGGCTTCGCGCCAGTGGTACGCCAGAATCGCCGAAAGGGTCTCGCCCGGGATCGCCTCCTCGATGTAACCGGCGACCGCGGCGTGGCGCTCGCGGCGTGTCGCACGCGGGACCGTTGCATATGCGACCTCTCGGATCAGCATGTGCTTGAAGGTGAACTGCACATCCCCGGAGAGCTGGCTCGACGGATCGCGCCGCACGAGATCGCGGGACTCGAGCACGGCGAGTGCCGAGTCGACGTCGTCGACCCCACCGACTGCCTCGAGCAGTCCACGCCAGAACGTCTTGCCGATGACCGCAGCGGAGAGCAGGGTGCTCCGCGCCTCGGCGGGCATCGCGTCGATCCGCGCAGCGATCGCCTCACGCACCGTGACTGGCAACTCGCCGCCGTGGCCGAGCTCGGACAAAGAAGCCGCGAGCTCCTCGAGGAAGAGGGGATTACCGCCGGCGACCTCGACGAGGCGCGAGACATCGACGCCGTTTCCGGAGACGGCCGTGAGCTGGCCGACGAGCGATTGCGCGTCCTCCGCGCTCAGTGGTTCGAGTGGAATCGTCGTCTGTGCCAGCAGACCGCTACCCCATGTCGGCCTCGTGTCGAGCAGCTCGGGACGCGCGGCGGCGACAAGCAACACGGACGACTCGCGCACGTGTTGCGCGAGATGCTCGAGCAACGCCATCTCGTCACTTTGCGCCCAGTGGATGTCCTCGAAGACGAACACCGTCGGCTGTTCGAGGCCCGCGCACTCGACGAAGCGCCGCGCTCCGTAGAACAGGAGCCGCGGGTCGGGCGCGCCTTCGTCGGAGGAAAGGCCGAGCAGCAAGGCGAGATACCGCAGTGTGTCGGGCCTCTCATCCGCCGGCATGAGCCGCTCGACCGAGCGCTCGAGCTTCGCGCGCGCGACATCCGGGGGATCCGATTCGAGAATCTCGCTGAGGGCGTGGACGAGTCGCGAGAACGCCTGGTAGCCGGCCTGCTCCTCGTACGGAAGGCAGCGCCCGCGCAGAATCCGGCCGCCGTCCGCGGCGACGAAGTTCGACACTTCGCGACAGAGACGCGACTTCCCGATTCCGGGCGGGCCAATGATCGTGACGAGATGCGGGCGTTGCTCCTCGAGGCAGCGCGTCCACAGCGACTGCACCAGATCGAGCTCACGCGTCCGCCCGACGATCGTCGTCTCGGTCAGGCGGCGGTCTGCAGGTGCCGCCGTCGGCTCGACGGCGAGCCATGCTTCGAGCAGCTCCGCCTTGCCTTTGGCCTCGATGTGCGCGAGCTCTTCGTAGCGGATGACGTTGCGCGTCGCGCGGTACGTCTCGGCGCCGACGATCAAACGGCCCGTTGGCGCCGCTGCTTGCAGGCGCGCGGCGGTGTTCACCACGTCGCCGGTGGCGAGCGCTTCCCCGGCTCGCGCGCCGTCGACCGTGACGACCGCCTCCCCGGTGTTGACGGCCGCGCGCGCCGACAGGTCGAGCCCGTGCGCGCGGTTCAGCTCCTCCATGCCCTCGAGCACGCGCAGCCCTGCCCGCACCGCACGTTCGGCGTCGTCACCGTGCGCGACCGGCGCGCCGAACACGGCCATGACGGCGTCCCCGATGAACTTCTCGACCACGCCGCCGTACTGCTCGATCCGCGCTTTCGCATCTGCGTGGTAGGGCTGCAGCGCGTCGCGAACGTCCTCGGGATCTGCCCGGTCGGATCGCGCCGTGAAGCCGACGAGGTCGACGAAGAGAATGGACACGAGCTTCCGCTCCTCACGCAGCGCGCCCGAGTCCTCGAGCGGCTTGCCGCAGCTGTTGCAGAACCTCGACTGCGGCGGGTTGGGCTCGCCGCAGTGCGGGCAGCGAAGCTCTGATCCCGCGGCGGAGGACATGCGCCTAAGTTTAGGCTGGGCCTCGTGAACCGGAAACGCCCGTTGACGAGCGGGAGCGCGAAAAAGCTCGGCGAGCGCGAGCGGCTGGCCGGCCTCGAGCCCGATGACGATGCGGCCCGCTGGCTCGAGGAGCACCATCCCGATCCGAAGCCGCAGGCGCCGAAGCGGGCGAGCAAGTCGAAGGCCCTGCACCAGTGGCGCCGACGCCAGGAAGGTGGCGGCTAGACAGCCGCAGATAAAGCGGTAAAGTACCGGTAATGGGCAGCGACGCTGCGTCCCGTGACGAGATCATGCGCCGGCTGATGGATCTGTTCGCGAGCACGCTCGACCACCAGGGGACGTTCCTCGAGACGCTCGGCCTCACCTACTCGCAGGCGAAGCTCATCTGGCGGCTCGAGCCCGGTGACACCCCGTCGCTGAAGGAGGCCGCGAGGCGTTGCGGCGTCGACCCATCGAATCTCAGCGGCGTCGTCGACCAGCTCGCCGAACGCAAGCTCGTGACGAGCCGGCCGGCGACGCACGACAAGCGCGTTCGCGTGATTCGCCTCACGGCCGAGGGTGTGCGCTTGCGCCGGCGGCTCGTCGCGTGCATGTCGCAGAACCCGTCGATCGACGCACTGTCCGAGCAGCGTCAGGAGCAGCTGCTCGAGATCCTCCGCGAGGTCGCATGAGCCCCGACTTCAAGAAGTTCTGGATCGGCCAGACGATCTCGAACCTCGGCAGCTCGTTCACGCAGTGGGCGGTGCCGCTTCTCGTCTACGGGCTGACGCACTCGGCCGTCAACCTCGGCATCGCCACCGCGGCGACCTTCCTCCCCTACCTTCTCTTCGGCCTCCTATCGGCGCCTGGATGGATCGCGTCGACCGCAAGAGGGCGATGATCGCGCTCGACTCGCTCAACGCGCTCGTGATCCTCTCGATCCCACTCGTCGCGCAGTTCGGGCACCTCACCGTCGAGCTGATCTACGTCGTCACGTTCATCCAGTCGACGATCTTCATCGCGTTCAGCTCGGGCGAGTTCGCCGCCGTTCCGAGCCTCGTCTCGACCGACGACCTCGTCACGGCGAACGGCCGCATCCAGGCGACGTACTCCGCGGCCCAGGTCGCCGGGCCGCTGCTCGCCGGCGCGCTTCTGTCGGTCCTGCCGCTGACCTGGGTGATGGCCGTCGACTCCGGCTCGTTCGCGGTCTCGGCGCTTTCGCTGGCGCTGATCCGCGGCAGCTTCAACGCGCCGCGCGACGAGGCGAAGGAACCGACGTCGATTCTGCACGACGTTCGCGAAGGCCTGCGCTACGTGCTGTCCCACCCCGTGCTGCGGAACATCTCCCTGATGATGGCCCTGATCAACTTCGTCACCGCCTCGACGTTCGCCGAGCTCGTGCTCTTCGCGGACCAGCGGCTCGACGCGAGCAGGCGGCAAATCGGCCTGCTCTTCGCGGCGGGAAGCGCCGGGGTCGTCGTGACGGGATTGCTCGCCGGGAGGTTGCGCAAGCGGTTCAGCTTCACAGCCCTCGCGATGACGTCGCTGATGCTGATGGGAGGCTGCACCATCGTCTTCGCAGGGATGCGCTGGTTCTGGGCGGCTCTGCCGTTGTGGGCTGCGGCCGGCGGGCTCGGCATCCTGTTCAACATCAACACCGGCAGCCTGCGGCAGGCGATCGTCCCCAACCATTTGCTCTCTCGCGTCCTCTCGATCGCCGGCGTGCTCGCGTGGTCCGCGATCCCCGCCGGTGCGCTTGTCGGCGGCTGGGTGATCAGCGCCACCGGCAACGTCGCGCTCGTCTACGGCGTGATCGGGATCCTGACGATCTGCATCGCCGCGTTCTTCCGCTTCTTCACGGCTCTCGGCGACGCGCAGCGCTACGTCGACGAGCGGCGCGAAGAGGAAGCGCGCATCTCGGCCGAGACCGTCACCGCGTGACTCATCGCGGCGCTCGTATTCGCGTCCTGTAACCGGTCTGTAAAAGCTTCGTTGGGGCCGTTGACTTGGCCGAACGATCGCGCAACGGTAGCTGGGCCGTCATGCCGAGGTTCCTTCCAGTCGGAAAGGAAGCCAAGGGCGCCGCAGGCTTCCTGCTCGCCGCACTGCCAGCGTTGGGAGCTGTTCTCACTGCTCTTGCGATCAGCGGCGACCTGATCGGGCGGATGGCGCGGAATCATCCGCTGGCGAGCTTCGGAGCGTTCGGCTTCGCGGCCCTCGCCGTGTTCCTCGGCGCGGTCGCGGCGTTCGGTCTCCAGGAGGGCTCGCACGAGGAGCGCGGCGCGCTTTCGCTCGGCATCCTCGTGCTCGGGGCGGCACTCGTCTTCGGTGTCTATGCCGGCGTCGAGACCTGGGGCGACCGCGCGCAGCCGAGCATCACCGTGACGCCGAAGTCGGGCTCGGTCGTCGCCGTCTCGGTGCACGGCATCGGGCTCCGCTCGAGCGACCATCTCGTGGTCGAGGTCGAGCAGCTCCTGCGCACGGCGAACCCGAGAGGCCAGGAGAGCTGGCAGGCGGGCGAGCCGCTCTACGGCGCGTCGCTCGGGCCGAACAGCTCCGGCGAGATCGATCAGACGGTGAACCTCTCGCTGCCCGCCGGTGATTTCGACGATCTCGGCGCGCGAGCCTGGGTCGGCGACGAGCCACACCCTTGTTACACGCGCGGGAACACAACCGGCTGCGTGCGCGTCCACATCCCGCGCCCGCAGGAGCGGCCGCAGCTGTCGGTGGTCTGGGAGACGTTCGTCAAGGCTCCGCGACTGCTCATCCGCCTCAAGGCGAAGAACCTGCCGCAACGGCCGGCGAGATCGATGACGCTCCGCGTCTTCGGGCTGGTACCCGGCCAGCCGCGGCGGAACCTCGCCGAGTGGTCGCTTGCGCCGAACGCGGGCGGCGAGTTCGACCGCAGCCTGTCCGTGGTCGTCGGCCGTGCGTACTCCGACGTGTGCGTCGTGGCGAGCATCTCGACACGCGAGCCCGAATGTCCTGCTCCCGTCGAGGACGGAACGGTGTGGACGCAGCTCGCGATCCCGCCGGCCCAGTAGTCAGCGTCGCGCGCTCGAAGGTGTGAGATCAGACGCTGCTGGACGCGGACCAGAGGTTGATGTCGGCCTCTGTGGCGAAGCGGTCGATCTCTGCGAGCTCCTCCTCCGAGAACTCCAGCTTGTCCAGCGACGCAACGTTCGCTTCGAGCTGCTCGACGCTCGACGCGCCGACGAGCGTCGACGTGACTCGTGGATCGCGCAGCGTCCACGCCAGCGCGAGCTGCGCGAGCGTCTGGCCCCGGCCCGAGGCGATCTCGTTCAGTCCGCGGATCTTGGCGAGTGCCTGGTCGTCGATCAGATCGGGCGACAGCGACCCGTCGCGGCTCGCGCGCGAGCCCTCGGGAATCCCGTCGAGATACTTGTCGGTGAGCATCCCCTGTGCGAGCGGCGAGAAGACGATGCAGCCGATCCCGAGCTCGCCGACCGCGTCGAGCAGCTCCGGCTCGATCCAGCGGTTGAGCATGGAGTACGACGGCTGATGGATCACGAACGGCGTTCCGAGCTCGCGAAGGATCGCGTGCGCTTCGCGCGTCTTCGCGGCGGAATACGACGAGATGCCGACGTACAGCGCCTTGCCCAGTCGCACCGCTGCGTCGAGTGCGCCCATCGTTTCCTCGAGCGGCGTCTCCGGATCGAAGCGGTGCGAGTAGAAGATGTCCACGTACTCGAGACCGAGGCGGGCCAGGCTCGCGTCGAGGCTCGCGAGGAGGTACTTGCGGGAGCCCCACTCCCCGTACGGGCCCGGCCACATGTCGTAGCCCGCCTTGCTCGAGACGATCAGCTCGTCGCGAAACGGGGCGAGGTCCTGCTGGAGCAGCCGTCCGAAGTTCTCCTCGGCCGAGCCGTACGGCGGCCCGTAGTTGTTCGCGAGGTCGAAGTGCGTGATGCCGAGATCAAACGCGCGCCGCACGATCGCGCGGCTCGTGTCGAGCGGCCGGTCGTGGCCGAAGTTCTGCCAGAGCCCGAGCGACACGGCCGGAAGCTGCAGGCCGCTCCGGCCTGAGCGCCGGTAGAGCATCCGGTCGTAGCGGTCGTCTGCGGGAACGTAGGTCACGCCGCTGCGGAGACTAACCCCGCCCGAACGCCTGCACGAGGTCGTCTCGCGCGACGCGGCCCTCGGCGTAGCGAGACGTCCCCCGCTCGCGCAACTCCTTCGCTCCTGCCAGCAGCGCGCCGTAGGCCGCTCCCGTGAGCAGGCTGCCGGTGGACACGCGGCGAACTCCCGCCGACTCGAGCTCGCCGAGAGCGGGCGCAGCCGGCAGCGCGAGCACGTTGACCGGCACACCGACCGCTTCGACGACCGCGGCGATCTGCTCGAGGTCGGTCAGGCCCGGCGCGTAGACCACGTCCGCGCCTGCGTCGCGATAGGCGAGCAGACGGGCAATCGTGTCGTCGAGATCGTCGACGCCGTGGATGTGGTTCTCCGCCCGCCCCGTGATGACGAGCGGCTCCGACAACTCGCGCGCCGCGGCGACTACCTCCGCCACTCTGGCGGCGGCGACCCCGATCTCGTCCATCCCACCGATGGCAGGGTTGTAGTCCTCGACCGAGCAGCCGGCCGCACCGGCCGCCGCCAGCAGCCTCACGGTCTCGGCAACGCCGCCGGGCTCGTCGGGATAGCAGCGTTCGCTGTCGACGTTGAGGGGGACCTGCGTCGCGTCCGCAAGGGCGGTGACGTGCGCGACGAGCTCCTCCCGCGACACGGCCCCGTCGAGCTTTCCCTGCGACCAGGCGAAGCCGGCGCTCGTGGTCGCAAGCGCCTCGAAGCCCGCCGCTTCGAGCAGGCGCGCAGAGCCGACGTCCCATGGATTCGGCATGACGAGCAGCTGCTCGCGCTGGTGGAGGGCCCGAAAACGGGCACAACGGTCTTGACTGGACATGCCGGCTTCCTCTCGATTGTCGATACCCGACCAACTATTTTGCCTCGCCGCCGTCCAAGGTTGTGATCGCGGCAGGCGGTGCCGCGTAATAGCAGCGTCACTCGGGAGACGAGATGACAGAGGGCGGGCGCAGTGCGTGGCAGGGAATCGAGGTCCGCCATCTCGCAGCGCTGCTTGCCCTCGCGGAGGAATCCTCGTTCAACCGCGCCGCCCGGCGGCTTGGCTACTCGCAGCCGGCCGTCAGCCAGCAGCTTGCGGCGCTCGAACGGATCGTCGGACGGCGGCTCGTCAACCGCCCGCGCTCGTCCCAGCCGCTGACTCTGACCGAGGCGGGCGAGCGCCTGCTCATCCATGCCCGGGCGATCCAGACGAACCTCGCCCACGCGGAAGCCGATCTCGGCGCGGTTGCCGACTCGCAGCTGAGAATCGGGACGTACCAGACGATCGCGGCGCATCTCCTGCCGCACGTCCTGAGGGAGCTCGCTCAAACGACTCCGAACCTGGACGTCGTGCTCACCGACACGCCCGGCGACGAACGGCTCGTGAGCTTCCTCCATCAGGGCGAGCTCGATCTCGCCTTCGTCGATCTCCCGCTTCGCTTCCACGGCGACCTCTGCACCGATGCGCTCGCCAAGGACGAGTACGTCCTCGTCCTGCCGAGAACATCGCCGCGGGCCGCGAGCGGCGAGCCGGTGCGCTTCGCCGAGCTCGGCGGCTTGAAGCTGATCGGGTTCAAGTCCTCCGGCAGCACCCAGAGAATCATCAGTCACCTGCGCAACCGCGGCATCGAGCTGCAATTCGCGCTCCGCTCGGACGACAACAGCATGATCCAGGGATTCGTTGCGGCCGGGTTCGGCGCCGCGTTGATCCCGAGCCTCGCAGCGAATCTCCTTTCCGGCGATCTGGTGGTGATGCAATTCGAGTCGCCGCTACCGCCGCGCGTCATCGGACTGGCGTGGGTCCGCGAACTCGTGCCTTCGTCGCCTGCGGCAACATTCGTCGCGACGACGCGGAACGTCGTCAGCCGTCTCTGGAGCGATCGACTCATGAGCGGCGACGAAGAGCTCGACGAGCTCGTGCGCAGACCGATCGCGATTTGAAAACTCGCGATAACGAAACCGAACCGCTAGAGCAACAACGTTCAGTTATGTTCGAGTGACTGCGTCTACCTCGGACCTTCGACGCATCTACTCACTCAGCCACAAGGCGCACACCGGACCTGTGCGCCTTGTGGCTGCAGTTGCACGCTTCGGTCGTGCTGTTGGTTTCGTGATCGCCTGATTCGTTCTCGCAATACGCGCTAACCGACAAGTCGATCGCAAGTCTCGGTTGTCGTAATGCGGAGAACTGTGAGCCAGGGCGCCCGGATCGCGCCATGCCGCGCCGGCTCCCAGATCGAAGCCTAGGCAAGGAGGGATCGATGCATCGACGAAAGCTCTGGCTCATCGCCGGGGCGGTACTCGCAGCGCTCGCGCTCGCAGCTACCGGCTCGGCCAGGGTGAATGGAGCTGACAACGCCTCGGCGGCCAAGGCCGGCGGGACGCTCATCTTCGGAGCAGAGCAGGGCGGCGGTCCGGACTGGTGTCTGAACCTGGTCCTCGACATCGACTGCAACGCGTTCTGGAACGTCGTGTTCCAGACTCCGGTCATTCGGGGTGCGTTTCTGTTCACGCCCAGCTTCAAGTACAAGCCCGACCTGATCAGCAGGTACACGCTGAAGCACAACCCCCAACGCGTGACCTACTACATCAGGAACAACGCGAAGTGGAGTGACGGCGTGCAGGTGACCGGCAAGGACTTCCGGTTCACGTGGGCGACCGCGATGAACCCGAAGTACAAGGATCACATCGATCCGCTCGGCTGGCAGGACATTCGCAGCGTGAAGGGCAACGGCAAGGTCGTCACCGTCACGTTCAAGCGGAACTTCGCGGCGTGGCAGCAGCTCTTCGGCTACGTCTTGCCGCAGCACGCGCTGGCGGGCGAGAACATGTTGACGGTGTGGAACGACTGTCTGTGCAACCCGAAGAAGGGCAATGCCCCGATCGCTGACGGGCCGTTCCTCCTCACCAAGTTCGACCGCGGCGCAGGCATCACGCTCGAGCGCAACAACCGCGGCTGGTACGGCAAGAAGGCGAAGCTGAACTCGATCGTGTTCCGGTTCATCACGAACACGAACTCCGAGATTCAGGCGATCCGCGGCGGCGAGGTCGACGCGATCTACCCGCAGCCGCAGTTGGCACTCGCCGAGCTCAAGGGACAGGCGGGCCTCCGCATCCAGACCCACCTCAGTCTCTCCTGGGAGCACATCGAGATCCAGCAGGGAGCGAAGGGCAATCCTCTGGCGAAGCAGAAGTGGCTCCGCCAGGCACTGATCACGGCCGTCAACCGGCAGGCCGCTGCGAAGGCGCTCTACGGAACGCTCAATTCGAAGGTCGGCGTGCTCAACAGCCTCGTCCGACTCACGAACGAGCCGACCTACAACGCCAAGAACTTCAGCGGCTGGAACTACAACCCGACGAAGGTCGCGAGCCTGATGCGCGCCCACAACTGCACCAAGGGTGGGGACGGCATCTACACGTGCAACGGAACCCGGGTCTCGTTCCTGCTCGAGTCGACCCGCGGCAACGCACTGCGCGAGCTCGCGTTCACGATCTTCCAGGATCAGGCTGCGAAAGCAGGCATCGAGCTGAAGAACGGTTTCGTGCCCGCGGGCACGCTGTTCGGCAGCCACCTGCCCGAGCACAACTTCGACCTGGCGATGTTCACGCAGCTTGTCACGGTCGATCCGCACTACGTCGTGAGCGTGTTCTCCTGCGGGCTCCCCGGCAACTACGTGGAGTACTGCAACCGCACGGCCACCCAGCTGCTGGCTCGGTCGGACCGTGAGCTCAACCCGAAGAAGCGGCTCGCCCTGATCGCCAGGGTCGGGACGATTCTCGGGAGCGACGTCCCGATGATCCCGCTCTTCCAGCGGCCGACGTACTTCGTCTTCAAGTCGAACATCGCCGGCATGGTCGACAACGCCAGCTCGCAGGGACCGAGCTGGAACGCTGAAAGCTGGGTCAAGAAGTAACGAGCACCCCGGGCTGAATCGGGCGCTCACCCTTCGAGCCCGGCCTCCTCGCCAGACGGGGGCCGGGCTCGAGCCATTTCGAACCGCCTGAACGGGGCCGGCCGCTGCTGTGGAAATGGCTCAACCAGGCCGATCTCGCCGCGGCGATAGCCAGCTCAGGTCGATTCCCATTTGGAAACTGGCTTGCGGCCTAAAGCTCCCCCACCCCGGGGTCGATGTGTCCCGTATGACTGCGCGCATCTCCGCGGGCTCGACGGCTGCGTTGTCGGCCCCTGCCTGGATCGACAAGTGGCTCGCCGCCTGCCAAGACCTCGCCGAGCTCGAACGCTCGAATCCGATGACGGATGCCGTCATCGACGAGATCGACGGACGGATGATCCGCATCGGCGACCGCTGGCTCGCGGACTTCGCCTCGTGCAACTACCTCGGCTTCGATCTCGACCGCGAGATCATCGCTTCGATCCCCGGCTACATCGAGCAATGGGGCACGCATCCGAGCTGGTCTCGCCTGCTCGGCAGCCCGGTCCTCTACGAGCAGATCGAGGAACAGCTCAGCGAGCTGGTCGGGTCGGAGGACACACTCGTCCTGCCGACCATCACCCTCATCCACATGTCGGTGATCCCCATCCTTGCGGGCGCGGGAACCATCTACGTCGAGAGCCGTGCGCACAAGACGATCTACGAGGGCTGCCAGTTCGCGGCCTCGCGCGGCGCAACCGTGAAGCGCTTCAAGTTCGAAGACCCCCACGATCTGGAGCGTCTGCTCAAGGCCGGCGGCAGCTCGCCGCGGCTGATCTGCATCGACGGGGTCAACAGCATGACCGGAAACGCGGTCGACCTGCCCGCGTTCGCCGAGCTCGCTCGCAGGTACGACGCGCTGCTGTACGTGGACGATGCGCACGGGTTCGGCGTCATCGGTGAGCGCTCCGGCGACGAGCTGAGCCCGTACGGAAATCGCGGGAACAGCATTGTCCGCTACACAGGCGAGTCATACGACAACGTCATCCTCGTCACGGGCCTGTCGAAAGCGTACTCGTCACTGGCGGCGTTCCTTACCTGCACGCCCGCGCTGAAGCGGCTGCTCAAGACCGCCGCTCCGCCGTATCTGTACTCGGGCCCCTCCCCCATCGCTGCTCTTGCAACCGCGCTAACAGGATTGACGGTAAACGAGCGCCGAGGCGACCCGATCCGTGCGGACCTCTGGCGCAAGACGCATGCGGTCCTCGACTGCCTCGACCGGCTGGGAGTGCACACGCCCAATAGGAGTGGCTTTCCGATCATCGAGATTCCGCTGGCGCGCCACGAGGACATCGACGCGGTCGGACGCTTCCTCTTCGAGAACGGGATCTACGTCACGCTCGCCGCGTATCCCCTCGTGCCCAGAGACGAGGTGGGCTTCCGCGTGCAGGTGACGGCCGCAAACACCGACGAGGAGATCGAGAGTCTCGTCAACGTCCTCGAGCGACTGACGAGCGGCTTCGACCTGCAACCATCGCGGAACCGCAGGCGCGCAGCATGATCCGCTCTGCGGTGCGCCGCCCGATCTGGGTGTGGTATCTCGCCGCGGGCCTCGGCCTGACGGCGGTCTATCTCTTCTTCCCGCCGCTCAAGGGCAACGGTCCGCTGATCAATGCCCTGGGTCTTTCGGGCGTCGTCGCGATCGTCGCCGGCATCAGGATGAACAAGCCGAGCGCACGAGCGGCGTGGTGGCTGTTCGCCGCCGGCCAGTTCCTCTTCTTCTCGGGCGATCTCTACACCTACAGCTACCGGCTGCTGTTCGGAGTGGACGTCAATTTCCCGTCGGCCGGCGACGGCCTCTACCTCGCCGTCTACCCGGTACTGATGGCAGGTCTGTTCGTGCTGGTACGACGGCGAAACCCGCGGCCCGACCGCTCCGTCCTGATCGACTCACTGATCCTGACGATCGGCGTCGGATTGCTCTCGTGGATCTTCCTGATCGCGCCGAACATCCACCTCGCCGGCCTCACCTGGCTCGAGAAGGGGATCTCCGTCGCCTATCCGCTGGGCGACGTCCTGCTCCTGGCCGCGGCGATCCGGCTCGCGGTCGACGCCGGTCGGCGGACCCCGGCATTCTGGCTCTTCGTCAGCAGCATCGTCTGCCTGCTCACCACCGACTCGGCCTACAACCTTGCGCTGTTGAAAGGGACGTACCAGCACAGCCAGTTGATCTACGACGCGGGCTGGATCCTCTATTACCTCCTCTTCGGCGCCGCCGCCCTGCACCCGTCGATGCGCGAGCTGGAAGAGCCCGCAACGGACTCGCGAACACGGCTCACGCCCCTGCGCCTGACGCTCCTCGGCGCCGCCTGCGTGATCGCTCCCGGCATTCGCTTCTGGGAAGAGTGGGGAAACCCGGACGTGCTCGTCGTGATCGTCGCGTCCGGGATCCTGTTCCTCCTCGTCGTCACCCGCATGGCAGGTCTCGTCCGCCAGGAGGGACGCGTCGTCTCGCGCGAGCGGGCCTTGCGCGGCGCCGGCGTCGACCTCGTAGCCGCGGCCGGACACGAACAGGTCTATGCGGCGGCGATCTCCGGCGTCGAGAGACTGCTCGGGACGGAATCATGCGTCCGGCTCGCACTCTTGAACCCCGGTGGAGCTGCGGTAGTCGCATCGTCCGACGGAGCCGGCTGGGACCTCGTCCCCGCGACTGCGGACTGGCTCGCCCTCGAACGCTCGGGTGTCCTCCGAGTTTCCCATTCGGCCCTGCCCACGCTCGTGGCCACCGACCTGCGGCTTGCCCAGGGCGAGTCTGTGGCGATCCTGCCGCTCTCGGTTCGCGCAGATCTGCGCGGCCTCCTGATCGTCTCCTCGGATGCGGACATCTCGCTCGACCTGGCCGATTCGCTGCAGGCGCTCGGCACCCAGGTCGCGCTTGCGCTCGAAGGCGCCTCACTTGCAGCCGACCTCCATCGACGCCAGAGCGAAGCGCGCTTCAGCTCACTGGTCGCGCACTCCAGCGATCTCATCACCGTCCTCGATGCCGACGGCATCGTCACGTACCAGTCCCCCTCGATCGAGCGCGTGCTCGGGTATCGCGCGGACGAGGTCGAAGGCCGGCGCTTCGATCGGCTGCTGAGCGAACAGGACCGCTCGCGGCTCGCGCAGCTGACGTCGTCCGACGGCTCGGGCAACACGGAGGCCCACACGATGGAGTGCTCCTTCACCCACCGCGACGGTACGTCACTGCGCTTCGAGGTTCAGCACACCGACCTCCTGCACGACGAGCACGTGCGCGGAGTCGTCCTGAACAGCCGTGACGTGAGCGAGCGCAAAGCGTTCGAGGACCAGCTCGCGCATCAGGCGTTCCACGATCCGGTGACGAAGCTCGCAAACCGCGCATTGTTCTCCGACCGCGTGGAGCACGCGCTGGTGCGCGCCGAGCGTGGCTTTGCCGACATCGCCGTCATGTTCATCGACCTCGACGACTTCAAGACCGTCAACGACAGCCTCGGACATCCGGCAGGCGACCAGGTCCTGCGGGAGGTCGCCCGCCGGCTCCAGCTCGCCGTGCGCCCGACCGACACGGTTGCGAGGTTTGGCGGCGACGAGTTCGCGATCCTGCTCGACGGCGTCGCCGACTCGTCCGAGTCCGCCGACGCGGCGTCGCGCATGCTCAGGGCGCTCGAAGCGCCGGTGGAGATCGACGGCAAGCAGGTCTTTCCCCGCGCGAGCATGGGCATCTGCCTCGTCGACCGGCAAACCGCCGCACCGGAAGGCGCAGAGCTTCTGCGCAACGCCGACGTCGCCATGTACATGGCGAAGCGCGACAGCAAGGGTAGCTACCGCGTCTTCGAGCCGGCGATGCACGAGCGCGTCGTCGAACGGCTCGAGCTCCGCTCGGATCTGCAGCAGGCGATCGATCTCGAACAGCTCGAACTGCACTACCAGCCGGTCGTGCGTCTCGACGGCCACGAGATCATCGGCGTCGAGGCGCTGCTGCGCTGGCACCACCCGACCCGCGGCAACATCACTCCGGTCCAGTTCATCCCCCTCGCCGAGGAGACCGGCCTGATCATTCCGATGGGACGCTGGGTGCTCGAAACCGCCTGCGAGCAGGGCTTGCGGCTACAGGAGGTCTTCGCCCGCGACGAACCGCTGACCATGAGCGTGAACCTTTCGGTTCGGCAGCTTCAGTCGGACTCCATTACCGCGGACGTTCGGTCGGCGCTCGAGAAGACGGGCTTCCCCGCCTCGTCGCTGATCCTCGAGATCACCGAGTCGGTGATGATGGCCGACACCGAGTTCGCCGTCGAGCGCCTCGACGAGCTCAAGTCTCTCGGCGTTCGCCTCGCGATGGACGATTTCGGAACCGGCTACTCGTCGTTGAGCTACCTCAGCCGCTTCCCGGTCGACATCCTGAAGATGGACCGCTCGTTCGTCGGAGCGGGCGAGAACGTCGCGCTGCAGTCGGCGATCATCGCCCTCGGCGCGAGTCTCTCCCTCGACGTGATCGCAGAGGGAATCGAGCTTCCGGAACAGGAAAAGTCACTTCAGGATCTCGGCTGCGAAATCGGCCAGGGCTTCTTGTTCGCGCGGCCGATGGGTGCCGATGCGCTCGTCGGATTCTTGAACGCGCAGCCGGAAGACGCTGACGTCGGCGTACCGCCCGCGTCCAATGCAGCATAGTCACGAGGCTCTCGACCGCCCGGGCGGTTTCGGGAAAGGCAACCTCCTTTCGCCGCTGAAGCACCGCGACTTTCGCGTGCTCTGGCTCGGCATGACCGTGTCACTGCTCGGAGACGGGATCTTCTTCATCGCCGTCGCCTGGGAGACCTACTCGTTGTGGAACGCACCCGGCGCACTTTCGATCGTCGGCATCGCCATGACCGTGCCGACGGTTGTCTTCCTGCTGATCGGTGGCGTCGTCAGCGACCGGCACGACCGGCGACTCGTGATGATCTGGGCGGACACCTTGCGCGCGGCCGCCGTTGCCGTGCTGGCCGCTCTGGTGTTGATGGACGCGCTGCAGTTCTGGCAGCTCGTCGTCCTCGTCGCCGTCTACGGCATCGGGACCGCGTTCTTCACGCCCGCATTCGAGGCGATCGTGCCCGAGCTCGTGCCGAACCGCGATCTGCCCGCGGCCAACTCGCTCGATCAGTTCATGCGGCCGCTGGCACTTCGGCTCATCGGCCCTGTTCTCGGCGGCGCCCTCGTCGCGCTCAGCACCGGAGTCGCATTTGCCGTCGACGCGGCGTCGTTCGCTGCATCGCTCCTTGCGGTGCTCGCGATGCGCCGGACCGAGCGTCTCCGGCCCGAGCTTGCCGTCTCGACGAAGACAGCTCTGAAGGAAGGGCTCCGGTTCGTCCGACGGCGCGTCTGGCTCTGGGGAACGCTCGGGTCGGCGGCGATCACCTATCTCGTGTTCCTGGGACCGGCCGAGGTCCTTCTGCCGTACGTCGTGAAGAACGAGCTGCATGGATCAGCCGGAACGCTCGGGCTCGTGCTCGCTGCGGGCGGCGTGGGCGCGGTAGGTGCTGCCGCGTTCGTGGGACACCGTGGACATCCCCGCCGCGACGTGACCGTGATGTACGTAACGTGGACGCTCGCGACGCTGGCAATCGCCGGCTACGGGATCGCGACCGCCGCGTGGCAGTTGATGATGGCCTGTCTGCTCTTCAACGCGCTCGAGGCCGCCGGCACGATCGTCTGGGCGACGATCAAGCAACGGCACGTCCCGCTGAGCATGCTCGGACGCGTCTCGAGCCTCGACTGGCTGATCTCGATCGGACTGTTGCCGATCTCGTTCGCGCTCACCGCTCCAGTGGCGGCGTTGATCGGAGTACGCGCAACCCTGATCGGGGCCGCGGTGATCGGCGCGGTCGTGACGTTGAGCGCTCTTGCCCTGCCGGGGATGCGCGACATCGAAGGCGATCCCGAACGGGATCAGGAGCCTGGCGACAGCCCGGTCTTCGCCGGAGCGCCGGAACTCACCGCGTCTCCGTTCTTGCGCTGAGCGTCTGATCGATCGAGTCGGTCCGTCCGACTGCGTGATCGCGCCGTGCAAAGATCGTTCCATGGAAGCGAAAGCGATCGACGTCGCCGTACTCGGCCGGGTGGGCATCGACCTCTATCCGAATCAGCTGCGGACACCGTTGCGGGAGGTGCGCACCTACACGCGCTTCGTCGGAGGTTTCGCCGGCAACGTCGCGACGGGGCTCGCGCGGCTCGGCCTGACTCCGGCGATCGTCTCCCGGGTCGGGCCCGACCCGCACGGCGAGTTCGTGCGTGACTTCCTCGCCGGCGAGGGCGTCGACGTGCGTTTCCTCGCCGTCGACCCGAAGCTGATGACGCCGCCGACGTTCTGCGAGGTCTGGCCGCCCGATGACTTTCCGATCACCTTCTACCGCTACCCGACTGTCCCGGACTGGCAGCTCGCACCGGTGGACTTCGATGCGGCCGAGGTCGCGGCTGCGCCGTTCCTGCTCGCTACCGGCACCGGCCTCGCCCAGTCACCGAGCCGGGAGACGACGCTCGCCGCACTCGCCGCGCACAAAGGGACGACGATCTTCGACCTCGACTGGCGGCCGGCCCTGTGGGAGCGCGAGTCCGACTTCAGCGAGCTGGCGCAGGCCGCCTCGACGCACGCGACCATCGTGATCGGCAACGAAGAGGAGGTCGAAGCCGCCGCGGGCTCACCTGCCGCGCTGCTCGAGCTCGGCGTGCCGACGCTAGTGCTGAAGCGAGGAGAGCACGGTGCGCGCCTCTTCCATGAAGGCCGCGAGGTCGACGTGCCGGGTCATCCGGTCGAGGTCGTCAACGGTCTCGGCGCCGGCGACGCGTTCGTGTCCGCCTTCGTCCAGAGCCTGCATGCCGGGCTCGAGCTCGACGAGGCGGTCCGCCGCGGCTCGGTCGCGGGAGCGATCGTCGCGTCGCAACTGGCATGCTCGGAAGCGATGCCGACTCTGCAGGAGCTCGAGGCCGAGCTCGCATGACGGAGCTGCTGCTCCGCCACGGCGAGTGGGACGTCGTCGGTCCGGCGTCGGCGTCGTGGCGCTACCTGTCCTTCCGGGTCGACCGTCTGCGCGACGGCGAACAGGTCTCACGGGAGACCGGCGGCGAAGAGATCGCGCTCGTTCCGCTCGGCGGCAGGTGCGCGGTCGAGGCCGGAGGCGAGCGCTGGGAGCTCGGCGGACGAGCCAATGTGTTCGACGGAATGCCCTGGGCGCTCTACCTGCCGCGCGACACGCAGTACACGCTGTCCGCGCTCGGCGACGTCGAGGTAGCCGTGTCCGGCGCGCTCGCCGACGAGCGTCTCGAGCCTCGGCTCGTCGAGCCGGAGGAGGTCGAGATCGAAGTGCGCGGCTCGGGCAACGCCACTCGGCAGATCAACCACATCCTCAAACCGGAGTTTCCCGCGCAGCGGCTGCTCGTCGTCGAGGTGTTCACTCCCGCCGGGAACTGGTCGAGCTATCCGCCGCACAAGCACGATGAGGATCAACCGCCGGGCGAGGTCGTGCTCGAGGAGGTCTATTACTACCGCACGCCGGCCGAGCCGCCCGGTGCGTTCGCGGTGCAGCGTCTCTACAGCCCGCAGCACGGCACGGACCTGACCGAGACCGTGCGCGACGGCGACATCATGCTCGTGCCGCACGGCTACCACACCACCGCAGCAGCGCACGGCTACGACCTCTACTACCTCAACGGCCTCGCGGGCGACCGCCGCTCGATGGCGTCCGCCGACGATCCGGCGCTCGCGTGGATCCGCCCCGCGTGGGCGGAGCTCGAGCCGGATCCGCGCGTTCCGCTCGTCACGCTCGAAGGTCGCCGGACATGACCGCCATCCGCGTCGCCAGCGCGCCGTGCAGCTACGGCGCCTTCGAGATCACCGTCGGCGTCCTTCCCGACGTTCCCGACTCCGAGACGGTGCTCGACGCGATCGCCGAGGCCGGCTACGAGGGGACTGAGCTCGGCCCGCCGGGCTATCTCGGCGGTCTCGAGAACCTGCACGAGCGGCTCGAGGAGCGGAGCCTCGCGCTTGTCGGCGGCTACATCCCGATCCGGTTCAGCGAGCCCGAGCACTGGGACGAAGACCTCGCGGCGATGAGCGGAACGCTCGATCTCTTCGACGCGGCCGGAGGCGGCGAGGCGAAGGCAGTCCTCGCGGACGGTGGCTCGGCTGAGCGCATTCGCTTTCCGGGTCGCGCGGCGTCGGACCAGTCGATCGGCCTCGACACCGCAGGCTGGAAGAAGCTGGCCGAAGGAGTCGCGCGCGCCGCCGACCTGGCGCGTGAGCGCGACGTCGAGCCGACGTTCCACCACCACACTGCGACCTTCGTCGAGGCGCCGTGGGAGATCGAGCGCGTCCTCGAGCTCACCGATGTCGGGTTGCTGCTCGACACGGGACATCTCGCGCTCGGCGGCGGCGATCCGACGACCGCGCTGCGCGACTGGGGCGAGCGCATCAATCACCTGCACGTGAAGGACGTCCACAACGAGGTGCTCGCCGGCGTGATCGCCGACGCCGCCGACATGCCCGAAGCGTGGCGCCGCGGTGTCTTCTGCGAGCTGGGCACGGGCGACGTCGACCTCGACGGGTTCTTCGCCGAGCTCGAGCGCTCGTCGTATTCGGGGTGGCTCGTGGTCGAGCAGGACATGGTCCCCCAGTCCCCGCAGGATGCGGCGGCGGCAGCCGAGTCACAGGTTCGGAATCGTGCCTGGCTCCGCGAGCACGCTGCGCTCTAGCGGTCTGCGAGCAGCTCCGACCACCGGTCGCGGCTGCTGACGCACTCGGTGATGCATCTGTATGCGCGCGCCGTGTCCTCGTCCTCACGATGCGGCACGCGAATCACCGCGAGGTACGAAGCCAGGTCGGAGAGGTCCCAGAGGAGCCGGAAGAAGTCGCCCGCGCGCGTGTCGAGCTCGTGCCCGGTCTGAGCTTCGTAGAGGGCGACGTCGGTGGAGCTGTCCATGAGCATCCAGAGGTCTCGTTCGGGCGGGCCTACCGCAACCGTGTCCCAGTCGACGAGCCCGCGGCCGTCCTCGGTTCGCAGCACGTTGCGTGCATGCGGCTCTCCGTGCGTGATCACCCAGTTTGTGCGACCCCGCGCAACGTCGGTCGCAAGCCGCTCCGCAAGAGCGAGCAGCTCGACGACGTCTGCAGCGTGACGCGCGAGCACCTGCCGTGCCGGTTCCGAGTACGGTCCGCCGTCCCAGGTGCTGCCGAGCTCCCCGAGAGCTGCATCGAGCCCACGCCGACCCGGCACTTCCAGATCCAGCGTTCGCGGCAGCGAGCCCACGGTAGGCGTTGCGCGATGAAGCTCGGCGAGCATCGCCACGATGGCCGCACGCTCGTCCGGGGTCTCGTAGTGAGGGAACGGGCTTGCCGCTCCGTTCGTGCTTCGCCTCTCGGCGGCGGGAACGAACGGGAACAGCGCGAGCGAGTAGCGTGGCGCGACACGGTGGAGCGTGTCCCCCGTCAGTGTCGCGGTCGGCGCGATCACGAAACGGAGTCCCCCACGACGGAGTGCAACGGCCGTGTCGAATGCCCGGCCGAGGCCGTCAAACACCGCGTCCCTCGTATAGCCGAGCCACGGCTTGCGGTCGAGGTCGTCCACGGTGACGAAGCTGCGCTCTCCGTCTGCGTCCGCGAGCGACCAGTGGTAGCTGCCGGCTCCGACGGGCAGATACTGGACAGACTCGGCGGCGATGCCCCAGTGCTCGGCCAAGCGGCCCAGCATCGCGTCGACGTCGAGCTCCTCCGGAAGGGTGTTCACGGCCCGACCCTAGAATTTATTTGCCGAGCTCGCGAGTCCACGCCAGGTCGAGCGCGTGCAGCGGCAGGACGACCCTGTGGTTGCGCGGGCCCGACAGCGTGATCTTGGAGCCGCTCGCGACCGCGAGCCAGCGCTCGTCGCTCGACCACGCGACCGAGACGGCCTTACCGAAGCTGCGGAACCGCAGGAAGTCCGTCTGACGCGCGTCGTAGAGATCGACGCCGTGCGCGCTGCGCAGAACGACGTAGCGTCCGCGCGGGCTCGCCCTCAGGTCGATCGCACCACCAGGCACGCGTGCGCGGAACGCGACGATCCGCCGGCCGGAGAACACGGCGGCGACGCTGCGCCGGCGATTGGACGCGAGCACGGCGAAGCGCGTCGAGCCGAGCCAGGCGATCCGGCTCGCGCGCCAGCCCGAGCTTCCGCGCAGTGCGGGCAGGCGTTCGAGCGCGGCCGCGAGCTGGTTCCGACTCCGAAGAACTTGTGCCCGGCCCACCCGTGGGAACTGCACGATCGCCCCACGTCTGATGTACGTCATCGATCCATCCAGCCTCCAGGCGGGCGAGCAACCGCCGATCATGGGGAGCGACGGTCCCGCGGTGGCGCTCACGATTACCCGCTGGTGTGCGCAGTGCGCCGCCAGCGGTGTGTTACGCGGCCAGAGCGACCACCCAGGCGGCGCCGACGACGGCGAGACGAGCGACCGACAACCTGCGTCACGAGGTGCAGGCGCCGCCACGAGTGACGGCAGCCGCAGCGCGCGCAGCCGACACTTCGGGTCGACGAAGTAGAGCACGCCGTCCACGCCGTCGATCTGCAGCTGCGCGGTGAGCAGTGCGCGATCTCCGAGCGCAACGCCGTGCACGACCGCCGCCTGGGGCTGCTGCGCCGGCGGATCCCTTTGCAGCGCCTTGCGGATCGAGTCGAAGGAGGCGGCCCCGACGACGGCGACCGCGAGCAGCGTGAGGGCGACCGTGCCCAGACGCGGCCGGCTCACGGCCAGGGCCAGTCCGTCCCGACCGCGAGCGGACGGCCGGCGACCGCACTTGCGCGCGCGGCGACGCCCGTGGCGACGGCGCGCCGGTCGTCGTCGAGTGTCGGGCCTGCCGGTCCCGTGCCGAGGCACGCTGCGACGAAGGCGGCGAGCTCGGCGACGTAAGCGTCGGTGAATCGCTCGCGATAGTCGGCCGGAAAGCGCGTCGCATCCGAGCGGTCGATGACGGCCGCCGCCGCGTCGTCACCCGGCCCGCGCACGAAGACCGAGCCCTCGCTGCCGACAACTTCGCAGCGGATGTCGTGACCGAACGGCGACGTGCGCGAAACGTGCGTGACGGCGATGCCACCGCCGGCGAAGCGAATCGTCACGAGGCCGTTGTCCAGGTCGCCGAGCTCCGCGAGCTCGGGATAGACGAGGGACTGGCGTGCAACCGACACCTCGACCGGCTCGTCCTCGAGGAGCCAGCACGCGGAGTCGTAGTCGTGCGACGCCATGTCGAGCAGGAACCCACCGGTGTTTCGAGGATCCTCGCCCTCCGGCCATTCGGTGTCGCGGCTCGTCAGCAGGACCACGAGCGGCTTCCCGCCGGCGCCGGCTTGGACGAGCCGGTGAGCCTCGAGAAAGCCCTCGTCGTAGCGGCGCATGTACCCGATCTGCACGACCTGGGCGGGACGCGCAACGCTCTCCGCTCGCAGCGCGTCGTGCTCCGCCAGCGTGGTCGCGCCGGGTTTCTCCAGGAAGAGATGCTTGCCTGCCCGCAGGACTTCCAGGGCAAGGGGGCCGTGGTCGACGGAGCGGGCCGCCAGGACCACGGCGTCGACGTCGGCACTGGTGAAGAGCTCGGCATAGCTGAGATGCGCCACCCCAAGCCGTTTTCCCACCTCTTCGGCCCGGCCGGGACGGGCAGCCGCGACCGCCACGAGCTCGGCTCCGTCGAGCCGCTGCGCGTTCTCGGCATGGACGGTTCCCATCCCGCCGAGGCCGGCGACGCCGAGCCGAAGAGGAGGCGTCGCCCTTGACACTGCGAGAGTGAGTATGGCAGCGTCGCAATCGCTTGCGCAATCGATTTTCAGGCCTGGCGTCCAGCGAGCTGCAGGAACTCCCCTCGCCTGCTCCTCGTCTACCCCGCCGCAAGGCCACGCTGGCGGACGTCGCGGAGCAGGCAGGCGTGTCGACGTCGACCGCCTCTCGTGCGCTGAACGGCCACCGCGGCCTCGCGCCGGCGACCCGGGCGGCGGTCGAGGACGCGGCCGCGAAGTTGAAGTTCCAGCCCTCGGCGCTCGCTCGCTCGCTGAGGACCCAACAGACCTTGACGGTCGGGTTCGTCGTTCCCGACGTGTCGAGCCCGTTCTACGCGGCGGCGCTGCAGGGCGCACAGGGGACGCTCGAACGCGCGGGCTACCGCGTGATGTTGATGGACGCGAACCAGGACGTCGGCCGCGAGCTCGCTGCCGTGGAAACGCTGCTCTCCCACCAGGTCGACGGGCTGCTCGTGGCAAGCGCCGGCCTGTCGCGTGAGGTCTTCGACCGAACCATCGGCGACCGGCCGACGCCGACGATCTTTTTCGACGGCGTCATCGAGGAAACGGGCGACGGCGCCGTGACACTCGACGACGCGCAAGGCATCGCGTTGCTCGTCGAGCATCTCGTCGAGCACGGCCACAGGCGAATCGGCCTACTCGCCGGCTCGCAACGTGAAAGCGCCGGGGCGGCGCGGCTGCGTGCGTTCATCGCTGCCACGGACGCTCACGGGCTGAAACCCGAAGAGCGCGACATCAAGGTCTGCTCCTGGTCGATCGCCGACGGCAGGCGGGCGAGCCTGGAGCTCCTGGCCGAACAGGACCGCGTGACCGCCGTACTCGCGTCGAGCGCCGAGCTCGCGCTCGGCTTCATGTCCGCGGCGAGCGCGCGCGGCGTGCGCATTCCGGACGACGTTGCGCTGGCCGCGTTCGACGATCCCTATTTCGGCGACCTGCTCGAGCCGTCGCTCACCGCGGTCGCGTATGACCCACGTCAGGTCGGCGCAACCGCGGCCGAGCTGCTCATCGATGGCATGCGCTCGCCAGGGGTGGCGCGGCGCGACATCAGCATTCCGGTCCGGCTCGTCCGCCGGCGTTCGTGCGGCTGTGCCGCAGAGGACCCCAGATGAACGGGAACGCCGCCCCCGCGATCACCTTTCGCGACGTCACGAAGCGCTACGGAACGCACGACGCCCTGCAGCCGACGAGCCTCGAGATCGAGGAGGGCGAGTTCTTCTGCCTGCTCGGACCGTCAGGCTGCGGCAAGACGACGACGCTCAACCTCGTCGGCGGCTTCATCGCGCCGACGACCGGGGAGATTCTCATCCGCGGCGAGAACGTCAACCGGCTGCCGCCGTACAAGCGCGCGGTCAACACCGTCTTCCAGAATTACGCGCTCTTCCCGCACATGACGGTGCGCGACAACGTCGGATTCGGCCTGAAGATGGCACGAACCCCCCGAAGCGACGCGGGCGGCCGCATCGAAGAGGCGCTCGCGCTCGTCGGGCTCGACACGTTCGCCGACCGGCTCCCCGTACAGCTCTCGGGAGGACAGCAGCAGCGCGTCGCCGTCGCACGCGCGCTCGTCAACCGGCCCGCCGTCCTGCTGCTCGACGAACCGCTCGGCGCACTCGACCTGAAGTTGCGCAAGCGGCTCCAGATCGAGCTCGCGCAGATCCACCGCGATGTCGGGACGACGTTCGTGTACGTGACGCACGACCAGGAAGAGGCAATGTCGATGGCGACGCGGATCGCCGTTATGAACGAGGGGCGCGTCGAGCAGGTGGGAACGCCGCACGAGATCTACCATCAGCCGAAGAGCGCTTTCGTCGCCGACTTCATCGGGGAGTCGAACTTCATCGAGGTCGAGGTCGGGACCGGAGGCAAGGCCTCCCTCGTGAACGGTGCGGAGGTGCCCGCCCCCACTCGACAGGCGAGTGGACGGGCAACGTTGATGGTGCGGCCCGAGTCGATCCAGGTGCAGCTGCCTGCCGACTCGAACGGAACGGGTCTGCGGGGAAGAATCGCCCAGTCGTCGTTTCTCGGCAGCCACACACGTGTTGCGGTGAACTGCGAGGGCGTCAACGCCCCCGTGACCGCCGCGCTCTTCGGCATGGAGGGCGCTGCCGCGAACGAGTTTGCTCCGGAGACCGAGGTCGTCTTGACCTGGGATCCGGAGGACGTGGTGCTGTTGGAGGGGTCCAACCGAAGGGAGGATGACGTTAGTGACGTCAATTGAGGAGCGCTTGTTCGACGAGCGCATGAGCCGAGGCCGCGTGTTGCGGCTCGGGGCAGTCGGCGCCGTCGGAGTCATCGCTGCAGGATGCGGAGGCTCTTCGAAAGGGTCGAGCGGAACAGGGTCCGCGGTCGGGAAAAGCGACAAGGCGGTCACGCTGAACTGGCTCACCTGGTCGGACCATTACGCGAACGATCAGCTCGCGGCCGTGAAGCAGCAGACGAACGAGCAGGGCCGGCCGCAGCTGTTCAGCGACAATGCCGACGCGTATCTGAAGATCAAGCAGACCGGGAGCCAGTTCGACATCGTGTCCGGCGACGCGCTCTGGGTCCCGAAGTACAACAAGGACGGGCTGACGCAGTCGTTCGACCTCTCGTCTCTGCCTGTCTCGTCCCAGCTGTACTCGATCGCACGGGACTTTTCCTTCTGGAAGGACGGCTCGAACTACATGGGCTATCCGTTCTCGTGGTCGACGGTGCAGATCTACTACAACCCGAAGTACGTCAAGACGATCCCGGACTCGTGGCACGCGGTGCTCGACCCGAAGTACAAGGGGAAGATCTCGCTCGAGAACATCCCGACGGACATGATGGCCATCGCCGGCAAGGCAACAGGGGCGAAGGAGCCGTACAGCATGACGACGGACGAGATCGCGGCGGCGAAGGGCTGGCTGAAGGAGTTCAAGCCGAACGTCCTGAAGCTCGCCTCCCAGAACAACGAGGTCGTTCGCGCACTCGCGGACGGCTCCGCGTGGATCGGGATCACGAACCTCGGCACGGACGACCGCGTCAAGGACGCAGGCGGCCCGGTCGTGAAGCCGGCGTACCCGAAGGAAGGAACGGTCGGGTTCATCGACTCCGAGCAGATGGTGACGAAGTCGAAGAACCAAGACGCCTTCCCCCGTTTCATCAATGCAATGCAGCAGGCCCCGTACATCGCACAGAACTTCCTGACGAACGGGCGTCCGCTGTTCAACGAGAAGGCGTACAAGATGCTCGTGAACCAGGGTCACGGCGACCGTGCACAGCGGTTGCTCTACAACCAGCCGGACAAGGCGCTGAAGATGACGCTGAAGGGCCCGTCCGGAAACGAGCAGGCGTACACCGATGCGTTCAACGAGGTGTTCGGCGCGTAAATGCGGACGCCCGGCTCGAGCCCGGGTGTGGAGGCGACCCAGCCGGCAGACGTAGGGCTGCCGCTGGGTCGCGGCGCGCGCTGGACCTGGCTGTCCCGGCTGGGCGAGTACGCGGGCTTCACGCCCGCGCTCGTCCTGTTCGGCCTGTTCTTCCTCGTCCCGCTCGGCCTGATCGTCTGTTACAGCTTCTGGCAGACGGTCGACTACAACGTCGTCCACGACTGGACGGTCGACAACTACCGTTACTTCTTCAGCGTCCCGACCTACGTCGCGACGCTCTGGGCAACCGTGTGGGTCTCGGTCGCGGCGACCGTGCTCACACTGCTGATCGCCTTTCCCTTCGCCTACTGGCTCGCGCGGTACGTTCCGAAGCGCTACCAGAAGGTGCTGCTCGTCCTGGTCATCCTGCCCTTCTGGACGAGCTACCTGCTGCGGGTCTACTCGTGGCTGACAATCCTCGGGCCGCAGGGCGCGATGAACCGGTTCCTGCACTGGACAGGAGCGACGTCCAAGCCGGTCTCGTTCTTCCTCTACGACCGCCCTGCTGTGATTCTCGTGCTCGTCTACCTCTACTTCCCCTTCGCGGCGCTGACGCTGTATGCGTCGCTCGAGCGCTTCGACTGGAATCAATTCCGGGCGGCCATGGATCTCGGCGCGACTCCTGGCACCGCGATGTGGCGCATCCTCCTGCCGCAGATCAGGCCGGGCATCACGACGGCGGTGATCTTCGTATTCATCCCCATCCTCGGCGAGTACCTGACGCCGCAGCTCGTCGGTGGAGCGAGGGGCGTGATGATCGGCAACCTGATCGTGAACTTCTTCCAGGGCGCCCAGTACACCCGCGGTGCGGCCGCGGCGCTACTGATTGCGGCGCTGATCGTCGTGCTGCTTGCCGTGTTCCGGCGCTCGCTCGAGGTCGAGGATCCCTATGGCACGTGACCTCGACATCGTCTCGCGCCGGGGGCGGCTGACGCGCAGCGCGCTCACCTTCTGGGCGTTCCTGATCTACGTCTTCCTGTTCGCCCCGATCGTCCTGCTCGTCGTGTTCAGCTTCAACGCGAACCGCTACGGCACGTTTCCGATCACCGGCTGGACGACCAAGTGGTACGGCCAGGTCTTCCACGACTACCAGATCCGCGACGCGCTGACGACGACGATTCGGATCGCCTTCGAAGTGACGGTCGTCAGCACGATCGTCGGCACCGCGGCCGCGTTCCCGCTCGTGCGCTCGCGGCTGCCGTTCCGCAGCGGCATTCGCATCACGCTCGTCCTGCCGATCATGATCCCCGGTCTGCTGATCGGGATCAGCCTCCTCGTGCTGTTCACGAGCGTGTTCCACCTGACGCTGTCGCCGACGACGGCGGTGATCGGCCAGAGCGTGTACACGACGCCGTTTGTCTTACTCCTCGTCGCGGCGCGGCTGCAGGGGTTCGACTCGAGCCTCGAGCGGGCCGCGAGCGATCTCGGCGCGAACACGTTCAAGCGGCTGCGCTATGTCGTCCTGCCCCTGCTTGCTCCCGCCATTCTCGCCGGCGCGCTCTTCGCCTTCACGCTTTCGCTCGACGAGTTCATCATCACGCTGTTCCTGATCGGCAGCCACAACACGCTGCCGATCTACATCTACACGCAGGTGAAGTTCGGGATCACGCCCGAGGTGAACGCGCTCGCCGCGCTGCTCCTGGCCGCGTCGCTCTGCCTGATGGCGCTGGCCTTCGTGCTGCCCGGGATCGTGCGTCGTGCGCTGCGCCTCGTGCCGCGGCGCTCGGCCGCCTAACTCTCGACGGCGACCCAGCCGCCGTCCTGTGCGCTACGCAGCGTCGCGTCCAGCACCTGCATCCCTCGGTGCCCGTCCGCGAACGTCGGGAACGAGCCGTGCGGCTCGCCGGCCATCGCGAGATACGCGTCGCGCAGGATCACGCGGAACGCGTCGCCGTAGCCTTCGGCGTGTCCGGCGGGATAGCGCGCGAAGTCCGGTGCGCGCCCCGCGTTCGCGCCGGGATCCTTGATGACGACCTGGGTCGGCGCCTCTGCGTGCCGGTGCAGGAGCTCGTTCGGGCTTTCCTGGTCCCATGTGAAGCCGCCGAGGCTGCCTTCGAGCTCGAACAGCAGCTGGTTCTTGCGGCCGGGGCCGAGAGAGCTGAACTCCGCGCCGCCGGTGGCGCCGCTGTCGAAGCGAAGCAGCACTGCGGCGTGGTCCTCGAGCGCGCGGCCGGGGACGACCGTACGGAAGTCGGCGAGCACTTCGCTCACGCGCGCGCCGGTGACGTGCTCGGCGAGGTCGAACCAGTGCGCGCCGAGGTCTGCGGTGACATAGGTCGGCCCCGACGCCGTCGGCTCGAGGCGCCAGCCCTCGGTGACGAGCAGCGCGTCGTCGCAGACGTAGCGGCCGTGGATCACACGCAGGTCGCCGAGCTCGCCGGCTTCGACGGTCGCGCGCATGTGCTCGACCAGCGGATAGCCGCGCACGTGATAGGCGACCGCGCCGACCTTGCCGCTCGCTTCGAGCGCCTCGATCATGCGCGCGCTCTCCTCCATGGTGGTTGCAAGCGGCTTCTCGCACACGACATGCGCGCCGTGCTCGAGCGCGAGAAGCGTCTGCTCGGCGTGCACCGCATTCGGCGTGCAGACGTGCACGACGTCCACCCCGCCGCTGCCGAGCAAATCCTCGAGCGACTCGAAGGCCATGGCAGTGGCGAGCTCACCGGCCAGTTGTTCCGCGCCCGACTGGGTTCGGCTGCAGACGGCGACGACGGTCCCGCCCAGGTCTCGGACCGCCGCCGCATGTACGCGTGCGACGAACCCGGAGCCGACGATCGCGCTCCGAAGAGCGGTCACCCGCCGCTGCCGGCCTTGAGGAACATCTGCGTCAGGACGTCCATGTCCAGCCGCGCCTGAGTAGGGGGCGTGCGGCATTCCGTCCCGTTCACAACGCAGTCGTGGAAGTGCGCGAGCTCGCGGGCGAAGCTCTCCTCGTACGACTCGAACAGCTCGACGGAGCGGGCGCCATCACGGACGCGCGATGCCTCGTACCGGGTCGGCGACTGCTTGAGCCAGGGCGACGGAAACGCGAGCGAGTGCACTTCCTCCGCGAAGTAAAAGATCACGGACTCGCGGTATTCGTAGACGTCGAGGAGCTGGATCCAGGCGCTGTCCCAGCGGGCGCCGTTCGCAAGCCGAACCGCGCCGGTCACGGCCTGGCCCCCGTTCCACCAGTCGCCGTCGATCACCTGTGCCGGCAGCTGCTCGCCGAGGCGCTCGAGCAGGCCGTGCACGATGTTGACGTCGTGGACGAGGCTGCCGAGGAACGCTCCCTCGAACGCGGTGACGACCTCGGGGCTGTCCGCGCCCACGGCCTCCCTCACCTGCGCACGTATCGCCTCGCGCCCGCTTTCGAGCACGTCGGCCGGGATGTCCGAGCCGCGAGCAATTTCGCCCGGGCCGAAGAACGGAACGAACTCGGGGTCGTGCACGACCACGCGGATGTAGCGCAGCGATTCGGCGGAGCCCGGCATGTTCTCGAGCATCCGCTCCCACGCCCGGTCGAAGCGCTTCATGTAGCCGACCTGCACGACCTTTCCCGAGCTTCGCTGCGCCTCGATGATGCGATCGGCGTCGGCCAGCGTGATGCACATCGGCTTCTCGACGAAGACGTGCAAGCCGCGGTCGAGCGCGTCGAGCGTCGCCTGCGCATGCGTCTGCGACGGCGAGCAGATGACGACGGCGTCGAGCTTCGAGCCCTCGAGCAGCTCACGGTGGTCGGCATAGGTCGCCTCGAGCCTGTAGAGCCGCTGCAGCTCGTCACGGACGATCGCGCTCGGATCGGCGACGGCGACGAGCTCGAACCGCTCGCCCTGGTGGGCGAGGAAATGAAGATGCATCGCCTGCGCGACGAGGCCGCCGCCGACCACGCCGATGCGCAGCCTCATGGGCCGCCCTGGAGCGACCTCATGCGAGGACCTGCTTGGCCACCTTTTCGAAGGCGAAGGCGATCTCGTCGAGATCCTGTTCGTCGCAGAGCGGCGAAACGTCGACGTGGATCGAGCGCCTGAGCAACTCGAGCGTGCGCGGGCAGTCGGGCGGAGGCTGGCCGGCCGTCTCGAGCGCCGCGAGGACGGGCGCCCAGAACGGATAGACGTGGAGGTCGGGCGTGTCGGGGTCGTAGATCCGCATCGCGAGCACGCCTTCCGCATTGAGCGCGTCGACCGCGTCACGCGCGCGCTCCGCCTCTTCGGCGAATGCGATCAGGGCGATCCCGGCGTCGCCACCGTCGTCGTTCGCGTGCCGCAGAGTCAGGCCGGGCAGGCCCCGCACGTGGCTGCTCAGCCGAGCGTGGTTCGCGCGCATCCGTTCGAGCAGGCCGTCGAGACGCTTGAGCTGCACGCGCGCCACCGCCCCCGTCAGCTCCGACGCGCGGAAGTTGTAGCCGGCGAACTTGGGCAGCCC
This sequence comes from uncultured Actinomycetes bacterium, assembly GCA_963755605.1. Classification (GTDB taxonomy): domain Bacteria; phylum Actinomycetota; class Thermoleophilia; order Gaiellales; family Gaiellaceae; genus 3-1-20CM-4-69-9. The sequence continues at coordinate 380,677 of CAVWKK010000009.1, forward strand.
GATGCCGCGGCGCACGGAGTTGGCGCAGTCGTGCACGTCAAGCGCAATATCCAGCAGGTCGTCACGGTCGGTGATCAGCACGCCGCCCTCGCCGGTCGTGATGATCTTGTTGAACTGCAGGCTGAACGCACCGGCATCGCCGAAGGTTCCCAGCCGCTTCCCGTTGAACGTCGCGCCGGCCGCCTGGCAAACGTCCTCGACCAGCACGAGCTCGTGGCGCTCCGCGATCGCCGTCAGCGCGTCCATCGCAGCGGGCGCGCCGCGCATGTGCACCGGGAGGATTGCGCGCGTCCGCGGCGTGATCCGGCGCTCGACGTCCTGCGGGTCGAGCGTCAGCGACTCGTCCACCTCGGCCAAGACGGGAGTCGCGCGAGACGCGAGCACCGCATTGGGCGTCGCGTTCCAGGTGTACGCAGGCACGATCACCTCATCGCCTTCGCCGATACCCGCGCCGATGAGCGCGCAGATGAGCGCGGACGAACCGGCGTTGAGACAGAGGGCGTGCTTCGACCCCATCTGCTCGGCGAACTCATGCTCGAACGCCGCCACCTCGGCGGGGCCGTCGCCGACGCCGTAGTAGCGGAAGAGGTTCTTGCTCTCAATCACCCGGCGGAGCGCTTCGAGCTCCTCGGCAGCGACCTCCATGCCGCCGGGGAACATCGGCGCCTCCGGCCTCGTCCGCGCGGGCGAGCCGCCATCCCGGGCAAGAGTCAGGTCAGTCCGGATGCCTGTGGGCGTGGTCATGCGGTCGCCCATTCTGGACATGAAATCGTTTGCAATCAAGCTCCCACCGGGCGAAAGCTGCGCTTTCGCCCGGATTCAGGGTGGGCGCTTCGCGCGAAACGTGCGTGGGCAAAGCCCACGCACTCCTGTTTCTGTTGGTGCTGGGCGGCTGTTCCCTTCCGTGCGGACACGGGCGCTTCCGCGACCGTGTCCGCATCAGGTCGCCTCCGGCTAAGCCCGGCTCCGCCCGGTCTTAGCCTCCGGCCTTGATCTTCCGGGTCGGACACGCGTTTACAGACAACCCCAGAAGACTGGGCTCGACCAGCTAGCTCATCCCCCGGGCTTCCTCGTAGCCTTTGCGAGCGTCTTGTACGGCGGGAACCTCGGAGACCTCCGCGACGGGGACGTCCCACCAGCTTTCGTAGCCTGGCACGCCCTCGTAGCGGTCGACCTCGATCGCGAGCACGACCGTCGCGTCCTCCGTCTTCGCCGCCTCGAGGCCTGCCCGCAGGTCGGCGATCGTCCGGCAGCGGATGACCTTCGCCCCGAGCGACTCGGCGTTCGCGGCGAGATCGACCGGCAGCGTCGGTGCGGGCGAGTCGTCGCTGTCGAGGCCGAGCGAGCCGTTCTCCCGGTAGCGGTACTGCGTTCCGAAGCCGTCGGTGCCGAGCGAGCGCGAGAGGTTCCCGATCGAGCTGAAGCCGTGGTTGTCGACGAGCACGATCGTCAGCTTCAGGTGTTCCTGGATCGACGTGACGATCTCGCTCGAGAGCATGAGGTATGAGCCGTCGCCGACCAGCACGTACACCTCGCGTTCCGGCGCGGCCATCTTCACGCCGAGGCCGCCCGCGATCTCGTAGCCCATGCACGAGTAGCCGTATTCGACGTGGTAGCCCTTCGGGTCGCGCGTCCGCCAGAGCTTGTGCAGGTCGCCGGGCATCGACCCTGCGGCGCACACGACGACATCGGTGGGTCGCGCGGCCTCGTTGACAGCGCCGATGACCGCGCTCTGCGCCGGCAACGGGTCGTGCTCGAGCGAGTAGAGCCGCGTGACCTCGTCGTCCCACTCCCTGTTCAGTCGCGCCGCCTGCTCCCGATAGTCCGAAGCGACCTCGTGGCCCTCGAGCGCAGCAGCGAGCCGTTCGAGTGCGGCTCTCGCGTCGGCGACGAGCGCGATGCCGTTCAGCTTCGCGGCGTCGAAATCGGCGACGTTCACGTTCACGTAGCGGACGCCGGGATTGCGGAAGGCGGTCTTCGATGCGGTGGTGAAGTCCGACCAGCGCGTGCCGATGCCGATCACCACGTCCGCCTCCGCGGCGACCCGGTTGGCCGCGAAAGTGCCGGTCGCGCCGATCGCCCCGAGCGCGCAGGGATGGTCGTAGGGCAGCGATCCCTTCCCGGCCTGCGTCTCCCCCACCGGTATCCCGGTCTGCTCGACGAACGCGCGCAGAGCGGACGTCGCCTCGGAGTAGATGACACCGCCCCCTGCGACGATCAGCGGCCGCTCGGCGTCGCGGATGAGCGCCGCCGCCTCTGCGAGTCGCGCGGGATCCGGCTCCGGCCGCGACACGTGCCAGACGCGAGGCGCGAGGAAGTCGTCCGGGTAATCGAAGGCCTCCGCCTGCACGTCCTGCGGAAAAGCAAGCGTCACCGCACCGGTCTCCGCCTGGTTCACGAGGACGCGCATCGCAGCGAGCGCGGCGGGAATGAGCTGCTCGGGCCGTTCGATCCGGTCGAAGTAGCGCGACACCGGCTGCAGCGCATCGTTCACCGAGACGTCGCCGCGCGAGGGAACCTCGAGCTGCTGCAGCACCGGATCGGGCCGCCGCGACGCGAAGACGTCTCCCGGCAGCAGCAGCACCGGCAGGCGGTTGACCGTCGCCAGGGCGGCGCCGGTGACGAGATTCGTCGCGCCCGGCCCGATCGAGGTGGTGCAGGCGAGCGTCGCGAGCCGGTTCTTCATGCGCGCGAACCCGGCCGCGGTGTGCACCATCGCCTGCTCGTTGCGCGCCTGGTAGTAGGTGAGGAGCTCGGGCTGCTGGTAGAGCGCCTGCCCGATTCCGGCGACGTTGCCGTGGCCGAAGATCCCGAAGCAGCCCTCGAAGAAGCGACGCTCCACCCCGTCCCGCTCGACGCGCTGGCCGGCGAGGAAGCGGATCAACGCTTGGGCTGCAGTGAGGCGGGCCATGAGCGAGACTCTTTCAGAAGGCGGAGGGCACAGAAAGGAGCAGCATGGCTGTCACGGTTCGCACCCTGGAGAATTTCATCGGCGGCGAGTGGGTCGGCTCGACCGGCGAGAGCGTACGCGCGGTCGTCTCCCCGGTCACGGGCGAGACGCTCGCCGAGGCGCCCGACGCAAGCGCCGACGACCTCGGCCGGGCGGTCGCAGCGGCGAGGGCCGCGCAGCCGAAGTGGGCCGCGCTCTCGGCGTGGGAACGCGCCCGGATCTGCCATGCGATCGCCGACCTGATCGACGAGCGGCGCGAGGACTTCGCACGCGAGCTCTCGCTCGAGCAGGGCAAGCCGTACGCCGCAGAGGCGCTCGCCGACATCGACGAGACCGCCGAGAACTTCCGCATCGCCGCCGAGGATGTCAAGCGGATGGAGACGGCGATCATCCCGTCGCAGGATCCGAACAAGCGGATCCTCACGTTCCGGAAGCCGAACGGCGTCTATGCGGCGATCACGCCGTGGAACTTTCCGACGCTGATTCCGGTCGAGCTGATCGCACCGGGCATCGCGGTCGGCAACACGATCGTGATGAAGCCGTCCGAGTGGACGCCGATCGCGATGGCGAACTTCATGCAGATCATGGCCGACGCGGGCCTGCCCGACGGCGTCGTCAACGTGATCTACGGCGGCGGCGACGTCGGCGAGCGCCTGGTGACGCATCCGGGCGTCGACTGTGTCGGCTTCGTCGGCTCTCATCCGACGGCGGAGAAGATCGTCCGCGCCGCCGGGCTGAAACGCTCGCTGATCGAGGCGAGCGGCAACGGGCCCGTCGTCGTCTGCGAGGATGCCGACCTCGAGCGCGCCGCGCAGGGCGCTGTCTTCGGCGGTTTCTTCTGCGCTGGACAGGTGTGCTGCGCGACCGAGCGAGTGCTGGTGCACGAAAACGTGCACGACGCCTTCCTCGACGAGGTGCTGAAAGCGGCGGCGACCTGGCAGCTGGGCGACCCGTTCGACGACGCGACGCTCGTCGGCCCGATGAACAACGAACCGACCGCCGCGAAGATGGACCGCCACCTGGAGGACGCCGTCGACAAGGGCGCGAACGTCGTCCTCGGCGGCTCCCGGTCGAGCGACCGGCCGACACGGTTGTACTACGAGCCGACCGTCGTCACCGACGTCGGCGTCGACACGCTCATCAACCAGCAGGAGACGTTCGGCCCGATCGTGCCGCTGATTCGCGTGCGATCGGACGACGAGGCGCTCGCGGTCGCGAACGACTCGCACCTCGGTCTGCAGGCGGCCGTCTACACGTCGAGCCTCAAGCGTGCGTTCACGTACGTGGACAACCTCCGTGTCGGCAACGTCGTCGTCAACGACTCGACCGACTACTGGGAGGCGCACGAGCCGTTCGGCGGCGCGTCGGGAACGCAGAGTGGCTGGGGCCGCATCGGTGGGCGCTACACGATGCTCGACATGAGCGACCTGAAGACGGTGGTCCTCGACGTCGGGGGCCTTGAGTAAGGAGCTCGCCGTCGGCGTCGCCGGTCTGGGCCGGATCGGCGCGCACCACGTACAGACCCTCGTCGGTCTCGAAGGTGTCACGGTCTCGGTTACCGACGCCGACCCGCAACGCACCCGCCGAGTAGCGGACGAGTTCGGCGTCCGACCTTTCGCGACACCGGAAAACTTGCTGGAAGCGGGCGCCGAGGCGCTGGTGATCGCCACCTCCACGCCGAGCCACGCAAAGCTCCTCCAGCTGGCCGCCACGTCAGCGGTGCCGGCGTTCTGCGAGAAACCGGTCGCACTCGACCTCGCCACGCTCGACCGGATCCGTGCGGTCGCCGACTCCGCAGGCATCGTCGTTCAGGTCGGCTTCCAGCGACGCTTCGACGCCGGCTACGAAGCCGCGCGCGCCGCGGTCGCGAGCGGTTCCGTCGGCCGCATTCTCTCGATGCGCGCGGCCACACACGACCCGTTCCCTCCTCCGGCCGCATACATCGCCGCGTCGGGAGGCATCTACCGCGACCTTCATATCCACGACTTCGACGCAATCCGCTTCGTCAGCGGCGAAGAGGTCACCCAGGTCTACGCGGACGGCGCCGGCCTCGACGCGCCCTGGATCGACGAGTTGGAGGACGTGGACGTCGCGGCGGCGATCCTCCAGCTCTCGGGCGGCGGCCTCGTGATCCTCTCGGGGACGCGCCGCGATCCGCTCGGCTACGACGTCCGCCTCGAGGTGTTCGGGACCGGCGACAGCATCGCGGTCGGCCAGGGCCCGCGCACCCCGATCCGTTCTGTGGAGCCGGATTCCGACCCACCGCCGCACGCCGCCTACCGGGACTTCTGGGATCGCTTCGAGCCCGCGTACCGCAAGGAACTGGCCGCTTTCGTCGCCGCGGTGCGCAACGGAGCCCCGAGCCCCTGCTCCCTGGCGGAGGCCCGCGCGGCGCTGGCGATCGCCCTGGCAGCCGAGCGCTCCCGGGCCGAGCGCCGGCCCGTCTCGCTCGGCGAGTTCGACTAGCGCGGGCACCCCCAAACGGTTGAGAATCGGCGGTGTAACCAACCGGGGAAGGAGTGGCATGGACAACGGCTTCATCGACGAAGAGCACACGGGTCTGACACGGAAGGGGTTGTTCCTCAAAGGAGGCGCAGCCGCAGCCGGGCTGACCGTTCTCGGCTCGCCGACTGCAGCGGCGTTCGCCGCGAGCACGGCGACGAAGCTCAAGGTCGCCGTCGTGACGCACGGCGACACGGGCTCCTTCTGGTCGGTCTTCAAAAAGGGCGTCGACCAGGCCGCAAAGGATCTGAAGGGACGCGGCGTAAGCGTGACGCAGGTGTATGCGAACAACGACGTCGCGAAGCAGGTCGCGGGAATCAACGCGGCGATCGCCGGCGGAGCGAAGGTGATCGCAACGTCTGTGCCCGATGCGAGCGCGCTCAAGGATCCACTGCGGAAGGCCGCGTCGAAAGGGATCGAGATCATCACCGTCAACTCCGGTCTCGGCGCATTCGACTCGCTGCCGACGTACGAAGTTCACGTCGGCCAGACCGAGGACGTCGCAGGCAAGGGCGCCGGCAAGCAGTTCAAGAAGGCCGGTGCGAAGAAAGTCCTGATCGTCATTCACGAGGCAAGTAACTCGGGCCTGCAGCAGCGCGCCTCCGGCGTGAAGGCCGTGATGGGCGGAAGCAACGTCAAGGTGCTGACGATCCCGAACGCGAAGTCCGACATTCCGGGAACGAAGGCGAAGGTGAAGGCGGCGTTCAACGCCGACAAGAAACTCGACTCGTTCCTGGGGCTCGATCCTGACGTGACGATCCCGTGCCTGTCGTCGGTTCCGAAGGGGACGAAGGTCGGCACGTTCGACGTCGGCGGCTCGATCAAGCAGATCCAGGCCGGAAAGATGCTGTTTGCGATCGACCAGCAGCAGTACCTCCAGGGCTATCTGCCGGTCGTGTTCGCGGTGCTCTACGTGACGAACCTGAACACCGTCGGTAACGGTGCGCCGGTGCTGACCGGCCCCGGCATCATCAACAAGGCGAACGCGGCGAAGGTCGCGGCGCTCGCGAAGAAGGGCACGCGCTAGATCCGGCAGCGGGGCGGCTCGTCCGGGCCGCCCCGCTCCGAGCCCGTCAGGAATGGCCGAGACCGCAGCCACGAACGTCGCGCCGGACGAACGGCTCGTTCGGGTCGGACCGCTGGCCCGTGTCCTGACGCGCCCCGACATCGGCGCGTTCCTTGGCGCGGTCGCCGTCTTCCTCGCCTTCGGCTATTTCGCCCGCTCGGTGAACTGGCTGGGCGATCCGGGGATCGCCGCGGGCTGGACCGACCAGGCCGCCCAGTACGGGATCGTCGCCGTACCGGTGGCGCTGCTGATGATCGGCGGCGAGTTCGACCTCTCCGCCGGTGTGATGATCGGCAGCTCCGGTCTGCTGCTCGGCTATCTGACGACGTTCAAGCATCTGAACGTCTGGCCGGCGATGGCGCTCGTGCTGCTGTTCGGACTGGCGATCGGCTTCATCAACGGCCTGGCGGTGATCAAGACGAAGCTGCCGAGCTTCATCGTCACGCTCGCGACGTTCTTCGTCCTCCAGGGCGTCAATGCAGCGGGCACGCTCAAGCTCACAGGCCAGACTGCAATCCAGGACATCGACACGGCAAAGGGGTTCGAGACTGCGCGCAAGATCTTTGCGGGCGACCTGACGCACTACGACTTCAAGGTCAAGGTGCTCTGGTGGATCGGCATCACGCTCGTCGGCGCGTGGTTGCTGGCAAAGACGCGGTTCGGCAACTGGATCTACGGCGCGGGCGGCGACCCCAACGCCGCGCGCAACATCGGGGTCCCGGTTGCGCGCACGAAGATCGCGCTGTTCATGATGACCTCCGGCGTGGCATCGCTGATGGGAATCATCGAAGCGCTCGAGCTCCGGTCGATGCAGGCAAAGGAAGGAATCGGGCTCGAGTTCATCTTCATCATCTGCGCCGTCGTCGGCGGCTGTCTCCTGACCGGCGGCTTCGGCTCCGTGATCGGCACCTTCTTCGGGGCCGCGATGCTCGGGATGGTTCAGCTCGGGATCATCGACGCGCAGTGGGACAGCAACTGGACCTTCACGTTCCAGGGCGGGATTCTCTTCGCCGCGGTGATGCTCAACACGCTGATCCGCAGCCGCGCCGAGAAGCGGAGATGACGATGGCGCACCTGCTCGAGGCCGACCACATCTCGAAGTACTACGGCAACATCGTCGCGCTGAACGACATCTCCGCGTACGTGGACGCGGGCGAGGTGACGTGCATCCTCGGCGACAACGGCGCGGGCAAGTCCAGCTTCATCAAGATCCTCTCCGGAGTGCATCAGGCCGACCAGGGGCGGCTCCTCGTCGAGGGCGAGGAGGTGCACTTCAGCTCGCCCCGCGATGCGCGCACGGCCGGAATCGCCACCGTGTACCAGGATCTCGCGATGGTGCCGCTGATGTCGATCTGGCGGAACTTCTTCCTCGGCGCCGAGCCGCGCAAGGGCTTCGGGCCGCTGCAGTGGTTCGACTCCGGCAAAGCGAAGAGCACCGTCAGGCGCGAGCTCGGCGAGATGGGCATCGACATCCGCGACCCCGACCAGCCGGTCGGCACGCTCTCCGGCGGCGAGCGACAGTCGGTGGCGATCGCACGCGCCGTGTACTTCGGCGCCCGTGTGCTCATCCTCGACGAGCCGACCTCCGCGCTCGGCGTGAAGCAGGCGGGCGTCGTCCTCAAGTACATCCTGCAGGCGCGCGAACGCGGCGTCGCGGTGATCTTCATCACGCACAACCCGCATCACGCCTATCCGGTCGGCGACCGCTTCGTGATCCTGAACCGCGGTCAGAGCCTCGGCACGTTCGAGAAGTCGCAGATCGACCGGCAGGAGCTCGTGCGCCTGATGGCCGGAGGCAAGGAGCTGGCGGAGCTCGAGCACGAGCTCGAGGCGATCAAGGTCGACGTCTGAGTTGAACGCGGCGACCGACCGTGCCAGGATGACGGGCATGCGTTTGGGGGGTCGCTTCATCCTGCTCGCCCTGGTCTGGGCGCTCGTCGCGACGATTCCGGCTGCCGCCGGGCGCGCGCCGTCCTTCACTTCGCCGCTCCGACTGGGCTTTCCGCACGGCGACGACTGGGAGCCGGCGATCGCGGCAGATGGGTCGGGTCACGTCTACACGGCGTGGTCGCACTACGTCGGCTATGCAGGCGGCAACACCGGCGACCCGGATCCCACCTGCCCGACGTGCGGGAGCCCGCATACCGTCCTGCAGGTCTCGAACGACGGCGGAGCAACGTGGTCCTCCCCGCGGACGCTCTGGCCCACCGCGACACGTCAGGACGATCCGCAGATCGTCGTCGATGCCGGCGACCGGAAGACGGTCTACGCCTCGTTCATGCAGGACAACAAGTCGAGCCAGTTCGTCGCGCGCTCGGACGACTTCGGCCAGACGTGGCGCACGATGCTCGTCGAACCGCTGCAGCGCGGCACCGACAAGGACATCCTCGCTGCGCGTGACGGCAACGTGTACCTCGTGTACCACACGCAACAGAAGATCTTCGCGTCGGTCTCGCACGACGGCGGCAAGACCTGGTCAACCCACAATCTCGTCGGCACGACGAACTCCGACCTCGGCGTCTCCTTGCCGAGCGGCGGCGCCATCGACTCGAAGGGCAACGCCTACTTCGCGTGGAACGGCGTCAACAACCCCGGCCAGGCGAAAGGCGCGAAGAACCTCTACGTCACCCGCTCCACGGACGGCGGTGCGGCCTGGAAGACCTCACTCGTCGACGTCTCGGATCCGAGCTTCAGCTGCAACTGCCCGGGCTGGGACTACTGGGGCCCGCAGATGGCGCTCGGCGTGGATGCGAAGGATCGCGTCTACGTCCTCTGGGACGCCGCCCACTCGAGCTCGGGCAAGCAACGCCTCTACTTCGCCCGCTCGACGGACGGCGCCGTTACCTGGAGCCCACGCGTCGACGTCTCGCTCGCCCCCACCGGCTCGAACAATCTCTTTCCGGCTCTAACCACGCGCGGCGACGGCGACGTGCGCATCGCGTGGATGGACGACCGCAACGGCTTCGACGCGGGCGGCGACGATCCAAGCGGGCGCTGGAACGTCTACTACCGGTCGTCCGCGAACGGCGGCGGCTCCTGGTCGGCGGAGGCGAAGCTCTCGCAGTTCGTCCCCGGCTACACGTACAAGTACGCGACGCCGAAGGACGGCTTCGCGGAACCGTACGGCGACTACTTCGAGCTCGACATCGACAGCGCGGGCCTGACGCAGGCGATCTGGGGCGAAGGCCCGAGCTACGTCGGCCCGGGCAACGTCTGGTACACGCGCGGCGGTTAGCGAGTCGTAGCTACGTGACGTTCGCGGCGTCGGCCGTGAGCGCCTGCGTCGCCGCTGCGGCCGGTGCGGGCCGGCCGAAATGGAAGCCCTGCGCGCCGTGGCAGCCGAGGTTGTGCACGATTCCCTGCTGGGCGTCCCGCTCGATCCCTTCGGCAACGAGTTGAAGACCGAGCGCCTTGCCGAGGCCGACAATCCCTTCGAGGAGCGCGAGGTCGGACACGCCGCTGTCGATCTTGGCGGTGAAGCTGCGGTCGATCTTGACGATGTCCACCGGCAGCCGCTGCAGGTAGGCGAGCGATGCGTAGCCCGTGCCGAAGTCATCGAGCGCGAGTTTGACGCCGCGGTCCTTCAGCAATGCGAGCTGATGCTCCGCACGTTCACCGCTCGCGACGAGAACGCTCTCGGTGAGCTCCAGCGTCAGCAAGTGCGCAGGCAGGTCGGCACGTTCGAGCGCGCTGTCGACGTGATCGACGAACTCAGGATGCTGGAGTTGACGGGCCGACACGTTCACGGCCATCTCGAGATCGCGGCCGAGCTGTTCACGTAGCCGCGACGCATAGAGACACGCCTCGATCAGGACACTGCGCCCGATCTGCACGATCAGGCCCGATTCCTCTGCGAGTGGGATGAAATCGAGCGGCGGGATCTCGCCGAGGGTCGGATGCTGCCAGCGCAGCAGCGCTTCGAGCCCGACGACTTCGAAGGGCTCGAGGTTGACGACCGGTTGGTACGCGAGCGTGAACTGCTTCTCCGTGATTGCCTCACGCAATTCGGCGATCCGCTTGAAGCGGTTGAGCGCGGCCTGGTCGAGCTCATCGTCGTAGAACGCATAGTCGGCGTCGCCGTTTGCCTTCGCGCGGTACATCGCTGCGTCGGCCTGCTTCAGCAGCTCGGCGCCGCTGCTGCCGAACGCGATGCCCACGCTTGCAGTCAGTGAAAGGTGTCGGCCGGCAACGTCGATCGACGCGTTGATCTGTTCCAGCAGACGCTCCGCGACAACAGCCGCCTCGGCAGGCTCTGCCACCGACGTGAGGAGCACGGCGAACTCGTCGCCGCCGAGCCTGGCGACCGAGTCCCCCGAACGAATCACGCCTTTCAGACGCTCACCGAGGATCGCGAGCACCTCGTCGCCGACGCTGTGCCCATGCTGGTCGTTGATCTGCTTGAACTCGTCGAGGTCGACGAACACGACGGCCGTCGTGAGGTCGTTCTCCCTCCGGATCGACACGGCATGCTCCAACTGCTCGTGGAAGAAGGCGCGGTTGGCGAGACCGGTGAGGGGATCGAACAGAGCCTGGCGCCGCAACTGCTCCTGCAGCTCGCGCTCGGCGGTGATGTCGAGCACGTACCCCTGCAGGTAGAGCGGCGCACCGTCGTCGTCGAGCACGACACAGCCGTCGTCGCGAACCCAGACGACGCTGCCGTCCCGTGCGATCAGGCGATACTCGAGGCTCAAGGGCTCGTGCGTGCGATGGGTGCGTGCGTGCGCGGCGAGCACCCGGTCGCGGTCGTCGGGATGAAGCGTGCGAACGAAGAGGTCAGGATCGTCCCGCCACTCCTCGACGGTGTAGCCGAGCAGCGGCTCGATCTGGCCGCTCGTGAAGATGTTCGAGCTGGCTTCGTCCAGCGCGTCGACGTAGATCACGAGGGGCAGCTGTTCGACGAGCGTGCGGTAGCGCCGCTCGATCTCCCGAGCTTCGCCGTCAACCGCCGGAGCGGTGCTGTTCCCGTCGACGCCGCAGTCCACCAAACGGAGATCGGGCGAAACGCGCTTCCCGCCCTCACCCCAAAGGGTGATCCCATTGCCGAAAGTAGTATTTGCGCGGAGGGTCGAACCGATAGCCGCGAACGACATCCAGCCTTTGCGCGTCCTGATCGCGAACGAGCGCCGTGACCGGCTCGAGGCACTCGCAGGGGTCGTCGCCGGATTAGGGCATCAAGTGATCGCGCGCGAGGTCGACGTGACCGCAGTTGCCGCCGTGACGGCGCGGGAGCACCCCGATGTCGCACTCGTCGGTCTCGGCCTCTCCTCGGAGCATGCTCTGGAGCTGATCGAGCAGATCGTCCAGGAATCGAGCTGCCCCGTGATCGCGTTGCTTTCGGCCGAAAACCCGGCGTACGTGCTCGAGGCGGCCAAGCGTGGAGTCTTCGCCTATCTCGTCGACACCACGCCCGAGGAGCTGCAAAGCGCAATCGACGTGACGCTCCAGCGCTTCTCCGAATACCAGAACCTGCAAGGCGCCTTCGGGAGGCGGGCCGTCATCGAGCAGGCCAAAGGCATCCTGATGGCGCGTAACGCGATCGATGCCGACACGGCCTTCGCGCTGCTCCGCCGGCACTCCCAGAACGGCGGCAAGAAGCTTGGCGACGTCGCCGCCGCAATCGTCGACAGCCACCTCCTGCTGATTCGGGAGCCGCAGCCCGCAGCTGCTACCCCTGACACCACTATCGCTCCATGAAGCCTGCGAGCCAGACGACGGTCGACATCACGATGTCGCTCGACGGCTTCGTCGCCGGCCCGAACCCGACGGTCGAGAGCCCGCTCGGCGTCGGCGGCGAACGACTCCACGAATGGGTGTACAACCTCGAAAGCTGGCGCGAGCCGCACGGCCTGGCCGGCGGCGAACAGAACGCCGACTCGGAGATTGTCGAGGAAGGAGTCGCCGCCACCGGCGCCGTCATCATGGGCAGGCGCATGTTCAGCGGTGGTTCCGGGCCATGGGAGGACGACCCGGTCGCGGACGGCTGGTGGGGAGACGACCCGCCCTTCCACGTTCCGGTGTTCATCCTCACGCACCATTCCCGCGAGCCGGTGACGAAGGAAGGCGGCACGACCTTCACCTTCGTGACCGACGGCGTCGAGGCCGCGCTCGAGCAGGCCCGCGCCGCTGCAGGCGACAGGAACGTCCACATCGCGGGAGGGGCGAGCGTCGTCCAGCAGTACCTGCAAGCCGGCGAGCTGGACGAGATCCAGATCCATGTCGCGCCGATCCTGCTCGGCAGCGGCACACGGCTCTTCGACGACCTCGGCCCCGGCCTGCCGCAGCTCGAGATCACGAGGGTGATCCACTCCCCGGCCGTGACGCACCTGCGCTACCGCGTCGCGAACTGAAGCCGGGCAAAGCGACCGCAGGGATCGTCGCGGAGGCGAGTCTCCTATGACGAGGAGCGAGTCCCCCGACGGCGACCAGCCCGGATGCCACTGCGGCGAAGGTTCCGGCTGGGGCGGGGGCTCGCGCCTCGGCTAGCTCGCGTCGACGCGCTTGCCGCGAACGACGATCCCGCTCAGCCCGATTGGACGGAGCTCCTTCGGAACTGACGGACGGACGCGAAGCTTGCCGTCGACAACGTCGAGGCCGAGCAGTGTTCGGAGCGCGAGGAGCGGTGCGCCGGCAGCCCAGGCCTGGGGCGCGAGCGCGTCGGGGTACGGCACGGGAATTTCCGTCTCGTCGCGCGAAAAACCGGCGAAGACCTCGGGCAACCTGTTTTCGAAAGCGACGGCCGCGTCGAAGAGTGCACGGAGAACGCGACCTGCCTGCTCGCGCAGTCCGTAACGCCGCATCCCTTCGGCACAGATGGCCGTGTCGTGCGGCCAGACAGTGCCCGCGTGGTATTCGAGGGGGTTGTAGCCGCGCATCTCGCTCGACAGCGAGCGAATGCCCCAGCCGCTGAAGAGATCCTCGCGCAACAGCCGGTCTGTGACCATTTTGGCGCGGTCCCTGGGAACGATGCCGCTCCAGAGCAAATGCCCGGGATTCGATGTGATCGCGTCGACCTGGCGCTTGTCGTCGTCCAGAGCGAGGACGTAGTAGCCGAGCTCGTCGTTCCAGAAGTCCTCGTTGAACCGCTTCCGCAGCTTGCGTGCCTTCCGCTCGAGATCGGCGGCGAGCTCCTCGTCTTTCCAGATCTCGCGGGCAAGCCGCGCGGCGCGCAGCCAAGCGTCATAGGTATAGCCCTGCACCTCGCAGGTCGCGATCGGTGTGTCGGCGATCCGTCCGTCTGCGAACTGGATGCCCGTGTCGGAATCCCTCCAGCAAAGGTTGCGCAGCCCCTTCGCCGAGCGGCTTTCGTACTCGAGATAGCCGTCGCCGTCGAGATCGCCGTGCTCGTCGATCCAGGTGAGAGCGGCGCGCGCGTTCGGCTCGAGGCGCTTCGCGAAGCTCGTGTCGCCGGTCCAACGCTCGTATTCGTCGAGCAGGATCAGGAACAGCTGGGTGGCGTCGTGGGTGCCGTAGTAGGGACTGTGCGGGTCAACGCCCAGTGCCACGAGCTTTCCGCGGCGCAGCTCGTGGAGAACTTTTCCCGGCTCCGCATCGCGGAAGTCGTCGAGCTCGGCGGCCTGATTCTCGGCGAGGGCCTCCAGGGTGGCGCGGGCGAGGGTTGGCCGGAACGGGAGTGTCTGGTAGGACGCGATCAGGCTGTCGCGCCCGAAGATCGTGAGAAACCACGGCACGCCGCCTGCGGGCATCGCCCACGCCAAGTCCTCCTCGCGAGGACGAATACGCAACGAGGCGAGGTCGACCAGGCTACGGTGATACACCGCTTGCAGCCGCTGGCTCGCGTCAAGTGACGGCGACTCGTCGACCCAGCTTTGCAGGCTCTGCGGCATCTCGGGAGCGGCGGCGCCGAAGGAGTTGCAGCGCAGCAGCGGCGGCCGGGGACGCGCACCGTGCACAGGCGTGATGTCGATGCAGAGGCTCCAGCTGGAGCGTGGCGCAAGAGTGACGTCGAAGACGACGCTGTCTCGTCGCAGCTCGCCTTTGCGACTGAACGTCAGCCGTGTTCCCCGCCGGAAGTCATCTTGCTCGACGCTGAGCGTGACCGTCCTCCCGCCGACCGAGATGTCGACGGCACCACCGTGGGCGCCGGACTGCTGCGCCTCCATCACGTCGGCGAAGTCGACCTCGAAGGAGACCTCGAGCTCGAAGACCCGCTCCTCATTGGAGCTGTTGCGCACGGTGATGTCCTCGTGTACACCATCGGCGACGAAACGATCGCGTACGATCGAAAGAGTGGGCTCGTGCCCTTCGGGCACCGCAACGACGCGACCCGAGAAGTAGTCGACAGCGCGGCTGGTCAAAATCTTCAGCGGCGCGCCGTCGATGGAGACACGCCAACTCGATAGATGACGAACGTCACTGTAGAAATATCCCTGCGGCTTACCGGCCTCGACGTCGCCGTTCTCTCCGGAGAGAAAGAACGTCGTGCCGTCCAGGAGGAGCAGGTTCGACCCCATCCCCGCTCCGTTCAGTGGCGTCTCGTGTACGCAAGGCCCGCGGCAGCGGCGAGTCCGGCGACGCCGGCGATCGCAACGCCTGCGCGGGCGGCCGACCGCAAGGGGCCAGATGCCGGACCGCTCGGCGCCGCGAGCTCCGGTTGCGGTCCGGACGGACCGGCCGGACCGTGCCGGTACGCCAGGGCGAGCACCTGTGCGGCGTGCAGCGCCCGGCGGCCGGTTCCGAGCTGCTCGATCTGGCTCCGGCACGAGAAGCCGTCGGAGACGACGATCGTGTCCGTCGGCGCATCCTGCACCTTCGGCAGCAAGACACGTTCCGCGCAGGCCACCGAGACGTCGTAATGCCCGGACTCGTAGCCCCACCCCCCTGCCATGCCACAGCAGCCGGCATCAAGCTCCTCGACCTCTGCGCCCATCCGCTCGAGGAGCTGTATCTCGGGCTTGGTCCCGCCCGTGGCCTTCTGATGGCAGTGGCCGTGGAGCACGATTTTCCGCTGAAGGAGCGGCGGCTCCCAGTCGCTCGCTGCCTGCTTTGCCATGAATTCGCTGAAGTGATGGGTCTGCTTGCTCAACCGCTGTGCGTCTTCGTCGTTCGGCCAGAGCTTGACGAGCTCGTCCTTGAACACCGCCACGCAGCTGGGCTCGACGCCGACGACAGGCGTGCCCGCGCGAATGTCGTCGCGGAGCCGGTCGAGGACCTGACGCAGGTAACGCTCTGCAAGGTCGAGCATCCCGTAGTCGTAGAGCGGCCGGCCGCAGCAAAGGTGGCCTGACGGTATGACCACGTGAAATCCCGCGTCCTCGAGCGCTTCGACCGCGGCAATGCCGACCTCAGGCTCGAGATAGTTCGTGAACGTGTCCGCCCAGAGAATCAGGCGCTTGCCGCCACCGTCCGCCGACGGACGAGCCGCGAACCAGTCCGTGAGCGAAACGGGAGCGAGCGCTGGAATCCGTCGCTTCGGGTGAATGCCCCCGGCGAGCTTGACCGCACGGTCGAACGGCGGCGTCTGTGTGAAGAAGTTCGCGAGACCCGGTAGCTTCGATCCCAGTCGCAATGCCTTGTCGACGAGCCCGAACGCGTACGCCGCACGTGGTCGTAACCGTCCCCGGTAGTGGTGGGAGAGAAATTCGGCCTTCAGGGTCGGCATGTCGACCGAGACCGGGCAATCGTTCGTGCAGCCCTTGCACGAGAGGCAGAGATCGAGCGCTTCGCGCGCCTCGTCCGAACGGAAGCCGTCGAGCTCTTCCCCATTCAGCATTTCCCACAGAGTCCGCGCCCGGCCTCGGGTCGTGTGCTTTTCCTCGCGCGTGACCATGAAGCTCGGGCACATGACGCCTCCGTCGGTGCGACGGCAATTGCCGATTCCGACGCAACGGGTCGTCGCGTGCGCGAACGAACCGTGGTCGTCCGCGAAGGCAAAGTGCGTCTTCACCTTCGGCGGCTTGTAGTTCGTCCCGAGGCGAAGGTTCGAGGTGATCGGATACGGGTCGACGACCTTGCCGGGGTTCAGCTTCCAGTCGGGATCCCAGATCGACTTGAACTCGCGGAAAGCCCCGACGAGCTCGGGCCCGAACATCTTCGGTAGCAGCTCGGCCTTGGACTGGCCGTCGCCGTGCTCGCCCGAGATCGAGCCGCCGTACGAGACGACGAGATCCGCGGCTTCGTCGACGAACGAGCGGAATGCCCGGATCCCTCCCGCACTCTTGAGGTCGAAGTTCCAGCGCGCATGCACGCAGCCGTTGCCGTAGTGCCCGTACAAGGCGCTTTCGTAGCCGTACTTGCCGCCAAGCTTGCGCAGGTCGCGCAGGTAACCGCCGAGCCGTTCGGGGGGAACCGCCGAGTCCTCCCACCCTTCATACGTGTCCGGCCTGCCCGGGAGGAAAGCCGTGGCACCCAGCCCGGCCTCGCGAACCTGCCACACGTGCTGCTCCTGCTCCTTGTCGTCGTAGAGCTTCATCCCCGTTGGGCCGCCGCGCGTCCTCTTCAACTGCTTCATCAGCTCGCGGGCCTTGTCGTCGGCCTCGTCCTTCGTCTCGCCCCCGAACTCCACGAGCAGGAACCCGTGACCGTCAGGAAGCATCGACAGGTACTCCTTGTGGATGCCGACCGCTTTCATGTCTTCGAGCAGGGTGTTGTCGACGCCTTCGCAGCCCAGCGGCTTGGCCTCGAGAACTTCCGGCACGTGGTCGGCGGCTTCGTATTCGTTCTCGTAGCCGAGCACGAGCAGAGATCGGTGCGGAGGAGAGTGAACCAGGTGGACCTTCGCCTCGAGCACCAGCGCGCAGGTGCCCTCGGTGCCGGTGAGCGCTGACGCAACATCGAAGCCGTTTTCAGGCAGCAGGTCGTCGAGGTTGTAACCAGAGACACGCCGCGGAATATCCGGGTAACGCGCGCGGATCAGATCGGCGTAGCGGTCGCGCAGGTCGCGTAGACGAGAGTAGATCTCGCCGCGACGGCCGCCTGCGCCGATGATCTCTTCGAGCTCGTGCTCGTCCGTCGCGCCGACTTTCAGGCGGGTGCCGTCGTAGAGCAGGACGTCGAGCTCTTCGACGTTGTCCGCCATGCGTGGGCCCGGCCCGTAGAACTGCGCCATGATCGACCTGACGCCGCACGAGTTGTTCCCGATCATGCCGCCGAACGTGCAGTGATCGTGCGTGGAGGGATCGGGCCCGAACGTGAGCTCGTGCTCGGCTTCCGCCGGCTTGCGCAGATGGTCGAGGATCAGGCCCGGCTGCACGGTCGCGAGGCGCGTCGCCGGGTCGATGTCGACTATTCGGTTCAGATACTTGGAGAAGTCGACGACCACCGCGACGTTGCAGCATTGACCCGCGAGGCTCGTGCCCCCTCCGTGCGGGAGGACGGGCGCCGAGTAATCGCGGCAGATCCGCACCGTCTCGACCACGTCGTCGATCGTCCGGGGGATCACGACGCCGATCGGAACCTGGCGGTAGTTCGAGCCGCCGGTCGCGTAAAGGGCGCGGTCGCCCGGCCGAAAGCGGATCTCACCTTCGACCGCCTGCGTCAGGTCGTGCTCGAGCCCGCGGACGTCGACGTCCTCAGAAGCGACGGGCGGCGAAGCGAAGCGGGGATCGGGGTGGGCCGGGACGCGCATCAGACGGCGAAACGCTGCGCATCGGCGCGCTTCAACTCGAGACCGTTCCCGTGCTTCGATAAATCGGGTCGCAACGCGCCGCCTTCGGGCTCGAGGACGCCGTCGAAGAGCATCGGCTCCAGCCGGACGTGATCGTGGAAGTACTCGAGGTGCCGCAGGCGGGGCACCGCGCAGCAGGCGGCGACGCTTGCCGAGGGCGCGCAGTGCGCGGAGAGATCGAGGTCGAACATCGCGGCAAGCGCGCCGGCCCGGAGGAATCCGGTGACTCCACCGCACCGTGTTACGTCTGCTTGCAGGCAGTCCACGCACCCGCCTGCGACAAGCAGCCGAAAGTCGGCAGGCACGTAGGCGTACTCCCCGGCCGCGATCTCGAGGCCCGCTGGCGCTCGATCCCTCAGGAAGCGCAACCCTTCGTAATCGGTCGGGCTGACCGGTTCCTCGTGCCAGGTGACCCCCCACTCCCGCCTGAATCGCTCGGCCCACTCGAGCGCGTCTTTGCGTGCGAGCGCACCGTTCGAGTCGACAAAGAGCTCGGTCTCGTCACCGACCGCCTGGCGAACGACGTCGAGCCGCTGCGCGTCGTCGGCAGGCTCGCGTGAGACCTTCATCTTCACGCGCGGGATGCCCTGGTCGGCCCAACCGCCGAGCTGTTGCCGCAGCCGGTCGAGCGAGTACGACGTGAACCCACCACTCCCGTACACCGGAACGTCCTTGCGCGGACCGCCGAGCAGGCCCGCGAGCGGCACCTCGAGGAGCCGTGCCTTCAGATCCCAGAGCGCCAGGTCGACCGCGGAGAGCGCGGAGAATGCGATGCCGGGATAGCCCGCGTTGCGCAGCACCGAGACCATCCGGGCCCACACGGCGCCGATGGCAAATGCGTCGCAGCCGGTCACAACATCCGCGAGCTGCTGCTCGATCAGCACACCCGCCGCCGCCGGTGCATAGGTGTAGCCGATTCCCGTCTTGCCACCGGCGGCGAGCTCGACGACGACGGCTGTCGTCGAATCCCACTCCAGCGTCCCGTCGGACTCCGGTTCGTCGGTCGGAACCGTGTACGCCGCCACTGCGACCGTCTCCACGGCCACGTCCATCCGTACAGAGCCGGCCGTCGCCCTCAACGTCCCGGCATGAATTCCGCGACTTTTTGCTTCAACGACTCCGTGAGCATCGCCCCGCGGTCCGGATCTCCGCGCAGAGCGCTCAGGTAAAAGCGCGCCTGCTGCAGCGTGATGTGTGGCGGCAGCGGGGGCACCTCCGGATCGGTGATCGCCTCGTAGAGCACCGGTCCGGTAGCCGCGAGCGCCTCGTCCCAGGCAGGACCCACGTCGCCTGGCGAGTCGACGCGGATCCCCTTGAAGCCGAGCAGCTCCGCGTACCGCGCGTATGGGAAGTCCGGAAGATCCTGTGAGCCTTCGAACTTCGGATCGCCTTCCATGACCCGCTGCTCCCAGGTCACCTGGTTCAGGTCGTTGTTGTGAAGCACGAGGATGATCAGCCGCTGGTCGCTCCAGCGTTCTCGGTATTTCGCGATCGTGATCAGCTCGTTCATCCCGTTCATCTGAAACGCGCCGTCGCCGACGAGCGCGATCACGGGTCGCTCTGGATGGGCGAACTTCGCTGCAATCGCATACGGCACGCCCGCGCCCATCGTCGCGAGCGTCCCGGAGAGGGAGCCCATCATCCCCTTGCGCATCTTGATATTCCGCGCGTACCAGTTCGCGACCGAGCCGGAGTCGGCGGTGAGGATGACGCCGTCCGGTAGCCGCTCGGACAGCTCCTGAAAGATCAGCTGCGGGTTGACCGGATCAGCGTCCAGGGCGGCGCGCTCTCCCATCAGCTTCCACCAGTCTGCAACGCCTTCTTCGATCTCCTCACGCCAGGCCCGGTCCTCTTTCTTCGTGAGCTTCGGAAGCAGCGCTTCGAGCGTGAGCTTCGCGTCGCCGACGAGGTTGACCTCCATTGGGTAGCGGATCCCGACCATGCGGCCGTCAATGTCGATCTGGACGCCGCGCGCCTTGCCCTCCTTCGGCAGGAACTCCGAGTAGGGGAAGCTCGAGCCGACCATCAGGAGGGCATCGCACCCCATCATCAGGTCGTAGCTCGGCTTGGTCCCGAGCAGACCGATGGAGCCCGTGACAAACGGCAGGTCGTCCGGCAGCACTCCCTTGCCGAGCAGCGCCTTCGCCACTCCGGCCCCGAGCGTCTCGGCCACCTCGACCACTTGGTCGGCCGCGTGCAGAGCGCCCTGGCCGACGAGGATGGCGATCTTGTCGCACTCGTTGAGCACGGTGGCCGCGCGGTCGAGATCGCCGTCGTTCGGGACGATCTTCGGGCGCGAGTATCCGGTGCCGGAGTGAATCGTGCCGTGTTCGCGCGGCGGAACCTCGACGGCTTTCTCTGAGGCGACGTCGTTGGGCACGACGATGCAGGTCACGGTGCGCTGGTCGAGGGCGATGCGTACCGCGCGATCGACGAGATGCCGGGCCTGAGCGGGAGCGGTCGCCATGTGCACGTACTCGTGCGCGACGTCCTTGAAGAGATTCGGGAGGTCGACCTCCTGCTGGTAGCTGCCGCCGAGCGATGCCATGGCCTGCTGGCCGACGATGGCGACGACAGGCTGGTGGTCGAGCTTCGCGTCGTACAAACCGTTCAGGAGGTGGATCGCGCCTGGGCCCGAGGTGGCAATGCAGACGCCGACCTCCCCGGTGAACTTCGCATGGCTGCAGGCCATGAACGCAGCCATCTCCTCGTGGCGAACCTGGATGAACTCGGGATTTCCGTCCGCGCGGTCGAATGCGCCGAGGAACGCATTGATCCCGTCGCCCGGGTAGCCGTAGATCCGCTTGATCCCCCACTCGCCCAGACGCTCGAGAATGTGATCAGCAACGAGCTTCGCCATGACTGTCCTTCCTTTCGCCGCTCGGCTTCTGTTCGTGATCTACCCCGCGCGATACCCGGATCGAGAGAGAATTCACTCGATGGGCAAAAAGCACCGAGCCGACACCAACGCTGTCATGCGAGCCGCAGCGTTCCGTGCTGCGCTCAGGTCGTTCCTGCGGGAGAGCGAGCACATCGCCCGCGAGAACGGGCTTACGCCTCAGCGCTACCTGCTGCTCCTGATGATCAAGGGTGCGCCCGATGCCAGCGAGCGGGCGACCGTGGGCGAGCTGGCGCGAGCGGCTCCAGCTCGCGCAGAGCAGCGTCACCGAGCTGGTGCAGCGGGCCGAAGAAGCCGGCCTGGTCGAACGCGCGCAGTCGGAGGACGACGCCAGAGTTGCGCACCTCAGCCTGACCGACGAAGGCGAACGAAGGCTCAGGGGCGCGTTCACCGCCCTCGAGCTGGAACGCGAACAGCTGCGGCAGGCGGTCTCGACAAGCGACGCCGGAGCACGTGGCCGACCTTCCCGGCCTCTGTAGCGGACTGCGAAGCATCACGACCCTGCTTCCCGCGAACGCTGCCGGCAAACATATCGTAATGCGATCTTAATGTACGCTGATCAGGCGAGGCAGCTCTCGGTCGCCGAGCCGGAAAAACTCATCGGCGTCCCGCGCGATACTGCGTCCTCATGCAGGACCTTCGACCCGAACAGCCTCTCGAGGGAAAGATCGTCCGCGTCGAGCCGATCGACGAACGGCACCGGAAAGGGCTGCGCGAGGCCGCCGAGCGCGAGCCGCAGATCCACCGCTACACCGCGATGTACTCGCTCGGCTTCGACCGCTGGTTCGACGAGGCGCTGGGCAGCGAGACCGAGGTGCCGTTCGTCGTGCACGTCGACGGCAAGCCCGCAGGCTCGACGCGCTTCATGAACATCGAGCCGGTTCACCGCCGAGCCGAGATCGGCTGGACCTGGCTCGAACGCGTCCACTGGGGAACCGGCGCGAACATCGAGACGAAGTACCTCCTTCTGCGGCGCGCCTTCGACGAGTGGGGCGCCATGCGCGTCGAGTTCAAGACCGACGCGCGCAACCTGCGCGTGCGGGGCGCGCTGCTCGGCATCGGGGCGAGCTTCGAGGGGATCTTCCACAAGCACATGGTGCTGCCGGATTCGATTCGCGACTCGGCGTGGTACGCGATCGTCGACGACGACTGGCCCGCGGCGAAAGCTCTGCTCGAGACGAAGATCGCACAGCACGCGAGCTGACGATGGCGACCATGGCCGACCTCGACGAGCTCGCCCTGGCGATGCCGCAGGCAACGAAGGAACTGTCCGACGACGGCCGGCCGGCATACCACGTTCACGGCAAGCTGTTCTGCTTCCACCGCGGCCGCCGCAAGGACGCACTCGATCCGAAGACCGGAGAGCGTCTCGACGACGTGCTGATGTTCCGCGTCGCAGATCTCGGCGTGAAGGACCTCATGCTCGCCGACGAGCGCGGGATCTTCTTCACGACGCCGCACTTCGACGGTTACGCAGCCGTGCTCATGCACATCCCGGACCTCGCCCGCATCGAGCGCGAGGAGCTCGAGGATCTCGTGGCCGAAGCGTGGCTGACACGCGCGCAGAAGCGCGTGGCGAAGGCCTGGCTCGCCGAGCTCACAATCAGGAACGACTAGGAGTTCTCGAGCTCTTCCGCCTTCTCGCCCTGCTCGACGATGTCGCCGTCCGTGAAGAGGATCGTCTTGAGCGCGATGCGCCACTTCGGTGTGCGCCGCAGCAGAAACTCGAGATCCATGCCGAAGTGCTTGAACTCCTCGCCCTGCGCGTTCTCCATGATCGCCTTCGCCTGAGCGTCCGGCTCGAGAGCGATGCGCTGCTCGTACCAGCCGATCGCCTCGGCCTCCTCGGTGAGCGACGCGATCATCCGCGCGAACGTCCGAACTTCCGCGCTCAGCTCGCCGGCCGGCTCGTGGTATTGCTCGAAGCCCATCTCGTCTCCTTCCCTCGTTGGCGGCATCGTGCCGGAGGGATCATCCCTTCGCGCTGCCGGCGGCGCGCTTCAGGCCGTCGAGGATCAGATCGAGGCCGAACTCGAAGCCGCTCACCTCGCTCAGCGGCGAGAGATGCTGCTCGACGTGCTCGGCGACGAACGGGCGGTCGCTGAGCTGCATCTCGCGCAGGAACCTGGTTGCGAGCTCCCGGAGCTCCTTTCTGTCACGCAGATCGGCCGCGCCGACCGAATGGCCGAGCTGCCAGAGCGTGTAGCCGAGGATGTGCGCGTCGAGCGCGTGATAGGCGTGGTACGTCAGCTCGGGAGAGAAGCCTCCCGCTTTCAGCCGTCCGAGCAGCCATTC
This sequence comes from uncultured Actinomycetes bacterium, assembly GCA_963755605.1. Taxonomy (GTDB): domain Bacteria; phylum Actinomycetota; class Thermoleophilia; order Gaiellales; family Gaiellaceae; genus 3-1-20CM-4-69-9. The sequence continues at coordinate 404,012 of CAVWKK010000009.1, forward strand.
CATGTAGCGCAGCCGCGACGTGCGCGCCGTTTGGGTTGTGGTCGGCGACATGACGAGACTGCACGCCCACGGATGACGACGCAGCGTCTCGTGCGCCGAGATCGCGCACTCCCGGATCGCAGCCTCCCAGTCGTCGGTGTTCGACGGCAGCTCGATCTCGCCGACGACGAGCTCGACGATGCCGTCGACGAGGTCGCCCTTGTTCGCGACATGGTTGTAGAGCGACATCGCCTCCACCCCGAGCTCCCGGGCGAGCTTGCGCATCGTCAGCGACTCGATCCCGTTCTTGTCCGCCAGGCGAACGGCGGCGTGGAGCACCCGGTCCCGGCTGAGGGGCGTTCGCGGCTGTGAGCGTTTGCGAGCGTCTCGGGCCATCGCGGTTGACAAGCTTACGGTGTACGGTTAGCCTTACGCCGTAAACTTACACTGTAGAGACGGGAGCGCCCCAATGAAAGCGATGGTCTACGAGAGATACGGCCAGCCCGAGGTCCTCGAGCTGCGGGAGATCGACCCGCCGCCGCTCACGGACGACGGCGTCCTGGTGCACGTGCGCGCGGCTTCCGTCAATCCGTTCGACTGGCACATGCTGACGGGCACGCCCTACCTCGCACGCCTCCAGGCCGGCCTCCGCAAGCCGAAGAGCCAGGTGCTCGGCGTCGACTTCGCCGGGACGGTCGAGGCCGTCGGCAAGGACGTCACGGCGTTCCAACCGGGCGACGATGTCTACGGCGGCAAAGGGGGCGCCTTCGGCGAGTACGTGTGCGTGCGGAAGTCGGTGTCGCACAAACCGGCGAACCTGTCGTTCGAGGAGGCCGCGGCCGTGCCGATGGCGGCGATCACCGCACTGCAGGCATTGCGCGACAAGGGCCGCGTTCAGGCCGGCCAGAAGGTCCTCGTCAACGGCGCGTCGGGGGGAGTCGGCACCTTCGCGGTCCAGCTCGCGAAGTCGTTCGGAGCGGAGGTGACCGGTGTCTGCAGCACGCGGAACGTGGAGACCGTCCGCGCGCTCGGCGCAGATCACGTCATCGACTACACGACCGAGGACTTCACTCGGAGCGGCGGATCCGTCGACGTGCTGGTCGACATCGCGGGCAATCACTCGTGGTCGGAGGTCAAGCGCGTCCTCAGTGAAGACGCGACAATGATCGTCGTCGGAGGGCGCAAGACCAATCGGTGGATCGGCCCGATGGGCGACGCAGTCGGACGGCGGCTCGCGTCGATTCCGGGACGTCGCACCGTGGCGGCGCCGTTCCTCGCTCAGCTGAACAAGGAAGATCTCGACGTGTTGCGAGAGTTGCTAGAAGCGGGCAAGGTGAAGCCGGTGATCGAGAGCCGGTACGAGCTGCGCGATGTCCCCGAGGCTCTCCGCTACGTCGGTGCGGGACACGCCAAAGGGAAGGTCGTCGTCAGCGTGTGAGCAGTGGCGCGAGCTCGCGCCTGTACGTGTCGGACTCGTAGTCGTGAAGCGGATGGGATTCGAAGGCATGCTCTCGAATTTCCCCCCGCTCGCGCACGTAGATCATCGGCATGATCGCCCCGCTCTCCTCGACCTCCACGCTCGCCGCAACTGCATCATCCGTTCCGTCCAGGAAGTACGCGAGCGGCAGCACTCCGTCGTCCACGAAGCCCTCACCATTCCGCGTCACCACCCGGCAGAGGTAACCCTTCTGCACCCAGAGCTCGGGGGCCGTGCTGAGCTCACGCAGCAGGAACGCGACGCCATCCACGACCGCAGCCTTTGGTCGCGACCACACCCCGAGCGCTTGCGCCAGGTGCTCGGCGAGCACGCGGGCGTTGTAGCGGAAGCCGTTCACGGCGGTCGAGCTCGCGCCTGCACCCCGCTTCACCAGTCCGCGCGCGCCCTGCGAAGCATTGCCGGCGAAGTAGACGCCGGGTAGCGAGACGCTTTCCCAGAACGCGGTCAAGGCGGGGATCCGTCCGTCGGCGACCGTGACGAGGCCCAATTCAGGCAGATCACCGAGCGGCGTTTGGAAGCCGGTTGCCGCGATGACCTCGTCGACGACGAACTCGAGCGGGCCGTCCCACGTGGTCCCGTTGGTGATGACGCGAAAGTCGGTGGCGCGCCGTTCGACTCGCTCGATGGTCACGTCGAGGACGTAGGTCCCGGGCCCGCCCCGTTCGTACTCGTCGTAGGGGTGCAGGTAGCGAACGCGCAGCGCGGAGAGGGCGAGAGCGTCGGTCTGCACGGGACGCGGCGAGCCGAGTGTGACGCTGCTCGCCCACGGGAGCAGCCCCTGTGCCAGCTCGAAGCCGGAGTTGCGCTTGCCGACGATGAACACGCTACGGCCGGCGTACTCCTCCGGTGCGGTCGTGTCGACGTAGTGCGCTGCAGCCTCGATCCCGGGGATCTCCGGACGCCATGGTTGAGTCACACCGAGTGCAAACACGGCGGCCCTGCAGCGGTACTCGCCGTCGCTGGTCGTCAGCACGAGGTGTTCTCCGTCATACCTCGTCGCTTCCCAGATGCAGCCGTACCGCACGTCGAGCTCGGCCTTCGAGGCGAACGCGGCGATGCCCGCCTCCATCTCCGCCCGCGACGGCAGGTCGAACGCTCGGTCCATCAGATCCGGCACGAGGGCCCTCAGCTCGGGCTCGTCCGCGATCAGGCTGTTGTGGTCGTACCACTCGTACTCGCGTGTGTCCCTCGCGACCGGTGCGTCGGGCTTCGTCCACGTGATCAGGCGCTGAAAGATCGGGAAGCGCTGGAACATCCCGCCGGGCGCGTCGTCGCGCGAGAGGACCGCGTGGCGCACGCCGAACCGGCGCAGCCAGTAGCTCGTCTGCAATCCGCCCGGCCCGCTGCCGACCACGACGACGTCGTAGTCGCCCGGTTCGAACGGGCGCGTCAGCTCTGCCATTCTCCTGCCGTCTGGAGCCGCCGCGCTTCCACCCGCAGCAGGCGCAGCATCACCTGCGGCCACTCGACGAGCAGGGTCTCGAGGTCGGCGCCCGGGATGACGAAGCAGCGGAGCATCGTGTCCGCGACGACGTCGGCGCTCGGCGTGTCGCCGGTCAGAGCCGAGATCTCGCCGAAGAAGTCGCCGCGTCCGAGTGTGCGCAGCTTTGCCCCGTGGGCGACGACCGTCGCCTCGCCGTCGAGGATGAGATAGAAGTTGCCGCCGCTGAGCCCGCTCCTCAGCACGCGTTCGCCCTTGCTGAACACCGCCTCGTCGTGCGAGTGCGCGATCGCCTCGATCTGCGCGGGCTTCAGGTCCGCGAAGAGGGCGAGCTGGGCAAGACGGCCGGCGACGGCCGCGGTCAAGCGACTGGATCGCTGCGCCCGGCAGCGACCTGCTCGAGCGCGTCGCGGTTCAGCTCCTCTCCCGGGACGCCGACGACCTTGGCCGCGGTCTTCGCCCGAACCGTTGCGGTGCGAGCGCCGTCCTCGAGCTGCGCGCGCTCGCCGACGATCGCGCCCGGACCAAGCTCGGCGACCACTTCGTCGTCGACGACGATCTCGAAGACCCCGTCGAGCACGAGGTACACGATGTTCGTGCTCTCGCTGTCGCCCTGCTCGACGAGCGTGTCGCCGGCTGCAAGACGTTGAGGGCTGCGCTTGCCGCCGCCCATGATCTCGAGCGAGAGGTCGCGCTCCAACGCGGTTTCGACAGCAGTGACGACTGCCGGCGAGTCCTCGCTCCCCCACGGGGTGTTCTGCTCGTGTGCCTCGCGATACCACTTGTCGAAGTCGATGGCTCCGCTCTTCTGGACGAGAGCGCCGTTCTTGTCGTAGACCCAGTGGCGTGGGAACGGGCTCGCGCCGGTGAGCTCGTGCTCGGATGTGCCGTCGGCGTGGATGGTCAGGGCCAGCGTCGTCCACGCGATCGCGGAGTTGATCTGGAAATACGGCTTGCCGCGGACGCTCCTCGGTGCAGGCATGCCGGTGCGTCCGCCCGCCGTCTGGGTGAAGCGCACCCAGCCGTCGCCGATCTCGCTGTTCTGCAACGTCGGCATGGCGACCGCGGGAACCGCGATTTCCTTCGGGCCCAGCTTCAGCCTCGTGAGCCCGATTCTGCCGCGGCCTCCATGACCGTGGTCGCTGATCTTGCCGCCGTCGTCGACCTCGATCCACGCTTTCAGCTCGTTCGCCTCGCGGAAGAGATCGGCGCGGTGCATCGTCTCGATGTGGTCGATGCGATCCGGGGGCGGATCGTCGTAGTGCGCGACGCCGAAGGTGAACGGCAGCTTCGGCAGCCCTTCGACCGCTTCGGACGGAATCCAGGAGATGGAGGTGACGGACGACACGATCCGCATCGGATGCCCCTTTCGCCGAGACTGGTTAGCGCCAGGACCCTATGCCGGTCGCGTTCTGCTTTCAAGATCTCGGCGAGGGTGGAATCCCGCCCGTTTTACGTTCGCTTTACACCCTGCACATCGCGCGCTGACGGGGGTTGCCGAGAATCGCCTCATGCGGCGACTCTGGCTTGTGCTCGGTGTCGCGCTGGTCTTCGCGGCGCCGGGCGCAGCCGCGTCCCAGTCGTCCGATCGAGGCCTGATCTTCAGAGTTCAACCACCCCGGTTCGTGCTCCGCGAGCTCGACGGGAGCCGGGTCCGGTTCAGGATCAGGAAGTCGACGATCGTCACGCTCGACGGTCGCCGAGTTCGACTCGCTCAACTTCGGCGCGGCGATGTCGCCGTGGTCCTCCATACGGGTCAGTCGGTCGCGGCGGTCAATGGATTTCGGCCGTGACGGGAGTCGCGGTCGTGATCGAGGACGATCAGGCAATCGGCGCGCTCGTGCTCGCCTACCTCGAGCAGGCAGGATTCGACGTGGTCTGCGAAACCACCGGGGAGAACGGGCTCGAGGCAGTGGAGCAGCACGACCCGCGGGTGGTCGTCCTCGATCTCGCCTTGCCGGACCTCGACGGGCTCGAGGTCTGCCGGCGGCTTCGGGCAAGCAGGCGCGTGCCGATCCTGATCTTGACCGCGCGCGACGAGGAGGTCGACAGGATCGTGGGGCTCGAGCTCGGCGCGGACGACTACATGACCAAGCCGTTCTCACCGCGCGAGCTGGTCGCTCGGGTGCGCGCGATCCTCAGGCGCACGGAACCGGAGGAGCCCGAAGAGTCCACGCTGATCGAGCTCGGCGACGTTCAGCTCGATCGGCGTCTGCGCCGGGTCGCGGTCGCAGGATCGACCGTTGCCTTGCGAACCCTCGAGTTCGAGCTGCTGGCCGAGCTCGCGGAGAACGCCGGCCAGGTCGTCACGCGCGACCGTCTACTCGAGCGTGTCTGGGGCGTTGCGTTTGCCGGCGGCACGCGCACTGTCGACGTTCACGTCGCCCAGCTGAGAAAGAAGCTCGCCCGCCCCGACCTGATCGAAACCGTGCGCGGCGTCGGCTACCGGGCCCGTGAAGGCCGCTTGACGCCGGACGCCTGATGTCGCTCCAACGCCGACTGGGTCTGGCAATCACCGGAGCGGTCCTCGTCTCCGTGTCCGTCTCCACACTCGCCGGCGCCTTCCTCGTGCGCCGTTCGATCGAGCATGCGGGTCTCAACGGCCTCCGCCGGCAGCTCGCGCTCCTGGCGAACGTGGACCTGCAACCCTCTCCAAGCCCGTTCGGCCGCTTCCTGGCGACGCAGGACGAGCGCCTTTCGGTCTTGCCCCGAGCACAGGCGCGACTGCTCGTCCCCGGCGGTTCGTCCGGGCGGATCACCGTCAACGGACGGGACTACCTGTACGCGACCCGCGCCGTCGGGCCCAACACGATCATCCTCCTCCGCACCGCCAGCTCGGTCAGCTCGGCGAGCCGCCCCTTCTGGTTCGCGCTCGCCGCTGCAGGAGCGCTCGGCTGTCTGCTTGCCGCGGCGGTCGCGACACGGCTCGCCCGAGGCATCGCAAGCCCAGTGGTGCAGGTCGCGCGTGCGAGCAGCCGCGTGGCTGCCGGCGACAGCCCGCACGTGCTTCCGGTCACCGGCGCACGCGAGCTTCGTGACCTCACGGAGTCGTTCAACACCATGGCCGACCAGCTCACACGTGCACGCAATGCGGAACGGTCGTTCCTGCTGTCGGTCAGTCACGAGCTGAAGACGCCCCTCACTGCGATTCGCGGCTACGCCGAAGGGCTGGAGGAAGGGGTGCTCACCCGAAACCACGCGGTCAAGGTCATCCGCGTCGAGGCGGCGCGCCTCGAGCGGCTCATCGCGGACCTGCTTCAGCTCGCGCGCATCAACCGCCAACGCTTCGACATCCAGCTCGAGACGGTCGACCTCGGCGAGCTCGCGCGCGAGTGCACTGCCCGTCATGCAGCGAGCGCGCGCGAGCTCGGTGTGCAGCTCGAGCTCGTGTCGGGCGCACCGGCTCTTGCGCGAGCGGATGGGGAGCGACTCCTGCAGGCCCTTTCGAACCTCGTCGAAAACGCTCTCCGCTGCACCCCGAGAGGAGGAACGGTCACGCTCGCCGCCGCGGCGGGAGAGCTGGCCGTCACGGACACGGGTCCCGGCATCGCTCCGGAGGATGTCCCGCACGCGTTCGAGCGCTTCTTCCTTTACCGGCGCTACGACGGTAACCGCCCGGTTGGTACCGGTCTCGGCCTCGCCATCGTCAAAGAGCTCGCCCAGGCGATGGGAGGGGACGTCGAGGTCGAGAGCTCTCGGTCGGGAACGGCGTTCACCATCCACCTTCCCCTTGCGCACGCGAATTCGTCGACCGCGCCGCGCGTTCGGCGTTTACACGCGTTTACGCAGCGATGACGTCGTCTTACACAGCGTTCATGCCGGCCACACACGCGCTTGGGATAACCGACCGCGACAGCATCTTCGATTCGGGAGGTCGGTGTGAAAAGGAAAGTGATGTTGCTGGTGGTCGTGTCCGCGCTCCTGCTTGCCGCAGCGGCTGCAGCGGCGAGCCTCGACGTCATTCGGGGCACTGACGGGCCGGACAATCTGAACGGAACGGCAGGTGCCGACCTGATCTACGCCAGGGCCGGCAACGATATCGTCCGCGCTCACGACGGAAGCGATGTCGTCTACGGCGGCGCCGGGAACGACGTCGTCCGTGGCGGGCCTGGCAACGATGCTCTCTACGGCCAGTCGGGGAACGACGTGATGTGGGCCGGAGCCGGAGCCGACGTGCAGTACGGCGGCACAGGCAACGACATCCTGCACGCGCTGGCAAACGACAACCAGCCCGACATCCTCAACTGCGGGCCGGGCTACGACGTCGCGTATCTGATCGTCCACGATCCTGCTCGGCTGCACGGTTGCGAGCAGGTCATCCGGCTCAGCCCGGAAGAGGCGGCAGCGGTCGCTGCGGCCAACGACGACAACGGCTAGCCGACGAAGCGATCTCGGATCCTGCAACGCCTGCCCCACCGTTGCAGGATCCGGGTCACTCCGGAGCGCTACTCTCGACAGATCCGAGCGGGAGGAGCAGCAGTGGCCGACGATCAGATCCACGGACAGATCGAGCAGCTCGTCTCAGAGGAGCATGAGCTCTGGGAGCGAGAGGGGCAGGGACAGGGAACCGATGCGGATCGCCAGCGGCTAGCTGCGATCAAGGTTCAGCTCGACCGCTACTGGGACCTGCTGCGACAGCGTCGCGCCCTCGACGAAGCCGGCCTCGACACGGGTGCAGCTCAGGTGCGGGACGCCGACGTCGTCGAGCGATACGAGCAGTAATGGATCGTTCGCCCGGACTTGAGCTCGGGTGCCGCTCTTCACCCAGGAGGGGGATCTCCTCACTCCGTTCGGGACACCGATAAGACCCGAAGCGGGACACCTTTTAGCTGATCTGTGGCGGATCAGTGGGTGGGCGAGGAGTAAGGAGGCCTGGCGAGGTGCGACGATTGGCGCGTCGAAATCAAGCGGCTGTGTTCGTGCTGTTCCTCGCCGCGATCGTTTTCGCTCTGAATGCCTCGAGTGCCTTCGCGGCGACTCCGCCGGCGAACACCGTTGCGCCGAGCTTGTCGGGCACCGCCCAGGACGGCAAGGTCTTGACCGCGGCAAAGGGCACCTGGACCGGCGTGGGCCCGATCACGTACGCGTACCAGTGGCAAGCGTCGGCTGACGGAGGCAGCAGCTGGGCCGACATCGCCGGGGCGACCGCAACCACCTTCACCCCACCCGCCGGGTCGGCCGGCACCCAAGTGCGGGTGCTCGTCACCGCCACGAACGGTGGAGGGGCGACGCAGGCGGCCTCACCCGCAAGCGCCGTCATCCTCCCCAACCCGCCACTCAACACCGTCGCACCCAGCCTCTCGGCCACCGCCAAAGACGGCGTCGCCATCACCGTCAACAAAGGCACCTGGACCGGCGTCGCCACGATCACCTACACCTACCAATGGCAGGCCTCAACAGACGGCGGCACCACCTGGACCGACATCCCCGGCGCGACCGGCACCAGCTACACACCACCCGCAGGCTCCGCCGGCAAACAACTACATGCGCTCGTCACCGCCAGCAACGGCGACGGCAGCAGCCAAGCAACCTCAGCCGCAAGCGCCGTCATCGTCAGCAACCCACCCGTCAACACCGTCGCACCCAGCCTCACCGGCACCGCCAAAGACGGCGTCGCCCTCACCGCCGCAAAAGGCACCTGGACCGGCATGGCCACGATCACCTACACCTACCAATGGCAGCTCACAACAGACGGCGGCACCACCTGGACCGACATCCCCGGCGCCACCGGCACCACCTACACCCCACCCGCCGGCAACAACGGCAACCAAGCACGCGTCCTCGTCACCGCCACCAACCCCGACGGCACCAACCAAGCACCCTCACCCGCAAGCGCCCTCATCCTCCCCAACCCGCCACTCAACACCGTCGCACCCACCCTCCCGGCCACCGCCAAAGACGGCGTCGCCATCACCGTCAACAAAGGCACCTGGACCGGCGTCGCCACGATCACCTACACCTACCAATGGCAGGCCTCAACAGACGGCGGCACCACCTGGACCGACATCCCCGGCGCGACCGGCACCAGCTACACACCACCCGCAGGCTCCGCCGGCAAACAACTACATGCGCTCGTCACCGCCAGCAACGGCGACGGCAGCAGCCAAGCAACCTCAGCCGCAAGCGCCGTCATCGTCAGCAACCCACCCGTCAACACCGTCGCACCCAGCCTCACCGGCACCGCCAAAGACGGCGTCGCCCTCACCGCCGCAAAAGGCACCTGGACCGGCATGGCCACGATCACCTACACCTACCAATGGCAGCTCACAACAGACGGCGGCACCACCTGGACCGACATCCCCGGCGCCACCGGCACCACCTACACCCCACCCGCCGGCAACAACGGCAACCAAGCACGCGTCCTCGTCACCGCCACCAACCCCGACGGCACCAACCAAGCACCCTCACCCGCAAGCGCCGTCATCCTCCCCAACCCGCCACTCAACACCGTCGCGCCCAGCCTCTCGGCCACCGCCAAAGACGGCGTCGCCATCACCGTCAACAAAGGCACCTGGACCGGCGTCGCCACGATCACCTACACCTACCAATGGCAGGCCTCAACAGACGGCGGCACCACCTGGACCGACATCCCCGGCGCGACCGGCACCAGCTACACACCACCCGCAGGCTCCGCCGGCAAACAACTACATGCGCTCGTCACCGCCAGCAACGGCGACGGCAGCAGCCAAGCAACCTCAGCCGCAAGCGCCGTCATCGTCAGCAACCCACCCGTCAACACCGTCGCACCCAGCCTCACCGGCACCGCCAAAGACGGCGTCGCCCTCACCGCCGCAAAAGGCACCTGGACCGGCATGGCCACGATCACCTACACCTACCAATGGCAGCTCACAACAGACGGCGGCACCACCTGGACCGACATCCCCGGCGCCACCGGCACCACCTACACCCCACCCGCCGGCAACAACGGCAACCAAGCACGCGTCCTCGTCACCGCCACCAACCCCGACGGCACCAACCAAGCACCCTCACCCGCAAGCGCCGTCATCCTCCCCAACCCGCCACTCAACACCGTCGCGCCAACCTTGACGGGCACGGCGAAGGACGGCCAACCGCTCGGTCTCACGGCCGGTACCTGGAGCGGACCCGGGCCCATTGCCTATAGCTACCAGTGGCAGATCTCTTCGGACGGCGGCGCCACCTGGACCGACATCGCCGGAGAAACCGCGACGACCTACACACCGCCGGCAGGTTCCACCGGCAAACAGCTGCGCGTGCTCGAGACGGCCACCAGTGCCGACGGTAGCGGTCAAACGGCGTCGGCCGCGAGCGCCGCGATCCTGGCCGACCTGCCCGTCAACACTATTGCTCCAGCTTTGACCCCCGGCGTTGCGCAGGACGGGCAACCACTCGGCTCGGACGGCGGCGCCTGGATCGGATCGGGGCCGATCACCTACACGTACCAGTGGCAGCTCACCGCAGACGGCGGCACCACCTGGACCGACATCCCCGGCGCAACGGGCACCACCTACACCCCACCCCTGGGTTCCGCCGGCAACCAAGCACGCGTCCTCGTCACCGCCACCAACCCCGACGGCACCAACCAAGCACCCTCACCCGCAAGCGCCCTCATCCTCCCCAACCCGCCACTCAACACGGTCGCACCCAGCATGACCGGCACCGCCCAGGAGGGCCAGAAGCTCACAGTGAACACCGGCGCCTGGACCGGACCTGGGTCCCTTACCTACACGTACCAGTGGCAAATCTCGTCAGACGGCGGGGCTACCTGGATCAACATCGCGGGCGCGACCGCAACTACGTTCACACCGTCGAGCGGCACAGCGGGCAAACGAGTGCGCGTGCTCGAGACGGCCACCAATGCTGACGGTAGCGGTCAAACGGCGTCGGCCGCGAGCGCGGTCATCCTTGCCGAGCCTCCCGCCCCGACGACCGGAAGCACAGCGCCAACCGCACCTCAACCCGCGCCCTCGCCCGCGCCTCCGGCGCCGTCCTCACCTGTGACGGAGCAATCAACGAGCAAGCCTCTCGACGCAGAAGCCCACCACCCCCAAGCACCCTAAACCGAAGCCAAAGAAGCCGAAGAAACCCAAGAAGAAGCCCGGGAAAGCAAAGCCGAAGCGCCCTCGCGCGGCTCCGCGATGGCATGTCGTCCCGCGGTAGCTCATCTCCGGTTCGCTTGTTCGACGCACCGTCTCCGATTGGGGAGGAACACTTTCCGTTCGGCCTCGCCCCGGAAAGTGGGGATATCCCCAGGAATGAACCGAGCACGTGACCCCGCGCGGCAGCACAGAATGATTTCGTAGGGAAAACCCGTCTTTCGCGCTGCCGTGGAGGCTCGTAGCTTCGCAGCATGGTCGAGGGCGAGAACGCGAACTTCGTCGCGGAGTGCTTCTGGCCGGGTGTGGTCGCGGAGGATCTCGACGCACTCGATCGCAGGGCGCGCAAGGGGGTCGCAGACCTCGCGCGGGCCGGGCTGCACGTCCGCTATCTCGGCTCGATCCTGATGAGGGAGGACGAGGTCGTCCTCTGCCAGTTCGAGGGAACGGCTGCGGCCGTACGAGAGGCCGCCGAACGCGCCCAGATTCCGTTCGAGCGGATCGTCGAAGCCTTTCGACCGGCCCAGACCGCAGATACAGAGTGAAGGGAGCTTGAAATGCGTTACCTGTCCGTAGTAGTTGTCCTCAGCGCAGCGGTAGCGCTAGCCCCGCTCACGGCCGGTGCAAAGACGTCACGCTCGGACGTCCGCGGTACCGCGTGGGGCCGAATCAGCGGCCCGAGCCAGCCCGGCGTCGAGCTCGGACTGGCTCGGACGAAAGACGGTGTCCTCCACGTCGTTTCGAACCGGGGAGTCTCCGGAACGTCGATCTCCGAGACTCGCATCGCCGCGAGCGGCAGAACCGCCGGCACGTCGACCGTCGCGACGGGCTGGGACGGGAACGGCGGCCTTGCACTCGTCACGATGCCGAACGGCACACTGCGGTTGTTCGCAGCCGGAGCCACGCACGCCGGATCGAGCGCGTACGGCATCAACACGTTCACCGCACCGGCAAGCGGGGGCAGCTGGCAGCTTCAGAATGGGGCCTTCTGGGGCGGCGCCGTCGCGAACTCGGCCGCATACATCGGTGCGACGCTGACCCGTGACGGACAGCCTGTCACTGCTTGGCGAGGATTCGCAGGCGAGGGCATCCCGGCACAGACGTCGCACAACTACCAGGCCGATATGACCGCCTCCCAGCTCGCGACCGACGCCGGCAACGGCGCAGTCGTCCTCTCAGGCGTGACGATCGCCGGCAAGGGCGGCGTCTATGTCCAGCAGGTGCTGCCCACGCAAGGCTCGCGGGTGATCCTGCCGCTGCCGGCAGGAATCAACGACTGGAACTCGTCGCTGAGTGCGCGCATCGGCGCCTCCGGTGTCTATGTCGCCTACGCGGACGGCAAGGCGGCCCGGTTGTACCGATACGGCGGAAACACCCTGACGCTCGGCCGTGGCGCTTTCGTCAGCGCCGCAGTGTGCGCGGCTCCCTCTGGACGGCTTTGGGTCGCCTGGGGCGACAAGGTCGACGGCGTCTTCGCGACGCGGTCGAACATGAGCGTCAGCGCATTCGAGCCCGTGCAGAAGCTGAAGCTGCCGCAGAACACGAAAGATGGTCTCACCTACGTGCAGTGCGAAGGGTCACTCGGACCGGTCGATCTGTTCGCGGATGCGTTCATCGGAGCCGCCGGCGGCTTCTGGCACACGCACCTCCTGCCCCGCTTTTCCCTGGGAGCGCAGGCCGGGAAGGGGCACGTGACATTGATCGCACGGGACGCGGGCGATCCCGTGGCCGGCGCCTCGATCAGAGTCGGGGGAAGGCACGTGGTGACGGCCGCGAACGGTCAGGCAACCCTGGCACTGCGGCGAGGGGCGTACTCCGCGAGCGCAACGGCATCGGGCTACGCGTCGGCGTCGCTGCGGTTCCACGTTCGCTGAGCCTCGAGGTGCGGCGGGTCGCCCCCGCCGCACCTTTACGCCTCGCATCAGCGACACTGGACAGTGCCGTGACCGAGATGCTGGTCGGGAGAGATGTCGAGCTCGAGGCGGTCGTGCACTATCTCGCCTCGCCGAAAGCTCCTGCATCGCTACTCGCGATCGAGAGCGAGCCGGGCATGGGCAAGACGACCTTGTGGCGCGAGGCGCTTCTGCGCAGCGAGCGCGCTCGGATCGTCCTCTCGTGCCAACCGGCCCGTTCGGAGGCAGCCCTGTCGTACAGCGCTCTTGCCGACCTGCTCTCGGCCGTCGACCCGTCAGCGTTCAGCACGTTGCCGAGCCCTCAGCGTGAGGCGCTCGAGGTCGCCCTCCTACGCACCATGCCGACCCGCCGCGCACCGACGCGACGAGCCGTCGGCACCGCCCTCGTCTCGCTGCTGCAGACGATCGCGATCCGGCACCCCGTTCTGATTGCGGTCGACGACGAGCAATGGCTCGACTCCGCCACCGTTGCGGTTCTCGTATTCGCTCTGCGCCGGCTGCGGGACACACCGCTGCGCGTGCTCGTCACGAGACGAACGGATGTCGACGGGACGTCGCTCGCAGACGCATTCGATGCGATCTCGGTGGGACGCCGGGCGCTGCGCCCGCTCTCAGCCGCGGCGCTCCACGACATCATCTCCAGCCGGGTCGGCTTGACGCTCCGACGCCCGCTCGTCGTTCGGATCGCACAACTCTCGGGCGGCAATCCGTTCTACGCGCTCGAGATCGCCGCCACACTTGCCCGAGACGGCGTCCCGGCAGGACGTGACCTACCGGTGCCGGACGACATGCGCGCGCTCGTCGCGCGGCGCATCCGAGCGCTTCCAACCGCAACCCGCGACGCGCTCCTGCACTCGGCGATCGCCGCGCATCCGAGCATCGGCTTCATCGACGCCGAGGCGCTCGGGGCCGCGGAAGAGATCGACCTCGTACGGATCGCCGACGATGGACGCATCCACTTCACGCATCCGTTATATGCGTCCGCCGTCGATGCATCGGCGCCACTCGTGCGCCGGCGGCAGGCACACCTCGAGCTTGCGAGGTCCGTGTCGAATCCGGAGGAACGAGCGCGTCATCTGGCCCTCGGGACGGCAGAGCCCGACGAAGCGATTGCAGAGACCCTGGTCACGGCGGCGGGACTCGCCCGCGGCCGCGGCGCACCCGATGCGGCGGCCGAGCTGAGCGAGCTGGCGGTGCGGCTGTCTGCGCCCGAATCGCCGGCCCTGGGTAAGCGCAAGCTCGAGCTCGCACAACACCTGCATCTCGCGGGCGACCTCGATGGAGCCACACGATTGCTCGAGGAGCTCGCCGCCTCGCTGCCGGCCGCTGATCTCAAAGCCGAAGTGCTGCTCCAACTCTCCGGGCTCGTCTTCCTACGCGCGGGCGAGAGTCGAGCGGCTGACGTTGCGCGCCAAGCGCTCGCCGTCGCACATGCTCCGGTTCTGCAAGCGCGCTGCCATGCGGTGCTCGCGGGTTGGGCCGGAACGCAGGAGCTCGCCGAAGCGCTGAACGCCGCCGAGGCAGCGCTCGAGCTGCTCGACGCGCAACCGGGCGCCGCCGATCCTGCAGTCGCCTCGTTCGCCCTCGCAAGTCGCGTGCGCGCCGATCTCTTCCTCGGCAACGGCTTCGACGAATCCAAAGCGAACCGGGCGCTCGAGCTCGAACAAGCCGCACACGACCCTCCCCCGTCGGTCGACGACAGGGTCGTCTACAAGCTCGGCCAGTGGCTTCGGTACGTGGACGAGCTCGGAGCCGCTCGCGAACATCTCGGCCATGCGTACCGAACGGCGATCGACGAAGGCGACGAGTCGTCCCGCCTGAACATCCTGCTCAATCAACTGCTGGTGGAGATCTGGGCCGGCGAGCTTGCGGTGGCCGAGGAGGTGATGGTCACGTTGCGAGAAACTGCCGTCCAGCTCGGCCTTTCCACCCCTGCAGAGGTATGGCAGACGTACCTCGATGCGCACCTTGGCAAGCTCGAGATCGTGCGCGAACGCGCCGCGGCGGCGGAGCGGCAGGAGCCGATCGTCGACATGCTCTATCTGCGCTCGCTCGGGGTTGCCGAGCTGGCCGCGGGAGAAAACGAAGCGGCCGATCGCGACCTCGAGAGAGCCGGGCGCCGGCTCGAAGATATCGGCTTCCGCGAGCCGGCCGTGTGGCGGGTCGAAGCGGATCGAATCGAGGCCGCCGTCGAGGTCGGTGACACAGCGCGGGCGGACCGGCTGACGACGCGGTTCGAGCGGCAGGCGGAGCGTTCGCAGATTCCGTGGAACGTGGCCGCCGCTGCCCGTTCCCGGGGGATTCTGACCGCGGCGTCCGGTGACACCGAGGGCGCGACGGCGGCTCTCACGCGCGCGCTCGAGGCGCACGAGCGTTGTCCCGTTCCGTTCGAACACGCGCGCACGCTGCTCGTGCTCGGACGGGTACACAGGCGGGCGAAGCGAAAGAGATTGGCGAGTGAAGCGCTCACGGCAGCGCTCGACATCTTCGAGAATGTGCGCTCCGAGCTCTGGGCCGAACGGACCCGGAGCGAGCTGCAACGCGTGGGGACGCGACGAGCGCCGGAGAGCTTGACTCCGACCGAGCGGCAGATTGCACAGCTCGCAGCTGAGGGCCTGACGAACAAAGGCATCGCCGCAACGATGTTCGTCAGCACGAAGACGGTCGAGGCCAACCTCAGCCGCGCCTACCGCAAGCTCGGCATCTCGGCGCGCGCGCAGATCGACCGTGCGCTCACGGACGCCGGGCTGCCGCGAAGCTGACTCCGGTTACTTTGTCGGCTGCTGCGCGAAGCGGCAGTGCGGAAGGTGCTGTCCCGCGAGACGGATGAAGAGGGCGTGCAGCTGTGCCCGCTCCTTCTCGTCGAGTGACGACAGGAACTCGTCCTCGAGCCGCGCCGAGAGCCGCCGCGCCCGCGTCAGGGCCTTGCGGCCGGCGGGGGTCATCTCGACCACCTGTCGCCGCCGGTCGGTCTGGTCACGCTGCCGGACGATGAAGCTCATGTCCTCGAGCTCGTCGAGAAGCCCGACCAGCTGGCCCTTGTCGTAGCCGAGAGCGTCCGCGATCGCGCCCTGCGTCTCGCGCTGGCCCTCGTCGAGGACCGCGAGGATCGCGTGGTGGTACGGGTGGAGCCCCGCCTCTTCGTAGGCGACGAACGACTGCTCTTTCGCCCGCATCCCGAGCCGCTTCAGGAGGAAGAGCGTCGAGGAGACGAGCTCTTCCGGGAAGCCGTCGGCGACTCCTGCCGGTGCTGCCTGGGTGGTTGGGGTCGCGCTCATGGGATTAAGTGTAGCGCCTCTATCGTTGTGTGTGTATACTGTTGAGATATTCAACGATTATGGAGGTCAATTGACCCTGTCCACAACGAATTCTAGTCGGCGCTGGAGCGCGCTGGCGCTCATTGTCACCGCGCAGTTCATGGTCATCCTCGACGTGGCGATCGTCAACGTGGCGCTCCCCTCGATCAAGACGGACCTCGGTTTCTCCCAGACCAGCCTGCAGTGGGTCGTCTCGGCCTACGCGATCTTCTTCGGCGGCACGCTGCTCCTCGGCGGACGCCTCGCCGACCTCTTCGGCCGTCGCCGGCTCTTCATCGGCGGCCTGGCCCTGTTCGCCGTGACCTCGTTCCTGTGCGGCATCGCCTGGTCCGAGGGCTCGCTCATCGCTTTCCGCGCAGCCCAGGGGCTCGGAGGCGCGCTGCTCGCGCCCGCAGCCCTCTCGCTGCTCATGACCTCGTTCCCAGAAGGACGCGACCGCAACGTCGCCCTTGGGATCTACGGCGCGGCGTCGGGTAGCGGTGCTGCTGCCGGCGTCCTGCTCGGCGGCGTCTTGACGAGCTACCTGAGCTGGTCGTGGATCTTCTTCATCAACGTTCCGGTCGGCGTCGGCGCTGCGATTCTCGCCCCTGTTCTTCTCCGCGAGAGCCGCCCCGACCTCGGGCACCGTCACTTCGACGTCGCCGGCGCGGCGACGGTCACCGGCGGCCTGATGCTGCTCGTCTACGCGCTGACGCGCGCGACGACCAGCGGCTGGAGCTCCTCCCCCACGCTTGCCCTCCTTGCGAGCTCGGCGGCATTGATCGGCGCGTTCGTGATCGTCGAGCTCCGCTCGCCCTGGCCGCTGCTGCCGATGCGGATCTTCCGGTCCGGCACCGTGACCGGCGCGAACGTGGCGATGGCGATCGTCGGCGCCGTTGCGTTCTCGGAGTTCTTCCTGTTGACGCTGTACCTGCAGGACGTGCTCCACTACAGCGCTGTGCAGAGCGGCGCGGCCTTCGTCGCCTTCGCGGGAACGGTCGTCGTCGTCTCGAATCTCGCCCAGCTCATCGTCGGTCGCATCGGCGTGCGTGCAACGCTCACCGCCGGACTGCTCGTCTCGGCCGCCTCTGTCGCGCTGTTGGCGCGGCTGCCGGTCGAGGGTCACTACTTCACGGATCTCTTCCCCGGCTTCGTCCTGGGTGGGGCCGGCATGGGCCTCTCGTTCGTGCCCGTCACGATTGCCAGCCTCTCGGGCGTGAACCGAGCGGACGCGGGTGTCGCCTCGGGTCTCGTGAACACGAGCCGGCAGATCGGCGGCGCGATCGGGATCGCCGCCGCGAGCGCGATCGCCGCAACCTCGACGAGCCACTTCAACGCCGCAGCGTCGAACGGCGCCGCTGCCCTCGACCACGGATTCCAGACGGCGCTCTACACGCTGCTCGGGTTGCTCGTCGTGGGTGCACTTGTTGCGGTCACACTCGTCAGGCCGAAGGCCCCGGCAGTCGTCGCCGAACTGCCGCGCACGGAGAGTGGCGGCCTCGCGAGGGAGGCGGCATGAGCGCGCTCGCCGTCGAACGAACGGACCGCCGCTCCTACCAGGAGCTCATCGAGTCCTTGCTCCGGGAGCTGGACGACCGCCGGCGCGAGCTGTACCGCCTGAAGGCCGGTGGTGTGCAGCGCGCTGCAGTACGGGACCAGAAACAGGAGCTGCTGCAGGTGCAGCAACACCTGCAGCAAGTCGTGGCCGTGTAGCGTCGCAGCTGTGTCGCGTGCTGACACGTTCCAACGTTTTATGGAGGTCCCCATCGTGGGAGCGCCACTCGCCGGTGGGCCTTCGACGCCTGAGCTCACGGCAAGTGTGTCCGGGGCCGGCGGGTTCGGCTTCCTCGCGGCGGGCTACAAGACGGCACAGGAAGTTCGCGTCGACATCGAGGCCGTTCGGACGAAAACTCAACGGCCATTCGGTGTGAACGTCTTCTTCCCGGTCCACCTGGACATCGACGACGCAGCGATCGCCGCGTACGTGCAAAGCCTCGACGGCGAGGCGCGCCGCTACAGCGTTGCCTGTGGTGAACCGCGCTGGAGCGGCGACGAGTGGGAGGAAAAGCTCGAGCTCGTCGAACGCGAGCGGCCGGCCGTCGTGTCGTTCACCTTCGGTTGCCCGGATCGCGCAACGGTGCAACGGCTACAGGCGAATGGGATTGCAATCTGGTGCACGGTCACGCGACCGGCGGAAGCGACCGTCGCCGCCGCGGCCGGCGTCGACGCGCTGGTCGTCCAGGGAGCAGAGGCCGGCGGTCACCAGGCGTCTTTCGACGACACCGATACGGCGCCCATCGAGTTGCTTCCTCTCCTCCGCCTCATCAGCAAGGCGACGGACCTGCCGTTGGTTGCAGCAGGTGGGATCGCCGACGGACGCGGAGTCGCCGAGGCGATCGCGGCGGGCGCGGCGGCCGCGCAGATCGGAACTGCGCTGATGCTGACACCGGAAGCGGGAACGAGCGCACCGCAGCGCGCGGCGCTCAAAGGTGACGCGCCGACCTCGCTCACCCGCGCGTTCACAGGACGCCGCGCGCGAGGGATCGTCAACCGGTTCATGCGCGAGCACGACACCACAGCTCCGAAGGCGTACCCGCAGATCCATTACGCGACTGCACCGCTACGCGCCGCGGCACGCGCAGCAGGTGATGCCGGCGGCATCAACCTGTGGGCGGGACAGAGCTATCGGCTGGCGGAGGCCGAGCCGGCGTCGGAGCTAATCACGCGCTGGGGCGCGGACGCACGCCGGGCGCTTTCCTGATTACGATCCACGCCTGAAGATCACCAGAACATCTCTCGTGTGCGCGGTGCTCCTTCTGGCTGCGGCAGCGACGTGCACCGAAGCAGGCGGAGAAGCCGCCGGCCCGGCGGCGAAGCCGACGGTGCGGAAATGTGCGAATCTCCAACTGAAGGCCCCTCCCTTTCGAGGCTCACGCGCAGCGGCCACCGTCTTCTGTCTCCGGCCGACGTCGATCCGGATGACGGCCGCTCTGAGCTGGACGACCTGCCCGACCACTCCGGTCAGCGAAGCATGCGAGGAAGGGTCGATCGATCTCTCGTTTCGCTCGACCGCACCGGGCTTCGGTTCAGGGCGCGCGCGGGAACCGGATTCTTGGGGCGGTGAGAACTACCCCGGAGCCGGCATCTATTCGCTGCCCGGCACCGGTCAATACCGTTGCGAGGGGTACTACGTCGATCGTCAGATGGGAAGAACGATCTATGCGCAGTACGCGACGACTGTGCGTGTCCACGATCAGGCGGCTGGGTTTGCTGTGGTCGGGAAGACGGTCAAAATCGCGACCTCGGTTCATCCCGGTGAGCGCGGCCCTCTTGGCCCGAACGCAGATGTCCAGCTCGGCCAGCCCGACAAGTGCATACGCTCAGCCATAACAGTCGGCCCAGCTGCAGTCCGCACGCTCTGGCCCGGAAAGTTCGTTTCCGTCGCGGCGCTCAGCGGCTCGAGCCCGAAGATCTCGAGCTCCGGCAGCGTGTCACGCTCCATTCCGGTTCCAGCGTCGGAAGGGCTGCCGGCTGGCGTGCAGATCGACGAGACCGTGCGCTGGTCGTCCACGGTCGTCGCTGCATCGGCAATCAAGTCCTTTAGGTAGGACGCCATGTAGCGAAGCTTCGGTGAGTCAAGCGAAAACCCGGGCCCCCACGCCGATCAGTGCGGCGAGCTCGACCAGCCGGTTCGAGTAACCCCATTCGTTGTCGTACCACGCGACGACCTTCACCTGGGTCTCGTCCAGGACGGTGGTGAGCGGCGCATCGAAGATCGCCGAATATGGCGACTTCACGACGTCGGACGAAACGAGCGGCTCCACGCTGTAGGCCAGGATTCCGGCCAGCTCTCCCTCGTCTGCCCGTTCACGGAACAGTCCGTTGATCTCGTCGACCGACGTGGGCCGTCCGGCCTCGATCGTGAGGTCGACGATGGACCCGGTCGGGATCGGAGCTCGAACGGCGAAGCCGTTGAGCTTGCCCGCGAGCTCAGGGATCACGAGGCCGATAGCCTTGGCCGCTCCCGTCGAGGTCGGGATCAGATTGACTCCCGCCGCTCGAGCGCGCCGTGGATCCTTGTGCGGCAGGTCAATGAGCCGCTGGTCAGCCGTGTAGGCGTGAATCGTGGTCATCAGTCCGTGACGGATTCCGACAGCGTCGTGCAGGATCTTCGCGACCGGAGCGAGGCAGTTCGTGGTGCACGAGGCGTTGGAGAGAACCTGGTGCAGATCGGAGTCGTAGACCTCTTCGAAATTCACTCCGAGAACAACCGTCGCGTCGGCGTCCTTGACCGGCGCTGACACGATCACTTTCCGGGCGCCCGACTCGAGATGCTTGGCCGCTTCGGCGCGCGAGCGAAAACGTCCGGTCGCCTCGATCACGACCTCCGCTCCGAGCTCGCCCCACGGCAAGTTGGCGGGATCCGGCTCGCCGAACACCGGGATCTCCGTTCCGTCGATTCGAATGACTCCAGCCGCCGTCTCGATCTTGCCCGGGAAGCGGCCGTACACGGAGTCGTACTTCAAGAGATGAGCGAGCATTTCGAGGTCGGCGAGATCGTTGATCCCCGCCCAGTCGACCTCGAGATCGCGCTCGTAGGCTGCGCGGAACGCCGCGCGCCCGACGCGCCCAAATCCGTTGATACCAACGGTGGTCATGACTCCTCCTTCTTTTTGCAGCGCACCATCGGCCCAAAGTCTGCGTTGCTCCCGTAAGGGCCACATCGGTGTGCTCCCCGAAGCCACCTGCGGGAAAGGCGCAGCGGCCAGGCCGGTCGGTAGCCACCCGCAATCACGCTCCAGGTAAGCGCGGATGCGGGCCCCCTGCCGGAGGACGACGCTGCAGTGAAATGAGCGCATCGAGCGCAGCTTCCGCTCCCGGAATACCAACTCCGCAAACGCCTTCTCGAGGCTCCGCGACGTTGAAGGTCGCCCCTGCGCGAAAACCTCCGCTCGAGCTCGATACCACGACCTCTCAGTGGCAGGTCTCTCTTGATGCTGCCCAGCGAGCTCTGAGCGCAGCAACCGGCACGTTGCCTGCCGCCGAGCTCGCAGGTCGCCGACAGGAGCTCGCAGAGGAGCGGAGGCAGACCGCCAGAGCGCTCGCCCAGCTCGCGCTGGCGACGGGGGTGCGTCCCCTGCCCTGGCTCTTGCCGGCGCCCGTCACCGCGAAGATGCTCGGCCTGCCCGCAGGGATCCGCGCGTGCGTCTTCGACCTGGACGGCGTGCTCACCAACAGCGCCACCCTCCATGCTTCTGCCTGGGGCGAGGTCTTCGACGCCTTCCTGCTGCGTCTGTCCGAGAAGACCGGTTGGCAATTCATTCCGTTCGACCGCGAGGCCGATTACCGCGCCTACATCGACGGGCGACCGAGGCTCGAAGGCGTGCACGCCTTCCTCAACAGTCGCGGCATCCGGCTACCTGAAGGACGAATCGGCGAGCCCGTGAACGTGGACACCGCAACGGGCCTCGCAAGGCAAAAGGGTGAAGCCCTCGCGCGGGGCATCCGTCAGCACGGCGTCAACGCACTTCCGGGCGCGCGACGCTATCTCGAAGCAGCCGGTCATGCCGACATCAAACGGGCCGTTGTCTCAGCCAGCGCCAGCACATTGCCGATGCTCGAGCTTGCCGGGCTCGCAACCGTGGTGGACGAACGCCTCGACGCGAACCTCATTCGCGCGGAGGGACTGCGCTCCCGCCCCGCACCGGACCTGCTCCTCGCCGCCTGCCGCCGCCTTGGACTCCTGCCTCAACAGGCAGTCGCGTTCACGCACAGTGCGGCAGGAATCGCGGCCGCCCATGGAGCCGGAATGGCGCTCATCGGGGTCGGCGAGGGAGCACAGGCCGAGCTCCTAGCCGGACTGGGCGCAGATCAAGTCGTTCCCTGCCTGGATTCGCTTCTCGATCCAGATCTTCGACACCGCTAGGCCTCTACTCGGCCGCGGCGCCGAAGACCGCAGCGACTGCGCCGGTGCGCGTGTGAACCTCGAGCTTTTCGTACGCGTTTTCGAGATGCTTGCGCACCGTCTGAGGCGAGATCCCGAGCACGTGGCCGATCTCGTCGTTGGTTCGGCCCTCGGCGACATGGGAGATCATCTCTCGCTCACGCGGCGTAAGGGTGCTCGCCCGGGCGGATGCAGGCGCTCGGCGCCGCGCAGCGCGAACGAATTGGCGAAAGTGCGGGCCGAGCAGGTCGAGCACGCTCCGATCGCGTTCGCTGAAGTTGTGCTCCTCGCGGTCAAACTCGAGCCGCGCGTCGCTTCCCGGATCCACGTAGAGCCACAGCATGTACTCGATTCCAAGTGGCCGGTGAACGTCCGCGTAGAATTCGCACCGCCGGAACTTGCGTAGTGAGACGACGTCGTCCAGCTTCTGGGCTCCATCGACCGGCCGGATCGGATCGTCGTGCTCGAACCTGCGACGTGCGGCGCGAATCTCCGGCGTCACCGGGCCGACCGGTTCGCCCGTATAGACGACGACGCGCTCGCTGGTCTCACTCGAGCTGTGGAAGGTGACGACGTCACACGGCACGAGCTCTCGCAGCGCATGGAGCACGGGTTCCGGAAACGGCTGAGGCCCGTCGACGTCTCCGGCCGCGCAGAGAGCGTCGAGCGCCTTGCGGTAGTCGGACTCGGCGAGGCGCGCCATCGCCGAACAATACGACGAATGTCGTATGGCGTCGATCTGCCGGCCCGTCGAGCATGCGGGCATGAACATCGCGCGGCTGCTGGCGGTCGGTGTACTCGTACTCATCGGATCCGGTGGTGCCGGTGCGGCAGTACCGAGCTCGTTCCACCTCGTCTTCGACGGGAGACACAACGCGGCGCTCCTTCACGAAGGCACGTTCACCACGTCCTCTTCGTGGTGTCGCTCGGGCACGGCCGCGGACACGGCGATCGACGAAGCGACCCTGACGGCGACCAGAGTCTTCCGCTGCGCGGGGGGCGGCGACTTCACGGCAAAGGTCACACCACTGA
The DNA here is from genome assembly GCA_963755605.1 of uncultured Actinomycetes bacterium. GTDB lineage: Bacteria > Actinomycetota > Thermoleophilia > Gaiellales > Gaiellaceae > 3-1-20CM-4-69-9. Next base: position 427,190 of record CAVWKK010000009.1, read on the forward strand.
ATGCCGAGCACGGCGGTATCGGCGCCTGGCAGATCGTGGCGGGGAGCGGAACACTCGCCGACCTGCGCGGCGAGGGAACGTTCACGAGCACGCGCCTGTCGGGCGGAGCCGACCCGGCCACCATCACCTTCCGTAGCACCTGGGACGGTCCGGCCGGCTTCGACGCCACTCCACCCCTCGTCGCGCTCACCCGATCGAGCGTGCGGAAACTTCCCCGCCCAAAGAACACCTACAACATCCGCCTCACCTTCTCCCTGACCGACGCAGGCGGCGGCCCAGTCTCATTCGTCCTCCAACTCGTTGATAGCGGACATCCGACTACAACCTTCGCCTACAAGTTGGGCAAGACAGCCTCTGGCTCTGTCACGAAAAACGTCCGGATCAAAGTCCCGAAGAAGACGCGCCGCATCCGCGTCGGCCTCGAAGCGAGCGATCAGCTCGGCAACACGTCCTCGTTCGCGAAAGTCATCTCCCTCAGGTAGGCGTGTGAGACACTGGGCACATCACCGAGCGGGAGAGCCTCAACTGTGTGCGCTGCGATCAGCCCCTGACGTTCGCCGGTGAGCGCGATTTCCACGAAGGAAGCCGCGGCTGGGGATTCTTCCTAGGCGATCTCGGCGAGCTCTTCGTGAATCGCGAGAAGGTGGAGATGTACGTCTGCGAGGCGTGCGGCCACCTGGAGTTCTTCCTCCCCGACTAGGACGTCCAGGGGGCGGGAGTCGGCGTGCTCTGCTTCGAGGACTCCCCGCCCAGCGTCTGGAGCGCGAGCCAGGCAACCGGTAAGAGCACCACCGCGATTACCACGACAACGAGCACACGTCGTCGCGGACGAGTGTCCTGCGCATGCACCGCCAGATCGCGCCTTCGCACGCTGCGAAGATAGCGCGAACTCGGGACATGCGTCCTGATCCCGCTTCGGCCCGAAGCGTCACGTCTCCAAAACCCACGGCCCGGTGTCGGACACCGTGCCTGGTGGGAGACGTGTCGACGCGAAAGGTCGTCTCGCCTGTGGCGAAACCGTCCTCGCACCCACCGTCTTCCCAGGACACGGCCTGGTGTCGGACACCGTGACTGAAGTGTGACGTAGTTTCCACAGCCACCTGATCAGGCCGCGACGAGGTGGGCTAGGCCGAGCGGAGGCTCGGCCCCCTAGCGCTGTCACTTAGAGGCTGCCGCCGCCGAGTTGGATCGCGTGGGCGATCCACGTCAGCGCTTCCTGCGTGTCGACCCGATACGAGTACGTGTTCGAGTTGCATGTCTGGCCCCCGCCGAACGAGTTGACCGCCAGGGCAACGAACCACTTGAAACCGTGAGACGGGGACTTACGGACGAGTGCTCTATTTAGCCGATTCGTAATGAGCTAGCCGGGCTCGAACCGGCGACCTCCTGGGTGCGATAACGCCATTGCCTTGTGAGCTGGTGCTTCTCCCGCCTGTTCAAGCGCGTTGAGTTGCTGTCAGTCCTACGGGCTTCGTTCAGTTTGGTAGCACCGTTGGTTGATCAGCGGCTCCGCGTCGCACTACGAGCGCGCGCGGCGGAGGCGAAGTCAGTACGGGCGGTAGCCGGGGAATCGGCCGAGCCAAAAGCCGTGGCCCGCACGGTTCGTGCATGTGAGGCCGCTGCTCCTGCTGACGCATCGGATCAGGACGTCACCGGTGCCGCGAGACCCCCAGCCGCTCACGCCGTCTCGGTTCAGCCACCACGCCTGCCCGAACCTGAGCGTGCGTCCGCCGGGCTCGTAGTGCCACTTGTAGCGCTTCAAGGCGCGGGTACTCGGGCGACGACTCGCGCTCAGCGAAACAGTAAAACCGTCATTCGGCGTCCAACAGAAAAGCCATGGAACGTAGTTCGAGTTCTCGCCCGTGATGTCGACGACCGCGCTGCAAAGAACAGCCTTCGCGGGTGTGTAGAAGTTCGCGTACGGCTCGCGTGCCGTCGCTGGTGCGGGGAAGAAGGCCGCGAACCAGACGGCGGCTAATGTCCAAAGAAGGACGCGCCGCATCGCCGGAGCGTAGCCCACGAAGGCGACGAACCTGCGTCGGCCAGCGGACCGGCCTCGTAGCGCCGCCGCTGGACGCGAGCGACGGTCGCTCCGTCCCGACCTGCGACCGCCTGATCACGTACCAAAAGTCCGTTGCCTATATAAACCGCCACGCCGCGAACACGCGCCGCGGGTCTCGCCGTCTGTCAGCATCGGCAAAGATTTGGGCGTTGGCTCGACCAAAGGAGGCTGGATGTACCGACAGCGGATTCGTCAACAGATTCTCTACGGGCAGTTCCGTGAATACATGCAGATTGCCGAGGAGGTCGTTGCGCTTAGGCAGAAGCTCGGCCTGGCCGTGCCCACTCTGTGGGCGCCTGCGTTCGGTACGGCAAACGAGGTGGTATGGGAGTTCGACTACTCCGATCTCGCCACCTTCCAGCGCGAGAACGAAGCCTTCTACTCCGACGCCGAAGTGATGAAGCATTGGCGCCAGCTGTGGCAGCTTGCGGCACAGGGCTCAACACATGACGAGCTGCTGCAGGAAGCGCCACGCATCGCATAGCGAGACGCGCAGCTCCTCGCGCGCCGCGTGCAGGGAGGCCCCTTCACTCTGACGCAGCAAGCCATCGTCGCATAGGTACTGGCCCGGTGTCGGACACCTTGCCGCCGATGCCGGCTCGGCCGGCGTCGGGCCGCTGCGGCCCGAATCGCAACGTGAAGCCGAGCGAAGTCATCATGGCTCGGCGCAAGCCGAGCCGGACTTCGCTCGGCGAATGGAGCTAGCCGGGCTCGAACCGGCGACCTCCTGGGTGCGATAACGCCGAAACGAGATATGCGCAGGCGGGTGAGGATCGTTCGAGCCATCTCAGCTCGGCCCAGTTCGGTGAGGTTTGCTCAGTTTGGTAGCACCGTAGGTAGCACGGGTCGCGGCATCGCCCCGGCACGAGGAGGAGCGAGTGCCGGCTAGCCGAGGTTTTCGATGATCTCAACGAGGTCGTCGGTCCGGTAGCCCTGCTGGCGTGCGAAATCGAGAAGATCTCGGGCTTTCGCGATCACGGCACCACGCTCGGGCTGGCCGGCCACGGTGATGCCGCGGCCGCGACGGAACTCGAGCAGGCCTTCATCACGCAGCCGGCGCAGCGCGCGAAGGACCGTGTTGGTGTTGATGCCAAGAACAGCGGCGAGATCACGCGCAGGCGGTAGGCGCTCGCCCGGTTTCGCTTCTCCGTCTGCGATCGCTCGGCGCAGCTCGGCAGCGACCTGTTCGTAGAGATCCGTCGATTCCGACCGGTCGACCTTGACACCGAGCATGATGCTAATCATAGTAGTTTCATCCGATGAGGGGAAGGGCTTGACGGTCGCAGCGCCGCGCCAACCGAAAATCGACCAGGATGAGGTCGAAAGCCGCGTCCGGGAGCTCGAGGCGCTGATCGAAGAGGCACGCCGGCGCGCACGCCGGCGGCGACTGTTCGTGGGCGCCGCGATCCTGGCGGCAGTGGCCGCTCTCGGAGCTGCCGTGTTCCACGACGGCGGCGGAGGCGCGACACTCGCCCGTTCGCAGGCGAACGCGAACCCGCTCGATCCAGGCTTTGGCAAGAACGGCTTCGTTGTCCTGGATGGCCTCACCTCCTGCCTCACCGGCGAAGGGGGCTGCGGAATCCGGGGAATTGGTCTCGCGCTGCAGCCTGACGGCGCGGCCGTCGTGTCTGCCGGGACGTTGGAGGCAAATTGCCGCTCTCGCTTCGCGCTTGCGCGCGTGCGGGCGGGGAAGGTCGACCCATCTTTCGGCCAGGCGGGCCGCGTAGTGACGGGCTTCGCCGCCAGCGCGGCGGTCGCAAACGCGGTCGTCGTGGCCCCTGATGGAAAGATCGTCGTCGCAGGCGAGCATCTACCGGCGTGGCCCGGAAGTGGTTCGTGCCCAGACCACATTCATCAAGGCGGCGGTGACGGCTTTGCGCTTGCGCGATACCAGCCCAACGGCGAGCTCGACAAGAGCTTCGGCGCCGACGGCACCGTAGTTACCAAGCTCGAAGATTCAGGCGCGTTCGATCTTCTGCTCCAACCCGACGGCAAGGTCATCGCCGTCGGGTACGGCAGAAGCGCGGTACAGCTCGCGCGTTACTTGAACGATGGAAGTCTCGACCGCTCGTTTGGAGAACACGGGATCACGACATCGCAGCCGTCACCCGGAGCACATCAACCAGGGAGGCCGACACTGGATCGGGCAGGGAGAATCATCGTGCCGCTGATGCCTCCTTACTGCAAGTCGTGCGGAACAAGCATCGCGCGTTACACGAGCGAAGGCCGCCTCGATAAGTCCTTCGGGCATAACGGTGCGACGTCCCTACCGCTGGACGTCGCAATCGCCGCGAGGGTGACAAGCCGCGGGATCTTCGTCTACGGAACAATGCATGGGATTGGCGGCAACCGTGGCGCTGTCGTCCTCCTTTCGTCCAAAGGCAAGCTCGATTCGCGCTTCGGTCGTAACGGGATCCTGCTATCGCCTCGCGCCGGAATGATGTACGACGCTAGCATCCAAAAGGACGGCAAGGTCGTAGAGCTCACGACACGCTCGGACGCCCGCGCTCAGGGAGGGTACGCGCTGACACGGCTGCTCCCCAATGGCACACTCGATCGAAGCTTCGGCGTCGGGGGCACGATGACCGTCCCCCTAGCTCCCGGCAGCAGCGGCCGACGTGTCGCATCTCTAGGCAACGGCAAACTCATCGTCGCCTCGTTGGTCGGGACGAGCTACCCAACGGTCACCGTTACCCGCCATCTTCGGTAGCAGATAATTGCGCTTCGCCCGGCTCTACCGGGCCATTTTCAACGACTTCTGTGAGTGGAGCTAGCCGGGCTCGAACCGGCGGCCTCCTGGGTGCGATCAAGGGCTGACGTGTGGCGTCCTTCGCGGTAACGGTTTGCCTAAGCCATCCGGCACCCTGTCAGATCTCCCGGGTTCTCTCAGTTTGGTAGACCGGCGGGTAGACGGAACGTAGAACCGTCCGCTAAGCAGTGAGGCAGAAGCACCCTCGAGCATGCGAGCGGGCGCCGTTTTGAGCTTTCCCGCTTTGGAGGGCACAGCTTTCCCATCGACGGGAGATGTGTCACGATCGCCGGTCGCTGAGTTCAATTAGAGCCGGAGGTAAACCCATGGAGAGCGTGACTGAGCGAAACAAAGCCGTGATTCGTCGGTTCGTCGAGGAGGTTCAGAACAAGAAGGACTGGGCGGTCTACGACGAGCTGAACGACCCCGAGTTCTTCAATCACAGTGCGCCGGCAGGAATGACTGACCGCGAGGGGAGCAAGCAGTTCCTCGGTGGATTTCTGAATGGGTTCCCCGACTGCCACTTCACGATTGACGACATGATCGCGGAGGGCGACCAGGTGGTGACGAAGAAGACATTCTCGGGCACGCACGAGGCCGACTTCGCGGGGATTCCTCCTACCGGCAAGCGTGTCACGCTTCAGTTTGTCGACATCATGCGAGTCCGCGACGGCCGAATCGTCGAGCACTGGCTGAGCATGGATCAGTTGAGCTTCATGCAGCAGCTGGGCGTGGTCCCGACCTGAAACCGGCGCATTCCTGCCAATTGGCCTTGTGCAAGTCCTGGCTCCCGTGGCTCAATAAAATCGAAACATTCGTGTGCCACGCCCAGCTAGGTGGCGGCCAAGGCGGAAAAGGGCCCGCTGGTCCGCTCGGACGGGCGGGATTCAGTGCAGATCGGTGGGTGGGTGCTCGTTCAGGATCATGGGCCGTCGAGGTTTTCGGGTGAAGTCGAAATCCTTCGCGAGGTTTCCGAGGACGGCAGCCCGTTCACGCACGTCGGGCCGGGGATCGGGTCTGCCGTCGGTCTTCGGGTCGAGCCGTTGGCTGTGGAGGAAGACGTCCTCGATGAACTTCACGTAAGCGTCGAAGCTCAGCGTTTGGTGGTCGATGAAGCCCTTGCGTGCGTAGGGGCTGATGACGAGTCCGGGGACGCGCAGGCCGTAGCCGTTCTGGTCGACGGTCGGAGGCACGACGTGATCGTAGAAGCCGCCCCAATCGTCCCAGGCGAGGAAGATTGCCGTCGACTTCCATTCTGGCCCGCGCATGGCGGCGTTGACGAGTTTCGTTACGTACGTTTGGCCCGCGGTTACCAGTCCGGGTGGATGCTCGCTGACGCTACCGGTCGGGTTGATCCAGGCGACCGAGGGTAGCTTCCCGTTCTTCGCCGCTTTGAAGTACTCGGACAAAGAGACGATGTTCTGCGTCTGGTTGTTGGTGTGCACAGTCGTGAAGAACGGCAGCGGGTTCCAGATCCCCGGTGTCTTCGCGCCTTGCTTGACCGATTCACAGATCATCTCGTCGTCCTCGCAGTCAGGCTCGGTGCCGCTGAAGACGTAGTAGCGCCAGCTCACCTTTTGTTTGTGCAGAAGATAGGTGAGGTCGGTCCAGGCGTACTTCGGCGGAATTCGGCCCCGATTGCTTTTGGCGTCGGGTGGGGAGCCCGGGTTCTGCAGAGCATTCGTGCAGCTGAACGGATCATTGGCATTCGTGCATTTCGCGGACCATTCCGAGACCATGAAGAGGTGAGCCGGCAGGCTCCAGGAAGCGTTCGGCTCGTACATGTGATCCTGCAGCACGAAGCTTCGCGCGTACGCCCAGTAGTTCGGGATGTCCTGCGCCGTCGTGGTACCCCATCACGTCCGGCGCTGTCGCACGTTGAGAGCAAATCGGGTTGTTCGGGTCGTTCTTGCAGCCCTTACGCTTCGCTAGCTCGGCGCTCGCGACAAAGCCGTTCATCTTGCCGCCATTGATGTCGGCGGTCGCGTTCGCCTGGCCATGCGGGCCGCCGCTATTCAGATCGCGCGTGTCGTGGAAAGGCTTGTCGCACCCCCCCGTGGCCGGGTTCGGCCCGCACACGGCGAAGCTGCCGTCGGGATTGCGCGGGAAGCCGGCGGCGCCAGGATAGTGCCGAAATAGTGATCGAACGAGCGGTTCTCCTGCATGATCACGATCACATGCTTGATCTTGTGGATACCGATCGCAGGCTTGGGCCTCGCCGCAACGGAACCACTTGGCGCGAACGATGCCCCAAGGCCACCGACAGCAGCCAACGCTGCGAAAACCACCGCCAGCAAAACACGGCGCACGACCCCTCCTTCGTCGAATCCGCCACCTTCTACCCGGCCGTCTTTAAGGCCGTATTAGGAGCGCGTAAAGCTTCCATCCCTCTGGGCCCACTGGTACGCAGCCAGATGAGGATCCTGAGCAACCGGAAGGCTAGTCCCACCACACGCAGAACACGCGTCCCTCACCCGGGCCCCGCCACTCCCGATTCCCAAGTGACCCCGCCGAGATCCGGCGTTGGCCGTCAGCCGCGGCGGCGAGGGCGTCGGTGGGACGAGTGAACGCCACTAGAACCTCTGCGGCCGAGCGTGAGAAAAAGAGAAACCCCCGCTTGAGCAGGGGTTCTGGAGTGGAGCTAGCCGGGCTCGAACCGGCGACCTCCTGGGTGCGATCCAGGCGCTCTCCCAGCTGAGCTATAGCCCCGAGGGATGCCTAGTGTAGCGGCGAGGATTCCTCGGGGCCAGCCACGGCAAAGGGGTTCGTCTCGGCACGGCTGTAGCGTCCACGCCATGGAGACCGGACGCGTCGAGGCCTTCAGCGACGGCGTCTTCGCCATCGCGATCACGCTGCTGATCCTTGCGGTCGGGATCGACAAGGCGCCCCACGGCGACCTCGGCACGTACCTCGTCGACCTCTGGCCCGCCTACCTCGCGTACGCGGTCAGCTTCGTCACGATCGGGATCATGTGGGTGAACCACCACCTGCTCTTCCAGAACTTCGCGCGCGTCGACCGGCCGATGCTCCTGCTCAACATCCTCTTGCTGATGTTGATCGCGTTCGTTCCTTTCCCCACTCGGATCGCCGCAGAGTTCGCGCGCTCCGAAAGCGACCGCCGGGACGCCGCGCTGCTGTACGGATTCACGATGACGGCGACCGCGATCCTCTTCTTCACGCTCTGGATGTACGGGTCGCGCCGTCTGCTTCGCCCGGACGCCGACCCGCGCATCGTCAGCGGCATCACTCGCAGCTATCTGCCCGGCGCACCGCTGTATGCAACGGCGACGCTGCTCGCTTTCGCCAACTCGATCGCCAGCATGATCATGTTCGCCGTGATCGCACTCTTCTACGCGCTGTCTGCGGCGCTGTTCGGGCGCACGGACTCGACCGTTGCCCGTAGCGCCTCTTCCGGAGAGCCTCCGTCATAGGCGGCGGACCCGAGTAGCACCATCAGTCCCGACTCGGTGCCGGCCACGCTCACCTGGGCCGCGGCATTTGCAGGGCCGACGCCACCGCCGATCACGGCGACCGCACGCGCGACGTCCAGGCCGCGATGGCAGCCGTCGATCTGAGCCCGCACGTCGCCGGGCTCGTCGTAGACGCTGCCTGTGAACGACCCGACCTGCACGAAGTCGGCGCCGCAAAGCCGCGTCAGCTCCGCGATCACTTGCGGGGCGACGCCGAACGACGGCCCGCGCGCCCACATCGCCGCGCCGACCCGGTGCGCGAAGATCGGCACACCCAGGTCTGCCTCGCGTAACGCTCGCAGCGAGTCGAGACCCTGCGCGAACGCGTTGACCATCACCGCGCCGGCGCCGAGCTCGACCGCGCGTCCTGCCCGCCTGAGGAGGCCGACCCCCGGGCCGGTGACGTTCGCCGCATAACGAGCGTCGGCCGTAAGCGCAGCCGAGACCGCGCGCACGCGATCCTCGAGCGGGCACCACGCCGGATCGCCGAGCAGCTCGTCGTCTTTGATCAGATCGGCGCCACCGGTCGCAAGCGCTGCGGCGACGTCAGCGACTTCGTCCGGCGCGAGCCCGAGTGACGGCTTCACGATCGCGCCGACCTGCACGCTGTCCGGCGCGGGAAATGCCGGGCCCGGCCAGAAACCGGCCGGCCACTCGACGTCGACCAGCCTGCAGCGGCTGAACGCGGCGCTGTCGGCCCACTCACCCGCGAACAGCGAGGAGACGAGCTGCGTGACGTCGGCGCCCCAGTTCGCCGCGGGAAACTCGAGCACCGCTCTGCCGTCTTCTCTCCACGACCCGCGCGCGCACGTGGGCTGGCCCGTCGGCGCGGCCGACCGACTCGATCAGGGCGAGCGTCTCTGCGGCCCCGGGCGGCTCAACCTCGTAGGTGGCGCGGATCACTCGGTCAAAAGCTAAAGCGGTTCTAGTCGTCGTGCTCGTCGTGCTCGTCACCCTGCCGTGATGCCAGGGCCCGGCCGCCGGCAGTGCGGCGATCGCGATCGTCAACCCGAGGACCAGCGGAGACGGCGAGGATCCCGACTCGGAGCGCCGCACCGGTGGTGCGCGTCGCGCGATCCCAGTCGGCCCCGACGAGCCGCGGAACCCGCAGTGCGTACACGAGTACGTGAAGCGCGAAAGCGATGCCCCAGACAAGAAGCTCGCCTTGTGCAAGCCGAGCACCAGCCCTGCCGGGACCGATGATCAGAGCGTCACACCGTCCGAAGACCCCGAACGTCGCGACCACGAGGCCGGGCGCGACGAGCATCCGCATCAGCAGCATCGGCGGCCCCTTGCGCACGTACTCGACGTCGCGCGTGTAGTAGCGCAGGAACCGATAACCCGTGACTGAGAGCTTCAGCGCGACAGGCGGGATCAGCAGCAGCCCGACGAAGACGTGCACGGACAGGAGCTGGCGGATGCAGAGGATCGTCACGCCCTCGACCGCCAGCAGCGCCAGCAGCACGAGACCCGGTCGTGGCCGTCAGCCGTGCATTGCCTTCAGTACCACCGAGAAACAGTCGGCGACGCGGGCGGCTTGGGTCATCCCCATCCGCACAGTGGAGCAGCTCGAAGATGAGAGCCAGATGAGAGACCGACGAGCTCAGTCCGCGAAAAGCGTGAGCTCAGGCTCCCGCTCGCCTCGCAGCACCGCGAGGTCGACCTCGACGCAGCGAATGCCCCGCGACTCCGCGAGGGTCCGCGCCTGCGGCTTGATCGCCTGGGCGGCGAGCACGCCACTGCAGCCTTCGAGCTCGATCCGCTCGAGGTAGCGGGTCAGCTGCTCGACCGCGTCGATCGTCCCGACGCGCTTGATCTCGACTGCGACCCACTCCCCGTCCTCGCCGCGGCACATCAGGTCGACCGGGCCGATGTCGGTCGGCCATTCGCGGCGAACGAGGTGCAGGCTGCCGCCGAGCACGTCCGGCCGCGCGGCCAGCTCCTCCTGCAGATGCCGTTCGACGCCGTCTTTCTGCAGTGCCGCAGACTCCCCCATGTCGTGCGTCACGTCGCTCAGCACTTCGGCGATCAGGATCTCGAGCCGGTCCTCCGACTTGCCGGCACGCTTGCGGACGACGATCCGGTCGCCTTCGTCCTCGAGCACCGTCGGCGGCGTCATCCAGTTCAGCGGCTTGTACCCGCCCGTGTCGTCGTGCACGAGCACGGAGCCGTCCGACTTGATCACGAGCAGGCGCACCGCCTCGGGCAGCGTCGCCGTGAGGCGGCCCGTGTAGCGGACTTCGCAGCGTGCGACGACCAGGCGCATGATCGCCGAACCGTACTGTCCGTTTCGGACAGGCCCAAGGGTGAGACGCGTGTAGCCGGGGAAACCGGCGCCCTAGGCGCCCAGTTCCACCAATCGGCGCTTGATGCGATCCCGCGCGTCGGGATCGTTCACCTTCTCGGCGACGGCGGCCGCACGCGACCAGAAGTGTGCCGCCTGCGTGTGCGCACGAAGCGACGTCGCACGGTTTGCAGCCTGCTCCAGGTACCCGAGCGCCCGCTCGAGGTCCCCACTGCGCGCGAAGTAAAAGGCGAGCAATTCGAGCTTGTCGTCCAGCGAGTCGCCGAAGGCCTGCTGGTAGGCGGTGGCCACGAGGCGGTAAAGCTCGCGCCGGCGCGCTCGGGTCAGCGTCGAGAGCGCCGCCTCTTGGAGCAGGCCGTGCGTGAACGCGTACTCGCGATCCGGAAGCGTGCGAGTCTCACGGATGATGTTCGCACGCAGAAGGCGCATGAGATTCCGTTCCACCTCCTCCACCCCCTCGACGAGACTGAGCACCGCTGGAGAGAAGGCGCGGCCGAGTACTGCGCCGACCTGCGCCACCCGCCGCGCGTCTCGTGGAAGAGCGGCGATGCGAGCCACCAGCAAGCTCTCGAGCCCGGTCGGCAGCTGGGTAGCCGGAACGGTGAGCGCCCACGTGCGACGCGCCGCCAGGCCGCCGCTTTCGAGCAGAGACCGCAGCAGCTGTTCGAGGTAGAGGGGATTCCCTTCCGCGCGGGCAATCACCTCTGCGCGCGCCTCAGGGTCGAGCTCCCCCGGCGCCAGGTGCGTGAGGAGCAGTTCCGCCTCGTCGCCCATCAGAGGTCCGAGGCTCAGCTCCACGAGACGGTCGCGCTGCGCAACGCGGGCGTGCTCTCGAAGTCCTCGATCGTTCGCTTCGGGGGCAGCCCGGCTCGTGACGGCGATCAGCAAGGGCAGGTCGTCGAGCAATTCGATGAGACGGTCGACCAACTCGAGTGTCCAGTGGTCGGCCCAGTGGAGGTCGTGCAGCGCAAACACCACCGGGCGATCGCGGCAGAGACCGCGTATCCACGCAGCGTAGGCGTCAAGGAGCGCAGCACTGAACTCGTCCGCGGAGCCGTTTCCACCCGGAGTGGGCTCGTCGCCCGCGTCGGCCGACAACAGCGTGGCGAGGTACGGAAGCGCGCCCGGCTCGAGACCCAGTCGCTCCAGCGTGGACGTCCGCTGCGCCACGTCGTCCCCTGCGACCCAGCCGCGCAGGGCTTCCGCAGGCGCGTGGTAGAGCGGCTGGCCGCCGTATGAGGCGCAGTGCCCTTCGAGCCACGTCACGTCGTGACCAACCTGCGCGTGGAGCCACTCGAGCAGCCGCGTCTTACCGATACCGGGTTCTCCGTCGACGAGCAGGAGGCCCCCTCGACCTGCACGCAGAGCGTCGGCGGTCGAGGCGAGCAGCGCGGTCTCGTCAGACCTGCCGACGAAGCCCGACGCCTCGCTCCGCCGTCGGTCAGAGCGCGGGCCCAACAGCCGCCAGGCCTCGACGGGCCGCTCCCTTCCGCGCACGGCGACATGTCCGAGCGGGGCGACGAGAAAGCGTCCACGGAGTTTTCGCGCAGTCGCCCCGCCGATCACGATCGTGCCCGGCTCGGCGGTCCCCTGAAGACGCGCGGCGACGTTCATCGTGTCGCCGAGAGCGACCGGATGGCGCTCAGCCGAACCGACCACGCCGATCGCGACCTGTCCGCTGTTGACGCCGACCCGGACGTTGAGATCCGGCAGCGTCCAGGTCTCCCGCACCTCGTCCGCGTACGCGTCGATCGCCTTCACGACAGCGAGCGCCGCGGTTGCGGCCCGCTCTGCATCGTCCTCGGTCGCGGCCGGGAAGCCGAAGAACGCCGCAATGCCGTCCCCCATATACGCGTCGATCACACCACCGAACTGCTCGACGGCACGACACATTCGATCCACACAACCGCCGATCAAGGCTGCGTACTCCTCCGGGTCCAGCCGCTCCGCGAGCGGCGTCGAGCCGACGACGTCCGCGAACAGGACGCTGACGGGCCGCAGCTCGTCCTCGGCTTCGACGGGCGTCGGCGACGAACGCGGCACCGAGGCAAGTCCGCGGCCGCCCACCGCGAGCACCTCGATCCGCGTCGTGCCGACCTTCACGACGTCTCCGGGCGCAAGGACCGTGGGACTGCTGATGCGCTCGCCGTTCACCCACGTCCCGTTGAGCGACCCGAGATCGCGAATCTCCAGTCCGCCATCGGCGGGCACGAGGGTGGCATGAGCACGCGAGATCTCCGGATCATCCAGCAGCAAGCCCGCGTCGTCGTCACGCCCGACGGTGAGCTGCCCCGCAACGCGGATACGCCGCCCGTTCTCCGCACCGTCCAAAACCGCGAGGAGCGCAGGCTCCTGCATCACGCCAGGATCTTGCCGATGCGGTGGTGCCAGAAGCGCCACCAGCCGTACAGGCCGGGGTGATCGCTGCCACCCTCACGCGCGATGCCAAGCAGATCGGTGTGGGTCGCCTGGCCGAACTTGCGGTGGGTCCAGACGATCACGGCGTCGTTGCCGGCGAAGTAGCAGAAGCGCGAGCCGCCGGGCTTGGGTTTCGTGCCCGGTGCCGCGGGATTGTGCAGCCAGGTCCCCTCCCCACCCCAGCTCAAGCCGGTGCACCTTCCTCGATTGCGCGGCACGCGATGCTGGCGGCGCTCGGCCTCGTACGCACGCTGCACCGCCGCCCCGCTCGCGAAAGTCGAGAGCTCGAGCCGATCGGGGTTGAAGGTCGTCGCACCCTTCGGTGGCACACATGTCGCGGTCTCCAGGGCGCCCGCGCGCGGTGCCTTCGCCTTCGTGCAGTCTTTCCAAACCGGCGTTGGAACGACTTCCGCAAGAGTGTGGATGACAGGCCCTTGGACGACGGTCGCGGGCGCCGTCTTGTGGTCGCCGCGTACGAGGAAGTAGACGACGACGCCCGACGCTGCAGCGGCAGTCACGACCAGGAGCAACGTCAGCAGCAACTGCTTCAGCGGCGTCAGCCGGGAAGGTTGCGCAGGGCTCCGGTCCGGACTGGCAGCTGTCGTCGGCTCGAGCGTAGGGACGGCGTCGAACGCACCGTCCGAGCCCGGGGGCGGCGAGCTCGCCGGCGGGGCGGTATCCACTGAGGCGACAGTCTCGGCTCGCGCCGGCGCAGTTCCCTCGACGCGTCGTGCCTTACCACTGGCGGCATTTCGTGCAGCGTGCGCAAGCTCCCCGCACGAGGCGAAGCGGTCATCGGGGACCTTCGCCATGGCGGTTGCAATCAGCCCGTCGAATGCCTGGGGCAGATCGGGCCTGAGCCGGCCGACTGAAGGGGGCGGATCAACGAGGTGGGCGTGCAGCACGGCATGCTCGGTGCTCTGCGAGAACGGCGGCATCCCCGTCAAGCACTCGTACAGCACACAACCCAGCGCATACACATCGGTCCGCGCGTCGACAGGCCCACCCTCGATCTGCTCCGGCGCCGCGTACTCGACGGTGCCGAGAAAGTGTCCCGTCGATGTGAGACCTCGGGCGGTCGTTTGCTTCGCAACGCCGAAGTCGGTCAGGTAGACGTGGTCGGTGCTCTCCTCGAGGAGGATGTTCCCGGGCTTCACGTCTCGGTGGACGAGAGAGTGTGTGTGAGCCGCATCTAGTGCGCTGGCCAGCTGTTCGATCAGGAAGATCGTGCGCCCGACGCCGAGACTGCCGCGCTTGAGGACCTCCTTGAGGTCCGGCCCCTGCACGAAACGCATTGCGATGTAGAGCAGCCCATCCTCCTCGCCGGCGTCGTAGATCGGAATGATGTTGGGGTGGTCGATCGCCGCCGCAATGTGGGACTCGCGCACGAACCTCTCCCGGAACTGCTCATCCCAGGCAAGCTCGGTGGTGAGGACCTTGAGCGCCACCCTCCGCCCAAGGCGAAGCTGTTCGGCCACGTAGACAACGCTCATGCCGCCGCGGCCGAGGATCGAGTCGATCCGAAATCCCGCGACTTCGGTGCCGATGCGTGTGGATGCCGCCATCTCGGGAAGAGCGCCCATTATCCGCCCCTCAGCCGCGAAAGCCCAGGGTGAAAGAACGGGAACTCCAGCCGGCGCCCCATATCGACAGGACGGAGCGACCCGCGCTTCCCTTCCGTCGCCTCGCCGGCGCCTGCGCGCTGTCCCTTTTTGGGCTGGCCGAAGCCTTCAGCGACGGCGTTCTGCGATCGGGATCTTAGAGCCGCTCGACCTTGGAGCCGCCGACGATCGCGTCGCGGCCATCCTCGAAGCGCACCCAGGCCTTGCCGCCGCCGTCGTAGTCCGGAGACCAGACGATTAGCGTTGCGTCCTCGCCCGCAACTCGTACGCGCTCCGTCCCTTCGGGCTCGGCGCCGCGCCAGACCCGGACGAACGGGTTCTCCTCCCACTCACGCCCGATCGTCGTCTCGTCGGTGTGCCCGGGCAGCACGCGCGTCTCGGGCGGGAGCTTCATCAGGACATCCATCACGGACTGGCGGACCTGCTCGAAGTTTCCGCCCCCGACCGAATCCTTGAACAGCGTGTCGCCGGTGAAGACGGCCTCGCCGTTGACGACGAACGCGACCATGTCATCCGAGTGGCCGGGAGTCGAGAGCGCCTCGACGTGCAGTCCGCCCAGCTCGGCGGCGTCGGTCTTGACGGGCAGGCCGAGCTCGCCTTCGTGCTCGACGTGATCGGCGTGCGAATGCGTTCGCAGCACGAGCTGCGGCTCCACCCGCCAGCGTGCGGCGGCCTCGAGCAACGGCTCGAGCGGCGCCCCGGAATCCACGTAAACGGCGGCCCCTCCCTCCTCGTCGGCAACGAGGTAGGCGTTGGAGAGGAAGCGGGGATGCAGGCTCCGTTCGACGAGCACGGCGGTACGCTACCGGTCACACCTGCGATGAGGAGGAACTGAGATGGGGCTGCTGGGACGAGCTGGAGAGATCATCAGGGCGAAGTTCAGCGCGCTGCTGAACCGCGCGGAGAATCCGAACGAGACGCTCGACTACTCCTACGAGAAGCAGCTCGAGTCGCTGCAGAACGTGAAGCGCGGCGTAGCCGACGTCGTCACCGCCAAAAAGCGCCTCGAGCTCCAGACCCAGCAGCTGGAAGGCAACGTCGTCAAGCTCGACACGCAGGCCCGCCAGGCCCTCGCGGCCGGCCGCGAGGATCTCGCGCGGCAGGCGCTCGAACGGAAGTCCGGGATCCAGCAGCAGCTCCAGGACCTCGACGCACAGGTGAAGCAGCTCCAGGACCAGCAAGAGAAGCTCGTCGACAGCCAGAAGCAGCTCTCCGCCAAGATCGAGCAGTTCCGGTCGCAGAAGGAAGTGATCAAGGCCCAGTACTCCGCGGCGGAGGCGCAGGTACGGATCGGCGAGGCCGCGACCGGCATCGGGCGCGAGATGGACAACACAGGTCTCGCAATCCAGCGCGCGAAGGACAAGACCGAACAGATGCAGGCGCGCGCGTCGGCGCTCGACGAGCTCGTCACGTCCGGCGATCTCGAGGAGCTCGGCTCCGACAAGACGCAGCTCGACCGGGAGCTCGGGCAGCTCGCCTCGCAGCAGCAGGTCGACAAGGAGCTCGAGCAGATGAAGGCGGAGGTCGGTTCGGGCAGTGGCGGCGAGAAGAAGGAGCTCGAGACCTAAGCGGCGATCGCCGGTTGCTCGACTGCCTCGGCCGGAATCACTGCACGCCGGCTGAGCAGGTACACGCCGGTCGCAGCGGTAACGGCGCAGCTGATCGCGGTCAGGATGCGGTAGTCGATGATCGTCACCATTGCCGCGCCGACCGCGATCGAGATCGTCTGCGGAGTGCCGACGAGCGTTTCGGCCGCACCGGCAACGCGTCCCTGTAGCCGCGCCGGCGTGCGCAGCTGAATCGCCGTCGCGAAGCCGACGATGAACCAGGCGATACCGGCTCCCGCAATCGCGATGCCGACGAGCACCAGTGGCAGGCTCGACGAGACGAAGCTGATCTCGCCGGCCGCGAACAGCCCCATGCCGAAGCCGACGAGCTTGACGTCGCCGAAGCGCCGCAGGACCCGGGCCGCGGTGATCCCACCCGCGATTGCGCCAACGCCCTGGAGCGAGCTGAGCACGCCGAAGAAGGAGGTCGAACGGTGGAGGCCCTGGTCGAGCACTGCGAAGATCACCGTTTCGGAGAAGCCGACGAACAGCAGGCAGAGCCCCGTCGCGAGCACGATCTGACGGAGCGGCAGCGTCGCGCGGATATGACGCGCACCTGCCAGCAGCTCCTCGAGGAAGTGATGCTCCTCCCGCTCGAAGCGTGGCTCTTCAACCCGCAGCGTCAGGAGCGCGGCGACGACGGCAACGAAGCTCGCCGCGTCGAGGATCGCGACCGCGCCGCCGCCGACCGTCGCGTAGATCGCGGCGCCGACGAGCGGTGCAATCAGCCGCAGGCCCTCTCGCACGGTCTGGAAGAGCCCGTTCGCTTCACCGATCAGACCGCGCGGCAGGATGACGGTGATGAACGCGGAGCGCGCCGCGGCGGCGAGGGTCCCGGCCGCGCCGTAGAACGCGGCGACCGCGTAGATGATCCAGACGTCGCTGCGGTCGTGCACGAACAGGAGTGACAGCACGACAACCGACTCCACGGAGTAGGTGACGATCATGACCTTCCGCCGCGACATGCGGTCGACGACCATTCCCGCGAGCGGCGCCAGCAGCGACGGCGCGCCCAACGCAAAGAAGACGAGCCCGGCGGCGGAGTTGCTGTGGGTCAGGTCCTTCATCCAGACGCCGAGCGCGATGAAGATCGCCCAGTCCCCGAAGACCGACACGGACCAGCCGAAGAGGAAGATCCTGGCGTTGCGGATGCGAAGTAGGGCCCGCATCTAGATCGGTCGCGCCTCTGCGAGCAGCGGATCGGAAAGCAGGTCGCCTTCGTCCACCGGCTCGGGCATGTCACGGATCGCGCGGACCGGCGAGAAGAGCACAGCGAGGAAGGGCAGACACGACCCGATCCCGCCGATGATGAGTGTCTCCTTCAGCCCGACCCAGGTGCCGAGCGCGCCGCCGAGCAGGTTGCCGAGCGGGATCGTCCCCCAGACGAGAAAGCGCATGACGGCGTTCATCCGGCCCTGGATCCGCTCAGGCGTGATCGTCTGGCGCAGGCTGACCTGCGTCACGTTGTAGATCACGTTCGTGAAGCTGGCCACGGCGACGGCAGGGCCGATCACGGCGAGCGCCGCATTCCCGTGTGGCGCGAAGGCGACCACGAGGAACATCGGGCCGCCGATGATCGACGACGCGACGATCGTGTGGCCGACTCCGAGGCGCGCCGAGATGCGGCCGGACGTGAACGCCGCTACCAATGCGCCGACGTTGCCGATGGTGAACGCGAGACCGATGACCGCCGGTCGCAGGTCGAGGACGCGCACCGCGTAGACGAGCAGCACCGCGGTTCCGACGTTGCCGAAGAAGTTGAACGACGCTGTGCAGGCCGCGATGTTCTTCAGGTACGGATGACCGAAGACGTAGCGCAGGCCCTCGCCGATCTCGGTGCGCATACGGCGCGTCGAGGCGGGGTCGCGCTCGGGCGCCTGCTCGGGCCGGCGGATCCTGAAGATGAAGAGCGCCGAGCCGACGAAGCTCAGAGCGTCGAAGAGAATCGCCGTCGGTGCGCTCAGGAGGTCGATGACGAGACCTGCGAGCCCCGGGCCTCCGAGCTGCGCTCCGGCGCGGCTGATCTCGAGCTTCGAGTTTCCCTCGACGAGCTGCCGGCGATCGACGAGCGCGGGAAGGTACGACTGGTAGGCGACGTCGAAGAACACCGTCGCGATCCCGACGAGGAAGCCGACCGCGTAGAGCTGCCAGATCGTGAGCGCGTCGAACGCGTAGGCGATCGGGATCGAGACGAGCAGCAGCGCTCTCGCGAGATCGCCGACGACGAGAATCGGCTTCCGGCGCATCCGGTCGACCCACACTCCCGCCGGGAGGCTGATCAGGACGAACGGCAGGAACTCGACGACGTTCAGCGCTGCGATTTCGAACACCGAGGCATGCAGCACGATCACGGCGGCCAGGGGCAGCGCGAGGATCGTGAACTGGGTGCCGAACTGGCTGACGGTCTCCGCCGACCAGAGCTTCCGAAAGTCCGAATGTCGCCAGAGACCCCCTTCTGGCTCGGCGTTCACGATTGCTCGCTGAGCTCCACCGGAGCGGGCGCGCGCTCGATGCGCACGTCACCGCTGACCGTCTTGACGAAGAGCTCGACGAGCGGGCCTTGCGGCGTGGCGCCCGGTTCCGCACTTGGTGCCGGCGCGTCTCCGAGCTCGAGCTCGGACGTCGTGGAACCGCTCACCGTGTTGGCGTCGACAAAGACGCGCGAGCCGCGCCGGATGCCGACGAGCACGTCCCCGGAGATCGCCTTCAGCTCGATCCGTCCTTGCATCACTGCCTCGTAGCTCTGGTCGCCCGAGACGGTGTTGGTGCTGATCGAGCCGCGCGCGTCGCGCACGTACATGTCGCCGGAGACCAGGTGCGCGTGCAGGTCGCCTGCGATGGAACCGGCGTGCACATCGCCTGAGACTGTCTGCACGTCGAGCGAGCTGCCGACGCGGTCGACGTGGAAGTCACCGCTTGCGGACTTGATCCTGGTCGGACCGGTCGCCTCGTCTAGCTGGATGTCGCCGGAGGCGGTCTTCACCTCGAATGCGCCGTATTCGCCGCGCGCCCGGATCTCCGCGGACTTCGTCCGCGCGTCGACCTCGGTGCCGCGTGGGCAGCTGATCCGCAGCCGGACATCGGGTCCGCCGAAGCGAAGCTCCGGCCCTCGCGACAGCGAGATCGAGATGCCGTGACGCGTCTTCACCTCGACGACGACCTCGTAGCGCTCGCCGCGGCGCACCACGTCCAGCCGAGCGGCGTCGACGAACTCGTCGCTCCCCGAGATCGACTCGAGCTCGACGTGAGTCTCGTCGGTGTCGCTCGTGTCGATCTCGATCTCGCCCGCCGGAATCTCGAGGTCGAGCAGAACCGTGCCTGGTGTGGAGAAGGTCTCGCTCCGCATCAGAGGATGAAGCGCCCTGCGTTGAAGTACTGGATGTCGCCGGTGATGCGCTCGCGTGCGTGCATCGTCTTCTCGTACTGGTGTGGCTCCTGTCCGTCGTCGCGAAGCTTGTCGGCTTCGCGGCGGGGGATCAGCGCCAGCGCCAGCCCGAAGGGAAGTGGGAGGACGTGCATGGTCGTTGCTCCTTTCAACTCTGGCCGTAGCCGGTCATGCGGCGCCCGCCGGGGCCGGGCCGTCGCTTGGGATCCGCGCTGCGGTGGATCTGCTGGACCAGCCAGGTGTTCGCCGAGACGCCGGCTTCCTGGGCGGCTGCGTCGACGATCGTCTTGAGCGTCTCGGGCAGCCGCAACGTGATCCGCGCGGAGAGGTCTTCGAGTGAGGACGGCGGAGGCGCGCCGGGGTCGGGAACATAGACGAGCTCGGGCTCCCCGCCGGAGATGCGCACCTCGACGTGCCCGTCGGAAAGCTGGTTCGTGAGCTCCGCGGCGGCCTCGCCGAGAGCATCCGTCAACCGGAGTCGGAGGGATGACTCGAGGGCTGCGGCGATCCGGCGGGCGGCTTCCGCCACCGCTTCGTCGCCGATGCCGGCGACATTCGCCAGATCGGCCTGGAGTGCCTCGACATAGGCCGCCACGTCCATGGACGGCACTATGACATCAATGTGATGTCATGTCAAGCCAAGAATGGTGTCATCGCGGAGTCATCCCGGAGAAAGCCACGCAATTTGCGGCCCTTTTCCACTCCTGACGCCGAAATGTTCCACTTTCGACACGCTTTCCAGGTCCGAACGGGCGCCTAAGTGGGGTCAGACCCGACGGAGCCCGCCACGAACCGGGAAACGATCGCTCTTTGCGTGGATTCGCCGGCTTGGCACGGTTCCGGCACGAAATCGTCACGCTTTCGGCACGCTTTCCAGGGCCGAAACGGGCTCGTCTGGGGTCAGACCCCACCGGGAGCCCGTCACGACCGAAGAGGCCGCTCTTTGCGGGCATTCGTTGGCCTTACGGCTTAGAGCGGTGCGTCGAAGACGCCGAACCAGCGCGTCAGGTCCTGCTCGATCGGGAGCTCCTTCTCGAGCTTCGCCTTCAGCTCCAGCTCCTCGGCGTTATCGCGCTTCTGGTCCTCCCCGGTCGGGACGAACGGCCAGAACGCGCCGCGCTTGTACCCATAGATCCAGTAGACGGGATGCTTCGCACCCGTGAACTTGAACACCGCCGCGAGGAGCTGCGAGCCGAAGCCCTGCTCCTCCAACCCCTGCGCCACCGCATGGACGGCGGTGACCTGATCTTCGAGGTCGGGGTCGCGGATGACGATCCACGTGTAGCCGAACGAGTCCTCGCGGCGCTCGAGCTTCGACCCCGAGGACGAGGCGACGCTGTCGAGCAGCTGCTGCAAGTCCGTCTCCGCACGGACGAACTCCGCAGCGGACAGCGGCTTGAAGACGATCGCCGCGGCGCCGTCGCTCCGCAGCCCGAGCTCGGTGTCGAGCGTGATCGCGGCGGTGGTCAGCGCGAAGAGCCGCTCGCGCGCCGGCCCCGCGAGCTTGTTCTTGCCGAACAGAACGTCACGCAGCCCCACTACGGGGTCTAGGCGACCGGTCGGCCCATCTCGCGCGCGATCTCGGACAGCGCCTCGAGGCGCTTCTCGAGCGGCGGATGGGTCATGAAGAGTGTCTTCGCCCCACTCTTCACCGAGGTCGGGATGATGAAGAACGCGTTCATCGTCTCGACTTGACGGAGGTCGCGCTCCGGAATCCTGAAGATGTCGCTCGAGATCTTCTGCAGAGCGCTCATCAGGTTCTCCGGCGCACCGGTGATCAGCGCCGAGCCACGGTCGGCGGCGAACTCGCGGTACCGCGAGATTGCGAGGATCAGGATCTGGCTGAGCACGTACGTCACGACGGAGACGAGCAGCACGATCAGCCACACGGGAACCGCGTTGTTGTCGCGACTGCGACCACCGCCGCCGAACATGCCGCCGTAGAGACCGAACCTGGTCAGCAGGCCGGCGAGCATCGCGAAGAAGCTCGCGACGGTCATGATCAGCACGTCGCGATTCGCGACATGCGAAAGCTCGTGCGCGATGACCGCTTCGATCTCCTTCGGGTCCAGGCGCTGCCAGAGGCCCCGCGTCACCGCCACCGCCGCGTGATTCGGGTTGCGGCCGGTCGCAAAGGCGTTCGGGACGTCCGAGTCGACGATTGCGACCCGCGGCTTCGGCAGGTCGGCGAGCGCGCACAGCCGCTCGATCATGTCGTGCAGCTCCGGCGCCTGGTCACGCTCGACGACCTTCGCGCCAGAAGCGGCGAGCGCGAGCTTGTCGGAGGTGAAGTACTGGAAGAACGCAAGCCCCACGACGATCACGATCATCGGGATCAGCCCGACGCTCAGGACGTTGAAGAGGACGACCGCAAAGACGACGTAGAGGAGCCCGAGCAGCGAGCCCGTGAGGAGCATCCGGAGGGTCAGACCGGCGTCACGACCGTAAGACCGACGTTTCATCGAGAATCGCTCTCCTTGGAGGCGCGGTTGACGAGACGAATCGTAGCCACGGCGGTCGTGGCTGGGGCGTTCCTGTGGTCGGGTGCAGGAGCCGACGCCCGACCCCTGATCCATGTCGTAGCTCCGGGGGCGATCACGGGGCAGGGTGCGCTCGGCCTCTACGTCCCGGGGGCCGGCGGCCGGGCCAGCCGCGCCGGGGCAATCGCCTCGCTCAGACGCGGCACGGTCGAGAACGCCGCTCTCGGCGGCACACCCCGCGGAAAGATCCTCGTCGACCTGGCGTTCGGCGCTCCGGCAACGCCCCTACGTCCGGGTGTCTACGTCACGCTGCCGCCGCCCGGAGTGCATCCGAATACCAAGCGTTACCGGGTGCTGATCGTCGGCCCGGGTTACAGCGGAATCCTCACCTCCCACTCCACGCGCATCCGCGGTCTCGTCTCGATCGCCGACCTCGCGCCGACCGCAGTCGCGCTGGCCGAAGGACGTTCGCCGCCGATTCACTCCGAGCCGGACGGGAATGCGCGCGCGCACCTCCGCGCACTCGACGCTCGCCTCGCGCGCGTGCACCATGACCGCGGCTGGGTCCTCGTCGCAGTCGTGCTGACGATGCTGTTGCTCATCGCGGTCGCGCCGCGCTCCTCTCCGCTCGCAGGCCCCGCGGCAGTGACGGCGTCCCTCCTGCTGGCCTGGGGCGATGCGACGCGGTTCGCCCTCGTGCTCGTCGCAATGGTTGTCCTCACCGCTGCGCTTGCCGTTGCGGCGTCGCTTCGACGCGCGCTCGTTCCGTGGCTCGTCGCCGCGTTCTTCGCAGCGTTCACCATCGTCCTCGCCGTCGACCCCGAGCTGAACTCGCTCGGCGTCTTCGGCGCGCGTCCCGACGGTGGTGGCCGCTTCTACGGCATCGGCAACCAACTCGAGACACTGCTCCTGCCGCCCGTCCTCGCTGCCGCCGCGATCGCGGGACTGCGAGGACTGCTACCGCTCGCCGCCCTCGCGCTCGTCACGATCGGCTGGAGCAAGGCAGGCGCCGACGGCGGCGGACTCGTCGTCTTCGCCACGGCGTTCGCTGTCCTGGGCCTGCGCCTCCGCGGCCTCGCACTCACGCCGAAACGCCTGGCACTCGTAGCGGTGGCCGTCGTCGCGCTGACCCTCGCACTCGTCGGCCTCGACGCGGCCTTCGGTGGATCGAGTCATGTCACGCATGCGGTCGGCACCGGCCCGGGGTCGCTGCTCGGCGATCTCGGTCATCGGCTGCACCTGTCCTGGGCGATCGCGACAAACAAGTGGTATCGGATCCTGATCTTCCTCGGCTGCCTGGCCGTGCTCGTGTTGTTGGGCACGATTCGACCCCGGCTCGCGACTGTGGACGCGATGCTGGCCGGGCTCGCGGTCTCACTGCTCGTGAACGACACGCCGGTCGACGTGATCGGCCTCGGCGCGCTTGGCTGCTTGGCTCTCGTCCGTTGGGAGTCAGTAAACTCGCGCCCGATGCGCCGGGGAGCCCTGACCACCGTGACGGCAGTCGCCGCCGCGTTGACCGTGCTTCTCCTCGCCGGTTGCGGCAAGGAAGGCGTCACGCAGCCGCTGCCCGGCACCGTCGTCGGCACCGTGCAGGCCGCCGCGCCCGGCAAGGCGATCTTCATCGCGCAGGGCTGCGGCTCGTGTCACACGTACAAGCCGGCGGGACCGGACGCGCAGGGAACGATCGGCCCGGACCTCGACAAGCTCGCCCAGTTCGCCAAGGCCGCCAAGCAGCCGGAACCGCAGTTCGTGCACGACTCGATCGTGGATCCCGAGAAGTACACGGAGAAGGGCTTTCCCAAGGGCGTCATGCCGAAGTCCTACAAAGACTTGCCCGCGAGCGATCTCAAGGCGCTCGTCGACTTCCTGACGAAACCGCAGGGCTGAAGCTCCCCAACGACTTTCCGCGCGAGCTCGACGCCATCGCGTGCGATCTCGACCGGACGCTGATCGGCGAGGACATGGTCTTGCGGCCGCGGACGCGCGCGGCGATCACGGCGGCCTGCACCGCCGGCATTCATGTCGTACTCGTCACCGGGCGCATGTTCCAGTCGGTGCGCAGGTACGCGCTCGAGGCGGGAATCGACGATCCGGTCGTCTGCTACCAGGGCGCGGTCGTCGCGGAACCCATCAGCGGACGCTGGCTGCGCCACATTCCGATTCCACTCGAGCTCGCGCGCGAGGCGATCGCTGCGCTCAACGAGGAAGGGTTCGGCCTCAACTGTTACGTCGACGACGAGCTCTACGTGGCCGAGGTGACCGAGGCGGCGAAACGCTATGCCGACTTCCAGCACATCGAGCTGCACCCGGTCGGTGACCTGCTCGACTGGCTCGACCGGCCGCCGACCAAGCTCGTCGTGATCGACGACCCGAAAGTCCTCGACGACTTGAAGCAGGGGATGCTCGACCGCTTCGCGGGCCGCCTGTACATCTCCAAGTCCCTCCCGTACTTCCTCGAGTTCGCCTCGCCCGACGTGACGAAGGCGGCGGGGCTCGAGTGCCTGGCCGAGCACCTGGGCTTCACCCGAGAGCGAACGGTCGCCTTCGGCGACGGCGAGAACGACATCGAGCTCGTCGACTGGGCCTCCTACGGCGTCGCTGTCGCCAACGCCGACGACCGGGTCAAGGAGATCGCCGACTTCGTCTGCCCCTCGGTCGACGAGGAAGGAGTCGCTCAGGTGCTCGAGGCCTACCTAGACTCCCGCTCATGATCGACCTCCGCGCAGCCCGCGGCGACCCGGACGCCTTCCGGGCGGCGCTCGCGCGCAAGGGAGCGGCCGACGTCTTCGACGAGCTGCTCGCAGCGGATCAGGCTGTCCGCGAGATTCAGCCGAGAACCGAGGAGCTCCGGGCGGCCCGAAAGATCAAGGGCAAGCCCACACCGGAACAGCTGCAGGAGCTCGAACGCATCAAGGAGGAGCTGCAGGGTCTCGAGCAGCAGCTCGTCGCGGCCGAGGCTCGCCGCAAGGAGCTGCTCGAGCGCGTGCCCAATCCCCCCGACGAAGCGACTCCCGACGGCTTCACCGACGACGATGCGGTGGAGATCCGCCGCTGGGGCGAGCCGCCGTCTTTCGACTTCGTGGTGCGCGATCACCTCGAGCTCGCCGCTGGCGGCATCGACCTCGAGCGCGCGGCCAAGGTCAGCGGCGCACGTTTCGCGTATCGCAGCGGCGACGTTGCGCTGCTCGAGCTCTCCCTCTATCGCTTCGCGCTCGACCGTCTTGGCAGCCGCGGCTTTATTCCCGTGCTGCCGCCGGTCCTCGTTCGCGAGGAGGCGATGTACGGGACCGGCTTTTTCCCGACCGACGAGGTGAACATCTACGCGGTCGAGCGGGACGAGCTCTTTCTCGTCGGCACCTCGGAGGTTCCGCTCGCGGCGATGCACGGCGGCGAGATCCTCGACACGGACGAGCTGCCGCTCCGCTACGCCGGCTACTCGACGTGCTTTCGGCGCGAGGCGGGCGCCGCCGGCAAGGACACGCGCGGGATGTTCAGGGTCCACCAGTTCGACAAGGTCGAGATGTTCGTGTTCACGCGACCGGAGTGGTCACGCGACGAGCACGAGCGCCTGCTGCAGATCGAAGAGGAGCTCGTGCAGGAGCTCGAGCTGCCCTATCGCGTCGTGAACGTCGCCGCGGGCGACCTCGGCGCGTCGGCCACGAAGAAGTACGACATCGAAGCGTGGTTCCCGTCGCAGGAGCGCTACCGCGAGATCACCTCGACCTCGAACACGACCGACTATCAGTCGCGGCGGCTCGAGATCCGCCACCGGCGCGACGAGAAGCAGCTCGAGCCTGTGCACACACTCAACGGAACCGCGGTCACGGGCCGCGCGATGCTCGCGATCATGGAGAACTTCCAGGAAGAGGACGGTTCCGTCTCCGTACCGGAGCCGCTGCGCGAGCTCGGCGCTCCGAGAAAGCTCGGCGCCGAACGAGCCCGTGCCTGAGGCGCAGACGGCCTCGTGAGGATTGCGCTTGCGCTGGCCGTTCTACTGCTGTGCGGCTGCGGCAGTCACCTGACGCACCGTGAAGTTCTTCGTGTCCACGTACGCGGGCCGGCGCAGAACCTTCCGGTCACAGGAGGATGCTTCCTCCTGCTGCAGTCGAACGTCGTCGGCGGCGGCTGGATGACCTATTGCCTGGAGCGGTTCATCAACGATCCGGGCCCAAACGTGACCGTTCTCGATTCCGGACGGGTGACGTTCGCTCTGCCGACGCACACCGTTCGCGCGCGCGTCCAGGTCACGACGAAGTTCGGCCCCGACGGCGAGCACGCGATCCAGAAGCTGCGCGGCACGGTTTCCGGCGGCGGAACGATCGTCGGCGGCGGCCCGTACGTGGAGGCACCACCCGGCCGGGTCGGCGCTTCCGACCTGCGCTACACGATCCGACTCCGTGGGTGACGTTCGTGGTTGCAACGCCGCGGGACACTCGCGGCCGCAGCCGGCGCTACGGTGTGCGGACGGCGGGGTGCCGGAGCGGCCGAACGGGGCGGTCTTGAAAACCGCTGACCGTCGCAAGGCGGTCCGTGGGTTCAAATCCCACCCCCGCCGCTTCAACCTCAGGCCCAGCCGAGGACAGCCCAGCGCCGGCCCGTGAACCGGAACCACAGCAGCACGAGGCGCGCGGCGATCAGCACGTCGAGCGCAGCCCACACGCCGACGATGCCCCAGTCGAGCTCGAGCGCCAGGGCCGCCAGGGTGATGAAGATCGCGCTCGCGATCACCATCGACCACATCAGATACGCGGTGTCCCCCGCGCCGATCAGGATGCCGTCGAGCGCGAACACCACGCCCGCGACGGGCTGCATCAACGCAAAGTACGGCCACAGCTGCGCCGCGCGGTGTAACACGAGCGGATCGTCCGAGAAGGCGCGCGGCACGACATGCCCGAGCGGCAGCAGCACGATGGCGAACACGGCGCCGACCACGAGCGACCACACGATCATCCGCATCGCCGCCGCGTAGGCGCCGTCGCCGTCCTCGGCGCCGAGCATCCGCCCCACGATCACCTGGCCGGCGATCGCGACGGCATCGAGGATCAGCGCCAGAAAGAAGAAGAGCTGGGATGCGATCTGGTGCGCGCCGAGCTGCGCGTCGCCCATGCGCGCGCACACCGATGCAGCGACGAGGAAAGATGCGTACAGCGCAGCTGTGCGAACGAAGATCTGTCGACCGACGCGGATCATCGGGCGCATCTCACGCAAGCTCGGGCGCTTGCTCTCCGCGTGAGGCCGCAGCAGCTCGACCGCGAAGGCGATGCCCATGCCGGCCTGCGCGATCGCGGTTCCGGCCGCGGAGCCCTTGATCCCCCAGTGGAAGACGTAGACGAAGAGCAGCTCGAGGACGACGTTCACGAGGTTCGCGACGACGACGATCTCGAGCGGGCGGCGCATGCTCGAGACGCCACGGAGATAGCCCTGACCCGCGAGCGCAATCAGCGCAGCGGGCAACCCGATCGCCGCGATCCTGAAGTACGTGAGGGCGTAGTCGCCCGACGTTCCATGCGCTCCCAGCGCCGACAGCAGCGGCCCACCGAGGGTTTCGCACACGACGAAGAGCACCGCACCGATTCCGATCGAAACCCAGAGCGCCTGCGCCGCCAGCCGCGCGGCGCGCTCGTGCTGGCCTGCGCCCGTCGCGCGCGCGACCACCGCGGTCGTCCCGTAGGTGAGGAAGTTGAAGATCGTGAACGCCCCGGCGAGAACGGTTCCGGCGAGCCCGAGAGCGGCGAGCTGCGGCCGTCCCAGGTGGCCGACGATCGCCGTATCCACGAGCACGTACAGCGGCTCGGCCGCCAGCGCGCCGAGCGCGGGCAGCGCCAGCCGGAAGATCTCGCGGTCGTGTGGAGAACGCAGGCGCGCCACGCGCGCGCACGATACGGCAGGCCGGAATGCGGCGGGCCGCAGGTCAGGCTACGGCCGCGGAGAGCTCCTCGTAGATCCGATGCAGCTGACGTTCGCGCGTACAGAACGCGCGCACGACCTGCGGATCGAACTGCGCGCCGTCCTGGGAGAGAATCTCGTCAGTCGCTTCGTCCCAGCTGAGCGCCGAGCGGTACGGGCGGTCGCTCGTCATCGCATCAAGCGCATCCGCGAGCGCGAACACGCGCGCGCCGAGCGGAATGGTGTCACCCGCAAGACCGGCGGGATACCCCTGACCGTCCCAGCGCTCGTGATGCGACCGCACGACGCGCAGGCCCTCGCCTTGCAGCAGCGCAACACTGGAAAGGATGTCCGAGCCGATCGCCGGATGCTCCTCGATCAGACGGCGCTCGGAATCCGTCAGCGGCCCGGGCTTGTTCAGGATTCCATCCGCGATCCCGATCTTGCCGACGTCATGGAGGAGGAACCCGAACTCGAGGCTCGCGTCGTTGAGCAGGCGCGGGTCGACGAGCTCCGCGAGCGTCAGCGCGTAATGCTGGACGCGCTGCGCGTGGCGGCCCGTGCCCGGATCCTTCGCCTCGAGTGCGTCGGCAAGCGCCGCGACCGTTTGCCGGTACGCATGCTGCAGCAGGCGACGCTGCCCGCGTTCCACCTCGACGACCCGGCTCAGGTCGCGCGCATAGACGAGCAGTTGCTCGGCGTCGCCTTCGCTGCCGGAGATGACGCGTTCGTCCGGCGTCTCGTCGAGCCCGTCGATCAGCGCCAGCAACGCCAGTGGGCTGAACGGCTTCCGCAGAATCGCCCGCGCGCCCGCCCGCTCCGCTTCCTCGACAGGCGTGCGCGTTCCCGTCAGCATCACGACCGCCGGTGCGTCGTCCCGGCCGGCGGTGAGCTGACGGCAGAAAGAGAGCCCGTCGAGGCCGGGCAGCTGCACGTCGAGCAATACGACGGCGGGACGCCAGAACCGCGCGACCTCACGCGCTTCCTCCGCAGACGCGACTTCCTCGATCTCGAACTCGCCCGCGGCGAGCGTCTCTCGCAGCAGCAGCCGCAGCGTGGGGTCGTCGTCAACGACGAGGATCCGGCGGCGTCGGCCGGGCCAGAGATCTCGGTAGAGCTGCGGCGTCTCCATCGGCATCGGAAGCGCGGCCGCAGCGCTGACCTTCCGCCTCTAAGCGTAGCTACGAAAATCGCCTGTGCAGGCAAATCCCCCTTCTGAGCGACAGAACGTGTCTAGCGCACGACGTAGAGCACGAGCGTGGCGACCGCGACGAGGAGCAGGAGGAAAGCCGCATAGCGGACGATTCGCGGGTCGCGGGGAGCCGGCAGGACCTTGACCCGCACCAGCAGATCGCCCGGGACCGAGCCCGCCCCGGCATCGTTGCCGTCCCCGCCGACACGGAGCTGCGCCCCGTCCTCGACACCCGGAGGGACCAGCAGGCGGATCCGGCGCTCCGCGGCGACTGTGCCGTCCCCACCGCACTGCGAGCACGCCTCGCCCACGCAGGCGGGGCAGGGCTCGATCTGAAGCAGGTTCGCCACGTCCAGGTGCGACACGGTCCGTTTGCGCCCGCTGCCCCCGCAGTACTCACACTCGGGATCGGGCAGGCCGACGGAGCCGCGACCCATGCACGCCTTGCAGCGGACGGCGGCCTCATAGAGCACGAGCCGCCGCGCTCCCTCGACGGCCTCGAAGTGCCGGAGCTCGATGCCGACATGGACGTTCTCGCCGCGCGCAGCGGCGGGAGGACGAGCTTCCCAGATCGCCTCGTCGAAACCCTGGTTGCCGCGGCCGCGGTAGCCGTACCGGTCGTAGAGGAGCCGAGCCTCGCGCTTCGAGAGGACTCCGTAGGCCTCGGCCAGCTCGCGGAAGCGGACCTCCGCGTCGGGGTCGTCGGCGACGTCGGGATGCCAGTCCCGGGCCAGGGCGTGGAAGGCGCGCTTGATCGTCTCCCCGTCCGCGTCCCGCTGCAGCCCCAGTACCTCGTAGTAGTCCTTCTTGACAGCGGCCATCTCTGCAGATTCTTTCTTACCACGCAGACGGCGCAACCTTTTCGGCCGCTCGGGAGTTGTCCAGGCATGCGGGCTGCGGCGGTGACGACGGTGCTGATGGGGGCCGGGCTCCTGGCCGGGCCGGTTCTGGCGGACGTCGTCCCCGTGCCGCCGGTGACCGTGCCGACGGTGACCGTGCCCACGGTCACCGTCCCGACGCTGCCGGTCCCGACGACGCCCACGCCCGCGCCACCGGCGGTGCCTGCCACGACCCCCAAGGTTCCGGCACCTGTGCCCGCCACACCCTTGCCGACCAACTCGCCGGCCGGCGCCGGCACGACCGCCCCGAAGATCGCGTCCCCCTCGGTGACCGGGTCAGCCGGCTCGCCTCTCACCCTTGTGAGCCCGAATGGCTCGAACGGATCGTCCGCCTCGGGCAGCACGGGCTCCTCGAGCGACAGCGGCACCCACAGCTCCGGCCTGCAGGGGGTCCAGTCGTCACGCACGTGGATCGCCACGAGCGGCCCGAAGCGCCGGCGCCACGCGACCTTGACGTTCACGCTGAGCCGGGCGGCAACGGTGGTCTTCACAGTCCGCCAGGTCTCACCGGTCTGCCAGATCGCGAAGCGCTTCACCGTCAACGGTCACGCGGGGCGCAACCGCGTGCGTGTGCCTGCAGGATCACACCCGGGTCAACTCAGGCCCGGCACCTACTCCATCTCGGCCCGGACACGCACGGGCGAGTTGATCCGGCGCGTGACGATCGTTGTCGTCGACAGCGGGCGGACGCCGAGCCGAGACGAGCTTGCCGCCGCACGCACGTCGAACGTGTGCGCAGCCGCGACCAGCTTCGCTGCCGCCGACGTCTCCACAGGCGCGTCGAACCAGCCCGTGGAGCGGCCGCTCTCGACCGGGACGACGCGATCGGCGAGCGGCCCGGACAGCGGAACGAGCTCTTCTTCGGGCGCAGTGCTCGGCTCCACGGTGGAAAAGGCGGCACGGACGATCCGCCCTCTCCTCGTCGCCTTGCTGGCCCTCGCGATCCTCCTTCTTGGAGTCGCGTCCTTGCCACGCATGGCCCTGCCTGAAGCGCGAACGAGCGACTTGCTGGCACGTCACCGCATGGAGATCGCCGGTCTCGGCGCGGCCGCCTTCGTCGCCGTCGTGATCACCTTCCTGCTCGGCTGAACTCGGTCAGTCGCTCACGCGCCCCACCAGAAGCTCGCTGCAATGACCGTGTAGAGGCCGACGAGAATCGCGCCCTCCTCCCAGGTGCTCTCGCCGTCGTAGACCACGACCGCGAGGATCCAGGCGGAGAGCAGCAAGCAGATGGCGAGGAGCGTCGGGAAGACGAGCGTCAGCGATGTAGCGAAGAAGAGGCTCGCGAACACGAGCACCGGCGTCAGAAGCAGCGCAACCTGAAGCGCCGAATTGATGATCACGGAGATCGCGAAGTCCGGTCTGTTCTTTGCTGCGAGCTGAACGCCGACGACGTTTTCGACGGCATTGCCTGCGATCGCGACCACTACCAGCCCTGCGAACGCCTCGCTCATTCCGAGCGTTTCGGTGGCAGGCTTCAAGGCGCTGACGAACCAGTCGCTGACGAACGCTGCCCCAACGCCTGCGATGCCGAGCACGAGCACCGTCGTCCGCAGCCTCCAGCGTGGTTCCTCCAGCGGCGCTTCCTCGCCAACCTTCAGCAATCCGGGAAGCGTCAGGAAGAACAACGCGATCAACACTCCGGCGCAGATGAGGCTGAGCGACTGCTCATGCCTCGCTGCGGTCGTGTGCACCGCGTGGGCGAGCGACGGCACCGCGAGGATCGCGGCGGAGAGCACGGTGAGCGTCGCGATCAACCTCGCGCGCGGCGAGTTGAATGTCTGCGTGCCGTGGCGCACGCCGCCTGCGATGAACGCGAGCCCGAGCACGAGAATGCTGTTCGCGATCACCGAACCAACGAGTGCCGCCTGAACGACAGCGATGAGCCCTGCGTGCAAGGCGAAGAGCGCGATGAAGAGCTCCGGCAGATTGCCGAGCGCCGACTGGATCGCACCCGCGGCCGACGAACCGACGCGGCTCCCGAGCTGCTCCGTCGCGGTGCCGACCAGTCGGGCGAGGACGGCGATCGCCAGTGCGGCGAGCACGAACGTCAGAACCGGCGTCGCATCGGTGAAATTCGCGAACGCAGCAGCGGCGACGAGCACCCCCGCCACAGCCAGCTCGATGACGTCTCGCCGCGTCACCGCCGTATCATCGACCCCATGACGGGGGAAGAGCTGCGGGAAGTGATGCGCCGTTTTCCCGCGCCCGTCGCCGTGGTCGCGACCGAGCTCGACGGTGAGCGCTTCGGGCTCACGGTCGGCTCGCTCGTTTCGCTGTCACTCGAGCCGCCGCTGGTCGGGATCTCGATCGGAAAGGAGTCCTCTTCGTACGAGCCGCTGCGGCGCGCAGGCGGCTGGACCGCAAGTCTGCTCGCCGGTTCGCAGACGACCGTGGCACAGCACTTCGCCCGCAGGGGAATCCCGCCCGTCGTGCTCTGGGACGGCGTCGACGTGCGCGACGGCGCGCACGGGCCACTGGTGGCCGGAGCGCTGAGCTGGCTCGAATGCCGCACCGTCGCCGAGCACGACGCGGGCGACCACACGATCTTCGTCGGAGAGGTCGAGTCGGCCGAGCTCGGCGCGACCGGTCCCGGGCTCGTGTATCGCGACAGCGCGTTCCTGCCCGCTTGATCGACGCGATCGTCTTCGACCTCGACGGCGTGATCGTCGACAGCGAAGAGCTCTGGAACGAAGTTCGAGAGGATCTCGCGCGCGAGCGCGGCGGCAACTGGAGCGAGCAGGCGCAGGCGGACATGATGGGCATGAGCTCGACGGAATGGTCGCGCTACATGCACGACGTGATCGGGCTGCCGGAGGAGCCCGAAGAGATCAGCCGCGAGGTGGTCGAGCGGATGCTCGAGCGTTACGCG
Organism: uncultured Actinomycetes bacterium; assembly: GCA_963755605.1. Taxonomy (GTDB): domain Bacteria; phylum Actinomycetota; class Thermoleophilia; order Gaiellales; family Gaiellaceae; genus 3-1-20CM-4-69-9. The sequence continues at coordinate 460,140 of CAVWKK010000009.1, forward strand.
GAACGGTTGCCGCTGATCGACGGTGCGGTCGCTGCAGTCAAGAAGCTCGCAGCGAACTGGCGGCTCGCGGTCGCGTCCTCGTCGAACCGTCGGTTGATCGACCGGGTGCTCGAGGTTTCCGGGCTGGCGTCCTTTTTCAAGGTGACGGTGTCCTCCGAGGAAGTGGCCCGCGGCAAGCCTGCGCCGGACGTCTACCTCGAAGCCGCGCGGCGTCTCGGCGTCGAGCCGACGCGGTGTGTCGCGATCGAGGACTCCGCCAGCGGCATTCGCTCCGCGCATGCCGCTGGTATGCACGTCGTCGCGATCCCGAACCGCGCGTTCCCGCCGCCGGCCGACGTTCTCGCGCACGCCGAGATCGTGCTGGACTCGATCGAGGCGCTCGGCCCCGAGACGGTCAGGGAGGTGGAGCGCCTTTCGACTCCCAGTAGCGGTTGAGCGCTCCCTGGACTTTCACGAACCAGACGAGGTGGCCGACGAGCGGCAGGATGAACCAGAGCCCGAGCAATCCGCGGACAGGGCTCTTTTGACCGTCGAGGTCCTCGTACATGTACCGCACCTCGGACGGAACGATGAAGAAGGTCACGGGTGAGAGCAGGAAGTAGATGACGAGCCCGATCACGCCGCCGACGCCGTTGCCTGAATAGCGTTTGATCTCCTCCTGGGTCTTGTACGTCCAGACGAACGTGTAGATCCCGAGCGTCAGGATCGCCCAGAGGATCGAGAGGCCGATCGAGCGCGTATTGCCCACCGGGCCGCGCTGCTGTTCCATCGTCATCGCACTCACTTCGCGATCCTTTCAGGGCCGCCAGACGAGATTCATGCCGTCGCGCACGGTCAGCAGCACGTTCTCGACCCGCGGATCTGCGAGCACCCGGTCGTTCAGCGCGCGAATCGCCAGCGTGTTCTCGTCGTGATCATCGGGGTCCGCGACCTGGCCGGACCAGAGGGTGTTGTCGACGACCATGAGCCCACCGTCGGCGAGCAGCGGCACCGTCGCGTCGTAGTAGTTGACGTAGTTCGGCTTGTCCGCATCGATGAAGACGAGGTCGAACGGCCCGTCGAGCCCGGCGATCGTCTCGAGCGCGGGGCCGAGCCGGTAGTCAATGCGATCGTCGACTCCGGCCTCTTCCGCGTAGCGGCGCGCGATCGCCGTCGTCTCCTCGTTCACGTCACACGTGACGATCCGGCCGCCGGCGGGAAGCGCGAGCGCCATCGAGATGGACGAGTAGCCGGTGAAGGTCCCGAGCTCGAGCACGCGGCGCGCGCGCAGGCTGCGGACGAGCGTGCCGAGGAAACGGCCCTCGAGCCGGCCCACCATCATCTGCGGCGCAGTCGTCTTCTCGTGCGTCTCCGCGGCGAGACGTTCGAAGAGCTCGCCGTCGGGTGAGGTGTGCTCCTCCGCGTACTGCTCGACGCCCGGCTCGACGATGAAGCTCATTCGACCCGTCCGAGCAGCACGCAGCCGTTGTGCCCGCCGAGACCCATCGCGTTCGACAGCGCGACGTCGACCTGCGTCCTGCGCGCCTCGTTCGGCACGTAGTCGAGATCGCACTCTGGATCGGGATGCCGGTAGTTGATCGTGGGAGGAATCACTCCTTCGTGTAGCGCGAGGACGCACATCATGGCCTCGATCGCACCCGCGGCGCCGAAGGTATGTCCCATCATCGACTTCGTCGACGAGACGGCGAGCTCGTAGGCGTGGCTGCCGAACACGTCCTTGATCGCCTTCGTCTCCGCCAGATCGCCGAGCGGAGTCGAGGTGCCGTGGGCGTTGATGTAGCCCACGCGCTCGGGCGGAACGCCTGCGCGGCGGAGGGCGGCCCGCATCATGTCGGCCACGCCGGTGGCCTCTGGCTCGGGCTGGGCCATGTGATGCCCGTCGTTCGAGGCGCCGTAGCCGAGGACCTCCGCATAGATGCGGGCGCCTCGGGCCTGCGCGGCGTCGAAGTCCTCGAGGACGAACACGCACGCGCCTTCTCCCATCACGAAGCCGGCGCGAGTCGCGTCGAACGGCCTCGACGCGCGGGGCGGATCCTCGTTCTCGACCGCGAGCCCGCGCATCGCGGTGAAACCCGCGAGGATCAGCGGGTGCAGGCACGCCTCGCCGCCGCCGGCGAGCATGGCGTCGGCGTCGCCGCGCTTGATCAACTCGGCAGCCTCACCGATCGCGTGCGAGCCGGTCGCGCAGGCGGAGACGACCGCGTAGTTCGGCCCCGTGACGCCGAGGGAGATCGCAAGCTGCCCGCTCGCCGAGTCGACGAGGACGTTCGGCAGGAAGTTCGGCGACACCCGGTCGGGTCCGCGCTCGCGGCGGATCTCCTCCTGCTCCAGGATCCCGCCCACGCCGCCGATCGCGGTCCCGAAGACGACGCCCACCTTGGTCGGCTCGAACCCCTCGAGGCCCGAGTCGGCGAGCGCCTCCTTGGCAGCGCCGAGGGCGAGCAGGACGTTCCGCTCGAGCTTGCGCACCTCCTTCGGCGAGGCCACCTCGGACGCGTCGAAGTCCTTCACCTCCGCGGCGATCTTCACCGGGACGTCGCCCGGGTCGAAGGAGCGGAGCCAGTCGATGCCGCTCTCCCCCGCCACGGCCGCGCGCCAGGTCGAGGGTGCGTCGTTGCCGAGCGGCGTGACCGCGCCGAGACCCGTGACGGCGACCCTTCTCATCGTTTGAGCTTAGACACCGGCTCGCGACGGGAGGTTACGAAACGACAGGTTCGGGGCAGAAACCCGCTCGTTCCTAGCAAGGGCCAAGTCCTCGCCCTTCCAGTTCAACCGGAGGTGCGACATGGCAGTGGCTGTTTCTTTGCCGACCGAGCAGCCTCGGTTGGTGTTCTTTCACTCGACCCTGTCCGGCAACTGCCGGCGCGTCGAGGGCTTCCTTGCGCAGGTCCTGCAGCGGCGGCGTAACCACGGCACGTTCGACGTGGTCCGCGTCGCCGAGGAGGAGCGTCCGGACCTGCTCGAGCGCTTCAAGATCGAGACCCTGCCGACGCTCGTCGTCGTCCACAACAAGGCGGTCGCGGGACGACTCGAGCGACCCAGGGGCTGCCGGGAGATCGAAGGCTTCCTCGCCCCCTGGCTCCACTGACCTGATCCGAACGGCCACGGCCCGGTGTCTGACACCGGGCCGTGTCCGAGCACGCCGGATCCGAGGGACTGTCCCTGGGACCTGGCGTTTCTGGACCAGTCCCGTGCCAGGCACGTGACTGGTCCGAGAAGGCCGTGCCCAAGGGACTGTCCCTAGGGCCTGGCGCTTGCGGCGACTGACTAGACCGTGATGCCCTCCTCTTGCAAGGACAGGTCAGCGAACGTGTCCCAGTGCGCCTCGATCAGCTTCGCCATCGCCCGCTCTTCCTCGATGATCTCCGAAGCTGCGGTCGCGGTTTCCTCGTCGCCGGCTTTCTGCGCGACACGGCGCAGGAGCTCGTAGCTCGCGATCTCGAGATGCTCCGTCGCGTAGCCGTCACGCGCATTGCGGCCGGCCTTCTCGCCGCGCACGAGATCAAGCGGCAGCTTTGCGAGCGCACCGAGCACGCCGCCCAGCTGCCTGACGGTCGAGGGCGCCGCTCCATGCGCCTCGAGTCGCTGCGCCATGCGATCCGCATGACCCTGCGTCTGCACCTTGTGATGCTCCAGCGCATCGAGGATCTCCGGATCGTCGGTGGTCGAGATCATCCCGTCGAGCATGCGCAGGACGTTCTGCTCCATCGCATGCGCCTCGTCGAGATGCTTGATCAGTTGTTCCTGCAACTGTCCCACTGCGTCCAACCTCCTCATCGTGAATTGACCGAGCTCGCGGCCGAGCAGGGTCGCGCGACCGAGGTACGCCCCGTTCTGCGGCTCGAGCTTGTCGACGAACATCCCCAAGGGGTAGTGCAGGTTACTGCCGCGCACTTCGAACGGCAGTCCCGGAAAGTTCGGAAACTCCGTCGTGCCGTGCGAGCCGTGGATCCGCTTCACGCAGCCGTGCAACGGCGGCAATGCGCCCGAAACGCGCTCGACTGCCCAGACCCCGTCCAACTCACCCATGCCAGTAGGGTTCCGCGGGGTGCCTGGGTCAAACGTCCCCTTTCCGCCGATGGAGGCGCAGCTCGTGAAGGAGCTGCCCGAGGGAGACGGCTGGCAATTCGAGCCGAAATGGGACGGTTTTCGCGGTGTTCTGGAGAACGACGGCGGCGAGCTCGCGCTCTGGTCGCGAAACGGCAGGCCGCTGCTCCGCTATTTCCCGGAGCTTCGCGCCCTGGGTGACCTCTTGCCCCCGCATTCCGCGCTGGACGGCGAAATCGTGATTGCGCGAGATGGCGTGCTCGACTTCGATTCAATGCAGCTGCGCCTTCATCCCGCGGAATCACGGGTCCGGAAGCTTTCCGCGGAAATTCCGGCTGATTTCATCGTGTTCGATCTCCTGCTCTGGAAAGGCAAGCCAATTTGGGAGGAGCCGCTCGAACAGCGCCGCGCCGAGCTGGAGCGTGTCGCGGACGGCTTCCATCTCTCACCGAAGACAGGCGAGGCGGTTGATGCGCAGAAGTGGCTCGACCGTTTCGAGGCTGCCGGGCTCGACGGCGTGATCGCGAAGAAGCTCGGACTCCCGTATCTGCCCGGGTCGCGCGACGGCGTGCTCAAGGTCAAGCCGCACAAGACGGCGGACTGCGTGATCGTGGGCGTTCGCTGGAAGGAAAAGCCGACGCGCATCGCAACGCTGCTCCTCGGCTTGCACGGCGACGGCGGCAAGATCGACTACGTCGGCTCCGCAGCGGTTGCCGCGAGCCGCCATAAGGAGATCTTCGACCGCGTCGAGCCGCTGCTGCAGGACGCGCCGGACCGCGGCTTCTCCGAGCCCAACCGCTGGGGCACCGGCGAGCTGCAGGAGTCGGCGCTACGGCCGGAGCTGGTCGCCGAGGTGCGCTTCGACAAGGTGCAGGGCCACCGCTTTCGCCACGGTTCGCGCTTCCTCCGCTTCCGGGACGACAAGGATCCGGATCAATGCACCTGGCGCGAAGTGCGGCCGCCACGGCGTAAGGACGATCCGACGTTCGAGAGCCTGCTCGCGTCCGGCTAGGCCGGCCGCGCGCGCCAACTCAGCGAAGGCCGAGTTCCCCGAAGAGCGGACCGAGCGAGACGGCCTCGGACCACATCCCGGCAGTCGGATCTCCGACCACTGCGACGCGGTCGCGCATCGTCTGGACGGTGAAGGCCGCGGGATCGACGTCCGCCACCTCGTCCCAGCGAAGCGGCGCCGACACGCGCGCGTCCGACGTCGGCCGGACCGAGTACGCGGTAGCGATCGTGCGATCGCGTGTGTTCTGGCCGAAGTCGACGAAAACACCGCGGCGATCCGCGACGCGCCAGGTGGTCGTCGCCACCTCCTGGTCGCCGACGCGGCGTTCCACCTCTTCAGCGAGCGCTTTCGCGAAGCGGCGCACCTCGGGGAACAGCAGCTCGGGCTCGATCGGAGCCAGGATGTGCAGGCCGGTCGCTCCGGACGTCTTCGGATAGGAGGCGAGCCCGAGCTCGTCCATGACGTCACGCACGACGCGAGCGATCTCGCGGACGTACGGCCACTGACCGTCGGTTGTCGGGTCGAGGTCGATCAGCAGGTAGTCCGGGCGCTCGATGTCGTCCACGCGCGAGTGCCACGTGTGCAGCTCGATGCAGCCGAGGTTGACGACCCACGCCAGCGCCGCCGCGTTGTCGAGCACCGCGAAGACGGTCGAGTGTCCGCTCGGGAACTTCACGTGCTGCTCGTCGACGTAGTCCGGGTGCTTGGGCACCCGCTTCTGGTGGAAGAAGTCACCGTCCACTCCGTTCGGGTACCGGACCATGTGGAACGGCCGGCGCCGCAGATGCGGCAGCGAGCAGTCGGCGAGATCGACGTAGTACTCGACGAGGTCGCCCTTCGTGAGGCCCGGCTCCGGGAAGAAGATCTTGTCCGGGTTCGAGATCGAGACGTCATGCGGACCGACGCGCATGACCCGAAGTATCGGCGTGGTAGGGTCGCCTTCGTGCGCAGAGCCCCCGCGATCCTCCTCGTGACGCTGCTCTCAATCCTCGCCGCAGGCTGCGGCGGCTCGAGCAACAAGGCCGCGACAGACACGACGGCGACCGCCGCGAGCGGCTCGTGCGACAAGGGCTCTCTCAAACTCGTCAACTCCGGCCAGCTCACGGTCGGCACCGACAACCCCGCCTATCCACCGTGGTTCGGGGGCAACGAGAAGGCGCCGTGGAAGGTCAGCGACCCGCGCTCCGGGCAGGGGTTCGAGAGCGCCGTCACCTACGCGGTCGCGAAGCAGCTCGGGTTCGCGACGAGCGAGGTGAAGTGGATCGTCGTGCCCTTCAACACCTCGTACGCGCCCGGCCCGAAGAAGTTCGACTTCGACATCAACGAGATCTCGTTCACGCCCGCCCGCGCGAAGGTCGTCGACTTCAGCGATTCGTACTACGACGTGAATCAGGCGGTCGTCGTCAAGAAGGGCACGAAGATCGCAAGCGCGACGTCGATCGCCGCCCTGAAGCCCTACAAGCTGGGCGTCCAGATTGGCACCACGAGCTACCAGTTCATCAAGGACACCATCAAGCCGTCGAAACAGCCTTCCGTTTTCGACACGAACGACGCCGCCGTCGCCGCGCTGAAGAACGGCCAGACGGACGCGTTGATCGTCGACCTGCCGACAGCCTTCTACGTGACCGCTGCCCAGGTTCCGAACAGCAAGATTCTCGGGCAGTTCGCGACGAGCACGACCGGCGAGCACTTCGGCATGGTCTTCCAGAAGGGCAACTCGCTCGTCGGCTGTGTGAACGGCGCACTGTCCGACCTCAAGTCGGCCGGAACGCTGCAGCGGATTCAGGACAAGTGGCTGGCGAAGGTCGGCGGCGCGCCGGTCCTGAAGTAGCGACCTGAACGAGAACCGCGGCTCGAGAATCCTCGGCGGCGTGATGTCCGGCGCCGAGGGCCGCCGCGGAGCGCTGATCGCGACCGCCAGCACGATCGTCTTCTTCACGCTGCTGGCCGTGCTGATCACTCACGCGCCGGGCTGGCCCGAGGTGCGGCGCACGTTCTTCGACTGGGGTCAGTTCAAGGACACGCTCCCCGAGATCGCGCGCGCGTTCCGGCTCAACGTCAAGATCTTCCTGATCGCGGAGGCGTTCATCCTCGTCTTCGCGCTCGTGCTCGCCGTCATCCGCAGCCTGCCGGGCCCGGCCGCCCTGCCGCTTCGCCTGCTCGGCATCGCGTACGCCGACTTCTTCAGAGGCGTGCCGACGATCCTCGTGATCGCGATGCTCGGCTTCGGCGCGCCGGCGCTGCGGCTGAAGCACGTGCCGCTCTCGACGACGTTCTGGGGAATCGTCGCGCTCGTCCTCGTCTACACCGCGTACGTGTCCGAGGTCTATCGCGCCGGAATCGAGTCCGTGCACCCGAGCCAGGCCGCGGCGGCGCGCTCGCTCGGGCTGTCGCATTTTCAGGCGCTCCGCACGGTCGTGCTCCCGCAAGCCGTGCGCCGGGTCATCCCGCCGCTCCTCAACGACTTCATCGGGCTGCAGAAGGACACAGCGCTCGTCGGCTTCCTCGGCTCCGTGGAGGCGTTCAAGCAGTCGCAGATCGACGCTGCCGCAACCTTCAACTACACGTCGTACGTCACAGCCGCGCTGCTCTTCGTCGCGCTCACGATCCCGCTCGCGCGGTTCACCGACTGGCTCGTGCTGCGCGACCGGCGAAGACGGCAGGCGTCGAGAGCGTGAGCGAAGCCCTGCTCCTCGACGGTGTCCACAAGTCCTTCGGGCAACTGGAGGTGCTCCGCGGCATCGACCTGCACGTCGCCGAGCACGACGTCGTCTGCCTGATCGGCGCGTCCGGCTCGGGCAAGTCGACGCTGCTCCGCTGTGTGAACCTGCTCGAGCCGATCGACCGGGGACGCATCTTCGTCGAGGGCGAGGAGATCACCAAACAACGCGTCGACGTCAACCGGATCCGGCGGCGCATCGGAATCGTCTTCCAGGCGTTCAACCTCTTTCCGCACATGAGCGTCCTCGGCAACGTCACACTCGCGCCCAGGTTGGCGCTGAACACTCCCCGCGCGCAGGCCGAGACCGAGGCGACCGCCCTCCTCGAGCGCTTCGGCCTCGCGGAGAAACGCAACGACTATCCCGACAGCCTCTCCGGCGGGCAGCAACAGCGGGTCGCGATCGTGCGCGCGCTCGCGATGCGCCCGGACCTGATGCTGCTCGACGAGGTGACGAGCGCGCTCGACCCGGAACTGGTGGCCGAAGTGCTGGAGGTGATCCGCGAGCTCGCCGCCGGCGGCATGACGATGCTGATCGCGACGCACGAGATGACCTTCGCCCGCGACATCGCCGACCGGGTCTGCTTCCTCGACGACGGCGTAATCCTCGAGCAGGGACCGCCCGCCGAGATCCTCAGCAATCCGAAGGAGCCGCGGACGCAGCAGTTCCTTCAGCGCATCATCGAGGCTGGCCGGCTGTAGCGTTAGGGGCGATGCAGGAGCCGGAGACCAGGAGGATCGACCTGTCCCTCGAGCCGCTCGACGACTACGTGGTTATTCAGCCTTCCGACGAGGAGTCGGAGACGAACCTCGGCCTGATCATTCCCGCGTCCGCGGAGGCCGACTGCCGAACGGGCGTCGTCACCGCCGTCGGCGGCGAGAGCGGCGGCGTCGAGCCGGGCGACAAGGTGCTCTTTCCGAGCGATGCAGGCTACGAGGTGCGTCTCGCCGGGACGGCGGTGCGCGTCATGCGGCGAGGCGAATTGATCGCCCGCGTGCACGACTGAGCTAGGTCACGTGCGCCCGCGTGACAGCCGCGGGCGATGCGCAACCGAGCAGAGCGAGCCCGAGCTCGATCTCCCGGCGCAGCAGGTGGAGAACGTGTGCGACGCCTTCCTCCCCGTCCACCGCGAGACCCCACACCATCGCGCGTCCGATCAGGACCGCGCGGGCTCCGAGGCCGAGCGCCTTGAGAACATCGGTGCCGCGTCGAACGCCGCCGTCGAGTAGGACCTCCGCACGCCCGTCAACGGCGTCGACGACTTCCTCGAGCACGTCGAGGGTCGCAGACGCGCCATCGAGCTGGCGGCCGCCGTGGTTCGAGACGACGACGGCCGCTGCGCCATGCTCGACCGCGAGCCGCGCGTCTTCTGCGGTGAGGAGCCCCTTGACGACGAGCGGCAGCCCGTAGCCGGAGAGCCACTCTATATCGCGCCAGCTGAGACCCGCATCGAACTCCTGGGCGAAGATGTCGCCGGAGACGGTGAGATGCTCGGGCGGCTTGAAGTCGATGCGAATGTCGCGCTCGCGGCGACCGAGATAGGGAACGTCGACGGTCAGCACGAGCGCGCTGAATCGATGCTCGATCGCCTCTGCGATCAAGTCTTCCGTCTGCGAACGGTCGCCGAAGACGTAGACCTGAAACCAGCGAGGCGCGTCGGGAGCAGCGGCAGCGACCTCCGCAGGCCGCGCGGTGGCCGCGGTCGACAAGCACATGACCGTTCCCGCCGCGGCGGCCGCGCGCGCAGTCCCGAGCTCACCGTCGGGATGTGCCATCCGCTGCAGCGCGAGCGGCGCGATCAGAACCGGTAACGCCACCTCGGTCCCGAGAACCGTGGTCGCGGTCGAGACGCTGCTGACGTCGACCAGCACACGCGGCCGAAGCTTGCGCCGCTCGAACGCAGCAAGGTTGTCCCGCAGAGTGACCTCGTCCCCCGAGCCGCCGGCGAAGTACGCGTGGGCGTTGGCGTCGAGCTTCTCCTCGGCGAGCCGCTCGTAGTCCCAGATGTTCACGGGCCGATCCACGAGGCGACCCTAACCGCCTTCCCCCAGAAAGAGGAAACCCGCCTCGGGTAGCCGCAGACGGGTTTCAGATGCCGGGGTATGAGGGGGGAGCCGGCACGCACATTTTCGTCCTCGAGGCATCGCTTTCCTCCCCCCGACGGGGGATCCGAGATGGCTCGGCTATCCTGCGCCCGAAGCGCGGAGAAGTGGCCGAGTGGCTGAAGGCGGCGCCCTGCTAAGGCGTTATGGGGGTGAATGCCTCCATCGAGGGTTCGAATCCCTCCTTCTCCGCTTCGCACCACGGGAGAGGTGTCCGAGTGGCCTAAGGAGCGCGACTGGAAATCGCGTACGTGCTGAAAGGTGCGTCGCGGGTTCAAATCCCGCCCTCTCCGTCGCGAAGCGCGGGGGAACCAGCTTCCCCCGCGGCACGTCTTAGAGCAGAATCCGCGGATGACCTCGACCGCGACGACCTCAGAGGAGCGCACCCGAGAAGGTCTCGGGCCGGCGTTCTCCGCCGCTCGCGCACGCCTTGCGCTGATCGCGCTCCTCTTCGCACTGGCGGGAGTCGCGTGGTGGTCGACGGTCGAGCGCATGCAAGGGATGGACGCCGGGCCGGGCACCGGCCTCGGCACACTCGGGTGGTTCCTCGGCGTCTGGGTCGTGATGATGGCCGCGATGATGTTCCCGTCGGTGTCGCCGACGGTCGCGCTGTACTCGCGCATGGCCGGCACGCGCAGTCCGGTCGCACCGCTCGTGTTCGCCGGCGGCTACCTGCTGGCGTGGGCTGTCCCCGGCCTGCTCGCGTACGGCATCTACGACGTCGCGCACAGCCTGTTGGGAACTCAGCTGTCGTGGAATCACACGGGCCGCTGGGTCGCGGGCGGAACACTCGTCGTCGCCGCGGCGTACGAGCTGACGCCGATCAAGGACGTCTGCCTCGCCAAGTGCCGCAGCCCGCTCGGCTTTCTCCTCGGCTCGTGGCGCGACGGCCTATCGGGCGCGTTGAAGATGGGAACGCGTCACGGCGCGTGGTGCATCGGCTGCTGCTGGGCGTTGATGGCGTCCCTGTTCGCACTCGGCGTGATGAGCATCGCGTGGATGGCATTCGTCGCCGCGTTGATCGCCGCCGAGAAGACCCTGCCGGGAGGACGCGCGGTGACATACGGGACAGCGGCGATCCTGCTCGTGCTCGGCGTCCTACTGCTTGCCGATCCGAGCGCGATTCCGGGACTGACGATTCCCGGTAGCGGGAACGCGCCGTCGATGCAGATGCCCTAAGCTCACGATGCTTGTACGAGGCATCGCTGGCGCAAAGCCAAAGGAATCCTCGCCGAGCGGCACCACATTGACCCGGAAGAAGCCTTCGAGACGATGCGTCTGGACGCGCGAAGCCGCCGCATGAAACTCCATGATCTCGCGAGCGGCATCGTCGCAACGGCTGCTGAAGCGACGCCCGGCATTCGTTAAGCCCAAGAGCAGCACGAGCGGCCTACGCTCGCGCTGCGCTGCGGGTTTCGGCAACAAGCCTTACCCTGCGCGAAGATGTCCGGCGCAGCCTCTAGCTCACGCGACCTGGCCGGGAAGGTCGCGCTCGTGACGGGCGCGGGTAGCGGGATCGGCCATGCAATTGCGGAGCGCTTCGCCCGCGAGGGCGCCGCCGTCGCCATCAATTACTTCGGCCACGGCGCGGAAGCGCAGACCTTGGCGCGGGAACTGAGCGTCGCCGGAGCGAAGGCCATAGCGATCGAGGCCGACGTCTCCGACGCTGCAGCCGTCACGGCACTCGTCGCGCGGGTCGTCGCAGAACTCGGGAGGCTCGACGTCCTGGTGAACAATGCAGGGATCGAGAAGTCGCAGCCGCTGCTCGAAGTCGACGAAGCGACCTGGGATCAAACGCTGGCGGTTGATCTGAAAGGACCGTTCCTCTGTCTGCAAGCAGCGGGCCTTCAGATGGTGAAGGCCGGCGGCGGCGCGATCGTGAACATCTCTTCGATTCACGAGGATTTCCCTTTCCCGGGCTTTGCGCCCTACGCCGCTGCAAAAGGAGGCCTGCGGATGCTGATGCGAAACGCAGCGGTGGAACTTGCGCCGTTCGGCATTCGCGTCAACAACATCGCTCCAGGTGCGATCGCAACGCCGATCAACGCCGCCACACTCGTCGATCCCGCGAAGGTGAAACGGCTCGAAGAGATCGTCCCACTGAAGCGAATGGGGAGACCCGAGGAGGTGGCGGAGGTAGCACTCTTCCTCGCGTCGGATCGGTCGTCGTATGTCACGGGATCGACCTACTACGTCGACGGCGGCATGGTGCGTGTACGCGGAGCCGCTCTGACGATCGCTCGGTGCGAGCCAATCCGATGACGTCGGCCGCGGGTAAGACGATGGCGATGCAGGATTTCGAGCTGGTGATCGTCGGCGGTGGGCTGGCGTCCGCACGGGCGATCAGGTCGTACCGGGAGTCCGGCGGCGAGGGCAGGGTCTTGCTCGTCTCGAAGGACAGCGTGCTTCCCTATCACCGGCCGCCACTGTCGAAGCGCTACCTCCGCGGGGAGGCGGAGGCCGACGAAGCCTTCGTCGAGCCCGAGGCTTTCTATGCGGAAAGCGACGTCGACGTCCTGCTGAGCACGACGGTGGCCAGAGTCGACAGTCGGGCACGTGAAGTCGAGCTCGAGGACGGTAGGCGGCATCGTTTCGCCAAGCTGTTGCTTGCCAGCGGCGCGCGTCCGCGCCGCCTGGACAGCCCTGGGGCTGACCTTCCGGGCGTCTACTCGCTCCGCTCTCTCGAGGATGCGACTGCTATTCGCACTGCGGCGGGCGAAGCGCGCGAAGCGGTGGTGATCGGCGGTGGCTTCATCGGCATGGAGGTCGCGGCCTCGTTGCGCCACGTCGGCCTGGAGGTCACGCTCGTCAACCGCGCGAGCGGCCTGTTCCAGGCACTCGAAGCGCCTGAGCTCGAGAGCGAGGTCGCTGTCTTCTTCGCCGACAATGACGTCAACCTCGTTCTCTCCGACGAGGTCGCAGCATTTCGGGGGCGGTCACACGTCGACTCGATCGAGACGAAGACCGGCAAGCGAATCGCGACGGACTTCGTTGTCGCCGGCGTCGGGGTCGAGCCCGTCGTCGACTTCCTCGAGGGCAGCGGGCTCGAACTGCAAAACGGAGTGCTGATCAACGAGCAATTCGAGACCAGCCTGCCCGGGATCTTCGCGGCCGGCGACGTGGCCAACTTCTACGATCCTCTCTATCAGCGGCGACGGCGCATCGAGCACTGGTCGAATGCCAACTATCAGGGTGCCGAGGTCGGCCGCAAGCTCGCCGGAGCAAGTGGGAGCTACGACACGGTGTCGACCTTCTTCACCGAGATCTTCGGCCTGACGATCAAGGTGTTCGGCGATCTCAGCTCGCACGACGAGCTCGTCGTACGCGGCTCGCTCAACGACCGAAACCTGCTCGGCTTCTACCTCGAACAGGGGCGGGTAGTGGCGACGCTCCTCGCGGGTCAGACCTCCGAGACGGAGGACGAGCTCAAGCGGAACCAACCTGGTCTGAGCGGCTTCCGTCGCCGTTCTTACTCGATCACTCCAACTATCGAGGAGATCACCGTGCGCACAGAGCGCCTCGATGATTCCCCCCAGGGGACTACGACCCAACCGTGATCAAGATCGACGTAGAAGGAGCAGAGCGGGAAGTGCTCGAAGGCGCGATCGAGACGATCGTCCGCTACAAGCCGACGGTTGTCTTCGAGCATGGAAAAGGGGCAGCGCCGCATTACGCCACGGGACCGCGGGATGTCTACGCGCTTTTGTGCGCGCAGGCAGGGTTGCGAATTTTCGATCTCGATGGGCAAGGGCCGTTCGACCTTGCCGAGTTCGAGCGGATCTCAATCGAGGAGATCGTTGGAACTTCGTCGCCCACCGGTAACCACCCCTCAGAGCACCGTCCGCGCTTCGCGCGGACTGGCGCGCAAGCGACTGCGCTCGAGGGAATCGCCGTCAGCCCCCTCCGGCGCGACGACCCCTCGGTCGCGCCAGCCCCACATCAATAGGTAGCGCCATCCATGCCGCTGGGGGACGGCCGATTGGGAAAGTAGCCGGGATCCTTGGACGAGACCTACCGCTGAGTCTTGACTCCGGCGTAAGGGTTTAGCGCGTGTGGGACAAGCCTTCCAAAGTCCGAGCTTCTTCGCCCTCGCTCGTTTCGCAAGAGTCTCAAGTAGAGAGGTGCGTATCGACCTCTCCGGCCCCGTAGCGGCGCAGAACTGCTGATCCCGATACTCGCCGCCCTCGGAACATTGCATCAGGCCGCGGAGCGCCGCGAGAGGGCCGACACGCCACTTGGCAAGCGGGTTTCGGCGATGAAGCGGAGGGGGAGGGATTTGAACCCTCGTCGGACCCAAGAGCCCGAAACGGTTTTCGAGACCGCCGCATTCGACCGCTCTGCCACCCCTCCGAGGGACGCACAGGGTACCCGGCGTCAGGAGACGGTGATGCTCTGCTTCATGCCCGCCTGCTCGTGCCCGGGGATGGAGCAGTAGAGGACGTACGTTCCCGGTTTCAGCGTGACCTTCAGCTCCGCGTTACTGCCCGGAGCGATCTCCTTGGTCTTGTCGCTCGTCCCCTTGATCGCCAGGTCGTGCGGGATCTTGCCGTCGTCGGACACCTCGAACGTGATCTCCCCGGCCTTCAGTGTCGTCGAGCCCAAGGTGATCTTGAACTCGGTCTCGCTCACCGGCACCTTCGTCTCGGCGGGCTTGGCGGTGGTGGTCGTCGTCTCGGCAGTCGACGTCTCCGCAGTCGACGTCTGCTGCTCGGTCGTGGTCGGCGCGGTCGTAGTCGTTGCCTCAGGCGCCGCCGCAGCTTCGCCTTTCTTGCTCTCCGCGCCGAACACCTCGACCGCCGTCAGCATCCCGAAGAAGAACACGAACGCGATCACGACGAAGGCGAGCAGCCCACGGCCCGGATAGTCCGGACGCAGGCGTGGAAAGAGAAAGGACGACGCCAGTGCGAAGGCGATGAAGGCGAGCGCGGTGATCCCGAGCCCGACTTCGTGTCCCGTGGAGAGGGCGAGCGGCACGCGCGGATACTACGCAGCCGAAAGGAGGCGGCGCTCCTCTCTGCGGCGATAGCCGCGCAGCCCGAAGAACGCGGCGATGCCCAGGACGAGCAGCGGGCTGATCACGATCAGCACGAACAGCAGGACCGCCCCCGCTCCGGCCAGGAACGACCCTGCGTCGCGGGCGGCCCGCTCGATCCGGCTCGTCCCGCCCTTCTTGACGGCAGCCGCCTGCTGCACGGTCAGGGTGAGCGAGATCCGCGAGAAGCTCGCCTCCCGGAGCGTCGCCTTGTTCGAGCCCGTGACCCGCGTGAGCTGCTGCCGGGCGGCGTTTCGCTGCAGCTGAAGCCGCAGGCGGACATCCGCCGGCAGCGACGAGCTCTTGAGCGTCTCGCCGATCCGCGCGATCAGCACCTTCAGCTGGACGATCTGCCGCCGCTGGGTCTGCACGACCTGGTCGAGGTCGCGAATCGCGAGATGCTGCCCGGTAACGGTGCCAAGCTTGGCGAGCCGGAAGTACGCGTCCTCGACGCGGGCGACCGGGATGCGCAGCACGAGGCTGGATTCGCCGCCGCCCGCGGCGCTCGACTCGTCGACCGAGGCGACATAGCCGCCGTACAAGCGGGCGAGGCGCGTCGCCTCGGCAGTGCGGTCGTGCAGCGTGTCAACGTCCTTCACGCGCACGGTCAGCGACGCCTCGTAGTCCTGATAGCGGCCAGGGGTTGGCGCAGGCACCGAAGGCGTGAGCTGCTCGCTGGCGCCGGGCACCGTCGTGGCCTTCCACGACCCCGCACCAGCGCCACTACCGGCCGTGCCGTTGACGCCGGAGTCGAGCGCCGCTCTCGCACTTGTGACCGACGCGACCTGATTCGTCTTCCCCGAGTGCAACACGCCGTGGATCACCGCTGCGCTCACGAGCCCGAGCACGCACACCGGCGCCAGCACGAGCAGCGAGCGGCGCCAGGGGATTGCGAGCAGCAGGTCGCGGACCGTCCGGGGCTCGGTCGGCTCGCCGAGCGCACGCACGCGGTCGCGAAGCTCGGGCGGCCCAGCGGTGGGCAGCGCCCGCAGATCCCGCACGAGCTCTTCGAACTCGCGCTCGAACTGAATGTCAGTCGCGGGCATCGCGCATCATCTCCTCGAGTCGTTTCAGGGCTCGGCTGAGCCGAGTCGAACAGGCTGTGGTGCTGATCCCGAGCACGCGCGCCGCAGTCGGGCCGTCCAGCTCGAGCAGGACGCGGAGGGCGACGACCTCGCGCTCGGACGCTGACATGCGCGCGAGCGCCGCTTCGAGCTCGCCGGAGCCAAGCAATGGCTCCTCTGTCTCGGGTAGCTCACGCGCATATCGCGCTTCGCGCCGGCGGCGCCGCTCTTCGGAACGGAAGTGGTCGAGTGCAGTGGTGCGTGCGATTCCGCAGAGCCACGCACGCGGTGTCCCCCGCCGCGGATCGAAGCGCCGCCAGATGCGGAACGCCTTCTCGAACGTCTCGCCCGTCAAGTCCTCGGCCACCGTACGGTTACCGGTGAGAAACAGCAGGTAGCGATGCACCGCGTCGAGCTCGGACTCCGCGACTGCGGAGAAGCTCGGCTGGTCGACCCGTAGTCCAGGCCAGGAGGTCGTCACCGCGTTCACGGCCTTCATACGCCGCCACCCCACTCGAGTGTCACACGGGAAGTGTGACTTCAGCAGGGGCCGGTCGCAGGCGTCCCACCTGGACCGATGAAGTGCTGGACCGTGCCGCCGATACCGGCCTGCAGACAGTACGAAGTCGCGTCCGCGCGGACGACGGTGGCGCCGAACGCCGCCGGCAGTACCGCACCCGCATAGGTTGCGTGCTCCGACTTGTAGGCCTCGAGCTCGGTGGCCGCACCCGTGAAGTTCAGGGAGCCGACCGCGGCACTGGCTTGAGCCTCTGCAGTCTTGGCGGTCTTCGAGTTCGGCCCGTTGTGGTTCATGTTCATGGCCATCAGGAGGGCAACGATCGCCAGCGAGCAGATCGAGACGACAAGACCGAGAGAACGACTCATAGACCCACTTATCGGGCCGAGGGGCGCTTCGCTTGAGTGAACGCCGGACGCGCCACCCGCGCCCGGCGCTCTAGATCACTCTTCGGCCCAGCTCGCCTCAGCCCAGCTGGCATCAATCATGAAGCCGTAGCCGAGCTGTGGCAGGACCACCGGGGCACTAACGACGACGGTCGCCTGCGGCTTTGCCGAAGCGGCCCTCGCCGTCGAAGGGCTCCCTGCGATCGCTGCAACCACCATCAGGACGATGATCGCTGAACCACGTTTCCCAGATGTCTTGCTCGCCATGTCGATTCCCTCTCGCGCCTGGTCCTCATGCGCGTACCGCAGTTATGTAGGTCGGTCGAGTGGACTCTGCGCCTCTCTGGGTGTCGTGGCGTCCCCCTTCAGGGGGAGGAAAGTGCGCGATTCACTCGATCGAGGGATCTGCACATCGCGATCTCCTGTCCCCAAACAAGGTGTGCGCGAGTCGTACGCAAGAAAGTAAAGGCAGCGGCATCTCGGAAGGTGTTGCACCCTTCCATGGGTTGAGCCCCGGTGACAGGCCGCAAGCCACCGGGGCTCCTTTTCTTCGCCCCCGTTCGAGCCGGTGTTGCAACACCGAGAGCGGACAGGTCAGTCGGAGAGGTGGGCGGCGAGCCGCGCGAGGAGCTCAGCGAGCTGCGCGCGGTCTGCCGGCGACATCGCAGCCGCTGCCGGCCGAAACGCTGCGTAGACGCGCGCCTTCCGTTCCTCCACCGAACGACGGCCGTCGGCCGTCAGCTTGATCGTGATCGCCCGCCGGTCGGTCGGGTCGGTCTGACGCTCGACCAGTCCGAGCTCGTCCAGCGCGTCGACTGCGCGACTCGCCGTCGGTGCGCTCGTGCCCATGCGCTGCGCGAGGTCGTTCAGCCGGAGCGGCGCATGTTCGAGCAGCTCGACGAGGGCAAGGCGCTGGCTCGCGGTCATCGCGGGCCCCTCCTCGAGGCCGCCGCTGATCCGGCTCAGCTGACGGATGAGACCGCTGAGCTCCTCGAGGATCTGTCTGCCGGGATCGGGTCGCGCCATGCCACTATTATTGCACTAGACAATTGTTTCATGTTGTTGCTATTATCAGAGGGTGCCTCCTGGAGAAGCAGCAGCCCAGCCTCGTGTCCGACTCATCTTCATCGCGCTCATGCTCGTGCTGCTGCTGGCTTCGCTCGACCAGACCATCGTGTCGACGGCGCTCCCGACGATCGTCGGAGACCTGGGCGGCCTCAACCACTTGTCCTGGGTGGTCACCGCGTATCTGTTGAGCTCGACCATCGCCGGACCCCTGTACGGAAAGCTCGGCGACCTCTACGGGCGCAAGACGATCTTGCAGGGCGCGATCCTGATCTTCCTCGCCGGCTCGGTCCTGTGCGGCCTGGCCCAGAACATGGCGCAGCTGATCGCCTGCCGCGCACTACAGGGCCTGGGCGCCGGCGGCCTGATCGTCACCACGCTCGCCGTGGTCGGCGACATCATCCCCCCACGCGAGCGCGGCAAGTACCAGGGATTCTTCGGCGGCGTGTTCGGCGTTTCGACGGTGATCGGGCCGCTGCTCGGCGGCTTCTTCGTCGACCATCTCTCCTGGCGCTGGATCTTCTACGTCAACCTGCCGGTAGGCGCGGTGGCGCTCGGCGTGATCGCGACCGCGTTCCATGCGCGCACCGTGAAGCGGGGCCACACGATCGACTATCTCGGTGCCGCGCTGCTCGCGGCTTCGCTCAGCGCCGTCGTCCTGTTCACGAGCCTCGGCGGCACGACCTGGGCGTGGAGCTCGCCGAAGATCGTCGGACTGATCGTCGCGAGCTTCGTGTTGCTGCCGCTCTTCGTGCTGGTGGAGCTCCGTGCGGCCGAGCCGATCCTGCCCCTGTCGCTCTTCCGAAATCACACGTTCACGGTGACAAGCACCGTGGGCTTCATCGTCGGCTTCGCGCTGTTCGGCGCGATCACGTACCTCCCGCTCTATCTCCAGATCACGAAAGGCCTGAGCCCGACGAAGTCGGGCCTGCAGCTGCTGCCGCTGATGGCCGGCCTGCTCGTCACCTCCATCCTCAGCGGCCAGTTGATCTCACGCCTCGGCCGCTACCGCGTGTTCCCGATCGTCGGCACGGCGCTGATGGCAGTCGGCATGGTGCTGCTCTCACGCCTCGAGGTGGGCTCGAGCATCTGGTTCGCAGCCGCCGGCGCGCTCGTGCTCGGCCTTGGCCTCGGCATGGTCATGCAGGTGCTCGTGCTCGCGGTTCAGAACTCGGTCGACCGTTCGATGCTGGGAGTCGCGACGAGCGGCTCGACGCTCTTCCGGCAGGTCGGCGGCTCGATCGGCGTCGCCCTCTTCGGCGCGATCTTCGCCAACCGCCTGCACGTCGAGCTGTCCTCGCGCCTGCCTGCGAGCGTGAAGATCCCGCGGACGACGAGCCCGCAGACGATCCGCCATCTCCCCGTCTCGGCTCGTTCGGCGTTCGAGCAGGCGTTCGCCGCGGCCCTCCACCCCGTGTTCCTGACCGCGGCGGTCGTGTGTCTGCTCGCCTTCGCGCTCACGTGGCTGCTGCGCGAGGTGCCGCTGCGCAGCGGCACGCACGCGGCTGACGCGATTCCGCCGCAGCGCGACGAGCGTTCTGCCGCGGAAGCCGCGGCGTAGGCTGCGGCGATGGTGCCGGTGCTCGCCAATCTCCACTATCTGACCCACTGGCCGACGCACGGCGGCTACAACTTCGTCAGCGGGCCGCTCGCCGACATCACACTGATCACCGCGTTCGCCGGGACGCTGTACCTCTTTCTGCGGAAGCACAACTGCCACGTCCACGGCTGTTGGCGCATGTCGTGGCACCCTCATCCGGACCACGGCCACCCGGTGTGCAAGAAGCACCACCCAGACGGCCATGGGCTGCCCGCACATTCCGCGCCGAAAGTCCGCTGACCGGCATAATTCCGGCCGTGAACAATCCCCCGCCCGGTTACCAGACGGTCTCGCCGTACCTTCTCTACGAGGAGGCGCCGCGCGCCATCGAGCATCTGAAGGAGGCGTTCGGCTTCGAGGAGCGGCTGTCGCAGCTGGGCGGCGCAGGCCGCCTGCACACCGAGCTCGTTCTGGGCGATGACGGCCTCGTGATGGTCGGGCAGGCTGGAGAGGGATTCTCGAGCCCGCGCTCACTCGGGATGTATCCCGCCTCTATGGTTCACGTATATGTGGATGGCGTGGACGCCTTGCACGAGCGGGCGAAGGCCGCCGGCGCCGATGTGAGCGAGCTCGAAATGTCCGCTGCGGGAGACCGCCGCTTCACGGCGACGGACCCCGAGGGCCAAGTCTGGGTTTTCGCGCAGCGCGTAGCCTGATTATGTCTCGAGTGTTAGGGTCGGCTGGTCGCTTCGAGTCGATGAACCGGGAGGTGTGACCGATGTCCTGGCACCTGAAAGGCAGCTACGTCGAGACGTGCTCGTGCGATCTGATCTGCCCCTGCAACGCGTCGTTCGACCACGGCGCGACGTACGACTTCTGTCGCGTGACCCTCGTGTTCAACATTCGCGAGGGTGAGGTCGACGGCACCGATATCGCCGGGCTCAAGGTCGCCGCGATCGCAGACACGCCGAAGGTCATGACGGACGGGAACTGGCGACTCGGCATGTTCATCGACGAGAACGCGACGGACGAGCAGGCGGACAAGCTCACGCAGGTGTTCGGCGGTCAGCTCGGCGGGCCGATGGCGGCGCTGGGGCCGCTGGTCGGGGAGATGCTCGGCGTCGAGCGCGCGGCGATCGAGGTCACCGACGACGGCGTGCGCCACAGCGTTCGCATCGGGGACGTGATCGACTTCGAGATCGAAGACATCGTGCCCTTCGGCATTGAGACGGGAGAGCCGGTTCGTTTCGCCGGCATGTTCCATCCCGTCGCCTCCGACTTGACGATCGCAGAGGCCACGCGCTCGAAGATCAAAGCCTTCGGGATCGAGTACGAGGGCAAGACGGGTCTCTCGACGTCCGAGTTCTCCTGGGCGGCCTGAGCAGCTCCCTTTAACGCGTCGGTGTTGCCAGCAGCTCCCTGCCGGCAGCCGTCAGCAGCACAAAGCCACATTCGACGCGAACGAGGCCGTCGGCCAGCGCGTCCTCCCACACGGCGAGGCGTGGACACGACGTCTTCCAGACCTCGACCGTCTCGGCACGACTGCGGGTCTGCTCCGCGATCCACGTCAGGAGCTGGACGGTTCCAGTGGTCACGAAACGAACCTTAGCCCGCAGCCCCTACTAGACTCGGCGGCGTGGGACTGCTGCTGCGAATCCTCGGAATCGGTGCGCTCGTTGCGGGCGGTCTTGCCGTTGCGGTCGTTGCACTCGCCGCAGCGGTGCTGCTCGGCCCGCTGATCTTCTGGCTCGCGTGGAACGTCCTCAACTTTGCGCACGCCGTGGGACTGCCCGAGCTCGGTTTCTGGGGAATTGTCCTCGCGACGCTGTTCCTCGTGCTCAGCTGGATCGGCAAGGTCGTGATCACGGCCGTCGTCTTTCTCGTCGACCCATCCTGGTTCCACGGTGCCGCCCAGGTTCGCTGGCCCGAGCCGACGTTCCGCAACTTCGTCGCCGTCGCTCTGCTCGCACTGCTGGCGTCGCGGCCGCACGCGCATGCGCACGAGCGGACGCGCCGTCGCAAACGCTGAGGAACACCGCCCGACGAGCAAACCTCCCGTTTACAGGCCAGGGCTACGCTGAAACGGATGCCGAGGCTGATGCAGGGGAGCTGGGCCGTGAGAATCGGCGTCGTTGCGGCAGTGGCTGCTAGCGCGGCTTTCCTCGTGAGGTTCGCGAGCGCCGATGCAACGCCGACGTACAAGCCTTACCTCTACCTTTCGCCGGCCGCAACTGCGAGCGTACAGTTCGAAATCCGCCGCGGCGCCTCCGATCTCGCGACCTACGACACCGAGATTCGCGTGCCGGGCGAATACGGGGCGAGGCTCGACCAGCCCATCGGGACCGTGATCGGACGGGTCACTGCGCGCGCGGTAGCTCGCAATGGTTTAGGCCCCTACACCGGGACGCTGTCCGTTGCCAAGCCGAACCTCGAGAACGGCTGCTTCAGCATGCCGGATGATGAGCATGCTTGGAACGTCGAGTTCTCGAACGGCGCGCGCTCGTTCGCTTACCAGATGTACGTCGACTTTTATCCCGGCGACATAACCCTGCTGCGGTACTGCCTGCCGCCTGACGCCGGCGTTCTCGAGTCGATTGCGTACACCATCGACGGCGTATTCAAGGAACCTCTGCGCGGTACCCACGTCTGGCGTGGCCAGTTCTATCCATACACCACGACCGGTGAAATCGTCGACAATGACGCCGGGGTCAGCGTTGCAGCGCTCGTGCGGCTTCGGCATGTCGTCGCGTTCTCGGCGAGCTATGCCTCACGCACCCACCGATACCTCCTCCGCGGATCAGTGACGGAGGGCGGCGTCGGCGTCCGGCATGCTTCGGTGGCGCTCTACCTGGGCGCGAAGGGCAACGACTTGCACCCCTTTGCTCGCTTGACTACCGGCAAGAAAGGCGGCTTCACGTACAGCTGGAGGTCGTCAGGGAAAGACGTCATTCGGTTCAAAGCCCATGCACGCGTCGCCGCTCGCGTTGTGGCTGCTCCACATTGCCGAAAGATCAACAACACGCGGTGCGTCAGCGAGACCTTGAGTTCGTGGACGAGCGACTCGCGAACGATTGCCATACGGCCGTGAGCCGCCGTTAGAGCCGATTCCTCAGTGGGCGATCTCCCAGATGTGCCCGCCGGGATCCTTGAAGCTCGCGGTTCGGATACCCCACGGCCGATCCATCGGGCCGTTCAGCAGCTGCACGCCGCGCTTGGCGAGCTCGGCGCACGTCGCATCGACGTCGTCCACCTCGATCGTGAACTGCTGGCGCGCTCCGGCCTCGGGGGCCGCGACCGCTGCGGGGTCGATCAGCGACGGCGCTTCGGTGACGTTGAGCAGGTTGACCAGCGTGTCGCCGAACTTGAACACGACCGAGTCGCCGTCCTCGAATACCACCGGCAACGCGAAGACGTCCAGATAGAACTGTTTGGCGGCAGCCAGATCTTCGACGAATAGCGTGATGGCGCTGATGCCGTTAGGCCACGAATCCACGTTCCCCCCTCTGATAGGTCAACGAATCAGGAGCTTGGCTGATCGACGCGCCGGCGGCCGCCGTAGGCGCGAACAACCGGGTGGTCCTCGCGGCTCGTCGCCACGAGGCCGTGCTTCTCGAACAGCGCGCCGGCGGGACCCTCGAAGAACGCCCGGTACGCCTCCTCCGACGGGCAGGTGTCGAAGATCAAGAGCCCATCCGGCGTCCGCGCCGCCGCGTGCAGCACGTGGTTCGACTCCGGCACCTCCGCCATCAACGCCAGGTAGCGCCGCTCGAGGTCAGCCGGGTCACCCGTAAAACGCCAGACGGAACAATGCATAGTGGGCAACTCTTCCAAGCGGCGACGCGCGCGTCAATCGCCTAGGGAAGAGGTAACACCCCACCTCCGTCGACGCAGTCGGCGAGATACAGGGCCGTGCCGAGATCGCCGCCCCAGAGCGTGTAGCGGCCATGCCCGTACTCCGACCGGCTTTGCTCCACCTGATGCGCGGCATGCATTGCGAACGCGCGCGCCCGCGCGAGCCACAGTTCGTCTCCCGTGCGTTCGAGCAGCGTCAGGAACGTGTAGCCGTTACCGCCGGTGCCGTGGCAGAGGTTCGCGCCCTTGCGCAGAGGTCCTGCGAGCCACGTCAGCTCACCGCCCGCCACGGCGAGGTCCTCGTCGAGGAGGTCGCCGAGCGTTGCGACCATTCCCGGCGCGCCGTGGCACCACTGGACGCGGATCAGACCGTCGCCGTTTTCGTCGAGCCGCATCCCTGCGACGGGCGGCCAGTTGACGAGCCCGTCCTCTTCGACCGCCAACCGCCGAAGCGTTTCCGAGAAGGTGGCGCCGTCGCCGCCGAGCGCGAGCGCGCAACCTGCGAACCCGTGCGCCGGGCCGATGAAGCGGAAGATTCGTCCGCTCAGGCCGGGGAGGTGTTGCGTCCAGAGACCTTCGTCGTCCCGCTCGGCGCGCAGGCGCTCGATGCTCGCCGTCACGTCGAGTCCGAGCTCGCGACCGGCGAGGATCGTGCCGGGACTTCCCCACATCACGTCCCACCGTTCGTCTGCCTCGTTGGCCGCGATCAGCTCGGCCAGCCGGCCGAGGTTGCCCTGCGAAGGCGCAAGCCGCTGCAGCACGACCCGGATTCCCGTCTCGCCCATCCAGAGGCTGCGCTCCGGCTCCTCGCTGGGAAAGTCGGGCGGCGCTTCGAGCGATCGCTCGAGGTACGGCACGTAGTCATGTCGCACCTCGACGAACCCGCGCTGCGCCAGTCGGTCGAGCGCAGCCACGATCCCTGCGCCGCCGAGATACAACGTCCGCAAACGCGAGCCCGCGCCGTTCTCTTCGTCTTCGTCCAGTGGATGGATCGGCCAGCCGTCGTCGTACGCGTTTTCGGCGTCGGCGACGATTGCCCGGATCGCCAGCCGCACCTTCGCGTTGTCCCACGGCTCGTCGACGAGCGGCTCGTGCGCTTCGGGCGAATAGAGCATCCGCCTAGGTCGGGTACTCGTCGAACTGGGGCAGGTCGTCGGTGATCTCGAACCACGGCGCCTTCGAGCCGACGAAGATGTGCTTGGTCGGGCGGATGCTCGGCTCATCGACGAGCGCGCCGAGCGCAACGTGCACGTAGGCGCCGTCGCGGACGACGGAAAAGAGCAGCGAGCCGCAGGCGCCGCAGCGCGTGTTGTTGAGCTCTTGTTCTCCGAAGACCATGAGCTGGTCGGAGCCGTCGGTGATCGTGAGCTTCTCCCGCTCGATGCCTGCGAACGCCTTGAAGGCCGAGCCGGTCGCCGCACGGCAGGCCGAGCAGTGACAGTTCATCGCGTACCGGAATTCGTCTGCGACTTCGAAGCGAACCGCGCCGCACTCGCACTTGCCGCTGACGGTCAGTCCGGCAGCCATCCGTCGCGATACGTGGTCGGTTCCCGCTTCGGGACCGAGGCGTACGCCAGGCGCCCTTCGTTTGTCTCCTTTTCGACGCCCGCGCCGTGACGCAGTGCGACCTCGTCCACGGGGTACCCGCCCCAATCGGGGCCGCTCGACTGTTCGCTGCGAGCGCCGACGGCGAGCACGACGCACGGCGAGCTGCCTGCGCCGATGATCACGTGGCTCGCGTGAGGCGGGCAGTGCACGAAGTCCCATTGTCGAAGCGGGCGCTCTTCGCCTTCGATGATCAGCAGCGCCTCGCCGGCGAGGACGAGGAAGTCTTCCTGGTCGACCTCCCAGTGGTACATGGACATCGGTTCGCCGGGCTCCAGCACGACGAGGTGAATGCCGAGCTGTGGAAACTCCACGTCCCCTTCGAACTGGGAGTAGGCGCCCCGGCCCTCGGCGTGACGCCACCCCGCATCGCGGGCGTTGAGCACGAACCAGCCTTCCCCCTTGGGGGCGAGCCCGTGCTCGTTCGCTTCGAGCGGCGCCTCGGGAACCATGGGTGCAAGCTTACGATCTCGAGATGATCGTCGCTCCGTCCAAGGGAGAGCTAGAGGGCGCTCACTGCTGGGAAAGCGACGACCACGTACCACGGCGTCCGGAGATGACCGCGTTCCGCCGACGGGTGCGCTACCACCAGGCGCAGTGGCGTGAGGCCCACGGGCATCCCATCGGTTCGCAGCCGATCGCTCCCCGGGCCGACGGTGGCAAGGCACGACTCGTCGGGAGCCGGGTGCCGCTCGCGTACGGGCAGGCGACCGGGGCGAACTTCGTCAGTTCGGGCGCGCTCCACGCGGCGCAGGCCCGGACAGCGACCGTCGAGCCTCACCAAAGCTTCGACCACCAGCGACTGTGGGCCGATCTCCTCTCGTCGGCGGCGCTGGCCTTCAACCTTTTCGGCGACCTCGCCGGCGATCTCGGGTTGGCCGGCCGCGCCGTCCAAAAGTGGTGGCCGGATGCGCCGGGCATCGTGCACGACGTCCGCTTCGCGCATTCGCCCGGTCGTTTCGATCCGGCATACCTGAACAGCCTCCGGTCGTTCGCTGCGGCTTTCGTGCTCGCCCTCGACGACGGCACGCAGGGGATCGTCGCGCTCGACGTCGAGTACCACGAGCGCGCGAAGCCGGAGATTCCGAAGCCACGCAATCTCCCTCGGTATCTCGAGGTCGCGGAGAGATCGGGCGTGTTCAAGCCGGGAGCGACGGAAGCGGTCGAGGGAAAGTCGGATCTCGCCGTAATGTGGCTCGAGCATCTGCTGCTGCTGTCGATGTTGCAGCACGAAAGCGGTGCCTGGAGCTGGGGCCGCTACGTCGTTGTCCACCCCGCCGGCAACTCGGATTACGCCGACGCGTGCGCGCGGTACCGGGGCCTGCTCGCGGAGCAGTCGACCTTCTCCTCCGTGACCGTGGAGGAGCTCCTCGACGCGAATGTACTTCCGGTGACGACGACCGCCGCACTTCGAGATCGTTACCTGCCGAGCTGAGATCGAAATGCGCCGGCCGACACGCCACGCTCCTCTATCCGCTCTTGACGCGCCCGAGCCGGTTGTACGTGCTGCTCGTGCACAAAGCAACGAGCGCAAAGCTGACTGAATCTTAACCCCCTCCGAACGTGCCCGGGCTTAGCCTCAACGCGAACCACGTCCTGCCAGGGGGTAGCTCAATGCGGATCAAGCTCGCCGCGATAGCCGGCGTAATGTTGTTGGCCTTGCTCGCGCCGGTCGGTGCCGGCGCGTCGACCCATGTTCAGTACGGCGTCCAAGATGACGCCTGGTTGCTGTACGGCCCCGAGACGCCGACCCAGCGCATCGCCATTCTGCAGCGGTTGGGTGTCGACATGGTTCGCCTGACCTTGCGTTGGGACACAGTTGCGCAGAGCGTCCCGGCGGACCCTCGCAATCCAAACGACCCCGCGTATCACTGGGATCTGTACGACCCGATCCTGCAGCGACTGCGTGCTGCGCATATCGGCGTGCTCATCTCTCTCTGGGGCACACCGGGTTGGGCGAATGAAGGACAGAAACCGAATTACATACCGAGTGACGCGGAGTCGCTCGCATCGTTCGCGTACGCGGCCTCGACGAAGTATCAGTGGATCACACACTGGACGATCTGGAATGAGCCGAACGTGCGGCTTTTCATGATCCCGAACTCGCCGAGCCTGTACGTCACTAGGCTGCTGAATCCCGCGTACCGCGCTCTGAAGTCGGCGAACCCGCGCAACCTCGTCGCCGGCGGGGTGACGTCGCCTCGCAAGACGCCGAGCGGGGTCTCGCCGATCGCGTGGATCCGCGGGATGCGCGCGGCACGCGCGCTGCTCGACGCCTACGCGCAGAATCCGTATCCGGTGCGCCCGGGTGAGACGCCGTCCTCCGGCGGTTGCTGGCGCTGCACCGAGGTAACTATGGCGACGCTCCCGAAGCTGATCAGCGAAGTGAAACGCCGTTTCGGCACGCGCACGAGGATCTGGCTGACCGAGTACGGCTACAACTCGAAGCCGCCGAGCAAATGGCTCGGTGTCTCGAACACGCTGCAGGCGCGATACGTCGCCCAAGCGGCGTTGCGTGCGTACCTCGCCTCGCACATCGATCTGTTGATCCACTTCCTCGTCCGCGACGAGCCGAATGCCGCAAAGTGGACGAGCGGCTTCTTCACGAGCCGTGGCAAGGTGAAGCCCTCGTACCTGGCGTACGCACTTCCGCTTGCGCAGGTATCGCGGCGCGGCGCGCGCACGAGCGTGTGGGGCCAGATCCGGCCGCGATCGGGCCGCCAGCCTTACCGGCTTCAGCAATTCCGCAGCGGTCACTGGCGGTGGGTCGGAGGAACGCGCTTGACGACACGGGGCGGGTTTCTACGCCTTGTGGTCTCGGCTGGACGCGGATCGCAGCTACGAATCTGGTCCCCGCGCGATCACCGCTACAGCGCGGTGCTCAGAATCACCTAGGCCGGCGGCGAGACGCCGGCGAGAACGCGACCGCTGGCGTCACGCGCTTTCAAGCGGTCGCCGGCACCGAAGCTGGAGTTGAACGCGAAACCCGTTCCGGCCGGGACGACTCCCACCCCGCTCTCGTGACCGTGCGAGATCATCGTGACCGTGACATCTGCTCTGACCAGGGCAAGGATGGAATGACTGTTCGTCGACGTCCCACCGGGTGCGCACGCGGCGCACTTGTCCGCGGCGAAGAAGACTGTCACGGGTTTCGAGATCCGGCAGATCGTGCGCCCTAGTGCAACACCTCGCGCCACGGCAAAGCAGGTGCGACCCGCATTGGTGTGGCTCCCGATCACTGCGAACGACTGACCGTTCGCGAGCTGCGTGCCAGTCACGACATGAACGGCGTGACGAGCGAAGCCGCGCCGAGCAAACGTCGTGGTGATCGTGTCCCAGTCATGTGACGAGTAGAGCCCCCAGCTCGCGGGCGTCTTGCTAGCCGACGAGGAGTCGCTTTTGGTCGCAGCGAGCGCGCCGCTCCCCGCGATCGCGAGCACGCCGAGGGCAAGGATCTTCCAGGCACGCAGAGTCACCCTTCAGACTTCGGCCTGCGTCCTGACTCCGCGATACCTCCAGTGGGGGACTACACGTTCGCGACGTTGGCGAGTCGGTGGCATCGACGGTCGGTCGGGCCTCGGATGGCATGCTGCGAAGCGTGTCTGTCGAGTTGCCGGAGCTGGTCGTGCCGGACGCTTGCGCCTGGAGGGAATGGCTCGGAGAGCACCATGACGAGTCGTCCGGCGTTTGGCTGGTGCTTGCCAAGAAGGGCACCTCCCAGCCGACCAGCCTCACCTATGAGCAGGCGCTCGACCAGGCACTGTGCCACGGCTGGATCGACGGGCAGGTCGGTCGTCGCGACGAGGCGACCTACCGGCAGCGCTTCACGCCGCGACGGTGGCGCAGCGCTTGGTCGAAGCGGAATACCACGATCGCCGAACGACTGCTTGCCGAAGGCCGGATGCATGCGGCCGGGATCGAGGAAGTCGAACGCGCGAAGGCCGATGGCCGCTGGCAGACCGCCTACGCGGGATCAGCCAGTATCGAGGTGCCGCCTGATCTCATACAAGCACTCACCGCCGAACCGAAGGCCCAGGCGATGTTCGAGCGACTGAGCCGCCAAAACCGCTACGCGATCCTCTACCGGATCGCGACCGCTAAACGCGCAGATACGCGAGCCCGGCGGATTCAGCAATTCGTAACCATGCTTACACGCGGAGAAACGATCTACCCTCAGAGCCGCACGTCCAACTCGCGTCCGGACGACTCGCCTTGACCGCTCATCGACGCCGCCGCGAGGCGTTGCGTCGCTCGCCGATCTGCTTCTTCGTTCAGTGGGCGCACCTGGGATCGAACCAGGGACCTCCCGCGTGTGAAGCGGGCGCTCTCCCGCTGAGCTATGCGCCCGAGAGCAGTCCGAGAATAGCCGAGCAACATCCGCCGCCACTGCCGGCTCTGCCGGCGGTGGCCGCAACGGCACCGACTCGACACCTGTCCTCGAAAGTCATCATGCCTCGCGCAGCGAGGCGGACTTTCGAGGATTTAACCGCGGCGCCTGGAAGGAATGCTTAGCGCTGCTGCCTCCCGGCCCTGACGCGGTTCACACACTTCCACCGCCGCGGCGCGACGATGGTACCAGCCCGTTTCACCGCTGCCGTACGTTTGCCGCTGTGACGCGCAGGCAAGGGACCCGCCGTGCGGTTCCGACGTGATGCCCCGCTCGACCCGGGACAGGTTACTGATGTCCGTGGCCGCGGCCTGGGCGGCGCGGGCGGCGTCGCTGTCGGCGGCGGTGGGCTTGGGCTCGTCGGCCTCGTCATCTACATCCTGATCTCGGTTCTGTCGAACGGCGGCGGCCTCGGGGGCCAGCTCGGACCGCTCGACAACCAGCAGGTCGGACAGGGCACGACACCGAGCTCCGTCTCGACCTGCAAGACCGGCCAGGATGCGAACACGCGCGAGGACTGCCGGATCGTCGCGGTTGTGAACAGTGTCCAGAAGTTCTGGGACGGCGTGTTCCAGCGGAGCAACAAGCAGTACCAGTACGTCGACACCTATTTCTTCACCGGCCAGGTGGACACGGGCTGCGGCACGGCCGACTCGCAGGTCGGTCCGTTCTACTGCCCGCGGGACAAGCACGTGTACATCGACCTCGGGTTCTTCGACCAGCTCCAGTCGCAGTTCGGTGTCAACGCGACGACGTTCGTGCAGGCCTACGTGATCGCGCACGAGTACGGCCACCATGTGCAGGACCAGCTCGGGATTCTCGACACGATCGGAAGCGACACGCAGGGACCCGAAAGCAAGGCGGTGCGCAGTGAGCTGCAGGCCGATTGCTACGCCGGCGTCTGGGCAGCGCACGCGGTCGACACCGGGCTCGTCGAGCAGCTCACCCAGGCCGACATCAACCAGGGAATGGACGCCGCGGCTGCGATCGGCGACGACCGCATCCAGCAGCAGACCCAGGGGCAAGTGAACCCGGAGACCTGGACGCACGGCTCCTCCGAGCAGCGCCGCCGCTGGTTCTCCCAGGGCTACGAAAAGGGCCGCCCGGCCGTCTGCGACACCTTCACCGGGTCGATCTAGACGAGCCTCTACGACCTCGCCCCCAGCCTCTAGTATCGGCTGATGGCCGCGCTGTACCGGAAGTACCGCCCGCAGGACTTCGACGAGGTCGTCGGCCAGGAAGCGATCGTCCGGACACTGAAGAACGCGATCACGTCCGACCAGGTGCGCCAGGCCTACCTTTTCGCAGGCCCACGCGGCACCGGCAAGACCTCACTGGCGCGAATCCTGGCGAAGGGCCTGAACTGCCTCCAGGGCCCGACGCCGACGCCCGACAAGATCTGCAACCCGTGCGTGACGATCGCGAGCGGCACCTCCCTCGACGTGATCGAGATGGACGCGGCCTCTCAGCGGGGGATCGACGACATCCGCGAGATCCGAGAGCGCGTCGTCCTGCAGCCGGCCGAGGGGCGTTACAAGGTCTACATCCTCGACGAGGCGCACCAGCTCACGGACGCCGCCTGGAACGCACTGCTCAAGCTGATCGAGGAGCCCCCGCCCCACCTCGTCTTCGTGTTCTGCACGACGGACCTGTCGAAGGTGCTTCCCACCGTGCGCTCGCGCTGCCAGACGTTCGTGTTCCAACGGCCGCGGCTGCCGGAGCTCGTGCGGTTGCTGCGCCGCGTCGCCGACGGCGAAGGCATCCAGGTGCCGGACCAGGCTCTCGCACTCGTCGCGCGCGGTGCGCGCGGATCCTTCCGCGACGCCGTGTCGACACTCGATCAGCTCTCGTCGGCAACAGAAAACGAGATCACCGTGCAGTCGGTGCTGCAACTGCTGGGCGCCGTCGAGGAAGAAGCACTCTTCCGGCTGTGCGACCTCGTGGTCGACCGGGATACCGCGGGCGCGCTCACGTTCGTCGAAGAGCTCTCGGAGCAGGGCCAGGATCTCGGCAGGCTCGTCGTCGACCTGCTCGAGCATCTGCGCCACTTGATGCTGGTACAGCACATGGGCGAGGTGCCGGACACGCTGCCGGTCACCGAGGAGACACGGGAGCGCCTGCGCGCGCAGGCAAACCAGCTCGGCGAAGCGTCGGTGATCCGGCTCGTGGATCTGCTCGCGGTCGCGGTCGAGGACATGCGGCAGGGCGGCGACCCGCGCCTGCCCCTCGAGCTCGCGCTGGTGAAGGTCACCCGCCCGGGCGCCGACCTGTCGCGCGAGTCACTCGCCTTCCGGCTGGAGCAGCTCGAGACGCGCGGGCATGTCCCAACAGCGCACGTCTCAGGGACTGTCCCTGAGACGCGTCCGGAAGAGGCCCCGCTGGAGAGCGTGGCGATGGTCTCGCCACCCTCTCTGGAGCTCGAGCAGCTGCAGGAGGCCTGGCAGCGGACGATCCTCCCCGCCGTCGAGGAGCGTTCGATCCCGGCCGCATCCGTCCTGCGGGAGGCGCACCCCGCGGGCCTCGCTGACGACCTGCTCACGGTCGAGTTTCCCTCGAGCGCCTCCTTCCACCGGCAGCTCGCCGAGGAGCCGAAGAACGCCACCCTGCTGGCCGACGCGCTCTACGAGGTGACCGGGCGCCGGCTCGGGCTCGCCTTCGCCGAGGGCGAGGCGCGAGACACCCCTGCCGAGGACGACGAGCCCCCCGGGGAGGAGCACATCCTCGAGCTCGTGAAAGAGACCTTCGACGCGCGCGAGCGGGACGAGTAAAACTACGGGCATGGAAGGCATGGACATGAGCAAGCTGTTCCAGCAGATGACCGACATGCAGGAGCAGATGCAAAAGGCGCAGGACGAGCTCGCGAACGAGACGGTCGAGGCCACTGCAGGCGGCGGCATGATCACCGTCGTCGCGAACGGCGCCGGTGAGATCAAGTCGATCAAGATCGATCCCAAGGCGATCGACCCGAGCGATCCGGAAATGCTCGAGGACATGATCCTCGCCGCGGTGAACGAAGCCGTCCGCTCCGCCCACAGCCTGATGGAGTCAAAGCTCGGCGGGCTTGCAGGCGGCGCACTCGGCGGCCTCGGGCTGCCGGGCCTCGGCGAGTAGATGCGCGACCGCCTCGGCAGCCTGCCGCTCTTCGCGGGCCTCGACGACGCGCAGCTCGACCGCCTCGCCGCCGCGACGTCGGAGTTCGACGCACCTGCCGGGCAGGCGCTCATCGAACGCGGCCGGCCCGGTTCCGGGATCTTCGTGCTCGAAGAAGGGAACGCGATCGTCGAAGCACCGGAGGGAACACGTCAGATCGGCCCCGGAGACGTCTTCGGGGAGCGGGCGCTGCTCGGCGAAGACATCGCACGCACCGCCCGTGTCCGGGCAGAGACCGACGTGCGCTGCCTGGCCATCGCCCGTCCCGAGCTCGAGCGGCTCCTCGCCGAAGATCCGCGCGTCGCGGATCGCCTCCGTCAGCTCTCGGCCTAAGGGGCCTGCAAACCCGGGCAATCCGGGCCGGGTCGGCACAATAGGACAGTGCTCAGCCCTGCTGTGGAAAATCTCGTCGCCCAGCTCTCCCGCCTGCCGGGTGTGGGGTCACGCACGGCGCACCGGCTCGCCTTCCATCTGCTGCAGCGCTCCTCGGAGGAGGCGCTCGCACTTTCGGCGGCGATCGAGGACGTCAAGGCGCGCGTCCGCTTCTGCAACGAGTGCGGGAACCTGACCGAAGAAGAGGTCTGCGCGATCTGCAGGGACGCCCGCCGCGACCACACGCTCATCTGCGTCGTCGAGCAGCCTGTCGACCTGATCTCGGTCGAGCGCACGAGCGAGTTCCGCGGGCTTTACCACGTGCTCGGAGGCGCGCTCTCGCCGCTGGACGGCGTCGAGCCGGAGCACCTGCGGATCGACGAGCTGTTCGGCCGCGTCGAACGGAACGGCGTGCAGGAAGTCGTGCTCGCCACCAACCCGAACATGACGGGTGAAGCTACGGCGGCGTACCTTGCGGACCGCCTGCGTGGGCGCGTACGCGTGACGCGACTTGCAAGCGGCCTCCCGGTCGGCGGCGACCTCGAGTACGCGGACGAGGTCACGCTCGGACGCGCGCTGACCGGCCGCAGGGAGATGACGTGACGACGACCGACTACGAAGCGGTACCGGCGGTCGAGCGAGACGACGAGGCGCCGCACCTCGGCACGGTCGTGATGAAGTTCGGCGGCACCTCCGTCGCCGACCCCGAGAAGCTCAAGAACGTGGCGCGTCGGCTGGTCGCTGCGCGCGAGGACGGCTCGCGCGTCGTCGCGGTCCTCTCCGCCATGGGAACGACGACCGACGAGCTGCTCGACCTCGCCCACCAGGTCTCCGAACGGCCCTCGCCGCGTGAGCTCGACATGCTCATCTCCGTCGGCGAGCGCATCTCGTGCGCGCTCGCAGCGATGGCGATCCACGACCTCGGCCACGAGGCGATCTCGCTCACCGGCTCGCAGGCGGGCATCGTCACCGACACCGTTCACGGCAAGGCCAAGATCGTCGACGTCCGCGCACGCCGCATTCACGAGGCGCTCGATGCCAACCGGATCGTGCTCGTCGCCGGCTTCCAGGGAGTCTCCGCCGACTCGTTCGACGTGACGACACTCGGACGCGGCGGCTCCGACACAACGGCGGTGGCACTCGCTGCCGCGCTCGGCGCCCACGTCTGCGAGGTCTACACCGACGTCGACGGCGTCTATTCCGCAGACCCACGGCTCGTGCCGAACGCGCGCAGGCTTACCCTCCTCAGCTTCGAAGAGATGCTGGAAATGGCCTCGTCGGGAGCCCGGGTGATGGCAACCCGCTCGATCGAGGTCGCGCGCAGCCACAATGTGCGGCTCCACGTCCGCTCGACCTTCAACGACACCGAGGGCACGTGGATCCGCGAGGAGGACGAGACGATGCTCGAGAAGGCGCTGATCTCAGGAGTCGTGCACCAGCGCGAGGAGACGGTCTACCGCGTCGACGGCGCACAACCCGCGCAGCTCTTCGGCGCGCTTGCAGAAGCGAGCATCAACGTGGACACGATCGTGCAGACGAACCAGGAGATCGTGTTCTCCGCTCCCGTCGAGGACCGAGCCGACGCCGAGCGCGTCCTCGACTCGATCGCCGTGACGTGGTCTGCACGCGACGATCTCGGCAAGGTCTCACTCGTCGGCGCCGGCATGAAGAGCCATCCCGGCGTCGCTGCAAAGACGTTCGCGACGCTCGAGGGAGCCGGCATCGAAGCAGTTGTCGTGTCGACGTCGCCGATCAAGATCGCCTGCCACGTTCCGAGCGTCGACGTCGAGCGCGCCGTGCAGGCGCTGCACGAGGCCTTCGAGCTTGGATAGCTCCGCCCGCATCGGCGTCGTCGGCGCGACCGGCGCTGTCGGCGCGGTGACGCTCGAGCTCCTGCGGGAGCGCGGCTACGAGAACGTGCGCGCCTTCGCCTCGGCGCGCTCCGCCGGACGGAAGCTCGGTGAGCTCACCGTCGAAGAGGCGACACCGGCTGCGCTCTCGGCCGGCGACCTCGATCTCTGCTTCTTCTCCGTCGGAACAGCTGCGTCACGCGAGCTCGTGCCGCACGCCGTCCGCGGCGGCGCCGTCGCGATCGACAAGTCGACGGCGTATCGCCTGCAAGACGGCATCCCGCTCGTCGTCCCGGAGGTGAACGGCGACCGTGCGCTCGAGCACGACGGCATCGTCGCCAACCCGAACTGCTGCACGATCCCGCTCACGATGACCCTGAAGCCGCTGCACGATGCGGCGCGGCTCGCGCGCGTACGCGTCAGCACGTACCAGTCGGTCTCCGGCGCAGGGCTGCAGCGGATGGACGAGCTGCGCAACCAGGCGCCCGCCGACGGCGATCTCGCAATGGACTGGGACTTCGACGGCGAGGAGTTCGAGGAGGAGTCGAAGCTGCGGGCCGAGAGCCGCAAGGTGCTCGAGCTACCGGAGCTGCCGTTCAGCGCGACGTGCGTGCGCGTCCCGGTGCTGATCGGCCACGCCGAGGCGGTGTGGGTCGAGACCGAGGAGCCGCTTTCGGCAGACGACGCCCGTGGTCTGCTCGGTGACGCGCCCGGCCTCAGGCTCGAGGACTTCCCGACGCCGCGCGCCGCCGCCGGCATCGACGACGTGCTCGTCGGCCGCATCCGGCGCGACCCGACTGTCGAGAACGGTCTCGTCTACTTCCTCGCCGGAGACAACCTCCGCAAAGGCGCGGCGCTGAACGCGATCCAGATCGCCGAGCTCATTCTCGAGCGGCGAGCCGTCGCGGCCTGAGCTTCTGGCTCTGGGTTTTCGTCTTCGTTGCCGCATGCGCGGCCTGTTGGCTCGCTTTGGTGCTCCTCCTCGTTGGTTTTCGCGGTCGGTCGAGCTCGAACGCGCGCGAGCTGGTGCGCTTTCTCCCGGACTGCCTCGTGCTCTTCAAGCGACTCCTCGGTGACCGGCGCGTCGGGCTGCGCCCGAAGATCGCACTTGGCCTGATGGTCGCGTATCTGGCGATGCCGTTCGACCTCGTTCCGGACTTCATTCCCGTGCTCGGACAGCTCGACGACGTTCTGCTCGTCATGGTGGTTATGGGCTACGTCGTGAAACGAAGCGGCGAGGACGTTGTCCGCGACCTCTGGCCCGGCAGCGACAGCGGCTTGCAGGTCGTGCTGCGGCTCGCCGGCTAGGGTCCGGGCGGAACCGGCGCGGGCGCCGGCACAAACGCTTCCTTGACGACCCGCAACACCTTGTCGCGCGTGCCCTCTGCAACGGGCACGAGACCGCCGAACTCGAGCCGCGCCAGCTCCACGTGGCCCGAGCGGCGCAAGGTCTGGAATCCGAAGTCCGCGAGGAAGTCGGACGGAAAGATCGTCTTGTGCACCTGGAAGCGCTCGTACTGCGACTCGCCCTCGCGGTAGCGGTAGGCGAACGTCTCCAGGGCCTTGGCACCGCGGTCGCGCGCATCGCCGATGGCGGCGAGGAACAACGACTGCATCACCCAGGGGCTCGAGGTCTCGACGAGATAGGCGCAGGTGACGAGCACCGCGTCAGCCGACGGCGGCCCGGCCGGAAGCTCGGCGGCGCGCGGAAAGAGCTCCGCCGGCCCGTACTGCATCGAGCCGAGGACGTGACCGTCGGCGTCGTAGTACACCGTGCCCCACGGCCCCCACTCCGTCTCGGCCTTCTCGATCCACTTCCGCTTGTCGAGATTCCGTCCGTCACGCGACTGCCACCAGACGCAGTCGTGACAGACGCGCGGCGCATCCTGGAGCGTCACGCCCGTCAGCCCCGTAACACGCGGCCCGCTCACGCCGGTCCGATCTCGTCGACGATCACGTCGACTGCGTCCGGCTCGACGTTCGCCATCTGCTGGAGGTACGCGCCGACGCGCCGCTGCACTTCGCGCCCGACCTCCGGAATCGACGCGCCCCAATCGACGGCGACGTGCAGCTCCACACGCACGCGTCCGCCGTCGTCGACGACGCGCACGCCCTTGTGCCGGGGGAGCGTGCTGTCCACGAGCCCGCGCACTCCTTCCACCTCGCGCGCCGCATCCGCGGCGTAGCTTTCGAGGATCTCGGGCGCGATTGTTGCTCGACCCTGCACAGGCCCACTGATTCTAGGCCCGACTAGCCGCGCGCGAGCACAAGCTCGGTCGCCTCGGGGCGGGCGAAGAAACGGAACGGCACGAACGTCGTCCCGAGGCCGGGCGAGACGTGCATCGTTCCGCCCGCCCGCTCGTAGAGACCGGTCGCGTAACGGACGTTCGGATGCGCGAAGCGAAACTTGCGGTCGCGTCCGAGCGGAATGGCGATCTGACCGTCGTGCATGTGGCCGCTGAGCACGAGGTCGAACGCGCCGGGCGGCAGGAAGCTGAGGATGTACGGGAAGTGGCAGAGCAGGATGCGCAGGTCCGCGCTTTCGTCCACGAGCTCCCAGGGCCGCGACGTGCGCCGGCGGTACGCGCGCGGGTCGACACCCACGATCTGGACACGGCGACCGCGGAGCTCGACCGTCGCGCTCTCGTCGACGAGCAGACGTGCGGGCGAAAGATCGGTGAGCCCTGCGGCGCGTGAGAACGGATCTCGGCTGTGCTCGACGTCGTGGTTGCCGAGCACGACGAGCGGCCGATCGAGGCGGGCCAGCTGTTCACGCAGCAATGCCTCGCCATTCGGACGCGACACGAGGTCACCGGTGACCGCGACGAGATCCGGCTTGCGCTCCGCCACCCAGTCCACGGCGCGCCGGGCAGCAACGGTCCCGCGCGAGGGGAGCCCGAAGTGAAAGTCGGACAGGTGGGCGATCCGCAGGCCGGCGAGCTCCTCCGGCAAGCGGGGCAACGCCACGTCGACGGTGCGCAAGCGCACCCAACCGGCTTCGAACCAGCCCCAGCCGACCGCAGCACCGGCAACTCCGCCGACCAGCGCGCCGGCGCGAGACGCCCAGGAAATCACGCGCGGCTCGTCAGACTTCGAGCTTTTCGAGCACCGGAGCGACGGACACGACGTGCCGCTTGAACTTCAGCTCCGACTCCTCGAGGCCGGCTGCGACGCCGACGAGCTGCGACAGGTGCAGGATCGGCATGGCGAAGTCCTTGCCCGTGGACGCCTTCAGCTTCGACTGCCACGCGTCGAGCGAGAGATGGCACAGGGGACACGGCGTGACGATCACGTCGGCGCCCGCCTCCTTCGCCTGCTCGATCGGCTGGATCAACTCACCGAGCGCCGTTTCCTCGCGTGCCTGGATGATCGGGAACCCGCAGCACTTGATCTTGGCGGGATAGTCGATCGCCTCGCCGCCGCACGCCTCGATGATCCGCTCGAGCGACCAGGGGCGGTCGGGATCCTCGAAGCCGAGGATCTTCGAGGGGCGAAGGATCTGACAGCCGTAGAAGGGCGCGATCTTCAGTCCCTTGAGCCCCTTGTGCGCCGATTGCTTCAGCAGCTCGTAACCCTCGCCCTCGGCGATCTCCCAGAGCAGATGCCTGACCTCGACGTTGCCGCTGTAGGGAGGTACCCCGACCCGCTGCAGGTTCGAGCTGACGCGGTCGCGCAGATTCTCGTCGTTCTTCAGCTGCCAGTTGGCCTGCCTGAGATTCAGCGTGCAGACGTTGCACACTGTCAGCAGCGTGTCGCAGCCTGCAGCCTCCGCATACGCCAGGATCCGCGCGTTCAGGTGGAGGTAGTAGTCCGGCTCCGCCTCGTGGATATCGCCGGCGCCGCAGCACGTCACCGTGTCGAGCTCTACGAGCTCCAGTCCAACCTTGGGGGCCAGAGCCTGCGTGGACGAGTCGAGCTCTTTCGCCGAGAGCGATGCCAGGCACCCCTTGTAGTACGCGACTCTTCTCATCCTTCTGCGTGCGGCGGCTCGACGCCCGGCTGCACCTCGGGATCGTTGGTCTTGACTCCGGCCTGTTCCGAAAACTCGATCCGCCCGAGCGCGTGCTCCCCCTGGACGATGCCGAGCGCGCCGTCGCGGCCCTGCTCCTTCACGAGGTCGTAAAGCCTGCGGGACTCCCCGATCCGGTCCGCCACGTGAGGTGGGAAGGGCGGCGGCACCTTGCCGCGCTTGAGCAGGCCGAGCGCGAACTTCGTCTGCTTGATCGCCGAGACGACGCCCTGAGTTTTCGGCACGAGCTCTGTCTCACGGAGCCAGCCCGTGGTCTTCGCGGAGGTGACGAACCAGTTCGCGTGCTTCGCGCCCATGTCGTGGTCGATGCCCTGCTTGATCGACTCGGCGCCGAGCTTCGCAATCGCGTCGCGCGGGTCAACGCCCTTGGGA
This sequence comes from uncultured Actinomycetes bacterium, assembly GCA_963755605.1. Taxonomy (GTDB): domain Bacteria; phylum Actinomycetota; class Thermoleophilia; order Gaiellales; family Gaiellaceae; genus 3-1-20CM-4-69-9. The sequence goes on from CAVWKK010000009.1 coordinate 499,243, forward strand.
CACCGTTCGTTGCAGAAATAGCAGCGGGTGCAATCCCAGATGCCGTGCTCGTCGTTGTAGTCGTTCAGGCGTGCGACGTCGTCCTGATCGCGCGCGTCACCGACGAAGCGCATTCCTTTTGCTAGCGCGGCAGGGCCGAAGAACTCCGGATCGGACTCCATCGAGTTGCACTCGGAGACGCAGCAGCCGCACATGATGCAGAGCGCCTCTTTGTGGATGACGTTCATCTGCTGCTGCGAGACGATGCGCTCCTGCTCCAGCGGCTCCTCGTAGCCCGGGTCGAGCCACGGCTTCATCCGGCGGATCTTGCCCCAGAAAGGATCCATGTCGACGACGAGGTCCTTGATCACCGGCATGTTCCCCATCGAGGAGATCACGGGCACGTGACCGGACTTCGCGATGTCATACATGCGCGTCTTGCAGGCGAGCACAGCGGCGCCGTCCATGCGCATCCCGCAGGAGCCGCAGATCATCATCCGGCAGCTCTTGCGATACGCGAGCGTCCCGTCTTGCTTGTCCTTGATGATGTCGAGCACGTCGAGGAGCGTCACCCAGTCGGGCGCTTCGACCTCGTAGCGCTTCAACTCCTTCTCGCCGGTCTCCGCGTCGTAGCGCCAGATCTTCAGCGCGACCTCGATCGTCGTGGAACCTGGTGCCGGGGCCAGCTCGGAGTGCACTAGTAGGTCCTCTCTTGGGGTTGCCACTTGGTCATGGTCACGGGCTTCCAGTCGAGCTGCGGTCGACCGTCCTGCAGCGTGACCAGCGTATGTCGTAGGTAGTTCTCGTCGTCGCGGTCCGGGAAGTCGTACGGGCGGGCGTGGGCGCCCCGGCTCTCCTTGCGCTCGATGCCGCAAACGACCATGCAGGCGGCCAGGTCGAGCAGGAAACCGAGCTCGAGCGCCTGCGTCAGATCGTTGTTGAAGACCTGGCCCTTGTCCTCGACGACGACGCGCTCATAGCGTTCGCGCAACCCCTCGACGATCTCGCCCTGCTTGCGCATCTGCTCCTCACGACGGAACACACCGAAGTTCTCGTGCATCGTCTCGGCCAGCTCGTCGCGAATCGACCAGGGCCGTTCGCCTTCGCGGCGGTCCAGCAGCTCCTTCAGCTCGCGCTCGGCGTCGGCTTTGACGGACGGCGGGACTTCGACCGTTGTGTTGGCGAGCGCCCAGTCGGCGGCGTGACGGCCGACGCGTTTCCCGTACGTGATCGTCTCCATCAACGCGTTGCCGCCGAGCCGGTTCGCTCCGTGCACCGAGACGCAGGCGCACTCGCCTGCGGCGTAGAGCCCTTCGACCGACGTCAGGCCCCAGACGTCCGTGTCGACACCACCCATGTGGTAGTGCGAGCCCGGCCTAACGGGAATCGGCTCGTAGATCGGGTCGACGCCCGCGAACGTCATCGACAGCTCGCGCGTGCCGTGCAGTCGCTCGAGAATCTTCTCGGCCCCGAGGTGGCGCAGGTCGAGCAGCACGTTTCCGTTGATACCGCGTCCCTCGTCGATCTCCGTCTGCTCGGCGCGGGAGATCACGTCGCGCGACGCGAGCTCCATCGCGTTCGGCGCGTAGCGCTTGAGAAAACGATCGCCGTCCGAGTTGAGGAGATACGCACCCTCCCCGCGGCAGCCTTCCGTGATCAGCACTCCTGTCGGCGCCAGCGTCGTCGGGTGAAACTGCATCATCTCCATGTCCTTGAGCGGGACGCCGACGCTCAGCGCGAGCGCCATCCCGTCGCCGGTGCAGGCATACGCGTTGGTCGTGCCGACGTACAGCCGTCCCGCACCGCCCGTCGCGAGGATGACCGTCTTCGCGCCGATCGACTTCAGGCCGCCGTTGAGCAGATCCCAGGCGATCACGCCCTGGCAGCGGTCGTCGTTCATGACGAGCTTCCAGGCGAAGAACTCCTCGTACGTCGGGATCTCGCGCTTCATCACCTGCTCGTAGAGGACGTGCACGAGCACGTGCCCGGTGATGTCGGCTGCGTACGCCGTGCGCGGCGCGCCCGCGGCGCCGAACGGCCGCTGCGCGATCCGCCCGTCGTCGGTGCGCGAGAACACGGCTCCCCAGTGCTCGAGCTGGTAGACGTCGCCGGGCGCCTCGTTGCAGAGGATCTCGATCGCATCCTGGTCGCCCAGGTAGTCGGAGCCCTTGACCGTGTCGTAGGCGTGCTCCTCCGGGCTGTCGTCGGACGCATTGCCGAGGGCCGCGTTGATCCCGCCCTCGGCCGCACCGGAGTGGCTGCGGACGGGATGGATCTTCGATAGCAGCGCGACATCGGCGCCGGCATCGTGCGCTTCGATGGCCGCGCGCATACCCGCGCAGCCCGCGCCGACGATGAGGACGTCGTGCTTGGCCTCCACCAGTGAGGAAGCTATCGAATGGTGGGCGCTCGGGGGCTTCGTTACACCGGTTGCGAATAGAGGTGGCGGGTAAGATCCTCGAGCCCCAGCCGTCCACGCAAGGAGCGACCCGACTTGGCGAAGATGCTGTTTCGACTGCCGCAGGCGAAGCAGGCGATCGACAACCCGAGCCCCGAGGAGGTCAAGGAGCTCGCCGCGAAGATGCCGACCGCCCGGCCGACGAAGTACGGGAACCTGAACGTGCAGACCAAGGTGCTCGCGCGCTCGAAGGGCTCGACGTACCTCGTCTCCGACGAGCCGGACGGCCAGAACCAGGCCCTTTCGGCGGACGACGCGGCCAAGTGGGCGCAGCGCCAGGACGAGTACATCGCCGGCCAGGAGATGGTCGTGGTTGACGGGTACATCGGCAACGACGTTGCCTTCCGCACGCCCGCGCGCCTCTATGTCGAGGCGGCGAACGCGAACATCGCCGGCATGCAGCAGCAGCTCTACTTCGGGCCGCCCGAGGACTCGTTCGAGCCGGAGCTGACAGTCATCTACACACCGAACCTGAAGGCCGACGGATTTCCGGACGACCGCCTGATCCTCGTCGACCTCGAGCAAGGCGTGACCCGCGTCTTCAACTCGGACTACTTCGGCGAGTCGAAGAAGGGCGGCCTCCGCATGTGGAACAAGCTCGTCTACGACCAGGGGGGCCTGCCGCTGCACGCAGGCTGCAAGGTGATTCCGACGGACGACGGCGACAAGATCTGCCTGACCGTCGGTCTCTCCGGTACGGGCAAGACGACGACGACCTTCACGAGGCAGAACGGCTCGCTTCCCGTTCAGGACGACTTCGTCGCCTGGATGCCTGACGGCCGCGTGTACGTGACCGAGAACGGCTGTTTCGCGAAGACGTACGGCCTGAACCCCGAAGACGAGCCGACGATCTACGGGGCGGTGACCCAACCCGACTCGTACCTCGAGAACGTCTCGCAGCACGACGACGAGGTCGACTTCTACGACGAGAGCTACACGCAGAACGGGCGCGCGACGTTCTCGTTCGAGGTGATCGAGTCAGCCGCCGATCGCGAGATCGAAAAGGCGCACTTCCTCTTGATCCTGAACCGCAACGAAAACGTCATCCCTGCGGTCGCAAAGCTCGAAGGCCCGCAGGCGGCTGCGTACTTCATGCTCGGTGAGACGAAAGGCACCGCGGCGGGCGGCGCCGACGAGGCGGGAAAGTCGTTGCGCGTGCCGGGAACGAACCCGTTCTTCCCGATGCTCCACGACCTCCAGGGCAACCGCTTCCTCGAGCTGCTCGAGGAGCAGCCGCTCGAGGTCTACCTCCTGAACACCGGCCGGGTCGGCGGGCCGGAGGACGACGAGCGGTCGAAGAAGGTGCGCATCAAGCATTCGTCCGCGATCGTCAAGGGCATCGCGGAGGGAACGATCGAGTGGGAGCGCGATCCTGACTTCGGGTATCTCGTCGCCGCGGCCGTTCCCGGAATCGACGACGAGGAGGTGCTGCAGCCCCGCAAGCTGTACGAGCGAACCGGCCGGGCCGACGACTACCGGGCGCAGGTCGAGCGCTTGAAGACGGAGCGCGCCGAGTTCCTCTCGACGTTCCCGAGCCTGTCGGACGAGATCGTCGCCGCAGTTCGCTGAACCCGTTGCGCTGAGCTAGCCTCGCCGGCGTGATCAAACTCCCGAATCCGCCCCTCGGCGACGGCGTCGTGACGCTTCGGCCCTGGGACCGCGACGACGTGGCCGCGCTGATCGAGAGCATCGACGGCGACGAGGAGATCACGCGCTGGATGGACGCGATCCCCCAACCGTACGACGAGGCTGCGGCGCTGACCTGGATCGAGCAGGCGACCGGTTTTTGGCGCGACGGAACCGCAGCGCCCTTCGCGATCGTCGAAGTGGCGACGGGCTCGATCGTCGGCGGTGTCGGCTTTCACTGGGTTGGCAAGGAAGTCGCTGTCGGCGAGGTCGGCTACTGGCTGCGCAAGAGCGCGCGGGGGCGCGGTCTGACGGCGCGGGCGGTGCGGCTCGTCAGCGCCTGGGCGTTCGTCGCACTCGCGTGCGCGCGAGTGCAGTTGCGTGCCGACGAGCAGAACATGGCGTCACAGCGTGTTGCGGAGAAGGTCGGCTTTCAGCGCGAAGGTGTCCTGCGTTCCGTCAGCTTCAACCCACGCGTGGGTCACCGCGTGAACTTCGTGATGTTCTCGCTGCTCGCCGGCGAGCTAGATCTGCCAGGTTGAGGCGCGCAGCACCGGGACGCGCTCACCGTCGCGCGTGATTCCCGTGACGTCGACCTCGGGCGACCCGATCATGAAGTCCACGTGGATCGACGAGTGGTTCACGCGCTCGCGATCCTCCTCATCCACGGCCGACTCGTAAGCGGACCCGAGCGCGATGTGGCTCGCCGCGTTCTCGTCGAGCAGCGTGTCGTAGAAGACGGTGTCGAGCTGGCCGATGCGGCCTTCACGGTCGACGAGCGCGAGCTCACCGAGGCGAGAGCCGCCTTCGTCGTGTTCGAGCAGCGCCCTGAGCGTCTCCGCCCCCGAGTCGGCGTCGACCTGGACGGCGCGGCCGCCTTCGAACCGGACGGTCAGACCCTCGATGATGCGCCCCTGCGAGTACAGAGGCTTCGTCGCTCTGACGACCCCTTCGGCGCGTTCGGGATCCGGCGAGGTGAAGACCTCCTCGGTCGGGAGATTGGCCATGTGGGCGAGCCCGTACACGGTCTCGTCGCCGCCGCCGTTCCAGTGCGAGGTCGGCAGGAGCCCGATCGTCAGGTCGGTTCCCGGCCCGTCGAGATGGATCGCGTCGAAGTGCCGCTCGGTGAGGCGCTGGGCTGCGCTCTTCAGGGCCTGGCTGCGCTCACGCCACGCCGCGGCGGGGTCGTCCTCGTCCAGCCGGCAGATGTGGACGATCTGCTCCCAGAGCTTGTCGAGGGCGGCCTCGGGCTCCAGGTCGGGATGCACGAGCTTCGCCCACTTTTGCGACGGCCCGGGCGCGACGCACCAGTTGACCGTCCGGTCGTTGATCACGGTCGCCCACTCCTTGACCCTCGGGAAGACGTCGCGGCCGAGTCGCTCGGGATCGAGGTCGTCGAAGAGGTGGGGCTCGACGGGGCCGGTCAGCGCGATCGTCGCGGCGCGTTCCTCACCGAGCTGGAGCGTTCGCTCGCCGTACCAGGGTGGAACGAAGTCGAGCACTTCGTCCGGCGCATATTTGACGCGCGCGCGCTTGAGGTGGGGATCCCAGTAGTAGACGTCGACGAACTTCGCGCCGCGCTTGTAGGCGCTCGCGGTGATCGCCCGGGTGAGGTCCTCCTTGCCGAGCCCCGACCCGACGTCGAGGATCTGGCCGGGCTGGACATTCGCCCCGACGTTGACGATCAAGTCGGCGAGCCTCTCGAGGTGGGGCGACATGGGGAGGCGATGCTAGCTGGGTCACGAAAGGCTTTGCATGGATACCGCACGAGCTATCGAGCGCTTCCTCAACTCCCCCGCCCTCGGCGAGGGGACGCGGCGCTCGTACCGGCACGACGTCGAGGAGTTCGCGGGGTGGCTCACGGAGCGGCGGCTCGACCTTCGAGACGTCGACATCCGCGTGTTCGCCGACTACGCGACCGACCTCGGCCGGGCGCGCCCGCGCAAGCTCGCGCCGGCGACGATCGCGCGGAAGATCGCAGCGGTTCGCAGCTTCCTGCGTTTCACGCTGGGGCCGAAGAACGTGCCGGACGCGTCGTTGTCGCCGCGCCGTCCGCGCAGGCTGCCGGACACGCCGAAGCCTGCGGAAGTCGAGGCCGCGCTCGAGGCGCTTGCCGGCGACGGGCCGCTGGCGTTGCGAAACGTCGCTCTGATGGAGCTCGTCTACTCGGCGGGCCTGCGGAGCGCGGAGGCGGTCGGGCTCGACCTTGCGGACGTGGACTTCGACCGCGAGCAGCTGCACGTCAAAGGCAAGGGAGGCAAGGAGCGGCTCGTCCCGCTCGGCGAGGAGGCGGGCCATGTCCTTGCGCGCTACCTCCGTGAAGCGCGGCCCGATCTCGCAGTGCGCGCGGAGAACGCGCTGTTCCTCTCGGCGCGAGGGAAGCGGCTGGACACGTCGACGCTACGCCGCGTGTTCGCGCATCCGCATCGCCTGCGCCACGCGTTCGCAACGCATCTGCTGGAGGGCGGCGCCGACCTGCGAACGATCCAGGAGCTCCTGGGCCACAGCTCGCTGTCGACGACGCAGCTGTACAGCCATGTAGACGGCCGCCGCCTGCGCCGCGTGTACGACAAAGCGCATCCGCGCTCCTAACCGACACGGACGCGACACAAAGCCGTTCCACTCTCGGCACGAACTCCATGTCCGCAAACGCCACCCGTCGGGTCTGACCCCAAAACGCTGTCAGAACTGTGACAACCTCGAGACCGATCGCGCGACACGTCAAACATTCGTTCCACTTTCGGCACACCTTCCCACCGCCGAAACGGACACCTTTGGGGTCAGACCCGAAAGGTGTGACGAAAGCGTCACACCTTGGACGGTTTTCGGCAGGCGATCCACCGCTCGCCGCGAAAGCCTGCGCGTGGAGGCTTCTCAGCTCGACCCCGAGACCGAAGGGTTCCTGGCGCTGCTTGCGACGCGCCGGGCGCCGAAGACAGTCGACGCCTACCGGCGCGACCTGACCGCCCTCGCCGCATGGCTCGATCGGCCGCTCGGCCACATCACGACCGAGCAGCTGGAGCAATACCTCGCCGAGCTCCGCGCCGCCGGACTGTCTCCCGCGACGATCGCGCGCCGCGTTGCGGCGATCCGCTCCTTCTTCCGACACCAGGCGCTGCTCGGCGCCCGCACCGACAACCCCGCGGCGGAGCTCGACCTCCCCCGCCGGCGCCGCACGCTTCCGCGCACGCTCTCGCCGGCTGAAGCGGAGCGCCTCGTCGAGGCGGCAAACGGGACGACGCCGCGCGCGCTGCGCGATCGCGCCCTCGTCGAGCTCCTCTACGGCGCCGGATTGCGCGTCAGCGAAGCGGTCGGCCTCCAGAAGTCGAGCGTCGACCTCGAGGGCCGGCTCGTGCGGGCAATCGGCAAGGGCTCGAAGGAACGCGTCGTACCGATCGGCCGCCAGGCGGCCCAGGCCCTCCGCCGCTACCTCGCCAAAGGTCGCCCGTTTCTCGACACGCGCCACCGACCGGAGCTTTTCCTGAACGCCAAGGGCGGCGGCCTCACCCGCGCCGGAGCGTTCCTGATTCTCAGGCGTCTCGCTGCGATAGCCGGATTGGAGCCGGAACGTGTCCATCCGCACCTGCTCCGGCACTCATTTGCGACTCATCTGCTGGAAGGCGGGGCCGACCTACGTTCGGTCCAGGAGATGCTTGGGCATGCAGATCTTGCGACGACCGAGCTCTACACGCACGTATCCGATCGACGCCGTCGCGAGTTGTATTTCCAAGCGCACCCCCATGCGCGCCGAAAGACGAAATAAGGACTCCCATGCATCTGGATCCCAGCATCACCGCACTTGCCGCCGTGACCTGCGGAATCGGCTACCTCATGACAGTCGCGGGACTGAGCAAGAGCGCACTCGAGCTCAAGCGTCGCGAGCGCAAGTGCCCGAGTTGCGGACGCCACATCGAAGCGCGCGTCTGCAACAACTGCGCGCGTTAACCCTTAGGACCTGCGCGCTTCTTCAGCTCGGCCGCCACGGTCCGCGCCGCGTTGCGAAGCTCCGTTTCCTGTTCGTCGTCTTCGGCCAGCCCGCCGAGCAGGACGATCGTCTCGCGCTGCGGCGACCCGTGCCGCAGGCACAGGATTCCGAGCCGGCGCACGGCCTGATTTCCGTCGGTCGTCACGATCGCGTGCAGCACGGGCCTGATCGCGTTCACGACACCCGGGCTGTCCTTGCTCAAAAGCTGAACGGAGAGCAGGGCCGATCCTCGCGCTGCAGGACTGTCGTCCTCGAGCCCGCGCCGGAGCAGCTCGAGCTTCTGACGGAAGCGGAACTGGCCGATCGCCCGGTAGGCCACCGCACGCTCCCGATAGTCGGAGCTTCGCGCCGCCGACTCGAGCTCGTCGTCCCATTCCTGGCGCAGCGTTGCCAATTCGCGCTCGGCACCGGCCTGCGCGAGCTCGTCAGCCTTGGCAGCTGCCTCGACGAGGGACATGCGGCGCGTGACTCTACCGGCCGTCGCTAAAGTCCTGCGGCCGTGCCGCACAAGGTAATCCTCATTCCCGGCGATGGAACCGGGCCCGAGCTGACCGAAGCGACGCGTCGCGTTCTCGAGGCGACCGGCGTCGAGTTCGACTGGGAGGTGCGGGAGGCCGGCGCCGAAGTTATGGAGCGAACCGGCGGCAGCCCGCTGCCGGACGACGTCCTCGACGCCATCCGCGAGACCGGCGTCGCGCTCAAAGGGCCGATCACGACCCCGATCGGCGTCGGCTTCCGCTCTGTCAACGTCGCGCTGCGCAAGAGCCTCGACCTCTACGGGCAGGTGCGCCCGTGCAAGACCTACCCGGGGGTTCGCACGCGTTTTGACAACGTCGACCTGATCATCGTCCGCGAGAACACCGAGGACCTCTACGCCGGGATCGAGTACGAGGAGGGCGCCCCGGAGACGCTCGAGCTGATCGACTGGATCAAGGTGCACGGTGGCACGCTCGCCCATGACGACGCCGGCATCTCGATCAAGCCGATCTCGATCACCGGGACACGGCGAATCGTGCAGTTCGCGTTCGACTATGCGCGCCGCAACGGCCGCCGCAAGGTCACCGCCGTCCACAAGGCCAACATCATGAAGTTCTCGGACGGGCTCTATCTACGTGTCGCACGCGAAGTCGCCGAGGAGAACGACGACATCGAATTCGACGACCGCATCGTGGACAACATGTGCATGCAGCTCGTTCAGCGGCCGGAGGAGTACGACGTGCTCGTCCTCCCGAACCTCTACGGCGACGTCGTCTCCGACCTCTGCGCAGGCATGATCGGCGGGCTGGGCCTCGCTCCGGGCGGCAACTTCGGCGAAGGCATCGCGATCTTCGAACCGACGCATGGTTCCGCGCCGAAGTACGCCGGCCAGAACAAGGTCAACCCGATGGCCCAGATGCTCTCCGGCATGTTGATGCTCCGTCACCTGGAAGAGCTGGAGGCCGCCGACAATCTCGAAGCCGCGATCGCCGCCGTGATCCGCGAGGGGAAGAACGTCACCTACGACATGAAGCCGAGCCGCAACGACCCGAGCGCCGTCGGGACACGTGAGGTCGCCGACGCGATCATCGAGAAGCTCGGGGTCCACGTATGAGGCGGAAGATCACCGTCGTCGGCGCCGGAAACGTCGGCGCGACCTGCGCGCAGGTGCTCGCCTCTCGCGATTACGCCGACGTCGTCCTCGTCGACATCAAGGAAGGCCTCCCGCAGGGCAAGGCGCTCGACATCAACCAGATGGGCGCCGTCCTCGGCTACGAGCCGCGCGTCACCGGCTCCAACAGCTACGACGAGACGCAGGGGTCCGAGGTGGTCGTCATCACCGCCGGCCTGCCGCGCTCACCGGGGATGAGCCGCGACGACCTGGTCGCAACGAACGAGAAGATCGTCAAGGACGTCACCGAGAAGGCGATCGCACAGAGCCCGGACGCGATCCTGATCGTCGTCTCCAATCCGCTGGACGCGATGTGCCACGTGGCGAAGAACGTCTCCGGCTGGCCGAAGGAACGCGTTTTCGGGATGGCGGGCATCCTCGACACGGCGCGCTTCTCGACCTTCATCGCCTGGGCGACGCAGGCGTCCCTGAAGGACGTCACGGCGATGGTGCTCGGGGGCCACGGCGACCAGATGGTCCCTGTCGTCAGCGCGACGACGGTCGGCGGCGTGCCACTGCGAAAGCTCGTCGGCGACGCCGAGATCGACCAGATGGTCCAGCGAACGGCCAAAGGCGGGGGCGAGCTCGTCGAACTGCTCGGCACGTCCGCCTGGTACGCACCCGGCGCAGCGGCCGCGCAGATGGTCGACTCGATCATGCTCGACGAGAAGCGAGTGCTTCCCTGTACCGCCTACCTCGACGGCGAGTACGGCATCGACGGGCTGTACATGGGCGTTCCCGTGAAGCTCGGCGCCGCGGGGATCGAGGCCATCTACGAGCTCGACCTCACCGACGAAGAGCAGGCGCTCCTGAAGAGCTCCTCGGACGCAGTGCGCGAAGTCGTCGGCGTGCTCACCACCTGACGATGGATCTGGGTCTCAAAGGCCGGACTGCGATCGTGAGCGGCGCATCGTCCGGCCTCGGTCTCGCGACGGCCGAATCGCTCGCAGCCGAAGGGGCGAATGTCACGATGTTCGCGCGGCGCCGCGACGTCCTGCAACGCGAGGCCGATCGCATCGGCGCACTCGCAGTGCGTGGCGATGTCACGAACCCCCGCGACCTCGAAGCGGTCGTACGCCGAACCGTCGAGGCGTTCGGCGGCATCGACATCCTGGTCTGGAACGGTGGCGGCCCGCCGCCCGGGCCTGCAGTCGGCATGGCCGTCGAAGCGCTGGAGGAGGCCGTCGAGTTGCTCTTCACGCCCGCCGTCCGCCTCGTCGAGCTCTGCCTGCCTCATCTCGTCGAGAGCGAGGGCGGACGCATCCTCCTCTTCACCTCGGTCGCTGCGCTCGAGCCCTCGCCGCATCTTGCGCTGAGCAACGCCGTGCGTCCCGGCGTTACGGGCTGGGCGAAGACGCTTTCTCGCGAGCTCGGCCCACGAGGCATCACGGTCAACTGCATCGCGCCCGGCCGGATCGAGACCGCGCGGCTGGAGCAGCTCTATCCGGAAGGCCCGACCGAGAGCGACCTCCAGTCCATTCCCCTCGGCCGTTGGGGAACGCCCGAAGAGTTCGGCGACGTCGCGTGCTTCCTCGCTTCCGACCGCGCGCGCTACGTGACCGGAACCACCGTCGTCGTGGACGGCGGTTTCTCGCGGGGCCTCTTCTAAACCGGATGTCCCGAGCGCTTTCGCCTTTTCGGCTGGCGTCTGCCGGCCTGATCATCCTGGCAGTCGCGCTCGTCATCCTCGTGACCCGAGGGAGCAACAAGTACCTCGAGGTTCCCGACAAGGCGCATCCGCTCGAAACCCTGGTGCAGGTCCCGGGCTCCAAACCCCAGAACGACGGCGGCGACATCTATTACGTCGACGTCCTGCTCAAGCCGGCGTCTCTGCTCGAGTCGGTCGTTCCCTTCGTTCGCCCCGAGGGCTCGGACCTGATCGACCGGCAGTTGATCGTCGAGCCGGGCATCTCCGACCAGGAGCGGTTCAAGCTCGACCTCGCCACGATGAAGGTCTCTCAGTCGGTCGCATCTGTCGTTGCGCTGCGACAGCTCGGCTACAAGATTCCGATTCGCCCGGGCGGCGTACGTGTCGTGAGCGTCACGTCCGGCTCACACGCCGCCGGCCTCGTGCTGCCCGGCGACGTGATCGTCGCGGCGAACGGCAAGCCCGTGCGGACCCGAGTCGACCTGCAGGCAGTGCTTGCCCACCTCAAGCCGGGTGACCGCGTGAAGATCACGGTGCGACGTGGCTCAAAGCGTCTGACGCTGTCGATCCGAACGACGGCCGACCGCCAGGACCCGAAGCGGCCGATCATCGGCGTGCTGCCGATCGAGGCCCTGCAGGTGCACTTTCCGTTCCCGATCAAGTTCAACTTGCGCAAAGTCGGCGGCCCCTCCGCCGGACTTGCGTTCGCATTGGAGCTGATGGAGAAGAAGGGCCGTGACATCGACCACGGCTACAAGATCGCCGCGACGGGCGAGCTGCAGCTCGACGGCTCCGTGACGAGAATCGGCGGCATCAAGCAAAAGACGATCGGCGCGCGGAAATCGCACGTCGACGTGTTCCTCGTCCCAGTCGATGGGGAGAACGCCCGAGACGCCAAGCGCTACGCGCATGGCCTCCGGATCATCCCTGTGAAGAGTTTTCAACAGGCGTTGCGCGTGCTGGCAACGCTGCCGCTGAAAGGCTAGAAGAGCGCAGATTTCGACAGAATCGAAACTGCCGGAAAATGCTTAGTTTTCATCCACGACAACCCTTGTCGGCACGACCCACCTTCGTAGTATCCCCGCTTGTCACTGCGGCTCCCCACAACCTAGGCAGGCAAACACATGACCAAACGGAACGACTTGACGTGCGCTGACTGCTACTTCCGTCGGGCGGGGCTCTGCGCCCTCCCCACGGACGCACCGTGCCCGACGTTCCGTCTGCACAGCCGCGGCACGCTCGTTCCGCCGCGGCAGCCTCGCCTCGTGCCGAGGCCGCTCGGCGATTTCGTCCAGCCGGCCGCTTAAACAGAGACGGGCACGAGCCCGGCCAGCCGTCGTACGCCTTCGGTGATCTCCTCGAGCGAGACGAAGCTGAACGCGAGGCGAGCGGTGTTCGGCGCTCCGCCGAAGTCCGTTCCCGGGACGTAGGTCACGCCGGCTTCCCCGGCTGCTGCCAGGAGCGCGGCCGTGTCCGATCCCTCCGGGAGCTCGAGCCAGATGAAGTACCCACCCTCGGGATGGCTCCAGCGGGCGCCAGGGAGCTCTGCCGCCAGCGCAGAGAGCATGGCGTCGCGCCGCGCGCCGAGAAGTCCGCGGACGCGCTCGAGGTTGGGCTCGAAGTTGCCGCGGCGAAGGAACTCGTACACCGTGGCCTGTCCGAGCAGAACAGGGGTGATGTACGTCGAGACCGCAAGCGTCTCCAGGTCGCGCTCGAGCGGTACCGGCAGCACGAAGTAGCCGACGCGCAGGCCCGGCGCGATCGTCTTCGAGAAGGACGAGGAGTACGTGACAAGCTCGCCGCCCTCGAGCTCGAACAACGTGGGCGGAGCCTCACCCTCGTAGCGCACGAGGCCGTAGGGGTCGTCCTCGAGCACGAGGAGATCGTGTTCGCGTGCGAGCTCGACGAGGCGGCGGCGACGCTCGACGCTCAGCGTGCGCCCGCTCGGGTTCTGGAAGGTCGGAATCGTGTAGAGGAAGGCCGGCTTCTCCCCCTCTGCGAGCGCCTCTTCGAACGCGGCGGGATCGAGGCCCTCGTCGTCCATCGCGATCGGCGTCACCTCGACGCCGTGCGCGGCCAGGATCTTCAGCGGCCGGTCGTAGGTCGGAGACTCGACGAGCACCCGGGCCCCCCGGTAGCGCTCGGCGAGGAACACCATCCCCTGCAGCGATCCGTTCGTGACGAGCACCCGCGCCCGATCGACGCCGTGGCGATCGGCGATCCAGTCGCGCAGCGGCCCGTAGCCCGCAACCGGGCCGTAGGAGAGCACCGTGTCGCCGTCGCGCTCGAGCACGGCGCGCGCGCAGTCGGCCAGCTCTGCAACCGGCAGGCACTCTGGGGCCGGGTTGCCCCGTGCGAACGAGATCGCGGTCATGCCGACGAGTCTACGGACGCTGTCGGTAGGCAGGGAAGCACGTGGGCGCGCAGCTGCCCCGCCTGCCCGGCGGGTCGAATGCGTAGAGCACGCCGGAGGTGTCGGCGCCGTACACGCTGCCCGAGAAGCTGATCATCGAGGCGACGGTTCGCCCGTCTGTCGGGAAGCTCCACAGCGGCGTGCCCTTGACGCCGTTGAACGCGTAGAAGCCGCCCGTCTTGCCGCCGCCGTCGAAGACGACGTTCCCGACGACGAGCGGCGTCGCCTGGCTCCCCTCCCCCGTGAGCTCCTTCCAGAGGGGCCGGAAGCCGCAGCCCTTGTCGACGTGCCACGCAGTCACGCCGTTCCCCGTCACACCGTCCTGCTCGATCACCGACTCGCCGACGTAGATCGTCTGATTCGACTCCGACCAGGACGGGGCGCCGACGAACGCCGCGATGCTGTCGCCGAGCGGGATGCGCACGATCGCGCCCTTCGACAGCTGCGTGCGGTCCCAGACGTACATCGCGCCGTCTTTGTTGTTCATCGCAGCAAGCGGTGGACAGGCCTGCGGATGGAAGAGCAGCGGCGCAGCGCCGAAGTCGAGGTCTCCGGTTGGAGGGATGAGCATCGGATTGTTGGAATCCAGCACGGTCGAGAGATCGGGCGAAAGGGCAACGATGCTGTCGCCGTAGCCGGCGTTGTCGATGACGCAATCGCAGAGATCCGAAAACGCATACGAGTTCCCGACGCCGGTGAAGACGGTGCCGTTGTCGGGGTCGATGGACACTCCGCCCCAGCCCCACATGCCGCCGAGGTTGTTGTCCCCGGGCACCGGGTCCCAGATCACGGGCGCGTTGGGCTCGTCGAGCGGGACGGAGAACATCCGGCCTTCGGGGAACATGTCCCCGGACGGCCCGACGTCGCAGTAGGAGGCATTCACGACGTACAGATGGTCGCCGGCGATTCGCAGGCCTCCCCAGACGTACTCGTAGAGGTTGTTCGTGATGAGTGTGACCGGGAAGCCGGGCGCCTCGTTGCCGGTGGAGAGGTCGAGTGCGTGCAGCAATCCGTCCGCGCTGATCTCGTACAGAAGGTGACGCGCGAGATCGATCGCGCCCGAGGAGGTGATGCCCCACTGGCCGCATTCCCGCGTCTGAATGACGCCGAGGTTCCGCTGCCACGCGAGCTGTCCGTCTGTCGCGTCGACGGCATAGACGTTGCCCGCCTCCGTCGCGGCGAAGATGGTGCGCCGGCCGTCGACGTTTGCCGCGAGCGGCGACGCGTAGACGGCTCCGTCGAGCTGTGTCGCCCAGCCGAGCCTAAGGCCCGGCACGGTTCGGGGGGTGAGGCTCTTCGACGTGATCGCATTGGTCAACTGGTTGTCGAAGCCGTAGCTCGTCCACGACGCGGGATCGATCGCGACCGCTGCGCCTGCAGGGCCCGCGAGCGCGAGTGCAATGCCGAGGGCGGCGAGTAGAAGTCGCAACTAGGCGCGCGTGGCGAAGCGGTCGGCCACGAGCTGCGCGACTTCGGTCGGTGTCGTGCCAACCTGGATGCCCACGGCCTCGAGGGCCTCCTTCTTCGCCGGCGCCGTGCCGGACGAGCCGGAGATGATCGCTCCAGCGTGTCCCATCGTCTTGCCCGGCGGCGCCGAGAAGCCCGCGATGTAGGCGAGCACCGGCTTCGTGACGTGCTCGTCGACGTACCGCGCAGCCTTCTCCTCCTCGTCCCCGCCGATCTCACCGACGAGGACGATCAGCTCGGTCTCCGGATCCGCTTCGAAGCGCTCGAGCACGTCGATGAACGATGCACCGACGACGGGGTCGCCCCCGATGCCGACGATCGTCGAGTTGCCAAGGCCCAGCTGCGTCAGCTCGTGACCGATCTGGTACGTCAGCGTTCCCGAACGCGACACGAGCCCGATCGAGCCTTCCGAAAAGATCTCGGCGGGAATGATTCCCACGTTCGCCTTGCCCGGCGAAAGCACACCCGGGCAGTTGGGGCCGATCATCGTCACGCCCTTGGAGCGGATGTACGTGTAGACGCGCAGCATGTCGTGTGCCGGAATGTGTTCGGTGATGCAGATCACGCTGCCGATGCCCGCGTCGACGGCCTCGTAGATCGCGTCCGTGGCAAAGCGCGCGGGCACGAAGATGAGCGTCGTGTTCGCGCCGGCCTCGTGCACTGCATCGGCGACGGTGTTGAAGATGGGAATGCCCTCGACGTCCTGTCCGGCCTTGCCGGGAGTGACTCCGGCGACGACCTGTGTTCCGTAGTTCTTGTTCCGCAGCCCGTGGAAGCGGCCTTCGCTTCCGGTCAGCCCCTGGACGACGAGCCGCGTGTCGTTGTCGACCACGATGGCCACTACTTCTGGCTCCTTCTGGCTTTTACGACGATCGCTTTCAGCGTGAGCGTCCCGTCCACGGTGTGCGCCTGGAGCAGCTCTCGGACGCGCTCGGCGTCTTTCGGCGGTGTCTCGACCCGGTCGAGCCAGTCCTCGAGGGAGCGGGCGCGCTCGAAACGCTCGAGCTGCTCGACCTCGAGGCCCGCGTCGGTCAGGAACTCCTTCCACTCCTCCTCGGAGTAGCAGCGAACGTGCGTCGGGTCGCGCAGGCGCTCGGCCTCTTCGACCCGCTCGTCGACGAAGATGTTGTCCTCGATCACGACGAGGTGCTGCGAGACACGAGCCATCTCTGCGACCGCCTTACGGATGTCGTCGAAATGGTGCGGAGCGATCCGGCAGGTGACGACGTCGAAGCTGCCGTCTTCGAATGGCAGGTCTTCCGCACGGGAGACGACATCGGGGCGCATCCCGGGCGCCGGATCGACGGTGACGACCGTGCAGCCTTCGTCGCGAAGGCGCCGGGCGACATGCCCGCCGCCGGTCGCGACGTCGAGCGCCTTCACGCCGGGGCCGGGCTCGCACCACTCAACGAGCAGGTCGAGGTCCGGGCCTTCGCGATGCGTCGGGCTGTCGCGGAACGCGTCCGCCCGCTGGGACCAGACGTCCGTCATGCCGCCAGCTCCACCGCGCGCTGGGCCGCCTCGAGCATCGTCGGCTCGACGTAGAGGTTCGGCGGTGCAGCGTCCGCAAGGATGCTGCGGCCCTCGTCGGCATTCGTGCCGTCGAGCCGCACGACGATCGGCAGCTCGATCTTCATCTGCTCGACCGCGGCGAGGATCCCGCGCGCCACTTCGTCGCAGCGCGTGATTCCGCCGAAGATGTTGAAGAAGATCGAGCGAACCTGGTCGTCGCTCGTGATCACCTCGAGCGCGTCGACCACACCCTGGGCGTCGCCGCCGCCGCCGAGGTCGCAGAAGTTCGCCGGGCGGCCGCCGGCCACGACGACTACGTCGACGGTCGACATCGACAGACCGGCACCGTTGCCGAGAATTCCCACCTCGCCGTCGAGCTTGACGTATGTGACACCCTTCTCACGTGCGAGCCGCTCCTGCGGGTCGGCCGCCTCGACGTCGCGCATCTCGGCGATGTCGGGATGGCGGAAGAGCGCGCTGTCGTCGACCGTGAACTTGGAGTCGAGCGCGCGGACCTCGCCTTCGGGCGTGACGATCAGTGGATTGATCTCCGTGAGCATCGCGTCCGCGCCGATGAAGCACGCGTAGAGCTTCTCGATGATGCCGAGGAGCTGTTTCTGCTCGCCCGGGTCGGCGATCCCGGCGCTGTAGATCAATCGGCGCGCCTGGTAGGGCTGGAAGCCTTCGAGCGGATCGATGTGCAGACGGGCGAGTGCGTCGGGGTTCTCCTCGGCAACCTGCTCGATCTCGACGCCGCCCTCGGTCGTGAGCATGAAGAGCGGCTGCTTGGTGCCGCGGTCGAACGTGATGGAGAGGTAGTACTCCTTGGCGATCTCGGACGCCTGCTCGATCCACAGCCTGCGTACGACGTGACCGTTGATGTCGAGACCGAGAATGTCGCGGGCCTTGGCCTCCGCGTCGGCCGCATCGTCGGCGAGCTTGACGCCACCAGCCTTGCCGCGACCGCCTGTGAGAACCTGCGCCTTGACGACGACCTGCCCACCGATCTCCTCCGCCGCGGCGCGCGCTTCCTCCGGGGTGGTCGCAAGCCTCCCTTCAGAGACGGGGATGCCGAACTGCGCGAAGAGTTGCTTGCCCTGGTACTCGTAGAGATCCACCGGCGCGTGACTCTACCCGCGGCCCCTGCAACGTCGCCTCACCTCACCGCCTGAGCCGTTCGCCGCGTCTTTCCGGGTACACGCGCGCGAACACCCCCACCCGGGTGGGGAAGTCACCCACCACCCTCGAGGTCGACGGTAGCGGCAAGCCTGCGACCCGTCTGCACCAAGTTGGCGCCGATTCTCAGTCGCCGGTCACGGTGCAGATGATCTGGCCCGTCTTGACGGGCTGGCCGGGTGCGACCGACAGGTCGGCGACCCGTCCCGCACGGTGCGCGTGCACCTCGTTCTCCATCTTCATCGCCTCGACGATGCAGAGGACCTGCCCGGCTTCGACCTCGTCTCCGTCGGCGACCTCGACGGCGAGCACGGTTCCCTGCATCGGCGAGACGACCGCGTCTAGCCCCGCGCCGCCGGCACCGGGGCCGCGCGCCCGTTCGCGACGGCGACGCCCGAGTTCCGCGTATGCCGGTTCGGGCCGCAGGACACGCACCTCGAAACGACGGCCGTCGACCTCGACGGACCGAACCGCCTCGCGAACCGCGGCCGCAGTCAGCGCAGGCTGCCCGAGACCGCCGCCGTTGTCGAGCTCGGCGGCGCGTGCCGCGAGCAGCTCCGACTCGACGAGCCCGTGACACGTCTCGCCGTCGACGAAGCATGGATGCGTGAGCAACGCCTTGTGAAATCCGATCAGCGTCTTCACGCCCTCGATCACGAACTCGTCGAGCGCACGCAGCATGCGCCGGCGCGCATGCTCGCGGTCGACGCCGTGCACCACGAGCTTCGCGATCATCGGGTCGTACAGCGGTGAGATCTCGCTTCCGGCCACCACACCGGAGTCGACGCGCACACCGGGGCCGCTCGGCTCGTGGTACCTGGTGATCGTCCCGGGCGCCGGTAGAAAACCGTTCGCAACGTCCTCGGCGTTGATGCGGCACTCGAGCGCGTGCCCGCGCAGCTGCACGTCCTCCTGCCGCACCGACAACGGCTCACCCGCGGCGACCAGCACCTGCTCGCGCACGAGGTCGAGGCCGGTCACGAGCTCGGTCACCGTGTGCTCGACCTGGATCCGTGTGTTCATCTCGAGAAAGAAGTACTCGCCTTCGCGGGAGAGCAGACCTTCGATCGTGCCGGCGCTTTGATACCCGACGGCGCGCGCCGCTTCCACCGCGATCGCGCCGATCCGTGCGCGCAGCTCCGGATCGACCGCGGGCGACGGTGTCTCCTCGACGAGCTTCTGGTGTCGCCGCTGAATCGTGCAGTCGCGCTCACCGAGATGGATCACGTTGCCGTGGGTGTCGGCCAGCACCTGGACCTCGACGTGCCGCGGATCCTCCAGATAGCGCTCGACATACACAGCCGAATCCGAGAAGTAGGCCTCGCCCTCGCGGCGTGCAGACTCGAACGCCCGCTCGACGTCGCCCGGGTCGCGCACGACCTTCAGCCCTTTGCCGCCGCCGCCCGCCGACGCCTTGATCGCAATCGGCCAGCCGAGCTCGTCACCGAGACGGCGAACTTCCTCGGCAGACTCCACGGCCTCGGTCACGCCCGGGATGATCGGAACGCCCGCCGCGCGCATCCGGTCCCGCGCCTCGATCTTCGAACCCATCGCCTCGATCGCCTCGGGCGGCGGCCCGATCCACACGATCCCCCGCTCCGCACACGCACGCGCGAAGCCTGCGTTCTCCGCGAGGAAGCCGTAGCCCGGATGGATCGCGTCTGCCCCCGCTCGCGCGGCGGCCTCGAGGATTCGCTTCCCGCTGAGATAGCTCTCCGCCGGCGGCCCGTCGCCGATCAGATACGCCTCGTCTGCATAGGCGACGTGCAGGGCGTTTCGGTCGACGGCGGAGTAGACAGCGACCGTCCCGATCCCGAGCTCACGGAGCGTCCGGAAGACCCGAATCGCGATTTCCCCGCGATTGGCGACGAGCACTTTCCCGAAGACAGCCATGACCCCCCGTATTCTCCCGTTCGTGAGCCTTCCGGACGGCCTGACAGTCGCGCGCGCCGCCTCCGTCCCCTTTGTCATCTTGTTGTACGCCTGGAACTTCCAGGATCACAACTACTGGGCGACCGCCCTCTTCGCTGCCGCGATGGCGACCGACTGGTTCGACGGGCGAATCGCCAGGAAGCGCGGCCACTCCTCGCCGCTCGGCTCGCTCCTCGACCCGGCAGCCGACAAGATCCTCGTCCTCGCCGTGCTCGTAATGCTCGTCGCGCAAGGAATCGCGCCGGGCTGGATGGTGGCGCTGATCGTCGTGAGGGAGTTCCTCGTCACGGGACTGCGGCTGGCGGCGCTCGAGCGTGGCGTCGTCCTCCATGCCCGCGACCTCGGCAAGCTCAAGACCTGGTCGCAGGCCGTCGCGGCGGGCGTCGGCGGCTTCGCGGCAGCCGGGGCTTGGCGGGACGACATCGCCTGGTGGGCGCTCCTGATCGCCGTCGTCCTCACGTGGATCTCCGGGCTCGACTACGCCCGGGTCGCGCCGCGCCTCTGGCGCGGCGGTGCGCCCGCCTGATCGTCCTCGGCTTCCGGCCCTAGTCCACCGAGGCGCCACGGCGAGGGAGGCGAGGAGGCCGCCCGCTGCTCCTGCTCGAGCGCCTCGAGGATCGCCCGGCGCTCGGCGGGAGTCGGTTCCGGGGTGATCTCGACGTCCACGAACCTGAGATTAAAGGGATACGGCTTGCCGCCGATAGAACCGGAATGCGCCGCCGCCGCCGCATCTCGTATGTCTGCGCGCTCGTCTCGCTCCTCACGCTGTCGCCGGCCTACGCCGCCGCCAAGCCGGGGACCTCGTGGGCACAGGCCGAGCTCAAGACCGTAGTGGCCGCCGGATTGATGGCCAGGACGGCGGCGGCGCGCCCTAACGACCCCCTCACCAAGGGGGAGCTCGAGACCATCGTCGCCGGGCTGACCCACGCCCAGCCTGTCGTCTCGGCGGCCCCGACCGCCAAGGTCACTATGGCCGCGCTCGATTCGCGCCTCGTCACTGCGCTCGGGCTCGCGGACACGGCCAAGGTCTTCACGCAGTCGGCGAAGACCGCCGGGCTCGCGCCGCCTTCCCGGTTCGGCACCGAGGCCGTCGCGAGACTGCTCGGCCTACGCACGAATCATCCAGCGGCGCTCGACGCACTCGAGCTCTCACCGGGTGAGCCTGCGACCCGCGCAGAGGCGGCGTATTCAGCGGCGCGGATCCTCCAGCTCGGTAACACCTGGGACTCCCAGGGCGTCCGCGACCTCGGAGCGAGCTTCGTCCTTCCCACCTTGACGCCCTGGCAGACCAAGATCCTCACGACGGCGGTCCGCTTCATCGGCTACCCCTATGTCTGGGGCGGCGAGAGCGAGTTTCCCGAGTCGCCGTTCGGCCCGCAGGCGCACGGCGGGTTCGACTGCTCCGGCTTCGTCTGGCGCGTGTACAAGGTGGAGCAGTACGCCGGCGCGAAAACGCTCAGCGACGCGCTGCAGGGCCGGACGACGTACGCGATGAGCGGTGAGGTTCCCGCGAAGCAGCGGATCGCGTTCGCGAAGCTGCAGCCGGCCGACGTCATCTTCTTCGGCGCCAAGGGCCCGAAGTCGAAGCCCGCGCAGGTCGACCACATGGGCATCTACCTCGGGAACGGCTGGTTCATCCACTCTTCGAGCTACGGCGTCGCCGTCACCACGCTCACCGGTTGGTACCAGCAGCGCTTCGCCTGGGGCCGTCGCCCGCTGGCCGAAGCCGGGCTAATTTCCCCCGCTTAAGAGCGGTATTTCCGCAAATCCCCCGATGGGGGGATACGGCTCGTACCGGTCCCGGGAAACAATCCGCCCGTCTGGCGTCTTTGTGGGGAGGGAGTTGCAGAATGTTGCAGTGGAAACCAAAGCTGATTGCCCTCGTGGCGGTCATCGTGCTCGTCGCGGCAGTCTCGGGTCAGTTCACCTGGGACTCCTACAGTCAATTCACCTGGTTCTAAGCCCGTCGTGAGCTCTCAGGCGGTCACGCCGCGCCGGCTCACCGCCCTGATTCTTCCTGTCTGCCTGGCAGGGCTCGGAGTTCTCGCGGCGGCGGGCTACGTGTTCGCAACGACGTCCCACAGCGGGCGCGCGCTGATCAGCCTGGCCGCGCTCACCGCGGCGGCGACGCTGGCAGAACGCTTCCCGGTGCCGATCAATGCCGAGACCGGCGGCGGTGTGTTGTCGCTCACGTTCGTGTTCGCGGTCGCGGCAATCGTTCTCTTCGGGTGGGCCGCCGGCGCGCTGCTGCTGCTGGCAGCGACGGCGATCGTTCAGCTTGCCCAGCATCGCCCATTCCAGCGCATCGCCTTCAACGTCGCGGTGTTGGCGCTCGTGGCTCTCGCCGCGGGCGCTCTCATCGCGCCGATTCACGGTCAGAGCGTCGGCGCGGTCGTTGCGCGCGTCGTGCTCGCTGCGACGGCGGACAACGTCGTCAACATCGTTCTGATCTCTGCGGCGATCGCGCTCAGCAGCGGGCAGCCCTATCTCAGGCTGATGCAGACACACATCCGCGCGACGGTCGTTCCGTTCGCGTTCATGGCCTCCGCTGCGCTCATGCTCGTCGTCCTCTGGGAACGCTCACCGGTCCTTTCGGTCGCCCTCGTCGGACCACTGCTCGCGATTGCGCTCTACCAGCGCTCGACCCACCGCGCGCTGCGTGCAATGCGGCTGGCGCTCACCGATCCGTTGACCGGACTGGGCAATCACCGCCACTTCCACGAGCGTCTCCAACGTGAGCTGTTGAACGCCGAAGAGCAGTCGAGCCCGTTGACGTTGTGCTTCGTCGACATCGACGATTTCAAGAAGATCAACGACCGCTTTGGCCACCCATCGGGCGACCGTGTCTTGTCACAGGTGTCGGCGCGGCTGCGGCAGGGCGGCGAGGCGTTCCGTCTCGGCGGCGACGAGTTCGCGCTGCTGCTCGTCGACCACGACGAAGAGGCAGCGCTCGCGGCCGCGACCTCGATCGTCGAGCGGATCTCGACCGTGGACTTCGAGCACATCGGCACCGTCACGGTCAGTGCCGGCATCGCGACGTTCCCCGTTCAGGGCCACGGCCGCGACGAGCTGATCCGGCTCGCCGACAGCGCCCTCTACTGGGCGAAGGAACACGGCAAAAATCGTGTCCGCCTGTACCGGCCCGATGTGGTCGAGCTGGCGGAGCTCAAGCGCCTCGCCGCCGGCCCCGACCGGGCCGCGCGCTACCGGGCCGCCGCCTCGCTCGCGAAAGCGGTCGATGCCCGCGACACCTACACGGGCCTCCATTCGGAGCGGGTGAGCGAACTGGCCGCCCGCATCGCGATGCGACTCGGCCTCGACACCGAGCAGGTCGAACTGACGCGCCTCGCCGCCCGCTTGCACGACCTCGGCAAGCTCGCCATTCCGGAGGAGATCTTGCAGAAGCCGGGCACGTTCACCGACTCCGAGCGGCTCGTGCTCGAGCGGCATCCGCAGATCGGCTTCAGGATGCTCGACAGCCTCGGGGTCGATCCCGTCGCAGATCTCGTGCTGCACCATCACGAGCGCTGGGACGGTGCCGGCTACCCGGACGGTCTGCAGGGTGAGGCCATCCCGCTCGGCGCACGGATCATCTTCGTCACCGACGCCTACGACGCGATGACGTCCGATCGGCTCTACCGGCCCAAGCGTTCCTCTCGAGCTGCTCTCGCTGAGCTCGAGCGCTGCGCGGGCTCACAGTTCGACCCTGGCATCGTCGCGGCCTTCATCGAGGAGATCGAAGAGAGCTGCCCCCTGGAGGCTGCGCCGGCTCTCGCTTCTTAGCTGCCGTACCGGGATCAGAGAGGAATGTTGCCGTGCTTGCGGCGCGGGCGCGGCTCTTGCTTCGTCAGTGAGGTCTCGAGCGCGTCGATCAGCGCGGGCCGCGTTCGTCTCGGCTCGATCACCTCGTCGACGTAGCCGCGCTCTGCCGCCGCGTACGGGTTGGCGAAGCGCTCGCGATAGTCGTCGATCAGCTCGGCCCGGCGCGCCTCCGCATCGTCCGCCTCTTCGAGCTCCTTGCGGAAGATGATGTTCACGGCCCCGTCCGGCCCCATCACGGCCACCTCGGCGGTCGGCCACGCGAAGTTGAAGTCGGCGCGGATGTGCTTCGAGCTCATGACGTCGTACGCGCCGCCGTAGGCCTTGCGTGTGATCACGGTGAGCTTCGGCACGGTCGCCTCCGCGTAGGCATAGAGGAGCTTCGCGCCGTGGCGAATGATCCCGCCCCACTCCTGCTGCGTTCCCGGCAGGAAGCCGGGGACGTCGACGAGCGTGACGAGCGGAATGTTGAACGCGTCGCAGAAGCGGACGAACCTCGCGGCCTTCACCGACGAGTCGATGTCCAGCACACCGGCGAGCGACCGCGGCTGATTGCCGATCAGGCCGACGGGATGTCCGCCGAGCCGAGCGAGGCCGCAGACGAGGTTCTCCGCCCAGTGCTCGTGGACCTCGAGGAAGTCGCCATCGTCGACGATCCGCCGGATCACGTCGTGCATGTCGTAGGGCTTGTTCGGGTTGTCGGGAATCAGCGTGTCGAGCTCAGGCTCCTCGCGGTCGCGCGGATCGGACGGCTCGGCGAAAGGTGGTGGATCGGTGTTGTTCTGGGGCAAGAACGAGAGCAGGTAGCGCGCGTCCTCGAGGCACGCCTTCTCGTCGGGCGCGATGAAGTGCGCAACGCCCGACTTCGTCGCATGAGTGGAGGCGCCGCCGAGCTCCTCGAACGTCACCTCCTCGCCGGTGACCGTCTTCACGACGTCGGGACCGGTGATGAACATGTACGAGCTGCCTTCGACCATGAAGACGAAGTCGGTGATCGCCGGCGAATACACCGCACCGCCCGCACAGGGCCCCATCACGAGCGAGAGCTGCGGGATCACTCCCGAGCTCTGCACGTTGCGCCAGAAGATCTCGGCGTAGCCGGCGAGTGAGACCACGCCTTCCTGGATACGCGCGCCGCCCGAGTCGTTGATCCCGATGACCGGGCAGCCGAACTTCAGCGCCAGGTCCATCACCTTGCAGATCTTCTCGGCGAACACTTCGCTGAGCGAGCCGCCGAAGACGGTGAAGTCCTGGGAGAAGACGAACACCTTTCGTCCGAAGATCGTGCCGTAGCCGGTGACGACGGCGTCGCCGTACGGGCGGCGGTCGAGCATCCCGAAGTTCGACTCGCGGTGACGCACGTAGCGGTCGAGCTCGACGAAGGAGCCGGGGTCGAGCAACTCGACGAGCCGTTCGCGGGCGAGGAGCTTTCCCTGCTGGCGCTGGCGCTCGATCGCCTTGTCGGTCCCGGCGTGCTCGGACTCGTCGCGGAGCTGCTGAAGCTGGTCGAGCTTCGACTGGGTCGAGTCGGCGCGGGGCTCGTCGGTCGTCGCCATGGTCGGAGCCTAGTATGGCCTTCGCGTGTACGAGTTCCGGCTGCTAGGGCCACTCGAGGCCCTCATCGACGGGAATCCGGTCAACCTCGCCGCCGCCAAGCCGAGGGCGTTGCTGGCTCTGCTACTTCTCAACCGCAATCGCGTCGTCGCGACCGAGACGCTGATCGACGAACTCTGGGGTGAGGAGCCTCCCGCACGCGCGACGAAGACGGTCCAGGTCTACGTCTCTCAGCTCCGCAAGGAGCTCGGCCCGGAGCGGTTGTTGACCCGTGCGCCGGGCTACGAACTACGAGTTGCCGGAGGTGAGCTCGACCTCGATCGGTTCGAGCAGCTCGTCGGCGAGGCGCGGGCGCGGCTCGCGGACGGCGACCCAAAGGATGCAGTCGCTGGCATGCGGAGTGCGCTGCGACTGTGGCGCGGCCCCGCGCTCGCGGAGTTCAGGACCGAACCGTTCGCGGAGCGCGCTGCGGCGAGACTGGAGGACCAGCGGCTCGCGGCGGTCGAGGATTGGCTTCACGCCGCACTCGAAGCCGGCGAGTCGGCGGACATCGTGCCGGAGCTCGAAGAGCTCGTTACAGCGCACCCGCTTCGCGAGCGACCGCGCGAGCTCCTGATGCTCGCGCTGTACCGCGCCGGCCGCCAGGCGGATGCATTGGAGTTGTTCCGCCGGACGCGGGAGCTGTTCGTGAGCGAGCTCGGGATCGAGCCGAGCGCGTCCCTCCGGGACCTCGAGCAGGCGATGCTGCGCCAGGACGAGGAATTGCTGGGCAAGGTTCCCGTGACGGGGTCGCCGAGCACGCCGGTGGAGTCAGTGCGGCGCCGACGTCGTGGGCCCTGGGCGCTGGTGGCGCTTGCTGCGCTCGTTGCCGCGGGCATCGCCGCAGCGCTGCTCGTGCGCGACGGCGGCACGAACACCCCGGCCACTTCGAACGCCGATCCGCAGTTGCGGTCGTTCGTCTACAAGCTCGAGAACTTTCTCGGCCAGTCGCACGACGGGCGCGCGCAGATCACGCGGGCGATTGCCGGCGCCTTCGACTGCAGCCTGTCGCCCGACGTGGCGGCTGCGCAGCTCGACCAGGTCCAGCGAAACAGGCAGAGCCTGCTCCAGCAGGTGGCTGCTCTCCACGTCCCGGGCTCCGAAGCCGGCCTGCACGCGTCGGATCTCTTCCAGCAGGCGACTCATGCGTCGATCGCCGCCGACTGGATCTACCGCGATTGGTTGCGAAGCCGGGACACCTGCCCGCGAGGCGGACGCCTCCCGGCCGCCGCACGCGTTGCGGATGCGCGTGCGACGGCTCTGAAGCGGCGGTTCTTGCTCGTCTTCGACCCGCTCGCCGAACGCTTCGGTCGAAAGACGTGGACTGCGAACGAGTTCTAGCCCGCAGGAGTGAAGGCAGCCCCCGCGGAGTCGTAGTGGCCCCACGTCTTGGTGCGGAGGCCTCCCCAGACGATCAGCGCATGCCCGGTCCAGACCGCGGTCGGTTCCAGCCTCCCAGGCAGCGGCCCGCCTGTGAAAACCGACCAGCGGTTCGCCCTCGGGTCGTAGACAGCGCCCCCGCGCCTGCCGCCCCACATGAGCAGACGGTTGCCGGTCCAGACCGCCACGTGTCCGACGTGTCCTGCCGGCACGAGGGGAAGGGCACGCCAATTGTCGCTCCGGGGGTTGTAGGCGACGCCGTTGCGCGTACTGCCGAAGACGAGCATTTCCCGTCCGTCCCAGACGGCGGTTGAATTACCGCGGGTAGCGGGCGGCTGCGCGATGGGCTTCCAGCTGTTCGTCGCCGGATCGTACGAGGCTGCCCGGGCGCCGGAGACCACGATCATCTGACGACCAGTCCACACGCTCAACGGATGCCGGTTACCCGAAAGAGGTGCACGTGCGAGCGCCCGCCACGTGTTCCTGGCCGCGCTGTAGGCGACTCCGTCCGAGAAGGCGTCACCGCAGCAGCCGCCGCCCCACCCGATCAGCTCTCTGCCGGTCCACACCACAGTGCCGAAACCGTCATGGGTCGCCAGCAGACGGGAGCCCGGCAACCGCCGCCACTTGTTCGTAACCGGATCGAAGGCTTCGCGGGTGCCTTGACCCCAGACGAGGATCTCCTTGCCCGTCCACACCGAGCTGAGATCCATGAAGCCGGTCGACGAGCGGGGCGGCTCGAGGTTGCGCCAGGTGTCGCTGCGAGGGTTATACGCAGCCGCAACGTCCACCCGCGACGTCGCGTACGGGCTTCCATTGGCGTCCAACGACGTCTGCTGATCCCGGCCGAAGACGATCATCTCCTTCCCGGTCCAGACGCTCGTGCGGTAGTTGAAGTCGGGAGCGATCGGCGCGGTCGGCAGACGGAGCCAGCTTCCCCGTTCCTGAGCACCCAGTGCAGTAGGCACCAGCACCAGCATGGAGAGAAGAAGCGAGAGGAAACGAGCGGGCAACCATGATGTCCTCCAGGTCGTGGGTCGGTTGGAGCATCGGCGGGAGCGGCCAAGGCCCGGCAAAGCGGCGGCAAAACCCGGCCGCTAAGGTCAGGTCGTGCTCGACCGCTCCACGATCTGGCCGTACGAGGACGGCGAGCCCGGCGAGTTCATCTACCAGCGTTACGGCCATCCCACCGGCGTCGAGGCTGAACGCAGGCTCGGTGAGCTCGACGGTGGACACGCACTTCTGTTCCCGTCCGGCACGGGTGCCGCGGTTGCGCTCGTGCTCACGTTCCTCTCCTCGGGCGACACGATCGCACTCGCCGAGGGCGCGTATTACGGAACCGCTGTGCTCTTCCGCGAGCTCGAACGGTGGGGGCTTCGTTTCGTCGAGTTCGATCAGACCGGCCCGCCGCCCGACGGAGTCGACCTCGTCTGGGTCGAGGCACCGTCGAACCCGTTCCTGACGATGCCGGACCTGGGGGCTGCGGTCGCGCATCCCGCGCCCGTGGTCGTCGACTCGACCGCCGCGACACCGATCCATCTACGCCCCCTCGAGCACGGCGCCGACTTCGTCCTGCACAGCGCGACGAAATATCTCGGAGGTCACGACGAAGTCATGCTCGGCGTCGTCGTCGCGAACCGCGCAGAAGATGCAGCACGCCTGCAGGAGTTCCGCACGCGCTCGGGCATCGTCGCCGCTCCCGATCCCTGCGCGCTCCTTCTCGGCGCGCTCGACTCACTCGAGGAGCGGGTGCGCCGGCAGACGGCGTCCGCCACCGAGCTCGCCCGACGCCTGGAGAGCCATCCCGCCGTCGCGCTCGTCCGCTACCCCGGGTTCGGCGGTCTGCTCTCCTTCGACGTCGCCGGAGCCGCCGAGGCCCGCCACGTCGAGACGTCCCTCCGCCTGATCACGAACGCCACCAGCCTCGGCGGAATCCACTCGCTGCTCGAGGCCAGAGCCCGGTGGGAAGGCGATCGGGTGCCGCCCGGATTGCTGCGCCTCAGCGTCGGTCTGGAGCCTGTCGAGGACCTCTGGGACGACCTGGGCCAGGCCCTGGAAATTCCAGTCAATTTTCCCGCGCGCAAGTAAGATTTCCGCCCCCGGAGGCGAAAGCTTTCGGACATAGCCGGCAGACGCGTCGCCCAAACGGTCCACCGGCGGACCAATCCCTCGCACAAAAGGAGTCAGCTGTGGCTGCACGAGAGACCCAGACCCGTAAGAGGAGGGCCGCGAAGCGCGCGCCAGCCTCGAACGACCGGGCCGGACAGAACGGCACGGTCGAGATCAAGAAACAGGACTTGCAGGAGCTGCTGGACGCACTTCGCGCCGCGAGGGACGGCGAGGTCGGCGTCCGGCTGTCTCTGCGCAAGAGCGGTGTCATGGGCGACGTTGCGAAGGCGTTCAACGGCTTGGCGGACAGGCGCGAGGGCCTGACCAACGAGCTGAGCCGCGTGAGCAAGGTCATCGGGCGCGAGGGCCGGATGACCGAGCGCGCGCAGCTCAAGAACACGAGGGGATCGTGGGCGGACTCGATCGCGTCCGTCAACTCGATGATCGACGACCTCGTGCGGCCGACGATCGAGGTCTCGCGCGTGCTCGACGCCGTCGCCGAAGGCGACCTCTCGCAGAAGATGTCGCTGAAGATCGAAGGCCAGCCGGTGCGCGGTGAGTTCCTCCGTATCGGCACGACGGTCAACACGATGCTCGACCAGCTGAGCTCATTCGCATCCGAGGTGACGCGCGTCGCGCGCGAGGTCGGCACCGAGGGCATCCTCGGCGGCCAGGCGCGAGTCAAGGGCGTCTCGGGAATCTGGCGCGACCTGACCGACAACGTCAATTTCATGGCCAACAACCTGACGACACAGGTGCGGAACATCGCCGACGTCACGACCGCGGTCGCGAACGGCGACCTCTCCAAGAAGATCACGGTCGACGTCAAGGGCGAGGTGCTCGAGCTCAAAAACACGATCAACACGATGGTCGACCAGCTCTCGTCGTTCGCCGACGAGGTCACCCGCGTCGCGCGCGAGGTCGGCACCGAAGGAAAGCTCGGCGGCCAGGCGACGGTGAAGGGCGTCAGCGGAACGTGGAAGGACCTGACGGACAACGTCAACTTCATGGCGACGAACCTCACGACTCAGGTTCGCGGGATCGCCAAGGTCGTCACCGCCGTCGCGGACGGCAACCTGAACCAGAAATTCACGATCGAGGCGAAGGGCGAGGTCGCTTCCCTCGCCGACACGATCAACTCGATGATCGACACGCTCCGCGTCTTCGCCGAGCAGGTGACCACGGTGGCCCGCCAGGTCGGCACCGAAGGGAAGCTCGGCGGCCAGGCCGAGGTGCCTGGAGTCTCCGGCACCTGGAAAGCGCTCACCGACAACGTGAACGGGATGGCCGCGAACCTCACCGACCAGGTGCGGAACATCGCGGACGTGACGACCGCGGTCGCGAAGGGAGACCTCTCGCGGAAGATCACCGTGGACGCGAAGGGCGAGGTTCTCCGCCTCAAGAACACGATCAACACCATGGTCGACCAGCTCTCGTCGTTCGCCGACGAGGTGACACGCGTCGCGAAGGAAGTCGGCAACGAAGGACGCCTCGGCGGACAGGCCGAGGTGAAGGGCATCAGCGGGACGTGGCGCGAGCTGACGGACAACGTGAACCAGCTCGCCGACAACCTCACGAATCAAGTGCGGAACATCGCCGACGTGACAACCGCGGTCGCGAAGGGCGACCTGTCGCGCAAGATCACCGTCGATGCCCGAGGCGAGATCCTCGAGCTGAAGAACACGATCAACACGATGGTCGACCAGCTCTCGTCGTTCGCCGACGAGGTCACCCGCGTCGCGCGGGAGGTCGGTACCGAGGGAATCCTCGGCGGCGAGGCCGAGGTGCCCGGCGTGTCGGGCACCTGGAAGGCACTCACCGACAACGTGAACTTCATGGCCGACAACCTCACCACGCAGGTGCGGAACATCGCCGAGGTCACGACAGCGGTCGCGACCGGCGACCTCTCGAAGAAGATCACCGTCGACGTCAAGGGCGAGATCCTCCAACTCAAGAACACGATCAACACCATGGTCGACCAGCTCTCGTCGTTCGCGGACGAGGTCACCCGCGTCGCGCGCGAAGTGGGCACAGAGGGCCGGCTCGGCGGCCAGGCGCAGGTCAAGGGCGTCAGCGGGACGTGGAAGGACCTCACCGAGAATGTCAACACGCTCGCCGACAACCTCACCGACCAGGTGCGCAACATCGCCGACGTCACCACCGCAGTCGCCAACGGCGACCTTTCCAAGAAGATCACCGTCGACGCGCGCGGCGAGGTTCTGGAGCTGAAGCAGACCATCAACACGATGGTCGACCAGCTGCGCTCGTTCGCAGCGGAGGTGACGCGCGTCGCGAAGGAAGTGGGCATCGAGGGCCGCCTCGGCGGCCAGGCGAACGTCGAAGGCGTGAGCGGCACGTGGAAGGATCTGACCGACAACGTCAACACGCTCGCGGACAACCTCACGACCCAGGTGCGCAACATCGCCGAGGTGACAACGGCGGTCGCGACCGGCGACCTCTCGAAGAAGATCACCGTCGACGTCAAGGGCGAGATCCTCCAACTCAAGAACACGATCAACACGATGGTCGACCAGCTCTCGTCGTTCGCCGACGAGGTCACGCGCGTCGCCCGCGAAGTCGGCACCGAGGGCAAGCTCGGCGGCCAGGCTCAGGTCAAGGGCGTCAGCGGCACCTGGAAGGACCTCACCGACAATGTCAACACGCTCGCGGACAACCTCACGAGCCAGGTCCGCAACATCGCCGAAGTCACGACGGCGGTCGCTCAGGGCGAGCTGTCCAAGAAGATCACGGTCGACGCCCGCGGCGAGATCCTCCAGCTCAAGAACACGATCAACACGATGGTCGACCAGCTCTCCACGTTTGCGGCGGAAGTGACCCGCGTCGCGAAGGAGGTCGGCACCGAGGGAATGCTCGGCGTCCAAGCGCAGGTCGAGGGCGTCTCGGGAGTCTGGAAGGGCCTGACCGACAACGTCAACCAGCTCGCTGGCACGCTCACGACACAGCTGCGCGCGATCTCCGAGGTCTCGCAGGCGGTGACCCAGGGCGACCTCACCCGGTCGATCGCAGTCGAGGCTCAGGGAGAGGTTGCAGAGCTGAAGGACACGATCAACCAGATGATCGAGAACCTCGCCGAGACGACCCGCGTCAATACAGAGCAGGACTGGCTGAACTCGAACATGGCGCGGTTCACCGGCATGCTGCAGGGCGAGCGTGACCTCGAGACCGTGTCGCGCCTGATCATGTCGGAGCTGACGCCGCTCGTCGGCTCGCAGCACGGAGCGTTCTTCATGATGGAGTCGCCGGACGGCGAAGGAGACGACTTCGAGCTGCGGTTGATCGCGACGTACGGCTACAAGCAGCGCAAGAACGTTCCGAACAAGTTCAAGATCGGCGAGGCGCTCGTCGGACAGGCTGCGCTCGAGCAGAAGCCGATCCTCGTGACCCAGGCGCCCGAGGACTACGTGCGCATCAGCTCGGGTCTCGGTGAAGGGGTACCGGTGAACGTGATCGTCCTCCCCGTGCTGTTCGAGGATCAGGTCCTCGCTGTGGTCGAGCTCGCCTCGTTCCAGCGTTTCAGCGCGGTGCAGCAGAACTTCCTCGAGCAGCTCGCCGAATCGATCGGCGTGGTGCTGAACACGATCCAGGCGAACATGCGAACAGAAGAGCTGCTGGTGCAGTCGCAGGACCTGACCGGAGAGCTGCAGAGCCAGTCCGAGGAGCTCCAGGCCCAGCAGGAGGAGCTCCAGCAGACGAACAAGGAGCTCGAGGAGCAGGCGGCGTCGCTCAAGGCTTCGGAGGAGCTGCTCCAGACGCAGCAGGAGGAGCTGCAGCAGACGAACGAGGAGCTCGAGGAAAAAGCCCAGCTGCTCGAAGAGCAGAACCGTCGCATCGAAATCAAGAACCGCGAGATCGAGCTCGCACGCGCGGCGCTCGAAGAGAAGGCGGAGCAGCTCTCGCTGTCGTCACGCTACAAGTCCGAGTTCCTTGCAAACATGTCGCACGAGCTGCGCACGCCGCTCAACTCGCTGCTGATCCTCGCGAAGCTGCTCGGCGAGAACCCGGAGTCGAACCTCAACGAGAAGCAGATCGAGTTCGCCAAGACGATCTACGGCGCCGGCTCCGACCTGCTCAGTCTCATCAACGACATCCTCGACCTCTCGAAGGTGGAAGCGGGACGCATGGACGTCAACATCGGAGACGTCAAGCTTTCCGACCTGCGCGACTTCGTCGAACGCTCCTTCCGCCCCGTTGCGGAAGACAAGCAGCTGGGTTTCGAGATCGAGGTGCGCGGCGCGAACGTGCCACCCGCGATCGAGACGGACGAGCAGCGGCTGCAGCAGGTGATCAAGAACCTGCTCTCGAACGCGTTCAAGTTCACCGAGTCGGGCGGCGTCAAGCTGCGCATCGGGCTCGCGGAGGGACGGCAGTTCGCGAGCGAGGCCCTCTCCCGCGCCGACGCCGTGCTCGAGTTCACCGTCGAGGACACGGGAGTCGGTATCGCCCACGACAAGCTCCGCCTGATCTTCGAGGCCTTCCAACAGGCGGACGGAACGACGAGCCGGCGCTACGGCGGGACCGGGCTCGGGCTCTCGATCAGCCGGGAGATCGCTCGCCTGCTCGGCGGCGAGATCCACGTCGCAAGCTCGCTCGGTGAGGGCAGCACGTTCACCCTCTTCCTGCCGTCCACCTTCCGCCCCGTCGAGCACTCGACCGTCGAGCCGGAGGTCGACGAGACGATCGTGTTCCCGCGCGAAATGGAAGGAAACGGTGGGAGCCATGCAACTGCACAGCCGCCGGAGCTCGATCCGACCCTGCTGCTGCCGACTGACGTGCGTGATGACCGAGACGACATCAACGACGGCGACCGCGTCGTCCTGATCGTGGAAGACGATCCGGACTTCGCCCGCACCGAGCTCGACATCGCGCGCGAACGCGGGTTCAAGGGAATCATCGCGGTTCGCGGGGACTCGGGCCTCGCGCTCGCGCACGAGTTCTCACCCGACGCGATCATCCTCGACATGAACCTGCCGGTCATGGACGGCTGGACCGTGCTCGACCACTTGAAGCACCATCCGGCAACAAGGCACATTCCGGTGCACATCGTCTCGGCCGGCGACGGGCGCCGGAACGCGCTCAAGGCCGGAGCGGTCGCGTTCGTCGAGAAGCCGATCTCCAAGGAGAGTCTCGAGAGCACGTTCGGCGACATCCGGACGTTCATCGACCGCGACCTCAGGCGGGTGCTCGTGGTCGAAGACGACGAGGTGCAGCGCAATGCCGTGGTCGAGCTGATCGGCGGCGGCGACGACGTCGAAGTGTCCGCGGTCGCGTCCAGCGAAGAGGCGCTCGAAGCGCTCGGGCTGCAGCACTACGACTGCATGGTGCTCGACCTGAAGCTGCCGGAAATGGGCGGCTTCGCCCTGCTCGAGAAGCTGCAGGACGATCCACGCTACTCGTCGATCCCGGTGATCGTCTACACCGGCAAGGAGCTCACGCGCCGCGAGGAGACGAAGCTCAAGAAGTTCGCCCAGTCGATCGTCGTCAAGGACGCGAGCTCACCGGAGCGGCTCCTCGACGAGACCTCGCTGTTCCTCCACCGCGTCGAGCGCAAGCTGCCGCAGGAGAAGCGACGGATGCTCGAGCAGCTGCACTCGGCGGAAGAAGTCTTCAACGAGAAGAAGATCCTGATCGTCGACGACGACGTGCGGAACGTCTTCGCCCTGACGAGCGTGCTCGAAGGCCACGGGATGGAGGTCGTCTACGCCGAGAACGGGAAGGACGGCCTCGACGTCCTCCAGCGCAATCCGGAGATTGACCTCGTCCTGATGGACATCATGATGCCGGGAATGGACGGCTACGAGACGATGCGTGCCATCCGCTCCGAGGAAGGCTTCAAACAGCTGCCGATCATCTCCCTGACGGCGAAGGCGATGAAGGGCGACCGCGAGAAGTCGATCGCATCGGGCGCCTCCGACTACATCACGAAGCCGGTCGACACCGACCAGCTGCTTTCCTTGATGCGGGTCTGGCTGTACAAGTAAGGCGATGAGCTCGGTAGGCGCTTCCCGGGAGCCGGCGGGTACGCACGACCACCCGCCCGCGCGCGGCGACCTCGAGGACATCGAGCTCTCACTGTTGCTCGAAGGCGTCTTCCGCCAGTACGGCTTCGACTTTCGCCAATATGCGGCTGCGTCCTTACGGCGGCGCGTGTGGCGTCGCGTCCATGCGGAAGGGCTGCAGACGATCTCGGCCTTGCAGGACCGGCTCCTGCACGACGCGGCGTGCATGGAGCGCTTCTTGCTCGACCTCTCGATCAACGTCACCTCGATGTTCCGCGACCCCACGTTCTACGTCGCGTTCCGCGAGAAGGTCGTGCCGCTGCTGCGCACGTACCCATTCACCAGGATCTGGGTGGCCGGCTGCTCGACCGGCGAGGAGGTGTACTCGCTGGCAATCCTCCTGCAGGAGGAGGCGGTCTACGACCGCACGCGGATCTACGCCACCGACATCAACGAGTCGGTGCTCGAGCGCGCCCGGTCGGGCGTCTTTCCGCTCGACAAGATGCGCGAGTACACGCAGAACTACATCAAGGCGGGCGGAACGCACGCCTTCTCGGAGTACTACCTTGCAAAGTACGACGGAGCGCAGTTCCAGCGGTCGCTGATCGAGAACGTCGTGTTCGCGCAACACAACCTCGTCTCCGACCGTTCGTTCAACGAGTTCAACGTGATCGTCTGCCGGAACGTGATGATCTATTTCGACCGCACGCTCCAGAATCGTGTCCACGGCCTGTTCTACGAGAGCCTCGCGAGGCTCGGCGTGCTCGGCCTCGGCCACAAGGAGTCGATCTCCTTCAGCCCGCACGAGAGCGGGTACGAGGAGCTCGACGCGGCGGAAAAGCTCTACCGAAAGACCGGCTAGATGTACGACCTGATCTGCATCGGCGCGTCCTGGGGTGGGTTGCAGGCGGTCGGGCAGGTCCTCGCCGATCTCCCGGACGAGGTCGACGTGCCGGTCGCGATCGCGCAGCACCGCAGCCCCGACGCGACGGAGGGCGGCCTCGCTGATCTGCTCCAGACCCACATCTCGAGGCCCGTTCTGGACGCGACCGACAAGCTGGCGATCGAGCCTCGCCACGTCTACATCGCCCCGCCCGACTATCACCTGCTCGTCGAGCAGAACGCGTTCGCGCTCTCGGTGGACGAGCGCATCCGCTTCGCGCGACCCTCGATCGACGTGCTCTTCGAAACCGCAGCGGACGCATACGGCGCCGGCGTGATCGGGATCATCCTCACGGGTGCCAACGACGACGGGGCACTCGGGCTCGCCCGGATCAAGGAACGCGGGGGCGTCGCCCTCGTCCAGGACCCGGAGAGTGCGATCCGCCGCGCGATGCCGGATGCCGCGATCGCAGCTACGGTTGCCGACGCGATCCTGCCGCTCGAGGACATCGGAAAGTTCGTCTACGGGCTTTGCGTGAAGCCCAGGTCCCCGCGCCGCCAGATCGCGAAGTCCTGATGGCGAAGCTGCTCCTCGTCGATGATCGTTCGGAGAACCTGCTCGCGCTCGCGGCGATCCTGGAGCCACTCGGCCAGGAGCTGCTGACCGCCCGCTCGGGCGAGGAGGCGCTGCGGCAGCTCCTCAACCACGACGTCGCGGTGATCCTGCTCGACGTGCAGATGCCGATCCTCGACGGCTTCGCGACCGCTGAGCTGATCAAGCAGCGCCAGCGCACGAAGCACGTCCCGATCATCTTCGTCACCGCGATCTCCAAGGAGGACGAGCATGTCTTCCGCGGTTATTCGAGCGGCGCGGTCGACTACGTCTTCAAGCCATTCAGCCCGGAGATCCTGCGCTCGAAGGTCTCCGTCTTCATCGAGCTGCACGAGAAGACGGAGCAGCTCCAGCGCCAGGCGGCGATGTTGAAGGAGCGGGAACTGGCGGAGCTCCAGCGCGAGAGCGAAGAGCGCTACCGCTTCCTGGCCGAGGCCCAGCCCGACCAGATCTGGACGGGGCTTCCGAACGGAGAGCTCGACTACGTCAACCAGCGGGCGATCGACTACTTCGACCTCCCGTTCACCGAGCTCGTGGAGTCCGGCTGGATCAACGGCGTTCACCCGGAGGATCTCGGGCGCACGCTCGCGCGCTGGCGTCAGGCACTCGACACCGGCCGTACCTACGAGAACGAGTTCCGTCTGCGCCGTGCGGATGGGGCCTACCGGTGGCATCTGGCGCGAGCGATGCCGATGCGCAACCGCCAGGGCGAGATCGTGAAGTGGTTCGGCTCGAACACCGACATCCACGACCAGAAGCAGGCAGAGGAGGCGCAGCGGTTCCTGGTGGAGGCCGGTGCCACACTCGGCAGCTCGCTCGACTACCGGGCGACGCTTGCAGCGCTGGCGAAGATGGCTGTGCCTCAGCTCGCCGACTGGGTGCGCGTCGACGTCCTCGAAGACGGGAAGTTGCGGACGCTCGCGGTGGAGCACGTCGACAAGCACAAGGTCGAGCTCGCGCTCGAGCTCGGACGCCGCTACCCCGAGGACCCCGAGGCGATGCAGGGGCCACCACTCGTTCTTCGCACCGGCAAGAGCGAGCTGATGACCGAGATTCCCGACGAAAGACTGGTCACGCTCGCCGTCGACGATCTTCACCTCGGCATCGTGCGCGAGCTCGGTGCGCGGAGCTACATGTGCGTGCCGCTGATCACGCGCGGGCGCACGCTCGGCGTGATCTCCTTTGTCGCCGCCGAGTCGGAGAGACGGTACGGCCCGGACGATCTCACGCTGGCGGAAGACCTCGCCCGCCGTGCGGGCACCGCGATCGAGAACGCGCAGCTCTACCGTGAAGCGGAGGAGCGGGCCGAGGCGGCGCGTGTCCTCGAGAATGTCGGCGACGGCGTCTTCCTCGTCGACCTCGAAGGCATCGTGCGGCTCTGGAACCACGCCGCCGAAGTGATCACGAAGCTTCCTCGCGAAGAGGTGGTCGGCACCCAAGCCGATGACGTGCTGCCGGGCTGGGCGCATGTCGTCGGAACGATTCCGGTTGCGGGCTCCCCCGGTCCAGCCGTGGCGCAAACGCTCCCGTTCGAGCTCAACGGCGAGGAGCGCTGGCTTTCGATTTCGGGCGTGGGCTTCGACGAGGGAACTGTGTACGCCTTCCGCGATCTCACGGAGGAGCGCGTGCTCGAGCGAATCCGCCAGGACCTCGTCGCGACGGTGTCGCACGAGCTACGCACACCGCTCGCCGCGATCTACGGCTCTGCCCTGACGCTCACGCGCGAGGACATCCAGCTCGAGGATGCGATGCAGACCAAGCTCCTCGAGGTGATCGTCGACGAATCGAGCCGGCTCGCGGAGATCGTCAACGAGCTTCTGCTCGCCAGCCAGCTCGATGCAGACCGCCTCGAAGTGCACATCGAAAGCTGCGACGCGCAGGCGCTCGTCGAGAGCGTCCTGGACGCCGCCCGCACCCACCTCCCCGCAGGCGTCGACATTCAGCTCGAGGACACGACGGAGACGCTGCCGCAGGTGGCCGCCGATGAAGGCCAGCTCCGCCAGGTCCTCGGCAACATCGTCGACAACGCCGTCAAGTACTCACCGGACGGAGGGGATGTCCGGGTGCGCCTCGAGCCGTTGGACAACTACGTCCGTTTCTCGGTGGCCGACCAGGGCCTCGGCATTCCCAAGAGCGAGCAGAACCGAATCTTCGAGAAGTTCTATCGCCTCGACCCGGACATGACCGGCGGGATCGGCGGGACGGGTCTCGGCCTTTACATCTCCCGCGAGCTCGTGCGGCGGGTCAAAGGCAGGATCTGGGTCGAGCCGAACGAGGGCCACGGCTCGGTCTTCCACGTGGAGATTCCGACGGCTTCAGACCCTCTGGAGGGCAAAAGCTCCCCGAAGCCGGCTCGTGCAGGCGCCTAGAAAGAGTGTGGCTAACCGTATTCGGCCCAAGCTGGGAAGGGACGAGACTGTGGCTATGACAGTCCTCATCGTCGACGACCACCCCAGCTTCCGGGCCAGCGCCCGGACGTTGCTCGAGTCCGAGGGGTACGAGGTCATCGGCGAGGCCGAGAACGGGGCCGACGCGATCAGGGCGGTGGCGGCGCTTCAGCCGGAGCTCGTCCTGCTCGACGTGCAACTGCCGGACATGGACGGCTTCCAGGTAGCGGAGCAGCTCTGTCGGCTCGCCGACCCGCCCCAGGTCGTCCTCACCTCGAGCCGGGACGGCTCCGACTACGGGCCCTGCATCACCGTCTGCGGCGCGCGCGGCTTCGTCCCGAAGGGAGATCTGTCCGGAGCCGCGATCGCGGCCCTGCTGGTCGCGTGACGAGGGCCTGGCGCCCCTGGCTCTACTTCGGCCCCGCGGCGCTGGTCGCCGGCGGGCTCGCCGTCGCCCTCACCGCGGCGAGCGACCACGAGCAGCATCCAGCGGTTGCGATCGCGCTCGTGCTCTTCGTCAGCTGGTCGTTCGTCATCGCCGGCCTGATCGGCTGGACGCGCCGGCCGCAGAACCGCACCGGGAAGCTGATGGTCGGCGTCGGCTTCGGCGTGCTGATCGGCGTCCTCTCCCAGGCGAACTACGCGCTGCCCTACACCCTCGGCGCGATCTTCGGCAGCCTGTTCATCGCCGCGTTCGTGCACCTGCTGCTCGTCTATCCGGGCGGGGAGCTGATCAGCCGGAACGGCCGCATGCTCGTCGGCACGGCCTACGTCGTGGCGGTCCTCGCTCCGCTGCTCGACTCGATGTTCCCGGCACGTCACACGTGCAAGCCGAACGCCTGCCCGGACGATCTCGTGCTCGTCTCGCACGACCGCACGGCGCACATCGTCACCACGGCGATCTGGACGACGATCGCCGTACTGCTCTTCGCCGCCGTCGTAGCCCTGCTCGTCGGCAGGTGGCGACGGACGACACCGGGCCTGCGCCGCATCCTGCGGCCGGTCTATCTCGCCGGTGGGCTCAGCGTCCTGCTGCTGTCGATCGGCTTCATTGTCACGCCGTTCTCGGGAGCGGGCGCGGTGCTCGTGTCCGTCGCGCTGATCGTGACGTTCACAGCGGTGCCGTTCATCTTCCTCGCCGGGATCCTCGGCACGACCATCGCGCGCGGCGCCGGCCTGGGCACGATCTTCAGCGGCGTCCCAGAGCGAGCGAGCCCGGGCGAGGTGCAGGAAGGCCTGCGCAATGCGCTGCGCGACCAGACCGCCGTCGTCGCGTACTGGTACGAGGAGGGCGCTCACTACGTGGACGTCGAGGGGAACCGGTTCGACCTGCCGGAGGACACGCGCCGGCGAGTGGTGACGCGGCTCGAGTACGCCGACGCTCCGGTCGCGGCGATCGTGCACGACGCCGCGCTGCTGCAGGAACCGGAGCTGCTCGAGGGAGTCGCGAACGCCGCACGGATCGCGCTCGAGCGAGACAAGCTGCTCGTCGACGTTCGCGCGCGCGCCAAGCGCTACCGCGCTCTCCTCCAGGCGATGCCGGACCTGATGTTCCGCATCTCGCGTGACGGGACGTACAACGCCTACAACGCGCCAAACCCGCGAGACCTCGTGACGGATGACGTGGTCGGCCTGACTCTGTGGGACCGCCTTCCGGACGAGCTTGCCGACCGCGTGCTGGCCGCCGGACGGAGAGCGCTGGCCGGCGAGCCGGGAGTGATCGAATATGCGCTCGACTTCCCGGAGGGCCCACGCCACTACGAAGGCCGCTTCGCCGCGAGCGCCGACGACGAGTTCCTGATGATCGTCCGCGAGATCACCGACCGAAAGCAGCAGCAGGAAGAGCTGGAAGCCTCGCGCCAGCGCATCGTCGCCGCGGGCGACGCCGCGCGGCGAAAGCTCGAGCGGAACCTGCACGACGGCGCCCAGCAGCGACTCGTTTCGCTGTCACTCTCGCTGCGACTCGCCCAGAACCAGCTGCGCAAGGATCCCGGCGCTGCGGAGCAGCTGCTCGAGGCGTCGCGCGAGGAGCTCGGCCAGGCGCTCGAAGAGCTGCGCGAGCTCGCCCGGGGGATCCATCCGGCCGTCCTCACCGACCGGGGCCTCGGCGCAGCCCTCGACACCCTGGCCTCGCGGGCGCCGCTGCCGGTCGAGATCGACTGCGTGCAGCACGGAGAGCTCACCGCCCCGGTCGAGGCTGCCGCGTACTACGTGGTCTCCGAAGCGCTGACGAACGTCACGAAGTACGCAGAGGCAAGCGTCGTCAAGGTGACCGTCGAGCGGGTGGACGGAACCGCCTTCGTCGAGGTCGCGGACGACGGCGTCGGCGGCGCCGATCCCGCGAGCGGATCGGGGCTCAGCGGGTTGGCCGACCGCGTAGCCTCGCTAAGCGGCAAGCTTGAGATCCATAGTCCCCCCGGCGCCGGAACCCGAGTCCGGGCCGAGATACCACTGGAGTAGGCTCTGACACCCAATCTGCCCGATGGAACGGTCACACTCGTCTTCACCGATGTCGAAGGCTCGACAAAGCTCGTGCGCCAGCTCGGCGACGCGTGGGCGCTCGTGCTCGCCGACCACCGGCGACTCTTTCGCGAGGCGGTGGAGCGCGGCGGCGGCCACGTCGTCGACCATCGCGGCGACGAGTTCTTCGTCGTCTTTCCGGATGCGCGTCGTGGCGCCGAGACCCTCGTCGAGGCTCAGCGTTCGATCGCCGGGCACGCGTGGCCGGAGGGGGTCGAGCTGCGCGTGCGGATGGGCATGCACACGGGCGAGCCGACTGTCCGCGAAGGCGCCTACTACGGCATCGACGTCCATCGCGCCGCCCGCATCGCCCAGGCAGGCAGCGGCGGCCAGATCCTCATCTCGCAGCGGACGCGGGACGAGCTCGACTCCTCACACGAGCTGGACGACCTGGGTGAGCACGAGCTCCCGGGCCTCGGCGAGCCGGAGCGCCTCTTCCAGCTCAGCGTTCCCGGGCAGCCTTCGAACTTTCCGCCCCTCAGCACCGCGCGCAGAGGCTTTCGGGGCTTGCGCGTAGTCCTCGCAGACGACTCGGTCCTGCTGCGAGAGGGCATCGCCCGCCTGCTCGAGGATGCGGGCTTCGAGGTGGTCGCGCAGAGCGGCACTGCCGACGACCTGCTCCGACACGTCGGGATGCACAAGCCCGACGTCGCACTCGTCGACATCCGCATGCCGCCGACGCAGACGGACGAAGGCCTGCGCGCCGCGAAGGAGATCCGCGAGCGCTGGCCCGACACCGGTGTGCTCGTGCTCTCGCAGTACGTCGAGCCCGCCTACGCGATGGAGCTCCTCGGCGAGAACGCCGAGGGCGTCGGCTACCTGCTCAAGGACCGGGTTTCCGACGTCGACGAGTTCGCGGCGGCCGTTCGTCGCGTCGGCGAAGGCGGCTCTGCTCTCGATCCGGCGGTCGTCTCGCAGCTCGTGGGGCGGCGCCGGCGCGACGACCCGGTGGACGAGCTGACTCCGCGAGAGCGCGAGGTGCTGGAGCTGATGGCCGAGGGCCGTTCCAATCAGGCGATCGCCGAGAAGATGGTGATCACGCTTCGTGCCGTCGAGAAGCACGTGACGAGCATCTTCTCCAAGCTCCGGCTGCCGGCGACCGCCGAGGATCACCGGCGCGTGCTCGCGGTGCTGACGTACCTGCAGTCCTCGTCGTAGCAATCGTTCGGTTAACCGCACCAACGGACGCCAGCTAGCTCCATCGTCCAGCCCGATGCGTCGTGCGAACCTCTAGCTCATGACGCACGAGCAGTTGAACAAGAGACTTCGTTGGCTCGTTCTCGAGCGAATCACGCTCGACGAGCGCGGAGCGGCCGCGGATGTCCTCGAGCGGAACGACCTCGAGACCATTCGCGTGCAGCGTCAACTCTCGTTTGCGTTCCCCGGGCCTTGGCAGCCCGACCGCGTCGCCTGACGCAACTCCTCCCTCCGCGTGAAAGCC
The DNA here is from genome assembly GCA_963755605.1 of uncultured Actinomycetes bacterium. GTDB lineage: Bacteria > Actinomycetota > Thermoleophilia > Gaiellales > Gaiellaceae > 3-1-20CM-4-69-9. Next base: position 541,848 of record CAVWKK010000009.1, read on the forward strand.
GCCCGTCCTCGGGCGGCTTTCGCCTTCAGGGGGTGCGGTTCTCCGCCGCTCAAGACGCCTGTAGACCCCATTTCTGCGGGACGCGCGCGCTGCGAGTCTGGGCTCGTACCCAAGCGAAGGAGCAAAACGAAATGTCCCCCCTGAAGCGTTCGAACAACATCGCGGCCCGCATGGGTCGCTGGAGCGCGAACCACCGCAAGAAGGCAATTTTCGGATGGCTCGCATTCGTCGTTCTCTCGGTCGCAATCGGTGCGTTCGTCGGGACGAAGCAGATCGACCAGAACAACTCCAACGTGGGCGAGGCCCATCGCGCGGACCAGATGCTGCTCGATGCCGGCTTCCAGATCGACCCGCAGACGGAGTTCGTGATCATCCAGAGCAAGGCCAAGACGATCGAGGATCCGGCGTTCAAGCGGGTGGTCGAGGACACGATCGTCGCCGTGCAGCCGCACGGCGCGGTGTTCAGCGGTCTCAAGTCGCCGCTCGACCCCTCGCATCGGACCCAGGTCTCGAACGACGGTCACACGGCCCTCGTCGAGTTCACGATGAAGGGCACCGACGCCCAGGCGAAGAAGGTCATCGACCCGATCGTCAAGTCCACGGACGGAGTCCAAGCGAAGCATCGCGACTTCTACGTGGCCGAGGCCGGCTCGATCTCCACCGGCAAGGCGCTCGACAAGCTGTTCAATTCGCAGCTCGCGGCAGCCGGTGAGCGCTCGATCCCGCTGACCCTGATCATCCTGGTGCTCGTCTTCGGCGCGGTCGTTGCAGCGGGTATCCCGTTGCTGCTGGCGCTGACGGCGGTCTTCGCGACGATCGGGCTACTCGCTCTGCCGAGCCACCTGATCGCGATGGATCCGAACGTCTCCGCCGTCGTCCTGCTCGTCGGGCTCGCGGTGGGCGTCGACTACTCGCTCTTCTATCTCAAGCGGGAGCGGGAAGAACGAGCGGCGGGCCGTAGTGCGGAGGCGGCACTCGAAGCGGCTGCAGCCACGTCCGGCCGGTCCGTGCTCATCTCCGGCGTCACGGTCATGATCGCCATGGCGGGGATGTTCTTCTCCGGCGACAAGGGCTTCATGTCGTTCGCCGTCGCCACGATGACGGTGGTCGCGATCGCGATGCTCGGCTCGCTCACCGTGTTGCCGGCAGTCCTGTCGAAGCTCGGCGACAAGGTCGACAAGGGCCGGATCCCGTATCTCAGCCGCCTGCGTCGCAAGGACGGCGGCGAGAACCGGGTGTGGAGCGCGATTCTGACTCCGGCACTGCGGCGCCCGCTCGCTTCCGCGGTGCTCTCGGGCGCGGTGCTCGTCGCGCTGGCTGCGCCGGTACTCGGCGTCCACACGGCCATCTCGGGCCTGGACTCACTGCCGAACAGCACGCCGGAAGTGCAGGCAATCCACGCCGTGCAGGACGCCTTCCCGGGCGGCCCGCAGCCGGCAGTCGTCGTGGTCAAGGCGAAGGACGTCCGCTCTGCCGACGTCCGGCACGCGATCGCAGGCCTGAAGAGCAAGGCGCTCGAGTCCGGCCAGATGCTGACGCCGATCGAGGTGACGCGGAACGCCGACAACACGGTGGCCCGCATCACGATCCCGCTCGTCGGCGAGGGCACGGACGGCAAGTCGAACGCCGCGCTCGCGACTCTGCGCGACCGTGTCGTGCCTGCGACGATCGGCAAGGTCGCCGGCGCAGAGTATGCGGTCACGGGCATCACGGCTGCGTCCCACGACTTCAACGACAAGATGAAGGGCGCGCTGCCGTACGTGTTCGGGTTCGTGCTCGCATTCGCGTTCCTGTTGCTGCTCGTCTCGTTCCGGTCGATCGTGATCGCAGCGAAGGCGATCGTCCTCAACCTGCTCTCCGTCGGCGCTGCCTACGGCGTGCTGGTGCTCGTTTTCCAGCGTGGCTGGGGCGAGGGGATCCTGGGCTTCAAGTCGAACGGCGGGATCGCATCCTGGCTGCCGCTGTTCATGTTCGTGATCCTGTTCGGGCTCTCGATGGACTACCACGTGTTCATCCTGAGCCGGATCCGCGAGGCGTACGACCGCGGCATGAACACGGCGGACGCGGTCGAGCACGGCATCAAGACCACGGCCGGCGTCGTGACGAGCGCGGCGGTCGTGATGGTCGGAGCGTTCGCGATCTTCGCGACGATGCCGATCCTCGACATGAAGGAGATGGGCATCGGGCTCGCCGCCGCGGTGCTGATCGACGCCACCATCGTCCGGGCCGTCCTGCTGCCCGCCACGATGCGACTGCTCGGCGAGTGGAACTGGTACCTGCCGCGCTGGCTCGAGTGGCTGCCCCGGCTGGAGCACGACGCCAAGGTCGAGCGGGCCCCCGAGTCCGCCCCGGCCCCGGCGCTCGGCGCCTAGCTCCACCCCGCTCCTTCGCTAGAGAAGCGCCCCGCTCGCGGGGCGCTTCTCGTTTCTGGCGCGGAGGTGCAACGGAACCGACACGAAACCGTGCCAAAACACAAAAGGTCACGTCCGTATCGGATACGCGCCATGTCCGCCCGCGCCACGTCCTAGGGTCTGACCCCAAAATGCGTCACGGATACGACGAGAGTGTGCCGACTTACGCACTGTTTCCTGCGCTACGAAGCCGGAGGAGGGACTCGAACCCACGGCCTACGGTTTACAAAACCGTTGCTCTACCAACTGAGCTACTCCGGCGCGCCCTCATCGTAGGCGAAGTCTCTGTTGTCTGTTTAGGACACGGCCCAGCCGAACCGTCGGGCATCGTGGAGGAGTGGAGCATCCGAAAGACATCGGAGATCGCACGACATTGGCCGTAATGCTCGCGCTTCGCGACCTAGGCCTCGGGGTGCTTGTGCCTTTCGGCGAAAACACGCGCTATGACCTAGTCATCGACGACGGAACGTCGCTCTCGAAGGTCCAGTGCAAGACAGGGAGACTGCGCAGCGGAGCTGTCCGCTGGAGCGTTTGCAGCAATTACGGCCACCATCGGAATCCCAAAGCCGTCCGGCGTGACTATCACGGCGAGGTTGACTTCTTTGGTGTCTACTGCCCCGAAACGGAACGGGTCTACCTTGTGCCCATCGCTGAGCTTCCGGTAAGGCGGCAGGGGTCGCTTCGTGTCGAATCCGCCAAGAATTCACAGCGGAAGTTCGTGCGCCCAGCCTCCGAATACGAGATCGGACGCGTGACCTGCACGCGTCCGATCCCTGATTCGAACTAGGCCGCGTCGACGAGATCTGCTGGTGAGATCTCGACTACGCCGGCGAGCTGGTCCTCCAGCTTGTGCAGCGCCTCGCGCTCCACCTGGCGGACTCGCTCGCGGCTCATGCTCAGCTCACGGCCGATCTGCTCGAGCGAGGTGGACTCGCCCGCGAAACCGAACCGCAGCTCGAGCACGCGACGCTCACGCTCCGAGAGCTGCTTCAGCGCATCCCGCACGAACTGGCGGCGGAGAGCCTCTCCAGCCTCCTCCGACGGATCGGCGGCACTCGGGTCGGCGAACAGGTCGCCGAACTCGCCGTCGCCGTCCGAGCCGATCGACTGGTTCAGCGAGACGGATGCCTCGACCGCGCCGAGAGCCTCCTCGACGTAGACCAGGTCGAGCCCGGTTGCCTTCGCGAGCTCCTCGACACTCGGGTCTTCACCGGTTGCAGCCTGGAGCCGCGCCCGCGCCCGCGAGAGCTTGACGCGCCGCTCGTGCACGTGGGTGGGAATCCGGATCGTCGCCGACTGGTTCGAGACCGCCCGCTGGCAGGCCTGGCGGATCCACCAGGTGGCGTAGGTCGAGAACTTGTAGCCGCGACGCCAGTCGAACTTCTCGACGGCACGGTTCAGTCCGATTACGCCCTCCTGGATCAGGTCGCCGAGCTGCATGCCGCGGCCCTGATAGCGCTTGGCGATCGAAACGACCAGCCTAAGGTTGGAGTTGATCATCAGCTCCTTCGCCGTGCGGTCACCGCGCTCGATGCGCTTCGCGAGCGCAACCTCCTCGGCAGCGGTGAGCAGCTGGTAGCGGCCGGCGGCGTTCATGAACAACGTCAGGCTGTCGGTCGTCCCGGAAATCTCCGTGCTCGCAGCCCGCACGCGAGGTGCCGGCGCGTCGTCCTCGAACGGGACGATCTCGATTCCCTTCTCTTCCAGCTCCGCCCGGAGCTCGAGCAGGTCTTCGTCCTCGAGCTCGTTCACGGTGGCGAACGCCTCGAGGGTGGGCTCGTCTACTCTCCCGAGCTCTTCGGCTTCGTGGAGAAAAGACTGCAGGTCAAGTTCAGCAAGGTTGGTCAGCTTGGTTCACTCCTCTCTTTGGTTCTGGGCCTTACGCGGCGGTCCAATCCGGACGACGCCTTTCGGCCCCGCACGTCTTATAACGACCGGATGTGCCCCGGGATTCCCCGTTTAAAGCAGGACTTGCCGAGATTTCTGGTGGGTGAGGATCTTCCTCTTTACCCGCTGGAGCGCATTATCGATCGTCTTCGTGTCACAGCCTAGATCTTCCGCCATCTGCTCGTAGGATTCACCCTCCAGATAGAGCCGGAGAGCCTCCGCCTCGAGCTCGGAAAGCCCGGAACCAAGCGTAAAAACGAGGCTCTGGAGCTCTTCGGTCGAAATCACGCAAACCGAGGGATCGTCGACCCCGGGGCCCGGGAGGGCGTCGCCCAGGGTGCACTCGCTGTCCGAGTCCTGGCCGGCAGGGGTGTGGCTGAACGAGACGTACGTGTTGAGCGGAGCGTGCTTGAACCGGGTTGCCGTCTTGATCGCCGTGATGATCTGGCGGGTGACGCAGAGCTCGGCAAAGCTGCGGAAGGAGGTCTCCTTGTCGGCGCGGAAGTCGCGAACCGCCTTGTAGAGCCCGATCAGGCCCTCCTGGATCAGGTCGTCCGAGTCGCCGCCTGCCAGGAAATACGAGCTTGCCTTGAGCCGCACGAAGCCGGTGTAGCGCCGGATCAGGACGTCGAGGGCACCGCCGTCGCCGTTCCTCGCGCGCATGACGAGCTGTAGATCTTCGAGCTCTCTCTGTGCCTTTTGCGCAGCGGTTGCGGGCCGTGCGGCCATCCTGGCCTCCCCCGGGGTCAGGGGCAAGACGCGAAGTCTCACCCTAAGGTTGAGGGAGAAGATAGCAAGGACCGCCGCTCTTTACAAGACGTTTGCAGTGGACCCAGGATGTTACGAACGTATGTTCGTTCCGCCCTCGCCGCCTGATATTCCACCCTCGTGCTCGCGGACCTCGTCAAGCGACTCCGGAGGAAGCACGGCAAGCCGGTGCTCGGGTCGGGTCTCGTTCGGGCGGTCGGAATCTCGTCGTTCCTCGCGGTGCTAGGCCCTGGCCTCCTCGCCGGCCTCTCCGACGACGACCCCGCCGGGATCACGACGTACTCGATCGCGGGGGCCCGTTACGGCTACGAGCTCCTGTGGGTGCTGCTGATCTCGGTCGCAGCACTCGTGATCTTCCACGAGCTCGGCGCTCGCCTCGGAGTCGTCACCGGAGCCGGCCTCGTCTCGCTCGTTCGCTCCAGCTACGGGAAGCGGGCCTCGATCGTCGTCACGTGACGCTGGTCGTGGCGAACCTCGGCACCACAGCTGCGGAATTCGCCGGCATCGCGGCGAGCCTCGACCTCGCGGGAGTCAGCCGTTCGATCTCGGTGCCGATCGCGGCGCTCGTGGTGGGCGCACTTGTCCTGCGAGGCAGCTTTCACAGGATCGAGCACATCCTGCTGCTGCTCTCGACCGTCTTCGTGACCTACATCGGCGCCGCGATCCTCGCGCACCCGGACTGGGGTGCCGCCGGGCGAGGCCTGGTCGTGCCGCATCTCCCGTTCAGCCGGACGGCCCTCGTCCTGGTCGCCGGGACCGTCGGCACCACCCTCGCGCCTTGGGGCCTCGCGTTCATCCAGTCGTACGCGGCCGACAAGAAGCTGAGCGTGAAAGACCTCAACTACGAGCGGGTCGACGTCGCTGCGGGCGCGGCATTGACCGGCATCATCGGGTTGTTCGTGGTCGTCGCCTGCGCGGCGACGCTGCATGCGACCGGCCACACCGAGATCAACGACGCGCGCGACGCGGCCGTCGCCTTGAAACCGCTCGCCGGACGGCTGACGTCCGCCCTCTTTGGCGCCGGGCTGCTCGGCGCGGCCCTTCTTGCTGCCGCGCTCGTGCCCCTATCCACCGCCTACTCGGTCTCGGAGGCTGCAGGTCGGGAGGCTGCGCTGGATGACGGCTTTCGCGACGCGCCGTTCTTCTACGTGACCTTCTTCGGCATGCTCGCGATCGGGGCGGGAATCGTGCTGATCCCCGGAGCTCCCCTCGTCCGCATCCTCTTTCTCACGCAGGTGCTGAACGCGGCGCTGCTGCTGCCTCTTCTCGTCGCAATGAGAAGCCTGGGAAGAGACGAGCGCGTTCTCGGCGAATACCGGAACCGCCGCGGCGGCGACCTGCTGGCTCTTGCCGCGCTCGCGATCGTCTCGGCGTCGATCCTCGCCCTGGCTGCGGCGGCGTTTCTCTAAGCGAGAACGAGCGCGCGGGCGTTGTGCCTCGGCGACCAGCGCCTCGACTGTCTCATCAAGCTGCTCCTGCAACGATTCGTCCTCGAGCCGTCCCGCATCGTCGAAACGTGTCGGCGCGTGACCGACCGCAACTTCACCGTCGACGACGCGCGCCCCGATCGCGGCAAGGACCTTCCGCAGCTCGGCTTGCGCCCAGACCGCTCCGAAGGCTCCGGTGCTCGCACCGATGACCGCGACCGGCTTGTTGCGAAGCGGGTTCGTCGCGAGCGGCCGGGAAACCCAGTCGAGGGCGTTCTTCAGAAAGCCCGGAATGGACGAGTTGTACTCCGGTGTCGCGAAGAGAACCGCATCTGCCTCACCGATAGCGCTGCGCAAAGCGGCAACGGACATCGGAGCCGGCTGGACGTCGTCCTCCTCGTCGTACGGCGGGACCGCCTTCACGCCCTGGTAGAGCACGAAGTCCGTGTCGGGAGGCAGAAGCTCCTCCGCCGCGCGGAGGAGCTTCGTGTTGTACGAGTCCGGGCGCAGGCTGCCCGAGATCGCAAGGACCTTCATCTCCCTTACGCCTCCTTGACGAACTGCAGCTCTGCTGCGAGCTTGACCTCGTCGGCCAGTGCGGGCTTCCCGTCAGGAAGCGGGACGTTCCAGTTGACGCCGAACTCGGTGCGATCCACCGTCGTGTCGAGCTTGAGCGCGACGCGCTCACGCCCATACGGGTCGGTGATCGGCTCGGAGATCGTCCCGGTCAGCTCGACCGGCTTCTCGACGCCCTTGATCGTGATGCCCCCGCGAACCGTGATCTGGTCGCCGGTCCGCTCGAGGTCGCTCGACTCGAAGCTGAGCTCCGGATGGCGCTCGGCGTCGAAGAAATCGGGCGACTGGATGTGGGCGGCGAGGTTCTCGTCCTGGACGTCGACGCTCGCGACCTTGGCCGAGCCGATGAGGACGGGCGTGTCGCCTTCGGCCTTGAGTTTGGCGGTCACCTCACGGAACTGTCCGTGGAAAGCGCCGGCGAGGTAGTCGACCTCGAAGGCGATCCGCGAATGGACCGGGTCGAGCTCCCAGGTGCCTACGGGCAGTGCCTGGCGCGTCTCTGTCGTCGTGATGCTCATTTACACTCCTCCTTGCGTCCGCTATAGTTGAGTACGCAAACAAGTGTAGCGAGGAAAGATTGTCTAGTCAAGTATTGAGCCAACAACAAGATTTCGCCCTGGATGCCTGGGTTCGCCTCCTCCGAGGCCATGCCTCGGTGACCCGGTCGATGAGCGCCCAGCTCGTGGCCGACCACGGCCTGACCATCAACGACTACGAGGCGCTCCTCCACCTCTCCCGCGCCGAGGAGGGCCGGATGAGGCGGGTCGACCTCGCCGAGCAGCTCATCCTGACCGCCTCCGGTGTGACCAGGCTTCTCGACGGGCTCGAGCGGACGGGTTGGGTCGAGCGGGGCTCCTGCGAGAGCGACCGCCGCGTCACCTACGCGGTGCTGACCGACGCGGGCCGCGCGAAGCTGCGGGAAGCCTCCTCAGCGCACATCGAGACCGTGCGGGACTACTTCGAGTCGCGCTTCAGCAAAGCCGAGCTCGATCAGCTCGCCGGCTTGCTCGGCCGCCTGCCCGGCGCCGCCGCGGCCGACGGCGCGGACTGCACCGGCTAGTCGCCGCCCCGCCGCATCCGCTCGAGTCGCTCCCGGATCTCCGGATCGAGCGTGTCCCGCAGATGATGCGGCCGGTCCTCGCTGTGCGAGACCTGCTCGAGGTCGGACAGGAACGTCGCCGAGGAGCGCTTCTGCACCTCCTGCCCGGAGGTGCCGCGCACCGCGATGTCGGACGAGACGAGGCAGACGACTTCAGCCGCTCGATTCTCGGCGGCCAGCCGCTCGAGCATCGTGTCCGCGTTCTTCGCATAGCGCACTTCGAGGGGGCCGTACGTCTCGTCCGCGCCCGAGCCGTCGAAGACCACGAAACCGCGCGCCCCTTTGAGCGCGACAAAGCTTGCAAGCTCATCCCGCAACTGGCGCAGGTCGGCATAGGCGCCCGCGTGAAAGAGGTTGTGGCCGTCGAAGAGATAGAGCGTCGGCTCAGCCACCGCGCTGCCTCTTCGCCTCGTAGAGCATCAACGCGGCCGCGACGCTGACGTTCAGCGATTCGACGTTGCCGGCGAGCGGGATCGCGATCGCGTCGTCGCAGGTCTTGCGCACGAGCGGGCGCAAACCCTTGCCTTCCGCGCCGAAGACGAGCGCCAGCCCTCCGGTGAGATCCGCGTCCCACATCGTCGTAGCCGCGTCGCCGGTCGCGGCATAGATCCAGAAGTCGCCGCGCTTCACCTCCGCGAGGTAGCGCGCCAGGTTCGGCACCACGGCGACGGGGAGATGCTCGATCGCTCCGGCCGATGCACGCGCGACCGCGGGCGTGACAGTCGCGGAACCGTGCGCGGGCACGACGATCCCCGTCGCGCCCGCCCCTTCGGCGCTGCGGATCACTGCACCGAGGTTGCGTGGATCGGTCACCTGGTCGAGGCAGGCCAGCAAGGGGAGCTCTGCGGCGGCGAGCTCCCAGCCGTCGGCGTACTTGTACGGCTCGCACCACGCGAGCACGCCCTGATGGTCGCGGGTGCCGGCGGCTTCGCTGAGCTCACGCTCCGGCTTCACCTGCACGCGTGGGCGCTCGACGTCCTGCAGCCACGGCTCCCCCTTCACTGCCCGCTCGGTCGCCCACAGCTCGAGCACTTCGCGGCGACCGCGCAGCGCTTCGCGCACCGGGCGGCGCCCGTAGACCTGCTCGCGTGTCACCGCGGGACGAGCTGGAAGCCGTCGGCGGCGTCGCGCGCTTCCCAGCCCGCGGCCTCGATCTCCGCCCGGAGCCGGTCGGCCTCGCCGAAATCGCGCGCAGCGCGAGCTTCCTGCCGCTGCCTCGCAAGCTCGACAATCTCGGGGGGCGCCTCCTTCGCGTCCGCAAGCGTCGCGAGCCCGAACAGGTCGAGTGCGCGCCGCAGGAGCTCGTGGTCACGCCAGCCGTGCATCACCGCGAGTGCGTCCGGCGTGTTGAAGTCGTCCTCGAGTGTTGCTTCGAAGCGCTCCCACTCGCCTGCGAGCGCCGGCTGCGGGGGCGCGCGGAAGATCTCGCGGAAACCCTCGACGCGCGCGGCCGCTGCGGCAAGCGTCTCGTCCGAGTAGTCGATCGGCTTCGACCAGTGGCCCGTCAGGAAGAAGACGAGCACCGTCTCGCGTCCCCACCGCTCGAGGGCGTCGCGGATCGTGACGACGTTTCCTTCCGACTTCGACATCTTCGATCCGACGAAGCGCAGGAGCCCGTTGTGCGTCCAGATCTCCGCGAACTCGTGGCCAAGTGCGCGCGATTGCGCGAGCTCGTTCTCGTGGTGTGGGAACACGAGATCGAGCCCGCCGCCGTGGATCTCGAACGCAGTCCCGAGCAGCTCTTCCGCCATCACCGAGCACTCGATGTGCCAGCCCGGCCGTCCGCGACCCCAGGGGGAGTCCCACCAAGTGTCCTCGTCGGGCTTGTTCGCCTTCCAGAGCGCGAAGTCGCGCGGGTCTTCCTTGCGGGGGTTCGGCTCCTGCTCCTCGACGGCGTCGGGGCGCTGGCCGGAGAGGCGACCGTAATCGGCGTACGAGGACACGCGGAAGTACACGTCGCCCTCCGACTCGTAAGCGTGTCCACGCTCGATCAGCTCGGAGATGAAGGCGATCATCTGCGGGATGACCTCGCTCGCTTTCGGGAGCGCGTCGGGCCGGCCGAGACCGAGCAGATCCGTGTCCTCGAGATACCACTCCGTCGCATTCGCGGCCAACTCGGCGCTCGCGCCCGGCGCGGCTTCGTAGATCTTGTCGTTGATGTCCGTGATGTTGTGGACGAGCGTCACCTGATGTCCGCGTGACCGCAGCCAACTGCGCAGCCACATGCCGAGGATGTAGGGGCGCGCGTTGCCGATGTGCGCCCGCTGATAGACGGTCGGCCCGCAGAAGTACATGCGGATCGAAGCGGGCGGCGGCGGAAGCTCGCGCTTTCCCCGCGTCAGGGTGTCATAGAGCTGCATCGACCCTACGGAGCGCCTCGTCCGGCGGCAGCGCGGCGATGACCGCCCAGAGCTCAGGCCCGCGCTCCTGTCCGGTGAGAGCGAGGCGGAGCGCCTTCAAGTTGCCGCCGACCGCCTTCAACTCGCGTACGAGCGCGCGCGCGTCGAGCGTTCCGTTCGCCCGTTCGACGAGCTCGCGGAAGCGCTCGAGCGTTTCCGGCGCATCGCCTTTCGCCGGCTCCGGCGGTGTGAGGATCGCCTGCGCGTATGCGCGCGCCTCGTTCAGGTCGCGCGCTCCGCGCAACGCCGGGACGACCGCGGTAGTCGCGCCGGTCTTTTCGGCGAGCTCCTCGTCGCTCATCGCCTCGATCGCCTCGATCGCGAGGCGGCGGATGCGCGGCAGGTCGTAGTGGACGTCGTGCTGAGGGATGCCGAGCTCGTCGAGATAGCGGCGAACCGCCTCACCCGGGATGCCGGCCTCACGCAGAGAGGCAACGGTCGCGCCGGCGGCCCGCTTGGCGAGCTTCTTGCCGTCCTCGCCGAGAATCAGGCCGTGGTGGATGAACTCCGGTGGTGCCGCACCTAGTGCGAGGAAGAGCCGACGGTGCAGCTCTTCGTTCGGGCGGTGGTCGAAGCCGCGGACGATGTGCGTGATGCCGAAGTCGACGTCGTCCACGACGCTCGCGAGGTGGTAGGTGGCGGTTCCGTCTTCGCGGAGGAGCGTGATCCCGTCGAAGCGCTCGCCGAGCTCGGCTCCGGCCTCGCTGTAGCGCGCCTGTCGCTCGCTCTGGCGCACCGGCCCATCGTCCCACGAGAGCCCGAGCCACTGAAGGTCGCGGATGATCTCGTCCTCCCCGCCCGGCACGTTCCGCTGAGGGTCGGTGTCGTCGATCCGGAGCAGCATCCAGTCGCCGAGGCCGCGGTTGGCGACGGCGCTGAGGGCGTTACCGACGTGCAGTGAACCGGTCGGGCTGGGTGCGAAACGGACTCGCTTCATCGTGTGGCCAGTCTAGAGTCCGGCCCTGTGGAGGCCGCCCTGCTCGCCTGGTTCGCGGAGCACGGCCGCGACCTGCCGTGGCGGCGGACTCGCGATCCCTACGCGATCCTCGTCTCCGAGGTGATGCTGCAGCAGACGCAGGTCGAGCGGGTGATTCCCCGGTATCTCGAGTGGCTCGAGCGCTGGCCGTCGGTCGACGACCTCGCCGCCGCAGCCCCCGCGGATGTGATCCGCGCCTGGCAGGGCCTCGGCTACAACCGCCGCGGCCTGAACCTGCACCGGGCCGCGCGGAAGATCGCGGACGAGGGTTGGCCGGAGGATCTGACGGAGCTACCAGGCGTCGGCCCGTACACGGCCGCAGCGGTCGGCAACTTCGCGCTCGGCCGCGACGTCCTGCCGATCGACGTGAACGTCAGTCGCATCCAGGACCGCACGGGAGAGACGTTCTCGCCGGCAGCGGGCCAGGCGCTGATGGATCTCGGCGCGAAGGTATGCCTCGCCCGGATCCCGCGCTGCGACGCGTGCCCGCTCGCCGCGACGTGTCCCTCGCGCGGGCGTCGCTATGAGCCGGCCCGCAAGCAGTCACGCTTCGAGGGCTCGTTCCGCCAGCGTCGCGCCCAGACGTTGCGTCTCGTCGCCGAGTCGGAGCGCCCGCTGAGCGACCTCGACCGAGAGGCGGTCAAGTCGCTGGCCCACGACGGCCTGGTCGAAGTGGCGCCCTGTGGAACCCTCGTCACGCTTCCGTAGGAGCTGTGCCTTCGACCGGCTACGATCCGCCCCGTGACCGCTTCGATCTGGTTCTACCTCTTCCCGCTCTACATCCTCGGCGGGCTGCTGATCCTCCTGGGGATCTTCGCGCTACTCGGGCGCATCAAGGGCGGGCGCTACCTCAAGCCGATCGTCGCAACCCTGATGAAGCTGCCGCTCGTCGGCGGGATGATGAAGAAGGCGTCACAAGCCGCGCTCGAGCGGCAGAACCCGGAACTCGCGAGCGCCGTGAAGAAGCTCGAGCGCTCCGGCGTCGCGAGGGATCCGATGCGCGCGCAACAGGCACTCTCGCGCCTCAGCGCGTCCGAGCGTCAGGCCTACATGGAAGCCACGGCGGATCAGACCGAGAACATCGCGCAGAACCGCCAGATGCG